>CBDICN010000002.1:0-897500 GCA_965277355.1 Beijerinckiaceae bacterium
GGCCGCGCCGAGCCCATCGGCACCGATAGGACGCTCGCCGAGCGCCAGCGTCTTGTCCTGCTTCAGCGTCACGAAGATCGGCTTGTCCGGCCGCGGGACGGGGGCCGAGGTCGAGGCCGGCAGGTCGACGTTGACGTCGACGGTCGAGAGCGGTGCCGCCACCATGAAGATGATCAGGAGCACCAGGATCACGTCGATGAACGGCGTGACATTGATCTCGTGGGTCTCGGCGAGATCGTCGGTCTCGCCGCTCGCGAGGAGCCTGGCGGCCACTACTCGGCCGCCCTGCCGACCGGCATCGCCGGCGCGCGGTCGAGGTCGCGCGAGAGCAGCCGCATCACTTCGGTCGACGCGTCGCCGAGCAGCGAACGGTAGCCGGTGATGGCGCGGGCGAAGGCATTGTAGATGATGACCGCCGGAATGGCGGCGACGAGCCCAAACGCGGTGGCGAGCAGCGCCTCGGCGATGCCCGGCGCAACGACGGCGAGGTTGGTGGTGTGGGTCCGCGAGATGCCGATGAAGGCATCCATGATGCCCCACACGGTGCCGAACAGGCCGACGAAGGGCGCCGTCGAGCCGATCGTGGCGAGAAGGCCGGTGCCGCGCCCCATCGTGCGTCCGGCCCGCGCCTCGATGCGGCTCAGCAACGCGGCGGCGCGATCCTTGACGCCTTCGTGCGGCAGACCGCGCGAGCGCTCGGCCTCGGACAGGGCGGCATCGACGAAGCGCGTCACCGGCGCCTTGGGGTTCTTGAGAGCGGCGGAGGCTTCGTGAAGCGTCGGGGCCCTGGCGAGATCACCGAGCGCCCGGCTCGCGCGCCCGCGGGCGCCGAAGAGCTCGATCGTCTTGGCGATGAGCACCGTCCAGGTGACGAGCGAGGCCAAGGCGAGGCCGACCATCACGATCTTCACGACGACGTCGGCGTGCATGAACATGCCGAACGGCGACAGATCGTGCGGGATCAGCGAGGAGTCGGTGCCGGGGACTGCCGCCGGCGCGCTGGGATCCGCCACCGGCGCGGTAGGATTGCTCACTGCTGGCTTGTCGTCAGCGGCCGGTGCAAGGGTCGACGCCGGGCTGGCGGCCGGCTTTTCCGCGCCCAGCTTGGTGGCCGCGGTGCTTGCCGGATCGGGCACCTGGGCCATCACCGGCGGCACGACAGCAAAGAGCATCGCCAGCGCAAGGGCGGGGAAAAAAACCATCGGAAATCCAGGAAGTTTCGGCAAAAATGAGCCGGATCGCGGCGCGCAACTCGTTGCGAGCCTTGATGAAAACACCGCGTAGTGCATGGCACGCGCCTCATGATCGAGCCGAGCGGTGTTATGGTTCGCGGTCGCGTCGGAGACAAGCTTTGATCGCCACCCGCGCCGAAAGAGGTCGCGCTGTCCGCGACAGCCCAGCGCGAGCGCGACCGAGATTTGATCCACCCCAACCAGGCTCGGTCACGATCCGCGGCCGCCACAATCGAACAAGGCCACCGACCCGCCGTCCGTTCCGATCGCCAGCTTGTTCCCATCCGGCGACCAGGCGAGGGCCGAGACCCGCTTTCCATCTCCCGGTCGAAGCCGCATCGAGCCACCCGCCGGCGCAGCGGTGACCTCGCAAACCGCCACGCGACCGTCGTCGAAACCCGCCGCAACCAGCGGACGGCTAGGATGGGCGGCAACCTGAGTGACGAGCTGTCCGATTCCTTGACCGAGTTCCAACGGCGGCTTTCCCATCGGGCCGGTTCCGACGAAAGGCCAGGCGACCACGCGATCCGCACCGGCGGTCGCCAAGATCATCGGCTTGGTGAACCAGTCGATCGATCGGACTTTCGCCGCATAGCCGCGCATCGACATGTCCTTGCCTGTCTCGATGCGCCAGCCGTGCAACTCGCATTCCTGCATCATGGTCACCACGTGCGTGCCATCGGGGCTCCAGCAGACGCCGATGTGAGAGCCGCGCCAGTCCAGCCGCATCGGGTTCCGCCCGATCATCGTCTTCCACCATAAAGTGACCCCGCCGTAGTGCGCGACGGCGAGGCGTTTTCCCCTGGGATTGAAGGCGACGGCGGTGACCGTGCTGGCATGGTTCGCCGCAATGCCCAGCCGAACACCGTCGAGGTCCAGCAGATGGACGTCCTTGCCGACCCCAACAGCGATCGCGGCGGCCTGCCGGGATACGGCAAGGACATCGATCTGCCGTCCCGCATGTTCGAAAACCGTAGCACACGCGCCATCCGCGGTCGTTCGAACCACGCGGCCATCATCACCGCTGGTAAGGAAGCCGCTGCCATCGGCATCGAGCACGAGGGAAAGGATGGCGCCATCATGGGCCGCCGCTGTCACAGCACGATCGTTCGGCGGGACGATCTCGACGGTTCCGTCTCCAAGCGCCACCCCGAGGATCCCGACGGTGGAGAATTTCAGCCCGGTAACATCCGCGTCGAAAAGCATCTCGCGCTCGGGCGCGACGGAAGCACGCGTCGCGGCAAGACTCACCGGACGCGGCATGCTTCGAAGCCGGTCTTCAATCCCGCCGCATCGAGGTCGCGGCCGATGAACACGAGCTTGGACTCGCGAACCTCGTCTGGAGCCCAGGCTTTTCCGTCGTCGCCTTCCATCAGCATGTGCACACCCTGGAAGATGAAGCGGTTTGGATTGCCCTCGAACGAAAGAATACCCTTCGACCGGAGGATGTCCTGCCCCTTGTCGCGCAGCAGCGCGCTGATCCAGCGATTGAAGCGCCCCGCATCGAGCGGCTGCGAGACCCGCAGCGCGACGCTGGTCACCGCCTCGTCGTGCTCATGGGCGTCCTCGCCCAGGAAGTCGGGCTCGATCGCGAGGATGCGGTCCAGATCGAAGGCGCGCCGATCCATGATCTCGGTCGGGGAAATGCCGCAGCGCTCGGTGCGGTGGATCACCGCGGTCGGATTGATCGCGCGCAGGCGCTCTTCGAGAGCTTTCAGCTCGTCCGCCGGTACCAAATCCGCCTTGTTCAAGAGGATGACGTCGGCGAACGCGATCTGCTCGGCCGCTTCGTGGCTGTCGCCGAGCCGCGCCACCACGTTTTTCGCATCGACGACGGTAACGATGGAATCGAGCCGGGCGACGGCGCGAACCTCGTCGTCGACGAAGAAGGTCTGTGCCACGGGAGCCGGATCGGCAAGGCCGGTCGTCTCGATCAGGATGGCGTCGAAGCGCCCCTTCCGCTTCAGCAGATTGCCGATGATGCGGATGAGGTCGCCACGCACGGTGCAGCAGATGCAGCCGTTGTTCATCTCGAAGACTTCTTCGTCGGAATCGACGACGAGTTCGTTGTCGATGCCGATCTCGCCAAACTCGTTCACGATGACCGCGTAGCGCTTGCCGTGCTCCTCCGTGATCAGGCGGTTCAGCAACGTTGTTTTTCCCGCGCCGAGATAGCCGGTCAGGACCGTCACGGGAATTTGCGTCGATACCGTTGCCTCTCGATCCGTCTGTGACATGGCAAGCTCCTGCTGCGTCGAATATCGAAGCGTGGCCTCTCAGATGCCGGGCATCGGAATGAAGCCCGGCAGTTGCTTCATGCGACCAATCCAAGCGCCGATGTGCGGGTAAGGTCCGAGGGCGATCCCGCCTTCGCCGGCGAGCGCCGTGTAGGGAAAGCAGGCGATGTCGCCGATGGTCGGGTGGCCGAGTTCGAGCCACTCGCGCTCGGCCAGATGCGCATCGAGAATTTTGAAGGTCGCGTTCGCCCGCGCCTGAAGCGCTTCGAGATTGAGGTCGTAGTTCAGGATCTTGACGAGCCGCGCACCGGCCGCGCTCATGATCTCGTTGCCGCCGGTCGAAAGCCACTGGCTGATCAAGCCCTGCGCGCGCGGATCCGCCGGCCACCAGGTCCGGGCTTGATCGTAGCGTCCCGCGACGTAGGTGAGGATCGCCTGGGCGTCGCGCAGGCGAAGGTCGCCGTCCTCGAACACCGGGATTTCGCCGAACGGGTTTAGCGCGGTGAAGGGCGCGGCTTTGTGCTCCTTGTTGACGAAGTCGACGGTCTGCTTGTCGTAGCGCAAACCAAGAATGTTGGCGAGAAGGCGAACCTTGTAGCAGCTGCCCGAAAGTTCGAAATCATACAATTTGGGCATTGTCTCGTCCTTGCCGACGTGGGTTGGGGATTTCGGCTGTGATACCCCGACGCTGTCCGGCGAAAGGCCGAGGACGCGGCGCAGGAACGACATCAATGGAGCACCGGCGAGGCGGGATGAGCATTCATCACGGCCAGAACGGCTTGACCGGTGGCATGGCGGACGAAAGCGACGGCATCCTCGACGTTGGACGTGCTGCAGAACTGCCGGCGCGCGCCGTGGTCCTCGACCATCACCAGCACGCAAGGGTCGATCCGGCAGATGGTGAACCTCGGCAAATCGGGACGGGCCGAGGAGGGCTCCAGCACGACCCAGACCTGCCCGTCGTCATTGCCATGAATGGCGAAAGCGTGCGCCGGAAATTCCGTTGCCGATACAGCGCGGAGAAAGCGCTGTTCGGCGCCATGAAGCGTATCAGCCCCAGATTCACCAATGCACATCGACGACCCTCGGAACTGAATGTGTGAACTATCGAAACGTTATAACATAATACCTAGGGACGCAACGCCGAACGCGACGGGCTGGCGCTGTCAGCCCCGCGACATCAGCCGGGCGATCAGCTTCGAGGTGTCGTCGACCATCGGCACGATGCGCGCGCAATTGAGCCTCGTCGGCCCGATCACGCCGGCTTGCCCGCCTCACTCGGGGCGGTCGCCTGCGTACCGGGACCCGGCGTCTCGGCACCGACCGGCACCACGCTCACAGCCAGCAACAGCGCCGTCATAGAAAGCTCGTTCTGAAAACCCCGTGAGGTGATCAAACCTTGCGAGCATCGATCGAAGCAGAAATGCCACTCGTCCGGTCAAAGGTTAGCGGGATCCTTGCACGTTCGAGGAAGAGCGCGGATGATCGCGCAAGGCGCCACCCACCCAGCGACGCGATGGACCTTCGTTTCGTCCGCAAAATACGAAGGTCAAGGCGAGGATCGCTCATCGCATCTTCGTCCGCGAACCGTCATGTCACGGCCTGGATCGCCGTCGTCTGCCTCTGCGTTCAGCTCGCGGCGTCAGCCGCCTGTGGCGTCGGGACGCCGCTCGACGCGGCCTTTGCGGGTCCCGAGCGAGGCCTCTTCCCGATCTGCCATGCTGGTGTCGGCGGCGAAGAGCTAGGCCAGACGTCCAACGGCCGCCACACGCCGGCCCATCAACAGGGCTGCCTGTTCTGCCAGGTCCATTGCCACGCGGCGATGGCGCTCACGCCGACCATCGCCGTCGTCTCGAAGCCGTCCCTGGTGGTGTCCGCAAGCGCCGAACCGCCGCTGCTCGTTGTCCGGCCGTCGGCCCGTTTTCCGGCCGGCGCTCCGCCGCGCGGGCCGCCCTCGGCCGGCTGACCGAGAGCGACGCCGTCGCGTCTTCGCCGACAGCGTCCTCCGCCTCGCACACGAGACAGATCGCGAGATCGGCCACGCGCTTGCGCATTCCATCCAGTCATTCTTGGCGGCTTCAAGCCGGCCAAAGCGGCTTGCCGCCTTCCCTGTTCGACTAAGGACACCTTATGTCTACCAAGCCTTTTCGTGGCGCGGCCGGCACGCTCGCCGCCGTGGCCATGCTCATCGGCGCCGATCCGGCGCACCCCCATACGATCGTCGGGAACAGAGTGTTTCCGGTGACCCTCGCCATCGACGACCCCGGCGTCAACGACGAACTGGCTATCCCGACGTTCTCTCAACTGACCGCCGCGAACTTCGATGGGACGGCGGGGCCGAGTTCCTATGCCCTCGGTTTCGACTACGCCAAGACGATCACGGCGGATCTGGCGATCTCGGTCGGCGACAGCGTCACGTTCCAGAGAAACCCGCGAGCGACCGGATTCTCCAATGTCGACGTGCAGTTGAAGTACGTCTTCTATCAGAACGCCGAGCATGAGTTCATCATCGCGGGAGCGGTGGCCGTTGAGATCGGCCACACCGGAAGCGGGCCGAGTTCGGCTCTGCCTTCGGACCCGTTCTCGACGATCGTCCCGAAGGCCTATATCGGCAAGGGCTTCGGCGATGCACCGGCCGACTGGATGCGCCCGTTCGCGGTGACTGCGGAGGTGGACTATTCGATCCCGACGGTCGGCACGAATTACATCGACGGGAGCCTCAACCGGACCTTCCTGACCTACGGCGGCAGCGTTCAATACAGCCTGCTGTATCGCAACGCCTTCGTCGAGGAGGTTCCGAGCCCTTTCAACAGGCTGATTCCAGCGTTCGAAGGAGTCTTCAGCAAGCCCGTGTCGAACATCGACCAAGCAACGCCGGGCGATTTCTCGCTGCACGAGACCACGGGCGTGGTCGGACCCTCCCTCTACTACATCGGGCCGACCTTCGAAGTCGGCGTGATGGCGCAAATCCCGGTCAATCGGGCGAGCGGCCTGCATCCCGGAGTGTTGGCGATCGTGGACTTCTTCCTCGACGACATCGCGCCAGACACGCTCGGCAAACCCCTTTTCGGTCCCCCGCAATCCCGCGACAGCCTCCTGAGGACACGATGAAGAACCGTCTCAAACTTACCGCCGTCGCCGCGAGCCTCTGCGCCCTCGCGTCCACGGCCGCATCCGCCCACGCGTTCCTCGAACACGCGGTGCCCGGCGTCGGCTCGACCGTGGCCGGCTCGCCGAGCGAACTGCAACTCGGCTTTTCTCAGAGCGTCGAGGTGGCCCTGTCCGGCGTGCGGATCGCCTCCGCCGCCGGTAGCGCCGTCGCCGCGTCGAAGCCGACCAAGGATGAATCGAACCCAGCCACGTTGCACGTGCGGCTCGGCCGTGCGCTCTCGCCCGGCACTTACGTCGTGACGTGGCACGTGGTGTCCGTCGACACGCATCCGACCTCGGGCTCTTACAAGTTCACCGTCGCGCCCTGAGCGAACCGGCAACCGCCGAAGGGGCCGGCGCGGCGCGGCCGGTTCCTAGCCGCCGATGGACGGGGGATGGACATCGACACGCTTTTCGACGCGCTCCTGCTGGCCCGCTGGGTCCACTTCACGTCGGTGTTCCTTCTCTTCGGCTGCTCCTTCTTCTGGTTCTCCATGGGCGCCGGGCGACCGGCGGCGGTCCTGGCCGGCTTGCCTTGGACCGTTCGGAAGACGACACACCTCATCCGCATCGCAGCCCTCGTCGCGGCGGCATCGGGCGTCGCGTGGCTCGCTGCCGCCATCGCGAACATGACAGGCGAATTTGGCGGCGTCGTCGATCCGGAGATCCTCCACGCCTTTTTCTTCGAGACCGCCTTCGGACCGCTGGCGGTGGCTCGGCTGATCCTTCTCGCCGCTGTCGCCACCTTCGCTATCCTGCCGATGAAGCCCAGCAGTCGCTTCGTGGCGACAGCCGCGATCAGCGCCTCGCTCCTCGTCAGTCAGGCTTGGTTCGGCCACGCGGCGGAAGGCGGTGGCACGCTTCAAGGCACCGCGATGATCGTCGCCTATGCCGCTCACGTGCTCGCCGGCGCCGCGTGGGTCGGCGGCCTGCCGCCCCTGTGGATCGCGATCGTCGAGCAGCGGCGTCGGCGCTGCATCCCGGCCCCCGGCGCAGCAGCCTTGCACCTCCTGTCGCGCTATTCGGCGATGGCCGTCGCGGCCGTGAGCGTGATCGTCGTCTCTGGGATCGCCAACACAGCTTTCCGGGTCAACGGGGCCTTCGGCACGCTGGCGTCCACGACCTATGGCGAAACGCTGTTCTGGAAACTCGGACTCGTGGCGCTCATGCTGGCGCTTGCCGCTTTCAACCGCTTTGTGATGATGCCGCGCCTCCACCTCTCCTCAGAACCGCGGACATCGCTCGGCTTGCTTTTCGTGAGCATCGCGCTCGAAGGTCTGTTGGGCATTTTCGTGCTCGGGTTCGCGGCTGTACTCGGGATCACGCCTCCGCCACGCTGATGCGCCGGGTTGGAGTGCCCTAAGTTGAAACGCGCCGACGCGTCTCGCTGGCGTCATTCGTCAGCTCCGCGAAACCAGACGGGCGATCAGCTTCGAGGTGTAGTCGACCATCGGCACGATGCGGGCATAGTTGAGCCGCGTCGGGCCGATGACGCCGAGCACGCCGACGATGCGCTGTTGGCTATCGCGGAACGGAGCCGCGATCATCGAGGAGCCGGACAGCGAGAACAGCTTGTTCTCCGACCCGATGAAGATGCGCACGCCTTCGCCGCCCTCGGCGCGATTGAGCAGATCGACCACATCCTTCTTCGTCTCGAGATCGGCGAAGAGAAGCCGGATGCGCTCGAGGTCGGCGGCGGCGGTGAGGTCGGTGAGGAGGTTCGCCTGTCCGCGCACGATCAGGCGCCCCTGCCCCTCGACCCAGCTGGCGAGGCCGGCGTCGACCAAACGCGCGGTGAGCTCGCCGAGCTCGGCCTCGGCGGCACGGCGCGACGCCTCGGTGTCGCCGCGCACCTCCGCTATCGTCCGCCCGCGCACTCGGGCGTTGAGATAGTTGCCGGCCTCGATCAGGGCCGAGGCCGGCAGGTCCGCGGCGATCGGCAGGACGCGGTTCTCGACTGAGCCGTCCTCCGCGACGAGCACGGCCAAGGCCCGCTCGGGCTCGAGGCGCAGGAACTCGATGTGCTTGAGCCGGGCATTGTCCTTCGAGGTGACGACGACGCCGGCGCCACGGGTCATGCCCGACAGCATGGTCGTCGCCTCGGTGAGGATCGCCTCGAAGCTACGGTCCTGCGGACCGCCCATCTGCGCCTCGATGGCGCGGCGCTCCTCCTCGTCGATGTCGCCGATTTCGAGCAGCGCGTCGACGAAGAAGCGCAACCCGATCTCGGTCGGCAGTCGGCCGGCCGAGGTGTGAGGCGCGAAAATGAGGCCGCTTTCCTCCAGCGCCTGCATGACGTTGCGCACGGAGGCCGGCGACAGCGGCACCGGAAGCAGCCGCGACAGGTTGCGCGAACCGACCGGCTCACCGGTGGCGAGGTAGCCCTCGACGATGCGGCGAAAGATGTCGAGCGAGCGCTGGTTGAGAGAGCGCAGCGTACTCGCCTCGCGCAGAGCCTCCTGTGCCGCCTGCTCGATCAGCGAAGTCATCGGGAAAGCATGCCGCCGCTCGAGGCTGCGTGCAAGAGCGGCGCGGTAGGGTCAAGGTGGTAGGGATATTCATGGCTGCGGAGCGGCCTGCCGGCAGGCCGCCGCGCGCCCTCGGCAGCGCGAGACCGCTGTCGGGATCCTGGAGGGGATCTTGGCCTTATCCTGGACGGGATCGGTGACCCTTTTGGACCGGAAACGCTCATGCGGCGCGCTGGCCATGTAGAGCAACGGTGAGAGCAGGCCATTGCGGCGCTTCACCTGCCGCTTTATGGTCGGCGCGCTCGCGGCGCAAAGCCCGGCCGACACGATGGGGCGTCGCCAAGCGGTAAGGCAGCGGATTTTGATTCCGCCATGCGGAGGTTCGAATCCTCCCGCCCCAGCCACCCAGACTGTTCGACCGGAGATTTCCGCGGCCCAGTTATAAAGTCAGGCGTTGCTCAGCGCTTAGCGGTCTGCTGGTGGTTGCTAGGCCGTGCGAAGGCACTCTCGTCGGATCTCCGGCGCCAAGAAGGGTCCGGTCTGCGCCGCTGAACTCCAATAAATCGGTATGGCGTCTATCCATGCTGTCCCAACGTCTCTGCTATCCAAGCTCATCAAGGCGGCATTCGCAACCAGACGCGCTGCGACAATGCTCGGTCTTTCGGAAGACGGCACGATCGGTTTGATGTGCTCGGGAGGGCTGCCTGATCCTAATGAAGATGGCGCCTGCGCGGTCCCCTCGGACGGCAGGCTGATGCTTAGCGTGCGCAACGCCATCGAGGCTCCGCGAACTCGCCATCGCCGAGTTCGCCGCGCGGCGGCTCCGCCTGCTGAGGGGTGCCGCGCATCATCGAGACCGCCAGCCGTATCCGCATCGCCTTCGCCGCCGGTTCCGAAACCGACCTGTTCGTCGCTGCCGAGCGCGCTCCCGGCCGCGCGCGCCATGAGCGATGGGGCCGATGCCCGATCGCTCGTCTCATGTCTCCAACGCGTCCACCAGTGCGGACTCGAATTACGAAAACGCCGATGGCGCGACGGCAAATCCTCGCGACCACATCGCATCATCGAATAGGAGGCGTCAGTACGCGAACGAGCCAAGGTATATATCGTGCCGATGCGGATCATTTGGCGCATCCATCGACGTTGGGAAAACTTCCGATGATTTTCGAGTCTCGTAGCCGGATCGAAGCACGAATGTTATCTCAAGCACATCTGGAAGCGGGATACCGGCAACCATGCAGACCCGCCCGTTATTGTTAGCATGTGCATGGATCGGTATGTGCGTTGCAGCCAATTTTTCGAGAACGCGGACCGCGCGCTGACGGAATGCCTCATCGGCCAGCCGCCGAAGGCTGTGAAACTCGATCACGATCTGCCGGCATCGTGCAATAAGCGAGGACGGCGTGGCGTCAAGGCATTCCCACTCCGAACCCTCGATGTCCATCTTGAGAATGTAGGCCAGTGGCATCTCCAGGAGTTGCGCGATTGTGATCCCACTTCCGTTTGCCGAGGCGACTACTCGCATGCGATGGAACCTGAGAAGCGGATGCGATGTCGGAGCGGCATCAACGGAGTCGTCGTATTGATCGACCGGGATGCCGCGACCGGCGAAGTCACTGTCCCAATCGTCGTTCTGGCTGATTCCTAGCGAGAGCGCGCGATCTACGTTGACGGTATCGTCGAGCATGACGTAGCCGCCGTCGTTGGCGCTCCCAAACCTCTTCTTGGCTACGTTTACAACTTCATGTGTCCTCAGCAAGCTAAGCGCGCCTTCCACGCTCCGTCGACTTGCAAGCGTGGCCTTGTCCGATATGGCCGTTGTGTCCAGCTCAAGTCTTTCCACCAGAGATCCGAGACGGCGTCTGGCGAAAGAACCGAGACGTCGTCTTGCAAAAGATTCGATGCTTAGCGACACGCTACTTCGTACCGACTTGAGGCCAGTCAAGTGATAAACCCATTGTAGAGGAACCAAGTTTCGGTCATGCCGCAGAGGGCTTCCAGCTTTTCTGCTCTCAATCATTGCGGTACTCCCCACGGACACACGGCCTCTGGTATTGAGATATCTCGTCACCAATGCCCAATAACAGCATCCAGTCCAAGCCTCGAAAAGCGGACCAATTAACATGAAAGTGTGCGGATGCGTGCCATAATCGGCTCCAAGCCTCGGGCTCACGAGCCGCCACCAACGGTCCCGATCTAATCGGGATCCGACGTCGATTGGCCGATTTGGGATCATTCGACCTTCTCGAAGGACCGCGACCGGCTTCTCACCGGCTCGGTCGACGCGAACTCCTGCGCTTTCGGGCTGGAGCTTTGCGACCTCCACCTTTTGTGATCTCCGAGTGCGGTCACCTCCTGATAGACGGCCACCGTCGCGCTCGAGACGCGCTCGATCCGAAGATAATCGATATTGCTTTGGCTATTGCTGCGCCAGAGCGCTAGAGCCTTCGAATCCTCAAGAAGCAGGAGGATTTTTTCCGCTAGTTGTTCGGGCGCTTGAGGTGGCACGAGCAGCCCTGCGCGACCGTGATCGAGCAACTCGGGTATACCATCGACGTGCGTGGCGACGATCGCGCAGCCTGCCTCACGCGCTTCGGCGATTACGAGCGGCGCCGGATCGGAGAGAGAGGGCAAAACAAAGATGTCCGCTCCGAGCAGAAAGCTTTGCGGATTGGATTGAGGACCCGTGAAACAGATTGAGGATCCAAGACCGGCGGCGGCCGCACGGTAGTGGTCTTCGTGCGGACCTTCTCCGACGATGAAGAGCTTCGCGGTTGGGACGCGCTCCAGCACCCTGGCGAAGGCTGCGATCAGATCTCCGACCCCTTTTCGCGGGTGAAGGCCGCCGACGAAGATCACGGAAGGGGAAGGGAGGGGCTCGGGAGTCCTGTCCTGGCCCTCAAAACGCGCCGCGCCGATAGTCCCGTTCAAGACGGTTCGCAAAGAGGAGCGCGGAAGGCCTCGCTTTTCCATCGAACGGCGGACAGCGTCACTGACCGCGATGACTCGACTACCAACGCCCATAAGACGCGAGCTTCGGCTGAACGCGTTGTGAACGGTTGTTACAAGAGGGATCCGCATGAGCCGGCAGCCAGGCCATGTCAGAAGCGCGCTTTTTACCATGTGAGCGTGCACGACGTCCGGCTGCCAGCGCCATAGCAGCCGCGCCATCGCGAACAAGGCCGCCGGCGATCCCGCGCGACGTTGCAGCCCTACGGTGAATATCGCGACGCCCTTTGCCGTCAACAGCGCGTCGAAGTCGCCGCCCGCGCTGCAGAAGGCCACGTGGTGCCCGGACGCCGCCTGAGCACAGGCGAGATCGACGGCTGCGTGAACGTGGCCGTTGAGGCGACCACTGTGGTTGAGAACATGAAAGATACGCACGACCATACTCCCCCAACCGCTTAATTGCCGGATCGCTTGCCCCCGCAAGATCGCCCACGCTCGGTTCTTTTCGACCGCGAAGACCCGAGCGAGATCAAATCCAGGCCGTCCGTTCGTAGGCGCGAACATCGGTGTGCCGCGACGCCAAGCTCGCCAACGCCGGCCACTGGAGGAGTGCGTTCTTCACGGGCGTGAGCCGGTTATGTGCTTGGATATCGGCCTCGCTCACCATCGGCAGCGTCAACTCGAGCGCGGTGAAGCGATCGCTTTCCGTCCTATAGAGGTGATGGATGTGCTCCCAAGGCTTGCACAAGCCCATCCAGGGTTTGATGTATTGGTTGAAGTGGTAGATTGTCGGGCTAACGAGCCCCTCGATGCCCAAAAAGCGCGCGGGCGACTGGAAATTCCATTTCAGCGAGAGAGGGAGGCGCCGGTCCCCTGTCACCGCGTTCAACGCGCTCTGATCTAGACACACGCAAAGACTTCTGTGCTGCTTGAAGAACGCGAAGGCCTGCTCGGCGAGCAGTCTCCAAGTCTTCCGCGTGACAGCGAGGATGCCGGAATTAAAATAGCCGCCAGCACCGATCCCCAGCCCCTCGTGATAGGCGAGGATGCGACGTCCCGCCGGTGTAAGGCGGCTGCGGCGAAACGAGATGACGTCTTCGGCAGCCGCGATCCGGCCCTCGGGAACGTCTGCCTCGACGAGCGCGGTCGGATCCTGACTGACCATTGTGTCGCCGTCGATATAAACGATTTTTTGATAACGGATCGGGAGTAGGTCGGCGATGAAGAAACGCCCAAGCGTCGTCGAGTTGATGTAGCCATCGAACGCGAACGAATTGATTTGCTTGAGAGCGACAGCGCCGACGCCTTCCACGTGAATGCCGAGATTTCCAAGCCGCCGATTGATAAACGGAAGACGGCTCTCGTCTTCGGTTGTGAGCAGGATGACGATGTCGGCCTTGTGGTTTGGGACAAACCTGCGGACGCCCGCCGCCGACACGATCGACGGCAGGAGGTAATCGAGGCTCGAGACGTAGCAGATCACGCGATCTGAGGCCACCGTTTCCCTCCGAATGAACACCGCCTGCACACGGCATCCTGCTGGCGGCACGCTTTGTTGTCGGCGTTTACGGCAGGAAAGCTTCGCATGGAACTCTGCGCAAACGGGGCCTGATCTCCGACAGTAGAATTGATCAAGCCTGTGCGCAACGTGAATAAGGTGGGAAGAAATGTCAAATTTATCTACTTAAAGAATTTGAAGGGATCGCTTAAGGCGAATATCTTCTAGGCGGGATGGATTTCATATGCAGGTCACAGAGTATAATGCATCCGCAGAGTGCCTTGACGTCCTGTCGTGAGCGGTCCCGCATGACGGGGCTCGGCTCGAGCGCTTCGGCGTCGCGGAAAGGGAGCGATTTCGGCTTCCTGCAAAGGGGCAGCGTCCGATGGGTGTGAAGCTTGTCATCCTCGCCGGAGGGCTCGGCAGCCGGCTCTCCGAGGAAACGACCACGAAGCCGAAGCCGATGGTCGAGATCGGCGGACGGCCGATACTGTGGCACATCATGAAGATCTACTCTGCGCACAACATTAATGATTTTGTCGTATGCCTTGGATATAAAGGCTACGTGATCAAGGAATATTTTGCGAACTACTTTCTCCATACCTCCGACGTCACCTTCGACGTGGCGCGCAACAACATGGAAATCCATACTTCCAAATCTGAGCCGTGGCGGGTCACCTTGGTCGACACCGGCGAGGCTACCATGACCGGCGGTCGCCTCAAGCGCGTCATTCCCTACGTCCGCGGCGACGACTTCTTTTGCATGACCTACGGCGACGGCGTCGGCGACGTCGACGTGGCCTCGCTGATGAAGCAGCACGAGCGATCCGGCCGACTTGCCACCGTGACCGGCACCCGGCCGCCCGGCCGCTTCGGCACCCTCGGGCTCGATGGCGAGATGGTCGCAGAATTCGAAGAAAAACCCGTTGGCGAAGCTGGCTGGATCAACGGCGGCTTCTTCGTGCTTTCGCCGAAGGTCGGCTCCTACATCGAGGATGATCAAACCATGTGGGAGCAAGCGCCTCTTGAACGGCTCGCTCGAGACGGACAATTGGGGGTCTTTAAGCATAAGGGTTTCTGGCAGCCGATGGACAGCCTTCGTGATCGAAACCTTCTAGAACAGCTCTGGGCGAGCGGCGCAGCACCATGGAAGATCTGGGATGCTTGACCTTTGCCACCAAACAACAAGGGGCGATGCTCGGGCGCCATTCGGAGGCGTTTATGCAGGCAAGCGTGTGCTCATCACCGGCCACACGGGATTCAAAGGCAGTTGGCTGACCTCTTGGCTCATTGTTCAGGGCGCGATGGTTTGCGGCGTTTCCAAGGACATCCCGACGAAGCCGTCATTGTTCGCGCTCGCAGCGCTCGAGGGACAGGTGCGTCATCAGATAGGCGACGTGCGTGATCTCAGTCTCATGCGAAGCCTCGTACGATCATTCAAGCCCGATTTCGTCTTTCACCTCGCGGCGCAGGCCATCGTCACCATGTCCTATACGGACCCATTGGAGACGATCACGAGCAACGTCCTCGGGACCGCGAACGTGCTCGAGGCGCTGCGCGAGGTCGATTGGCCCTGCGTCGCGATCATCATCACGAGCGACAAGTGCTACGACAATGTCGAATGGGTCTGGGGCTATCGCGAGACGGACGTTCTCGGCGGCAAGGACGTCTACAGCGGCTCGAAGGGCGCGGCCGAGCTCGTTTTCAAGTCCTACTATCATTCCTTTTACAAGGACCAGTCTCATCCGGTGAAAATCGCCGCGGCTCGGGCAGGCAACGTTATCGGCGGCGGCGATTGGGCGGCGAACCGCATCATCGCGGATTGCATTCGGGCTTGGTCGGAAGGGCGTCCGGTCGAGGTGAGAAGCCCCTCCGCGACACGTCCTTGGCAACACGTACTAGAGCCGTTGAGTGGCTACCTCAGTCTCGCCGAGCGTCTGTCTCGCGCGGGTCGGCATTCCGGCGAAGCCTTCAATTTCGGTCCGCGGTCGGAGCAAAACCGCACGGTCGTCGAGGTGCTCGAGGAACTAAGCCGTATCTGGGGGTTCGCTTCGGCAGCGGACGCGTTCATTGTCACCGGAAGCAGCAACTTTCACGAGGCCTTGTTGCTCAAGCTCAATTGCGACAAGGCGCTGCTGGAGCTCGGCTGGGAGGCGAGCCTCTCATACGGAGAATGCATACGGCTGACGGGCGAGTGGTATCGCAACGTCTTGCGCGAGGATCGCCCTGCCTTCGTCTGCGCAGCAGAGCAGATCGACGAATACGTCGCTTTCGCTCGGGAGCGTGGTCGATCTTGGGCCGTGGCTCACGCATGACCGATAGGAAACCGACTCGTACGCCACTACGGCGGATCCACACACCGAAGGGCGACGTGCTTCATGCGATCAAGGCGGACGACACCGGCTTTGTCGGCTTCGGCGAGGCCTATTTTTCGCAAGTGGTGTGCGGCGCTATCAAGGGCTGGAAGCGGCACCGGAAGATGACGCTGAACTTGATATGCCCGGTCGGCGCGGTTCGCGTTGTGGTACTGCAGGACCGGGAAGCCGCGACCGTGCTTACTGATACCATCCTTTCCCCTGAAACGGAAGAACGCTATCAGCGATTGACCGTTCCTGCCATGCTGTGGTTCGGCTTCCAAGGAATCGGACCCGACCTCAATCTCCTCCTGAATGTGGCCAGTCATCCTCATGATCCCGATGAGGCGGAGACGGCGGATTTCATGGCGTGTCCCTGGCCCGAAGAGCGGGCGCTGATTGCGGCAGGGGCGAGATGATGTCCTGTAGAAGCATCCTGATCATCGGGCCGAACGGAATGCTCGGGAGCGCCTTCAAGGCGGCGCTCCCGGATCGTCCGCTGCAAGTCGCGACCCATCGTGACTTCTCTGGATTGGATGGAGATCGCGTTGCGATGAAGATCGCCGATTCCGGCGCCGACGTCGTTATAAATTGTGCGGCAGACACCGACGTTGAAAGCGCCGAGGACGCGCCAAGGCGCGCGATGTTGGCGAACGCAATTCTGCCGAAGATGATCGCCCGCGGCTGCCGAAAGCGCCGATCGCTTTTGGTGCACTTCTCATCCACCGGCTGCTACGGGGCTTACAAGATCGAGCCCTATTGCGAGTCCGACGCTCTCAAGCCGACGACCGTCCATCACTACTCTAAGGCTGCCGGAGAACGGGCAATCCGAGAAATTGGCTGCGACGCCATGATCCTTCGCTTAGGCTGGCTCTATGGCGGAGAGCCCGGTCTTCGTAAGAACTTCGTCTGGGCCCGATTGGCCGAGGCTAGCGGAAGCTCGTCCATCGGCTCCAATCCGCTTCAGGTGGGATGTCCAACCTTCGTCGAAGATGTGGTGCGACAGACGCAAGTTCTCGTGGAGGCCGGGGCCCGAGGCACGTTCAACTGCGTGGGAACAGGGCGCGCCTCCCGTTTCGATTATGTAAAGCACATCATCTGGGCGGCGGGCCTAACCGTGGACGTGAGGCCGCAGACGTTCGCGCGGAAAGCCCCGGTCTCGATGAACGAGGCGGCGGTCAACGCCGAGCTGGACCGGCTTGGCTTGAACGTGATGCCCGCATGGACGGAGTCGCTCACGGGCTACGTTCGCAGACTGTGCGCTCGCGAAGAAGGGACGGGCGGCGCGCCGTCCCACCTCGCGTCGAGGATGGCCGACGCCATGCCGGCCGTCGAGCACGGATGAGCAGCGACACGAGATCGAACGACCATGCCCGTCATCAATCTCCCCACCGCCGCCGCCGAGACTTGCGAAGCGCTTTCCCAATGCGACGTCTGCATCATCGGATCGGGACCAGCCGGCAGCACGATCGCACGCGAACTTAGCGGGACCCGTCTTCGCGTCACAATCTTAGAAAGCGGCGGAGTCGAGCGAACCGAGTTCGCGGATTCGCTCAACCAAGTCGTCAACGTCGGTCGTCCGCGTGTCGAGGATCAATGGGCGGTCCGGAACCGCATCCTCGGGGGGAGTTCCTACACGTGGGGCGGTCGATGCGGGCAGTTCGACGAGATCGACTACGAGGCACGTCCATGGGTACCATACTCAGGCTGGCCTTTGGAGGCGGCCGACTTCGATGCCTTCCTCGAATCCACCGCGGCTTACCTCGGCCTGGCCATTGCACCCAACCTCCAGGAGGAGGGCTTCTGGCGTTTCGCCAACATCAAGCCGAAGGGGGCGCCAAACGCCGATAGGCTGATGCCGTTCTTCTGGCAGTTCAGTCGCCACGGAGATGATAGCTACCGCTACGAGTACATGCGTTTCGGGCGACAGCTGCTCAAGGAGATGCCGGCGAACGTCACGTTGGTCACGCAGGCGACCGTTCTTCGCGTCGTTCCGGTCGCATCAGGCCGGCGCGTGCAGAGCGTCTTATATGCGGCGTCTGAGGGCCAAGCGCGCGAGCTCCGCTGCGAAGCGGTCGTCCTTTGCGGCGGCGGCATCGAGAACGCTCGCCTCCTGTTGATGTCCGACGACGTGACGCCGCGAGGTCTCGGGAACGACCGCGATCTGGTCGGCCGATTTCTCATGGACCACCCGCGCGGACCCGTCGGCACCTTCGATCTGCAAGGATCGCGCGAATTGCAGCGGCGTCTCGGCCGATACAACGTGCGAGGGCACCTGTTCCGCGCCGGCGTGCGGCTTAGCCCGACCGTTCAGCGCGACGAAGGCTTGTTGAATTGCGCGGCTTGGCTCGGCGAGGTTCCAAGCTCGTCCGATCCCTTGGAGGCCGTCAAGCGCATGGCGCGGGGAAAACCGGCGCTTCCGAGCGATCTGATCACCCTAGCCTCCAACGCGGCTTTCTTGGCGCGAGGCTGCTACGACTATTTCGTCAGACATAACGGCCTTCCGCGGAAGCTGACGGCGCTCACGCTCGACGCGATGTGTGAACAGCGTCCCGATCCCGAAAGCCGGGTAACCCTCTCGGATCGACGCGACCGACTTGGCCTACGGAGGTCTCAAATCGATTGGCGCGTGCATGCGGACGAGGCCCGCAGCATGCGCCGCATAGCGGAGCTTGTTGCCGAGGAGTTCCCACGTCTCGGGTTGCCGGCTCCGCAGCTCGCCGACTGGGTCCGGCAGGGCGCCTCGTTCCCCGCCGACATCATGGACGTCGGACACCCGACCGGCACCACGCGCATGGCGGAGAGCCCATCGAGAGGCGTCGTTGATCGCGATTGTATGGTGTTCGGTGTCGACGGCCTCTACGTCTCGGGCAGCTCAGTGTTCCCGACCGCCGGACATTGCAATCCGACGCACATGATCGTCGCCATGGCTCTCCGGCTCGCCGCCCACCTCAAGACAGCGGCCACCATCGCGACGCCGATCGGAGACGACGCTCGTAGGGCACTTGCGACACTCAAGCCGAAGGTGCTTCTCACCGGCGCGACCGGACGCATCGGCCGCGTGGTGCTCGCAGACCTGCTCGAGCGCGGCTATCACGTGCGCGCGACGACGTCCAAGATGCCGCTGCCGGTGAATGCGGACCATGATGGCCGCTGCGAATGGCATCACGTCGATTTCCTGCAATCGGGCGGCTACGACGATCTGCTCGAGGGGTGTTCCGCCGTCATCCACCTTGCCGCGGAGCTGGGCGCCAAGGAGCGCATGGTAGGGATCAACACGGAGGCAACGCGCAGGCTCGCGGAGGGCGCGGAGCGATTGAACGTCGCGAGCTTCTGCTACGTCAGTTCGGTCTCCGTCTACGGCAGCGGTCGCGGACGGATCATCTCGGAAGAGGCGTCCGTCCTGACCGACGACCATGACGTGCGGTCGGAATATTGGGCGCTCGCATACGTGCGCGCCTACGGTCGGACCAAGCTCGCCGGGGAGCACGCCATCCGCGCCGCCGCGTGCAAGACCCGCTATACGATCTTCCGTCCAACCGTGGTGGTCGATGTCCCAGACATCATCGGCATCCGTGACTGGAGTTTGGTCAAGCGCGTCCTCGCCGCGCATCGCCACTCGCATCACGTCTACGTATGGGACGTGTCCGACGCGCTGATCTGGTCTCTGGAGAAGGAGATGCGGCAACCATCGACACCCGGAAGCGTCGAAGTCTTCAACCTTTCGGAGGATGATTATCGCGAGCCGACCCACGCGGCCTTCCTTGCCAAGGCGTGGGCGGTAAGTGGCGATCGCCGGTTCCGCGTTGTTCGGGTGCCCGGCGCGGTGGACTGGCTGCACGATTTCATCCGCTTCCACAGCCTGCCGCTCCGCAATCCCCTCTGGCGCATGCGCTTCCCAAACAACCGTCTGCGTGCAGCGGGTTACAGTCCCCGCTACGGGATGGCGCATGCGTACGCTCTGGCCCTAGGTGCGCTTCGGGCGGAAGCCCGCGGCGAACCTCGGCAGCATGATGCGCGCGCGAGCCTCGCGTCCGGGGCCCTTCTTGGCGGGCGCGATCGAACTGCCGGCAGGCGGTATCCCGATGATGCCGGCGCCACGACGTAACTCGGGGACGCATGGCGTGAAAGACGGAGTCGTGAAGCTCCATGTACCGGTTGCGCCCGGCAAGTCGATCCAAGTCGCCTTTGGTGCGCTCCTAGAGAAGCGGACGTTCCACTCCAAACAACTCAGGTTGTTCGACGAAAAGCTTCCTCTGCGCCGAATACTGCGGTCCGAAAGCGAAGTGGGCGGCGAACGCCATGCTGGTAATGACGCCAGGCCGCGACAATTCCTGTGCCCGGGCGCAAAGCCAAGCCTCGTCGCCCCCGAGAGTACTGATCCCCATCAAGAGCCGACGACGGTGGACGATGAAGTAACCGATGTGTTCCCAAAAGCTTCGCTCGAAAACGATGAGCCCGATGCTGAATTGTATCGGGCAACACATACGTTCCTTCGGACGCCTTCGCAACACGTCCGCGGTCTTCTCCAGCGGAACGGTGTGCTCCCAAATCCAGCGCGCGGCCTCCGGATCGTTTTGGATTGCCAGACCGGCTGTCGCCAGCCGCGCGATCCCGAACCTCGCCTCGTACTCGTCAAGTAATCCCAGTGTCTGGAGCAGGTAACGGTAGGTCAGTCCGTTGAGCGGAATGACCGGCGCGACAAAGCCCGGGTCGATGATACCTTCGGCCTTGATATCTTTGTATTCTTGGATGAGACAGGCTATTGTATCCGGAAGCAGAAACATGTCCTCGTCCAGTTTCACGACAAGTTCGGCCTCGACGTGAAGCTTCAATGCGATATTCTGTGCCAGCGCGACATCGTTTGTGGAGGTTGTGAGATAGCTCCACCCTTTCTCGCCGCAGACTGTTGCTAGCCGCTCCACGCGCTTACCGGGCGTCACGATACAGATGTCGGCGTCCACAATTGCCATCTCAAAGCGCCGGAATACATGGCTCCATAGTTCCGGCTTGTATCCGGCCAACATGACAATGAGGGTTTTTCTCGATTTGCGTCTATCATCGAGGCGGTACTTGTCGTAGAGCCGCATAGCGCCCTCCGCAGACTTAGCCCGTCGCTTGACGCGTTCGTAGAGCCCCGTTGCAATATCGTGCTTTTGCGTGCTGCGGAATTCGACGCGACCGAATGAATGCATCCGCCCCGGCCACGCCATTGGACATTCCTCCTGCAAAACATCGCCGGATACTATTCAAAATATAGCCTAAATGTTGAAATAAAATTGGTAGTATTTTTCTCTAAAAAGAATTTGCGTTTCAAACAGCTTTGATTTATTTCGAGTCGCGTGGTGTCATTCCGGTCTCAGAATTGAAGTGAAAGCAGATAAGCGGCCAGTTCTCGTCGTAGGAGCGGGCTTTGCCGGCGCGGTTTACGCTCGCACTCTCGCGGAGGCAGGTGTGCCGGTGGTAATGATCGACAAGCGCCCGCATGTTGGCGGGAACAGTCACGACCAAGTGCATGAAACCGGCACCCGTTTTCACACCTACGGACCGCACCTTTTTCACACCAGCAACCGTGACGTCGTTTCATGGATTACGCGTTTCGGCGAGTTCGTGCCATATCGGCATAGCGTCACAGTCAAAATGAAGCGGCAGCAATATGTTCCGATCCCGATCAACATTCTCACATTGAATGCTGTCTTCAAGCAGAGCCTCGCCACGAAAGAGCAAGCGACTCAATTTCTCGACTCGTTGTCCTCTCCTCAGGCTGTCGAGGCGAATGCTTCGGATTATTTAAACGCGCGACTTGGAAAAACTTTGACCGATCTGTTTTTTCGACCCTATACGAGAAAGATGTGGGCGTGCGATTTAGAGGATCTCGATGCCTCGGTCGTTCGCCGCATCCCGATACGCGTCGACAGCAATTCTGCTTATTTCCCGGACGACACGTTCCAGGGTTTGCCTAAAAAAGGGTATAACCGCCTTTTTGAAAATATACTCGATGACGATTTGATAACCGTCTGCTGCAACACAGCTTTCCATAAAGGCATGCTGAAACGGCATCATTTCGTTTTCAATAGCATGCCCATCGATGAGTTTTACGATTCTCGCTACGGACCTCTGCCATACAGATCGATCCGGTTTCACCAGCGCGTGGTCTCCAACCGAACATATTGCGGTCCAACAGCCGTCATCAATTTTTCCGACAATCGCAAATATACCCGACAAACGGATTGGTCGAAGCTGCCTGGTCACAAGGCGTTCGAAACGGGACACCGCTTGCTTACTCTTGAGGAGCCCTGCTGTTATACCGAAAACAATTTCGAGAGATACTATCCAGATCGTGCACTCGATAAGGTCAATGCGAGAAATCTGCTGGCGTACAACGAACTGGCGAACAACGAAGCGTCGATCAAATTCATCGGGCGATGCGGCACCTACCAATATCTTGACATGCATCAGGTGATCAATCAGTCGCTTCAGGGCGCAGCGAAGTGGCTGGCACGGTACAAAATGCCTTGCGACTTGCGCCAGGACGTTCCTCGGGGACGCCTGCGGTTTTCAGCCAGTCGCTTGGCATCCTAGTGGATAGATTCCAACACTTGGTGCCCGCGTTTGACGGCGGCGATGATTTTGTCCGGATCGGCTTTCCAATGGAAGGGTTTCGGGGCCTTGTTGGTCTCGGCGAGGAAGCGGTTGATGGCGGCTTGAAGATCGACGATCGAACGGAAGACGCCGCGCTTGAGCCGTCGCCGCGTGAGCTTGGCGAAGAAGCCCTCGACGGCGTTCAGCCAGGAAGCCGATTTCGGCGTGAAGTGGAAGGTGAAGCGCGGGTGGCGGCCGAGCCAGGCGAGAACCTTCGGGTGCTTGTGGACGGCATAGTTGTCGAGGATGACCTCGACCGTCTTTCCGGCCGGCACCTCGGCCTCGATGGCGTTGAGGAAGCGGACGAACTCCTGATGCCGGTGACGCTGCATGCAGCGCCCGATGACCTTTCCCTCGAGCACGTCGAGGGCGGCGAACAGCGTCGTCGTACCGTGGCGCTTGTAGTCATGGGTCATGGTGCCGAGCCGGCCCTTCTTCATCGGCAGGCCGGGTTGGGTGCGGTCGAGCGCCTGGATCTGGCTCTTCTCGTCGAGCGACAACACGATGGCGTGCGCCGGAGGATCGACGTAAAGGCCGACGACGTCGCGCAGCTTGGCGGCGAACAGGGGATCGTTGGACAGCTTGAAGCGGCGGACGCGATGCGGCGCCAGCCCATGCGCCTTCCAGATACGCTGAACCGAGGAAACGCTGATGCCCATGGCTTCGGCCATGGCGGGCGCGGTCCAATGCGTCGTCTCGCCGGGCGGCTCGGACTGCGTCAGGGCGACGACCTTGTCGACGACCTCCCTCGGCAGCGGCGGCTTGCCGGGCGGCCGCGTCTTGTCGCGCAAGAGGCCGGCGACGCCCTCCCGCATGAAACGCTCCTGCCAGCGCCACACCGCGGTCTTGGCGACGTTCGCCTCGCGCATGATCGCGTTGGTGCCGAGCCCGGCGGCGGTCAGCAGCACGATGCGGCAGCGCCAGACATGGTTCTGCGGGCTGCCGCGATCGGCGACGATCGCCTTCATGCGGGCTTCGTCGGCAATGGTGACTTCGATCCTGATCCCTGTGCGCATCCCGAAGACTCGCACGACCGCGGCCCAACGGGAATCCCACGACGGACTCTATCGAATGACGTTATCCACTAGAGGATCAGGGCACACGAAATGACCAGAAGGAAGGTCGCTCGTTCAGCCGCGCTTCTGCTGTCCTTGGCCGCAATCCTCGGAGTCGTTCCGACCAGACTCGTGAAATCGGACCCCCATCGCCTGGATCTCTCGGGTTACAAGCTCGCCTTCCACGAGGACTTCAAGCACCTGAGCGTTTCGGCCAACGGACCGAACACGCGATGGGTCGCGCACACGCCCTGGCACGGCGACTTCGGCGACGCGCGCTTCGTGGATCCGCGCCAAGGTTTCCCGTTCCAGAACAACGGCACCTTCCGCATCGAGATGCGGAAGAACGCGCTCGGTCAGTGGGAATCTGGCCTGCTGGCATCCGTCGATCAGAACGGAAACGGCTTCGCGCTTCGCTACGGCTACTTCGAGGTGCGCGCCAAGCTGCCCTCCAGTCCGGGGGTGTGGCCCGCGTTCTGGCTCGACAGCTTCGTGCCGTCGCCCTCACCGGATCCAAGCATCGAGATCGACGTGTTCGAGCACTACGGCAAGTTTCCGGGTGCCTTCAACACGACGGTGACCACGTGGCCAAAGGGAGGCGGGAAGCCGCCTTCGAATATGTATATCAAGCTCGTGCCTGACGGCACGCTGTCGCAAGCCTTCCATACCTACGGCGCCGAGGTCACGCCGGCCTGGACGATTTTCTATTTCGACGGGCTGGAATATTGGCGTGTTGCGACGCCGTCCGAGCACAAGCATCCTTTGATGATCCTAGTGGATCTCGGGCTTGGCGGAGGATGGCCGATCGATCAGACGGCAAATCCCTCCTACCTCGAGATCTCGGATATTCGCGCCTACGCGCCGAACGGATCGCGTTAAGGCCGCCGCGCTTGCGGAGGCTGGCCCGGACGTGTGGCGCGTTCGTCCAACTTGGGCGAGAGGCGATGCCGTACGCGGCGCTCGCTGATGACGTCGTCGTAGACGTCGAGCACCTGTCTTGCCATGGTGTCGCTCGCGAAGCACTTCAGCCTCTGCGTTCCTCGCTCGACCAGATCCGCCGCAAGCCGAGTATCACAGACGATCCTCAGCATCGCGTCGGCGAGCGCCCGGTCATCGTCGGGGGGCACAAGCAAGGCCGCATCGCCCGCGATCTCCTGCATCGGATTGATGGATGAAGTGATCACGGGAACTGCGAAGCCAAACGCCTCGACGATGGGCAGGCAAAAGCCTTCAAGCAGGCTCGGAGCGACCACGCCCGCGCTGTCGCGATAGAGAGCAGCGAGCTCGAGATCGGACACCCGTGGCAGGTAACGGACGGGGACTGTCGGCGGCGTATGCCAATGCGCCGCCCCGTCGGGCACGCCAAGGAGGTAGAGGTCGCAGCGCCGCACGAGCTCGGGTGTATTAAGAAAGGCCCTGATGACGCGATCCGTGTTCCGATGGCCGCCCTGGTAGCTTCCGCGGTGAAGAAAATAAGGACGGCTGAGCTTCGTTGCCGCGGTCGGACGATGGCCGGCGAGGAAACCGTCGACGGTGTTGTAGATCCGCCGGGACGGCAGATTGCGCTCCGCGAGCGCCTGCCTTGTCGTCTCACTGACGGCGATCAAGCAGCCGGATCGCTTCGTTCCCAATGCGAAGGCCGAGGCCATGTAGAGGTGGATCAGCTTGCTCTTGAAGGTCCGCTGTGCGCCCGCGAGAAGGAAGGTGAGGTCGTGGACTGTCGTGACCGAGCCGCGCGCTCCGACCCACACTGCACGCGTGTTGTAGGGGAAATGCACGAGACTGCAGCCAAAGTTCGCCGCGCACATCGGAACGAAGATCTGCTCCCAGAGCGGGAACGGCAAACGTGGCAAGACGATCGGCTTGAGGTTCGGAAGAGCGCTCACCGCTTCGGCTGCGGCGCGAGAGGGTAATGCCACGAATATTTCGAAGTCCGTCGAGCGGCCAGAGAGAGCGCGACAGAGCTCCAGCGCCGCGCGGCCATATCCGGACGGTGCGCCGATATAGAAGCCATCGATGAGAACGCGGGGCTGTTTCATCGTGAAAAGCTAAGTTGAATCCTTCGGAAGTTTGGGCTCCCTTGCTCCCACAATCAATATGATTTCCAAAATCAAATAGCTCGGCGTCTTGACGAAATGCTTCCGGAGCAGACGTCTCGCACGCCGATCGCGCTGACCGCAGATGCCCCTATGACGCCGAAGCTCTACATTGAACTCAGCTGCCCATGCGATCGAAAGCAGCTCTGACGAGTCAGATCTCAGAGCGATGTCGATCCCGTCGTTGTTCACGAGGACGGACTGCACGATCCAAAATCAAGAAAACCCAATGTAATCAGGCTAGTTCGGCGCTGAGACAAGCCCGGCCCGTGCGAATGAGCTTTGCGTTTGCCGAGCCTGTTAGACTTTTTAACGAGGACTACTGCACAAAAAGTGGATGCACAACGCGGCTGGCATGATAATTTCATATTCAGCGTTTAGAAAGTCCTTATGCGTTTGTTGGAGTTATTTGCGATGGAGAGCAGAGCTGTAGGGCGCCCGCGTCGTGGCGAGCAAGAGGTTGGCGCGGCCAGAATCATCGAGCGTGCCAGAAAGGCGCTTAGGCAAAGATATTTCGATGTATCGTCGCGCAAGACAATAGCCGAACGATGCTTCGTCACGCCGGCGTTGATCACCTATTATTTCCCGGAGAGGGAGGACTTACTTCTCGGAATACTCGAACCTGTTCTCGACATGCAAATTGAACAGATACGTCGGATCGTCAATCGTGAGGCGGATGCCACGCTCGAAGATCTGATCGAATGTGTTGTATCTATTTTAAAAGATAATCATAACATTTTAAGATCGTTCGAGTTTCTTACGGCGTCGGGGATCATCGCGTCTGACAAGGATTATATTCGACTTATCATTGCAGAAATACATTCGTTTCTGCGGCGCAATAGGACTGTCGCGATCCAGTATCCATTCTGCGAAAGGTCGTTTCATGGAGCGATCTGGGGGATGTGCAAATTGAGAGCGGATATCGAAATCGCATCTGAGGCAGAGAAGGATTGTTTCACCGTTGTTCCCATGTTGCAAAGCTCCGAGAGCGGCCATGCCACGGCCTTGACATAGAGCGCCGCATGTCACCACAGCCGGAAGGTCCGAGGTCGGTGCACTGCGGGCTGTTTACGCACCCAGACGTTCCGTGCTGACCACAGCTCGAAAATAATGTCAGGGCGGAGATGAACGCCTGCCGTACCCCGCGCTCACGCACAGCGCTCCTATAACGTCTTCGAAATGTTGCTCCGGAGCAACATGACGTTGCAAATCTCCCGACTCCGTTCGGTCGACCAAACCTTGATAGGTCAAGCCGCTATGGTTTCTCGGCGGCGACAACCAAGACGGAGTGATTTTGCCGGAGCACCGGTCATTTCAGGCGATGATCATTGCCTGTCTGATATGCCAGATCGGCGCGACGACCGTGTCTGCCGAGACGATTTCTGATGCTCTCGCGCACGCCTACGAAGGTAATCCCGACCTCAACCAGCAACGCGCCGGCACCCGTGCCATCGACGAAAATGTTGCGAGAGCGAAGGCCGGCTTTCGCCCGCAGGTCGTCGGGACGGGCGCCCTCGGATATAATTTCACTAAGACGAACGTTGTACCCGGCAGCACCTTCGTCAACACTTCCCCTGGGGGCGGCCTCGGCAACACTGCACCCGGCGGCACACTCGGCAACACTGTACTCGGCGGTACCGCACCCGGCAGCATGCTCGTCAACACGGTACCCGGCGGAACTGTACCCGGCGGCACCTCACCCAGCAACACGCTTGTCAACACGGTACCCGGCGGAACTGCACTTGGCGGCACACCTGTCAACGCAGCGCCCGGCAGCACGTTCGTCAACTTTGCAACGGGCAGTACGTTCACTACTGCGGCCGGCTTGACCGTTTCAGAGAACGTCTTCAATGGAAATCGCACGACGAACCAGGTGAAGCAGGCGGAGTCCCAGGTCTTCAGCGCGAGGGAACAGACGCGCACCACGGAGCAGAACACGCTACAGAACGGCGCGACCGCCTATATGAACGTCCTGCGCGACACGGCCATCCTCGAGCTCAATCGGAACAACATCATCGTGCTGTCGGAGCAGCTTCGCTGGACGCGAAACCGCTTCCGGTTCGGAGCGGTGACCAACACCGATATAGCCCAGGCGGAGGCCGGCCTTGACTTGGGGCGCGCAAATTATTTCACGGCGCGATCGAGCCTTCAGACGAGCATCGCGAACTACCGCCAGATCATCGGCGTCGTCCCGCGGCGATTGGAGGCGGCGCGCCCATTGGATGCGCTCCTGCCTGCGACCCTCGATGAGGCAATCGCCATCGCAATCGGGGAACATCCCCTGGTCGTCCAAGCCTCGCACAACGCGGATGTCGCGCAGCTGCAAATCCAGATCAACGAAGGGATGCTGTACCCGACTCTCGATGCTGTTGGGAGCATCCAGCAATCCGACCAGCAAGGCGGCGGCATTCGCGCGCGCACGACGGCCTCGGCCCTGGTTGGCCAAGTCACCGTCCCGATCTACACGGGCGGCGACGTCTATGCCTTGGTACGCCAGTCGAAGGAAGTTCTCGACCAGGCGCGGCTCCAGGCAGATCTGCAGCGCGATATTGTTCGTGCGGGAGTGGTGTCCGCCTGGGGCCTGCTGCAGGCAGCCAAGGCCACCATCTCATCCGCCCGCGCCGCCGTACATGCCTCGGAAGCTGCACTTTCGGGCGTCCGCGACGAGGCCGAGATCGGGCAGCGAACGACCCTCGATATGTTGATCGCGCAGCAGACGTTGCTGTCGAGCCGAGTGAGCCTCGTGTCCGCAGAACACGATCGGGTGGTGTCGAGCTACGTTGTCTTGGCTGCCATTGGGCGCTTGTCGGCCGAAAATCTCGGCTTGGCCGTCGTCCTCTACGATCCAAGCATCCACTACACGCAGGTCAAGGACAAGTGGATCGGGCTTCGGACGCCGGACGGGCGCTGATCAGACGCGGTCCGCCAAGCCGACCAACAGTGCCGCCGGTTTCGTCCGCGGCGCGACGGGAGTGGAACTGAGTGCCGCCATGGCAAAGAACGCCAGCCCTAGGTCAATCAATGCGCCGGAGATCGAGGCCGCAATCAACGATCCGATGATGCCGCACCGCGCTGCGCTGCGCAGACGCGCAAGCAACGGGGGCTCGTCTTCGTCTCTCGGGACGACGACCCGAGCCAGGAAGGCGCAGTAGAGCATCGAGCCGATCAGTCCAAGATTAGCCGCGATAGCGACGATGAAACTCGATGCCCGAACGCTGCCGATACCGGTACCCAAGCCGTAAGTCGCCGTAAAGGCTCTTAGCCCGGAGATATTCAGGGCCGTCCGATCGAGCCCGGACTGGCTCAAGGACTTGTTGAGCACCAAAGAATCCAGCAAATCGTAGATTTGGAGGCGGAGGACCGGCGTCATGAGAATGAACAGGACGCCGGCGATCGCCGCAAGAGGGCACAGGATGATGAAGATCGCATCCTGCTGGCTCGCTTTGCCGCAAAGGGCGCGCCACAATGCGCCTGCGAAGAGCATCGCAAAGCACGGGAGCAAGGCGACGTAACCCGTCGATGATGTCGACAGACACAGAAAGATCAGAGAGAGCAGCGCCAAGCACCCACTTAGTCGGGGACGGATACCGGCAAGGTACAGCCGAGTCGTGTAGCAGAGCGCCCCCACAGTCGCATAGGCAAACGCCGAGGCTTCGGTGAACGAGCCCTTCAGTCGATAGATGTTCGGCCCCGCGACATCGTCGAAGATCGCATAGGACGCATTTCGCATGAAGTCGAGGAGGTAGGACGTTCCCGTCCGTGAACAAACAAAATCGGCGAATGCCAGGAGGACGTTGGCTCCACAATAGGCGAGAAGGAAGCTTCCGACCGCCAACGCGTTGGAGCGGCGCTCCGCGAACGCGGCGACCAGGAAGAAGCACATTACGTCAGCGGTGAAATAGACGAGCTGCGTGATGTTGCCGGGAGTGGGTACCAGAGGCAGCTCGCCGACGCCTTCCTTCAGGCCTTCGGCTCGGATCGGATTGACCAGGACGCTGCCGGCGAAATACCGCGGCAGGAAATAGGTGGCGAAGATACCAAAGAGGAGCGTGAGCAGCAGCCACCAGCCTGTACTGCCGAAACGCGCTTGCCGAAGCACGGCGTCGTAGGCCTCGGGATCTGCGAGCGCGCGGAGAAACAAAAATCCCAGGAGCAAGTGCGTCGGCTGCACCCCGCCGAGACCCGGCAGCGACACGGCGGCAGCGGAGCCAAAGAGCGTCGAGATGATGAGCACGCAGATCCCGAATTTCGGCTGCGCGAAGAGCGTGGCGAAACCAAGGACGATGGTGAAGGCGCCGATCGTCGAAACATCCATGGCATAATCTTTTCGCTTCGAACCGGGACCGCACCCGTCACTCGGTGGCGAGGATCTGCCCCTCGGCGGCCTTCCGCTCGGCCGACCGGCGACGCCTCGCGACGAGCCCCGAACGGCCCGCAAAGATGCGGTGCCAGGCATTCGATCGCACCTTGGTGAGGATGACACCGAGAGGCGTCACGCGGCTCTCCCGCAGCAGCACGAGCGCATCTCTGAGATCGTCGTCGGTCGTCTCTCCGGCCACGACGACGAGATAGACGCCGGAGAGCGCGGCGGCCGCCTGAAGCATCACGTCCGACGTGTCAAGCGCCGGAAGATCCACGATGACGGGGGCATGTTTCGCCATCTGCTCCATGAGAAAGCGCAACTTAGGCGACGCCGCGATGTGCTCGGCCTGGTGCTCGCCTCGGCGTGCGCTCAGTAGGCGGATGCCGGCCCCGGAGGTTAGCTCGGTAACGGAGCCGCCTAGGTCCTGGCGCCCCAGCAGGTCGACAAGGTTGTGCCGTCCGTCCGGGTTCAGGGTCTCACTGAGGGCAGGACTGCGCAGATTGGCATCGACGAGAACCACGCGACGTCCTTCGCTGGCCAATCCGCGAGCGAGCTCGTAGCAGATCGACGAGGTGCCGGCGCCGGCCCTGCAGGCGAGCATACCGATCGCCTGCTCGGAGCGAGGCGCGTTTCGCATCCTCGCGAAGAGGTGACGCAGAGCAGCCCGTCCGTCCGTCGGCCATGGGCTTGTAAACGGCGACGAAGGACGCTTCTCGGCCGCGCCCGGAAGCATCGGCAACGTCGCGACGCAGACCAGCGCAGTCGCCGCATGCACTTGGCGCGCGGTGCGAAGGCGCCGATCGCTTCGCTGACCGACCATGGTCGCGCCAAAGCCCGTCAACAACGCGAACACGGTCGCGAAGGCGAAGGTCAAAGTGGTCTTCGGGGAGGACTTCGTCAAAGGCGTGATCGCCGCGCTGATGACGCGGGCGTCGGCATCGGAGAACTCGCCCTCGGGAACGATGCCCTCCATCATTCCGGCGGTCAGAAGGTCGGCTTGCCGCTTGATGTCCGAGATCCGGCGCTCGAGGATTTCCTCGTCCTTTTCGCTGGCGATGACGCGGTCGCGGATGTAGGCCGATGTAATCGAGTTTGCCATTGCCGCCGCGCCATGAGGTGTCGGCGCCACGTAGCTGATCTCGATCACGTAGGAGAGACCGAGGCGACGGGCGTTGACCCTGTCCATGAAGCTCATGAAAGCGGCCGTTTGTTCCTTCGCGCTATCCCCTTCCGCCGCCCCGCGGACGGGCTGCAGGATCCGCTGAAGCAGTCCCGCCGGTTGCGGACGAAACTCTGGGAAGTCTTTCACCTTCAACGAGTCAAAGACAAAACGCAGCAGCCGCTCGCCCTTCACGGCTTCCACTCGCGTCTCGGCCTGCGCTGCATCCAAGGAGTTAAGGGCTGTCTCGCGTGTGCTCGAACTACGCTTTTTGGGGATCGACTCGAGCGCGACCTGCGTCGAAGCGGTATATTGCACAGGCGTCCGCACCAAGATGAAGGCAGCAACCATCCAGCAGGTCGCGAGCCAGATACAAAGGAGCGGCAAATTACGAAGCACTGCGTCGCGCAACGCGGCGAACTCGAAGAGGTCGTGGCCCTCGCGTGGCGAGAACTCTTTCCGAAGCGACTCTGCGACGTTCGCAATCTCACTCATCGTCTTGCTCCCGCTGTCGACCAGGACGCTTATCTACAAGAGCTCGGCTCGCTCGGGTGCAGCTACGCCCGCGATGATATCGAGGACCGCACGGATATTGCCGGCAAGCCGCCCTCGTCGATCTATATACGGCTCTGGAGCAAACGACTTGATCGTATTCGAAGCGAGGTTCCGCGCCAAGTGATCGCATAAGCTCGCGGTCGTCATCGTTCCCTTCCGATGTAGGTAAAGAGGGTTGATCACCTGCGAGTACCCAAGGCGTCGTCCAGAGACGCGGCCCGCTTTCACGCCAAGGTGAGCGCCGATGGCGCTACCAAGCTTGACGAGAATACCGCCGCGCTTCGCGAGGGCTCCGCCGAAGTCCCTGTCTTCGAGCCAGCTGTAGAGGACAAGCCGCTCATCGAACAAGAGATCAGCGATGGCGGAGCGGCGGAACGCCATGTTGCACCCGTACGGGCTGAAGCCTTGCATCAGATAGTTGGGCGCCTCGGAAGCGCTGCGATTGATGGCCTCGACGCCGTCGCGGAAGGAGAGCCCTGGCCCTTTTATGCCGTCGACTGCCAAGTGACCGGTAATTGCAACGACACGAGGCCTGTCGAGGAAGCAGCGTTCCACCACTTCCAGCCATCTCGGATGCGGGAGAAAATCGTCGTCAAAAAAGACGACGAAGTCGATGTCCGGCGCAATGCGCCGCACGGCCGCATTGCGTTGACATGCCAATCCCGGCGGGCCAAAAACGATGTCGAGGCCCTCCTTCGGCTCGATAGCGACATCCTCGGGAGAGCAGGCGGAGATGATGATCCGGTCCGGCCGTCGTGTCTGCGCGGCGAGGAACGCGATAGATTTCAGCAGCGTGGCCGGCCGACCGCGCGTCGCATACACCACACAGATGCGGCCCGTCTTCGTGGCGCTCGACCCGCTCGGGGCGAAAGTCGGATCGGCGTTGCTGGCGGGCGTCCAGTCGGTGCGTGCGCTCGATGTCCGAGGCCGCACGAGATGTTGGACGGAAATCATTGGCGTTCTCCGTGGATTGCCGGCTCCAACGGGCCGAGCGTCATGAGCTCGAGATATCTGCGCGCGGACTCACGCCAGGAGAACGCCTTGAGACGTGCGCGCCCGCGTCGACGAAGCTCGTCGCGCAGCGCCGGCTGCGCATGCAACTGCGTTATATGCTGTAGCCATTCCTCGTCTGATGTCGGATCGGCGAGAAGGCCGGCGTCGCCGGCGACTTCTGGAAGACTGCTTGCGCGGCTGGCGATAATCGGACAATTCCACGCCATCGCCTCCAAAAGGGGGATACCAAACCCTTCATTGAGGGATGGGAACGCCAGGCAGAGCGCATCCTTAAGAAGAGTCGCGAGACAATCATCCGCCACCTTGCCGAGGAACGTGACGTTGTCCGCCACGGTCTGGCGCTGATCTGCGAACGTGGTTCCCGAGACCCCGACAACTTTGACATCGATCCCTTTCGCATCGAGTGCGGAGGCAAGGCCAAGCACACGCGCCATGTTCTTGTGCTTGGCGAGGCTACCCACCATGAGTACGTACGGGCGAAGCGTGCAGCAGGTGGTGGGCGACTCGGGCTGCCAGCGTAGGGCATGCTCATGGCCGTTCGGGATGACAACGATCCGATCCCGGCGGATTTTTAGGTGGCGCACGAGCTGCGCTGCCGAATAGTGCGAGACCGTTGTGACGACCTCCGCGGAGCGCGCGATCAGCGGATGGATCGTCTTGTAGAACGCTCGGAACCCGATCTTGTAGCTCCCCGGCACGTCGTAGACGTTCGTGTCGTGGAGGCACACGACGCGGTTCCGCGCCATCAAAGGCGCCGAATTGCACAGGCTGAGGAGCGGGGTCCCATGTCGTGGAAGGCACGTCTGCTCCCAGCGGTGGCCGGACCCCGATGCGACCCTGATCGTTCTGATGCTGCTCAGGGACAAGCCCGGATCGACGTCGGCGGGTACGAGAAGCTCAATGTTGTACCTCCGCTCCAGTGCGAGCTTGTCGAGCGCCGCCACGATCTCGCGGCCGTAACGCTGCACGCCGGTGACGGGCTGCGCCAGGAAGCGGCCATTGATGGCGAACTCCGCCACGCTTCGGCGCCCTGCGTGGGTTTCCGGTTGCGTTTGAGCGTGTCGTCGAGCTGCGAGCACCGCGAGCTGAACCTGGCGGCTTAGGATTGTCATCATGCAACAGCCAACGACGAATGTGGGCGGGCCAGAGCATAGGGCAGCGCCGATCGAAGCAGACGGCTTTGACCCTCGATCCGTTGCTTCGCGCTGCTCAGCAGGCGGCCGATGTGCCGATCGGACAGATAGTCGCCAAATAGAGGGTCCGCGATCCGGAACACTCCATCGAACTCGTCCGGTCGGATGGTGTCGACGAGATATTCCGCGACGTCCTTTGGCATGAAGACGCCACGCCCGCGCGCATAGAAGCCGAGCCATCCGAGCGTGGTGAAGAGCTGATGTGACGGAAGCGCCTCTGGCCACAAATAGACGGGGTGAACCGCGCCCCAAAACGCCACGTCAGCTGCCAAACCGATTTCGAATTCGATCGAACGCCCGTCCGACAGACCCGCGAGCAGACGATGAAGACGCTTCGCGGCCGCACATCCACGCCGCCCGCTGGAAAGGGTCGACGGTCGCCAGAAGACCGGCGAGGCGCGCGGGGGAAACCATCGATGCTGCGCGACGCGCGCTCGCCAGAGAAGCGCCGCTTCTCCCGTCCCAAGGCCAACGCGCTCCTGTGGGGACAGAAAGCGCGCTGCAAGGACTGCTACGCACTCCGCCAGGTTCGCGAGCAGTGCGGAAGCCGGCGCGCCGCCTAGAAGCCGCGGATACACCCTGATGAACTCATCGGCATCCAAATCGTCCCAAGAGCGGACGGCGAGTATCTCGTGCCAGCCGTCGTCTGCGACAGGATCGCCCCATGGAGCGACCTCCCTGACGACGCTCGCAACCGACATGGCACTCCCCCTCGCCCAGACCGGATCAATAGGACCCGCGAGATGTCACGAGCGCGGGAACGGTGAGTGCGATGATCTTGAGATCACGCAAGACACTTATCGACTTGACGTATTCGACATCCATCCGAACGCGGGTGGCGTAATCGATGTCGCTGCGGCCGCTGACCTGCCATAAGCCGGTAAGGCCGGGCTTGACCTTGTGATAGTCGTCGATGTTTGCGCCGTAACGCCGGACCTCATCGACGACGATCGGGCGAGGACCAACGATACTCATCTCGCCTCTGAAGATGTTCCACAGCTGCGGAAGCTCGTCTAAGCTCGACTTCCGCAGCACGCTGCCCAGGGGCGTGACGCGCGGATCATCCCTGAGCTTGAAGTTCTCGGCCCACTCCTTTCGCGCGGATTCGTTCGTCTCGAGGTGACGCTGCAGAACGTCCTGTGCGTCCGTCACCATGGTGCGGAATTTCAGGCAGTAGAAAGATTTTCCATGCTGACCGATGCGCTTGTGACGGATGAAGACGGGACGGCCCTGTAAGATCCGAAGCGCGAGCACACCTGCGGCCAACAGCGGAAGCAAAAGGATCAACGCGACGATTACCATGGAGAGATCGAAGCTGCGCTTCCAAAAGGCGTTGCCGCTGCGCGCTGCGGAGGATGTCGGGTCTTCAGCGAATTCGTATTGAGAGGCGGGCGCCGCTTGCAGAGGTTTGGAAGAAAACATCTTCATAGCACCACTCGCAATCATTTTAGTCAAAGGAACCTAGGCGTCGAGTTAAGACTTTGTCAACCATTCTGGTGCTTATGACTTAATAAATCGAAGAGAAATTCGGCACGTTCGACTGTGGGCCGCAGCAAATCCCGCATCGCCTATTTATAATCGAAAATAAAATGCAAGGCCGCGGCTTCCGACCGATTATCGCCGTGTTGACCTGGTGAGCTTGTGCAAATGCGCGTGGCAATCATTCACTACTGGTTCGTCGGAATGCGCGGCGGCGAAAAGGTCGTCGAGGCGCTGTGCCGGCTCTATCCGCAAGCGGACATCTTCACGCATGTCTATGTTCCGGAAGCGGTCAGCCCCGCGCTTCGCAAGCACCGCGTGGTGACCTCTCTCATCTCGAGGTTACCTTTCGCGCGGCGTCTCTATAAGGCCTACCTCCCCTTGATGCCGCTGGCTCTCGAGCAACTCGATCTCCGCGGCTATGATCTTGTCATTAGCAGTGAGTCCGGTCCGGCCAAGGGCGTGATCGCGCCGCCTGACGCGCTTCACGTCTGCTACTGCCATTCACCGATGCGGTACGTCTGGAACCTTTACCACGACTACAAGGAGCACGCCGGGGTGCTGGCGCGCGCCGCGATGCCGCTCGCAGGTTATCATTTGCGTTTGTGGGACGTCACGAGCCAAGTGCGTGTGCAGCATTTCATCGCGAACTCGCGATGCGTGGCGAACCGTATCAAGGCCTACTATGGGCGCAGCGCGACCGTCATCTATCCGCCGGTCGATGTGAATGAATTTGCGTCGGCGCCGGAAGCGGAGCTCGAAGATTTCTTCCTGATGGTCGGGGAACTCGTGCCCTACAAGCGCGCCGATCTCGCCGTCGAGGCGTTCAATCGCCTTGGTCGGAAACTCGTCATCATCGGTGGCGGTGAAGATCACAAGAGGCTTCGACGGCTCGCCGGTCCCAATGTCGTGCTCATGGGGCCGCGTCCGTTTGCGGAACTCAAATGGCATTATGCCCGCTGCAAAGCGCTGATCTTTCCTGGCGAAGAGGACTTTGGAATTGTCCCTGTGGAAGCCATGGCGAGCGGGCGTCCGGTGATCGCCTACGGCCGTGGCGGTGCTCTCGAGAGCGTCGTCGAAGGGGTAAGCGGGACCTTCTTCCGAGAGCAAACGGTTGAGAGCCTCGTCGCCGCGGTTGCACGGCTCGATCGGATGCATTTCGACCGGGCGAGGATTATCGAATCGGCCCAGCGATTTGCGAATGATCGTTTTGCCGAGGCCTTCCGCAGCTTCGTCGATACGAAGATGGCCGAACGCAAAGAGCTTTCAGGACGTGCCGACGCCGAGGACGCTTTGATGTCCAAGGCACGGCCCGCTGTCCGAAGCCTGATCCCGTCGTGAAGAGCTGAGCGTCTGCGTCGACCGCGGAGCCAAGGCGACGGGTGCGAATCCTGGTCCCGGTTTGCCCGCATCGCATGCGACGGCGATGAACGAAACACGATCCTCAAGGAGGTCTGCTCTGGTACATGCAAATGGCGATACGCCGCTAGGAAATAATTTGACATGACTGGGGCAGTTCATCGCTACTGCTCGTGAAACTGGCTTCGCCTGACGCGGAGCGGATCGTGACGAAACGAACGATGGACGATCGTAGCGCGCCTCTTCGTAGGAGTTTCGTGGCGGCTTCGACATAAGTCCGCGCTGCCTACCCCGGTGGTGATAACGCCGGCCGCCGCCGCTTTGTCCAAACACGCAGACGCTTTCGTTTGGGTTCTTTGCACCCTCGGATCTCGGCCAGACCGAAAACGATGAGGCGCTCGGGTTTGCCTTCTCACAACAAAAGGGTTTCATGAGCAAGTTCGTCTCCAACTCCCTGTTTGGCGCTCTCGCGAGTCTCACCACGACCTTGAGCGGCCTGGCCTGCAATCTCCTGATTGCGCATATGCTGGGCGTTGAGGGTACGGGCGAGATCGCCATCGCGGCTTGGATTGCAGCGACTGCGGCCACGGTGTTCGGGCTCGGCATCCCCGCCACGATGGCGCGCTATCTTCCGACCTTGATCGGCAACGGACACATCGAGGAGAGCCGCCAAGTCGTCGGAAATCTGTTCAGGGTCCTTTTGACGGCGATGGCTATTCCCGTGGTCATGCTGCTCTGCCTGGGATTCCTTCCCCAAAGCGCGTCAGCGCCATTATCGGCCGCACGCGCGGATTTCACTGTGCTCGCCACTCCGGAAAGCTGCGCTCTCATCGCGATGCTTTGTGCGTCCTGGGGATTGGTCGAGTTCGTCCGAAGCTACTATCGCGGGGTCCAGGCCTTTCGTCGCCTCGCCACGATCACAACGGCCTCGGCGCTGTTCCAGATTTTCGCGCTCATCGTCGCGGTGAAGCTCTTCGGCGTGTCGGGCGCGCTCGGCTCCTTCATCCTGGGAGCGCTCGTGGTCATCTCGGCTCTGGCTTGGATACGGCCAAGCCCATCGGCGCTGCCGACCAGTCTCAGGCCGCGTCTTCGGACGTATGCCTTCTTCCGATGGGCCTCGGAGATCAACGCCACGTTCGTCTGGTCCCGGATCGAGGTCTTCTTTCTGCAACTTGCAGGGGGCGCGGTGAACGTCGGCCTCTTCACGGCCGGGCTGACGCTCGTGAACCTCGCCATTCAAGGGATCCAGATGTTGAGCTGGGGGCTGCTTCCCCATTTTTCCGAACAATACGGACAGGGTCGGCTGAATGAGATGCGCACGAGCTTCGAGACCGTCGTACGGATCATGGCGCTAGCGACCTTCCCGATGTGTCTTGGTCTGGCCGCGATCCTTCCGGAGTTCCTCCCGGTTCTGTTCGGGAAGCAGTTTGCGGAGGCGATTCCGAGCAGTATCATCCTTGTCGTGGGCGCAATGTTGATCGGACCGGGCACCGTTGCCATCACCGTGTCCTGGGCGATGGAGCGGAGCGACGTCGAGTTCTCTTGCGGCATCTTGAGCGTCGGCGTGGCGATCTTCGGCGGTTTGGTGCTCGTGCCGAAATACGGCCTCATCGGCGCCGCCGTATCCAGGGTGTGCACCCAGCTGACGTTTGTTGTGTCCTGCAACATTTATCTGATGCGTAAGATGCACTTCCGCCTTCCGATCGTCGATCTTGGCGCCATCCTGGTGGCGGCACTGCTCTGCGCCTCGTCGGCGCGCTTGAGCCTCACGTTGCTCTGGCCGGGAGCTTCTGGTTTGCCGAGCGCCGTCATCCTTGGGGCGATGACTTACGCGTTGGCCTTGCGGCTCCTTCAGGTCGTGCGGGCCGAGGAGGTATCGCGCTTGGCGAACGTCACCTCATCCTTGCCGTACCCTCTGGCGGCAGCGTCTCGGGCAGCACTCAGGTTCGTCGGCGACACGCATTGACGCTTCGGCACGCCGGACCTAGAGCGATGCTTCCGGAGCAAACGTCTCGCGCCCTGATTCCGCAGGCTGCTGATGGCGTCGCAACTCTGCATTGACCATGATCTCGCTCAGCTGCTCGACCGTTGTTTTGGCTTCCCAACCCAGGGTCTCACGAGCCTTGGACGCATCGCCGAGCAGCGCGTCAACCTCGGACGGCCTAAAGAGAGCTCGCTCGACCTCTACCAAGGCCACTCCGCTTCTCGCGCAGACGCCGACCTCGTCCGTGCCCTCGCCTTCCCAACGCAATGGCCTGCCGATCGCGTTGAAGGCGCACTCGGCGAAGTTTCGGACCGTTGTGGTCCTGCCCGTCGCCAGGATGAAGTCCTCGGGGCTTGGAGCTTGCAGAATCCGCCACATGCCTTCGACGTATTCGCGTGCGAAGCCCCAGTCGCGTTGCGCGCGGAGGTTGCCTAGCTTGAGAACGTGCTCGTGTCCTGTCGCGATCCTTGCGACGCCCTGGGCTATGCGGCGGGTCACAAATTCGGGACCTCGAAGAGGCGATTCGTGATTGAAGAGGATGCCGGAGCAAACATGCATGCCGTGCGACTCACGGAAGTTCACCGCGGTCCAGTGCGCGAAGAGCTTGGCGATGCCGTACGGACTGCGCGGATAGAACGGCGTTCCTTCATGTTGCGGTACGGTTTGAACTTTACCGAACATCTCGGCGGACGAGGCTTGATAGAAGCGCGACCTTGGACACACGATCCGGGCTGCCTCCATGAGACGCAGCGCGCCGAGGCCCGAGATAGTAGCGGTGAGATCAGGCTCCCGGAACGAGACGGCAACGTAGCTTTGGCCCCCGAGATTGTAGATCTCCTCAGGCTGCGCTTCCGCAAACGCGCGGATGTTTGAACCGAGATCGGTGAGATCGTGCTCCAGAAGCGTCAGCGCGGGATGATTGAAGGCATCGAGCTGTTTCAGCCGCCAGAAGTTCTGCGAACTGACGCGGCGATAGCCGCCGAAGACCCGGTACCCTTTTTCCAACAAAAGCGCTGTGAGATAGGCGCCATCCTGACCGGTGACGCCGGAAATGAACGCTCGCTTCATACGGCCACCCTATCGCGTCGGCTAGGCTCGAAGCTTTCGGACGGGTGACTTGCCAGCACCGAAGACGCGATAGAGTCCTGGCGGGGGACGCTTCGCGCCTTATCGCAATGAGCAGCCCACTGGTCCTCGACGAGGAGCCGGAAGGCCTTCTGAAAGCGGTCGACCGAAAACAATTCGGCATGCCTTCGAAGCTCGATCTGGTCGAAGATGTCTGAGTTCGCCTCGAAACGCTCGACGCATGATCGGATCGACGCCGCGCTTTGCTCGCCGAACAGAAGGCCGGTCTTCCCATCGATGACGGTCTCGCAGGCTCCTCCCTTGCCAAATGCAAGCACGGGCGTTCCGCAAGCTTGCGCCTCGAGCGGGCTGATCCCGAAATCTTCCTCGGCTGCGAAGATGTAGGCCTTTGCGCACTGAAGATGCTCGAGAAGGATAGAATCCGGCTGAAAGCCAAGGACCTTGATGTTCGACGTCGCCTTCTTGGCGATCGCCTTGAGCTGGGGACCATCGCCGATCACGATCAACCGCCGATCTGGCATCTGCGCAAAGGCCTCCACGATCAAGCCGACCTTCTTGTAAGGCACGAGGCGCGAGGCCGTGATATAGTATTCTTTCTTCGGTCCGCTGCCGATCTCGAAATATCGTGTATCCACGCCGGGGTAGATGACTGTCGACTCGCGCCGGTAGACACGCCAGATCCGCCGCTTGATGTAGTGCGAACAGGCGATGAAGTGGTCGACGCCGTTCGCTGTTCTTACATCCCAAATTCTTATGCGATGCAAGAGCCAGCGGGCGAGCGCGCCACGCAGCCCGGTGATCTTCTGCTCGCGGAGATATTGATGTTGCAGATCCCAGGCATAGCGCATCGGAGTATAGCAGTAGCAAATATGCAACTGATCGGGTCCGACGATCACGCCTTTTGCCACGGCGTGGGAATTCGAGATGACGACGTCGTAGGCAGATAAATCGATCTGTTCCATGGCAATCGGCATAAGTGGGAGTAGATAACGGTACGCTCCTCGAAAAAGACTCATTCCTTCTAAGAAAGCAAAGTTCCGCAGGAAACTAGACCGAAATAGTTTGGACTTATAATGTTTGCTGTACCTTCCGTTGCTTGCGTCCATCAGGCAGAATAGGTCCGCTTCGGGGAATTGCCCGAGCATTTCGGATAGAACTTTCTCCGACCCAGCATAAGTCACGAGCCATTCATGAACCAAAGCAATTCGCAACACTTCCTCCCGATGCTGGAACTTGCTCACGGATTCATAACATAATGCATGCCGTAACAGGTAAAATAGTCAAGGTTGAAAATCCACCTAAATATTCGTCGCGACTTTAATTTCACACCAAACACGCCTACGCGACGTGCCCGATCGCCATTTGGACGGAATTGCTCACGGCGAGCTTGGAGCTGCGGTCTGCCGGCGAGGCCGAATTGCTTACGAGACCTCCCGGAGCACGACCGCCTCGGTCGCGAGATCTCTGACGCGCCGCGCCGGCGAACCCATGTAAAGCCCATCCGGCTGGGTGGTCTTCGTGACGAGCGAATGGGCTCCGATTACGCAGCCCTTTGCGATCGTCACCCCCGGGAGGATGACTGTACCGGCGCCGATCCAGCAGCCCTTTTCGATAACAACCGGAAGCTTCCGGGCGACCCTCGAACACCGCATCACCGAGGTCCCGCCGATCTCGTGCGTTCCTGTGACGACAGTCACACGGGGACCAATCGCAACATGATCCTCAATCGTCAGCCACGCCATGCCGTCGTGATAGAAGCCGCTGTTGATGAAAACGCCGCGCTTGATCGTCAGCTTACTGCTCTTGAACGTGCAGCCTGCCCAAATCGCCTTGACCTCGCGCGAGATGTCGCATCCCAACATCCGCATGAAGGCCACACGGAAGGTCGATGGAACGACCTCGAAGCTCACGAATGTCACGATGACTCGGAAGAGGCGCTCCCGGAGCGTAGCCGGATCTTCCACAACGTCGGGCCGTGTCATTCATCGACCGGAGATAGAGATGCAGTGATCTCGAGTTAAACGGCATAAAGCCTTGGCGCAAATTTTTTATCAGATCAGACGCAATGCGGCACTCACGCGCTCAGCGGCCCTTCGCACACACGCCGCTTGCACAACCAACGACGATAGCTCTCGCTGAGCGCGGCGAAAGGGTCGTCCGCGTCGTCGGGTCCGTGGTGCCAGCGGGCGGCTTCTTCCACAATGCTGAAAAGATGAACGTACGTCACACTCGTCGCGCTCGAGGAAATCGAGAGCGACGGATCGTCTGAATAAGGCTCTTCAAGCTGCACCACGACGCGCTCAAGAACCTCATGAACGATCCGCTCCAGATTCGAGCCGATCCAGTTCTGCACGTCCGCTGAACTGTTGGAATCGCACAGCACTCGCCGCAAACTTTGAAGGTCGTCAGGCATTCGAAGGTGATCCGTAATCAGGTATAGCGAGAAAGCATGGCGCCAAGGAGGTGGCGCCCTCAGAGACGATCCTCCGACGTTCCGTAACGTGAGCAGCGCTGTCTGATCGCAGGACTTTTTCAACTATCACGCGAATAAACAAGAGCCCCTCCCGCGACATGAACGCGCCGAAATCGGTTTCTTGAGACGCTTCTCGCGTATAATGGTCCCGGCGGATGAGCGCAACGCCTGAAGGTACTCCGTGTTCTATCCTTTTGTCCCCGGATTCTGTCCCGCCTCTGCAAAGCCATACTCGATAGACAGCAGAATGTTTTGCGCCGCGACGGTCAAAACCCTGGGCGACCTGGGCGACGACGTCTACATCGGCCGTGGTCTTGAGCAGAAGTGGGCTTTTCCCGAAAGCCAGGCATCGTAAGAAATTACAGGTGAATGATTTAATTTTATGTTAATTCGCTCGGCGGCGATAAATGTGGCAATTGCGAGCGCTGTCGCTTGTCCGCCGACCATGCGTGCCGATCGGCTGGGCGGCAGACTACGTTTTATCTCAGCCATTAATATTGCAGGGGCCTCGGGGCTTTGCTTCTCTACATCTGACCATCTGTGAGGCGTTTGTTGATGACATTCTATGTGCGCCGGGTCCTTCCTTTTGGTTTTGCTGTCCTTTCGCTATGCGTTGGAACTCTGGCGCGGGGCGAGGAATACAACCTTGGGCCGCAGGACAAGGTTAAGATCAAAGCCTATGACTGGCGTCCAGGCTCGGACGAAATTCATGAATGGGCCGCGCTGACCGGCGAATTTATTGTGAGCGCCTCGGGCAAGTTGTCGTTGCCCGTAGTCGGAGACATGGATGTCGATCAGACGACGACCTCCGATGTCGCGCGCATTCTCGCGCAAAAGCTGAAGCTGCGGTTGGGATTGACGAATGCGCCCTTCGTGTCCATCGAGGTCGCCGAGTTTCGCCCCTTCTACATTCTTGGCAGCGTGCAAAAGCCCGGCGAATATGCATACAGGCCTAGTTTGACGATCTTGCAGGCGGTGAGTGTTGCCGGTGGGTTGCAGCGAGCCGTCGACTCCGGTTTGGCCGCGTTCGAGCGCGATGCCATCGCGAGCCGCGGCGACCTCCACAGCTTGGAGGCACAGCGCATCCAGCTTCTGATGCGGCAGGCGCGCCTGAAGGCACAAACCGACGAATCGTCACAGATCATGCTTCCATCCGAACTTGCTTCCCAGAAGTCCACACCGTCGATCGTGCGCTTGATCAACGAGGAGACAGAGCTGTTCGAGAGCACGCGCAGATCGTTGGCGGCTCAGCTCGCCATCATCGAGCAGTCCAAGGCGCTTTTGCAGCAGGAGGTCGTGTCCCTCGCCATCAAGGACAAGAATCTTAGGCATCAATCCGACCTCACGAAGGCGGAGTTGACGAACGTCGCCGGCTTGGTCTCCCGCGGCCTTGCGGTCACGACCCATCAAACGAGCGTCGAGCAGACCTTAGCGCAGCTTGAAAGCTCAAGCCTGGATGTCAAGCTTTCGCAGCTGACCGCGCAGCAGCGGATCGCGCAAGCCGATCGCGACAGCTTGGAGTTGAAAAACAAAGCTAGAAGTCTTGCGTTGACGGACGCCAACGATGTCCGCGCACGTCTGGCGGAACTCACGGAGCGCATCAACACAGCCTCGGAGCTGCTCGACGAAGCCGAGTACCGCGCGCCGCTTGAGGGCGAAAACGGCTCGGCACGGCACCTCATCACGACCTACTATGTGACCCGTAAGAAGGACGGCGAGACACAAACCCTGAGCGTCGCCGAAAGCGATCGCGTGGAACCTGCCGACACGATCAGGGTCGTGCGGCAACCAGCTGTCGCCGTCTCGTCCATCAAGGGCGCAGACTAGGCGGATTGAGCGTCATCGCCGTCGGTGTTATCTTACCGTCGCCGGATGCGGACGCTCGGATGGCGATGGTGTTCATTGGGTCATTTGTCGTCGGGCTACTGGCTTCTTTTTTTCTGCCGGTAACACTGTTCGTGTCGGTGTTGCTGGGGGCTATGTTGGGTTCGCTTGTCCCGATCATGTTCGGGCGAACCTCGGTGTGGTCCTATGCGCTCGCCGTCGCGAGCGGCATCGTTCTGGCTCAGATCGGCTATGTCGCCGGTCTGACCGTCCAAGCATATTTCGTCCGTGCCGCACTTGGATCGCGGCTGCGGGCATCCCTCCGCGACTTCATCTTGCACCGTCGCGGCTCCTGAGACAAGCTCGCCGACCCTTGGTCCGCGATCACGTCGCTTGCCGCAAATATCGCGCAAGCATGTCTGCATCAGCCAAGCCTTGCTGTGGGTCCTGAGAGCCTCTCGCGCCGGTGCGGTCCCAGATCCGCGACAGGATCGACTCGCCTCTTTCAATCCGAGCATCCCGCCTTGCCGGAGTGGGTCGAGCTAGTGGATAACGTCATTCGATAGAGTCCGTCGTGGGATTCCCGTTGGGCCGCGGTCGTGCGAATCTTCGGGATGCGCACAGGGATCAGGATCGAAGTCACCATTGCCGACGAAGCCCGCATGAAGGCGATCGTCGCCGATCGCGGCAGCCCGCAGAACCATGTCTGGCGCTGCCGCATCGTGCTGCTGACCGCCGCCGGGCTCGGCACCAACGCGATCATGCGCGAGGCGAACGTCGCCAAGACCGCGGTGTGGCGCTGGCAGGAGCGTTTCATGCGGGAGGGCGTCGCCGGCCTCTTGCGCGACAAGACGCGGCCGCCCGGCAAGCCGCCGCTGCCGAGGGAGGTCGTCGACAAGGTCGTCGCCCTGACGCAGTCCGAGCCGCCCGGCGAGACGACGCATTGGACCGCGCCCGCCATGGCCGAAGCCATGGGCATCAGCGTTTCCTCGGTTCAGCGTATCTGGAAGGCGCATGGGCTGGCGCCGCATCGCGTCCGCCGCTTCAAGCTGTCCAACGATCCCCTGTTCGCCGCCAAGCTGCGCGACGTCGTCGGCCTTTACGTCGATCCTCCGGCGCACGCCATCGTGTTGTCGCTCGACGAGAAGAGCCAGATCCAGGCGCTCGACCGCACCCAACCCGGCCTGCCGATGAAGAAGGGCCGGCTCGGCACCATGACCCATGACTACAAGCGCCACGGTACGACGACGCTGTTCGCCGCCCTCGACGTGCTCGAGGGAAAGGTCATCGGGCGCTGCATGCAGCGTCACCGGCATCAGGAGTTCGTCCGCTTCCTCAACGCCATCGAGGCCGAGGTGCCGGCCGGAAAGACGGTCGAGGTCATCCTCGACAACTATGCCGTCCACAAGCACCCGAAGGTTCTCGCCTGGCTCGGCCGCCACCCGCGCTTCACCTTCCACTTCACGCCGAAATCGGCTTCCTGGCTGAACGCCGTCGAGGGCTTCTTCGCCAAGCTCACGCGGCGACGGCTCAAGCGCGGCGTCTTCCGTTCGATCGTCGATCTTCAAGCCGCCATCAACCGCTTCCTCGCCGAGACCAACGAGGCCCCGAAACCCTTCCATTGGAAAGCCGATCCGGACAAAATCATCGCCGCCGTCAAACGCGGGCACCAAGTGTTGGAATCTATCCACTAGCTGTTTGGTCTAGGTGAACCGGTTCGCCTTGGGGAAGCCTTTGGGCGGGAGGCGGCCGGCTTCGGCGCGGTTGCCGATCCAGTCGCGCAGCTCCGGCAGCTTGACAATGAAGGTACGGCCGGCCGGGTCCTGCCAGGAGAGACCGTCGGCGAGCTTGAACACAAGGACGTCGGCGATGCCGCCGTCCTTGTAGCGCTGCAGGCGCACGCCCTTGCCGCGGCCCATCGCCGGCACCTGATCGAGCGGGAACACCAGCAGGCGCCGGTTGTCGCCGATCACCGCGACCTCGTCGCCGGCTGCCGGCACGATGATCGTCGCCTTCGCCGGCTTGTCGACGTTGAGCACTTGGCGACCCTTGCGCGTCTCGCCGATCATGTCGTCCTGGTCGACGACGAAGCCGCGCCCGTCGGACGCCGCCACCAGCATCCTCGTGCCGGGCCGGTAAAGCAGCACGGCGGCAATGTCCTCGCCCTCGCCGAGGTCGGCCATGACGCGGATCGGCTCGCCCTGGCCTCGGCCGCCGGGAAGCTTGGAGCCTTCCAGCGTGAACGCCCGCCCGTCGGTGGCGAACACGATGATCCGACTCGTCGTCTCGGCGAGGAAGCTCGCGCGCAGCTTGTCGTCGCCTTTGAAGGCGAGGCCGGCGAGCTCGCTCACGTGCCCCTTCAGCGCGCGGATCCAGCCCTTCTGCGATACCACGACGGTGATCGGCTCGCGTTCGACCAGCGCCGCGCTGGCGAGCTCGACGTCGGCGGAGGCCGGCGCCTCGGCGAAACGGCTGCGGCGGCGGCCCAGCGGCGTCTCCGGCCCGAACGTCTTGCGCAGCTCACGGATCTGTCCGGCGATCGTCTTCCACTGGCGGCCCTCGTCGGCCAGCAGCGTCTCGACCTCGGCCTTCTCCTTCATCAGGGCGTCATGCTCCTTGCGGAGCTGCATCTCCTCGAGCCGGCGCAGGCTGCGCAGCCGCGTGTCGAGCACGTAATTGGTCTGCACCTCCGAAAGAGCGAAAGTCCGCATCAGGACGTCCTTCGGCTCGTCCTCCTCGCGGATGATGCGGATCACCTCGTCGAGGTTGAGGAACACGACGAGCACGCCGGCGAGCATGTCGAGCCGGTGCTCGATCTTCGCCAAGCGGTGGCGCGAGCGCCGCACCAGGACGGCGCGGCGGTGGTCGAGCCATTGCCGCAGCGCCTCCTTCAGCGAGACGACCTTCGGGACCACGCCGTCGACAAGCACGTTCATGTTCATCGGGAACCGGGTCTCGAGCTCGGTCGCGCGGAAGAGCTGCTCCATCATCACGTGGGGCGGCACGGCGCGGTTGCGCGGCTCGATGACGACGCGGACGTCTTCCGCGGACTCGTCGCGGATGTCGGCGACGAGCGGCAGCTTCTTCTCGGCGAGGAGCTCGGCGATCTTCTCGATCAGCCGCGACTTCTGGACCATGTAGGGGATCTCGGTGACCACCACCTGCCACTGGCCGCGGGTGCCCTCCTCCTTCTCCCAGAAGGCACGCAGCCGGAAGGCGCCGCGCCCGGTGCGGTAGGCCTCCGCGATCGACGCCGCCGGCTCGATGATGACGCCGCCAGTCGGAAAATCGGGACCGTGCACGAATCGCAGCAGATCGTCGGTCTCGGCGTTCTTGTTGGCGATCATGGAAAGGGCGGCGTCGCAAAGCTCGGCGACGTTGTGCGGCGGGATCGACGTCGCCATGCCAACGGCTATCCCCTGCGCGCCGTTGGCCAGCATGTTGGGAAAGGCGGACGGCAGCACCACCGGCTCCTGCTCGGTGCCGGCGTAATTGTCGCGGAAGTCGATCGCATCCTCGTCGATGCCGTCGAGCAGCAGGCGCGCGACCTCCGTCATCCGCGCTTCGGTGTAGCGGTAGGCGGCCGCGCCATCGCCGTCGATGTTGCCGAAATTGCCCTGGCCGTCGACCAACGGATAACGCGAGGAAAAGTCCTGCGCGAGGCGCACCAGCGCGTCGTAGATCGCCTGGTCGCCGTGCGGGTGGAACGAGCCCATCACGTCGCCGACGATCTTGGCGCACTTGCGGAACGCCGTGCCGGGGTCGAGCCGCAGCACCTGCATCCCGTAGAGGATGCGCCGGTGCACCGGCTTCAGCCCGTCGCGCGCGTCCGGGAGCGCGCGGCCGGTGATGGTCGAGAGCGCGTAGGCGAGATAGCGCTCCTCCAGCGCCTCATGGAGCGGAACGGGATCGATGCTGCCGCCGGAGGGCGGCGCGGGCGGAGGTGCTTTGGCCATGCCGGATTGGGTAAGGCTGACCGCATCGGCCCGCAAGTTCCTCCTTTGTTTCTTCCAGGCAATCGCCGGCCACCAACACCGCGCGATTGTGGAAAGGGTGACCGCGCGATTAACTCTGCCTCGCAAATGCCACGTGTTCGCCGCCGGTTGTGGCCGTGCAGCACTAGTGGGCACCCCCGTTGCGCCTGTAGACAGTCCCGGCGTTGCCGACCTTCCGCAGCGAAACGAATCGACGAACAGACCTCGATAGGTAAAAGGGTATGATGTTGGCCGGGAATTCCTTGAGCCTCAACAAGACGTTCGTGCTGTTCGGTCTGGTCGTGGTCGCCATGACCCTGGTCGCCGTGTTCGCGACGATGCCGCAAGCCGGTCGGCTCCAGGCGCGCGAGCGCGTGGCGCGCAGCCCCTGCCACGTCGAGCAGGTTCCCCTCGATCAAGGCTACGGCGTCAGCCGCTTCGTCGATCGGCGCGTCTGCGACGACTGACGCGCCTGCCGGATCGCATCAGCGATCCTTGCCACGCCCCGACCGCTTCAGCAGCGTGAGGTAGGCCTCGCGGCCTTCGGGTAAGGAGAGGCCCCTCGGCGTGAACACGTTGCGCGCCAGGAAGAAGCCGGTGAGCGCGAAACCGGCAAAAACGTCGTCGAGGGGCACGGCATCGGCTTCCTCGCCCCGCAGGAAGCGGGGTAGCGCCAGCAAGCGCTCGCGGTAGGGGTCGCCGGCGACGCGGCTGACCGCGCGGGCACTGCGCGGCGACACATAGACCAACTCCTCCCTGCTACCGGTCGCGGCGCAGGCGGTGAGATCGATTCCGAAGCCGAGTTCGGAGAGGAAGGCAGCCTCGAGCCTGACCAGCAGCGCGGGCGCGGCTTGCCCCTCGTCGAGCCGGTCGACGACATGGACCACCGCCTCGTAAAGCGCCTCGTGCGGCTCGCGCTCGGCCAGCAGCCGCAGCAGTCCGACCACCAGGTTGAGGCCGTGGAGGCTGGCCGGGCACCCCATCAGTTCGGCGGCGCGCAGCCGCGTCGCCTCGACGGCGTAGAGCCCGAGATGATCCTCGAGCCGCGCCCGCCAGGTCACCTCGACGCCGTTTCCGGCCTGCAGCATCGGCAGCATGCGCTTGCCGCGGCCGCCCTTGACGAGGCCGGCATGGCGGCCGTGGCGACGCGTCAACACCTCGAGGATCAGGCTCGTCTCGCCATGGCGGCGCCCGCCGATGATGATGCCGTCGTCGCGCCAATGCATCGCGCGACTGTAGCATTGCCGGCGAGAGATGCCGCGCGCTGGTTCGCTGCCGAGCAAACCCCCTTGATCGCCGGCGCGAGAAGGTCTAGAGAAAACGACACTCATCGAGGATCCGCGGTGGAATTCGGTCTTATCGTACGCTTGGCGCCGGAGACGGGACGGAGATAGCCTCCGGTCGCCCGCCGCTAGCGCTTTCCGAGGCCCTCAGGGGCCTTTTTTATTGCCCGTTTTTCCGTCAGCCCTCGAGCCGCCCGCCTTACAGGAAGCACGACATGTCAGAAGCCTCACCAGAGATGACCGGCGCGCAGATGATCGTCCAGGCGCTCAAGGACCAGGGCGTCGAGACGATCTTCGGCTATCCCGGCGGCGCGGTCCTGCCGATCTACGATGCGCTCTACGGGCAGAACGAGATCAAGCACGTGCTGGTGCGCCACGAGCAGGGCGCGGCCCACGCCGCGGAGGGCTATGCCCGCTCGTCGGGCAAGGTCGGCGTCGTGCTCGTCACCTCCGGCCCCGGCGCGACCAACGCCATCACCGGGCTCACCGACGCGCTGCTCGATTCGATCCCCCTCGTCTGCATCACCGGCCAGGTGCCGACCCATCTCATCGGCTCCGACGCCTTCCAGGAGTGCGACACGGTCGGCATCACCCGGCACTGCACCAAGCACAACTACCTGGTCCGCTCGATCGCCGACCTGCCGCGCATCCTGCACGAGGCCTTCTTCGTGGCGAGCCACGGCCGTCCGGGACCCGTCGTCGTCGACATCCCGAAGGACGTGCAGTTCGCCCGCGGCGCTTATGACGCGACGCCGAAACAGGAGCACAAGACCTACCGTCCGCGGCTGGAGGGCGATCCGGCGCGCATCGAGCAGGCGGTGACGCTGATGGCCTCCGCGCGGCGCCCGGTGTTCTACACCGGCGGCGGCGTCATCAACTCGGGACCGGAGGCGTCCACGCTGCTGCGCGATCTCGTCGCGCTCACCGGTTTTCCGATCACCTCGACCCTGATGGGCCTCGGCACGTACCCGGCCTCCGGGCCGGCGTGGCTCGGGATGCTCGGCATGCACGGGACCTACGAGGCCAACCACGCGATGCACGACTGCGACGTGATGATCAACATCGGGGCGCGCTTCGACGACCGCATCACCGGCCGCCTCGACGCCTTCTCGCCCGGCTCGCGGAAAATCCACGTCGACATCGATCCGTCCTCGATCAACAAGGTCGTGAAGGTCGACGTGCCGATCATCGGCGACTGCGCCCACGTGCTGCGCGCGATGATCACGCTGTGGAAGCAGCGCAAGCTCGCCGCCGACAAGGACGATCTCAAGGCGTGGTGGAGGGCGATCGAGACCTGGCGCGGCCGCAAGTCTCTCGGCTTCCGCAATTCGACCACGACGATCAAGCCGCAGCACGCCATGCAGCGCCTCTACCAGCTGACGAAGAGCCGCGACACCTACATCACCACCGAGGTCGGCCAGCACCAGATGTGGGCGGCGCAGCACTACGGATTCGAGGAGCCGAATCGCTGGATGACGTCGGGCGGCCTCGGCACGATGGGCTACGGCCTGCCCGCCGCCATCGGCGTGCAGATGGCGCACCCGAACGCGCTCGTTATCGACGTCGCCGGCGAGGGCTCGATCCTGATGAACATGCAGGAGATGTCGACCGCCGCGCAGTACCGGCTGCCGATCAAAATCTTCATCCTGAACAACGAATATCTCGGCATGGTGCGCCAGTGGCAGGAGCTGCTGCACGAGAAGCGTTATTCGGAAAGTTACTCGCACTCCCTGCCCGATTTCGTGAAGCTTGCCGACGCCTACGGCGCCCACGGCATCCGCGTGTCGAACCCGGCCGATCTCGACGCGGCGATCCTGGAGATGATCGAGACACCGAACGCGGTGATCGTCGACTGCCTCGTCGACAAGGCGGAGAACTGCTTCCCGATGATCCCGTCGGGCAAGGCTCACAACGAAATGATCCTCGCCGACGATGCCGACGTCGAGCTCGAGGCGATGATCGACGCCAAGGGCCGCGAACTGGTGTGACGGCTGCTTTCCTTCTCCCGCGTGCGGGAGAAGGTGTCGCCGCGAAGCGGTGACGGATGAGGGCGTCGCCGGATGGGACCGGGAGCGACACGCCCGGCGCCCTCATCCGACCCGACTGCGCAGCCAAGTTTACGCAGGCTGCGTAAACTTGCCTGCGTCGAGCCACCTTCTCCCGCAAGCGGGAGAAGGAAAGGTCGAGACCTTCCAGAAAGACACCCCCATGACCACCGCGACCCAGCCTTTGTCCCCATATACCGCGCCGCCGAAGGACCGCGAGACCGTCACCCACACGTTGTCGGTGCTCGTCGACAACGAGCCTGGCGTGCTGGCGCGGGTGGTCGGCATGTTCTCCGGCCGGGGCTATAACATCGCCAGTCTCACGGTGGCCGAGGTGGCCCATGCCGACCACCTCTCGCGCATCACCATCGTCACGTCCGGCACGCTCGACTCGATCGAGCAGGTCACGCTGCAGCTCGATCGCCTGGTGCCGGTGCATACCGTGACGGACCTGACGCTGCGCGGCGACAGCGTCGAGCGAGAACTGGCGATGATCAAGGTCGCCGGGCGCGGCGAGAACCGCCAGGAGGCGCTGCGCCTGGCCGAGGCCTTCCGCGGCCGGGTGATCGATGCCTCGATCGACAGCTTCGTCTTCGAGCTGACCGGCGCCGCCTCCAAGATCGACCATTTCGTCGACCTGATGCGCCCGATCGGCCTCGTCGAGGTCTCGCGCACCGGCGTCGCCGCGATCACGCGGGGGCCGGGGAAGATGCCGTAGTCATGGGTCACAACGGCCGTCGGCTGATCATTAAACATCCACCGGACTGATCCTAGACTATCCGCCATGGACTGGTCGAAGTGCCCAGAAGTGGAGATCAAACCGGAGGTGATGTCGGGCACCCCGGTCGTGAAGGGCACTCGCGTGCCCGCCGATGCCATCGTCGAGAACGCGAACGAGGGGTTGTCGCCGGAATTGATCGCGCGCGAGATCTACCCCACGGTGTCGGTCGCCAGCATCCGGTGCGTACTCGAGTTTGCAAACGCTCGACCGCATGCCGTCCACTCTGCTCGATGAGAGCGTACCACTGGGCATCGAGCAGGTTCTGACATCCGCCACGATCTCCGTCACGCACGCATCCCGTATCGGGCTGCCGGATGTGGCAGACGCCTTGGTGCCGGCAGCGGCCGAGGAACAACGGTTCGACATCCTGGTGACCTGCGATCAGAACCTGACGAAGCAGCAGAATATCAACCGCCTCCCATTCGGCGTCCTCGTCGTCCGCACGAACAACTGGCCCACCATACGGCGCAACGTCTCGACGATCCTGATCGACCTCGATCGCGTCAGACCGGGAGCCTTCGTCGAGACGCTGAAGGGCGCCCATCTCACGCGCTACGGCCGAACGCCGACGCGATCCGATCCGTAACCTTTCGAGGACGAACATGGACCTCCGCCTCGCCGGCAAACGCGCGCTCGTCTCGGGCGGATCGAAGGGCATCGGGCTCGCCAGCGCGCTCGTTCTCGCCGAGGAGGGCTGCGACGTGGTGCTCGTCGCGAACGACGCGGCGGGCCTCGAGCAGGCCTCCGCGGCGATCCGCGGTCGCTATAACGTCGTGGTCCAAACCATCGCCGCCGATCTGTCGAAGGCGAGCGAGATCGAGCGCGTCGCCGCCGAGGCCGGCGCGCTCGACATCCTCGTCAACAACGCCGGCGCGATCCCGCCGGGCGACCTGCTCTCCCTAGACGAGGCGCGGTGGCGTCGTCGTCAACATCATCGGCTCGGCCGGTGAGCGGTTCGAGCCGAACTACATCGCCGGCAGCAGCGGCAACGCCGCGCTGATGGCCTTCACCCGGTCGATCGGCAAGACGGCGCCGCGCGACGGGATGCGGGTCGTCGGCATCAATCCCGGTCCGGTTGCGACCGACCGCATCGAGATGCTGCTGCGCGCCCGCGCCGAGCGCGACACGGGGGACGCGGAGCGCTGGCGCGAGGCCTTCGCCGGCATGGCCGTCGCCTGGGCTTTGTCCACTTCGCGGCTGTTGCGACGGCTCGAACCATGACTCCGAAACGGACGCCTCCTGCCGTCGGCGAACGTCGGAGACGGGCTGGTTGCCGAGCGACGCGGTCTACGAGGGCTGGACCGTCCTCACCGTCGATCACAGCCACGAGCGAGCCGTCCGACAGCTTCGGCCCGACCTGGATGAGAAAGCACGGCAAGGACAAAGCATCAGGCATCGCAAAAGCGATTCCGGATCAACGTCCGACGCTCTCGCGCTCGGGGCCGACGTTCCTTGGCTGCTACCAGCATGAACTTAACCGCGCTCACATACCGTGCTAATGCATGGTTCTCGGCACAGGCGAAACATATGCGATGCGCCTTCCTTGTCTCTTGATCAGTGTGTTCCTGTTCGCCGTTCCGGTGCACGTCTCGGCCGAGGAGCTTAGAGGCGCAGCCAGGCGCGCGTACGAGAAGGCGACAAGCGAGGGTAGCTTCTCGACCTCATGCAGCGCAGGTTCGTCTGACTTCGTATTCTGGGCCGGAGAGACACCGTCTACCGTAGAGATTCAAGGGAAGCCGCAGGCGATTCAATTCGAACAGCACAGGGTCGGCGACTATATCAGCAAGCCATACAACTGCCAGACAAGTGCAGATCTCCTCACGATAACGACGAAGCTGACCCATAGCATCAGCAACTCGCAATGTGGCGCCGGGAATAATTTCATCGTCAGGTTTGCAATCTCGGGCGTCGGTTCGTACTCGGACAACTTCCTCGTCGATGGATGCGGCGGCACCTCCGGGCTTCTCATCAAGGGAAAAGACGTCCTGTTCTGCCGTATGCGAGATGACGACAAGGTCGGACACTGTGCTGAAGCTGCCGATGCTGCGGGTCCGAGACAGCTACGATAGATCAGGCCTTTCCGGAGCGAGCGTGATGCCCTCAGGCGCATCCGCTCAAGGCAGCCGCTTATTCTATGGCGGACCGTCCGCTTCCGGCCATCTCACACCTTCCGGAGCCGGCGACCTCGGTGTTCGGCGGGACGCTATCGTTGGTTTGACGTCCTCATGCGTAGCGGTATAGTTACCCAATCGGCGTGAGAGCGTGTTTGGAGCATGCGTCACGCACAAGCTGCGGCTCGCCGGTTTGCCGAGGGCGTGACGCATCGTGACGCAAAACGGGGGTGTGTGAACGCACGCGCAATTTCGTTCGTCGTGCAGAACGCGCGAAACCCGCTCGATGGAGACGAAGGAGGACATCGTCCGGAGGGGCTCGACGGTTTGGGGGCCGCCGGATCGGCAAAGGCGGACGAGCGTCGCACAACGGCACCGAGGCCGGCATTTGCCCGCCGCGCTTTACGTGCCGAGGCTCAACCCCTAGAACCCGGCATCGCCAGACGGCACAAAAGCAAGGACGATCATCATCATGCGCGTGTATTACGACCGGGACGCGGACCTCAATCTCATCAAGGGCAAGAAGGTCGCCGTCGTCGGCTACGGCAGCCAGGGCCACGCGCATGCGCTGAACCTGCGGGACTCCGGCGTGAAGGACGTCGTGGTGGCGCTGCGCGAAGGCTCGGCCAGCGCCAAGAAGGCCGAAGGCGAAGGCGTCAAGGTAACGAGCGTCGCCGAGGTCGCCAAGGACGCCGACATCGTCATGATGCTGACGCCCGACGAGTTGCAGGGCGACATCTACCGCGACCATCTCGCCGCCAACATGAAGAAAGGCGCGGCATTGGCGTTCGCCCACGGCCTCAACATCCACTTCAACCTGATCGAAGCGCGCCCCGACCTCGACGTCATCATGATCGCGCCGAAGGGTCCCGGCCACACGGTGCGCTCCGAGTACAAGCGCGGCGGCGGCGTGCCCTGCCTCGTCGCCATCGCGCAGGACGCCTCCGGCAACGCCCACGACATCGCGCTGTCCTACGCGTCGGCGATCGGCGGCGGCCGCGCGGGCATCATCGAGACGAGCTTCCGCGAGGAGTGCGAGACCGATCTGTTCGGCGAGCAGGCGGTGCTGTGCGGCGGGTTGGTGGAGCTGATCCGCGCCGGCTTCGAGACGCTGGTGGAAGCCGGCTACGCGCCGGAGATGGCCTATTTCGAGTGCCTACACGAGGTGAAGCTGATCGTCGACCTCATCTACGAGGGCGGCATCGCCAACATGAACTACTCGATCTCGAACACGGCGGAGTACGGAGAGTACGTCACCGGCCCGCGCATCGTGACGCCGGAGACCAAGGCCGAGATGAAGCGGGTGCTGACCGACATCCAGAGCGGAAAATTCACCCGCGATTGGATGCTGGAAAACAAAGTCAATCAGACCTCGTTCAAGGCAACGCGCGCCAAGGCCGCCGCCCACCAGATCGAGGAGGTCGGCGCCAAGCTGCGCGGCATGATGCCGTGGATCGGGGCGAACAAGCTGGTCGACAAGGAGAGGAACTGAGCAACTCCAAACCTCAACCTATGGGGTTAACGGTTCATCCAAGGCATCGACTGGCGGCACCAAGCTGATGCGCTGCTCGGCACCGCAGGTTCGGCCGCGGTCAACGCCGCCGCAGCACGACAGTGGCGGATGTTGCCAGCGGCTCCCCGGAGACGAGGGTCACGGCTTGCGACTGGCCGCGAAGCGCGAGGGTGAGGCGGGCGGTCAGACCAGCGCCGTCGACGTTGGCATCGAGCCTGTTGCCGCGGATGCTGCCCCTGACGGAGCCGGACGCGCCCGTGCTCGCTTCGCTCCAGTTCCCGTCGATGCGATCACCCTGGCGCTCCAGGTTGCTCCGGACCTGAAGCTTGTAGCTGTCGCTCGCGCAAACGAGTTGCAGTTGCACGTTCGCTTCGCCCCCCGGCGCATAGGCGGCAAGGCAGCGCAGTTGCTCGGGCGCACCATTCGAGACCGTCGCCGTCCCGGCGCCCGACCAGGTGCCGCCGAGCCTCTGGAACAGCGATCCGTCCTGTGCCGCCGCCGGCGTGGCCGCGAGCAACGAAACCGCGAGCATCAAACCACGTTTGCGCAAGAGTGTCATTTGCTAATTCTCCAACATCTTCAGCGGTCTAGGGAGCTACTCAGTCGTTCCCGCGGGCGAATGCGGACTTGGTTTCCGCAACTCGGCAAGTGCGTTTTGTTTCCATGCCACGGCCGCGGGATCCGGGCATGATGCCGTGGATCGGCGCCATCAAGCTGGTCGACAAGGCGAGGAACCGAGAGCCGTCAGGCGGGGAATGGCGCTCATGAGAGCGCCATTCTTAAAGATGTCCTATTTTGTCACAAGTCTTGCAACGACGACCATTAAACCGACGGTAGCAAGGAGATTGAAGGCGCTCGCCGTCACGATCCATCGAACCAGATCCGTCTTCATGCTGGCGACGTCGGTCTTGAGCTCGGGTCTAAGTTCCCTCACGCCGGCCTTGGTCGCGACCGTGTCTTGGGTACTCTCGGCAAAGGCGGAGGCGAGCGTCTCGGCTTGGTCCGGCGTGAAGCTGGTTCTCAGTGCCTGGGAAAGCTTCAGCGTGTCGTAGATCATGGTGGCTCATGTTAATTATCCGCGACAAGGGTTGCAAAGAGATGATCGCGCGAACGCTGTTGCTCACTACCTTTTCACGCTCAAGCCGATTTCGACGGCGGATGGGCTGATCGAAGTCGCGAGACATTCCATCCGCTTGCGCAAGATTAAGGCGAACCGTTCGTCTTAAGCCTGGTGCGAGGGCGCGTAATCGCGGTCGTGGACCGCCCCGTGACGCTCGCCGTGATCGTGATGCATGTGCGAATGATCCATGGGATGCCGGCCGTTCAGCCAGAACAGCCATGCCGCCCAGGCACCGAAGGCGAGATTGAGCCAGAACGTGTAGTTCAAGCCGAAGTGGGTGATGTGGGCGCGCACGTTCGGATCGGGTGCCGGCACGAGCCCGGCCGCGGCGAAGCCGACGTTCACGACGATCCCGGCGATCGCCATCGTCGCGAAGAGGACGACGAACATGTAGGCCGCCATTCGCCAGCCGAAATAGCGGCGATAGGTGTCGAGCAGCGGCAGCACGATCAGATCGGCGTAGATGAAGCTGAGCACGCCGGCGAAGCTGGCGCCGCCGGCCCAAAGGATCGCCGCCAAAGGGATGTTGCCGACCGAGCAGACGAAGGTCACGACCGCGATGATCGGGCCGAGCACGGCGTCGATCGGGATCGCCAGCCACGGCGAGGCGTGCTTGAGAAAGATCGCCTGCCACACCGCGTCCGGCACGAAGGCCGAAATCAGCCCGGCGACGACGAAGCCGATCGCGAGATCCTTCCACAGCATCGACCATTCCATCGCGAAGCTTTGCGCGAGATAGATGCGCGTCTTCGGGTTGGTCGCCCGCGCCCACCAGGTGCCGCCCTCGGCCCGCATCGCCGTGTGTTGATGGCCTTGGCTCGCCTCCTCGTGGGTGCGTGCCTCGTCGATGAGCCGCTTCGGCGCCGTCGACTTGACGATCGCGGTCATGACGACGATCAGCACGATGCCGCCGATCCATTGGCCGAGCATGAATTTCCAACCGAGCAGCACGAGAAGGACCAGGCCGAGCTCGAGCACGAGGTTGGTCGAGGCGACCATGAAGGCGAGAGCGGTGGCGAGCGCCGCGCCCTTCTTGAAGAGCGTGCGCATGATGGCGGCCGACGCGTAGGAGCAGCTCGAGCTCGCGGCGCCGGCCAGCGAAGCCAGCGCGATCTCCTTGGGACCGTCCTTGCCGAAGGCGCGCCGCATGTCCTCAGAGGAGACCGTGGACTGCAGCAGCGCGGAGATCGAGAAGCCCAGGACCAAGCTCCAAGCCGTCTGCCAAGCCATCCCGGCCGTCATCAGCACGGCCTCGCTCAGTTTGTGGGCCAACATCAGGAAATCTCCGGTAGCAACGGTGAATGTCGGCTTGGGGCGCGGTCACCTCGGGTTCGCTGGTGCCGGCGCCGCGGGCGGCGTCGGTTCGTCGTCGTCACCATGATGGTGCCCGGCCGCCGCGGCCGGGGCGTCCGCGACCGGTTCGTCGTTGTCGTCATGATGATGGTCGTGAGCGCCGTGCATGTGCCCGTCGCTTTTCGGCAGGCTGCGCACGCCCAAGCCGAAGCGATAGACGTTCTCGCCGCCGTACCAGCCGGTCACCGCCAAGGCGCCGGACGCGAGCACGATCGTGAGCAACAGCAGCGGACCGGCGCCGGCCACGCGGCGCCGATCGATCCAGGCCACCGATGCCGCCGCCAGGAACAACGCCGCGGTGCCGAGCGCCCAGCGCAGATGCACGGTCATGTTGGCGTGCGCGGGGGCATCGTGCACGACCGTGTCGTAAGCCTGCCATCCCGTGGCGAGCGCGACCAGGGCGGAGACGACGCCGAGGCCGAGATCCCATCGCGCGACCAGGGTCACCGCCGCGCCCATCGGCCGGCGCGCCAACGCCGACCCGAGCACGAACAGGAACGATCCGGTCAGCAGCAGCGCGATCGTGAAATGCACCGCCAGCGGATGCCAGTTCGGAAGGATTTCCGGCATGTAAACCTCAAGCCTCTCAGTCGAGTTGGATGCACGCGCAGAGCGGTCAAGTCGATCGTCACTCGTGGATCATCGCGTGGCGCGAGCGGCGCGGATCGACGACCTTGAAATCGGCGTGCTCGGCGGGCTGGTTCGCTCTGTACGGCTCGGCCAGCGACTTGCCCTTCCACTCGTAGCAGACCGTGCCGGGCGGGTTCCGGTAGGGGCCGGGATCGCGGTAGTCGCCCTTGGCGAGGCCGGGCCGCACCTTCACCAAGGTGAACATGCCGCCCATCTCCACCGGGCCGAACTGGCCCTTGCCGGTCATCATCGGCAGCGTGTTCTCCGGCAGCTTCATGTGCATGCCGGACATTGCGCCCATGCCGGTGGAGCCCATCGGCATGTAGCCCGGCGCGAGCTTGTCGATCGTCTTCGCCGTCCGATCCATGTTGACGCCGATGTAGGTGCGAACCTGATGGCCCATCGCGTTCATCGTGTGATGAGCCTTGTGACAGTGGAAGGCCCAGTCGCCGGGATTGTTGGCGACGAACTCGACGGCGCGCATCTGGCCGACCGCGCAATCGACCGCCGCCTCAGGCCACCATGCCCGCTCGTCGACCCAGCCGCCGTCGGTCCCGGACACGTGGAAGCTGTGGCCGTGGATGTGGATTGGATGATTGGTCATCGACAGGTTGCCGAAGCGGATGCGCACCTTCTCGCCTTGGCCGGCGACGATCGGGTCGATGCCGGGGAAAACTCGCGAGTTGAAGGTCCAGATATTGAAGTCGAGCATCTCGGCGACCTTTGGGGTCCGGGTGCCCGGCTCGATCAGATGCGCGTTCAGGAGAAAGACGTAGTCGCGGTCGACGCGACGGAAGTTGGGGTCGCGCGGATGGACCACGAAGAAGCCCATCATGCCCATCGCCATCTGGGTCATCTCGTCGGAGTGCGGGTGGTACATGTGGGTGCCGGAGCTCGGCAGCACGAACTCGTAGACGAACGTCTTGCCCGGCGGGATGCCGGGCTGCGTCACCCCCATCACCCCGTCCATGCCGTTGACGATGTCCATGCCGTGCCAATGGATCGTCGTCGGCTCGGGCAGGTGGTTGGTGACGAAGATGCGGACCTTCTCGCCCTCGACCGCCTCGATCGTCGGCCCCGGGCTCTGCCCGTTGTAGCCCCACAGGTTCGCCGTCATGCCTGGCGCGATCTCGCGGACCACCGGCTCGGCCAGCAGGTGGAACTCCTTCCAGTCGCCGTTCATCCGGAACGGCAGGGTCCAGCCGTTCAGCGTCGCCACGGGGTTATAGTTCGGGCCGCTCGTCGGATGCAGCGGCGGCTGCATTTGCGTTTCGCGCATGATCGCCGCCTCGGGAATGCCGGCGGCCTGCGCGCGGCCGCTGACCATCGCGGCCGAGGCGAGCGCGAGTCCGCCGCCGAGAACGCCGCGCCGTGTGGTGGTGTCGAACGGACTCATGGTCGTCCTCCTTGAATGGTTTGCCTGCGGTTCAATTCGAAGCTTGCGTGGTGCCCGTTACCGGCGCGGGCGAAGGCGACGCCGGGCCCAGCCCGTTGCCGACCAGCGCCGCCTTGAGGTCGACGGCCGCGATGAAAAAGTCGCGCCGCGCGGTGATCGCGCTGCCGTTGGTGACGACGCGCGCCCTCGCGTCGATGAGCAGTTGCGTCACGTCGATGAGCATACCGTTGGTCTGCACCGCCGATTCGCCGAGGATCGTCTTTTGCAGCGGCAGCACGCGGTCGGCGTAGTACCGCGCGAGGTCGTAACTGCCGCGGTAGCGCGTGTAGGCTTCGCGCGCCTGCGAGCGGGCGTCGATGGCGCGCTGGGCCAGCCGGCTGGCGGCGGCAAGATAGGTCTCCCGGGCGCCCCGGACCTTACTCTCCCCGAAGTCGTAGATGGGGATCGTGAAGTCGGCGGTGAAGCCGTCGCGGATCAACCGGCTGCGGTTCTCCGTGCCGAGCTTCGAGCCGCCGGTGTCGCCGGAATGTTCGTCGTCGTGCTGATAGGATAAGTTTACGTCGGAGACGTAACGCGTGGCCGTCGTCAGTCCGAGTTGGCGCGCCAGCGCGTCGAGGTCGTGGCGCCCCGCCCGCAGGTCGAGCCGCTCCGTCAGCGCCTTCGCCTCGACGTTTCGCTCCGTGTCGATCCTCGGCGGCAGCGGCGGCAGGCCCTTGGGGAGCTTGAACTCGATCTCCGGCCCCCACAGGCCGAGCAGCCGCGTCAGCCGCTCCCGCTCGGCGCGCGCCTGCAGTTTCGAATTGGCGAACTGCGCCCCGACCTCGGTGTAGAAGGCGTCCTGGCGCGCCTGTTCGAGCTTGTTGAGGTTGCCGGCCTCGCCGAGTTGCTTGGCGAGCTCGGCGGCCGCGCGGGCGCTCGACACCGTCCTGTCGAGAAACACGTTCTGGTCCTGCGCCGCGACGGTGACGTAAAACTGCCGCCCGACCTCGGCGGCGAGCGCCATCACCTCCCCCGCGGTCCGCCATTGCGCCGCCTTGAACTGTTCCGACGCGATCGCCTGCCGCGCCGGCAGCGTCGCCAGCGCGAAGAGGCTGCCGGCGACCTGGCTCACTGTCTCCAAGTCGCCCATGCCGGTGAGCAGGTCGAGCGAGAACCGTGGCTCGGGCGGCAGGCTGGCGCGCACGAACGCGGCCTCCGACACGCCGAGCTCGTAGAAGGATGCCTGCAGCGCACGGTTGCGCAGGAACGCGACCTGGACCGCCCGGTCGACCGTGAGCGGCTTGCGCAACAGGCGAGCGGCGCGGTCCCGCGCGGTCTCCGCCTGCGCTTCGTCGGCGACCTTGGCCACGTCCTTGTCGAGGCGGTCGGCGACGGTCGCGACGACGGGCGCCATCCCCCCGTCGGGCGAGAAGCCGACGCAGCCGCCGAGCAGCAGCGCCGCTGCCGCGATGCCGAGCGCGCACGCCGACCTGACCGTCGGCGCCATGCCGGCGAATGCCGCTTGGGGCGTCATTTGCCGCCTCCCATGCCGGGCATCCCGGACATTCCGCCTTTCGGGTGTTTTCCGGACCCGGGCTCGCCGCCCATGCCGGACATCCCGCCCATCCCGCCCATTGCCGGCATCCGACCCATCGAGTCGCCGGCGGCGGGCGTGACGTCGCGGTTCAACTGGATCCAATCCTTGGTTCCGACCGGAGCGAACGGTTTCAGCCCTGCCGTCGGCGACGGCGGCGGCCGCCACCCGCTCGAGATCGCGGGATCGTCCGGGGCAAGGAGAGAGTCCGGGCTCGCGAGCGCGCATGTGGCGAACGACAGCCCGACGAGGGCGGCCAACGTGACGGTGAAGCGCATTGTCGACTCCGGGGATGCACGCGGCGTCCCGTATGGCGGGACGCGCTGAGGATCCGAATGGGAGGCCAGCCGAACGGCGCGGCGGCGTGCTCCCAGCTGTCTAGCGGCGTGCGGCGACCTCGCGGCCTTGCGCACGTCCGCGGCGGATCATCATCCGCCGCCGATCAGGCGGCTATGGGAGGTCGCTTGGGAAGGCCGAGAACCGTATCGGTTCGGCGCAGGTCGCCCGCGAGGAGCGGCATCGCGGCCGGGAGGGAGTCTCGTTCCGAGAACCCGGCCGCGGCCAGGGGAGAAAAACAAGTTGGTCCGCAGCAAGCCGCGTCGCAACACTTCCCGCCATGATGCGAGGGGCAGTGCCGCTCATGTTCGGCATGGCCGGAGATCGCCGGGGCGTCGACCGCGTTGCTCGTCATCAGGCCGGCGGCGTGATGATGCCCATGGACAGTGTGGGTCGCGGCAACAGTGTGGATCGCGGCGTTGGCATGGTGATGCGCGGCGGCGGCCATGGTCGGGTGCACCGCCATCGACAGCATCGCCACGATCATCAGAAAGCCGCGGAACAGCCGCACGCGTCGGACCCCCATGCCGGCGCAAGGGTTGGCACGCCCGAGGGTTTCCCGCAAGATCGCTTTCGTCACACCGATCGACTGCTTGCAGCATCGATGGACGCCGACACGCTCGAAGCAGACGCCGAGATCGATGCGGGCGGCGGGGATTTTCCGCCGCCGCTTTTGCACCGCCTCATGGACGCGCCCGCGTCATCGGCCTAAGTCACACATTCCTTTCGCAGCCGAAGGGCATTCATGGCCGACCCGATCACCAATGAGCTGGCGAATGCCGCGCTCGACTACCATCGCCTGCCCCGTCCGGGTAAGCTCGAGATCCAGGCGACCAAGCCGCTCGGGACGCAGCGCGACCTGGCGCAGGCCTACACGCCGGGCGTGGCGGCGGCCTGCCTCGCCATCGCCGCCGATCCCTCGCAGGCCGACGATCTGACGATCAGGCAGAACCTCGTCGCGGTGCTGACCAACGGCACGGCCGTGCTCGGCCTCGGCAACATCGGGCCGCTCGCCTCGAAGCCGGTGATGGAAGGCAAGGCGGTCCTTTTCAAGAAATTCGCCGGCATCGACGTGTTCGACATCGAGGTCGACGCCACCGACCCGCGGAAGCTCATCGAGGTGGTGGCCGCGCTCGAGCCGACGTTCGGCGGCATCAACCTTGAGGACATCAGGGCGCCGGAATGCTTCGAGGTCGAGCGCGTGCTGCGCGAACGGATGCGGATCCCGGTGTTCCACGACGACCAGCACGGCACCGCGATCATCGTCTCGGCCGCCGTCGCCAACGCGCTCGAGTTCGCCGGCAAGCGCATCGAGGACGCCAAGATCGTGACTTCGGGCGCGGGAGCCGCCGCTCTCGCCTGCCTCGATCTCCTGGTGACGCTCGGCGCCAAGCACGAGAACATCACCGTCACCGACATCGAGGGCGTCGTCTACAAGGGCCGCACCGTCCTGATGGATCCGCGCAAGGCGATCTACGCGCGCGACACCCACGCCCGCACGCTCGATGACGCGATCGGGGGCGCCGACATCTTCCTCGGCCTCTCCGCCGGAGGCGTCCTCAAGAAGAAGATGCTGGCGAAGATGGCGGACAAGCCCCTGATCATGGCGCTGGCCAACCCGAACCCCGAGATCGAGCCGGGCGAGGCGCTGGACGCCCGCCCTGACGCGATGATCTGCACCGGCCGCTCGGACTTTCCCAACCAGGTCAACAACGTCCTGTGCTTCCCCTACATCTTCCGCGGCGCGCTCGACGTTTCCGCCTCGGCGATCAACGAGGAGATGAAGCTCGCCGCCGTCCACGCGATCGCCAAGCTCGCGCAGGAGCCGCCGTCCGACATCGTCGCCAAGGCCTACGGCGGCGAGGCCCGGCTCTACGGACGCGACAACCTGATCCCCTCCCCGTTCGACCCGCGGCTGATCCTGCGGATCGCGCCGGCGGTCGCCAAGGCGGCGATGGAGTCCGGCGTTGCGCGGAAGCCGATCGTCGATTTCCCGGCCTACATCGATCGCCTCACGCGCTTCGTCTACCGCTCCGGCTTCATCATGAAGGCGCTGATGGAATCGGCACGCAAGGATCCAAAACGCGTCATCTACGCCGACGGCGAAGACGAGCGCGTGCTCGCCGCCGTCCAGTCCGTGCGCGAGGAAGGCATCGCGGAATGCATCGTCATCGGGCGCCCGGACGTGATCAAGTCGCGGCTCGACCGCTACGGATTGACGATCCGCCCCGATCTCGACTTTTCGATCATCAATCCCGAGGACGACCCGCGATACCGCGATTACGTCAACACCTATGTCGAGGCGGCGGGACGGCGCGGCATCACGCCGGCTTCGGCGCGCACCCTGGTGCGCACCAACAACACGATCATCGCCGCCATCGCGGTCAAACGCGGCGATGCCGACGCGATGCTCTGCGGCATGGTCGGCGGCTTCCACAAGCGGCTGCGCTCGATCCGCGAGATCATCGGGCTGATGCCGGGCGTGAGCGAGTTCTCGGCGATCAGCATGCTGGTCACCAGCAAGGGCGCGCTGTTCATCACCGACACGCAGGTCAACCACGACCCCGACGCCCGCGCGCTCGCCGAGATGGCGCGGCTGTCGGCCCTTCACGTCCGCCGTTTCGGGCTCGAGCCGAAGATCGCGCTCGTCTCGCACTCCGACTTCGGTATGGACGACTCGCCGTCCGCCTGCAAAATGCGGGAGGCGCTCGAGATCATCCGCAAGGTCGCGCCCGACCTCGAAGTCGACGGCGAGATGCAGGCCGACACGGCCCTTCTGCAGGAGGTCCGCGACAGGGTGCTGCCGGGCTCGACCCTGAAGGGCGAGGCCAACATCCTCGTCATGCCCAACGTCGACGCGGCCAACATCGCCTACGAGCTGACCAAGGTCATGGCGGACGCGCTTCCGATCGGCCCGATCCTGATCGGGGCGGCGCTGCCGGCCCATATCCTGACGCAGACCACGACGGCGCGCGGCATCATGAACATGACCGCGCTCGCCGTCGTCGAGGCGCAGGTGGCCGGCCGCAAGCCGTGAAGCTGCGGTTCGGCATCGATGCCGCGGCGCACGAGCGCATCAGGCAGACGCTCGACGGCATCTGCCTGGAGCCACCGACGGGGCGGCGGCTGTCCTACGTCTATCTTGATACGCCCGAGAGGGTGCTGGCCGAACGCGGCGTGGCCCTGCGCTTCCGCCGTAGCGTCGCGATCGGCATCTCGTCGCCGCGCCGGCCCTGGCGGCGTCAGGAGCTCTGGCCCAAGGACAAGCCGGGCAAATCGCTGAAGACGCTCGGTGTGAGGCGGCTCAAGCAGCGCCTCGACGCCACCTTCAGCGTGCGCATCGATCGCTGGACCTGGATCATCGACGACGGCCTCGCGGCGGTGTCGCTCGATCGCAGCGAGATCTCGACAGGCGCCCGTTGCGAGAGCTTCGACGAGCTGCGCTTCGTGTGTAAGAAGAAGCACCTCGACGCCGTCATGCACTTCGCGGTGGAACTCGGCGCGATCCATCTCGCGGCGCGCCGCGCCCGCGAGCGCGGCCAGGCGCTGCTCGGTGCCTCACCAGCCTAGCGGCGCCTCTCCCCGGTGGAGGCGCTCGGCCTCGTCCGTGAAGGCGTCGCCCTGGTGAAGCACCAGCGGCGGCGCGATCGCGAACGGTGCGCGACTGCCTTTGCTCGCCCGCAGGATGATGCGATTTGCCGCTTCGCCCACCCGCGGATGGACCGCCGTCAACGTCACGGCGCCGGCCCGGCGGCCAAGGGGGGCGAGGAGCTCCGGGAGCGCGCGGGCGCGATGGATGACGATCAGCAGCCCCTTCTCGACGAGCAGGTCGAGGCAGCCGGCGATCCAAGCGGAGAGCGTGGCGTCGGAGCGCAGCGCGTGAGCCGCCCGGCGGCCGGGATTCGGCGAGAGCCTCACGCGTGTCGGGTCATGGAACGGCGGGTTGGTGACTACGATGTCCGCGTTGCCCGGGAGCGTCGTGCGGCCCTCGCGCGAGAGCACGTCGCAGGCGGCGACGGTCACGCGGTCGGCCATTGCGTTCTCGCTGATGTTCGCTCTCGCGAGCGCCGCCGAGGCCTCGTCCACCTCCACAAGGCACACCCGCACGGCCGGGCAGGCCAACGCCACGCCGAGGCCCGCAACCCCGACGCCGGCGCCGATGTCGTAGACGAGCCCGGCGCAGTCGCGCGGCACGGCGGCGGCAAGAAGCACGGCATCGGTGCCCGAGCGGTGGCCACACGCGGGCTGGGTGACGATCAGCCTCCCGCCGAAGAACGCGTCGCGGGTGACGGCGGACGCATCCGCCTCAGCCATCGCGCAGCAGCGCGAGGAGGCCCGCCTCGTGAAGTGCCAGACGCGCGCGGTAAAGATCGTCGCCGTCAATCATCAGACGTCGCGGCAGGAAGCCCAACGAGCCCTCGACCGCGCTCATGTACTGGTCGGCGACGAAGACCCCGATGTCGTACTCGGCCATCAGCGCCTCCACCCGCGAGATCAGCACGAGATCGTTGGTGCGCAGAAGTTCGATCATGGCCGGCCCCTCGCGTGCGGGCACATCTTGCATGGGGTCCCTCCCGTCGCAAGAGCGGGGGAGCGGCCGCTGCGAGCCGCAGGGCGCGCCACAATGAGGCGGTTGCAGTGGCCTCCGCCCGGCTCTAAGTACCCAAGCGTTGGTGCGGAGTTCAAACGTGGGCGTCGTCATTCCCTTCGAAGAGAAAGCACCCGAACCCGGCATTCTCGCTCTGATGACCCTCGCGGCGCCGGACATGGCGCGGGTCGATCAGACGATCCTGTCGCGGGCGGCGTCCCACGTCTCGATGATCCCTGACGTCGCGCAACACCTGATCGCGTCCGGCGGCAAGCGGCTGCGTCCGATGCTGACGCTCGCCACCGCAGCGTTGTGCGGCTACGCGGGCATCGGCCACATCAAGCTCGCCGCCTCGGTCGAGTTCATGCACACCGCGACCCTGCTCCACGACGACGTCGTCGACGAGAGCGACATGCGTCGCGGCAAACTCGCCGCCCGCATGCTGTGGGGCAACGAGGCGAGCGTGCTCGTCGGCGACTTCCTGCTCGGGCAGGCGTTCAAGATGATGGTCGAAGTCGGCTCGCTGCCGTGCCTCGACGTGCTGTCCTCCTCGGCCGTGGTGATCGCCGAGGGCGAGGTGATGCAGCTTTCCGCCGCCAAGGACACCCAGACGAGCGAAGACGATTATCTCGCAGTCATCCGCGCCAAAACCGCCGCCCTGTTCGGCGCCGCCTGCGAGGTCGGGGCGATCCTCGGCGCGCGGCCGAAGGCGGAGATCGCCGCCTGCCGCAGCTACGGCCTCAACCTCGGCATCGCCTTCCAGCTGATCGACGATGCGCTCGACTACGGCGGGACCCCCGCCAAGCTCGGCAAGAACGTCGGCGACGATTTCCGCGAGGGCAAGATCACCCTGCCTGTGGTGCTCGCCTTCCGCCGCGGGTCCGAGAAGGAGCGCGCGTTCTGGCGCCGCACGCTGGAGACGGGCGAGATCGGCGAGGAGGACATCGAGTTGGCGATGATCTTGCTGCGCAAGCATCGCGCCCTGGAAGATACGATCGAACGCGCCCGGCACTACGGGGCGATGGCGCGCGACGCGCTCGAGCTCTTTCCCGCTTCCGACTGGAAGCACGCGCTCATCGACGTCGTCGATTTCTGCATCAGCCGCTCGCACTGAGGCGGATGTCCCTGCGCTGCTCGCCGCGTTCCGGCGCGCACAGCGGCGTCCAGTGATCCACCACATCGTTGCCGTCTCAATGCCGAAATGGCGCGCTCAGCCAAATCGCGGAGCTGGTGCAGCCGTTTCAGCGAGGCGTAGAGCGTGCCGGACGATCGGCCGCGGAGAGCAGTCCGGGTTCGTCCCCGGCCTTTGCGTCGGTTGAACACCGCCCGCCAGCGCCCGATCCGGCGTGGCACCGAAGCACCCTATACCGCCATTTCGCTCAACGCTCCGACTCGGTCGCCGTCTTCCGTCACGAGGTCGACGCATGCGCGGACGCCGCCCCGGCGTTGGCAGCCGAGCATGGGCCGGCCGAGGCGCTGGCGCGGTGGATGCAAAGCTACGCGGCCCTAGTCCTCGAACCGGCACAAGGCGTCACGTCTGCCCCGACCGCAGCTTGTAGAAGACATGGTGACCGATCACGTCCATCTTCACCAGCCTTCGCGCCCAGCCGGGCCGCACGTATTTGGCGTGGTAGTGCGTGGCTCCGCCGACGTCGGACAGGTAGGTCCGGCCCAAGAGAACCTCGTCGGCGATGCGCACCGCGGTGTGCCAGGCCGCCGCCTCGGTGATCCGCAGCGACTTGCCTTCGCAGGCGAAGGAGAACTGGCAGGCCTTATAGTGCGTGCGGTTCTGGTAGACGACGCCGCAGATCGAGGCGGGATAGAGCCCGGAGGTCGCGCGGTTCAAGACGACCTGCGCCACCGCCGCCTGCCCCTGTTCCGGTTCGCTGCGCGATTCGAAGTAGACCGCCTCCGCGAGGCACTTGCGCTCGCGCGCGCCGCGCTCGCCGGCAAGCAGCGCCGCGTAGTTCGGCTGGCTTCCGGCGCGAGGCACGAGCGTCGCGTTCTGGCTCGGGACCGGGCCGATCGCGAAGGTCGCCTCCACCGGCGTGTCGTCGGCCTGTGCCGGCGTTGTCGAGGAGAGCGCGTCGGCCCGCGACACCTTCGGGGTCGCGCCCTGGTCGAGGCGTTCCTTGGCGGAGGCCGTCATCATCGCGCTCGTCGCACCCGTCACGGGCGCGGCCTCCTGCGGGTCCTCGCCGTCGGCCCAGGGCGCGAAGGAGGTGCTGCCGTCGAGCGGATTGCCCTCGTCCTGCAGCGAGAAGCTGGCGGCCGGCAGCGCATCGTCGTGCGGCGCGATCAGCCGGCTCGCGCGCAGGCTCGCCAGGCCGCCCGGCCGGCGCAGCTGCGTGTCGAAGGTGGGACGCAGCCCGATCTTCGGGTCGCCCTTGTGGGTGCGGTCGATGATTGGGAAGGCGCCGGCCCCGCGCTTGAGATCGCGTCGCGGCTCGATCTCGTCGGTCATCTGCCTGTAGTCGTCCGGGGTGCCGAGATCGAAGCTGATCGGCATCAGCACATGCTCGTCGTCGAGGCCGAGGCCGCCGAACTCGCCGGTCAGCGCCAGCGATCGCACCGGGATGAGGTCGTCGGGCTGCCCGACCGCCGTGGCCGACATGGCGGCGATCATGCCCCCGACGGTGCCGTTCTGCCCGGCATCGGCGGTGATCGAGACGAGAAGCCCCACGCCGAGGCACCACGGCGCGATCACGCCGACCGCCCAGTTCAAGCGCGAACGCCTCATACGCCGCCTACCCCCGCGAAAGCCACAAGACACAGCTCGGCTTTATCGCCCTGCAAGCTTAGGGGAGGGTTACGAAACGGGGAGAGGCAAATGTGTCAATCCGGAACAGGCGCTTGACCGCTCCCGGCTGCTTCGTCACCCTCGACGCCAACGATGGAGACGACGATGAGCGAGAGCCGGCCACCCTTCCCGCCCTTCGACAAGGAGAGCGCCGCCAAGAAGGCGCGCGGCGCCGAAGATGCCTGGAACGGCCGCGACCCTCACAAGGTGGCGCTCGCCTACACGGAGGATTCGCAGTGGCGCAATCGCTCCGAGTTCTTCACCGGTCGCGCGGCCATCGTCGCGTTCCTGACCCGCAAGTGGCAGCACGAGCTCGACTACAAGCTCATCAAGGAAGTATGGGCCTTCCACGGCAACCGCATCGCGGCGCGCTTCTGCTACGAGTCGCGCGACGGCTCGGGCCAGTGGTTCCGGTCCTACGGCAACGAGCAATGGGACTTCGCCGAGAACGGCCTGATGGCCCGCCGACAGGCCTCCATCAACGACCTGCCGATCAAGGAAAGCGAGCGCAAGTTCACCTGGGAGGGTCCGCGCCGCCCCGATGATTTTCCGGGGCTGACGGAGCTAGGGCTTTAGACTCAATTTGTCGTCAAGGGCGAGGCCGCGATCCCTGCATGGCGAGGAGCGCCGCAGGCGCATCGCGAGGGCTACACGAAGCGAGAGCGCGAGACCGCCTCGCGGTTCAAGTCAACCTGCGGCCTCCTTACCAAGGGGTGTTTGAGGACCAGAGCCGCGTTGCGCTACGCCTTGCGGCCGAGCGCCGCCTGGGCGGCGGCAAGACGCGCGATTGGCACGCGGTAGGGCGAGCACGACACGTAAGCGAGCCCGACCGTCTCGCAGAAATGGATCGAGGCCGGATCGCCGCCGTGCTCGCCGCAGATGCCCATCTTGATGTCCGGCCGTGTGCTGCGGCCGCGCTTGGCGCCGATCTCGACCAGCTCTCCGACGCCGTCCTGGTCGATCGTGACGAAGGGGTCATATGGCAGGATCCCCTTCGCCGTATACGGCCCCAGGAACGAGGCAGCATCATCGCGCGAGATGCCGAGGCCGGTCTGGGTCAGATCGTTGGTGCCGAAGGAGAAGAATTCCGCCGTCTCGGCAATCTCGGCGGCGCGGAGGCAGGCGCGCGGCAACTCGATCATCGTGCCGACGATATAGGGGACGACCTCCCCCGTCTCGCCGGCGACGGCCTTGGCCATCTTGTCGATAATCGCCTTGACGATGTCGAACTCGGGCTTGCCGATCACCAGCGGCACCATCACCTCCGGCGTTACGACCTCTCCGGTCTTCTTCTTCGCCGCGACGGCGCCCTCGAAGATCGCGCGGGCCTGCATCTCAGCGATCTCTGGAAAGGCGATGGCCAAGCGGCAGCCGCGGAATCCGAGCATCGGATTGAACTCGTGCAGCTCGGCCGCCCGCATCCGCATCTTCTCCGCTGGGACGCCCATCGTCTCGGCGACCTCGGCAATCTCCTCTTCGGAGTGCGGCAGGAATTCGTGGAGCGGCGGATCGAGCAGACGCACCGTAACCGGCAGCCCGGACATGATCTCGAACAGCGAGGCGAAGTCGTCGCGCTGGATGGGAAGGAGCTTAGCCAGTGCCCTGCGCCGACCGTCCTCATCGGACGCGAGGATCATCTCGCGCACCGCGACGATGCGGTCTTCCTCGAAGAACATGTGCTCGGTTCGGCAGAGGCCGATGCCTTCCGCGCCGAACTCGCGCGCCGTGCGCGCGTCCTGCGGCGTTTCCGCATTGGCACGCACGCCCATGCGCCGCGCGCCGTCCGCCCATTCCATCAGGGTCGCGAACTCGCCCGAGAGCTCCGGCTTCAGCATCGCGATTTCGCCCTGCATCACCTCGCCAGTGCCGCCGTCGATGGTGATGACGTCGCCCTTGCTGAAGCTGACGCCGCCCGCGGTCATCGTGCCCTTCTTGTAGTCGACCTTGACGGTGCCGGCCCCCGACACGCAGGGCTTGCCCATGCCGCGCGCGACCACCGCCGCATGTGAGGTCATGCCGCCGCGGGTCGTAAGGATGCCTTCCGCAACGTGCATGCCGTGGATGTCGTCCGGGCTGGTCTCGATGCGGACCAGGATCACAGCCTTTCCGGCCGCCTTGGCCACCTCCGCGTCCTCGGAGTTGAAGACGATCTCGCCCGATGCCGCGCCGGGCGAGGCCGGCAGGCCGGTGGCGACGATCTTGCGCTCGGCATCGGGATCGATCGTCGGATGCAGCAGCTGATCGAGGCCGGCCGGGTCGATGCGCATGACCGCCTCGTCGCGGCTGATCAACCCGTCGTTGGCCATGTCGACGGCGATGCGCAGCGAGGCCCGCGTCGTCCGCTTGCCGGTCCGCGTCTGCAGCATCCAGAGCTTGCCGTCCTCGACGGTGAACTCCATGTCCTGCATGTCCCGGTAGTGCTTCTCGAGCATCTCGGTCGTGCGGATGAACTCTCCGAACACTGCCGGCAACGCCTTCTCCAACGACGGCTTCTCCGATCCCGCCTCGATGCGCGCGGCCTCCGTGATGTTCTGCGGGGTACGGATGCCGGCGACGACATCCTCGCCTTGCGCATTGATCAGGAACTCGCCGTAGAGCGCGTTGTCGCCGGTCGACGGATTGCGCGTGAACGCGACGCCTGTCGCGGAGGTGTCGCCCATGTTGCCGAACACCATGGACTGAACGGTGACCGCCGTGCCCCAGGACGCCGGAATGCCCTGCATCTTGCGATATGTCTCGGCGCGCGGGTTCATCCAGGAACCGAACACGGCGCCGATCGCGCCCCACAGCTGCTCTTTGGCGTCCTGCGGAAACGGCTTGCCGGTGGCCTCCTTGACCTTGGCCTTGTAGGCCTCGATCATCTTCTTCCAGTCGTCGGCTTTCAGCTCCGTGTCGAGCGAGTAGCCCTTGCTGTCCTTGAAGCTCTCGAGGACCTCCTCGAACTGGTGATGATCGAGGCCGAGCACCACGTTCGAGTACATCTGGATGAAACGTCGGTAGGAATCGTAGGCGAAGCGGGCGTTGCCGGAGCGGTGCGCGAGAGCCTCGACCGTGCTGTCGGTAAGGCCGAGATTGAGCACGGTGTCCATCATGCCCGGCATTGAAGCGCGGGCGCCGGAGCGAACCGAGACGAGTAGCGGATCGTCCTCGTCGCCGAACATGTGCCCGACTATTGCGCCCATCGCGACGAGACCGGCGTCGACTTGGGCCTCAAGCTCCGGCGGATAGGTCTTGCCGTGTTCGTAGAAGTAGGTGCACACCTCGGTGCTGATCGTGAAGCCTGGCGGCACCGGAAGACCCAGGTTGGCCATCTCCGCGAGGTTCGCACCCTTACCGCCGAGCAGGTTCTTCATCCCGCTCTTGCCTTCGGCCTTCCCGTCACCGAATTCGTAGACCCACTTCGTCATAGCTGCGTTGCCCCCGGCGATACGACCCGCATATCACGCATGGCTCCGCAACCTCAATCCGAAGCCGATCCACATCATACCGGTGAAGAGGAGATCGACGCCCAACAGCGTGCCGAGGATGACGAAGCCGTTCATTGGCCATCCGAGAATAATGAACAAGCCAACGAGTATTGTCACGACTCCGCCGAGGACTACCATCGTCCGCGCGTGCGAGACCATATGCGATCCGATGTAGATGCGAATCGTGCCGGCCACGACCATCGCCGCGCCGAGCATCAGCGTCAGGATGATGGCGGCGTGCAGAGGCTGGGCCAGCGCGAAGGCTCCGGCCACCACGTAGAACAGTCCGGCGGCGATCCATAGAAAGAAGCGGCCCCAGGTCTTCGCGCCCACGCCGACGACGATCTCGCCGCCGCCGGCCACGATCATGAAGACTGCGATGATGTAGACCGTGACGATGGTTGCGTGGACGGCCATCGCGAGGGCGGCGACGCCGAGCACCACGGTGAGAACGCCGAGCGCCGCGAACCACCCCCAGCGGTGGCGCAGTTGTGCCATTGCGGTCCCGAGCGCCGTTCCGCTGGGACGCTGCCTCTCTGGCAAGGTCGACGGCATAGACTCTCCCGGGGTTGCGCTCTGGATAGGCTCCGAGATAAACAATCCCCCGCTTGTCGAAGTTCCGGGGTCCACGCCGCGAGCGGAGGCGGCCCGGTACGTCCCGGCGACGGCTGCTGACGAGCAAGCGCGTCCGGAAGCCAGCGCGTTGGCAGCGGGTCATGACCGATCAGCGGTGTGACGGCAAAGTCGCAATCGGTTCGACACTGCCTCGGTCGCGTTGCCGCGTCCGGGCAAGTCCGGTATTCAGCCCGGTGGTCCGCCGATCGCCGCCGCGGACCGTCGGAACCATCTGCTCGCGCCCTTGCGGTGAGCCCTGGCGGACGCGACGACCGGCGCAGATGTGATCGAAAGAGGTGAATGTGACCAAATCCTCCAGGACTCCTCTTCTCGACACGATCGCGACGCCGCACGACCTCCGTAAGCTCGGCGAGAGCGACCTGCATCAGGTCGCCGACGAGCTGCGGACCGAGACGGTCGACGCGGTGTCGGTGACGGGCGGCCACCTTGGAGCGGGCCTTGGCGTCGTCGAGCTGACGGTCGCGCTGCACTACGTGTTCAACACCCCTGACGACCGCGTGATCTGGGACGTCGGACACCAGGCCTATCCTCACAAGATCCTGACCGGTCGGCGCGACCGCATCCGCACCTTGCGCAAGGGCGGCGGCCTGTCGGGCTTCACCAAGCGTACCGAGAGCGAATACGACCCCTTCGGCGCGGCCCACTCGTCGACGTCGATCTCGGCCGGCCTCGGCATGGCGGTGGCAAACAGCCTCTCGCACAGGGACAAGGCCAACGTCATCGCCGTCATCGGCGACGGCGCGATGTCGGCCGGCATGGCTTATGAAGCGATGAACAACGCCGGCGCGATGCACGCGCGCCTCATCGTCATTCTCAACGACAACGAGATGTCGATCGCCCCGCCCGCCGGCGCGTTATCGGCCTATCTCGCCCGGCTCGTGTCCGGAGGCACCTACCGCACCGTGCGCGAGGCAGCCAAGCAACTCGGCCGCCACCTGCCGAAGTTCGTCTACGACCGCGCCCGCAAGACAGAGGAGTTCGCCCGCAACTTCTGGTCGGGCGGCACGATGTTCGAGGAGCTGGGCTTCTACTACGTCGGCCCGATCGACGGCCATAACCTCGACCACCTGCTGCCGGTTTTAAAGAACGTGCGCGATGCCGAGACCGGGCCGATCCTGGTCCACGTCGTGACCCAGAAGGGCAAGGGCTACGCGCCCGCCGAGGCCAACCACGAGAAGTACCACGCGGTCTCGACCTTCGACGTCGTCACCGGCACCCAGAACAAGCCGAAGGCCAACGCGCCGTCCTACACCAAGGTGTTCGCCGAGGCGCTGATCGCCGAGGCAAGGTCCGACGACAAAATCGTCGCGATCACCGCGGCGATGCCGAACGGTACCGGGCTCGACCTGTTCGCCAAAACGTTCCCCGAGCGCACCTTCGACGTCGGTATCGCCGAGCAGCACGCGGTCACCTTCGCCGGCGGCCTCGCCACGGAAGGCTACAAGCCGTTCTGCGCGATCTACTCGACCTTCCTGCAGCGCGCCTACGACCAGGTCGTGCACGACATCGCGATCCAGAACCTGCCCGTCCGCTTCGCGATCGACCGCGCCGGGTTGGTGGGTGCCGACGGCGCGACGCATGCCGGCTCGTTCGACGTCTCCTATCTCGGCATCCTGCCGAACTTCGTGGTGATGGCGGCGGCCGACGAGGCCGAACTCGTCCACATGGTGGCCACCGCCGTCGCCCACGACGACGGCCCGATCGCCTTCCGATACCCGCGCGGCGAAGGCGTCGGCATCGAAATGCCGGCGGCCGGCGAGATTTTGGAAATCGGCAAGGGTCGCGTCGTGCGCGAAGGCAAGCAGGTCGCGATCCTCTCCTTCGGCACCCGGCTGAACGAGGCGATGCTGGCGGCCGAGGACCTGCAGAAGCACGGCGTCTCCACCACGGTCGCCGACGCCCGCTTCGCCAAGCCGCTCGACATGGCGCTGATCCGCGATCTGGTGGCGAGCCACGAGGTGCTGATCACCATTGAGGAAGGCTCTGTCGGCGGCTTCGGCTCGTTCGTCCAGCAGGCGCTGATGGACGAGGGCGTGTTCGACCAGGGGCGGCTGAAGTTCCGCTCGATGGTTCTGCCCGACACCTTCATCGACCACGACAAGCCGGAGAAGCTTTACGCGAAGGCGGGTCTCGACGCGAAAGGCATCGTCAAGAAGATGCTCGACACGCTCGGGCAGGCGCAGGGCGTCGAGCGCAGCTTGAGCGCGTAGCGATCTCGGTGACATCGCACACCGATGGCGCAAGAGCTTAGCGGCCGTTGCCATCGCGACCGGGTGCATGTCGAGACCCTCTCGGCAAGCTTCTGCAGAAATGGCGCGTCAGGTTTCCCGGCGCCGAGCGTTTCTACCGACGAGGCGCCATCACCGCCGCGCTTCGCGCTAACATCTATCCGGCGCAGGTCCTCTATGCGTCACCGCGGAAAAAAAGGCCGAGCTCGCGGCCAGGCGCACGGCGTGGAGCGAGCTTGAGCGCCTTAAACGCGCCTTCAAACCATTTTCGCTGGAGTTGATGTCCGATCGCGGCCGAACGCTGCTCTGTCGAACGAGGGCGTCTCGCGGTAATCTTGCCTGAAATGCTCAGGGCAAGGTTGTCGTGCAAGGAAGACCTTTCCGGTGCTCTCCACCAGCGTCCGCGCCGCCGGATGAAACCCTTCGGTTCGACAAGGTCGGACTGCACATCGGCTCCGGCTGTTTGGTTGTTCGTCCAACCGGCGTCGCTTCGCTGCTGCGAGACGAAACGCCTGATCGCGTCGAGACGCTTCTCGCGATCGCCTTCCGAAAGCGTCTGAGCGCTTCCCAATCACAGGCCGTGATCAAGACGGCGGAGAACTCACGCCGCGAGGATCAGGCGCTCGCTAATCTGCGGCTCGCGACATCGAGGCGGGTTCGCATCCCCCACGCGCAGCGTCTTGGAGAGCGCCTCGAACCGGCGGGCGTGCTCCTCGACAAAGGTATGGCGCCGAACGACCTTTTAGACGCTCTCGATCTAGGTCGGGCCATCGAACAAGGCTCGACTTTCGGTCAATTGACCAAATACGATCCCGACCAACCGCATGTCCCGGCGGGTAGCGGACGCGAGAGCGGCCGCTTTGGCAGCGGCGGAGCCGAAGGCCCCGAGCACGATCATCCCGACCGAGGCGGCGCCGGCAGCGCAACGACCACTCTAGCCTCGGCAAGCATCGTCCTGCGCCCGGCGCCGGGGCCATCGTTCCTTGCCCCGGCGTCAGTGCGGAGGCCCTGGCGGCTCTTTCGACCTTCGCTTTGGAAATCGGCGGCGCGGCGGCGGTGTTCGGGACGCTCTTCGTGCCGACGCCGAACAGCACCTCGTCCAGCGGTCCGCTCCCCGGCGGCCAGGGCCTCAACTACGAGTACGACCGGGACGAGCGCGTGCTGCGCCTCGCGATGCTGACGGCCACGTCGTCGCCGCGGGCTTCAGCGACCGCTCCGGCATCTTCCACGACGGGGACACCGGCGTCGCTATCGGACGCGCCATCGGCGGCACGCTGGTGTTCGATCAAGCCGCCATGGTGGCCGCCCGGGCCGATGCGGACGCGGTACCTAGGGCGAAGGTCGACGCCGAAACCGACGAGCAGGAGCGCGAGCCAAGACTGTGCTCCGAACCGACCGAAGAGCAGGACAACGGGGCATCGCCGAGGGCGAGAGCCTACCAGGAGCAGATCAGCGCGATGATCAACCCGCAGCGCCCGCTGCCCTACGGCCTGACGATGGCGTTCTTCAATCCGGTGACCGGCCGATGGGTGAAACCGGATGAATGCGACGAGGCCAACGGCGACCTCATCGAAGCCAAGGGGCCGGGGTTCGCGAAGAACCTGAAGTACGACATTATCCGAAAAAGCTATGAAAAGGACTTCGTGGGTCAGGCGCGTGCGCAGGTCGAGGTTGCCGGCACCAGGGCGATAAGCTGGTACTTCGCGGAGCAAGAGACCGCTGATTTCGCAGCAGAATTGTTCGAGGACCAAGGCGACCTAGCGGGTAAAATTCAGATCAGCGTCAGAGAGGCGATCATGAAATGACGCTCGATTTCAAGGCGACCCGATTTTACTCTCAGGCCTATTGGTACCGCAGAGACGATAACGCGGCGTCCATCGCCGAGCGTTTCGCTCGCTACATTGACACGCTCCAGACCATCAGCCCGATCCTCAGCAACTTCTTCGTAAGGACCAAAAGAACGGCGACGCCCTACGCGATCGCCCGCCCGAACCTCGAATCATTCGTGCGGAAAGGGCTAGTCGCCCGCGATGACATCGGGGAGATACGACCTCGCGAAGGCTACTCGATCAACGCGTTCACCCGTCGCAAGGACAATTTCGATGTAAGCGGTTTTGTCGGTCGCAATTGCCCGTCGCCAGACCTCAATAATGTGAAATTCTCCACTGACCTGGGCTTCTGGCCCGACCTGTCGCTGATGACTTATCCGCTGTTCCGCGCGACGACGCTGGCGACGATCGCCTGCTGGGAACCACTCATCTGCACCATGCAGCCGAGCACGCTGCATCCCTTCATGGCGCGGGGAAACTGGTACCACGAGTCCTGGCTCACCTACGTGCACCCGAGCCTGGTGCATCGGGTTGAGCCCCCAAAAATCCCGGTCGTCGAGCCGACGCCGGACGGCGGCCTGCTGCTTGCCGCCACAACGGAAACGTTCAGCGTCGACAACCCCGACCACCTCGAAGCGGCGCGTCGCATCGCCCGGGCGACCCGACACCTCGACGACGTCATGCCGATCCTCCGCTATCCGACATCAGACACGGCTCCGTCCACGGGCGTCGATGCCAGCGACGGCAGCCTCCCTGAGAGGCGTCGCGGATGAGGCTCAATTCGATGTCCGTGGGTGTTGCAGACACGATGTCGTCGTGTCCGTCGCGGAGTCGCGCCGCGTCGTGTCGAGCCGGCACGGCGGATCGCCGATGCCACAACTCTTTCGATGACGTCATGCCTCCGCTCTGAGCGAGGATCTGGCAATGCGCCGGCTGCTTAAGCCCGCAGGAGGCGTGACGCGATGCCCGCATCAAGGCACATCCGCGATCTCGGCCAGAACCTGGACGTAGGCATCGGGCCGGATCGTGACCGCGCCGCGGAACGGCGAGCTCAACCCGATGATCAGAAGGATGACCAGGACGCCGCTGGCGACCAGCGCCGCCGTCATCGCCAGATGCACGCCGAGCGTCGGGGCGCCGAGCAGGAAGCTGAACGCGATCATCAGTGCGCCACCCGACAAGAGCACGAGCCAGACGAGGTCCGGGATGGTGCCGTGCGCGGCGAGCCGGCGATCGCGTCGATCCGCCGCGACGTCGCCGACCGATTTGATGAGCGCGGCCTGCGCGTCGGTCGCGCGCGCGTCGCTCGGTGAGATGTCGACGATCGTGCGCGCCAGCTGCGTGAGGCGCGGCTCGGACACGGGAAGGCCGCGTCCGGCGACGAGGGCCGGCCATTCGGCGGTGATGACGTTCGCGACATAGGCCCCGGTTTCGGCGCGCACGGTTCCCCCGACGGGCTCGGGCAGGCCTCGGCTCGTCAGGTCGATGTTCGCGATCGCGTCGGCTTCGTGTCGCGCCAGGCTTTCGGCGGTGCTGTACTGCTCCCAGGCCGCCATCGCCATGAACGCCAGCAGCACCGCGTAAGTGGTGCCGATCACCGTGAAGATCGCGGCGCCGAGCACGGTATGCTCCTGCCGCAACATCGTCGGCAGCATCTTCTGCACCAGGAGCTGCAGCACCAGCGCGCCGGCGACCGTGATGGCAAGCAGGATCGCGCCGGTCTGCCAGATCGGGTGCATCGTGGCCATCGTCGACATCCTCGCGGCGAAGCCCAGCATGATGCCTCCGTGGTCGGCTCTCAGACGATTCTGATCCTCAGCTCTGGCAGACCTTCGATCCGCCCGAGTAGTTCGTTACCGCGCACCACCGGGCCGACGCCGGCTGGCGTTCCGGAAAAGATCACGTCGCCGGCCGCCAGCGCGCTGCCGCGCGACAGCTCCGCGATCTGCTCGGCGACGCTCCAGATCATCTCGGCGAGGTCGGCGCGCTGGCGCACCGTGCCGTTGACTGCGAGCGAGATCGCGCCTGTCGCGAGATGCCCCACCAAGGCGACCGGCGACGCCGGCCCGAGCGGCGCGGAGGCGTCGAAGCTCTTGCCGATCTCCCAGGGTTTTCGGGCGTCCTTCATCGCCTGCTGGCGGTCGCGCCGCGTCATGTCGAGGCCGACGGCGTAGCCGAACACGTGATCGAGCGCCCCGTCCGCGGCGATGTCGCGGCCGCCACTCTTCAACAGCACGACCAGCTCGATCTCGTGATGGTAGTTCCCGGTCAGCGGCGGATAGGCGTGCGCGGCGACGGTGCCGGCCGGCACCACCTGCACGGCATCGGCCGGCTTTTGGAAGAAGAACGGCGGCTCGGTCTTGGGGTCGGAGCCCATCTCCTTGGCGTGGTCGGCGTAGTTGCGGCCGATGCAGTAGATGCGGCGCACCGGAAAGAGACCGCCGCCGAGAACGGGAATGGCCGGTCGCGGTAAATCGAACAGGAGCGTGTCCGTCATGAGCTCTCCTTGCCGCCGCGCAGGCTTTGCCTGCCACGCCGGCTATGCCAAGAGAGGCCGCCGCCGGACCGGTGCTGGATTCGAGCCTTCATGTACGACGTGAAATGGATACGCGACAACGCCGCCGCCTTCGACGAAGGCCGGCGCAAGCGCGGGCTGCAGCCTCTGGCGGCAACGCTGCTCGCGCTCGACGACCGCCGTCGCGCGGCGATCGCCGCCGCACAGGCCGCGCAGCAGCGCCGCAACGCCGCCTCCGCGGCGATCGGCGCGGCGATGAAGGCCAAGGACGAAGCTAGGGCCGAGGCGCTGAAGGCCGAGATCGCCGACCTCAAGCTGGCAGCGCCGGCGCTCGAGGCCGGGGAGAAGCAGGCGATCGGCGCCCTTGAGGCCGCTCTGGCCGAGATCCCCAACCTGCCGCTCGACGATGTCCCCGTCGGCAAGGACGAGCACGATAACGTGCTCAAGCGCGAGGGGGGAGAAACGCCGTCGTTCGCCTTCGCGCCGAAGGAGCATTTCGCGATCGGCGAGTCGCTCGGCATGATGGACTTCGAGAGCGCCTCAAAGCTGTCCGGTGCGCGCTTCGTCGTCAACAAGGGGCCGCTAGCCCGGCTGGAGCGCGCGCTCGGTCAGTTCATGCTCGACCTGCACACGGAAGCGCACGGCTACATCGAGGTCAACCCGCCGATCCTGGTGCGCGACGAGGCTATGTATGGTACCGCGCAGCTGCCGAAGTTCCGCGAAGATCAGTTCGCTGCGTTCCGGTTCCAGGCGCTGCCGAACGAACTCGCGCCGCTCGGTTTCCAGTACAACGAGGGTGCCGGCGTGACCCCCATCGAGGCTCCGGCGAAGCCAGAATTCTCGCATTGGCTGATTCCAACCGCCGAGGTGCCGCTCACCAATCTCGTGCGCGAAACGATCCTCGACGAGGCGACGCTGCCGCTGCGCTACACCGCCTGCACGCCGTGCTTCCGCGCCGAGGCCGGCGCCGCCGGGCGCGACACCCGCGGGATGATCCGCCAGCACCAGTTCACGAAGGTGGAGCTGGTCTCGATCACCACGCCGGAGCAGTCGGCGGCCGAGCACGAGCGCATGCTCGGCTGCGCCGAGGAGGTGCTGCGCTGCCTCGCCCTGCCCTATCGCGTGATGACGCTGTGCACCGGCGACATGGGCTTCGCTGCCCAAAAAACCTACGACATCGAGGTGTGGCTGCCGGGCCAAAACCGCTACCGCGAGATCTCGTCCTGCTCGGTCTGCGGCGAGTTCCAGGCGCGGCGGATGAACGCCCGCTTCCGCGCGGCGGGCGCTAAAAGCCCGCGCTTCGTCCATACGCTCAACGGGTCCGGCGTGGCGGTCGGCCGCGCCCTTGTCGCCGTGCTCGAGAATTACCAGGAGGCCGACGGCGGCGTTCGCGTGCCTGACGTGTTGCGCCCTTACATGGGCGGCCTGGAGCGGATCGAGAGGGCGGCTTGAGCATGCGCATCCTGATCACCAACGACGACGGCATCCATGCGCCTGGGCTCGCCGTGCTCGAGCGCGTCGCCGCGCAGCTTTCCGACGATGTCACCGTGGTCGCGCCGGAGATGGACCAGTCCGGCGTCGCGCACTCGTTATCTGTGAACGACCCGCTGCGGCTGCGGAAGATCTCCGAGCGACGCTACGCGGTGAAGGGCACGCCAACCGACTGCGTGATCATGGGCGTCCGCCACCTCCTCGAGGACAAGACGATCGACCTCGTGCTGTCGGGCATCAACTCCGGCCAGAACGTCGCCGAGGACGTTACCTATTCCGGCACGATCGCCGGCGCCATCGAGGGCACCATCCTCGGCATCCCGTCGATCGCGCTCTCCCAGGCCTACGGCTTCCACGCCTACGGCGGCACCGGCGGCCGCGACGGGATCCGCTGGGATTGCGGCGAGACGCACGGAGCCAAGGTGATCCGCAAGATTCTCGAGGCCGGTTTCGACAGCGACATCGTCGTCAACGTGAACTTTCCGCCCTGCCCGCCCGACGAGGTCGCCGGCGTCAGCGCGACGATGCAGGGCCGGCGCGACGCGCAGATCGTGCGCATCGACCCGCGGCTCGACGGGCGCGGCAACCCCTATTACTGGATCGCCTTCGGCCGCAACAATCACGCGCTGCGCCCCGGCACCGACCTTGAGGCGCTGTCCCAGCGCCGCATCTCGATCACGCCGCTGAAGCTCGACCTCACCGACGAGCCGACGGTGACGCGTTACGCGCAGATCTTCAAAGACTAGGCCGGATATCTCAAGGATTGGCGCAGGCACCAGGCACGATCGACGACGACGCGGAAGCCAAAGCCGCCTTCTACCTGCGCATGAAGGCGCGCGGCATCCAGGATCGCGCGGTGCTGCGGGCCTTCGAACTGGTCCCGCGCAGGACCTTTGCGCCGCAACGCTACGGCGACCTCGCCGCCCGGGATCTCGCCGTGCCGATCGGCTGCGGGCAGACGATGATCGAGCCCTGGCTGCTCGCGCGCATGGTCGTGGCGCTCGCCTTGGAGCGCGCGCACCGCGTGCTGGAGATCGGCGCAGGCTCCGGCTATGCCACCGCAATCCTGTCCCACCTCGCCGGCGAGGTGCTGTCGTTCGAGCGTTACCAGAGCCTCGCCGGTGCCGCGCGGGAGCAAATCGCAAGCCTCGGCATCGCCAATGCGGCGATCGTCTGGGGCGACGGGCTCCGCTCGCCGCCGCAGCTGGCGGCCTTCGACCGGATCATCGTCCACGGTTGCATCGGGCAAAACCTTGACGCGCTGACCGGCCGGTTGACCGACGCCGGCATCATGGTCTGCGCCAAGATGGCATCGGAGGGTCAGACGCTGGTCAGGCTCAGCAGGACGGCCCACGGGCTGAGGGAGGAGCCGATCTGCCCGTCCCGCCTCCAGACGATCGTCCCCGGCCGCGCCACCACGCTCTGACAGCTTGACTCGTCATCGCCGGGCGCGTGCCGGCGGAGGCTGCGGGCTCTCGAACGCTCGGCACGTCGCGGCTCAGTGCTGCAACGCGCCGATCGGGGGCGGTGCCGGCATCGGCGGCGGCGGAGCCAGCGGCAGCGCCTTGACATGGGTGTCGATCGGGCGGTCTCCGAGAACCGACGTCACGTCGGAATCCTGGATGCGCCTGGCGGCGAAGACAGCGCCGATGCGTTTGACCACGTCGGGCGCGGAGGCGTAGGTGCCATGCCCGACGAAACCCGTCGAGTTGGCGGACAGGTCGTAGACCTTGACGCCGAGGCTATCGAGCGTGGCCTTGTCGGACGCATTGCTCGGATCGAGCGCGCCGACGCGCTGGCGGTCGCCGGCAAGCCGTCGCGACAGGGACAGCGCGCGGTCGTTGCGCGAGACCAGCAGCGAGATGTGCGAGGCGTCAAGCTTCGCCGCTTGGCCGCGGAACACGGCGACGTCGATGTCGGGCGCCGCCAGCATCACGTCGCCGAGCTTGCCGTCGAGCGTGCCCTTGCCGGCGATCGCGTCCTGCTGGAGCGCCTCCATCGTCAGCCACGCGCCCATCGAATGCGCCAGGATGTGGATGCGCCCGACATCGGGAACCTGGCCAAGCTCGACGAGCGTCTGCGCGAGCGCCTCCCGCGACACGGCCGCGCTCTCCTTCGCCGCGCCATAATCGAACAGGCTGCCCGTACCCGGCCAGGTGAACAGGACGGCGACGCCGCCGAACCGCCCGTCGGTGACGATCTGCGCGAGGCGGAACCGGGCATCGTCGTAGCTCGTGTTGAAACCGTGCACGTAGACGAGGATGTCGCGGTTGGAGCCGATGCGCCCTGAGAGATGCGAGGCGATCTCGTTCTTGAACTCGGTCGGGTCCAGCGCCCGGAAGGCAGAGACGGTGAAGTCGTGCTCGGGCTTGTCGCGGCCGAAGGTCGCCCGCTCGATGTCGCCGGGGCGGTGGTCGGGCGGCACGGTGATCGACTGGAGCGAGTCGCGCGACGTGTCGGCGAGCTCGTTGACGTCATTGCCTTTGCTCTTGCGGGTCGAGACGACGAAGATCGGCACGTGCCGCGGCGCCTGCGGCTCGGCGGTGGCGAAGACGTCGCCGACGGAGGCCGTCACCTCGGAGACCTTGTCGGTCACGCAGCCGGCCATGCCGAGACACGCCGCGACCAGAACGATCGCGGCACCAAGCCGCATTCCGCGACGACCTCTCGCCCCTGACATCCCCTCACCTCGCCGGCCGAGATCGGTCTCGCTACTCTCGCCTTGGTTATCGGACCGTTGACGGCGCACGTCGATGCGTTTGATGTTTTGATCATGAAACATGTCGTGATCGCGGCGCCCCTTCGCCAGACCGTTCTGCTGACAGGCTTCGGCGCGTTCCACGGCGCGCGACGCAACCCGAGCGCCGAGATCCTTGAGCGGCTGGAGCGCCATCGCGGTGTGCTTGGCCGCCTCGGCATCGAGTTACGCTGCCTCCTGCTGCCGGTCGTCTACGCGGCGGTCGGTCCTGCGCTCGAGGCGGCTGCGCGCGACTACCGTCCTGTCGCGATCCTTCATCTCGGGCTCGCCGGGCGGCGGCGCCACATCAGCCTGGAAACCCGCGCCATCAACCGCGGTGCCCCCCTCCACCCGGATGCCGCCAAGGCGCTCCCGCCGCAGGTCATCTCCGCCGGCGCGCCGGCGGTGCTGCGGACGACCTATCCCGCGCAGCGCCTTGTCGCCGTGCTGCGCCGCGCGGGCCACGATGCGCGGCTCTCGATCGATGCCGGCGACTACGTCTGCAACGCCACGCTGTTTCACGCGCTACGGCAGCGGCTGGCGCCGACCATAGGCTTCGTTCACCTCCCGCGGGTGCATGAAGCGATGCGACCACCGCAGGGTCGGCCAACGGTCGAGAGCCTCACCGGCGCGGTTTTGGCGGTGCTTCGCGAGATGGGGCGTCACGCCGAGGGCGAGGGCGCCGCCCGGTCCCGGCGCTGACGCAGCACCCGCATTGTCGCGGCCGCGGCGAGGATCAGCGCCGCGCCACCGGCGGCGGCAAATAGTTCGACATTGTCGGGCAGCGGGCCGAACCAGCGTTCGAGCGCGGGATCCGTCACCGCGATCTCTCCACCGATCCACCCGAGCAGCGCCGCGCCGGCGACGACGAGGATCGGGAAGCGGTTCAGCATCCGCAGCACGAGCGTCGAGCCGAAGATGATCAGAGGGACGGAGACGGCGATGCCGAAGGCGATCAGCGGTAGGTCGTTCTTCGCCGCGGCGGCGACCGCGACCACGTTGTCGAGCGACATGATCACGTCGGCGAGCGCGATCGTGCGCACGGCGGTCCAGATCGACGATGCGGCCGCGACCGTCTTGGCTTTCGTGTGCGAGCGCAGCAGGCCGAACGCGATCCACACGAGCAGCAGAGCGCTGACGATCTTGACGAAGGGCAGCGCGAGCAGCTCGACGATGAAGATCGTGAAGACGACCCGCAGCACGACCGCCACGAGCGAGCCGGCGAGGATCGCCCATCGTCGCTGACGCTTCTCGAGGTCGCGGCACGCCAGCGCGATGACGACGGCGTTGTCTCCCGAGAGAAGCACGTTGATCCAGATGATCTGCAGACCCAGGAGCGCCAGGGTCGGGATGCCATTCATAGCTCTCGTGAAGCCTCCTACATGGCCCGCTTGTCGCAGCTTGTCGCACAGGTCGGCGACGAGCCATAACGGTGCAAGGCCAAGCGCCAGCGCCCTCGACCCGGACTGGCCCAAGAAATGCCGCGCTGACGGTGTTGCCTGCCTCCGGGTCGGATCGCGTTTTCGGCGCCGTCGTAAGACTTCGTTTACGAAGTGGGCTCTTGCTCGGACGATGGCGGTCCTTCGATCCGTTCCGCGGCATCGGTCGCGTTCGAGCGTTGGAGTTATTCGCGTGACACGGGGTCTAACTCTAGCCTGTTCCCTGGCACTTTCGATCGCCGCGACCGCCGGCGGCACCGCTCTGGCGCAGGATGCCGAGGATTCGCTAGCGCAGGCGCGCGCCTTTCTCAGCAAGCCCGAGACCGAGACCCGGGCCGCAGCGCCGGCGCGGACCCGCACGTTCTCGCCGGAGGCGATCTCCGACCTGCTCAAGCAAGACCCGAGCAAAGGCGACGCCCCGGCGGCCGGCGTGCCGCGCGCGCTCGACGTGCCGATGACCGCGACCCGCACCACGCCCGAACCGAGACTGGCCAGCGCGCGGGCGCCGCTCTCGCCGCAGGCGATCAATGCCGCGCGCTTCGCGCGGATCGGCGAGGGCTCGAAGGCGATCGATCCGGTGGTGCTGAAGGCCGAGATCCTGCTCGATCGCGCGCATGCGCCGCCCGGTGTCATCGACGGCCGCTACGGCGCCAACTTCGTGAAGGCGGTCAAGACCTTCGAACAGGTGCGTGGACTGCCCGTTGACGGCAAGCTGACGCGCCGCGTCTGGGACGAGTTCGGCGGCGACACCGCGGAGCCGGTTCTCGGCACCTACACGATCAAGCCCGAGGACGTCGTCGGTCCCTTCTATCCCGATCTTTCGCCGGACTACGCCGAGCAGGCGATGATGCCCGACCTCGGCTATCGTTCGGCCGAGGAGATGTTCGGCGAGCGCTTCCACATGGACCATCGCTTCCTGCGGGCGCTCAACCCGGGCGTCGACATGAGCGTCGCCGGCAACACGCTCGTCGTGGCGGAGGTCGAGACACTGCCGATCGCCTCGCAGATCGCCCGCATCGACGTCGACAAGGGCAAAGGCCAGGTGCTGGCCTACGACAGCGAGGGCAACCTCATCGTCGCCTACCCGGCGACGATCGGCAGCGAGGAGCTGCCCTCCCCGTCCGGCTCCTACGTCGTGCGCGGCATCGCTCCGCATCCGACCTACACCTACGACCCGAAGAAGAATTTCCAGCAGGGCAACAACGTCAAGAAGCTGATCCTGCCGCCGGGGCCCAACAACCCGGTCGGCGCCGCCTTCATCGCCCTCTCGAAGCCGACCTACGGCATCCACGGCACGCCGGATCCCTCCAAGATCGACAAGACCCATTCGCACGGCTGCGTGCGCCTGACGAACTGGAACGCGCAGGAGCTCGCCCGCCTCGTGCAGGTCGGGGTGCCGGTCAACTTCCTCGACAAGCCCGGCGCGGAGCCGGAGCCGGACATCGCCTCGGCGCTCGGGGCGGACGCGGCGGCGGTGCGCTAGCGTTTCCCGGCGCCACGTCGCGCGCGGTCGGCGAGATCGTCGCTTCCCGTCGGCAGGCTTCTTGTCGGCGGGCGCCGTCCTCGGCGCTCGCATCCGCGGACATTTTCCGAACTCGATGTCCGCGTTCGGCGACGCTCGGCGGCGACGTCGTCGTCGTTCGCGACCACCGCGACCCCAAATGTCGGCGGCCGCCGGGCGTGACACGAGGAGGCGGGTTCGGCGGTGCTTGCGACGAAGGGGGCCTCCGCGTCCTGCCAACTTCCTTTTCATCCAGGGCCTCGATACGAATCCGGAAACGGGGTGCCAGGTGTATCGGCGGCAGGCGCCGCGCCCCGGGTTCTCGCCTCCGGCTCGTCCCGCGATGGCAACCAAGCTATCCGACGAGGACAAGCTACAATTCCGGCATTCGAGTGGCAGAATGAACACATACTTGCGATGAAACAGCGCTAAGATTGTTTATCCCGAGGACGTGACCACGACACTATAGTCGTCGGTCGCCGAACGTGTCATCTCTTTCAGGTGGTTACATTACTGGTGCATTGGGGACCCCACTCGATGAGCGCCAGGTCATGCGCGGCGATTGTTTTGGCCCTGGCGATGACGATTCCCGCGGCCGGCGCCGATTTGGCGTCCGCGCCGCGCCCGGTCTTCGTGACCGCGCAGCAAAATTGGAGCTGGACCGGCGGCCATATCGGCGTCCTACTCGGAGGCGGCACGGGGAGCGCCAGCTTCAGCGATCCGTACGGCGCCTCGATCTACGGTGATCGCGTGCGCACGCCGAGCGTCTTCGGCGGCGGCGAGATCGGCTTCGACTATCAGGTGCCGGGCACCCGGTACGTCCTCGGCATCGCCGGCGACGGCGGAGCGCTGGGCCTCTACGGCACCAACACCTGCGATGCCTTTTCCGGCTTCTACGTCCCGCAGACCTGTCGGGTCCAAGGCGACGCGCTCGCCTCCGCCACCGGGCGCATCGGCTACGCCTCCGGGCCGGACGGTCACACGCTCGTCTACGTCAAGGGCGGCGCCGCCTTCCTGCTCGAGCGTCGCGACGTCGCGACGAATGGATTTACACCCTACGGCTACGCCGGCGGATTCGCCGATCCGACCTCGAACAACGACGCGCGAACGGGTTTCACCGTGGGTGCCGGCGTCGAACAGGCGCTGACGCCGGCCTGGTCGCTGAAGATCGAATACGATTACGCCGACTTCGGCGACACGGCGATGCCCTTGCCCGGCAGTATTTTCCAGCAGAGGCCGCCGAACCCATCGTCCTATCGGCTCGTTCCCGGTGCCACGACCAGTGTACGCCAGGACATCCACCTGATGAAGGTGGGGCTGAACTATCGCTTGGGCGCGGACCCGTCGGCGACCTGGCACGGCGCCGCGCCGGCCGACCTTTTCACCGGCTTCGCGCCGGGCTTCTTCAACCCAGGAGCGGGCTATGCCGTCGAAGCCGGCGGTCGGTACTGGTACAGCTTCAGCCGTTTCCGGAAGGATCTCGGCGCTTTCGTATCCGACAATCGCCCGAACACTATTCTCTTGTCGCGTCTGACCTACGAGGGGACAACAAACTCCGGCGAATTCTATGGCCGCATCGACACGCCGTACCGCGTTTTCATCAAGGGGTACGTCGGAGCCGGATCGGTAGCGAGCGGGCATCTGAACGACGAGGACTACTATATCGGCAACGCCACCATACCCTACTCCAACACGATCAGTTCCGAGAAGGGTACGATCGACTATGCGACAGTCGACCTCGGCTATTCTTTTTTTCAATATGGCGGCGCGCGGGCCGGCGGCTTCGTCGGCTACAATCACTACAACGACAACAAGACCGGCGTCGGATGCACCCAAATCGCCGATCGGTTTTCAGATTGCGTTCCGCCGATCCCGACATCGAAAGACCTGATCAGCGAGAACGATCGGTGGGACTCGCTGCGCCTTGGCTTGACCGGCGACATCCCGCTCGGCCTCGGTTTCAGGTTGACGGGCGACGCGGCCTATCTGCCGTACGTGAGATTCCATGGTCTGGACGACCATTATCTGCGGTTCGATGTGACGGATCAGCTATCGCCCGAAAGGGGCACCGGCCAGGGCGTCCAGCTCGAAGCCATCGTGTCCTACGCCGTCACGCCGAACCTCGATATCGGCATCGGCGGCCGCTACTGGGCGATGTGGTCGACGAACGCCACCGTCAACCAATTCGGCCTCGCCATGCCGCAGACGCAGCCGGTGCAAACGGAGCGTTACGGCGGCTTCGTGCAGGCGGCCTATCGTTTCGGCGGCACCGCAGCGCCGGTGGTCGCCAAATACTGACCGAACCGCTTCGCGGGCCTGAGCCGCGCGGATCGGATGGCGTCAGCGGCAGATGCGGCGCGGACCAAGTACCGTGACGCGGGTGAAGCAGCGACCAAGATGGAACGCCGGCCCGAAGCCGAACCGGCTCGGGCGGCACGCCTCATCGAAGCCACGCTGGTGGCCGGGGCCGCAACCGCGGGAGACGCGGGTGATCCGCGGCGCCGTCGCGGCTGCGTCCGCGAGGCTGATGGCCATGCCGTCGGACGGATTGTCGCGGCGGAACGACCGGTGCGCGTCACGCCGGCCGGGCGCCCGGCTCGGTGTAGTCGCGCCACAGCAGGATCAGCGCGGCCATCGTCGCCGGCCCGAGGAAGAGGCCGAGCAGGCCAAAGGTCTCGACGCCGCCGAGGATGCCGAGCAGCACCCACAGGAACGGCAGCTTGGTCGCGCCGCCGATCAGCGTCGGGCGCACGAAATGGTCGGCCGTGAAGGTGACGACGAAACCCGCCACCACGACGATGATCGCCGGCACCACGCCGCCGGTGCCGAGCACCAGCAGCGCGGCGAGCAGGAAGGCGATGGCCGCAGCGAACGGGATCATCGCCGCGACCGCCGTCAGCGCGCCGAACAGGATCGGGTGCGGGACGTGGGTGAAATAGTACACGACGCCGAGCACCACGCCCTCGCCGATGCCGACGAGCACGAGGCCGTTCACCGTGCCGTGGATCGAGGCGACCATCTGCCGCCCGACCCGCTCGCCCCGCGGCCCGAACAGCCGTTCGGAGGCGACGAGGCATTGCGCGATGACGGCCTCGCCGGACTTGAACAGGAAAAACAATGCCAGCAGGCAGAAGCCGAACAGGACGGCGCGGTGCAGCGCCTCCTTGCCGACGCTGCGGCCGAGTTCGCGATTCGACGTCGTGTCGATGCGCTCGGCGGTCTCCTTGAGCCAGCCGGCATGGGCGAGGTTGGCGTTCCACCAGTCCGTAACCTGCTTGGCGCCGTAGGGAAGATGCGAGACGAAGTCGGGAACCGGCACGCCGTTCTGCTCGGCCTGCTTGGCGAAGTCGACGATCTGGTGCGCCTCGCGGACCGCCTCGATCGCAAGCAGCGCGAACGGCAGCAGGAAGACGATGCCGACGACGACGGTGAAGACGATCGGCAGAACGTCCTTCGGAAGCCGCGGCGCGCGCTTCCGCGTCCGGTCGAACAGCGGCCAGATCGCGATCGCGAGCACCACGGCCCAGACCAGCGCTCGTATGTAGTTCTGCAGCATGTAGATCCCGAGGCCGAGCAGCGCCACGACCAGAAGCGTACGCGCCGCGGTCCGCCATTGCCGCACGGGCATCGATCCGCTCGTTTCATCCCCCGCCGGCGACGCCGGATCGCGCTTGTCTACGGCCTGGTCCATTCCTGTCCTCTCGCGCTGTGTCATGCTTGGGAACAACAGGCTCGCGCGCCGCAACGCCGAGCCGATCAGCGATCGCATGGAAGCCCCTCAGCGATTATCGACGATAGTCTAGCCTCGCCGGCTGCCTAGTGCATTCGGCGCATGTTTCATAATCTCGCAAGGGATGACGCTGGCGGATGCGCCTGCGTGAACAGCGGCGCGCGAGAACCGCCGGGCCTCGCGTAAGCCGACCCTTGCGGCCAACGCACCGCCGCAGCCGCGGCGATTGCCTGCCGAACGGCGGAGCCCTAGGTTAGCGCGATGCCAACATCGCCCACCGTGCGCATCGTCCAGGCCATCGCGGAGATCGAGCCGGCGCAATGGGATGCGTGTGCCAACCCGGCGGTCGCCAGCGGTCTTCCGCCCTTCGAGGCGGCGGCTGAGGGCGCCGAGACAGAGTCTCAGCAGGAGCGGTTCAACCCCTTCGTGACCCACGCCTTTCTTCACGCGCTGGAAACATCGAAATCGGTCGGCGGCAGGACCGGCTGGGTGCCGACCCACGTCGTCGTCGAGAACAAGGCCGGCCGGGTGATGGCGGCGGCGCCGTGCTACATCAAGACCCATTCGATGGGCGAGTACGTCTTCGATCACGCCTGGGCCGACGCCTACCACCGCGCCGGCCTCGACTACTACCCCAAGCTCCAGGTCTGCGTCCCCTTCACGCCCGCCACCGGGCGCCGTCTGCTCGTCGCCGCCGATGCCGAGCCGATGGCGATGGAGACGCTGATCGCCGGATTGAGGGCCTGGCGCGCCAAGGTCGAGGCCTCCTCCGTGCACGTCACGTTCGCGACCAAGCCGGAATGGACGGCGATGGGCGCCGCCGGTCTGTTGCAGCGCACGGGGCAGCAGTTCCACTTCATCAACGAGGGCTACGCAGACTTCGAGGGCTTCCTCCAGAGTCTCGCCTCGCGCAAACGCAAGATGATCCGACGCGAACGTCGCGATGCGGTGGCCAGAGACATCACCATCGAGCGGCTCACCGGCGACGCGATCTTGCGCGAGCATTGGAAGGCGTTCTTCGACTTCTACATGGACACCGGCTCGCGCAAGTGGGGGCGCCCCTATCTCACCCGGGCCTTCTTCGAGACCGTCGGCGCCTCGATGGCGGACCGCATCCTCCTCGTGATGGCCAAGCGGAAGGGCCGCTACATCGCCGGCGCGATCAACTTCATCGGCGACGATGCGCTCTACGGGCGCAACTGGGGCGCGATCGAGGAGCACCCGTTCCTGCACTTCGAGGTGTGCTACTATCAGGCGATCGAATGGGCGATCGAGCACGGCTTGAAGCGCGTCGAGGCCGGTGCCCAAGGCGAGCACAAGCTCGCGCGCGGCTATCGCGCCGTGCCGACCTATTCCGCCCACGAGATCCCGGACAAGCGCTTCGCGCGGGCCATCGACGATTACCTCGCGCGCGAGCGGGTCGCGATCGACGAGGCGATCGAACAGTACGGCGAGATGGTACCCTTCAAGAAATGCGCGCCGTCGGGCATGGAGAGCGAATGAGCGCCAGCGCTGCCTACGACGACGGCAACATCTTCGCGAAGATCCTGCGCGGCGAGATCCCTTGCGCGAAAATCTACGAGGACGAGGTCGCAATCGCCTTCATGGACGTGATGCCGCAAGGCGAAGGCCACGCGCTGGTGGTGCCGAAGGCGAAGGCCCGCACCATCCTCGATATCGCGCCGGACGACCTCGCCGCGCTCATCGTCCGCGTGCAGACGGTCGCAAAGGCGGTGAAGACGGCGTTCGCGGCCGACGGCCTGACGATCTTTCAGTTCTCCGAACCGGCCGGCGGCCAGACCGTGCCGCATCTGCACTTCCACGTCGTGCCCCGCTTCGAGGGCGTCGCGCTGAAGCGGCACGAGGGCGCGATGGCGCCGGCGGAGATGCTCAAGGAGCATGCCGCCAATATCGCGGCCGCGCTCTAGGTTGCGGCGGCGCTGGTTACGCGACGCGCTCAGGCCGCGCGCGGTGCCGCGACCCTCGCGATGCGCTCCGCGAGCATCTCGGTGGTGAAAGGCTTCGTCAGGTAGTGCGTGGCGCCGTGATCGCGGGCGACGTCGATGAACTTCTTCGTCGACTGCGCCGTCACCATGATGAAGGGCACCTGCGCGAAGCGCGTGTCGGCGCGCATCGCCCGGAGCAACTCGAGGCCGTTGACCGGCGCCATGTCCCAGTCGGACAGGACGATCCGATAAGGCTGCATCGCGAGCATCGACAGAGCCTGGCGCCCGTCATGAGCCTCGTCGACGTTGTCGAAGCCGAGATTGGTCAGCATCATGCGCATGATCTTGCGCGCGACGGGGCTATCATCGACCATGAGAAATCTTGAGAACCGGCCGAGCATGCGAGCCTCTCATCGCGATGGCGGAGCCAGCATGCGTCATCAGGCTTTCACAATCGTTAGCGTTCCTCCTGGTGCGGATCGTTTTCGGGCAGCAACGATGACCGCACACCGCGCGCCGGCTGCACGACGGTCGTGATCGCCAGACCGGCGGGCAATCAGCGCGCGTGGGTAAGGCTGCCGTCGGGCAAGCGGCTCGACCTGCTGCACCCGACGCCGTTCGACTGGGACGACGAAGACCTGGCGATCGGGCTTGCGCGGACCTACCGCTGGGGCGGCCATTCGGCTTGGCCGCTGCCGCTCTCGGTTGCCCAGCATTCGCTGATGGTGCTGGCGATGAATCGAGCGGCCACCAGGAGCCGCGACACCGACGCAGACATGCGGGAGCTGCTTCACGATGCCGACGAGGGCCTGCTCGGCTTCGACTGCATCTCGGTCGTCAAGCCGTTCCTGGGCGAGGCGTACCGGGCGTTAACGGTCGACCTGCAGCGCGCGGTCGCGATCCGCTATCGCCTGCGTGGCTACGAACCCGCCGAGCTCAAGCGGCACAAGCGCGCGGACCGGATCGCCGCCGCGTCGGAGGCCGTGCATGTCGTCGGCTGGACCCGCGACGAGGTGCGCCACACGCTGCGCATCCCGTTCGAGCCGCTCGCCGACGATCCGCTGGTCGCGATCTACGGCGGAACGCCGTGGGAGCCATGGACGCCGACCCTTGCCGCCGGCCGCTTCCTCGCCGAACTCAGGACGCTCCGACGCCTCGGCTAAGATGCGGCCGTGCTGAGCGGAGCGGCGACTTGAAAGCTCCGCGAGGCTGTGACACCAAGCCGGCACCCCCAAGGAATGCCAGTGCCCCAGATCTATGTCTGTCCGCTTTCCCAAATCACGGCGACGGTGCGCTCGACCGGCGCACGAACGATGGTGACCCTGATCAACAAGGACACGCCGGTGCTGCGCCCGCAGGAAATCGAGCAGCGCCGCCATCTCTTCGTGCCGATCTCCGATATCACGATCGCGGCCGAGGGCCACATCCTGCCGGCCGCGATCCATGTCGAGCAGATGCTGGAGTTCGTGCGCAACAGATGGGACCGACAGGCGCCGCTTATTATCCATTGCTACGCGGGCGTCAGCCGCTCGACCGCGGCGGCCTACATCGCGGCCTGCGCGCTGAACGAGACCCGCGGCGAAGACGAGATCGCCGCCGAGCTGCGCCGGCGCTCGCCGACGGCGACGCCGAACAGGCTGCTGATCGAGGTCGCCGACGCAATCCTCGGACGCAAGGGTCGGATGATCGATGCCGTCGCCAGGATCGGCCGCGGCACCGACTGTTTCGAAGGCGTTCCGTTCGCACTCGACCTGATCGAGGATCGACATGGCTGCTGATGGTTCCGACCCGTCGCCCGATCTCAAGTCACTCCCCTTCGAGGTGGCGATGAAGGAACTCGAATCGATCGTCGACCGGCTCGAGAAGGGGCAGGTCGGCCTCGAAGACTCGATTGCCATCTACGAGCGCGGCGAAACGCTGAAGGCGCACTGCGACGCTTTGTTGAAGAGCGCCGAAATGCGGATCGACAAGATCAGGTTGTCGCGCGACGGCAAGCCGACAGGCACGGAGCCGCTCGACCCTGCCTGATCAATCCTTCGCGAGCCCGGCGTCGCCACGGAGCGCATCGATGCGCTTCGACGCCTCGGCCTTGGTGAGACCCCCCTCGTAGGGCGTGTCGGTCTGCTCGCTCAAAGTCTTGAGGTAGGACGCCTGGGCGCCGGTCATTGGCTCGTCGCCGGTCGTCCAATTGTCCGGATCCTTGACGGTGTTCGAGTTCGGTGCCGGGTCGGTCTTCGGGTTGTGATCGGTCATGGCTATCTCCCTGTTCCGTCAATGTTCCGGGGCGGCACGAAGTTGCCTCGCCTCGCGGTCGCGGCTGTGGACAGGTCTCAGCCACCGATGCGCGAGAAGTCGGCCACTTCGTGCACGGCGGCGCGGAAGGAGCCGAGCAGGCGCAGGCGGTTCAGCCGCAGCACCGGATCGGGCGCGTTCACCGTCACGTCGTCGAAGAACGAATCGAGCGGTTGCCGCAGACTGGAGAGCACGCGCATCGCCGCCTCGAAGTTCTCGTTCCTGACCGCGGTCGCCGCCTCCGGCTCGGCGGTGGCGAGCCGGGCGGCGAGCGCGCGTTCCGCCGGCTCCGCCGGAGCCTGCGCATCGTAGGGCGCGGCGAGGTCGTCGGCCGGCGCCTTCTTCGCCTCCGCCTTCAGGATATTGGCTGCGCGGCGATAGCCGGCGAGCAGGTTGGCGCCCTCGTCGGTGCCGAGGAACTGGCCGAGCGCCTGCACCCGGCGCACCACCAGCGTGAAATCGTCCGAGCCGTGGCTGCCGAGCACCGCGTCGATGAGGTCGTGGCGCGCCTTGGTTTCGCGCAAATAGACCTTCAGCCGTTCGGCGAAGAAGGCCAGCAGCGCACCGAGCAGCCCTCGCTTGTCGTCGTCCGACAGCGCCGCGAGGTTGGGGTTGCGCAAGAGCGCCATCGCGGCGGCATCGAGGATCGGCAGCCGCAATCCGTTCTCGAGCACGAGCCGGATGATGCCGAGCGCCGCGCGCCGCAGGGCGTAGGGGTCCTTGCTGCCGGTCGGCGTCTCGCCGATGCTCCAAAACCCGACGAGCAGGTCGAGCTTGTCGGCCAGCGCCACCGCGATCGAGACCGGGTCGCGCGGAACGCGGTCCGCCGGTCCCTGCGGCCGGTAATGGTCCTCGCAGGCGGCGGCGACGGCCGCAACCTCGCCCTGGTGCGCCGCGTAGTAGCGCCCCATCAGGCCCTGCAACTCGGGGAACTCGCCGACCATCGCGGAGACGAGGTCGGCCTTGCAGAGCTCCGCCGCGCGGGCGGCCAGCTTCGGGTCGGCACCGACGAGCGCGCCGTAGTCGGCGGCGAGCGCGGTCAGGCGCTTGACCCGCTCGCCCTGGGTACCGAGCTTGGCGTGGAACACGATGGAGTCGAGCTTCGGCAGCCGCTCGTCGAGCCGCACCTTGAGGTCGCTTTCCCAGAAGAAGCGCGCGTCGGACAGCCGCGCGCGCACGACCTTGGCGTTGCCCGCGGCGATCGCCGCGCCGCCGTCCGACGCCTCGATGTTGGCGACGAGGATGAAGCGGTTGGCGAGCGTCTCCGTCCCGCTCTGCCGAAGCACGAAGCATTTCTGGTTGGCGCGGATGGTGGCGCGGATCACCTCGGGCGGGATGTCGAGGAAGGCCGCCTCGAACTCGCCCATCAGCACGACGGGCCACTCCACGAGCCCCGCCACCTCGGCGAGCAGGCCCTCGTCCTCGATGAGGTCGAAGCCTTGCGCCTGCGCCAGCGTACGGGCGTCGTAGAGGATGATGTCGCGCCGCCGTGCCGGGTCGAGCACCACCTTGGCGCGCTCCAGCGCCGACTGGTAATCGTCGAACCGGCGCACGATGATCGCGTCCGGCGCCATGAAGCGGTGGCCGAAGGTCGCGTTGCCGGCCTTGATGCCAGCGACCGCGAACGGCACGATGTCCGGCTCCTCGGTCTCGGGGCCGAACGTGGCCACGATGGAATGCAGCGGGCGCACCCAGCGCAAACTCGACAGCGACGCCGAGGCGGCGCCCCACCGCATCGACTTCGGCCAGGGGAAGCTTTCGACCACCGCCGGCAGCACCTCGGCCAACACCTCGATCGTCGGCCGCCCGGCCCGCTTGGTGACCGCGACGTAGAAGTCGCCTTTCTTGGGGTCGCTCCGCACCTCGGCCTCTTCGAGCGAGGCGAGCCCGGCGCCTTTCAGGAATCCGGAGACGGCCGCCTCCGGCGCGCCGACCTTCGGGCCTTTGCGTTCCTCGCGGGTGTCGGGCTGCGCGGCCGGCAGCTCGGCGACGTGAAGCGCGAGCCGCCGCGGCGTGACGAACGCGCCGGCGCCGACGCCGAACAGGCCGCGCTCCGCCAGCGCGCCGGTGACGAGCCGCTTCAGGTCTTCGGCGGCCTGCGCCTGCATGCGGGCGGGGATCTCTTCGCAGAAGAGTTCGAGAAGGAGGTCGGGCATGAGGTCCGCTTTGGTGAGCGGCACCGTTTAGCGTGATCGGTTCCAACTGTCGCGATGAGAAAGCGCATCCGCTCTAGCAACGTGTACCGTAGAGTGGTACACTCGCTCAAACTAGAGCCGCTCGATGATCGTATCGTTCCGCGACGACTGGCTCCGAACCTTCTTCGTGGATGACGTGGGATCGCGCTTTATTTCGCCGGATATCGAGATGCGCTTATTCCGGAAGCTGCAGCTTATCGACGACGCGATCAGCGACAGAGACTTGCGGGCGCCCCCTAGCAACCATTTTGAAAAGCTGAAGGGTTCGCTCGCCGCCTACTCTTCGATCCGCATCAATGTGAGATACCGCTTGATCTTCCGCTGGGACGGTAAAACCGGCAAAGCATGCGACATCTACCTCGATGACCACAGCTACCGGTGAGAAGCGCAATGCTCCCGACCAAACGTAAGCCGGCCTCGATCGGCGAAGTCCTCAACGAAGAATTCTTGAAGCCGATGGCGCTGACTCAGGCCTTCCTGGCGGACGCGATGGGAGTACCGCGCAAGCACGTCAACGAGCTTTGCAACGACCGTCGCGCGGTCACCGCCCCCACCGCTCTCATCCTCTCCCGGGTCTTGGAGACCAGCCCGGATTTTTGGCTGAACATCCAGCGTCGGACCGACATTTGGGTGGCCATGAACACGCCGTTGGAACGCGAGAGGATCGACCGCGCCCGCCCGCTGCAAGGCGCCCCCTGATGTCGCCTCACCCCCCGTAGCGCTGTTCCAGCAGATCCACCTCGCGCACCAGCTTGCGGAGCAGCCCGTCCTCGATCTTGGCGCCGCGGCGCAGCCGGAACAGAGCGTCGCGCTCAGCCCGCAGCCCGGCAAGACGCAGCCGGCGCTCGAGCTTGGCCAACTCGCGATGACGCTCGCGCGCATCCTCGCTGCCGTTGAGGATGAGCTGGCGGCGGCTATAGCGCTCCATCGCCCGGTCGGCCGCCTCGGCATAAAGGCTGGCATCGGCCGTCTCGTTCGCCGGCACGCGGTCGGCGAGCACGTCCTTCAGCGACTCGATGGCCTTCGTCGCGGCATTGCCGGCAATCTCGCGCGCGCGGTCCTCCTCGGCGTCGCGCGCCGGCTCCGGCGGCAGACGCAGCCCGCGCAGCAGGCCCGGCAGCAGCAAGCTCGCCAGCACAAGCGAGAGCAGGATGACGCCCATCGCGAGGAACACCGCGAGGTCGCGCGCCGGTAGCGGCGAGCCGTCCGGCATCAGCGCCGGCAGCGTGAGCACGCCGGCGAGCGTGATCGCGCCCTTGACGCCGCCAAGCGTGGTCGCGGCGGTGAGGCGCCAGCCGAGCGGCGGCGGCTTCTCGCCCCTCCGGTTGGCGCGCAGGAGCACAAGGCGCAGCGTCACCCAGACCCAAACGAAGCGGAGCGCCAGTAGCGCGGCGAAGATGGCGACGACGTAAGCCAGCAGCCACCAGGCCGAGTCGCGCGCTCCCGCGGAAATGATGACGATCGACTTCCCGACGATCGCGGGCAGCTGCTCGCCGAGCAGCACGAAGATGGCGCCGTTGAGCGCGAGCTGCACCGTGTTCCACACGCCGCTGCGGCGCACCCGGGTATCGGCAGGCGCGCGCCCTGAGTTCTCGACGACGTTCATCGTGATGCCGGCGGCGGCGGCCGCGAGGATGCCGGACGTGTGGACGTGCTCGGCGGTGAGATACACGGCGAAAGGGATCAGCAGCGAGAACAGCGTCTGCGCATTGGCATCGCGCTCGCCGCGCCGGAGCACCTGTGCCTCGAGCCAGGTGACGGCAAAGGTGACCGCGATGCCGATCGCGAGACCGCCGAGCGCGAGCCAGAGGAAGGACAGGCTCGCGTCGGGTAACGAGAACCGCCCGGTTGTCGTCGCCTTGATGGCGAACTGCAGGCAAACGAGCCCGGTCGCGTCGTTGAGCAGCGATTCGCCTTCGAGGATGTGCATCAGACGCCGCGGCACCGGGCTTCCGGCGGCGACCGCGGTGACCGCGATCGGGTCGGTCGGCGACAGCACCGACGCGAGGGCGAAGGCGACCGCGAGCGGCATCGAGGGGATCAGCAGACTGGTGAAGAAGCCGATGCCGACGACCGTGAAGAGCACCAGACCCAGCGCCAGCGCCGCGATGGTCGGACCGTCGCGACGCAGGTCGCGCTTGGGGATGCGCCAGCCGTCGAGGAACAGCAGCGGCGGCAGGAAGACGAGGAAGAAGATCTCTGGATCGAGCTGCACGGACGGCAACGGTCCGATCTCGAGCAACACGCCGAGCCCGATCTGCAGGATCGGCGGCGGAATCGGCACGAAGCGGTTGATCCAGTCGCCGATGAGAACGGCGGCGAGAAGCGCGAGGACGACGGTGGTGATGGCCATCGGTGACGTGGCGCTCCGGGGAAGACGACGCCTCGCAGATGGCCGGCCTGGACGAGGGCGTCAATCGCGCCCTCGCCCGATCGGGCGCGCTTGGCGCCGTCTCAACGTCGTGCGCGCTGTCGCCGGCGTCGACCTCGGCGCCGGTGACCATCGCGGCGCCGTCCAAGGCAAGGAACACCGCCGGGCCGAGGATCGCCGGCTTCATCCAGCCGACCTTGAGCGGCACCTCGGCAGCCGCGCGTCCCACACCTCCCGCGGCCTCGGGGATTTGTCCACTAGAGCGCTACTGATGAGGCGCTTGCGCCGGCGGGTTCTGCGACGCGGGCTGCTGAGATGCGGGCTGCTGAGATGCAGGTGCGGTCCCCAGAGTTTGATTCGCCTGACCCTGTATGTTGCTGGCCGATTGTTGGCTGATCAGACCATAGTAGACGGCGACCGCGAGCGCCGCCGCGATGACGGCGCCGATCAGCATCTTCGAATTCTGAGGCACGCCGCATCTCCCTGGTCGAACACGAGACCATAATCCTCCTCGTGCGGTGGTGTTCCGTAACCGGCTTGCGCCGATCGATCGCCCGGAACCGTCTCGCCCCGGATCGGGCTGCCGTTGCGACGGCAGGGAACACGGAGCCGTGAGAACGGTGCTGAGCGCGAGGTCCCACGGGCCGATGAGCGAAGGGGTCATGTCGCTAGCCGGGTTTTCGGATGACGCGGTCGCCGGCCACTCGCTCATCGGCAAGGCGGACCGGAGGGCGAGAACGGTGTGTTGGTAAAGCCCGCGGCGCTCGCCGTCGCTCTACAGGAACCCCGCTGAACGAGCGCGACACCGGTCGGCGAGTGCAACCGCCCGGGCGCTCGGACGCTTCCCCAGACAAACCAACGAAGCGAGCGCTTTGGCATGACCTATGTTCCGTCCGGATCGACCACCGACATCGCCCCCGGCGCCATGAAGGGCGTCGAGGCCGGAGGCAAGAAGGTCCTCCTCGCCAACGTCGGCGGAACGTTCTACGCGATCCAGCGCAAGTGCCCGCACATGGGCTTCGACCTCTGCAAGGGCCGGCTCGACGGCGACACGGTGACCTGCAAGATGCACGGCGCCAGCTTCGACGTGAAAACCGGCGAGGCGGTCGGCAAGGCCAAGCTGCTGTTCCTGAAGACGCAGCCGAAACCGGCGAAGACGTACCCGGTCAAGGTCGAGGGTGGTCAGGTGATGGTCGATATCTGACCCTTGGTTGAGCGCGCGCATGTCGCGACATCGACTGGAGACTCCGATGAGACGCAATGACTGCAGCCTGGTCTTCGCAACCTTGCTCGTCGTGGCGGGGCTCACGAATGTTGTTCGAGCCCGGGATGCGCCCGCCTATCGGACCGGCGCCATGATCCCGCTCGGCACGCCGGATCGATGGGACTACGTCACGTTTGATCCGACGTTGGAACGCGTCTACGTGGCCCATGGCGATCGCGTCACCGTAGTCGACGCCCGCACAGATCGCGTGATCGGCGACGTAGTCGGCATCCAGGGCGGCACGCATGGCATCGCCCTCTCGCCGAAAACCGGCAAAGTCTACACCGACGACGGCAAGGCCGGGACTGCGATCCCGTTCGACGCCTCTTCATTGAAGACTGGCGTGCCGCTGAAGGTCGGCGCCGACGCCGACGCGGTGGTGGCCGATCCCGTGACGGGCCATCTCTTCGTGATCGACGGCGATCCCGGGACGATCAGCGTCATCGATCCCTCCCTGGAGAAAGTCGTCGCCACGATCGACGGCGGCGGGAAGCTCGAGTTCGCGGTCGCGGATGGCGCGGGACGCCTTTACGTCAACGGCGAGGCCAATCGCGATATCGTCGTCGTCGACACGAAGGCCGACCGCGTCCTCGCGCACTGGCCGATCTCCGAATGCCTCAGCCCGCACGGTCTCGCGGTGGACGTGACGACGCACCGGCTGTTCGCGAGCTGCAAGAACGAGCGGCTCGTCGTCGTGAACGCGGATACAGGGGCGGTCGTCGCGACGCTTCCGATCGGCAAGGGCAGCGACGCGGTCGCCTTCGACCCGAAGCGCAAGCGCATCTTCAGCTCGAACGGGGTGGACGGGACGCTGAGCGTGATCGCGCAGATGGACGCGGACACCTACGCACCGGCCGCGACAATCCGCACGATGGTGAGCGGCCGCACGATGGCGATCGATCAACGGACCGGGCGCATCTTCCTCGCGGCCGCCGAGACCAACCCGCCGACTGCTTCCGGCCAGCGGGCGAAGCCGCGCGCCGGGTCTCTCCGATTGCTGGTCTTGCAACCGGTCAGGTGAAAGCTGCTCGGCCGGCGACGCCGAACATCAGAGCCCTCAGGAAAGGTCAGGAAAGGGCGCACCCGCCCGCCTCCGTCCGCAATGACGAGCGGCGAGACGGCGAGACGCCACGCAGGTGTGACGCTCAAAGCACCTGCAAGGTTTGGCATGCCTCGCGGACAGGTTAGTCAAGATGGCGTGCCCAATCCTGTCGCCCGTTCAGAACACGGACAATGAGGATGCCATCCCCGCGTTCGACATAGACGATCATGTGAGCCTGGAAGGGATGAAGGCGGACGGGCCGATGCAATTCCGTGCGCTCTCGAGCCAAGCGCGGGTTGGCGGCGAGCAATTCGAAGGTCGCTCTCAGGCCGTCTTGGTATCGATCAGCCTGCGCGACACCGAATGACGTGGCGCCATGCAGATGGATGTTCGCTATGTCCCGCTCACAACGGCGCGTAAGCCGATAGTTCACGGAGTTTGAAGCGCCCTCGTCCGCGCTCGCGCGTCAGCAAAGACCTCGTCGATCGGCCGGTCGCTGACGCCGCTCTCAAAACCTTCGTCGATCAGCCGTTCCAAATCGGAAATTGCGCTGGCTCGTTCCTGGTCGCGGCGAATAAGCTCACGCACGTAATCACCAGGATCGTTGTAGCGCCCAGAACGTGCTTGCTCTTCGACCCAATCCTTCATCGGATCGGGGAGTGAGACATCGATCGTTGCCATCCTCGCCTCGGCTCTTGTCAGGTGCGAACCATCATACTACGAAGCGAGCGCTCCGGCACAGGCTGGGGGCCTTGATTGTCAATGGCCTCATCCGCCTCGGCCCTGAGCCACGCCGCCGCCGTATACCTTAGCCCGTTGAAGGCCCCTCGCCTTCCTCGAAAAGCTGACCGTCGCACCGTCCGTCCTTCCCGCCGACGACGCCCGCGCGTCCTCGCTGGCGCTTACGCCACGGCCTCGCGCGACGCCATCGCCGTCGCCTCGGCCTTCCCCATCATCACCCGCTTCGCCGACGCGAAGGCGGCGGTGGCTTGGGTGTCAGACCGGGCCGGTAGAGCGAGATCGGCGACCTTGCATCGCCTCCGGCGCCATGAAGGGCATCGAGGTCGGAGGTAATACTAAGAAGGTCCTCCTCTCCAACGTCGGCGGAACGTCTACGCGATCCAGCGCCAATGCACCCGGTCAAGGTCGAGGGTGGTCAGGTGCGGCGTTGCGCGACGCCATCCGTCGCATCGACTTTGTCTAAGATTATCCCCGTCGCCGATGCATGGATTTCGCGGTGGCGGGAGGGGAGGCGATGCGCAACGCCGCGACGGCAACTGCTGGCGAACGGGTGTTGGTATGAGCTTTGTCATGGTTTGTCTTGAAGATGGGCGCAAGATACGAAGAGCGTGGCGAACGACGTGGGCACCTCGATCATACCCGAGCTTGCATGCGAGCGACCGCGGCAGCAAGCGACTGTACCTCGTGGCGTTTACGGCGTTTCGTAGAAGCCGTCGCCTTGCTGAGTCCGGCGCCGTTGAAGCTCATCGCACGCACACGAGTGCGTATCGCGATCCATCTCGGCTTCATTCGACATCCATTGAAGATATTCCAACGGCACGTCGGCCCAGCGCAAACCTTGATGCTTTCCGAATGGGATCGTCAAGAGTGGCCGGGGACCCCGCGTCCAATCGATCATCTGTGGAACGGAAGCGAACTTTAGCAAGTCGGCCAATATGTGTGCCGTCACGTATGCGTCCGGTCCTGCGCGATGAGGCGGCATGGCGAGCGAAGGATCGAGGTCTAATTCACGCCAATACCGAAGCACTTGGTTGGAGTGTGCCGGGGCGTCGGGCCAAATATGTAGGGCCGCCTTGTAGGTGCATATCCAAGGCAAGCTTTCGGTGACCTCGTCGGAGATGAACTGACGTTCGAAATCGCAATTATGAGCCACCAAAACATCCGGCCGCGATCCCCTGTGCACGGCAGACCACAGAAGGTCGTTAGTCAGGGTTGGGGTATAAACACTGAAGGAGTTCGGCGTGATGTGATGGACGGCCATGGCTTCCGGCGGGATTTCTCCGAAAGGCCTAAAGAGCCAAGATAGCGGAGCTTCGACGTGGGGCGCGTCTTCATCGAGCTTAACATCAACCCGTCCAAACTCGATTATCTCCGCAGTCGGATCGTCGCCTGTCGTCTCGATGTCGATGATCCTGAGGAGCATGAATTTATTTCTTTAGATTCCCGTCCCGCGATGCACCTCTAATTGAGCTATAAAACCGTGAAGCAATCGATAAAGGGTCTGTTGATACGCATCTTCTGCGTTTAAACCGTTTAATTCATTTTTCGCCCAAACGCACAAGTCGGACCACGAGATTGCCGCCAATTGAATACGATCTACCACAGATCTGAAATGCCCGAGGTCGGACTCTAGAATATTTTTCACTCGCGAGTTCAGATCGGGGGATAAATCTAGCGCTGTTTCAGCATACTCCTTGATCTTTGAGATTATTTTTTCCTTTCTTGGGTGCGGAACAATGTAGAGAAGGCCAAGCGACGGCCTCACTCCGCTCAATTTTTCCTCCAATATTAACATTGCAATATATTTGAGAACTTGTATTTTATCGGTAGTAGCACCGAGTTTGATTTCTACGCATACGATCGCATCGTCAGATGTGAAAAAGCCATCATGCTGGGTGACATTAGCTTCGCCCCAGCCGAATTTATCTGCGATCTCCAAGCGGCCATAACTCCTAAATTGACCGAAGGAGTCAATACACAACGGCCTACAAAACCAACTACGTATAATATAGTCTGGCGCGATAGAGAAAATCAAATTGAAAATGTCATTTAGAGCATCCTCGTCGCCTTCTAATTTTTGTTTTGATGCGATATATTTTCTTGCTCTATATTTAATTTTTCCAATATTGACGTATTGACTCGGTATTTTGATATAACCGTCGCCTGTATCGACCGTTCCTGCGACCGGGTCGATCTCTATCCATTTTGGTTCCCAAAAATATTTGTGAAAAGTATCCCAATAAAACTGATTCCAGGCCATAAAATTCTCCTGTCTAGTGTTCCGTTTCTAACAGAAGGATTCCCCGTGGCTCGGGAGTGTGCGAGTCTGGGGGATGGAAACTGAATCGTGCATCTGGCTGTCTCCTCCTGATCGGGCGCGGCTGGAGGGTTTTGTGGCGAGCCGCAACACGCCGCAGAAGTTGGTTTGGCGAGCGCGGATCGTGCTGATGTGGGCGCGGGAAGCGGGTGTAACGGCGATCATTGGCGCGACGGGCAACACGAAGCGGACGGCCTATCGTTGGCGCGAGCGTTACATCGAACGCGGCATCGCGGGTCTCGAGCGCGACGCTAGAGCACTTCGAGCTTGCATGGAATCGACGAGTCAGATTCGAGAGTCTTGTTCAGCGGCGAGGCTCTCATGGTTGCACCTCTTTCCCAGGATTTGCGCAGGCGGCTCGTGGAAGCCGTCAACGACGGCAGTTCGGCGCGCGAGGCGGCGCGTCGGTTCGCGGTCAGCCCGTCGGCGGCGATCAAGCTGATGCAGCGTGTACGCAGAACCGGCAGCACGGCGCCAGCCCGGATCGGCGGCTATCGGCGGCCACTCCTCGAAGAGCACGCCGATGTCCTGCGCGAGCTGACGCAGGCTCGCAAGGGCATCACGCTCGCCGAACTCCAGGCGGCGCTCGCCGAGCGTGGCGTTGCGGTCTCGACGACGGCGATCTGGTCGACGCTGCACCGGCTCGGCCTGTCACACAAAAAAAGTCGATGAGAGCCGCCGAGCAGGATCGCCCCGATGTCGCCGTGCGTCGGAAGCGGTGGCAAGCTTGGCAGCGCTTCATGGATTGCGCCGCCTTCGTCTTCATCGACGAGACCGGCGCCGCGACCAACATGGCGCGCACTCACGGCTGGGGACCGAAAAGCGAGCGGCTCGTCGATGCCACCCCGCACGGCCACTGGTTCACGACGACGTTCGTCGGCGGCCTGCGCGAGAGCGGCGTCATCGCGCCGCTGGTCCTCGACGGCCCGATGACGGGCGAGATCTTCCTCGCCTACACCGAGCAGTTCCTGGCGCCCGCTCTGTCACCAGGCGACATCGTGGTGATGGACAACCTCTCCGCCCACAAGGTCGTCGGCGTCGAGGCGGCGATCAGAGCCGTCGGCGCCAGCGTCCTCTACCTGCCGCCCTACAGTCCCGATCTCAACCCCATCGAGAAGATGTTCGCCAAGTTGAAGGCCGAATTGCGCAAAGCAAAAGCCCGCACACAAGACGCCCTGTGGAAGGAAATCGGCCGGATCATCAGAGCGCTGGGTCCCGACGAATGCCGAAATTACATCGCAAGCTCAGGCTATGCGTGCGACTAAGCCGGAAATGCTCTAGCCGCACTCATCCCTCAGCTTGGATTGCGCCGCGAAGAGCAGGGGCACCACCCACCAGACGAGTCACTCTTTGGCAGAGGTGGTAGTCCTGAAGCTGCCCGCCTTTTTGTACGCCAGAGTTTCGCGCAGCCCTTCTACGAATGCATTCGCCTTCCCCGCACAGGCCGACTGGCGTTCGATGGCGAAAGTCCACGACGGAGGCCGATATGAGCGATTTCCAGGTTCAATCCGTAGAGGCGGCGTCCGCGCAGCTGCGGCCGGCAGCAACCTATATGAAGCGCACCGTTCGGCGCCCTGAGCTACGCCGGATTGTCCCGCTTGCCGACACGACGATCTACGACATGGAACAGCGTGGTGAGTTTCCACGCAGGTTCTACCTCACACCTCGCTGCGCTGCATGGGACTTGGACGAGGTGGAGGCTTGGCTTGCCAAACGTCGCAGGACTTCGGAGGCTCCAGCCTGCGGCCCGGACGTGGCACTTCGCCGGTTCAGACCTACGCGGACGGCTCGGGAATGAGCAGCTCCATTGAGGGTGGATAGAGCGTGGGCGTGTATTTCCGCCCCTCAACCCAAGCGTCAACGATGTTAGCCCACTCCTGGAGCATGTGCCGTCGCTGCGGCTCATATTCCGCCTTGTTGTAGACGCCCCGGGACGATCGAGCATCTTCATGCGCGAGCGCCTTCTCGATCCAATCGCGATTGAATCCGAGCTCGTTGAGCAGCGTCGAACCCGTGCGCCGCAGATCATGGACCGTGAAAGGCGCCAACGCCTGCCCATTCTTCTTCGCCGTATCCACAACGGAGTAGGTGACGCGATTGAAGGTCGCGCGGGACATGGGCGCGTCCGCATCGTAGCGGGACGGCAGCAGATAGCGCGAGTTGCCGGCACAGGTCTTGAGCGCGATCATGATGTCGAGCACCTGTTGGGACAGGTAGACGTTGTGGGCTTTCGAGCGCTTCATCCGCTCCTTCGGGATCGTCCAGACGCCGCGCTCAAAGTCGATCTCGTCCCAGGTCGCATCCTGAAGCTCGCTCTTGCGGACCATGGTCAGCAGGAACAGCTTCAACCCCAGGCGAATGGTCGGCAACGTGGCGACCTTCTCGATCTGCGACAGCAGAACGCGGATCTCTGCCGGCGATAGAGCTCGATCCTTCGGCTCGAAGGTGGCAATCGAGGCGGGACCGACTTCGTCGGCTGGGTTGGGCACCTTCTCCCCATGCAGGATCGCAAGACCGAATACCTGTTTGACGATGTCGCGCACATGGATCGCCGTCGCTGGCGCCCCTCGCTCCTTCACCTTGCCGCAGAGCTGGCGGAGGTCATCGGGCGAAATCTCCGATAGCCGCCGATTCTTCCAAGCCGGCTCGATGTCACGATCGAAGATCGCCTTGCGCATGGACCGGGTGCTGTCGGCCATGCGTGCTTCCTTGAAGTAGCGAGCACCGACCTCACCGAAGCTGTGTTCTCCCGATACGCGCCGCTTCTCCCGCTGCTTTTCAAGCGCCGGCGATTTTCCTTCCGCGACGAGCTTGCGGGCTATCATGCAACGCTCCCGCGCCTCAGCGAGGGACAGCCCGTCCGGGCCGTACTTACCGAAGGTCAGCGTCTCGCGTCGTCCGTGCAGCCGATAGTCGTATCGAAAGGCGATCTGGCCTGCCGGAGAGACCGCCGCGTACATACCATCACGATCCGCGACTTTGTATGTTTTCTCCTGCGGCTTCAGTCGCTTGAGCGCGAGGTCGGTGAGCATGGATCGAGGCTCCTGACGGTAAAAACGACGCCTTCCTGGCTCAAATCTACCGTCAGAAAATATACCGTCAAGCGTTCGATTTTGCCTAGTGAATACAGAAAATTAGGACGCGTTTAGAAATCTGGTTGACAATCGAGCGTGACGGTATGGCCATTTTTGGCTGAGAGCCACAACAGCCTACCGTCAGCGCTACCGTCATGTGCGGCCGCTTACCCACGATTGCTGGCGATAGATGGCGATGGCCTAAACCGTTGACGTGACACGATATGTGAGGGAGAAACTACTTCTCGCGATAGCTGCCGAACCACCTCAAATCATTCCCACTCGATGGTCCCCGGCGGCTTCGAGGTCACGTCATAGACGACCCGGTTGATGCCGCGCACCTCGTTGATGATGCGGGTGGCGGCGCGGCCGAGCACATTCATGTCGAACGGGTAGAAATCCGCGGTCATGCCGTCGACGGAGGTCACCGCGCGCAGCGCGCAGACGAACTCGTAGGTGCGCCCGTCGCCCATCACGCCGACGCTCTGCACCGGTAGCAGCACGGCGAAGGCCTGCCAGATCGCGTCATAGAGGCCGGCGCGGCGGATCTCGTCGAGGTAGATCGCGTCGGCCTGGCGCAGGATCGCGAGCTTCTCCGGCGTCACCGCTCCGGGGCAGCGGATCGCAAGCCCCGGCCCCGGGAAGGGATGGCGGCCGACGAAAGCCTCCGGCAGGCCGAGCGCGCGGCCGAGCGCGCGGACCTCGTCCTTGAAGAGTTCGCGCAGCGGCTCGACGAGCGTCATGTTCATCTTTTCCGGCAGGCCGCCGACATTGTGGTGCGACTTGATCGTCACCGAGGGGCCGCCGGAGAACGACACGCTTTCGATCACGTCAGGGTAGAGCGTGCCCTGCGCCAGGAACTGCGGCGCGCCGCTCCCCGCTCCAACGTTGTCTTGGGCGATGATCTTCGCCTGCTGCTCGAATGTCGCCACGAACAGCCGGCCGATGATCTTGCGCTTCTGCTCGGGGTCGCGGATGCCGTGCAGCGAGGCGAGGAAAAGATCCGCGGCTTCAACATGCTTGAGGGGAATGCTGTAATGGTCGCGAAACAGCGAGACCACCTCCTGCGCCTCGCCCTGCCGCATCAGGCCGTGGTCGACGAAGACGCAGGTCAGTTGCTCGCCGATCGCCTCGTGGATCAGCACGGCGGCGACGGCCGAATCGACGCCGCCTGAGAGGCCGCAGAGCACCCGGCCGTCACCGACCCGGGCGCGGATCGCGCCGATCGCCTCGGCGCGGAACGCCTTCATCGTCCAGTCGGAGCGGCAGCCGGCGATCTTGTGCACGAAGTTCGAGAGCAGCTGCGCGCCCTGCGGCGTGTGGTGCACCTCGGGATGGAACTGCAGGCCGTAGAAGCGCCGGCGTTCGTCGGCGATGACGCAGACCGGCGCGTTCGGCGAACGGCCGATGCCGGTGAACCCCTCCGGCAGCCGGGTGACGCGGTCACCGTGGCTCATCCAAACCGGATAGCTCCTACCCTGTTCCCACACGCCCCCGAACAGCGGCGAGTCCTTGGTGGCCTCGACGTCCGCGCGCCCGAACTCGCGGTGATGGCCCGAGGCGACCTCGCCGCCGAGTTGCACCGCCATCAGTTGTTCGCCGTAGCAGATGCCGAGCACCGGGATGCCAGCTTCGAAGATCGCCTGCGGTGCCCGCGGAGACGCCGCCTCCGTCGCCGAGGCCGGACCTCCCGATAAAATCACCGCCTTCGGCTCGAGCTCGGCGAAGGCCGCCGCCGCCGTTTGGAACGGCGCGATCGCGCAATATACGCCGGCCTCGCGCACCCGGCGCGCGATGAGCTGCGTCACCTGCGAGCCGAAGTCGATGATGAGCACCTTGTCGTGATGATCGAGGATGTCGTCGTGTAGGGGACCTGAAGCGATATCGGCCATATGGCGGTTCCGGGGGAGCCAAGCTCGGCTTAAAGCACCAAGAAGGCGAGGGGGGAAGCGTACCGCCGCAAAGCTGCCGCGGCTTGCGACGCCCGCCCCATCCACAGAACCTTACCCGGACCTTGCTGTTTTCACGGGGCTTTCGAGAGGTCGGCTTGAGCCTGCGGCAAGGCGATCGGGAGTAGCGTGCGGCATCGGGAACGGAGCCTGGCCATGACTGCTTTTCTGTTCATATCATCGGCTCGGCACGCAGGATTGGGTCGTCGCGTCGACCTGGCCAACTTCGCCAGCCTGTTCGGCGATCGCGACGAGCCATCGGTCGCGCTGCCGCCTAGGCCTCCCGTCATGCGCGTCGCGCTCCTGGCTCTGCTGCTCGTCGGCGCCATGGGCGACGTGCTGATGGTCTCCCGTCCCGATGTGCTGGGCGGCCTGCTCGCCGACTCACCCGGCGCGTCGCGCAAGCTCGTCCATAACGTCAGCTTCTGAGGAGGCTCGCGACGAAGAAGCCGTCGGTCCCGGTGCGGAGCGGCGAGAGTCGGATACCTGTTTGGGATCGGTCGGCGTAGGCGGCTAGCGCCGGCAGCCCGGCGGCTTCCGCGACCGTGGCCGGCGGCAACGCCGCGAAGTCCGCATGCTCGCCGAGGAAGTGCGACACGCGGGCTTCGTTCTCCACGGCCAGCAGCGAGCAGGTCACGTAGCATAGCCTGCCCCCCGGCTTGACGTAGGACACAGCCTGCGCCAGGACCGCCTCCTGTTCCTTGATGCGCTGTTCAAGTGCCCCCGGCCGCACCCGCCATTTGGCGTCGGGATTGCGCCGCCACGTGCCGGTGCCGGTGCACGGCGCATCGACGAGCACGAGGTCGCAGGCGCCTCTCAGGTCGTCGAGAGGCGGGACGCCGCGCTTCGGCGAGCGGATTTGGACGTTGTGCGCGCCCGACTTCTCGAGCCGCGGATAGAGCCCGGAAAGGCGGCGCCCGTCGGTATCGCTGGCATAGACCTGGCCGCGGTTCTCCATTGCGGCGGCGAGCGCCAGCGTCTTGCCGCCGCCGCCGGCGCAGAGGTCGAGCACCTGGCTACCGGGCCGCGGCGCAGCCAGCAGCACGGCGAGCTGTGACCCCTCGTCCTGTACCTCGATCAGGCCTTTGACGAAGGCCGGCTCGCCAGAGAGCGCGGGACCCCGCCCGTCGGCGCCGAGCGGCAGGCGCAGCCCGTTTCGCGCGTGGCTCGCCGCTGCGGGCCGCAGGTGATCGAGCGCGGCGATCGCCTTGTCCCGCGTAGTCTTCAACGTGTTGACGCGCAGGTCGAGCGGCGCGCGCTCGGTCATCGCCAGCATCTCCGCGACGAGATCGCCGGCGAAGACCTCGCGCAGCGCCGGCTCCAGCCAAGCGGGGAAGTCGCCCCGCACAGGTGCCGGCGCGTTCTCCAGATGAGCCGCGGCGAAGGCCGCCGCCTCCGCCTCGCTGAGCGGCTCCGGCGCGTACGCGTCGCCGCTGCAGAGCGCGGCGATGGCCGCAGCGTCGAGCCGACCGGCGCGGGCGAGCGAGCCGAGCATGATCGCCCGCGGCGTCTCGGCGCCCATGATCCAGGCCGAGGACGCGCGGCGGCGCAGCGCGTCGTAGACGAGCGCGGCGACAGCGGCGCGGTCCTTCGAGCCGGCGAACCGGTGCGACAGACTCCAGTCCTTGAGTGCATCGGTCGCCGGGCGATGGCGCGCCTCGATGTCGGCCATAACGTCGATCGCGGCGGCCAGTCGTCCACTGGGGGTCATCCGACCACCGTGCCGAAGAACACGCCAACGGCGATCAGGAACCACAGCAGCGCGGTGGCGACGGCGGACCCGAGGAACAGCGGGCCGCGGAGCATCACGTCGTTGCCGGTGGTGTGCTCGACGGCATGCGCGATCCGGCAGGCGACGAAGACCCATTCGAGGAGCACGAACAGCCATCCGGTCTGGTGCAGCACCACGCCGAACACGACCGCGACCAGAAAGAGCACGGGCATCTCGAACTGATTAGCGTAGCAGTTCGCCGCCTGACGGGCGCGCGGCGGGAAGGCCTCGTCCGACAAGGCCACGTCCCGAGGTCTCACGCCGGCCGCCATGGCATCCCGGCGGAGTTTCGCCGTGAGGCCGAGCAGCGCGAGGACGAGCCCGACCTGGACGAGGACGGGCAGCAGGACGGATTGGATCGACATCGGAGCACCCGGCGTGACAGTTCCCGTGGTATTGGCGCAAGGCGGCCGCAAGTCAAAGCGAGCAAATGAACGGGCTATTCGAAGACTGCCGGTTTGACCGCGCCGGCGAAACCCTCTACCAAGCGCGCTTCCCGACGGGTCCGCCCGGCGGGCGCACCCGCGACCGCGCTTCGAACTGCGGTCTGTCGGCCTCCCACCTTCCCAGAAGACATCTTCTTTTCCCAGAAGACATCTTCGGCAAGACCGAGGCAGAAGGAGGGCGCGATCCTCCACCTTCGCCGGTGGACGACGCGAACGAGAGGCGGCCTCCGCCCGACGACCCGTGTCCTGTCCCCGGCCTAACAAGTAACACCGAGGACACGCGATGACGAAACGCGCCGAGTCAAAGTACAAGATCGACCGCCGCATGGGCCAGAACATCTGGGGCCGCCCGAAGAGCCCGGTGAACCGCCGCGAATACGGCCCCGGCCAGCACGGCCAGCGCCGCAAGGGCAAGATGTCGGACTTTGGCACCCAGCTGAAGGCCAAGCAAAAGCTCAAGGGCTATTACGGCAACATCTCCGAGAAGCAGTTCCGCGGCTATTACGCGGAAGCGATCCGGATGAAGGGCGATTCCGGCGACAACCTCATCGGCCTGCTCGAGCGCCGTCTCGACGCCGTGATCTACCGCGCCAAGTTCGTCGCGACGGTGTTCGCCGCCCGCCAGTTCGTCAACCACGGTCACGTTCGGGTCAACGGGCGCCGCGTCAACATCCCATCGTTCCTGGTCAAGGTCGGCGACGAGATCGAGCTGAAGGATTCCTCGCGCGAGCTCGCCTTCGTGATCGAGGCGACCCAGCTCGCGGAGCGCGACGTGCCGGACTATTTCGATGTCGACCACGCGAAGATGCACGCCAAGATGACCCGCGTTCCGCTGCCGTCCGAGGTGCCCTATCCGGTGGTGATGGAGCCGAACCTCGTCATCGAGTTCTACTCGCGCTAACGCTATTCGGTTTGGCGATTGAGCGGTTTAGAGTTGCGTCAGGCCGCCATCCATCACGACTTCGCTACCGAGCATGAACAGGGACTCGTCGCTGGCAAGGAACAAAGCACCACGCGCGATTTCTTCCGGTTCCGCGATCCGCTTCACCGGAAGCTGCTCGATCAGGTGCTGCTTCATCTGCGCGAGCTTTTCCGCGGGAACGTTGTTCGGTGAGAACACCGCAGTCTCGGTCGGTCCGGGGCTGAGGACGTTGACTCGAACTTGATGCTCGAGCAACTCGGCGGACATGCCTCTCGCGAAGCAGCGGATCGCGGCCTTGCCGGCGGCATAGACGGTGTTGCCGGGCCATCCTTTCACGTTCGCCACCGACGACGTGAGGATGATCGAGGCGGGCGCGTTGAGGTACGGAATAGCCTTTTGGACCGTGAAGTAGACGCCTTTGACATTGACGGCGAACGTCTCGTCGAAGCCCTGCTCGGACATGTCGACAACGGTGTCGACCGGGTTGTTCATGCCGGCGTTGGCGAAGACGACATCGAGCTTGCCGAACGCGTCGTAGGCGGTCTTGAACAGCCGCTCCAGATCCTCGAGCTTCGCAACGTTGCCGATGACGGCCAAGGCGTTCGAACCCATCTCTTGGCAAAGCTGCTCAAGCTCGGCTTTGCTCCGGCCGAAGATCGCCACCTTGGCGCCTTCCTTATAAAACAAGCGCGCCGCGGCGGCGCCGATGCCGCTGCTTGCCCCCGTGATAACGGCGTGTTTGCCTTGCAGGCGCCCCATGGGCTTTCCTTTCCCGAAGATGGCACTCGTTACTGATCCGACGAGTTCATACGCCGTCTTGACCCTGTACCAGCGTCGCCGCCAACACACGATCGCACCAGCTTCCGAACCTTCGTTTACGACGATTGGACATAGTGCGGCTCAAGCCTTCTTCCGCCGCCTCTTCTCGGCCTTCAGTCCCCGCCTGCCGACGAGCGCGTTGTAGACCATCGTCTTCAGGATCACGCGGTAACGCACCCGCTGGCGCGGCGACTGGGTGAGCAGGATTCCGAACAGGTCTTCTTCCGGGTCGATCCAAAAATAGGTCCCGGCGATGCCGGACCAGGTGAACTCGCCGACCGAGCTCGGGAACGGCGCGGCGCCCGTCTCGAGCCGCACGGCGAAGCCGAGACCGAAGCCGTAGCCGGGGCCGATCAGCGACTCCGGCGCCCGCGCGATCCCGGTCGACGGACCGACGTGGTCCGACGTCATGAAGAGCAGGCTGTGCTTGCCGAGATAGACCTTGCGATCGAGCGTGCCGCCGCCGAGCAGCATGCGGGCGAAACGCGCGTAATCGTCGAGCGTCGAGACGAGGCCCATGCCGCCTGCCTCGAAGCTGCGCTCGCGGCGCGGGTTGAACAGGGGCGGTCCGCCCTCCGAGAGCCGGTCGTGCGGGAACGGCTCGGCGACGCGCTCGTGGTCGTCCTCGTCGGCCACGTGGAAACCGGTGTCGCGCATGCCGAGCGGCTCGATCAGCCGCGCCCGCAACACGGCGGACAGCGAGCGCCCGGCCGCCACCTCAACGACGCGGCCGAGCACATCGGTCGCATGACTGTACTCCCACACGGTGCCGGGATGATGGGCGAGCGGCAACGTCGCGATGCGGTCGGCGAATTCCTCGTTGGTGATGTCGCCGGCCATCAGGTTCGCCGCCTCGTAGAGCGGCGCGACCGGGCCGCCGTTGCGCTCGTAGATGAGGCCGGCGGTGTGGCGCAGCAAGTCGTGCAGCGTCGGCGGCGCGACCGGCTCCTCCAGCGCGTCCCCGGCCATCACCTTGAGATTGGCGAAGGACGGGATGAAGTCGCTCACCGGCTGGTCGAGCCGCAGGCGTCCCTCCGCTGCCAGCATCATGGTTGCGACGGAGACCATCGGCTTCGTCATCGAGTAGATGCGGAAGAGCGTGTCCTGCGTCATCGGGGTGCCGGCGGCGCGGTTGCGATAGCCCCACGCGCGCCGCATCACCGTCTCGCCGCCGCGCTCCAGTAGCAGCAGCGCGCCGGGTACCGCGCCGCGGGCGACCTCGACGTTGAAGAACTTGTCGATATGCGTGAGCCGCTCGCCGGAAAACCCGGCGCGGTCGGCGATGGCGCCGGAATGGTCGTCGTCGGACATCGTCGCTGGGTTCCTCGAGGTCACGATAGGCTCTTCAGGAAGCCGGCGAAGCGCATGAGGCCCTCCGGCCAGGGCCCGTGGCCGCTATCGTCGTTAAGGTGGCCGGACTGACCGGCGTCGATGAGCTCGACATGCCAGGCCTTGGCCAACGCCTCGCTCTCCTCCCAGCTCCCGTGGGGATCGTCGCGGCTGGCGATGAGAACCGCCGGGAACGGCAGCATGGTCCGCGGTACCTCGGCGAACGCCGGCTCGACCTCCTCCATCGCGCGCAGGGCCGAGGCCGAGGGTGCCGCGACGAGGAAGGCGCCGACGACCCGTTCCGCGATGGCATCGGCCGCATGGGTGATCGCGATGACCCCGCAGCCGTGGCCGACGAGCACGATCGGCTTGTCGGCCGCCTCCACCGCGGCCACGAGCCGTTGCGTCCAGCCGGCGAGGTTCGGATGATGCCAGTCCTCCTGCACGACGCGGCTCGCCGTCGGCAGCTTGTGCTCCCAGCGGCTGTACCAATGATCCTCGGAGCCGCCGCCGAGACCGGGGACGATGATGATCGCAACGTCGGAAGTGCGCATCGCGCGGAGATAGCAGGCGCTGGGCGGTGCGCAAACGGGGCGCGCGAAGAATTTGTCGGCGATCGCTCGGCTCTCGCCTTTGCGAAGTCCCGAAGACGGAGCCAACGAACCGAGACAAGACCGCGGCCTGCGACGGCTTGACTCACGGCCTGTTTGCTGGATTCATGTCTGGAACAAATGCGGAACAATATGTCTGGAGCAAGCCGATGTCGCAAGGCGGCAGGTCGGAGCACGTGGATGTTTTGCGCGACGCCATCGCCCGTATCGAGGGTGACGGCAGCATCGTCGCGCGCTTCGAGGACGGCAACACGGGCAGGCCGGCACGCAAGACAGTGCCGCTCGGCCGTGCCCTCGCGCTCGACCGCGCGTTGCGCGGCGGTCTCGATCGCGGCGCGCTGCACGAGGTGGTGGCGGCACGCCCCGGCGATGCCGGGGCGGCGTCCGGCTTCGCGCTGACCTTGGCGGCGCGGCTCGCCGCCGCGGCGCCGGACCGGCAACCCCGGCATGCGATGGCGCCGATCGTATGGATCGTCGAGGATGCCGCGCGCGCGGAGAGCGGCGCGCCCTACGCGCCCGGGCTGCGCGCTCACGGCATCGATCCGGAGCGGCTGATCGTAGTCGCCACCGCCAACGGCCAGGACAGTCTTTGGGCGATGGAGGAGGCGCTGAAGATCCGTGCCGGGGCGGTCGTGGCGGAGCTGTGGCGCACCAAGGTCTACGACCTCGTCGCCTCCCGCCGCCTGGTGCTGGCGGCGGCACGCAGCGGCACGCCCGGCGTGCTGGTGGCGGCGGGGGCGGCGGGATCGGCGCGGGTCCTTTCTTCGGCCGCCCGCACGCGCTTCGAGATCGCCGCCGCGCCGGGTCCGAGACCGGCCGCCGGCGGCCGGCTGCCGCTGCCCGGCCCGGCAGCCTGGGCGGTGCGCCTCGCCCGCGTCCGGGCAGGCCCCGGCGGCAGCATCGGCCCCGATTGGGAAAAGCTCTGGCCCCTCGTCTGGGATCACGAAGAGGCATTGTTCCGTGATGCGTTACCTCTCCCTGCACCTGCCCACGCTGTCGACCGATCGCCTCCACCGGCGACTGCGGGTTGGCGCGCCGCCTGACGCGTCCCGCGATCCGTGGCGCAGGGCCGGACCCGACGGACCCGCGGCCGCGCCGCTGGTGACCGTCGCGAAGGTGAAGAGCGCCTTCCGCCTCGCCGCGCTCGACCGGCGCGCCGACGCGCTCGGGCTGAAGCCCGGCATGGCGCTGGCCGACGCCCGCGCGATGCATCCGACCCTCGACGCCCACGACGCCGACCCCGAGGCCGACGCGGCGACGCTCGATGCCCTCGTCGACTGGTGCCGGCTGTTCACCCCGCTCGCCGCACCCGACGGCCAGACCCCCGACGGGCAGGCCGGCGCGGTGCTCGACGTCACCGGCGCGGCGCATCTCTTCGGCGGCGAGGCCGCGCTGATGGACACGCTCGTCTCCCGGCTCGAAGCCCAGGGTTTCGCGGCCGCGGTCGCGATCGCCGCCACCCCCGGCGCGGCCTGGGCCCTGGCCCGCTACGGCAGCCGCCGCCTCGTTCCGGCGGAGCTCGACGACGCGCGCCGCGCCAAGCTTTTCGCGCCGATGCCGCTGGCCGCGCTGCGCCTCGACCCCGTCACCATCGGCCGCCTCGGCCAGGCGGGCCTGCGCCGCATCGGCGACCTCATGCTGCGCCCGCGCGCGCCGATCGTCGCCCGCTTCGGGGGCGCCATCCACCAGAACCTCGACGCGCTGCTCGGGCTGAGCAAGACCCCCATCTCGCCGCGCTTCGAGGCGCCGGCCTTCATCGCCGAGCGGCGCTTCGCCGAGGGCATCGCGCGCCGCGAGGACGTCGAGGGCACGATCCTGGCACTCGCCTACGACCTCTGCGGCCTGCTCGCCCGCCACGGCGAGGGCGCGCGCCTCCTCGACGTCAGCCTCTATCGCGTCGACGGCGCCGTGCGCCACATCAGCGCCGGCACCAGCCGCCCGCTGCGCGATCCGGTCGCGATGGCGCGGCTGTTCCGCGAGCGCATCGAGGCCGCGGGCGAAGAGAGCCTCGACACCGGCTACGGCTTCGACGTCGTGCGCCTCGCCGCGCGCGCGGCCGAACGGCTCGATCAAAATCAGGCAAACTGGGCGCAGCCCGGCTGGGAGGACAATGCCGCGAGCGCCGGCCTCGCCGATCTCGTCGACCGGCTCGGCGCTCGCTTTGGCCTCGCCCGCGTGACCCGGCTCGTCCCCGTCGACACGCACCAGCCCGAGCGCGCCGCCGTGGCCGTCCCCGCCGGCCGCGCGCTCCCCCGCGACAGGCCGGCTCCCGATACCGGGAGCGGGGCCGGCGTCATGCCCGAGCGGCCGATACGGCTGCTGGAGCGGCCGGAGCCGATCGACACGATCGCCGCCGTGCCGGACGGCCCGCCGCTGCGCTTCCGCTGGCGCCGGATGATGCACCAGGTCGCCGCCATCGAGGGGCCGGAGCGTATCGGCCCGGACTGGTGGCGTCAGGGCCAGGGCAAGGACGCGCAGACCCGCGACTATTTCCGCGCCGAGGACACCGACGGACGCCGCTTCTGGCTTTATCGCGAAGGCCTCTACAGCGACGCGCCGGAGCCGCGCTGGTACTTGCACGGCCTGTTCGCGTGAACGCGGTGGACCCGCCATGATCCAGTACGTCGATCCCGACGGCTTCGCCGAATTCGGTGTGGCGACCAACTTCTCCTTCCTGCGCGGCGCCTCGCATCCCGAGGAGCTCGTCGCCCAGGCGATCGTGCTGGGGCTCGCCGCCATCGGCATCGCCGACCGCAACTCGGTCGCCGGCATCGTGCGCGCGCACCTCTTCCTTCGCCACAACAAGGACGAGGCGAACGGCCTGCGCGTGCTCTCGGGAGCTCGGCTCGTCTTCTGCGACGGCACGCCCGACGTGCTCGCCTATCCGCAGGACCGCGCCGCCTACGGCCGCCTATGCCGGCTGCTCACCACCGGCAACATTCGCGCGCAGAAGGGCACCTGCCTCCTGACGCTCGCCGACCTCGTCGCCTGGCAGGAAGGACTGCAGCTAATCGTCCTGCCGGGCTCGACCTTCGACGCGGCGGTCGACAATCGCCTCGCCGCGCGCGCCTACGCGGACTATGCGGAGGAGGACAGGGACGGGCCACGCGTGCTCCTTCTCCCGCTTGCGGGAGAAGGTGGCCCTCGCGTCAGCGAGGGTCGGATGAGGGGACTCTCCGCTTCTCAAGGCATCGTCGAACAGGCTGAGAGTCCCCTCATCCGACCCGACTTCGTCGGGCCACCTTCTCCCGCAAGCGGGAGAAAGGAGATCGACGCCCTCGCCCACCTCGCCGCGGCCTGCCCCGGCCGGGTCTGGGTCGGCGCGACCATGACCTACGGCCGCAGTCCGCGCGGCGATCTCGCCCGTCGCAAGACGCTCGCGGAGCGGCTCGGCCTGCCGCTCGTCGCCACGAACGATGTCGTCATGCACGATCCGGCGCGGCGCGAGCTCCTCGACGTCATCACCTGCATTCGCCACGGTATCACGCTGGAGGCGGCCGGGCGCAGGCTCACCGCCAACGCCGAGCACCACATGAAGCCGCCCGGCGAGATGCGCCGGCTGTTCGCCGAGGCGCCCGAAGCGGTGGCAGAGACGCTGCGCTTCCTTGACGGCCTGCGTTTCTCGCTCGACGAACTCGGCAACGATTATCCCGAGGAGCTGCGCGAGGGTTTCGCCACGCCGCAGGACGCCCTCGCCGCCTTCGCCGCCGAGGGCGCGGCGCGGCGCTATCCCGGCGGCGTGCCCGAGCCCGTCACCCGGGCGATCGCCCACGAGCTCGACCTCGTCGCGCGGATGGATTACGCGCCCTACTTCCTCACCGTTCATGACATCGTGCGCTTCGCCCGCTCGCGCGGCATCCTGTGCCAGGGGCGCGGCTCGGCGGCGAACTCGACGCTGTGCTTCTGCCTCGGCATCACGGAAGTCGACCCGGCCCTCCACGATCTGCTCTTCGAACGTTTTATCTCCCTCGATCGAAGAGAGCCGCCCGACATCGATGTCGATTTCGAGCACGAGCGGCGCGAGGAGGTGATGCAGTACATCTACGACCATTACGGCCGCGCCCGCGCCGCGCTCACCGCCAGCGTCGTCACCTACCGCGCCCGCTCGGCGATCCGCGAGACGGCCAAGGTGTTCGGCCTCTCGGAGGACGCCATCGCCGCGCTGTCGGGCACGATCTGGGGCTGGGGCGAAATGGCCGGGGTCAACGAGGCCGAGACGCGGCGCGCCGGGCTCGAGCCGAGAGAGCCGGGCCTCGCCAAGGCGCTGGCGCTGGCGCGCGAGCTCGAAGGCTTCCCGCGCCATCTCTCGCAGCACACCGGCGGCTTCGTCATCACCCGCACCCGGCTCGACGAGGTGATCCCCATCGCCAACGCTTCGATGGCCGACCGCACTACCGTGGAGTGGGACAAGGACGACCTCGACGCGTTGGGTATTTTGAAGATCGACGTGCTGGCGCTCGGCATGCTGTCGTGCCTGCGCGGCGGGTTCGACCTGCTCGCCCGGCACTACGACCGCGCCGAGACGCTGGCCTCGCTGCCGCGCGAGGATCCGGCCGTCTACGCGATGATCCAGAAGGCCGACACGATCGGCGTCTTTCAGATCGAGAGCCGCGCGCAGATGTCGATGCTGCCGCGGCTGAAGCCGGCCAAGTTCTACGACCTCGTGATCGAGGTGGCCATCGTACGCCCGGGCCCGATCCAGGGCGACATGGTGCACCCCTACCTGCGCCGCCGCACCGGCAAAGAGACGGTGACCTATCCCTCGCCGGAGCTCGAAGGCGTGCTCGGCAAGACGCTCGGCGTGCCGCTGTTCCAGGAGCAGGCGATGAGGATCGCCATCGTCGCCGCCGGCTTCTCGCCTTCGGAAGCCGACAAGCTCCGTCGTGCGATGGCGACCTTCAAGCGCGTCGGCACAATCTCGAACTTCTACGACAAGATGGTCCGCGGCATGGTCGCCAACGGCTACCCGGAGGATTTCGCCGACCGCTGCTTCAAGCAGATCGAGGGGTTCGGCACCTACGGCTTTCCCGAGAGCCACGCTGCCTCCTTCGCGCTGCTCGTCTACGCGTCCTGCTGGATAAAGTGCCGCTATCCCGACGTGTTCGCCTGCGCGCTCCTCAACGCCCAGCCGATGGGGTTCTACGCCCCCTCGCAGATCGTGCGCGACGCCCGCGAGCACGGCGTGCCGGTCGCCGAAGTCGACATCAATTTTTCCGATTGGGACTGCACGCTGTTCCGCCAAGACTTCCCTTGTCCCTCTCGCGGGAGAAGGTGGCTCTACGAAGTCGGGTCGGATGAAGGATCTGGCCGCCTCTCACACCATGGCGACCCAAACGGCACGCCCCTTCATCCAACCCCGCTTCGCGGGGCCACCCTCTCCCGCTTGCGAGAGAACGAAGACGCCCCCCGCATCCACGCCCGCCATGCCGAACGGGCCGGCGACATCGTCGGCGATCATGCGCTCCGGCTCGGCTTCCGCCAGGTGAAGGACCTTTCCGAGATCGACATGCGACGGCTCGTCGAGCGGCGCGGCGCCGGCTACGACTCCGTGCGCGACCTGTGGCTGCGCGCCGAGCTGACGCCGGCCGTCCTCGAGACGCTCGCCGAGGCGGACGCCTTCCGCTCGCTCGGGCTCGATCGACGCGAGGCGCTGTGGATCGTGCGCGGCCTCAAGCGCGCCGGCGACAAGGACGACCTGCCGCTCCTCAAGGCGCTCAGCTTCATCGAGCTCGAGCCCGAGGCGAGGTTGCCGCCGATGCCGCTCGGCCAGCACGTGGTCGAGGACTACCGGCACCTGTCTTTGAGCCTCAAGGCGCACCCCGTGCTGTTCGTGCGGAACCAGCTTGCCGGCATGCTCAAGGCCGAGGCGATGGCCACCCATCCGGCGGAGCGGCGGGTGACGGTTGCCGGCCTCGTCCTCGTGCGGCAGCGACCGGGCTCGGCCAAGGGCACCATCTTCCTCACGCTCGAGGACGAGACCGGTGTCGCCAACATCATCGTTTGGCCGAAGGTGTTCGAGGCGTTGCGCCCGATCATCATCGGGGCGCGGTTCATCGCCGTCACAGGGCGGTTGCAGCGCGAGAGCGGCGTCACCCATGTCGTGGCCGAGAAGGTCGAGGACATGACCTGGCTGCTCGGCCTGCTCTCAGGGCTGGGCGCGGACCTTCGCGGCGACGACGTGACGGCGCTGGCGCGCGCCGATCACGTCAGGCGGCCTTTGCTCGGGCCGCGGCAGACGCGGACCGATCCCGAGGCGCCGACCTTGTTCGCGGACCCTGTCGCCTCCTGCGAGACGGCATTTCTTCAAGGCGTCCTGCCGAAGGGACGCAATTTCCAATGACGGCTTTCAGAAGTGGCCGCCGGGCGCGCCGCCGCCAGGATGGCCGCCCCCCGACGCGCCACCGCCAGGATGGCCGCCCCCCGGCGCGCCACCGCCGGGACGGCCGCCGCCGAACCCGCCCGGCGCGCCACCGCCAGGGTGGCCGCCGCCGAACCCGCCGGGTGCGCCACCCGGACGACCGCCGAACCCGTTCGATGGACCACCCGCCGGACGACCGAACCCGCCGGGTGTGCCACCCGGACGACCACCGAACCCGTTCGGCGGGCCACCGCCGGGGCGGCCGAAGCTCTCCCGCGGCGCCTGCTGCCTTTGCTGCTGCAGGCCCTGCTCCTGCTGCTGGCGCCCGTGTTCCTGCTGCTGGCGTCCGTGTTCCTGCTGCTGGCGCTGTTGTGCCTGCCGACGCTGCTGAACCTGTTGCCGTTCCTGAACCTGTTGCCGTTGCTGAAACTGTTGCCGTTGCTGGGCCTGCTGGCGCTGCTCCACCTGCTGACGTTGCTGGCGACCACGCTCCTGCTGCTGGCGCTGCTCCACCTGCTGGCGTTCCTGGCGCCCATGCTCCTGCTGCTGGCGGGCGGCATCCTGGCGCTGCCGCTCGGCCCCGCGCGCAGCCGTGTTCTGCGACGCCGTGGCCGGCCGGACGGCGTTGTCGCGCCGCGTCGCAGGGGAGCCGGGCCGTTCCCCCTGCGCCCCGTTGGGCTGAGCGGCTGCTCCCGGGACCGGACGCCCTTTGTTGAGCGTGGGCAACGGCCGCCCGTTCGCGCCGGGAAGCCGCTCGCCGGCCGGCAGACCGCGGTTTCTGCCGGCCGCGCCGGTAAGCGGCGCCGCACCGTTCGGGCGCGGAGCACCCGGTGCACCGCCCAGCGGGCCTCCGGGCTGCTGGCGCGCCGCGCGCAGCTGCTCGGGCGTGGTGATTCCGCGCCGCTCGAGCGCCGTCGCGTGCTGCCGCACGGCGATCGGCAGCGCCACAGCCGCCGCGCCCAGCGCGGCCGCACCGATGGCGCCACGCACTGCGCCGGAGCCGCCGGCAGGCCCCAGCCTCGGGCCACCGGCCGGCACGGACTCGTGAATGTTGTTGACGACTCTCGTGTTGCTGATGAACACGTCGCGGCCGCCGCCGGCGCCATAGAAGTAGTTGTCGGCCGGATAGGCCACGTAGGGCGGCGGATCGTAGTAGACCGGCAGCGCAACGAAGGCCGGCACCGGCAGAAAGAACAAGCCCGGCGGCGGCGGCGGCGGCGGCAGATCGACGAAGGCGACCGGCACCGGCGGCAACCAATAGTCCGGCGGCGGCGGCGGCGGCGGCAGATCGTAGCCCGGATCGTCGAAGTCGATCACCGGCCGGTCGACGTAGACGATCTCGTCCGGCGGCGGCGGCGGCACGTCGTAGCCGATCGCCTGGAAGCTCTCGGGCGGCGCGGCGGCGGCCGACAGCTCGCCTAAACGAAGCCGGGCGCCGCTGGCATGCGGGCCGCGGGGATAGCGGCTGAGATACGACCAGTAGGCGTCCGGGGTGTCGATCGCGACGGTGCGCTGCCAGGTCACGGCCTCGCGCCGTGCGGCAAGGAGGACGCGGGCGCGCTTGGCGAGCGGATCGGCGCCGTAGGCGGCGGTGAAGGCGGAGTAGGATTGCACGGTGTCGCGCGCGACGGCCGCGGTATAGGCCTCGCGCACCGGCAGATCCTTGATCGGCTTCGTCGTCAGCGCGGCGACCTGCTCGGGCGTAGCGGCCGGCGCCGGCGCGTTCGGCTTGCGCTCGAAGAAGCGGAAGGCGACGTCGATCTTCGAGGAGTCCCACGGCACCTCGGCGCCCTTCGACTGTTCATTGACGCGCAGCCGGACCCTGTCGAAGATCTCGTCCGGCGGCAGGCCACCCTCGCGCAGCATCGCGGCGAGCGACTGCGCATAAAGACCGTAGTTCTGCTTGCCGACCGGCGCCAAGGTGCCGGGTGCGGCATTGTAGGCGATGAGCGAGCCCGGCGCCGCGTCCACCTCCGAGAAGCCGCCGGCGAGCGGCGCTCCGGAGGTTTCGAAGGGCGTCTTGTAGGCCGCATCCAAGACCATGAACCGGGCCTTGAGATTGAGCCCACCCAGCGGGCCGGTGAGGTCCGAGATGCGGATGGTCTCGATCGGGATGTCGAGGTCGCGTGAAACCGTGGCGCCGATCGGCACGTAGTAGTTCGCGGGGCCGTACTGCAGCCCGTAGCCGGCGAGATAGACGAAGGCGACGGTGTCCGGGCCGGCATCGGTGACGCGCTTCAGGAAGTCCGCATAGGAGCGCCGCAGCATGTCGGCATCGAGATCGCGGGCGCCGATCACCTCGAAGCCCGCCGCCTGCAAGGTTTGGGCGACCAGGCCGGCGTCGTTGGCGGCCGTGGGCAGGGCACCGGCGGCGTAGCTCTCGTTGCCGACGACGAAAGCGATGCGCTTCTCGGGTGCGGCGGCCGGCGGGGCGCTCAGCGCGGCCGGCCGCGACGTAATTCCAGCTGGCGACTGGGCGAAAGACGTCATCGCGAAGGCTACGAAAACGAAAGTCGTCAGCAACACCGTCACAAATCGCATCAAGGATCATCCATTCGAAAGTGTCGTCGATCAAAAACGCCGCTGCGGGAAAAAACAACCGTGCCGAATTGCCTCCATGGTCGTACGTCTATGAATGATGGATGACCGTTCGATTTACGCGTGATCGCGATGAGACGAGTCCGAACACGAAGAAGAGATAGAGCTCGATGACAGACCAGACGGCCGATACGACCCTGACACCGGGCGAGGATGTGCGCCGGCGCAAGGCGCCGCGCCGAATCGGCGGCCGCGCCTACCAGTATCGCCACAGCATCGTCGTGCGGCTGACCCACTGGATTTGGGTCGTTTCGCTCACGGTTTTATTCATGAGCGGGCTGCAGATCTTCAACGCCCACCCGAGCCTCAACTTCGGCAACACGTCGACCTTCGACACCAACGCGACCGGCCCGAACCGCCTGATCCTCAATATCGACAACGACGGGAACAAGGGCGTGACGACGGTGCTCGGCCACACCTTCGATACGACCGGAGTGCTCGGCGTCTCGCGGACGGCGGACGGTCTGCAGGCGCGCGGCTTCCCGAGCTGGCTCACCATCCCCGCCGCCCAGGATCTCGCCGACGGGCGCCGGTGGCACTTCCTGTTCGCCTGGATCCTTGTCGTCAACGCATTGGTTTATCTCGCCTACGGCCTCATCAGCGGCCACATCGCCCGCGATCTTATCCCGCGGCTCCGCGAATGGCGCACCATCCCGCACGACATCGTAACCCACCTGACGCTGCGCTTCTCGCATACGCCCGACGCGCCCCAATACAACATCCTGCAGAAGCTCGCCTACGCGCTGGTGCTGTTTGTCGTGCTGCCGGTCCTGGTTCTGGCCGGCATCGAGATGTCGCCGTCCTTCGATGCGGTCTTCCCCTGGCTTCGCGACGTCTTCGGCGGTCGGCAGAGCGCGCGGACCATCCACTTCCTGCTGGCTTGGTCGCTGGTACTCTTCGTCATCGTTCACGTGGTGATGGTCGTGGTATCGGGCCTTTTCAACAACATGCGCTCGATGATCACTGGGCGCTTCGCCGTGACGGAGGACAAGGGCCCATGAACAGCAAGCCCATGACCGGCAAATCCATGACCGGCAAACCCATGACCGACAAGCTCGACCGGCGTCTCTTCTTGACGGGCGCAGCCGGCCTAGCCCTCGCCGGCTGCGACCGCGTCACCACCACCAAGGAGGGCCAGGGAGCCCTCAACGCGGCCAGCGACCTCACCTACAAGGCGCAGCGCACCCTTCAGGGCCGTGATCTCGCGCCGGAATACCCGAAGTCGGCTGTCTCGGCGTTCTTCAAGCCGAACGGCTCCATCGATCCCAAGGACCCAGCCTACAAGAAGCTGGCTGCGGAGAAATTCGCGAGCTACGCGATGCCGGTCGGCGGGCTCGTCGATGCGCCGCGGTCCTTCACGCTCGCCGATCTCAAGGGGTTGGATCCGCGCACCCAGGTGACGCGCCATGATTGCGTCGAGGGCTGGAGCTGCATCGGCGAATGGACCGGGGCGCCGCTCTACGAGGTCCTCGACATCGTCAAGCCGAAGCCGGAGGCGCGCTTCGTCGTCTTCCACTGCTTCGATCGCTACGACACCGACTACACGACCGAGCAGGCCAGCGGCGATGGATCGCTGGACGGCAACACGCAGCCGTACTTCTATGGCTCGATCGGGATGGACACTGCGACCCACCCGCAAACGCTGCTCGCCTACGCGATGAACGGACAGGATCTTCCCGTCGAGCATGGCGCACCGGTGCGACTGCGGGTCGAGCGTCAACTTGGCTACAAAAACACCAAGTACATCAAAAGCATCGAGCTCGTCGCGAGCTTCGACAAGATCCAGCAGGGTCACGGCGGCTACTGGGAAGACCAGGGCTACGAATGGTGGGGCGGCATCTAGGCCGTTCGCCCAGGAGGAGGGAGATCGCCCTCGTTCGCGGGATCGAGAAACGGGCTTGCCGAGCGCTCGCCCGCGCCCGATAAGGCGGTTCACCCGAGATTGGCCGCCGGATTGTCCCAGACGCTTAACCAGCTCAAACGACGCGCGATTTTCCGTGGTTTGGGTCTCTCGCGATTGGCCGTCGATCAATGGGTGCGCCGGGCCGTCTTTCTCCTCGGCGGACTGTGCGTCGGTGCCGCCGCGATCCTGATGGCGCTGTTGGCGGACAAGGCGCAGGCGCTGTTCGCGCGCCTGCTGGCGTTTTCCGAATATGCGGCGCTCGTCGTCACCCCGGTCGGCTTCGGCATCGCCGTGTTGCTGGCACGCACCGTCTTCCCGAACTCGCAGGGCAGCGGCATCCCGCAGGTGATCGCGGCCCGCAAGATCGACGATCCGGCCGCCCGCAACGCCCTCGTCTCGCCGCGCGTCGCTATCGGCAAGATCTCGGTCATGATGATCGGCCTGCTGTGCGGCGCCTCCGTCGGGCGCGAAGGACCGACGGTGCAGGTCGGCGCCTCGATCATGGGCTACATCGGGCGCAAGGCGCCGATCATCTACCAGCAGAACCTGTTGCTGGCGGGCGCCGCCGCCGGGATCGCCGCCGCCTTCAACACCCCGCTCGCCGGCATCGTCTTCGGCATCGAGGAGTTGAGCCGCTCCTTCGAGGCCAAGGCCAGCGGCCTCGTGCTCGGCTGCATCATCGCCGCCGGCGTGACCTCTCTCGCCATCCTCGGCGACTACACCTATTTTGGCACAACGGCCGCCACAATGCCGCTCGGACGCGCTTGGCTGGTCGTGCCCGTGTGCGCCGCCATCGGCGGCCTGCTCGGCGGCCTGTTCAGCCGCATCCTGATCTTCTGCATGCTCGGAGAGAACACGCACAGGGTGCGCCAAATCATCCGGCGGCGACCTGTCGTCTTCGCCATGGCCTGCGGCCTCGGCGTCGCCGTCTGCGGCCTCGCCGGGCACCACTCGTCCTACGGGACGGGCTACGCCGAGGCGAGCGGCATCCTGCACGGCAAGGCCGACCTTACGCTGCTGTTCATGCCGCTGAAGTTCCTCGCGACCGTGTTCTCGTCGATCAGCGGCATTCCCGGCGGCCTGTTCGCGCCGTCGCTTTCGATCGGCGCCGGGCTCGGTGCCGAATTTCACGCGGTATTCCAAAGCATCCCAATCGGTGCGCTGGCTTTGATCGGCATGGCTTCGTACCTGGCGGGGGTGGTGCAGACGCCGATCACCTCCTTCGTCATCGTCTCGGAAATGACCCAGGACCATGCCATGGTCATCCCGTTGATGGTGGCGGCGCTGATCGCCGACGCGGCGTCGCGCATCGTCTGCAAGGAGGGCGTCTACCATGCGCTCTCGAAGCCGTTTTTGCCCATGAAGCCAACGCAGCCGCTCGACCCGGGCGAGGATCTCGAGCCGGAGCCGGCATGAGCGACACGTCGATCCCGCTCGATGCGACATTCGACGCGCGGCCGGGCGCACTGGTCGTCCTCTCCCCGCTGATCCGCCGCATCGTGGCGCCCAATGCCTCGCCGATGACCTTTCAGGGTACCAACACCTACGTCGTGGGCCATGGCGAGGTCGCGGTCGTCGATCCCGGTCCGGATCTGCCGGACCATATCGATGCCATCATCGCCGCGCTCGGCACGGAGCGCGTCGGCCGGATCCTCGTCACGCACACCCACCGCGACCATTCGCCGGGCGCGCCCCGTCTGAGGGCGAGGACCGGGGCGCCGATCCTCGGCTGCGTGCCGCACCATCCCTTCCGACCGCCACATCCGACCGAACAAGCCGGCTATCTCGCCGCCAACGACCTCGGCTACGCGCCGGATCGAGTTCTGGTCCACGGCGAGCGTTTCACAGGGCCGGGCTACGCATTCGAGGTCGTGGCGACCCCCGGCCATACGATGAACCACCTCGCCTACGCGCTCGAGGGCGAGCGCGCGCTGTTCTCCGGCGATCATGTGATGGCCTGGTCGACCACCATCGTATCGCCGCCGTCCGGTTCGATGGCGGCGTACATGGCCTCGCTCGAGCTCCTGCGCGCCCGCGACGATGCGATCTACTGGCCCGGCCACGGCGGCCCGGTGACCGACCCGCCGCGCTTCGTGCGGGCGCTGCAGCATCACCGCCGCCAACGCGAGGCGAGCATACTCTCGCGGCTGAGGGCCGGCGACACGACCGTCGAGGTCATCGTCGCGGCGACTTACGAGAGCCTCGATCCGCGGCTGAAGCCCGCGGCGGCGCTCTCGGTCCTTGCCCATCTCGAGGATCTCGTCACGCGCGAACGCGTCACGCAGGAGGGTGCGCCGGGCCTCGCCGCGCGCTACCGCCTCGCGCCGGCGCCGGGCGTCTGACGCCCCTACCCAGCCTCGCGCAGAAGCAGCGGCGCCGGCTCAGCTCTCCTCATTCTCCTGGTCGAGTTCGGTGACGAGGTCCTGAACCCGTGCCCCGTTCGAGCCGGGCCGCTCCATCCAGCCGCCGCGCGCCACGGAGCGAATGTCGACCTGCGTGCGCTTGCCGAGCGCGCGGATGCGGAAGGTCAGATCGACGGGAAAGCCGAGCACGCCCTGCTTGATCGCGACATCGATGTGGCCCGTCGCGAAGTTCACCGGCTCGACCTCGTCCACGATCTCCCAGTGATGGTGCTTGATGATCTTGCGGATGGACTCCTCGACATCGGTAGCGTCCGACTCGAGGACCAGCGGCGCGATATCGGGATAGAGCTGCGTCTGCAGGGCCTGGTCGGAGGCGCTCGGCGCCTTCGGCGGTCCCCAGTTCCGTCGCGCCGCCTCGGCCTTCGCCGTGGTGAGGAAGGTCGGCGGATCGGCAAAGTCGGTCGAGACGTCGAACAGCGCTGGCACGGTGTGCGCCTCGCGCATCAGGAACAGCGGATAGGCGTAGAGCAGCAGCGAGAGCACGAGGCCGGCCAAGGCGAGGCCGATCCCGCGGAAGCCGGTCCGCCAGATCACCACCATTGCCACCAAGGCGAACAGGACGGCCAGGGCAGCGACCGCCAGCGCGCTCGCCTCGATCGACAACGCGGCGCGAGGGTCGAGCCCCTTGCGCGCGAGCAGGATGCCGAGCAGCGCCACGACCAGCGCGAAGAACGCGAAATTGCGGCTCCAGATGGCGGAGCGTGAGAACGGATCCACGTAGACGAGGCGGCGCATATCGGTCCCGGACGGTCAAGCGGGGAGACGATAATCCTTATCCTTGAACACCTGGCGCAAGCCAACCTTGTTGATCTTGCCGGCCGCCGTGTGGGGGATCTCCTCGACGAACTGGACGTCGTCGGGCAGCCACCATTTGGCGATCTTGTCCGACAGGAAGGTCAGGATCTCGTCGCGGTCGGGTTTCTTGCCCGCGGCGGGTACGACGACGAGAAGCGGCCGCTCGTCCCACTTGGGATGATGCATCCCGATCACCGCCGCCTCGGCGACGCTCGGATGCGCGACGGCGATGTTCTCGATCTCGATCGACGAGATCCATTCGCCGCCCGACTTGATGACGTCCTTGGAGCGGTCGGTGATCGTCATCGTGCCGTCGGCGTCCAACGTCGCGATGTCGTTGGTGTCGAAGTATCCCTGCGGGTCGAGAACGCCGGCATCGTCGCGTCTGTAATAGCTTTTGGTGATGCAGGGACCGCGCACCTTGAGCTTGCCGAACGTCTTGCCGTCCCACGGCAGCGGCTTGTCGTTGTCGTCGGTGATGATCATCTCGACGCCGAACGGCGCGCTGCCTTGTTTCGCCTTGCGGTCGTAAAGCGCTTCGCCCTCGAGGTCTTGCGATCCGGGCTTCAGCGTGCCGATCGTGCCGAGCGGGCTCGTCTCCGTCATGCCCCAGGCGTGGTAGACCTCGACGCCGAAATCCTTCTCGAACGTCACGATCATCGCGCGCGGACAGGCCGAGCCGCCGATGCAGATGCGCCTCAGCGCGTGCGGCTTGCGTCCCTTTTGCCGCATCGTGGCGATCAGCATCATCCACACCGTGGGCACGCCGGCGCTCTGGGTCACGCCTTCCGTGTCCATCAGCTCGAACACGGACTCGCCGTCGAGCTTGGCGCCCGGCATCACCGCCTTCACGCCGTTCATCGGGAGGGCGTAAGCGGTGGCCCAGGCGTTGGCGTGGAACATCGGCACGACGGGGAGGAACACGTCGCGCGCGTCGGCGGCGAGGGAGCCGGCCATGCACGCCATCATGCCGTGCAGCACGTTGGAGCGGTGCGAATAGAGCACCCCCTTCGGCGAGCCGGTGGTGCCCGACGTGTAGCAGAGCCCGGCGGCGGTGTTCTCGTCGAAATCGCGCCAGGCGAAGTCCTCGTCGGCCTCGGCGAGCCAGTCTTCGTAGGCGACGGCGTTGCGAAGGCTCGTCTGCGGCATGTGCGCCGCGTCCGTCAGCACGATGTACTTCTCGATGAGCGGCAGCTGGTCGGCGATCTTCTCGACCAGTGCGACGAAGGTGAGATCGAGCACCAGCATGCGGTCTTCCGCATGGTTCATGATCCAGGCGAGCTGGTCGGGGAACAGGCGCGGGTTGACGGTATGGTAGATCGCCCCGATGCCGGCGACGCCGTACCAGACCTCCATGTGCTTCGCGCTGTTCCAGGCCATCGTCGCGACACGGTCGCCGAGCTTGATCCCGTCAGCCTCGAGGCGCTTGGCGACCCGCAGGGAACGCTGGCGCATCGCCGCGTAGTTGGTTCGCACGACCGGTCCCTCGACCGATCGTGTGACGACCTCGCGGTCGCCGTGCTGGATCGCGGCATGGTCGATGATGCGATAAAGGAGAAGCGGCCAATCCTGCATCAGGCCAAGCATTTGCGATCCTCTGCTACGACGTTCGACAAAGCATGGACGCAACCGGACGGGAAAGCACTTACGCCGTTCGACAGACATGACATCTTACCCGCAAACGCCGCAGAACGCTCACGAAAGCGTCAAACGTCGCGCTCATGATTTGGGCTGACGCCATTCGATGGTGCGCCACCGCGGGACAGGTCCGCAGAAGACGCCAGGGACGCCTTAGCGTACCGTTAACCGGCCCGGGGGATGCTCGAAGGGAGACAAAGACATGACGATTGTCGTCGCAGAAGCAAAGCGAGCTGCAATGGAACCGATCCTTTCGAACGTCGCCGCGAGAGCCCCTCGCAACGCGCCGCACGACCTGCTGTCGCGCCTGTACCGCGAGATCGGCATCTCCGCCGTCGCGGCCGCTCTCGAGGTCTCGTCGGCCGCTCTCGACGTCGCTCCGACCGCCAGGCAGCGCCGCGAGAGCCTCGTCAAGAGAGCCGCCTGAGCCGCTTTCGCCTCCCTCTCGCGCCTGCCGCTCGACCCGGAACATATCGTCGAGCGGCGGGCGCGTTGACCGAAAGAAACCTTCTCGTCCTCCGCCAGCTTTAGCGACGAGCCGCCGCAGCGCCGGCTCGCGTCCTGCGTGAGGAGCCCGAGGTTTTGAGCACCCTCCTTCTTCGCCATGCCTCCAGCCTCGACCACGACACCGGCCCGAGCCACCCGGAGCGGGCCGACCGCATCCGCGCGATCGACGAGGCGTTGGCCGATCCGCGCTTCGCTGCTCTTTCGCGCGAGGATGCGCCTTGGGGCGAGACGATAGCGGTCACCAGGGTTCACCCCGCCGATTACGTGACCGCACTCGAAGAGGCCGCGCCCAAGGACCACCAGATCGCGCTCGATCACGGCGACACGGTGATGAGCCCCGGAACCTGGGCCTGCGTGATGCACGCGGTCGGCGGGGCCACGCGGGCGGTCGACGCGGTGATGGCGCGCCGGCATGCCAACGCCTTCGTCTCGGTGCGGCCGCCCGGCCACCATGCCGAGGCGACGACGCCGATGGGCTTCTGCCTGTTCAATTTCGCGGCCATCGCCGCGCGCCACGCCCAGGCGGCGCACGGCGCCAAGCGGGTCGCGATCGTCGACTTCGACGTCCACCACGGCAACGGCACCCAGGCGATCTTCTGGAGCGACCCGACGGTGATGTACGGCTCGACCCATCAGATGCCGCTGTTCCCCGGAACCGGGGCGGTGGGCGAGCGCGGCGACCACGACCAGATCGTCAACGCGCCGCTGCGCGCCGGCGACGACGGCGCGGCCTTCCGCGCCGCGATGGAAAGCCGGGTCCTGACGCGGCTCGACGGCTTCGCGCCGGACCTCGTCATCGTCTCCGCCGGCTTCGACGCGCATCACCGCGACCCGCTCGGGAGCGTCCGCCTCGTCGAGGAGGATTACGTGTGGATCACGGAAACGCTGATGGACGTGGCGCGCCGCCACGCCGGTGGCCGGCTGGTGTCGCTGCTGGAAGGCGGCTACGACCTCGAAGGCCTCTCGAAGTCGGTGGCGGCCCACGTCGGGACGTTGATGGGCGCCTGAGAGGCTCAGCCGGGTTTCGACATCGCCACGCGGTTCTTCACGCTCGCACGCTCTCGCATCTCCGCGTACCAGCCGAGCAGCGCCTCGCACTCCGGCGGCGTGGGCAGTTTCACCAGGTCGGCGAAGATCAAGCCGGCGATGACGGTGATGTCCGCCATCGAGAAGGCGTCGACCGCCACGTAGGGTTGCCTTTTCAGGATCGCATCGAAATAGACCATCCCGGCCAGAGCCCTGTCGCGCTGCCTCAAACCCCATTCGCGGTTCTGGTAGACCTCGACGCCGGGTCCGAGGCCCGGCGTCGCGTGGTGGAAATAGAGGCTGATCGCGTCGAGCAGCTCGAGCTCGGCGCGCTTGTTCATCATGTGGATCAGGCCTTTGTCCCGCGGCGTACGGCCGGTGAGGATCGGCTCGCCGTCGAGGGTGTCGAGGTACTCTGTGATCGCGGTGCACTCGGCGATGATGGTGCCGTCGTCGAGCTCGAGCACCGGCACCGTGCCGGCGTAGTTCAGCGCCAGGAACGCCGGCTGCTTGTGCTCGCCCTTGCGCAGGTCGACCATCACGAATTCCACGGCCAGCCCCTTCTCGGCGAGCGCGATGCGCACGCGGGCCGGATACGGGCCGATCGGAAAGTCATGGATCTTCATCGGGCGACATCCCTTGCTGGCGAACGCCGCCGCGAGGCTCGCCGGCGCGATCGATGTCGGCGAGATAGGCCTCCCCGTCCGCCTTGCCAGCGTCCGGCTGGCGGATTCACCCATCTCGGTGCGCGGATCCTCCTCCACGAACCGGGGGAGGGGGACCGCCGAAGGCGGTGGAGGGGGCGGCCGCCGCGCTTACATCGTCCGGTGAGAGCCGTCTCGAACGATCAACCATCATCGAAGCGCGCTCGCCCCCTCCACCATGCTTCGCATGGTCCCCCTCCCCCGCTTCGCGGAGGAGGATCACTCCGACTGCCGCTGTTGCCGCCCGATTGCTCGACAACCGCTGCCGTTCAACCGATGATCGGCGCGCACCGGAGACCCGAGTCTTGGACGCCGACGCTTTCATCGCCCGCTGGACCGACCGCGAAGGCGGCGCGGAGCGGGCGAACTACCAGCTGTTTCTCAGCGAGCTCTGCGACGTGCTCGGGGTCGACCGGCCGCAGCCGTCTAGCGCCACCGTCGCCCACAACGACTACGTCTTCGAGCGCGCCGTGCGCCCGCGCGACAGCGCCGAGACGAGCGCGCCCAAGCGCATCGACCTCTACAAGAAAGGCTGCTTCATCCTGGAGGCCAAGCAGTCCCGCCTGCCCGGCAAGAAGAACGCGATCCCCGGTCGGCAAAACCCCGGCCAGGGCGCGCTGGCGCTCGACGAGCCGGAGCAGCTCGGCCGCCGCGGCACCGCCAAGGGCTGGGACGTGATGATGCAGAACGCCCGCCGCCAGGGCGAAGGCTACGTCTTCCTGCTCGAGACCGACCAGCCGACGCCGCCGTTCCTCGTCGTCTGCGACGTCGGCCACTGCCTCGAGCTCTACGCCGATTTCACCGGCACCGGCCGCGCCTACGCCCAGTTTCCCGACCGCAAGGGCTTTCGCGTCTTCCTCGAGGACCTGCGCGACGACGCCGTCCGCGAGCGGCTGAAGGCGATCTGGACCGATCCGCTCTCGCTCGATCCGACCCGGCACGCCGCCGCCGTCACCCGCGACATCGCGCGCCGCCTCGCCGAGGTGTCGAAGCGGCTGGAGGCGCGCGGCTGCAACGCCGAGGACGTCGCGCATTTCCTGATGCGCTGCCTGTTCACGATGTTCGCCGAGGACGTCGAGCTGCTGCCCAAGGACAGCTTCAAGACCCTGCTCGCGGAGAGCATCGAGGATCCGGCCCATTTCGCGTTCCGCCTCAAGGCGCTGTGGAAGCAGATGGACGACGGCGACGACTACAGCTTCGTCATCAAGGCGCGGGTGAAAAAGTTCAACGGCGGCCTGTTCAAGAGCACCACCGCGTTCGACCTCGAAGCGCAAGAGATCGGCGAGCTCCACGCCGCCGCGGCGCGGCGCTGGACCGAGGTCGATCCGGCGATCTTCGGCACGCTCTTGGAGCAGGCGCTCGACAAGACCGAGCGGCGCAAGCTCGGCGCGCATTACACGCCGCGCGCCTACGTGCGGCGGCTCGTCGACGCCACGATCATGGAGCCGCTGCGCGCCGACTGGCAGGCGGCGCTGACCAAGGCCGAGCAGGCCAAGGAGGACGGCGACGAGACCAAGGCGGTGGCCGCCGTCCGCGGCTTTCACCGCCGGCTTTGCGCGACCCGCGTACTCGACCCGGCCTGCGGCACCGGCAACTTCCTCTACGTGGCGCTGGAGCTGATGAAGACGCTGGAGGGCGAGGTGCTGGAGACGCTCGCCAAGCTCGGCGAGCCGGAAAGCATGGGGCTCGACCGCGACAGCGTCGACCCGCACCGCTTTCTCGGCCTGGAGATCAACCCGCGCGCCGCGGCGATCGCCGAGCTGGTGATCTGGATCGGCTATTTGCAGCAGCACTATCGCACCCGCACCGGGCACCCGAGCGAGCCGATCCTGAGGGATTTTCGCAACATCAACTTCGGCCGGCGCGGCGGCTATGACGCGGTGCTGACGTGGGACGGGTATCCCGTGCCGGAGGTGGTGGAGAAGGACGGCAAGCGGGTCGCGGCCTACCCCAACGCGCGGCGGCCGGACTGGCCGGAGGCGGAGTTCATCGTCGGCAACCCGCCGTTCATCGGCGGCAAGGACATCCGCTCGCGGCTGGCGCCGGGCTACGCCGAAGCGCTGTGGGCGGCGCATCCGCACATGAACGAGAGCGCCGATTTCGTGATGTACTGGTGGGACCGCGCGGCGGAAATTTTGACGCGCAAAGGGACGCCGCTGCGGCGGTTCGGTTTGGTGACCACCAATTCGATCAGCCAGGTGTTCCAGCGCCGGGTGATGGAGCGGCACCTGAACGGCAAGGCGCCGCTGTCGCTGGTCTTCGCGGTGCCGGACCACCCGTGGACCAAGGCGACCAAGGAGGCGGCTGCGGTGCGGATCGGCATGACGGTGGCCGAGGCGGGCGCCAGGGACGGCGTGCTGCGCGAGGTTTTGAGCGAGGCCGGGCTCGACACCGACGAGCCGACACTTGCGTTCGCGGCGCGCGCCGGGCGGATCAACTCGGACCTCTCCGTCGGCATCGATGTCGGCAGAGCGCGTCCTTTGCAGGCAAACCAAGGTATCGCGTCGCGGGGCGTGCAGCTCATGAGCGCCGGCTTCATCGTGACGCCGGCCGAGGCCGCGCATCTCGGTCTCGGCAAGCGCCCCGGCCTCGAACGCCACATCCGCCCCTACCGCAACGGCCGCGACCTCACCGCCCGCTCGCGCGACGCGCTGGTCATCGACCTGTTCGGGTTGACCGTGGAGGAGGTGCGGCGAGACTTTCCGGAGGTCTACCAGCGCGTTCTCGAAAGGGTTAAACCCGAGCGAGACGCGAACAACCGCGCATCCTATCGCCGCAATTGGTGGATTTTCGGAGAGCCGAGACGCGAGCTGCGACCTGCTATCGCGAATTTGCCGCGTTACATCGTGACCGTCGAGACCATGCGGCATCGGCTATTCCTTTTCCACGATGCCGAGGTCGTTCCCGATAACAAGCTGATCTGTATTGCGGATGCGGATGCGTTCACCGCCGCCGTTCTTTCTTCGAGAATCCATCAGCGTTGGGCAATCATCACAGGTGGATGGTTGGGTGTGGGCAACGATCCCGTCTACGTGAAATCAGCGTGCTTCGACCCCTTCCCCTTCCCCGATCCTCCCGAGGCGCTGAAGGCGAAGCTCCGCGAGGCCGGCGAGGCGCTCGACGCCCACCGCAAGCGGGTGCTCGCCGAGCATCCCGACCTCACGCTGACCGGCCTCTACAACGTGCTGGAGAAGATCAAATCCGTCATTGCGAGCGCACGCGAAGCAACCCAGGGGCCGCGGGGCGCGGTGTCGCCGGACGGGAGCGGCGGCCCTGGGTTGCTTCGCTCCGCTCGCAATGACGGAACGGCCGTCCTCACCGACAAGGAAGAGGATATCAAGACCCGCGGCCTCGTGCTCATCCTCAAGGAGCTGCACGACGAGATCGACCGGCTGACGGCGCGGGCCTATGGTTGGCCGGTCGACCTTTCGGACGAGGAGATCCTCGCCCGGCTGGTGGCGCTCAACGCCGAGCGGGCGAAGGAGGAGGCGGCGGGGCTGGTGCGCTGGCTGCGGCCGGACTACCAGGTCCCGCGCTTCGGCAAGCAAATCGCCGCCAGGACCGGCGAGCTCGACCTGCCGGAGATCGCCGCCGCCGAGGCCGGCCTGCCGCCCTTCCCGGCCGACCGCGACGAGCACCCGCTCGCCGTCGAGCGGGCGCTGCGCGCCGCCGGCCGGCCGATGACGGCGGCGGAGATCGCGCGCGGGTTCAAGCGCGGCGACAAGCGCGTCGAGCGGCGCGTCGCGCAGGTGCTCGGCACGCTGGTGCGCTACGGCCGCGTCAGCGCCGCCGGCGACCGGTACGCCGCCTGAGGGCCGGTCATGCCGCGCTTCGACCTGCCCTGGGTGAGATCGCCAAGCCGAGGAAGACGATCGCCCGTTGCGCCGGCTTCTGCGCTCATGACCGGCTCCACTCGGGGCGCGCATCAGCGAAGTCGCGCGGCCCTTCGCAACGCGTCGTTGATGCGACCTTGCCATCCCGCGCCGGCACCGCGGAAGTAAGCAATGACGTCGGCGTCCAGCCGCAGCGTGACCTGTTGCTTGGGGAACGCCAAAGGCGGCCGGCCGCGCTTCACCGGCACCCCGTCACGGTGCTCGACCGCGCGGTCGATCATCGCGTCGGTCAACTCCGGCACGTCGTCCGGATCGGCGGTCGCCTCGGATCTAATCGCCCTCGAGGCGCGCGCGGAATTTTCTTTGTTCCCTGGCATTGGCTCTTCTCATGGTGAAGACGTGGCGGAGGTCCCCACGCCGCGTCCAGCCGACGATCACCATACGGTCTTTCAGAAAGCCGATGGAGACGACACGGGTTTCGCCATAGTCTTTGCGATCGTCGATCACGTCGAACGTCCGCCCCGCGAAAATCGTAGCCGCCGCCTCGAAATCGAGACCGCGATGAAGCAACGTCCAATTTCGTTTAGCGGGATCGTAGCTGATCTTCACGGATAAATGTAGCTACATATAACCTGTGCGTCAAGCTGTGCCGACATAATCGCCGCCGCGCCGCGGGGCCGTGTGCAGCGTCACGTCGCCCGCAGCACCAGCCCGCCGACGATCCCGGCCTGCGCCACCGGCACGGACAGCTTCACCACCGAGCCGCGCTCGTCCTCGATCCAGCGAGGCTCGCCGGCGAGCGAGCTCTGACCCGTGACCACCCCGGCCGACATCGACGCCATCTTGGCCGCCCGCAAGACACACGGCGAAACCGAGGCCGGCGCCGAGGTTCGTCTCGGCACGGTCTTGGATCAGCCAGCCGGCGGCTTCGAGCTGGGCGTCGATGAGCCGGCGCGCACGCTCCTCTGGTGTCGCCATGACGACGTTATCGAACGAACCCAGCTTGACCGCAACCGAGATTGTGGCGCGATCATCCTACACCTAGAAAGCGATGCCGCCCTCAGTGCGCGAGGATCGCCAGCAGCAGCAGGGCGACGATGTTGGTGATCTTGATCGCCGGGTTGACGGCGGGGCCGGCGGTGTCCTTGTAGGGGTCGCCGACGGTATCGCCGGTGACGGACGCCTTGTGGGCGTCGCCGCCCTTGAGGTGGCGGACGCCGTCCTTGTCGATGAAACCGTCCTCGAAACTCTTCTTGGCGTTATCCCAGGCGCCGCCGCCCGACGTCATCGAGACGGCGACGAACAGGCCGTTGACGATGACGCCGAGCAGCGAGGCGCCGAGCGCCGCGAAGGCCGACGCCTTCGAGCCGGAAATCAGCAGCACGCCGAAATAGACGACGACGGGCGCCAACACCGGCAGCAGCGAGGGGATGATCATCTCGCGGATCGCCGCCTTGGTGAGGAGGTCGACCGCCCGCGCGTAGTTCGGGCGCGAGGTGCCGGCCATGATGCCGGAATCCTCGCGGAACTGGCGGCGGACCTCCTCGACGACCGAGCCGGCGGCGCGGCCCACCGCGGTCATCGCGATGCCGCCGAAGAGGTAGGGGATCATGCCGCCGAAGATCAGCCCGGCGACGACGTAAGGGTTGGAAAGGTCGAACGAGATGTCGCCGATGCCGGCGAAATACTTGTACTTGTCGGGCTGCGAGGCAAAATAGTGCAGGTCGCCCGAGTAGGCGGCGAACAGCACCAGCGCGCCGAGGCCGGCGGAGCCGATCGCGTAGCCCTTGGTGACGGCCTTGGTGGTGTTGCCCACGGCGTCGAGGGCGTCCGTCGAATGCCGCACCTCGGAGGGCAGGCCCGCCATTTCGGCGATGCCGCCGGCGTTGTCGGTCACCGGTCCGAAGGCGTCGAGCGCGACGATCATGCCGGCGAGGCCGAGCATGGTGGTGACCGAGATCGCCAGACCGAACAGGCCGGCGAGCTGGTAGGTGGCGATGATGCCGCCGATGATGACGAGGGCCGGCAGCGCCGTCGATTCGAGCGACACGGCGAGGCCTTGGATGACGTTGGTGCCGTGGCCGGTCACCGAGGCCTGGGCGATCGAGACGACCGGGCGCTTGCCGGTGCCGGTGTAGTATTCGGTGATGACGACGATCAGCGCCGTCACCACAAGACCGACGAGACCGCAGAAGAACAGCCGCAGGCCGGTGATCTCGACGTTGTTGACGATGCCGAGCGAGCCGAAGCCGACGGTGAAGTAGGTGGCGATCGCCAGGCCGCCGACCGACAACACGCCGGTTACGACGAGGCCCTTGTAGAGCGCGCCCATGATCGAGCCGTTGGCGCCGAGCCGCACGGCATAGGTGCCGGCGATCGAGGTGACGATGCAGGTGGCGCAGATCGCCAGCGGGTAGAGCATCGCCATCTTGAGGAGCGGCGTGGCGCCGAAGTAGATCGCGGCCAGCACCATCGTGGCGACGACCGTCACGGCATAGGTCTCGAAGAGGTCGGCCGCCATGCCGGCGCAATCGCCGACGTTGTCGCCGACGTTGTCGGCGATGGTCGCCGGGTTGCGCGGATCGTCCTCCGGGATGCCGGCCTCCACTTTCCCGACGAGGTCGGCGCCGACGTCGGCGCCCTTGGTGAAGATGCCGCCGCCGAGCCGCGCGAAGATCGAGATCAGCGAGGCGCCGAAGCCGAGCGCGACGAGCGCGTCGACGACTTCGCGGCTGTTGGAGGCGTGCCCGAGCGGGCCGGTGAGGATCATGTAGTAGACGGCGACGCCGAGCAGCGCGAGGCCGGCGACGAGCATGCCGGTGATGGCGCCGGCCTTGAACGAGATGTCGAGGCCGCGCGCGAGGGAGAGCGCCGCGCCCTGCGCGGTGCGGACGTTGGCGCGCACCGACACGTTCATCCCGATGAACCCGGCCGCGCCCGAGAGCACGGCGCCGATCAGGAAGCCGACCGCGACGGGCCAGGACAACAGGAGGCCGAGGACGACGAAGATGACGATTCCGACGGCGGCGATGGTGAGATACTGGCGGCGGAGATAGGCCTGCGCGCCCTCGGCGATGGCGCCGGCGATCTCCTGCATGCGGACGGAGCCGGCGTCGGCGGCAAGCAGCTGCGATGCGGTCACGATCCCGTAGACGATCGACAGCAAGCCGCCGAGGATAACCAACCAAAGTCCAAGCATCGCGCGCATTCTCCCGCTCGCCGGTTCGTGTCGCCAGCGTGGTTTTCGGCGCGGACCATATGCAGAAAGCGCACGGCTCGGCAATTGAGGAAAGCGCCGGACGCTCGGCTTGGCCCTCTGACGAAGGTGCGGATTGTGCAATGCGTCCTCGCGCGCCGACACGTCTCGTGCGATGGTGCGCGAAGACGACGGGGATGCTCAGGGAATTCTCATATGAAACACTTGGCCGCCGCGTCGCTGCTCGCTCTCATGCTCGCCGAGCCGACGCGAGCCGCCGAGCGCTTCCCGGACCTCACGCCCGAGGCGATGACGCCCGAGCAGAAGACCGTCGCCGATGCGATCGCGTCGGGACCGCGCAAGTCGATCGCCGGACCGTTCAAGGTCTGGCTGCGCAGCCCGGCGCTCGCGGACCGGCTGCAGAAGGTCGGCGCCTACCTGCGTTTCGACACCTCGTTGCCGAAGCGGCTCAACGAGTTCGTCATCCTGGTCGCCGGACAATATTGGCATTCCCAGTTCGAGTGGGACTACCACTACCCGCTGGCACTGAAGGAGGGCGTGCCGGCGCCGGTGCTCGCCGACCTCGCCGCCGGCCGGCGGCCGGCCGGGATGAGCGGCGACGAGGCGCTCGTCTACGATGTCTCGACCGAGCTGCGCCGGACGAGGACGGTCTCGGACGCGACCTTCGCGAAGGCGCTGGCGCGCTTGGGCGAACGCGGCTTGACCGACCTCATCGCCGTCAACGGGTACTACGATCTCGTCTGCATGACGCTGAACGTCGGCGCGGTGCCGGTTCCGGAGGGCAGCAAGGCGCCCAAGCTCGCCCCGTCCAAGCTTGCCCCGTCCGTGGAGCCCTGAGCGGCTCTCAGGCGAAATGCTGGAAGCCGGCGCGGACGGCTGCGAGCGGGGCGCCATCGGCCCCGAGCAGGGTGACCGCCCGGCCCCCGGCGATCACTTCGCCGATCCGCGACACGGCGACCCCGGCCGAAGCGGCGGACGCCTCGAAGGCGGCGGCCTGGGCCGGCGGCACGCAGGCGATCACCTCGTAGTCGTCGCCGCCGGTCAGCGCGGTGGCGGCGAGACGCGGCTCGAGCCGGATCGCCGCGCGCACGGCGTCGGACAGCGGCACGTCCGCGACGGCGATCGTGGCGGTGAGGCCTTCGAGCCGCAGCATCTTGGTGAGATCGCCGAGAAAGCCGTCGGACACGTCCATCGCGGCGCGGGAATGGGCGAGCAGCGCGGGCGCCAGCGCGAGGCGCGGCTCCGGCAGCCGGTGGCGCGCCAGCAGCGCTTGCGCCATCGCCGGCTCAAGCGCCGCGAGCCAGGCGGCGTCGCCGCGCTCGTCGCGGCGCACCTGCAGGCCGAGCGCGGCATCGCCGATCGTGCCGGTGACGTAGAGACGGTCGCCAGCCCGCGTCCCGGTGCGCGGCACCATGCGGCCGGCCGGCACCTCGCCGAAGGCGGTGATCGAGAGCGTGAGCGGCCCGGGCTTCTGGAGCGTTGCCGGCATCGCGATCGTGTCGCCGCCCAGCAGCGGACAGGCGAAGGCGCGGGAATCATCGGCCAGGCCGGCGACGAAGGCGGCGAGCCAGGGCTCGCTCCAGTCGCTCGGCAGCGCCAGGCCGAGCAGGAAACCCAGCGGCGTGGCGCCTTTGGCGGCAAGGTCGGACAGGTTCACCCGCAGCGCTTTCCGCGCGATCGCGTCCGGCGGATCGTCGGGGAAGAAGTGGCCGCCGGCGACGAGCAGGTCCTTGGTGACGATCAGGTCGTGCCCGGGCCGCGGCGTCGCCAGCGCCGCGTCGTCGCGCAGGCCGAGCCCGCCCTGGCCGGCGAGCGGCGCGAGATAATGCGCGATGAGGGCGTCTTCGGAGCGGCGGGTCATCGAGGCTCCTCCGGAACCGGGCGCCGGCTAGCGCCTCGGCCGCAGCATCGACCAGTGTCTCGGCCCGTTCGGGACGCGCCACTGGTGCGTCACCTCGAAGCCGAGCCCTTTGTAGAACGGCAAGTTACTCTCGTTCGCGGTCTCGAGATAGGCCGGCACGCCGTCGGCATCGGCGCGGGCGAGGCCCGGCGCGATCGCCGCCTTTCCGAAGCCCCTGCCCTGCGCGGCCGGCGCGCAGCCGACGACGTGGAGGTACCAATGCGGCTCGCGCGGATGGGCGGCATCGCTGGCGTCGCTCACGGCGAGGGCGCGCGGAAGCGACAGGCCGGCGGCGTGGAGCCACGGCAGGCCATGGCGCAGTTTTTCGGGCCAGCCGAGATGGCCCTCCCCCGGCGCGCGCCACAGCGTCGCCGCCTCGCCTCCTCGCGTCATGAAGCAGGCGCCGTGGGCGCCGTCGCCCTGGAAAAGGATCGCGAACAGCCGCGGCAGCCGCTTCCGCCGGTCCTCCGGATCGGGGAAGATGTATCCCATGACGGGATCGTCTTGGAACGCCGCGGAGAGGGTCGCGCAGACGGCGTCGCGGTCGTGCGGCCTGGCGATGCGGGTGGTCACACGCCATCTCACCGCGCGTCTTCTCCTTCTCCCGCGAGCGGGAGAAGAACGAGGCCCGCGATGCTCATCCTAGAACGGGATGTCGTCGTCGATGATATCGTTCATCCGGCCGCCGCCGGCGGTCGCCGGGCGACGATCGGGGTTGGTGCGCTGCATCGGCGAGGAGCGGCCGAAGCCGGCCTCGGCCGGCTCGTCCATCTCGCGGCTCGACCCGCCGCCCTTGCTGTCGAGCAGCGTGAGTTCGCCGCGAAACCGCTGCAGCACGACCTCGGTCGCCTTGCGCTGGTTACCGTCGCGGTCGGTGTATTCGCGCGTCTGCAATTGGCCCTCGATGTAGATCTTCGAGCCTTTCTTGCAGTACTGCTCCGCCACCTTCCCCAGGTTCTCGTTGAAGATGACGACGTTGTGCCACTCGGTGCGATCCTTGCGCTCGCCGGTGGCCTTGTCGCGCCACGACTCGGTGGTGGCGACCGAGAAGCTGACGATCGGATCGCCGGCGTTCGACCGCCTCACCTCGGGGTCGCGTCCCAGGTTGCCGATCAGGATGACCTTGTTGACGCTGCCCGCCATCTCACGCTCCTCGCACCTACGCCGCGTACCGAACGCGAACACTCCGGCCCTGTCAACGCGGCTTGCCCCGGCCCCGGAGGTTTCGCACCAAGAAGGTCGGCACACTGATATGTTCATTTTTTGTTCCGTGAAGGCGGTTTGTCAAGAGCAGAGCCGCTAGGGCGCCGGACAGTCCGCGAGCCTGCCCTGCAACCCCTGGCTCTCGCGGGCGAAGTCGACGCGGGTGCGGCCGGCGTCCCGCGCGATCGTCACCTTCCAGACGCTGTCGAAATCGTCGCTCTCCCAGGCGGCGATCGGCGGGGTCGGATCGCCGCCCAGCGCGGCGACCATCGCCGGCACCATCGCGTTGAGCGCATGGTGCTCCCAGGCGACGAGCACGACGGCGTTGGCCAGCGCCGGATCGAGCAGCGCCTCGCGCAGCCTGTCCGTCTCGCCGTAGCCGAAGTCGGCGTGGATCGGCAGGCCGAAGCGAATCGCCGCCGGCTCGACGGTCGCGAGCGGGCGCACGTAATCGTAGCTCCCCGTCCCATCCTGCTTCTTCTGCGCCGGATCGGGCGCGAACACGGCATCCGGCGTCCCGTAGCGCGCCTTGATCACGGCCGGCAACGCGAGCGCCCGGTTGAGCCCCTTGCAGCTGAGCTGACCAAGACCGCCGGGCGCCTTCTCGGCGTGGCGGATGAACACGATGGTCTCCCGCGTCGCGCCCTGCGCGGCCGCGGCGGCGAGGGGAAACCCCGCGCAGAGGGTGCCGAGCGCGAGCTTGGCAAAGCGGAGGAGCGGCATGGAAGGGCCTGCGTTGCGTCTCCGTCGGCACAGAGCCCGGAAACCGGCGCAGGTCAAACCGCGCTCGCCGCGTGTCATTCGGGTGACGCTCGGGATGTGGTTCGCCGGCCGGCGCTGATCCAGCTCGTCAAGAAAGCGTTGCACGCGGCGGCTAGGTCAAACCGGCGTGAGCGTGCGGATGGGACGCCGACCACGCAACGGGGGCCGCCATGGTTGCGCGTACGTCTCGGACCGTCGCCGCGGGCGCCTTGACGTTCGCGTCGGCCCTCGTCTCGCCGCCGGGATATGCCGAGACCGTCGTCCTCGCCCCCGTCACCGTCGATGCCGAGAGCGGTCCGGGGGGCGGCCCTGGCGCCAATGCTCCGATCACGCTCGATACGTCCATCGGATCGCATGCGCCGCCGGGAAGCGCGTCGGCCTTGGCCCCCTCGCAGGCGAAGCTCTCGACGACGGAGCCTGTCGCGATCGTCAGCGACAAGAGCCTGCGCGACGTGATCAATCCGAGTGCAGACTACAACGAGGCGCTGAAGTGGACGCCGGGCTTCACCGCCGGCAACCACAACGGCGTCGGCGACACGCTCGGCGCCTGGCGCGGCTTCGCGCAAGGGCAATACAACGTCACCTTCGACGGCATCCCGTTCGGCGACCTCGTCGACCAGCACTCGGCGAATTATTTTCCGGCGTCGTTCCTCGGCGCCATCGTCGTCGACCGCGGCCCCGGGCAGGCCTCGCAACCCGGCTACGCGACCTTCGGCGGGACGCTGGCGCTGTTCTCCCGCGAGCTGACCGACCGGCCCGGCGGCAGCATCGCGAGCTACTACGGCAACTTCAGCACGTTCGTGACGGACGTCAATCTCCAGTCCGGTCTGTTGCCGAGCGGCGGCAAGTTCATGCTCGGATTTCATCACCAAAGTTCGGACGGCGTGCAAAGCTTCGGCAATCAGCGCGGTGATTTCGGCATCGTCAAGATCGAGCAGCCGGTCGGCGATTTCACCGTCACGGCGCTGTCGACGATCGGGCAGGAGGCGGTGAACAACGTCGGCTTCGCCACCTACGCTCAATATCAGCAAAACGGCAAGAACGCCGGTTCGCTCAACGGCAATCCGGCGCTGAACACGTACTTCGGCGACAACCGATACACGCGGCAATCCGACTTCGAATATGTCGACGTCCGGGGCGCGATCGGCGGCTGGCACGTCGACAACGACGCTTATACCTACGCCATTTTCTACCCGTTCCTCGGCAACGCCGGCGCGAACCTCGCGAAGGACGTGGCGAATCCGATCCCGACCATTAACATCCCGAGCCCGACCGGGCCGTCCACGCCGTTCAAGGTCATCGGCGTCAACCCGGGCGACGTGACCGGCTACAAGAAATACGACAATACGCGGGCGTTCGGCGATCTTCTGAATGTCTCCCACGACATCGACGCCGGCTGGGCCTCCGGGACGCTGCAGACGGGCGTCTGGTATCAGCATGTCGCGTATGAACGCGGCCAGCAATATTACGATTTCACGTCGAACGAGTATTTCTCGCAGCTCGGCAACCCCCTGAACGTATCCTTTAAGCAACTCTACGGCGCCTACGTCAATTCGGTCTATCCCTTCGTCCAGTATGATTGGCGGCCGACCGCGAGCCTGACAATCACGCCGGGCTATAAATTTGAGTATTTTTCCCGCGCCCATCTGGCGACCGTCAACGCGAACACGCTCGCGATGTCGGACTACGCGGCGACCGACACGGCGAACCTGCCGTTCCTGACGGTGCGCTACCGGCTCACCCCGAACGCGTCGGTCTACGTGCAGGCCTCGGAAGGCATGCTGCCGCCCAACGAATCCGCCTACTACGTGTTCAACACGCAGGCGAACCAAGTGCAGCCCGAACGCACGGAGAATTACCAGAGCGGCATCGTCTACAAGTCGGACCGGCTGACGGCGGATGCCGACGTCTACCTCATCAACGCGCAGCATTTCGCCAGCCAGACCACGGATGCGACCGGCGCCACCTTCTTCCGCGACAACGGCGGAGCGCAATACAAGGGCATCGAGGGCGAACTGACCTACACGCTGTCTAAAGGTCTCGCGCTCTACGTCAACGGCACCTACAATTCGGGGCATTACACCAGCGGCCTCGACGGCAACAACAACCCCCATGCCGGTCTCGCGATCGGCGGCACGCCGCGCTACACCGCCGCGGGCGGCTTCCTCTACGACGACGGCCGCACCTTCGGCTCGGTCCTCGCCAGACTGATCGGCGACAGCTTCGGCACGCAGGGCAGCGACCAGATCTACAGTCCGGCGAGCGGGCAGGCCCTGACGGTCAACCGCGTCCCGGCCTACGAATCGACGGATCTCGTCGCGGGCTACCGCACGGCGCCGATCGTCTTGGCGGGCACGCCGACCAGCCTCGAGTTCAAGGTGGGCGTCAACAACCTGCTCGACTCGCGCGTCGTCACCGACATCAGGGGCGTGCCGGCGAGCAACGTCGCCGCGACCGCCGGCCTCGGCTACGAGTTCCAGCCTGGCCGGCTGATCTACGCGGGCGTGAAAGCCTCGTTCTGAACCCGCGCCGGCGCCGGCCCGCGTAGGTCCGCCTGAGCCGGCAGGGTTCGTCGACCGGGCTCGGGACGCCCATCGGGCGCTCGCGCCGCGGATCAATCGTCGTCGCGCGGGTGCGCCGAGGCCTTGGTCGCCGTCGCCGGGCCGGCCGGCCGGCCGCCGTTCTCCGGATAAGGCTTTCCGTCCATCAGGCCGTCCCACAGCACCTTGTTGTAGGCGAGCGCGTCGAGGTTGTCCTCCTTGGAGAAGTCGAAGCCCTTGGCGTGCTCGACCCAATAGGCCACCGGCCGCAGGCTCCTGGTCAGAGCCGCGAACTGCGTGCCCGGGGGGACCGGCAGCTGCGTGCTCTTGAGCAGCGACGAGGCCGTCGCGGTGTAGCTCCAATAGGGCTGCGAGAAGTCGAACACGTCCGACATCGCCGGCTGGTTGGAGTCGTAGACGCCGAGATGGTCCGTCCCCAGGATGTCGCAGATCGTGCGCAGCATGTTGACGGTCGTGTAGTGCGTGCTGATCACCGCGCCCTTCTTGACATAGGGCCCGACGATGAAGGCGGTGCTGCGGTGCGCGTCGACGTGGTCGGGGCCGTCCTGGGCGTCGTCCTCGACCACGAAGATCAGCGTGTTGTAGGCGTAGTGGCTCTGCTCCACCGCCTGGATCAGGCGACCGACCGCGTAATCGTTGTCGGCGACCTGGATATCGGGGCGGTTGACGCCGTCGAGCGCCGTCGAATAGCTCCCGGTATGGTCTTCCATGAAGCGGACCAGGCTGAGGCTCGGCAGCGAATTGTTGGTCGCGAACTGCTGGAACTCGCGCTCCCATTCCCGTTCGCGGTAGAAGTCCGGATACGCGGTGTCGAAGCCGCGGAAGTAGGTGTCGGTGAGCGGGATGAGCTGCGGGTTGGCGGCGTAGGATTGCACGACGTTGTCGGCGAACGCCGACCGGTCGCGGGCGATGAACAGCGGGCCGACCGCCGAGCTATAGCGCGTCAGGTCGATGAAGAAGCCGTAGTTGCGCACGCTGAGGCCGGCCCGCAGCGCGGCGTTCCACAAATAGCCCTGCTGGACCTGGCCGTCCGGCCCGTCCGGAGCCGCGACGTTACCGGTGCCGGGGAACAGGTCCGGATCGGCCGGCGTCACCGGATCGGCGGCGATGCGCGCCTGGCCGGTCAGGCCGACGTTGATGTTGCGGTTGGTGCCTTCCCAATCGTAGGAGCCGCCGCCGCCGTTGGCGGCATAGTTCGGCGGCAGCATCTTCGCGCTGGCATCTGACTCGCGCGCCGACGTGCTCCAAGGCCAACCGTTGCCGCTGACGTCGCCCGGATCGTAGAAATTGTCGAGCGTGACGAAATTGTTCGCCATCGCGTGGAAGTTCGGCGTGGTGGTCCTGGGGAATTCCGTCAGGTTCGCCGCGCCGTTGCCCTTGCCGAGATCGCCGAGGATCTGGTCGTAGGTTCGGTTCTCCTTCACGATGTAGATCACGTGCTTGATGACGTTGTGGAGCACGGTCATGATGTTGTCGGGAGTCGTCTGCGTCGCGAAGCCGTTGTTGGCGGCGACCTGGGTGGTCAGCTGATTGAGCTGAGCCCCGTTCGGCATCGGAATGCTCAAGAGCGCCGAGCCGGTGATATTCAAGATGTAATCGTTCGGCTGGAACACGACCGGCGAGTTCGGGACCGGGCAAGGCACCGTCTCGTAGCCCAGGCAATTGCCGGGGTTCGGACCGGGATCGGTCTTCGCGTTGCTGACGTAGAGATAGCTGCCGTTGGCGGCGACGCGCACGTCCGACGTGTACCAGCCGGCCGGGATGAGCGCGATGACGTAGGGTTGCGGGGCATCGGCCACGATCATCGCCACCGAATTGGTACCGCGGTTGGCAACGAAGAGCCGTGAATCGTCGGGCGATAGCGCCAAGCCGTTCGGCGAGCTGCCCTTGTACTTGAATTTCGAGGCGGCGAGCACGTTGCCCGGCGCGATCGTCGTCACCGTGGACGCGACGGCGTTGCGCGTGGTGTCGATGACCGACACGAGATCGGCGTTCTCGCTCGCCACGAAGAGCTTTGTCTGGGCGCGGTTGAGCACCATCTTGTTCGGGTTGCCCTGCACCGGGATGCGCGCGACCACGGACGGCATCTGGCCCGAGATGTCGACGACCACGATCTCGCGGTCGCGCTCGCTGCTGACGTAGGCCGTCTGGTTGCCGACGATGGCGACCGCGTTCGGGTACTCGCCGCCGGGGGTGCCGCTCGCGCCGCCGCTCTTGCCGGGCCGCAGGTCCTGCTCGGCCAGCACCGCCCGGCCGTTGAGGTCGACCAGCGAGACCGAGTCGTTGTACTTGTTGACGACCACCGCGCGGCTGCCGTCGGCGGTGACGGCGATGCCGGAGGCCAGCGGCCCCTGCGCGAGGCCGACGCCGGCCTTGTGGCCGAGCTTGATCGGCGACCCGTTCTCCGCCCAGACGCCGTTCTGTTGCGTGAAGACGTGGATGTTGTCCTCGCCGGCACCGGGCACGTAGAAGTTATTGCCGTCGGGCGAGAAGGCGATGCCGACGAAGCTGTTGGAGACCTGCACGACCTGCTTCTGCACCGCCGCGCCGCCGCTCACGTCATAAACGAAGACGAACTGGGTCGAGTCGTTCGGGAGTTCCTTGCCGTTGGTGTCGACGACGAAGTTGTAGCCGGTGGTGAGCACCAGCAGCGTCTTGCCGTCGGGGCTGAGCGCCTCGGAAACGGCGTAGCCGGCCGGTAGTTGCGGCATGTCGGGCAGCTTCGGCAGCAGCGGCGTGTAGACGGTGCCCGGAGCCGCCGTCGGGGTGATGGTCTGCCCGGTCGGCAAAACGGTGGCGGACTGCGCCACGGCGACAGTGTTTCCCGTCGTAACGATGGCGACGCCGATCGCCAAGGCCGAACAACCGAGCTTTAAGTTCATCGACGTCCCTCTACTCTCGCGCGCGGCCGGAATAGACCTCGTTGGCTAGTGCTATTGTGGCATCGTGACCCCTCGATCGAGATTGGATGACAACTATGTGACAGCCGGCCGTTCGAAGCTGGCATGAAGACGCCTAGGGCAAGACCGCGGTGGTCGTGGCCAAGCGCAGCGATCAGCGCGCGGGACGACCGACCGGGACGGCGATCGCGCCGAGCAGGGCGGCGACTTCCGCCTGGCGGCGGCAGCCGGTCTTACCAAAGACCGCGCGAAGATGCGTGCGAACGGTGTGGTGGGACACGCCGCCCCCGATGGCGATCTGCTCGACCGTTTCGCCCGTGGCGATGCCACGCGCGACCCGCGCCTCGGTGGGAGTGAGATCGAACAGGGACTGGACCAGCTCGACCGACGGCGCTTGCGGCATGGTGACGGGGGTCATTACCAAAACCGCCGCGCAGCGCGAGAAGATGTCGCGCGCCGAGCCACGCAAGGGCAGGACGTGAGCCACCATCGCCGCGCCGGCGCCGTCGGAGCGCAAAACGAAGGAGCGCACCGGCCGATCGCCCTCCGAGCCGATCGTGGCGACAGCCTGCTGGAGGATCGTGTTGGCATCGCGGTCCTTGAGAGCGAACCGATCGTCGGCGCGCCAGACGAGATGCGCCTTCAAGTCCTCCACGAGATGGTTTGCCGCCAGGACCTTGCCCGCCTCGTTCATGACGATCGCCGGCAGGCCGATCAGCGCGAGCGCATCGCTCGTGTGCCGCGCGCGGGTCAAGTTCTGCCTCGCCGACAGGAACGCGCTTCTGGCGATATGAGGCCGCAGCCGGTCCAGCCTGCGGATCGCCTCCAATTCCACAGGTCCCTTGGCTTTTTCACGCTCGACCGAGATCATGAAGACATCGCCCGTCGGCATCGCGATCGCCGTCCCCGCGGCGTAGCCGAGACCAGCCGGCCCGAGAACCTCGCGATGGAGGGGGTCGCGCGCCAACTCTTCCAAGGAGTGAAAGTCGCTGTTTCTCAAGAAGCCCGAATGGCAACGTGCGAGCGTACGGGCTTGCCGCTCGGAGCGTTTCAGGACGCCGTTCGCGAAAACGAAGTGCAGTTCCGCCTGGAGGCTGGCCGACGCCGTCCCATTCGAGACCGATGTGCTGTTGCCCGTGACGAAGGCGCCGCCGCGGGCGCCGGCGATCGTGGCCAATTGATCGAGAACGCCCGGCCACATCTCCGGCACGAACCCGCATTCGTAAACACTGTCGACGAGACTTGGATCGTCCATGGGCGCTCGCCTCCGAACATAAGGGATCGGGATCGGATATTATACTTTCGGCCAGGCTCAAGAAAGCGGCGCGTCTATTTGATTTGAACGATAATTTGCCCCGGCTCAGGCTGTTTGCGAACGCGTCCTTGCCGTTTCGGGGAACAGGTCGTTCGAGCCCGTCGAGCTACGCGGCTCGCGAGGTCGCATCCGCCACCAACCCCCGCGCCCGGTCTCGACCCGCGACCCATTCAGGGTGAGGTCCGTGAAGCGCGATGACCTTGTCCCAAAGCGCCAGCGCGTCCGCTGGCCGGCGCGTCCTTGCCGCGATCCGCGCGGCTTCCGACAGGACGACGAGGTCGTCGGGGAACTGCGAAAGCGCCGAAGCAACGACATCCTGCGCGCGATCCAAGGCACCGTGCTCGCGCAGATTAGAGGCATACCCGGCGAAGCACATCGGATCATGCCCATTCAGCGATATGGCATGGCTCCAACGAACGATCGCGGGTGCGTAGCGTCCGCTGCTATGGGCGCTTAGCGCATACGCCTTCACCAAGGCCGCATGGTTCGGATAAACCGCCAACGCCTCGGACAACAAATCGTCCGCCTCGACGAAGGCCTGGTTGGCGATGAGCACTTCCGCCAGGAAGCAAATCGACGACGGCGACCCGTCACAGCCCTTGCGCAATCGATGCAGTAATGCCGAGCGCTTGGGTCGAAAGCGCCGCAGGGCAAACCTCTCGCCGACACCCCTGAGTTCGACGACCGGGATCGCTTCGTTCACCATCCTGTAGGTCTTTCGACAGGTTTTCAACCATCCTGCCACGTCGAACGGTTCGTTTCGATTGCAAGCGGCGAAGCAGGAAACGAACCCTCGAAAAAGGTCTCGCTCAAGCCGCAGGACCGTGCCTACGGGATGATCGGCGTCGGCGACGTTGACGCAAAGCAGCGGGTGCGGGCCATGAAGACGGAGCGCCGTATGCAGGCGTCGCAATTCGCGCAGAGGATCGCTTCCCTTGCGAACGAAAATTCTCTTGCCGTCCCTCAGGTCCTCGAGGAATTTCCGGCGGAGGAAGACCATCTTGCGGCGTTCGCGAGCGGTGACCTCATCGACGCTCAACCTTTGGTTTATCAGATAGACATAATAAAAGAAGTCGTTGTAATATTTACTTCGACAATGAAATCGCCCATCGTTACAGTCTAGATATACTTCTAGATCATTTCCTGTAAAAAGAATGGTCCAAGCCTGTCTCGAGTGCGTGGCATAGATTATCGATCCTGCACACCGCGAAGCGTAGCAGGCTGAGAGGTTCGGCGCCGCACGCCCGCTGGACCATACCTAGCTCGACGTTGTCCCCAAGATTTTGAAACTCGACCATAAGGTTGAGGTCGTCGAGTGGCCGCCGGCCAAAGGCTGTTCCGGGAAAAATCCGACCATCGGCGGACGTGCCCGGCTCTCTGGCGGGTGCGACCTTGAGTGCGCCAAGTTTAGTCGAAAATGTTCGCGATATGTTCAACCTTCAAAACCCTTTACCTTTCGTCGAAAATACGCGCGCCGCGAGGGGATCGTCAAGGACGGAATAGGAGCCCTGGCGGAGCGGTTTGAGCCTCAGAAGGGCGGTCCCTACCCCGGTCCCGGTCGCGCAGCTGGCGGCGACATTGGCGGGTTTGGAGAGTGGCGCGCCGGACCGAAGATGGCTAAGTCTTGTCCTTGCTCCAACGAAGACGAAGGTGGGATGAAGACGCCGAAGGCAAGACAGCCTAAGTCGGCCGCGGACAGGCGGGACCGGCCGAAGGTCGCGGCCGCCTTCGATGGCCGCGTCATCGCGGTGCGCGGGGCGCGCGAGCACAACCTCAAGAACGTCGACCTGACGATCCCGCGCGACAAGCTCGTCGTGTTCACCGGCCTGTCCGGCTCCGGCAAGTCTTCGCTCGCGTTCGACACGATCTACGCCGAGGGGCAGCGCCGCTACGTCGAATCGCTGTCGGCTTACGCGCGCCAGTTCCTCGAGATGATGCAAAAGCCCGACGTCGACCAGATCGACGGGCTCTCGCCGGCGATCTCGATCGAGCAAAAGACCACGTCGAAGAACCCGCGCTCGACGGTGGCGACCGTCACCGAGATCTACGACTACATGCGGCTCCTCTACGCCCGTGTCGGCATTCCCTACTCCCCGGCCACCGGCCTGCCAATCGAGAGCCAGACGGTGAGCCAGATGGTCGATCGGGTGGCCGCGCTGCCGGAGCGGACGCGGCTCTACCTGCTGGCGCCGGTCATCCGCGGCCGCAAGGGCGAGTACCGCAAGGAGATCGCCGATTTCATGAAGAAGGGGTTCCAGCGCCTCAAGATCGACGGCGCGTTCCACGAGATCGCCGACGCGCCGACCCTCGACAAGAAGCTGAAGCACGACATCGACGTGGTGGTCGACCGCATCGCCGTGAAGGACGACATCCGCGCGCGTTTGTCCGAGAGCTTCGAGACGGCGCTGGAGCTGGCCGACGGCATCGCCATCGCCGAATACGCCTCGGAGACCGACGACAAGGGCGAGCCGAGGCGCATCACCTTCAGCCAAAAATTCGCCTGCCCCGTGTCGGGCTTCACGATCGCCGAGATCGAGCCGCGGTTGTTCTCGTTCAACAACCCGTTCGGGGCCTGCCCGGAATGCGCCGGCCTCGGCGTCGAGCAGCGCATCGACCCCGAGCTGATCGTGCCCGACCCCAAGCTGTCGCTGCGCCGAGGCGCGATCGCGCCCTGGGCGAAGTCGGCGTCGCCCTACTACATGCAGACGCTCGAGGCGCTCGGCCGCCACTTCAAGTTCCGCCTCGACGCGCCGTTCGAGACGCTGCCGCTCGAGATCCGGCAGATGGTGCTCTACGGCTCCGGCCGGGAGGCGGTGCGCTTCTCCTACGTCGACGGCGTGCGCGCCTACGACGTCAACAAGCCGTTCGAGGGCGTCGTCCGCAACCTCCAGCGCCGCCACAAGGAGACCGAGAGCGAGCTCATCCGCGAGGACATCGGCCGCTTCATGAGCGCGACGCCGTGCGAGGCCTGCGGCGGCGCGCGGCTGCGGCCGGAGGCGCTGGCGGTGAAGATCGACGGTCTCCACGTCAGCCAGGTCACCGGAAAGTCGGTGCGCGACGCCCACGCCTGGTTCGAGGCGCTTCCCGACAAGCTCGATCCCAAGCGGCGCGATATCGCCGCGCGCGTGCTGAAGGAGATCCGCGACCGGCTGTCCTTCCTCGTCGACGTCGGGCTCGACTACCTTTCGCTCGATCGCGCGTCCGGCACGCTGTCGGGCGGCGAGAGCCAGCGCATCCGGCTCGCCTCGCAGATCGGATCGGGGCTCACCGGCGTGCTCTACGTGCTGGACGAGCCGTCGATCGGCCTGCACCAGCGCGACAACGCGCGCCTGCTCGACACGCTGCGGCGGCTGCGCGACCTCGGCAATTCCGTCATCGTCGTCGAGCACGACGAAGACGCGATCCTCGCCGCCGACCACGTCGTCGACGTCGGCCCCGGCGCCGGGATCCACGGCGGCCGGATCGTGTCGGAAGGCACCGCCGCCGCGATCATGGCCGATCCAAACTCGCTGACCGGCCGCTATCTCACCGGCGAGCTGCAGGTCGCGGTGCCGCGCAAGCGGCGCAAGAACGACCCCGCGCGCAAGCTCAGGATCGTCAACGCCCGCGGCAACAACCTCAAGAACGTCACCGCCGACCTGCCGCTCGGGCTGTTTTGCGCGATCACCGGCGTTTCGGGCGGCGGCAAGTCCACGCTGGTGATCGACACGCTCTACAAGGCGGTGGCGCGACGGCTCAACGGAGCGCTCGAACATCCCGCGCCGCATGATGCGATCGAGGGGCTCGAGCACCTCGACAAGGTCATCGACATCGACCAGTCGCCGATCGGCCGCACGCCGCGCTCGAACCCGGCCACGTACACCGGGGCCTTCACGCCGATTCGCGAATGGTTCGCCGGCCTGCCGGACGCCAAGGCGCGCGGCTACCAGCCGGGACGCTTCTCCTTCAACGTGAAGGGCGGCCGCTGCGAGGCTTGCCAGGGCGACGGCGTCATCAAGATCGAGATGCACTTCCTGCCCGACGTCTACGTCACCTGCGACGTCTGCAAGGGCCGCCGCTACGACCGCGAGACGCTCGAGGTGAAGTACCGCGACAGGTCGATCGCCGACGTGCTCGACATGACGGTCGAGGAGGCGGCGGTGCTGTTCAAGGCGGTGCCGCCGATTCGCGACAAGATGGAAACGCTGGCGCGCGTGGGGCTGGGCTACGTCAAGGTCGGGCAGCAGGCCAACACGCTGTCGGGCGGCGAGGCGCAGCGCGTCAAGCTCGCCAAGGAGCTGTCGCGCCGCGCCACCGGCCGCACGCTCTACATCCTCGACGAGCCGACGACCGGCCTGCATTTCCATGATGTTGCCAAGCTGCTCGAAGTGCTGCACGAGCTGGTCGACCAAGGCAATTCGGTCATCGTCATCGAGCACAACCTCGAAGTGATCAAGACGGCGGACTGGGTCGTCGACCTCGGACCCGAAGGCGGCGACGGCGGCGGCGAGATCGTGGCCTTCGGCACGCCCGAGCAGATCGCCGCCGCGAAGCAGAGCCACACCGGCTTCTTCCTGCGCGAGCTGCTCGCACGCCGCCCCCAGCGCGCGAGACTGGCGGCGGAATAGAAAACGGCAAACACCGTTTAAGCTGAGATACTGTTTGCGGTATGCGGCCTCGCACCGACCCGCGGGAGCGCTCGCACCACGGCGAACGCCTGGTCACCGCTTCCGGGAAAGCAGCCGCCGCGCCGCGGTTAAGCCGCGTTTGGACCAGCCGAAGACAACAATGGCGAGATGGGAACCGCCGTTCGACGGCGCCCGAACAAGCGGGGCGTCAGACAAGGTCGTCCGCGCCGGTCAAATACGGAACGTACCCTTAAAGCAACATCCGGTGAGAACTGCCCTGCTTATACCGTTCGACCGATAGCATACCCGACTTTCGAAAGCGATAAGCTCTGGTCTCGGTCGGGGGATCTAATGATGAACCAAAAAATTGTTTCGATGGGCTTGGCGGCGGCGTTCGCGATGACCTTGGGGTGTGGCGCCGCCAACGCCGGACTCGGCTTCGAGCCGGGCGATACTCTCGGCGAGGCTTTCGGGGCGCCGCTGCCGGAAGGGCTGTTCTTTCTCGACAACGAAGCCTATGGCCGAAGGGACAGGGACGCCGATCACGGCGGCGGCCTCGGCGTCGGATCCGCGGGTCCCGGACCGAATATCGGCGTCAACGAGCCGATCTTCATTTACGCCACGCCTATCACCTTCTACGACACCCGGCTGGAGTTCGTGTATGCGGTCTCCTTCGTGCACTTCGATGGAGGCCCGTTCGGCGCGCAGACCAATCGCGTCGACGTCACCAACCAGAACTTCGGTCCGCAGATCGCCCACGACTTCGGTCATGACTTTGGCGGAAGCATCTTGCTCAATATACGGCCGCCGGCCGAGCATCTGCGCAACTCGACGTTCGCGGATCTTCGCGCGGGTCTTAGCTATACCGGTCAAGGCCTGGATCTCACCGCCACGCTCGGATATACTGGAACTTTCGGCGGCTATGCGGGCGGGTTCAGCGGACACAGTCCGATCGCCGGCATTTCGGATGCCATCAACGTCGACGTTACGGCAACCAAGCATTTCGGCAAGTTCGAAGCCGGCTTCGTCGGGTACTACTTCACCGACATCAATACGCGTGGTGACAACTCGCTTCAGCTCGGCAACGGCGAGGTCATCAGCATCAAGCAGAGCGCGGCCGCCGTCGGCGGTCTTCTCGGCTACGATTTCGGACGGTTCACCATTCAAGGCTACGCGTTGCGGACCGTTGTCTCTCACAATCAGCTCATCACGGCGTTCGGGGGCCAAGGCAATCCGGAAACGAGAGGCTTCCTGCGCCTGATCGTGCCTTTGTATGTCGCGCCGGCCGCGGTAGCTCCGCTAAGCTCGACGGTGCGCGCTCGATATTGACGGCAATGCCAGGATCTGACGCCGAGCTCGCCGACAAGGGGGGCTCGGCCAAGCGCGAACGAGAAGAAGATCGCCGCCGAATAGATCGGACGAGGATCGACGGAGGTCCTTAGAGCAACGTCCGCTGTTGTGGACTTGCTCCGATAAGCAAAGCGTAGCGAGGACAGACACATAAGCGTCGCGAGCGACTCCGAATCACCGTCCGATGCTGTAGCGGCGCGGCCGAGATCGCTCGGGCCTGTCCAGGGGTAGCCGCAGCGGCGGAGCCCGAAAGGCTTCGTTTGCGAGGTCTTTCCCTACGAGGATCTTGCCTCGGCGCTCCTCACCGGCTCCCGAACGTTAGCTCGCGCATCGGCCGTTTGGCGCGTCCGGCGGCGACCGATCACCTGAAGAACTCGATCGATCCATTGGCGGAAACAGATACGAATACTTGCAGGGCGGCGAGTTGCGGGCATTCGCTACCTTGTGGGCAGCGCACAAATCCGTTGTCGCCGGCTCGCCACTCTGTTGCCGAGAAACAACGTCTCCCTTCTACTGGTCCGCGAACCGGTAAAAACGCTGGCGTTCTCGCGGCGACGAACAGAATATGACAATCACAAGCGGTCGAGGGAGTATCGGCCGGTGGGCACAGCGCACGGACACCGGCGCTGGTTCGGTACAGAATTTTGGGGGAAGGACACGATGAACAAGAAACTGCTGGCAACGCTCGCGGGCGCCGCGCTCGCCATGACGGTCTCGGCAAGCACCTCGTATGCCGGCCTCGGCTTCGAGCCTGGCGAGACGCTCGGCCAGGCGCTCGGCGCTCCGCTGCCGGAAGGTCTGTTCTTCATCGACACCGAAGGCTACGGCCGCCGCGATCGCGACGCCGACCAGGGCGGCGGTCTCGGTGCCGCTGCCGTGGGTCCCGGTCCCAACATCGGCGTCAACATCCCGGCGCTCGTCTACGCGTCTCCGATCACCTTCTATGATACCCGGGTGGAATTCGTGTACGCCGCGCCGTTCATCCACCTCGATGGCGGCCCCTTCGGTTCGGCAACCAACCGTGTCGACATCTTCAATCAGGCGGCTGGTTTCATTTTTGCTCACGACTTCGGCAACAACTTCGGCGGATCGCTGATCACGTTCGTCCGGCCGCCGTCGGAGCATTTCCGCAGCGACACCTACGCCGATCTTCGCGCCTCGCTGAGCTACACCGGCAACGGCCTCGATCTGACGGCGACGGTCGGCTACACCGGCACGTTCGGTGGGTTCGCGGGCGGCATCAGCGCGATGAGCCCGATCCATGGCATCTCCGACGCCATCGACGTCGACTTCACCGCGACCAAGAAGTTCGGCAAGCTGGAGGCCGGCTTCGTCGGCTACTACCTGCACGACCTCAACACCCGCGGCGACAACTCGACGTTTCTCGCCAACGGCTCGGTCCTCAGCCTGCAGCAGGAAGCCCTCGCGGTCGGCGGCCTGGTCGGCTACGACTTCGGCCGGTTCACGCTGCAGGGCTACGCGGTGCGCACGGTCATCTCCCACAACCAACTCATCCTTCCCGGCGTCGGCGGCTTCGGCAATCCCGAGACCAAAGGCTTCCTGCGCCTGATCGTGCCGCTGTACGTCGCTCCGGCACCCGCGCTCGGGACGATGGTCCGCGCCCGCTACTGATCGAGCAAGCCTCGACCCTTCAAAACCCCGCTGGGCGACCAGCGGGGTTTTCCGCTTTTATGTGTCCGCGAATAAACGAATCAGTAGCCTCATGGTGAGGGCGCCGCAGGCGCGTTTCGAACGATGATGTAGAGCCAAGGCTGGCGGTCCCTCGACTGCGGCTCCTGGAGCCCAGCATGTTTTGACAGACCTGGTTCGAGACGGTCCTCCGAACCTCCTCACCAGGAGGGGATTGAAGCGCTTATGAGCGGACAAGCTCTTTGGGCGGACCGCCCTTGCCGCCGCGGCACGATGGCTTTACCCGTGCCGGGATGAGCCAAACGTCCACCATCCACGTCATCGGCGGCGGTCTCGCCGGATCGGAAGCGGCCTGGCAGGCGGCCGAGGCCGGCGTGCCGGTCGTCCTTCACGAGATGCGGCCGCTACGCCCGACGCAGGCGCATCGCGGCGACGGCCTCGCCGAGCTCGTGTGCTCGAATTCGCTGCGCTCCGACGATGCCGACGGCAACGCGGTCGGCGTCATCCATCGCGAGATGCGCCGGATGGGCTCGCTCGTGATGCGCGCCGCCGACACCAATCAGGTGCCGGCCGGGGGCGCCCTGGCGGTCGACCGCGAGGCCTTCTCGGCCGCCGTCACGCAGGCCCTCGCGAGCCACCCTCTCGTGACGATCGAACGCGGCGAGGTCGAAGGCCTGCCACCGCCGGACTGGGACAATGTCGTCGTGGCGACCGGCCCGTTGACGGCCCCGAAGCTCGCCGCCGCGATCGGCGCGCTCACCGGCGAGGTCGATCTCGCCTTCTTCGACGCGATCGCCCCGGTCGTGCACCGCGACTCGATCGACCTGTCGAAGGCGTGGTTCCAGTCGCGCTACGACAAGGCCGGTCCCGGGGGCACCGGCGCCGACTACATCAACTGCCCGCTGTCGCGCGACGACTACGAGGCCTTCATCGAGGCGTTGCTGGCGGCGGAGGTGACGACCTCGGTTCACGATTCGTCGACGCCCTATTTCAACGGCTGCTTGCCGATCGAGGTGATGGCCGAGTGCGGACGCGAGACGCTGCGCCACGGGCCGATGAAGCCCGTCGGGCTCACCAACCCGCATGCGCCGGCGGTGAAGCCCTGCGCGATCGTCCAGCTGCGCCAGGACAACGCGCTCGGCACGCTCTACAACATGGTCGGCTTCCAGACCAAGATGAAGCATGCGGCGCAAGTCGCTGTGTTGCGGACCATTCCCGGCCTCGAGGCCGCCTCGTTCGCGCGGTTGGGCGGCATCCACCGCAACACGTTTCTGAACTCGCCACGGGTGCTCGACGAGCGGCTGCGGCTGCGCGCCATGCCGCGGCTGCGGTTCGCCGGGCAGATCACCGGTTGCGAAGGCTACGTCGAGAGCGCGGCGATCGGACTGATCGCCGGCCGGCTCGCGGCGGCGGAGCGGCTCGGGCAGACCTTTGCCATGCCGCCGGCTACCACCGCGGTCGGGGCGCTGATCAACCACATCACCGGCGGCCACATCGCATCGATCGACGCCGGCCGGCAATCGTTCCAGCCGATGAACGTGAACTTCGGCCTGTTCCCGCCGATCCAGGAGCCGCTCGTCGGCGACGGCGGCAAGCGCCTGCGGGGATCCGAGAAGGGCGTCGGGCGCAAGCGGGCGCTCAGCCGCCGGGCCGAGCGCGACCTCGACGTTTGGCTCGGTGACGCGGGAGCGATGGCTGCGGAGTGACGCTCCTCTCCGCGGTCGTCACGGCGCGGGGAACAGCGCGCTCGTTTTGCCGGTCCATCGATAGACGGCGAGCCCGATCCATTCGTGAAGGGCCGAATCGAGCTTCTGCAGCGAATCGATCGCATTCGCCGAAATTCGATAGTCCCGGCCGTCGCCGTAGGTGCGATAGTCGACGGGATAGGCCGTCATCGGCCACCCGACGCGGCGGAAGATCCCCATCGAGCGCGGCATGTGAGCGGCCGAAGTGACGAGCAGCCATCTCTCGCCGTCCTTCGGCTGCACCATCGAGCGGGTCAGCGTGGCGTTCTCGAAGGTGTTGCGGGATCGAGCCTCGAACGACATCTGCCGCTCCGGCACGCCGAGGCTGGCCCACAGCGCGTGAACGCCGCGGGCCTCGTCGAGCCCCTTTCCGCGCACATCGGCCGAGCCGCCGGTGAAGACGAGGCGCGCGGACGGATAGCGCAGAGCGAGCGCGGCGCCGCTCGTCAGGCGGGCGGCCGCCGCATCGATCGTCGGGACGCCGCGTGCGGCCGAAACATCCTCGTCGAGCGCACCACCGAGAACGACGACGCCGGCCGGCGCCCCCATCGTCGCCGCCGGTGGCGGGAAACGATCCTCGAGCGGGCGGATCAGCAGGTTGGCGAACGGGGAGAAGCAGGCGATGGCGAACAGCAGCGCGGCGCCGGTCGCGATCGCGCGACCCGGGCGCACGAAGCGCGTCAAGCAGAGCGCGAGCCCGGCAAGGCCGGCGAGCACGAGGAAGGCGACCGGCTCCAGGACCAGTTCCACGAGCTTCGAGACGACGAAGAACATCTACGTGCCCGCGTCGTCCTGCTCGGTCTCGTCGGTCGGCACGGCGTAAACGCCGCCGAGCCAGCGGTGCAGATCGACGTCGGCGCAGCGCTTCGAGCAGAACGGCGCCGCCGCCGCCACCGCCGGCTTCCCGCAGATCGGACAGGGCTTGCGCTTCAAATCCGCGTGCTCGACAGGGGCTTCGTCGGGAGCCATCGCCTCGATCTTTCGGAGTTTGCTTCAGTCGGTGACCGTCTCGGCCAGCGACGCCTCGCGTCCGGGCTGACGCGGGATCAGGCCTTCGCCCTGCAGCAGGTTCATCGTCTCGTAGAGCGGCAGGCCGACGACGCTCGTGTAGGAACCGATCAGCTTGATCACGAACCCGCCGGCCCGGCCCTGGATCGCGTAGCCGCCGGCCTTGCCGCGCCACTCGCCGCCGGCGATGTACTCGTCCAGTTCGGCAGCGCCGAGACGCTTGAAGCGTACCCGGGTCTCGACGATCCGGCGGCGCACGTGGCCCCAGGGCGTGATGACGCAAAGGCCGGTGTGGATGCGGTGCGCGCGTCCCGACAGCAGGCGCAGGCACTGCTCGGCCTCTTCGGTCAACTCGCATTTGGGCAGGATACGCCGCCCGACGCTGACCACCGTGTCGGCGGCGACAAGGAAGGCGTCCGCCAGATCCGGCTTCATGCGTGCCGCGCCAGCCGCCGCGGCGGCCTTCTCGCCAGCGAGCCTCACGGCCAGCGATCGGGGCGATTCGCCCTTCTTTGGCACCTCGTCGATGTCGGCCGGGAGCAACGCGACCGGCTCGATGCCGATCTGCTGCAACAAGGCGAGACGCCGCGGCGAGGCCGAGGCCAGGATGACCTTCTGTTTGCGCGTGCCATTCTGCTGATCGAGAGCGGCGACCATGATCGATTACTTGAAACGGTAGGTGATGCGGCCTTTGGTGAGGTCGTAGGGAGTCATTTCGACCAGCACTTTGTCGCCGGTAAGCACCCGTATGCGGTTCTTGCGCATCTTGCCGGCCGTGTGGGCGATGATTTCGTGATCGTTCTCGAGTTTGACGCGGAAGGTGGCGTTGGGCAGCAATTCCGCCACGACGCCCGGGAATTCAAGCAGTTCTTCTTTCGACATGGATATCCTTGCAGACCGGCTTTGCCCGCTACGGGTCGCTCGCCGGTCGGGTCCGAACCGCGTCGCCGCGGAGAACCGCGCTTCGGGGATCAGCAGATGGCAAATTCGGGCGAACCCTAGTGCTAATGGAGGCCGTTGTGAACAGCGCGCATCGGCCGCGCGGATAATAAGCGTGGCGGCATCGCGGAAGAATGTCGCCTACGCGCCTACGCCAGAGACGGTCCGAAGCTCGCTCGCGACGCGACGCGCAGCATCCATGCGCTCGAAGCGCCAGGACTGACCGATCGCGAACGGGATCGTCACGAGGTAGGCGCCGGAGAGGATGATCATCATCTCCATCGGGAACGTCGCGAGCAGCAACAACGTCGCCACCACGCCGAACAGCACCACCACGAAATATTCACGCGGGATGCGGCCGATCTTCTTGCCGGAGAAGTGCGGAATGCGGCTCGCCATCAGGAAGGCGACGACGATAACGTAGCCGATCTCGGCCACGACCGGCAGGCGAAACCCCGGCTGGGTGAGCGACGACAGCTGTACGTAGAGCGGCAGCAGACCGACGATGGCGCCGGCCGGTGCCGGCATCCCGGTGAAAAAATGGGTCCGCCATACCGGCTGGTCGGGATCGTCGAGCATCGTGTTGAAGCGCGCGAGCCGCAGCGCCGCCGCGATCGCGAAGATCAGGACGGCGAACCAGCCGAAGCTCTTGATCTGCTGCATGCCCGAGAAATACAGGATCAGCGCGGGCGCTACGCCGAAGGCGACGAAATCAGCCAGCGAGTCGAGTTCGGCGCCGAACCGGGAGGTGCCGCGGATCGCCCGGGCGATGCGCCCGTCGAGGCCATCGAGGATTGCCGCGACGATCACCGCCAGAACCGCGATCTCGTATTTGCCCTCGATCGCGAAACGGATCGAGGTCAGCCCCATCGCGAGGGACGCCAAGGTCACCAGGTTGGGAATGACCACCCGGATCGGGACGGCCTTGAAGCGGCGACGCCGGGGCGGAGGCAGCCGCTCGCCGAAGGCATCGTAGCTCACGCCGGCATCGTCCAAGCCGGTCTTCGTGTGAAGGCGAAGGTTCGTCATCGGCGCGGACCATAGGAGCAGCGCCCCCCGGCAGCAAGTCGAGCGGCGGCCGGACGTCACCGACGGAATACGGGCTCGAACCGGTCGATCGGGGTGGCTTGTCTGAACTTGGACCGACCGCGCAAGTCAATGTCCGAGACCGGCTACTATCGTCTGGAACAAGGTCACAGCGGACCCGAGGACAGTCGGCGCATCTTCGAACGGGCAAGACGCATGCGATCAGCGCGGTGCGGCGTGCTGGACGAGGCTCGCGCGCGATTGGGGCGACAGATCCTGCAAGGCGTCGACGAGCGCCGCGTTGACCGCCTCCTGAACCGCCATGCTGGCCTGCCGCAGGGCCGCGAAGTCGGCGGCGACCGCGTCGCGGTCGAAGGCGGGAGCGGCGATCGCCGCCTCGAGCGTGGTGCGGGCCGCCCTGTGCGCCTGGCGCGCCGCGCGGATCGCGTCGCGATGGCTCTTCATCGAGGCCGCGAACGACCGACGCTCGTCGACGGGAAGCGCGCGGACATGCGCCGGCGGGACGAGCGCGGCGTCGGGCCTAGGCGCAGGGGCGCCGCGGGCGCCGAAGACGCGACCGGCGACGATCCCGACGAGGAAGACGTTCAGGAGCAGGGAGACGGCAAGCAAAGCGAAACGGACGCGCGCGTCAATCCACATCGGTCGCCCCCCCCGAATCAAGGGACAGCGCCATCAGCCGCTCCGGGCTGTCGTCATGCTGGCGCGGCGCGAGGTTGCCGACGGCGACGCCGAGGACGAGCATGGCGGCGGCGGCGGCGCCCCAGCCCGTCCGCACGGCAAGCCGGCTGGACGCTCGATGCTGACGATGCCGCATCGCCGATGCCGCGAAGGCCTCGCCGCTCGCGGCAGCACCGGTCACCCGCGTCGCCGCCAGCACATGCTCGGCCGCGCGCATGGCGTCGAGCGCCTTGCTTGCCGCGGTCGAGGCCGCGGCAAAGGCCGCGGCCTCCCTCCGCAGGGCTGCCGGCCACGTGTCCAAGTCCCCGCCGTGGCGGTCGATCAGATCTTCGAAGGCGGCGAGGTTCATCACGTCATTCATCCGTCAGTGCCAAGCGCAACGCACGCCGCGCGCGGACCAGAAGCAGTTCGAAGGCACCGACGGAAGTCTGCATCGCCGCGGCACCGTCGGCATTCGACAGTTCCGCATCGTAGGTCAGGCTGAGCGCGATCCGCTGCCGCTCCGGCAGGGCCGCGATGGCGGCTCTCACACGGTTGGCCCGCTCCCGCGCCACGACCGTCTCGTCCGGGGTGAGATGAGGATCGACAGGCTCGGCGATGCCGTCGAGCGGGACCGGCCGCGCCTTTCGCGTCTGGTCGATCGCGAGATTGATCGCGACGCGCGACAGCCACGCCGCGTAGCTCGCACGCCCCGGCGCGCGGGCCTGCCAGCTCGAGGCATTGATCCAAGCGCGCGTGAACGTGTCCTGCACGATATCCTCCGCCGCGGCGCGATCGCCGAGCGATCTGGTGATCAGCGCGACGAGCCGAGTCCGATGGCGGTTGACGAGCTGCGTGAAAGCGACCTTGTCGCCGGCAGCCGTCCGTCCGACCAGTTCGTCATCAGACGCCTCCGGCACCATCATCCCGTCGTCGCCGCCGCAATCTGAAACGTCAACGCGGCTCGGCCGCCGAACCCTACGGGTGCCTTCCCCGAATTCATCACAATTCGCATAGGCGCCCGATCACCGCTCGTCGGCGCGGACGCCGCGCGCGGGCCGCGACAAGGCAAGCCCGCCCTTCCTGGAGGTTGCGCCCGAGGCTGGCCGCCTGACGCTTGCATGATCGATCATGGCGTTGGGTCTCCAGGCGGTCGCGCATCGCCTCTCTGGCATTTGCTAGAAGCCGCCGCATCATCGAGGAAGGCCGGCTCCAAGCTGGGCCGAGTTCCGACCGCGTCCGCGAGATTTCTCTGGACCGACGCGTAGGTCTTGCGCGTTCTGCCCGTTGATAGGCCTCCACCGGAAAGGGAGACCTCTCAATGCGGACCACGATCCTGACTTCGATTATCGCCGGCACGATCGCTCTTGCCGCCGCGCCCGCGAACGCGACACCTGTCGGCGGTGCTCAGCCTCTGCCGCTCGCCTCCGCCCAGCCCGACGTGACGCTGGTGTCCGGCGGTTGCGGTCCCTTCCGCCACCGCGGCTTCAACGGCTTCTGCTATCCGGGCGGCGGCTTCTACGGGCGTCCGTTGTACCGCCCTTACGGCTATTATCGCCCGTTCGGCTTCTACCGCCGCGGCTTCTACTAAGATCGTCCTTTCGACCGGGCATCGCGACGTCCGCCTTTTGGCGGGCGCCGCTTTGGTCAAGCGCGGCTTTCGTCACGCGCCGCTTTCGTCACGCGCCACAGAAGACCCTGGCGCCGGCCTCGCTGATGAAATCGGCGAGCACGGTCTCGCCGGCAACCGCCTTCGACCCCAGCGCGACCAGCGGACGAGCGCCTGCGGGGAAGTAGACGTCGACCCGTGAGCCGAAGCGGATCAGCCCGAACCGCTCGCCGACCGAGAGCACGTCCCCCTGCTTCGTGAAGCAAACGATTCGGCGCGCCACCAGCCCGGCGATCTGCACCACGCCGAATCGGCCGCGATCGCTATCGATCACCAGCGAGTTGCGTTCGTTGTGCTCGCTCGCCTTGTCGAGGTCGGCATTGACGAACAGGCCGGCCTTATAGGCGATCTTGGCGATGCGTCCGGCGACCGGCATTCGGTTCACGTGGCAGTCGAACACCGACATGAACACCGAAATGCGCTGCATCGGCTCCGCCCCGAGCCCGAGCTCCGGCGGCGGCGTGTAATAGCCGACCGACGAGATGATCCCGTCGGCGGGCGAGACCACGAGATTGCCGTCGACGGGCGTCATGCGCGACGGGTCCCGGAAAAAATAGATGCACCACAGGGTGAGGGCGGCGCCGATCCAGCCGAGCGGCTGCCACAGGTAGGCCAGCACCAGCGTCACGATGGCGAAGGCTGCGATGAAGACGTAGCCGTCAGGATGAACAGGCGTGAGCTGCCGTCGGATGGAGTCGATCATGTTCATCAGCATGTTCCCATGGCGCTCGGCGCCAACGGGCCGCCGAGCAATCCTGGCGTTCGCGGGCGGCGGTGGCTTTCAGCTCGCCCGATAGCGGTTTTCGACCGCTTTGGCGATGCGTTCGCCCTCGAAGAGGAAGCGTTCGATGACCACGCGGGCGTTCGGCGTGCAGGTGCGATAGGACAGCTCGTAGCCCTCGATGCCGCGGTTGTAGGCGCCGGCGAGGCGATCCTTGCGGACCTGCGGCGAGCCCTCGGCATCGAGCAGCCCCTGCATGCGGGTGCGCCATTCCTCGCCGTCCTTCTGGCCGCAAAGGTCGCGCAGGTATGTCAGTGCGCCGAGAATCTCGGCGAGGCGCATCAACTGCGGGTCGTAGGGCTTGGTCTCGGGCGGCGGCTGCGGCGTTGCCGGCGGCGACGGCGGCGGCAGGACGACCGGCGGCTTCGGCAGGGGCCGGCGTTCCTTGCGCTGCGCTTCGACCGGCCCCAGCATCGACATCAGGACCGCCGCAGCGATCAGGCCGGCGGCGAACAAGCCCGGCGCCCTCACGGCAGGCTCGCGTCGCGGATCGCCCAAGCGGCACGAAGCACCTCGGGAAGATGCTCGGTCGTCGGCAGGTTCTTCAAGGCGTCCCGGCCGATCCAGACGACCGCGGCGGCCTCGGGGCCGGTTTCGCCTTCTCCGGCGATCCATTCGCCGACGAACGACGCGATCACGTAATGGCGCGCCGCGGTACCGTCCGGATCGCGCTGGACGACCTCGACATGGCGGTTGAACGCGACGATCCGCGCCTCGACGCCGACCTCCTCGCGCGTTTCCCGCAGCGCCGCCGCTTCCAGCGTCTCTCCCGGGTCGACGAGGCCGCCCGGCAACGTGAACAGGCCGGCGAGCGGTTCCGTCGCCCGTCGTGCCAGCAGGACGCGTTCGCCGCGGAATACCGCGAGACTCGCGGCGAGCAGCGGGCGCGCTGGATAGAGCCGCTCGGCGCCCGGCCGGCTGGTTGCCCCGGTCACGGATAGAGACGCGTTTTCACCCATCCCGAGGTCTCCGGCGTCTCGCGTGCGTAGAGGAATCGGTCGTGCAGGCGAGACGCGCCGTCGGACCAGAACTCGATCTGCATCGGCCTGATGCGGAACCCGCTCCAGTGCGGCGGGCGCGGTACGGCCTCGGGATGCTTCGCCTCAACGGCGGCGACGGCATCTTCGAGCGACCCGCGGCTTTCCAGCGGGCGCGATTGCAGGCTCGCCCAGGCTCCGACCTGACTGCCGCGCGGACGGCTCGCGAAATAGGCGTCCGCCTCGGCCTCGGTCACCACCTCCACCGGACCGCGGATGCGGATCTGACGGCGCCGGCTTTTCCAGTGAAACAGGGCCGCCGCCTTCCTCGTCGCGGCGAGCTCGCGACCCTTGGCGCTCTCGAAATTGGTGTAGAAGACGAAACCGCGTTCGTCCCATCCTTTGAGCAGCACCATGCGGACGTCGGGGAGTCCGTCTCGATCGACGCTGGCGAGTGCCATCGCGGCGGGATCGTTCATCTCCGAGGCTTCGGCGTCCTTCAGCCATTCACCGAATTGAACGAACGGATCGTCCACGACGCCACCGTGACGGCTCTTTAACTCATCCAAGTGTAACATCCGCGTGATTTGAGAAACGTGCGTGAGTTCGCGTGTGACCCGCCTCCCCTGCCTTAGATCATTCGCGCGCCGCCCGGTACCCGCTTCGGCGTTTTGCCGCCGGGCCGGCCTGGCGTTGCTCGGCATGATTCCGCTGCTCGGGGGATGCTCCTTGTCCATGCCGATCGCATCGTTGCGCCCCGCCGGCGACGACGTCACCGGCTCGAACTCGACGGTTCCGTTCGGCCGCCTGCTCGATGAGGAGGACCGTCGCCGCGAGAAGGCCGCGCTCGCCACCGCGATAGACCCGCAGGGCAATGGCGCGGCGGTGCACTGGGAGAATCCGAAGAGCGGCAACAAAGGCGCGTTCACGGCGACCGGTCCGGCCTACGATCTCGACAGCAAGGTCTGCCGCGGCTTCCATGGCGAGCTCAGCCTGGACTCCAAGCCGAGGACGGTGAACGGTGTCGCCTGCGCGGTGTCCGCAGGCGACTGGGAAGTCCGCGAGACGAAACGCAGGGGCTGAGCAGCCCTGCGTGCCGTCCCAGCGTTCGTCGCAGACAGCTAGCGCTTGATCCAGACCGTCTGAGCGTTGACGAACTCGCGGATGCCGAAATGCGAGAGTTCGCGGCCGTAACCGCTGTTCTTCACGCCGCCGACCGGCACGCGAGGGTCGGATGCGGTGAAGCCGTTGATGAAGACGCCGCCGGTCTCGAGCTGCCGCGCCATCTCGCGCGCCTTCGCGAGGTCGCGAGTCCAGAGGTTGCCGCTCAGACCGAACGCGCTGTCGTTGGCGATCGAGACGGCGTCCTCGGCATCCTTCGCGACGATCAGCGAGGCGACCGGGCCAAAGGTCTCCTCGTCGAAGCTGGCGATGCCATGCTTCACGTCGCCGAGCACGGTCGGCTCGTAATAGTAGCCCGCGCCCTCGATCTTCTTGCCGCCGGTGAGGAGCTTGGCGCCTTGCGCGACCGACGTCTCGACCTGCTCGTGGAGCGAGTCGCGCAGGTCGTGACGCGCCAGCGGACCGAAGGTGGTCGCGCCATCCCTCGGATGGCCGGTCTTCGCCTTGGCGACCGCCTCGACGAACTTGGCGGTGAAGGCATCGGCGATCGGCGCCTCCAGGATGAAACGCTTGGCGGCAAGGCAGACCTGCCCGGCATTGGCGAGGCGCGACGTCACGGCGGCCTCGACCGCCTTGTCGAGATCGGCGTCGGCGAGCACGATGAAGGGGTCGGAACCGCCGAGTTCCAGCACCGACTTCTTCAGCGCCTTGCCCGCTTGGGCGGCGACCGCGGAGCCGGCCCTCACGCTGCCCGTCAGCGTGACTCCGGCGATGCGCCGGTCCCTGATGACGCCCTCGACGGAATCGTTGTCGACGTTGAGGATGCCGAACGCTCCGCGCGGCGCGCCGGCCGTCTCGAAGGCCCGCTGCAGCTTGTAGGCGCAGCCCATCACGTTGGGCGCGTGCTTGAGGAGGAAGCCGTTGCCGCCGAGCATGATCGGCGCGCCGGCGCGGATCGCCTGCCAAAGCGGAAAGTTCCACGGCATAATGCCGAGGATGATACCGACGGGAAGATAGGAGATGTAGGCCTCGGCCTCCTCGACGGGGGCCTTCTCGTCCGCCAGCATCGCCGGACCGTGCTCGGCGAACCAGGCTGTGGTCTTGGCGCATTTCAGCGTTTCGGCCTTCGCCTCCCGAAGCGTCTTGCCCATCTCGCTGGTCATGAGGTCGGCGAAGGCATCGGCTTCCGCTTCGAGGATCTCGGACAGCCGCTTCATGACGGCGGCACGTTCCGCCATCGGGCGCGTGCGCCACTCGAGAAAGGCGCGGTGCGTCTGCGCCAGCGTCGCCTCGACCTCGTCCGCTCTTTGGAAAGGATAACGCGCGATCACCTCGCCGGTGGCGGGGTTGCGCGAGACGGCGCCCGGCCGATTGTCCCGATCGATGGGTTCGCGTTGAGGCTGCACAACTGACATCACGGGTCTCCTTTGCACGCCATGTAGGGTCGCGCACGTGTGCTTCCACCTGGCAAAGGGGCTATCCAGCCTCGATCAGCCGAATCGCTTCCTCTCGCTCGAACAGGTGGAGCAGTACGCGAACCGAGGGACCGGCCTCGGCGGCGAACTCGGGGTCCGCGTCCACCATTCGTTGCGCCGCGTCGCGGGCGGCCGGCAACAGGCCGCCGTGCACGGCGAGGTCGGCGAGCCTGAAGCCGGGTGCGCCGGACTGGCGGGTGCCGAGCACCTCGCCTTCCCCGCGCAGGCGCAGATCCTCCTCGGCGAGCAGGAAGCCGTCCTCGCTGCGGCGCAGGATCTCGATGCGCGCCTGGGCGACCTCGCCGAGCGGCGCGCGGTAGAGCAGCACGCACGAGGACGCGCCGGCGCCGCGCCCGACGCGCCCTCGCAGCTGGTGGATCTGGGCGAGGCCGAAACGCTCGGCGTGCTCGATCACGATGATGGTCGCCTCCGGCACGTCGACTCCGACCTCGATGACAGTGGTCGCGACCAGCACCTGCGTCTCTCCGGCGGCGAAGGCCGCCATCGCCGCGTCCTTCTCCGTCCCCTTCATCTTGCCGTGGATCAGCCCGGCCTTGCCGCCGAACACGCCGCGCAGGTGCTCGAAGCGGTCCCGCGCCGCAGCGGCGTCGACCTCCTCGTTCTCGTCGACGAGCGGACAGACCCAGTACGCACGTTTGCCTTCACCGACGGCCTTCGCGAGCCGCGCCACCACGTCCCCTATGCGCTCCAGCGGCAGCGCCCGCGTGTCGATCGGCTGGCGCCCCGGCGGTTTTTCGCGCAAGGCCGAAACGTCCATGTCGCCGAAGTAGGAGAGCACCAGCGTGCGCGGGATCGGCGTCGCGGTCATCACCAGGATGTCGACCGCATCGCCCTTGGCGGAAAGCGCGAGCCGCTGCTGGACGCCGAACCTGTGCTGCTCGTCGACGACCGCCAGGCCGAGATCGCGGAAGGCGACGCTTTCCTGGATCAGGGCGTGGGTCCCGACGGCGATGTCGATCGCGCCCGTGCGCAGCCCTTCCAGGGTGCGGCGGCGCTCGGCCGCCGAATCGCGACCGGTCAACAGCGCCATGCGAAGGCCGGCCCTGGCCGCGCGCGGCGCGAGCCCGGCGACATGCTGCCGCGCGAGAATCTCGGTCGGCGCCATCAGCACCGCTTGGCGGCCGGCTTCGACGACGTCGGCCATCGCAAGCAGGGCGACGATCGTCTTGCCCGACCCGACGTCGCCCTGCAGCAGCCGCAGCATCTTGGCCGGGGCGGCCAGATCGGAGCGGATCTCGGCGAGCGCCGCCTGTTGCGCGCCCGTGAGCGCGAACGGCAGCGCCGCCTCGATCGCGTCGGCCTTGCGGCGGGAGCCGGCATTCGGACGCCCCGCCCTCCCGCGCAGCCGCTTGCGCATGAGCGCCAGCGCGACCTGATGGGCGAAGAGTTCGTCGAAGGCGAGCCGCACACGGCCTGGCGACTCGAGGCCGATCGCCTCGGGTTCCGACGGCTTGTGGACGGCCGCGAGCGCCTCGCCGAAAGCCGGCATCGGCGGCATCTTCACGCCGAGGCCGGCGTACCAGTCCGGCAGGAACGGCAGCCTCGCCAGCGCGCCGTCGATCGCCTTGGCGAGGACGCGCGGGTAGAGGCCCTCGGTCAAGCCGTAGACCGGCTCGATCAGCGCCATGGTCCTGAAGCCCTCGGCGTCGACCACGCGCTCGGGATGCACCATCTGGCGGTAGCCGTCGTAGAGCTCGATCTTGCCGGAGATCCAGCGCTCCGCGCCGAGCGGCAGGCTCTTCTCGATCCAGGCATGATTCGACAGGAAGAAGACGAGCAGCACGTCGCCGGTACCGTCCTCGACCAGCACCTTGTAGGGCGCCTTCGAGCGCGGCGGCGGCGCGCGGTGCTCGGCGACGGTCGCCTTCAGGGTCACCACGACATCGAGCGGCGCCTCGGCGATCGGCGGCTGCCGGCGCCGGTCGACGACCGAGGTTGGGAGGTGGAACAGCACGTCGACGACCCGGGCCGGACCGTCGCTGGGCCCCAGCAGGCGGTCGAGCAGCTTGCCGGTCTTCGGCCCGACGCCGGGCAGGTTCGAGGCGGAAGCGAACAGTGGGGTGAGCAGGTGCGGGCGCATCGTCGTCGAGACGAACGTCGCGCGGCGGCTCGCCGTCAAGTGAGAAGCGCGGGCGACGGCATGCGATAGCCAAGAGGCGCTCGACCGGCGCCAATTGCCCGGCCTTGTCGGCGCCGAGGCCGGCGTCTACTTAAGGGCCAATCGAACGCGCGAGGCGGAGAGACATGTCAGAAAGCGGCAGCGCCGGCCTCGACGAACGCCGGCGGCGGATCCTGTTTCGCGCCTGGCACCGCGGCACCCGCGAGATGGACCTTCTGATGGGTCGCTTCGCCGACGCCGAACTCGGCGCCCTGCCCGACGGCGACCTCGACGATCTCGAGCTGCTGATGGAAGCGCCCGATCGCGACGTCTTCTCTTGGTTGTCGGGAGAGTTCGAGACGCCGGACAATTACGCCACGCCGGTGTTCCGCAAGGTCCGCGCCTTCCACAGCCACGACGCGCCGCTGTTCGATTAGGCGGTCGGGCGGCAGCTTCCGATCGCTCCGACACGTCAGGGTTCCTTTTCGCGGACTTCATTGATGTCGCGGTCCTCCGACAGAAGCTCGTCAAGATGCGCGACGAGCTTCCAATCAACGAGGAGCGAGCGGCGTCCGCGCAGCGGCAAGTTGCGCGAGGACCTCGTCGATTTCGAAATTCTCGGTCAGGAGAGCGTCGAGGCCAAACGGGCACTCTCGCGGTAAGTCCACCTGCAAGCCGATGTCCTGGAGGTAGCTTTGCGCCGCACGTCCTCCCTTGAGCCAAATAGACGGAAGGTCGAGCAGTTGGCGCATGCTGGGTGCGAAAGCCTGACAGGCCGCGTCGCTGAAGGACCGGGCCTCCGCACGCCAGTGAGGAAGATCCCTTGAGGAGGGGCAAGAGTCTATTTTGACGAGATGCGTGATCAGATTGCAAAGGAGTGACCTGACCTCCCGGAGATCACGCTTCCCCAAGTCCTCGATCTCCTCGGCGAGATGCTCAACGTCGACTGCATCGCCGACGTTGTCACGCTGAAGCCGGCGTAACGCTTCGGCCTGCTGCTGCGTCCAGGCGAAGAAATCGTCGTCGTAGAGGGTCGAGGCGATTGAACGGGTCAAGACGGCTCTGGTCCTGCATGCGCAGTCAAGTCTCAACGAGCCTTAGCACGTCTCGCGGCGCTCCGCAGCCCAGCTATCCGACACCTAAATGACGATCCGAACCAACGGCAGGCACGCTGGTTTCCCGAGCGAGGTCTGTCATTGAAGAGGACAGGGGAACGCATCGCATGGCGCACAAGGTCGAAGGCCGGAAGGTTCGCTACGCCGTCGTCGGCGGCGGCCAGATCTCGCAGCAGGCGTTCATGCCCGGCATCGCCGCCACCTCGAACTCCGAGCTGTCGGCGATCGTCACGGGCGATCCGGGAAAAGCCGAGGCGCTTGGCAGGCGCTATGGCATCAAGGCCTACGGCTACGACGAGCTGCCGGCCCTCATCGCGTCCGGAGAGGCCGACGCCTACTATGTCGCGACGCCCAACGAGAGGCATCGCGACGACGCCGTGCCGCTCCTCGAGGCCGGCTATCACGTCCTGCTCGAGAAGCCGATGGCGACCAGCTCCGCCGATTGCCAGGCGATCCTCAACGCGCAACAAAAAGGTGGCGGCAAGCTGATGATCGCCTATCGTCTGCATCACGAGCCCGGCACGATCGCGATGACGGACATGGCGCTCGGCGGGGCGCTCGGCAGCCCGCGGATCTTCACCTCGACCTTCGCGCAGAAGGTTTCGTCTGGAAATCATCGCGCCAAGATGGGCTACTGGTCCGGTCCGGTGCCCGACATGGGGACCTACCCGCTCAACGCCGTGCGCAGTCTGTTTGGCGTCGAACCGATCATCGTGCAGGCCGTCGGCACCCAGTGCGCCGGCGCCGGCTTCGACTTCGACGATACCGTAGCCGTCACGTTTCACTTCGGCGAGGGCCGGCTCGCCCAGTTCACGGTGAGCTATGCCGCCGCGGCGGCCGAGCAGCTCACGATCTCCGGCAGCAAGGGTTCGCTGACGTCGAGCCCGTGCTTCGGCTTCGGCGAGAGCGTCGGCATAAGCTTCACGACGAAGATCGGCGGCAAGACGGAGACGCACGCCTTCGACCCCGTCGAGCAGTTCGGTGGGGAAACCGACTATTTCTCCGACTGCATCTTGAACAATCGCGACCCCGAAGCCGATGGGCAGGAGGGCTTCTTCGACGTCTTGGTGCTCGAAGCGATCGAGGTGGCGCTACGAACGGGCGAGCCGCAGGAGCTTCGGCCGCGCTCGAGAGTGAAGCGGATCTCGACCGATCAGGTCCGGCGTCTCGCCCCCGTCCACCAACCGACCGACGACGAACTCATCGGGGTGACGCCGCTCTCGGCATGATTGCCACGCGGCCGCACAAGCCGTGCCTCTCCCGTTCCGTCGATTGAAAGACGCAGTGGCGCCGTGCATGGTCGCGACCGGGAACGTCTTCCCGGTTGGCGGAAGAGCACGTGCGCCGCTCGAACCAGATCCTGCGGTCGATGGCGGTATCCGCGGCCTTCGCGGCCGGCCTGATCGCGTCGACGGCAGCGGTGGCGCGGGCGGGCGATGACGACGATGCGGCTCGGCGGACGCCGCAGACGCGCTCGCCGCAGACGAACGCCAAAAGCGCGATCGGCGACGAGGACGCGCAGGGCCCGACGATCTTCGACGGGGTGCCGGCCTTTTCGCGCCTCGCCGAGACGGACAGGGCTCTCCAGGCCCGCGGCATCCATCTCTACGGCGTCTACCTCGGCGACCCCTACGCCAACCTCGCCGGCGGCCTCCGACGCGCCGGCACCTATGCCGGGCGCCTCGACGTCGAGCTCGATGCCGACCTCGAGAAGCTCGGCGGCCTCGCCGACACCTCGATCCACGCCAACATGTACCAGATCCACGGCCGGGACATCTCACGCATCGCCATCGGCAATCTCTTGTCGTCGAACGACATCGCGGCGTTCCCGGCGACGCGGCTCTACGAGTTCTACGTCGCCCATAGTTTCGGCGACAAGCTCTCGGTGCGCGCGGGCCAGATCGGCATCGACGTCGAATTCCTCACCTCGAACTACGCCGCGAACTTCATCGACGCCACATTCGGCTGGCCCGGGTTGCCGTCGCTCGACCTGCCGGCGGGCGGCCCGGCCTACCCGCTGGCGACGCCCGCGCTGCGGGTGCGCTACGAGGCGAGCGACCAGCTCGCGCTGCTGGCCGCGATCTTCGACGGCAAGCCGGCCGGCCCCGGCCCGGGCGATCCGCAGACGCGCGATCGCTACGGCGTGAACTTCCGCGTCAACGATCCGCCCCTCGTGTTCGCGGAGGCGCAGTACCGCTACAACCAGGGCGACCACGCCAGCGGGCTGCCCGGCACGGTGAAATTCGGCGCTTTCGCTCAATTCGGCCGCTTCGACGAAGACAACCTTGCCGGCGAAGGGCTCGCTCCCGCAGGGCGGACCGGCACGCCCCTCGTGCACACCGGCAACGGCGGCCTCTACGGTATCATCGACCAGCAGGTCTATCGGGCCTCGCGGGACGAGCCACAGCGCGGCATCGGAGTGTTCGCCCGCGCCATCGCCGCCCCGGCCGACCGCAACCTCGTCAACCTCTACCTCGACGTGGGCTTCGCGGCGCTCGGCATCGTGCCCGGACGTCCTGACGATTTCTTCGGGCTCGCCGGCGCCTACGCCGCGATCTCGCCGGCAGCCGGTACGATCGGCATCGATGAGGATCTCGCGGCCGCCAACCTCGGCGTTGCCCGCAGCTTCGAGGCCGTGTTCGAGGCGACGTACTCGATCCACGTCGTCAAGGGTTTGTCCTTGCAGCCGACGGTCCAATATGTCGTCCATCCGGGCGGCAACGTGCCGAACCCGCTCGGCACAGGCGCCATCCGCAACGCCAAGGTGTTCGGCGTCACGACCAGCATCCGGTTCTGACCGGCCTCAGGGCATCGCGCTCATCATGCCGCTCGCCGCCAGCAGGACGAGCTTCGCGCCGAAGATTCGGGCGGCGACGCCCCGCGGCGCGTCGTGATGGGTGAAGGTCTCCATCATCGTGTCTCCCAGCAGAGCGGCGCAACATCCGCCGTTCCGCGTTCGCCGCTGGCGCATCCTGATGACCGCCGATCACGGAACCGTGTCGCGTCGACAGCGGGCGACATGCGTTCGTCGTCATCGCGATGCGTCGTCGGGCGGCTTGCCGTAGCGAATGCGCGGCCCATAACGCGTTGCGGATGCAGATCAGTTAGCCCTCAAGACCATTGGAAGATGCTTATGACCCTTTTCCCGCACCGTCCCGAGTTCCTCGCGGCGACCGCCGCTCTCGCAGCCGTGGCGATGGTCTCGACCGCGTCCGCTCAGCGGTACACGCAGGAGGAGGCGCAGGCCTGCACGCCCGACGCGGTCAAGTTTTGCTCCGACACGATCCCGGACGTTGGCCGTACGGCGGCCTGCATCCGCGCCAATTTCTCGAGCCTGACGCCGGCCTGCAAGGAGGCGTTCATGGCCGCGAGGCCGCCTGCGGCTGCACCGGCCCCGGCGCCCGAGCAGGCACCGGCCCCGGCCCCCGTGACGCAGGCGGCGGCAGCGCCGCCGGCACCGGCAGTGCCCGCTGGCCCCGACCTGCTCGGCCCCGACCTGCTCGGTGCGAACCTCTTCGCGGCGCCCGCGCCTGCTCCGGTCGCCCCGCGTGTAGCCCACCGCCATGATCGTCACATCGTGCGCGAGAGCCGTGACACCCGCCATGCGCGCCATGCCTTGGCGCGCGCCTGCGCAACCGGCTACGTCAGTGCCGACGTCTGCCAGTTCACCGCTCGGCTGATCACCCTCGCGCAATAGCTCGACGCCTTAGCGGCGGTCGCAGACGGCCGCAGCTCTTTCTGGAGGACGCACGCGTTGCCGGCCGAATTAGCGCGTTCCATCCTGCTGGTGGTGGTCGTCGCCGCGACGATCCTGCCGCTTAGGGCGTTCGCCGACGACTTGGTGGAACGCCAGCACCTGCAGCATTCGCTCGACACTGCCTGCAAGGTGTTCGCCGGCGACGAGGATCAACGCTGGGCGCAGGCCGACAATTGCCGCCGGGCCTGGTTCAAGACGCACGAAGAAGCCATTTGGCGCCTCAAGCTCAGCCCGCACGCCCACCGGGTCCAGCCACCGTCGTCGTAGCGTTTACACCCCCGTCGGGTAGTTTGGGCTCTCCCGCGTGATGGCGACGTCGTGGACATGGCTCTCACGCAGACCGGCGCCCGAGATGCGGACGAAGCGAGCCTTTTCCTGGAACGCCGGGATGGTGGCGGCGCCGACATAACCCATCGCGGCGCGCAGACCGCCGGCGAGTTGGTGCAGGATCGCGCCGGCCGGACCGCGGTAGGGAACCTGGCCCTCGATGCCTTCAGGTACGAGCTTCAACGTGTCCTTGATGTCCTGCTGGAAGTAACGGTCTGCCGAGCCGCGGCTCATCGCGCCGACCGAGCCCATGCCGCGGTAGGATTTGAACGAGCGGCCCTGGTAGAGATAGACCTCGCCAGGGCTCTCGTCGGTCCCGGCCAGCAGCGAGCCGATCATCACGCACTGCGCGCCGCCAGCCACCGCTTTGGCGAGATCGCCCGAGAACTTGATGCCACCATCGGCGATCACCGGCACGTTGTGGCGCTGGGCCACTTCGGCCGAATCCATGATCGCGGTGAGCTGCGGCACGCCGACGCCGGCGACAACGCGCGTCGTGCAGATCGAGCCAGGCCCGATGCCGACCTTGATCGCGTCCGCGCCGGCGCCGATAAGGGCCCGGGTGGCCTCGGCGGTGGCGACGTTGCCGGCGATGATCGCGACCTTGTTCGAGACCCGCTTGATCCGCGCCACCTGGTCGATCACCGCCTGCGAATGGCCGTGCGCCGTGTCGACTACGATGCAGTCGACTCCGGCATCGATGAGCATCAGCCCACGCTCGTAGCCGGAGTCCCCGACGGTCGAGGCGGCCGCGACCCTGAGGCGCCCCTCGGCGTCTTTGCAGGCGTGGGGATAGAGCGTCGCTTTCTCGATATCCTTGACGGTGAGCAGCCCGACGCAGCGCCCCTCGTCGTCGATCACCACCAGCTTTTCGAGGCGATGATGATGCAGCAGCCGACGCGCCTCGTCCTGCGGGACGCCGTCGCGCACAGTGATGACCTGCTTCGTCATCAGTTCGGAGACCGGCTGATCGGGATGGTCGGCGAAGCGCATGTCGCGGTTGGTGAGGATGCCAACGAGCCGCGAAGGCGTGCCGAGTGCGCCGCCCCGCTCGACCACGGGAAACCCCGAAATGCCGTGGCGCCGTGCCAGCGCCTGGGCATCGGCGAGCGTCTCGTCGGGGTGGATGGTGATCGGGTTCACCACCATGCCGCTCTCGTAGCGCTTGACCTTGCGCACCTCCTCCGCCTGCGCGGTCGGCTCGAGATTGCGATGGATAACCCCGATGCCGCCGGCCTGGGCCACCGCGATGGCGAGGCGGGATTCGGTGACCGTGTCCATCGCCGACGAGATGATCGGCACGTTGAGCGTGATGTCGGCGGTAAGCTTCGAGCGCAGGTCGACCGCGTTCGGCATCACTTCGGAATGGCCGGGACGCAGGAGAACATCGTCGAAGGTCAGCGCCTCCTCGATCGGCGGACGGGTCGTGACCATGGGTGCCAACTCCAGGGGCTAAGGGAAGCAGTCGGATTCGGCCGCGTTCCATGAGTTGACGAGGGCTGCTATCACGGCTTTGGCAGTCGGCAAAGCCATGCCGGCGGTTGGTCCCGCCCGGCTGCGTCGCAGAGGCGGCGGAGCAGCACACCGGCGGCGGAGCGGCCGAGCTCAGTCGGTGCGCGAGGCGGAGCGCTCCGGGGTTGCCGTCGCGACGCCGAGCGGCTTCCGCCCGGTGATCGCCACCGTTTCGCCGCTCACGGTCGTCTCCTGCGGATTGTCGATCAGCGCGTCGCCCATCGCCACGCCCGAGGCGATCTCGACGTCGTTGCCGAGATTGCGGCCGATCGTGACCGGTTCGAGCATGACCTTTTGGGAGTCGCCGACCTTGGCGACCTGCAAGCCGTGACGGCTGAACACCAACGCCGTCGTCGGGATGGTGAGCGTGCCCGCCGCGGCCGGCACGTGGAACTGCACCGAGGCATAGGCGCCCGGCCACAGCTTGCCCTGTGCATTGTCGGCCTGCAGTTCGATCGTGGCCGTGCGCGAACCCTCAACGAGGGCGTTCGACGTCGCGACCAGTTCGGCGCCGAAGCCGCCCTTGTGTCCCGGCAGGTCGAGCGTCGCCTTGAGGCCTTTCGCCATGTCGCCGAGGTAGGCCTGCGGCACGTCGACGTAAACGCGCACGCGGTGAATGTCGGAGACTTGGAACAGCGGCTTGCCCGAGGTGCCGTTGGCGGTGACGAGATCGCCGAGGTCGACGTTGCGGGCGGTGATGACGCCGTCGAACGGGGCTTTGATCTGCTCGAAGCTCGCCAGCTCGTCGAGCCGGCGTACCGCCGCCTGCTGGGCGACGGTGTCCGCCTTGGCGACGGCGACGGCCGCCTGACGCGAGGCCATGGTGTAGCGGTCGGTGTCGCCCTGCGCCGCGCTGGACCAACCTTGGGTGACGAGCCGCGACGTACGCTCGTTCACCACCTTGCCGAGATCGGCGTTGGCCTGCGCCTGCTCCACCGCCGCCTGGAGCTGGATGATCTTCGCCCTCGACTCGGCGAGCTGCTGGTCGAGATCAGGCGCCGAGATCGTCGCCAGCACCTCGCCCTTGGTGACATGAGCGCCGATGTCCTTGGTCCAGGACGTGATGTAGCCGCTGGCGCGCGCGTAGAGCGAGCCGGTGTTGAAGGCGCGCACCGTGCCGGGGAGCGACAGCTCCGTCGCGGTCAGACCCTGTTTGGGATGCACCAGGCTCACCGTCTGGATCGCCTGCGCGTCGGTCCAGGCGCCGACGTCCTGCATGCTCTTGGCACGATCGTCGATGCCGACGACGACGAGCGCGATCGCGCCGACGCCTATCGCGCAGAGGGTCAGCAGCGCGCGGCGTCCGGTCGAACCTTGATGGGTACCGTTCAACTTCGGAAACTCCTTAAGGTCGTTGCGTATCTATCGAGGGCGGCGTCGCCATTGCTAGATTGCCATGTCTAAATCGCCGCCGCGGGTTTGAGTTGTCTATCGCCGCCGTGCACCAGGCTGAACACCACCGGCACGAAGAACAGCGTCGCCACCGTGGCGAGGCAGAGCCCGCCGATCACCGCGCGCCCGAGCGGGGAATTCTGGCCGGGCTCGATCGCCATCGGTGCCATGCCGATGATCATCGCGAGCGCCGTCATCATGACCGGCCGCAGGCGGGCGCCACCGGCCGCCATCGCCGCGGACAGCGCGTCCTTGCCGGCGGCGAGCTGTTCGCGCGCGAAGCTCACCACCAGGATCGAGTTCGCCGTCGCGACGCCCATGCACATGATGGCGCCGGTGAGCGCGGGCACGGATAGGCGGGTATCGGTGACGAACAGCATCCAGACGATCCCGGCGAGCGCCGCCGGGAGCGCCGTGATGATCACGAAGGGATCGAGCCACGACTGAAAGTTGACGACGATCAGGAGGTAGATGAGCACGATCGCGAAGGCCAAGCCGATGATGAGCTGCCGATAGGCTGTTATCATGGTGACGGCCTGGCCGCGGATCTCGACGGTGGACCCCTTCGGCAGCTTGTCGCGCGAAGCGTCAACGATCCGTTGCACGCCGTCGATCACGCCGCCGAGGTCGCGGTCCTGGGTCGTCGCGTAGATGTTGATCCCGTTCTTCACGTCGTAGTGCGAGACGAGCGCCGGCAGCGGCTCCGGCACGAAGGTCGCGAGGCCGCCGAGCAGCTGGGTCGAGCTGGCGGCGCGCAGCGGCAGGTTCTTCAAGTCGCCCAGCGTGTCGATCGCATATTGCGGCGTCTGCACCGACACCGGGTACGAGACACCGTTTTTCGGGTCGAGCCAGAAGGTCGGCGCCGTCTGCGTGCTGCCGGACAGGGTCGCCTGGATGTTCTGCGCGGCATCGCTCTCGGTCAGCCCGACAAGCCCGGCGAGCTCGCGGTTGAAGTCGATCTTGAGCGAGGGATCGAGGTAGCGCTCCTGGATCCGAGTGTCGGCGATGCCCGGGATGTGGCGCATCTCGGCGAGCAGCCGGTTGGCGTAGTCCTGGTTCGCGTCGATCTTGGCGCCGAGCACCTGGACGTCGAGCGGCGCCGGCGAGCCGAAGTTCAGGATCTGGCTGACGATGTCGGCCGGCAGGAAGGCGAAGTCGGTGCCGGGGAAGGCGCGCGGCAGCTTCTCGCGCAGCGTCTTGACGAAGCCGGCCACCGGCTCGTCCCCCTCCGCCAGGGTCACAAGCATGTCGTCGTCGAAGTCGCCGATGGTGCCGCTGTTCGAGTAGGTGATGTTGATGCCGCTCGCCGGCAGGCCGATGTTGTTGACGACGCTCGCGACCCGCCGCTGCGGCAGGATGCGACGCACCATCCGCTCCACCTCGACGGCGAGCTTCGTCGTCTCCTCGATGCGCTTGCCGCTCGGCGCGCGCAGATGGATGCGGATCGATTGTGCTTCGACCGCGGGGAAGAAGTCGCGCCCGAGGAAGGGCACAAGCCCGAACGAGAGCAGCGCGACGGTGAGGAAGGCGGCGGCGAAGGGCCGGCGATGGCGCAGCGCGGCGCCGAGCAGCCCGAGGTAGCCCTGTCGCAGCCGCTCGAAGCGCACCTCGAAGCCTTGCTGGAAGCGGCGCATCGGGCCAGGCTTCTTCGCCGGCCCGCCGTGGCCCTCCGCCTCGTGGCCGTGATGATCGTGGCGCAGCAGCATGTGCGCCAGCGTCGGCACCAGCGTGTAGGTGAGAATGTAGGAGGCGATCATCGCGAACACGACCGCCTCGGCAAGCGGGCGGAACAGGAAGCCGGCGACCCCGCCCAGCGCCAGCAGCGGCAGGAAGACGATGCAGATGCAAAACAGCGCGATCGTCGCCGGCGGCATGATCTCGCGCGCACCGGTGGTGATCGCGGTGAGGACGTCCTCGCCGAGCTCCTCCATGTGGCGGTTGATGTTCTCGATCGTGACGGTGGCGTCGTCGACGAGGATGCCGACGGCGAGCGCCAGGCCGCCCAGCGTCATCACGTTGATCGTCTCGCCAAGCACGGAGAGCATGATGATCGAGCTGAGGATCGCCAGCGGAATCGACACGGTGATGATCAATGTCGAGCGCCACGAGCCGAGGAAGATCAGGATCATGAGCCCGGTCAGCGCCGCGGCGATGATGCCTTCGCGGACCACCGCGGCGACGGAATCGCGCACGAAGCCGGACTGGTCGGCGACATATTTGAGGTCGACGCCGTCGGGAAGCGTGGCCTGGATCGCCGGCAGGCGCGCCTTCACCTGCGCGATGATGTCGAGCGTCGACGCCGAGCCGTTTTTCAGGACCGACATCAGAACGCCCTTGCGCCCGTCGAGCATGACGAGGCTGGTCTGGGGCGGCGACCCGTTGTGGACGAAGGCGACGTCGCGCATGAAGACGACCGCGCCGTCGACCACCTTGATCGGCAGGTTGTTGAACTCGGCGATGTGCTGGGGCGAGTCGTTGAGGTCGAGCGCCCACTCGTAGGTTCCGATCTTCTGCGTACCGACAGGAGTGATCAGGTTCTGCCGGGCGAGCGCCGCGCCGACATCGTTGGCCGAGAGCCCGTGCGAGCGCAGCGCGTTCTGGTCGAGGTCGATCTGCACCTGCTTGGCGGTTCCGCCGAACGGATAGGGCAACTGGGCGCCAGCGATTGTGGCGAGCGCCGGGCGGATGAAGTTCAGGGCGAGATCGTTGAGCGTGGTCTGCGACAGCGTCGCGCTCGAAAGCGCGAGCTGGATGATCGGCACGCTGGAGGCGTTGTAGACGACCATCTGCGGCGGGGTGATGCCGGCCGGCAGCTGTTTGAGGATCGTCTGCGAGATCGACACCACCTGCGCCTGGGCGGCGCTGATGTTGACCGACGGTTGGAAGTAGATCTTGACGATCCCGTAGCCCTGGATCGATTGCGACTCGATGTGCTCGATGTCGTTCACCACGGTTGTCAGCACGCGCTCGTAGACCGCGACGATGCGGCCCGACATGTCGCGCGGCGGCAAGCCGGTGTAGCTCCAGATCACGCTGATGACAGGGATGCCGATGTTCGGAAAGATGTCGGTCGGCGTCCGCAGCGCCGACGTCGCGCCGAAGATCATGATGAGAATCGACATGACGATGAAGGTCAGGGGACGCGCGAGCGCGATGCGAACAATGCCTGCCATGAAACCGCTGCCGTGCGCCCGGATCGGGATCGATGTCACGCCGGATAGGGAGCGATCGGGGCAAGAGCAAGTCGCGATGGTTTTCAATCGCACTTTTCGCCGGAGCGGGAGACTTCTAGCGCGATTGTGATCGGCGGGTCACACGGAGAGTCCGTCGGACGGCCTCCAGCCTTGCTCCAGCCTCACACCTCGACCGCGTCTCACGCAGAGCTCGGTACCTGTTCAGCGCTTGCGGCTGAGCGTCCGCGCCGCGCGGTCGAGGCCGTCGAGCGTCATCTCGTACATGCGGCCCCGCATCAGCTCGCGGATCGTCGCGGTCGACTGCGAATAGGCCCAGTGCGCGGCGGGAACCGGGTTGAGCCAGGCGGCGGAGGAGTAGGCACCGCAAAGGCGTTCGAGCCAGAGCGCACCCGACTCCGGGTTCATGTGCTCGAGCGAGCCGCCCGCGAGGCTCACCTCGTAGGGGCTCATCGAGGCGTCGCCGACGAACAGCAGCTTGTAGTCGCGCCCGAAGGTGTTGATCACGTCCAGCGTCGGGATGCGCTCGGCGTAGCGGCGGCGATTGTCCTTCCACACGCCCTCGTAGACGCAATTGTGGAAGTAGAAGAACTCCAGGTGCTTGAACTCGGCGGTCGCGGCCGAGAACAGCTCCTCGCAGAGCGCGACATGCTCGTCCATCGAGCCGCCCACATCGAGGAACAGCAGGAGCTTGACCGCGTTGCGCCGCTCGGGCCGCATCGCCACGTCGAGGTAGCCGGCCTTCGCGGTGCCGGCGACGGTGGCGTCGAGGTCGAGTTCGTCGGCCGCGCCTTCGCGAGCGAAGCGGCGGATCCGTCGTAACGCCACCTTGATGTTGCGGGTGTTGAGTTCGCGCGTCGAGTCGAGGTTCCTGAACTCGCGCTTCTCCCAGACCTTGATCGCGCGGCGATGGGTCGACTGCCCGCCGATGCGCACGCCCTCCGGGGCGAAGCCGGCATTGCCGAACGGCGAGGTGCCTCCGGTGCCGATCCACTTGCTGCCGCCCTGATGGCGGCCGTGCTGCTCGGCGAGGCGCTTCTTCAAGGTCTCCATGATTTCGTCCCAGGACCCGAGCGTCTTGATCTTCTCCATCTCCTCGGGCGTGAGGAATTTCTCGGCCACCGCCTTCAGCCATTCCTCCGGGAGCGCCTGCGCGTCGGGTGCGTCCGGCGCCGCGGCACCCTCCTCGAACACCCCCTTGAAGACGCGCGCGAACACCTGGTCGAAGCGGTCGATCAAGCCCTCGTCCTTCACGTAGATCGCACGGGCGAGATAGTAGAAATGCTCCGGCACCATTTCGATGGCGTCGGCGTCGAGCGCCTCGAGCAGCGTGAGATGCTCCTTCGGCGAGGCCGCGATGCCGGCGCGGCGCAGTTCGTCGAGGAAGGAGAAGAACATCAGCGTCGCCCCATTATGGGTGTGTCCTCCCCTGCGCAAAGCGCGGGGGAGGGAGATCGCGCGCAGCGTGGTGGACGGGGCGACCGCCGCTTCAACGCTGACATTCGGCTCACAGGCTGATCTCGTAGGTTCGCGAAGGCGGCAGCCCCGTCCACCATGCTTCGTATGGTCCCCGCCCCCGCTGCGCTTCGCTTCGCATGGGAGGATTTCAGCCGCGCCGCTTGGCGAGAAATGCGAGGCGCTCGAAGAGGGTGACGTCGGCCTCGTTCTTCAGCAACGCGCCGTGCAGCGGCGGGATGGCGCTGCGGGTGTCCTGCGACCGCAGCACCTCGAGCGGCATATCCTCGTGGAGCAGGAGCTTCAGCCAGTCGATCAGTTCGCTGGTCGACGGCTTCTTCTTGAGGCCGGGGACGTCGCGCACCTCGTAGAAGATGTCGAGCGCGCGGGCGACGAGGCGCTTCTCGATCATCGGAAAATGCACGGCGACGATCGCCTCCATCGTCTCGCGATCGGGGAAGCGGATGTAATGGAAGAAGCAGCGCCGCAGGAAGGCGTCGGGCAGCTCCTTCTCGTTGTTCGAGGTGATGATCATGACCGGACGCTCGCGCGCCGCGACGTGCTCGCCCGTCTCGTAGACCTCGAAGCTCATGCGGTCGAGCTCCTGAAGCAGATCGTTGGGGAACTCGATGTCCGCCTTGTCGATCTCGTCGATCAGCAGCACCGGCAGCTTCGGCGACGTGAACGCCTCCCACAGCTTGCCCTTGCGGATATAATTCGAGATGTCGCTGACGCGGGCGTCGCCGAGTTGGCCGTCGCGAAGACGGGCGACGGCGTCGTACTCGTAGAGGCCCTGCTGCGCCTTGGTGCTCGACTTGATGGTCCACTCGATCAGCGGCGCCCCCATCGCGTCGGCGATTTCGCGCGCGAGGACCGTCTTGCCGGTGCCGGGCTCGCCCTTGATGAGCAGCGGGCGCCGCAGGGTCACGGAGGCGTTGACGGCGACCTTCAGGTCGTCTGTGGCGACGTAGCTCGCGGTTCCGGCAAAGCGCAAGGTCGAGTTCTCCATGGGAAGGCCGAGCTATGGGCAGGACGAGCTAACCATAACTGCCCAGGCGTACAAGCCCAGGCGTACAAGCAAAGTGTGTGCGCCTGCGTCCGCGCCTCACGCCCGAGCGGTACGACCCATCGTGTAGAACTCGTCGTTGGGGCGCAAACTCACGAAATTGGCGAACCGGTTCGATAGGGCGAAGAAGGCGGCAATCGAGCCGATGTCCCAGATGTCGTCGGGGCTGAAGCCGTGCTCGGCGAGCTTGTCATGGTCGGCGTCGCCGACGGCCTCGGCGTTGCGCGACACCGCCATCGCGACGTCGAGCATCGCGCGCTGGCGCGGGGTAATGTCGGCCTTGCGATAGTTGATGGCAACCTGGTCGGCGATGAGCGGGTCGCGGGCGCGGATGCGCAGGATCGCGCCGTGGGCGACGACGCAGTACTGGCACTGGTTGGCGCCGCTGGTGGCGACGACGATCATCTCGCGCTCGGCCTTGGTGAGGCCGCCCTCCTTGTCCATCAGCGCGTCGTGGTAGGCGACGAAGGCGCGGAACTCCTCCGGGCGATGCGCCAGCACGAGGAAGACGTTCGGGATGAAACCGACCTTCTCCTGCACGGCGACGAGCTTCGCGCGAATATCCTCCGGCATGTCGCCGAGTGCCGGCACGGGGAAGCGGCTGATGTTTCTGTCGGACATTTCTAGCGACTCCAGCGGCTTGGCGCACATTGCTCCGCCTTCACCCGGTTTTAACCAAGAAAGGGCCTTTATGTCCCACCAAGCGTACCGGCGGCGCTCCGATGTTCGGCGTGGCGTGGGGGACGGGTTCGGAATTGGGGCGGATGAGCTACGGGGCCTACGCGTCACAGGATGTTCACCGCTACCGGCCGGTGCGCCCGCCGCGGGCTTTCGCGGGCTGGCTCGCGCCGGGCGCCTGCATCATGGCGACGGCGGTGCTCGTCGCCGCTTTCTTGCTCCACGACCGGCCGGGCGCTCCCCTCGGGATCGAGGTGGCGCGAAGCGAGGCGCCGCGCATGCCGGCAGCCGCTCTTCGCCCTGCCGCCCCGCCCCGCCGAGCCCAGCGCCAGGCGGATAACAGCTATCGCGACCTGCTCGATCCGGGCTTCTCGCTCGGTGCGGCTCCCGCCCATTTCGCGATCGACATGCCCAAGGCCGCGGCCTTCGCCTATGCCGAGCCGATCATCCCGCCGCCGGCGCCGAGCGCGGCCGACGACGCGACGCAGCCCGAAGCGGCCGCACCAGAGGCCCCCGTCACGATCGCGGAAGCCGAACCGGACCTGCCGCTGCCGGCCGTGCCCGAGGTCGCCCTCGACATCCCGATGCCCATTCCGCGGCCGCCGGTGCTGAACCTGCCGCCTGTCGCCGCGCCGCTACGCCTGCCGTCGCGGCGTTACGCCAGCGCCAGGGTGCCCGTCGGGCCCGCCGCCCAGCCCGACCAGCGCTCATTCTTCGAAAAGCTTTTCGGCGCTCCGCAGACGCCGGGTCCCGTCCTCGCCTACGCCTCGCCGGAGGACGGGCTGTTCAAACGCTCGCCCCTCGGGTCCGTCCCGAGCGGCCAGTCGACCGCGATCTACGACATCTCGGCGCACACCGTGTATTTGCCCAGCGGCGAGCGTCTCGAGGCGCATTCGGGGCTGCGCGAGAAGATCGACGACCCGCGCTTCGTCAACGAGCGGATGCGCGGCGCCACGCCGCCGGCGATCTACGATCTCACCCCGCGCGAGACCCTCTTCCACGGCGTGCGCGCGTTGCGTCTGACTCCCATCGGCGGGGGCACCACCTATGGCCGCACCGGCCTGCTCGCCCACACCTTCATGCTCGGGCCGAGCGGCCAGTCGAACGGCTGCGTCTCGTTCCGCAACTACAACGCTTTCCTGGCGGCCTACCAGCGTGGCGAGATCAGGCGGCTTCTCGTCGTCGCGCATATGTGACGACGCGCTTCAACAAGGCGAGAGTTCGAAGCGAGCGGGCGGCAGGCCCTTGAGGCCGAGATCGAGCAGGAAGGTCCGGCCGTGGTCCGGGTCCGCTCTCTTCTCGTGCTCGCTCATGCCTTCGTAGGCGCTCGTGACCAGAAGTTGGTTGAAGCGCTTGCCGGCGAACGCTGGGCAACTCGGCCGGCTGGCCGGCACGGTGACGGTGCGTAGCCGCCGCCCATCCGGCCCGTAGGCGTCGATGCAGCCGGCGCCCCATCGGGCGCTCCACACGATTCCTTCCGCATCGACGACAGCGCCATCGAGGCCGCCCACGCCGCCGCGATGGTCGTGAAAAACGACCGGTTCGCCGACCGGGAGACCGCTCGCGGGGTCGAGCGGAACGCGGTGGAAGATGCCGGCATGCGTATCGGCGAAGTAGCCGATGCAGCCGTCCGGCGAGAAGCAGATCGCGTTGGGGATTGCGAGGCCGGCGTAGAGCCGCGTCACGACCGAGCCGCTGACATGGTAGATCGCGCCCAAGCCAGGTTCGGCGGACCGCCCCATCGTGCTGATCCACAGCGCGCCCGAGGGGTGAACGCGCCCGTCGTTGGACCGCGTGCGTCGGCCGGCACCCTCGAGGCGACAATGCAGCGTGAGTCGGCCGTCGGCGAGAGTGCGGACGTAGAGGCCGTCCTCGGCGGCCAGCAATTGACGGCCGTGATCGATCGGCGCGACGGCGCTCGCCATCAGCGCCAGAGCGTGGACGTGCACCGTCCCTCGGCTAAGATCGGCCTCGATGAGGCGCCGCTCGAGAATGTCGACCCACCAGGCGGTGTCCGTCTCCGCCGCGTAACTTGGCCCCTCGCCGAGATGGCAACGCGGCGCGTCCAGGATGCGAATCGTCGGTTCGACCATGTGCGCGACCTTACGGCCGCGAAGGCCGCCGCGCGAGGCGCGCTCTGCCGCCTGCGACAGCCGGACGGATCGATCGCCGCTCGCCTTCGTTTGGGGTCGTATTCGGAACGCTGCCGCCTAGATGGTGGTCTTACCCCGCCATGGTTGCCGGCTCCGGAGATCCCCCGCCTTTGCCTCGCTACGCTCTCACGGCCCTGATCGTCGCCTGCGCTCTCTTGATGGAGAATCTCGACGGCACGGTGATCTCGACGGCACTTCCCGCGATCGCCAAGGACCTGCACGAGGATCCGATCTCGCTGAAGCTCGCGCTCACATCCTATCTGCTGGCGCTCGCCGTCTTCATCCCGGCCTCGGGATGGATGGCCGACAAGCTCGGGACGAGGACAGTGTTCCGGGCGGCGATCGTCGTCTTTACCGCCGGCTCGATCCTCTGCGGCCTGTCGAGTTCGCTCACCGGCTTCATCGTGGCGCGCGTGATCCAAGGCACCGGTGGCGCCATGATGGTGCCGGTCGGTCGCCTTCTGCTGCTGCGCACCGTCGAGCGCCACGATCTCGTGCGCGCGATGGCCTATCTGACGATTCCGGCCTTGCTCGGCCCGATGCTGGGGCCGCCGGCCGGCGGCTTCATCACGACCTACTTCCAGTGGCGCTACATCTTCTGGATCAACGTGCCGATCGGCATCCTCGGCGTCACCCTCGTCACGCTGTACATCGACAACGTCCGCGACGATAACGTGCGCAAACTCGACCTTCGCGGCTTCCTGCTCTCCGGCATCGGCCTGTCGAGCCTCGTGTTCGGCTCCACCATCCTCGGCCGCGGCTTCCTGCCGATCTGGGGCGTGCTCGCTCTGATCGGCCTTGGCGTGGCGACGCTCGCCCTCTACGTTCTTTACGCCCGGCACGCGGAGGCGCCGATCATCGATCTCACCCTCCTCAAGGTACAGACGTTCCGCGTCAGCGTCTGCGCCGGATCGCTGTTTCGCATCGGCGTCGGGGCGGTACCCCTGTTGCTGCCGCTGATGCTGCAGATCGGCTTCGGCATGAGCCCGCTGCGCTCCGGCCTCACTACCTTCGTCGCCGCCGCCGGCGCGATGGCCATGAAGGCGACCGCCTCACCGATCCTCGATCGTTTCGGCTTTCGCCGGGTGCTCGTCTTCAACGGCATCGTCGGCGCGGTCTTCATCGGGCTGAACGGGCTGTTCTCCCCCGCCACCCCGCTCGCGCTGATGCTCGGCGTTCTGCTCGTCGGCGGCTACTTCCGCTCGCTGCAGTTCACCGGCATCAACGCCATCGCCTATGCCGACGTCGACCAGGACCGCATGAGCCGCGCGGTGAGTTTCGCGTCCGTCGCCCAGCAGCTGTCGCTCAGCATCGGGGTCGCGGTGGGGGCCGGCGTCGTACAGATCATGCAGGCGCGCCACGGCGGTGGTTTGCTGACCCTGTCCGACTTCCACTGGGGGTTCGCCGCCGTTGCCGCGATCTCGGCGACCTCGGTCTTCGCGTTCGCGCGGCTGCCGGCCGACGCCGGTGCCTCACTGGCAAGCCGTCCAATCCACGGAGCGGCTGCGCGTGCCGTTGCCGATTCACGGCCCGGCTCGGCGCTCGGCTGACACTCCTCACTCGTTCTGCCGGCGCGGGCTCGCGCCGCACGGCATCGGCGACCAAGCGACGGAGGCGATCTCCTTCCGCCGCTCAGGCTGGCCGCACCTCAACGCAGCCTTCGGCTCTACGCGGGCACGCGGGGACTTTGCCCACGGCCCGAGCGATCGTCCAATCCAAGCGAGCGTACGGCGCCCCCTGAACGTCGCCGTTACTTCAGATGCGCGTTCAGATACTTGTTCATCTCGAACATGGTGACTTTGTCCTTACCGAAGACAGCCTTCAGCTTGTCGTCGGCGAGGATCTCGCGCTTGTTTTTCTCATTCTGAAGCTCATGCTTCTTGATGTACTCCCATACCTTGCTGACGACGGCGGTACGGGGCAGCGGATCGGCGCCGACCACCTCTGCGAGTTCCTTCGACGGCGTCAGCGGCTTGGAAAAGGCGCTCGGCGGCTGTGAGTCCGGTTTGGCCTTGACCTTGACGGACGACTTTTCCGCCGGCGCCTTCTTCGCGGCGTCTTTTTTCGCCGGCTTCTTGGTTGCTTCCTTCATCCGTCTCTCCCCGACTTCGGCAGAGTCCCGCCTCGGGGACCGCGCTTCCGTAGAGGGCTCAGACGAAACCCATGCTGAAGCGCCCGTCAAGCGGCGGCGGAGGCATTAAGGCAGTCTCCCACCAAAATCGTCCGGATATCGCCATTTTCGCAACCCATGGAGTTCGCCGGGCTGCAGTGCGGACGGGGGTCGGAGCACGTCAAACGGCAGTCGTAGCCTGAGAATTCGGCGGAAAACAGAAAATAAACCGGCCCATGCTGGTGTGATCTCGGCACAACAGGCGCTGGAATGTCATGTTCGGCCCGTAGTATCGGGGCGGGTGATCGCGTAAATTGCGTTAAGAACGGTGGGGCAACATTTGTCGAGCTTGAAGAGCAAACTTCGTGTCGCACCCATCGCGGCGCGCGTCGCATGCGCCGCAGGTGTCATCGCCGCCCTCAACGCTTGTTCGACCGTGCCCACGACAGGCCCGTCACGGCAGTCGGTCGTCGACGTCGGCATGCACGCCGACTCCCCCTACCTGCTCATCCAGCTGTCCGACTTCGTCATCCAGAAGCTTGCACACTTCCCCGGCCCGAGCCTGTACGGCAAGTTCGGCGACTATCGCGGTCCGGTCGAGCAGCGCATCGGCGTCGGCGACACCATCGAGGTGACGGTGTTCGAGGCGGCCGGAGGCGGCCTGTTCTCCACGCCGGTCATGTCCGCGACATCATCGGGCTCTCATTCGGCGCAGATCCCGCCGCAGGTGGTGCAGCGCGACGGCTCGATCACCGTTCCCTACGCCGGCCGCGTCAGCGTGATCGGCCAGACCACTCCCGAGGTCGAGAAGACGATCGTCGAGCGGCTGACCGGCAAGGCGATCGAGCCTCAGGTCATCGTGACGCTGTCGAAGAACATTTCGCAGAGCGTCACGCTCGGCGGCGAGGCCATCAAGGGCGTGCGCCTGCCGCTCACCGCCCGCGGCGACCGGCTGCTCGACGTGATCGCCGAGGCCGGCGGCATCACGGCACCCTCGAACGAGACCTTCCTGGAGCTGAGCCGCGGCGGCAAGACGATCCGCGTCCCGTTCCAGACGCTGCTCGGCAGCCCCAAGGAGAACATCTACGCCCGCCCCGGCGACACGCTCACACTGGTCCGCTATCCGCTGACCTTCACCGCCATCGGCGCCACCGGCCGCAACAACGTCGTCAATTTCGACGCGGTCGGCATCTCCCTCGAAGAGGCGATCGGCAAGTCGGCCGGCCTGCTCGACGATCGCGCCGACCCGGAAGGCGTGTTCGTGTTCCGTTACGAGCCGGTCGCGGTCGTGCGCGGCTATCCGGGGCTGACTCCGGAACAAGCGTCCCTGAACCTTGTCCCGACCGTCTACCTCATCAACATGCGCGAGCCGAACTCGCTGTTCCTCGCCCGCCGCTTCTCAGTACACGACAAGGACATCGTGTACGTCTCGAACTCGCCGTTCAACGATCTCCAGAAGGTGCTGGGCCTTGTCGGCACGCTCACCTCGCCGGCGATCTCGGCGGTCGGCGCCGGCTCGACCGCCGGCCTCAGGTTCTAGCCGGACGGCCGCGGCTAACGACCTTTTCAACATGGAATGAGTGCTTTGGCGTGTGCATTCGCGCGCGTGAAAGCTTATATCTGTCGGACGAAATCGTTCCGGAACCCGACCCTGGCGGCCGCCCGCCTGAAGATGGAAAGCCTCGCACCGAATGGATGATAACGTCGCGCCCGATGCAACCGGCAGGGCAGCGCTACCCGGCAAGGGCGACGACTACGGTGCCGATTCGATCAAGGTGCTCCGCGGCCTTGACGCCGTGCGCAAGCGTCCGGGTATGTACATCGGCGACACCGACGACGGCTCGGGTCTCCATCACATGGTCTACGAGGTTGTTGACAACGCCATCGACGAGGCGTTGGCGGGCCACGCGACGCGCGTGACGGTGACGCTGAACGCGGACGGCTCGGTCACGGTGACCGACGACGGCCGCGGCATTCCGACCGGCATCCACGAGGAGGAAGGGGTGTCCGCCGCGGAGGTCATCATGACCCAGCTGCACGCCGGCGGAAAGTTCGATCAGAACTCCTACAAGGTGTCGGGCGGTCTGCACGGCGTCGGCGTCTCTGTCGTCAACGCGCTGTCGACCTGGCTGAAGCTGCGGATCTGGCGCGACGGCAAGGAGCACGAGGTGGCGTTCGCGGACGGCGATGTCGTCGCGCCGCTGAAGATCGTCGGCTCGTCGCCGATCCACGACGGCAAGCCTAAGCGCGGCACCGAGGTGACGTTCCTCGCCTCGCCGAAGACCTTCACGATGATCGACTACACGTTTTCGACGATCGAGCACCGGCTGCGCGAGCTCGCCTTCCTGAATTCCGGCGTACGCATCGTGCTGACCGATGCACGCGGCGCCGAGCCGAAGGTCGAGGAGCTGTTCTACGAGGGCGGCCTTGAGGCCTTCGTGCGTTACCTCGACCGCGCCAAGAGCCCGCTGATCACCGCGCCGATCATGATGAAGGGCGAACGCGACCTCATCACCGTCGAGGTGGCGCTTTGGTGGAACGATTCCTACCACGAGAACGTGCTCGTCTTCACCAACAACATCCCGCAGCGAGACGGGGGCACCCATCTCGCCGGCTTCAGGGGGGCGCTGACCCGGCAGATGACCGGCTACGCCGACAAGTCCGGCATGTTGAAGCGCGAGAAGGTGGATCTCACCGGAGACGATTGCCGCGAAGGCTTGACCTGCGTGCTTTCGGTCAAGGTGCCGGACCCGAAATTTTCCTCGCAGACGAAGGACAAGCTCGTCTCCTCCGAGGTTCGTCCAGCTGTGGAAGGCCTCGTCAACGACATGCTCGGGCGTTGGCTCGAGGAGCACCCGCAGGACGCCCGCACCGTGACGGGCAAGGTGATCGAGGCCGCGCAGGCGCGCGAGGCCGCGCGCAAGGCGCGCGAGCTGACGCGGCGCAAGGGCGCGCTCGACGTCGCCAATCTGCCCGGCAAGCTCGCCGACTGCCAGGAACGCGATCCCGCCAAGGCCGAGCTTTTCCTCGTCGAGGGCGATTCGGCCGGCGGCTCGGCCAAGCAGGGACGCAACCGCGAGTACCAGGCGGTGCTGCCGCTGCGCGGCAAAATCCTCAACGTCGAGCGGGCGCGCTTCGACCGGATGCTCGGCAGCCAGGAAATCGGTACGCTGATCACCGCGCTCGGCACCGGCATCGGGCGCGACGACTTCAACGCCGACAAGCTGCGCTACCACAAGATCATCATCATGACGGATGCCGACGTCGACGGCTCGCACATCCGCACCCTGTTGCTCACCTTCTTCTTCCGTCAGATGCGCGAACTGATCGACCGCGGCCACATCTTCATCGCCCAGCCACCACTCTACAAGGTCAAGCGCGGCTCCTCGGAAATGTACCTGAAGGACGAGCGCGCGCGCGAGGACTACCTCATCGGTCACGGGCTCGACGGCAGCGTGCTGCGCCTCGCCGACGGCGAAGAGCGCGCCGGCGGCGACCTGCGCGCCCTCGTCGAGGAGGCGCGTCAGGTCCGCCACCTGCTCACCGGCCTGCACTCGCGATACGATCGCGGCATTATCGAGCAGGCGTCGATCGCCGGAGCTCTGTCGCCGGTCGACGACGAGTTGGCGGCGCAGACGATTGCCGACACACTCGCCGGGCGCCTCGATGCCCGTGCGGACGACATGGAGCGTGGCTGGAAGGGCCGTGTCGAGAACGGCGGCTACGTCATGACCCGCGTCCTCCGCGGGGTCACGCAAGCGGCCATGCTCGATGCCGGGCTGCTGGCCTCCGCCGAGGCGCGACGGCTGAGCGAACATGCCGGCTCGCTCGGCGCCGTCTACGCCAAGCCGGCGCTTCTCGTCCGCAAGGGCGACGAGCGTCAGGTTTCGGGGCCCGGCGAACTGCTGGAGGCGATCATGGCGGTCGGCCAAAAGGGCATCTCGCACCTCCAGCGCTACAAGGGTCTCGGCGAGATGAACCCGGATCAGCTCTGGGAAACGACGCTCGATCGCGACGCCCGCACGCTTTTACAGGTCAAAATCAACGAGGGCGCCGAAGCGGACGACATCTTCGTCAAGCTGATGGGCGACGTGGTCGAGCCGCGCCGAGAGTTCATCCAGGACAACGCTTTGAACGTCGCCAACCTCGACGTTTAAGCGACCAGCGACGATGCGGCGCCAAGTGTCGACCGGCTTCTAGAGCATTTTCACGTTGGGCGGAGTCGTGGGGGGGGGGGATTCCGTTTTGTGATGTGAAGTGATTCCCTCCACGCTGATTCGGCGCGGAGGCTGCGATGGGCGCACCTTATTCCAACGATTTACGAGAGCGTGTGATGGCGGCGGTCGACGGCGGCCTTGGCGCTTACGAAGCGGCACCGTTGTTTCGAGTGAGCGTGTCGTACATCTACAAGGCTTTGGCGCGTCGCCGCACGACCGGCGAGACGGCGGCGCGACCCTCTGGCGGCGGTCGTGAACCGAAGCTTCGCCCCTACGACGATGCCTTGCGTGATCACGTCGCGGCGGATCCCGACGCCACGCTCGAGGAACTGCGCGACTGGTTTTGGTCCGTGCATCGGATGGCCGTCAGCATCGGCTGTCTGTGGGGTCATCTGCGCCGCCTCGAACTGACGTTCAAAAAAAGTCGCAGCACGCCGCCGAGCAGGCCCGTCCCGATGTCGCGCAGGCGCGTCGGCAATGGCGTGAGAACCAGGGCGACCTGACGCCGGAGCGTCTTGTCTTTGTCGATGAGACCGGCGCTTCGACGAAGATGACCCGGACCCGGGGGCGGTGTCCGCGCGGCCAAAGGCTTGTCGCCTCCGTCCCGGATGGACATTGGAAGACGATCACGTTCGTCGGCGCTCTGCGCTGCGACCGGATCGACGCGCCGTGCCTGTTCGACGGCCCGATGAACGCCGGTCGCTTCCATGCCTGGGTCGAGCAAGCCCTCGCCCCGACGCTTCAGCCCGGCGATATCGTCGTGATGGACAATCTGTCCAGCCACAAGAACGCCCGTATCCGCGCGGTGATTGAGGCCGTGCAGGCGACCTTACGCTAGCTGCCGCCCTACTCGCCCGACCTCAACCCAATCGAGCGGGCCTTCGCCAAACTAAAATCAAAACTGCGAAAAGCCAAAGCGCGCACCGTGCCAACCCTCGAACAGGCCGTCGCAGAAGCGCTCGATGCGTTCACGTCAGCCGAGTGCGCCAACTACCTCGCCCATGACGGCTATCGCTGCCCGACATGAAAATGCTCTAGTCCGAGGGAAGGTCGCCTGTTCCCGGGCGACCTCTCGCATGTCGGTTCGAGCTTAGCGGGTCATCGCACGGTCGGCGTGGCGATTGGCCATGTGGCGGCCGACCGCACAACCGGCGGCGGCGCCCATCAAGCCGTGGTGAGCCATGTGGCCGCCGACGCCGCCGACAATGGCGCCGCGAATACAGCCGCGAGCATCCGCACCGGTGGTGCCGAACGAGACGACGGCGGCGGAAAGGGTCAGCACGGCAAGGAAGGTCTTCATGATCAGTCTCCAGGTTGCCACTGACTAACAAGCGTAGCCGTTGCGCGTTCCTCGCAGGCTCGGCTGTCGAAGTCGTACGACGCCCGACGGAGAAGCCGTTGCTCGGGCGCCCGCGTCTCGCGACATCATGCCTCTGGAGCGCGCACGTGTGTGTCGCGACGGACCGGCGGCGCCGCGCCATAACTTGGCGATGACCATCCCTGATCTCCCGCCGGAAGCCTTCCACAAGATGGATCCCGGCGACGATGCGATCTTCTACGCGCCGAGCCGCCTCGTCACCCATATCGACGAACACGCCACGGCCGCGCTGACGGCCTTCTACGGTGAACGACTGCCGAAAGGCGGGGTCATTCTCGACCTGATGTCGAGCTGGGTCAGCCACCTGCCGCCGGATCTCCCGGTCGCCGAACTCGTCGGACATGGCATGAACGCCGCGGAACTCGCCGCCAACCCACGGCTGTCGCGCTTCTTCGTCCAAAATCTCAACGCGACGACGACGCTGCCGCTTGGCGACGGCAGCTGCGATGCCGTCCTCTGCTGCGTCGGCGTGCAGTACCTGCAACGGCCGCACGAGGTTTTCGCCGAAGTCGCGCGCGTCCTGCGGCCCGGATCGCCGGCGATCGTCAGCTTCTCCAATCGCTGCTTCCCGACCAAGGCGGTCGCGATCTGGCGCGCGCTCGACGCAAACGGACAGGCGGCGCTCGTCCGGCTCTATCTCGAGCGGGCCGGCTTCTCGCATGTCGAGGCCTGCACCCTGTCGGACGGATCGCTGGGCGACCCGCTCACGGCGGTCCACGCCCTCCGTTGAGGCACCTTGCCGCCTGCTCGACGGCAAGGGCTAGGTTGCAATTGTTCCGGCAGCGCGTATTGCGCGCGTTGCCCACACACCTGACATCCGCAGCAGCTTGACTTCGCCGGTGGGCCACTCACCTGATCGCGGAGACAACTTGTTGCGGATGACCCATGCCACCCCTCGCCGTCGTCTTCGTCGCCGGAACGATCCTCTGGACAGCCGTTTCGATCTGGCTGTCGCTGCGCCAGAGCGCCTATGTGGCGCGCCATCGCGACGCCGTGCCGGCCGACTTCGCTGCGACCCTCACGCTCGAGGAGCACCGCAACGCCGCTGACTATACGGAGGCCAAGGAGCGGCTCGGCCGCTGGGCCGCGCTCGCCGGCACCGCCGTCTCGATCGGCTGGGTCGTGTTCGGCATCAACCTCGTCTACGGCCTGATCGCCGGCGCGGTACCCCTCTCGATCGGCCGCGGCGTGCTGTTCCTGCTGGCGACGGCCCTCGTCGGCGCGATCGTCGACCTGCCGTTCTCGCTCTACGGCACGTTCCGCATCGAGCAGCGGTTCGGCTTCAATCGCACCACCCCGAAGCGGTTCTTGCTCGATCGGCTGAAAAGCGCCGCGATCTCGCTCGTCATCGGCGTGCCGCTGCTCGCCGCCCTGCTGTTCGCGATGCACGCCTTCAGCGGACTGTGGTGGCTGTGGGCGTGGCTCGCGCTCGTCGCCCTGATGATGATCGCGCCGACGATCTTCGTGCGTCTCATCGCGCCGCGCTTCAACACGTTCGAGCCGCTGCCGGAGGGCACGCTGCGCCGGCGCATCGAGGCGGTGATGGCGCGCTCCGGCTTCCGCGCCTCCGGCCTCTTCACGATGGACGCCTCGAAGCGCTCGGCGCACGGCAACGCGTATTTCATCGGGTTCGGCCGCACCAAGCGCATCGTGCTGTTCGACACGCTGGTCGGGGCGTCGACGCCCGAGGAGATCGAGGCGGTGGTCGCCCACGAGCTCGGCCATTTCAAGCACCGCCACGTGCTCTACGGCCTCATGCGCGGCGCGGTGATGCTGTTCGTCGTGCTCGCCGCCATCGGCTGGCTCGCCAAGCAGCCGTGGCTGCTGCCCTCGTTCGGCGTGCGCGACCAGGACGACGCGCTGGCGCTCTACGTCTGCCTGCTGCTCGCCTCGCTCGCCGGGCCGCTGTCGGCGCCGCTCGGCAACTGGATCTCGCGCCGCAACGAGTATCAGGCCGACGATTTCGCCCGCCGCGCCGTCGGGGCCGACCCGATGGTCGGCGCGCTCACCCGGCTCGCCCGCGACAACGCCTCGACGCTGACGCCCGACCCGCTCTACGCCCTCGTCCACCACTCCCACCCCAGCGTGCCGCTGCGCGTGCGCCAGCTGCGGGCGATGGAGGGCGCGGCGGCTTAGGAGCGACGACAGCCTGGCGCCACCTGGTGATCAGCTGCATTGTGGGGCGCGTGTTTTCAACGTTTTTGCGTCACGATGCGTCACGCGTCGGGATTTCGGCCCTGATTCGAATCGAAATTCGTTTTCAAACAGCGGCTTACGAGGATCATGGTCTTCCTTCGATACGTCAGGTCTGCCGTGCCCTGCGTTACGGATGCGTCACCCTGCACGCGCTCGACGCAGCGCGATACGGTAATTATACCTGAAGCAGGTCGCGCGTCAATTGGACGGAGGACTCAGCAGAACTCAGCGGCGTTGACGGCGAAGATCAGGATGTATTGCCCTGCCAGGGCTGCCTTCGAAGGCTCGGACCGCGCCAGCCGCGCCGACTTCTTACCAAACTACACGGTCCCCACGTGGCGGACACACCACGCTGTTAACCAAAGCTTAGACCACCTTTCGGTTTCAGCTTGTGCGCGCAAACCGGCCGGCGATACTCGCGAGGTTTTCGCGAGTGCGTGTCATGCGGCGTCCTCTCCTTGCCCTGTCTCTTCTCGCCTGCCTCGGCGCGCCGGGCGCGGGTCTCGCCGCGCCGGCCGGCTACGCGGCGGCGGAGCAGCGGTTCGAAACCACGCTCGATCTCAACGAGCGCCTCTTCGTGCAGGTGCTCCTTATCGCCGCCGGCTACTCCAACGCCGTGCCGGTCGAGCATTTCACCACCCGCACCTACAAGGCATTGCAGGCCTTCGAGTCCGATAACGGCTATGTCGCGAACGGACTGCCCGGCAAGGCGGAGGTCGAGCGGCTGATCGCACTCGGCCTCGCGAAGCTCAACGCCTGGGGCTTTCGCAAGGTCACCCATCCCGCGAGCACGGCCTCGATCTGGGTGCCGCTCGGCCTCGGCCTCGAGGTCAAGGCCAATCGCTCTGGCTTGCACTACTCAGATCCAAAGAAGCGGCTTTGGCTCGATTTCGTCTCGGCTCCGAACACGACCGTCGACCGCATCTACACCGAACTTCTCGCCGAGAAGGCGCGGCAGGAAGCTACAATCCATTTCAAGATCATGAAGGACGGCTGGTTCGTCATATCGGCCACGACGCCAGACCAGAACGATCATTACTATCGCTACCATCAGGACGGCGCGTCCGTGACGGGCTTCGCATTGGAATGGAACAACGAGGCCGAGAACATAAACGCCGAGCGCATCGCCGTGCTCGTCTCCGCCTCGCTGTGGTCCTCGATGACCGGCACGCCGCTGCTCGATCCGCCGGCTCCGCCGAGCGAGAAGGCCGCCCCCGCGCAGCAGGCGGCCGCCGTGCCGGTGGCACCGCCTCCGGCCGCACCGGCGCCGAAGAAGGGGTACTCCACCGGCACCGGCTTCTTCGTGTCGGACAGCGGGCACTTCGTCACCAATGCTCACGTGGTCGAGGGCTGCTCGGAGATCGCGGTGAAGGCCGACGACGGCTCGGTTACCGACGCTGCGCGGCTCGCCACCGACACGGAGAACGACTTGGCCTTGCTCAAGATCGACAAGAAGCCGGCGCGGGTCGCGGCGCTACGCATCGGCGCTCGGCTCGGCGAGGGCGTCGAGGCGTTTGGCTTCCCGCACACCGACGTGCTCTCGACCTCCGGCAACTTCACGCTCGGCAACATCACCGCATTGAGCGGCCTGCACGACAACACCCGCTACCTGCAGATGTCGGCCCCGGTGCAGGCCGGCAATTCAGGCGGCCCGCTACTCGACGGCAGTGGCAACCTCGTCGGCGTGGTCTCGGCCAAGCTCGACGCGATCAAGATGGTGATGGCCTCCGACGACTTGCCGCAGAACGTCAACTTCGCCGTGAAGAGCGCGATGGTCGCCGCCTTCCTCGACGCCAACCGCGTCGCCTACAAGGTGAGTACGCCGGGCGGCAAGGCGCTGGAGCCGGCCGACATCGCCGACCAAGCGCGGGCAATGAGCGGGTTCGTGGTGTGCCGGTGACGGCGCGCTCACCTTGTAGGCGACGCGGCTGGCACCGCGGCATCGTTTTTGGACCGCCCGGTCTTCTGCTTGTCGAGCAGCTTGCGCTTGCGATGGCGTCGCCGCGGTATCACAGCAGCCGCCAGAAGACGAGAGAACCGCCTCGTGGTTGGAGACGCACCTGTCAGTGCTCCTCACCATGAGGCTACTGGGAGCCACCGGACATGGCGGCTGACAGCGAGGCGTGGTCCTTCTTGCGGATTAAGCAGACGCCACAATGCCCTCATGGTGAGGAGCGCCGCAGGCGCGTCTCGAACCACGAGGGTTCGTTAGCCACGTTCGTCCCCCTTGCGCCGCCGTTTCGCCAAAGCTGAGAGGCGCTCGTAGTCGCCGGCGATGTAGGCGAGCTTCTTCGCGCGCGTCCAGCGCTTGATCCGCTGCTCGGCGTCGATGGCGTCGGTGATAATCGGGTAGTGCTCGGAGAAGATCAGCACGGCAGGTAATCGGGTCTTGGTGAAAGCCGATAGGCCTTGCGCGTGCTCGCTCACGCGCTCGTCGACCTCGCGCCGCGTCAAGCCGGTGTAGAGCTTCCCGTCGGCGCAGCGCAGGATGTAGAGTGTGGCACCATCCATAGTGGGACCGCCAGGTCTGTGGAAGAACTGGTTCGAGGCGCACCTAATCGGTGTTCCTCACCATGAGGCTACTGGATCGATGCGCGGTGGCAAGAGCGTGCGTGGTTCGAGACGCGCCTGACGGCGCTCCTCACCATGAGGACCATGAGAGCGCTTTAACCTACCTTGTAACTCGATCTTGCCGCGATCGGATAAGGTATCCGTCGCGGTGTCGGGTGGGAGACCGTCAACCCCTGGGTCGCCAGAGACCGTCCATGAGTTGGGCTCCCCATCCGTCGTTCCTTCGAACCCGAACAGTCGCCGGGGCCGCAAGAGCTCGCTTAGGCAAGGACGGGTCATGCTGGAACAGATCACCGTTGGGATCGACGTCTCCCAAAACAAGCTCGACGTCCACATCCGCCCGACCGGGGCGGTGTTCAGTACCGATCGCAACGGGGCCGGTCTCGCGGACCTTTGTGAGCGGTTGAAAGCGCTCGACCCGCGGCTTGTCGCGATCGAGGCGACCGGTGGCTACGAGACGACGACGGCGGCGGCGATGGCCGGCGCCGGCCTCCCCGTGGTGGTGGTCAATCCGGCGCAGGTACGCGCCTTTGCCAAGGCGCTCGGCAAGCGCGCCAAGACCGATCCGATCGACGCGGCGGTCATCGCGCATTTTGCCGAAGCCACGAACCCCGAGGTGCGGACGCTGCCCGACGAGAACACCCGGCTTCTCGCCGATCTCGTCGGCCGGCGGCGGCAGATCGTCGAAATGATCGGTGCCGAAACGCAACGGCTGCGGCGCAAACCTCCGAAGCGGGTGCAGAAAAGCCTCGAGCGGCTGATCGCCGCCCTGAAACGCGAACTCGACGATCTCGACCTGGACATCGACGCCGCCGTGCGCTCATCGCCCGCCTGGCGGGAGGCGGACGATCTCCTCAAGTCCGTGCCGGGCGTCGGCCGCGTCACGGCCTGTTCGCTCATCGCCGAGCTGCCCGAACTCGGCCGACTCGATCGAAAGCAGATCGCCGCGCTCGTCGGGCTCGCGCCCTTCACCCGGCAATCCGGCTCATGGAAGGGCAAGAGCTTCATCGGCGGCGGTCGCGCGAGCGTGCGGACCGCGCTTTACATGGCGGCTCTCGTCGCGTCGCGATCCAACCCAAACTTGCGGACGTTCTACGCAAGGCTCGTCGGCGCCGGTAAGCCAAAGATGGTCGCGCTCATCGCCGTCGCCCGCAAGCTCATCACCGTGCTCAACGCCATCATGAGGGACAGAAAAGAATGGCAAACCGCTTGACAGCCAAGACAGTCGCTCATGGTGAGGGCGCCGTAGGCGCGTCTCGAACCATCACCCATCCATCTTCAGCGCGGCGATGAACGCCTCCTGCGGGATCTCCACCTTGCCGAACTGGCGCATCTTCTTCTTGCCGGCGCGCTGCTTGTCGAGCAGCTTGCGCTTGCGGGTGGCGTCGCCGCCGTAGCACTTGGCGGTGACGTCCTTGCGCATCGCGCGCACGGTCTCGCGGGCGATGATCTTGCCGCCGATCGCGGCCTGCACCGGGATGACGAACATGTGCTGGGGGATGAGCTCCTTCAGCCGCTCGACCATCGCCCGGCCGCGCCCGTCGGCGCGGTCGCGGTGGACCAGCATCGAGAGGGCGTCGACCGGCTCGGCGTTGACGAGGATCGACATCTTGACGAGGTCGCCCGCCTTGTAGTCGGTGATCGCGTAATCGAACGAGGCATACCCCTTCGAGATCGATTTCAGCCGGTCATAGAAGTCGAACACCACCTCGTTCAGCGGCAGGTCGTAGACCGCCATCGCGCGGGCGCCGACGTAGTTCAAGTCGACCTGTACGCCGCGCCGCTCCTGGCACAGTTTCAGCACGCTGCCGAGGTAGTCGTCCGGCGTCAGGATGGTGGCGCGGATCCACGGCTCCTCGATCGCCTCGATCTGCGAGGGGTCCGGCATGTCGGCCGGGTTGTGCAGGTCGATGTTCGATCCGTCGCGCAGCTTCAGCCGGTAGATGACCGAGGGCGCGGTGGCGATGAGGTCGAGGTTGAACTCGCGCTCCAGCCGCTCCTGGATGATTTCGAGGTGCAGCAGACCGAGGAACCCGCAGCGGAAGCCGAAGCCGAGCGCGGCCGAGCTCTCCATCTCGTAGGAGAACGAGGCATCGTTGAGCCGCAACCGCCCCATCGCGGCGCGTAGGTCCTCGAAATCGGCGGCATCGACCGGGAACAGCCCGCAGAACACGACGGGCTGCGCCGGCTTGAAGCCGGGCAGCGCCGCGGCGCAAGGTTTTCGCTCGTCGGTGATCGTGTCGCCGACGCGGGTGTCGGCGACCTGCTTGATCTGCGCGGTGATGAAGCCCATCTCGCCCGGGCCGAGCGCGTCGGCGTCCTTCATCTTCGGCGTGAACACACCGAGCCGGTCGACCTCGTAATGGGCGTCGGTGCCCATCATCAGGATGCGCTGGCCCTTGCGCAGCGCGCCGTCGACGACGCGCACCAGCACCACCACGCCGAGGTAGGCGTCGTACCACGAATCGACCAGCAGCGCCTTCAGCGGCGCCGTCTCGTCGCCCGTCGGCGGCGGCAGCCGGGTGACGATGGCCTCCAGCACGAGATCGATGTTGAGCCCGGTCTTGGCGGAGATCGGCACCGCGTCGGAGGCATCGATGCCGATGACATCCTCGATCTGCTGCTTGATGCGGTCCGGCTCGGCGGCCGGCAGGTCGATCTTGTTCAACACCGGCACGATCTCGTGGCCGGCGTCGAGCGCGTGGTAGACGTTGGCGAGCGTCTGGGCCTCGACGCCCTGCGAGGCGTCGACCACCAAGAGCGAACCCTCGCAGGCGGCGAGCGAGCGCGACACCTCGTAGGCGAAGTCGACGTGGCCGGGCGTGTCCATCAGGTTCAAGATGTAGGTCTTGCCGTCGTTGGCCGGGTATTCGAGCCGCACCGTCTGCGCCTTGATGGTGATGCCGCGCTCGCGCTCGATGTCCATGTTGTCGAGCATCTGCTCGCTCATGTCGCGCAGCGCCACCGTGCCGGTGGTCTGGATCAGCCGGTCGGCGAGCGTCGACTTGCCGTGGTCGATATGCGCCACGATCGAGAAGTTGCGGATATTCGTGATAGGATGGGAGGCCATGCAGGCGGCTTACCAGGGCGGCTCCCCAGTGGAAAGCATGGCAGTGCATAGCGCGGCGGTGAGACCCATGCCGATCAGCGCGGAATGGCCGCGCTCGGCGGTGAATAAGGATAGGCGGCGCCGAGCGCGATCTTCCGGCCCATGGCCGCCGGCTCTGCCGAAAAGCAGATTGACACATCGTTTCCATAAGAAAACAAACTAGCAGAGCAAAGCTAAGATGTTGTTTTTATAAGAACTAGCAAAGATAGCCGCGCGAGCCGACATCTCTGCAACAGTCTCGCCGAATAGGACCGGAGACGAGGCAACCATTATCGATTTGGCGACACTTCGGTTGCGTTTCGGTCGACCTGATTTATAAGGGCGGATACGGGCGCGGGTGCAATACGACTCGCGATAAAAGAGGGGCTAAAAAATGACAAGCAGAATCAAAGAGATGGCGTCGAAGATCCTGGCCGATCGGCCGGAGGTCGACATGGAGGCGGGTCGCCGCTCGTTCATGAAGTCGCTCACCGCCGGCGCGGCCACCGCCGCCGTCGCGGGCGTCGCCGGCATCGCCGCGACCCCGGCCTCCGCCGCGGCCTCGTTGGACGTCACGATCCTGACCTTCGCCCTCAACCTCGAATACCTCGAGGCGGAGTTCTACAATTACGCGTTCAATGGCCATGGACTTCCGGCCAGCCTCATCGGCGACCAGGCCGGACGAACCATCGTCAAGGGGGGCAGCACGGTGGTCCCCTTCACCCACGGCTCGGTCGTTCAGGCCTATTCTCAGGAATTGGCGACCGACGAGACGAACCACGTCGCGTTCCTGCGCAGCGCGCTCGTCGGCGCCGGTGTCGTGCCGGCCTCGCGTCCGAATATCGACCTCCTCAACAGCTTCAACGGGGCTGCCCAGGCCGCCGGTCTCGGTGCGAGCTTCGATCCGTTCGCCAGCGAAGCAAACTTCGTGCTCGGCTCCTACATCTTCGAGGACGTCGGGGTCACCGCCTATCACGGCGCGGCGACGTTGATCACCAACAAGGCCTACCTCGACGCGGCGGCGGGCATCTTGGCGACCGAGGCCTACCACGCCGGCCTCATCCGCACCTATCTCTTCGCCAACGGGTTCAGCAGCCAGACCCAGGCGATCTCGTTCCTGCGCACGAGGCTCAGCGGTGACGCCGGCACGCCGAGGCAGAACAATGACCACGGCGTCGGCACGACGGCCAATCCCGGCATCACCAACGGCGACGGCAACTCCATCCAGGCCGACCGCACGATCAACCAGGTGCTCGACATCGTCTACGCCGACTTGACGTTGAGCCAGAAGCCGGGCGGGTTCTTCCCGAACGGCGTCAACATGCCGACCTAACGGTCGCGGAAACCCCAAACCTTCCTAAAGCGGGGCTTCAGCCCCGCTTTTTTTGCGGCAAGCCGAATCCCCCGCTCACGGTATTTCGCCCTGACCGGCCCGCGCGAGAGCGACCTCGACAGTCTCGCCTCGCGCGAAGCCGAGCCCGATCATCAGAAGACAAGGCCCGGTCGGCGCGGCGCGACGGGTCAACTCGGGCATCGCCGCGATCGCGCCGAACACCCGCCGCTCTTCGGGCTGGGTGGCCCGCTCGACCAGCACCGCCGGCGTTGCGGGTGCGATCCCGTGGGCGAGCAGCTTCTCCACCAGGGCGTCCATCGTCCGCACGCCCATGTAGACCACCGTCGCCGCGGCGGGATCGCACAGTGCGCGCCAGTCGATGTCCTCCGGCAGCCGCCCGTCCCTCGCGTGCGCTGTCACGAACTGCAGCCGCCGCGCCACCGTCCGCTCGGTTAGCGACACCCGCATCGAGGCGGCCGCGCCGAGCGCCGCCGTCACCCCAGGCACCACGTCCACGGGCACGCCGGCGTCCACGCAGCCCTCGATCTCCTCCGTGGCGCGGCCGAAGATCATCGGGTCGCCGCCCTTGAGACGCACCACGGTCTTGCCGGCGCGCGCGAAGGCGACCATCATCGCGGTGATCTCGTGCTGCTTGCAGGACGGCTTGTAGCCGCGCTTGCCGACGTCGATCTTCTCCGCCTCGCGCCGCGCCATGCCGACGATCGCCGGGGCGACCAGTTTGTCGTAGAGCACGATGTCGGCGCCCTGCAGCGCGCGCAGCGCCTTCAGGGTGAGGAGGTCGGGATCGCCCGGTCCGGCGCCGACGAGCGTCACCCGCCCGATCGGCGCACCGTGCTCCGTGGCGGCATCGTCCGGTAGGCCGGGCGGCGTCGCGTGGTCGAGACAGGCGGCGAAGTCCGCCGCCGCCGGAGCCCTGTCCTCGTCCACCAGCGCCAGGCGCGAGAAGCGCTCCCAAAAGCGGCGCCGCGCGCGGAACGGCAGCGCCATCGGGGCCAAGCGGGCGCGCCAGGCGCGTGCCGCTCGCGCCCACGCCTGCAGGCTGGGCGGCAGCAGCGTCTCGAGCCTGCCGCGGAGCGCCTGGCCGAACACCGGCGCCGCGCCGTCCGTCGAGATGCCGATGACGAGGGGCGACCGATTGACGATCGCGCCGAACTGGAAATCGCAGAAGGCCGGATTGTCGATCGCATTCATCGGGACGCCCGCCACCCGCGCCGCGGTCCGGAACCGGGCAGCCTCGCCGTCGTCGAGCGAATCGAGCAGCGCCATCGCCGCGGCCGCCAGATCAGCCGCCCGCCAGCAGCGCTCGTGCAGCGTCAGACGCGGATGGCGCGCCGCGAGCGCCCGCATCGGTTCGCAAGGTTCGGAGGCGTAGACATCGAGAGTGGCGCCGGTGGCGAGAAGCAGCTCGGCCTTCCAGCACGCCCGCTCGGTCGCGCCGGCGAGCACCGCCCTCTTGCCGGCGAGAGCGAAGAACACCGGCAGGACGGCGAGGTCGCCGATTGTCGCGTCGCCCCGAGTCGCGTCGCCGTGAAGCGCGTCGCCGGTCTGCGTCGCATCGTCCGCTGGTATGATCGCCGTCTCGTTCATCGCCCACTCGTCATCACACGATCACGCTTCGCGAAGCAGCTTTGGAAGCCAAACCCTTGGCGATAAAGCATGTAAGAGGCCAGCGGGAACCGCGCGGAAAGCCGCCTCGTTAAGCGCCGGCGGACGAGACACAAGGTTCAAAGTCATGTCGAGCCAAGCGTCGTGAACGCTCTCTTGCCCCAGCTGCAGCCTTCAACGCCGGACCCGGCACGCACGCTCGATACGCTCGCCACCATCCTCATCATCATCCTGGTGGTCGGCACCCTGTTCTTCGCGCGAGAGATCCTCGTGCCGGTCGCGATCGCGATCCTCTTGAGCTTCGTTCTTTCCCCGCTGGTCAAGGTCCTGCGCAAGGCCGGGTTGGGTCGGACGATCTCGGTCGGCATGGTCGTTCTAGCGACCTTTCTTCTCGCGGTCGGGATCGGCAGCATCTTGGCGAAGCAGATCACCGACTTGGCCGCGGACGCACCGAAATACCAGGCCACAGTGACCAAAAAGGTCGACAGTGCCAGGGCGTTGACGGCCAACAGCCCGCTGCTGGAGCGCCTGAACGCGCTGATCGCGGACGCCTCCAGGATGAAACCTTCGGAGGCTCCTGGCAACGTCAAGCCTAAGCCGGCGGTGTTCCCGCCGCAGGGCGATCAGCCTGCCAAAAAGGACAAGGCGCCGATGCCGGTCGAGATCGTCTCGCCACCGCCCGGCGTCCTCACCATCATGCAAGCTGTGGCCGGGACCGCCGCCTCGCCGCTCGCGACGGCGGCCTTCGTTGCGATCTTCGTCGTCTTCATCCTCCTGCAGCGCGAAGACTTGCGCAACCGCTTCATCCGGCTCGTCGGCTCCGGCGATATCCAGCGCACGACACTGGCGATGAACGATGCGGCGCGACGGCTCAGCCGCTACTTCCTCGCGCAGGTGCTGCTCAACACCGTCTTCGGCGTCGTCATCGCGCTGGTCTTGACGATCATCGGCGTGCCAAGCGCCCTGCTGTGGGGAATCGTGGCGATCTTCATGCGCTTCATCCCCTACGTCGGATCGTTTGGAGCCGCGATCTTTCCCATCTTGATGGCAGCCGCGGCCAGCCCCGGCTGGACGATGGCGATCGAGACCGCCCTCCTCTTCATCGTCAGCGAAACGATCGTAGGCCAGGTGGTGGAACCGCTCGTCTACGGCCGCAACACCGGTATCTCGCCCATCGCGGTGGTCGCCGCGGCGACGTTCTGGACCTGGCTCTGGGGACCGGTCGGCCTCGTCCTCTCGACGCCGCTGACGGTGTGCGTCGTCGTCATCGGCCGTCACGTGGAACGCCTCGCCTTCCTCGACGTGATCCTCGGCGACGCCCCGGCACTCACGCCCGTCGAGACCTTCTACCAACGCATGCTCGTCGGCGACCCCTCGGAGATCGTCGACCACGCGGAAGGCTTCCTCGCGGAAGGATCCCTGCTCGACTATTACGATCAGGTCGCCATGCGGGCGCTGTTGCTGGCGCAGCAGGACGTTCGTCGCGGCGCCCTGCCGGAGCAGCGGCAGGCGACCATCTGCCGAATGATCCGGGTCCTGCTCGAAGACCTGGACGATGCTTCCAGAACGATGGAGACGACGAGGAAACACACCGCTCGAAAGGATGCGCCCGCCTCCCTCGAGAACGAGGCAGCGGAACTCCCGGCGGACGTCCCGGCGGAACCGGCGCTTCCCAACCCGCGCATCGATCCGGCCTGGCGTGAGAAGGCCATCGTTTGCGTGGCCGGACGCACGGCTCTCGACGAGGCGGCGGCTCACATCTTCGCCGATCTTCTCGGACGTAAGGGTGTCGCCGTGCGCGTGGCGCCGGCCTCCAGCCTGACGACCGACGACCGGGCCGAACTGGCGACCCCTGAGACGAAGCTCGTCGTGCTGTCGTTGCTCGATGCCGACCTCAACGTGTCGCAGGCCCGTTTCGCGGTCAGGCGACTGCGCCGCCGTGTTCCGGGCGTGCCCATCGTCGCTGCTTTCTGGAGGGCGGACATCGACGACGATCGTACGACGACCCTTTGCCGCGACGTACGCGGCGACAGCTCCATCGCGAGTCTTCCCGAAGCCATTCGCTTCTGCCTCGACAAGGCGAGCGAAAAGCCGGTGGCGGCGGCAGCTTGATCGATGACGCCGCCGCGGTCTCGCAGTTGTGAATTTCTCTAACTCCAAACTGCCAGGGAAACGTCTTGCCGGCCCTTCACGGCCGATCCGAACCCGACTAGAAGCTCGCTCACGCTTCTCTCGTTTGTTGATGCCCGTCGGCGCGAATGTAGAGAACTTGCATGTCATCCTGCCAGTTCTCTAGAGCGCGCTTCTCAAGTAAGGGGCTGTTATACCCATTTCCTTTTCGAGAAGACAAAGACTCTGAGCCTGGCAAGAAAACGACGGTCAACTACTGGCTTAGGCTGTAAATGTTGGTGATGCTCAAACTCCGGGTAACATGCTCTTCAAACGTTCGCACGTGCGACATCGTTCGAGTACCGAAAGGGTGCGCCGGACAGGACGTAAGCGATGAGAACGACGGCATGAAAGCATCGACACCCTCTCTTCTCGTCCTTGCGGCCTTGCTCCTGATCGGGGGCGCAGGGACCGCCGTGGCGCAGGACATCGGCCAGACCGGCGCGGGAGGCTCGCCGACGACGTCGGTCACGGCACCGGAGACGTCCGGGCAGCCGTCGGAGAACGCGCCCGCCCAGACCCCCAGCATCCAGAGTTCGCTCGGCAAGTACGGCGACCCCGGCGGCATCCGCGCCTTCCTCGATTCGAAGGGCATCGACTACAGCTTCACCTATATCGGAGAGGTGCTCGGCAACGCGACCGGCGGCATCAAGCGCGGCGCCACCTACGAGGGCGAGATCAACGGCGCGCTCGACATCGACCTCGGCAAGCTCGCCGGGCTCAAGGACGCGGCGCTGCACGCGAACGTCTACCAGCTCAACGGGCGCGGCCTCAGCGGCAACAACACGCTCGACCTCTTCACCGTCAGCGGCATCGAGGCCTTCCCGTCGACGAGGCTCTACGAGGCCTGGTTCGAGCAGAAGCTCGCCGGCGGCAAGCTCTTCGTACGCGTCGGCCAGATCGCCGCCGACACGGAATTCGTGATCAGCCAGACGGCATCGCTGTTCATCGGCTCGACCTTCGGCTTCCCGTCGAGCTTGACCGCCGACCTGCCGAGCGGCGGACCGGACTTTCCGCTGGCGACGCCCGGCGTGCGCGTGAAGGCGACGCCGACCGACAACGTCACCCTGCTCGCCGCGCTGTTCGACGGCGACCCGGCCGGCCCTTACCGTCCCGGCGTCAACAGCATCCTGCCGCAGCTTCGCAATCCCTCGGGAACCAATTTCCGGCTAGTGGACCCTCCGCTGCTGATGACCGAGGCGCAGTTCGCCTACAACCAGGAGAAGGACGCCAAGGGCCTGCCGGGCACCGTGAAGGTCGGCTATCTCCATCATTTCGAGGACTTCGCCGCGACCGACATCCCCGACATTTTCCACGCGGTCCATCACGGCAACGACGGCCTCTACGGCATCATCGACCAGACGATCTACCGCCAGCCCGGCAACGACCAGATCGGCGCCGCCGTTTTCCTGCGCGGCCTCAGCTTGCCCAGCGATCGCAATCTCATCGACCTTTATATCGATGGCGGCATCTCCTATCAGGGACTCATCCCCGGCCGCGTCTTCGACACCATAGGGGTGAGCGCCGCCTACGCCCGCATTTCCCCCAACGTCACCACGTTCGACGCGGCGACCGGCAGCCCGCTGGTGCGCGACTACCAGGCGCTGATCGAGGCGACCTACCAGTATGTCGTCGTGCCGGGCTTCACGATGCAGCCCGTGTTCCAGTATATCTTCCATCCCGGCGCCCACGGCGTCGCCGATCCGCAAACCGGCCAGCCGATCCGCGACGCGGCGGTGTTCGGGTTGCGGGTATCCGTGCGCTATTGAGCGGCGCCGGTGTCGCGGCGCTCGAGGAACGCCAGATGCGTGGCAGGCCCTTGCCGGCAACCGGCAATGCCGCTATATCGGCCCTCCTCCGCCTTCCAAGCGGCGCGGACGGCCTTCCCAAGAGGCGCACAAACGGCCGGGGTCATAGCTCAGTTGGGAGAGCGCTTCAATGGCATTGAAGAGGTCGGCGGTTCGATTCCGCCTGGCTCCACCAATCTAAACCAACAGGTCTTGTCTAAACCAACAGGTCTCGTCTAAACCAACAGGTCTCGTATAAACCAACAGGTCTCGTATAAACCAACAGATCTCGCGATCTTAGTGTCCGAAGGAACCGACTGGTCTAAACTCGAAAAAAGCGTTGTTCGCTTCGCCGCTGTCTCCGTCGATCGACGGACAGTCGCTTGCACCGGGCCATGGATCAAGCTTCCTGCGACTGGATCGGCTTCCCGCTCTTGTCGGCAACAATACCTTTAGGAACGGCGAACGCCGGAGCGTCCGGCTCCGCGTTCCAGGCTTTCGAACCCTCCGGATCCTCCAATCTCAGCGTCACGATCTCGATAGCTTCCTTGCGCGATTTCGCCAGCAGGTAATAGCAGTCGACCGGCCGGGCCGGACGCCAAACTCGATAAACCTGCTTCACGTTAGCCTCCCGCCTCGGCTGACCTCCCGTCATCTGAAGACGAGGGCAGATCGACCGATCGCTTCGCCGGATCGTGGCGACATCAAACCACGGAGGCCCTCGTTGCGAAACGTCGTTTCATCGGGGTGGACGGTCGGACCGTTCACGGCGTCGGCTCCGATGCCCCCGGCGTGGTCTTCGCCTTGCCGTCAGAGGGTCCGGAGACCGGCGAATTGCTCCCGAGCACCTTGCCGTTCACCGTCTCGCCATAGATCGAGGCCGAGGATTCGGGGACGTCTTGCCGCCTCATCGGAGTACGGCGGCGACAGGCCGGCCCGCTTCGAGCCTGCTCCGCACGGATGGCCATTCGGCGCGCAGGATCGAGTAATAGATCGCGTCACGCCGTCTCCCATCCGGCATGTAATTGTAGCTTCGCAGGACGCCCTCTTCGGTCGCGCCGATGTTGCGAAGGCCCTGGCGTGCCCGCGTGTTCAGGACGTCGGTCTTGAACTCGACGCGCTCGCAGCCCAGCACATCGAAAGCCGTGGCGAGAAGGAGGAGCTTGGCTTGCCCATTGATGCCCTCCCCGCGAAACGGCTTGCCGAGCCAGGACCAGCCGATCTCGAGGCGCCGGTCCGCTGGCGCCATATTGCCGTAGGACATGCTGCCGGCCGTGCGGTTGCTGCGCTTGTCGACCACGACGAAGACGGCGCGCCGCCCTGCAACGCGGTCGTCCAGGGCCGAACGCATGAACACCTCGAGGCCGGCTTCGTCGTCGATCCGCGATACGAAGTAGCGCCAGATGTCTGCCTCGAACGCGATCTCCGCCAGCGCACATCGATCCGTCGCCTCGAGCGGCCGAAGAACGACATGCCGGTTCTCGAGCGTTGCCTCGCCGATGGTCGTCCAGTTCATGCGGTCGTCCTTCGTGCACGCTTGGTCGTCGGCTCGCGACGCTCGCACCTCGTTATAGGCGATCCACGCGGCCGAGGTCGACGCGATCGACCTTCCTCACGCATGGCCAAGTCCTCACACATGGCCGAGCGCCACGATGATCGAAATTGTCCGCCTCCGCCTGCTTGCGGCAGCTTCGCGCCGGCGTCCGATACGAACCGGCGTCCGATATCAAAGAGGTGTTACGGCTTGCTTTGCGAGCATTGCCACTCATTTATGTTTGGCACGCGGTAGCCAAATACGCGCTAGCCAAAAAGGCCCCGCAATGGGTTCTCGACCGTGAGTTCCGGCTTCTCAGGCCCATACCACCCGATTGTCAGGCGCTTGGAAAGCTTCAGGCCGTTGTCGAACGCCGACATCGAAGCTCTGTTGAATGCCTTATCGAGCGTGCGAACCTTCCCCGCGCAGACCGATGTTGTGCGCGAGGGCGATCCTTGCGGCACCGCCCACGTTCTCGTCGAAGGGTTCGCCTGCCGCTACAAGATCGTCGAGGGCGGGCGGCGCCAGATCACCGGCTTCCTGGTGCCCGGCGATTGCTGCGACGCGCACATGTTCGTGCTCGACCGCATGGACCACAGCATCCTGACGCTGTCGGAGGCCAGGGTCGCGCTCGTCTCGCGCGAGACGATGCGCACCCTCACCGCCGCCCATCCGGCCGTGGAGCGGGCGATCACCTGGTCGACCCTGGTGGACGCGGCGATTTCGCGAGAGTGGCTGGCCAACATGGGGCGCCGCTCGCCCGACCGTCGCATCGGTCACCTGCTGTGCGAGATCCTGCTGCGGCTGAAGGCGGTCGGTCTTTCCGAGGAGCAGCGCTTCGCCTTCCCCATCACTCAGGCCGACCTCGGCGACGCGGTGGGGCTCTCGACCGTCCATGTCAACCGGACGCTGCAGGAGCTCAAGGAGAAGAAGCTCATCCAGTGGCGCCGCGGCCAGTTCGAGGTCCTGGACCTGGCGCGATGCCAGCACTACAGCGACTTCGATCCCGGTTATCTGCGTTGCCTTCGCGACATGGACGTTGAAAGCTCGCTTTAGCCGGCCGTTGGTGGCGGGCATGTCCCTTCCCCGCTCATCCAGGCCGGCCCGCATGCCGGAGTTCTATTTCAACCAAATCTCGGATGCGCTCGGCACATTCCGGACTTCATCGTTTCGAGCCCGTGGAGCATCGTCCCGGCCCCGGGACGACACCTCGCGACGCCGCATACGATCATGCTGACCGCACGGACATGCCGGCCGATCGTCGCGGGCATATTCTCGACCAAAGGATTTCCATCCCCGATCCGGCTTAAGAACGAGGCGAAGTTTCCGTTGACGGCCGCTGTGGTCTCTTGCAGCCTCGCGGCTCCTCTTGATCTTCTCGGAGCCGCCCCATGGCACTGCAACTCGGCGACATCGCCCCGAACTTCCAGGCCGAGACCACAGAGGGTCGTTTGGACTTCTACCAATGGGCCGGCGACAGCTGGGTGGTTCTTTTCTCGCATCCCAAGAACTTCACGCCGGTGTGCACCACCGAGCTCGGCTACACGGCCAAGCTCAAGCCGGAGTTCGACCGGCGCAACACCAAGGCCATCGGTCTTTCCGTCGACCCGTTGTCGGCGCACGGGAAATGGGCCGACGACATCGCGGAAACGCAGGGCACGGCTCTCAACTTCCCGCTCATCGCGGATGCCGACCGCAAGGTGTCCGACCTCTACGGCATGATCCATCCCAATGCGTCCGACACGCTCACCGTGCGCTCCGTCTTCGTGATCGGGCCCGACCACAAGGTCAAGCTCACCTTGACCTATCCGGCCTCGACCGGGCGCAACTTCGACGAGGTGCTGCGGGTGATCGACTCGCTTCAGCTGACCGCCAGGCATCAGGTCGCGACGCCGGTGAACTGGAAGAGCGGCGAGGACGTGATCATCGTCCCGAGCGTGTCGGACGACGACGCGAAGAAGAAGTATCCCGGCGGTTTCAGCGTCGTGAAGCCCTACCTGCGGACTGTCGCGCAACCGACGGATTGATGCCCGTCGGGACGGTGGCGCGCCTCCCGAGAACGCGTTCGACCTGGCGGCGAAGCCCGGCTACGGCGCGGGCTGAACGGCGGGGGTGGCGGGACTGGCGCGGCTGACGACGGTGCGCTCGGAGACCGAGCACGACCCGATACGTCCATAAGGCCGCCTTAAGCGCGCTTGAGCACCGCCAAGCATCGGCCCTGGACGGCGGTCGGCGGCGCAACCGTCATGCCGAGCGCCTCCGCCTCCTCACCGATGGCTTGCGCAAGCAGGCGCGCGCGCTTGGCCCAGATGTCGCGCTCGCCCAAGCCGGCCGCGATGCGAGCCTGCGCCTCGGCCAGCGCGATGCGGGCATCGTCCAACTCCTCGCGCAGCTCGGTCGTGCGTCGCCGCTCGCTCGCCAGCGCGCCCTTCAAAACCGTCAGCGCGCAAGCATCGCCAATTTCTTGAGCGACGGGCATCACCGCCGCGGCGTCAATCGCCGGCTCGGCCTTCAAAGGGATAGTCCCCGCAACAAGATCCGCGAGCTCGGCCCTGACCTGTTCGACGTCCAGAGGCAGGGAGCTCGGCGCGTGGACTGCCTTTTCGCTCGGCACCGGCGACGTGAAACGCGGCAGGCCTTCCTCCTCGATGACGAGCTGATGGAGCATGGTGAAGACGGCGTCGCCATCGAGGCGGGAAACATCGAAGCCGCTGCGCTCGGCGAGGTCGCTCCACATCGCCTGACCTTCGCGCGAGTGGCCGACGAACGCCATCGACCATGTCGGGAAGCCGCGATCGTCGACCGGGCCGCACTGCAGCACCGTCACGTCGCCGTGCCGAGAATCCTGCTGGATGCGTTCGAAGGTGTCTTCGACGTTGCGCCGGGGGCCTTCGAGCACCTGCGCGAACGCGCCCTTGTTGAACAACAGCGCGCCTGTGACGTCGACCTTGACGTTGTTGCGCTGCGAGGCTTCGAGGATCTGCAGGACGGCCGACGCGATATCGCTGTCGCTGCCCTGCAGCAGGTTCTTGCTGGCGTATACGAGGCGGTAAAGATTGCTCATGACGTGAGTCCGTAAGGTTGTTCGGGTTCCAGTCAGCCGGAGGGAAAAGTCTCGAAAAGCTTCAATAAATCGACGGAGGGCAGCGGCTTGCTGATGAGGTAGCCCTGCACGTCCGTGCAGCCCTCGGCGCGGATGCGCTCCATCTGCTCGGCGGTCTCGACGCCCTCCGCGACCGTGGTCATGCCGAGGCTTTTGCCCAGGCCGGAGATCGCGCGGATGATGGCATCGCCATCCGGCTTACGTGCCATGTCGCGCACGAAGGAGCGGTCGATCTTGATCTTGTCGAACGGGAACGAGCGGAGATAACTCAGCGACGAGTAACCGGTGCCGAAGTCGTCCATCGAGACCCGCACGCCGAGGTCGCGCAGATGATGCAGCGTCGCCAGCGTGCGCTGGTTCTCCCTCAGCAGGACGCCTTCGGTGATCTCGACCTCGAGCCGGCGAGCCGGCAGGCCCGAAGAGGCGAGCGCCGACACGATCGTCTCGGCCAAACGATCGCTCTTGAACTGGATAGGCGAGACGTTGACCGCGACCGTCAGCGGGAGGGGCCAGTTCACGGCGTCGCGGCATGCCTGGCGGATGACCCATTCGCCGATCGGCACGATCAGCCCGAGCTCTTCGGCGAGCGGGATGAAGTCGGCCGGCGGGATCGCGCCGCGCTGCGGGTGCAGCCAGCGGATCAGCGCCTCGCAGCCGACGAGCTGGTTGTTCTCGAGATTGAGTTGCGGCTGGTAGTAGAGCTGGAACTCGCGCCGGGCGAGGGCCTGGCGCATGTCGATTTCAGTCTGCCGCCGCGCCGCCATCCTCGCGTCCATGGCGGGCTCGAAGAAGCGGAACGTGCCGCGCCCGTCGACCTTCGCCCGGTAGAGAGCGAGATCCGCGCATTTCAGCAGGCGCTCTGCGTCGGTTCCGTCGCTCGGCGCGAGCGCGATGCCGACGCATGCCCCGATGTTGAGAAGCTGGCCTTCGGCGACATAGGTCCGTCCGACAAGGTCGACGATCCGGCGGGCGAGCGTCTCGGCGCTGAGCGCGACGCCCGTCGCCGTCTGGAGGATGACGAATTCATCGCCGCCGATGCGCGCCACCGTATCCGTCGGGCGCACCGTCGTGCGCAGGCGATCGGCCACTTTCTCGAGAAGAACGTCGCCCATCGCATGCCCGAGCATGTCGTTGATCGGCTTGAAGCGATCGAGATCGATCAGCATTACCGCGCACCCTTCGCCAGTGCGCGCGTGACGGCTCAGCGCCTCGTCGAGCCGCTCGCGCAGCATGAGCCGGTTCGGCAGCTTGGTCAGCGGATCGAGCCGGGCCATTTCGGCGGCGGCGATCTCGGAGGCCCGACGCAAGCTGACGTCCTCCAGCGTCACCACCCAGCCGCCCTTGGGGACCGGATGTAGCTCGACCTGTACGGTTCGCTGATCGAAGGTGACCTCGAAGGACAGCGATCGGCCAACTCTTCGCGCGGCACGGAGCTCTCCGGCGATCTCCATCGGGGAAAGCGCGCCGGTGGCGTGCAGCATGCCCATCAGGTCCTTGAGCGAGGATAAACCGTCGAAGCTGGGGTTGTAGGCGCTTAAAAGATGATGGGCCTGGGGCGTGCAGGCCGCGATGCGTCCTTCGGCATCGAGGAAGAGCAGACCCTGCCTAACCGCCCCGATATAGCGGAGAAGGTCGGCATGCTTCCAAGGCGCATCGATCGCGCGAGGCACGCTTTCGCGCTTCGGCGCCGTGACGGTGGCGAGATGCAAGCTTGACGGCATAGCTCGCCGGTTCCTGACGTCGAAAGGGATGTTCGGAGCGTCGCTCCCGAATTAGTTTGCCCATGGAAGTCTGAAAGCTTTATTGCGACAGCCGAGCCACGTTTCGTCAGGGTTCCCCTGCTGTCGCGCCGATCGATCAGCCGCGTTGGGCAAGCTCGACGGTCTGGTTGGAAACCAACGATCTGCAAGGCCGATGAATGTCGCGGCAGAGAGATGTCTGCCGCGGTTCGGCCACGACGGTCGTCCGAGTCAATTCGAGAGCCGTCGGCCTGGATCAAGACGCCCGAAGCTTCGCGGACCGCGCGAGCCGCAATCGTAAACTGTTCGCGAGCGGCACGTGTCGCGGATGACGCCTAAGGGCGTCCTTGATCAAGCGCATCGTTTCCTCCCGAAGGCGCACGAGCGGCGGCGTCGAGGTGGTGCGAACCTTGTTCGATCGGCGTTCGGAGGTGGGCGATAATCTTGACCGTCTCGGGCGTGCTCTTCGACGGCGCCGTCAGCGGCGGCGACGGCGCGCTTTCCTGGTAGACGAGATGCACTACGCGGTAGCCCTTTGCCTTCAGCTCCGCCAGCAGCTCTGGCAGCATCTTGGCGGTGGAGCGGCGGGTGTCGTGAAAAAGGATGATGCCATTGTGGTGCGGGCGCTTCTCCAGGGCCGCCATGACCCGCTCCCGCTCGCTCTGCGGCGTCATCATCAGCCAGTCGGCAGCCCAAAGATCCGAGCCGAAGACGGCGATGCCCCGCCGATCCAGGTCGCCCAGCAAGGCCGGCGTGTCGGCGAAGCCGGGGAAGCGGAAGAACGGCACGTGCGGATGGCGCGGCGTCGCGGCGGCGCCGTAGATCGCCGTCTCATCGGCAGCGATACCGTTCTCGATGTCTTGCACCGCGGACGCTTCGTCGAACCCGCGCAGGGTGAAGCTCGGATGAGTATTCGAATGGTGGCCGACGCTATGGCCCTCGTCGCGCTCGCGGCGCGCCAGCCTGGGAAAAGTTTGAGTTTGGCGTCCGACCAGGAAGAAGGTCGCGTGGACGCAAGCGTCCTTCAGAGCCTGCAAGATCCTCGGCGTGGTCTCGGGCAGGGGACCGTCGTCGAACGTCAGCACGACCTCGCGATCGCCGAGCGCGATCGTGCGAGAATAGCTTTGCATCCCCACGTGGAGCGGTTGCCCGACGGCGGGGTCGATCTTCAGATCGCGTTCGGGTAGGCAGCCGCTTTTTTCGGCGGAGGGCGGCTCGGCGGCCGTCTTCGCGAACTCGGCGGCCGTCTTCGCGGGCTTGGCGACGGCCCTCGCCGCTGGAGACTCCTGGCGGTGGTCAGAGTCGTCCAGCTTACGGGGCACCGGCCGCATGTCTTGCGCCCATGCCGCGGAAGACGCCAGTACTGCGGCGAAGGCGATCACGGCTGCTGGTCGCATGGGCACCCCTCCCGGCGTGACAATGAACTCGCAGGAAACGCCTGCGTTGCGTGAAGGATCGCCAGCGAGCTTGGCGGCCTCTCGCGTCGGTCGCCGGATGTGGAACAGGGGCAGGGCCAATCGCGCGCAGGCGGAAACCTTCTCGTGTTGGGCTAGCGCGGCTAAGGTGAGCGGAAGCCGGCTGGGCGGCATGAGCGGAACACCGAGAGATGAGATGGGGAGCTCTGATGCTGCTCGCGACGGCGTTCGGCGTGCTGCCAGCCCACGCGCAGGACGCCATGGCGCCCGCGCAGGGTCCGTCGTCTGACGAGGCATCGATGACGAGCGAATGCCCCGGCGGGGCACAGGGCGTCGCGCCGGCCGAGACGGCGGCTTCGCCCACGAAGCGCGCCGGGCACGGACGTGCTGAAAAGGACGCGCCCGGCCCCGTCGACTTCCACGCCTCGCCCTTCCCGGTCGATCCCGCGAGCAGAATCCCCGGCTCGGGCGAGTGCTTCTTCTCGCGCGACGACGGCGGCCTGTTCCACGTGTCGCCGCGCGGCGGCAAGCTCTATCAGACTCCGACCTATGCGGATCGGCGGTCGCTGGTCGTGGTGCCCGCGCGTTTCGACCCGGCGAAGCCGGCAGCGCTCGTCGTGTTCTTCCACGGCAATCTCGCGACGCTCGCGCGCGACGTGGTGCGACGGCAGAAGGTCGTCGAACAGTTCCTTCGCTCGGGGCTCAACGCCGTGCTGGTGGCGCCGCAACTCGCGGTGGACGCGCTCGATTCCAGTCCCGGCCGTTTCTACCAGGCGGGGTTTCTCGACCAATATCTCGCCGAGGCCGCGTCCCACGCGGCGGAGCGCACGGAAGGACGGGTCTCGGCCGAGACGATGGACCGATTGCCGGTGATCCTCGTCGCCTACAGCGGCGGCTATCTCGCCACCGCCTTCTCGCTGCCGATGCAGAGCCGGACCACGCGCCACATCGCCGGCGTCGTGTTGCTGGACGCGCTGTTCGGCGAGGAGCCGAAGTTCTCGGCCTGGATCGCCGCCTCGCACCGGAACGCCTTCTTCGTCAGCGCCTACTCGCCTTCCTCGGCCGCGCTCAACGCCACGCTCGCGGCCGACCTCGCGACGCGCGGCGTCGCGACCGCGCCCGATCTGCCGCCGGCTCTCGGCGACGGCGACGTCGTGCTGCTGTCGGCTCCATCGGCGGTGCACAACGATTTCGTCACCGCCGGCTGGACCCGCAATCCGCTGGAGGCGGTTCTGAAGCGGGTCGCGGCAGGACTCGGCCTGACGCAGCAATCCCGCGACTGAGGAGCCCCTTCAGATCGTCAGCACGGTCGAGCCCGTCGTCTCGCGGGCCTCGAGCGACCTGTGCACAGCCACCACCTCGGCGAGCGGCGCCGTCGCATGCAGCGGGATATGCACGATGCCCTTTGTCACCACCCGGATGAGATCGCGCGCCATCTTCTGCAAGTTCGCGGGGTCGGCGGTGAAGGTGGCGAGCGTCGGCCGCGTCACGATCAGCGAGCCTTTGCCGGCGAGGATGCCGAGATCGAACGGCTCGACCTTGCCGGACGCCGAGCCGAAGCTGGCCAGAAGCCCGCGCGGACGCAGGCAGTCGAGCGAGCCCATGAAGGTCGTCTTGCCGACGCCGTCGTAGACGACGTCGCACAGCTTGCCCTTGGTGATCGTCTTCACGCGCTCGACGAAGTCCTCGTCGCGATAGAGGATCACGTGCTTGGCGCCGGCCTTCTTGGCGAGCGCGGCCTTTTGCGGCGTCCCGGCCGTGCCGATCACGTGGGCGCGCAGCGCCCTGCCCCACTGGCACAGGATGAGGCCGACGCCGCCGGCGGCGGCATGGACGAGAATGGTGTGGCCTTCCTCGACCTTGAAGACCTGGCGCAGGAGGTACTGCGCGGTGAGACCCTTCAGCATCATCGCGGCCGCCGTCTCGTAGCTGATCGACTTCGGCAGCCGGACGAGCCGGTCGGCCGGGACGAGCACCTCCTCCGCGTAGCAGTTCAGGGAACCGACGAAGGCGACGCGATCGCCCTCCTTCAGGTCCTTGACGCCCTTGCCCAGCGCGGCGACCGCGCCGGCCGCCTCGCTGCCGGGCACGAAGGGCATCGTCGGCGGCTTGTAGGCACCGGTGCGGAAATAGGTGTCGATGTAGTTGACGCCGGCGGCATGGACGCGCACGAGCACCTCGCCCTTGCCGGGCGGCGGCAGCTCGATGTCCTCGATCGTCATGACCTCCGGTCCGCCGAACTCGTGGACCCTCACCGCCTTGCTCATGATGGCTCTCCCGCCGTCTCGCTCAGCATCGCCGAGAACTCCGCCTCGCACACGCAGCGGCCCTCGACGAGGGCCTTGGCCTTGAACCACCACATGGCCCGGCGCCGGTTGATGCGCTCGACGTGGAAGGCGACCTGGTCGCCCGGCACGACCGGCTTGCGGAACTTGGCCTTGTCGATCGTCATGAAATAGACCAGCGGCGGCGGCTTGCCGGCGCGCGAGAGCGAGTTCACGCAAAGCGCGCCGGCGGTCTGGGCCATCCCCTCGATCAGCAGGACGCCCGGCATCACCGGGCTTCCGGGAAAGTGGCCCTGGAAGTGCGGTTCGTTGAAGGTGACGTTCTTGATCCCGATGCACGACAGGTCGTCGTGCGCGTCGAGGATTCGATCGACCATCAGGAACGGATAACGGTGCGGCAGGCACTTCATGATCTCTTGAATGTCGAAGGACAGAGCCTCCGCTTTGACAACGCCGTCCATCTCGACCTTCCCAAATGTGCGGCGCATTCCGCAGACCTGTGCCTAGTGGCGACGGCGCGGCGCGTCCAGCCGACGATCGCCTCACCTCGGCGTCATGATCCGGCGGGGAATGCGGCGTCGCGCGCGATGAGCGCGTCGCCCGTGATCGTCGCCAAGGCCGCGATGCGGCTGCCCTCGCCGAGCACGGTGTCCCTGAGGCCGCCGCGCGCGACGCTCGCGTTGGCGCCGATGCGGACGCCGTTCTGGATGATGACGCGGCCGAGACCGACCCGAGGACCGATGCCCGGAGCGTCTTCGACCGCCACGGCGGCCTGACCGATCCGCGCGCCGCTGTCGACGACGACGCGATCGCCGATGAGGGCATGGCCGATGCTGACCTGCGCATCGATCGCGCAATCGCGTCCGATCCGGACGCCGGCGCCGATCGTCGTGTTGGCGCCGACCGTCGTCCCCGAGCCGATCTCGACGCGCGGCCCGACCACGACGCCAGGGTCGATCGTCACGCCGGCCTCGAGCCGCGCGTCGCGGTGGACGATCGCCGCCGGGTCGATGCCGCTGCGCTCGACGAGCGAAGCCGGTGCGACGGCATTGGGATGCAGCCTCGAGGCGACCTCGTGAAAGGCGCGTTCGGGATCCGCCGTCACCAGCGCCACGACATGCGACGGCAGCGCCCACGACAGCCGTTCCGAAACGAAGCAAGCGGCAGCGCGGGTCGCGGCGATCTCGTCGGGGTCCTCGCCCGCCAGCGTGATGTCGCCTGCCCCGGCCCGGTCGAGCGGCGCCGCTCCGGCGATGGGAAAGGCAGGATCGCAACCCTCCGGCAGCGCCGCCTCTCCGAGCGCGGCGACCGCGGCCAACGGCAAGGCTTCGCGGGCGTGGAAGAAGACGAGATCGTTCATGGCGGGAACCGGACGGTCGTGAAGCGATCCCGTGTTCGCGGCAAGCGCGCGGCCTGTCAAGGTCGGGTGAAGATCGCCTCGCGCTGATCCTCCTCCGCAAAGCGGGGGAGGATCGCTCCACCCGATCGCCCTGCGGCTGGTTGCGACTGGGAGGGACCAGTTCGGCCACGAAGAACGAAGAGGCGTTGCGGCCTCCCCTGTTCCGATCGAGGTGTGCGGCGATCAGAAGGTCGCGCCGCCGGAGAAGCGGAAGAACTGGGTCTGATCGAACTGGTTCTTGGTCAGCGCCTTGGCGAAGTCGAAGCGGATCGGGCCGAGCGGCGAGGCCCAGATCAACGACACGCCGACCGAGGTGCGGATCGTCGTACTGTCGCCGCCGACGGTGATCGTATTGCCCTGCACGAAGCTGGTCGGAAGATTGTAGAGCCCATAGGGGTTGTAGAAGGTGGCAGGCGCGCCGTTGGCGAAGTTGGTCTGTCCGCGGTACCCGAACAACGTACCGGCATCGAAGAACGCGGCGCCCTTCAGCCCCAGGTCGCGCGGCACGCCGTAGAGCGGGAACTGCGCTTCCGCCGACGCACCGAAATATTCGGTGCCGCCGAGCGGGTTGCCGGTCGGGTCGACACCCGCCGAGACGTCGCGCGGACCGATGCCGCTCGGCGCGAAGCCGCGAACCAGCGTCGGGCCGAGATTGAAGTTGTCGACGATGCGCAGTTGGCTGCCGCCGTAGCCGCGCAGATCGCCGCCCTGGAGGTGCACGACACCGACGATCTGATCGTAGATCGGATGGTAGTAGCGGAAATCGCCGGTCGTGCGGAGGAAGCGCTCGGAGCCGCCGGCGCCGGCGATGTCCTGGCGGATCTCGGACAGGATGCCGCCGGTCGGGCTCTTGTTGTTGTCCAGCGAGTTGTAGGACAGCGTGTAGCCGAACAGCGAGGTGACCGTGGTGCCCTCCGCCTGCTTGAGCGCGAGCGAGGCTTCGCCGTTGGTCAAACAGTTGTAATTCGCGTTCGGCACGCCGGCGCCTGTCGAGCCGTTTGCGACCGGCGTCGTTCCGCCGATTGGAAAGTTACAATCGTTATAGGGATACTGCGACGTGTTCGGGATCGAGATCGTCGAGCGATAGGCCGAGTAGCGCGGCGAGAAGGTGATCTCGTCGGTCAGCGGGACGCCTAGGCGCAAGGTCCCACCGAGGATGAAGTTGTCGTAGTACGAGTAGGCCGAGACGTCGCTCTTCTTGGCGAACAGGTCGAAGCCGGCGGCGAGACGGTTGCCGAGGAAGTACGGCTCGGTGAAGTTGAACTCGACGCCGCGGGTGCGCTGACCTTCGGTGAGGGCGGCGCGCACGTACTGACCGCGGCCGAGGAAGTTCGTCTCGGTGACGGACACCTCGCCGATGAAGCCGTCGACGGTCGAGTATCCGCCGGACACCGAGATCGAACCCGTGGGCTGATCCTCGACGTTGACCACCACGACGACGCGGTCCGGCGCCGAGCCGACCTGGTTGGTGATCTTCACCTTCTTGAAGAAGCCGAGACCGTTGAGGCGACGTTCGGCCTTGTCGATGAGGACCTTGTTGTAGGCGTCGCCCTCGGCAAGCTCGAACTCGCGGCGGATCACGTAGTCGCGGGTGCGGGTGTTGCCGGTGATGACGATGCGTTCGATGTAGACCTTGGGACCGTCGTCGATGGAGAACACGATCGACACGGTGCGGGTGGTCGGATCGCGATCGCCGCGGGGCTTGACCTGGGAGAAGGCGAACCCGCGCCGGTTGACCTCGCGCGTCATCGCTTCGACCGTCTTCTCGACGAGGTCACCGTTGTACACCTCGCCGACGCGCAGCCGGATGAACGGCAGCAGGCTGGCGTTGCTGATCGCGCCGTTGTGCGAATCGACGTTCAGGCTGCCGACCTTGTACTGCGGGCCTTCCTCGACGGTGATGGTGACGATGTAGCCGCCCTTGGCGGGATCGAAGCGCGCGTCCGAGCCGATCACGCGGAAGTCGGCATAGCCGTTCTTGAGGTAGAAGCGGCGGATCAGCTCGAGATCGGTGCCGATCTTCTCGGGGTCGTAGACGTCCGACGACTTGAAGAACGACAGATAGTTCATCTCCGTCGTTTCCATCAGGTCGCGCAGCTTGCCGCCGGAATAGGCCTTGTTGCCGACGAAGTTGATCTCCTTGACACCGGTCTTTTCGCCCTCGTTGATCGTGAAGACGACGTCGACCTTGCCGTTGGGCAGCTCGACGGTGCGCGCCGTCACCGAAGCGGCGGCACGCCCGGAGCGGCGGTAGATGTCCTTGATGCGCTCGACGTCGGCGCTGACGATGGTCGGGCTGTAGGGACCGCGCGACTTCGACGTCACCTCGCCCGCGAGCTGCTCCGACTTGAGCTTGCTGTTGCCCTCGAAGACGACGCGATTGATGCCGCGGTTCTCCTTGACGGTGATCACGGTGTTGCCGCCGCTACCGCTCACGCGCACGTCGGAGAACAGGCCGGTCGCGTAGAGGTCCTTGACGCCCTTGTTGATGTCCTCGGGCGAGGTTCCGGCGAAATAGGAGCGGATGGTCTCGGAATCGACGCGCTGGTTGCCGCGCACGCCGACGGCGGCGGCGAATGCAGAGGGCAAAAAGACGAGGAGAGACAACACGACGGTCGCGAGGAAAGCGAACCGGTGGATGTGACCCTTGAAACACTTCATTACTGGTCCGGCCCCCGCATCGCTCTACTATTTGCCTCGGCGCCGCCGAGACCGGATCATCATCATCCGCCCGAACGAAGAGCGTCTTCGACGCCCACTCCCCCCATTCGGAGCTTAGCTTCTACAGGCTTTACATGGGCGCAAAAAGGCCGATCGCCCCGCCGGGGGCATTTTCACCCTGCCGTGGCGATCAAGACACGCTTTACGGCAAAAAGAGAGTTAACAACCGTGGTTAACTCTCTCTTAACGATGGCTTTTCGTTAGTGAAACAGTTTAACGCCGCGCACGATGTCGTTGAAGGCGGCGAAGATCGAAAGCGCCGCCACCAGGGTCAGCCCGATGCGGAATCCGACCATCTGCGTGCGCTCGCCGAGCGCCTTGCCGCGGATCGCCTCGAAGGCGAAGAACATCAGGAAGCCGCCGTCGAGGAGCGGGATCGGCATCAGGTTGAGAAGCCCGATCGAGACCGAGAGCACCGCCGCGAGCTGCATGAGCGGCCCCATCCCGAGCTGGGCGATCTGGTGGGACACGACGGCGGTGCCGATCGGGCCGGAAATCTGGTCGGCCGACTCGCGCCCGCGGATAATGCGCACGAGATACTGACCGGTGGCCTTCAGCACGAACCAGGTCTCCGAGGCGCCCATCGAGAGCGAGTCGAGCACGTCGTAGTTCACGACATGGAGGTCGATCATCGTGTTGGCCGGCTCGATGCCGAGCTGCATTACCTCGCTCGGCCCGAAGCCGCCGTCCCTGGTGGCGGTCCGTCGCGGCGTCGCAACGAGGGAGAGGCTGTCGCCCTCGCGGTCGACGCCGAACGTCATCGGGCCGTCGCTCGTCATCACCTTGCGCTGCAGGTCGAAGAACGAGTCGATCTTGCGCCCATCGACGGAGGTGATGATGTCGTTGGGCTGGAAGCCGGCATCGGCGGCGGCGCTGTCGGCCTTCACGGCCGCGATCTGCGGGCTCAGCACGTCCCGGCCCACGTAATGGTACATCGCCGCGAAGATGACGATCGCGAGCAGGAAGTTGGCGATCGGACCGGCCGCGACGATGGCGGCGCGCTTCCAGACCGCCTGCGCGAACAGGGACACGGAGCGCTCCGAGGCGGGCATGACCTGCGCCGCCGCCTCGTCGGTCATCGAGGCGGCGTTGGCGTCGCCGTGGAACTTGACGTATCCGCCGAGCGGCAGCATCGCCAGGCGCCAGCGCGTCCCCGTGCGACGGCTGGTGTAGTGGCAGATCTCCGGCCCGAAGCCGAGCGAGAAGGTGTCGACTTTCACGCCGCACCAACGCCCGACCAGGAAGTGTCCCATCTCGTGGAAGAAGACCACGATGGTCAGCACCAGCAGGAACGGCAAGATGAACGTGACGACCGAAAGAGGGTAGGACAACAAAAACAAGGAGGCCTCCTGCCAACGCCTGCAAGGATGCGCCCGACGAGCCCCGCCGCTCATCCGTCGTCCTCAACAGCATGGTTAGTGTTCTGTTAAAAATCCGCTTTCGTCGAGGCGGGAAAGCGACGCGCGCGTCCTTTGTCTGACAATATGGTCAACACCGAGGGCGTCCGCGATGCCGTCCGCCTCGCGCGCCGTTCCGTCGGAGAGAGCCGCCTCGCACGCCTCCTCGACGAGGCGCGCTATGTCGTGGAACGAGATCAGCTTCTTCAGGAAGGCTTCGACGGCGATCTCGTTGGCGGCGTTCATCACCGTCGTGAGGCCCTGCCCCGTCTTCAAGGCATCGAACGCCACCCGCAGCGCCGGGAACCGCTCGAAGTCGGGTCTCTCGAAGGTCAGCATGCCGACGGTCGCGAGGTCGAGCCGGCGGGCCGCCGTCGTGAGGCGATCGGGATAGGACAGGCAATGGCCGATCGGCACCTTCATGTCCGGCGCGGCGAGGCCGGCCGTCACCGAGCCGTCGGCGAAGCTGACGAGCCCATGGACGATCGACTGGGCATGCACGAGGACGTCGAGCCGTTCTGCCTCGATCCCGAAAAGGTAATGCGCTTCAATGAGTTCGAGTCCCTTGTTCATAAGGCCGGCGGAGTCGACGGTGACCTTGGGGCCCATCGCCCAATTGGGATGCGCCAGAGCCTGCTCGGGCGTTGCGGCGGCGATCGCCTCCTTGGTCCAGGTCCGGAACGGACCGCCGGAGGCGGTAAGCGTCATCATCTCGACGGTCGCGGGATCGCTGTCGCCGAGGGCCTGGAAGATCGCGTTGTGCTCGCTGTCGACGGGCAACAGCCGCGTGCCCGAGACCGAGGCCTGGCGCATGAAGGCGGAGCCGGCACAAACGAGGCATTCCTTGTTGGCGAGCGCGATGGTGCGGCCGGCCTCGAGCGCCGCGAAGGTCGGCCGGACTCCGGCGGTCCCCGCGATCGCGCCGATGACCAAATCCGCGGGGTGAAGCGCCGCCTCGATGACGGCTTCGGCGCCGGCCGCGGCCCCGATGCCGGTACCGGCCAGCGCATCTTTGAGCGCTCGGTAGCCGGATGGGTCGGCCAGCGCCGCGAATTCAGCCCCGAGCTCGATCGCCGTCTTCGCCAGCGTGTACGGGTTGCGGCCGCCCGCGACCGCCACGACCGAGAACGCGTCCCGCGCGCCGCGCAGGATCTCGGCGGTCGACCGGCCGATCGATCCGGTGGCGCCGAGAATGGTCACGGCGCGCGACGCCGAGCGGCCCGACTGCGCTGATCTCGGACCGAGCATTTGATCCATACCGTTATCCCTAACCGCCTTCATACCCAAAAGAAAAGACCGCCGGCGACGGAGGGATGATTGCGCGCGAGCCCGAATAGGAAGGCGAAGATCGCGGCGGCGATGAAGCCGTCGAGCCGGTCCATGACCCCGCCATGCCCCGGTATCAGACGGCTCGAATCCTTGACGTCGAAGCGCCGCTTGATCGCCGATTCGAAGATGTCGCCGCCCTGCGAGACGGCGGCGGTCGCTAGGGTGAGCAAAAGCACGGGAACGACGGCCGAGGGCGCTTGCAGATCGCCCATCGCCGTGCAGGTGCCGATCGCCGCGGCGGCGGCGAGGCCGCACAGCGTGCCGGCCCACGTCTTCGACGGCGAGATGCGCGGCCACAGCTTGGGACCGCCGAGCAGACGACCGCCGAAATAGGCGAACACATCCGCCGACCAGACGGTCGCGAAAAGCCAAATCAACGAGCGGCTGCCGAACGGGAAGGAGAAGCGCAGCGCCACTACGGATAAGATCAGCAGGCCCGCATAAACCATCCCGGCGCAAGCCCAGACCCGCCGCCCGGGACCGGCGAGCCATCCGAGGAGGGCGCCGGCGCCGAGGATGACGAGGAACCCGTAGCCTGTGCCGGAGCGCGCCAGCACGCCTGCCGCGGCGAGCGCAACGGAGCCGCATAGAACTTGTGCCGACACGAACGGGCCGTCGACCAGACGCTGCCACTCCCATAGCACCGCGACCGCGTTGGCGAGCCAGGCGATAATGAAGACCGGTCCGCCGATCACGGTTGTCAGGATCGCGATCGTGATCAGGAGAAGGCCCGACGCGGCCCGTATGCCGAGATCGCTCAGGCGCCGGCGTTGCTTTCCCTCGATGTCCGTCGCGGCGGGCATGTCCGCGTGCCCCGCCCTATCCGGCAAATCGATGCCCGGGTGCGACAGGCCCGCGCCATGGATGCCTCGACCTCAAGAGCCGGTCCTGGCAGCGACCGCGAGAAGCGGAGACACGCCGCCGAACCGGCGCTCCCGGGCGGCGTATTCCGCGAGCGCGCCGGCGAAGGCCTTGCGATCGAAGTCCGGCCAGAACACCGGCAGGAAGACGAATTCGCTGTAGGCGGCCTGCCACAACAGGAAGTTGGACAGGCGCTGCTCGCCGGAGGTTCGGATGATCAGCTCCGGATCAGGGATGCCGGTGGTGTCGAGGTGCTCGCCGACGAGGGAGGCGTCGATCTCCTCCTCGCGGAGCGCGCCCGCCGCGAACTTGCGGGCGATCTTGCGGGCTGCGGCGGCAATCTCCTGCCGGCCACCGTAATTGAACGCGACGACCAGGGTGAGGCCCTTGTTGAGCCGCGTCATCGTCTCCGCCTCGATCAGCAGGGCGAGGATGTCTGGCTGCAGGTTGTCGCGATGGCCGATGACCTTGACGCGGACGCCGGCATTGTGGAGCTCGTGCATATCCTTGCGGATGAAGCGTTTGAGCAGCCCCATCAGATCGCGGATCTCCTCGAAAGGACGGCTCCAATTCTCCGCGGAGAAGCTGTAGACGGTCAGGTAGTCAAGCGAGAACTCGATCGCCGCGCGAACGGTCGCGCGCAACGCCTCGAGACCGCGGCGATGCCCCTCCACGCGCGGCATGCCCCGGCTCGCCGCCCAGCGACCGTTGCCGTCCATGATAAGGCCGACGTGCGAGGGAACGCCAGGCGCGCGCCGGCTCCCGCCCGTCGACTGATCCTCGGCTAGACTTGGCATCGGTCTTCCCTGGGCATCGCTCGCGTCGGAACCGCGTCTCTCGGTTTGCAATCTCGAACGACCCGAGTGAGCCTTAAGCACGAACCGGTTGCAAGTCTGCATTTATCTCGAATGCCGCAGGCGCCCGCGCAAACGCTAGACCTGCATGATCTCCTTTTCCTTGGTGGCGAGCGTCATGTCGATCTCGCCGACGAACTGGTCCGTCGCCTTCTGGACGTCGCTCTCGAGCCGCTTCGCGTCGTCCTCGCTGATGTCCTTGTCCTTCAGGAGCTTCTTCAGCGTATCGATGCCGTCGCGGCGGACATGGCGGACGGCCACCCGTGCCTCCTCGGTATAGCGATGGGCGATCTTCACCATTTCCTTGCGGCGCTGCTCGTTCAGCTCCGGGATCCGGATGCGCAGGATCTGTCCTTCCGTCGTCGGCGAAAGGCCGAGGCTCGAATCCCGGATCGCCTTCTCGACCGCGCTCACCATGCTCTTGTCCCAAACTTGGACCGAAAGCATGCGTGGCTCGGGCACGCTGATGGTGGCCACGGTGTTGATCGGCATGCGCTGCCCGTAGGCCTCGACCTCGACCGGCTCGATGAGGCTCGCGCTCGCGCGCCCCGTGCGCAGGCCGCCGAGTTCATGCTTCAGCGTCGCCATGGCGCCCTGCATACGGCGCTTCAAATCGGGCAAATCGAATTCAGCGGGCATCCTGGAACCTTTGAGACTCGACGAATCCGGACGCGCTCCACGCACCCGACAGGCCGGCGATGGACCATAACGGCGGCGGGACCACGAGCCGAGACGGACGCATCACGGCGTGACCAGCGTCGCCGCCGACCTGCCTTCGAGGGCATCGCAGATGGCGCCTTCCGGCTGGATCGAGAACACGATTATCGGAATTCTGTTCTCGCGAGCAAGAGCGAAAGCGGCGGTGTCCATCACCGCGAGATGACGCTCGATGGCCTCGTCGTGCGTCAGCCTGTCGTAACGCTTGGCCAGGGGGTCGAGCTTGGGATCGGCCGAGTAGACGCCGTCGACCTGGGTCGCCTTGAGGATCGCGTCGCAGGACAGTTCCGCGCCACGCAGCACGGCGCCCGTGTCGGTGGTGAAGAACGGGTTGCCGGTGCCACCGGCGAGCACCACGATCCGGTTCTTGCCGAGATGGTGCAGCGCGGCCTGGCGGGAATACGGCTCGCACAGCGAGGGCATCGGCACCGCCGAGAGCACGCGCGCGGACTTGCCGGCCTTCTCGACCGCGAACTCGATGGCGAGCGCATTCATGACGGTGGCGAGCATGCCGATCGAGTCGGCGCGCGCGCGCTCGATGCCGCTCTCCGCGCCCTGAATGCCACGAAAGAAATTGCCGCCGCCGACGACGACGGCAACCTCGTAGCCGAGCTGCGCGGCACGGGCGAGGTCAAGCGCGATCCGCTCCAGGACCTTCTGGTCAAGCCCGTGGCTCTGCTTGCCCTGCAACGCCTCGCCGGACAGCTTGACGACGACACGGCGCCATTTCGATCTCGGTTGGTGTTCGCCCATAGTCAGCCTCGCGTCCGCCGCGTTCGGCTTAGGCGCTTTACCGACCGCTTTCAACCAAACGGGCCAGAACCGCTTTGCAGACCGCCCTCTCCTACAGGCAGGCCGGCGGCAGCGCTCCGCGTGTTCGTTGGAGAGGCAGGATGTAGGCCAGGCGCCGCGAGCCCGGCTTGATGATGACGAGATGGTGACCGGTCCGAAAGGCCTGGTAACCGGCAAACTGCGGCAACACCTTCCGAACCGCGTCCGGCACCGCTTTCGTCTCGACACCGAGCGGCTGAATGGCGCCGATGCTCATCTGCACCTGACGAAGCCTGACCGCGGGCAGCGTGACGACCGCGCGGTCGATCGCCCTGAGGTCGGCCGCGGTGATGACGGGCGCGCTGGCGACACCGCCCTCGCGGCATCTGGCCGTCGCCGCGAACATCGGTCCCGGCATTGAGACGATCATGAGGGCGGCCGCCAGCATCCGAGACACGAAACAAAGCATCATCGGCAATCTTTCATCACAAGGCGTTGTTTAACACACATCGTCACTTTTACCGGCGGCGCGAGCGCGGGACTTGAAAACCCCGCCATCTCGCGATGGCGAGGCGAAGGCATTTGGAGCGCAGGGCGGACGTCAGCCGAGCGGGACAACGTCCACGATCCGTCGGGTGCCCGGCGCGAGGATGAGCACCTCATCGCCTACGACGATGAAGTCGTAGCCGCGGTAGCGCGGGAAATACTCGACGAGTTCGGGCGGCAACGGGCGGTAATGGTAGCGCTCCGGCACAATAGTGCCGACGCCGATGCGGAAATCGACGTGGCCGACGTTCTCGTAGCGCCCGCTCCGGATCGTTGAGCGGATCCGGGTGCGATCCTCGGTCGAGATCCGCCCCCCGCGTTCGCCACCGCGATCCGCGCGCTCCCCGCCGCGCTCTCCACTCTCGCGACCGGCGCGTTCACCTGCGCGATCTGCCTCGCCACGACCTGCCTCGCCACGGCCTGCCTCGCCACGGCCTGCATCGCCACGATCTGCATCGCCACGACCCGCTTCACCGCGGCCCGCTTCACCGCGGCCGTTGTCGGGACGGGCGTTCTCGCCGCGGCCGTTCTCTGCGCGGCCATTGGTGCCCGCCGCGCCGGCGCCTGGAGCCTTGGTGCCCTGCTGGGCGCCGGGTGCGCCCGCAGCTTTGCCGCCCTGACCGCGCGAGCCGGCGCCTTCGCCCGCACCCTCGCGACCCGCCGCGCCACCGGCGCCGGTGGCACCTCTCGCCGCGCCCGACGGCGCCTCGGCACCGCGCTGGGCTCCAGCCGCTCCGCCACCGGCCGCTGCACCGCCTCGTGCGGCTCCGCCACCTGCCGCTGCACCGCCTCGTGCGCCACCCGCGCCAGCACCTGCGCCGCCTCCGCCGGCACCTCCCGCCGGACCGGCACCGGCGCCTCCGCCCCCGCCAGGGCCTCCCTGTGCCAGCACCATCGTCGGCGCCAGAGCAATGGCCACGATCGCGACGGACCTTAAAAGCATAGTGCGCATGAGTACTCTCCTCAGGATCTCCGGCGAAGTAATGAACGCTCTAGCTGCAAGTTCCCCGGGTTTGACGCGGCTATCGTCGTACGACCATGAAGTTCATAGGTGCGACTAGAAGGCCGCGATCGATGCCCTATACGTCATTTGACGTTCAGCTCGCGGCGAGCCTCTTCCGAGAGGTCGTCGAGCTGGCCGGACTCATCGCCCGGTTCCGGCGGGAGGTGGCCGTATCCCGCCATCGCGCGCGGCAGTTCGCTGGTATGAATCCTGCCGATGCCGCGGCGATCCTTCACATCGACGGCGGTGCCGGACGTTCGAAGGAGCAGAACCATAAAACAATAGCCTGAGTGGAATGGGAGACGTCGGCCTGCTAGGTTTGCGGGCGAGGCTTTGCCCGCGGCGCTTCTCTGCCAGAAGTGCACGCCTATTCAAAAGAGCCGCCCGTGACAATCACAAGCGGCCCAAGTCTAGGACACCGACTCATAAGATCGAAGCCAGATGCGCGTGGCGGCGAGCTTGACGAGGGCTAGGTAGTTCGTGGCGTGTTTCTCGAAGCGCGTTGCGATCGCTCTGAAATGCTTCATTTTGTTGAAGAACCGCTCGATGAGGTTTCTGTAGCGGTAGAGGAAGCTGCTGAAGGCCGGTTTCTCGACGCGGCGCGCCATTGGCATGATGTTGGCCCAGGCGCCTTGCGCGCTCATCGTCTGGCGCAACGCATTGCTGTCGTAGGCGCGATCGGCGAGCAGGATCTGACCGTTGCCGAGGCTGCCCAGCATATCGGCGGCGCTGCGTCCGTCGTGCGCCTGGCCCTCGGTGATCTTCAGCACGATCGGCAGGCCGTCGGCATCGACGAGGGCGTGGATCTTGGTGGTCAGCCCGCCCCGCGAACGCCCCATGCACTGGCCTCGAGCAGCGTCCCGAGCGGCGGCCGGCGTCGCGCAGGCCCCCCTTTTGCGACGTTGCCGCCGTGTTGATGGACACGCACCGAGGTCGAGTCCAGCATCTGGATGTCGCCGTCGTAGGCCCGCGAGACCGCCTCGAATACACAATCCCAGACGCCGATCTTGGCCCACCGCCGGAAGCGGTTCGAGCAGGTCGTCGGCGGCCCGTAACGCTCGGGGATCTCGTCCCATGGCGATCCGGTGCGCAGACGCCAGTAGATGCCGTTGAGCACCTTGCGGTCGTCGACGCGCGGCTTGCCCCGCGGCTTGTTCGGCAGCAGAGGCTGGATGATCGACCACTCGAAGTCGGTGATTTCGTACCGGCGAACGCCCATCAAGAATCCTCCCAGGACCTTGAATCACCGCTCGCTTCTCAAGCAAACCCCTTAATGAGTTTTCGACCTAGGGAGGAAACGCCCAAGGAGGGCATCGGCGGCAGGCACCCCTTACCGCACCGAACCAAGATGCACGGCTGCGCGGTTCTAAGCAAGACACGAACCAACTCTGGCGCGCGGCGTGACTTACTTGCCGCTTCAGACGGGTATAAAGCTGAGTCCGCCGCCGACGCCCGTGTTGCGGTTCGTCTCGCGTCGTGCCATGCGCGGCCTTCGGAGGCGCGCAGTCCAGGAGCCACTATGTCAGCCGTTGATTTCGCGGCCTTCGTCGAGGCCTTGGGCGATGCCGCAAGCGAGGCGATCCTGCCTTTCTTCCGTACCGCCCTCAGCGCCCACGACAAGAATGTCGGCGGCCGTTTCGATCCGGTCACGGAGGCCGACCGAGCGGCCGAGGTCGCGATGCGCGGCCTCATCGAACGCCAGTTCCCCGGCCACGGCATCATCGGCGAGGAGTTCGGCTCGGTTCGCGCGAACGCGGATCACGTCTGGGTGCTCGATCCGATCGACGGCACCAAGGCCTTCCTCGCCGGCCTGCCGACCTGGGGCGTGCTGATCGGCCTGCTCCACAAGGGACGGCCCTGCTACGGCATGATGGTGCAGCCGTTCACCCGGGAACGCTTCGTCGGCGACGGCACGAAGGCGTCGTGGCGCGGGAGCGGCCTTGGCCCGATGCGCGGCAAGCGCTCGCTCGGCACCCGCCGTTGCGCGGCGCTGGCGGAGGCGACGGTGATGACGACCTCGCCGCTACTTTATCCCGACGACAAACTCGCCTCGCTGCGCCGGATCGAGGAGCAGGCGAAGCTCGTGCGCTACGGCTGCGACTGCTACGCCTTCGCGATGCTTGCCGCCGGCCACGTCGACCTCGTGCTCGAGGCCGGTGTGCAGGCCTACGACGTCGTCGCACTGATCCCGATCGTCGAGGGCGCCGGCGGCGTCTTCACGACATGGACCGGGGGCGACGCCTCGAAAGGCGGCGATGTGGTCGCCTGCGGCGACAGGCGACTCCACGACGAGGTGCTGGCGCGGATCGGCGCCGCCGGGCCATCTTGAGGCCGGCTACGAGCCCTCGGAAGCGTCGAGCCGCCGCCGCCATTTCGCCACGGCGACGATCGCCCAGATCGCTTCCACCACACCGAACGGCCAGGCGCCTTGCAGGAAGCCGTAGGTCGAACCGAGGCCGCACGACGTAGCGAAGGCCAACGTGACGTGCGGGCTGCGCGCCTCGAAGGCGTAGGTCACGAGCATCGCTGTGACGGCGACCAGGCCGAAGAGGGAGGGTGAGCGCGCTCAAGCGAAACGCCAGAATCGGTCAGTGGAGGCCGGCTGCTTGAGCCGACCTCCCGCCGACGGGCGGCGCTACTCGGCGGCCTGCCGGACGGGCTGTTTCTTCGTGTGGTGGCCGGCGATGACATCCATCGCCGCCTGCACGCCGCCCTTCTTGTAGGGAACGCCGGCGGCCTCGAAGCCCATCTCGAGGCCCGAGAGCGCTCCCATGATGGTCAGATCGTTCGTGTCGCCGAGATGGCCGATGCGGAAGACCTTGTCCTTGAGCTTGTTGAGACCCGCGCCGAGCGACATGTCGAACGTGTCGAGCACGACCTTGCGGAAGGCGTCGGCGCCCTTTCCTTCGGGCAGCATGACCGCGGTCATGACCGGCGACACGTACGGATCGCGGGCGAGGTTCTCCATCCCCCACGCCTTGACGGCGGCGCGGGTCGCTTCGCCGAACCGCTTGTGGCGCGCGAAAATGTTGTCGAGGCCTTCCTCGTGCATCAGGTCGATGGCGACGTCGAGACCGTAGAGGATCGAGGTCGCCGGCGTATATGGAAAGAAGCCGTCCTTGTTGGTGGCGAGCATGTCGTTCCAGAGGAAATAGGCGCGGTTCGTCTTGACCCTCTTCGAGGCCTCGATCGCCTTGTCGCTGATCGCGTTGAAGCCGAGCCCCGGCGGCAGCATCAAGCCCTTCTGCGAACCGGCGACCGTGACGTCGATGCCCCATTCGTCGTGACGGAGATCGGTCGATCCGATGCCCGACACCGTGTCCACCAGGAATAGCGCGGGATGGTTATGGTCATCAATGACCTTGCGGATGGCCTTGAGGTCGCTCAACAGGCCACCTGACGTCTCGTGGTGGACCACGCAGACCGCCTTGATCTCATGGTTCTTGTCGGCGCGCAGCTTCTCGTCGACCTTCTCCGGGTCGACGCCCGTCCGCCAGTCGCCCGGAACGAAGTCGGGCTTGAACCCGAGCCGCACAGACATTTCATGCCAAAGCCTTGAGAACTCGCCGGTCTCGAACATGAGGAGCTTGTCGCCCTCGTTCAACGTGTTGGTCAGCGCGGACTGCCAAGCGCCGGTTCCCGACGACGGGTAGATGAGCACGGGATTTTTGGTCTTGAAGACCGTCTTGACCTTCTCGAGCACGCGCTTGGCAAGCACCTGGAAGCCAGGACCGCGATGGTCGATCACCTGATAGTCCATCGCGCGCAGGACCTTGTCCGGGATCGGGGTCGGGCCCGGAATTTGAAGGAAATGTCGTCCTGGCCTGCGCGGCTGGCTTTGCATTTTGGGGTTTCCTCGGATGGAGATTGTGCTTCGGTCGCAACGCGCCGGCGCCTTCGAAGCGCAGCATTTAAGAGAGATACGAGCCTCGATCAATCGCAATTTGAACGTGGCGTGGCTCGAAGCCTCGCCTCGATTTGACGATGTCGACCGAAGGCACCTCGATTTTCGGTGTCGGCGCACTCTTTCGTAACGGACCCCGCCGTGACCGCGCGTCTATTCCGCCGCCGCCTTGCGCTGCGCGCCATGATCGGCCACCGCCCCCGCAAGGGCCGATACCGCCTCGATGAGATCCGCCGCCACCTTCGCGAACCGCGCGTTCGGCACCAAACGCTGCTCGTCCATGTAGAGGGCGCGATTGATCTCGATCTGGATCGCGTGCACGCCCGACCGCGGCGCGCCGTAGTGCTCGGTGATGAAGCCGCCCGCGTAAGGCTTGTTGCGCTGGACCGCGTAGAGCCCACGCCGCATCGCGATCTCGACGGCTTCGACGAAGGCTGCGTCGCTGCTTGTCCCGTAGCGATCGCCGACCACGAAATCCGTCCTGATCCGCTTGCCGCCGCTGGCGACCGTCGGCGCGGACGGCATCGAGTGACAATCGACGAGGATCGCGATCCCGAAGGCGCTGTAGGCTCGATCGAGCAGCATGCGCAGGCAGGCGTGATAGGGCTTGTAGAGGTACTCGATACGGGCCAGAGCCTCGTCGATGTCGAGGCGGCCGGCGTAGATTTCCTGGGATTCTCCGACCACCCTGGCGATCGTGCCGAGGCCGCCGGCGACCCGCACCGAGCGCGAGTTGACGAAGCCGGGCAGCCGCCCATCGAACATGCGCGGATCGAGTTCGTAGGGCTCGCGGTTGAGATCGAGATAGGCGCGCGGGAACCGCGCCCGGATCAGCGGCGCGCCCAGCGCGCGCACCCCGGCGAACAAGTGGTCGACGTAGGCGTCCTCCGACCGGCGCAACGCGACGGCGTCGAGCCGGGCGCTGTCGAGGAAGCGCCGCGGATAGACCGAGCCCGAATGCGGCGAGGAGAAGACGAGCGGACAGGTGAGCGTGTCGGGTTCGTCGATCTCGAAAGGCGGATCGAGTTCCGGTTCGTGCACCGTCAGGCCCGCGATTGTCGGCGCTGGCCATTCCCCGTCGCTCATCCAACCTCCCGGTTCGGCCGTAGCGGCCGTCCCTCACTGTGACGCGAAAAACGCCTCGCCCCGCCAACACTGTGCCAACCCGCGTGGCCCCTGTCCAATGCCGCGCAGCCGTGTCATCACATAAGCCGCATGCGGTCGAGCGATTCTCTGATCGTTCGACCCTGCGAGGCGTTTGTCCGGCGAGAGCGCCGGAGCGAACATGATCGAGACCGAAGGCATGCTGAACGGCAAGATCCTGCTGGCGGAAGACGACAACGACATGCGCCGTTTCCTTGCGAAGGCGCTGCAGAACGCCGGCTACGACGTCTCGTCCTTCGACAACGGGCTGTCGGCCTACAATCGCTTGCGGGAGGAGCCTTTCGAGCTGCTCCTCACCGACATCGTGATGCCGGAGATGGACGGCATCGAGTTGGCGCGCCGCGCCACCGAACTCGACCCCGACATCAAGGTGATGTTCATCACCGGCTTCGCCGCCGTCGCGCTCAACCCCGACAACAATGCGCCCAAGCAGGCCAAGATCTTGTCGAAGCCGTTCCATCTGAAGGACCTCGTGAACGAGGTGCAGCGCCTCCTCGCCGCCTGAGTTCTCGCCACGGCGGAGCTTGGGCGGACCGGGACAGGGTCGGTGTTACGTCCGGTACTCGTCGTCGGTGACATGGTCGAGCCAGTCGACCACCTTTCCGTCGAGCTTCTCCTGAATGGCGATGTGGCTCAAAGCCGTCGTCGGGGCGGCGCCGTGCCAATGCGTCTCGCCGGGTGCGAACCAGACGACATCGCCGGGGCGGACCTCCTCGATCGGTCCGCCTTGGCGCCGGACCAGGCCGCAGCCCGAGGTCACGACGAGGGTCTGGCCGAGCGGATGCGTATGCCACGCCGTGCGCGCGCCCGGCTCGAACGTGACCAGGGCGCCGGCGGCCCGGTCCGGATCCGGTCCGAACAGCGGATCGATGCGAACCGTCCCGGTGAACCACTCCGCCGGGCCCTTCAAGGACGGCTGCGACCCGCTTCGTTTGATGTCCATTGTCTGTCCTCAAGCGGAGGCGACGTGCCAACGCGGTTCGATCTGGAGCCTGCGTGACGTTTGCCAAGGCCAGCCAAGCCCGCGGCATCGATAGCAGGGAGGTTCGAACCGGCCTCGCTACCGCTCAGATACATGGCCCGCCGGTCAAACGGATAGCGCCTAGCTTCAGCGCACAACCAGCCAGCTTGTGAGTACCCTAGTCTCGCGGGATCACGTCGACCTTGACGTCCACGTCCTGCTCCTTGGAGCCGAGGATGATGCCGGCCACCGGCGAGATGTCGGCGTAGTCGCGGCCCTTGGCCAGGATGATGTGGTCGTTGCCGATCATGATGTCGTTGGTCGGATCGAGCCCGATCCAGCCGTCGCGGGCGCCGCACCACACCGCGACCCAGGCGTGCGTCGCATCCGCGCCTTCGAGCCGCTTCTTGCCCGGCGGCGGGATCGTGCGGATGTACCCCGACACGTAGGCCGCCGGCAGCCCGAGCCCGCGCAGGCCCGAGATCATGATGTGCGCGAAGTCCTGGCACACGCCGTGGCGCTTCTCGAACGCCTCCGACAACGGGGTCGAGACGATCGTCGCCTTCGGGTCGTAGCGGAACTGCGAGCGGATGCGGTGCATCAGCTCCTTCGCGCCGGCCAGCATCGGGCGGCCCGGATGAAAACTCTCCCGCGCGTAGGCCGTGGCCGGCTCGTAATGCGGCACGAAGCGGCTCGGATGAAGGAAATGCGCCGGAGCCTCGGGGTCGAGCGAGCGCGAGGCGAACGCTGCGTCGCGCACGGCCTCCCAGGCGTCCGTACAGTCGCCGTCCGGCGGCGTCTCGCGCTGGATCTCGACCGAGGTACGGGTCGCGACCTTCAACGTGCGGTGCGCGGTCTCGATCGTCATCGAGGTCACGCGATTGCCGAAGAAGCAGGTGCCTTCCCGGATCCGTTCGGGCTCCGGCTCGATCTCGAGCGCGCTCGCGTAGACGATCTGCCCCGGCTCCTCGCGCGGCAGCAGCCGCAGCGAGCAGTTCGAGTAGGTGACCGAGGAGCCGTACTCGTAGGTCGTGACGTGCCTGATGTCGTAGATCACGGCAGGTCTCTGCGGCGCGAGATCCTCCCCCGCAGCGCGGGGGAGGGGGACCATGCGAAGCATGGTGGAGGGGGCTGCCGACGCACGGATCCTGCGCAACCGGCAGGGATCGTCGAAGCGATAGACGCTCGATTGAAGCGGCGGCCACCCCCTCCACCGCCTTCGGCGGTCCCCCTCCCCCGCGCTGCGGGGGAGGATCCCGCGGCATCGCCCGTCACGCCAGACCCACCGCTTTTTCGGCGCGCACGGCGTTGGGGCCGTGCAGGAAGTACCGCGCGCCGATCGCGTCCGCGAGGCCGAGCAGGCGCTGCTCGAAGCCCAGGATCGTCCTGTTGTCGAGCAGCGCCGCGATCGAGGTCGTGAGATCGCCGGAGAGCTGCACCACCATGCGGCGGGGCACCTCCATCATGCCGTCGTCGTTGAGGCGCGGCAGGTTGGCGAGATGCTCGGCGAGCCGCTCGACCTGGAAGGCGACGGAACGCGGGTTGTAGGTGTCGAGAACCACCATGTCGCGCACCAGCGGCAGCGACTGACCGACGAGGTAACGCGAACGATAGGTGATCTGGGAGTCGATGAGTTCGAGCAGCACGCTCAAGCCGTCCGCCTGTCCTTCCGGATCGGCGAGCTGGCGGGCCAAGCGGCAGGTGTTGATCGCCCGCTCCACACGCCGTCCCATGTCGAGCAGATGCCATCCGGCACCCCGGTTCATGTTCTCCTGCGCAAGGCCGGCAACGGAGGACAATGCGCGCAGCGAGGCGTCGACGCGCTCGGTCGCGTCGGCCTCGGTCAGCGGCGCCGTCTCGTTGCGATCGAGCCCCTCGTAGACGTCCTCGACGAGCCGCCAGGTGTCCATCGAAAGGCGCTCGCGAATGTAGGAAGCGGCCCGGCGCGCGCTCTGCACGAGACGGAAGGCGGAGCCGAACTCCGCCTTGCCGAACAGTGCCACGGCGGCGAGCGCCATGCCCTCGAGTTCGCGCGCCTCCGGCACCGCGCCGGCGCGGTCGAGCAGAGCCACCAGGCGATCGGTCGTCCATTCGGTTTCGGACGTGATGGCGTTAGCCTCGATCAGCCGGCCGGCGAGCGCCCGGATGAGGCGCAATACCGCCTCCGCACGCTCGAGGTAGCGGCCGAACCAGAACAGGTTGTCCGCCGCTCGAGAAGGCAGATTGCCGAGGATGCGGCGGATGCGTACCGCGCCTTCGGCCGGCAGAAGGGAGGTCTGCGCGACCGGCGCCTCGCCCAGAACCCAGACGTCTGCTGATTCCGCACCGGCTCCCATCGAGACGGCGCGCACGTCGAGGCGATGCGAGATGCGGCAGAAGCCGCCCGGCATCACCGTCCAGCCATCCGGCGTGCGGGCGGCGAACACGCGCAGCGTGAACGGCCGCGGCGCGAGCTGACCGTCCCTCCAGACCGGGGTCGTCGACAGCTTCACGATCTCCTGGCCGATATAGTCGATCCCGCGCGTGCCGATCGCAGCGCGCAGCGCGTCCCTGTCGCCGGCGTCCATCGCGGCGCCGATCACCGACTGGAAGCGCAGGCTGCCCGGCACCGAATTGCCGAAGGCGCCGGCGAGCGCCATCTCGTCCATCCGCGCGAGCACGGAATCGCGCTCCTTGGCCTGTCCGCACCACCAGGTCGCGATGTTCGGCAGCCGCAGCTCCTCGCCGAGCACCGTGCGGCACAGCTTGGGCATGAAGCTCATCATCACCGGCGCCTCGACGACGCCCGAGCCGAGCGCGTTGGCAACCACGACGCCACCCTGGCGCACGACGTCGACGAGGCCGGGCACGCCGAGATGCGAGCGCGCGTTGAGCTCGAGCGGATCGGCGAAATCGGAATCGACGCGGCGCAGGATCACGTCGGCGCGCTTCAAGCCGGCGATGGTCCGGATGTGCACGAGCCCGTCGCGGACCGTGAGATCGCCGCCTTCGACGAGCTGCAGGCCGAGATAGCGGGCGAGATAAGCCTGCTCGAAATAAGTCTCGTTATAGGGGCCGGGCGTGAGAAGGCCGATGCGCGGATCGGAGCGTTGCGCGCGAAAGGCGAGGCCGAGCCGGAAGGCGTCGAAGAACGGCGCGAGGCGCTCGACATTCATGTCGCCGTAGAGCTTGGGGAAGGTCCGCGACAGGACGAGCCTGTTGGCGAGCGCGTAGCCGGAGCCGGAGGGGGCCTGCGTCCTGTCGCCCAGCACCCACCATTTGCCGTCCGGGCCGCGCCCGAGGTCGGCGGCATAAAAATGGAGGTAGTTCTCGCCTTTGCCCAACACGCCGGTCAGCGGCTGCAGGTAGTCGGCGCAGCCGGCCACCGCTGCCGCCGGCAGCGCGCCGTCATCGACGAGCCGCCGGTCGCCGTAGACGTCTTGGAGCACCGCCTCTAGCAGCTCGGCGCGCTGCTCGATGCCGGCGGCGATCTGGCGCCACTCCGTCGCGTCGATCAGGAGCGGCAGGTGGCCGATCGGCCAGCTCTTCTCGGCGGTCTCCCCGTAGGCGCGGTAGAACACGCCGGCGTCGCGGATGTGCCGGTCGGCCGTGGCGAAGCGGTGCTGGATCTCGTTCGGCCCGAGTTCGGTCAGGCGCTCGATGAACGTGAGCCAGGCTTCCCGCGGCTTGCCGTCGGCACCGATGAACTCGTCCGGTACATCCTTGAGCGGGCGGTAGCCGCCGACGAGTTCGTCGAGCTTGGAGAAACCCGGCAGTTGGTCGCGGATCGCCTGCGCCTCGACCATTGTCATTCTAGCTGTCGAACCCGCGACGGAGATCGAGCGTCATCGGAAAGTCGAGGTTCTCCCGCTCGCGCGGCACGTCGTATCCGGCGGGCGTGTGGCCGTGGGCCTGGAAGCGGGCGAGACGGCGCGCCTCGGCCTCGTAGGCGTTGACCGGAAACGTGTCGTAGCTGCGTCCCCCCGGATGCGCGACGTGATAGACGCAGCCACCGAGCGAGCGCTTCGACCATGTGTCGTAGAGGTCGAAGGTCAGGGGAGCATGCACCGGAATGGTGGGGTGCAAACCTTCCGCAGGCTTCCACGCCTTGTAGCGCACCGCGGCGACGGCCTGCTGCGACACGCCGGTGGGCGCCATCGGCATGCGGCGCCCGTTGCAGGTCAGCACGTGACGGCCGGCGACGAACCCGTCGACCTTCACCTGCAGACGCTCCATCGACGAGTCGACGTAACGAATGGTCCCGCCGAGCGCGCCGGTCTCGCCGAGCACGTGCCATGGCTCGAGCGCCTGCCGGATCTCGATCTGCGCGCCGCCGGCCTCGATCGCGCCGGCGAAGGGGAAGCGAAACTCGCGTTGCGCCTCGTACCAGGTTTGATCGAAGGCGTAGCCGGCGCGTCCGAGGTCGGCGAGCACGCCCTGGAAATCGGCCCAGACATAGTGCTCCATCATGAAGCGATCGTGCAGAGCCGTTCCCCAGCGCACGAAGGATCCCTCCTGCGGCTCTCGCCAGAACCAGGCGACGAAGGCACGCAGCAACAGCTGCTGGGCGAGGCTCATGCGCGCGTCCGGCGGCATCTCGAAGGAGCGGAACTCGATAAGCCCCAACCGGCCCGAGGTGCTGCCCGGCGCGTAGAGCTTGTCGATGCAAATCTCGGAGCGATGCGTGTTACCGGTGACGTCGGCGAGGATGTTGCGAAACAGACGGTCGGTGAGCCAGAGCGGATGCGGCTCGCCCGGCTTCGGCACGAACCCCAGCGCGATCTCGAGCTCGTAGAGCCCGTCGTGACGGGCCTCGTCGATGCGCGGCGCCTGGCTGGTCGGACCGACGAATTGGCCGGCGAAGAGATAGGAAAGCGAGGGGTGGCGCTGCCAGTAGAGCACGAAGCTCTTCAACAGGTCGGGCCGGCGCAGGAACGGCGAGGCCGAAGGCGTCGCGCCGCCGAGGACGACATGGTTGCCGCCGCCCGTGCCGGTGTGGCGTCCGTCGGTCATGAACTTGTCGGCGCCGAGCCGGCATTGGCGGGCGTCCTCGTAGAGCCCCTTGGTGATCGCCACCGCCTCCGGCCAATCCGTCGCCGGCTGGACGTTGACCTCGATCACGCCGGGGTCCGGGGTCACCTTGAGCACGTTGATGCGCGGATCGAGCGGCGGCGGATAGCCTTCGATATGGACCGGCGTGCCGGTCGCTTCCGCCGTCGCCTCGACCGAGGCGAGCAGGTCGAGGTAATCTTCCAACGACTCGGTCGGCGGCATGAACACGCAGACGATGCCGTCGCGCGGCTCGACCGAGATCGCGGTGCGCACGGCGCCCTCGATGATGCGCTGCTCGACGCGGTCCTGCGCCCGCGCGCCGCCCCCGTCCGCCCTTCGATCGCTCTGGCCCTGCTCGAAACGTTGGTTTCCCGCCGCGGCATCGGGCAGCGCGTCGCGGTCTTCCGTCGGATCCTGCTCGACGACGAAAGGGTAGGAGGCCACCGGCACATGCGGCAGCGAAGAGAGCGGAAGGCGGTAGCCCACCGGCGAGTCGCCCGGCACCAGGAACAGGTTGCCGCGCCGCGTCTTCCAGCGCTCGCTCGCCCAGCGCGAGGCCTGCTCGGCCTTGGTGTTCCAGCGCTGCACCGGCAACACGAAGCCGGACGGCTGCGCGAGACCCTGCGCGAAGGTGCGGATCATCCGGTTGCGCTCTTCCGGATCCTCGATCTTCGGGTCGGTCGCGCTGACGTTCTCGGGAAGGTTGCCTTCCTTGACGATCCAGGTCGCGGCATCCTCGAAGGCCGGCAGGACGTTGTCGGCGTCGATCCCGAGGTTTCTGGCGATGCCCTCGGCGATGGATGCCGCCTGGTTGCGCGCGAGATCGATGCGCTCCGGCGGCATCGGGTCGGCGACCTTCTGCTCCGCCGTCTTGGTGAAGGCGATCGGCGCGATCAGCGCCGGGTCCTTCCAGATCGGCTTGCCGTCGCGGCGCCAGTACAGCGCGAAGGCCCAGCGCGGCAGCGTCTCGCCCGGATACCATTTGCCCTGGCCGTAGTGCAGCATGCCGCCCGGCGCGAACCGGTCACGCAACCGGCGGATGAGCGCGTCGGCGAAGGTGCGTTTGGTCTCACCCACCGCCGACGTGTTCCACTCGGCCGCCTCGAAATCGTCGGTCGAGACGAAGGTCGGCTCGCCGCCCATGGTGAGGCGAACATCGGCCTCGGCCAGGTCGGCGTCGACCTTCAGCCCGAGCCGATCCAGCGCCTCCCACGCCTCTTCCGAGAACGGCAGCGAGATGCGCGGCTTCTCCGCGATACGCGTGACCCTCATGTCGTAGGAAAAGGTGACCTCCGCCGGCTCGACCACGCCGGAGATCGGCGCCGCGGAGCGGTAATGCGGCGTCGCGCAGACCGGCAGATGGCCTTCATCCGCGAACAGGCCGGATGTGGCGTCGAGGCCGATCCAACCGGCGCCGGGGACGAACACCTCCGCCCAGGCATGGAGATCGGTGAAATCCTCGCGGGTGCCGAGCGGCCCTTCCACGGGATCGATGTCGGCCTTGAGCTGGATGAGATAGCCCGAAACGAAACGCGCGGCGAGACCGAGCTGGCGAAGCACGTGGACGAGCAGCCAGGCAGAGTCGCGGCACGAGCCGGAGCGGCGCTCGAGCGTCTCCTCCGGCGTCTGCACGCCCGGCTCCATACGGATGAGGTAGGCGACGTCTCGCGCCAGCCCGGCGTTGACCTCGACGAGGAAATCGGTGGTCCGCATCGGGTCCCGCGGCAGCCCGCTCAGGTAGTCGGCGAGCTTCGGCCCGAGCGCCTCCAAGTCGAGATAGGGCGCGAGCTCGGCCTTCAGCTCCGGCTCGTAGACGAAGGGAAACGTGGACGCGTAGTCCTCGATGAAGAAGTCGAACGGGTTGTAGACCGCGAGTTGCGCGATGAGGTCGACCTCGATCTTGAACTCGTCTGTCTTCTCCGGAAAAACAAGCCGTGCCAGCCAATTGCCGTGGGGGTCCTGCTGCCAGTTGACGAAGTGGTTGGCCGGCGCGACCTTGAGCGAATAGCTCGGGATCGTGGTCCGGCAGTGCGGCGCGGGCCGCAGCCGGATCGTTTGGGGACCGAGCGCGATCGGGCGATCGTACCTGTAATGCGTCAAATGGTAGATGGCGGCGGAGATGGCCAAGAGGAAGCTCGATGTGTCGCGGACCGATGAGACTTAGGCCGGCAGGCAAAAGCAGGCAACGTTTATGCCCGTTCGCTGCAATCCCGCTCTTCGGATGCGGTAGTTGGTAACGCGAACTCTCTATTGTCCATCGCCGATACGGGGAGGCGCAAAGGGAAGACGATGACGCGAATGCGGTTTTCCTGGCTTGGCGCGATGGCGCTCGTCGCGCTCGGCGGTGCCGCGCTCGCGCTGCCGAACCGCAACCAGAGCGCCACGGCGATAACGGCGGTCGATCCCGGTGCCGTCAGGTTCCGGCCCGCGCCGATTCGCGAGGATTGGCTCATCGGAGGTCACCCGACGGCGATGGCAGCCGAGGTCGCGCACACCGCAGACGACTCGACCCACGTGTATATTTGGAAGACCACCGCGGGGCGCTTCCACTGGTACTACCAGGCCGACGAACTCGTCACGGTCCTCGACGGCGACGTCTTCATCTCCGAGGGCACCGGCCCGGAGCGCCACCTCGGCCCCGGTGCCATCGCCTTCTTCCCCGCCGGTGCGGCGACCATCTGGCGGGTGCCGGACCACTTGCGCAAAGTCGCGACGTTGCGCCGACCTCTTCCCGGCCCGATCGCCAGGGTCGTCGCCGCGATACGGACGGTCAAGCACTGGCTTCACCCCGCCAACCCAGCCTTTGCATTAGAATAGGCCGGCGCGCCGAGACTCAATAGACGGAGTTGAACAAAGACTCGTTGGCGCCATCGCCAGGGTGCTGGCCGGCGGCGCGGTCGAAACCGTCGTCTCGGGCATCGTCGGAGTAGCGCGGCGCCCCGCCGTCCTCGCCGCGCTGCGCCCGGCTCGACGCGATGGTCTCCTTGGACGGAACCGTGCCCGTGGTCTCGCCCACAATGTTGACATCGGCGCCCCCCTCCGTCTTGACGAGGTCCCAAAGAATGGCGGACTTGGCGGTGGGGATGCGAATGCAGCCATGCGAGGCCTTGTGACCCCAGGGCGACTTGCCGAAGCCGTGGATCGCGAAGCCCGGCGCGAAGAAGATCGCATTCGGCATATAGGCGCCGTCGTACTCGTCGGAATGGTGGTCCTTGTCCATCCAGAGCACGCCGTACGCGCCGTTGGGCGTTTCGTAGCCCGGCTTGCCGGACGAAACCTTCCAGTCGAACACCTTGTCGTTGGCCTCGACATGCATGGTCTGCGCGTCGAGATCGACGATGATATGCACCTTGGCGCTGGCGGCGGACGACAGGCCGATCGACGCGACGACCGCAAGAACGACACGGGCAAGACTACGCATTGGCTTCAAAGCTCCGGAACCCCGTAAGCTATAACGTAGATGCCGCCGATAAGCTCCGCAATTCGCGGGAGAAACGCGGAAGGTTGGTCGCACGGGGACGACTTGCGGCGATACGTGCTATCTCGGACTGTCGTCATCTCGTCTCCTGAGCAGCCTTGCCTCTCTCCATGTCGAGAAATTGCAACATCGCGGCGTTGAACAGCGCCGGGTCCTGCAGGAAGGCGAAGTGGCTGGCGTTGGGCAGGATGAGCAGGCCGGCGCCGGGGATCGTGGCGGCGATGTACTCGGTGTGGCTGCGGAAGATCGCCTCGTCGTGGTCGCCGTCGACGACGAGCACCGGCGCCGCGATGGACTTGAGCATCGTCGCCGTCCAGTTCGGCTGGCTGTCCCACATGTGACTGATCTGGGCGACGAAGGCATCGTAGTCGGACGGCGTCGGCGACAGCTTGGCGTATTCCTTTCCGGCCCGCGCGATGAAGCCGGCGAAGGTCGGGTTCTTCTCGACGCCGGGTTTGACGCCGGAGGTCACGGTGTTGGCGGCGAAGGCGAACACCCGGCCCACCCTGTCGCGGTGGCGCATCGCCATGTCGAGGCCGATGATCGCGCCGTCGCTCCAGCCGACGATGTCCGCCCGCGAAATATGCAGGAAATCGAGCAGCCCGACGACGTCGTCGCTCATCAGATCGTAGCCGTAGGGCTGGGCATCGCGCGTGCTGCGGCCGTGGCCGCGGCTGTCGACCAGGATCACCTCGTGGTGCAGCGCCAGCGCCTTCACCTGCATGCCGAAATAATCGGAGTTGGCGAGGCCGCCGTGGAGCAGCAGCACCGGCGCGCCCTGCCCGATCGTCGCGTAGTACAGCTGGATGCCGTTGACGGGCGCGAAACCGGTCGTCTCGCCCGGCACCGGCGGCGGAGTCGGCGGCAACGTCTCCCAGCGCGGCTCGGCCTGCGCCGCTTGCCCGAAGGCGACGAGGCCGAGCACGGCGAGTATCTTCAGCATCGGCCGCTCCGGTCGGGTGGCCAGGCGCCACCGGCCAAAGCATACATCATAGCCGCACGGCGGCGGAATGCCTTCGGGGCATGATCGCGGCGCATACGCGCCATGCGAAAAGAAACGAATTAGATACTGGCATATGCCGACGAAGACGCCATCTCCTGTTGGACAAGAGGCATATGCCTTCAATGGAAGACAACCTCCTGCCTTTGAGGAGACCGTCATGAAACGCACCACTTTCGCCCTCGCCGCCGCTCTCGCCGTCGGCCTCGCCTCCGCTGCCTCCGCCCAGGAGGCGCAGATCCCGACGCCCGCCAACCCGACGCCCGCCAACCCGGTCGCGACGGACGGCACGTCGCTGCTCCGCATGCGAGGCGCTGTCGAAGCCGGCTCCGCCAGGGCGTCCGACTATGTGGCGACCTACGAGCGCGGCCGCCCCGCGACGCAGGTCCAGAGCGCCCCGGCCCATCGCACCATCAACGTCTGGGGCGCGATCCTCGACGCCGACTGAGCCGGCGCCGAACGGCCCTGCTGAAAACAAGGTGCCTTTCCTGCCGCATCGGCCGGGGAGGCGCCTCCCGCATGGCACAGAAATGAGACGGGCAAGGCCGTCGACGGCGCTCCCGGCGGCCGCTATCCAGGCGCCGTCCGCGTTCCGAGCCGAAGGACGGCAATGTCCAGAACCCTGCTTCGGCAGCGCCACGGCGAAGGCCACGCCAGCGTCACCAACATCGAACTGTTCTTCGACCTCGTCTTCGTCTTCGCCGTTACTCAGCTGTCCCACACCCTGCTCGGCGACCTCACCGCGCTTGGCGCGCTGCGCGTCGCGATGCTGTTCCTCGCGGTCTGGTGGGCGTGGATCTACACCTCCTGGGTCACCAACTCGCTCGATCCGGACCGATGGGCGGTCCGCGTCGCGCTGATTGTGCTGATGCTGGCCGGCCTCGTCCTCTCGACCTCCTTGCCCAAGGCCTTCGGCGACAAAGGTGTCGCCTTCGCCGGCGCCTATGTCGCGATCCAGGTCGGACGATCTCTGTTCATGCTGTGGGCGATCGGCAATGCCACGCCGCGCAACACCCGCAACTACCAGCGCATAACCATCTGGCTCGCCGTCACGGGGCTGCTGTGGCTCGCCGGCGGCTTCGCCGCGGGCACGGCGAGGCTGGCGCTATGGCTCGTCGCGATCGGCCTCGAGACTGCTGCGCCCGCGCTCGGCTTCCGCGTGCCGGGCCTCGGCCGCTCGACGACGGACGACTGGGACGTCGAGGGCTCCCACCTCGCCGAGCGCTGCTCGCTGTTCATCATTATCGCGCTCGGCGAGACGCTGCTCGTCACCGGCGCCACCGTCAGCGACCTTAAGCCGACGCTCCTGCAAGTCGCCGCCTTCGCGATCGCGTTCGTCGGAAGCGCGGCGCAGTGGTGGATCTACTTCGATACCGGCGCCGAGCGCGGCAGCCAGCACATCGCGGAAGCCGACGACACCGCCAAATACGCCCGGCTGCTCTACACCTACATCCACTTGCTCATCGTCGCCGGCATCATCGTCTCCGCCGTCGGCGACGAACTGCTGCTGGCCCATCCCGAACGTCACCCCGATGCCGCGCAGCTCGCGGCGACGCTCGGCGGCGCGGCGCTCTTCCTCGCCGGCAACACTCTCTTCAAGGGCGTCCCCCTCGGGTTCGCGCCACTGTCCCACCTCGTCGGGCTGGCGCTCCTCGCGCTTGCCGCGGCCGTGGCGCCGATCGGCCCGGGGCTGAACCTCGCGGGCGTGAACGCGCTCTGCACGTCGATCCTTTGCCTCGTCGCCGCCGCGGAAGCCTGGTCGCTGCACCGACGCCACACGCCGACGCACGGATAAAGCCGGGCCGGCCAGAGCCGCCGATCATGTCGTCCGCGAAGCCGCGGGCTGTCATCAGGTCGTATCATCGCACTGGTCTCTTGCGCCCTCCCTGCTGCCGCGGGTGGGCGGCGCAGAGCCGGCGATCCGCGGCGCGCGACGCATCGTGGAGGCCGCTCGTCATGTTCCAATCTCTCGCGACGGGCTCGACCCCGACGCTCGTGCTGCTCGGCCTCTGCTTCGTGCTGGTGCTGGTGTTCGAGTTCTCGAACGGCTTCCACGACACGGCCAACGCCGTCGCGACGGTCATCTACACGCATTCGCTGAAGCCGCTGCAGGCGGTGATCTGGTCGGGCTTCTGGAACTTCCTCGGCGTCATCCTGGGCGGCATCGCCGTCGCCTACGCGCTCGTCGAGATCCTGCCGCCGGAGGTGCTGTCGCCGCCCAACGGCGGCGCCGCGGTCGGCATGCTGATCGCGCTCTTCGCCACCGCGCTCGGCTGGAACGTGCTGACCTGGTTCTTCGGCATCCCGAACTCGTCCTCCCACGCGCTGATCGGCTCGCTGATCGGGATCGCGATCGGCTCCTCGATCCGCAACCGCCATCTCGGACAGGGTGTCGAGTGGAAGGCGATCGTCGACGTGCTCGTGGGCCTGCTGTTCTCGCCGATCCTCGGCTTCCTGCTGGCGCTCGCGCTGTTCCAGGTCGGCAAGCGCCTCCTGCACGACAAGAACCTGTTCGAGCCCCCAAAGGCGGGTAACCCGCCGGTCTGGTGGATGCGCCTCCTGCTGATCACGACCTGCACCGGCGTCTCGTTCGCCCACGGCACCAACGACGGGCAGAAGTCGATCGGCCTCATCATGCTCACCGTGATCGGCCTGCTGCCGGCGACCTTCGGGCTCAACATCGACACGCCGCAGCCCGACCTCCGGAAGATCGGCAAGGCGATGAGCGAGGCGTCTGACCTGATCCAGCGCTACGGCGACGACAAGAAGGACCTCGGGCTCACGGCGGCGAAGAGCCTCGGCGACCATCTCGCGCCGCTGACGTCGCTCCAGGACGTGCCCGGCCCCGAGCGCATCGCGCTGCGCAACGACGCCTACCGCGTTCTCGCCGAGACCGAGACGATCGGCAACGACGGCAAGGTGCCGAAGGACGACCAGAAAAAGGCGAAGGCGATCCACAAGTCGCTCGGCACCATCATCACCTACGCGCCGTGGTGGGTGCGGATTTTGTCGGCCGTTGCGCTCGGCCTCGGCACGATGATCGGCTACAAGCGGATCGTGACGACGCTCGGCGAGCGGCTCGGCAATCAGCACCTCGTGCCGGCGCAGGGCGCCGCCGCCGAGCTGGTCGCCGCCGGGCTGATCGGCGGCGCGGGCGTCACCGGCCTGCCGGTGTCGACCACGCATGTCGTGACGTCGGGCATCGCCGGCACGATGGTCGGCTCGGGCGCCGGGCTGCAGGGCAAGGTCATCCGGCAGATCGCGCTGGCCTGGGTCCTCACCCTGCCGGCGACGATCGCGGTCGCGGGCGGTCTCTACCTGCTGCTGGCGTGACGCCTCTCCCGGGGAAGCCCGCAGAAGGCGTCCGCTTGGCGTGCGGCATTCTGGCTTACGCGCCCTTGCGGTCGGGAACGGCCCGGTTACGGCGGTGGTTGCCGATCAAACCGGAGCCGATCCATGACATCGAAGATCACGCTGGCGCTGGCCGCCACCCTGTTGTTCGCGGCCGCGCCGGCCTCGGCCCGCATTCGGCACTACCGCCATGACAGCCCAGCGCCAGCGGCCTACGCGCCGGAGCCTCGCCCGTACAGCTTTTATCCTTACGAGATCCAGGGCGGCGTCTCGGGCAATCTTCCCTTCAACAACCAGGTCCGCAAACTCTCCGATCCGCTCAACGCCAACGGCGGCCGGTAACTCACCCCTCGGCCCTCAATGCGAGGGCTTGGAAAGGCCGACCTCGATGCTCGTGTCGGGGGCCACCGGCTTGGCCCCGGAAACATCGAACGTCGGGAAGGCGCGAAGCTGTTCCGGCGTATAGGCCACGATTTCCATCGTTGGCCCAAGCAGCGTCATGGCCGCGATCGGCACGGCGATCGGGCGCGCGCCGAAGCCGAACCAGCCGCCATAGTCGACGACGACGTCGATGCCGTCCTTGCCGTCGACGAGTTCGCGCACGCGCCCGAGATGGGCGCGGGTCGCCACCGGCTCCAGAACCTCGCGTCCGATGAGGTCGCCGACGCGCACCGGTTGCGCGAAGCGGTTCTCGACATCCTTCATGATCTGCGCGGGGCTTTGCGCGTCGTCGTTATCGTCGGCCAGCGCGGCATCGCCGGCCATGACAGCGAGCACGGACGCGATGACGATCGTCATCAGGCTTTTACTCATTGCATCGTCCTTTCGCACGTAAATCGCAAACTTTCGCAAGATATTACTTTGTGGTTTTAGCTACGGCAAGTGCATCTGAACGATGCGCTTTCGCTATTAAAGGAAACGCATGTCAAGTTCCATTGCCTGGATATGAGAACTGGAGTAATGTCTCCGCCTGCTGATTGGAGAGAGCGATGACGGCGGCGGACACTATTTTGCCAACAGCTTCGGCTCAGGAGCGCGCGCGACCCGCGCCACGCCTGCATCCGTGGGCGATCCGGATCATGCACTGGCTCAACGCCGTCGCGATGGTGGTGATGATCACCTCGGGCTGGGGTATCTACGACGACTACGTCATCGTCAAAGGCTTCGCCTTTCCCGATTATGCCCGGCTCGGCGGCTGGGCGGCCGAGAGCCTGCTCTGGCATTTCGCCGGCATGTGGCTCTTGATGCTGAACGGTTTCGCCTACCTCGTCTACGGGCTGGCGACCGGCCGCTTCCGCGACCGTTTGCTACCCATCCGTCTTGGCGACATCGTCACGACCGTTCGCGAGACGCTGCGCTTCAAGATCGCGCATGAGGATCTCACCAAGTACAACGCGGTGCAGAAGCTGCTCTACATCGTCGCCATCCTCGCCGGCATCTCGCAGGTGGTCACCGGGTTCGCGATCTGGAAGCCGATGCAACTCTCCTGGATCGTGACCTTGCTGGGCGGCTTCCAGTCGGCGCGCATCATCCACTTCCTCGGCATGAGCGTCCTCGTCGGCTTCCTCCTCGTGCATGTCGCGCTGGCGCTGCTCGTGCCGCGCACGCTGTGGGCGATGCTGGCGGGCGGTCCACGCCTCGAAAGGGGCACGCGCTCATGAGGTCGCCGTTCCGCCCCACCCGGGTGCCGAACCCGGGTGTGCTTGACGATCACCGCCGTCTCATCGCCTCGATCGAGCGGCGCGGCTTCATCCGCGGCGGGCTCACCCTCGGCGCGCTGACGATGCTGACAGGCTGCGACGTCAACAAGCCGGCGGCGGTGCAATCGGCGCTGCTGTCGATCTCGAGCTTCAACGATCGAATTCAGGAGCTCCTGTTCGACCCCAACAAGCTCGCGCCGACTTATCCCGAGTCGATGGTTCTCAAACCGCCGACCTTCAACGCCTACTACGACGTCGACGACGTCGACCCGGTCGACGGCGACACCTGGAAGCTCGAGGTCTCGGGCCTGGTCGAGACCAAGAAGCCATGGTCCCTGCGCGACCTCGACGCGCTCCCCCAGCGCGACATGGTCATCAGGCACATCTGCGTCGAAGGCTGGGATTACATCGGCGAATGGTCTGGCGCACCGCTGCGCAGCTTCCTCGAGCGCGTCGGTGCCGATCTGCGTGCGCGCTACGTCGTCTTTCAGACGGCGGATAAATACCCGAGCATCATCGACATGGCGACCGCGCTGCACCCGCAGACGCTGCTCGCGACGAAATACGCCAAGCAGACGATCGCCGACCCGTTCGGCTTCCCGCTGCGCCTGAGGATGGCGACCAAGCTCGGCTACAAAAACCCGAAATGGATCACCGCGATCGAGGTGACCAACACCTACAAGCCCGGCTATTGGGAAAAGCTCGGCTTCAACTATTTCGCCGGACTCTGACGGCTGCCGGCACGGCGAGGAACCGCTCGACAACACCGAAGCAAGGTGAACCTCCTCCGCTATGGATAGCGAGGGGCGGCCGGCGTATTGAAACCAGCCGTCGGCGTTCACAGCTTGTAGAGATCGCTCCGAGGCGAAAAGGCGAAAACCCGGGATTGTCGTACAAGGATCGACCAGGGATCCGAATCCGCCTTTGGCGCACCGGACGCGCCGGGAGTTGTGGCAAGCAGCCACGATGCCGGCTCTTGGAACCACCGCTGCGAAGGAGAATGCCGCACATGCGCGAGTTCGAGAATGCGCGCGCGACAATGCTCGATCGGCAGCTGCGGCGGCGCGGCATTTCCGACAAGAGGGTCCTGGCGGCGATGGCCGCGGTTCCGAGGGAAGATTTTGTGCCACCCGATCTGGCGGAGCGGTCGTACGTCGATTCGGCGCTCCCGATCGGGAACGATCAAACCATCTCCCAGCCCTTCATCGTTGCGCTTATGCTCGAGGCGGCGGAGATCGGTCCCGAGGACCGCGTGCTCGAGGTCGGGACAGGGTCGGGCTACGCGGCGGCCGTGCTCGGCCGTCTGTCAGGCTCGGTGTGGACGCTCGAGCGGCACGGCGCGCTGTTCGAGGCGGCGAGCGCCAAGCTGACCGCCCTCGGCGCCGACAACGTGCATTGCCGCCATGGCGACGGCGGCGGGGGCTGGATCGACCATGCGCCCTACGATGCGATCCTGGTCACGGCGGCGGGCCCGTCCGTGCCGCAAGCGCTCGAGGCGCAGCTGCGAATCGGCGGCCGGCTCGTTCTGCCGCTCGGCGATCGGCACCGCCAGCACCTCGTCAAGCGGACCAAGATCGCGCGCGGCAAATTTCGCGAGGACGACCTCGGACCCGTCGCCTTCGTCCCGCTGGTCTCGGAGGCGGTGCATGGAACGAGCTGAGGCTCAGGTCGGCTTGAAATCCGACGGAGCGCCAAGCGGATATCGCGTCTGGGCCTCGATTATCCTGACGACCTGGTCGCGCCATGCGTCGAACGTCGCGCTCGGTCGCAGCGTGATATGCCGGCCGTCTCCCTCGCGCCCGACCTCGTAGTCGATCGGCGTTTGCGGAAAGGCAGGAAGCCCGAGATCGAGCGCCTTGGCGATCGGCTTGAGCATGTCGCGCAATGCCTCGATATCCAAGCTCAAACCATCGTCGATGTGGATCCTGTTGGCCATGACGGAACTCTCTTCGTGACGTCGCGGTACTTCAGGCCGATCTAGGGCTGCAGGCCGGTATAGGGCTGCGAGCGAATTTGCGAGAGCGGGCTTTCTCGTCTGACGAGTCCGTAACGGAGCGTCACTCCTGGATGATCGCGGCCGTAGCATCGTTCTTGAGGACGATGCAAGCTCCGCCGGCGCTGTGAATCCTGTCGCAGACCTCATTGGCCTCGCCGCGCGTCGAGGTATAAACTTTCGCCGCATAGATGCCGGCCCTGCCCAAGGGTGTCTCCCATTTTTGGACCGCAGGCGCCAGGTTGCCAATGGCTTGCTTGTGATGGCCGACGAGGTCACCCCATTGCTTGAGCACGGCGCTGCGTCTAAAGTTGCCTGCGACCACCGCGCCCCAGAGCGTATCAAGGTGCTCGCGTGTCACCCGCGCGTCCTTGGGCATGGCGCGGCAGGCTTCGGCGAAGGGCTCGGTGCCCTTCAGCGGGGGCGCCGTATAGTTCTGGCGCGGGTCCATGAAGAACTGGGCGTCTCGGAGCGTGACTTCGTAGACGAAGTTTTCGATCCTTGTCGGCATGACGCCGCCGCCGTTCGAAATCCACGTTGCCAGCCGCTTCTCGCCGAGCTTGTAGGCGGCGACGGCCAAGCCGTCGTTGCCAAATCGATCGCGCAGAGTGCCGATATACGCGGCGGCCGATGGGATGGCTTCCTCCAGATCGTGAGGAGCTTTTATCTTCCTCTCGCGCGCGACGGACGGCACGATCTCGGCAATGCCTCTGCGGCCCTGGTTGTCAGCCGCGTCCACGTTGAACTTGCTTTCCGTCCAAAGCAGACGGGCGAGCAACGGCGCCGGAATCTTGTAGCGATCCGCTGATGCCTTGATAAGACCGCAAACCCGGTCGAGCGTCGCCGGTCCGATACTCTCGTTAGCCTGAGCTTGATGGGCGGTCGGCGCGGTATGCGCGGCTGAAACCAGAAATAGCAGGGCGAATATCGCCAGAAGTTGTCGACACATCATCATAGAACCTGCCGAAAAATGAGCCTATCGAAAATTTGTCCCGGGTGAGAAGTTTTACGGCCGGAAGCCGTGGCAAGTTTCCATGGACGTGCTCGAACGTATAGGCCGTTAGTCCAGTCCGGCCGTCTACAATGCCTTTGATTGCATTACGCGTCTGAAATTCTTGATGGTTCGAGCCTAATTATTCAATGCTATAATTACTTACGCGCTCTTCGGCCGAAACGCCAGGATCGCTGCCGGGTCGGTCTCGATCCGGGCGGCGCCGATCAGGTCGAGGCAGTACGGGACCGCAGGGAAGATCGCGTCGAGGCAAGTCGCGATCGACGTCGGCTTCCCGGGCAGGTTGACGATCAGGCATCGGCCGCGCTGGGCGGCGATCTGACGCGACAGGATCGCGGTCGGCACCTCGCGCAGGCTGACCTGCCGCATCAGTTCCCCGAACCCGGGATAGAGGCGCGGCGCCGCCGCGATCGTCGCCTCCGGCGTCAGATCCCGCGCCGAGGGGCCGGTGCCGCCGGTGGTGACGACGAGGTCGCAGCGCTCGTCGTCGACAAGCGCGATCAGCGTGTCGCGGATCGTTTCGAACTCGTCGGGGATGATGCGGCGCAAGATTTGAAACGGCGAGGTGAGCACGCGGCCGAGATAGGCCTCGATGGCCGGGCCGCTCTCGTCCGTGTAGATGCCGGCGCTGGCGCGGTCCGACGCCGTTACCACGCCGATGCGCGCCGCGCGCGCGTTCACGCGCCGGCCACGATCACGATCTCGCAGGTCGAGACCGGCAGGCGGTGGTCGCGGGCCTTCTGGTAGGTGTCGGAGCTATAGCATTCGAGAGCGTGTTGCACGCTCGGGAACTCGATCAGCACGTTACGATCGCGGGCTTGGCCCTCCATCGCCTCGTGCGGGCCGCCGCGCGCCAGGAACAGCGCCTCGTATTGCTTGAAGGCCGGCATTCCAATCTCGACGTAGCGCTTGTACTCGCTCGGGTCCTGCACGTCGTAGCGCGCGATCCAGTAGCCCCTGCGACCATCCTGCGCGGGACGCTCCTTCACCGCGCCTTCGACGATGACGATCTCGCCCTCCGCTACCGGCAGGCGGTGCCGGCGCGCAGCCTGGTACGCCTCGGATCGGTAGCAGGCATAGGCGCCGGCGATGGTCGGGAACTCGATGACCACGTTGCGGGTCCGAGCGTCGCCTTCCATCGGGTGCGTGTCGCCGCCGCGCACGAGGAAGCGGGCATGGTGTTCCTGGTAGGCGGGCGTCGCGCCCTCGACATATTTCTTGTAGGCGGCCGGGGCCGCCTCCTCGTTGGTCATGTCGAAGCGGGCGATCAGATAGCCGTTCATGGTGGGTTGGTCCGCGCTGTCACCTGTCGGGTTTGATAAGGCCCGCGGGCGGCGAAAGGTTCGTCCTCGCATGCCAAACGGCGGCGGCGCCCAGGAGCCACCGCGCCAACACGAAAAAGCCGCCGCGTCCTCGCGCGACGGCTTCGATCAAGCTCTGGTGTTCGCCGCTCAGTAGCGGGCGACGACCGGCGCCGGCGCGAACGTGTCGAACTTGTAGTTCAAGCCGACCCGCACCGTGCTGAAGTTCTCCCGGACGTGGCCGTAGGAGGTGAACGGCTGGGCGAGGCCGGCCGCGAACTGCTGCGCGACGAGCGAGCGCGAGCCGAAGTCGTAGTACTGGTACTCGCCCTTAACCGAGAAATTGTTGGTGAAGGCGTATTCGACGCCGCCGCCCACCGCGTAGCCGCTCTTGAAGCCGTTCCGGCTGGCGTAGGAGCCGAAGCCGTCGGCGTAGTTGATGATCTGGCTGGTGCGGATGTCGCCGTAGGCGTAGCCGCCGGTGGCGTAGAACAAAGCGCGATCGAAGGTGACGCCGATGCGCCCGCGCGCCGACCCGAACACCCCCACGCGGCTTCTCGTGCCGATCGCGACAGCCTGGCCGAAATACGGATCGACGACGACGTTGCTGGCGGTGATGCCGGACCCTTCGCCGTCGGCCTCGATGCCGATGACGAAGTTGTTGATCTGGTAGTTGTAGCCGACCTGGCCGCCGCCGAAGCCGCCGTTCAGCTTGGGTCCGATCAGCGGCGTGTAGAAGTCGACCGCGCCGATCGCGCTGGCGTATTCGGAGTACGAGGCGTTGCTGCTGCCGCCGAAGCCGTAGCCGCCGTTCACGCCGATGTAGAAGCCGGTCCAGGAGAAGGCCGGGATCGGCGGCGGCGGCGCGAACACCGGCGGCGCGCGACGGCTCGGCAAGTCCGCCGCCTGTGCGGCACCCGACAGTGCGCACGCCGCGAGCGCGGCCGCGCCGACTACGCCGAACGAAAACTTGGTCGTCATGGTTGCCCCCAATCAAACGACGAGTCTCAAGCGTTCATCGGCTAATCCGGTGTGATTTGCCACCGCTTTGACGCTGTTTCGCGACGGCACACGACGCCTGTGACCATGCGGCCACAAACGACGCGGCGGACCCGGCGAGAGCCTCGCGGGCGAGTTTCGGAAGTGAGAACGGGTCCTCAGCGCTTCGCCGCGAAAGCCGCGAACGCGTCCTTGTAGTCGTCGTGCCAGCGCGACAGCGGCGGTCGGTTCTCGACGATGTCGCCGGCCGCCCAGAGGATGCGGCGCTCGTCCGCCTCGCGCGGCACGTCGTTGTCCGGGCACAGGATGTAGAAGTCGCCGCGCTCGAGGCGATCCACCATGAAATCGACCGTCTGCTCCGGCGTCCAGGCGGCTTGCGGCTTGTCCGCGCGGCCGCGGGCGGTGAGCCCGGTGAAGACAAAGCCGGGAATCAGCAGATGCGCGGAGACCTTGCCGCCGTCGATATTGCGGAGGTGGTGCTGCAACGCCTCGGTGAAGGCCTTCACGCCGGCCTTGGCGACATTGTAGGCCGGATCGCCCGGCGGGGTGGTGATGCCCTGCTTCGAGCCGGTGTTGATGACCAGCCCCGGCTTGCCGCGCGCGAGCATGCCGGGCACAATGATCTGGGTGCCGTGAATCAGGCCGAGGAGGTTCGTCTCCAGCACCTTGGCCCAGTTGGCCGGCGGCCCGAAGATGTCGCTGCCGGGCTGCACCCCCGCATTGTTCATCAGTAGGTCGATACCGCCGAGCGCCTCAACGACGGCCGTCTCGAGATGCCGCAACGACCCCGGCTGCGACACGTCGGTCGGCACCGCCATCGCAACCCCAAGCTGACCGAGCTCGCGCTCGGCGGCGGCGAGGGCGTCCCCCGGCAGGTCGGCGATGGCGACCCTCATCCCGCAGCCAAGAAACTTCTTCGCGGCGGCGAGGCCGATGCCGGAGGCGCCTCCGGTGACGACGGCGACGTTGCGGGACGCGAGAACGGGGTGCGGCATGATCGTGACTTTCTGATCGAGGGAGGCCCGCTCCACGGGCATCCAAACAAGCGGCGGGTCCAGAATGCGGCCGGTCACGTCGCGAGATTCTGGTTAAACAGGATGCTGGTTGAAGAGGAGGCGTCGTTCATCGTCGGTGGGCGGCGCGGAGCGGCGGAGCTCCTTGCCGAGGTCGACGCCGCGCTGCACGGCCGGACGCGCTTTGATCGCCGCCCGCCAACGCGAAACCTTAGGGAAGTCGTCGAGCGGCTGGCCGAGCGGCTTGGCGATCAGCACCCACGGCCAACTCGCCATGTCGGCGATCGAATAATCGTCGAGGATGTAGTCGCGTCCCTCGAGACGCCGCTCCAGCACGTCCAGGCAGCGGCGGTACTCGCCGGCGTAGCGGCGATGCGAATAGGGGTGTTCGCCCTGCGCGTAGTTCACGAAATGGCTCAGCTGGCCGGCCATCGGCCCCAAGTTGCCCACCTGCCAGAACAGCCATTCCACGAGCGCGGTGCGGGCGGCCGGCGTGGTCGGCGCGAAGCGCCTCGCCCGCTCGGCCAGATGCAGGAGGATGGCGCCCGACTCGAACACGGACCGCGGGCCGCCCGCGACATCATGGTCGACGATGGCCGGCATGCGGCCATTGGGGCTGATCGCGAGGAACTCGGACGTATGCTGCTCGCCGCGCTGGATGTTGACGGGGATCACCCGGTAAGCGAGTCCGGTCTCCTCCAGCATGATCGAGATCTTCCAGCCGTTGGGCGTCGGCCAGTAGTGGAAGTCGATCATTCCGCGGCCTCCCGCCGCTGCCCGAAGGCGCCGTCCCGGCGCATCGTCTCGATCTCGCGATCGTCGAGGCCGGCTTCGCGCAGGACCTCGTCGTTGCCGGCGCCGTAGAGCGGCGCGCCCGCGCGCAGCGCCTGCGGCGTGGCGGAGAACCGGGCCGCCGGCCGTGCCTGGCGAGTGCGCCCTGCGACGGGATGCTCGACCTCCACGACGATGCCGTTGGCCTGCACCTGCGGATGGGACAGCATGGCGGTGCGCGTCAGCACCGGGGCGCAGGGCACGCCTTCCTTCGTCAGCACGGCGAGCAGGTCGCCGGCCGTGCGGCCGCGCAGCACCTCCTGAGTGACGGCGAGGCGCTCGTTGATGTAGCGCTGGCGCAGCTCGACGGTGCGGAAGCGCGGATCGTCCAGCCACTCAGGGTGCTCGAGCGCGCGCGCCAAAGACGCCCATTCCCGGTTCGACTGCACCGCGACGCTGATCGGCGTATCGGCGGTGTCGTAGATGAGGTCGGCGAAGCTCGCCGCCTCCTGCTGGGGGATGGCAGCGCCGTCGACGAAGGTCTGGCTGCCCATGTCGGAGGCCCACAGGAAAGCGATGACCGCATCGAGCATCGACAGGCCTACGTGCTGCCCCTCGCCGGTGCGTGCGCGCGCCAGCAAGGCGGCGGTGATCGCCTGCGCCGCGACGATGCCGGTGAGCTTGTCGGGCAGGATGGTGCGCACGAGTTGGGGCCGCTTCTCGTCCGAGCCGGCCTGAACCGAGGCGAGGCCGGAGACCGCTTGCACGAGCGGGTCGTAGACCGGCTTGCCGGCGTAGGGCCCCTCCTCGCCGAACCCCGAGATCGAGACGTAGACGATGGTCGGCGCGACCGCGCGGATCGCCGCCTCGCCGACACCGAGTCGCTCGGCGGCGCCGGGGCGGAAATTCTGCACGAACACGTCGGCCTTGGCCGCGATCCGCAGCAGCGCTTCGCGCCCGGCATCCGTCTTGAGATCGATCACCACGGAGCGCTTGTTGCGATTGTTGTGCAGGAACGAGGCAGACATGCCGTTGCGGCGGTTGGCGCCGGCTCGGGTGTGGTCGCCGCCATCGGGGTTCTCGACCTTGATAACGTCGGCGCCCTGATCGCCAAGCATCATGGTCGCGAGCGGGCCGGAGATCATCGACGTGAGGTCGACGACGCGGAAGCCGTCGAGCGGTCCGGACATGGAAGCGTTTCCCTGAGATGCGGTCCGTGGCAACGGCGCCGAACTTCGCCGGGTTCCTCGTCCCCGCCGGTCGTTCAACGCCGCCCGCAACGCCGCCCGGCCGCCACGCAACATCATGTCGCTTAAAGATTGTTACGGGCTGGCGGCGAGCGGTTGTAGGATGATGTGGGGACTAGTATCGCGCGGCCCGATCGGCGCCGCGCCGCCACGAACGAGAGGAGCGCGTCGCGAGCTGTGACGGTGTGTCCCCGGCGCTCCACGACGACGCATTAGACTGCGCCCGGGCGCAGCGAACGCAATACCGCCACTAACGGCGCACAGTTTTTGCTCATGGAGCCACTGTGCGCGGGTTTTTCGTCCGCGTGCAGGTCCGTTCATCGATCGAAACAAGGGGCTCGGCGATCCAATGGATGATTTCTTCGACGCTTTCACCCGGTCCTACGATGCGCGTCGGGCGACGGAGATGTCGCTGACAGACTACCTGAAGGGCTGCCGCGACGATCCGATGATGTACGCCAGCGCCACCGAGCGCATCCTCGCCGCCATCGGCGAGCCGGAGATGGTCGACACGGCCAAAGATGCCCGGTTCGGCCGCATCTTCATGAACCGCACCATCCGAATCTACCCGGCCTTCGCCGAGTTCTTCGGCATGGAAGAGACGATCGAGCGGATCGTCAGCTTTTTCCGCCACGCCGCCCAAGGTCTGGAGGAGCGCAAGCAGATCCTCTATCTGCTTGGCCCCGTCGGCGGCGGCAAGTCCTCGCTCGCCGAGCGCCTCAAGGCGCTGATGGAGCAATACCCGGTCTACGTGCTGAAGGCCGGCGACGAGATCAGCCCGGTGTTCGAGAGCCCGCTGGGGCTGTTCGATCCGGAGCAGGCCGGCGCCCAGCTCGAGGAGCGCTACGGCATTCCCAGGCGCCGCCTCAATGGCCTTATGAGCCCGTGGTGCATCAAGCGGCTCGACGAGTTCCGCGGCGACATCAGCCGTTTCCGGGTAGTGAAACTCAGCCCGTCGCGGCTGCGCCAGATCGCTCTGTCGAAGACCGAGCCGGGCGACGAGAACAACCAGGACATCTCCTCGCTGGTCGGCAAGGTCGATATCCGGCGACTGGAGACGCTGTCGCAGAACGATCCCGACGCCTACAGCTATTCCGGCGGCCTCAACCGCGCCAACCAGGGCATGCTCGAGTTCGTCGAGATGTTCAAGGCGCCGATAAAGATGCTGCATCCGCTGCTGACCGCGACGCAGGAAGGCAATTACGTCGGCACCGAGAACATCGGCGCCATCCCGTTTACCGGCATCATCATGGCCCATTCCAATGAGTCGGAATGGCAGAGCTTCCGCTCCAACAAGAACAACGAAGCCTTCATCGACCGCATCTACGTCATCAAGGTTCCCTACTGCCTCCGGGTCACCGAGGAGGAGAACATCTACGAGAAGCTGATTCGCACCTCGGAACTCACCGGGGCTCCCTGTGCGCCGGGCACGCTCGAGATGCTGGCCCGCTTCTCGGTGCTGTCGCGCCTGCGCGAGCACGAGAACTCGAACCTCTATGCCAAAATGCGGGTGTACGACGGCGAAAGCCTGCGCGAGGTCGACCCCCGCGCCCGCTCGATGCAGGAATATCGCGACGCAGCCGGCGTCGACGAGGGTATGGACGGCGTTTCGACCCGGTTCGCCTTCAAGGTGCTGGCGGCGACCTTCAACCACGACACGCTCGAGATCGTCGCCGATCCCGTGCACCTCATGTACGTGCTCGAGCAGTCGATCAAGCGCGAGCAGCTCGCCGGCGAGACCGAGAAGCGCTACCTCGAGTTCATCAAGGCCGAACTCGCCCCCCGCTACGCCGAGTTCATCGGCCACGAGATCCAGAAGGCCTACCTCGAATCCTACCAGGACTACGGGCAGAACATGTTCGACCGCTACGTCGACTATGCCGACGCCTGGATCGAGGACCAGGATTTCAAGGATCCCGACACCGGGCAGCTTCTCAACCGCGAACTCATAAACCAGGAGTTGACGAAGATCGAGAAACCGGCTGGGATCGCCAATCCCAAGGACTTCCGCAACGAGGTAGTAAAGTTTTCGCTTCGGTCTCGCGCCGCCAACGGCGGCCGCAATCCGGGCTGGACGAGCTACGAGAAGATCCGCGAAGTCATCGAACGTCGCATGTTCAGCCAGGTCGAGGACCTGCTTCCGGTCATCAGCTTCACGTCGAAGCGCGACAGCGAGACCGAGAAGAAGCACACCGAATTCGTGGAACGCATGATGTCGCGCGGTTACACGGAACGGCAGGTCCGCCGCCTTGTCGAATGGTACATGAGAGCGAAGCAGGCCGGCTAGGGCCACGAAATCGAGACGTCATGAACCTGATCGACAGGCGCCGGAACGCCGCCGGAAAAAGCCTCGCGAACCGCCAGCGTTTCCTGCGCCGGGCCAAGGCGCTGGTGAAGCAGGCGGTTCGCGCGAACTCCAAGGATCGCGCGTTACGCGACTTCGACCAGGGCGGCGAGGTGAAGATCCCGCTCGACAGTTTGCACGAGCCGCGCCTGCACAGGGCCTCGAGCGGCGGGATGCGCGAAGGCTTGCTGCCGGGCAACAAGAAGTACCTGCAGGGCGACACCATCCCCAAGGAGAAGTCCGGCGGCGGCGGCGGCGGGCGCGACGCCGGCGCCGAGGGCAAAGCAGAGGACGACTTCCGCTTCGCCCTCTCGCAGGAGGAATATCTCGACCTCTTCTTCGAGGATCTCGAACTGCCGGACCTCGCCAAGAAGACGCTGGCCAAGACGGAGAACTTCAGCCTCAGCCGCGCCGGCTATTCCAACACCGGATCGCCGGCGAACCTTTCGCTGTCGCGCACGATGCGCAACTCCATGTCGCGGCGCATCGCGTTGCGGCGTCCGAAGAGCGAGGAGATGATCGCGCTCGAGGACGAGATCCGCGGCCTCACCGAGGACGGGAGCGACGAAGACCGGCTCGCGGCGCTGCGCGACCAGCTCGCCGCGTTGACGATGCGCAGCCGGCGCGTGCCTTTCATCGATCCCATCGACATCCGCTACCGCCGCTTCCAGCAGGTGCCGAAGCCGGTCGCCCAGGCGGTGATGTTCTGCCTGATGGACACGTCGGCCTCGATGACCGAGCACATGAAAGACGTCGCCAAGCGCTTCTTCGCCCTGCTCTACATCTTTCTGAAGCGCCGCTACCGGCACGTCGAGATCGTCTTCATCCGTCACACCCACGAGGCGGAGGAAGTCGACGAGGACACCTTCTTCCATTCGCCGGAGACCGGCGGCACGCTGGTCTCGAGCGCCCTCGAGGAGATGGTCCGGATCGTCAAGCAGCGCTTCCCGCTCGAAGACTGGAACATCTACGCGGCGCAGGCCTCCGACGGCGACAACAGCGCGCGCGACGGCGAGAGGACGGCGGCGCTCCTGCGCGACGGCATCCTGCCGGTGTGCCAGTATTTCGCCTATCTCGAGGTGGGACCGGAGAACGAGCGCGCCTCGGTCGGCTTCATCTCGCGGCCGACCGACCTCTGGCGCACCTACGACCTCCTGCGCCAGCGCGGCTCCGAGTTCGCGATGCGGCGCGTCAACCACCGCAACGAGATCTATCCGGTGTTCCGCGAACTGTTCGAGCGCAAGAGCGAGCCCGCTTGATGGACGCGACGACGGACACCCTGCTCTTCAAGGGCGCGGACTGGGATTTCCGCCTGATCCAGCGCATCCACGATGCCGTGGAAGTCATCGCGCGCAAGGATCTAGGGCTGGCGGTCTACCCCAACCAGATCGAGATCATCACCGCCGAACAGATGCTCGACGCCTACTCCTCCGTCGGCATGCCACTGTTCTACAAGCACTGGTCGTTCGGGAAGCAGTTCGCCCATCACGAGACGCACTACAAGAAGGGTATGCGCGGGCTCGCCTACGAGATCGTCATTAATTCCAATCCATGCATCAGCTACATCATGGAAGAGAATACGGCGACGATGCAGACGCTGGTGATCGCGCACGCGGCGTTCGGCCACAACCATTTCTTCAAGAACAACTATCTATTCAAGCAGTGGACCGACGCCGACGGCATCCTGCAGTACCTCGATTTCGCCAAGGCCTTTATCGCTGACTGTGAGGAGCGCTACGGTCATCTCGCGGTCGAGCGCCTGCTCGACGCCGCGCACAGCCTGATGAGCCACGGCGTCCACCGCTACCCCCGCAAGCGCAAGCCGGACCTCATGTCCGAGGAGCGGCGCGAGCGCGAGCGGCGCATCCACGGCGAGCAGGTCTTCAACGATCTGTGGCGCACCGTGCCGACCAAGGAGAAGGCCAAGCGGGGGGCCGACCACGACGCGCGCCGGCGCGCTTTGCTCGAGCTGCCGCAGGAGAACATCCTCTACTTCCTCGAGAAGACGGCGCCGCGGCTGCGGCCCTGGCAGCGCGAGATCATCCGGATCGTCCGGCTCATCGCCCAATATTTCTACCCGCAAGGGCAGACCAAGATGATGAACGAGGGCTGCGCCACCTACTGCCACTACCAGATCATGAACCGGCTTCTCGACACGGGACAGATCAGCCAGGGTTCGTTCCTGGAATTCCTGACGTCGCACACCAACGTCGTGATGCAGCCGACGTTCGACGATCCTCGCTACAGCGGCATCAATCCCTACGCGCTGGGCTTCGCGATGATGCAAGACATCGAGCGCATCTGCAGCGATCCCACGCCCGAGGATCGCGAATGGCTGCCGGACATCGCCGGGGCCGGCGATCCGATGAACGTGCTGAAGCACGTCTGGGCGAACTACCGCGACGAAAGCTTCATCTCGCAATACCTCAGCCCGCACCTGATGCGAAAATGGAAGCTGTTCCACCTCGTGGACGAGGGCGAGACGGCGAACGACGTCAAGGTGCAGGCGATCCACGACGAGCGCGGCTACCGCGACATTCGCAGGGCGTTCTCGCGGCAGTACGACGTCGCCCTGCTCGATGCCGACATCCAAGTCGTCGACGTGAACCTCGCCGGCGACCGCCGCCTCCTCCTGCAACACGCCATCCTCAACGGCATGCGGCTCGACGAGCGCGCCACCCGCGAGGTGCTGCAGAACCTGGCCGACCTTTGGGGCTACGATGTCTCGCTGCGGGAGGTCGATCCGAGCGGGGCCTTGGTCAAGGACCACGCGGCGAGCCCGCGGCAGCACCTGCAGCAGGGAGCGGCCTAGAGCAACATCCGCTGTTGCGGACTTGCTCCGATCAGGAAAGCTTAGCGAGGGCAGGCACGTAAGCGTCGCGAAGCGACTCCCAATGACCGTCCGATGCTGTAGCAAGCCTTCGTTTCAGGGCTCGGCAAGCGCCAGGCTCGGTGTCTCAAGCCGTTTCGGCGTCGAAACCGCGTCGTGGACCTCGCACGATCCAAGTCCCGGGGCACGATCCAAGTCCGGCACGATCCAAGTCCCGGGGCACGATCCAAGTCCCGGGGCACGATCCAAGTCCCGGGGTCGGCTTTTAGCCGCCCCGGATCACGAGAATAGCGTTGCGGCTAGATCCTTCCCATCACCAGGAGGATGATGAGAATCAGAAGGATCAGGCCGACGATGCCCGACGGGAAATATCCGAGGTGCACCAGCCCGACCGACGGCAGGCCGCCGAACAGGGCTATCACCAGGACGATGATGAGAATGATGACGATTGGATTCATACGTGCCCCCAGCGGATCCTGACCGCCTCGAATGTTTAGGCGGCTGAAATCAGGGCGTCTACCGCCGCGTTACGAATTGCTATGCCGGATCTCGCCGCTCCCGATCGAAGATTGTGGGCGCCTTGCTCAGACCCTTGTTTCCGCTCAGCTTGCCGCCGCGCACGGAAATGGACCACTCTGACGGCGGAGGCGATCTTGGCGACCGAGAACAACCCAGGCGCCGATCGCGTGCCCGGCGCGAGCCGCTGGGGTGCCGTCTGGAGCGAGGATGCCACCTCTTTCGCCATCTGGGCTCCGTCCGCGGCGGCGGTCGAACTGGTCAGAGTCCATAGTCACCCAACACCCCTCGCCAAGGCTGGAGACGGCTGGCACCGCGCAACGGTGCCCGGCCTGCGGCCCGGCGACCGCTACCGGTTTCGGATCGATGGGTCCCTCGTTCCCGACCCAGCCTCGAGGCGGCAGCCCGACGGCGTCGACGGCGCCAGCGCGTTGGTCGATCCGCGGGCGTTCGCGTGGACGGACGCCGCATGGCATGGGCGTCCCTGGACGGAAACGGTGCTCTATGAGTTGCACGTCGGCACGTTCACGCCCGAAGGCACCTTCCTCGGCGCCATCGCCCGCCTCGATCATCTCGCCAACCTTGGCGTGACGATGATCGAACTGATGCCGGTCGAAAGTTTCCCCGGCTCGCGCAACTGGGGCTACGACGGCGTGCTGCCTTTCGCGCCGAGCGAGACCTACGGGACGCCCGACGATCTCAGGCGCCTGGTCGACCAGGCCCATCGCCGCGGCATCTCCGTCGTCGTCGACGTCGTCTACAATCATTTCGGCCCAACCTCGAACTATCTCGAGACATACGCGCCGGAGTTCTTCACCGACCGTCACGAGACGCCGTGGGGCGGCTCGATCGACTTCGACGGCCCGCAATCGAACGCCGTGCGCGCGTATTTCGTCGAGAACGCGCTCGAATGGCTGACCGACTTCCACTGCGACGGCCTTCGCCTCGATGCCGTCCAGGCGATCTTCGACGCGGGCGCTACGCACATTCTCGAAGAGATCGCCCGTAAGGCGAGAGCTGCCGCGCCCGACCGCCCAATCCACCTGATGCTCGAGAACGACAAGAACGAGGCGCGCTGGCTCGAACGGCAGGGCGACACCGCCCCTTACGACGGCCAGTGGAACGACGACTTCCACCACGTCATGCGCGTTCTTCTCGCCGGCCAGACGGACGGATACTACGAGGATTACGCCGAAGAGCCGCTGCGCCGGCTCGGCCGCACGCTGGCGGAGGGCTTCTCCTATCAGGGCGAGGAATCGCGCAACCGCCCGGGCCTGAAGCGCGGCACACCGTCCGGGCACCTGCCGCCGAGTGCTTTCGTCGCCTTCCTGCAGAATCACGACCAGGTCGGCAACAGCGCCTACGGCCGGCGCCTCACCGCACTCGCGCCGGAGGAGGCGGTCCGGCTCGGCACCGCCATCCTGCTGCTCGCGCCGTCGATCCCGATGCTCTTCATGGGGCAGGAATGGGGATCGTCGCGGCCGTTCGACTTCTTCTGCGATTATCCGCCGCCGCTGTGCGATCGGGTTCGTGAGGGACGGCGCGAGGAGTTCCGCAAGTTTCGCGAGTTCGCGGATGAGGCCGCGCTCGACACGCTCGCCGACCCGAACGCCGCGTCGACGCGGGACGGCTCCGTCAACGACTGGCGAGAGATCGAGATGCCGGCGCATGCCGCTTGGCTCGCCTTCCATGAAAAGCTGATTGCGGTGCGCAAGGCCTCCATCGTCCCGCTCCTGCCGGCGATCGACGGCCATGCCGGCTCGTTCGAGGTCTTGCCGGGGCATACGGACGCGCAGGGCATCGAGCGGGGTGTCGTGGTGGCGCGCTGGCGGCTGAGCGACGGCCGCACCCTGGTGCTGGCCGCCAACGTCTCGGACCGGCCCGCGGACTGGACGGCGGGACCGTCGCAGCCGATTTTCCGGATGGTCGAGGGAGACGCAGGTCTGGCGCCCTGGGACGTCGCCGTCGCTCTGGCGGCCGCCGACGCGAATTGGGCGAACGCGTAGCTCGACCGGTCAGCGTTGGACGCTGACCGGGCCGCTCCCCAGCGTCTTCCGCCTCCGATTTGAGGTAGCTCTCCTCGATACCTCTGGCGAGGACCTTGGCGGTTGAGTAGATGCCGCGGCTTCGAGTCCCCGGCCTTTGGGCGACAGTGAGACCCTTTCTGCAGATCGCTTGACGCCGGGTTTGCTGACATCGCCGTTGAACTCGAGAAGCGCGGCGGCGAGGACGACGCTCGCGACGGCGAGCGCGAGCCTCCGATCTTGATGATGCTTCGAAGCTCGTCGCTGGTCAGCGTGGAGCGTCACGAGCGGCATCGTGTGGCGCAGGCGTCAAGGCGATGCGCTGTCGGCACGTTTCTCCTGCGGAGCACGCTGGCGGATCAACAGTGGTCGGTCTGCGGCTGCCGATTTCGCCGTATCGCGGCTCAGGGCTGCAGTCGCCGCCAGCGTCGGATAGGCTTGACGCAGATGGCTTGCCAGCACCTCGGCATGGACCTGGTTGGCGGCGCCGGTGGGATGGGCCTCGCCGACGATCCGGTACTTCGCGTCATCCTCGTCTGGCAACGAATAATCGAGTACGTCGGCCCCGGCGGCGCTAAGCGCGGCGATGATCTCGTCGTCGGTCCAGTGCAGGCGCTTCAGGAATGCCTGTTCGCGCTTGTAGTAAATGATCATCGGCTTGTGGTACTTTTCCCGCGCGAGCTTGACGGTTTCCTTCGTGATCGCCACCAGCAGGGCGATGTCGTCATCGGTCACGAGGCCGATCCGCGGCTCGATGAACGAGCGGTAGAACGCGGAAGTTTTGAGACTATTCAGCGGCGGCGTGCGGCATACGCCGGCGAAGCGGACGCCGTCGCCTGCGCGCTCGTAGCGCGGCGCCTCCACGGTCCAGCTCCGCCGACAGCTGCTTCGCTCGGCGTGCCAGGGCGCCAAGAACTGGACGAGCAGCTCCGATCTGCCGAGCAGGTCGTCATCGAGCCCTAGCTGCATGGAGGCCAAAACCTGCGCGGGACTGTAGGCCCCGATCCCGAGATCGTAGACTGGCAGCTTGCGGCCCTCGATATCGGCAAAGCGCTGCGGCAAGGTGTCGGCATCATCGACCCCGACGCCGAAGATGAAGCTGTCGCCGAGGAACGCGACGGCCGGCCCAGTGCCGCCCGCGTGGACCTTGCGAAACCGCCGGTCGTCGATCGTGTAGCGGACATCGTAGACGAGGCGTCCGTTGAGGAGCTCCCGCGCCCGGTATACCCCCTCGCGTTGCGGTCCCCAGCCGACGGCGAGCCGCGGCGCGGCCAAGCCTTGCTCGATATCAAGTACCACCTTCGGCTCGGTCAAGACGCCGACGTATTCGACGATGCAGAGGGCGAAGACCACGCTCGTCAGCGTCAGCAGCACCTCGCGCGCGGCGGAGCTGGCAAGCATAGTCGCCACACACAGAACCAGCGCTGCGCAGAGCAGCCAGACCGACAGGGGGGCCTTCGTCACCATCAGCAGGATTGAAAGGGCGACGGTCGAGCCCGCGAGGAATGATGAACGGAGGGTTTTGCTGGTCATGACGCACCCCTGCGTGGTGCGTCAAAGACCCAGCTCGGGCGGCAGGCCACGCGCTTGTCGAGGTCGCGTGGCGCGATAGGCTCGCTGAAATCTCCCACGAGTTCGAGCAACCCCGGCGCGCCGACGACGCATGCGATTGTCAGGAAGGCGTTCTGCAGACGGGCGCGCGTCGAGGCGGTGGCCACGGTGAGCAGGATCGCGCAGAATAAAAGCCCGCTCGACGGCCCCGGCCGCGCCAGCACCAGCCATCCTATCGGCAAGAGCGGACAGGAGCAGGACAAGAGCGGGACAGGAGCAGGACAAGAGACCGGTAAAGGCGTGGGCGTAAGCTGGGCATCCCCGTCCCCCCGGCTCTTGAAGGCGGCCGAGCCAATGCCGATCCGGCGATGAAAAGTCAACCATGCCTGCCGTGCACTGTGAACGTCTTTCGTCAGTGCGCAGCGTCAGGGGCGGCTTCGTGGGGCGAGCCGTCACGGCGGCGCGCTGTCGGCGCGTTTCTCCTCCAGAGCCTTGGCGACCGCGAGCGTAGAAAACGTCTCGCGGATGTGGGCCGCGAGGCGACCGGCGTGGATGGCGTTCGCCTCCCCGGTCGGATGCAAGTCCCCGACGATGGTGTAGGGCGGCTTGTTCTCGTCTGGAAAGTTGTAGGGCAGGACGTCGGCGCCGGCGTCCTTCAGCATCGCCATGACCTTGGCGTCGGTCCAGCCCGTGCCCCTGAACTGGATGGGATCGTTGAGATATAAGACGATGATCGGCAGGTGGTACTTGTCGCGCGCCATCCGGACGGTTTCCCTGGCGATCGCGAAAAGGCGAGCAAGATCCGCGTCGTCGTTCCCGCGCAGGCGCGGCAACACGAACGTCTTATAGAAATGCGACTTCTCGAAGAGGCTGATCGCGGGTGGCGAGCAGGTGCCGTCGCTGCGAAGCACACCGTCGACGACGCTGTAGCGCGGCGCGTTCTCGACCCAGTCCACCTTGCAGGCGGTGCGCTCGGCGTGCCAGGGCGCCACGAACTCGACCAGCAGTTCCGCTTTGGTCAGAAGCTCGTCCGAGACCCCGGTCTGCATCGTCGCCAGCACCTGGGCAGGGCTGTAGCCCGGTAGCGCGAGGCTGAACACCGGGAGCTTGCGCCCTTCCAGGTTCGCGAACTGCTGCGGCAGCGTCGCGGGATCGTTCAGGCCGGTCCCGAAGATGAACGAATCGCCGAGGAAACCGACGGCCGGACCGGTCGTCCCCGCCTCGATGGTGCGGAACAGGTTGCGATCGATCGTGTAGGTCACGTCGTAGGCGACGCGACCGTTGACGGTTTTGCGATCGTGAAACGTGCCCGGATGCGCGGGCCCCCAGCCGACGACGGGCCGCCGGGAAATGAAGCCGCGCCCGTGATCGTAGACGACCGCCGGCTCGAAATAGAGCCCGGCGCCCTCCAGCACGCAGAGGACGAAGGTGAGGCTGGCGAGGCTCAGCACCGCGTTCTGCAGCCGGCCGCGCGTGACGATCGTCGCCAGCACGAACAGGCAGAACAGCGCCGCCAGCCAGACGATGACTTTGGCCTTGAGCAGAACGAGTACAATGAAGAACGCCACAAGCGCCCCTGCACCGACCGCCGCTGCCGTCCGGCTGAGCCGTCCCCTCATGCTCTCGTTGACCTCCGCCGCTGGGTCCTTGCCGTGTCGATCGTCTGTCAAGCACCGCCCGAAGAGGTGATGGGCGCCGGCGGAGGCTCGTCGGACGCGGCCCGCGGCGCGCCGCGGAAGCCCGTGGCGAGCACGTAGAGCTCGGCCGAGCCGGTGCGGCTGGCGTTCGGCTTCACGTGATGGACGGCGGTGAATTCGGTCTTGAGCCGCTTCAGGAGGTCGCCTTCCGTGCCGCCCTGGAACACCTTGGAGAGGAACACGCCGCCTCGATCGAGCACCTCGCAGGCGAACTCGACAGCGAGCTCGACGAGACCGACGATGCGCAGGTGATCGGTCCGCTTGTGGCCGGTCGTGTTGGCCGCCATGTCGGAGAGCACCACGTCCGCCGCCCCCCCGAGCATGGCCTTGAGCGTCTCCGGTGCGTCCGGCTCGAGGAAGTCGAGCCTCTCGAAGCGCACGCCGGCCAGCGTTTCGATCGGCAGCAGGTCGATCCCGATGATCTTGCCCCTGCCCTGCTCCACGCCGACCTTGTTCGCCGCGACCTGAGCCCAGCCACCGGGGGCCGCGCCGAGGTCGACGATCCGCTGCCCGGGTTTCAGAAAGCGATAGCGCCGGTCGATCTCGATGAGCTTGTAGGCGGCCCGCGAGCGATAGCCGTCCTTCTTGGCTTGCGCGACATACGGGTCGTTGAGCTGGCGCTGCAGCCAGAGCGTCGAGGACAACGACCGCTTGCGGGCGGTCTTCACCCTAGTCTTGAGGCCACCGCCGCGGGGTTGGCCGCTTTCCGAGCCTGATCCGCTCACGATGACGACACCTTCAATAGCCGTCTTGCGACCAGATGCGGTCCGCGGCCATCATCTGCATGAGAATGCCTTCGCGCAGGCCGCGGTCGGCGATGCGCACGCGTTCGCTCGGAAACGCGCGGCGGATCGCCTCGAAGATGGCGCAGCCGGCCAGCACGAGGTCGGCACGATCGGGTCCGATGCAGCCGTTGAGCACGCGATCCTCGAACGACATCTCCCGCAGGTCGGCGAGGGTGGTCGAGATGTCGGCGTTCGACATCCAGAGGCCGTCGACCTTGCCGCGATCGTAGCGCGCGAGCTTCAGATGCACGCCGGCGATCGTCGTCACCGTTCCGGAGGTGCCGAGCAGGTGGAAGTGCGCGCAGCGGGTCTCTCCCGCGACCTGCGCGACGAAGGAGGCGAGTTCGGCCTCGACGGAGGCGACCATCGCCTCGAAGATCCCAGGCGTCACGATGCGGCCGCCGAAGGTCTCGGCCAGCGTCACCACACCGAGCTTCATCGACGTCCAGGCGCGGACGCGATCGCGGAGGGCGTCGCCGGGCCGGCCGCTCCTCGTCGGCGCCGACAGGGGCAGACCGAGCCAGACGATCTCGGAGGAGCCGCCGCCGATGTCGAAAAGGACGACGCCCTGCGCCGCGGGATCCGCCAAGCCGGAGCACCCGGCGGTCGCGAGGAACGCCTCGGTCTCCCGATCGACGATCTCGAGCTTGAGGTCGGCTTCCTCCGCGACGCGGGCAAGGAACTCGCCGCTGTTGGCGGCGGCGCGGCAGGCCTCCGTCGCGATGAGCCGGGACCTCGTGACGTGGCGCGCCTGCATCTTCTCCCGGCAGATTTTCAAGGCGGCGATCGTCCGCCCGATCGCCGCCTCGGACAGGCGCCCGGCGCAGGCGACTCCCTCGCCGAGCCTCACGATGCGGCAGAAGCTGTCGATGATGCGGAAAGCGCCGGTGTCGCCACCGGTCATCGGCTGCTTGGCGATCAGCAGCCGGCAATTGTTGGTGCCGAGATCGAGCGCGGCATAGACCCGGCCGTTGCGCTGCCGCGCGGCGCCCCCGGTTGCCGGCGAACCTCGCGGCGTTCCGTTACCGGAGAGAGGCGCCATCGTCTCATGGACTGGATCAACGGATGAGAGACCGGATCCGGACTGATCCATGCAGGGATGCTCCTCTGACGGTGAGATGCAGCAATCGATGGATCCTAGTCGTCGCGGCGCGAGATGTCCAAGGCGTTTAGAATGCGTGCAGTTCCGCCGACTTGCTTAACGAACGATGGACCAAGGCCCTAGCGCCGCCGCCCGGCCGCCTTAGCTTTCGCCGGCTGTCGGACAGGAGCCGACACACGCGCCGGCTTGGCGCGACGCTCCGGGGCCGGCTTCGCCGGGGCGAGCTTCAGTTTCGCGGGAGGCTGGCGAACGGCGGGGCGCCGTTGCGCCGCGATGGGGCGTCGCACGGGGGCGATCCGCGGCCGCTCGACGCTACGCGGCGGCGCTTGCACGCGCGGCTCGGCACGCACAGGCTCGGCACGCAAAGGCTTGGCACGCAAAGGCTTGGCACGCACCGGCGCGGCCCGCGTCTCTCGCCGCGGCGGCGGAGCGGGCCGCGAGACCTCTTTCGACGGAACGGCGGCCTGCGGCGCCACGATCGTCGCGCGGATGGGCGGCTTGTGCTCGCCGGGCATCGACGCATGCTCGCCCGAGACGGTGCGCGAGGTCGGCGACGGCGACGCCGGCTCCCGAGGCGCCGAGTTGGTCGCCGCCGGGAGCGGTACGACCGGTGCCGGCGCGAGGCGGCCGAACGGGCTCGACGCCGGGCTGCTACGTTCGGGTGAAGTCGGCGGCGCGAGCGGCAAGGCCGGCAGCGGCGGTCGCGCGCTCGGTTCGCTTGGGAAGGCGGCTTTTTGCGGCGCGGCGCTGCCGTGAGGCGCCTCTTCGATGATCTTCAGGCGGCGCGGCGCCGCAGCGAGTGACGCGACCACCGGCTTGGACCCGGCGGACGAGGCGAGAAAGTAGGTCTGCTCCAGCACCGGTACCGCGCCGCGCCGCGCGAGGGTCGTCACCCCGTCGGGGTTGGACTGGAGGCTGGCGACGATCTGGTCGCCGCCATTGGTGATGGTGGTCGCACGCCCGCCGTCCGAGCTGCCGCGAGAGACCGCCTTGAACAACACGGCGCCGCTCGGGCCGGACTGGATCGTGGTGAGCGTGCCGCGATCTCGGGTGGTCACAGTACGCGAGATGAGGGCACCGTCGCCGCTGGTCTGCACGATCGTGCGCGGGGTTCCCGGCCGGGCTGAGGTGACGGTGCGCGCGATCACCCGATCGCCGCCGGCGAGCATCGTCATGACCGAGTTCGCGCCGGGTCCGAGCTTGCTCGCGACCGTGACCTCGCCATACGAAATCCTGCCCGGCTGAACGATACCGCTCTGGCCGTCGGCGTCGCGGTGCCGCTCGCCTTCGAGCGGCACCGGCACGGGGATCGGCAGGACACCGGCCGGCGCCGGCGGGGGCGGCGGCAGGTCTTCGTAGAACGCCTCGCGCGGCGCCGGGAGAACGTCGCGCGGCGGCGAGGGGACCGGATCCCAGCTCGGGTCATCGAGCAAGACGAACGGCTGGTCGACGATCGCCGCCTCGGTCGGCACGGGAGGCGCGACGTCAGGGTAGACGACGATGTCGAAGCGCGGCGGCGGCTCCAGCGATGCGCGCAGCACGGCGAGTCGCCGACGCGCATCGAAGATGTGGGGCCCCCGCGGGTAGCGTCGCATATAGGTCCACAGCGCTCGCGGATCGTCCGCGCGACGGCTCTCGGCCCAGATCATCGCTTCGCGCCGCGCTGCGATGATCGCTCGCACCCTCGCGGCCAACCCATCGCGGGGATAGGCCTTCGCGACGGACTGGTACCCGGCCAGAGTGTCCTGCGCGAGGCTGGCGGAAAAGGCCGCGGCGGCCGGAAGGCCGCCGGTCGCGATCGCCGTCGACAGGGCCGCTTCGCTGCGGCCGGTCGAGGGCGGCAGCAGCGCTTCGTCGCCGTCGACCTTGTTGTCGTCCCAGGGGATGACCGCGCCGTTCGTCGAAGTGCTCACGCGGAGCCGCACCCGGTCGAACAGCGCACCGAGCGCAAGGTCGGGCTGCTCGATCATCTCGGCCAAAGCCCGCGCGTAGAAGCCGTAGGGCGCGACGTCCGGCGGCGCGACCGTGCCCGGCGCCGCGTTGTAGGCGACGAGCGAGCCCTTCGTCGCCTCGATTAGCGGAAGACCGCCGGCGAGCGGCTCGCCCTGTCGCGCGAAGGGGCTCTCGCGCGACAAATCCTCGACGAGGATCCGCGCCCTGGCGGGCGTGCCGTCGAGAGCGCGGGCGAAATCAGCGAGGTTGACCGTCGTACCCGGAACGTCGGCGCCTTGCCGCGGCGCCGCGTCCACCGGCACGAAATAGCTGTCGCCGTCGTACTGCAAGCCGTAGCCCGACAGATAGATCAAGGTCACGGCCTCGGGCCCGGCCGTCTTCGCCTTGGCAATGAAGGCGGCGAACATTGAGCGCAGGGTCGCGGCATCGGCGTCGCCTGCCGCCGTCACCGCGAAGCCGGCCTGGGTCAAGGACTGCGCCACCAGAGCCGCATCGTTGGCGGCGGTCGGCAGCGGGCCGGACGCGTAATCGCCGTTGCCGATCACCAGGGCCAGCCGCTTGCCGATCGTCGGCGCGACAGGCTGCGCACGCGCTCGATGGGGCGACGCCGCCAGGACAAGCGCGAGCCCCATCATGATCGTCGCACCGATCGACCGGCGCCAGCCCCGAGGCGTCATGCTGCTGCCGGCGCGATTTCTCGCGGGGTCTCAAGATCGAAGGCTTGCTTCATACGTCGCGCCTACGCGAGCTTTGCGGCCACGGCTTGGCGCAACGCCGGCAGCACGTCTGTTTCGAACCAAGAATTTCGCTTCAACCATCCGCTGTTGCGCCACGACGGGTGCGGCAGGGCGAAGATCGTCGGCGCCGTGCCGGCCCAATCGCGCCACGAGCGCACGAGATCCTCGAGCTTGAGCGAAGCCGGCAACGGGCGCCCCAACCGGCGAAAGTGGTAAAGCTGCGCGTAGCGCCCGATCGCCAGGATGAGCTCGACCTGGGGCAGCGCGTCGAAAAGCCGATCATGCCAGAGCTGAGCACATTCGCGACGCGGCGGCAGGTCCCCCTTGTCCGGCGTGTGGCCAGGGAAGCAGAAGCCCATCGGCGCGATCAGGACCTTGCTCTCGTCGTAAAAATGCGCCCGATCGAGCCCCATCCACTCGCGCAGGCGCTCTCCAGACGGATCATCGAACGGCACGCCGCTGTTGTGCGCGCGGATGCCCGGCGCCTGGCTCGCGATGAGCAGCCTCGCCGAGGCGCTTAGACGAAAGATGGGTTTTGGCTCCTGCGGCAGCGCCGGTGCCGTGAGCGGATGATCGCGGCAGAGTCGGCAGCTTACGATCTCGGCGGCAAGGGCGGGGAGTTCGAGCGACGGGCGGGGTGCGAGCGGATGACGCGCGGACACGATGCTGTTCATCACTTCTTCTTAGGACGCGCCGTGATGCCGGACAGCCCGGTTCAATGCGAAAGGCGTTAATTTCCGCCTGTTCCGCAGCGCCGCGTTAACCTTTCGTGCGCATCGTGTGCCTCGAACTCGCGAGTCGCGCAGGCCAAGATGACCGAAGTCACCGCCGAGATGATCGAACGCGGTCGGGGCGCCGATCCCCGCGTCGCGGCGGAGCGCCGCAGTATCGCGCTGAAGGTGCGCGAGGCGCGCGAGAAGCTGACGTCGTCCGGCAGCGGACATCGCGCGTTCGACATTGCCTTGCTGCGGCTCTATGCCGAACGCCGCAGGGCCGCCGCACCCGGTTTCGCTTGGCTCGGCGTCGCCTTCGCGCTCGTCTCGCTGCACTGGACGTCCATAAGCGTGCTGCTCGGATGGTTGACGCTGAGCGCCACGGTCAACGTCGTCGCCTACCGGCTCGCCGGCACCTTCCTCGCCCAGAGCGCGACCGGCGTCGAGGTCAAGCGGTGGGGCCGCGCCTTCGTGCTCGCGGAGAGCGCGCAAGGCTGCGCCTCCGCGCTGATCGTCCTGCTCGCCTTCACCACGAAGGACCCGAGCGCCGCGACCTTCGTCCTCATCGCGCTGCTGATGGTCGCGGCGATGAACGCGACGGTGACGGCCACGATCCCCGCCGCCGTATACGGCTGCCTGACGCCGATGACGCTCGCCACCGTCGGCGTCTTGAGGCCGTCCAATCTCGTCGCGAGCGACGCCCTGCTGGCGGTCCTCGCGCTCGGCACCCAAGGCTATTTCATCGCGCTCGCCCGCAGGCTCCATGCGGCGGCCGTCGATGCTCTGACCTTCCAGGCGGAGAAGGACGACCTCATCGCCGAACTCGAGCAGAGCAAGGCCAACAGCGATCTGGCGCGGCGTCGCGCGGAAGAGTCGAACCTCGCGAAGTCGCGCTTTCTCGCCACGATGAGCCACGAGCTGCGGACGCCGCTCAACGCCATCCTCGGCTTCTCCGAAGTCATGAAGTCGGAGCTGTTCGGCGCCCACGCGGTGCCGGCCTACAAGGACTATTCCAGCGACATCCACGTCAGCGGCGAGCATCTGCTCATGCTCATCAACGAGATCCTCGATCTCTCGCGCGTCGAGGCCGGCCGCTACGATCTGCGCGAGGAATCAGTCGATCTGCGCGGCCTCCTCGACGAGTGCCGCCACCTCGTGACGCTGCGGGCCAAGAAGAAGGACATCGCCATCTACCAGGAGAGCGGCGAGCCGCTGGCACGCCTTTGGGCCGACGAGCGGGCTCTGCGCCAGGTCGCGCTCAACCTGCTCTCCAACGCGATCAAGTTCACACCGCAGGGCGGACAGGTCCACATCCGCCTGGGCAGCACGCAGGACGGCGGTCAGTTCTTCTCGATCGCCGACACCGGCAACGGCATCCCCGAGAACGAGATCCCGATCGTGATGTCCTCGTTCGGCCGCGGCACCCTCGCCCACAAGACGGCCGAGGAGGGCACCGGGCTCGGTCTCCCGATCGTGAAAGGTCTCGTCGAGCTGCACGGCGGCACCTTCGTCCTGCGCTCGAAGGTGCGCGAAGGCACCGAGGTCACGGTGCAGTTTCCGCCGGAACGAGTGATGAGCGTCCTGCCGCGCCTCGAGGTCGAGATACCGGAAGCGCCGCTGCCGTCGCGCGCGAGGCTCCTAGCGAGCGCGCGGTCGGCGGCCTGACGCCGCAAGCGTTCCGCGGGGCGCATTCGGCCACGGCAAGACCACGATTGCGGCGCATCGGGACGCCCTTCCTATTGAAGAGGTTTCGACTTGCGTTCCGTCCCAAAGCCCGCCGCTCGTGGCTTCGCGCCCCACACGTCCGCTGCTCGAAGGTCCGCTGCCAGAAGGTCCGCTGCGAGAAGGTCCGCGGCCCGTCGCTTCGCGGTCCTGACGCTGGCGGCCGCGGTGCTGGCGGCCGTGGTGCCGGCGGCCGTGGCTGTCGGCGCCGACGGCGTCGCGCGGGCCGAGATGTCATCCTCGCCGACACCGCGGCGCCCCGATTTCGCGCAGACGGTGCCACCGAACCCGCTGCCGCCGGCGGTGACGACGGAACACGTTGTTACCCTGCCCGGTCGCACGCTCCATTTCAAGGCGACCGCTGGGGCGATCCGGCTGAGCAACGGCCAGGATGGCGAGCCTCTCGCCGATATTGCCTACACGGCCTACCAGCTCGAGGGCGGCGATCCCCACAAGCGACCGCTGACGATCGCGGTCAATGGCGGCCCGGGCGCCAGCTCGGCGTGGCTCGACGTCGGGGCAATCGGTCCCTGGCGGCTGCCGGTGAAAACCTCCGACCTGTCGCCCTCGGCATCGGCGATGGTCGTCGACAATGCCGAGACCTGGCTCGACTTCACCGATCTCGTCTTCATCGATCCGCTGGGCACCGGCTACAGCCGCGTCGTCGGCAAAGGCGACGGCGCGGAAAAGCATTTCTACTCGATCGGCGGCGACATCGACGAGCTTGCGACCGTCACGCGCAAATGGCTCGCCGCCAACGACCGGCTCGCCAGCCCCAAGTTCATCGTCGGCGAGAGCTACGGCGGCTTCCGCGCGCCCAAGCTCGCCAAGAAGCTCGAGCAAGGCGACGGGGTCGGCATCGACGGCCTGATTCTGATCTCGCCGGTGCTCGACTTCAGCTGGTTCTTCGGCGACAGCAATCCGGCGCTCTATGCCGCCCACCTGCCCTCGCTGGTCGCCGCGGCCAAGGGCATCAAGGGCGCGAACCCGCGCGACCGGCTGCAGGCGGTCGAGAGCTACGCCTCCGGCCCCTATCTCGTCGACCTGTTCCATGGCCTGCGAAACCCCGACGCGATCCGGCGCATGAGCTCGACCGTCGCCAACTTCATTGGGCTCGATGCGGCCTTCGTCCAGCGCCTCGGCGGCCGCGTCGACGCCTCGGTCATGACCCGCGAGAAGAACCGCGCGGCCGGCCGCATCGCCAGCGCCTACGACACCAACGTCACCGGCTTCGATCCGAGCCCGTTCGACAACTTCAGCCATCACGAGGACCCGATCCTCGACGCGCTGAAGGTGCCATTGGCCTCGGCGATGGTCGATGTCACCACGAACCGGCTCAAGTGGCCGATCAACGCCCGCTACGAGATCCTCAGCATGAGCGTCAACGGTAAGTGGGATTGGGACAACGGCCGCCATCCCGCCGAGGCGATGAGCGATCTCGGCGCGCTGCTCTCCCTCGACCCGCATTTCCACGCCATCGTGATGCATGGCGTGACCGACCAGGTCACGCCTTACTTCGCCTCGAAGATGCTGATCGACCAGGTGCCCGCCTACGGCGATCCCGGCCGGCTGCGGCTCGCCGTGTACGACGGCGGCCACATGCCCTACCTCGAAGACGACGCGCGGGCGGCGATGCGCGAGGACGCCCGCAAGCTGATCGCGAACGAGGCGCCGGCGGCGCAGCGCTGAGCGTGAGGTCGGCGGACCGGCAGGGTTTGCGCGCGGCACGGCGGAGCGCATGGTGACCGGAGGCGAGGGGCGGTCGCGACGCGCCCGTTGGTTCGCTTGGTCCGATGGTGACGCAAAGACGACATCCTGCCGGTCGTCTTCGGGAATGTTGCCGTTTGCCGATGTCGCGATCGGCGCTCTAAAGGGCTTTTGAACTCATGGCGATCAAGGATCTGAAAGGACGATGGGTGCTGGTGACGGGCGCCGCGTCGGGCATCGGCCGCGAGACGGCGCTCGCGTTCGCCCGCGAAGGTGCCAACATCGTGACCGTCGATCTCGATGAAGGCCGGCTGGCGGAGACGTCTCGATCGGTCGAAGAAATGGGGCGTCGCTGCCTGGCCCTTGGATGCGACGTCGGCGACGCGGCCGCGGTCGACGCGCTCGCCGCCAAGGTCATGTCCATCGGGACGCCGGACGTGGTCGTGAACAATGCGGGGGTCGGCTATCTCGGACCGTTCCTCGACACGCCGCTGAGCGCCTGGGATCAGGTCATCGGCGTCAATGTAATGGGTGTTGTCCACATCAGCAGGGCGTTCTTGCCGGCGATGATCGCCGCAGGCGGCGCGCGGCACCTGGTCAACGTCGCATCCGCCGCGGGTCTCCACGCGGTTCCCAACCTCAGCGCCTATTCCGCCTCCAAGCACGCGGTGCTGGGGTTGTCCGACGCCCTCGCGATGGAGCTCAGGCAGACGGATGTCGGTGTGACGGTCGTCTGTCCCGGTGTCATCAACACGCCGATCGTCCGCAACCGCTCCGCGGTGGCCCCTGACGTGCCCGCGTCGGCTCTCGACAAGATCGAGCGGCAATACCAGGCGAAGGGCGCCCATCCTTCGCTCGTCGGGGCCCGAATCGTGCGAGCGGTAAGGCGGGGCGAAGATATCGTGCTGGTCGGCCCGTCGGCGGCTTCCGTGTTCCACGCCCGCAGGCTTTCACGGGGATTGCTACGCAAGGCCAGCGTCTCGGGCGCGCGACAGCTCGGGTACGTCTGGTAGCTCGTGGTGCCAAGCGACCACGATAGATTGAGCGGCCGTCCAAGCCGACCCCTTTCGCACATCAGCGGCTCAAGGGTGGCAGGCGCGTGATCCTCACCCCACGTTGGTTTTATATCCGACCAAGGATCACGAAATGAGAGTCTCGATTGCAATCGCAGCGCTTGCCGCCGCCGGCCTGACGGCTTCGGCGACGGGAGCGGCGGCGCGACCGCTGCACCATCACCGGCTTTACGCCTACCACCATCACGGCTACGGCTATGCGCCCTTTCCGTTTCAGCCCTACCGTCGGGGCTACCCGACGACGGCTGGCGGCTATGATCATGGGCCGGGGTACGGCTACCCGCCCTATGGTTATCCGGGCGGCGCCTACGGGGCCGGGCAGATCATCGAGAACGCCACGATCCGTGCCCAGCACGAGCCGGGCGTGACGTCGGAGCTGGCGCCGGACGCCAAGCAGACGGCGACGGGCGGACCGGTTGGCGGCGTGCCCGGCTTCAGCGGCTTCTAGGCGGGCCCCGCAACCCCCGCTTGCGCGAACGTCGCCATGTCGCGGGTGCAGGCGAGCGCGGCCTTGAGGATGCCGAGCGCCAATCCCGCGCCCGACCCCTCGCCAAGCCGCATGCCGAAGTCGAGCAGCGGCGCCTTGCCGAGCTTCGCCAGCACGGCACGGTGGGCCTGCTCGGCCGAGACGTGGCCGGCGATACAATGGTCGATGGCGCCGGGTTCAAGTGCGTGCAGCACCGCCGCCGCCGCGCAGACGACGAACCCGTCGAGGATCACCGGCACGCGCTGCAGCCGCGCCGCGAGGATCGCGCCGACGAGCGCCGCGATCTCGCGGCCGCCGAGCCGGCGCAGCACTTCGAGCGGATCGCGCAGATGATCTGCGTGCAGCGCGACCGCCGCCTCGACGGCCGCGATCTTGCGGGCGAGGCCCGGATCGTCGACGCCGGTGCCGCGGCCGACCCAGTCCTCCGCCCTGCCGCCGTAGAGCGCGGTGAAACATCGCCGCGGCGACCGTGGTGTTGCCGATTCCCATCTCACCGAGGCAGAGCACGTCGACGTCGCCGACGATCGCCTCCATGCCGAAGGCGATGGTGGCGGCGCAGCCGGCCTCGTCCATCGCCGGTTCCTCGGTGATGTCGGCGGTCGGCAGATCGAGCGCCAGCTCGAACACCTTCAGGCCGATGCCGTAGGTCGCGCAGATCTGGTTCGCCGCCGCGCCCCCCGCCGCGAAGTTCTCGAGCATCGCGCGGGTGACCGAGGCGGGATAGGCGGAGACGCCCTTCTTAACGACGCCATGGTTGCCGGCGAACACCGCCAACTGCGGGTGGAAGATCGTCGGCATCGCCTTGTCCTGCCAGGCGGCGAGAAAGGCGACGAGGTCATCGAGCCTGCCGAGCGAGCCGGCGGGCTTCGTCAGCTCGGCCTGCCGGGCGCGCACCGCCGCGACCGCGCCCTCGGACGCCTCCGGCATGAGCGGCAGCAGCGCGCGGATGTCGTCGAAAGGCAGACCGCTGGCGGGCATGTGATGGTCCTGTTCTCTCCGCGTGCGTTGTAGCGGGAGAGGCGAGAATGTCTAATCGCTCGCGGTGACCTCGACACCTCTTCGTCCTGGCCGGGCTTGTCCCGGCCATCCACGACGGGACATCGCGGTTTCGGTGCCTATGATAAAGCGGCGTCTCGGCGTGGATGGCCGGCACAAGGCCGGCCAGGACGCGGAGCGATCCTTTACACGAGACGCATGAACCCGCTCGCGGACATCCTCATCGCGCTACGCTTCTTCTCGCGCCTTCCCGTCCCGGCGACGCGGCGCGAGGTCGCGCTCGGCGCCGGCGGCCTGTCCGCCGCGGCGGCGATGGTGCCGGTGGCCGGGCTCGTCATCGGCCTGCCGCCGGCCATCGGCCTGCTGGCCGCGGGCGCGCTCGCCCTTCCGCCCATGGCGACAGCGGCCCTCGCCGTCGCCACGGCGGTGCTCGTCACCGGCGCGTTGCACGAGGACGCGCTCGCCGATTGCGCCGACGGCTTCGGGGGCGGCGGCACGCGCGGGCGCAAGCTCGAGATCATGCGCGACAGCCGGATCGGCGCCTACGGCGCCTGCGCGCTCGGCCTCTCGCTGATCACCCGCATCGCCGCGATCGCCGCCGTCGCAACACGCGACGCTGCTCTCGCGGCCGCGATGATCGTCGCGGTCGCGGCGCTGTCGCGGACGGCAAGCCTCGTGCCGCTGTACCTGCTGCCGCCGGCCCGCCACGGCGGCAGCGGCGCCGCCGCCGCCCGCGTCGGCACGACGGCCTTCGCGCTCGCGGTCGCGATCGCCGCGGCGATCGGCCTGCTGCCGCTGGCGGCCGGCGCGACGCTGGCGAGGAGCGTGGCGGCAGCGGCGCTCACCGCTGTCGCGGCGCTGGCGATGACCAGCCTCGCGTTCCGGCAGGTCGGCGGCCAAACCGGCGACGTTGCCGGCGCGACGCAGCAGCTTGCGGAGATTGCGGCGCTCATGACCTATGCCGCCGGACCTTAGGACCGGGGCGCCCACGAAATCCGAGGCGTCGAAGCGCACATTTGGCGGGAGGCCGTCATCGCAAGGAAGCCCGGCATGCCCCCGATGGCAGCGCGACGTGCCGCACGCCGGAATCCCGCGCGGCAGGCCATTCACGCCGCCTTCGTCATCGCCGCTTGCAGCTGGATCGCCGGCTCGGCCGCGGTCCGCTCCTCCTGGCTGCTGCCGCGGTCGGGCCGCCGTCGGACGGCTCCGCCAGGTCAGGACCTTGTGCTGCGGAGCCTCGACGGCGTTTCGCTCGCCGCGACCTACTGGCCCGGTGCCCGCGCCGATGCGCCGGGGCTCCTCATCGTTCATGGCCTGTCCGCGACGCGGCGGGCAATCGAACGCAACGCTGAATGGCTGGCCGCGCGCGGCTACGCCGTGCTCACCATCGACCTGCGCGGCCACGGCGAGTCCGGCCGCGCCCTTCACACGTTCGGCTGGACGGAGTCCCGCGACGCGCACGCCGCCTTCGCCTGGTTGAAGCGCCGGCAGCACGGCGCGCCGGTCGCGGCGTTGGGGATCTCGATGGGCGGGGCGGCGCTGCTCCTGGGTCCGCTCGGGCCTTTGCCGGCGCAGGCGATCGTGCTCCAGGGAGTGTTCTCCACGTTCCGGCGGACCGTGCGGCAACGGCTGGCGCTCGCGGCCGGCCTCGGCGTCGGTTGGCTGCTCGAGCCGCTGCTCTCTCTGCAGACCCGTCCCCGCCTCGGCGTTTGGCCGTCGCAGGTCGCACCGAGGGCGGTGCTGCCGAGGGTCGCCTGCCCGGTCTTCGTCATGGGCGGTGAGAAGGACCGTTTCACGCCCGTCGACGAGACCCGCGAGCTGTTCGAGGCGGCGGGCGGCCCCAAGCGCTTGTGGATCGCGCCGCGCCTCGGCCATGGCGAAATTTCGGGTCTTGCCTCGACCGAATACCGCGAGCGTTTGCTCGCGTTCCTCCGCGAGGCGATCGGCCGGCCGTGAGCGAGACCGCGACGAGCACACGCGAAAAGGCGGCGGGATTGCCCCGCCGCCTTTACCAGCCCCGCCGTGCCGTGTCTCGCGGATGACGGGGGAGATCTCGTATCGGTCGGCTCAGGCGCCGGCGAGATAGCGGGTCGGGTCGACTGGCGTCGAGCCCTTGCGCAGCTCGAAATGCAGCTGGGGCGAGGCGACGTTGCCGCTCTGGCCGGACTTCGCGATGACCTGGCCGCGCTTCACCTGCTCGCCGCGATGCACCTCGATGTCCCCGTTGTTGGCGTAGGCAGTGACGTAGCCGTTCGGATGCCGGATGAGAACAAGGTTTCCGAAGCCCTTGATTTCGCTGCCGGCGTAGGCGACGACGCCACTCTCCGCCGCCTTCACCGAAGTGCCTTCCGGGACGGCGATGTTGATACCGTCATTGCCGCCCGACTTGAAGCCCTGGATGATGCGGCCGTGGGCCGGCCAGCGGAACTCCGGATTGCCGTTGGCCGAGACCTTGTCGGCGGAAGCCGGCGGCAGGCTCGCGGTGGGCGTCGGATCGACCGCCGCGACCTTGCGGTTCGGCTGCTCCTCGACGTGCTGGCCTTTGGCCGGCTTCTCGCGAACCGTCTCGACCTCGGCCACGTGGGGAGCAGCCTTGGCACGCTGTTCCGCCTTGGCGGTCTCGAGCCTCGCCTTGCGGGCCTCCTTTGCATCGGCGAGCATCTGGGCCTTCTCGGCCTTTTCCGCCTTCTGCCGCTCCAGCTTGGCCGCCACCTTCTCGCGTCCGTGAGCCTTCTTCTCGGCTTCGGCGAGCGCGGCGACCTTCTCCTTGCGGGCCCGTTCCATCTTGGCCATCGCCAAATCGCGCTCGTGGGCCTTCGCCTCGGCGAGAGCGCCGGCTTTATCCTTCTTGCCGCGCTCGAGCTTGGCGGCGGCCATCTCGCGGTCGCGCGCCTTCGCCTCGGCCAAGGCGGCCGCCTTCTCGCGCTTGGCCAGCGCTAGCTCGCGCTCGTGGACCTTCGCCTCGGCGAGCGCCGCGGCCTTGTCCTGCTTGATGCGCGCGAGCTTGGCGGCCTTCTCGTCGCGTTCGGCGCGCTCGTGATCCTGGCGTTCGGCGAGCAGGCGCTTGCGCGAGGCATGATCGTTGTTCTGGCGCTGATCGTGGTCGCGCGGCTCGCGGGAGGGCCGCTCGTCGGCCGAGCGCGACGCGCCGCCGTTGGCATTGTAGACGGGGATGATGACGCGGACGCCGGCGTGCACCTGCGAGGCCGACCTGAACCCGTTGGTGCGCAGCAGGGCATCGGTCGGGACGTTGTAGCGCGAGGCGAGGACGGCGGCGGTCTCGCCGTTCGCCGCAACCACCGACATGCCGCCTTCCGAGGTCCAGTTGCCGTGGCCGCCGGCCGGCGCGATTGACCCGGTCTGCTCGGTGCGGGGCGCCTTGTAGTGCGAGGACAGACGCGGGCTCTCGTGGGCTTGCGTCTCGTAGCTCGCGGCCCGGCGCGGCGAATCGTAGTCCGGCGCGGGAAGCGGGCGGCGCGAAACGACCGGCGTCCGCGGTGGATGATAGGACGGCGCAGCCATGTCGTAATTCGAGGCAGGCGGGGCGTTCGAAGCAGAGTGGAAAGGGTTCCCGAGCGGATTACCGAGGAACCGGCTCGAATCGGCGCAACCGGCGAGCAGTGCGGCGGTCATGCCGGCGAAAGCGAAACGGACAACGCAACGCGGGCCGAAAACATGGGGGACTTTGGACATGACGCAACCTACAAACGCGGGGTCAGTGGGATGATTAACGGCGCGTCGAGTTAAGGCCGAGTTTAAGATGAACGTTCACTCATCAAAAAGCCTACATTGTAAAACTTAAGCTTTCTTAAGTATCTTCGTTGCAACAACTATGCGGCCTGTTTACCGCCTTTGCCGCTGGAGCTGTCCGTTACGACGCACGGCGGAAGCGGACCCCGCCGCCGACCGACCGCGAGTATCCCAGGTGTCGCGCCCGCACGACCGGTACGGCGCTTGCGCCATTCCCAAGCTGGCTTAAATGATGACGGAGACATTACGACCGTGCCGCTCACGGGCGGTCGTGCGACTGGGCTCCTCCACACATGCGCGATCCTTATACCGTTCTGGGCGTCCCCAAGGGTGCAAGCGGCGCCGACATCAAGAAGGCCTATCGGCGCCTCGCCAAGCAATACCATCCCGACCAAAGCAGGGAGGCGAAGGCAAAGGACAAATTCGCCGAGGTCGGCTCCGCCTACGAAATCCTGGGCGACGAGAAGAAGCGTGGCGCCTTTGACCGCGGGGAGATCGACGCGGAAGGCAAGCCGAAGTTCCATGGGTTCGATGGCTTCTCGAACGCGGGCGCCGGGCAGCAGGGCGGCGGAGGCGGCTTCGAGGGCTTCGAGTTCAACTTCGGCGGCGGGGGACGCGGTCGCGGAAGCCAGCAGGGCTTCGAGGCCTCCGACATCTTCGCCGACCTCTTCAGCGGCGCGACGCGCGGCCAACGCTCGGGCGGCTTCGGCCAACAGCAGGCCTCGGCCAAGGGCGAGGACGTCCAGGTCACGGTTACCGTATCGCTGGCCGATAGCGTCCACGGCGCCAAGGCGCGAGTCAATCTTCCAACAGGCCGCGAACTCGAGATCTCGGTGCCGGCCGGGATCGAGGACGGCAAGCAGATCCGACTCAAGGGCCAGGGCCAGCTCGGCGGTCGCGGCGGAGCGACCGGCGACGCTCTGGTGACGGTACACGTCGCGCGTCATCCGCTGTTTCGCGCCGACGGCCAGGATTTGCGCCTCGACCTGCCGATCACGCTGTACGAGGCCGTGCTCGGCGCCAAGGTGAACGTACCGACGCTGGAAGGTCAGGTCGAGATGGGCATTCCTGCCGGGACGAACGGCGGTCGTACGCTGCGGCTACGCGGCAAGGGCCTGGCGCGCGGCGGCGGGGCACGAGGCGACCTTCTGGTGGCCTTGCGCATCGTGCTGCCCGATGGCGCCAAGACCGAGTTGGGTGAGCTTGCGACAACGCTCGCGAAGGACCACCCCTACGATCCGCGCAAGACGCTGGCATAACGTCGTCGCGATCGATCTTAGGAAAAGGAGGCATCGCTCTCTTTTTTCCTTGTGGTCGTGAAGCAGACGTCTGCCCCGATCACATCGGCGGTGTGACGCCGTCCTTGCCGACCAGCACCAACTTGCCGTCGAGCTTGCCGGCCCCGTCCTTGGCTGTGACGGCGAAGAGCTTGGCGCCGCGCGTGACGATCGACTTGTCGGCCGGATCGAGGGCGACGATCGGGGCCGTCGGAGGAACCGCGATGTCGAGCGACTTGCCGTTGTCGTAGGTGACGGTGATCTTCTTCGAGCCGCCCATCGCCTTGTCCGACTTGACGGTACCATTGGTCATCGAGCTCTTGGTCATCGGTTCGGACGACGATTTCACGGTCCCGTTCGTCATCGAGCTCTTCGTCATCGCGCCGGAAGAGGACGACTTGATCGTGCCGTTCGTCATTGAACTCTTGGTCATCTTGCCACCGGCGGTCGTGTCCTGGATCGAGTCCCAGGCGTAATGGCCTTCCGCCGTACCCTTCATCGAATCGGGGAACACGACGACCTCGAGCGCGGTCGGGGGGGTCTCGCCCTTGGTGGCGGTGCCGATGAACACGCCATCCTTCACTTCGCTCAGGCTCGACTTCACGACGGACGCGAACTTGGTATCGTTCGCGATCTCGATCATCTGCGTCTTGCCGTCCGCCGTCTTGATGGTGATGGCCGTGCCGTCCACGGTCTCGACCGTGCCGCGCAGACGGACGAGGTCCGGGGCGGCGGAAGCCGAAGCGGTGAGGGCAGCGAGGCTGACGGCGGCGAGCATGGTGCGGTACATTGAGGAACTCCTTGTGGTTTCCGCCCAGGTTATGGGGCGGCAAGCCCAAGCTGGTACCCGAATTGCACGCGATTTGGTTGTCTGAAATCAAACATCGAGCCGCAGGCGGTCGAGTCGGTGAGCTTTCGTCAGCATTGATGCTCGATCGCGTCGCCCAGGATCTTCTCCCGATAAACCATCTTGACGATCACCAGGGCGGTCGCGGTGATCGGCGTGGCCAGGATCAGCCCCATCGGCCCGAACAGCGTGCCGAGCACGGTTTGGGACAGCAGCGTCACGATCGGCGGGAGTTCGACAGTGCGCTTCTGGATCAACGGCGCGATGACGTTCCCCTCGAGCGTCTGTACGGCGACGAACAGCAAGGCGACGTAAAGCGCCGTCCGCGGACCATCGCTCAACGCCACGAGAACGGCAGGAACCGCACCGGCGAGCGCGCCGATGTAGGGGACGAAGTTGCAGACCGCCGCAATGAGCGCGAGCGTCAGGGAGAGCTTCACGCCGAGTAATAGCAGGCCGAGGCCGGTGAGCCCGCCGACGGCCGCCATGTCCAGGAACTGCCCGATGAACCACCAGCGCAAGGTTCGGCCCTCCTGTACCAGCACCGCGCGGCCATGCTCGCGCCAGCCGTGCGGCATCAGTGCGAGCAGGCCGTCGACGTACATCGAGGGCGACGCGGCGAAATAAACGCCGGCCACCGCGATCAGGAGGACCGTTCCGAAGCCGCCGAGCGCGGAGGTCACGTAGCCGGCCGCGTTGCCGGCGAGATGGGAACTCAGATGATCGGTCAGCCCCTTGACGCGATCGATGGTCCCCTTCAGCGCATCGATGTTACCGAGCTTGCCCCACAGAACGGCGAGCTGGGAGCGCACCTGATCGTAGATGATGGTCGCCTCTTTCGCGACGTCGGGGCCGTGCCACCACGAGAACAGGGCAGCTGCCGCGCACAGAACGAGGATGACCAAGGCGAGCGACAGGCCGTGCGGCAGCCTCGCGTGGCGCGAGAGGAGAGCGGCCGCTCCGGCAAGCTGGCAGGCCAGCAGGGTCGCCGCGAACAGCACGAGGACGACATCGGAGAGCAGCCACAGCAGGCCGAGCGTCAGCAACAGCGCAAGGGCGACCGTCGACAGATCCGCGATGCGCTCCAGGCTTGCCGCCGTGCGCCTCCTAGTCGGCCGCGGGGTCGGCGGCGTGGTCGAGCCGTCGGCGCGCGACGAGGTCACATCCGGCTCCTGGTTCCTCGGCCTAGCCCTCGGGGCCTGCGATCGGCGTCTGGAACGTCAATCCGAGGTCCCAAGGGAAGTAGATCCAGGTGTCCTGCGACACCTCTGTGACGAACGTGTCCACGAATTGCCGCCCGAGCGGCTTCGCGTAGACGGTCGCGATATGCGCCTGCGGCAGCATGGCCCGCACGATCTTGGCGGTCTGCCCCGTGTCGACGAGATCGTCGATGACCAGGATATGGCGACCGTTCTCGACGGCGAAGCGGGGCGCCATCTCCTTGACGACGTGCGCCTCCGTACGGCGGGTCTCGTCGTCGTAGCCGGTGATCGAGATGGTCTCGATGACGCGGATCGCGAGTTCGCGCGCGACAATGGCCGTCGGCACGAGACCGCCGCGGGTCACCGTCACCATCGCGGTGAACGGTCCGAGCGCGCTGAGGCGCCAGGCCAGCGCGCGGCAATCGCGGTGGAACTGATCCCACGAGACCGGAAAGCGCCGTGCGAGATCGGCGCCGCCCCCCATCATCGAGGGTCGCCGAAAGACGCCACCATGGCCTCGATGCGGGCGGTGGCGGCGGCGACGATCGCCTCGTCCTTGCCGCGCACGACGATCTCGTTGCGGAAGCGACCGTCCTGGAACGACGGGTAGGAGCCTATCGAAAGCGTCGGGTGTTCGGCGGCGATCACACCGAGCTTGGCGGCGTAGGTCCCCTCGGCCAGCGCACCCGCGGCGATCGCGCGCGACACCGTCAACGCGCCGACCGCGAGGTTTGGGCTCACCGCGTCGAGCATCGCCTGCATGACCAAAGGCACGCCGGCCATGACGATGACGTTGTCGATCCAGAAGCCGGGCGCCTTCGAGACAGTGTTCTCCACGAGCGCGGCGCCGTGCGGGATCCTCGCCATGCGCCGGCGCGCCGCGTTGAGGTCCTCCGGCTTGATGCGCTGAAGGAGCAGCGCGATCACGCGCGGATCTTCGTCGATGCCGACCCCGAAGGCGGCGGCGACGGCGTCCGCGGTGATGTCGTCGTGGGTCGGCCCGATGCCGCCCGTCGTGAAGACGTAAGTCCAACGCCGACGCAGGTCGTTCAGAGCGGCGACGATCTCGTCCTGCTCGTCGGGAACGATGCGGACTTCACGCAGGTCGATGCCGAGCCCGGTACAGCGATCGGCGATCGCGCCGATGTTGCGATCCTTGGTGCGGCCGGAGAGGATCTCGTCGCCGATGACGAGCACCGACGCTGTGACGGGCGCGCTCATATCGTCTCCAGAACCCGGTCCGAGGTCTTCTGAAGATTGGTCCGCAAGTGGGTGATGCGTTCTATCAGCTCCGCGAGAGTGTCGCCGTCGACCTGGAGCATGCATTCGAGTTCCTGCGGGATGGAGACGGCCTTCGCCTCCAGCTCCCGGCCAACCGGCGTCAGCGTGATGGTGACCTGGCGCTCATCCTCGGCATCGCGGATGCGATGGACGAAACCCATCGCTTCGAGGCGCTTGAGCAAAGGCGTCAGCGTGCCCGAATCGAGGAACAGCTGCGCGCCGATTTCCTTGACCCGGATCGCGTCGCGTTCCCACAGGACCAGCATGACCAGATATTGCGGGTAGGTGATCCCAAGCGGCTCCAGCAACACGCGATAGGCGCGGGTGAACGCATGCGATGCGGCATAGACTGCGAAGCAAAGCTGCTGGCGGATCGGCCGGGTCTTTGTGTCTGTCATGAAAGGAACTTAAGTCGTCTTTGCCGCCGAGCACAGTGCAAATACCACCGTCGCGTGGGAGCGCACCGTTGAGAGCGGTGTTGAGCCTGCGCCGACAAGGGACGACGACGCGGAAATAGGCCGCAGGCCCGGGGGCCGGGATGAGTCGTCAGGCACGGTGGATCGCGTCCAAATCGCTGTTTTGCTTTTGGTCGAGAACGCCTAGACCAAGCCGTTCACATGCCGGAACCATCTAAACCATGCCGTTGAACGATGCTCAGGACCAGGAGATCCGGGAGGCGCGCGAACACCGTGCCACCACGCTGCGGCCGACCGTCGGCGCCCTCGAAAAGGTTCTGTTCCAGCCGATACCCCTGCTCGATCACGGCTTCATCCGTGTCATCGACTACATGGGCGACGATAACGCCGTGGTGCAAGCGGCGCGCGTGTCCTACGGCCGCGGCACCCGCAAGGTGAGCGAGGATCGCGGTCTCATCAACTACCTGATGCGGCACTGGCACACGACACCGTTCGAAATGGCCGAGATCAAGATCCACGTGAAGCTGCCGATCTTCGTCGCGCGACAGTGGATCCGGCACCGCACCGCCAGCATCAATGAATATTCCGCCCGCTACTCCGTGCTCGACCGGGAGTTCTACCTGCCCGATCCGACCCAGCTGAAGGCGCAATCCGGCATTAACCGGCAGGGTCGCGGCGATGCGCTAAGCACCGACGAGGCCGCCCGCGTGCTCGACCTGCTGCGCGCGGACGGCGAACGCACCTATGAGAACTACGCCTGGATGTTGAACGAGACCGCGGACGGCGCGCCGCTCGAACCCGCGCGCGACGGTCTCGCACGCGAACTCGCACGCATCAACCTGACGCTCGCCACCTACACCCAGTGGTACTGGAAGACCAACCTCCACAACCTGATGAATTTCCTGCGGCTGCGGGCCGACATGCACGCGCAGTACGAGATCCGCGTCTACGCCGAGGCCTTGATGGATGTGCTGGCGCTTTGGGCGCCGCTCAGCCACGAGGCGTTCCTGGAGCACCGGCTCGGCGCGGTCACGCTGTCGCGCACCGCGATCGCAGCGGTGCGCCGCATGGTGGCCGGCACACCGGTCGACGCCGCCTCAAGCGGGCTCAGCGCCCGCGAGTGGCGCGAGCTGGCACAGGCGCTTGCGCTGCCGCCGGGCTGAACCCTATTCGGCGGCTGCCTTGGCGTCCTCGGGCGCGAACCGCCCGCTGGAGGTCGGCTGCATGGAGAGATGCCGCACGTGATGCGCGGCGAGCGTGTCGCGGTGGGCGATCGAGACGATCGTCGTGTCGGGGAGCCGGCGCGCCAGCAGCTCGTACACCTTCGTCTCGAGCGCCATGTCCATCGCCGATGTCGCCTCGTCGAGCAGCAGCCAGCCCGGCTGCCGCAGGACGGCGCGGGCGATGGCGAGCCGTTGCTGCTCGCCGCCGGAGAGGCGCTGGCCGAGGTTGTCGTCGACGTCGAGGGTGTCGACGATCTGCCCGAGGCCGACATCGCGCAGGACCTCGACGATATGGTCGTCGCTGTAGGTTCCGACCGGCTCGGGATAGGAGATCGCCGTCCGCAGGGTGCCGATCGGCAGGTATGGCTTTTGCGGCAGCACCATCACCGAGGCGCCCTCGGGCAGCTCGATCCGGCCGTCGCGATAAGGCCAAACGCCGGAGATCGTGCGGAAGAAGGTCGACTTGCCCGACCCGGACGGGCCGGTCAGCAGCACGTTCTCGTTGGCGGCGAGACGCAAGCTGAAGGGCTCCGACAGGACGGCATGGTTGGGCAGGGCGATCGAGACGTCCGACAGAACGAACTCGTTCTTCGCCGTCTCGCGGGTGCGTACCAGCGACCGCGCCGGCGCGGCGTTCTCGAGCGAGGTGTCGAAGGTCGTCAAACGGTCGAGAACCGATTTGAAGTCGGCGAGCGCGGTGTAGTAGCTCACGAAGAACGTGAGCGCGCCGCTCACGTTACCGAACGCGGATTGCGCCAAGGTCATCTCGCCGAGCTTGACCTTCTTGGCGAAGTAGAACGGCCCCATAATGATGTAGGGGATGAAGAAGCTGATGACGTCGAAGAAGCTCGTGAACGCCGTCAGGAAGGCTCTTACGAAGACGATCGAGTAGAAATTCCTGACGATGAAGCTGAAGCGGTCGACGAGGATGCGCTTCTCGGTCGCCTCGCCGGCGAGGAGAGCGATCTGCTCGGTGTATTCGCGAAGACGGGCTAGGCCGAAGCGGAAGTTCGCCTCGTAATGCTGGCGGGCGAAGGCCAGCGCCGCGAGCGGTCGGCCGATGACGAACGTCGCGACGGTGCCCAGGATCGCGTAGATGATCGCGCACCACAGGAGCAGGCCGGGCACCGCGAACGAGGTCCCGGGGATCGTGAGGTTCGCCGACAAGCCCCACAGGATGACCGAGTAGGAGACCAGCGAACTCAGGGTTGCGATGAGGTTGATCGAGAAATTGTAGACGCCGAGGCGCCCGGCGCCGCCGAACTCGCCGCCATCGATGAAGCGGGGAATGTCTTCGGAGATACGCTGGTCGGGGTTATCCGTGCCGACGCCGGCCAGCATCATGCGGTAATGGTTATGGTGATCGAGCCAGCGGCGGGAATAATCCTCCGTCAGCCACTGCCGCCAGCGGATCGCCAGCGCGCTGGCCGCGATGAACTCGACGAAAAGCGCGACGATGTAGGGCGTCAGGAACAAGGGCAGCTTGACGAGCAGAGCGGTCCAGAAGGCCGGGGCATCGTAGGACTGGAACGCGTTGAACATCGCGCTCGAGGCGAACGAAATCGAGACGTGGAAGAACACTTCGAGCTGATTGAGCAACAGGATGAAGCTGATCGTCGCCGCCGCGAAGCTCTTCTCCTTGATGGAAATCCTGCGGCCGAACAGCGGTACGGTGAACCGTGTTTCGGCGCAGAAATAGCGGTCGGTAATCGCCAGGACCTGGCGCGCGACGGGGATATACGAGGCGACGTAGCAGGTGATCGAGAACAGCGCGACGGTGATCGCCAGGCTGCTCTGGATGCGGATCGCCTCCAGCGAGTCGGGCCAAGCGCCGAGGCTGCCGAGGCAGACCAGAAAACCGAACACGACAATTTCGATCGAGAAGAACCTGATCAGGATCTGCAGGAAGTGCGAAATATTCGATGACAGGAACGTACTGAAGGCGGCGGCGAGGGAAAAACCGGCAAGGAGGTAGAGCACCTTATCGCCGCTGATGCCCGCAGCGATGGCCGCCACGACGCTGAAAACAGCGACGATAATTCCGAGCAGTTTCATCGAGCCCTTCCAGGAAAACCCTTGCCGTATCGAACCGCCAAATACGACGCGGTGAAGGCGCCGTCCCACGATCCGCGGCGAATGTCATTCCCGGTATGCGACCCGGAACCGCAGGCGAACGCCATGCAGGGAAGGCGCTAGGCTTCGCAGTCCTTCGCCTTGGCCTCGCGCGCGTCGCGGCCGTTGACGAGGTCGAGCAGCACCGGCGAGGGCCTGAAGGTGAGAACCCGGCGCGGCTTGATCGGCACCTCGACGCCGGTGCGCGGATTGCGACCGATCCGCTCGCGCTTCTCGCGCACCGAGAACAGGCCGAAGGAGCGGAGCTTCACGCTCTCCCCACGCGACAGGGCCTCGGACACCACCTCAAGCGCCATCTCGAAGACTTCGCGCGTCTGCGTTCGCGACAGGGTCGGGGCCGTCGCGTACAGAGCCTCCAGAAGATCGGCTCGGGTTGCAGTCCTTCGATAGTCGCCGGCCGCTACGCCGACATCGTGATGGTTGTAGGAAAAAGATTCCGACATGATCCGCCCGCGTGTGTCTCGTACACACCGGTACGGAAGAGGGGCCCCGATGGTTTCGGGGCCCCTCTCTTAGCTTTGTGATCGGAAAGGATTTCCTCAGAAATCCATGCCGCCCATGCCGCCCATTCCGCCGCCGCCCATCGGCATGGCCGGAGCGTCCTTCTTGGGGGACTCGGTGATGGTCGCCTCGGTGGTGATCATCATGCCGGCAACGGATGCCGCGTCCTGCAGGGCCGTGCGGACGACCTTGGTGGGATCGATGATGCCCGAGGCGACGAGATCGCCGTACTCGCCGGTCTGGGCATTGTAGCCGTAGCCATAGGTCGAGTTCTCGAGCAGCTTGCCGACGACCACCGCACCGTCGCCACCGGAATTATCGATGATCTGGCGAGCCGGGGTCTGGATCGCCTTGCGGACGATGTCGATGCCGGTCTTCTGGTCGGGATTGTCGACATGGATGCCGTCGAGCGCCTTGATGGCGCGCAACAGCGCCACGCCGCCGCCGGGCGATACGCCTTCTTCTACGGCCGCACGGGTCGCGTTGAGGGCGTCGTCGACACGATCCTTCTTCTCCTTCACCTCGACTTCGCTCGCGCCGCCGACGCGGATCACAGCGACGCCGCCGGCAAGCTTGGCAAGGCGCTCCTGGAGCTTCTCACGATCGTAGTCCGAGGTCGTCTCGGCGATCTGCGCCTTGATCTGGCCGATACGGCCTTCGATGTCGGCCTTGGCGCCGGCACCGTCGATGATCGTGGTGTTCTCCTTGTCGATGCGGATGCGCTTGGCTCGCCCGAGCATCTGCACGGTGACGTTCTCGAGCTTGATGCCGAGGTCTTCCGAGATCATCTGACCCTGGGTCAGGATCGCGATGTCCTCGAGCATCGCCTTGCGGCGATCGCCGAAGCCCGGCGCCTTGACGGCCGCGACCTTCAGGCCGCCCCGCAACTTATTGACGACCAGCGTGGCGAGCGCCTCGCCCTCGACGTCCTCGGCGACGATGACGAGCGGCTTGCCGGTCTGCACGACGGCCTCGAGAACAGGCAGCATCGCTTGCAGCGACGACAGCTTCTTCTCGTGGATGAGGATGTAGGGATCCTCGAGCTCGGCCACCATCTTCTCGGCGTTGGTGATGAAGTAGGGCGAGAGATAACCGCGATCGAACTGCATGCCTTCGACGACATCGAGTTCGGTGTCGGCGGTCTTGGCCTCCTCGACGGTGATGACGCCCTCGTTGCCGACCTTCTGCATGGCGGTCGAGATCATTGTCCCGACATCCTTGTCGCCGTTGGCCGAGATCGTTCCGACCTGGGCGATCTCGTCGTTCGAGGTGACTTTCTTAGAGTGCTTCTGGAGATCGGCGACGACGGCCTCGACGGCCTTGTCGACGCCGCGCTTCAGATCCATCGGGTTGAGGCCGGCGGCGACCGCCTTGGTTCCCTCGCGCACGATCGAGGCGGCGAGGATGCATGCCGTGGTGGTGCCGTCACCGGCGGCGTCGTTCTGCTTGGAGGCGACCTCGCGGAGCAATTGCGCGCCGAGGTTCTCGAACTTGTCGTTGAGCTCGATCTCCTTGGCGACGGTGACGCCGTCCTTGGTGATGCGGGGCGCGCCGAAGCTCTTCTCGATGACGACGTTGCGGCCCTTGGGGCCGAGCGTCACCTTGACGGCGTTGGCGAGGATGTCGACACCGCGCAGCATGCGGTCGCGGGCATCGGACGAAAAGCGGACGTCTTTGGCTGACATGTATTAGCTCCTGGATTGAGAAAAAGGGTCACGGCGAGCTTAGCTCAGCCGACAACCCCAAGAATGTCGCTCTCCTTCATGATGAGGAGATCCTGACCGTCGATCTTGACCTCGGTGCCCGACCACTTGCCGAACAGCACCTTGTCGCCGGTCTTGACGTCGAGCGGCGTCAGCTTGCCGCTCTCATCGCGGCCGCCGGGACCGGCGGCAATGATCTCGCCTTCCTGCGGCTTCTCCTTGGCGGTATCCGGGATGATGATGCCACCCTTGGATTTCTCTTCGCCTTCGAGGCGCTTGACGACCACGCGATCATGCAAAGGACGGAAGTTCATGTTGCTGGTTTCTCCTCGCTGTTCATCCCGCTCGCGCCGAAAAGGCAGGCATCGTCGCCGGAGCGGGATAGCTTGGCACTTTCGATCCAAGAGTGCCAAGACGAGGCGGAGATAGGCCGATAGCAGGTGTGCTGTCAATGTCGCAGCCGCACTCGAAGCCGAGTTGCCTAAATTTTAATCAGACACTGGTACGGCTTCAAACAATGCGCGAAAGGTTCGCCTCTCGAACGGATTTGAAGAGGCATGGGGTCGATCGGCGATGAACGCCGGGCCGATCAGTCGACCGGCACCGCCACGAAGCGCACTTCGCCTTGGGCGTTGGCAACAAGCAGAAGCGCCGACTTCTTGCCGTCGCTCTTCAGAGCCTGAAACTTCTTGGCTGCATCGGCCGGCTGCTTGACCGGCTCCTGATTGATCTCGACGAGCACCTCGCCGGGTTTCAGCCGCTTCTCCGCCGCCGGCGAGTTCGGCGCCACGCCGCTGATGACCACGCCCGACGCGACCTGATCGCCGATCGTGTACTTCTGACGCGCCTCGCTCGTGAGACCGCTGAAGGTCATGCCGAGCGCCGTCTGCACCATCGTCTCGAGCGGGGGATTGGACGACGGCTCACCCGTGTCGAGCGAGGCGTTGACGGGGTGCTTCTCGCCATCATCGAGCAAACCGAGCCTGACCGTCTTCGTCAATTGCTTGCCCGCGCGCATCAGCACGACGGCGACATCCGTGCCCACCGGAGCCTGCGCGACGAGCTTCGGCAGATCCTGCGAATCCTTGATGTCGTGCCCATCGAACTTGACGATAACGTCGCCGGTCGCGATCCCGCTCGCCTTGGCCGGCCCCTTCGCGTCGACGCCTTCGACCAGCGCACCGCGCAGGGATCCGAGGTCGAGGCTCTCGGCGATATCGTCGTCGACGTTCTTGATGCGCACGCCGAGCCAGCCCCTCCGCACCTCGCCATAGTGCTGGAGCTGGTCGATGACGGGCGCGACGGTAGAGGCAGGAGTTGCGAAGCCGATGCCGATCGAACCACCCGACGGAGACAGGATCGCCGTGTTGATGCCGATGACGTCACCGGCCATGTTGAAGAGCGGCCCTCCGGAATTGCCCTTGTTGATGGCCGCGTCGGTCTGGATGTAGTTGTCGTAGGGGCCGGAGTCGATGTTCCGGTGACGCGCCGACACGATCCCGGCCGTGACCGTGCCGCCAAGCCCGAACGGGTTACCGACCGCCATCACCCAGTCCCCGACGCGCATCTTCTCGCTGTCGCCGAATTTCACCGCCTTTAGCGGCTTCGCCGGCTTCACGCTGAGCACCGCCACGTCGACCTTGCTGTCCTTGCCGATGACCTTGGCGCGCAGCTTCTGACCGTCGGTAAAGATCACCGTGATCTCGTTGGCATCGGCGATCACGTGGTTGTTCGTGATGATGATGCCGGCGGGATCGATGACGAAGCCCGAGCCCAGCGAGTTCGACCGGTGCTCGGCGCGGCGGCTGCCCTCCTCGCCGCCCTGCTGCTGGCGCTTCTTATAGAATTCCTCGAATAAGTCGTCGAACGGCGTGCCCTGCTGCCGATCGGGAGCGGCCCCGGCGTGCTTGTCCTCGATGCTTTGCGTCGCGGATATGTTGACGACGGCGTCGGACACGGCAGCCGCCTCGTCGGCGAGCGAGTCTGGGCCGCGGGCGAAGCTCTGCGCCGCGGGCAGCCAGAGGGCTAAGGCAAACGCCAGCGCCAGGCACGGCCGGATTCGCCGCGCGGCATCGCTCGCAAGATCCCGGCTCGAAGCCATCGTTCGTCTCCTGAAAAGCCCTCGCGGCCCTGTGGGGCGCCGCACCTTGACGCGAACCGCGACCAATCGGGCCTCGAACTCATGCCAATAAACGACGCGGCGCAAGACAATCCTACGTCCCGCGTCGCGGCGGAACATCACGCCTTCGTCAGGACGGCCTGCAAGAGGGCTGCCCTGCCGCCAATTATTCTTCCTTGTAGCCCAGCGCCTGATGGTTGCCGACGGTGCCGTAGTATTTGTAGGGCAGGAACTTGCCCGACATGCCGATCTTGACGCGGTCACCCTTGGGATCCGGAAGGCGCTCCATCGTCATGTCGAGATCGATGGCGGACATGATGCCGTCGCCGAACTCCTCCTCGATCAGGGCCTTCCACGCCGGCCCGTTGATCATCACGAGCTCGTAGAAGCGGTAGATCAGCGGGTCTGTTGGCGGCATCTCCATGCCGCGCATCGGCACCTCGTTCAGCATCGCTCGCTCCGCCTTGGAGAGACCGAACAGTTCGGCGGCCTTCTCGCAGAGCGGCTTCGTCAGCTTCATCTGACCGAGCAGCGCGCCGACGACCAGTATCTCCGACATTCCGCCGATCTCGCCGGTGATATGCTTCCAGGTCCAGCCCTTCTCGCGCTTGATGTCGAGGATCTTCTCGGTCAGGTCACTCCGCTTCATGGACAATCTCGTGTTGTGAACGCGGTAGGCGCGCCGGCGCCGGCAAGTCAGCAAACAGCGGGTCAGCAAGCGACATGCCATGAACGCGCGCCTCTCGGCTCCCGCAGGGGCCTAATGGGTGGCGGGCGTCGGCTCCATGGGCTTCGTCATCGCGGACGATGCCGGCTGCGGCGGCGTCCCGCTCGCCTGCGTGACAGCCGCAGGCGCGGCGCCGGGCGACTTGAAGAAGCGGAAGAACTCGTTGGCCTGGCCCGGGCTCAGAACAAGCCTGGTGTTGGCTCCCTTGAAGGCGTCGTCGTAGGCGTTCATCAGGCGGAAGAAGGCGAAGAACTCCGGGTCTTTGCCGTAGGCGTCCGCGTAGATTTTGTTGCGCTCCGCCTCGCCCTCGCCGCGTATCGTATCGGCCTTCTGCTGCGCGTTGCCCAAGAGCACGACGACCTGGCGGTCGGCGTCCGCGACGATTTTCTGCGCGGCCTCCTTGCCCTTGGCGCGATATTCGGCCGCCTCGAGGTCGCGTTCGGAATTCATGCGTCGATAGACCTGGTCGGAAATCTGTTGCGGCAGGTCGGCGCGACGGATGCGGACGTCGACCGCGTTGATGCCGAAATGCTCGGTCTCGCGGTTCACGCTTTCGCGGATCCTCTCCATCAGCTTGGCGCGGTCGTCGCGTACGATATGCGAGAGGTCCGCGTCGCCGAGCACCCGGCGGATGGCGGAGTTCAGGATGTAACCGAGCTGGCTGTCGGCGCGCTCCTTCGTCTGCAGCGACTGGTAGAACTTGAGGAGGTCGACGATCCTGTAGCGCAGGAAGGCATCGACTTGCAGGCGCGTATTGTCGGAGGCGAGCACCTCCTGGTTCGGGGTCTCGAGGTTGAGGATCTGATTGCTGCGCTCGATGACGTTCTCGATGAGCGGCAGCTTGAAATGCAGACCCGGCTCGGTGACGAGCCCGCGCCCGGCCACCGGCTCGCCGAAGCGCAGGACCAGGGCCTGCTCGGTCTGGTGGACGGTAAAGGTTCCGGTGAAGGCCACGATCAGGATGACCACGATCGCACCGACGACGCCGTAGAGGCCGTAGTCCCTCATTGGCTTGCCCCGCTCTTGTTGAGCTGCGGGAGCGGCAGATAGGGCACCACACCGCCCTTCGCCGCCGGATCGTCGATGATCACATTGTCCGAGTGCCCGAAGATCTTCTGCATGGTTTCGATGTACATGCGCTCCCGGGTCACCGCCGGCGCGGTCTTGTAGGTCGCATAGACCTGATCGAAGCGCGCGGCCTGGCCTTTGGCCTCGGCTACCGTTTGCAGCCGCTGGCCCTCCGCGGCCTGAACGATGGCGGAGGCCTGGCCGCCGGCCACCGGCACCTTGTTGTTGGCATCGGCCTTCGCCTCGTTCTGGAGGCGATCCTGGTCCTGCTGCGCGGCGGTGACGTTGTTGAACGCGGCGATCACCTGCGCCGGCGGGTTGGTCGATTGCAGCTGCACCCTCTGAACCAGCACGCCGGCGTGGTAGGACGTGAGGATCTGCTGCATCAGGTCCTTGACCTTGGGCTCGATCGTCGTGCGGCCGGCGGTCAGGATCTGCTGGATCTTACTTTGACCGACGATCTCGCGCATCGCGCTCTCGCCGACGGCCTTCACAGTGCTCTTCGGGTCGGAGACGTTAAAGGCGTAGCTCTCGGGAGACGCCGGGTCGATCTGCCAGAACACCACGAACTTCACGTCGGCGATGTTCTCGTCGCCGGTAAGCATGAGACTTTCGTCGGGCACGTCGACCTGGACGATCGCGTCGCGCACCGTGGTGGCGGCCTGGGTCCTGAAGCCAATGTCGGTGGCGTTCTGGTCGGTTACGTCGAGCCGCTCGACCGAGCCGACGGGATAGGGCCAGTTATAGTTCAGGCCGGGCGAGGTCTTGCCGGTATAGGCGCCGAAGATCAGGTTGAGACCGACCTGGTTCGGCCCGACCGTGTAGAAGCCCGACAACAGCCAGAGCCCGATCGCCAGCACGAACACGATCAGGATACCGGCCGCGCCGAGGCCGCCCCCCGGCGACATCAAGGAGAAGCGCTCCTGCAGGCGACGCAGCCATTCGGGCAGCTCGGGCTGGCGATTGATGCTCGGTCCCTGGCCCCAGGGACCGGGGTTTGTAGGCTTCCACGGACCGCCGCCTTTCGAGCCGCCTCCCTTGCCGCCCCCGTTGTCGTTCCAGGGCATGCTCGTTCCTTCGCTCCGCGCGCCGCGTCGTTGCAGTGCGCCTGCCTTATAGGACACCCGCAGTAAGGCCAAGCCGCTCCCGATCGTCACACCTTGCGTCGATCGGGGCGGACACGCGCGAGATCGACGAAGACGCAGGCTGCCTCGTCGCGGAGGTGACGAGGCGGCACGACGCGCTGCGTCTCGCGCCACAGCGCCGGATCGATTGTCGGGAAGATGGTGTCCGCCTCCGGCGCGAGATCGACGAGGGTGAGGCAAAGCCGGTCGGTCTCGCCCATCAAGGCCTCGAACAGCGCCGCTCCGCCGATCAGCGAGATCGAACGGGCCCGCATGGCCTTGGCGCGCTCGCGGGCCAGCGCGAGGGCAGCGCCTGGGTCGCCGGCGCGATGCACGCCCGCCGGAAGCGTCAGCGCGGAGTCGCGCGAGACGACGATGCTCTCGCGCCCCGGCAGCGGCTTGCCAATCGAGGCGTAGGTGCGCCGCCCCATGATCATCGGCGTCGCCATCGTGAGATCGCGGAAGCGGGCGAGATCGCCCGGCATCGTCCAGGGCACCGCGTTCTCGCGCCCGATCGCGCCGTTGCGCCCGATCGCGGCGACGATCACCAGCGGCGGCCTGGTCGTGTTCATGGGATTTTGGACATCAGGCCGCCGTATCGACCACGACCGTGACCTGGCGCCCCAGCGCCCGCAATGCAGCTTCGACATCATCGAGACGCGAGGCTTGAAGCAGATCGAGCAATCGATCGACGGCGGCGGGTTGGCGGTCGATGCGACGCGCGAGCTCGGGCCTGTCGACCCTGTCGGCGGCCATGGCTTGGTAGAGAGCGATCTTGAGGGTCTCGCCTGCCGCGAGCGCCGCCGATGGCCCCTTCACCGCGGACGGTGGCGGCACGGGTTGACGATCTGCGATCCGGCCCGCGATGACGGTGACGAGAGCGTCAGCCGCATGCCGAGACGCGTCGGACTCATCCTTGCCGAAGGTCTTCAATTCTGGAAAGTCGGGGCTGGCCACGAGCAGCGTGTCGTTGTCGTCCGGCGTCAAGGTGATCGGGTAGCGCATCAGTCCCTTTCATCCAAACCGAGATCCTTCAGGATGCTGTTCCATAGTCCGGTGCCAAGCTCCTTCGATGCGCCATGCTGCGGAAGCACCGATTTGCGGCCCTCTCGGCGAACGATGAGATGACCGCCTCGGCCGGGGGTGAACGTGCATCCGCGCTTGCTCAAATAGCGTTTGGCTTGGCTGCTGTTCTCGCCGCACCATGGACCTCCGGGCAGCGGTCGTCAGCTCGAAAATGCGCTTCCCGGCGACGGCCTCGCTTGCGATAAGACGATCAGAGACCAGATTTCCGTTGCATCGGGCATCGGCGCGTTTGGATGATCCATGACTTTCGTCGACGCGCTGGACGCGCCAACCCGCAAGACCGGCCAGATCAAGCTGCACGGCGAGGCTGCCTTCGAGGGCATGCGCAAGGCCGGGCGCCTGACCGCCGAGGCGCTCGACATGCTGACCGCCCAAGTCGAGCCGGGCGTGACCACCGCCGCGCTCGACCGGCTCGTCTTCGAGTTCGCGATGGACAACGCCGCCTATCCCGCGCCGCTCGACTACCGCGGCTATCGCAAGTCGATCTGCACCTCGCTCAACCACGTCGTCTGCCACGGGTTGCCCGACGCCAAGCCGCTGCGCGACGGCGACATCCTCAATATCGACGTCACCCTCCTCGTCGACGGCTGGCACGGCGATTCCTCGCGTATGTACCTCGTCGGCGACGTGCCGCGTCGGGCGCGGCGCCTCGTCGAGGTGACGCACGAAGCGCTCCTGCGCGGCATCGCGGTGGTGCGCGAGGGGGCGACGACTGGCGACATCGGCGCCGCGATCCAGGAGTTCGCCGAGGCCGAGCGCTGCGCGGTGGTGCGCGACTTCTGCGGCCACGGCCTCGGCCGGCTGTTCCACGACGAGCCCAACATCCTGCATTACGGCCGCAGGGGCGAGGGCGTGCCGCTCAAGGCCGGCATGCTGTTCACCATCGAGCCGATGATCAATCTCGGCCGCCCGCACGTGAAGATCCTCTCGGACGGCTGGACGGCGGTGACCCGCGACCGCTCGCTCTCGGCGCAGTTCGAGCACACGCTGGGCGTCACCGTCGGGGGCTGCGAGGTGTTCACCTACTCTCCGGCAGGGCTGCATCAGCCGCCGTATGCCGTCGGCGCCATGGCCTCCTGATCGGCTCGCGCCCGTGACCAACGAGGGCGCAACGCCCGAACAACACTTCGTCGGGCATCGCGAGCGCCTCCGTGAGCGTTTCCGGCGCGGCGGTTCAGCGGCGCTCGCCGACTACGAATTCCTCGAGCTGATCCTGTTCCGGGCGATGCCGCGGCGCGACGTCAAGCCGATCGCCAAGGCCCTGCTGGCCCGCTTCGGCTCCTTCGCCGAGGTGCTGGCGGCGCGGCCGGAACGGCTGGAGGAGGTCGCGGGGCTCGGCGATGCGGCCGTAACCGAGATCAAGATCGTCGAGGCGGCCGCGCGCCGCCTCGCGCTGTCGACAATCGAGAAACGCAAGAATCTCGGCTCCTCCTCGGCCGTGCTCGATTATTGCCGCACGGCGATGGCCTTCATCGATCGGGAGGAGTTCCGCATTCTCTTCCTCGACAAGAAGAACCAACTGATCGCCGACGAGGTCCAGGGTGTCGGCACGGTCGATCACGCGCCGGTCTACCCGCGCGAGGTGATGCGCCGCGCCCTCGAGCTCAGCGCCACCGCCCTGATCCTGGTGCACAACCATCCGTCCGGCGACCCGAGCCCGTCCACCGCCGACATCGCGATGACGATGCAGATCGCGACGCTGGGCAAGGCGCTCAACGTCGTGGTCCACGATCACTTGATCATCGGCCGCCACGGCCACGCCAGCTTCCGCGGGCTGAAGCTTATCTAGCCTCCGGAAGACCGCTTTGGTTGAGCAAATCATTAACATCGCTGGGTCACAATGGAACTGGACAGCAAGAGATGCGCGATGCGGCTTGACGCCATTCTGCATTCGTCCGCGGCGCGGACGCCGCGCTTCGGCGCGCCGGTGGTCCTTATCGCCTGTTCGCTGCTGCCGGCTGCGGCGCTGTTCTTCCTTCAGTCCATGCCGAGCGCGCTGATGGCCGGCGTGCCCATGCTCGTCCAGCTGCTCCTCATCAGCATCCCGCTGCTCGCCTTCCTGCTCGCGGCTCTGCTGTGGCAGTCGCGCGCCCTGATCAGCGCGCTCGAACGCAAGGAGACGGCGGCCCGGAACGTCGAGCTCGACGGGCTGTCGAACCTGACCAACCGGGCCTCCCTCGAGCGCACCTTTACGGAGGCCGCCGCGGCCGCCAAGCCGGGCGCGGCCATCGCCCTCATTGCCATCGACATCGACACGTTCAAGAGCGTCAACGACAAGTACGGCCATCTCGCCGGCGACCGATTGATCGTCGGGGTCGCCGACCGGCTGAGGCAGGTCGCACGCGAGGGCGACTGCCTCGCGCGCGTCGGCGGCGACGAGTTCTCGATCATGCTGGTCGGCATTCGCAACGCGGGACAATGCGCATCGGTGGCGCACCGCATCCAGGAATCGATGCTGGCTCCCTTCGATGTCGGCCATTTGAACGTCTTCGCGACCCTGTCCCTCGGCATCAGCCTCTACCCGCAGGACGGTCGCGCCTATGCGACCTTGGCGCAGGCCTCCGATCTCGCGCTTTACCGGGCCAAGCACGAGGGCCGCAACCGCTTCGCCTTCTTCGACAAAACAATGGAGCAGACGCTGCATCTCGGCCTCACTATCGAGGACGACCTGCGCAAGGCGATCGGCGCCGATGAACTCACCGTCGTTTACCAGCCGCTCATGAGTGCCTGCGGCGCGCGCATCCAGGGCCTGGAGGCGCTCGTGCGCTGGTCGCATCCCGAGTTCGGCGTGATGTCGCCGGAGGAGTTCATCCCGCTGGCGGAGCGCCGCGGGCTCATCGTACCGCTCGGCGAGTGGGTGCTGCGCCGGGCCTGCTTCGATGCCCGCCGCTGGCCGACGTTGCGCATGGCGGTCAACGTCTCGCCCGTTCAGTTCCGCCAGCGCGACTTCGTCGAGACCGTGAAGACCATCATCGCGCAGAGCGGAATCGAGCCGACCCGGCTCGATCTCGAACTGACCGAGGGCGTTCTGATCCAGGACGCCGATCAGGCCGAGGCGGTGATCATGGACCTGCGCGCCCTCGGCATCCGGATGGGCCTCGACGATTTCGGCTCCGGCTACTCGAGCATGATCTATCTGCGCCGGTTCGCCTTCGACAAGATCAAGATCGACCGGGCCTTCCTGCAGTCGATGGAAGCCAGCGGCGAGGGCGCGATCATCCTCGACTACATCGTCAGCCTCGGCCACGCGCTCGGCCTCACCGTGACAGCCGAGGGCGTCGAGCACGAGGAGCAGGTCGCTTTCCTCCGCAAGCTCGGCTGCGACGAGATGCAAGGCTTCTACTTCTCGGCGCCCGTGACGGCGGATACGATCGACGAGCAGATGTCGCTGCAGGCCTGGAACCAGGCGTCGGACCTTGGCCTGCCGTCGCGCTCGACCGCCGCTGCCTGAACGCCGGCAAACCGTGTCGAGAGGACGTAGAGCCTACGTCGGGGCCGGCGTATGAAGCGCGGCGAGAGCCGCTCGCGTGTCGATGTCGAGCACCACGCCCGGATCGTCGACCGCGCAGGTCGCGACGCGGACGCCAGGTCGCGCCAGGAGCTTGCGCGCGCCCTGGTCTCCGTCGAGCAGCGCCACCGCGTCGAACAGCGCGCGTGAGAGCAGGACGGGATTGCCGCGACCGCCTTCGTAGCTTGGCACCACCGCGTCGCACCCCCCCGCTGCGCTGTCGAAAGCCGCGATGAGGACATCGAGCGTTGCGACCTTCACCAGCGGCATGTCGGCGAGCAGCACCAGCGCCGCAACGCAGGTTGCGGGCAGCGAAGCAATGCCGGCCTTGAGCGAGCTCGCCATGCCAGTCGCGTAAGCGGGATTGTCCACCAGGGTCACGGCGAGTCCGGCGACCGCGGCAGCGACCCTCTCGCCGGCCTGCCCGATCACCACGTGGACGGTGGCGGCCCAGGAACCCAGCGCCGTCGTCGCGACGCGTGCGACGAGCGGCGTTCCGTCGAGCGCGGCGAGCACCTTGCTGTCGTCCGCTCCGGCCCCGAAGCGCGAGGCTCGGCCGGCCGCGAGGATGATAGCGGCGACCTCAATCATCCGACGGTTGACGCAGCTGCGGCCGGGACACGATCTCGCTCAGGAGGCCACCGACGCCCATGCGCTTCAGCTCGAGGCCAGTCACCGCAAGCCCGGCGAGCAGCCGCCGCAGCACGAAGTCGAAACCGTTCTCCTTCGAGGAACGCGCGCAGCCCGGCGCCCCGATCGCCGGAATCGTGCGGCCGCCCACGTCGATATGCCCGAGCAACAGGAGGTTGCCGGGATCGACCGGCATGCCGAGATGCTCGACCACGCCGCCGGCGCGTTCGATGCCGGCTGGAACGACGTCGCGCCGGTCGGTGATCGCGGAGGCGCCGAAGACGATCACCATGTCGAGGTCGAGCATTGCCCCGATGCGCTCCGCGAGCGCCCGCGCCTCGTGCGGTACGCGCTCCTCCCGCGCGATCCTCGCGCCGGCCGGTGCCAGTCGCTCCTCCAGCACGCGTAGGGTCTTGGTCACGGTCGCCGGCTTCAAGGCGGGCAGCAGGGTCGAGATCACGCCGACCCGCATCGGCAGGAACGGCGCCACCGAAACGGCGGGCTTCGCGACGGCGCCGAGACTCCGATCCAGGCTGTGCCTGGGAACGGCGAAGGGGATGATCTTCACGGTGGCGATCATCTCGCCGACAATCACTGGCCGGAACGGGTCGAGTGTCGCGACGGTGATCGCCTCTTCCATCGCGTTGACGGCGTCGATCGCTGCCGCGTCGATAACGACGAGGCCGGACGATTCCGCCATAAGGTTGCAGCGACCGGTGAAAGGGCGAGCGAGCCGGACGTTCGCCCCGACGATGCGCTCCGCGAGCCGCAGCGCGGCTGCGTTCTCCTCGACATCGTCGGTCTCGAGCCTGGCGGCGACGATCGCCTCGATCCCGGCTGTCGCCAGCGCCGCGACATGCGCCCCGCTGATGCGTTCGCCCTTCCTGATGGCGACGCCGGGACCTTTCACCGAATGCGCGAGGATCGCGCCCTCGCCGGCGGCGACCGCGATCCGTCCGAATTTCACGCAGCCGCCCCGGCCGGCCGCACGCCCGCGCCGGGCGCGTCAGTGCGCAACGGCTTCTTGCGCTTGGCGGCGATGACCTCGCCGAGAATCGACACCGCGATCTCGGCCGGGCTCACCGCGCCGATGTCGAGGCCGATCGGCGCGTGAATGCGGGCGAAATCCTCATCGGCGAAGCCGTGCTCGCGCATCCGCTCGAGCCGGCGGCCGTGCGTCTTCCGCGAGCCGAGCGCGCCGATGTAGAAGCACCGCGCCCGCAAGGCGGCGATCAGCGCCTGGTCGTCGATCTTCGGATCGTGGGTCAGCAGAGCCACCGCGGTGAAGGCATCGAGCCCCAGGCCCGGCAGCACGTCGTCCGGCCATTCCGCCAGGACGGCGACATCCGGAAAGCGCTCCGGCGTGGCGAAGGCGGTGCGCGGATCGACGATCGTGACGTCGAGATCGGCGAGCGCGGCCATCGTCGCCAAGGACTGCGAAATATGCACGGCGCCGATCGCGAGAAGGCGGACGGGCGGCACCTGCACGGCCACGAAGAGATCGCGGCCTTCGTGCTGGACGAGCGCGCTCTTGCCGAGGCGCATGCGCTCGGCGAGCACGTCGCCGAGCGGGTCCCCGTCGATCGCCGCCCCCGCGACGACGCGCTGCGCGCCGTCGGCGACATCGGTCACGAGCGCGATCGGCTGGCGGGCGGCCCGCGCTTCGTTGAGCAAGATGAGATGATCGAGCCGCACCGCTAATCAAGCCGCTCGATGTAGACCTTGATGCGGCCGCCGCAGGAGAGCCCACGCCGCCAGGCGGTATCGTCGGCAACGCCGAACTCGAGGAGCCGCGGCGTCCCGCCGGCGATCACGTCCATGGCCTCGACGACCACGTCGCCTTCGACGCAGCCGCCCGAGACCGAGCCGAGGAATTGGCCCTCGCCGTCGATGACGAGGTGGCTGCCGACCGGGCGCGGCGCCGAGCCCCAGGTGTCGATGACGGTTGCGATCGCGACCGAGCGACCAGCCTCTCTCCAGGCCTGCGCCTGGTGCAGGATATCGTCGTCCGACGCGAGCATGGCTGACCTCCGATCCGTGTCCGCCGCACGTTATCGTCAGCCGCATATAGGGCGGCCCGATCCGGTTCGCCCGTGCGGCTGGCCAATCTACTTGGGCCTACTTCTGCCTGGCGACGATCTTGTCCTTGATGCCGTCGTAGACGGCTTTGGTCAGGATTTTCTTCTGGACGAGGTCGTCCTTGCCCTTGTAGGGGCGGCCCTTGATGATGTCCTCGGCCCGCTTGTCGCCGACGCCCTTCAAGGCCATCAGCTGCTCCTTGCCGGCCGTGTTGATATCGAGCGGCGCGACCGCCGGGGCGGCGACCTTCGCAGACGCGGTGCCGGACTTCGCCGCAGAGCCGACGGCCGGCGACTGGGCGAAAGCCGGAGCGCAAGCGAGGGCGCCCGCGAGGCAGGCGCCCAGAATGGTTTTGGCGATCGTCATCATGATGGATGGTCCTCACACGACCGCCAGCGGCGGCAAATGAGGCTGTGCAAAAAAGCGCGGCGGCGTCAATATCGTGGGCCGTTCGGCGACATTGAGGGAGCGGACGACCGGCGTTCGGCCGTCCCTGGTGAGCCTCCGGCGGCGCGAGAATCAGTGCGTCGCGGCGCCGGAGGGTGCAGGCGCGGGGTTCGATTGAGCGTTGCTCGTCGCCGCGCCGCTCTTCGGCGTCCCGACGATCTCGGCGACGTCGAAGCGGGCGCTGTCCTGCACTTTGCGCAGCAGTTGGCTCGCCTCGTAGTACTTGCCGCTATCGACGAGCTGCGCGGCCTGGTGGACGTCGGTGACGGTCTGGTTCACCGGCACGACCGCCAGCACGATGCCGAGGTCGACGTCAGCGAGCTTGAGCTTGTCGAGCGCGCCCTGGCGGTCGCCCTTAGCCAGGCTCTTGTTGGCGTCCGCGACGGCGGCGGCCTTGGTCGGATTGGCGCTGAAGTCGTCGGTGATCGAGATCTCGCCGTCGACGGGCAGCCAGGCGACCGGCGTCTTCATGTCTGCCGTCGGAGCGTTGCCGCTGTTCGCCGCTTGGGTGTTCGAGGCGCTCGAGCTCCCGGCATTGTTCTGGGCGGCGACGGCGGACTGCCCGCTGGCGGCGCCCTTGATCGCGCTTGTGCCGGACGCGGACGCATCGGCGCCTTGCGGGGACTTCAAGTCGGCTTCCGCCTTGGTGAAGACGGTATCGTCCGTCTTCGCCTTGCCGAAAGAGGTATCGGCTGCGCCGACGTATGTCTTGGCGTCGTCGGTGCGGCCGTCGAAGATCGCGAGGCGGGCGAGCGCGAGATCCTGGAAAGCGCGAGAGCCGTCCTTGGACAGGCGGGTGAAATCCTTTTCAGCCGTCTGCTGCCGCGCCGTCTGCTGGGCGTGCCGCGGGGGCGGCGAGGTCGGGCTTTGCGCGAACGCCGCGCCGCTGGTGAGCGCCGTGGACATCGTCAGCACGGCGACAAGGGTTTTCGTCTTGATCATCGAACCATCTCCTTGGATGAACCGGCGACTCATCCCATTTTGCGAGGCGTCGTATTCGTCTCGCTAATCACGCCGTCGCGACCGCCGTTGCGTTAAATTGGGTCCATGTTGATGCTGCGTGGATGCAGGCTCTTGCCGGCGCCAGGGGCACCTTGTGCAGCAGTGCGACAGGCGGCTCGCGGGGCTTGCCTTCAGCGTTCTTGCAAGCCACCCTCGATTTGAAGATCGAGAAGTGGAACGCCGACGAGGAACGAGCCGAGATGTTTGATGTGACGACGGGCGCAAGGCCGGACAGCCTCGAGGCCACGCTCGCCTCCGCCGTAGCGACAGACCCGCGGCTCGGACCGGTGGCCGAGACGATGAACGCGATCGCGCATGCGGCGGCGCGCGTCGCCCGCGAGATCGCGCTGGGACCGCTGTCGTCCGAAGCGATGCCGGAAGGCGGCTCCCGCAATTCCGATGGCGACGTCCAGAAGACGCTCGACCTTCTCACCGACAGGCTGTTCACGGAAACGCTCGAGCAGGCGCCGGTCGCGGCCCTCGTTTCGGAGGAACTCGCCGAGGCCAAGAGCCTCAAGCCCGGCGCGCCGCTCGTCGTCGCGATGGATCCGCTCGACGGTTCGTCGAACATCGATGCCAACGTCTCGATCGGTACGATCGTCTCCATCCTGCCGGCGATCGCCGGCGCGTCCGGCGCCGCCCATTTCATGCAGCCCGGCTCGAACCAGCTCGGCGCGGGCTTCGTCGTCTACGGCCCGCAGACGATCTTCGTGCTATCGATCGGCGGCCCCACCGACGCCTTCATCCTCGATCCGCGCGCCGGCACATTCATCAAGCTTGCAAGGTCGTTGCAGATCGCGGCCGACTCGCACGAGTTCGCTATCAACGCCTCGAACTATCGGCACTGGGATCCCGCGGTGCGCGCCTATATCGACGATTGCCTGCAAGGCGAGGAAGGCCGCCACGCCCGCAATTACAACATGCGCTGGATCGCCTCGATGGTCGCCGACGCCTTCCGCATCTTCACGCGCGGCGGCGTGTTCCTCTATCCGAGCGACCAGCGCCAGGGCTATCAGGCCGGGCGTCTGCGCTTGCTCTACGAGGTGAGCCCGCTCGCCTACCTCGTCGAGCATGCCGGCGGCAAAGCGACCGACGGGCAGCGCCGCATCCTCGACATCGTGGCGAGCGACATCCATCAGCGCTCGCCGCTCGTTTTCGGCTCGGCGCAGGTCGTCGACACCATCGCCGCCTACCACACCGATCCGAGGCTCGCGGCCAGCGCCGCGCTGCCGTTCCGCTCGCGCGGCCTGATGCTCGACCAGGACGACGACAGCGATCCGGCCCTCTGAGGAGCGTCGGTGAAGCTCAAGGCAATCCTCTTCGACGTCGACGGTACCCTCGCCGAGACCGAGGAGCTTCACCGCCAGTCGTTCAACATGAGCTTCGAGCAGCACAAGCTCGATTGGCACTGGGACCCCGAGCTCTACGCCAAGCTCCTGCAGACGACCGGCGGCAAGGAGCGGATCGTCCACTACGTCACCGCCTACAAGCCCGACCAGAGAGCGGTGCTCGACGGTCTGGCCGCGATGCATCGCACCAAGACGAAAAGCTATCTCGACCTTCTCGCCAAGGGCGCGCTGTCGTTGCGGCCGGGCGTCGAGCGCCTCATCGACGAGGCGCGAGACCGCGGTGTGAGGCTCGCGATCGCGACGACGTCGGCGCCGGAGAACGTCCTCGCCCTGTTGCGCTCGACGCTCGGCGCGGACAGCCCGAGCTGGTTCGTGATCGCCGCCGGCGACATGGTCGAGGCGAAGAAGCCCGATCCGGCGGTCTACCTGAAAGCCTTGGAGGCGCTCGCCGTCGAGCCGGGCGGCGCGATCGCTTTCGAGGATTCCTACAACGGATTGCGCGCGGCGCTCGCCGCAGGCCTGAGGGTCGTGGCGACGCCGAGCCTCTATCTCGCCGGTGAGGACTTCGCCGGCGCCACCGCCGTCGTGAGTCACCTGGGAGAGCCCGACCGGCCGTCCAGCCTTATCGCCGGTGCGGCTTTTCCGCACCCGTTGGTCGATATCGACGGGCTGGAGGCGCTGCTGAGCGCCAAGATTTGATAGCCTCTCGTGGAGAGTCGTATCAAACCACGAGTTTGCTTCTCCGTGCCTTCGTCAGCGGGTCGCCGCGGGCGGACCTTTGGCATCCATGTCGTGACCCGGACCCATGTCCTGCATCGGACCACCGGCACCGGCCGCCTCGACCGACACCTGCGTCTCGACCTTGCCCGCCTTCTCGAAGGTCAACGTCAGCGGGAACGTCTCGCCTTTGGCGAGCGGCCGCGTCAGCCCCATCAGCATGATGTGATAGCCGCCCGGCGCCAGCATAAGCGGTCCGGACGACGACACCGGCAAACTGTCGACCGGTCGCATGCCGAAGACGGCGCCGGTCTTCACGGTTTGATGGACCTTGGCAGTTGTCGCTACGGGGGTCGACACGCCGACGAGCTTGTCCGCGGCTCCCTTATCGACGATGGTGAGGTAGGCGGCGCCGGTCGTGGCCGACCCGGATGTCGCGCGGGACCAAGCCCCCACGACGGAGATGTCGGCGTCCGCGGCGAAGGCCGCCGATGCGGCGACCGCCAGGGTCACCGCGGTTAGAGATGCTGCGATCCTATTCTTCATGGTCTCTCCTCGCTTAGGCCGCCTTCGGCTCGTTCTGCGGGAACATGTGCTTGCGCGCCTCGGCGTCCATCTCGCTCTTGAACGTGTGCGTTTTCGGTAACGCCACGGCGGCCATGGCGGCGGCCCGCGCCGAGATCTCGTCGATCAGGCGCTTGACGTTGGGCATCGCCTCGTCGGCGCCGTCGAGCACGCGCGGCAGCATGCGCGCCCAGCCCCACAGCGCCATGTCGACGATCGTGTAGGTCTCGCCGAGTATGTACTTTTGACGGGCGAGCCGCTCGTCGAGGATGTGGTACTGCCGCTCGACCTCGCGCTGGTAGCGGTTGTGCGCGTAGGGCATCGGTTCCGGCGAGTGATGCTTGAAGTGCACCGCCTGGCCCGAGTACGGCCCGACGCCGGTGGCAACGAACATCAGCCACGACAGCAATTCGGCGCGACCGGCCGGCGTGTCCGGCGGCAGGAAACGCCCGGTCTTCTCGGCGAGATAGAGCAGGATCGCATTGGAGTCGAATACCGCGACCCCGTCGTCCACGATCGCCGGCGCCTTAGCGTTGGGATTGATCGCGCGAAACTCCGCCTCGTGCTGTTCGCCCTTCAGCATGTCGATGGGGTGCGCCTGGTAGGGCAGTCCGGCCTCCTCGAGGAAGAGCGCGACCTTCATCGGGTTCGGACCGGAATTGTAGTAGAACTGGATCATGGCAACCTCGCTGCGTCACGCCACAAAGATCGCGCGGCGTGCAGGGTCGACAAGGGCAGCTTGACCGCGAGCCGCGAGAGGCATGCGGCGAGCGCGGCGAAGGACGATGCGAGTGACGACCGAAGACCTGCTCGTGACCCGGCAAGACGGAGTGGTCACCGCCACCTTCAATCGTCCGCGCGCCCGCAACGCGCTCACCTACGCGATGTACGACGGCCTCGCCTCGCTCTGCGCCGCCATCGATGCCGATCACGAGACGCGGGCGCTGATCGTCACCGGCGCCGGGAGCGATGCCTTCGCCGCTGGGACCGACATCGCGCAGTTCCGCGACCTGACGACGGCCGAACACTCGCTCGCCTACGAGGCCCGCATCGAGGTGGTGCTTAGCGCGCTGGAGCGCTGTCGCGTGCCGACGATCGCGGCGATCGCGGGAGCCTGTACCGGCGGAGGCGCCGCCATCGCCGGCTGCTGCGACCTGCGCATCGGCGCGGCGAACCTGCGCTACGGCTTCCCGATCGCCCGCACGCTCGGCAACTGCCTGTCGGCGGCCAACTTGGCACGGCTCGTCGCGCTGCTGGGCGAGGCGCGTGTCAAGGAGATGATCTTCACCGCCCGCCTCATCGAGGCGGACGAGGCGCGCGCGATCGGGCTCGTCGGCGAGGTGGCGCCGATCGACGACCTCGCCGCGCGGGCGGCGTCGCTGGCCGCTCACGTCGCCGCGCTCGCGCCGCTGACGCTGCGCGCGACCAAGCAGGCGCTGCTGCGGCTGCGGCCGCCGGTGACACCTGCCGACGACCTCGTGCTGCATTGCTATCTCAGCCGCGACTTTCGCGAGGGCGTGGAGGCCTTCGGCGAGAAGCGCCGTCCGAACTGGCAGGGCGTTTGAGGGCGACGACGAGGTCAGTGGCGCCGCGGTGACCGCGGCGCTCGGCATCCGGAGCGCCGCCCGCAACGACTTTCCTATACGGCGGCTCGCGTTCCGGCCTCGAAAAGCTATGCCCTTTCCGCGACCTTCTTCTACGTCAAAGGAGAGGATCGTGATGGAGACTGCGGTTGATTGCGCGACGGACGACGACGCCTGTCTCGACTTCCTGATCGGTCATGACCGACAGGGGAGCTGGTTCGTCGTCGAGACGCATGGTCTAGCCGGCGGCTACTTCCGCTCCGAGCTCGACGCGTTCAAGTTCGTCCTCGCTGACTTCCGCTGCCGTCCTAAGCGCATCGAAGTCCTCGCCGACGCGGTCGAGCCCTTCGGCGGAACCTGCATCGAGGTCGCGAATCGCTGCCGCCGGCCAAGCCAACGGCGGGACAAAGCGGATCGGCCGGCCGGGTAAAGCCTCGCGATTGCCATTTGCGATGCACGCCGGCCTTCCCATGATGTAGGGCGATGTGACAATATCGTCATATATCCTGTGGAGAACCCTTCGTTGGCGGTCCGTGAGTACGAATTGAAATTCAATGTCGCGCAAGACGATGTCGAGCGCCTGCTCGCGCATCCCATGCTGAAGCCTGCCCTCCCGGAGCGCCGCGTGTCGCGCCTCGTCTCGACCTATTTCGACACGCCGGATGCTCGTCTGCGCGCCGCCCGCATCAGCCTGCGCACCCGTTGCTCGGACGCTGGCTCGACACAGACGCTGAAGCGCGCCGCCGCCTCGCTCGTCGATCGCGGCGAGTGGGAGCGCCGCGATGCCGGCGAGCGTCCCGACGGGGCGTGGTTGCGGCAGACGCCGCTCGCCGGCTTCTTCGAGCCGCCGATCGTCGCCGCGCTCGATGCGCGCTTCACCGTCGATGTCATGCGCACGACCTTGGCACTGCGCTGCCACGATGCGACGATCGAGGGTGCCATCGACCAGGGTGCCATCCGCGCCCACGGCGCGGCGCTTCCGGTCAACGAGCTCGAACTCGAGCTGAAAGGCGGCTCTCCCGGCGCGCTCGTCGCGGTCGCCCGCGAACTCGCCCGAGACCTGCCGCTGGTTCTGAGCCTCGCGAGCAAGGCGGAGCGCGGCCGCGCCCTGGCGGACGGAAGCTGGGGTCGCCCGACCAAGGCGATAGCGCTTCAACTCGACGAGTCGATGACGACCGCGCAGGCGTTCATGGCCATCGTCCAGGGATGCCTGCATACCTTCCTCGTCAATGCCGCCCTTGTCGGAGCGGACGGGGCCGGCGACGACGTCGAGCCCGTCCATGCAACGCGGATCGCGCTGCGGCGGCTGCGGGCGGCGCTCGACCTTTTCAAGCCGGCCCTGCGCCGGCATGCGGCCGCCGCCATTCTGCAGGACGTCACATGGATGGCGGCCCGGCTCGGCCATGCTCGCGACGCCGACGTGTTCCGGGCAGAGATCGTCGCGCGCGCCGAGGCGGACGACGCCGCGTCCGGCGACCAGGCTCTCGCCGCGGTCATCGGCGGCCAACACGACCAAGCCCATGCGGCGTTGCGCCGGGCGCTCGCCTCGTCGCGGTTCAGGCTGATGGCGCTCGATCTATTGGCCTTCTCCGAACACGGCGTCAGACGGAGCCGAGCCGCCGAGGCGTTCGCGCCGTTCGTGCGTCGCCGCCTGCAAAAGCGCCAGAAAGCTTTGGTGCGTGCCGGTCGCAGACCTTCGCTTTTGCCGCAGAAAGCCATGCACGACGCCCGCAAGGCCGCGAAGATGCTGCGCTACAGTCTCGAATTCTTCGACGGCATCGGCATCGGCATGAAGCCGAAGCGCGTGGCCGCGTTGCGCGACGCCTTGCAGGCGTTGCAACACTCGCTCGGCGAGGTCCATGACGCCGAGGCGATGCGCGTCTATCTGCGCGACACGGTTTTGCGGCGCGGTGCCCCGGCCGATGTTTCGCCGGCCCAATGGCAGAACGCGGCCGCGGCCGCGGCCCACATCGCGGACATGTCATCCGACCATCGTCAGCCTTATCGCGCGGCCGACAAGGCCGCGCGTATCGTCGCACGGGCTAGGCTCCTTCTGAGCTGAGTTACTCCTCTACGCGCTTGGCTATGGCGAGGCAGCCTGCTGCTGTAATGATGTGGGTCGCGGACGGCGGAGGCTGTGATGGCGAAGGGCGACAAGGGCCGCTACACCGGCAGGCAGGAACGCAAGGCTGAGCATATCGCGGAGAGTTATGGCGCCCGCGGTGTGCCGCAAGCCGAGGCCGAGCGGCGGGCCTGGGCCACCGTCAACAAGGACGATGGCGGCGGCAAGAAGCCGGGCGGAAGCGGTCGCGGCAAGGACACCGGCCATCCGGCTGCCCATAAGGGCGGCGAAAGCGGCGGCAAGGCTTCGTCCGACCGCTCCGCCGCCGATCGATCCGCATCGGCCAAGAAGGCTGCCGCCACGCGCAAGCGCAATGCCGAGACAAAGACGAGGCAGCCGACGAGCTAGGCCGATAACACCGGAGGTCGCCGCATCGACATCGCCGAAGACGTAGGGAGCGGCTCGCCACCCGTCCGGCCCATCGCTCGCTCGCGCGCCTTGAGCGAAGCACATGGTTGGCCGAGCGTCGGAGGCTCGCGCGCAACGATGCGGTCGCGACCTCGTTGGGGTGGGCCGGGCCGAAGATCCGGCCCCAACGGAGGAAACAGATGAAGACGCTTTGCTATGCGGTTCTCGCTTTAGGGCTGACGACCGGTCTCGCCCAGGCGCAATCGATGAACAAGCAGACCGACCCGAAGCAGTCGTCGCCCGGCACGACCGGCGCGATGGGGAACGTGACGTCCGACGGCGTGGCGACTGATCCCAGCGGCGTCGCCGCCCAGCAGGGTGGCGCCTCCAAGGCCTCTCCCGGCACGGTCGGCGCAGCCCCGGGCGCCGCTACCCCGTCCCAGATGCCGAAGCACTAACACGCACGCACGGCGTCCTCGCGAGGTCCAGGACGCCGCCTCTACTTGCTATGGGGGCAACACCGCTCCGGAAGGGGTTTTAATGTCGTCAGGAAGACTTCTGGCTATTTCCGTGGTCTTGATCGTGCTCCCGGCGTGGAGCGCTCTCGCGCAGGGCGCGGTCGTCCCGATGGGCGAAAGAGCCACCCGCGGGCCTACCGCAGCAGGTGGCGAGTCGGGGATGCGCGGTAACGGTGGCGCGGACCCGTCGGGGCGCGCAGCGTCGACCGGCACCGGCGAAGGCTCAGGTAACGTCACCGCGACCGGCGGCAACGCCGGCGGGAACCCGAGCAAGAACTAGGACTGCATCGGTTTAAGCAGCAACTGTCCGGTGGCGGTGGCAACTGGGCGAGCATCCGCAGAGAGTCTGAGTGGGCTAGCGGCTTGAGAGAAACCGCTGGGCTTGGCCATCGGCGCGCGGGCTCGAGTCGGGCCGAAGTGGTGGGCGCGACAGGGATTGAACCTGTGACCCCTTCCATGTCAAGGAAGTGCTCTCCCGCTGAGCTACGCGCCCGCTCTCCACCGCATCCCCGGGTCGGATGCGCGAGCGCGGATATACCGGCCGCATCGCGGCGGCGCAACAACCCCGCCACTGACAACCGCATTTTTCGCTGTCGGATGCGCGCCGGGCAGCGAATTGGCGGTTTCGCACATGCCCTACTCTCCAAGCACCCGGTAACCTTTGGCGTTCCAAAAAGCGTCGGAGAGGAAAAGGCCATCCGGCAAGGGCAGGATGGCAGCGGACAACCAACTCGATGGAGGTAGCTGTCAGATGCGCCGCCTATCCCAGGCGCTCCTCTTCCCGAGGCAGCTTCGCCTCAGGCGCGGCGATCTGGCTATAGGTGCGTCGATTACGCGAATGTCTCCCGATCAGCTCCCCTGACGACCGACAGGGGAAGATGCGTGCGGCGCGGCGCGGGGGTGCCGTCATCGAGCCGTCGCCCGCAACACGCGGTAAACCTTGATCGGGGTCGCCGCGAGCGGCACCGGCGCGAGCCATGCCGGGACGCGGCCGGCCAGCAGTTCCGCGGCCAGCCCGTGCGGCGCGCGCCTGGCTAGCAGAGCCGTCTCCATCGGCTCGGGGCACACCATCACGTAGGCGGCGTCGCGACGCACCGCCATGCGCTCGGCCTCGTCCAGGGAGGCCATCATGGTCTCGAAAACGAAGCGGTTGCCGTCGTTGTCGCGATGGAAGGCGGCCGCGAAGACGCTCATGTCGGTCTGGGCGAGAAGATAGGAACCGAGATCGATCGGCGCGATCACGCGTCCTGGGGCGAGCTGCGCCAGCGGCGCCAGAGCCTCGCTCGTCAGGCAGAGGTCGCCGTTGGCTACCGGCTGCGAGCGGGCGGCGCGCGGTGCGCCGGGCAGGACCACTGGGAGGACGAGAGCGACGGCGGTTGCCGTGAAGGGGACGATCAGCATCTGCGCCAGGGCGGCGAGGCTGTTTCGACCGTGCCGCTCGAGCCTCGACGCCAGCGGCACGGCGGCGTAGAGGGCGCCGCAGAGCGCAATCGCCGTCACGGAGGTCAGCACCCGGACCTGCCAGAAGCTCAGCGCGAGGCCGACTCCGACGACGGCGATGACAAGCGCGAAGCGCTGCCGATCAAGTCCCGGCCTTCGCCACGCGGCCGCGAGGCAGAAGGCGAGGCCCAGCGCGACCGGAACGGTCGAGACCAACGCGACCGCCGGGTTCTCTCGCAGCACCCGCAGCACAGGGAGCGATTCGGCGACGTTGCGGATCCAGATGTCGCGGACCAGCGGATCGACCGCGGCGAAGGGGTCGTGCAGGCAAGCGGGATAGGCGAGCGCGACGAACGCCGCGGCAAGCGCGCCGACGGCAAGAGCCGCCGCGAGCCGCGCGCCCTTGCCTGGTAGCCGCAGGCCGCAGAGCGCCGCGCTCGCACAGCCGGCCGCCGCGATCAGGCCCGCGCCGAGGTGGGCGGCGCCGTAGCCGTCGCAGACCGGCAGCAGGTAGCGCGAGGGTGCCACCGTCGCGACGAAGAGCAGCGGCAACCCGATCGCGAGGCCGGCCGCGTACCAGGCCAGCATCCGTGCCATCGCCGCGCCGTGCCAGATCCAGAAGCCGACCAAGGTCATCGCGAGCACAGCGATGAAGGGAAGATCCTCGAGGCTGATTGCCAGCGACAGACCGGCCAGACCGCCGGCCAGCGCCGCTTGGCGCGCTTTCGCCGGGTCCAGCGCCGCCACGGCAGCCGCAAGCATCGCGACGAGGGCAAGGACCTGAGGCGCATGGTGGTCGATGCGGCCCGGCAGGAACTGGATGATGCCGTCGCCGCTGAGCAGGGTGGCCGCGATCGCCGGCAGCCGCGCCCGAGGTCCGAGCAGCAGCGTGCCGAGCCGCGCCATCGCGAGGTAGAGCCCGACCAGCAGCGTGAACGGGAAGGCGAGGCGCGCCAGCCGCTCCGCGGTCGTGACGTCGGCAACGACGCCGAAGCCCTTGATCATCAGCGCGACCGGCACGTCGACGATCCGCGACCAGTGCATGAAGGTCCCCGAAGGCGGGTTCAAGCCGTAGGCCGTCATGTCGAACCAGCCCTGGCCGCGGAGCAGGGCGCGCACCTCCACGAGGTGCATCGCATCGTCGGTGTCGACGAAGGCGCCGGAGGTCCAGGTGGCGAGCAGCGGCTCGCGCAGCATGAGAAAGCTCAGCAGCGCCGCCGCGATCGCGAACGGCAGCAGCCGCGCGGGCCGGGGGAAGCCGACCGGTTCGACCTTGGCGGCTATGGTCCCAGAGGCAAGCGACATGACGCGAGGGGATGGCGTGTGGGGAAGGCGCGGTGATGCGCCGAGGGATCGAGGGCGAGCCATTCTAGGCCGAACCGGCTTACCGCCGCGTTACGGCGTGCGATCGCTATCCCAACAGCTGGTGCGGCCCCGTCTGGCCAAGGGAGGACGCAACGTATACGCCTGATCGTGCGAGTCCTCGTCCGCACAACCGAATGAATGGCAAAGCTTTATCATCACCCTCTCGATCCCGCGTCGCGCTTCGTCCGCCTCAGCCTCGCCGAATACGGTATCGAGCCCGACCTGATCGAGGAGCGCGCTTTCGAGCGACGCCACGAGTTCCTGGTGCTCAATCCGGCCGGCACGCTGCCGGTGTGGGTCGAGAGGACCGGAGCGATCGTGCCGGGCGCCGGGCCGATCGCCGAGTTCCTCGACGAGACGCGCGGCCACACGCTGGGCGACCGTCGGCTGTTGCCCGAGGTGCCGTTCGAGCGCGTCGAGGTGCGTCGCCTCATCGAGTGGTTCAACGGCAAGTTCTTCGCGGACGTGTCCGGCTGGCTGGTGACGGAGAAGGTCTACAAACGCTTCATGAGCGCCGAGCAGGGCGGCGGCGCTCCGGCGATGGAGCTGGTGCGCGCCGCGCGCGTCAACGTCCGCCACCACTTGCGCTACATCGGCTATCTCGTTGGCCGCCGCAAATGGCTCGCCGGCGACGAGTTCTCCTACGCCGACCTCGCCGCCGCCGCGCATCTCTCCAGCGTCGATTTCCTGGGCGACGTGCCCTGGGCGGAGGACGAGCACGCCAAGCACTGGTACGCGCGGGTGAAATCGCGACCGGCCTTCCGCACGCTGCTGGCCGACCGCGTGCCGGGCATCACGCCGGCCGACGCCTACGCCGACCTCGATTTTTGATGCCGTCTCCTGGATTTTCGAAGCCTGGAGATTCGAAGGCGGCGCTCGCCGAGAAAGCCGGGACGCTCGGCTTCGATCTCTGCCGGATCGCGGCGCCGGACGCGATTCCCCAGGCGCCGGGAAACCTGCGCGCCTTCATCGAGGCGGGGCGTGCCGGCGACATGGATTGGCTCGCCGAGACCGAGCCGCGTCGCGCCGACCCGCGCGTGCTGTGGCCGGAAGTCCGTTCGATCGTGATGCTCGGCATGAATTATGGGCCGCAAGGCGACCCGCTGGCGCTGCTCGAGGACCGGGGCGCGGCCAACATCTCGGTCTACGCGCGCGGTCGCGATTATCACGACGTCATCAAGGGCAAGCTGAAGGAGCTCGCCGGCTGGCTGATCGCGGCGGCCGCGCGGGACGACACGCAACCGCGGGTAAAGGTGTTCGTCGACACCGCGCCGGTGATGGAGAAGCCGCTCGCCGAGGCCGCCGGGCTCGGCTGGCAGGGCAAGCATACCAACCTCGTCTCGCGCGAGTTCGGCTCCTGGCTGTTTCTCGGCGCGATCTTCACGACCCTGCCGCTCGAGCCCGACGCGCCCGAGGCCGACCATTGCGGCTCGTGCCGCGCCTGCCTCGAGATCTGCCCGACGGCGGCCTTTCCGCAGCCCTACCAGCTCGATGCGCGGCGCTGCATCTCCTACCTGACGATCGAGCACAAAGGGCCGATCCCGGAAGAATTCCGCCGCGCGATCGGCAACCGGGTGTTCGGCTGCGACGATTGCCTCGCGGTCTGCCCGTGGAACAAGTGGGCGCAGGTTGGCCGCGAGACGAAGCTGCAGGCCCGCGAGGCGCTGACCGCGCCGCGCATCGCCGACTTGCTGGCGCTCGACGAGCCCGGTTTCCGGGCGATGTTCGCGGCGAGCCCAGTCAAGCGACTCGGCCACGCCCGCTTCCTGCGCAACCTCCTCGTCGCCGCCGGCAATTCGGGTGACGCGACATTGTTGCCGGCGGTCCGCCGGCACGCGGCGAGCGGGGATGCGATGGTGCGCGAGACCGCGGAGGGGGCGGAGCGGGAGCTGATGCCCACCTCGACCCCGATGTGACCAAGACACACGGTTAATTAGCTTTCATCGACGCGCGGAGTCAGCCTTGGGGCGTCCAGAGAGTTGGAAAAGCAACGATGGCGAAGCGGGCAGCTTTGGATCATGCGGCGTTCAACACGAAAGCAGAGCTTCCTTTCAGCCTTCGGGTGAGTGATTTCGAGCACGCCATGCAGGACGTCTACGACTTTTTTGCAGACGTGAACGATGTGCTTTCCGCAAAAGGCTTGCACCGGTTGGACGACATGCTGCGTCCGGCCGCTATGAGCGGAATGATCTCGGATATGATTACCGCATCGCTTGCGAAGTTCTCGCGTGGGCTCGTCGAAAATAGACATTTCAACGGCCATCCCGATTTGATCGTGCGCGGGCGCTATAAGGACGATGCTGTCGCGTCGGGTGAAGATGGGGTCGAAATAAAGAGCACTCGCAAAGCTGGAGGCGCCGTGGACACCCACGGAGCAAGGGCACAATGGATGTGCGTTTTTGTCTATCAGGTCGATAACAGCACGGAGCCGGCCTCTAACCGCGAGCCTATGCAGTTCACCGAGGTTTACCTCGGCAAGGTCACAGAAGGAGATTTCCGGTCCAATGCGCGCGGTGCGCTCGGAACCCGTACTTCGACGTTGCACGCTCAAGGCATCAAGAAACTTCGAGAACGCTGGATCTACAAGGTGTTAATCGCTGCGGCTTCCACGAAACAGATGCCGGGTTTGAAACCGAAAATCGAAAAAGTGACTTGACGTCGGGACGTCTTGTAAAGTCTTGTGCTCTCAATGAGGAGCAAGGTGATGAGAGCACCAGGCAGCGTTCGCGACGCGATCGTCGAGCATCTCACCTTCGTCGGGACCGACAGGTCTGTCGAAGAGATCCACGCCGCTGTAGTTGCCAAGTTAGGTAGCGTCGGAACCTCATCGGTTCGATCGTATCTACGCCTCAACACTCCGCCGATATTCGCGCGCACCGGCCGCGGCCGTTATCGATTGGCGGGATCGACAGGCAAAGAAAGCGGCGGCGGCAAGAGCGGAAAGCCTGTCTTCGTCAACAACCTGACAAAGCTATATCATGCTGATTGTTTCGATTGGCTTGGCGAGCAGCCGGAGCAATCAATTCACGCGGTGGTGACGGACCCACCTTACGGCCTCGTGGAATACACGGAGAAGGAGCAAGCAAAGCTTCGTTCAGGCAGAGGAGGCGTGTGGCGTATTCCGCCTTCGTTCGACGGGCACAAGCGGGCGCCCCTACCGCGGTTCACGACGCTCGATCACGACGACCGGATAGAGCTTCACGTGTTCTTCAAGAGGTTGGCTATCCATCTAAAGCGCGCCACGGTCCCGGGAGCGAACGTGATCGTGGCGTCCAATCCACTCCTCGCCCATATCGTCGCGAGCGCCATGGCGGAAGGAGGGTTGGAATTGCGGGGGTACGTCGCCCGCCTCGTGATGACGATGAGAGGCGGAGACCGACCAAAAAACGCACATCAAGAATTTCGGGGCATAAGCGTCATGCCGCGTTCGATGTGGGAGCCATGGGTGGTTCTGCGCTCGCCGCTGGACGGACGCGTTCAAGACAATCTTCGGCGTTGGGGTACAGGCGGATTTCGCAGACCGTCCGACGACAAGCCGTTCGGAGACGTCATACGGTCACACCCAACGCCGAGCGGCGAGCGCAAACTCGCCGATCACCCGTCACTGAAGCCACAAGGTGTGCTTCGTAAGATCGTCAGAGCCTCATTGCCGCTCGGCGAGGGCATTGTGCTCGATCCTTTCGCGGGATCAGGGTCCACGCTAGCGGCCGCGTGTGCCGTCGGTTACCCAAGCATCGGCGTAGAACTCGACGAACGCTACATTGATATCGCCAAAACAGCGATACCACGCCTAGCCGCGCTGAAGACCAGAGAGGAAGAGGCATTCATTGACGCGCCCTTCCTTTAATTGAGTGCGCTGCTCGTCTTGGTTGAGGGCGATGCTCGGCCGCTCACGCGTGAACCGCCTTGAAACCAATCGTGACGGCGGGTACGCAGCGAGTTTGAACACGCCGCGCCATTAACCTTTCAGCCGCGCTGCCGCCGCGATTTCGCGCTAGTCTACTACAATGAACCTCCTCGTCTTCGGGCTCGGCTACAGCGCCCAGCATTTCGTCCATCATTACGCGCAAGCCTTCGCGCAGGTCGCGGGCACGGTGCGGGACCGCGCCCGCCCGCGGCCGCTCGCCGACGGCGCCGAGATCCTGCACTTCGCGCAGGACGGCGCCAGCCCGGAGGTCGAGGCGCGGCTCGGCGCCGCCGACGTCATCCTCGTCTCCGTCGCGCCGGGTACCTCGGTCGATCCGGTGCTGGCGCGCTACGGCCGTCGCATCGCCGGCGTCAAGCGGGCGCAGAAGGTGCTCTACTTGTCGACGATCGGCGTCTACGGCGATCGCGGCGGCGAATGGGTCGACGAGACCGCGCTTCCCACCCCGTCGAGCGAGCGCTCCAAGGTGCGGGTGCAGGCGGAGAAGGCGTGGCTCACCCTCGCCAAGGACCCGGCCAAGACGGTGCATGTGCTGCGCCTGTCCGGCATCTACGGCCCCGGCCGCAATCCGCTGGTCGCGCTGGCCGAGGGCCGCGCGCGCCGGCTCGTCAAGCCGGGGCAGGTGTTCAACCGCATCCATGTCGAGGATATCGCCCGCGCCTGCGCCGCGCTGGTCGCGCACGGCGGAGCGAGCGACGTGTGGAACGTGACCGACGACGAACCGGCGCCCCCGCAGGACGTCGTCGCCTACGCGGCCGAGATGATGGGGCTGGCAGCCCCGCCGGAGCAGGATTTCGCCACCGCCGAGCTCACGCCGATGGCGCGCAGCTTTTACGGCGAGAGCAAGCGCTGCGCGAACGCCAAGATCAAAGCCGAGCTCGGCTTCGAGTTCGCCTACCCGACGTACCGCGAAGGTATCGCCGCCCTGTGGGCCGACGGCGAGGGCCGGGCGGCGACGGGTTAGGGCGCGGCCGCGGGTTAGCCCTTCCGAGCGGGATGTGAGGATCGACCGCGCGAAGCGGCCTTTGTCGGACGTGTCAGCGGGCTTCGCGGGTCAGGGGTGCCGGGTAGAACGACGCGTCGAACAGGCCGTCGGTGGCTGGCGGCGTGGCGAAGTCGCCGCGCTCGGTCTCGAAGGCGAGCATCGCGCGTGCGCCCGGCTCGATCGTGCGCGGGTCCGTGACGAACCCGATGTTCGACGAGACGAGCGCGCGCGCGACGAGCGGGCGATCCGCCTCGGCCAGGCCGAGGCCCTCCTGCACGTAGGCGGCGGATTTCGCGATGTCCTGCCGGATGTGCCGCGTCGCGCCGACGAGGCCCTGCACCAGCGCCCGCACGGTGTCGGCGTGGTCGCGCGCATAGGCGCCGGACACGCCCATGACGAGGCCCGGCGCGTCCGGAAACATCGCGCTGCCGGCGATGATGCGCTGGATCGCAGGGTTCTGCGCGCGCAGAATGGTCGACGCCGGTTCGGGCAGCATCGCGCCATCGACAGTGCCGGCGGAGATCGCCGGTCCCAGCGCGGACAGCTCCATCGGCACGAGCGCGACGAGATCCGGCGGCACCGCGTGGAGCTTGAAGAGCCAGTGCTCGACGAGGACGGCCGGCACCACCCCGCGAGCGGCCGTGCCGATCCGCGCGATGCGGCCGGCCTTGGCCTTGAAGGCGGCGAGGGCCTTGGCTGGTTCGTAGCGCGCGGCATCGAACTGCGCGGCGAGCGGCGGCAGCGCGACAAGCCCGGAGCCGGCGGTGGCGAGGCTTGCGACGATGCTGACGTCGGCGCCAGCGGCCTTGGCGAGCGCGAGCGGCGCGACGCCGACGGCGAGTGCGTCGTAGCGCCCTTCGATCGGCGGCGGCACCAGGCTCGCGGCGGCATCGAGACGGATGAGCGTGATCGCGAGGCCGGCTTTCGCCGCCATCTGCGACCGCGCGAAAACGAGCAGCGCGGCGGCGCCGAGCACGGGGACGTAGCCGATGCGCAGCCGTGGCGGTTGCGGAATGGCCTCGGTCGCAGGATTTTCCGCGGGGACGGGCGCAGCGGCCGGCGGGGGCTCTTGCAACGGGCCGTCCGATTGGGCGCGGGCCCGCCCGGCGGTCGCGGCAAGCGCCATCGCGAAAGAGGCGGCGGAGAACTGGCGGCGATCGATTGTCATGGGGTCGGACCTGTCGGGACGTCGAGTCCTATACGCGACAATCGATGCGGGCGCGCTCGTGCCGGTCGGCCAACGGCGGCGTGATCAGATCAGCGGCTCCGGGAGGTTGGCGGCGGGCTTGATGTCGTCTGGTTCAAGGGCCGCGGGTCGGGACCGTGCCATGGTTACGGTTTTCACAAGGAACGCCTGCGGTTGTTGTTCGATCGTTTCGAAGCAGTCGCGAGTCCATGTGGAGGCCGCAACGATCCGCTGCCCGAGGTCTTGCTTTGGCGTCATGTGCCGTGGCCGCCATGGCTGCACGGCAGGATGCTATCGACACATCTCCGCCGCTCCTGTATGGAGCCGCCTTCAGCTCAAAACAGCGTCGCGAAACGCTCGCCTCGCAAGAGGCGGAACGGCCAGGAAATTCTCGTGAACATCATCCAAACCCTGGAGGCCGAGCAGGCCGCGAAGCTCGGCGCTTTGCGCTCCACCCCCGAGTTCCAGCCCGGCGACACCGTCGTCGTCAACGTCAAGGTCAAGGAAGGCGAGCGCACCCGCATCCAGGCCTACGAGGGCGTCTGCATCGCCCGCACCGGCGGCGGCATCAACGAGAGCTTCACCGTGCGCAAGATCTCCTACGGCGAAGGCGTCGAGCGCGTGTTCCCGGTCTTCTCGCCCAACATCGATTCGATCAAGGTGGTCCGTCGCGGCAAGGTGCGTCGCGCCAAGCTCTATTACCTGCGCGACCGCCGCGGCAAGTCGGCCCGTATCGCCGAGCGCATGGAGACGCCGGCCGCGCGCGCGATCCGCGAGGCGGCCAAGAAGGAGTCGAAGGCCTCCGCGAAGGCTGCCAAGGCCAAGCCCGCCGCTGCGGAATAAGCCTGACGAGGCGGTCCGCTCGTCTTGTGTTGTTGCATGGGCATCGTTGCGGATCGCTTATTCCTGCGCTAAGGCGCTCCTCGTCAAGGAGGCATCGAAGAGACAGGGTTTGCCGGGTTTGCCGGGCTCCGCCCGACGATCTCTTGGCGCACGCTGAAAGCTAAATCCCGCTCGTCATCAGTCAGCAGGCTTCGGCGGCGCCACCATACAAGTTGCCGTGCCATGCGCACACAGCTTTCCGTTTCGATCTGTCAACGAAGCCTCGGCCGCGACTATTCGGGAGCCGGCGTGGATGACCTTGCCTCGGGCGGTGACTGGCCCCGCATCCTCCGTAATTGGCCGGAGGTATGTCACTTTCAAGTCCACAGTAGCATAGCCGGTTGCGGGCGGGAGCGTGGTATGAACAGCCAATCCCATCACCGTGTCGAGCAGCGTAGCGGCGTAGCCGCCATGCACGGTTCCGAGCGGATTGTAATGATCCTCGGTTGGATGACCCTCCATCGTGACCTCGCCATGCTCGGCCGAACGACCGAGCATCGCCATCGTCCGACCGATGCCGCTGGAAAATTTGCCAGCGGCAAAAGACCTCTGAACAAACTCAAGTCCGGTCAAGGTTTTCAGTAGTTCGGAGCGTGTTGCTTCCATGAATACCTTGCCTCTTTCTTGACCTAACCCCGTCCGGTAAGTGCACTCAAACTCTTAGGACTCTGCGCGATATTCCGCCAACCGGCGGCCGAGGTTGAGTTCGGTTTCGCTGCGCTGCTGGTAGCCCGTTTTCGCCAGAGCCAGCGACCGTGCCTGGGTCTCCGGACGGGACGCAGACTGAAAGAAGGCCTTCAATGCCGGCGGGAACTCTGTGTCGTCGGGTAGCGTGGTTACGTCGACAAACGCCTTCGTTTCAGCGAGCGCATGCTTCTCGAATCCCGCAATGCGGCTGGCGAAGGCGTCGATGAAGCCCTCGAATTCTGCGTCGGGAACGGCTCGATTTACGTAGCCGTAGCGTTCAGCCAAATCTCCCGGGTAGTCGTCGGCACCGAGCAGGATTTCGAGAGCCCGACCACGTCCCACAAGGCGCGAAAGGCGTGTCATCGGGTTGCCGCCAGGAACCGCGCCGACGCCGACCTCGAACTGCCCGAGGATGGCCTTCTCACGGGACGCGAAGCGGATGTCGCAGGACAGCACGAATTCGCTTCCGGCCCCGCGGGCGCGACCGCGGATCGCCGCGATCGAGACGACGGGCGCACGGCTCAGCCGAACGAGTACGTCGAGCCACGGGTGCATCCCCGTCTTGCCCGGTCCCATCCCCGTGTAATCTCCCTTCACGTCGATATGCGCCATGAAGAATTCGGGGTCCGCGCTGCGGAACACCACGACCCGCAGTTCGGGGTCCGTCTCAATTTGGTCGATTAAGCGACCGAGTTGCACGATCGACTGGACATTGATGAGGTTTATCGGCGGGTTGTTGAACGTCACCTGCCAAAGTTCGGCGCTTCGTTTTTCGACATGCAATTGGTTCTCGGCAGTCATCGATATATCCATTGTCGAGTCGATCAGTCTTGGGCGTAGTCTCAGGCTGGCGGCTGCGCTTGCGCGGTTCGGCGCGTCAGGATGTTCGTTTCAAGCTGCTTCGGGTCGCCTCCATTAAGCCTCCGGAAAGGTCAGGGTCATCGACCGCCCGGGCGCGAGGATGAGCGCGCCCACCATCGCGCTGAGCCGGACCATGGCCGCCTCTGCGCTGTCATCTTCGCTGGCCTGTCGGGAGAGGTCGGAGATGCGGCGGAGGCTGCCGCGCAACTGCTCTGTAAAAACCTTGCGGCACGAGCCGTCCGCGCGACCCACATCCGTGGCGAGCGCACTGATGGCGCACCCCTCGGCCAGACAATCGCGATGCTCGGCACTGAGGTATTTGTCGATGAGCGATTCAAGGCTCGGGGCGGGACTTTTGAGCGTGTCGGTCATGGCTTGCTCCACCACGCTGGCGACCAAATCCTCACGCGAAGCGAAATGCTTATAGAATCCACCGTGCGTCAGCCCGGCCTCCTTCATCAAATCTGAAATGGACAGGCCCTCAAGCCCCGTCTCTCGAAACCGCCGCGACGCAACATCAAGGATGCGCTCGCGGCTCTTGATCTTCTCACCTTGTGAATGACCCATTTTCGACTTTCGAATCCAAACTCCAGGGCCAAATAGTCTACCAGCTCTCTCTGTAAGGCCGTACCTCGACGTTGAAGGACCATGCGCTTCTGGGTTGATGCGCAAGATGATAGATTTCGTCCGCGATTTCGGCCGGCTTAATGAAATATTCGTCCGGCTCGTCGGGCCGCATCTTGCGCGTCCATTCGAGGTCGATGACGGCGTCGATGATCACGTAACCGACATGCACGCCTTCGGCGCCGATCTCGCGGGCGATCGATTCGGCAAGGATGCGCTGCGCAGCCTTGGTGGGCGCGAAGCCGGCGAACCGGGGTTTGCCGCGCAGCGCCGACGTGTTGCCGGACGCGATCAACACGCCATGGCCCGCGGCGATCATAGCGGGCGTCAGGCGTCGGGCCAGATGAAGGAAGGCCATCACGTTGATGGCGAAATTGTCTTGCAGGGCGGCCGGATCGATCGCGTCGAACGTTCCGAGCGTGCCGCCGACCGCATTATGCACCACGATTTCGGGATCGCCCCGCTCGGCGCAGACGCGATCAAGCGTCGCCAGAAAGTGAGCGGTATCCGCGACGTCGGTCGGATAGGCGGCGCTGCCGGGGATTTCAGCCTCGAAACTGCGGAGCCGATCGGCGTTGCGCGCCAGCATGGTGACGTTGTAGCCGGCGGACGCGAAACGCCGCACGAGCGCAGAACCCGTTCCAGGTCCGACGCCGGTGATCAGGGCGTGTTTGGCGTCGCTCATGCGGCAATGCTCTCCGCGCCCATCTTCTTGCGGATCAAGTGCATCCTGTCGTTCCCGAAGAACATCTCGTCATCGGCGAAGGTCGTCGGCACGCCGAACACGCCCTTCTCGACCGCCTTCACGTTGTTTTGGTTCAGCGCCTCCTCAGTCCACCTGGCAGTCACATCGTCCCATAGAGTCGGTGCCTTGATTTGGTTGGCCGTCAAAAGGTGTTCCCGAACCTCCGGCAGCGTGAGGTCGTCATTGCCGGCATAAAGGCAACTGAACAGGGCAGTGTTGAACTGTGCGTCAAATCCGAGCTTCTTGGCCGCCACTCCCGCACGCAGCAAGAATTGCGCTGGCAACAAACCTCTTCTTACGGCATCCAACGACCGCCGGTTCGGTGCGAACGGTACGCCGTCGTGCGCAGCCGACCGCCCGGAGTCCATCCACGCATACTTGAGTTTTGGCGGGCACTCCGGCGAGGGCTGATTGTTTACCCGCTTCATGACCCAGCCCACGTCGATGAGCGTCACTTCGAAGCTTGCGCCCAATCGGCCAAGGCCGTTCAGGGCGAGATGCGAATACGGGCTCCGATAGTCCACAAAGGCCTCGATGATCGGATCACATCCTCCATGGCCATTGCCGCTCCTTCAGGATGCTATTCATAATTCTCATGGATGTCAAACATAATCCATCTGGGCATCTCGATCAGGATTGGAGGCAACGGAATTGGTGGGGGCAAGGATACGGTCGAATGCGACGAGCATCCGGCGCTGAGCGCGTGTTCGCGGTCTTCTCGCCCAACATCGACTCGATCAAGTGATCCGTTGCGGCAAGGTCCGTCGTCGCGCCAAGCTCTATTACCTGCGCGACCGCCGCGGCAAGTCGGCCCGTATCGCCGAGCGCATGGAGACGCCGGCCGCGCGCGCGATCCGCGAGGCGGCCAAGAAGGAGTCGAAGGCCTCCGCGAAGGCTGCCAAGGCCAAGCCCGCCGCTGCGGAATAAGCCTGACGAGGCGGTCCGCTCGTCTCGTGTCTGTGTCTGAAATCTCGCTAGGTCGAAAACTCATTAAGGGGTTTGCTTGAGAAGCGAGCGGTGATTCAAGGTCCTGGGAGGATTCTTGATGGGCGTTCGCCGGTACGAAATCACCGACTTCGAGTGGTCGATCATCCAGCCTCTGCTGCCGAACAAGCCGCGGGGCAAGCCGCGCGTCGACGACCGCAAGGTGCTCAACGGCATCTACTGGCGTCTGCGCACCGGATCGCCATGGGACGAGATCCCCGAGCGTTACGGGCCGCCGACGACCTGCTCGAACCGCTTCCGGCGGTGGGCCAAGATCGGCGTCTGGGATTGTGTATTCGAGGCGGTCTCGCGGGCCTACGACGGCGACATCCAGATGCTGGACTCGACCTCGGTGCGTGTCCATCAACACGGCGGCAACGTCGCAAAAGGGGGGCCTGCGCGACGCCGGCCGCCGCTCGGGACGCTGCTCGAGGCCAGTGCATGGGGCGTTCGCGGGGCGGCCTGACCACCAAGATCCACGCCCTCGTCGATGCCGACGGCCTGCCGATCGTGCTGAAGATCACCGAGGGCCAGGCGCACGACGGACGCAGCGCCGCCGATATGCTGGGCGGCCTCGGCAACGGTCAGATCCTGCTCGCCGATCGCGCCTACGACAGCAATGCGTTGCGCCAGACGATGAGCGCGCAAGGCGCCTGGGCCAACATCATGCCAATGGCGCGCCGCGTCGAGAAACCGGCCTTCAGCAGCTTCCTCTACCGCTACAGAAACCTCATCGAGCGGTTCTTCAACAAAATGAAGCATTTCAGAGCGATCGCAACGCGCTTCGAGAAACACGCCACGAACTACCTAGTGGATAACGTCATTCGATAGAGTCCGTCGTGGGATTCCCGTTGGGCCGCGGTCGTGCGAGTCTTCGAGATGCGCACAGGGATCAGGATCGAAGTCACCATTGCCGACGAAGCCCGCATGAAGGCGATCGTCGCCGATCGCGGCAGCCCGCAGAACCATGTCTGGCGCTGCCGCATCGTGCTGCTGACCGCCGCCGGGCTCGGCACCAACGCGATCATGCGCGAGGCGAACGTCGCCAAGACCGCGGTGTGGCGCTGGCAGGAGCGTTTCATGCGGGAGGGCGTCGCCGGCCTCTTGCGCGACAAGACGCGGCCGCCCGGCAAGCCGCCGCTGCCGAGGGAGGTCGTCGACAAGGTCGTCGCCCTGACGCAGTCCGAGCCGCCCGGCGAGACGACGCATTGGACCGCGCCCGCCATGGCCGAAGCCATGGGCATCAGCGTTTCCTCGGTTCAGCGTATCTGGAAGGCGCATAGGCTGGCGCCGCATCGCGTCCGCCGCTTCAAGCTGTCCAACGATCCCCTGTTCGCCGCCAAGCTGCGCGACGTCGTCGGCCTTTACGTCGATCCTCCGGCGCACGCCATCGTGTTGTCGCTCGACGAGAAGAGCCAGATCCAGGCGCTCGACCGCACCCAACCCGGCCTGCCGATGAAGAAGGGCCGGCTCGGCACCATGACCCATGACTACAAGCGCCACGGTACGACGACGCTGTTCGCCGCCCTCGACGTGCTCGAGGGAAAGGTCATCGGGCGCTGCATGCAGCGTCACCGGCATCAGGAGTTCGTCCGCTTCCTCAACGCCATCGAGGCCGAGGTGCCGGCCGGAAAGACGGTCGAGGTCATCCTCGACAACTATGCCGTCCACAAGCACCCGAAGGTTCTCGCCTGGCTCGGCCGCCACCCGCGCTTCACCTTCCACTTCACGCCGAAATCGGCTTCCTGGCTGAACGCCGTCGAGGGCTTCTTCGCCAAGCTCACGCGGCGACGGCTCAAGCGCGGCGTCTTCCGTTCGATCGTCGATCTTCAAGCCGCCATCAACCGCTTCCTCGCCGAGACCAACAAGGCCCCGAAACCCTTCCATTGGAAAGCCGATCCGGACAAAATCATCGCCGCCGTCAAACGCGGGCACCAAGTGTTGGAATCTATCCACTAGCCCTCGTCAAGCTCGCCGCCACGCGCATCTGGCTTCGATCTTATGAGTCGGTGTCCTAGTCTGGGTCTTGTGGACGGATGGTCGGCGAGAGGTGATGCAACGTGTCGAAGGCGCACCTCAGGTGCGCATCCAGGCCTGGCCTTGGATCGACTAACCAGGCTTTCGCGGCGTAGCCCAGGGCCGCCATTCCCACCTGAGCCGCGAGGGTGGCGAGGCCATCGTCGAAGCCTCGGCGGCCTAACGCTGTGGACAGAGCGCCGATCAGATTCGCCGTCTTCGTCAGCACCCGCTCCTGCAACGCTGGAGTAACGGCGATGATCTCCTGCCTGGGCTCGGTGAAGGGACGATTGCGCTCGAGCATCGGCTCGACCGAGCGGAACGCGCAGAGCAGGGCGTCCATCGGGGCCAGTCCCTCGGGTGCCAGGGCCACCGCGTCTGTCAAGGCGTCGCGAAACGCCTCTTCTCCGTCGAATAACGCTTCCCGCTTGTCTGGGAAGTGACGGAAGAAGGTGCGCTCCGTCACGCCGGCCCTGGCGGCGATCTCGGCCGTCGTGGTCGCGTCGTAGCCGCGCTCGCGGAACAACTCCAAGGTCGCCTGCCGAAGGCGGCGGCGCGCGTCTTCTCCGCTGCGTGGCATTGATCGTCCATACACTTGTTGTCAGGCGCTGTCTCTACGTTTATAAGTCAGCTACTGACGCAATGGGAGATCACGGCCCATGAAGACGCTCCGTTTCCAAGAATACGGCGAACCGGCGGACGTGCTGCGCCTGGAGGACGCCGCCGTGCCGAGCCCCCGCGGCGGGCAAATACGCGTGAGGGTCCACGCGTGCGGGCTCAATCCGGCGGATTGGTATCTGTGCCGGGGGCTGTTCGCCGGCGACCTCCCCCGTGGCGTCGGCCTGGATGTGTCGGGAACGGTGGAGGCGATCGGCGAGGGCGTGACGGATGTCCGCGTCGGAGATCGTGTGTTGGGTGTACCCGATTTCAGGGGGTTTCCGAGCGCCGGCGCGGCGGACGAGGCGGCGCTCGCTGTTTGGACGCCGGTTCCGGAAGGCCTCGATCTTGTCGACGCGGCGGCGCTGCCGATGGCGGTCGAGACCGCTTATCGCTGCCTCGACATACTGGGCGTGGCGGCCGGGCGGACGCTCCTGGTGTACGGCGCGGGAACGGTGATCGGCTTCGCCGCCGTGCAGATGGCGCTCATGCGTGGGGCGCGGGTGATCGCAGCGGCAGGCGACACCTTCGCCGGGGGGCTTAGCGCCCTCGGCGCCGAGGTCACGTCGTACGGGGACGGCATGGTCGAGCGGGTTCTCGACATCGGCGGGGGCAAGCCGGACCTGATCCTGGACGCCGGCCCGATCAGCGGCGTGCTGCCCGACCTCGTCACGATCGTCGGCGGCGATGGGCGTCGCATCCTCACTGTCAGCAATCACGGTCCCGCCGCCGGCGAGTTGGGGGTGCGCGACAGCTTTACAAGCGAGCTGCGCTACGACGTGCTTGGCGAGTTCGCGAAGCTCGCGGCGGAGGGCCGGTTCACCGTGCCGGTCGCACGCACGTTTCCGCTCGAGGAGTGGCGCGAGGCGCTCGACCTCAGCCTGAGCGGGCACGCCCACGGCAAACTCGTCCTCCTCCCCGCGGGGCGCACCCGCCAAGGATTGACGCCGCTCCGGCGGGAGTCCGGGTCGCCTTTCTCCGCGTGCCTCTTACCAACCGCGCCCCAATCGTTGCACGGAGGTGTGCTGAGAGCCGACTCGGTGGTAGCCTCCGAACCTACAGCATCGGACGGCGATTGAGAGTCGCTTCGCGACGCTTATGTGCCCAGTCCTCGCTATGCTGTCCTGATCGGAGCAAGTCCGCAACAGCGGACGTTGCTCTAGAACTCGATCCCTCTCTGCGCCTTCACGCCGGCGGCGAAATGGTGCTTCACCAGGCTCATCTCGGTGACGAGATCGGCCGCTTCAATCAGCGGCGGCTTGGCGTTGCGCCCGGTGACGACGATGTGCAACCCCGGACGGCGCGCCGCAAGCCGCGCGACCACTTCGCCGAGGGGCAGGTAATCGTAGCGCAGCGCGATGTTGAGCTCGTCGAGCACGAGCAGCCGGACCGAGGGATCGTCCATCAGTTCGCAGGCCTTACCCCAGGCACGCTCGGCGGCGGCGACATCGCGGTCGCGATCCTGCGTCTCCCAGGTAAAGCCCTCCCCCATCGTGTGCCACGAGACGAGATCGTCGAAGCGCGCAAGCGCATGCTTCTCGCCGGTATCCCACGCCCCCTTGATAAACTGCACGATGCCGACGCGCCAGTTGTAGCCGAGTGCGCGCACCACGAGGCCCATCGCCGCCGAGGTCTTGCCTTTGCCCGGCCCGGTGTGGACGATCAACAGGCCCTTCTCGGCGATCGTCTTGGAGGCGACCTCGGCATCCTGCACGGCCTTGCGCTTTGCGGCCATAGCCCGGTGGCGGAGCGCCTCGTCGTCGGTCATATGTCCTCTAAAGCCGAGAGGCGGCGCACACGAAAAAGCCGCCTCCGAACGGAAGCGGCTCGAAAACAGCGCGAAGAGCGCGACCTATTTCTTGCCGCCGAACCCGAGACCGGCGAAGCGCGAGTTGAAGCGCGACAGCCGGCCACCGCGATCGAGCAGTTGCTGCGAGCCGCCGGTCCAGGCCGGGTGGGTATTGGGATCGATGTCGAGGTTGAGCGTCGCGCCGTTCTCGCCGTAAGTCGAACGCGTCATGAACTCGGTGCCATCGGTCATGACGACCTTGATCATGTGGTAGGACGGATGGATGTCGGATTTCATGGTCGCAATGTCTTTCGGCGCCGCGGCGGCTGTCCATGGTGCGAAGGGAAGAGGGCGTGCCTATAGCGCCCCGGCGCCTATCCGGCAACCGCCCTCGCTGTTTGCTCAGTGCAAACTGACCATGTGCAACTCGTTCTGCATCGCGTTGGCAAGCGCGGCATCGCGGGAGTCCGTCACCACGAGCGGCTTGCCGCTGGCGCCGTGCAACGCGAAAAGCTTGGTGCCGGGCTGCATGTTCGGGATCTCCGGAAACAGCGTGCCGATGTCCTCGGGCCGCACCGGCTTGAGATAGGCCACGAGACCTTCGCCGAGGGCCGCCAACTGTTCCTCGCTCAGGATGGGCATGCTCGTCTTGTCCTGGTTCACTGTATTCTTCTGGTCCAACATGTTCGTTCCTTCCTGCGGTCTGGGAGACCCGCAAAGTTGTGCCGACCCTAGCCGCGCACGTTGATGTCGATGACCTGCCCGCGCTTCTGCGGCTCGGGGCGGTGGAGATCGACGGAAAGCAGGCCGTTGACGAGGTCCGCGCCCGCCACCAGCATGCCGTCGGCAAGCAGGAACACCCGCTGGAACTGCCGCGCGGCGATGCCGCGGTGCAGGTAGACGCGCTGCCTGTCTTCAAGCTGCCTTCCCCTGATCACCAGTTGGCCGTCCTCGACCATGATCTCCAGCTGATCGCGGGTGAACCCCGCCACGGCCAGTGTGATCCGCAGGATGTCGAGCGTCCCCTCGGTGCGTGCGATCCGCTCTATGTTGTAATGCGGATAACCATCCGACGCGGATCGTGTGACGCGCTCGAGAGTGCGTTCGAGTTCGTCGAACCCGAGAAGAAACGGCGAATTCAGAGTCGGCATGCGGGACATCGTCGAGCCTTGTCGAAGCCGATCGGCCTTCGAGAGGAGCCCCGAAGGCACTCCACGGCATACGCCGCAAAAGGTAATATGGCCCTAAGCTCAGGGCGTTCAAGAAAGCCGCTCGGATGCGGCGTTCTCACGCTTGAAGGGCGTTCTGCGACCGCTCTCCCGCCTCGACCGCGAGGCGTGCTAAGCTCGCCGCGATGTGTCGATCGAGCTCGCCGCCCCTCGTCTTCTGCCTAGCGGCGCTCTGCGCCGGGCTCGGTGCCGGTCCCTCCCACGCGGCGCCCTTCGACGTCTTCTTCGCCGAGCCGATGCCGACGCGGGCTCACCGCCCCGTAAAGCGGCGGAACGGCGCCGCGGCCCCGCGATCGGCTCCGACGAGACAGACGCCTCAGGCCCGGGCCGCTACGGTCCCGCTTCCGGTTCCCCGCCCGCAATTCCCCGGCGATGGACCAGAGCCGGCCCCTGCCCCTCAGGGCGAAGCCGCCGCAACCGCTCCGGCCGCGGCCGCCGAAGCGCCGTCAAGCGTTCCCTTTCCGCCGCCCCGGCCGAAGGATCTCGGCGCGACCGCGGGGGCCGTTCGGACGCAGGCCCCGCCAGCTCAGTCGCCCGCGGTGGCGGCAACGCCCGCCCCGGCGGACAAGGCTGCCGCTCAACCGCCCCCTCCCGGTAAGCCGGCGACCGCTGCGAGCGGCGCGACCCTGACCGTCACGCCACGCTCGCCGGCCGACGATCCGTCCTGCCCCGGCCGGCTGAAGGCGCGCAACGTCGCCGTCGAGCCAATCGCGATCGGTCCGCAGCCGGATCCACGCTGCACCGTCGTCGAACCCGTGCGTCTTACCGGGTTGAGCCTTCCGGATGGCGGGACGGTGGACTTCCCCGACAAGCCGACCATCGCCTGCACGACCGCGGACGCCTTCTCGCTCTACGTGCGCGACCTGCTGGCGCCGCTCGGCAAAGGGACCTTCGGCTCGCCGGTCGCGGCGGTGTGGACCGGCCCCGGGCTCGAGTGCCGCTCGCGCGACCACATTTTCGGCGCGAAGCTCTCCGCCCACGGCCAGGGCCTTGCCATCGACATCGCACAGTTGAAGCTCGCCGACGGCCGGGTGGTCGCGGTCGGCGAGCCGAGGACGGCGAGCGAGAGCGGCTTCGAGACCGCGGCGCGCGCCGGCGGATGCGGCTACTTCCATACCGCGCTCGGCCCCGGCTCCGACAGCTACCACCGCACGCACTGGCACTTCGACCTCGAGGTGCGCGGCAACCAGGGCGACGGCAAGTACTGCAAGTGAACGCAGCGCCGGCTATGCGCGCGCCCCGCGCCGCCCCTCGTAGAGCCAGGTTATCACCAAGCTGCCGAGAAGCACGACAAGCCCGAGGAAGCCGATCGCCAGCGGCGCGAACCCGATTCCCTTCACCTCGCTGGCGCCGGTCTTCTTGATCGCGACATAGTCGGAGCCGCCATAGATCGGGCTGTCGCGCATCTCGAGGAGGCGCGGCATGGCGATGGCGCCCTCGGTGCCGTCCGCGATGCGCCGCACCGTGCCACCGGTCGCTTCCGCGAGCGGGCGCAGCTTGTCGGTGGTCGAGACAACCTCCTGGAACTCGCGTGGGTTCTCCGGACCGACGTTGGCGAGGACCGAGAGATCGCCATCCATAACTTTGTAGAGGCCGAGTTCCTTGGCCGCCACGGTGCCGCTCCACAGGCCCGGCTCTCCGGCCGCGAGCTTGACCTTCAGCGTCTTGCCGGACGGCAAGGTGACGATCGCCGGTGGCACATCCTTCTTGAGGCTCTGCCGCGTCACGGTGAAGGTCTTGCCCTCGCCCGAGGCGCGCAACGCCTCCTCCTCGAGATCCGGCTCCTTCATCAGCCAGTGCGCGAGGCGGCGCAGCAGGTCGAGGTAGGGTCCACCGCCGTCGTAGCCGCGGGCCCACAGCCACATCTGGTCGGACAGCAGCTCCGCCACCCTGCCCTTGCCCTCGCGCGAGAGCACCAGAACCGGCTTGCCGCCGGCGCCGTCCATGATCGAGGTCCCGCGGGTCACGCTGGCCGAGATCTGGCGGAACCAAGGGCTCCAGGATGGGACGTCGTTGGGGCTTTTGCCGGAGCCGACGAGGCCGCGGGTGACCGGGTGCTTGCGGCCGTCGTCCGACACGCTGGCGCGGAAGCCGGACTCGACGAGCGTGCCGTCCGGCCGCGCCGGCGCGATGCGCCCGATCGGCGAGAAGAAGATACCCTCGCTCTTGGAGAAATCAGGGCCGGCCGCCAGCAGGAGCGCCCCGCCCTCGCGCACGTAGCGCACGATATTGTCGAGGTAGACCGGCGGCAGCACGCTCTGATTCGAGTAGCGGTCGAAGATGATGAGGTCGAAGTCCTTGATCTTGCGCCCGAACAGATCCGCCGTCGGGAAGGCGATGAGCGACAGCTCGTTGATCGGCGTGCCGTCCTGCTTCTCCGGCGGCCGCAGGATGGTGAAGTGCACGAGATCGACGTTGGCGTCGGACTTCAGGAGGTTGCGCCACATGCGCTCGCCCTGGTGCGGCTCGCCCGAGACGAGCAGCACCTTCAGCTTGTCGCGCACGCCGTCGATCGTCACCACCGCCTTGTTGTTGATGGCCGTCAGCTCGCCCGGCAGCGCCGCGACCTCGAGCTCGATGACGTTGTTGCCGCCGTGCTCGATCTTGACCGGGACCTTGATCGTCTCGCCGACGGACGCCTGCACGGTCGCCACCGGATTGCCGTCGCGGCGCACGGAGAGGGTCACCGCCTCGCCGTGATCGTCGGTGTCGAGCACCTTGAGCGCGATCACCTGCTCCTTGCCGACGATGCCGAAGCGCGGCGCCTCGACGAGTTCGATGCGGCGGTCGCGCTCGCCCTCGTGCCCGGTGATCAGCGCCTGCAGCGGCGCCTTGAAGCCCAGCGCATCCGCGTTCGCGGGGATGTCGTGCACCACGCCGTCGGTGATCATGAACACGCCGGCCACCTGCTCGGCCGGCACGTCGGCGAGCCCTGCGTTCAAGGCCGAGAAGAGCTGGGTGCCGTCGTTGGCGCCGGTATCCTGGCCACCCTCGATCACGCGGACATCGACGTTGCCGAGCGCCTTGAGCTTGGCCTGCAGATCGGCCAGGGCGCGGTCGGTCTGCGCCGTCCGCTCGCCGATCGTCTGCGACCCCGACCGGTCGACGACGACGGCCACCACATGGCGCAACGGGGTGCGGTCCTCCCGCACCAGCGACGGGTCGAACAACGCCAGCAGGACGAGCGCAAGGCCGAGCGCTCGCAGCCAGACCGCGCGCTGACGAAGGGCAAGACCGAGCGCGACGATGACGAGTCCGGCGATGCCGAGGACGACGAGCGCGGCGACCGGCAGCAGCGGGGTGAAGGCGACGGAATAGTCGATCATGGGCGACCCTTAGCGCGCTTTGCGGCATTCGTCAGGCGCGGCGCTGTCGCGGGATGAACTCAGTCTTCGTCGTCGGCCTGGACACTACGGATCCGGGCGATGGCGTCCTCGGTGTACTCGATCTCGCCGTCCCAATATTGTTGCAAGGTCGTCCGGTTAAGGTCGATCCACAGGGCCAGCAGGACCTCTTCGTTCGAAGCCAGCCGCTTGCCGGCTTTGAACCCGAACGGGGCGATCGCGTACGATCCCGTCTCGTCCGATCGCACACGCGGCTCCGGTGACACCTTCACCCTCGCGGCATGCCTCGCATCATCCCGCTGCGAGATGAAGACGATGAACGGCAGCCCAGTGGTCTTCTGACGCAAGTTCGCCATGCCATAGGTCGCCTGGCCCTCTGCGGTGTCCGCGCGTGAACCGGTCTGAACGTTCATGACGCTGTCCTCACCGCATGATGCTGGCAGAGCCGGGCGAGAAAGCAACCAAGCGTCCGCCGATCATCACTCCTCCGGCGCATCCGCCCACGCACGCCCGGTCCAGAGCCGCACCGTGACGTGGGCGCAGCCGTCCTCGATCGCGATCAAGTTGTAGGCGTTGGGCTCGTCGCCGCGCAGCCGGGTCGAGGTGGCGGAGCCCGCTTGCACCGCGAGCAGGCGGCCCTTGCACCCGCTCGCACCGGCACCGTCGACCGCGACCCTCTCCGGCCCGAGGCCGTCGGCCTCGGCGAAGCGGGCGTAATGACGGTGGAGGTGCCCCGCCAGCGTCAATCCGACACCGCGGCGGCGGAAGGCGGCGAGCGCCTTGTCGGCGCGGCCGACGAGGCGGGCCTCCTCGTCCCACGGCGGCGGCATGAAGGGGTGGTGCCCGACCACGATCTTGAACAGCTGATCCGGCATCTTCGATAGGCGCCCCTCGGCGGAGGCGATCTGCCAGCGGCGGATCTTGCCCTGCGACCAGTCCCGCTCCGGCGCCCAGGTGCGCACGGTGTTGAGGCAGACGACGCCGATCTCGTCGTCCTGGAAGGTCGGCTCGGTGTCCGGCGCGATGAAGCGGCGGTAGCGCGCGAACGGCCGCGCGAAGCGCTGCATCAGGTGGTAGGGCGAGATGTCGTGATTGCCGGGCACCCCGATCCAGGGCTTCGGCAGCCGGGCGAGAAAGGCCTTCGCCTCGGCATATTCGACGCGCCGCGCCGCCATCGTGAAATCGCCCGACGCGATGATCAGGTCGGGGCGTTGCGCATCGAGTTCGGCGACGAGGGCTTCCACGACGGTCGGGTCGGTGCGGCCGAAATGCAGGTCGGAGATCTGCGCGATGCGCTTCATGCCTCGGCATCCCGCGGCACGATGACGGACAATGCCAACGGACGGATGGTGTAGCGCAGCGGCGCATCGATCAACCGGACCTCGCCGTCGTTCATGACCCGCAACGCCCGCTGCTTCGAGGCGATCGCGAGGTCGGCGACATCGAAGCGCTCGAGCCCCGGCAGCCGGTGCCAGTCGCCGAGCGCGAGACCGTAGGCGAGGCGCAGCATTCGCCAGATGGTGAGGCGCCGGCCGATATAGAGCGTGAGGCGACCGCCGTCGACCGGATCGCGAATGAGGATGTTGCCGGCCTTCTCGACGAAGTCGTTGTTGACGACGACCAGCATGTGGAAGCGCAGATGACGTTCGCCGCCCTCGATCGTGCAGGTCACGGCCTCCCGCGGGTAGCGCCACAAATGGCGTGCGAAACCCGACACGAAGCGCGCGGCGCCGCGCAGGTCCGCACCGCCGCGCTGCGCCTCGCGGTACTTCGCCATATGAGCCGGCAGACCGAGCATCGAGCTGATCAGGAACGTGTGACCGTTGACGTCGCCGACGTCGATCTTCTTCCGCTTGCCGGTGCCGAGGGTCGCCACAGCCTCGTCGAGGTCGAGCGGCACGCCGAGATCCTTGGCGAGCAGGTTCATCGTGCCGAGCGGCAACATGCCCAGCGGCTTGTCGCGGGCGGCCATCACGCTCGCCGCGCAGGCCATCGTGCCGTCCCCGCCGGCGACGACGAGCGCCTCGATCCCGGGCGCGTTGGCCGCATCCTCGATGCGCTCGGGCAGCGGCGCGCCGTCACCGGCCTCGTGGGCGATCTCGAGGCCGGCGGCGGCCAGCTTCTCGCGGATAACCTCCGGTGTAATGCCCTTGGACATCGAGCCGGAGGTCGCATTGATGACAAGCGCGATGCGCATCGGGCCTCAGGTGTGGCGGAACACGGCCACAGGCGCACAGTTGCACGTCAAGGCGATGTCATCTCGGAGCCGGCGACGGATCAGGCGGCCCGCGCGGTCATTCCCGTTGATCGGCGCCGGAGGCGCGGCTCGCGGATCGTAAGGCCGAACACGAGCCCGTACAGCGCCGCGAGCCAGAGGGAGGTCGACAGAGTCTCGGCGGGCGGATCGGGCACGAAGCTCGCGACCGCCGCGGTGAAGAAATAGGCCGCGACAGGCATCGCGAGAACCGTCAGAAGATCGAGGCCGAGACGCCTGAGGCTGTATTCCGCCGGCATCAAAATTAGGACGACGAGGGCGAGCACCGGCAGTGTGGCGCCGAGATAGATCGGGAGCAGCGGCGCCAGCATGTCCGGCAGCTGAGAAACGGCGTCGACAAGAACGCCGCCGCCGGCGCCCAGCAGGCGGGGGATCGCCGCGAAGTCGCCGGTGAAGAGCAGCGCGAAGAACTGCAAGGCGCCAAGCAGCGGCGGCGTGAGCACGGCGCCGAGTTGGCCGTCCATGTAGGCGCCGGCGAGCCCCCACAAAAGCGGCGTGAGCACAAGGGTCGTGACGATTCGCAACCACCAGCGCATGAGCGGGCCTTCCTCCCCGGCAGACAACGCCTGCCGCGCGAGCTGTCAAGCCGGCGTCTCGTCGTTCAAGCGGATGCCGGTCGGCGGACGTTTCGCGAAGCCGTTCGGCACGCCGGATCGCCGCGAACCCCCCTGCAACGACGGCCGCCACGTCGCGACCGCCGCTCCGCGCACCTGCATGCCGTCAAGGCCGCGAGCCAAAAGGGTCCGCGGCTGATCATGGAGCAAGAACGCGACCCGCAGGACGCGTCAGGCGTGGCCCGACGCAGCCGCCGCGACCTCGGCGGCGAAGTCCGACGTTTCCTTGTCGATGCCTTCGCCGAGCGCGTAGCGCACGAAGGCCTTGAGTTCGACCGGGGCTCCGACGCCGACGGCTTCCTTGACGATCTGGCCGATCGTCTTGCCGCCATGCTCCTCGGCATGGATCGACACCTGGTCGATGAGGCAGTTCTCCTTGAAGAAGCTCTTCAGACCGGACTCGACGATCTTGTCGACGACGTGAGGCGGCTTGCCGGCGCCGTTCTTCTCGGCCAGCACCGACTTCTCGCGGGCGATCACCTCGGAGGCAATGCCGCTCGCATCGAGCGCCAGCGGATTGATGGCGGCGACATGCTGGGCGATCTTGCGGCCCATCGCGAGGAGCGCCTCGGTCGAACCGCTCGACTCGAGCGCGACGATCACGCCGATCTTGCCGAGCCCGTCGGCGACCTGGTTGTGCACGTAGGTCGCGACCACCCCCGAGGCGACCTGGCGGAAGGCAGCCCGGCGCACGGTCATGTTCTCGCCGATCGTCGCGATCGCGTTGGCGATCGCGCTCTCCACGGTGCCGCCGCCCGGATAGGCCGCCGCCTTGATCGCGTCGACATCGGAGAGCTCGCCCTTGAGGCCGACCTCGGCGATGGCACGCACCAACGCTTGGAAATCCTCGTTGCGGGCGACGAAGTCGGTCTCGGAGTTCACCTCGACGATGAGGCCGTGCGTACCATCGACGGCGATGCCGATGAGGCCTTCGGCGGCGACGCGACCGCTCTTCTTGGCGGCCTTGGACAGGCCCTTCTTGCGCAGCCAGTCGATTGCGCCCTCGATGTCGCCGGCGGTCTCGGTCAGCGCGTTCTTGCAGTCCATCATGCCGGCGCCGGTCTTCTCGCGAAGCTCCTTCACCATCGCCGCGGAAATGTTCGCCATCGCACATGGTCCTTTCCGGGGCACGATCCGTCTTGGAAAGCGCGCCAGCCTACAAGTTTTGCGTTCTCCCTTCTCGCGCTCGCGGGAGAAGGTGGTCCCGGCGTAAGCCGGAAGCGGATGAGGGCCGTCCAGGAAGAGAACACACCCTCGCATCCAGCGTAACGCCCGGCACCCTCATCCGTTACGGCTCCGCCGCGACACCTTCTCCCGCGAACGGGAGAAGGAAGACCCTCTCCGCGAGCGGACGAAAAGGCGGCGGCGTCAGGCCGCGAGCAGGCCGCGCGCTTGGTTGATCCAGCCGTCGCGATCGATGCGGCCGCCCAACTTGAGGTCGGCATCGACCTTCGCCGCGTCCTCGGGCGTCATCGCGGCGATCTGCCAGTAGTGAAAGATGCCGCCATCGTTCAGCTTCTTGACGACCTGCGGACCGATACCCTGCAGCTTGGCGAAATCGTCCGGGGCGCCGCGAGGCGCAGCGAGGATCTCAAAGGTCTCGGCCGGCGCCTCGAACACGGCCGCCTCGACCGGCAGGCTCACCTCCGGCTCGGCCGCCTCCGGCAGCACCTCGACCATCGGCGCCTCGGCCTCGCCGAAGTCGACCCCTTGCGTCCCTTGGCTGCGCTGAATGCCGTCGAGCGCGGCGCGGGCGAACAGATCGCAGTACATCGCGATGGCGCGGCCGGCGTCGTCGTTGCCCGGAATCGGGAAGGTGATGCCGTCCGGGTCGGAATTGGTATCGAGGATCGCCGCGACGGGGATGTTGAGGCGGTTGGCCTCCTTGATCGCGAGTTGCTCCTTGTTGGAGTCGATGACGAAGATGAGGTCGGGCACACCGCCCATGTCCTTGATGCCGCCGAGCGCCTTGTCGAGCTTCTCGCGCTCGCGGCTCATCATCAGGCGCTCCTTCTTGGTGAGACCGGAGGCCCCGTTGTCGAGCTGGTCGTCGATTTTGCGCAGGCGCTGGATCGAGGCCGAGATCGTCTTCCAGTTGGTCAGCATGCCGCCGAGCCAACGCGAGTTAATGTAATATTGCGCCGAACGCTTAGCGGCGTCCGCGATCTGCTCCTGGGCTTGGCGCTTGGTGCCGACGAACAGCACGCGACCGCCGCGCGCGACCGTGTCGGACACGGCCTTCAGCGCCTGGTGCAGCAACGGCACCGTCTGGGCGAGGTCGATGATGTGGATGTTGTTGCGCGCGCCGAAGATATAGGTCCCCATCTTGGGGTTCCAGCGGTGCGACTGATGCCCGAAGTGGGCGCCGGACTCGAGGAGCCCACGCATGGTGAAATCAGGCAGTGCCATAGGAACATTCGTCTCCGGTTGAACCGCCGCGGATCGTTTGGCCCCGAGGGGCACCGGAAGCACGCCTTGAAGCAGGCGCGCGCGATCCACGTGTGGAATGCGAGGTTGTATACGGCCGAAACTGCCGCGCGACAAGCGAATTGCGGCAGCGCAAGAAAGCGTCGTTCACGGGCTGGAGAGCCGACGGCTCGCCGGGACACGTGTCGAGTTCTACCGTGATCAGCATCAACGGTGACGTGATCTCCTTACCCAAACGTGCGCGGGTCGGGGCCGATCCGCCCATCCGGCCGGTCCAGCTTGGCGATCGACGCATGATCCTCGCCATCGAGGACGAAATCGAACACGTCGATGTTCTCTCTGATGCGCGACGGCGTCGATGATTTCGGAATGACCATCAGGCCGAGGTCGAGATGCCAACGGAGAACGACCTGCGCCGGGCTTTTGCCGTGCTTATCGGCGATGCGGACGAGTTCGGGCTGCTTCAGCCCGGCGCCCTGCCCGAGCGGGCTCCACGATTCGGTGACGATCCCCTGCCGGGCGTGGAAGGCGCGCAGTTCGGCCTGCTGGAACCCCGGATGGAGCTCGATCTGGTTGACCGCCGGAACGATGCCGGTCGCGTCCACGATCCGCTCGAGGTTCTCGACAGTGAAGTTCGAGACGCCGATCGAGGTGGTAAGCCCGGCATCGCGAAAGCCGATCATCGCCTTCCATGTCGCCACGAAATCGCTGCTCTGGACCGGCCAATGGATGAGGTAGAGCGCCACCGACTCCACGCCGAGCTTGCGCAGGCTCTCCTCGATCGCCTTCCCGGCGGAAGCCGGCTCGCGGCGGTCGTTCCACAGCTTGGTGGTCACAGCGACGTTGCCGCTAGGTTGCGCCGCGCCCTGAAGGGCGCGACCGACGCCCTCCTCGTTGCCGTAGATGGCCGCCGTGTCGATCGCGCGGTATCCCGCCGCTATCGCCGCGCCGACGACGGTCGCGGCCTCGGTCTGAGGAACCTTGAAGACCCCGAAGCCGAGCTGCGGGAGGGTGTGTCCGTCGTTCAACGTGACCGTGGTCTGAGGCATGGGATTTTGCTTTCACCGTCGCGCCTCAATCCGCTCGCGAACGCGGCGTTCCCTGCTGCCCCGACGTCAGCCCCTCGCGCGGACGGCATATCGACAAGGCCGGAGCGATCTGCCACGTTTCACACAGCGACTGCATTCGGACGGCGCCGGAATAAAGCTTCTTGTCCATGGTTCACGATGTCGAGTTGATGCGCGAACTCATGTTCGTCCTCGAGACCCGCCAGATCTCACCGCGCACCACGGTCGTGATCTCGATCGAGGACGAGGCTCGCGACATCGGCTGCATACCGCAGGCGGTCGAGCACAGCCTCAACATTCTACAGGATCTTGAATACATCGAAGGTCCGGGCGCCGACGAGCCGGGCTTTTGGCTGTTCCGGAAGCTCACCCGCAAAGGCAACCACTTCATCAAGGCGACCCGCCGCGAGAGCGACTGGGAGCGTCTGAAGCAGCATTACGAGCGCTATGCGCAAGGTGCCTGAGCGTTGCCTTAGCCGCATGTCCGCTTGACAACCGCCGTGCCTTCGATGCGCATCCCCTCGCCGTGCCGTCGAAATCCGGGCGGCGTGCGGCGCTGGGCGGTGCGGAGATGGGAATGCTGAAGCGTCTTGTCGCGGTTTTCGTGCTGGCCTTCTGTCTTCCCGCTCAATCCGTCTCCAGCGCCTCTCCCGTACCGCCAACCTTGAACGCGCCGGCGGCTAATGCCGCTCCGGTCCAGCAGAACGGCGGCACGCTCGCCGAGGTTAAGCGCCGCGGCGTCATCAAATGCGGCGTGAGTTCGGCGCTGGACGGCTTCGGCGAAGTGTCGCCAAGTGGCGTTTGGTCGGGCTTCGACGTCGATTTCTGCCGAGCGCTTGCCGCTGCGATCTTCGGCGACGCCGGGAGGGTCCAGTTCGTCCCGCTGACGGCCAAGCAGCGCTTCGCCGCGCTTCAGGACGGCAAGATCGACATCCTCGATCGCAATACGACCTGGACCCTATCGCGGGAGGCTAGCCACGCGCTCGTCTTCGTCGCCACCTCCTACTACGATGGTCAGGGTTTCCTGGTGAGGAAGTCGCTGGGAGTCAATTCCGCGCAAAACCTCGCGAGCGACACGATCTGCGTCCAACAGGATACCACGACCGAGTTGAACCTCGCCGATTTCTTCCGCGGCCGCGGCTTGAAGTACCAGCCGAAGGTGTACGCGACCTCCGACGAGGTCGAGCAGGCCTACATGCGAGGCGACTGCGGCGCCTACACCACCGATACGTCGGCGCTCTACGTCGAGCGGGCGAGGATGCCGAAGCCCGACGACAACATCATCCTGCCGCAGATCGTGTCAAAGGAGCCGCTCGGGCCCGCCGTGCGGCAGGGCGACGACGAATGGCTGTTGATCGTCCGCTGGACCCTGCTCGCGATGATCGACGCCGAGGAGCTCGACGTTTCTCAAAAGAACGTCGATGCCATGTCGAAGAGCGACAATCCGCAGATCAAGCGGTTGCTCGGCATCGAGGGCAATTTCGGTCAGCCGCTCGGCCTGACGGCGGATTGGGCCTATCGCGTCATCAAATTCGTTGGAAACTACAACGATATTTTCGAGCGCAACCTCGGGCAGGACTCGAAGCTCAAGATCAAACGCGGGCTTAACGCGCTGTGGACGCACGGCGGCCTGATGTACGCGCCGCCGATCCTCTAGACCGGCGCCGTCGAAGGTCGACAATTCAGTACCATCCAAGACAAAGCCCCGGCCGGGGCCAGGGCTTGCTGTTCGCATACCGCTAGGCGGCTCGCAAGTTAGCGGCCGAAGACTTTCCGGTCCGTCTGTCCGCTACGACCTCGTAGTCGATCTTCTGGCCTTCCTGCAGGTGTCGCATACCAGCCTGCTCGACCGCGCTCACGTGCACGAATACATCCTTGCCGCCCTCGTCGGGCTGGATGAAACCGTATCCCTTTTCGGCATTGAACCACTTAACCGTCCCAGTCGCCATAGCGGCATTCCTCGTTAGTCCTTGGGTCGAGCACAACCTCGGCCTTTCGATCTCGATCATGCGGGTGAAGGAGACAAGCATCAATCCGTGATGCAGGCCAACCTCTGTCGGCCAAAATCGATTGGCCTCTACCTAATTGCTGAGCCACTGCCCGGCAAGGCGGCCGGCAAGCGTAGCCGCAAAGAATGCGACTGATTACAAAATCGTTATCGATTGGCCGTCACACTTTCTTTGGTATAGACGACAGTCTTCGAAACGACGAGACGGATGTTCCATTTGATGCGCTGATGCGTTCGCATGCCGTCGATAACGGCTCGCGTGCGACGAGCATATGAAAGGCATTCGCATGAAGAAGCACCACCGCATCGAGCATGATACCGACATGGCCTGGCCAGAAGACCAAGTCGCCTCGCGTTAACCCGTGTAACTTGTCATCGATCGGCAAGGCGATGCCGGTATGCTCCTGCATATGCGTATCGCGCGGCATGACACATCCGCCGATCAAGCCGGACAATTGTACCAGCCCTGAGCAATCGATCCCTTGGGCGGATTTGCCGCCCCACAGGTATGGCGTGTTGACGAGCTGCTCGGCGACCGCGACGTAGTCGGTCACAACCTCGTCCACGGGGGCGAGATGCCGTGCGACCACGTAGCCCTGCCGCACCTTCGCGAAGCCGCCCTGCACGCTTTCGACGGCGAGCGTAGCGCCAAGCGGCAAGGCCGCCAGCACAGGCTGCTTCATGTCGGCCGCGGGATAGACGAAGGTGCGATTGACGCGCACGCTGTGGGTGTTCGATGTCCGACCGCGGCGAAGGCCGCTCATTGCAACGTAACCGACGTAGCCGTCACGATCGGCCTGCGTCCAACCCCAGCCATTGTCGTCCTCGAAGACGGTCACCGTTTCGCCGTGAAGAAGCTGGGTGTCGAGCGGCGCGTCGCCGCGCGGGCTACGCTTCACGTCGAGCACTTCGGCCTCGACGACGTAGCGCTCGCCATCGACGAAGCGCTCGGCCTCGACCTCGCCCCGCAAGCTCGAGGCGGCGAGGTCCGGCCGCGCGGCGGTGACGCGGGGATCGTAGGCCGGGAGCGACATCGTCATAAGGCCGTGAGGGCTGCCGGGTAGCGGGACGACACCAGGTCGAAGCCGCCTTTCCCCGGCGCGAGCAGCACCTGCCCGGCTTCGGCCTTGAGCGCGCAGGCTTGCGCGTAGCCTGCAGCGTTGATGCCGAGGCTGGCTAGCGTCGCCCCCGAGGATCGCGCCGTCACGCCGTGGATGAGGACGGCCGACCGCGCGATGTCAATGTCTGCGCGTTGATCCAGCAGCATCCCCCACCACCTTGCGCTCGGCGGCGCCCCAAAACGGGACGCCCGTTAAGCCTTCATTAGGGTTAATCTTTTATTGCCTGAACGAGGCCAGAGACAGTCGGCCGAGCGAGAACAAACCAATGGCCCCCCTGTTCCTGTGCCTGTCGCGGCTCCCCGCCGCGGTTTCCCGTCTCGCGCCGCCATTCGTCGTGCTGGCGCTCTCGCTCGGGGCCGCGGGCTGCCAGTCCAAGCTGAACAACCCGCTGTCCACCGCCGCGAGCGAGGCCCCACCCCCGCCCGGCGACGAAGCGGCTCTGCGCGCCTACGCCACGCGGATGGAACCGCGCTATGCCGCGGATCCCGACGACAAGGTCGTCGCGCTGAGCTACGCGAAGGCGCTGCGCGGCTTGACGCAGCACGCCCAGGCCGTCGCCGTGCTGCAGCGCACCGCCGTCAAGTACCCACACGACATGACTGTTCTCGCAGCCTATGGCAAGGCGCTGGCCGACGCCGGCCGCCTCCAGGAAGCCGCGGACGTGCTGCAACGCAGCCACACGCCGGAACTGCCGAACTGGTCGGTGCTCTCCGCGCAAGGCTCCGTGGCCGACCAGATGGGCGACCACGCTCGCGCGCAATCCTACTACGCGGCAGCGCTCAAGATCGTCCCGAACCAGCCGCAGGTGCTCTCCAACCTCGGGCTCTCCTACGCGCTGGAGCGGCAGATGCCGGTGGCCGAGTCCACCTTGCGCCAGGCGGCGGCGCAGCCGGCCGCCGACATGCGTATTCGCCAGAACCTCGCCCTGGTGCTCTCGCTCGAGGGGAAATATGCCGAAGCCGAGGCCGTCTCGCGGCGCGATCTCGCGCCGGTGGACGCGGCGGAGAACGTCGCCTCCATCAAGCAGATGATCGCGCAGTCCGATACCTGGAAGAACGCCGCCGCGCCACCGAGCCCGCGCAAGGTGGCCGCGCACAAGCCGAGGCCGACGATGCAGACCGCCTCCGTCGAGGAGACGCAGTAGGTCGCACGACCCGCATCCGCCGGCGCGCCCCGTCGCCATCAATTGAAGTTGGTGTTCTGGATCTGGATGATCGCCGGCGTCAGGATGACGGCGAACAGCACCGGCAGGAAGAACACGATCATCGGCACCGTCAGCTTCGGCGGCAGGCCGGCCGCCTTCTGCTCCGCGAGCAGCAGACGATGGTCGCGACTCTCCTGGCCGAGCACGCGCAGCGCATGGCCGAGCGGCGTGCCGTAGCGCTCGGCCTGGACGAGGACCGTGACGATCTGCTTGATCGAATCGACCCCGGTGCGCGCGGCCAGATTCTCGTAGGCCGTGCGACGGTCGGGCAGGAACGAGAGCTCGGCGGTGGTGAGCGTCAGCTCCTCCGCGAGTGGAATGGATTGCAAACCGATCTCGACGCCGACCTTGCGGAACGCCTGTTCGATCGACATGCCGGATTCGACGCAGATGAGCAGCAGGTCCATCGCGTCCGGAAAGGCGCGGGCCAGCGACTTCTGCCGTTTCTTGATCGTGTTGGCGACGAAAAGCTCCGGGGTCTTGAGGCCGAGATAGGCGCAGAAGATCACCGCCGCGATCTTGATCGTGAAGGGCCACTCGAAGCCGGCGATGAAGAAGATGTAAGCCACCCCCACCACGAGAAGGACGATCGGCGAGACCAGCCGGAAGAAGAGGAACGCCGTCTCCGCCTGCGCGCCGCGGAAGCCGGCCATCAGCATCTGGCCCTTCGCCTTGTCGGTGCCAAGCCACTTGGATAGCTTGAACTGATCGACGACCTGTTTCATGTAGACCTTGGGCTCGTGGCGCAGTCCCTTGCTGGCGGTGAGCTTCTCGCGCTCGCGGGCGCGGATCTTCTCGCGCTCGGAGGCGACCGACTTCATCCGCTTGCCGAGCTGGTCGGTGGCGAGCAGCGGCGCCGCCACCGTCAAAATCGTCGCGAACGTCGCGATCGCGACGAGCAAGACGGCGATCGTGTGCGGATTGGTAAGCGTGCCGATATCCATCGCCGTCCCGCCTTCAGATGTCGAAGTTGATCATTTTCTTCATGACGAAGATCCCGCAGCCCATCCAGGCCGCGCAGCAGCCGAGCACCATGTGGCCGGTGCTCGTCGTGAAGAGGAGCATGATGTAGCTCGGGCTGGTGAAATAGACGAAAGTACAAACCACCGGGGGCAGGCAGCCGATGATGCCGGCCGACGCCTTGGCCTCGCTCGACATCGCCTTGATCTTGCCCTTCATCTTCTTGCGGTCGCGCAGCACGTTCGACAAATTGGACAAGGCTTCGGCGAGATTGCCGCCGGCCTTGGCCTGGATGTTGATGACGATCGCGAAGAAGTTCGCTTCCGGCGCCGGCACCCGATCGACGAGGCGCTCGACGGCCTCGGAGATTGGGAGGCCCATCGCCTGGGTCTCGACGATGTTGCGGAATTCGGTCCTGACCGGCTCCGCCGCCTCGGCCGCGATGTTGCGCAGGCAATCACCGAGCGGGATGCCCGCCTTGATGCCGCGCACGATGATGTCGACCGCCGCCGGGAACTCCGCCAGGAACTTCTTGATCCGGCGTTTGCGTAGGAACCCGAGATACCAACGGGGGAGCCCCAGACCGGCCGTGATGGCGGCGCCAGCCGTGATGAGCGGGCTCGAGCTGAGGACATACGCAATGCCGGCGACGAGAACGCCAACGATCAGCGATGCGATGTGGAAGCCCCGCTTCGTCCACGAGACACCCGCCTGCGCCAACTTCGTCTCGAAGGTCAGCTTCTTGCTGCTCTGACGGGCCTCGAGCTCCTTCAAGCTGTCGGTGACCTGCTTGCGCCGCTTGGCGCCGTCGTTGGCGCGATTGGCGGCCTTGACCGGCGATCGCGTCTGCAGCGCCGATTTACGCTTCGTCGCCTTGGCGTCGTCGGAGACCAAAGGATAGGCGAAGACGTAGAGCACCCCGCCGACCGCGAGAAAGGCCAGGAACGGGACGATGAGCTGCATCTGATTCAAGATATCCTCCGCGCGCCGCTAGTCGCCGCCGAGCTCGGCCCGGTCGAGGGCGGCAGCCAGCCGGTTCTCCTCGCCATAGTAGCGCGCTCGTTCCCAGAAGCGCGGACGCCCGACGCCGGTCGAGCGGTGGCGTCCCTTCAGCTTGCCGGAGGCGTCCTCGCCAATGATCTCGTAGAGGAACAGATCCTGGGTGATGACGACATCGCCTTCGAGCCCCATCACCTCGGTGATGTGGGTGATACGGCGCGACCCGTCGCGCAGGCGCGCGGCCTGGATGATGACGTCGACGGACGACACGATCATTTCCTTGATCGTCTTCGATGGGAGCGAGAAGCCGCCCATCGTGATCATCGACTCGAGACGGCTCAGCGCCTCGCGCGGCGAATTCGAGTGCAGCGTTCCCATCGAGCCGTCGTGGCCGGTGTTCATCGCTTGCAGGAGGTCGAAGGCCTCCGGTCCGCGCACCTCGCCGACGATGATGCGCTCTGGGCGCATACGCAGGCAGTTCTTGACGAGGTCGCGCATGGTGACCGCGCCCTGCCCTTCGAGGTTGGGCGGCCGCGTTTCGAGGCGCACGACGTGGGGCTGCTGCAGCTGCAGCTCGGCCGCGTCCTCGCAGGTGATGACGCGCTCGTCCGTCTCGATGTAGTTCGTCAAACAGTTGAGCAGCGTCGTCTTGCCCGAACCGGTTCCCCCGGAGATGAGGACGTTGCAGCGCACTTTGCCGATGATCTTCAGGATCTCGCCGCCATCGGGCGAGATCGCGCCGAAGCGAACAAGCTGATCGAGCGTCAACTTGTCCTTGCGAAACTTACGAATGGTGAGCGCGGGGCCGTCGATCGCCAGCGGCGGCGCGATGACGTTGACGCGCGAACCGTCGGCGAGACGCGCGTCGCAGATCGGCGAGGCTTCGTCGACGCGGCGGCCGACCTGCGAGACGATGCGCTGGCAGATGTTCATCAGCTGCGTGTTGTCGCGAAAGCGGACGCTGGTGAGCTGGATCTTGCCACCGACTTCGATGAAGGTGCGCATCGCGCCGTTGACCATGATGTCGGCGATGTCGTCGCGCGCCAGCAGCGGCTCCAGCGGCCCGTAGCCGAGCACGTCGTTGCAGATGTCGTTGAGGATGTCGTCCTGCTCGGCGATCGAGAGGACGACGTTCTTGATCGTGATGATTTCCTGGACGATATCGCGGATTTCGTCGCGCGCGGAGGAAGCGTCGAGCCGGGACAGCTGCGCGAGGTCGATGGCCTCGATCAGCGCGCCGAAGATCATGCTCTTGGTGACGTAATAAGTCTCGGAGCGCGGCGCGTCCATCGCCGGGGCCGCTTCAGGCTGGCGGCTGGCGGCCGGCATCGACGTCGCGACCGGCACGCGCGGCACGATCTTGGCGGGCCCGGCTGGCCGCTCTTCGCTGGACACGGGGCTGACGCCTGCGCGTTTCCCAAACATGCTCGTCTCCGATCAACGGTCCTGGAGCGAGCGTCGGACGCTGCTCTAGGACGCCTTCTTCCGGGCGAGCTTGGTCATAAAAGGCTTAAGTATGTTTCTAGGAGTCCGGCGTATCTCGCTCTTTCCGGTCACGACGCGCGCCAGATCCGCGAAGGTCTCGGCGATCTTGTTGGTCGCCTCCACCTCGACGATCATCTGGCCGTTGTTGGCGGCCGTGCCGAACAGCTTCGGTTCGAACGGGATGACGGCAACGGCGCTCATGTCGACCGCCTTGCAGAGATCGGCGACGCTGATCTCCGGGCGTTTGGGCAGGCCGACGCCGTTGATGACCAGCCGCGGCGTGGAATCGTGCGGCCGCGCGGCCCGCAGCGTATCGACCATGCTCTTGGCGTTGCGCAGGCTCGCGAGATCGGGTGCCGCGACCAGCACGATCTCGTCCGCGCCGACGAGCACGCGACGCGCCCAGCCCGTCCACAGATGCGGCAGATCGAGGATCACGCACGGCGTCGAGGCGCGCAGGATGTCGATGACATGGTCGAAAGCCGTCTCCGAAAAGTCGTACAGCCTGTCGAGCGTCGCGGGCGCGGCGAGGATGGAGAGCCTGTCGCTGCAGCGCGACAGCAGGCGGTCCACGAGATTGGCGTCGAGCCGGTCCGGCGCGAAGACCGCTTCGGCGAGGCCCTGCGGCGGATCCTGGTTGAAGTCGAGGCCCGCCGTGCCGAAGCCGAGGTCCATGTCGACGATCACCGTCTGCATGTGCAGGTCGCGCGCGATCGAGAACGCCATGTTGTGGGCGATCGCCGAGGCTCCGACACCGCCCTTGACCCCGGTCACGGCGATGATCTTGCCGAGCGGATCGGCATTGGCGTGACTGTAGAGCCGCGAAATGGCGCGGACGAAATCGAGCACCTCGAACGGTGTCACCATGTAGTCGCTGATGCCGCGCTCCATCAGGTCGCGGTAGAGGATGATGTCGTTGAGATGGCCGATCACGACGACCTTGGTGCCGGCGTCGCAGAACACCGACAGCGCCTCCAGCGTGTCGTGAAGCTCGCCGCGATCGGACACGCTCTCGATCACGATGACGTTGGGGGTGGGCGCGTTGCGGAAGGCCTCGACGGCCGCGGCGGCTCCCCCCATCTGGACCTTGGAATGGGCCTTTTCCATCCGCCGCTCGGCGGTGGCTGCTTGCAGGACCTGCGCGACCTCCGGCGTCTCGCAGAAGGCCTGGATCGAGACGCGGGGGACCGGCGCGATCAGCTTGGGGTCGGCGTCGGAAGGCCCCATGATCAGTTACCTCCCACCGAACCGATGTTGCTGTTGTGGACCGCCCAGTTGGTGTTGGGGTCGGTTCCCTTGCGGACGGAATCGATGCCGCGGCTGCGGATCAGCACGTCGGTCGACTCCTCGCCGCGGGGGGTCACGAGGTCGCGGGGATCGGAGGTCTGCGCCGCGATCATCGTCTGGTTGGCGCAGCCGAAGTTCCAGTATGGCTTGTTGTCCCAGCCATCGATGCTGCTGCCGGAGGCGAGATCCCTCGGCCATTGCCCGCACTGATCGGCGACCTCCGCCTTCAGTCCTTCGAAGCTGAGGCGGACCGGAGACGCGAGACGAGGGTCGGCGACCGGATAGCTCGCGACCTCGACGCCTTTGCGGGCGCCCCCCGCCGCGAGATAGCGACGGATGTCGGCGAGCATGGCGCGGTCCGCGGGTGCGCCGGGTCCGCGCGGCATGAGGACGAGCACGGCGCCCCGGCCGGTCTCGTGATACTGCTGCGCGAAGGCGAAGATCTGCTTGGCGGTGTGCCGATCGATGTGACCTTGCCCCACCGAGGGGAACACATCGATGGACGTTTTGGTATTGGCAAGGACGATCGCATGACGCGCCCTGTCGTCGTCGAGCGGGATCGACGACGTCTTGATGCGATCCGTCGTGCCGCAACCGGCAAGGGGAACGAGCGCAACGAGAAGAACCACGGCCCTGAGTTTGACGGCGAACGAGGTCATGGACATCAATCCTGAATGAAGCCGACGCGGCCGCGGTAGTCCCGGGCGGCCTGCGGATTGCTTGGCGTCGCGTAGAGCTTGTTCATGCGGCCGAGCAGCCAGGCCTGCGGATCTGTCGCCTCGGCGAAGCCGTCGTCCGGCCGCGCGATCGCGTTCGGCGCCACCGGCTTCACGATGATCGGCGTGACGATGATGATGAGCTCGGTCTCGTTGCGCTGGAAGTCGCGCGACCGGAACAGCGTGCCGAGTATCGGGATGTTGAGGAGGCCTGGCAGGCCGTTGATGACTTGCTGCGACTTTTGTTGGATCAGGCCGGCACTGGCGATGGACCCGCCCGACGGCAGCTCGATCGTCGTATCGTTCTTTCGCGTGAGCAAGCCCGGCGTCGGCGCGCCGCCGATGATGACGGCGTGCGTGTAGTCGAGGTCGGTGACCTCGGTCGCGAGATGCAGCAGGATCCGTCCTTCCGACAGAACCACCGGCTCGAAGTTGAGGGTGATGCCGTATGGCATGAACCCAGCGCCGGCCGTGCAGGTCGATTGGGTCGAGGAGGCACCGCTGCTTGCGGTGCCCGTGCTGCCACACACGAGACCCGTCGAATAGGGGAACGAGCCGCCGACCGTGAAATGGGCTGCCTCGCCGGAGACGGCGGTGACGGTGGGCTCGGCAAGCGTGCGCTCCACCCCGTAGCGCTCGAAGGCCTGCAGCGTCGCCAACAGACCGTTGCCGCTGTTGATGTTGAGCGCGCTGGTCGTCGGCGTCGCGGCGCCGGTGGCGAACGTCGAGCCGGTGGTGTTGGCCGACAGCGCGCCGTTGATGCCGAACGGATTATATTGCGTCAGCGCTCCCCAGCTCGACGAGGTGACGCCGAGCTGCTTGGCGATGTCGCGGCGCATCTCGGAGATCGTGACCTTGAGCATGACCTGGTCGCGGCCGCGGATCGTCAGCGAGTTGATGACAAGCCCGCCGGAACCCTCGCTCGGCACCCCGCCTGTCGCGTTCACCTGTTTGGCGAACCCTTTCGCCATGTCGGCGGCGCGCTGGGCGTCCTCGGCCGAATCGACGGCTCCGGTCAGGATGATCGTGTCGTTGATGGTGCGCACGTGAACGTCGGAGCTCGGCAGCGCGGCGCGCAGGATCTGGCTGAGCTCGCCGATGTCCCGCCCGATGTTGATCTCGAAAGACGCGATCTCGCGGCCCTGCTTGTCCAAAGCAAACAGCGAGGTCTGACCCGGCCCGGCCCCGATGATGTAGATCTTGCGCGCGGTCCGCACGATGGCGTTGGCCACCGCCGGGTTGGCGACGAAGATTTCAGCGGCATCCTCCGGCAGGTCGATGATCGTCGATTTGCCGACGCCCATGCTGATGCGGCGGGAGCCAGTGTTGCTGCCCTCCTCCATCTGGACGTGCGGCCGCGCCGCCGCCGGCACCATCGGGGCGAGACCGAGCGCGCCGGCGAGGAGGATGCGAAGCACCGCCGCGAGGGGCGTGAAAGAACTGCCGAGCGATGGCGAGCGAAGCGATCGGGTGCTTCCCTCCCCCTTGCGGATAAGACGTTCACAAATAAGGTTGGGAAGGCGCACGTCGCCCTTCTCCGCATCGCCGCGCGATATCGTCGTCGGCCGGGACATGACGTGTATCCTCGAAGCGGTCATTGAAGCACCCGCGCCTGGCTGGCGTTGCCTGAGCGGATGATCGTCATCGTCTCCGGCTTCTCGTCCTTGGCGGCATCGGCGAGGCTGCGCAGCGAGAGCGAGAGCTGGCCGACACGCTGCGCCAAAACCACCTTCTCCGCCTGCCGCGGCGTCACCTCCAGCGTCGCGGTGCTGCCGAACACGGTGCGTTCGCCCGCCTTGTCCTGCGCGCTCGGTCCGATCGCGAGAACGCGCACGTTGGTGAGGATGGTCTCGCTGGTGAAGATCGCCGGGGTTTCGTCGGGGTGAAAGGTGCGGATCACGTCGACATGATCGCCGGGCCGGATGAACCCGCCGGCGGACGAGCGGCCCTGGTCGGTCAAGTCGATGGCGACCGCGCGCATGCCGCTCGCGAGAACGGCGGACATAAAGCCCGGGTCCTTGCCCAGCCGGTCGGCGCGCAACAGTTCGCCGGCCGAGATCGAGGCCTTGACGTAGAGGCCTTTGAGGTCGGCCGTCGCCTTCGGCTGGGCGCTGCGTGCGATCGCGCCCTGCGGCAGCTGCCCCGGCGGCCAGCTCTGCCAGCGCATGTCGGCATCGGCGAGGACGGAGCCGGGCGCGAGATCGCGACTGGCGACGAGCACCGCATCCATCTGGACCGGCGCGGGCGTGGGCATCGCCACGCGGACCGGTTCCGGCGGCTTCTGGCCCATCGTCATGAGGTAGGCGGCGCCGAGACCCGCCAAGAGGGCGACACCGAGAACGCCGAGACGTGCTGCTTTCATGAGATCCGACCAAGCGCGAAGCGTGTACGTCCGCGTCGGCGATGATCTGATCAGGGAAACGTCAAAGTATGGTTAATAATTCCTGTCGCTTGAGCGATATCCTCCCCTGCCGAAGGCGGGGGAGGGGGACCGCCGAAGGCGGTGGAGGGGGCCGCCGCCGGGCTCATCTCGATAAGCCTTCCCTCTCTGGCCGCGACTCGTTGTGGAAGTTGACCCGGTGGCCGCCCCCTCCACCATGCTTCGCATGGTCCCCCTCCCCCGCTTCGCGGGGGAGGATTCTCGGCGCGATGTCAGCTACGTCAGGGACGCCAACCGCCACAGACCGGTTTCCGGGAAAATCAGCAGCCCGGCGATAGCGAGGGCGATGCCGTAGGGGACGCCGGCCTTGCGATCGTGAAGCCGGGCCATCCACTCGACCCTTACCGCGAAGGCCGGCAGCGGCATCTGGCGCGCGGAGAGGATCGCCAGCGTCAGCACGCCGCCGATCAGCGCCGTCTGCAGCCCGAAGTCGCCGAGATGCCGCCAGCCGAGCCAAACCGCCGTCGCGGCGGCGAGCTTGGCGTCGCCGCCGCCGATCCAGCCGAAGGCGAACATCGCGAAGGTCAGGATCAGGACACCGAGGCCGCAGGCGAGATGGATGGCGATCTCCTGCGCGGGAAGACCGGCCAGCAAGGCGATCGGCACGAAGACGGCGATCAGCGCCAGCGAGATCCGGTTCGAGATCGTCATGGTGAAGAGATCGGACAGTGCCGAAAAGATCATCAAGGCGGGGAAGACGATGAACGTCACGATCTGGACCATGGCCGGCTGCCCTTCGCAAGTCGCTCTCGGCGACACTCTCGGCCACGCTAGACACAATAGATTTAGTCGATGCTTACCAGACGAGGTCGATCTCGGCAAATTCGTGACGCGAATTCAATAACCCGTGTTCGGGTGCAAACGACAACGGCCCCGCAGAGCGAGGCCGTTGCGAGCGTCCGATCGAAGAAGGACGATTAGGTCAGGTTGGCCGAAACGGCGTTGAAGCGGTTCTTGAGGCCCGAGCCGACACCGGTGACGGCGGCGATGATGGCGACGGAGATGAGGCCGGCGATCAGGCCGTACTCGATGGCGGTGGCGCCGGACTGGTCGGCGGCGAAGCGGCTGAAAAGGCTCTTCATGGTGTGACTTCCTACGGTTTGACTTTCCCTTGGACCCCAGCAGGTCCCGGAGGGGAAGCCGCGCTGGAATGACCCGGACACTAGTTGCCATCTCTTGCGATGCCGTTAAAATCCGACCCGGTAAATGACGCGAGGGCCGGGCGCGCTTCGTTGGGTTAACGAAGTGGCCTTGAGGCGGGATTTTTGGCGGCGGCACGCGGCCGTCGGGGACGCGATCTTCTCCGCGACACGGGCCAAGGGCATGCACGCACGCGTGGGTGGTGTGTCGTTGCTCGGATCGCGGGTTCCCCTCCCCCTTGCGGGGAGGGGCAAGGGTGGGGGTCGCGGTGTTCGTCTCGGCCGATCGGCAAAGCTGGCTGTCGGGAATGCGCCGTCAATACGGTCGACCGAGAAGAGAGCGGGCCGACCCCCACCCCTCACCCCTCCCGCATCGAGATGTGTGAACATCGTAGCCGGCAAGCGGGAGGCGATCTCCGTCGAGGTGTGTGCAGGCCATAGCCGCTGCGCGGGAGATCGCGCGCCGACCGCCCTGGCGAGCGGCAAATCCTCCCGCGGTTTACCGGCGGTTTACCACTGTCGCGGTATTGCTTGTGGGTGCTGTTGCGTAGGACGGGTCATGACGAGTTCCACACGGGCGGAGGCGACGAGGCGGGTTTGGTTCGCGTGCCTCGCGGTCGTGCTCGCGTTATACCCGGGTAAAGCGGCACTCGCGGACGGTCAGGCGATCGTCGCCACGATCGATCAGGCGCGGCTCGTCAAGGTGCCGGCCGGCGCCCAGACGCTGGTGATCGGCAACCCGACGATCGCCGACGTGACCTTGCTCAAGAAGAACAACCTGATGATCCTGACGCCGAAGGCGTTCGGCCAGACCAATTTCATCGCCCTCGACAAGGACGGCAACCCGGTCGCGGAATCGATGATCGACGTCGTCGGCGGCACGGGAGCCGTTGTCGTGCAGCGCGGCATGGAGCGTCAATCCTACAGCTGCATGCCGTCGTGCCAGCCCACCGAACGGCTCGGCGACGACGAAAAGTATCTCGCCGCCGTCGCCGGCCAGGCGCAGACGCACTACACCCGCCTCACCGGATCGCCGTCGCCGACCGCGCCGGGGCATTAGGCGGCCCGGAAGGCTGGCGCGTTGGGCGCATCCTCCCCTGTCGGAGATGGGGGAGGGGGACCGCCGAAGGCGGTGGAGGGGGCGGCCGCGCCTCGCCGATGCCATCGCGGCCGCGGTTCTCTCGTGTTAGATCGAGGCGGCGGTCGCCCCCTCCACCATGCTGCGCATGGTCCCCCTCCCCCGCTACGCTGCGCTTCGCAGGGGAGGAGCCGCGCCTCGTTAAGCGCGCCGTCAGATCGTCTGGTTGTAGGCACCGACCTCGGGGTTCTCCCGCAGTATGGCGTCGACGGCCTTAAACATCGCGCGCATGTTGGCGTCCGACGCCGGGCTCTCGACCACCACGACGAGCTCGGGCTTGTTCGACGACGCCCGCACCAGACCCCAGGTGCCGTCCTGCGCCGTCACGCGCACGCCGTTCACCGTCGTCACATCGCGGATTTTTTGGCCGATGATCGCTTCGCCCCGCGCCTGCAGGTCCTTGATGCGCGCCGTCACCCTCTCGATCACGCCGTACTTCTTCTCGTCGTCGCAATGCGGCGACATCGTCGGCGAGCCCCAGGTCTTCGGCAGATCGGCGTAGAGATCGGCCATCGATTTGGTGGGGTTGCGATCGAGCATGTCGAGGATCGCGATGGCGGTGACGAGCCCGTCGTCGTAGCCGCGGCCGACCGGCGCGTTGAAGAAGAAGTGGCCCGACTTCTCGAAACCGGCGAGCGCCTTGAGATCGGCGACGCGGCGCTTGATGTAGGAATGGCCGGTCTTCCAGTAGTCGGCCTTCACACCATTGGCGAGGAGCACCGGGTCGGTGGCGAAAAGACCCGTCGACTTCACGTCGACCACGAAGGTCGCGTTCGGGTGGAGCTTCGAGAGATCGCGCGCGAGCATCACGCCGATCTTGTCGGCGAAGATCTCCTCGCCGCGATCGTCGACGACGCCGCAACGGTCGCCGTCGCCGTCGAAGCCGAGACCCACGTCGGCGCCGCTCTCGCGCACGGCGGCGGCCATCGCGTGCAGCATCGCCATGTCCTCGGGGTTGGGATTGTAGCGCGGGAAGGTGAAGTCGAGCTCGGTGTCGAGCGGCACCACCTCGCAGCCCAGCGCCTCCAGCATCCGCGGCGCGAAGGCGCCGGCGGTGCCGTTGCCGCAGGCGGCGACGACCTTGATCGTGCGCTTCAGCTTCGGCCGCGTCGTGAGATCGGCGAGATAGCGCTCGGGAAAATCGTTCTCGTAGACGTAGCTGCCGCCGACGCGGTAGGCGTAGGCGCCGGCGAGCACGATGTCGCGCAGGCGTCCCATTTCCTCGGGCCCGAAGGTGACCGGGCGCTGCACGCCCATCTTCACCCCGGTCCAGCCGTTGTCGTTGTGCGAGGCCGTCACCATCGCCACCGCCGGCACGTCGAGCGCGAATTGCGCGAAATAGGCCATCGGCGACAGCGCGAGGCCGATGTCGTGCACCCTGATGCCGGCGGCCATCAACCCCAGCATCAGCGCGTTCTTGATCGCCGACGAATAGGAGCGGAAGTCATGGCCGGTGACGAGCTCGGGCTTGATGCCCATCTCGTGGATCAGCGTGCCAAGCCCGAGACCGAGCGCCTGCACGCCCATCAGGTTGATCTCCTTCTCGAACAGCCAGCGGGCGTCGTATTCGCGAAAGCCCGTCGCCTTGACCATCGGCGCGGATTCGTAGGCGTAGGTGTTGGGCTGCAAGGCGGGCACGGGTTTCGGGAACATCGATGATCCTTCGCAAGAGTCGGCGCGAGCGATCTTCTAATTGCGTTCCTGTCTCGGCGATAGAGAGAGGGATCGCGCCGGATTCGTGCCGGCGCGGCCATCATAGGCGCGATCCCGCTCAGAACGGCCATTTCGAGGCGCAGCGCTGGACGACGTAGAGGTGGAGCCGCTCCTGCAGCTCGGGCGACAGGTCCCGCTTGGGCAAGGCATAGCCGATGCTCTTGCCGACCCGCAGGACGAGCAGGCCCGGCGTCTCGTCGAGCCCGGTGATGCGCCGCCAGCTCTCCCAATGGTCGATAATCGCGGTCGAGGTGCTGAACCCCTCGTCGTCGAAACGGATGCGCCGCTGTACCGGGAAGGTGGGGTCGCCCGGCTCGACGTCGGGCCTGTCGCGGTAGAGCGCGGCATGGGCGGCCCTCACCCGGCGCCTGCTCCACCAGCGTGCGGCAAGCGCGGGCAGGAGCCAGAACATGAGCACGATAAGCGAGAGCTGGACCGCCAGCTTCCAGCCTGCTGACACGCCGAAGATAGCCTTCAGATATCCGCCGTTCTCGTCGTTCGTCAGCACGCCGATGAAGGTGAGGCCGAAAAAGACCGCGAACATTGGCCAGAAGCGGAACGGGAAGCGCCGCTTCTTGACCGCCAGCGCCGCAGCCGTGATCGCCCCCTTCCTGCGACGCGTCGCGGCCAAGTAGCGCTGCAGCGCGATCTGATCGTCGAGGGTCGTCACGACCTCGAAGCTGATGACGTCCCGCTCGCGCTCGCTCGTCATGGCCGGCCGATGTTCGGCCGGCCGATATGGCTTTTGGCGAAGCTCCGCACCGCGTCGACGAGGCCCCGATCCATCGCATGCTTGGGAAAGATCACGCCCGACATCGGACTAGACATCATGAAAAGGTGGCGCCGCGTTTCCACCAGCCGGGTGAAATGCGGCCAGCGGACCGTGCTGCGCGTATCGGGCACCGACCAGCTGTAGCCGCCGGCATCGAGCCGGCAACGGTTGCGCTGGCTCAGCTTGCGGTCCTTGGTGTCGATGTCCGGCCGTTCGCGCAGGATCCGCCGCGCGTAGGCGCGGGCCTGGATCGGCTGCACCACGACGATGACGAGGACGAAAAAGCCCGCGACCCAGGCGCCGACCGTCGTCGCGGTGGAGGTCAGGTCGCTCCAGAAGCGGGCGTCGAGATAACCCTGAAGCGCGTCCGGATCCGCCAGCTCTCTCAAGGAGTCCACCGCGTCGAGGACATCCTGGACCATCAGGGTCGCCGTATACCAGACGAAGGCGACCGCCGCGACGAGCGCCGTGCTGAGGAGCTGCCGCGGTCGGCGCAAGGCGTAGAGATACATCGCGACGTGATCGTCGAGAGTCGTCACGGCGTCGAATTCGAGAGAGCCCGGATCAGCCGTCATCGATTCGCCTCGCGAAGAACGAACGCGCTTATACACGGCCCAAAGAAGGGTGGGCAGAGCGTCGCCGCCTCTTGATTCGTCATCCAGCCGTCACCTGGCTGTTCTATCCGCACAGGCTCTCAAGCTGGATTGCAAATGCGCGAGACGACGCACGCGGTGAGACGTGCCACCATCGAGGGCCTCGACACGGCCATCCATCGCTCAAAGGCCTTGTCCAAGGCCGGCGCCCTCGAACGACTGTTCACCTTGGCGTTCCGAGGCCTCGTCTATCCGCAGATCTGGGAAGACCCGATCGTCGACATGGCGGCGCTCGCGATCCGGCCGCACGACCATATCGTGACGATCGCGTCCGGCAGCTGCAACGTCCTGTCCTACCTCGTCGCCGATCCGGCGAAGATCAGCGCGGTCGACCTCAACGGCGCCCATATCGCGCTCGGCAAGCTGAAGCTCTGCGCGCTGAAGCATCTGCCGGACTACCGCAGCTTCTTCGCCTTCTTCGGCGAGGCCGACAAGAGCGCCAACGTGGACGCGTTCCGCCGCCATATCCAGCCGCGGCTCGACCGCATCTCGGCGCGCTACTGGACCGCGCGGCGTGGCTTCGGGCGGCGCCGCATTGAGGCGTTCGCCCGCAATTTCTACCGCTACGGCCTGCTCGGGAAAGCCATCGGCTCCGGCCACCTGCTCGGCCGCGCCTACGGCTGGAAGCCGGAGGCCATTTTGCAGGCCAAGACGCTCGAGGAGCAGCGCGCCATCTTCGAGACGACGATCGCGCCGATCTTCGACAAGGGACTGGCGCGATGGCTTTCGCGGCAGCCCGCCTCCTTGTTCGGCCTCGGCATCCCGCCGTCGCAGTACAAGAAGCTGTCCGCCGACATGCCGGGCGGCATCGCCGCGGTGCTGCGCCACCGGCTGGAGCGGCTCGCCTGCGACTACGACATCCAGAAGAACTATTTCGCCTGGCAGGCCTTCGGCCGCCGCTACGCGCGCGGCAACGATGACGCCCTGCCGCCGTATTTGCAAAGCCGGCACTTCGAGACCGTGCGCGGCCGCGTCGACCGCGTCGACTTGCGGCAACGCTCGATGACCGAGTTCCTGAGGAGCCAGCGGGCGGCCAGCGTCGATTGCGTGGTTTTGCTCGACGCGCAGGACTGGATGAGCGACGCCGACCTCACCGCTCTGTGGGCCGAGATCACCCGCGCCGCGCGGCCGGGGGCCCGCGTCATCTTCCGCACCGCGGCCGACGAGCGGCTGCTGCCGGGCCGGCTGCCGCCGACCCTTCTCGCCGCCTGGACCTACGACGAGGCCGAATGCCGCGCGCTGCGCGAGCGGGATCGCTCCTCGATCTACGGCGGCTTCCATCTCTATCGGCTGGCGCCGAACGGGGTTTGAGCGGTGGCCTTGGTGGTCCGAGGCGCGCGCGGCCGATGAGCGATGCCGGCCGCCTGATGGACGGGATCTACAGGACGCAGCGCCACGTCTACGACGCCACGCGCAAATATTACCTGCTCGGCCGCGACGGGCTGATCGCGGAGCTCGACCCACCCGCCGGCGGCCGCATTCTCGAGATCGGCTGCGGCACCGGCCGCAACCTCGTCAAGATCGCGCGGCGCTACCCCGCCGCCGCCTGCTACGGCCTCGACGTGTCGAGCGCGATGCTGGAGACGGCGGAGAAGTCCGTGGCCCGCGCGGGCTTGGCCCGGCGCATCACGCTGGCCGAGGCGGACGCCACGGCGTTCGATGCGAAGAGCCTGTTCGGGGTCCAAAAATTCGACCGGGTGGTGATCTCCTACGCGCTGTCGATGATCCCGCGATGGCAAGCCGTGCTGGCCCATGCGGCCACCCTCATCGCGCCCGGCGGCTCGCTGCGCATCGTCGACTTCGGCGACCAGGCGAGGCTGCCGGCCGCCTTCAAGAGCGTGCTGTCGGCCTGGCTGGCGCGGTTCCACGTGGCGCCGCGCGTGGAGCTGGCCGGCGCGGTGGCCGAGGTGGCGCGGGACCACGGGCTGCGCGGGACCACGCGGCCGCTATACCGCGGGTATGCGATCGCGGCGCGGGTTGATGCCGGGGGCTGAAGGGCGAATCCGCGAGCGCAGCTTTCCCGGCTTCCACCTTTCGCGATCGAGACCAGCCGCCTTCATTCCGGGGCGCCGCAGGCGAACCCGGAACCGGGGAGCAAGGCCTCGCCGAGTTCGCGGCCATTTCGATCGACACCGACAAGCCCCGGTTCCGGGTTCGGCTACGCCGCCCCGGAATGACGGACGTTGGAGCGACCTCAAGGTTATAATATGCACTAAGCCTCCTGGCGAAGTGCGCGTCTCACCACGAGGGAATTGAAGCGCTTATGGTTGGACGAGCATCGCACCGCGTCTCACTTTGATGTCTTTGGCTGTGCCGATCGGACTCGGTTGCCGAACGGCTTCGCGCCCGCGGCTTTCTCAAAGGCTTCGATCAGGTTGCCTTCCGCTTTGTGATAATCGCTTACGGATGCCCAGTGGACAGTCTGCAAGCTGAGATTGAGGATCGCCTGTCCGCCGGCATGCGGTCGTTTCTCGCCGTACTTGTGCTTATAAAATTCCCGTAAACGGCGCCGGAGGTGTTTGGACCGACCGATGTAGACGATCGCCTGATCGCCTTTCCAGTAGGACTGGTGCTCCGCCGGAAGAGAGTCGACGGCGATGGCATCAGGTCGCTGGATCGAGATGATGTAAACGCCGGGTCCTTTCTCGGGTATGGAATCCTTCCAAGTTTCCACGCCTCCCACGGACAGCCCGACGCCGGAAAGGAGGGCTTCCGGATCGATCATTTGCATTCTCTTCCCTGCTTGCTGCGCGACTCCCGTTCTCGTAATCTCGATCGTAGACCATCGTTTCGACGGAGATGCCCATGACGAAATTGATGGAGGACGCGATCGAGTCGCTGCGCCGCGATGTGCCGCCGGGGCTGCAAGACGACATCGCCCGCATGGTGATGCGGCTGACCGGCAAGCACACGCCGGCATACCGCTTGACCCCGGAAGAAGAAGCCGACCTTGACGAGGCCGATTCGGAAATCGCGCGGAGTGAGTTCGCGACGGACGAGCAGGTCCGAGCCGTCTGGCAAAAGCATGGCCTGTGAGAGTTCGCTACCTGCCGAGCGCGTTGCGGCAGCTCGACGCCATCCTCGACTATATCGACGCGCACGATCTACAGGGTGCCAACCGGGTCAAGGCGCGGATCAACGCCATGACGATGCTCCTTTCGACGCACCCGCTGACAGGTGAGACCACCCGTCGGCCCGGTCAGAGAAGAATGCTCGTATCCCCATTCCCGTATGTCATTTTTTATCGGGTCACCGACGATGAAGTGATCGTTCAGCGTGTCCGCCACACCTCGCGGCGACCCCTATGAATCAAGACAGTCTTGCGAGCCTCGATTGGACTAAAGTCGGCTGGCGCGCGCGCCGGTCTTGATCACGCGGTGTTGCCGGTCGTAGCGTAGGTCTTACCCTGGCTGGCGCGAAGAGCCTCGAGAGTATGAAAACAGCCGCGAGCGTCGCCGCATAGACGACCGCCAGTAATTGCGACGGCTGGTCGTTATACCCAAGCATCGTATGGAGGAGCCGCCCGAAGAGGCTCGTGTCCAATAGAATGGCAGACGTGTCCGAGGCGGTCGTTTCCAGGAACGTGGCGACGCCGGCTTGCTGGAGGAACAGCACGCTCTGGGCGGCGATCGCGGCGCGGCTGGACGCGACGCCCGCCGCCGCATCCTCTGCGTCGTCCGGCTCGCCGTCACGCAGCGCCTTCGGCTCGCAATGATGTCCGCGAGGAAGCCGCTCAAGCCGATCGAGGCGCTGGACTAACCGGCGCCGGACGGCGGCCCGAGCGCCTCCTCGAGATCTCGGAGCACCAGGTGGGCGCCCGCCTCGCGCAGCGCGGCTTCGCCGACGCCGCGATCAATCCCGATCACCAGACCGAAGCCACCCGCGTGTCCGGACGCGACGCCCGCCACCGCATCCTCGATCACCGCCGCCCGCTTCGGCGCCACGCCGAGCCGGCGCGCGCCTTCGAGGAAGGTGTCGGGAGCCGGCTTGCCGGCGAGCTTGTGCTGTTCGAGATCGAGGCCATCCACCACGGCGTCGAACTCGTCGAGAAGTCCGGCGCGGCGCAGCACCGGCTTGGTGTTCCGGGAGGAGGACACGCACGCGACGCGCGTGCCCGACCGCCGCAGCGCGCGCAGCAGTTTGACCGAGCCATCGAAGATTTCGATGCCGTCCCGTCCGAGAACCTCGGTGAACAGCGCGTCCTTGCGATTGCCGACGGCGCATATCGTGTCGTCGCCGGGCGGATCGCCCGGCTCGCCTTCAGGCAGCGCGATACCGCGCGCCGTCAAGAACGAACGCACGCCATCGTAGCGCGGCTTCCCGTCGAGGTAGCGCAAATAGTCGTCGGGCAGGCAAAACGGCGTCCAGTCGCCACCCGCCGCGCGCGCCTTCAGGACGGTGTCGAAGAGCTGCTTCCAGGCGGCGGCGTGGATCTTGTCGGTGCGGGTCAGGACGCCGTCGAGGTCGAACAGCACGGCATCGAGCGCATCGAGCCGGCGACGCGCCGTTTCTCCGGCGGCGGCGTGGTTCCCCCGATCGACCTTGTTCATGCGAGGTTCCCTCCCTGCTGCTGTTGGGAACGAATGACGCTTCTCGGAGCGGCGCGGTCAAGGGAAGTCCGCGCGGGCGAGGGTCAGCGCGGCACCGGGCGCCAGCTCTCGCGTATGCTCGCCGACGCGGACGCGCAGGGTCAACCCGTTGCTCGGATCGCTTTGGAGGCTGAGCGCCGCACCGTCCCAGGCGAGCTCCATCAGCGCGCCCCGATACAGAAGCTGCATGCGCACCGCGCCCAGCGCCTCGGGGGGCGCCGGCGCCAGCACCAGCGCGTCGGACTCGACTCGCAAGCCCAAGTAGTGGCGCTGCAAAACGTCGAAGGTCGCCGCCATCGAGCCGAGATGCAGCCCTTCCTCGGCGCTGGACCCGTTGGCCGCGTCGAGGTCGATGCAGAGAGAGCGCTCGAAGAAACGCCAGGACTCCTTGGGATCATAGCGCGCCAGCGCGCCGGCGCAGACCACGTGCGAGAGACTGGACTCGTGGGTGACGCGGTCGAGGTAATAGGCCAAGGTCGCACGCAGTCGGTCGAGATCGATCGGGTAGCCCATGCCGGCGATGCGGGCGAGCAGCTCCTCCGGCGTCATCAGGTAGAACAGCATCAGAAGGTCGGCCTGCTTGGTGACCTGGTAGGCGTCGACCGTGTCGCCTCGCGCCTCGAGCGTCCAGTCGACACGCCCGTCCGGGTTCTCCTCGGTGAACGCGCGGCAGTCGAAGGGCTCGAGCCGATCGAACCCGGCGAATTGGCCGATCACCCCGTCGGCATGGAAGCAGAGCCGCAAACGCGACGCGATCCGCGTCCAGCCGGCGCGTTCCTCCGCGCTTACCGCGAGCGCATCGGTGAGTTCCTCGCGGCGTTCGGGCGCGAGCAGATCGAGAGCCCATTCGGCGTGCCGCAGCGAGGCCGCCGCCATGACGTTGGTGTAGGCGTTGTTGTGGATCCCGGGCTTGTCGGCGCCCGCATAGGCGGCGTGGTACTCGTCGGGCCCGATCACGCCGCGGATGTCGTAGCGGTCGTCGCGCGCGTCGTGCTCGGCGATCGAGGCCCAGAATCGCGCGATCTCCACCAGCATCTCGGCGCCGTGCTCGGCGAGGAAAGATATGTCTCCCGTGGCGGAGTAATATCTGAAGACATTGTGGGCAATGGCCGCGCCAATATGCCGTTGCAGCCGAGTTTCATCCGGCATCCAGTGCCCCGAGAGCGGGTTGAATTGGTAGAGCGGTGTTTCCTCTTCCCCCGTGGTGGCGCTGCGCCACGGGTACATCGCGCCCTTGTATCCGGCCTCGCTCGCCGCCCGTCGCGCCGAGCCCAGTCGGCGATACCGGTGCATCAACAAGGCACGCGCGATCTCGGGGAACCGATGGTTGAGGAAGGGGAAGGCGAAGATCTCGTCCCAGAAGATCTGGCCGTGGTAGGCCTCCTGCCAGCCGCGCGACGGCAACCCGATATCGACCTGTATGGAGTGCGGCGAGACGGTTTGCAGGATGTGAAAGGCGTGCAGCGTGGCGGCGCGTGCCAGCTCGGGGTTTTCGGCGGAGATCGCGGCGCGTCGCCAAAGTCGCGCCCAGGCCCGCTCCTGCTCCTCGCGCAGCGCGACGAAGTCGGGTGCCGCGGCGAGGACCGCGAGCGCCGTTTCGGCGGGATCGGCGACGGCCGGATCGCGGTCGGAGACGAGCGCGGCGAGCTTCTCGACGGCAAAGGTCAGTCCCTCGGTCAGCTCGCACGACAGGGTCTCGGCGATCACGTCGTCTTCGCGCTCGACCTGTCGCTTGCAGTCGTTGTCGGGCCGCGTGCGCGTCGCCACCGCGATCTTGACGCCCGATTGCGCGGTGCGGGCGAGGAGCAGGGCGGTGTCGTCCCGCGGCGCCTCGAGTGCCGTGACCTCGAGGTGGCGATAACCGTCGAGGATCTTGTGATCGGTGTTGTGGTTGGTCACACGGCCATCGATCGCCGCACGCAGCTCGATCCGGCCGCCCCAGTTCTCCGCGACGAGGTCGAGTCGCAGCGCCGCCAGGTTCGGGCGAGCCATGCTCACCAGACGCTCCTCGCGAAGCTTGGTCCGTCGTCCTTTCGCATCCTCGAAGACGGCGTCTCGCGAGGCGATGCCGCGCCTCATGTCCAGCGTGTGCCGGTAGGAAAGAAGCTCGAGGTCGCGAAGCGAAAACCAGGCGGCATCCCCCGCCGCTCGGAAGGTCAGCTGCAGGCAGCTCGGCAGGTTGACCAGTGAATCGTGTCCGAGCCGCTTGCCGTCCACTTGCAGATCGCGACGGTTGTAGCAGCCGGCGCGATAAAGGCCGCGATAATGGCTCTCGTCCTCCGCCGCCGCCTCGCAGGGGGAGCTCCGCACCATGAGCATGCCGTTGCCCAAAGCGAACAGCGACTCGCGGCGTCGCGCGTCGGATGGGTCAAAGCCCTCGAACGCGATTTGCATCGGGGAAGGAAAGATCGGCTCGCCGTCGGAGCTCATTGCTCTCACTCCTGTTGGGCGCGTGGCGACGGCTCGAGACTTGTTCGGCACGCGGACGCGTTGCGTTCCGCGAGCTGGACAGAGAACCGCCCGGAGCCCGCGGCAACACGGAACGCGACGCTCGGAATGCGACCACGGCGAGTGCCTATCCGGAAATCACCCGCTCCTTCACCAGAGCCCATCGGCGGCGGGCGGCACTGGCCTTCGTTACACAAATCATATGTCAGCGGCGTGTCACACGCCGTTCAAGGCAAGGCGGCGGCGGTCGACGCGGCAAGCGAGGCGAGACCTTGGCGCCTGAAGCGCCGCGACGCGCCAAGGCGTTTCTCGCGACGGACGAACAGGTCCGAGCCGTCTGGCAAAAGCACGGTCCGTGAAAGTTCGCTACCTGCCGAGCGCGTTGCGGCAGCTCCATCCTACATTCTATCGACACGCGCGATCCACAGGGTGCCAAACGGGTAAGGCGCGGATCAAGGCCATGACGATGCTCCACTCGACGCACCCGCTGACCGGTGAGACCACCCGTCGCTCCGGTCAGACGCGAATGCTCGTGGTCCCGCTCCCATATTTCATTTCTCACGGGTCACCCAAGACGGGGTGATCATTCAGCGGGTCCGCCACACCTCGCGGCGCCCCCTATAAATCAGGCAGTCTTGCGAGCCCCGATTGGACTCAAGTCGGCTGGCCCGCGCACCGGGCTTGATCAAGCGGCCTTGATCAAACGGTGCTGACGCTTTTAGCGTAAGGTTTTGCCCTGGCTGGCGCGAAAAGCTTCGTGAGTGTGAAGACAACCGCGAGAGTCGCCGCATAGACGACCACCTGTAAGTGCGACGGCTGGTCGTTATACCCAAGCATCGTATGGAGGAGCCGCCCGAAGAGGCTCGTGTCCGACAGAATGGCAGACGTGTCCCAGGCGGTCTTTTCCAGGATCGTGGCGACGCCGGCTTGCTGCAGGAACAGCACGCTCTGGGCGGCGAGTCCGGCCGCAAGGAAGGTAATGAGAACCGTCGTCACGCGGAAAAGGTACCGGGCCGGTATGGTGACCAGGCCCAGAAATGTGATGGCGCTCACGGCGCAGCCGAGGGCCAGGCCGATGATGCTCCCCGCCAGGAGATCCCACATCGTGGAGCCGCCCGCGACGGCAAGCCCGTAGAGGAACAGAACGATCTCCGAGCCTTCCCGGAGCACCGCGACGCCGACGACGATCGCAAGGGCCGCCAAGGGGCGCGAGCCGTCGGAGACGGCCCGCCCCATCTCCTTCACCTGTGTCGCCAGTTCGCGACCGTGCCGGGCCATCCAGATGTTGTGCCAGGCGAGCATGCAGACAGCCAGCGCCAGCACGCTCGCGTTGAACAGTTCCTGCCCCGCGCCCGCCAGCGCCCTAGAAAGAACATCCGCGAAGATCGCCAAGAGCGACGCCCCGACAACGCCCGCCGCGACGCCGCCTGCAATCCAGCGACCCCGGCCGGGAACGCCTTTGGTTACGGCGAGGATGATGCCGACAATGATGCCGGCCTCGATGACCTCACGAAAGACGATGACGAGTGCGCCGAGCATCCGATTGCCTTACCGAGCGACCAAATATCCTTCGGTCGTGTCCTCATGATAGTCGTCGAAGAAACGATAGCGTCCGGGCGTCAAGGCGCGAACCTGCACGCTGATTGTCCCGCCCCCCTTTACGACCTTTTCGACGCGGAGGGTTTTGCTCTCGAACTCGGACGGGGTCGGGTCGCGGTTCACGATGGTGACGGTGATCGGCTGTCCCGCAGGCACTGTGACTTCCGGCGGAATAAATTGATGATTTTGCAGCGACAAATTCACTTGCGCGGCGTGTACGGCAACGGGACACGCAAGCAAGCCGATCGTGAGGCTCGCAGCCAGGGCTTGAACGTCTTTCCTTGATCGCGTCATGACCTCTCCTGATCCGTGCTTGTACCGAGCTTTCAGAATTCGACCTCGAATTTCAGGTTTGCCATGTCCCCGGTAAAGTTGGTCAGGTCCAGGGACCGCGGGTCGCCGGCGGCGTGACCCGCGACCTGAACGGAATAGGCCAGGGACAGCATGACCTTGCTGTTGAATTGGATATGCAGGGTCGGACCGACGTAGAGCGCATTGCCATCGAACGTGTCGAACAACAAACCTTCGTAGGCGCGATAGTATTGAGCCTCGCCGCCGATAGTCACCTTGGGCGTGATGCGGTAGGCGAGAGCGCCGCTGAGGGTCGTCGAGGAGGCCCGTTGAAGCGCGGGATCGCCAAGGGCTCTCGCGACTTCTGGTTCGTAGCCGACGTTGACCGCCGCGTAGAGGCGATTGGCAATGATCTCGGTGTCGGCCAGCACGGCGAAGCCCGAGCTGAAGGTCGTTGTGAATCCGCCGGTGCCGCCGTCGATGCGCTGCCATTCCGGCGCAACCTCAAAGGTCAGGCCAAAACGAGACTCCGGTCCGCGATAGAGGATCGGAAACCGCAAATCGGCTGAGAGGCCGCTGAAGCCAACGCGGTGTCGATCATCGATCCCTTCGACCCCAGTCGCCGCGATCGATGTTCCGTGCGCACTAAGTTCGTATTCGAACTTGTCGGAAGGAACATTCTCGTACTCAATCTCCTGTTCGATCACGCTGTAATGGCCTGCTCGCCTTCTGGAAGAGGTGGTCGTCTCCAGTTCGACCGCTTGTTCGCCGGGCACGCCAATGTCCGCGCCTGACGTGAAGCCAAAGATGTACTTCGTCTCCAACTCATGAAAGCTATCCACCGGGGGCGCGATGGCTGCGCCGGTCAACGGCGCGGCAGCCTCCGTGCTTTGACTGTCCTGCGCTTGAGCCGTGCAAACACTACACGAGGTCGCAGCTAATGTACCGATCAGCAATGAGATCGACCGGAGCCGTTGTTTCCTCGAGCTAGACTGCCTCACCCTAATACCCCGACCTCAAACGCGCCGCCGCCACCGAAGAGGCGTAGAGATAAAGGTAAATGGGCGTATCGTTAAGGCTGATCTTCTCACTTTTAAATTAGAACAATCCCAATCAACCTGGACCACCTTGGAAGAACCCAATGATATTCGGCGGGGAACTCTCGGAGATGCCAGCTTCGGTGTTTGTCGGATGCTTAAGGTGGCCGGGCGGCGAATCGGGGGCAGGGCCGAACTCCTCGGGCGGGGCTCGCGAAGAGCACCGTGACACGGACCCATATCGTTCCCGTCGTTCCGTGAGGTTCAAAGCTCGTCGGGGGAAAGCTTGCGCCCAAGACTGATCGAAGGTTGGTAAGGTCGCCGCCGAAAGCAATTCCTTGTGACGATCGCGGCACGGAACGTGTCGAGCAGCGGAAATCCGTCTCCGCGTGTCACGCGCCGCGACCGCCGGCGATCGTAGCGCCCTGCCCTGCGGAATGGTGCGAGCGTGCAGAACCGCTGATGCGGCCAAGCTTGCCTTTCGTGCCCGTCGGGACGATCCTCCTTGGAACGGCGGCAGGACGCGGACGCCCTCGGCGGGTTTGTCCGATCGATCGCCGACGGCGCGTCGGCGAATGGCGACAACGGCGCGACCGGGTGTCGGCGACCATCGACTTCGGTTCGTTCGCGTGTCGGCGAACGCCGCCTTCGACCAGTTTTGGTGTCGTCGATCGCCGACCTCGGCGGCTCGCGGCGTCGCCGGCCGCGAACTTCGTCGCCATCCATGTGGCCGCACGGCGACGTCGTTGGACGAACTTCAGCGCTCCTTAACTCAAACGTCTGATACTGGCGCGGTTTCGGAGGATCGCGCGGATCGTGATGGACGAGCTTCTCAACGATTTCCTGGCCGAGACCTCCGAGCATCTGGAGGCGGCAAGCTCGCAGCTCGTGCAGTTCGAGATCGAACCCTCGAATTCCGCGATCGTCGCCAGCATCTTCCGGCTCGTCCACACCATCAAGGGCACCTGCGGCTTCCTCGGGCTGTCGCGGCTCGAGGCGTTGACCCATGCCGCCGAGGCCGTCGTCAGCCACCTGCGCGACGGCAACAAGGCGACGCCGGAAATGGTGACGCTGATCCTCGCCGCGGTCGACCGCGTCAAGCTGATCCTCGCCGAGCTCGAGGCCAACGCCGTCGAGCCGCACGGCGACGACAGGGATCTCATCGCCGACCTCGAAGGTCATCTGCCCTCGAGCGAACCGGGCGAGGCGGAGATCTTCCGCCCGTCGATCCCGGCGCTGCCGACGCCCACGCCGGTCGAGCCGATCAACGAGAAGGGCGAACGGCAGAAGCGCACGGAGACGATCCGCGTCGATGTCACCTCGCTCGAGCGCATCATGGTGCTCGTCTCCGAATTGGTTTTGACCCGCAATCAGCTCGTCGAGCTCAACCGCAAACACGAAGACGAGGCGGTGAAAGCGCCGATGCAGCGTCTCTCGGCGCTGACGAGCGACCTGCAGGATTCGGTGATGCGCGCGCGCATGCAGCCGCTGAGCCGGTTGTTCGCGCGGCTGCCGCGGCTGATCCGCGAGCTCGGTACGGAGACGAAGAAGAAGCTCACCTTGGCGATGGACGGCGGCGAGACCGAACTCGACCGTCAGCTCATCGAGGTCGTGCGCGACCCGCTCACCCACATCCTGCGCAATGCCGCCGACCACGGCATCGAGACGCCCGCCGACCGCCTTGCCGCCGGCAAGCCGGAGGCCGGCACCATCCGCATCGCGGCGAGCCACGAGGCCGGCTACATCTCGATCTCGATCGCCGACGACGGCCGCGGCCTCGCGCTCGAACGCATTAAGGAGAAGGCGCTGGCGCGCGGGCTCGCCAGCGCGGCCGAACTCGAGGCCATGGCGCCCGAGACGGTCTACCGTTTCATCTTCCTGCCGGAGTTCTCGACCGCGGCGGCGGTGACCAGCATCTCCGGCCGCGGCATCGGCCTCGACGTCGTTCGCGAGAACATCGAGACGATCGGCGGCTCGATCACGGTCACCTCGACGCAGGGCAAGGGCACCAGCTTCAACCTCAAGATCCCGTTGACGCTGGCGATCGCGCCGGCTCTGATCATCGAGGCCGGCTCGCACCGCTTCGCGCTGCCGCAGCAATCGGTCATCGAGGCGATCGGCTTCGGGGAGGGATCGGCCCACAAGGTCGAGCGCGTGCAGGGTGGCATGGTCTTGCGCCTGCGCGACAAGGTACTGCCGCTCGTCGACCTGCGCGACGTCTTCAAGCTGGAGCACGGCCCACTCGACATCGCCGCCGCGAAGCTCGCGGTGATCATGCGCTTTGGCGCGCATTTGTTCGGCATCATCGTCGACAGCGTCGCCGACGTGCAGGAGATCGTGGTGAAGCCGCTGGGCGCCTCGCTCGCGCATCTTTACATGTTCTCGGGGCACACCATTCTCGGCAACGGCTCGGTCGTTCTCATCCTCGACCCGGTCGGACTCGCCCGCACGGTGGGCCTGATCCAGATCCTCGATCTCGGCGTCCAGCACATCCCCGAGCGGTTCGTGCCGCCGCGCGAGAAGACGCGGCTTATCCTGTTTCGATCCGGCAACGGCGCGTTGAAAGTCGTGCCGCTGTCGCTGATTTCGCGCATCGAGTCCGTCACCGGCGACGCGATCGTGATCAGCGACGATCGCCTCGTCATGCAGCACCGCGGCTTCCTCATGCCGCTGCTGCACTTCGACGACGCGCGCTCGCATGAGACTATCGCCGGGCGCCCGGTGCTCGTTCTCGGCATCGGGGGCGAGAGCGTCGGCCTGATCGTCGACGAGATCATCGACATCGTCGAGGATTTTCTCGACATCGAGATCGCCAGCGCGAGCGCCGGCACCATCGGCTCGGCGCGCATTAACGGCCTCGTCGTTGAAATCATCGACATCTCGCATTTCGTCAAGCTCGCCCGCCCGGACGCGTTCGCGCGCGGCATCGTCAACCGGTTCAGCGTGCTCCTCATCGACGATCGCCTGTTCTTCCGGGACATGCTGGCGCCGATCCTCGCCGCCGCCGGTTATCGCGTCACCACCGCGACATCCGGACAAGACGCGCTCTTCCTTCTGTCGAAGGGCGCCGTGTTCCACGCCGTCGTCACCGATACCGACATGCCCGAGATGGACGGCTACCGGCTCGCCCACGAGATCAAGAGCAATCCCCGCAATGCCGGCATCCCAATCATTGCCCTTGCGGCCAATGCCGCCCCAATCATCAGCCAAGCGGCGGCCGCGAGCGGCATGGTCGGCGTCGTCGCCAAGTTCGACCGCGCCGGGCTGCTCGCCATGTTGAACGCCAACCTCAGCAATCAGGCGCTGGGCACCCATGCCCTCGAAGAGCGCGTCATCCGCGAGAATGCGGCATGACGGCCACCTCCGCAGCCCTGCGCGAACCTCCGGTGAGCATCGGCCACACGGAGAGCCGCTGCTTCACCGTGATGGTCGAGGGCCGGACCTTCGGTATTCCGGTCGAATGCATCCAGACCGTCTTCGAGATCGTCGCGGTCACGCCGGTCCCGCTGTCGCCGAGCGCGATCATGGGGCTCGTCAACCTGCGCGGAAAGATCGTGACGACTGTGAGCCTGCGCCGCCGGCTGCGCCCGAGCGCGACCGAAGAACGCTCGAGGCTCGCAGTCGGCCTCGATCATCGCGGCGAGAGCTTCGCACTCGTCGTCGACGAGGTCGGCGATGTAATAAGCCTCGAAAACGGCACGCGCATCGACATCCCGCCCCATCTCGGCGCCGAAGGTTTGAAGATCGCCGGCGTGCACCGGCTCGACTCCTTGATCCTACCGATCCTCGACCTCGATTGGGTCCTGACCTTCGGCACCAAAGATTAGAATGGTTCGCGCCTTGGCGACATCGAAAGGTTTGTCGTGAAACAGATCCTTATCGTGGATGACAGCAGGGTCATCCGCAAGGTCGCGCAGCGTATCCTGCAGACACTCGGCTTCCTGACCCGCGAGTCCGAGAACGGGCTCGAGGCGCTGGACGCCTGCAAGACGATGATGCCCGACGCCATCCTGCTCGACTGGAACATGCCGGTGATGGACGGCATCACCTTTCTCGCCGAACTGCGCGCGATCGAGGGCGGCCTGCATCCCAAGGTCGTGTTCTGCACGACGGAGAACGAGATAGCCCAAATCACGCGCGCGCTCCACGCCGGCGCCGACGAGTACATCATGAAGCCCTTCGACCAGCAGATCATCGCCTCGAAGCTTGAGGAAGTCGGCCTCCTTGCGTCCTGACGAGATCGACTTGGCCGGGTCGAATACCGCGCATTGCGGCCCCATCGAACAAGCGGCCGGCGCGGCCGTGCGAGCGGCTCGTGCAAGCTCGGCTATCGCGCCGGGACCGAAGAGGCGGCTCGCCTTCGCGCCGGAGCTCCTGCTGGTTGGCGCATCGACGGGCGGACCGCAGGCGCTCATCGCGCTGATCACCGGCCTCGCGCCCCATGTGAACCGCATTCCCGTATGCGTCACGCTCCACATGCCGGCCGACCTGATGCCGGTTATAGCCGCGCATGTGGCGCGGGTTTGCCGGATCGAGACGTGCGTCGTCACGCATCGCCATGCCCTGCAAGCGGGCATCGTCCACTTCTCGCCCGGCGACCGCTACCTCGCCATCGAGCGGCTGGACCATGGCTTCGCGATCACGGCCGCCACCGCCACCTCACACGACCCGTACGTGCCGACCGTCGACATGATGTTCCTGTCCGGCGCGAAGTCGCACGGTCCGTGCGCGCTCGGGATCGTGCTCTCCGGAATGGGGAAGGACGGCCTGGCCGGGTCTCGCGCGATCGTCGCCGCCGGCGGCGTCGTGCTCGCGCAGGACAAGGCATCCTCCGCAGTATGGGGCATGCCAGGCGCCATCGCCAAGGCGGACCTCGCCTCGGCCGTGCTCGCGCCGGCCGCGCTTGCCAGGGATGTCGTCGCGCGTCTGCGGCCTTTGGTGTCGGCATGAGCACTGGCTTCGCCGCACTACAGCGCTTCGTGCGCGAAACCTCGGGCATGTCGCTCGAAGATGACAAGCGCTACCTCGTCGAGGATCGTTTGCAGCCGATCCTGCGGGCGCAGAAGCTCGCCGGCCTCGACGATCTCGCCAAGGCTCTCCAATCCAGCAGAAACGCCGAGCTGGCGCGTGTGGTTGCCGAGGCGCTGACGATAAACGAGACGTCGTTCTTCCGCGATCGCGCAGTGTTCAACTCGTTTTCCGAGCGCATGCTGCCTACCCTCATGGCCGCGCGCAAGGAACAGCGGCGTCTGCGGATCTGGTGCGCCGGCTGCTCGCGCGGCCAGGAGCCCTACGCGCTCGCGATGCTGATCGACGAGCAGGTGCGAAAACTGTCGGGGTGGCAGATCGAAATCCTCGCGACCGACCTGTCGCGGGCGGCGTTGGAGAGCGCCGAGCGCGGAGTCTACAGCCAGTTCGAGGTCCAGCGCGGCCTCCCTGTCGCGATGCTGCTGCGCTACTTTCACAGGGACGGCGAACATTGGCGCATCAACGATCACTTGCGCGCCAAGGTGACGTTCAAGGCGCGGAACCTGATGACGAGCTTCCGCGATTTTGGGCGCTTCGACATCATCTTCTGCCGCAACGTCCTGATCTATTTCAATGCGGAAACGAAGCGGCAAGTTCTGAGCAATCTCGCCGACGCCTTGATGACCGATGGCTTCCTCGCCCTCGGCGCCGCGGAGAGCGTCGGCAATCTCTGCTCGAGCCTGCAGCCGTATCCGGGAAGCCGCTTCGTCTTCGTCAAGAGCCTGCAGCGTTCTCCGGCTCCGGCGGCGATCCGGCCCGATGCTCAGGACGCCCTGCGCAACTAACCGAGACTGGCCTGCGGACATCACAAAAAGGGAAAGGCGCCGATACGGCGCCTACCTGTCTTGGTGGCCTGTTGGGGGACTGTCAGGCGGTGATGCGGTCTTCGTCTTCCGACGGCTCGCGCAGCACGTATCCGCGGCCCCAAACGGTTTCGATGTAGTTGCGGCCCTGGCTGGCGTTGGCGAGCTTCTTGCGCAGCTTGCAGATGAAGACGTCGATGATCTTGAGCTCCGGCTCGTCCATGCCACCATAGAGATGGTTGAGGAACATCTCCTTGGTCAGCGTCGTCCCCTTCCGCAACGAGAGGAGCTCGAGCATCTGGTACTCCTTGCCGGTCAGGTGCACGCGCGAGCCCGACACCTCGACAGTCTTCTGGTCGAGATTGACCACGAGGTCGCCGGTGGTGATGACCGACTGAGCATGACCCTTGGAGCGGCGCACGATCGCGTGGATGCGGGCGACCATCTCATCCTTGTGAAACGGCTTGGTGAGATAGTCGTCGGCTCCGAAACCAAGCCCCTTCACCTTGTCCTCGATGCCGGCGAGGCCCGACAGGATCAGGATCGGTGTCTTCACCTTCGCCACCCGCAGGGTGCGCAGCACCTCGTAGCCGGACATGTCGGGAAGGTTGAGATCGAGGAGGATGATGTCGTAATCGTAGAGCTTGCCGAGATCAATGCCCTCTTCGCCGAGATCCGTGGTGTAGACATTGAAGTTTTCGGATTTCAGCATCAGCTCGATGCTTTGCGCGGTCGCACTGTCATCTTCGATCAAAAGAACGCGCATAAGAGGCCCCCAGATGGTCCGCGTCGGTCACCCAAACGCTATGTCTTGTGAACAGCCTGCCCTCAGGTCCGCACCGACCGAGGCAGTCATCCCTTCATACGACTTTCTGTAACCTTAACGTCCATTGGTTAACGAATTGCCCCGGCCGCGAGAGCCTCGGCAGCCTTCGTTCACGATTTCACATCCACACGTTGGGGGTTGACGCGGCACGCCGTTCGCTTTGGCGCTGCCAACAACCGCGCCAAGCGAATCAGTCGTGTTAAATATACACAGCCTTGCGTCGTCCGCAGCAGTTGGGATGACCGGTAACTAAGCTGCAACTTTGATGCGGCAGTTTTGCATCGTCTCGCGGAAGCCTGAGTGAAGATCGGGTTCGTTCAACCTGTGTCGCGGAGTCGAGTATGAAGTCGCGGGATTCCCTATTGCGTTCAAAGCGGTTCCATGTGGACGAGAAGCGTCGGCGCGTCATGCAGATCGAGGCGATGATCGCCGAGTTCTCCCGCATGGCCAACGATCTCGACCGCGAGATCGCGGTCGAAGAGCAGAAAGCCGGCATAGCGGATCAGACGCATTTTGCCTATCCGACCTACGCCAGGGCGGCGCGCGCCCGGCGCGAGAACCTGATGCGCTCGGCCGGCGAGTTGCGCGATCAGCTCGGCGAGGCGACCGGCCAGCTCGAAGAGGCGATGGCCGAACTCGGCAAGGTGCAGGGTCTCGAAGGAAGGGAGAAGAGCGCCGACCGCGCCGACTTTCCGACGCCTGCGGTCGCGCTGATGGACGGCATGCTGGGCCTGCGCGCCGCGCAGGTCTGACGCTGCCTGCTGACCAATGCGGAGGCGGGCTTTGCCCTCCTTCGCCACAATTGCGGCCAGCCGTAGATGTTACGGTCTGACCCGCGACAAGGCGAAGTCTTGCCGGTGGCCAGCGCTCGTGCGGGGTCGGCAGCGCTCGCGCATGATGCACCATACACCGCGTCGCCCGCGAAGCCGCCCGGAGACCTATAAAGCGCCCGCTCGACTTTCTTTGGCCCGCGCTCGACTGATTGCTGTCGTCGCTTCGTTGGATTCTGTAAGAAGTTCAAAGGCGTCCGGTGGCCAGCAAGGTCTGGCCCGGGCTGTTGCCGATCTCGCCGGGGCATTATCTGTCGTTCGTCCTGTCGGCGCTCGTTGCCTATGCAGCCCTCTTGGTGCGACGCATCGCGCTCATGCATCTCGGCGCGAAGGAAACCGCCGCCGCCTTCATAGCGCTTTGTTCGTTTACGACCTTCGCGCTGTGGCACACGATTGGCTTGCCGGTGTTCTCGGGCGCGATCGTCCGCGACAGGGAGTGCTCAGCCAAGGGTCTGACGGCAGTCAACATCGCGGTTCTGGTCGCGATCTGCTCGATCACCTCCGCGGTCGGCGTTCCCTTCTGGAGCGACGGAGGCGGAGGCGGAAGGCGGCGGCCTTGCTGGTCGTGCCGCTCACGTCCGCTTGGCAATCACGCCCGGTAGTGCTGGAGGCGTGTCGTGCGCAGGCCGGCAAGGCCATGCTGGTCGATCGACATTTGCCAGGACAGGAACTCGTCCACGGTCAGGGTATAGCGGTGGCACGCCTCTTCGAGCGACAGAAGGCCGCCGCGCACGGCGGCGACAACCTCGGCCTTGCGGCGTATCACCCAACGCTTGGTGGTTGTCGGCGGCAGGTCGGCGATCGTCAGAGGGCTGCCGTCAGGCCCGATCACGTACTTCACTCTCGGACGGAGAGACTCACTCATGAATATTACTCACGTACGCGCGACTTGACACTTGTGGAGGGTAGCCAGTCTCGTTTAAGATTTGCCTAAGCCAATAGGCTGAATTCGCTGGTAATTTACTTTCGGAGCTGTCAAGTCTTGCAAAAGGATCAACATCCGTGGGCGCCTGTGTCTAATTGGAACATCGCGAGCGGGACCGCTGCTGGGGTGCCCGCGCCGATTGCGTTCGCCGCTCGCCTACCGAAAGCACGCGGGGAAGAAACAGCCGAGGCATGCTTTGAGGACGGCGTGCTCCGAGGATTACGACAGGTCCGGTGTTGAACAGTCTCGATTTCGCGAAGCCGCCCGGCGAGACGCGCGTCGTGGTGGCGATGTCGGGCGGCGTCGACTCGTCCGTGGTGGCCGCCATCCTGAAGCGCGACGGCTACGACGTCGTTGGCGTCACGTTGCAGCTCTACGACGACGGGGACGCTGGCGAACGTAAGGGAACGTGCTGCGCGGGTCGCGATATCGGCGACGCGCGCGCTGTCGCCGCGCGCCTCGGCATCCCGCACTACGTGCTCAATTACGAGACACGCTTCCGCGAGGCGGTGATCGAACCCTTCGCGGCGAGCTACGCCGCCGGCGAAACGCCGATCCCCTGCGCGTCGTGCAACGACAAGGTGAAGTTCACCGACCTCCTCGCCACCGCGCGCGATCTCGGCGCGGACGTGCTCGCGACCGGGCACTATTGTGCGACACGGCGCCTTCCGGACGGACGACGCGCGCTGTTTCGCGGCGCCGATGCCGCGCGCGACCAAAGCTACTTCCTGTTCGGCACCACGCCGGCGCAACTCGCTTCTCTGCGCTTCCCTCTCGGCGACCTACCGAAGCGGCGCGTTCGCGAGATCGCCCGCGAGCTCTGCCTCGTCAATGCCGACAAGCCGGACAGTCAGGACATCTGCTTCGTGCCGCGGGGACATTACAGCGACGTCGTCGCCAAGCTTTTGCCCCAGGCGATGGTTCCCGGCGCGATCGTCGACGAGGCCGGCCGCGAACTGGGCCGGCACGGCGGCATAGCCGCCTTCACCGTCGGTCAGCGCCGCGGGCTCGCCCTAAGCGGCACCACCGTGCCGCTGTTCGTCCTGCGCGTCGAGCCGGCGAACGCACGCGTTGTCGTCGGACCGCGCGAGGCGCTTCGCACGACCCGCATCACGTTGCGCGGGGTGAACTGGCTCGGCGACAGTCTCCTCGACACCTTGCCCGGCGAGGGCCTCGAGCTTTGCGCGCGCACCCGCTCGACGCGCCCACCGGTTCCGGCACGGCTCTTCGCCGATGGATCGGTCAGCTTCCCGGCGGCCGAGACGGCGGTATCGCCCGGGCAAGCCTGCGTCTTCTATCAAACGGACGATGACGGCGCCCGCATGCTCGGCGGCGGCACGGTCATGCCGGCAGGCGCCGCGAGCCGGCCGCTGGCGTTCGCCTCGTGACGCGATCCACCGGGTACGCCGCGGTCCATGCGAGCTCGATCGACAATGCCCATGTCGAAGCGGCCTACGCGCGCTGGGCGCCAGTCTACGATCTCACCTTCGCTCTGGTGATGCGCGCCGGCCGCAAGGCGGCGGCCGCGGCGGCGGCTCGGCCCGGCGGTCGCATACTCGACGTCGGTGTCGGCACCGGGCTAGAGCTGCCGATGATCGACCGCGCGACAGTGGTGACGGGTATCGACCTGTCCCGCCCGATGCTCGCGCGCGCGCGAGTCCGGGTGACCGCGCAGCGCCTGGCCAATATCGATGGCCTGCTCGCGATGGACGCGATGACCCTCGCCTTCCGCGACGCGACCTTCGATGCGGTCGTCGCGCCCTTCGTGCTGACGGTCGTGCCGGATCCCCGTGCCTGTCTCGACGAGTGGACGCGCGTCCTGAAACCTGGCGGCGAGATCATCCTCGTCAACCACGTCGGCGCGGAACGCGGGCCGATGGCCGCCGCCGAACGCTGGCTCGGCCGGCGCAGCGCCAAGCTCGGCTGGCACCCGCAGTTTCCCTGGTCTGTGATTGGCGACTGGCTCGCCGCGCGCCCTACCCTGCACCTCGTCCAGCGTCTCCCGCTATCGCCGCTCGGCCTGTTCACGCTTACCCGCATCGCCAAGACCTCAGTGTCGGAGCCGCGCTCGCCCGAGCCGAGCTGTCGCGAGCCGCGGCCGGCCGAGGAGGAACAGCCCGGCGCGAGCCCGCGGTTGCCTTGACACCGCCGATGCGCCCGCCTACATCCGGCCGTCCTTGACGTCGCCGCCGGCACCGCCGGCACGTTCGGCATGGCGGAGTAGCTCAGCCGGCTAGAGCAGGGGAATCATAATCCCCGTGTCGGGGGTTCGAGTCCCTCCTCCGCTACCAATGATCCCAACAGTAAGAGTTCGTCAGCCTTCTTCCCGCTCGCGATGCACAACGCGTGCGCCACCCTCTCGATTCGATCCATTGGCCGGCCTCCTCGCGTGGTCATGATCCTCGCGGGCGGCTTTGCCGCAAGAGCGCGGACCAGTGATGCGGTTTGACATCGTCGAAAAGGCGCCGTAGGTGTGCGATCAAGACTTGTCGGCAAGGGCGCCCGTGGCTTCGGCTGCGGGAGCCCTTTTGCGTTTCGGCGCCGGCTTGGGCCGCCGGTAAATCAACTCGACGCGCGCATCGATCGGAGGCATGAAGTGCTGCGGCACAACATGCCCCAACTGCCCGTAAGGCCATGGCCGCGATGGTCTCCGCCCTGTAGATGCCCTATCTTGAAAAAGAGAGAGGCTGTATGGCGGGGCTCGGCAGGCGCCCATGATCAAGCTTTCACGCCGTTGACAAACCCGTCGCTTTGCTCGAATGCCGTTGCTTCCGAAGATTGAGGCATCGCTTATGGGCATCGAGACAATGGGGCCGCCTCCGGAACTCGCGGAGATGCTGCGTGACACGCTCGGTCTAAAGGTCTTTGTCGAGACCGGCACACTAACCGGACTTACAACGAAGTGGGCGGCTGACCGATTCGAGAGAGCGATTACCATCGAGGCTTCCAAGCACTATTTCGACATGGCGCAAGAGGATTTCAAGAGATATACCAACATTAATGCAATTTTCGGAGATACGAGTCAAGAACTTGCGAAGATGGTTGGAGGACTGCCCCCAACGCTTTTCTTCCTTGATGCTCATTGGTCAGGCGGCGAGACGGCTGGTCAAGATTCGGAGTGCCCCTTACTTACCGAGCTAGGGCTTATTATGCCTTGGTTCCGCAAACATGCCATCATGATCGATGATGCACGTCTGTTCCTTCAGCCGCCTGCTTACCCGCATCGGTTGGAAGAGTGGCCGTCCATCGACGATATCGTCCGCGCAACGAACGGCGGAGCCTACGTTGCCTATTATCGCGACGTTCTGGTGTTGGTGCCAAGCGTTCACAGGGTGAAGATTGCCAGCGCGATACAACAGCTAAAACCCTGATTTTCGAGCGTGCGGGCGCCTTCGAGATTGGCCCCACCTTCAGGCCGGTCGCTTCGAGCAAACGCAGGATCTTCTCTGCTAGTCTGACACAGTGCCCGATCGCTGCCGTCTTCAGACTGCCGAGCGATCGGTTTTAGCCGCGTCGCGCTCGTAGCAGGCGAAGAACTCGGGCCAGTCGCGTTCTGAAACGCTTTGGCCTTCGCGTAGCCATAGGATGCGGGCGAGTGCCTCTCGCGGAGTCATCGTCCCATCGCGATATACCGCGCGTGGGCTGCGGGCCGGCGCCGGCGATTTCCTGCTTGGCCTGCGCGAGGGCCATGCGGATCACGTGGTCAAGCCCGCGTTCCGGGAACCGGTCCACGTTGCCAATCCAATCGTGCGAGTATTACAATTCGATTTGAAATCGTGCCGAGCGGCGCGTTGGATGATCGTTGATGCTGTCGGCTTTGTGTGTGTGTTCGCCCGATCATACATCGTCTGGAGAGCCAACGCATAGGCGAGGGTTCCCGGCCCAGCGGTATAAAGACGGCAAAGGCGGCAAATACCTGTTGAGATCGGCTGTAACGGACCTCCGCTACCGAGGATCGCTTGTCAACGTCGCGGCAATTGCGGCTGGCAGATCAGCGGGGCGTGAAGTCGGTGTCGGGCTTCACATGCCGGCAGTAGCCGGCCATCAGCCGGGCGCAATCCTCCACGTCCTTCAGGCTCAGCAACTCGACGGGCGTGTGCATGTAGCGCAACGGCACGCCGAGCAACCCTGTCGCCATTCCAGCCCGGTTGAGCTGCATCGCGTTGGCATCCGTACCGGTTGCGCCGGCGCTGACGCTGACCTGGCAGGAAATGCCGGCGTCGCGCGCCGCGGCGGTGATGAGGTCGAACGTCACGGGATTGGTGTTCGGACCACGGGAGACGCTTGGACCTTTTCCGACCTCGAGCCCCCCATGCAACGTCTTGCTGACGCCCGGGTAGTCTGTCGCATGGCTGACGTCGACGGCGAGGCCGGTCCGAGCCGCGATGGCATAGCTCGCAGTCCTCGCGCCGCGCAGCCCGATTTCCTCCTGCACAGTCGCCACCGCGTAGACACCGACGTCCCGGTCGAGGCCGCCGTCTTCCTTGAGGAGACGGAGCGCCTCGGCGATGACGAAGGTGCCCATCTTGTTGTCAAAACCGCGCGCGGTCACGCGGTCTCCCATGAGCCGCTGGAACTCGCATTGATAAGTCGCGACATCGCCGAGGCTGACGATTTCTTCCGCCTCGGCGCGCGAAGTGGCGCCGATGTCGATCCACATGTCCTTGATCTCGGGCTTCTTCTTTCTCTCCGTCTCATCCTGGAGATGGATGGCGGTCCGGCCGATAACGCCAGCGATACGCTGCTTGCCATAGATCCAGAGCCGCTGCCCGATCGCGACGGCGCTGTCGTGGCCGCCAATCGTGCGGAAGTGCAGCTGCCCCCGATCATCGACGTGATGAACGATGAAACCGAGCTCGTCCATGTGGCCGGCGAGCATGATGCGCATCGTGGCGCCAGGGTTCAAGACGGCGGTGACGTTGCCGTGCACGTCCGTGCTCACCGCGTCCGCGAGAGGCTCGGTGTAGGAGCGGTAGACGTTGGCGGCGGGCTGCTCGTAGCCACTCGGCGAGGGGGCATCGACGATGTGCTTCAGGAAGTCGAGGGATGCTTGTCTCATGGGCTCGCACTAGCGAGCCCATTTCGCGTGCCGTCAAGGCAAACGAGCACGGCGCCCAACTCGAGCCGCGAACCTCGCCGCATCGCCGACCGAGAGGCCGACAACGGCACCTGTCGTCCAGACAAGGATCGGTCGATGCCATCGCCTTGCTCGCGCGCCGCTACTGGCCCTTGGCGAGTATCGTTCCAAGGACAACCGAGGACCAAGCTTCGCCACATCCTCACATCGCTCGTCTCTCCAGCGGAGGACGGCAGCCGACTTCACACCAAAGGTCGCGGCTGCGGCCACCGACCCAGGAGCGAGCAGTCAACCAAGTTTGCCCGCGAGGAGCTAAGCGGCTAGACCGCTTCCGCCTTCGTGGCGATGGTTCTGTGCGCGGCGTCTCGCGCGCTCGTAGTCCGAATTGCTGCCTCAAAAAAGTGGATGCCCTATGACCCTAAAGGTTGAGGCACTCTCTCTCGACGGGGTGTTGTTGATCACGCCGCAGCGGTTCGCGGATGGCCGCGGCTATTTCGTCGAGACCTACAATCAGCGTACCTTCGCGAACGCCGGCATCACGAGCGTCTTCCGTCAGGACAACGAATCGCTGTCGACCCAGCGCGGCACGATCCGTGGACTGCATTTTCAGCTCGCGCCGGAGCCGCAGGCCAAGCTCGTGCGCGTGCTCGCCGGCGCGGTGTTCGATGTCGCAGTCGACCTGCGGCTCGGTAGCCGCACCCATGGCCGCTGGTGCGCCGCGAGCTTGACGGCGACCAACGGCGCGCAACTTCTGATCCCGGTGGGGTTCGCGCACGCCTTCTGCACGCTCGAGCCCGACACCGTCGTAGCCTACAAGGTGGACGGTTTTTACAACAAAGCGGCCGAAGCCGGCCTGCGATGGGACGATCCCGATATCGCGATCGACTGGCCGGTCGCGCGCGAGCAGATCAAGGTGTCGGACAAGGACGCGACGCTGCCCTACCTGCGCGATGCGGCAGCGTTCGACTTCGGGGCGCTTCCGCCTGCCAAGGCTTGACATGCGCTTCATCGTGACCGGCGGCGCAGGCTTCATCGGCTCGGCGGTCGTTCGCCACCTGATCCACGATACCGGGCACGAGGTGCTCAACCTCGACAAGCTGACCTACGCCGGTAACCTCGACAATGTTGCCTCTGTGACGAACGACCCGCGCTACCGGTTCGAGCAGGCCAACATCTGCGATGCCGACGCGGTGCGGCTCATCGTCGAGAGCTACCGGCCCGACATCATCATGCATCTCGCCGCCGAGAGCCACGTCGACCGCTCGATCGACGGGCCGGCCGCTTTCATCGAGACCAACGTGATGGGCACGTTCGTCCTGCTCGAGGCGGCGCGCCGATACTGGTCGGCGCTCGAAAGCGAGGCTAAGGAGCGTTTTCGATTCCACCACATCTCGACAGACGAGGTGTTCGGCTCGCTGGGCGAGACCGACTTTTTTCGCGAGGACAGCCCTTACCAGCCGAACTCGCCTTACTCCGCCTCGAAGGCGGGGTCAGACCATCTGGTTCGTGCCTGGCACCACACCTACCAGCTTCCGACGGTCTCCTCGAACTGCTCCAACAACTACGGACCGTTCCACTTTCCGGAGAAATTGATCCCTCTCGTCATCCTCAACGCGCTCGAAGGCAAGACGCTGCCCGTCTACGGCACCGGGGTCAACGTGCGCGATTGGCTTTACGTGGAGGACCACGCCCGCGCGCTCGTGCTCATCGCCACCCGCGGCGCGCTCGGCGAGAGCTACAACGTCGGCGGCTGGAACGAGCGCCGCAACATCGACGTGGTGCGCGCGATCTGCGCGCTCGTCGACGAAATGGCCCCCGACGAGGCGATCGGCCCGCGCGAGAGGCTGATCACCTTCGTGACGGACCGGCCCGGCCACGACGGGCGTTACGCCATTGACGCCACGAAGATCAAGCATCTGCTGGGCTGGGTGCCGCGAGAGACGTTCGAGAGCGGCCTGCGCAAGACCGTGCGCTGGTACCTGGACAACCCGACCTGGTGGGGTCGCATCCGTTCCGGGGTTTACCGCGGCGAGCGGCTGGGGGCAGCGTGATTGCGCAAGAAATGAGCAGGCCGATCCTAGTTTTCGGCGCCGGCGGCCAGGTGGGGCAGGAACTGATAGCCCTCGCGCGCTCGCGCGGCATCGGGGCGGTAGGTCTCACCCGCGCCGACGTCGACATCCGCGACGCGGACGCCGTCGCTCGCGCCGTCACGCGCCATGCCCCGCGCCTCGTGGTCAACGCCGCCGCCTTTACGGCCGTCGACAAGGCCGAGAGCGAGCGCGATCTCGCGATGGCGGTCAATCGCGATGCCGCCGGCGCCATCGCGAGGGCGGCCGCGCGTCACGACGCCCCGGTTCTGCAGATCTCGACCGACTACGTCTTCGACGGCAGCAAGGTCGGCCCTTACGTCGAGAACGATCCGGTCGCGCCGCTCGGCGTCTACGGCGACACGAAGGCCGCCGGCGAGGTCGCCGTGCGCGCGGCCGCCCCGCGTCACATCATCGTGCGCACGGCATGGGTTTACGGCGCCTACGGCAACAACTTCCTCAAGACGATGATGCGGTTTGCCGCCGAGCGCGAGCGGCTGCGCGTCGTTGCAGACCAGCGCGGCTGCCCCACCGCGACGCTCGACATCGCCGAGGCGATCCTCGCCGTCGACTCCGTGCTGGCGCGCGACCCGCATCTTGCGGGAACCTTCCATTTCGACGGAACAGGGGTCACGACGTGGCACGGCTTTGCCGAAGTGATCGTCACTGCTCAGGCTGCCTTCACGGGCAAGCGGCCATCGGTGGACCCGATCACGACGGCGGAATACCCGACACCTGCGCGGCGGCCGGTCAATTCGGAACTCGACTCCCGCCGCTTCGCCGCGACCTTCGGCTATCGGGCGGAACGCTGGCAGACGCGAGCCGAGCAGGTCGTCGAAACCTTATTGGCCGCTGGAGCAGCCCGGTAGCGCACCGACGCCAATGCGTCTGAAGCCTTGCATGGAGAGGCGAATCCGTACGGCAACCGCCTCTCCAAGTCTTGCTCAGTAATCGCGGCGATAATGGTGATGATGGTGGTGGTGATGGTAGCGGCCCCCGCCTCCGAGAAGACGCCTGACGATGTTGTGATGGTGATGATGATGGTGAAACTGAACGCGCTCCAAACGAGCGGTGCCGTCATCCGTCGCCACCGCGTCGATGGCCTTCAGGCGCTCGCCAGCGTTGGGGATCGGCTGCAGAAGGTCGTTGAACGAGGCTGCGGCCGGCAGTTCCTGAGGCGCCGGAGCGGCCATTGCGCCTGCTGGGATCGCGACGCTCATGATACCGACGAGGCCAAGAAGCTTCTTATCCATGCTTTTCTATTCTCCCTAAGATGCCGCGATCAATCGCAATTCGTCTTGTGCACAGTCGTCGAGCCAGCATCGTCTTCCTTGTGCACGGTCTTCGACGCGCAACCGTCGTCGGTGACATGCTTTTCGACCGAGGTCGAGTTCGCGGCTGGGGCATCGTCGTGATGCATCGTCACCTCGTCCGCCAGCGCGGGCGTGGCGGCGAAGGCGGCAGCAAAAGCCAGGAGGCCGAGTTTTCCCATCGTACTGTCCTTGTTGACAAAGCACTATGTCGACATAGCGCTCGGTGGAATGGCTAAGCCTGCCGGCCCGTTCCGCGCGTCGTGGTCGTAGTCCTGTCTTGCGCCGACGGCATTCGGCATGTGGCGGATCAGAGGAGCGCCGGTTTTCCTGGCCGGTTTTCCCGGCAGGGTACCGAAGAGGCGCTTGGCTCCATCCGGCGACGGCGATTAAAGCTTTGGCCCGCGGAACGCATGACGCGAGTCTCGTAGTCCTCGCGATCGTCACGGAGCTTCCCGACGCGGCGGATGCGCGCCCTCGACGCCAAGCTGAAACCGGAAGGCCGCGTCCAGGAGCAACTCAGCGATGAGCTCGTCCGCGCACGTTCGAGGCGGAAGCCGCGGTAGCCGGAGGATGCGAGAAGATGGGCGCTGCTCCCTCTCACGGTCACCTCCGGATGCCGATGGCGCGGCCTAATGGTAGGGGTTGCTGCGCGCTTCGATCGTCTCGAGGCGAGCCTCTTCGATCGCCACCTCGTGGTACCGGGCCGAGCCGCAGGCCGCGGTCGCCGGCTCCCGCTTCGCCGACGCGATGATGTTCTCGTTGTGGCCTGTCCAACTCCGGGCATCTCGAACGCCCTCATCGCGATGATCGAGGTCGTTCATGCCGATGCGGTGAATCGTATCCATGAAAGTCTCCTGATGGTTCACTGCCGTCGAACATGCATGGATCTGCGAAACACTTAAGCAGATAGTTTTCGCAGCCTCTTTCCTGAGCAAATTCTTTAAGCGTAATTGCCGCGCACCTCCAAGTGCTCGCCTTGATAAAGTCGCTAATCATTCCTTTTTTGTTCTGAGCAATGTTCCGCGTTCGCTATCATGCGAGATGCCCTTTGCGCGATTCGGCCGTCCGGGCTCGCCTTTGGCGCTCCTGATCAACGCTAAAGACGCTCGATGAGGCTCGTGCACAATCTTTCCCACGATGCGCGGACGCCGCGGGATCGCTCTTGACGAAGAGAGGCGGGCCGCCTGCTACTCGCGGCGTGAACACCCTCCCCGATCCGGCGGCGAAATCGCTCCGCCAGCGACTTAAGTCTCACCCACGCATCGCCGACAAAGGTCGGGCGCGCTGGCGCCTGTCCGATCTCAACGCCCGGCTGGACCCGGACGCGCGGGCAGCTCTCGCGCCGCGTCAGGTGCAAGCGATGCTGGCGGCCATCGCCGACCATTCGTCGTTCCTCTGGGGGCTTGTCGAGGCCGCTCCCCCGCGGCTCATCGCGATCCTCGACCGCGACCCGCACGACGTCATTGCAGAAGCCGTCGAAGGCTTGGCGCCTCTGGCCACAGGCGACGATGAAGAAGCATTGGCGTGTGGGCTTCGCCTGGCGCGCCAGGAGGTGGCTCTCACCGTCGCGTTGGCCGACCTCGGCGGCGCATGGGCGCTCGAAGAAGTGGTGCAGGTTCTCAGCCGGGCGGCGGAGGCCTTCATCGGAGCCGCCATAGCCTTCCTCCTCCGCAAGGCGGGGAACTCGGGGCGCCTGTGCCTCGACGAGAACGAGCCGGCACGCGGGTGCGGCCTCGCCGTGCTCGCCCTCGGCAAGCTTGGCGGCTGCGAGCTCAATTACTCCAGTGATGTCGACCTCATCTTCCTCTACGATCCGCAAAGCCCGGCGGTCGTCGACCGCGACAGTGTGCAGACCTTGTATGCCCGCATCGTGCGCGACCTCGTGCGGCTGCTGCAGCAGCCGACCGCCGACGGGCACGTGCTCCGCGTCGACTTGAGGCTGCGCCCGGAGCCGAGCGCCAAGGCCGTCGCGGTGGCGGTGCCGGCCGCCCTCGCCTATTACGAGAGCTTCGGGCAGAACTGGGAGCGCGCGGCGCTGATCAAGGCGCGGCCCGTGGCCGGCGATCTCGCGCTCGGCGCCGACGTCCTCGAGACTCTGGCGCCCTTCGTCTGGCGGAAGTACTTCGATCTCGCGGCGATCGCCGACATCCACGCCATGAAACGGCAGATCCACGCGGCGAAGGGCGGCGGCGAGATCGCGGTCGGCGGCCACAACGTGAAGCTCGGCCGGGGCGGGATCCGCGATATAGAGTTCTTCGTGCAGACCCAGCAGCTGATCTTTGGCGGCAAGCGCCCCGCCCTGCGCGGCTCGCGCACCGTGCCGATGCTGCACCGGCTGCGCCTGGAGGGGAGCATCAGCCGCCATGCCGAGACCGACTTGGCGGAGGCCTACGCGTTCCTGCGCGGCATCGAGCACCGCCTGCAGATGCAGGACGACCTCCAGACCCATACGCTGCCCGCGGGTAAGGACGCGCTGGAGCGCTTCGCCCGCTTCTGCGGCTACGCCTCGGCGGCGACGTTTTCCGGCGCCTTCGAACGATGCTGCCGGCTGGTGGCGCATCATTACGCCCTACTGTTCGAGCACGCGCCGTCGCTCGGCCATGCCGGCGGCGACCTCGTCTTCACCGGCATCGGCGGCGATCCAGGGACGCTGCGCACCCTTCAGAAGCTCGGCTTCCGGGAGCCGGAGAAGGTCGCGGCCACGGTCCGCAACTGGCACGCCGGGCTGCGGCCGGCCGTACAATCCATGCGCGCCCGCGAGCGCCTGACCGAGCTCGTGCCGCAACTGCTGGCGAGCTTCGCGCGGGGCTCGGACCCCGATGCCGCGGTAGCGGGCTTCGATCGGGTTCTGGAGCGCCTGCCGACATCGGCTGAACTCTTCGCCATCCTCTCCGCCAACGCCGCGCTACGCTCGCTATTTGGCGAGATCCTCGGCGGCGCGCCGCGCCTCGCCGAGGCCGTCGCGGTCCACCCCCACCTTCTCGACATCGCAATCGATCGCGACGCGATCGTGACCTTCGACGAGAGCGAGATGGAGGCGCGCATGACCGCCGCGCTCGCCCGCGCCTCGATGATCGAGGACGTGCTGGACCTCGCGCGGGACTATCAGCACGAGGAGCACTTCCTCATTGGCACCCGCTTGCTCGCGGGCGCCCTCTCGCCGCACGAGGCGGCCCTCGCGTACACGGCGCTAGCGGTCGGCACGCTTCGCGCCATGCTCAGGCGCACAGAAGACGCCTTCGCGGCAGAGCATGGCCGAATCGAAGGGGCGACCCTGGCCGTCCTCGCCTTCGGGCGGCTCGGATCCCGCGAGGCGACGGCTACTTCCGATCTCGACCTCGTCGTCGTTTATGATTTCGATCCGGAGCGGCCCCTGTCCGACGGTGCGAAGCGGCTCGACGCCGCGACCTATTTCACCCGATTGACGCAGCGGCTCATCACCCATCTCACCGCGCCGACCCGGCGCGGACGGCTCTACGATGTCGACATGCGGCTGCGGCCGTCCGGGCGGCAAGGCCCGCTCGCCACCAAGTTTTCGGCCTTCGCGGCCTACCAGAGGACCACGGCTGCGACCTGGGAACATCTGGCGCTCACCCGGGCGCGGGTGATTGCCGGCGATCACGGGCTCACCGCACGAATCGAGTCCGCGATCGCCGCCGCCTTGGACGAGGGTCCGCGGACCTCGCTGGCGGCCGACGTCGCCGCTATGCGCGCTTTGATGGCGCGTGAACGGCCGCCGGCCGGTCCGTGGGACCTCAAGCTGTCGCCGGGCGGCCTCGTCGACGCCGAGTTCCTTGCTCAGACGATTGCCATCGAGCGACCCGACTTACGCGATCCCTCGCCTCGCATCGTGCTGCGGCGCGCCGCAGACGGCGCAATCGTTCCGGCTGTCGCGCTGGCCGCCTACGATCTTCAGGCCGCTGCCACACAGCTTATCCAGCTCGCCCTGCCGGAAGGCTTCGCGCCCGAAGCTTCGGGGCGAGGTTTCAAGCTGCGGCTCGCCCAGGCTTGCGGTCAATCGACTTGGGCAGCCCTTAAACAGGCGTTGCCCGCGCATCAGGTCGCGTTACGCGCCGCTTTCGAGATAAAGATCGGTCGTGTGGACGCACCGGCACCGAAACGCCCGTCGGCGCACGATCGAAAATTCTCTTGAACTATTCAATTAGGTTGGCACGTGCATTGTCGTCCCCCAGCTCCCTCGCTCCCCGAGCCATTAAGGATCGAAGTAGGTGCGACACGTTTCGCCCCGCTTCAGCCGAACACCTTGTGAAACTTTGGCCGTGGTCGAAGGGGCCTGCTATGAGTCGCAGCGCACCCAGCTGGGCGTCCCCCTGCGGGCGCGCCCAGGAGGGGTGACAAGGATCGAGATGGCGCCTGTCCTCATCACCGGAGCCGCCGGTTTCATCGGGAATGCGCTGGCCCGCAGGATGCTAGAAGACGGGACCTCCGTCGTTGGGCTCGACACCCTCGACGACTATTACGATCCGGCTCTGAAACGCGCACGTCTCGAGCGGCTCGACAAGCAAGACGGCTTCCGTTTCGTGCGCCTCGATCTCGCCGACCAGGCCGGTCTTGAAGCGCTGTTCGCGAAACACCGGTTCGAGATCGTCATCAATATGGCGGCGCAGGCCGGCGTGCGGTACTCTTTGCAGAACCCGCGCGCCTACCTGCACAGCAACCTCGACGGCTTCCTCAACCTCCTGGAAGCGTGCCGCCACCACCGCGTTCGGCACCTGCTCTACGCCTCATCGAGCTCGGTCTACGGCGCGGTGACCCGCATGCCGTTCTCGGTTCACCAGAACGTCGACCACCCCTTGAGCTTCTACGCCGCGACGAAGAAGTCGAACGAGCTGATGGCGCATAGCTACAGCCATCTCTACAGGCTGCCGACCACCGGTCTGCGCTTCTTCACGGTCTATGGCCCGTGGGGACGACCGGACATGGCGGTCTTCCTGTTCACCCGAACGATGCTCGAGGGCAAGCCGATCGAGGTCTTCAATCACGGCGAGATGCGCCGCGATTTCACCTATATCGACGACATCGTCGAGGCGGTGGCCCGGCTTGCCTTGCGCCTTCCAGAGCCGGACCCCGAATGGGATGGCGCGGCGCCCGACCCCTCGAGCAGTTCCGCGCCCTACCGCCTCTACAACATCGGCAACAATTGCCCGGTCCCGCTCGATCGCGTCATTACGCTGATAGAGCAAAACCTGGGACTCGTCGCGGCCAAGACGTTCCTGCCTCTCCAGTCCGGCGACGTCGTGGCGACCTACGCCGATATCGATGACCTCGCGCGCGATATCGGGTTCCGGCCGACCACGACGATCGAGGAGGGCATCGCGCGCTTCGTCGCCTGGTACCGGGACTTCTACGGCGTGTGATCGCCGACTTGGCAGCGTAACGCCGGTATCAAACCAACTTGTGGGCCATGCGAATGGTACCCCAGTGGCTGCCGAGAATGTAGAGCGGCGCGTCGAACTCCATGCGCGTTTCGATGCAGTCTCCCATGTCGCGGGCATAGCTTTGCACCAGAACCGCCTTGAGGTTGCGTGAGGCCGCCATCCCGACGCGGTCATCGAAGATGCGATGCATGCGGGAATGGCGCAGGTTCCAGCCGCGATCGTCGCGGCGCGGCTTGGAGTTCACCAGGTTGTGCAGGGGATTGAAGCCGTTGCGGTCCTGGAAGATGCAAAACTCGGCTCTCGGCTCGACGTGCAGGGCCTCTTCGACGAACGAGCGCGCGATCATCTCGAGCGGCAAGACGGCGGCGTTGCGATACTGGGCCGGCTCCGCGTCCCCGACGCGCACATAGTTCGTGTCGAAAAGATCGGCCTTGCTGAGCCGCCCCTCCTTGATGGCGGTCTCCAGCAGGGCTGCGGCCTTAGCGGCCACGTTTTGCACCTGATCGATGAAGGGCTGGTAGCGGACCCGGAGGCGGCGCACCTCGTGATCGATCCGACCGCTGACCGCGGCGGGCGGATTGACGAGGACGGCCTCGAACCCGGCAAAGGTCGGCGTCAGGAGCCGAATCTCGAATTGGCCGAGCGTCTCGACATCGATCGAGACGATGTCGCCGAGCCGCCGGCCATCCGATTTCATCTCGATCTGAAATCCGGAGGACGATAGTTCGATGAGCCGGACGCTCTGCGCCAACCCTTGATGCATGGTGGTGCCGCGCAGCACCGTTGGCCAGCGCTCGGCCGCCTTGTCGAGCGGTCCATCGGCCTGGCGCAGCACCACCGTCGCCCGATCGACTAGCCGCACGAAGCCGCTACGCGCGTCGTCGACGGCACGTTCGGCCGCGCCCGTCATCTGCTTGACCAGTCCGCCGAGGGTCTGCATGCGGCCGGCGTTGGTCTGAACCGTCTGCGCCAGCGTCGCGACCTCCTCGGAGCCGAGCCCGATCTCCCGCGTCTGCTCGCCTTGCGAGATGACGGCCTCGCGCACCACGCTGAAGATCCCTTCGAGAGCATCGATCGACTGGTCGATGTCGCAAACCTCGCGGTTGTGGACGAGGGCGCGCTCGCGGATGCGCTTGACGGAGGCCGCGATCTCGTCGGTCGCCTTCTCGGTCTGCTGCGAGAGGGTCTTCACCTCGCCCGCAACGACGCGGAAGCCGGCGCCGGCGGCCCCGGCGCGCGCGGCCTCGATGGTGGCGTTCAGCGCCAGCAGGTTCGTCTGCGCGGCGATCGCCGCGATCATCCGCACTACCCGCTCGATCTCCCCGATGGAGGACGTGAGATCCCCGACGCTCGCCAGCGCCGAGCGCGAGCGCGCATGGGCGCGCTCGACGGCCTCGGCCGCGGACACCAGCCGCTCCTCGATCACGTCGCTGTGGCTTTGCAGCGTGCAGACGGAGGCCGCGAAATGGTCGGCCCGCACTCGGGTTGCTTCCGCCGTCTCGTCGAAGTTGGAGGAACAGGCCGCCACCTCGTCGAAGATCGTGAAGGTTTCGCGCAGGATGGCGCCGAGCGCGAGATTGGTCTCGGTTGCCTCGCCTATGCCTTGGAGGAGGTCGATCTCGGCGGAGCGCCGCGTTTCGCTGGTATCAAGAGTCGCAGGGTCGGTGGCCGAGGCAGCAGCGAGGGCGTCGACAATGCTCGGCTGAATGACCGCTAGAGCCTTGCCGGTGGGTCGCCACGAGAACATAAAGGATTTTTTCACCCTGGTCTCGCGACCCTAGCCACGTTCGGTTAACCCAACGTGAAACGCTCGACGCCGTTGAAGATTGTCAAGGTGTCGCGCCGCGCGATTGCAACGAGCGAGAGATCGAGGGCTCGCGCGCGCTCGATCGCGAGTGACGTCGGAGCCGAGATCGCAACCAGCACCGACGCGCCGAAGGTCGCCGCCTTCTCTACCATCTCGAAAGAGCAGCGACTGGTGATCAGGATGAACCCAGACGCCGGCTCGACGCCCGACCTGACGAGCGCACCGATCAGCTTGTCGAGCGCATTGTGGCGTCCGACGTCCTCGCGCACGTGGAGGATGGCACCGGTCGCGTCCGCCCATGCGGCGGCGTGCACGGCTCGCGTCCTGGCGTTCAGCACCTGGCTTTCGTCCAGCGCCGCCAGCGCCCGCGCGATCGGCGCGACCGTCATCTGACGCGGCTCCGCGACGGCACGCCTGGCGCGGCGCAGCGCCTCGAGATCGTCGATGCCGCAGACACCGCAGCCGGTGCGGCCGGTCATCGCGCGCTGGCGGGCGAGATGCTTGTGCAGCTTGTTGCCGACGAGGCCGATGCGCAGCGTCAACCCATCTTCGGCCTCGCCGGCGACCACCTCGCGGATGTCGTCAGCCGTCTCGATCATGCCCTCCGTGAGGCTGAAGCCATAAGCGAAGTCGACGAGGTCGGACGGCGAGAGCATCATCACCGCGAACGGCACGTCGGCGAGGCTCACCTGCACCGGCACCTCGACGGCGATCTCGCGCTCCTCGTCCCGCACCAGCGTGCCGTCGAGCGCGACGATGCGCGACGGCGTAAGCGCGACCGCCTCGCGAGGGACATGACCTACTTGCTCGTCCATCGTCTCTCGCCCTGATCGCCTCATGGCGCCTTGCCCAGACTATTACGTCGAGGAGAGCGTTGTCCTGACACTCGCTGGATTGGACGAGCGCTGCGCCTCGTCCAACATCGCCGCGGTACGCGCCACGCCGGCGACATGGCCACGGTATCGGGTCCAGCCACGACCGAGTCCGTAGCACACGGCCGCCAGCGTGCCGACGAAAAACCCGACCGGCCAATCCGAGATGAACGACGCCGCGATCGCGAGCCAGGCGACGACGATGGCAACGACGGCGGACAGGGCCATCGCGCGTAGTGGCCGATCGGTCAGGGCGCGAGCCAGCGAGGCCGGCCCGACCATGAGACTGAACACGAGGAGCGCGCCCACGACCGGGAGGGCCATCGCGGTCGCCAGGGCAAGGATCGCCAGGAAGGCGAGCTCGACGCTTCGACGCGAGACGCCCCTGGCCTCGCCGAGTGCCGGCGACACCGAACTGATCAGGAGCGGGCGGAACAGCGCCATCGTGAGCGCGACGGCCACCATCCCGAGGGCCGCGATCGGCAGGAGATCGCCGCGGCCGACGCCGAGCACCTCGCCGAAAAGAAGGGCGTAGACCTGCTGCGAGTACGCCTGCGACATGCTGAGGAACAGGTCGCCCAGCCCCAGCAGCATGACGAGCGAGAGCGCCGTCGCGACCTCGTGGCGCCCCTTGCGCCCGAGAAGGCTGATCCCGGCGACGCCGAGCAGCGCGAAGAGGACGAGCCCGAAGAGCTGGTCGACACCGAGTAGGTTCGCCAAGGCCGCTCCCGGAAACGTGCCGAGCGGCAGCGCATGGGCGGCGAACGACGAGCCCCGGACGACCACGAAAAAGCCGACGCAGCCGGCGACCGCGGCGACGATCGTCGCCACGATCCAGGTGTTGATCATGAAGCTCGAGAACAGCTCAGGCTCCTTCGGCGTCGACGACCGCTGGGGCCGCCCGGGGGCGTCTCGGCTCGAGCCAACCCGCCGCGAGATAGAACACGAAGATCAGCGATACCACGAAGAAGCTCACCGGCCAGCCGTGGCCGGGGGTCCAGTAGTAGCTATCGTAGGCGAGCAGGATCCCGCCCCAGGTCTCGGCGAGCCCGATCATCGCGGCAAGCCCGATGGCCGCGCCCGGCCGCTTCGCCAGCCGCAAGGCCGTGGCGGACGGCCCGATCAGCAGTGCCGTCGAGAGGACGGCGCCGACGGTGATCGCGCAGAGTGCCACCGCCAGCGACAGGACGACGAGGTGGATAAGGCCGACGAGGCGCGCCGGCACGCCGCGGACGCGGGCGAGTTCCGGATCGAGCGAACTCAGGAGCAAGGGCCGGTAGAGCACGGCAACCGTCACCAGCGCCGCGGCGCCGGCGGCGAGGCCGAGCGGCACGATCGACGGATCGATGGCAAACATCGAGCCGAACATGATGGCGACCGCGGCGCCAGTGGTGCTTTTCGATGTCACGGAGAGATAGAGGAGCAGCGCGGAGAGCCCGAGCCCTGCCCCGAGCACCACGCCGGTGACGAGATCGCGTTCGCCCGGGCGGCGGACGCTCACCGCCTCCATCCCCGCCGTCGCGACCATCGCCATCCCGAGGAAGCCGAGCAGCGGATTGATGCCAAGAAGGAACGAGGCCGCGCCGCCGGCGCTGCTGACGTCGCCGAGCGCGTGACCGGCGAAGGACTGCCCGCGTATCACCGTGAAGACGCCGACGACGGCCGAGACGATCGCTGCGCCACCGCCGATGATCACAGCGGTGCGGACCGGTTCGCTCGCGAAGAAGCCGGGTCCGACGATGGCGTCGAAGAGGGCGTTCGTCATCGCACGAGCGTCACGTCGAGCGCCTCCGGCGGCGCGCCGGCGTGGATGGCGCGATGCTCCGCGGCCGTCATCACCAGGACCCGGCCGTGCACGCGGATGACGTCGATCGGGAAGCCGTACAAGTCGCTGAGGACCGTCCCGCGCACCACCTCGTCGGTCCGGCCGCTCGCGGCGCGCCCGTTGGCGAGGTAGACGATGCGGTCCATCGCCGCGAGCAGCGGGTTCATGTCGTGCGCGGAGAGCAGAACGGTGATCTCGTGTTCCGACGACAAACGCCGAAGCAGCACAACGATCTCGGCGACGCTGCGGATGTCGAGATTGGCGAGCGGCTCGTCCAGCAGGAGCAGGCGCGGCCGACGCACTAGCGCATGCGCGATGAGAATCCTTTGTTGCTGGCCGCCCGAGAGATTTCCGACACGCCGGTCGGCGAACGCGCCCGCGTCGACAGCTTCGATCATCGCATCGACGCTGCGATCGCGCGAGCGTGTCCGCAGCGGCAGCCCCAGAACATGGCCATCCAGACCGAGTGCGACCAGATCGCGGGCCCTGAGCGGCACGCTGGGATCGAGGCTGATCTTCTGCGGGACGTAGCCAACCGATCGCCCGCGTTCGCCGCCGTCGATGGAGATGCGTCCGGTGTTCGGCTTGAGGAGGCCGAGGATCGTGCGCAGAAGCGTCGTCTTGCCCGAGCCGTTGGCGCCGATCAGGCCGCAGAATTCACCGCGGTGCAGTCGAAAGCTGACGTCGTCGAGCACCCTGTGGCCGGGGAAGGAGACGCCGACATGCTCGACGGCAAGGACTTCGTCCATCAACCTACTTCTTCCGCAGCGTTTCCGTCGATGCCCTTCCTGTCACCGCTCTACGGAGCGCGTCGACCTCAGCCAACATCCAGCTCTGATAGGTGTAGCCGGGCGTCGGCATGGTTTCGTAGACACCGACGATGGGCACGTCTTTCTTCTTGGCAAGGGCGACGTACTTTTGGGTCAACGCGCTCGTGACCTGCTGGTTGTAGGCGAATACCTTGACCTTGCGGTTCGTGAACAGAGCGGTCTGCGCCGAGACGTCCTGCGGCGAGGGGTCGGTGCCGTTCATGATGGCGGCCTGAAGCGAGAAGGGCGTCTCGATGTCGAAGCCCATCGCCTCCAGCATGTAGTCGGCCACCGGCTCGGTCACCGCGATGGGCGTCTTCGGATGCTCGGACTTGAAGGCGGCGATGGCATCGGTCCAGGGCTTCAGCGACGCGTCGAATGTCCTGAGATTGGCCTCGAAGTCCTTCGCGTAATCGGGCTGCAACGCCGACATCTCGGCCGTGATCGCCTCGGCGACCTTCGGCATCGTCTTGGGATCGTACCAGAGGTGCGGGTTGGGCGTGTCGCTGGGCAGGCCCAACAGCTGCTGCACATCGATGACCTTGCGCTGCGCGCTGGGCGAGGCGGACATGATCTTGTCGACCCAGGCATCGTAGCCGAGGCCGTTCTTCACGATGAGCCGCGCCGAGGCGATCGAGGCGGCGATCCTCGGGCTGGCCTCGAACGAATGCGGATCCGTGTTGGGATCGCTGACGATCGTCGTCACTTCGACGTAGCGGCCGCCGATCTGCGCGACGACGTCGGCGTACTCGTTCTCGACGCCGATTGCCTTGATGGCGGAAGCCGCCGATGCCACGGAGCCCGCGCCGAGCAAGGCCAAGCACAACGGCGCGGCGAACACCGCCGCGCCCGCGAACCTTGCTTGCCTCACCCGACCCTCCCCGAAGCGTCGCAACCCGCATACCTTATGTTATAACATAAGAAACAGTCAACGGCCGGTCAAAGCGTGGGCTGTCCTGCGCCGGCGGCGTTCAGAAGGCGAACTTGATGCCGCCGTTACCGCTGAAGTCGTTGCCGCCGGGCCGATCGATCGTCGTCGTGGCGAAGGCGGTCACGGAGACCGTGGGCGTCACCGGGGCCGAGAAACCGGCGGCGACGCGCCCGTAGGGACGCCGCGAATCGCCGCTGGGCACAGCGAGGCTGTTGACGATGAGGGGCGCCGACGTCGCGCCGTATTGGATGATGCGCCCGTCGCCGGTCACGTCGCTTTCAACGGTGAAGTTGGCGAAGGCGTCGAGCGCGATACCCTGGTAGAAGGCGGGCGCACGGATCTGCGCGCCGCCGCTGGCGATGAGCGTATCCTCAGTCTGCGAGCCGACCCGCAACGTCAACACGGGGTCGCCGTGCTCGGTGAAGTCGTTGACGTGCGCGCGCCCGTACAGGAGCCCGGCGATCGGGCCGACGCGGAGGCCACCGGCCTCGACGTCGAACAGCCGGCCGATCTTGCCGCCGACGACGAACGTGTTGCCGTTGGGATCCGAACCGACCGTGTCCACCACGCCGGCGCGCGTGTTGTGGTAGGTCTGGACGCCGCCCGTCGCGAGGCCCTGGACGAAGACGGTGGGCGTCGTCCAGGTACCGTAGACACCGAATTGGTAGGAATCGGCCTGGGTCCTCGCCTGATTGTCGCTCAGCTTGAGATCGGGATTCGAATAGTTGAAAGCGGCGCCGAACAGGAACGCGTCGTTGAAGCGGTACTCGGCCGCGACCGTGCCGCCGATCGAGGTGAAGGTGTAGCCGGTTCCCGCCGACGAGCGGGTGCCGTCGCCGGCGCCGCCGTCCACCAGGAGCACGACCGACAGCGGATTGACCGGCGGCGGCGCGACGGCCAGCGGCGCGCGTGCCGGCAGATCGGCGAGCTCGCGCAACGGGGCGCGCGCGGCGCCGCCGAACAGGTCCATTCGGCCGAACAGCGTCTGTGCGAACGCTATTTCCGTGATGCGGCCAACATCGCCTTGCGCCGGGAAGGTTCCCGGCGCCTCAAGCCGGTTGACCTCGTATTCGCCCAGCACCGCGAAACCGTGGGACGTCAGATGAATGCCGTCGACGTAATACAGGTATTGGTTCTGCAGCGCCGGGTTGCCGATGCAGGCGACAGAGCAGGCTCCGGTGTTCGTGAACCCGTAGACGCCCGGCCGGGCGATGATCTGGTTCTCGAGCAACGTGAGGTCGATGTACTCGGCCCGCGTGCCGCTTCTGGCAAGGCCGCCAAGGGCCGCCTCGACCTGCTGGTTGTAGATGTTGCTGAACACCGATCCCACGGCCACGGCTGAACTGGGGAAAGCCGCCGCCTCCGGCAGGCCGCTGACATCGCCGCCGCTGTAGACGATGGTGCGGGCGCCGGCCGAAACCAGCGCGTTGATGCCGGTGATCGCCGCCGTGGCGCTCACGGTCGCCGCCGCGGGGGCGCCGGCCGGCGAACCGCCGCCCTGATAGTAGACGCGGGCATCGTTGCCGCCGATATTGAGGAGCACCAAGTCGGACGGCGCGATCCGGCCTCCCGAGGCGACAAAGCCCTGCCATTCCTGCGTGAAGCCCGGCAGACCCGCGATCGTGTTGGCGGTGGTGGCTTCGGCGCCCCCGATCGCGTAATTCTGCTGCGGAATGTTGAGCAGGCTGGAAATCGTGTCGACGTAGTTGGTGCCGCCGCTGAAGCGGCCGGTCGGGTAGATGGGCGCGAGCTGCGCGTAGGCCGCCGGCGCGAATTGCTTCAGGAGCGCGAGCGCGTTGCCGGTGTCGACGTAGCTGTCGCCGAAAGCCTGGATGCGCGTGAACGCCTGCTGCGCCTCGGCGGCGCCCCCGAACCAAGCGGCGGACCCGAGCAGCGACAAAGCCAAGGTTGAAGAGCGTGCGACGTGCCACCCCATTTACGTTCCCCCGAAGTCGTTCTTGCTTTCGGGGAAGCGTAGACGGGCAGATGGCCGAGTAAAGTGCGTGTGCCCAATTATGTATCAACGCGTCTTTTTTGTGACATCCGTCACTCGGCGGTGCTGTCCGGCGGTGTCGATCCCCCGTGAGCTGCGATCAGGCCAGAGCGAGATCCGAGGGCGTGAGCCGATCGCCGTGGCGGAGCTTGGCATTGAGGATCTCGATGCCAACAATGTGCCCGTCCGCGTCGAAGTCGACGATCATGTCCGGCGACACCTGCTCGGAGTCTACGATTGAAGCGCAAGTGAACCGAACGAACAGCGCGTCCACCTCAGCGTCGTAAGAGGCTTTCATAGCGTTTACCTCCTGTCAAAGTGGGCGGTAATCACGTGTCTCGCGGTATCCTTGCTGACGCAAACAACCCGCAACACCCTACCCTTGTTCTGCTCGATCCTACGGAACACACGCCACCTGTCGAAGTATTGCGGATCAGGTTCCTTCAGTCCGGAAGCGCGGATTATCTTCACAATCCACGTTATGTCGAGATCGCGCTCGGAGATTGCCAATCGAGCATGCGCCGAAAAGGTGATCTCGGAGCGCACTCGCAAATCACCCTATTCCGCGGCCTCCGCCTGGCGCAGCGCGATGGGATCGTAGTTCAGGATCGGCGCCAGCCAGCGCTCGGCCTCGGCCACGTCCATCGCCTTGCGCGCCGCGTAGTCCTCGACCTGGTCGCGCTCGATCTTGGCGACGCCGAAATACGCCGCCTCCGGATGCGCGAGGTAGAGTCCGCTGACCGAGGACCCCGGCCACATCGCGTAGCTCTCGGTCAACTTGACTCCGACGCGGCGTTCCGCGTCGAGCAGCTTGAACAGCGTGACCTTCTCGGTGTGGTCGGGCTGGGAGGGATAGCCCGGCGCGGGACGGATGCCGCGATAGGTCTCCTCGAGCAGTCGCTCGGGCGCCGCGATCGGGCCGGTCTCGTAGGCCCAGAACTCGCGCCGCACGCGCTCGTGCATGCGCTCCGCGAAGGCTTCCGCGACGCGGTCGGCGAGCGCCTTGACGAGGATCGAGGAGTAATCGTCGTTGGCGCGGGCGAAGCGCTCGGCGATCTTCTCTTCGTTGGCGCCGGCGGTGACGACGAAGGCGCCGATATAGTCCGCCTTTCCACTATTTTTCGGCGCGACGTAATCGCCGAGGGCGACGTTCGGACGGCCGTCGCGTTTCATCAACTGTTGGCGTAGCGTGAAGAAGGTCGCGAGCTCGCTCGTGCGCGAGTCCCCGGCGTAAAGCTTGACGTCGTCGCCGACCGCATTGGCCGGCCAGAATCCGATCACGCACTTGGGATCGAACCAGCGCTCCTCCACGATGCGCTTGAGCATCGCCTGCGCGTCGTCGAACAGCGCCCGGGCCGCCTCGCCGCGCTCGGGATCGTCGAGGATCGCGGGGTAGCGCCCCTTCAGCTCCCAGGTCTGGAAGAACGGCGTCCAGTCGATGTACGGCACGAGGTCGGTGATGTCGGCGTTCGTCAGCACCCGCGTGCCGGTGAAGAGCGGCTTCGGCGGATCGTAGGACGCCCAATCGATCTTCGGCGCGTTGGCGCGCGCCTTGGCGAGTGGCAGGCGCTGCTTGTCGCGCTCGCCGCGGGCATGGGTGTCCGACACTTTCTGGTATTCGGCCCGGATGGTCTCGATGTAGCCCGCGCGCGTGTCGGGCTGCAGCAGCGCCTGCACCACGCCGACCGCGCGCGACGCGTCGGTCACGTAGACCGCCTGTCCGCGCTGATAGTTAGGATGGATCTTCACCGCCGTATGCACCCGGCTCGTCGTCGCGCCACCGATCAGCAGCGGCACCGAGAAGCCCTCTCGCTCCATCTCGGCGGCGACGAAGCTCATCTCCTCGAGCGACGGCGTGATGAGGCCCGACAGGCCGATCGCATCGACCTTCTCCTCGCGCGCCGTGTCGAGGATCTTCTTCGCCGGCACCATCACGCCGAGATCGATGATCTCGTAATTGTTGCAGGCGAGCACGACGCCGACGATGTTCTTGCCGATGTCATGAACGTCGCCCTTGACCGTCGCCATCAGGATTTTGCCGGCGCCGGAACGCTGCGAGGCGCCGGTACGCTTCTTCTCCTCTTCCATATACGGCATCAGGTAGGCGACGGCCTTCTTCATAACACGCGCCGACTTGACGACCTGCGGCAGGAACATCTTGCCCGAGCCGAACAGGTCGCCGACGACGTTCATGCCGGCCATCAGCGGCCCCTCGATCACGTCGAGCGGACGGGAGGACGCCGCGCGCGCCTCCTCGGTGTCCTCGTCGATGAAATCGGTGATGCCGTTGACGAGCGCGTGCTCGAGGCGCTTGGCGACGGGCTCGGCGCGCCAGGCCAGCGTCTTCTCGGCCTTCTCCGCGCCCTTGCCCTTGTAGCTCTCGGCGAGCTCGAGCAGACGTTCGGTTGCATCCGGCCGGCGATTGAGCACGACGTCTTCGCAGCCGTCGCGTAGCTCGCGGTCGATGTCCTCGTAGACGGCGAGCTGGCCGGCGTTGACGATACCCATGTCCATGCCGGCGGCGATCGCATGGTAGAGGAACACGGAGTGCATCGCCTCGCGCACGCGCTCGTTGCCGCGGAACGAGAAGGACAGGTTCGACACGCCGCCGGAGATGTGAACCAGTGGATGGCGCTGCCTGATCTCGCGGGCGGCCTCGATGAAGTCCACCCCGTAATTGTTGTGCTCCTCGATGCCGGTCGCGACCGCGAAGATGTTGGGATCGAAGATGATGTCCTGCGGCGGGAAGCCGACGACCTCCGTGAGGATCTTGTAGGCGCGCGAACAGATCTCGACCTTGCGCTCCTTGGTGTCGGCTTGGCCCTTCTCGTCGAAGGCCATGACCACGACAGCGGCACCGTAGCGTCGCACGGTGCGCGCGTCGGCGATGAACTTCTCCTCGCCCTCCTTCATCGAGATCGAATTGACGACGGACTTGCCCTGCACGCATTTGAGTCCGGCCTCGATGATCGCGAACTTGGAGCTGTCGATCATCACCGGGACGCGGGCGATGTCGGGCTCGGCGGCGATCAGGTTGAGATAGTCGACCATCGCCACCTGCGAGTCGAGCAGGCCCTCGTCCATGTTGATGTCGATGATCTGGGCGCCGTTGGCGACCTGGTCGCGAGCGACATCGAGCGCGGTCGCGAGATCGCCCTCCTTGATCAGCTTGCGGAATTTGGCCGAGCCGGTGACGTTGGTGCGCTCGCCGACGTTGACGAACCGGATGTCGGACGTGAGATTGAATGGTTCGAGACCGGACAACCGCAGCATCGGCTCGATCTCGGGCACGGCGCGCGGTGCGATGCCCTCGACCGCATTGGCGATCGCCCCGATGTGGTCGGGCGTCGTGCCGCAGCATCCGCCGAGGATATTGACGAGCCCCGCCTGCGCGAACTCCTTGACGAGACCCGCCATATAGTCCGGGCTCTCGTCGTAGAGGCCGAACTCGTTGGGAAGTCCGGCATTCGGGTAGGCACAAATCAGCGTGTCGGCGACGCGCGACAGTTCCGCCAGATGGGCGCGCATCTCGCGCGCGCCGAGCGCGCAGTTGAGGCCGATCGAGAACGGCTTGACGTGCTGCATCGAGTGCCAGAACGCCGTCGGCGTCTGGCCGGACAGGGTGCGACCGGACAGATCAGTGATCGTACCCGACACCATCACCGGGAGCTCGAGCCCCCGCTCGGTGAACACCGTCTCGACGCCGGCATAGGCGGCCTTGGCGTTCAGCGTGTCGAAGATCGTCTCGATGATGATGATCTCGGCGCCGCCGTCAATCAGCCCGCGCGTCGCCTCGGCATAGGCGTCGTGCAGCTCGTCGAAGGAAACCGCGCGGAAGCCCGGATTGTTGACGTCGGGCGAGATCGAGGCAGTGCGGTTGGTCGGGCCGAGCGAACCGACGACGAAACGGCGGCGGCCGTCCTCCTTGGTGGCGCGGTCGCAGGCTCGACGGCAGAGCTTCGCCGCCTCGCGGTTGAGTTCGGTGACGATCTCCTCCATGCCGTAGTCGGCCTGCGAGATCGAGGTCGAGTTGAAGGTGTTGGTGGCGACGAGATCGGCGCCGGCAATCGCGTAGGCGTAATGGATGTCCTCGATCGCCTGCGGCTGCGTCAGCACGAGGAGATCGTTGTTGCCGCGTAGGTCGCGCTGCCAGTCGGCGAAGCGCTCGCCGCGGAACTGCTCCTCGGTGAACCTGTGGTCCTGGATCATCGTGCCCATCGCGCCGTCGAGCACGAGGATTTTTTCACGCGCGGCCGCCGTCAGGGCCTTGCGGACCTCGTCACCATTCACTGGGGTCATCAGGCGGCGGCTCTCTTTTCCTGGTATGCGGGACGCATGCCGAGCAGGTGGCAGATCGCGTAGACGAGATCGGCACGGTTCATCGTGTAGAAGTGAAAGTTGTAGACCCCACGGTCGACGAGGTCGAGAACCTGCTCGGCCGCGACGGTCGCGGCGACGAGGCGCCGCGTCTGAGGATCGTCGTCGAGCCCCTCGAAGCGGTCGGCGAGCCAACTCGGCACCGAGGCGCCGGCGCGCTTGGCGAAGTTCGCCGTCTGCTTGAAGCTCTGCACCGGCACGATGCCGGGCACGATCGGGATGTTGATGCCGCGGCCGCGCACCTTCTCGAGGAAGCGCATGTAGATGTCGTTGTCGAAGAAGAACTGGGTGATCGCGCGCGTCGCGCCGGCATCGACCTTGGCCTTGAGCACGTCGATGTCGCGGTCGAGGGCGGCCGATTCCGGATGCCCCTCGGGATAGGCCGAGACCGAGATCTCGAAGTCGCCGATCTTCTTCAGTCCGGCGACGAGGTCGGTCGAGGTCTGATAGCCGTCCGGCTGCGCCTTGTAGGCGGTGCCCGGCCCCGTCTGCGGGTCGCCGCGAAGCGCCACGATGTGGCGCACGCCGGCGTTCCAATAGTCACGCGCAACCTCATCGACCTCCTCGCGGCTCGCCGCGACGCAGGTGAGGTGGGCCGCCGGGCGGATCGGCGTCTCGGCGACGAGACGCGACAGCACTGTGTGCGTGCGGTCGCGCGTTGCGCCGCCAGCCCCGTAGGTCACAGACACGAAATGCGGGTTGAGCGGCGCCAAACGGGCGATCGAGTCCCACAGCGTCGCCTCCATCTCCGCGGTGTTCGGCGGGAAGAACTCGAAAGAGACGTTGAAGCGCGGGCGGGTGCCGCGGCTGAGGCGTGGCGTGGCGGCGGGCTGCATGTCAGGCGATCTCCTTCATGGAGAGGGGAACGGGGTCGGCTTGGATGCGGCGGTCGCGCCCCATCCAGAGCGAAACGGTGAGCGAGCCGGCGCCGTCCGGCGCGAGGTCGCGGGTCGAGGTCACGTCGAGGCCGGCATCCGCCATCAGGCCAACGATCTCCTCGCGTGCGAAGCCGAGGCGGCGGTGGGCGTGGGCCTCGCGCAGGCTCTCGACATCGTGCGGCGCGAAGTCGACCACCAGCAGGCGGCCACCCGGCCGCAATGTGCGCGAGGCCTCGCGCAGCGCGCGGGACGGGTCGTCGAGGTAGTGCAGCACCTGGTGCAGCACGACGAGATCGTAGCCGTTGCGCTCGACCGGAAGAGCGAAGATGTCGCCCTGGCGCAGCTGCGCGTTGCGCAGGCCGGCGCGCTCCAGCCGCGCGCGCGCCATCCCGAGCATCTGCGGCGACTGGTCGATGCCCAGCGCCCGACCGGCGTGCGGGGCCAGCAGCTCGAGCATGCGGCCGGTGCCGGTGCCCACATCGAGCAGGCTGGCGACGGGCGCCTCGCCAACCGCCTGCAGGACGGCGGCCTCGACCGCCTCCTCGGCGATGTGCATGGCGCGGAGCTCGTCCCAGTTGCCGGCGTGGGTCGCGAAATAGCGCGCCGCCTGCTGGGCGCGCGCGCTGCGCACCTCGTCGAGCCGTGCCTTGTCGGAGGACAGCACCGGGTCGGCGGCGGTCACAGCGCCGACGATCTGGCGGGCAAAGCGCGCGGACGGCCCCGCCTGCGCTACAAGCAGGAACACCCAGGACCCCTCGCGGTGCCGCTCGACGAGGCCGGCCTCGACGAGCAGCTTGACGTGGCGGGAAATGCGCGGCTGCGACTGGCCCAGGATCGTTACGAGCTCGCTGACCGTCAGCTCGGCGTCGCACAGCAAGGCGAGGATGCGCAGCCGCGTCGCCTCGCCGGCCGCGGAGAGGGCGGCGAGGAGTTCATCGAAGGAGGCGCGATCGCCGCTCACGTCGTACATGAGATGAGATATAAAGATATCTTTATGTCTGTAAAGTAAAATATGCCGGGCTCGTCTTCTTAGTCAGCTCGGCGGCGTACCGTTCGCCGCCAGCACCGAACCGGCAAGGTAGAGGCTGCCGGTGATGAGGATGCGCGGGGGCACCAACCAGGAGCGGGCGCGGAGGAAGCCGAGCGCGTCCTCGACGCTCTGGCAGGCGGCGGCGGGCAGGCCGGCGGCAAGGGCGCAGGCGGCGACGTCGCGGACCGGACGACCCGCCTGCTCGCCTTCGACCGGCACCGCGATCACCTCCTGCGCGAGCCCGGCGAAGGAGCGCAGGAAAGCCGTCGTGTCCTTAGTGGCGAGCGTGCCGCAGACGACGATCAGCGGCCGCGAGGCCTTGTCCTCGAGGTCGGCCATCGCCTGGCTCAACACCCGTCCGCCATCCTCGTTGTGGGCACCGTCGAGCCAGAGCTCGGCGCCGGGCGGCGCGGCGGCGGCAATCACGCCCTTCGACAGACACTGCAGACGTGCCGGCCATTCCGCCGTCTGTAGACCGCGCTCGATCGCCTCCGGACCCACGCCCGGCACCACCCGCCGCAGCGTCGCGATGGCGGTCGCCGCGTTCTGCTGCTGGTGGCGACCGACGAGGCGGGGTAGCGGCAGGTCGATCAGCCCGCCCCGGTCCTCGAACAGGAAGCGGCCGTGCTCCTCCCGGATCTCGAAATCGCGACCGGGCACGACGAGAGGCGCGCCGGATCGGCGGCCTTCGCGCTCGAGCACGCCGAACGCCGCCTCCGACTGGACGCCGAGGACGGCCGGACTGCCGCGCTTGAAAATCCCGGCCTTCTCGCGCGCGATCGCCTCGATCGTGTCGCCGAGGAATTCGATATGGTCCATCGACACCGGCGTCACGACGGTGGCGAGCGGCGCGGCGACGACGTTGGTGGCATCGAAGCGGCCGCCGAGGCCGACCTCGAGCAGCAGGTAGTCGGCCGGTTCGTCTGCGAACAGCTTAAATGCCGCCACCGTCGTCATCTCGAAGAAGGTGATGGGACTGCTGTTATTGACGCGCTCGCACGTCTCGAGCGTCGCCGCCAGCAACGGCTCGTCGACAAGGCGGCCGCCGCCTCGGCTGCCCAGCCGGATGCGCTCGCGGAAGCGGACGAGATGCGGCGAGGTGTAGACGTGCACGGTCCGCCCGGCCGCTTCCAGCATCGCGCGCATGAAAGCGACGGTCGACCCCTTGCCGTTGGTCCCGGCGACGTGGATCACCGGCGGCAGCTGGTCCTGCGGCCGGCCGAGCTTTTCAAGCAGCGCCTCGACACGATCGAGCGAGAGATCGATCTTCTTGGGATGCAACGCGGAGAGCCGCGCGAGGATCGCGTCGGAAGCGGTAGCGGGGCGGAGCTTCACGGGGCGAACTCTCCCTTCTCCCGCTTGCGGGAGAAGGGTGCTCCGACATCCGTCGGGGTCGGATCAGGGGGCTTGCCGCCGAGGCGACCTGAAGAGAAGCGGCGCGACCCCTCATCCGACCCGACTTCGTCGGGCCACCTTCTCCCGCAAGCGGGAGAAGGGATGCGCGGCGCCCTCACGCGGCTTCCTCCTGCGCGGGCACCATCGCCGGCTTCTTCATCAGCAGTGCGCAGAGTCGCGCCAGAGTCGGCCGGATGTCCTTGCGCGGCACGACCATGTCGACCATGCCGTGCTGCTGCAGATATTCGGCGCGCTGGAAGCCGGCCGGCAGGCGCTCGCGGATGGTCTGCTCGATGACGCGGGCGCCGGCGAACCCGATCACCGCGCCGGGCTCTGCGATGTGGATGTCGCCCAGCATCGCGTAGGAGGCGGTGACGCCGCCGGTGGTCGGGTTGGTGAGCACCACAATATAGGGCAGCTTCGCCGCGCGTAGGCGCTGCACCAGCAGGGTCGTCCGCGGCATCTGCATGAGAGAAAACATGCCCTCCTGCATGCGCGCGCCGCCCGAGGCGGTGAAGATGATGAAGGGAATTCGCCGGTCTATCGCCGCCGTCATGCCGGTGATGATCGCCTCGCCCGCCGCCATGCCCAGCGAACCGCCGGCGAAGTCGAAGTTCTGCACGGCGACAACAGCCTCCGTGCCCTCGATCAGCCCGGCGGCGAGGCGGACCGCATCCGGCGAGCCGGTCTTCGCGCGATAGTCCTTGAGGCGGTCGGTGTAGCGCTTCACGTCACGGAACTTCAGCGGGTCGAGCGGGACCTCGGGGGTCGCGATGTCCTCGTAGCGGGCGGCGTCGAACAGGGTGTCGAGGCGCTGCTTGATCGGGATGCGCATGTGGAAGCCGGACCCCGGCACAACATAGAGGTTCGCCTCGAGATCCTTGTGAAAAACGAGCTCGCCCGAGTCCGGGCACTTGACCCACAGGTTCTCCGGCGTCTCCCGCCTGAGAAACGAGCGGATCTTCGGGGGAACGACGTTCGAGATCCAATTCATGGGACGACCAGCGACTTCGAGACGGGCCGCCGGAGATGGGGGCCGATGCCGCGTTCGCTTAAACCGAATGACCGACGGGGACAAATCGTCTAGATCTGCCACATGACAAATACGATGGACTCGCCGACTAGCCTTTCGCCGAGCAGCCTGGTCGGCGCATTCAGGCGATTTGGGCCTTACGGCCCGGTTTACGAAGTAATCGGCGACGGGAAGTCTGGGGCACCGGAAGCGCTGATGAGGATACCCGTCCTAGAGACGGGCGAGGAAACCGACTACCCACTTTCCGATATCCTTTCGGACCCCGAGGACTGATGTTCGCGGTCGCCTTCGATCTTACCGTGTCCGGGACGCGACGGTACCATCCGAAGGGAGTCAGCCAAGCCTACGCCGATATCGTGGCCGAGCTTACGTCTCACGGTTTCACAAGACGCCAAGGCAGCGTCTACACCAGCGACGGCGAGGATTTGGCGAAGCTCTTTTCGGCGATCCAGGCGCTGAAGGCGCTTCCCTGGTTCCCCGCCAGCGTGCGCGACATCCGCGCGTTCCGCGTCGAGCAATGGTCGGACTTCACGGACGTCATCAAGACCTGACCGGCTGGCGAAGCCCCGCCGCCAACTCGCGCACCAGCGCGACCACCGCCTCGACACTGACGGAGGTCGCACCGCCGGCGCCGTCGAGAGAGGCGCGTAGCGTGTCGACGATCGCCGAGCCGACGACCACGGCATCCGCCCCGGCCTCGGCCATCGCCGCGGCGCTCGCCGCGGATTTGACCCCGAAGCCGACGGCCACCGGCAGGTCCGTCGCCGCCTTCAGTCTGGCGACGGCATCGGCGACGGCATCGGCGAGCGGCGCCGCCGTGCCGGTGATCCCGGCGATTGACACGTAGTAGAGAAAACCGGAGGTGTTCGCGAGCACCGCCGGCAGACGGGCGGCATCGGTGGTCGGCGTGGCGAGGCGGATGAAGTCGAGCCCGGCGTCCCGCGCCGGCAGGCACAATTCGGCGTCCTCCTCCGGCGGCAGGTCGACGACGATCAGCCCGTCGACGCCGGCCGCGCGCGCAGCCGCGAGGAAGCGCTCGACGCCGTGGACGTAGATCGGGTTGTAATAGCCCATCAGGATGACCGGCGTGGCATCGTCCCCGCGTCGAAACTCCGCCACCAGCGCCAGCGTCCGGGTCAGCGTCATGCCCGCCTTGAGAGCCCGCAGGCCGGCGGCCTGAATCGCCGGGCCGTCGGCCATCGGATCGGTGAACGGCATGCCGAACTCGATGATGTCGGCGCCGGCTGCCGGCAGCGCCTTGAGCATCGCGAGCGAGGTGGCGCCATCCGGGTCGCCGGCCATCGTGAAGGTGACGAGACCAGCGCGGCCCTCGCCCTTCAGGGCGGCGAAACGACGGTTGATGCGGGTGTCCATAAGGGTCCTCGACATAAGGCTAGGCCAAGCTCGCAAGCGATTCGCCATGTTGCGATCGGCAAGATCGTGCGTCAGAGTTGATGCTCGCGACGGGCTCACCAAAGCAGGTTTCGGAACGGCAGCGCCACCGATCAATCGTCAATCCTGATCCCGTCAGGCTGGGATCGAACCTGCGGGTCGATCATTATCCGGCCTTCGCATCGCACGCAGGAGATTCCTCATGGACTATCGTCGTCTCGGCGCCTCCGGCTTCAGCGTGCCGGCGCTGAGCTTCGGCACAGGCACGTTCGGCGGCCGCGGCGAGTTCTTCGAGGCCTGGGGCTCGACCGACGTCGCCGAGGCTCGCCGCCTGATCGACATCTGCCTCGATGCCGGCCTCACCATGTTCGACACCGCCGACATCTATTCGGGCGGCGCGGCCGAGGACATCCTCGGCGAGGCGGTCGCGGGCCGCCCCCGCGACTCGCTGATCATATCGACCAAGGCGACGTTTCGCGCCGGCAAAGGCCCGAACCAGGTCGGCTCCTCGCGTTCCCATCTCGTCGATACCGTGCACAGGCAGCTCAAACGTTTGCGGACCGACTACATCGATCTCTTCCAGCTGCACGGGTTCGATGCCCTCACGCCCGTCGAGGAGGTGCTCTCGACCCTCGATCAGCTCGTCCGGGAAGGCAAGATCCGCTACGTCGGCGTCTCGAATTTTTCCGGCTGGCACATCATGAAGTCGCTCGCCGCCGCCGACCGCCACGGCTACCCGCGCTACATCGCCAACCAGACCTACTACTCGCTTGTCGGGCGCGACTACGAGAGCGAGCTGATGCCGCTCGGCCTCGACCAGGGACTCGGCGCGGTGGTCTGGAGCCCGCTCGGCTGGGGCCGGCTCACCGGCAAGGTTCGGCGGGACCAGGCGTTGCCCGAGAGGAGCCGTTTGCACAAGACGGCGGACGCCGGGCCGCCGCTCGACGACGAGTACGTCTACAAGGTGGTGGATGCGCTCGATGCGGTCGCGCAGGAGACCGGCAGGAGCGTCCCGCAGGTGGCGCTGAACTGGGTGCTGCGGCGCCCGACGGTTGCGAGCGTCATCGTCGGCGCCCGCAACGAGGAGCAGCTGCGCCAGAACCTCGGCGCTGTGGAGTGGCAGCTGACGCCCGAGCAGATGCGCAAGCTCGACGAGGCGAGCGCCCGGCCGCTGGCCTACCCCTACTGGCACCAGGTGCAGTTCGCCGAGCGCAACCCGCCCCCGGTTTGAAGCAACGATAGGTGACGCCGCGAACCGAGCCGGACCCGGGAGCTTCAGCCCTCCCGCTTCTTCAACTCCGCCTTGCAGGTTTCGTCGACGTTGTCCGCGGCGCTCAACTGCCGGAGCGAGCGGTCGTCGAGCATCGAGCAGGGCTTCGTTCCCGGCTGCCATTGCCGACCGCACCACTCGCAGGGGGCATGTTGCTCTTTCATCGCACGAACTCCTTGGCCGCCCGCGAAGCGAATAATGGGCCGACGAGCTGCCCTTGACCGTCCGCGACAGGGCCGCGCCTTGCCTGCCACCCCTGGCGGCCTTACCAACGCTCCACAGGCCGCGGAAGGACATCGGATGATCTCTCTCTCAATGCTCGCCGATGCGCTCGCTCGCCGCGACAACGGCGACCTCGGCACCCTTCCCGAATGGAACCTCGCCGACCTCTATCCTTCAATGAGTTCGGAGGCGTTCTCGCGCGACTTCGCGGAGGTGACGGCCGCCTGCAGGACGTTCTCGGCGGATTACAAAGGCCGGCTCGACCGGCTCGCGCGCGACGGCGGCCTTCTCGAGGCGGTGCGCCGCTACGAGGCGATCGACGACGCACTCGGCCGGCTGATGAGCTTCGCCGACCTGCTCTACGCCGGTGACACCACCGATGCGAGGCGGGCCAAATTCTACGGCGACACGCGGGACATGATCACCGCCGCCTCGACCGACCTGTTGTTCTTCCAGCTCGAGCTGAACCGGCTGGACGATGCGGTGCTCGACGCCGTCGCTCTGGGCGAGCTCGCGCACTACAAGCCCTGGCTGGAAGACATCCGCAAGGAGAAGCCTTACCAGCTCGACGACCAGCTGGAGCAGGTGTTCCTCGAGAAAGCCGCGACCGGCGCCTCGGCCTGGAACCGGCTGTTCGACGAGACGATGGCGGCGATCCGCTTCGACGTCGACGGCGAAGCCCTGTCGCTCGAGCCGACACTCTCGCTGCTGCAGGATCCCGATCCGAAGACGAGGCAGACCGCGGCCGACGCGTTGGCCGCCGGCCTCAAGGCGAACCTGAGCACGTTCTCTCTCATCACCAATGTGCTGGCGAAGGACAAGGAGATCGCCGACCGGTGGCGCGGCTTCACCGACGTGGCCGACGCGCGCCATCTCTCGAACCGGGTGGAGCGCCCGGTGGTCGACGCGCTGGTCACGGCCGTGCAAGAAGCCTACCCAAGGCTGTCCCACCGCTACTACAAGCTGAAGGCGAGATGGTTCGGCGTCGCGGCGATGCCGCATTGGGACCGCAACGCGCCGTTGCCCGAGGCGCCGGCCCGCACCGTCACCTGGAATGAGGCCCGCAGGACGGTGCTCGACGCCTATGCCGGCTTCTCCCCGCGCATGGCTGGGATTGCACAGCGTTTCTTCGACGATCGCTGGATCGACGCGCCGACCCGCCCCGGCAAGGCGCCGGGCGCCTTCGCGCATCCGACCGTGCCCTCCGCCCACCCCTACGTGCTGCTGAACTACCAGGGCAAGCCGCGCGACGTGATGACCCTTGCCCACGAGCTCGGCCACGGCGTGCACCAGGTGCTGGCCGGACCGCAGGGCGCGCTGATGGCGCCGACGCCGCTCACGCTCGCCGAGACCGCCAGCGTGTTCGGCGAGATGCTGACCTTCCGCGCCCTGCTCGGCAAGACCGGCTCGGTGGCGGAGCGCCGCGCGATGCTCTCGGCCAAGGTCGAGGACATGATCAACACGGTGGTGCGCCAGATCGCGTTCTACAGCTTCGAGCGCAAGCTTCACGTCGCGCGCCGCGAGGGGGAGCTGACGGCCGACGCGATCTCGGACATCTGGATGAGCGTGCAGGCCGAGAGCCTCGGGCCGGCGATCCGGCTGATGCCCGGCTACGAGACCTACTGGGCCTACATTCCCCACTTCATCCACTCGCCGTTCTACGTCTACGCCTATGCCTTCGGCGACTGCCTGGTGAACTCGCTCTACGGCGTCTTCGAGCGCGCGCAGGACGGCTTCGCCGAGCGCTATCTCGCGATGCTGTCGGCCGGCGGCACCAAGCACCATTCCGAATTGCTGGCGCCGTTCGGCCTCGATGCCACCGACCCGGCGTTCTGGCAGATCGGGCTCGGCATGATCGAGGGGATGATCGCCGAGCTCGAGGCGATGGAATAGGCGGCCTCGACGCGGGAGGACATCGGCGTGCTCCATGCGCTGCGGTCTCCGGGGACGACAACTCCGAGCCGTTGAAGCGCATCGATCACACACCCCCCGTTTTGCGTCACGATGCGTCACGCCTGACGCCTGCTCCCTTTGGGAACGCCATGGCCGCACGCCGCGAGACCTCCGCGCGTGACGCGTCCGATCGCGCATCATGCCGCTTGCTGGCGCTCAAGCGGCGCCCATGCGACGCTCCTGGCGGACCAATCGGTAATAATACCTAGGCGCGCCTAGGTCAACGAGATATCGGGATTCACCGATTGCGCCGGATCCGCGAAAGGGGGCTTGCGGGCCGGTGTCGCTGTGTCACACTGGCGTCGTCCCAACGAAGGAAAGGACGTTCGCATGTCACTGCAGAACCATCTCAGCGAGCTCGAGCGGCGCCACGACGCCCTCGACCGCGAGATCGCGAAGGAGTTGATCCACCCCGCCTCCGACGAGGCCAAGGTGGCCGAGATGAAGCGCCGCAAGCTTCACCTCAAGGACGAGATCGTCAAGCTCCGAGACGGCAAGACCCTGCATTGAGCGTACCCGCGTCTGAGGAAACGAAAAGCCGCTGCCGAACCCCGACAGCGGCATCTTTGTGCGGACGCCGGCCATCGCGGGGCCCCGCGATGACGGCGCCGCGCTACTTCTTGCCGTCGTAGGTGATGCGGTAGAGCGCGCCGGCGAAATCGTCCGACACCAAAAGCGATCCGTCGTGCATCTGCTGCACGTCGACCGGCCGCCCGCTGTAGGTGCCGTCGCTCTGCAGCCAGCCTTCCGCGAAGGGCTCGCTCTTCGCCGCGCCGTCCTGGCCGATCGTGGTCACCATCACCCGGGCGCCGACCGGGTCGGTGCGGTTCCACGAGCCGTGCTGCGCCGAGAACATCGCGCCCTTGTACCGGGCCGGGAACATCTTGCCGGAATAGAAGCTCATGCCGAGGTCGGCGGCGTGGGCCACCTCTTCGACGACCGGAAACACCACGTCGGCCGGCGGCGTCTGGTCCTTGTACTCCGCCGTGCGGGTGTGACCGCCGCCATACCACGGGAAGCCGAAGTTCTGGCCGGCCTTGGTGGCGTGGTTGATCTCGCCGGGCGGAATGTCGTCGCCCATGCCGTCGACCTGGTTGTCGGTGAACCAAAGCGACTTGTCGCCGGGCGCGAAGTCGAACCCGACGGAGTTGCGGATGCCGTTGGCGTAGATCTCGCGGTTCTTGCCATCGTGGTCGAAGCGGGTGATCGAGCCGACGCCATACTTGGTGAACTCGGCCAGCCGGTCCGGCGGCGGCACGTTGTAGGGCTCGCCGATCGCCACGTAGAGCTTCTTGTCGGGTCCGATCCGGCAGTAGCGCGCGGTGTGGTTGTAGCTCACCGCGTCCTTGGGGACGAGGTCGCCGTCCTTGACGACGATGCCGACCGGCACGTCGGGACCCTCGTAGAAGAACTCCGCCGCGGCGTAGCTGAGGATGCGGTTCTGCTCGACGCTGTAGAGGAACCCGTCCTTGGAGAAGCAGAGGCCGTTCGGCACGGTCTTGGTGACGGTGGGCGCGAACTCCTTCACCTCGTCGGCCGTGCCGGAATGGGAGCGGTCGGTCACCGAGTAGATCTGCGCCTTGCGGGTGCCCACGAAGGTGGCGACGCCCTGCGGACCGACGGCGATCGAGCGCGCGTCCGGCACCATCGCGTAGAGCGCGATGTGGAAGCCCGGCGGCAGCTTGATGGACTTGAGATTCTCCCTGATCGAATCGGCTTCGGGGCCTTTCTGCGCGATCAGCGGAATGGTCGGCGCCGCGCCGGTCGTCTTCATGTCGCCGAGCTTTTCGATGTTGGACGATCCCGGCGCAGGCGCCCCCGAGGGCGCCGCCGGTGGCACGGCGGCGGACGAAGCGGCTGCCGGCGATGTCGCGCCCGAAGGAGCCTGGGCCAGCGCGGCGGTGGAAAGCATGGTCGTGGTGGCGAGCATGGCACCGACGAGGGCAGAGCCCGAAAGAGACCGCGTCATGAGTTCCCTCCCTATCGTGATGGCAGGCACGGCCTTCGCCGCAGCTGTTGCGCGCGCACACTACGGCCAAAACGGCCGCGCGCAAGACCATCGAAAGGGTACGGTGCAGGGCGATCGGGCGAAGATCGGGCCGCGCGCATCCTCCTCAGCAAAGCGGCTAAGGAATACACACGTGTCCATGCGGCGGCGTTCCGCTGTTTCGATCATGCTGAGCGCGTCCCCTCCCCTTTGCGGGGAGGAATTGGGGGTGGGGGTCAGGACGTACTTCAGCGGTGCAGGAAGCGCTCGAGAGATCCCGCCGTCTTCGTTCGTGCCCCGTCATCAATGAAGCACAGCCTGACCCCCACCCCTTCCCCTCGCCGCATCGCGCTGTGTGACCGTCGTACCGCGAGGCGGAGGAGGATCATTCACCCGATTGCCCCGGGTTCGGTGCCCTCCGGCCGGCGTCGTTCCGGGCGAGCCGCCGGAGGCGAGACCCGGAACCGGTGCCCTTCACGCCCGGGAGAGGGGTGAGAGAATGCGGCGATGCGCCCTATTCGAGGTTCTTCAGGATGCTCTCGACGGTCTTCTTGGCGTCGCCGAACAGCATCATCGTGTTGTCGCGGAAGAACAGCTCGTTCTCGACGCCGGCGTAGCCGGAGCCCATCCCGCGCTTGAGGAACAGCACGGTCTTCGCCTTCTCGACGTCGAGGATCGGCATGCCGTAGATCGCCGACGACTTGTCGGTCTTGGCGGCCGGGTTCGTCACGTCGTTGGCGCCGATCACGAACGCCACGTCGGTCTGGGAGAACGCGTTGTTGATGTCGTCGAGCTCGAACACCTCGTCGTAGGGCACGTTGGCCTCGGCGAGCAGCACGTTCATGTGGCCGGGCATGCGGCCGGCGACGGGATGGATCGCGTATTTCACGTCGACGCCTTCGTGGACCAGCTTGTCGGCCATCTCGCGCAACGCGTGCTGGGCCTGCGCCACCGCCATCCCGTAGCCCGGCACGATGATGACGGACGAGGCGTTCTGCATGAGGTAGGCGGCATCCTCCGCGGAGCCCTGCTTGACCGGCCGCGTCTCCTTCTCGCCGCTGCCGCCGCCGGCCGTCTCGCCGCCGAAGCCGCCGAGGATGACCGAGATGAAGGAGCGGTTCATGCCCTTGCACATGATGTAGGACAGGATCGCGCCCGACGAGCCGACCAGCGCGCCGGTGATGATCAGCGCGAGGTTGCCGAGCGTGAAGCCGATGCCGGCCGCCGCCCAGCCCGAGTAGGAGTTCAGCATCGAGACCACCACCGGCATGTCGGCGCCGCCGATCGGGACGATGATGAGGAAGCCCAGCGCGAACGACGCCAGCGCGATGAGCCAGAACACCAGCAGGCTCTGGGTGAAGATGAAGAAAACCACCATCACCACGATCGAGATCGCCAGGGTGATATTGATGAAGTGGCGCTGCGGCAGGATGATCGGCTTGCCCGACATCCGTCCGTCGAGCTTCAGGAAGGCGATGACCGAACCGGAAAAGGTGATCGCGCCGATGGCAAGGCCGATCGACATCTCGACGGTCGAGGCGCCGTGGATATTGCCGGGCTCGCCGATACCGAAGGCCTGCGGGGCGTAGGCGGCGCCGGCCGCGACGAACACCGCGGCCATGCCGACCAGGGCATGGAACAGCGCGACGAGCTGCGGCATGTCCGTCATCCTGACGGTGCGCGCCCGCCAGGCGCCGATCGAGCCGCCGATGGCGAAGCCGAGGATCACCAGGACCCAGGAAAGGACGCCGACCGGCGGCCGGTAGGCGAGCGTGGTCAGCACGGCCAGCGCCATGCCCGCCACGCCGAAACGGTTGCCCTGGCGCGACGTCGCCGGCGAGGAGAGCCCGCGCAGCGACAGGATGAACAGGATGCCGGAGACCAGATAGAAGAAGGCGGCGATGTTGACGTTCATCGCGGCTCAGCCCTTCTTCTTGTACATGCCGAGCATGCGTTCGGTGACGAGGAAGCCGCCGAAGATGTTCACGGAGGCCAGCGTCAGCGCGATGAAGCCGAACACCTTGGCCCATCCGGCTCCGGCGGTGCCGGCCGAGTCGACGCCGACGGAAAGGAGAGCGCCGACGACGATGACCGACGAGATCGCGTTGGTCACCGACATCAGCGGCGTGTGCAGCGCCGGGGTCACCGACCAAACGACGTAGTAGCCGACGAAGCAGCCGAGCGCGAGGATCGCCAGGCGGAAGATGAAGGGGTCGATCGCGCCGCCCGTCGCGGCATGGGCGACCGCGCCGCCGCCATGGGCGATCTGGTCGGCGTAGAGCTGCGCGGCGGCGGCGGCCTGGCGCGCGACCGCGGCGGCGGCCTGCGCGTGTTCGTAAAGCTGCTGGTTCGTTGCGGCGACGGCGTCTTGAGCGACGATGATTTGCGCCATGAGGCTCGATCTCTCAAATTGGGGGTGGGATCAGGCTGCTTCCGAGAAGTGCGGATGGACGAGCTTGCCGTCCCTGGTCAGCAGCGTCGCCTTGACGAGTTCGTCGTCCCACGGGATCGCGAAGGCCTTGCTCTCCTTGTCGAAAAAGGTTTCGACGAAGGAATAGAGGTTCTTGGCGTAGAGCTGCGAGGCGGTGGCCGGCACTTTATTGGCGAAGTTCAACGTGCCGATGATCTTGACGCCGTTGTCGGTCGTGTAGATCTCGCCGGGCTTCGTCAGCTCGCAATTGCCGCCGCGCTCGGCGGCAAGGTCGACGATGATCGAACCGGGCTTCATCGATTCAACCATCTTGGCGGTGACGAGCTTGGGCGCGGGACGGCCCGGGACCAGCGCGGTGGTGATCACCACGTCCTGCTTGGCGATGTGATCGGTCGTCAGCTCGTTCTGCTGGCGCTTGTAGTCGTCCGACATCTCCTTCGCGTAGCCGGCCTTGGTCTCCGCCTCCTTGAACTCCTCGTTTTGGACGGCGATGAACTTGGCGCCGAGCGACTCGACCTGCTCCTTGGTGGCCGGCCGCACGTCCGTCGCGGTCACCACGCCGCCGAGGCGGCGCGCCATCGCGATCGCCTGCAGCCCGGCGACGCCGACGCCCATGACGAACATCTTGGCGGCCGACACGGTGCCCGCGGCGGTCATCATCATCGGCATCGCGCGCCCGTATTCGGCAGCCGCCTCGATGACGGCGCGGTAGCCGGCGATGTTGGCCTGCGAGGACAGCACGTCCATCACCTGCGCGCGGGTGATGCGCGGCATGAGTTCCATCGCGAAGGCGCTGGCGCCCTTGTCGGCGAGCGAGCGGAGCGCGTCCTCGTGACCGTAGGGGTCCATCACCGCGATCACCGCCGCGCCCTGCTTCAAGCCGTTGAGATCCGCGGCCGACGGGCGTCGCACGCGCAACACGACGTCGGCGTCGCGAACCGTCTCCTCGGCACTATGGCCGATCTGCGCGCCGGCCGCCTCGTAGGCCTCGTCGAGGAAGCCGGAGGCCTTGCCGGCGCCGGACTGGACGACGACATCCGTGTTGAGAGCCTTGAAGCGCTTGACCGTTTCGGGCGTCGCGGCGACGCGGTGCTCGGACGGGTCGTTTTCCGCGGGAACGGCGATACGCATGAGGGACTCCGAGGGGTGCGGACCGACGGCTCGGCCGGTCGGTCGAGATGCGGGACGAGGGGCGAGCGCGCGAACGCCGCTCAGCCCCACATGAAGGCGAGAAAGATCAGGATGCAGACGACGGCGATGGCGACGCCCTTGAGGAGCCTGACGAACAGCGCGAAGGTCGCCTCGTGCTCGGCATAGTCCATGTCGGAATGCCCGGCGGAAACAGGAGTGTTATCAACCATTCTGCCCTCTGTTCTCAGGCGCCCGATCGTCGCCGACGCGCAGGTCTTTCCGCCCGATCGCGTCGACGTTGCTTTTCGCGCGCTCCACCCCGTCGGGGCACGGTTCGCGACTCGCGCGAAGCCATCGCAATGATCCGGCCTTAAGGCAAGCGTTTCACCGTCCGATCAAGCCGCGATTCTTTCTGCCGCGGCCGGACGCCGTGTATGCCTCCCTCGATCGCCGGTGCGATCAGGATGCCGGCCGAACCAATCCCGCCCTTGCGAGCGCCGCCTGCTGTCGCGCGGCCAGCGTGTCGACGTCGAAGTCCTCGATCAGCTCGTTGTACATGCGGTGGAAATTGAGGCGGGCGCCGAGATGCAGGAACACGCTGCCGAGGCCGATCGCGGCCCGGTCCATGAAGACGAACTCGCGCGGCACGGTGACCGGACCCTTCTGCTTCAGCGCCTGGTGCAGCATGAAGGCCTCGCGGCGGCCGTAGCTCCCCGGCGAGACGCCGTCCGCCACTGTGCGCACCCGATCCTCGAGCAGCGGCGCGTAGATGAAGCGGGCCCAGATGTTCAGGGTCTCGACAAGGTCCTTGCTGAGGTTCTGGAAGCCCCACAGCTCGTAGGCGTGCACCACCCGCGCCTCGTCGTTGCCGAGGAAGCCGCGATAGAGCTCGACGACCCCGGCGGCGAAGCGCGGCGGGAAGATGCGGATGCAGCCGTAGTCGAGCAGGTTGATGCCCGACGGCACGCCCGCCTCGCCGGTGAAGACGGTGTAGTTGCCGGGGTGCGGGTCGCCGTGAATGACCGCGTAGCGCGCCATCGGGTACCACCAGGCCCGGAACATCGCCTCCGCCAGCCGGTTGCGGGTCTCCTCGTCGGCCTCCTTGAAGCTCAGGAGCTTGCTGCCCTCGAGCCAGGTCAGGGTCAGCAGCCGGCGGGTCGACAGATCGGGGTGCACCTTCGGGACCCGCACCTTCGCGTCGCCCACGAAGATGTCGCCGTAAAGCGAGGCGTTGCTCGCCTCGTGGCCGTAATCGAGCTCCTCGCGCAGCCTGGCCCCGATCTCCTTGGCGATCTCGCGGGTGTCGATGGCCTGGCTGAACTGGCGATGCAGCCCGAACAGGACGTCGAGCTGCTTCAGGTCGGCCTCGACCGCCGACTGCATGTCGGGGTACTGCAGCTTGCAGGCGACGGGCACGTCGTCGAGCGTCCTCGCCCGGTGAACCTGGCCGAGCGAGGCCGCCGCCGCCGGGTTGAGCTCGAACGCGCCGAAGCGGGTGCGCCAGTTTTGGCCGAGCTCGGCCTGCATGCGGCGCTTGACGAAGGCCGCGCCCATCGGCGGCGCATCGCTCTGCAGCGCCTGCAGCTCGTCGGCGTAGTCCGGCGGCAGCAGGTCGGGGATGGTCGCCATCATCTGCGCGACCTTCATCAGCGGCCCCTTCAAGCCGCCCAGCGCCTGCGTGAGCGCCGCGGCATTGGTGATCTGGCCGTTGGCGTTGAACAGGCGGCCGCCGGCCATCCGGGCCGCGACGCCGCCCAAGTTGGCGCCGACGCGCGCGTAGCGCGTCGCGCGGGCGGTAAAGCGGTTGGCTTCGCGATCGGTCATGGCGGAAGGGTCAGCTTTCGATGGCGGACGAATGTTGCTTCACCCATCGGGCGAATGCAGCCTCATCGATCTCTCCGGCCGCGAGCGCAAGGACGCTTGCAGTCGCATGCGCCGGCGCCGCGCGAAGGCTCATACCGTTGAGGCCGAGGAAGACGAGAGCGGCGGCGAAGGCGACGCGCTTGTTGCCGTCGATGAACGGGTGATTGCGGGCGAGGCCGAAGGCATAGCTCGCGGCCAAGACCGCGAGGTCGTTCTCGCCGTACGCATGCTTGTTGATCGGGCGGCCCAGCGCAGACTCGAGGAGCCCGCGGTCCCGAAGTCCGTCGGGACCGCCGAACAGCGCGAGCTGCTCGCTGTGAATGTCGAGAACCAAGTCGATGCCGAGCCATAGCGGCTCGGTCATTTCGCCAGCGCTTTGAAGGTGTCGGCGTAATCGCGGAATGCCTGACGGGCGATCTCCATCCCGCGCGCGTGGGCCGGATCGTAGGGACTGAGCTTCAGCCCACGCTCGGTTTGCTCGACGACGTGCAGCTTGTCGCCCTCCTTGAGCTTGAGCCGCGCCAGCAGCTCCTTCGGCAAAATCAGGCCGACCGAGTTGCCGATCTTGCGAATTTGCAGCGCGGTGCCGGTGGACTCTGCGTCGGGTTCGTTCTTCGTCATCGTGGCCTCAATGTTTTACAAGAAGTACAACACTGAGGCGGCGTGGCCAAGAGAGGCGATAGCAAACAGTCGCGTTCGACCGTGGGCGTCCGCTCGATCGACCCTATCTTCCCACCTCCGGCCTCCATGACTCCAGAAAGGTCCACTGATGCGCGCGGTCGACATTCGAAAGAAGAACAGCTCTTTGATGCTCCGCCAAGCTGCCGGTGTGAACGTGTTGCCGGACGCGCAAAATGGAGCAAGCAAGAGCATCGATTTGAATAATGCGTCGTTTTGGGACGGCAATTCTGAGTATCAAAAGATGGCGCACGCCTTCACTTCGCTGTACGCGGAGCGCGCCTGGAAGGAAGCGGCATTGGCCGCCGATGCCGTAATCGTCGACATCGCGGCCGGAGCGGGTGCGCTGGCGCTCGTGGCGGCGCGTGCTGGCGCCCAAGTTCTGGCGACGGACTTTTCCGCCGGGATGGTCGAAAGCGTGCTGTCTCACGGCCTCGCGAACCTGGAAGCACGGGTGATGGATGGCCAGGCGCTCGAACTTCCCGATGCTTCGTTCGATGCGGCCTTCTCCATGTTCGGCATCATGCTGTTCCCCGATTGGCGCAAGGGCCTCTCCGAGATGGCGCGTGTCGTCAGGCCGGGCGGCATCGGCTCAGTGGGGACCTGGAAGGAGACCGCCGGCGCCGCCGCCAACCTGCTGCTGGCGGAGCAGATCGCGGACCTCTTCCCCAAGACGGAACTTCCAACGCCAGTGGAAGGTATGAACGAACTTCGCGACGCTGATCGGTTCCGGGCCGCGATGATGGCCGTCGGCTTCGCTGACGTGTCGATTATCGAGGTGACAAATGATTTCCTGGTAGACGAAGCGGCTCTTGCAGACCCTGACCGCCTTTTCCAGTTCAGCCCAGCATGGCCGCAGTGCGACGATCGGCAACGCGACGCAGTTCTGGCGTCTATCCGCTCCGCATTGGGCGCCCGGGGCGGCGTTTTGCCGGTTCCCTCTCCGGCCCTCATAGCAACTGCTCGCCGTGTTTGACCTTTCAAGGTCGTTGTCGTCGGCGGCAAACCGGTCGTTTGTTGGCCCGATCCGGCTGCCCGTCAGTTGCAATCGGCGTGGGCACGGCGCCGATGATCGCGATCCCAAGCGCGGATGATTGCAGTTCGCGACCCTTAGCGCCGAAAATGCGGCTCGTCTTCCCTGCGCCAGGCGCCGGAAGCCTATGCCAAGATGATGAGCGGCGAGGCGCGCTTCAGGATGGTCCTCAAGATGCGGTGAGGCGCCGAGAGGCCGCTTTCGCTAGAACCGGGTCGGCGTGCCGTCGAACCAAACGCATTCCGCCGCCGCCAGCTTGGGGTCGAGGCTCGGCGGCGGGGCGGGCGGGGCGAGATAGCGGCCCTCGGCGGCGATGTGCACCGTGCGGTAGCTCTGCCCGCCGATGCCGTCGGCGAAATAGCAGTACTGGTGGTCCGGCACCTTGCCGTCCGCCGCGAAATTGTAGCCGGTGACGACCTGGCCGTCGCGCCAGCGCACCGTCTTGAAGATCGTGTAGTTCGTCTTCACCGGGTTCTTCGAGGGCGGCGCGGCATCCGGCTTCAGCTGCTCGCGGGTGGGCTGCGGCGGCTCGGTCCGCTCGGCCATCCGCACCGTGTTGGCGGAGGGGTCCATCGCGACCTGCGCGGCGGGGTCGAGCTTGACGGTGGATTGCGGATCGAGCTCGGCGTGGAGCTTCGAGCGCTCGATGGCGCGCGTCAGCGTGGCCGCGAGCCGCTCGGCGGCCCCATCGGCATCGCGGCTCTTGGCGTAGCCGAGGAAGGCGAGCCCCACGCCGGCACCCACCATCAGCGCCAGCATGCCGAGCGCGCCGCAGCGGATCAGCCAGGCCTTGGCCGCGATCATGGCGGCATCGGCGTGGACGCGGCGGTTGACGGCGCCGGCTAGTGCCTTGTTCGCCTTCGAACCGGCGATCAGCATGGATCAGGCCGCGCCCGGCGGCGTATTGGTCGCGACGAGCGTCGGCCGCATCGGGCCGATCGGCTTCGTCTCCGAAGGCTTGTCGTCCTCGCCCCTGTGCGCCTCCGCGGCGGTTGCGGTGGCCGCCGTCGGCGCAGCCTCCCCCGCGGCGACGGCGGGCTGCGGGATGTCCGGCGCGATCGGCTCGATACGGTGAGCCGCCATCGCCTTGGCGACCGCGACGTTGGCGGCCTGCTGGGCGTGGTCGTCGACCGTCTTGGTCAAGGGACCCAGCAGGTGATCCACGAGGTCCTGGTCGTCGACTTCGATCGGCGCCACCGCCTTCTTGAGGGGCGTCACCGAGGCCAGCGCGAGCGCGGTGGCCGACAGCGCCGCGAAGATCGCCGGGAAGAACACGAAAATGCGCAGGAAGCTGTGCAGCTCGCTTTCGCTGACCTCCGTCGGATCCTTGCCGAAGAACATGCCGGTGAAGGAATGCAGCTGCGAGTTCATGATGGCGTCGCGCCGCGCCAGCTCCAGCGCGCCGACCTGCTTGTCGACGGCCGTCGAATCGAGCCCGTCGCGACCCTTGCGCGCCGCGTCGAGCTTGTCCGACGCCTCGCTGCGCGCCTTCTGCGCGTCGGCGAGGTTGCTCGCCATCACCTTCTGGCGGGCGTCCGCGTGACACTCCTGGCCGGAGAAGCGCCGGCCGCGCGAATTGGTGTGCCACACCCTCGCGCATCTGTCCGCAGGCAGCGCGCCCAGCTCGCTGTTGACCGCCTTGAGGCGCGCCTCGTTCTCGTCAAGCGCGGCGGCACGCTGCTTGACGACGGCATCGGCCGCGCGGACGCGCGCGGCGTAAGCGGCCTGCGCCGATTGCGCGTCCTTCAAGGCCGAGGTGGCACGCGTCACGTCGATGAGGCGGGGCCGGAACATCACCTCGCCGAGCTGCGACAGCGACTTCACGCTGACCGCCACCGCGCACATCACCATCAGCGCGAAGATGAGCTTCCAGAACCAGTTCGGCTGGGTCCGCAGCGCCAGCGCGAGCGGCACGCGGGCGATCTCGACGCCGGCATAGGCGATCGGCGCCAGCATCATCATCGCCATCGTGGTGGCGTCGCCGTGGCCGTAGATCTTGGCGAAGAACCAGGCCGACAGCAGCGACGTGGTCACCACCGCGGTCTCGATGGCATACGCCATGCCGAGGTACTTGTAGTCGATGCGGTAGCCTTGAGAGGCGTTGAACGCCTCTTTTCCGGCGAAATACCCGCTGACGGCTTCGCTCATCCCACCGCGCCCAGTTCCGAGGACATCGCGAGGGTAAACTCAAGCTTAAGGCGCCACGATGGCGATCGGTGATGGCGATCGGTGATGGCGATCGGTGATGGCGATCGGCACGATGGCGAGGGCAGTCTGGTGAAAGTCGTTCGTCTCTACAAGCCTCATGGTGCCTCATGGTGAGGGACCTGAAGCGCCGTCTCGAACCATCCTTCGTGCTGAAGGCTCGGCGGTCCCGCGATGTCGCCCGCTAGAGCCCTCGTGGTTCGAGACGCGCCTGCGGCGCTCCTCACCATGAGCGACTGTCTTGGCTGTCAAGCGGTTTGCCATTCTTTTCTGTCCCTCATGATGGCGTTGAGCACGGTGATGAGCTTGCGGGCGACGGCGATGAGCGCGACCATCTTTGGCTTACCGGCGCCGACGAGCCTTGCGTAGAACGTCCGCAAGTTTGGGTTGGATCGCGACGCGACGAGAGCCGCCATGTAAAGCGCGGTCCGCACGCTCGCGCGACCGCCGCCGATGAAGCTCTTGCCCTTCCATGAGCCGGATTGCCGGGTGAAGGGCGCGAGCCCGACGAGCGCGGCGATCTGCTTTCGATCGAGTCGGCCGAGTTCGGGCAGCTCGGCGATGAGCGAACAGGCCGTGACGCGGCCGACGCCCGGCACGGACTTGAGGAGATCGTCCGCCTCCCGCCAGGCGGGCGATGAGCGCACGGCGGCGTCGATGTCCAGGTCGAGATCGTCGAGTTCGCGTTTCAGGGCGGCGATCAGCCGCTCGAGGCTTTTCTGCACCCGCTTCGGAGGTTTGCGCCGCAGCCGTTGCGTTTCGGCACCGATCATTTCGACGATCTGCCGCCGCCGGCCGACGAGATCGGCGAGAAGCCGGGTGTTCTCGTCGGGCAGCGTCCGCACCTCGGGGTTCGTGGCTTCGGCAAAATGCGCGATGACCGCCGCGTCGATCGGATCGGTCTTGGCGCGCTTGCCGAGCGCCTTGGCAAAGGCGCGTACCTGCGCCGGATTGACCACCACCACGGGGAGGCCGGCGCCGGCCATCGCCGCCGCCGTCGTCGTCTCGTAGCCACCGGTCGCCTCGATCGCGACAAGCCGCGGGTCGAGCGCTTTCAACCGCTCACAAAGGTCCGCGAGACCGGCCCCGTTGCGATCGGTACTGAACACCGCCCCGGTCGGGCGGATGTGGACGTCGAGCTTGTTTTGGGAGACGCCGATCCCAACGGTGATCTGTTCCAGCATGACCCGTCCTTGCCTAAGCGAGCTCTTGCGGCCCCGGCGACTGTTCGGGTTCGAAGGAACGACGGATGGGGAGCCCAACTCATGGACGGTCTCTGGCGACCCAGGGGTTGACGGTCTCCCACCCGACACCGCGACGGATACCTTATCCGATCGCGGCAAGATCGAGTTACAAGGGTATTGAAGCCCACCAATGCCCCCTCATGGTGAGGAGCCGCGCAGCGGCGTCTCGAACCACCAACCACGATTGCCCTTACTGCCACGGCGGTCAGGCGGCGTTGGACGCGCTGTCGCCCCCCGTGACATCGATCGCCGCGCCCGAGACCATGCGCGCCTCGTCGGAGGCGAGGAAGACGACGGCCGGCGCGATGTCGTCGGGATCGAAGAAGGCGACTCCCAGCGGCGACTTGCCGCTCATCGCGTCGCGCGTCGCCTCCTCGAGCGCTTCGGTCGACGTCTCGCTTTGGAGGTCGCCGGCGGCCTGGGCGTAGCGCTCGCGATGGCGGGTCAGCGGGGTGTCGACGAGGCCGGGGATCACCGCGTTGACGGTGATCTTGTGCGTGCCGAGTTCGAGCGCCGCCGACTTCATCAGGCCGATGAGCCCCCACTTCGAGGCGGAATAGGCCGAGCCCCACTTGGTGCCGTGCTGCCCCTGCGTCGACGAGGTGATGATGATGCGGCCGCCGCCGCGCTTGACGAGATGCGGCGCCACGGCGCGAACCGCGTTCATGGTTCCGGTCAGGTTGACGTCGATCTGGTCGTGCCAATCCGCATCGTCCATCTCGAGGATCGGCTTGAAGCCCTGGATGCCGGCGTTGGCGAACAGGATGTCGACGCCGCCGAAAGCCTCGGCGGCCGCCTTTGCCGCGCCGCGCAGGGCGCCGAGGTCGCGCTGGTCGAGCGTGGCCGACTGCCAGCGGCCCCCTTGGACGGCGACGAGCCGCCCGGTCTCATCCAACTCCTGCGCCGTGGCGGGCGCGACATCGAGCGTGGCGCTGACCGGCCCCGCGATATCGACGCCGAAGATCGCGCAGCCTTCCCGCGCCATCGCCACCGCCGACGCGCGGCCGATTCCGCGCGCCGCGCCGGTGATGATCGCCACCTTACCGGCCAAACGTCCGGAAGCTGCCATGGTGCTGTTCCTCGCTCTGGGCCGAGCCTCGGGCGCGTATGACCTCGGCCTTATCGCCGCGTTGACTCACCACTATGGCGAGATTAGGTAGCCGAGTTCACCGAGGAGCTGGCCTCGTCGAGGCAATTCGAAGCGCGTCCTACTCTGCGTCTTCTGAAACTCTGCATTGTGGGGGAGCCGTTTTGAAGATCCTCGTGCCTGTGAAGCGGGTTGTCGATTACAACGTCAAAATCCGGGTGAAGCCGGACGGTTCCGGCGTCGACCTCGGCGGCGTCAAGATGTCGATGAACCCGTTCGACGAGATCGCGGTCGAGGAAGCGCTGAAGCTGAGGGAGGCCGGCACCGCGACGGAGGTGGTCGCCGTGTCGATCGGCCCGCAGCAGGCGACCGAAACCCTCCGCAGCGCGCTGGCGATGGGCGCGGACCGCGGCATCCTCGTGAAGACGGACCAGACCGTCGAGCCGCTCGCCGTCGCCAAGATCCTGAAGGGCGTCGTCGACCAGGAAAAGCCGCAACTCGTGATCCTCGGCAAGCAGGCGATCGACGACGATTCGAACCAGACCGGTCAGATGCTGGCGGCGCTGCTCGGCTGGGGCCAGGGCACCTTCGCCTCGAAGGTCGTGGTCTCCGGCGAGACCGTCGAGGTGACCCGCGAGGTCGACGGCGGCGCGCAGACGGTGTCGCTGAAGCTGCCGGCGATCGTCACGACGGATCTCCGGCTCAACGAGCCGCGCTACGCCTCGCTGCCGAACATCATGAAGGCGAAGAAGAAGCCGATCGCCGAGCAAGCCCCGGCGGATTACGGCGTCGACATCGCGCCCCGGCTCAAGGTGGTGAAGACCGAAGCGCCGCCGACGCGGGCGGGTGGCGTCAAGGTGAAGGACGTCGCCGAGCTCGTCGGCAAGCTGCGCAACGAAGCCGGAGTATTGTGAGATGACGACGCTTCTCCTCGCGGAGGTCCAGAACGGCGCGCTTGCGGACGTCACCGCGAAGGCCTTGACCGCCGCGAGCACGCTGGGCGCTCCCGTGCACGTGCTCGTGGCCGGCGAGACCGTGGATGGTCCGGCGAAGCAGGCCGCCGCGCTCGAAGGTGTCGCGAAGGTCATCACGGTTGCCGATGGCAGCTACGCGCACCACATGGCGGAGCCGCTGGCGGCCCTTCTCGTCGCCTTGGCACCGGCCTACGATGCGATCGTCGCCGCCTCCACGGCTTCGTCCAAGAACGTCATGCCTCGTTTGGCCGCGCTGCTCGACGTGATGCAGGTGTCCGACATTATCAAGGTGGTGTCGCCCGATACCTTCGAGCGTCCGATCTACGCCGGCAATGCGATCCAGACCGTGCAGTCGAGCGACGCGAAGAAGGTGATCACCGTGCGCACGGCTTCGTTCCAGGCGGCGCCCAAGGGCAACGCGGAGGCGCCGATCGAGCCGGCCGGCGCGAGCGCGCGGGACCCTGGCGTTTCGTCTTTCAAGAGCGAGGACCTCGCGAAGTCGGAGCGGCCGGAGCTGACCGGCGCGAAGATCATCGTTTCGGGCGGCCGGGCGGTGGGCACCGCGGAGAACTTCGACAAGCTGATCATCCCTCTCGCCGACGAGATGGGCGCGGCGGTCGGCGCCTCGCGCGCCGCGGTCGACGCGGGCTACGCCCCCAACGACTGGCAGGTCGGTCAGACCGGCAAGATCGTGGCGCCGGAGCTCTACATGGCCGTCGGGATCTCGGGTGCGATCCAGCACCTCGCCGGCATGAAGGATTCCAAGGTGATCGTGGCCATCAACAAGGACGAGGAGGCGCCGATCTTCCAGGTCGCCGACTACGGCCTCGTCGGCGATCTCTTCACCATCATTCCGGAACTGACGGAGGCCCTCGGCAAGAAAGTCTGAGGGTGTCTTCGATCATGATCGACCGTCGTGGCAGGATCAGCCCGGCGGTCGCGACAAAGGCCTGAAGCATGGACATTGCGAAGATCGGTGTGATCGGCGCCGGCCAGATGGGGACCGGAATCGCGCAAGTCTGCGCGCTCGCCGGCATCGAGGTGCTCGTCAACGACGTCACCGAGCCGAAGACCAACGCGGGAATCGAGGCGGTGGCCTCGAGCCTCGCCAAACTCGTCGACAAGCACCAGATCGAGGATCACGCGCGCCGTGTGGCGCTCGAGCATGTCCATCCCGCGCCCGACCTCGCGAGCTTCGGCGATTGCGACCTGGTGATCGAAGCCGCCTCCGAGAACGAGGAGGTGAAGCGCAGGATTTTCAGCATGGTGTGCCCGCACCTCAAGCCCGAGGCGATGCTGGCGTCGAACACGTCGTCGATCTCGATCACGCGGCTCGCGTCGGCGACGGACCGGCCGGAGCGGTTCATCGGCATCCACTTCATGAACCCCGCGATCAAGATGCAGCTCGTCGAGCTCATTCGCGGCATCGCCACCGAGGACCAGACCTTCGAGGCGGCGAAAGCGCTGATCGCACGGCTCGGCAAGGTGGCGACGGTCTCCGAGGACTTCCCCGCCTTCATCGTGAATCGCATCCTGCTGCCGATGATCAACGAGGCGATCTACACGCTCTACGAGGGCGTCGGCTCGGTCGAGGCGATCGATACGGCGATGAAGCTAGGGGCCAACCATCCGATGGGACCGCTGACGCTCGCCGATTTCATCGGTCTCGACACCCTGCTGTCGGTCATGCAGGTGCTGCACGAGGGCCTCGCCGATCCGAAGTACAGGCCCTGCCCGCTGCTCGTGAAATATGTCGAGGCTGGCTGGCTCGGCAAGAAGACGCAGCGCGGCTTCTACGACTACCGCAGCGGCACCCCGATCCCGACCCGTTAGAGCGTCGGACGATGATTCGGGGTCGCTTCGCGACGCTGATGGGCCTGTCCTCGCTACGCTTTCCTGATCGGAGCAACTCCGCAACAGCGAACGTTGCTCCAGGGCGAGCCGGCGTCATCGATCTGCCTCGCTTTGGCCAGAACCCTTCGCCATAGCTCGCGCGACTCGTTTCAAGGGTGACCGATGGGGCGCAAAGGCTTCCTGCTCGCGTTGTCGACGGCAGCGGTGGCTGTCGCCAACGTCGCATCCGCGCACCCGCACGTCTGGGTCGAGGCGCATGAGAAAGTGATGTTCGACAAGGACGGCAAGGTCGCCGGCATCCGCAGCGACTGGGTGTTCGACGAGATGTACTCGGCCTTCGCCGTGCAGGGCCTGGAGAAGAACGGCAAGCTCGCCACCACCAAGGACCTCGCCTCGCTGGCCAAGACCAATGTCGAGAGCCTGGCCGATTTCGACTATTTCACCTTCGCCAAGGCCGACGGCCACAAGGTGATCTTCGCCAAGCCGATCGACTACACGTTGGAGGAACGCCCGGACAAGCGGGTCGTCCTGCACTTCACGCTGCCGCTTGCCGAGCCGACCAAGACCGGCCGCTTCATGACCGTTCAGATCTACGACCCGACCTATTTCGTCGACTTCGAGCTGGCGCGAAACGATCCCGTCGCGCTGGCCGACGCCCCGTCCGGCTGCTCGAAGAGCGTGCTCGGCGCCAACCCGCTCGTCGTGCAGGACGGTAAGAAATTGGCGCAGGCCTTCGACACCGGCCTCACGCCGAGCGACGATTTCGCCGTCAAGATGGCCGGCCGGGTCATCGTGGCGTGCCCGTGAGCGTCGCGCGGGTCGTTTCTCTCCTGGCCGTCGCCTCGCTCATCTTCGCTCTTGGCGACTCCCCAGCCTTCGCGCAGTTCGCCCATCACCCGTTCGCGATCGGCGGCAACGAGGGGGCGGTTGGCCATCAGAACGCGTTCGGCGCCTGGATCCTTGCGCAGGAGAGCCGCTTCTACCTCCAGCTCACCGGCGCCGTGCGCGCGGCCAAGGCGAGCCCCGCCGCCGCGCTTCTCCTGATCGCGCTCGCCTTCGCCTACGGCGTGTTTCACGCCGCCGGCCCGGGCCACGGCAAGGCGGTGATCACGACCTACATGGTCTCGAACGAGGTCGCGCTCCGGCGTGGACTGGTGATCGCCGGTCTCGCCGCGATCGTCCAGGCGCTGGTGGCGACGGCGCTGATCGGCGTGGCGGTCTTCGTCTTCAACGCCTCCGCGCAACGCATGACCGCAGGCGCGCAGACGATCGAGCTCCTCAGCTACGCCGGCATCATCGCCTTCGGCCTCATGCTCGTCTGGCGCAAGGGCCGCGCGCTCAAGGCGGCGTTCCGGCTCGTGCCGATCGAGGTGCCCCGCACGGTGGCCTTCGCCGCGAATGCGCCGAGCTTCGCCGGGCAGCGCGGCGCGTTCGCAACCGCGCCGAGCCGCTTCACCGTCGACGACGGCAGCCACCCGGACGATTGCGACTGCGGTCGCTCGCACATGCCCGACCCTGCCCTGCTCTCCGGCAAGCGCCTCGACGCCAGGGCCGCAGCCTGCGCCGTCGTTCTCGCCGGTGCGCGACCCTGCTCGGGCGCGCTGCTGGTCCTCGTCTTCGCCTCTGCGCAGGGCGTCTTCCTGATCGGCGTGCTCGCGACCTTCGCGATGGCCGCCGGCACGGCTCTGACCACCGGCGCGCTGGCGACGACGGCCGTGCTGGCGAAGGACGTCGCCATGCGCCTCGCTGGATCGCGGCGCTCCGTCCTCGCGATGCGCTTGGTCGAATGCGCGGCGGCCGTCGCCATCCTGGTGTTCGGCCTCGCGCTGTTCGGGGCGGCGCTCGCGCACGGCGCCTAATCGAACGGCCGAACCGTCCGCGAGAACCTTACAGAGGTTCGACGATTGCCTGCTCGACGATTGCCTCCTTGTCGAGAGGATCATTGATGAAGCTACCCAACGATACGCTTGTCGCCGTCTGCGATGGCGAGAACCTGAAGCTGTTTCGCGCGCGCGAGGACGAGGAGCACCTGACCTCCCTGAAGGATCCCACCGTTGCGGGGTCGAACCACAGCGGCGGGACGCGCCACGGCAGCAGCGCCGGCAATCCCGACGAGAAGCAGGACAGCGAAGACATGTTCGCCGCCGCCGCCGTCGAATGGCTGAACAAGCAGGCGATGGCGAACCACTTCGAACATGCGGTCATCATCGCCGCGCCGAAAGCGCTCGGCGAGATGCGCAAGCACTACCACAAGACGCTCGAGGCCAAGATCCTGAAGGAAATCTCGAAGGACCTCACCGGCCAGAGCCTGCCGGAGATCGAGAAGGCGCTCCACGCGGCCTAGCGGCGAAACGCTGCGCCTATAGAGCGGCCTTCTGCGCCATCATGTGGGCCGCTTTGCGCAGGCCGGTCAGCTTGGCGGCGGCGACCGGCGGCGGGCTCTGCCGCGGGGCTTGGCCGCTGGCATGGGCCTGCAGACCACGGCGCACCGCCGCAGCCCGCAAGCCGACGGGCCGGAGGCTCGACGAGCTGCTTGCATCGAGGTCGGCCATGTCGAGCTTCGGCGCGCTCTCGATCAGGTCGCTCTCGACGAAAGAGAGCGCCTGGTTCGGCAGGCGGCGGCGCTCGCCCGTGCCTTGGGTTATGATCGCCGGCAGACGGGACTTGCGGATCATCGGCACGCCGGACGATGTGGCCGTGATCAGGCTGGCGATCGGATCGTTCCTCCGCGACGAGGCGTCCGAGAAGCGGATCGAGGCCGATTCGAGCCGGGTGAACGCATCCGGGCGGACCGGCGGCAAGGGAATCTCTACCGCCGCGGCGAGCGTCGCCGGGCGGCGCGGGGGTAGCGGCATCACCGCAACCGCGGTTGGCTTGTCATCCGCGGTGGTCTCGAGACTGGCGACCTGCCGCCTCGATTCGCCCTGCGCGTCGACCTGCGGGATCGTCTCGAGCGGCTGGTTGGTCCGCGAGGTGCTGCCGGCATAGGCGAGGGCCTGCTCCTGCCGGGCAGCCTCTTGCCCGCGCGCCACCTGCTGGGCGGCCTGCTCCTGACGGGCCGCTTCCTGCTGACGAGCCGCCTGCTCCTGGCGTGCGGCCTCCTGCTGTCGCGCCGCCTGCTCCTGGCGCGCGACCTGTGCCGGATCCACTTTCGGCGTGCGCCGATCCTCCTCGTCCTCGCGCGCGGCACCCGCAGTATTGCCGCCGCCACCGAAGAGCCAGGCGAAGAAGCCGCCCGATTCTTGAGCCGGCGGAGCCTCGTTGCCACGCGCCGCGATCTCCTGTCGGGCCGCGTCATAGCCGGGCAGCGTCTGTCCGTTCGAGGCGATATGCACCGTCTTGCCGTCGGGGAAGATGGACGCGAGCTGCTCGTAGGACATGCGGGGCCAGGAGCGCACGCTGCCGACGTCGAGGTGGACGAAGTTGGCCGACGGGTACCAGCCGACGCCGCCGTTCTGCAGCCGCATGCCGGCTTCGCGCACCCGCGACATCGGGAAGCCCGGCATCGTCGTGTCCATCGCCTTGCCCAGCATGTGCTGCGAGTGCTCGGCGACCGCGCGTGAACGACGGCGCAGCATCGCGTTGGTCTCCGGCGAGCGGTAGGCCGAGTAGATCTGGACGCGCTCGGTCGCGCCGGCCGAGCGGTAGGCCTCCCAGACCGCGTCGAACAATCGGGGATCCATCGACGTCTCGTCGTTGTTCCGCCAGTCCCGGAGGAAGTGGTTCAGCTGGCGCAGGACGCCGGCATCGTAGTGCCCATCGACGCGGAAGGTGGCGTCGATCGTCTCGCCGGTATGGGTATGGTAGAGATGGAGGGTGCGGGTGTCGCCGTTGGCGACGGCACTTTCCGTCAGCGAGGGAACGAGGACGCTGGCGGCGAGCGACCAACATGCTGCGCTGGCGGCAAGGACGCAAACCTTGATCAAGGTTTCGCCTAGTCTTACTCGTCGCAAAGTCTTACTTGTCGCAAAAGACAGCCCCCCGTCCGCGCTGCACTGAGCTTATGGCGACGAAACAGTTACACGCAAGAGTTAATCAATCCGTCGCACGGGAAGGTGGCGTCACATTCCGGGCGAGTTCAAGGCAATGAAAGCGGCGGCGGAGATAAAGCGCCCGCGTGGCAATCCGGCAACAATGCTCGCGGCTTCCCCCGAGGCCAACTTATCGGCCGAGTTATCGCGGATCGAAAATCCCGCCGAAGAACGACTGCATGGGCGACGGAGCGGCGGCATCCGCGGTGCGGGCGACCGGAATGGCGCGACGGACATGCTCGTAGGCGGCCGTCCTGGGTGAAGCGACAGTCCTGGCTGAAGCGAGCGTCCTGGCTGAAGCGAGCGTCCTGGCTGAAGCGAGCGTCCTGGCTGAAGCGAGATGGCCTCGAGCGGCGCGGTCGGCGACGACCGACGTGGCCTTGTGCGGGTCGGCGGCCGCCGCCGGCTCGCTGTCCTGCCCGAGAGCGGAGGCCACGGCATGAGCGTAGCCATAGACATCCTCGCGCAGCTTCAGGCGGCCGGAGTTGGGATCGACGCTCGCGGTGAAATACTCGATGACGATCGGGAGCGGCTGCGCGAGGCTGATGTAGCGCTCCTTGTCGCCGATCATGCCTTCGAGTTTCTCCTCGCTCCAGCGCTTGCCGCCGTCCGCGGACGCGGCATCGTTCAGCACGCTTTCGGCGAAGGAAAACGGCTGGTCGACGCGCACGCAGCCGTGGCTGAACGCCCGCTTCGAGGCCGCGAACAGCGATTTCGACGGCGTGTCGTGAAGATAGACCGAATAGTCGTTGGGAAAGAGGAATTTGATGCGGCCGAGCGCATTCTTGTCGCCCGGCAGCTGCTTCACCACCGGCATTCCGTTGTGGTAGCCGACGGAAAAGCCGCGTCCCTGCAGGTAGTCCAGACTGCCGCCGCCCTTCGGCAGCATCTCCTTCTTGATGATCGACTGGGGCACGTTCCAGTACGGGTTCACGATGAGGTACTTCATCGCGTTGGCGAACAGCGGAGTCGGCGTATCGGTCTTGCCGACGACGACGCGATGCTGCGTGTCCACCGCCCCGTCTCGGAAGACCGTGACGACGAAGTCCGGGACGTTGACCTCGAGATGGTTGGCGGCGAGCGCCCGTGGCATCCAGCGCCACATTTCCATGTTGGCGATAATCGTCCCCCGCTGACGCGACGGATGCGCCTCACCCGACAGGGCCGCGACGGTGCGCCTGGTCAGCATGCCCGACGCCGGCAGCCCGTTGGCGTGCTGAAAGCCGGCCACGGCCGCGGCGACGCCCTTGTCGTAGCGCGTCGGATCGCCGTCGCCTTCGTCGTATGACATGTCCACGGCGAAACGCGCGCGCAGCATCGGCACGCGGGCGTCGCGCATGCCGATCCGCAGGGTCGGCCCGGGCGGGATCGCCGCCGCGTCCGCGACGTCGGCATGCGGCGCGCGCAGGGACTGGAGCTTCTCGCGCAAGGCGACGTAGCGCGGCTCGATCGGATTGAAGGCCTGCAATTTGTCGCCGGCGTCGGCGCCTGCGGCGACGACGGCTTCGAGCGCCTCGGAAGGGTCGGCGAGTTCGCGCTTGAGGCCGATGAGCGGGCTGATGACGAGCGGGTCGACACGGCTGCCGCTGGCCTGCCTGGCGTAGGACACGACTGCTTCGGAGAGCGCCAGCTCGCTGTCGGCGATCTGCTCCGGCGTTCCGTCGGCGCGCAGGCTGCCAGGCACGCCGACCAAGGTCAGCGCGTCGTCGCCGGCTTTCGCGAGCCGCGCCAGCACCGGATCGACCGCCGCGACCGGCTGGCCGGCGGCGGACCACAGCGGGGCGAAGCCGTGCGCGGCATAGAAGAAGGCAAGCGCGGCGCGCTCCTTGCGGCGGGCGGCAACGTGCGGCCCCTTGAGCTCGGCCGCCGTCAGCTTGTCGAGCGCGGTCTTGATGGCGGCGTTCAGCGGCGCGAGCGGCTCCTGCGCCTGCTGCACGGGCTGGGCCGCCGCATCGGCAGGGCCGGCGCTGTCCGTCTTGGCAGGTGTTGCGGAGCCTGCCGTAGACTTCGTTGCGTCGTGGTTGGGGCCGCCGCCGTTGACGGGCTTGTCCGAGGAAGGTTCGGCCTGCGGCGGCGTCACGGCGTCGAGCGGATCGTTCGAGAGACGAGCCGGCGGCTTGATCGCGACGTCGGGCTCGGGATCCTCGCTTTCCGCCTTGACGGGGTTGGCGACCGGCATCGGCTTCGCGACGTTTTCCGGTGAAGGCGAAGGGACCGAGTCCGGCGCGTGCACGCCTCCGGCAGTGGCCGGCGCGATGGACTGCGTCGGCGTCGTGTCGAGGTTGGTCGATGCGGCGGCGGCGCTTCGTCCGGCGGACGCCTTCAGCATCGGCGGCAGCTTCGCTGGCCCGGGCGCGGTCGCGCTTGTCGCGTCAGCCGTCTTCTCGGGGGAGTGATCGCCGTCGGACCAGAACGTGTCCGTCTCGGCGCGCACCGCCGTTATGCCGACTCCCAGGAGGAGTGCCGCGGCCAGGGTCGCCTGATAGGAGCGCGTGCGCATCTGTCCCTCGAATGGCGTTGCCACCAACATCTAACGCGACCAACATCTAACGCGACCGAGCCGACCGGCCCTACGGCGCCGAAGCTCGGCTTTATGTGCTCGCCGTTCGGCGGGAATACAATTGCCGTACAACGATGTGATGAGCGACAGAACCGCTTTGAAACGGCTCGTGACTCGCACGACACAGAGCGTGGCGCGTGGGTCAGGCCGCCTCTTCGTCGCCCTCCGGCGCATCCCCGTGGAAGAGGCCGTACTCCTTCATTTTGCGGTAAAGGGTCGAGCGCCCGATCCCGAGCTTGCGGGCCATCGCCGACATCTGCCCTCGATAATGCGACTGCGCGAAACGGATCGCCTCCGCCTCGAGAACCTCGAGCGTGCGGACGTCGCCGCTGTCATTGAGCAGCGCCAGGACGTTCGGGTCGCGGACCTCGATGCGGACGACCTCGCGTTCGGCGCGCGGCGGCGCGACGATGGCGGCGAGCGGCGGAATCCGGACGTCGAAGCCGTCCACTTGCGCCGCGATCTGCGGGAACTCGGTGACGGTGAGCTCGTCATGGTCGGCCAGCACGACGGCGCGGAACACCGCATTCTCGAGCTGGCGCACGTTGCCGGGCCAATCGTAGGCGGTCAGCATCGAAAGCGCCTCGGCGCTGATGCCGCGGATGCGCTTGCCCTCTTCGGCCGCAAATCGCGCGACGAAGCGGCGGGCGAGATCCGGCACGTCGGCCCGGCGTGCCCTGAGCGGCGGCACCGTGATGGGGAAGACGTTGAGGCGGTAGAACAAATCCTCGCGGAACTGGCCGCGCTTCACGAGTTCGATGAGGTTCTGGTTCGTCGCCGAGATAAGACGGATGTCGACCTTTACCGGCCGCTTGCCGCCGATCGGATCGACCTCGCCTTCCTGCAGCGCGCGCAGCAGCTTGACCTGCGCCTCGGGCGGCAGCTCGCCAATCTCATCGAGGAAGAGCGTTCCGCCGTGCGCCTCGACGAACTTGCCGGCATGTTTCTCGGTGGCGCCGGTGAACGCCCCTTTCTCGTGACCGAAGAGGATCGATTCCACGAGGTTCTCCGGCAGCGCGCCGCAATTCACGGTCACGAAAGGCCGTCCGCGGCGATCGGAGGCACCCTGGATCGCGCGCGCGGCGAGTTCCTTGCCGACTCCCGATTCGCCCTCGAGAAGGACCGGGATGTTCGATTTCGCGGCGCGCTCGCCGAGCCGGATCACGCGGTCCATGTCCTCGCTCTTGCTCGCGAGGTCCTTGAGCGAGACCGCGCCGGACACGTGGCGGCTGAGGCGGCGCACCTCGTCTTCCAGCGCGTCGACCCGCAGCGCGTTCTTGATCGAGACCTGCAGCCGTTCGGCGCCGACCGGTTTGACCACGAAGTCGAGCGCTCCGGCGCGCATCGCGGAGATCACCGCCTCGATCGAGCCGTGGGCGGTCTGCACGATCGTCGGCACGGCGCGGTCGGCATCGCGCAGCCGGGTCAGCACCGCCATGCCGTCGAGATCGGGCATGACGAGGTCGAGGATCATCAAGTCGATCGGGCCGGGCACCGTCGTCTCGAGCCGACGTAGGGCTTCCTCGCCGCTTGCGGCCGTCTCGGCGGCATAGCCGAAGCGGCGGGTGAGCGCCTCAAGCAGACGGCGCTGCACGGGGTCGTCGTCGACGATGAGAATTCTGGGTGGCATGCAGCCTCGGCTGACGAGCGCTGAGGGCGCCCCGTTTCAACTGCATCCTCTGGCAACAGGGTAAAACGACCGTTAAGCCGAACCCATAGAGACCACCGATCGAGCCGAGCGGCCGCTCCGTCACCGTGGCGAGGCATCTGCCGTCCACGAACCATGGCTCTGTCACGTTGAACGTACGTCAACTTAGATTGACAGGCGGTCGTGGTGCTGTAGCCTGTGCGCGAGCCTTTCGGCCGCATGCACGGGCACTCGCGAATGCTAGAAACCCAGTTTGCCGTCAACGCGACACCGCTCAATGTGGTCATCGTCGCGATGGACACGCATTTCGCCGGCGCGCTCGAACGAGCCGTCTGCGACCTTACGCACGAGATGCCGGGGCTCTCGCTGACGCTGCACGGGGCCTCCGAATGGAGCACCGACCCGCGCGCGCTCGATCGCTGTCGCGAGGCCATCGCCGCCGGCGACATCATCATCTGCGGCATGCTCTTCATGGAGGATCATTTCGTCCCGATCCTCGCCGACCTCGAGGCAAGGCGCGAGCATTGCGACGCCATGGTGTGCGCTCTTTCCGCCAAGGAGGTCGTCCGGCTGACCCGCGTCGGCAAGTTCAAGATGGACGGCACCGGCGGCGGTGCGATGGCCCTCCTGAAGAAGCTGAAGCCGAAGCGCTCCGAGGCGAACGCCGGCTCCCGCCAGATGTCGATGCTGCGCCGCCTGCCGCGCATGCTGCGACTGATCCCCGGCACGGCGCAAGACGTCCGCGCCTATTTCCTGACGCTGCAGTACTGGCTCGGCGGCAGCCAGGAGAATCTCGGCAACATGGTCCGCCTGCTGGTGAGCCGCTACGCCGACGGTCCGCGACGCAACCTGCGCGCCGTGATCAAATCGGCGCCGCCGATCGAGTACCCCGACATCGGCGTCTACCATCCGCGCATGGCCGGCAAGTTCGCCGCGCGCGCCGATGCCCTTCCGGGCGCGCCAGGCGAGTGCCGCGGCACCGTCGGCGTCTTGGTGATGCGCTCCTACCTGCTCGCCGGCAACGCCGCCCACTATGACGGCATCATCGCCAGCCTCGAGGCGCGCGGCCTGCGGGTGATCCCGGCCTTCGCCTCGGGCCTCGACGCCCGCCCGGCGATCGACGCCTTCTTCGTCAAGCAAGGCCGCCCGATCATCGACGCGATGGTCTCGCTGACCGGCTTCTCGCTGATCGGAGGCCCGGCCTACAATGATTCGAAGACGGCCGAGGAAGTGCTCGCCGCGCTCGACGTGCCCTACGTCGCGGCCCACCCGGCCGAGTTCCAGACGCTGGAAGCCTGGGGTGCCTCCGACCGCGGCTTGCTGCCGGTCGAGAACACCATCATGGTGGCGATCCCCGAACTCGACGGGGCCACCGGGCCGATGGTCTTCGGCGGCCGCTCCGACGGCGCCGGCGAGGCCTGCACCGGCTGCGAGCGCGGCTGCGTCTTCCCCGTCGACGACCGCACCAAGCAGATGCACGTTTGCATCGAGCGCGCGGAGATGCTGGCCGCCCGCGTCGCCAAGCTCGTCGCGCTGCGCCGTTCGGAGCGCGCCGCGCGCAAGGTCGGCGTGGTGGTATTCAACTTCCCGCCCAACGCCGGCAACACCGGCACCGCCGCCTATCTCGCGGTGTTCGACTCGCTCTACCGCACGCTCGGGGCGATGAAGGCGGAAGGCTACGACGTCGAACTGCCGCGCGACGCCGACGACCTGCGCGAGCGCATCGTCACCGGCAACGCCGCCCAGCACGGGGCGATCGCCAACGTGCACGCCCGCATTCCCGTCGACGACCACGTCCGTCGCGAGCGCTACCTGCGCGAGATCGAGGCGCAGTGGGGCGCCGCGCCCGGCCGCCAGCAGAGCGACGGCCGCTCGCTGTTCGTGCTCGGCGAGCGGTTCGGCAACGTCTTCGTCGGCGTCCAGCCGGCCTTCGGCTACGAAGGCGACCCGATGCGCCTGCTCTTCGAGAAGGGTTTCGCGCCGACCCACGCCTTCTCGGCGTTCTATCGCTGGCTGCGTGAGGATTTTCGTGCCGACGTCGTGCTGCACTTCGGCACCCATGGCGCGCTGGAATTCATGCCCGGCAAGCAGGCCGGGCTCTCCGCCGCCTGCTGGCCGGACCGCCTGATCGCCGACCTGCCGAACCTCTATCTCTACGCCTCGAACAATCCGTCCGAAGGCGCCATCGCCAAGCGCCGCGCGGCGGCGACGCTGATCTCCTACCTGACGCCGCCGGTGGCCCATGCCGGTCTCTACCGCGGCCTGCTCGACCTCAAGGCTTCGATCGAACAGTGGCGCGCCCTGCCGCCCGAGGCCGACGGCCCGGATTGCGGCGACAAGCGCGGGGAACTTGCGATCATGGTCCAGGCGCAGGCGGCCGCGGTCGAGCTCGCCGCGCCCGAGCCGGCCTGGGGCGCGGACGCCGAAGCGCGCATCGCCAAGCTGACCAACGAGGTGCTCGAACTCGAATATTCGCTGATCCCGCACGGGCTCCACACCGTCGGCAAGCCGCCGCTGCGCGAGGAGCGCGCCGAGCAGCTGATGGCGATCGCCGAGGCCTCGCACGGCCTGCGCCTCACCCGGGGCGCCGCCGACGCCATCGTCGCCGGCAAGACCATCGAGGCCGCCGTCGCCATCGACGGCCTCGCGCCCGGCGACGGCACGATCGCGACCGTCGCGGCGCTGAAGGAGATCGACGCCCTGCTGGCGCAGGACCACGAGATCCCGGCCATCCTGCGGGCGCTCGACGGCCGCTTCATCCGCCCGGCGCCGGGCGGCGACCTGCTGCGCACGCCGGCGATCCTGCCGACCGGGCGCAACCTGCACGGCTTCGACCCGTTCAAGCTGCCCTCCGCCTACGCCTGCCACGACGGCGCGCGCCAGGTCGAGCGCCTGATCGCCCGCCACCAGGCCGACGGCAATCCACTGCCGGAGACGATCGCGCTGGTGCTGTGGGGGACCGACAACCTCAAGACCGAAGGCGCGCCGATCGGCCAGGCGCTCGCGATGCTCGGCACCAAACCGCGCTTCGACTCGTTCGGGCGTCTCGCCGGGGCCTCGCTGATCCCGCTCGCCGAGCTCGGCCGCCCCCGCATCGACGTCATCGTCACGATGTCCGGCATCTTCCGCGACCTGCTGCCGTTGCAGATCAAACTTCTAGCGGAAGCCGCCTTTATCGCCGCCTCCGCGGACGAGCCGCTCGAGCAGAATTTCATCCGCAAGCACGCGCTGGCCTATCAGGCCGAACACGGTTGCGACCTCGAGACGGCCTCGCTGCGGGTGTTCGGCAATGCCGACGGCGCCTACGGCTCCAACGTCAACAACCTGCTGGAAAGCGGGCGCTGGGAGGACGAGGACGAACTCGCGGAGACCTACACGCGGCGCAAGGGCTACGCCTACGGCCGTGCCGGCCGCCCGATCCAGCGCGGCGCGCTGCTGCAGAGCGTGCTCGCCAAGGTGGAGCTGGCCTACCAGAACCTGGACAGCGTCGAGCTCGGCGTCACCTCCGTCGACAATTATTTCGATACGCTGGGCGGCATCAGCCGCGCGGTGCGCCGCGCCAAGGGCGGCACGGCGGCGCCGGTCTACATCGGCGATCAGACCCGCGGCGACGGCACCGTGCGCACCCTCTCCGAGCAGGTCTCGCTGGAAACGCGCACGCGCATCCTCAATCCGAAATGGTACGAGGGCATGCTGAATCACGGCTACGAGGGGGTGCGGCAGATCGAGACGCATCTCACCAACACGATGGGCTGGTCGGCGACGACCGGAGAGGTCGCGCCCTGGGTCTACCAGAAGATCACCGAGACCTATCTGCTCGACCCCGTCATGCGCGACCGGCTCGCCCAGCTCAATCCGACCGCCGCGGCGAAGGTGGCCGACCGTCTGATGGAGGCCCAAGCCCGCAAGTACTGGGAGCCGGACGAAGAAACGCTCGCCGCCCTCCAGCGCGCCGGCGAGGACCTCGAGGATCGTCTCGAAGGCGTCTACGCCGACGCGCCGGCGCCGGCGACCGAGAAGGTGGCGGCGTGAGCGCGGTCCACCGGTGCGTGTCTTCCTTCTCCCGCTTGCGGGAGAAGGTGGCCTCGCGAAGCGAGGTCTCCTTCTCCCGCTTGCGGGAGAAGGTGGCCTCGCGAAGCGAGGTCGGATGAGGGGACTCTCCGCTTCTCCTTCGATCGATGAGCGACTGCGAGGTCCCTCATCCGTCACGGCTCGCAGCCAAGTTTACGCTGGCTGCGTAAACTTGCCAGCGCCGCGACACCTTCTCCCGCAATCGGGAGAAGGGTTGCTTGCGCACCCCTACCCCGCGCCCGCCGCGGTGCTTGAACTCTTCAAGCCGATCACCTGGTTCCCGCCGATGTGGGCGTTCGGTTGCGGCCTCGTCTCGTCCGGTCGTTCGTTGCCACACCATTGGCTCGTCGCCGTCGCCGGCATCCTGCTTGCCGGGCCGCTCGTCTGCGCCACCAGCCAGGCGGTGAACGACTGGTTCGACCGTCACGTCGACGCGATCAACGAACCCGACAGGCCGATTCCCTCCGGCCGCATCCCCGGCCGCTGGGGTCTCGCGATCGCCTGCGCGTGGACGCTGGTTTCCTTGACTGTCGCCGCGACGCTCGGCCGCTGGGTGTTCGTCGCCGCCGTCGTCGGCCTCGCGCTGGCCTGGGCCTACAGCGCGCCGCCGCTCCGGCTCAAGGAGAACGGCTGGTGGGGCAACGCCGCCTGCGGGCTCTGCTACGAGGGCCTTGCCTGGATCACCGGCGCGGCGGTGATGCTCGGCGGCGCGCTGCCGCCGCTGCCGTCACTGGCTCTCGCCCTGCTCTACAGCGCGGGCGCGCACGGCATCATGACGCTCAACGACTTCAAGGCCATCGCCGGCGATCGCCAGATGGGCGTGCGCTCCCTGCCGGTCCAGCTTGGCCCGGCAGGCGCCGCCAGGATCGCCTGCGTGATCATGGCCGCGCCGCAGGTCGTGGTGATCTCGCTCCTGTTGGTTTGGGGCCGGCCGATCCATGCCGCGGTCGTCGCCGCGCTCCTCGCCGGCCAGCTCGTGCTGATGCGCCGCTTCCTCGCCGCGCCGGTCGCGAGAGCCTTGTGGTACTCGGGCTTCGGCGTCCCGCTCTACGTGTTCGGGATGCTTGCCGCCGCCTTCGCCGTCCAGCATATCGCCTAGGAGATCGGTCATGAGCGCTCCGGAATTCTACGATGTCGTGGTGGTCGGCGGCGGCCCGGCCGGCGCGACGCTGGCCGACGACATGGTTTTGCGCGGCCGTTCCGTGATGCTGCTCGACAAGGCCGGCCGCATCAAGCCGTGCGGCGGCGCGATCCCGCCGCGCCTCGTGCGCGATTTCGCGATCCCCGACCATCTGCTCTGCGCCCGCATCGAATCGGCTCGCATGATCTCGCCGACCGGCAAGGAGGTCGACATGCCGATCGACGGCGGCTACGTCGGCATCGTCGATCGCGAGGTCTTCGACGAGTTCCTCCGCGACCGCGCCGCGCAGCACGGCGCCGTGCGGGCCAAGGGCGCCTTCACCAGGCTCGCGCGCGACGACGACGGCACGGCGATCGTGCATTATGCCGGCGAGGACGGCGCCGTCAGCGTCCGCGCGCGGATGGTGGTCGGCGCCGACGGCGCCAACTCGCAGGTCGGCCGCCAGGCGATCCCCGGCTTCAAGGACACCAAGTTCGTCTTCGCCTACCACGAGATCGTCAAGGCGCCGGCCGCGCAGACCCACGCCTACAGCGCGACGCGCTGCGACATCTACTACGATGGTTCGATGTCCCCCGATTTCTACTCGTGGGTGTTCCCGCACGGCACGCAGATGAGCATCGGCACCGGGAGCGCCAACAAGGGATTCTCGCTGAAGGGCGCCATCGCCGAGCTGCGCGGCCGCACCGGCCTCGCCGGGCTCGAGACGATCCGCAAGGAAGGCGCGCCGATCCCGCTGAAGCCGCTGAAGCGCTGGGACAACGGGCGCGACGTGATGCTGATCGGCGATGCCGCCGGCGTCGTCGCCCCGGCATCGGGCGAGGGCATCTATTACGCGATGGCCTGCGCCCGCTTCGCCGGCGAGGGCATCGAGGCGGTGCTCGCCACCGGCAACGGCAAGGCCCTCGCCCTCGCGCGCAAGAAATTCATGAAGGCGCATGGCATGGTCTTCTTCGTGCTCGGGATCATGCAATACTTCTGGTACTCGAGCGACAAGCGCCGCGAGAAGTTCGTCTCGATCTGCAAGGACAAGGATGTCCAGGAGCTGACCTGGCAGTCCTACATGAACAAGGAGCTCACCCGTAAGAAGCCGGCGGCGCAGGTGCGCATCTTCTTCAAGGATCTCGGTCAGCTCGTCGGCATCGGCGCGCATTGACGTGAGCTTGTCCTTTTCCGGAGCGCCTTAGGCGTACCGGAACGCCAAAGGTCGCGGCTGAACAATCTCGGCTGACCAACCTCGGCAACTCACAGTGATGGCGTGAACAGACCGCTCAACGCGATCATCGCCGTCGTCGCGACCATCCTCATCGCGGTGGGCGTGTGGCGCCTCGAGTCCGCCACCGCTGGCCTCGAGGTTCGCCGCACCACCATCGGCACGACACCCGTTACCCTCTACCGCCTGCGCGGTGCTCCGCGCGCGCCGGTCGTGGTCATCGCGCACGGCTTCGCCGGCTCGCAGCAGCTTATGCAGCCCTTCGCCGTCACGCTGGCGCGCAACGGCTATGTCGCGCTCACCTTCGATTTCCTCGGCCACGGCCGCAATCCGCAGCCGCTGCACGGCAGCATCCTCGATCCGGGCGGCGCGACCAAAGCGCTGGTCGACCAGCTTGCCGGCATCGTCGCCTTCGCCAGGAGGCTTCCCGGCGGCGACGGCCATATCGCGCTCCTCGGTCATTCGATGGCCTCCGACATCGTCGTCCGCGAGGCGCAGGCGCAGCCCTCCATCGACGCGACCGTCGCCGTCTCGATGTTCGCGACCGGCCTCACGCCGACGAGCCCGCGCAACCTTCTGGTGATCGCCGGCGCGCTGGAGCCGGAGGTGCTCAAGGACCAGGGCCGCAAGGCGACCGCGATGGCGATAGCGTCCGGCGGCCCGCCGCGCGAGCGCGCCACCTACGGCGACGTTGCCGCCGGCACCGCACGGCGCTTCTCGTTCTCGTCGGGCGTCGAGCATATCGGCGTGCTCTACAGCCCCGACAGCCTGCGCGAAGCGCTGGATTGGCTCGATGCCGTGTTCCATCGCCAGGGGTCCGGCTTCCTCGACGTGCGCGGCCCCGCGCTGGGCTTTCTCTTCCTCGGGCTCGTGCTGCTGGCGCGGCCGCTGTCGACGCTGCTGCCTACGGTCGCCGGCCGCCCGCTCGGCGCCGGCCTGCGCTGGCGCCTGCTGCTGCCGGTCGCGGTGGGTCCCGCGCTGCTCACGCCGCTGATCCTGTGGAAGGTCCCGACCGGCGTCCTGCCGCTCCTGCTCGGCGACTATCTCGCCGCGCATTTTCTCGTCTACGGCCTGCTGACCGCGCTGGGCCTGTGGATCGTGCGCCGCGCGACCGGCGAGCCCGCGGCTTCGGTCTCGATTTCCCGCCTCGTCGTTGGCGCGGCGCTGGTCGCTTTCTACTGCGTGGTCGCGTTCGGCTTGCCAATCGATCGCTACGTCGCGTCCTTCATGCCGATCCCGGTGCGCGTACCCTTCGTCCTCGCGCTGATGATCGGGACGCTGCCTTATTTTCTCGCCGACGAGTGGCTGACGCGCGGCGTCGGCGGAACGCGCGCCGCCTACGCGTTGACCAAGCTCTGCTTCGTCGTCTCGCTGGTGCTCGCCGTCATGCTCAACCTGGAGAAGCTGTTCTTTCTCATCATCATCGCCGTCGTCATCGTGGCGTTCTTCGTGATCTACGGCCTGTTCAGCGGCTGGGCCTATCGCCAGACGCGCCATCCTTTCGTCGGCGGCCTCGCCAACGCGCTCGCCTTCGCCTGGGCGATCGCCGTCACCTTCCCGCTGCTGGGTGGCTGAAGCGTGGAGCCGCGCCTCGGCGGCGATGCCGGCAGACACGCACCCCGTCGCTCGGAGCGTCTTGATCTGAAGGACTGGAGAAGGCATATAGCGCGCTCGCGTTTCACGCTGGCTCGCCGCCGGTGTCTTTCCGGTTCGAGGTCGAGGTCATGAAAGTCCGCAATTCCCTGAAATCCCTGCGCGGGCGCCACCGCTCCAACCAGCTCGTGCGCCGCAAGGGTCGCGTCTACGTGATCAACAAGGTTCAGAAGCGCTTCAAGGCGCGCCAGGGCTGACCTCGAGCGACGGTGCCTCTCCACCGCTTTACCTTTCGCGGGCTTCATCCTAGCCTGCGATCATGATCCATCGCTCTAGACGCCCACCGACGACCGCCGAGGTCTTCGCGGCCTTGTCGCTGGCGATCTCGATTTTGGTGTCCCTCGGATTGACGGCGACACCCGCTCGGGCGGCGGAGAGCGGCGATCCGGACCGCGGCCCCGACCTCCGCATCCCCGGCATGCCGCCCATCCCGCTTCCGCCCGGCCCGCGCGTGTTCCCGGACCAGCGCTCCGGCGACGATGCGGCGACCGACGATACCGGATCGAGCGAAGACCCCGGATCGAGCGAAGACTTGGCGCGCCGGCGCGACATCTATCGTGATTTCGGCGCCGGTATGGGAGCGCCGCGTGGTCTTCCGGGCGGCCGGTTCGGGGCGCATGACGGCCGCCGCGCCGCGACACCGGCGAAGCCGCAGACCCCGGCCGAGCGCGACGCCGCGATCCGCAAGGCGATGGCGCCGAAGCCGCCGCTGGCCCAGGCCCGGCGACGGACGCTCGACGAGCTCTACACCAAGCTCGCGGCCGCGTCGGACGAGGACGAAGCCAAGGGCCTCGCCACACTGATCGGCGACATCTGGATGCGATCCGGCTCGGACACCGCCAGTCTCCTGATGCAGCGTGCCGTGCAGGCGATCGAGGGCAAGAATTATCCGCTGGCGGAGCAGCTCCTTGGCCGCATCATCGCGCTGCAGCCGAACTGGGCGGAGGCCTGGAACAAGCGGGCGTCCGTGCGCTACTTCTCGGGCGATCTCGATGGGTCGATGGCCGATGTCGAGCACGTCCTCAAACTCGAGCCCAAGCATTTCGGCGCGCTGGAAGGCATGGCGACGATGCTGCAGCGCACCGGCCTCCACAAGCGGGCGCTCGAAATCTACCGCCGCGCGCTGGCGATCTACCCGCACCAGCCCGCGGTCGAGAAGATCGTCGACAAGCTGACGCTGGACGTCGAGGGCCAGGGAATCTAGCCGGACGCCTCCGGCTCCGATGAGCCGCGTCTCTCAGCCGCCGCAAGCGCCCCTAGCTCGGCGCCTTGAGCTGCGCGATTCGCATCATGTTGGTGCCGCCCCGCTCGCCGAAGGGTACGCCGCCGATCACGATGATGCGGTCGCCGGGCCTCGCGAATCCTTCCGCCTCGGCGGCGGCGCAGGCGCGATCGACCATGTCGTCGACGTCCTGGGCATCCTTGCTCGCGACGGGATGGACGCCCCAAACGATCGCGAGGCGGCGGGCGGTGTCGACATCCGGCGTCAGCGCGATGATCGGCGGTCCGGTACGCTCGCGGGCGATGCGGAAGGCCGTGTTGCCCGACGAGGTCCAGGCGACGATCGCGCTGATCTCGAGCGCGTCGCCCATCTCGCGCGCGGCGATCGCGATGGCGTCGCTCGCCGTCGGCTCCGGCTCGGCGCGTTGCGCATTGATGATCGAGCGATAGAGCGGATCGCTCTCGACCTCGATCGCGATGCGGTCCATCATCGCGACGGCCTCGATCGGGAACTTGCCGACCGCGCTCTCGGCCGAGAGCATGATCGCGTCGGCGCCCTCGAAGACGGCCTGCGCGACGTCGGATACCTCCGCGCGCGTCGGCGTCGACGCGGCGATCATCGATTCGAGCATCTGCGTGGCGACCACCACCGGTTTGCCCTGGCGCCGGCAGCGCCGCACGATGCGCTTCTGGATGCCGGGCACCTTCTCGAGCGGCAACTCGACGCCGAGATCGCCGCGCGCGACCATCAGGCCGTCGGACAGCGCGATGATCTCGTCGAGCTTCGTCAGCGCCTGGGGCTTCTCGATCTTCGACATGACCAGCGCGCGGCCGTCGACGATCGTCTTGATCTCCTCGACGTCGTCCGGGCGCTGCACGAAGGAGGCGGCGACCCAGTCGACGCCGACCTCGAGCGCGGCCCGCAGGTCGGCGTGGTCCTTCGGCGTCATCGCCGAGACGGCGATCAAGGTGTCGGGCAGGCTCACGCCTTTCCGGTTCGAGATGGTCCCCGGAATATCCACCTCGCATAGCGATGCCTCGCCGAGACGCTCGCGGACGTGCAGCCGCACGCGTCCGTCGTCGACCAGCACGACATCGCCGGGCTTCAGCGCGGACAGGATCTCGGGATGGGGCAGGTACACGCGGCTGGCGTCGCCCGGGCGTGGATCGGCGTCGAGCGTGAAACGGGCGCCCTGCTCCACCCTCACGGCGCCCGCCGCGAAGGTCCCGACGCGAAGCTTGGGACCCTGCAGGTCGCATAGGACAGCGACCGGCCGGCGATAGGTCTTGGCCACCTCCCGGATCGCGAAGACATGCGCGCGCAAGTCCTCGTGGCTGGTGTGGCTCATGTTGATGCGGAAAACGTCGACGCCCGTCGCATAGAGGGTGGCGAGCATGGTAGGAGACGTCGAGGCCGGTCCGAGCGTCGCGACGATCTTGCAGCGGCGGAGTCGTCTCATTGGGACCACCCGAGGTCGCCCGCGAGAGCGTGGCGAACGCCGGATCGAACCGCTGCCTTCAGGGCTTGCCGGGTTGCGCGGGGGCCGCCGCCGCTGCCGCCGGCACCGGATCTGTCAGTTGAACCGTCCAATTGCGAGCGTCCTTGCCTGTGTCGATCTCGAAGAAGCCGGTCCGGTCGAAGCCGCGGGTGAAGCAGTCGTTGCGGCCGGAGATTTTGAACTCGCGATCGCGGGTGCACATGAAGGCCTTGCCCTTCCACTCGCCGCCGCGCTCGTCCATCGCGTAGGCGTAGTAGAATTGAGCCGCCAGTGGCCCACGCACCAGCGTCTCGCAGCCGCTGGGCTTGACGTTCCACCAGCCTTCCGTAACCCATGCCTCGCCGTCGGTGTAGGAGAGCGCGACGGAGATGCGGTTGCTCGTGGTGTTGCACATGCGGAAGTCGGCACGCGCCGACGGTGCCGAGCAGCAGCCGGCGGCAACGAGCGCCAGGGCGGCGCCGCGGTGGAAAGGCTTTGACAAAGGCGGATCACTTCCCGACGACGAAGAGGTCGCTTTTCGATGGGAATTTGGCCGTCAGCATGGCGAAGCGCCACATGCCGGTAGGGCGGGAGGACGATTTGGCGGACGAAGCAGCTGCGGTCGAGACCATAGGCGGCAACGAGGCATCGGGTGTTCTTTTCATCTGCGATCATGCCTCGAATGCGCTGCCGCCCGCGTACGGCACGCTTGGCCTGCCGGCAAGCGAGCTTGCTCGCCATATCGGCTACGACATCGGCGCGGCGTGGATCACGCGGCGTCTCGCGGCCACCTTCTCGGCGCCAGCCCTGCTCACCACCTTCTCGCGCCTGCTGATCGACCCCAATCGCGGCGCCGACGATCCGACCCTGGTGATGCGCCTCTCGGACGGCGCGATAGTGCCCGGAAACGCGCGCATCGATGCCGACGAGATCGCGCGTCGCCACCACACCTACTGGATGCCCTATCGGGCGGCGGTCCGAGCCAGGATCGATGCCATGGTCGAGACCGGGACCACACCGGCCATCGTCTCGGTGCATTCGTTCACGCAGGCCTGGAAGGACGTGCCGCGGCCCTGGGAGATCGGCATCCTGTGGGACAACGATCCGCGTTTCGCCCTGCCGTTGATCGAGGGGCTGCGGGCCGCGGCCTTCGTCGTCGGGGATAACGAGCCCTACGACGGCGCGCTCGAGGGGGACACGCTCGACGAGGAGGTCACACGGAGGGGCCTGGCCGGCCTGCTCATCGAGGTGCGCCAGGATCTAGTGGTGCAGGAAGCCGCCGCTGTCGCTATCGCGGACCGCATCGCGGCGGTGCTGGCGCCGATTCTCCGGCGACCGGAGCTGCATCGGGCGGCGGTCGCGACGTCGAGGGCGGGGCGTCGCTGCCTCGCCCCCACTGGTCGTTAGCCCCGAGAGCCTGCTCGAAGGCCGGCGGTCGAGCTCAGCCGATCGTCAAGACATGTGGCGCATCATGCGATGCTCCATGTGGCGCTTCATCATGCGGTGCTCCATATGGTCGTGCATCATGTGGCGCTGCATGCGCATGTGCATCATGCGGTCGTGCGTGTCGGCCTGCGCCACGGTAATCGCGGACAACGAAACGGCGACGGCGAACGCCGTCAGGATCGCGGTCTTCGGCATGGATCATCCCCTTCTCTCACCTCGCCGGCTTCGCGCGACGCGCTCGGTCCGGCGACGTGAACCACGGGTGGGTGTCGGCGCGTGAATGCCGCGTGAACAGCCAAGCTGATCCGGCGCGCAAGCTTGACCTGCGCGGGCGCCCATAGCATGCCCCCGCGTTCGCCGGGCTCCCACCGGACCGTTGGAACGCAGCCATGACAGAAGACATCGCCTCGACCGGGGTCGCCGCCGAGGAACTCAAGCAGTTCGTCGAGCGCATCGAGCGGCTTGAGGAAGAAAAGAAGGCCCTGTCCGACGACATCAAAGACGTGTTCGCCGAACTCAAGGGCCGCGGCTTCGACGTCAAGGCCGTGCGCCAGATCCTGCGCATTCGCAAGCAGGACCATTCCGAGCGCATGGAGCTCGAGGCGATTCTCGAACTCTACATGAACGCGCTGGGAATGGCGTGATGACGAACGCTCCGGCGCCCTACCAGGTCACCGCCTCGAACCTCTCGGCAAGTTCCGAAAACCGGATCCACGACGACCGCGTCGCCCGGAGCCTCGGCTTCACCGGCGCGCTGGTCCCCGGCGTCGAGGTCTACGCCTACGCCTGCCATTCGATCGTGCGCCATGGCGGCAGCGCCTGGCTCGGCCGCGGCCATGCCGTGTGCAGCTTCAAGAAGCCGGTCTACGATGGCCGCCGCGTCACGGTGGCCGCGAGGTCGGACAAACCCGGCGGTCTTCAGATCCAGGTCGAGAGCGAGGGCGTGCTGTGCGCGACGGTCATCACCGGTCTCGCCGACGCGGCAGAGCCGCCGCCTTTGACGGACTTCGCCGTCCGCGCCCTGCCGTCCGAGCGCCCGGCTGTCGGCGAGGCGGTGCTCGCCGACGGAACCTGGCTCGGCACGGTGGAGCTGGAAGTGACACCTGAACGCGCGGAAGCCTATCTTGGCGGCGTTCACGAGCCCGATTTGCTCTACACCACGCATCGTCTCGTGCATCCGGGCCAGATCCTCCGGCTCTGCAACCAAGCGCTAATCGAGAATGTCATTCTCGGCGTGTGGATCCACGTCGGCAGCGACATCCACAATTTCTCGTCGGCGCGATGGAGCGAGACGCTGTCCGTCCGCGCCAAGGTCGTGGCGAACTACGATCGGCGCGGGCATCGCTGCGTCGATCTCGACTGCCTCGTGGTGGCCGATGCGAGCCGGCCGATCGCGCGGGTGATGCATACGGCGATCTACCGGCTGCGCGATCGCGAGCCGTGTTAGGCGCCGCCGCCGACCGGCCCGTCGATCCCGAGCTGTGTCGCTCCGGCACAGTCGTTGCGCCGAGCTAACCGCGGATTAACCATAGCGATCTATCGTTCCCTCGAGCGGTGCCTTTGCCGTTCGACCGTCGAGGACCATGGTGGCGTCGCCCTTCCATCGCGCGCTTCACGTCGCCGTGGCGCTCGCCATCGTTGCGCCGAGCGCCAACGCACAGGCCCAGAGCCTCGGCCTGCGCGGCAGCGACTCGGCCGGCGGCTTCCCCACCTCGCCGTCCGATGCGCCGTCCTACGTGCCCGACAGCAACGCGCCGCCGAGCTTAGAAGCCTCGCCATCGGACGCCGACTCGGCCCTTCCGCCGGCGACCGACGCAACGCCGTCCACGACGACGAGCCAGGACGTCGACGATACCGGCCCGAACTACGGAAAGCCGCGCAAGAAGAAGCCGAAGCTCTACAGTCCGAACCCGAAGACCTCCGTTCCGCTGGCGCCCCTCGTGCCCTACCGCGGCGCGCCGGGGCCGCAGCAGCGCCTGCTCAACCCGGTGCCCGTGCTCAAGACGATCGTCGATCCGACGCTGCCGGGCCCGACCGTCGCCGTGCTGCAAAGCCCGCTGCGGCTGAAGCGCGTGCTGGTCGAGGACGATCCGTTCGCGCCCGTCGGCGTCAGGATCGGCACGCTGCGGCTGCTGCCCTTCGTCGAGACCAGCGCCGGCTACGAGTCCAACCCCAACCAGGTCAACATTGGCGTCAAGCCTTCGCTCGACCTGCGTGTCGACGGCGGCGCCGCGGTCGCCTCGGATTTTTCGAGCGGCAGCCTGACGGCGAACCTGCGCGGCGGCTATTCCGAGTTCCCCGCGAACCCCACCGCCAACCGTCCGGACTTCAACGGCATCGTCGACGGGCGCATCGACGTCACCCGGCGCGACACGATCGACCTCGAGGCCCGCGCGCTCGTCGCCACGCAGACGCCGGGCTCGCCACTGCTGGCGGTGCCGGGCAGCGTCTATATCACCAACCGTCCGACAATTACCTCGGAAGGCGCGACGCTGGGCGCCACCCACCTGTTCAACAGGCTCTCGATCGGCCTGCGCACCACCTTCGATCGCACGCAGTACGGCGACGCGACCCAATCCGACGGATCGATCTACCGCTACAGCCAGGACAATTTCAACGACTACGGGGTGGTCGGCCGCGCCTCCTACGAGCTGACGCCGGGCCTCATCCCATTCACCGAGGTCGGCTTCGACGACCGGGTGCGCGACAACGCCATCGACCTCAGCGGCTACGCGCGCGATTCCACCGGCGTCTTCGCGCGCGCCGGCTCGATCCTCGAGTTCGGACGGGTCATTACCGGCTCTCTGAGCGCCGGCTATGCCGACCGGCACTATGCCGACGCGCGCCTGCCGAACCTGCGCGGACCAACGCTCGACGGCTCGGTCGTCTACGCGGTGACGCCGATCACCACCGTCACCTTCCGCGCCAGCACGACGCTCGCCGAGACGACGCTGCCGGGCGCCTCCGGCGCGATCTCCCGGCTCGTCAGCGTCGAACTCGCCCACGTCTTCTTCCGCAACTTCACAGTGAGCGGGATCGTCACCTATCAGCCCAACGAGTACCAGGGCGTGGCGGTCCACGAGGCGTTCTCGAGCGAGACGCTCAAGGCGGCCTACGCCTTCAATCGCGAGGTGTCGCTGATCGCGACGGCGTCGCACCAGCAGCTCAGCAGCAGCCTCACCTACTCGGCCTTCAAGGACAACGTCATCCTGCTGGGCGTCCGGCTGCAGCGCTAGAGCACTTCGAGCTTGCATGGAATCGACGAGTCTGATTCGAGAGTCTTGTTCAGCGGCGAGGCTCTCATGGTTGCACCTCTTTCCCAGGATTTGCGCAGGCGGCTCGTGGAAGCCGTCAACGACGGCAGTTCGGCGCGCGAGGCGGCGCGTCGGTTCGCGGTCAGCCCGTCGGCGGCGATCAAGCTGATGCAGCGTGTACGCAGAACCGGCAGCACGGCGCCAGCCCGGATCGGCGGCTATCGGCGGCCACTCCTCGAAGAGCACGCCGATGTCCTGCGCGAGCTGACGCAGGCTCGCAAGGGCATCACGCTCGCCGAACTCCAGGCGGCGCTCGCCGAGCGTGGCGTTGCGGTCTCGACGACGGCGATCTGGTCGACGCTGCACCGGCTCGGCCTGTCACACAAAAAAAGTCGATGAGAGCCGCCGAGCAGGATCGCCCCGATGTCGCCGTGCGTCGGAAGCGGTGGCAAGCTTGGCAGCGCTTCATGGATTGCGCCGCCTTCGTCTTCATCGACGAGACCGGCGCCGCGACCAACATGGCGCGCACTCACGGCTGGGGACCGAAAAGCGAGCGGCTCGTCGATGCCACCCCGCACGGCCACTGGTTCACGACGACGTTCGTCGGCGGCCTGCGCGAGAGCGGCGTCATCGCGCCGCTGGTCCTCGACGGCCCGATGACGGGCGAGATCTTCCTCGCCTACACCGAGCAGTTCCTGGCGCCCGCTCTGTCACCAGGCGACATCGTGGTGATGGACAACCTCTCCGCCCACAAGGTCGTCGGCGTCGAGGCGGCGATCAGAGCCGTCGGCGCCAGCGTCCTCTACCTGCCGCCCTACAGTCCCGATCTCAACCCCATCGAGAAGATGTTCGCCAAGTTGAAGGCCGAATTGCGCAAAGCAAAAGCCCGCACACAAGACGCCCTGTGGAAGGAAATCGGCCGGATCATCAGAGCGCTGGGTCCCGACGAATGCCGAAATTACATCGCAAGCTCAGGCTATGCGTGCGACTAAGCCGGAAATGCTCTAACGGGGCGCCGGCGAGCCGCTGCCTGCCGACCGGTTGCGCCGGCGGCGGCGATCCCGCACTGTCGGCGCACAGCGGGAGACCTTCGCATGACCATCACCATCATCGTCGCGGCCGCGATCACACTCCTCGTCCTCGGCGTCGGGGGCGCGATGACGACGGTAGGTCCGTGGTATCGCGCCCTGCGCAAGCCGAGCTGGAACCCGCCGAACTGGCTGTTCGGGCCGGCCTGGACCCTTATCCTCGGCCTCGCCGCGTGGGCCGGGGTGCTCGCCTGGACGAACGCCGGTCCCGGCGGCCACATCGTGATCGGCGTGCTGTTTGCCATCAACATCGTCTTCCACATGCTGTGGAGCCCGTTGTTCTTCAACCTGGAGCGGCCGGACTGGGCGCTGATCGAGGTGCCGTTCCTTTGGCTCTCCATCGTCGCGCTGATGATCGGCGTCGCCCGCTATTCCGGTCTCGCGGCGGCCCTTCTCGCGCCCTATCTCGCCTGGGTCGCCTTCGCGGCGGTCCTCAACCTGGTCATCGTGCGGATGAACGCGCCGTTCGGGGGCACGCGGCAGGCAGGCCGCGCCTGACCACAGCGCCACGTCATCGAAGCTCGGCGTCGGACAGCAGCGGCTTGAAGCGACGCTCGTCGAAGGCCTGGAACGCCGTTTTTGCCATCACGTGGGTCACGACAAGGCCGTAGTGGCCGTTCTTGCGCGGGAGCACGGCGTCAACCGAATAGACCTTCCCCTCGGTGAGTTCAGGGGCGTCGGAAAGGTCGAGATAGCCGTTGTAGACGCAGACGACCCGTTGGCCGACGAACCATGGCCATGCCGACGCATCGCCTTCGGCGAGGCCGGCATGGCTCAAGACCAACCCCAAAGCGAAGACGATCCTCGCAAGCCCCATGTCGAGCCCGGCAGTCGGCGGCAAGATGCGACGCGGCATGCCCGGAGCTTATCGAGGAATTCACGTCGCCCGCAACAGCTGTTCGCCGCGCCATCGCGTCGACGAATGGCTCTCGTCTTGGCAACTTGCCGAAAACGGAAAAGCACCGGGCGACGGCGGCCGCCGCCCGATGCTTCAGTGACTGATCATCCAGGGCCGGGAGCCGGGAAAGGATTTCGCGGCGCCCGCGGCGGCAGCCGGGCCCACCCGCGTGCCGCAGCAGCCGCAACCGGACGGGTGGGACCCTTGAGAGCGGCGCGGCTCGTGCCGCGAGCGTTCGTTGACGAACATCCCGGCGCGAGCGCCGGCATCCATCGTGGCGAGCGCCGGAGCATGAAGCACGGCTCGCGGCGCTTGCGCGCCGCAGCCCTCGCAGCTGGCCGGCTGAGCGTAGTCCGACATCGGCCGGAACTCGGCGAAAGGACCGCAGGACGGGCACTCGTAGTCGTAGATCGGCATCGCGTCTGCCTCAAAGGTCCGGGGCGGTCGGCAGCTTGATGCTGCCATCGAGGAACTTGGTCGGGCCGGCCATGCCCGGATTGATGTCGAAGTCGAAGATCTCGGTCGGGATCCACAGCGTCGCGCAGGCATTCGGCACGTCGACCACGCCCGAGATGTGGCCCTGTACCGGCGCGGTGCCGAGGATGGAATAGGCCTGCTCGCCGGAATAGCCGAACTTCTTCAGGTATTCGATGGCGGCGAGGCAGGCCTGACGGTAGGCGACGCCGACGTCGAGGTAGTACTGCTTGCCCATCTCATCGACGGAGATGCCGTCGAAGATGAGGAAGTCGGTGTAGTTCGGCTTGATCGGCGACGGCTTGAAGATCGGGCTCTTGATGCCGTACTTCTTCATGCCGTCCTTGATGACGTCGACCTTGAGGTGCAGCCAGCCGGCCATCTCGATGGCGCCGCAGAAGGTGATCTCGCCGTCGCCCTGGCTGAAGTGCAGGTCGCCCATCGAGAGCCCGGCGCCGGGCACGTAGACGGGGAAGTAGATCTTCGAGCCGCGCGACAGGTCCTTGATGTCCATGTTGCCGCCGTGCTCGCGCGGCGGAACCGTGCGCGCACCGGTGGCGGCGGCCTTGTCGCGCGCCTCGCCCTTGAGGCTGCCCATATGCGCGGTCGGCGCGAACGGCGGGTTGGCGACGCCGGTCGGATGATCGGGATTGGCGGCGATGAAGGCCGTCTCGCGCTCGTTCCAAAGCTCGAGCAGCTTGGGATCGGGCAGGCAGCCGATCAGACCGGGATGGACGAGGCCGGCGAAGCCGATGCCCGGCACGTGGCGCGAACTCGTGTACATGCCCTTGATGTCCCAGATCGACTTCTGCGCCGTCGGGAAATGGTCGGTGAGGAAACCGCCGCCGTTCTTGCGTGAGAAGGCGCCGTTGAAGCCCCATTCGTTGCCCGTGATCGGGCCGATGTCCAGGATGTCGACGACGAGGAGGTCGCCCGGCTCGGCGCCCTTGACTCCGATCGGACCCGACAGGAAGTGCACGATCGAGAGATCGATGTCGCGCACGTCGGATGCGTCGTTATCGTTCTTGATGAAGCCGCCGGTCCAATCGTAGGTCTCGATGATGAAATCGTCGCCGGGCTCGACCGTCGCCACCATCGGAATGTCGGGATGCCAACGATTGTGTACCATCGCGTTGTCGTAAGCCGACTGGGTCAGGTCCACCTTGATAAGCGTATCGGTCATGTTGCACTCCTTCCAAAGGCAATCGGCGCCGTCGTGTCAGACGGACAGGAAGCTCGAAATCTTGTCGGCATTTACCGAGGCGCCAAATTCCTCGTGAACCAGTTCTCCATTCTCGATGACGACGACGCGGTCGGCGACATCGAGGGCGAAACTGAGCACCTGCTCGGAGACGAGGATGGACAGACCGCGTTCGTCGCGGATGCGCTTCAGCGTCCGCGCCATCTCGCGGATGATGGAGGGCTGAATGCCCTCGGTCGGCTCGTCGAGAAGCAGGACCTTGGGCGAGCTCGCCAGCGCGCGGGCGATGGCGAGCTGCTGCTGCTGGCCGCCGGAGAGATTGCCGCCGCGCCGTTTGCGCATCTCCTTCAGGACGGGGAAGAGCGCGTAGATGTCGGCGAGCATGCTGCTCTTCTTGGCGCCGCCGAGCCCGGTCTCGATGTTCTCCTCGACGGTCATCGACGAGAAGATCATACGGCCCTGAGGCACGTAGGCGAGCCCCTTGGCCACGCGCTGGTAGCTCGCGAGCGTGCTGATGTCGGACTCCCCCACGCTCACCTTGCCGAGCCGGGTCGGCAGGAGACCGATGAGCGCCTTCAAGAGCGTCGTCTTGCCCATGCCGTTGCGGCCCATCAGGGCGACGATCTCGTCGCGGGCGATCGCGAGGTTCAGGCCGTGGAGGACCTCGCTCTGCCCGTAGGCAACGTGAAGGCCGTCGATCGCGAGTACGGGTGACGACATCGAACCCCTCAGTGTCCGAGATAGACTTCGACGACCTTGGGGTCGCTCTTCACCTGCGCCATCGTACCCTCCGACAGGATCTTGCCCTGGTGAAGAACCGTGACCTTGCGCCCGAGGTCCTCGACGAACTTCATGTCGTGTTCGATGACGATGACGGAGCGGTCGGCGATGATGCGGTGGAGCAGTTCGGCCGTCTTCGTTCGCTCGCTGACGCTCATGCCGGCTACCGGTTCGTCGAGCATCATGAGGTCCGGGTTCTGGATCAGCAGCATGCCGATCTCGAGCCATTGCTTCTGGCCGTGGCTCAGGTACTCGGCGCTCTGGCTCAGATGGTCCTTCAGGAAGATGATCTCGGCGATGTCCTCCACCCGTTCGATGACGGCGCGGTCGCGCTTGAAGGTCAGCGCGCCGAACACGCTCCTGCCCCGCGGATAGGAAATCTCAAGGTTCTCGAAGACGGTGAGATCGTCGTAGATCGACGGCGTCTGGAACTTGCGCCCGACACCGGCGAGCACGATCTGGCTCTCGGTCATCTTCGTCAGTTCGCGGTTGCGGAACTTGATCGAGCCTTCGCTGGCCTTCGTCTTGCCGCAGATGAGGTCGAGCACCGTCGTCTTGCCGGCACCGTTGGGACCGATGATGACGCGGATGTCCTTCTCGTCGACGTAGAAGGTCAGGTCGTTGACCGCCTTGAACCCGTCGAAGGAGACGGTGAGGTTCTCGACGGCGAGGAGGAAGTCGGTGTCGCTCATTCGCTCTATTCCGCCGGGATCTGGAGGGCGTCACCGGGGTCCTTGACCGCGCGCGCGCCGAGGAGCTTGCGGACACGCGGCTCGACGGTGCTGCGGTAGATGCCGGCGAGGCCGTTCGGGAACAGCAGGACCACGGCGATGAAGAGCGCGCCGAGGCCGAGCGACCAGAGCTGCGGGAAAGCCTCCGAGAAGCTCGACTTCGCGTAGTTCACGAGCAAAGTGCCGTAGATCGCGCCGAACAACGACAGCCTGCCGCCGACCGCCGTGTAGATCACCATCTCGATCGAGGGCACGATACCGACGAAGGACGGCGACATGAAGCCGACCTGCAGCGTGAACATGGCGCCGCCGATCGCGGCGAACAGCGCGGCGACGGAGAAGGCGAAGACCTGGAAGGCCGCGACGGAGTAGCCGGAGAAGCGGACGCGATCGGCCTTGCTGCGCATCGCGACCAGGATGCGGCCGAGCTTCGATCGGGTGATGTACTGGCCGGCAAGCAGGCAGGCGAGCAACAGCACCGCGTTCGCGAAGTAGAGGATCGTGTGCGCATGGTCGGTGCGGATGTCCCACCCGTGCAGCGTGCGGAGGTCGGTGATGCCGTTGACACCGCCTGTATAGCCCTGCTGGCCGATGATCAGGATCGTCAGGATGGAGGCGACGGCCTGGGTGATGATCGCGAAATAGACGCCGCCGACGCGCCGCTTGAACATCGCGTAGCTGAGGATGCAGGCCAGCAGGGTCGGAACAACGAGCACAGCGATGATCGTCAGTGGCAGGCTTTTGAACGGCACCCAGAACGCGGGCAGCGCGGTGATCTGGTTCCAGTCCATGAAGTCCGGGATGCCGGGCGTCGACTGGATCTTGGTGTTGGCGACGCTCGAGGCCTCGAGCTTCAGATACATGGCCATGCAGTAGCCGCCGAGGCCGAAGAACACGCCCTGCCCGAGGCTCAGGATGCCGCCGTAGCCCCAGCAGATGACGAGGCCCAGGGCGACGAAGGCGTAGGTGAGGTACTTGCCGACAAGGTTGAGACGAAACGGGTCGAGGATCAGAGGCAGCACGACGAGCAGAACGATCGCGAGAATCGCGAGATTGAACCAGCCGGCGCGGCCGAGGAAAGGACTTCCGTTTGGCATGGCCTGCTCCTCAGCGCCGGACCTTGAGAACGAAGAGCCCCTGCGGCCGCAGCAGAAGGATGCCGACGACGAGGAGGAGCGTGATGACGGACGCCATCGAGCCCGAAAGGAAGAACTCGAGCGTCGACTGCGTCTGCGAGATCGAGAAGGCGGAGGCGATGGTGCCGATCAGGCTCTGCGCGCCGCCGAAGACGACGATGAGAAAGGCATTGACGATGTAGAGTTGGCCGGCGGTGGGGCTGGTCGAGCCGATCATCGTGAAGGCCGAGCCGGCGATGCCGGCGATGCCGCAGCCGATCGCGAAGGTGTAGCGGTCGACCCGCGCGGTGTTGATGCCCACCGCGCCGGCGATAGGCCTGTTCTGCACGACCGCGCGGACCGAGCGGCCCCAGCGCGAGAAATACATCATGTAGGCGACCGCGACCGTGATCAGGATGGTGAGACCCATGATGAACATGCCGTTGATCGGGATCTCGATGGAGTCCGTCGCATGCCACGAGCCGAGCATCCAGGCCGGAAGGTCGACGCCGACCTCGCGCGCACCGAACACCGAGCGGTAGACCTGCTGGAGGATCAGGCTCAGTCCCCACGTCGCGAGCAGCGTGTCGAGCGGGCGATGGTACAGCCGTTTGATCAGCGCCCATTCGACGATGAGCCCGAGCAGCGCCGAGGCGAGGAACGCCATTACGATGGCGAAGAAGAAGTAGATGCCGAACAGCGACGGCAGATAGGTCTGGAAGGCGCGGGCCGTGAGGAACGTCATGTAGGCGCCGAGGATCATGAACTCCCCGTGCGCCATGTTGATCACGCCCATCTGCCCGAAGATGATCGCGAGCCCGAGCGCCATCAGCACGAAGACGGAGAAGAGGATGAGTCCGGCGAACCCCTGCATCACGAAGATGGAGCCGAGATCGCCGATGGAATAGCCGCCCAGCATGGCCTGCCTCTTTCGTTTGAAGAACGACGGGTGCCGCCGACGGCGGACGGCGCCTACTGATAGCCCTTCGGGAACGGGTTGGGCTCGATGAGATCCGACGTGTAGACGATGTCGAACTGACCGTCCGGCCGCGCGCGTCCGACGCGCGAACGAGACCACAGATGATGGTTCGGGTGGACGCGGACGTATCCTTCCGGGGCGTTCTTCATCTCGATCCCGGGAGAGGCGGCGACGACCTTGTCGACGTCGAAACTGCCGGCCTTCTCGACCGCCATCTTCCACAGGAACGGCGCGATATAGGCGGCCTGCTGCGGGTCGCCGATGACCGCGTTGGCGCCCCACATCTTCTTGTAGTTCGCGACGAACGCCTTGTTCGCCGGGTTGTCGATCGACTGGAAATACTTCATGCAGCTGAAGGCGCCGGCGTAGTTCTCGCCGCCGATGCCGTGAATCTCGTCCTCGGTGACGGCGAGGCCGACGAGCAGCTGCTTGTCGAGCTCGATGCCGGCCGCCTTCAACTGTTTGTAGAGCGAAACGTTGGAGCCGCCGACGACCGTCGAGAAGATCACGTCCGGCTTCTTCAGCTTGATCTTGTTGATGACGGTGTTGAAGGCGGTCGCCCCGAGCGAGAAATAATCCTCGCCGAGCACCTTCCCCTTGAGCACGGCGTCGATGTGCTTGCGGGCGATCTTGTTCGAGGTGCGCGGCCAGATGTAGTCCGAGCCGATGAAGTAGAACGACTTGGCGCGCTTCTCCTTGCCGAGCCAGTTGAGCACGGCGAGCGTCTGCTGGGTCGCCTCCTGGCCGGTGTAGATGACGTTCTTTGACTGCTCGAGCCCCTCGTAGAACGTCGGGTAGTAGAGCAGCCCGTTCTTCTCCTCGAACACCGGCAGCACCGCCTTGCGCGAGGCGGACGTGAAGCAGCCGTAGACCGACGCGCACTTGTCGCTGATGAGGAGCTTGCGCGCCTTCTCGGCGAACGTCGGCCAGTCGGAGGCCCCGTCCTCCTGGATGATCTTGATCTGGCGACCGAGGATGCCGCCGGCGGCGTTGATCTCCGAGATGGCGAGCTTCTCGGCCTCGACCGCGCCGATCTCGGAGATCGCCATCGTTCCGGTGATGGAGTGCAGGATGCCGACCGTCACGCTGTCGTCGGTGACGGCGAGGCCGGTCGTGTTGACCGCGCTCGTCTTGACCGCGCTCGTCGGCGGCGCGGCGGCAAAGGCGCGCCGCGCGCCTATGCCGAGCAGAGACAGCGCAGCCACGCCCTTGAGGATCTCGCGGCGGACGAGAGATGCTGTCGGAAACCGGTCATCGGACAAGGGCGGGACCTCGAGATTTTTGTGACTTCGGAGAAGACAGCAGGGCGGAGGGGCCGGATGGCGCGGCCGGCCCCCGTCCGCGATTCGACCTACTGGTAGCCCTTCGGGAACGGATCTGGTTCGATCAGGCCCGAGGTGTAGACGATGTCGAACTGCCCGTCGGCGAGCGCCTTGCCAACCCGTGTCTGCGACCAGAGATGGTGGTTTGGATGAATACGAACATAGCCTTCCGGCGCATTTTTGAACTCGATGCCCGGCGAGGCGGCCGCGATCTTGTCAACATCGAAGCTGCCGGCTTTCTCCGCCGCGAACTTCCATAACCAGGGGCCGAGATAGGCGGCCTGCGTTACGTCGCCGATGACGGTCTTCTCGCCCCACATCTTCTTGAAGTCGGCGACGAAGGCCTTGTTGGCCGGACTGTCGATCGACTGGAAGTACTTCATGCAGGCGAAGGCACCGGCGATGTTGTCGCCGCCGATGCCCTCGATCTCGTCCTCGGTGACGGAGATCGTCATCAGGGTCTGCTTCGATAGATCGATGCCGGCGGCCTTCAGCTGCTTGTAGAAGGCGACGTTCGAGCCGCCGACGATGATCGCGTAGATGACGTCAGGCTTTTTCAGCTTGATCTTGTTGATGACCGAGTTGAACTGGGTATGTCCGAGCGGGAAGTAATCCTCGCCGACGACCTTCTGCTTCAGCACGTTCTCGATGTGCTTGCGCGCGATCTTGTTCGAGGTGCGCGGCCAGATATAGTCCGATCCGAGAAGATAGAAGGTCTTGGCTTTGCGCTCCTTCTCGACCCAGTTGAGGCCGGCGAGAATCTGCTGCGTCGCCTCCTGCCCCGTATAGATGACGTTCTTCGACTGCTCGAGACCTTCGTAGAAGGTGGGATAGTAGAGCATGCCGTTGTACTGCTCGAACACCGGCAGCACCGCCTTGCGCGACGCCGACGTCCAGCACCCGAACACCGACGCGCACTTGTCGTTGACGAGAAGCTTCTTCGCTTTTTCCGCGAAGGTCGGCCAGTCGCTCGCGCCGTCTTCCTGGATGACCTTGATCTGCCGCCCGAGCACGCCGCCCGCGGCGTTGATCTGCGAGATCGCGAGCTTCTCGGCTTCGACGGATCCCGTCTCCGAGATCGCCATCGTGCCGGTGATGGAGTGCAGGATGCCGACCGTCACGCTGTCGTCGGTGACGGCGAGCCCGGAGGTGTCCACCGCGCTCGTCGGGGGGGCGGCGGCAAAGGCGCGCCCGGCGAACATGGCCGTGGTCGGCAGCGCCGCCATGCCCATCAGCAAGCGCCGTCGCATCATGAAGTGCGGTGGTAAGCCGTCGTTGTCCTTCGCCATAGCCATTCCCGTCCGTCCGACCGCGCCATCCGCTTCGACGGCAGGATCATGCGAAGACTTACCGCATCGCAGCAATACGTATGATTGCGGATGTGCATACGCGAAATCGCTGATAAGACGCGAAGTGCGTCGTGGCCGGACCGCCCTTCGAGGCGCGGCTTCGACGCCGAAGCAAGTCTTAAAGAGAAGGGTCTCAAGGCCCTGCGCCTCATCGTGAGCACCGCTGCTTGACCGGGGCGGTGGCGTCGCGCGGTAGAAGGTGCGTTCGACGATGGCGGGACGACAGAGGATCGACAGGGTCCGGCGCGAGTACAACCAGTGGGCGGCGAACGAGACGCTCGAGGATTACGCGCTGCGGTTCACGGCCAAGAGCGCCCGCCACTGGTCCGCCGGCAAGGTCGGTCAGACGGCGCTCGGCGCCGTCTCCTTCCTCGCTCTCGAGGCGATCGGCGGTTCGATCACCCTCAATTACGGCTTCGTCAACGCCACGCTCGCGATCCTGGCGGTCTGCGTCATCATCTTCGCCACCGCTTTCCCGATCTGCTTCTACGCCGCCAAGTTCGGCATCGACATCGATCTCCTGACTCGCGGCGCGGGGTTCGGCTACATCGGGTCGACGGTCACCTCGCTGATCTACGCCTCCTTCACCTTCATCTTCTTCGCCATCGAGTCGGTAATCCTCGCGATGGCCTTCAACTTGTGCATCGGCCTTCCCCTTTCCCTTGGCTACCTCGTCGCCGCGCTGGCGGTCGTTCCGCTGGTAACCCACGGCATTTCGACGATCAGCCGGTTCCAGGTTTGGACCCAACCGATCTTCGTCGTCATGAACGTGGTAGCCGTCGCGGCCGTGGCGTTCGGCGACACGAGCTCGCTCGGCGATTGGCGGGCGTTCGCCGGCGAGAATTCGGATCTCGGCGGCTTCCAACTCGTCGCCTTCGGCGCGGCCGCCTCCGTCGCCGTGGCGCTCATCGTGCAGGTTGGCGAGCAGGTCGACTTCTTGCGCTTCCTGCCCGATCGGAAGGAGAAGCCCCGTGCCTGGTGGCTCGCGCTGGTGACGGCCGGCCCGGGCTGGATCCTCGTCGGCTGCCTCAAGCTGCTCGCGGGCTCCTTTCTGGCCGTCTACCTGTTCCGGCACGGCGCGGCGCGGGGGACCGCCGCCGACCCGCCGCAGATGTATGCGATCGCCTTCCAGCTTCTCGTCGGCTCCAAGCCGGTGGCGCTCGGCCTCACCTGCCTCTTCGTCATCGTGTGCCAGCTGAAGATCAACGTCACCAATGCCTACGCCGGATCGATCGCCTGGTCGAATTTCTTCGCGCGGTTGACGCACACCCATCCCGGCCGCGTCGTCTGGCTCGTCTTCAACGTCGTTGTTGCCCTGCTGGTGATGGAACTCGGCGTCTACCGTGCGATCGAGCAGACCCTCGCCTTCTATTCCAGCGTCGCGGTCGCATGGGTCGGTGCTTTGGTGGCCGACCTCGTGATCAACAAGCCGCTGGGGCTGAGCCCCCCGACGATCGAGTTCAAGCGGGCGCATCTCTACGACATCAATCCCGTCGGCACGCTGGCCATGGTGATGGCGACGCTCGTGGCGACGGTCTCGCAACTCGGCCTCGCCGGCCCGACCGCGAAGGCGCTCGCACCGTTTCTCGCGCTCCTCACCTCCCTCGTCTGCGTGCCTTTGATCGCGCTGGCGACGAAGAGCCGTTACTATCTCGCGCGACAGCCGGACGCCGCGTGGAAGGATGCCGCCACCGTCAGCTGCTGCATCTGCGAGAACGCCTTCGAGCCGGAGGACATGGCCTCGTGTCCCGCCTATGCCGGCCCGATCTGCTCGCTGTGCTGTTCGCTCGATGCGCGCTGCGACGACTTGTGCAAGCCCCACGGCCGCGCCCACGACCAGCTCGTGGCCGGCCTCAACCGCGCGCTGTCGGCCCGGCTGCGCCAGTATGTCCGCCCCCACGTCGTGCAGTTCGTGCTCGCCTTCGGCCTGTCCATGCTGCTCGTCAGCATGGTGCTCGGCCTGATCGGGCTGCAGATCGGCGCCGACGCGCGCGTCGACCATGCCGCCCTCGTCTCCAATCTGTGGAAGATCTTCGCCTCGCTGCTCATCGTGGTGGGCGTCGTGTGCTGGCTCTTCGTTCTCGTCCAGGTGAGCCGGCGCGCGGCGCAGAACGAGACGCTCCGGCAAACTCAGCTGCTGATGGAGGAGATCGAGGCTCACGAGCGCACCGACGCGGCGTTGAAGCGCGCCAAGGAGGTTGCGGAGGCCGCCAACTTCGCCAAAAGCCGATATGTGGTGGGTCTCAGCCACGAGCTGAGGACGCCGCTCAACACGATCATGGGCTACGCGCAGCTGCTCGAACGCGATGTCGCGATGCCGGCCAAGCCGCGCGGCCAGATCGCCGTCATGCGGCGCAGCGCCACCCATCTGTCGAGCCTCATCGACGGGCTGCTGGACATCTCGAAGATCGAAGCCGGCAAGCTCGACCTGTCCAAGGACGAGGTCTCGATGGAGGCGTTCCTCAAGCAGATCGTCGACATGTTCGCGGTGCAAGCGGCCGGTAAGTCCATCGACTTCGTGTTCGAGCCGGCGCCCAACCTGCCGGCCGTCGTGGCGACCGACGAGAAGCGGCTCCGGCAGATCACGATCAACCTCTTGTCGAACGCGATCAAGTTCACGCGGTCGGGCCGCATCGGCCTCAAGATCAGCTATCGCAACCAGGTCGCCGAAATCGTCGTCAGCGACACCGGACCCGGCATACCCGAGAAGGACCTCGCCCGCATCTTCGAGCCGTTCGAACGCCTGACCTCGGGGACCCCGGAGCCCGGCACCGGTCTCGGCCTGACGATCTGCAAGCTTCTCGCCGGCGTGATGGGCGGCGATATCGGCGTGAGCAGCCAGGTCGGCGTCGGAAGCGAGTTCAAGCTGCGGCTGTTCATGCCGCGCATCAACGATGCCAGGCAGCCCGCGACCTACCAGACGATGGCCCACGGCCCCTTCGGCGAAGGGCGCACGATCCTCGTCGCGGATGACGATCCGACCCATCGCGACATGATGAAGGAGAGCCTCGGCTCACACGGCTTCGATCTTCTGCTCGCGAGCACGGGGAGCGAGGCGCTCGATCTCGCGCAGGCCTTCGCGCCCGATCTCTACCTGCTCGACATCGAGATGCCCGACATGGATGGCTGGAAGCTTGCAGAGGCCTTGCGCAGTCAGGGGCACGTTGATGCGGTGATCGTCATGCTGTCGGCCAGCGCCCGCGAGGAATACAGGAGCGCCATCGCGCTGCCGTTCCACGACGCCTTCATCATGAAGCCGGTCGACCTCGCCCGGCTGACGGACACGATCCTGGGCCTGCTCGACCTGCGGCCGAAGCAGCCGCTCGAGGTCGTCGCCTCGTCGCCTGCGCCTGGACAGGCCTCGGATCTCAAGCGACCGAGCGAGCGCCGCGTCCTCGAGCTGATCCGGCAGTGCGAGATCGGGCACATCCGCGGTCTTCGCGAGACCATCGGCGAGATCGTGGCCGAGGACGCGGAGCTTCGCCCGTTCGGCGCGCTTGTGTCGGGCTACGTCGACGCCGTGAACCTGCGCGGGCTGATGGCGCTGCTCGAACGCGCGAACGAGCTCGCGCCATGATCGCGCCGTCGCGCAACGACGTCGTCCTCGTCGTCGACGACTCGCCGGATACGGTCCGGCTGCTGACGGACGTCCTCGATGCCGCCGGCATGACGGTCATGGTCGCGCTCGACGGCACATCCGCTCTCAGGGTCGCCTCGCGCCTGCGGCCCGACATCGTGCTGATGGATGCCGTGATGCCCGGCATGGACGGCTTCGAGACCTGCCGGCAGCTCAAGACGTCGTCCGCCTTCGACAACGTGCCGGTGATCTTCATGACGGGGCTGAGCGAGCCCGGCGACAGCGTGCGCGGCTTCGAGGCCGGCGGCGCCGACTACGTGACGAAACCGATCGACCTCGATGCCATGCTGGCGCGGATCGGCGTGCACCTCAGCAATGCCCGCAAGATCCAGAGCGCGCGGATGGCGCTCGATGCCGCCGACCAGTTCCTCGTCGCCGTCGACATCAACGGCGACATCCTCTGGTTCACGCCGCAGGCCTACCGGCTGCTGGAGACGAGTTTTCCCGCCAACGAGGACAAGCAGCTGCGACTGCCTTCCGCCGTGCTGTGCTGGCTCGTCGAGAACCAGGAGGCCGCGCAGCAGCGGGTCACTCCCGAACGGGTGATCGAGGACGGCGAGGGGACCCGCTTGACGCTGCGCTTCGTCGGCCGCTCCGAGCGCGGCGAGATCCTTCTGCGCATCGCCAAGCCGGCGCGGGACCAGGCGAGCGGGCTGAGGAACCGGTTCAACCTCACCCCGAGGGAAGAAGAGGTCGCCCGGTGGATCGCGAAGGGCAAGTCGAACCGCGACATCGCCGCGATCCTCTCCTTGAGCCCGCGCACGATCGACAAGCACATCGAGGTGATCCTCAACAAGCTCAACGTCGAGAACCGAACGGCCGCCGCCGCGCTGATCCTCTCGCTCTAGTGGATAGATTCCAACACTTGGTGCCCGCGTTTGACGGCGGCGATGATTTTGTCCGGATCGGCTTTCCAATGGAAGGGTTTCGGGGCCTTGTTGGTCTCGGCGAGGAAGCGGTTGATGGCGGCTTGAAGATCGACGATCGAACGGAAGACGCCGCGCTTGAGCCGTCGCCGCGTGAGCTTGGCGAAGAAGCCCTCGACGGCGTTCAGCCAGGAAGCCGATTTCGGCGTGAAGTGGAAGGTGAAGCGCGGGTGGCGGCCGAGCCAGGCGAGAACCTTCGGGTGCTTGTGGACGGCATAGTTGTCGAGGATGACCTCGACCGTCTTTCCGGCCGGCACCTCGGCCTCGATGGCGTTGAGGAAGCGGACGAACTCCTGATGCCGGTGACGCTGCATGCAGCGCCCGATGACCTTTCCCTCGAGCACGTCGAGGGCGGCGAACAGCGTCGTCGTACCGTGGCGCTTGTAGTCATGGGTCATGGTGCCGAGCCGGCCCTTCTTCATCGGCAGGCCGGGTTGGGTGCGGTCGAGCGCCTGGATCTGGCTCTTCTCGTCGAGCGACAACACGATGGCGTGCGCCGGAGGATCGACGTAAAGGCCGACGACGTCGCGCAGCTTGGCGGCGAACAGGGGATCGTTGGACAGCTTGAAGCGGCGGACGCGATGCGGCGCCAGCCCATGCGCCTTCCAGATACGCTGAACCGAGGAAACGCTGATGCCCATGGCTTCGGCCATGGCGGGCGCGGTCCAATGCGTCGTCTCGCCGGGCGGCTCGGACTGCGTCAGGGCGACGACCTTGTCGACGACCTCCCTCGGCAGCGGCGGCTTGCCGGGCGGCCGCGTCTTGTCGCGCAAGAGGCCGGCGACGCCCTCTCGCATGAAACGCTCCTGCCAGCGCCACACCGCGGTCTTGGCGACGTTCGCCTCGCGCATGATCGCGTTGGTGCCGAGCCCGGCGGCGGTCAGCAGCACGATGCGGCAGCGCCAGACATGGTTCTGCGGGCTGCCGCGATCGGCGACGATCGCCTTCATGCGGGCTTCGTCGGCAATGGTGACTTCGATCCTGATCCCTGTGCGCATCTCGAAGATTCGCACGACCGCGGCCCAACGGGAATCCCACGACGGACTCTATCGAATGACGTTATCCACTAGCGCGGCCCTAGCTGAGACTAGAACATCGCTCGTCTACGCTAGAGGGGGCGCAACCACGCGCCTCGCGGACGCGGCTGTCGCCAAGCTCGTGAAAGAATAGATGGGGAACAGAACTGCCCCACTCCCGATCGGGGCTAAGTGTCCCACTGGTGATAACCAAACAATTTCAATAGGTTGCGAGCGGAGTGGCGCTCCCTAGGGGAATCGAACCCCTGTTTTCGCCGTGAGAGGGCGACGTCCTGGACCGCTAGACGAAGGGAGCCGCAGGCGGAGGCGGACCTATAACGCCGCGCCTGGCCGCTGGCAATTGTGCATAGCTATCGACGTTGCGCAAATCACCGGGCGGTCTTCCGATCCATCGCTTCGGCGATCCGCTCGGCGGCGACGCGATCTTCGGGCGTGTTGGCGTTGAGGAACGGATCGCAAGGCTCGACCGGCCACACGGCGCGGGCGTAGCCCTGGCGCTCGGCGAACAGGCCGACCTTGCGAAGGCCTTCGTCCAGCGCGCGGCGCAGGTCGTGCCGCAAGGCGACCGACCACAGCGCCACCACGCCGTGCACCCTGCCGCCGGAACTGGCGCAGGCGAGCGGCGCCCGGTGCGCCTCCAGCGCCGCCGCGAGGCGCGCGACGAGGTCGGCCGGGAGGAACGGCGTGTCGGTCGGCACGGTGACGGCGCGGACGGCCTCGGGATGGTGCGCCGCGACCCAGTCGAGCCCGGCCAGCACGCCGGCGAGTGGCCCCAGCGTCCCGGCCGGCACCGCCGGGTCATCGGGCACGACCGGCAGGCCGTAGCGCGCGAAACGCCCCGCATCGCCGTTCGCGTTGATGACGAGAGCGTCGCACTGCGGGCGCATGGTCGCGATCACCCGCTCGAGGATGGGCACGCCGCCGACAAGCACCAGCCCCTTGTCGCCGCCGCCCATCCGCGTCGCGAGGCCGCCGGCGAGGACAATGCCGATCACGCGTGGTCTCTCCCTGTTCGACCGGCGCAGGCCGCTTGCCGCCCATACCCCGGCGCTCATCGCACCGATTACGCAAAAAAAGATAAGCGAAGGGCCTGCTTCAACGCGGCCACATTGGACGCCGACCTCCCAAGCGACTTGGGGCGAAAGTCTGACACTGCGCTCGCGAAAAGGCGAGCCGCGACGTGTCCTGGTCCCCGAAGCGCCTGTCTTGCGAGGCGCCCTCGCGCAGGGCGGCAGGTCTAACGTCACGCGCAGGACCGTCTAATTGTCCCTGTTTAGCTCGCTTTCATCAAATCGCCGGCATTTTGTTTGAATAAAGGCAGGAATGCATTGTAGCGCTTTCCCTTTGATGATGGCGCGGGCACGGCTGCACCAAACAAAATTCTGCGTCAAGACTTTCATGAACCGCCTTTTTCACTTAGAGGCCCACGCTCTGCAATAGAGTAGGACAACGGTCTTTGTTCCAAAAGTTCCTGGTAACCGTCGGTACGCTTGCGACTGCGCTTTTCATCTCGAACCTTTCGCAAGCATCAGCTCACCAACGCCATCCGCATGGCACGCGCGCCCCGCTGGGCCGCCACGTCGCTTCGTTGAGCCACCAACCCCGCGGTGTCGCGCATCACGCGCTGCATGCCCGCCCGGCCCGTATCTCGCGTCGCCGCGGCTTCGCCGCACGACCCGTTCACGTCGCGCGGGGCCACGCCCGGCATCGCGACGCGAGCCTGCGTCCGGCTTCGCGGTTTCACCTCGCGCGGCGCGACCGGCCGGCGTTGGCTCCGACGCGCATCGTCCTGCGGCGGCACGCCGAGCGCGCCGCCTCCCATGCGATTCCCCATCGCTCCCGCTTGGCTCGTGTCGAGCCGGCGCGGCGCGCGCGAGTTGGCCGCTTCGCCTCCGCGCTGATCGAGCGCCGTGCCCCCTCCGGCCGCGGCGTGCAGGTCGGACGCGCGTCGTACTACAGCGGATCGCACACCACGGCCTCCGGCGGACACGTCGGCGCCGCGACCTGCGCCTCGCGGACGCTTCCGTTCGGGACCAAGGTGCTCGTCACCAACCTTGCCAACGCGCATCGGATGGTGCTCACGGTGAACGATCGTGGTCCCTACGCGGGCGGTCGCATCGTCGACGTGTCGCGCGGGGCCGCCGGTCCGCTCGGCATGGTCGGCTCCGGCGTCGCGCCGGTGCGGGTGGAGGTGCTCGCGCGGCGCTGACGTCCGCCCCGGGACGGCTGGCGCGTTTGCTGCCTTGCGGGGTAAGAACACGCCAGCCGAGGGGATCGATGCGGGGACTGCTTGGAATCGCCGCGCTGCTGATCATCGCCTTGGCGTTCAGCGAGGCGCGCCGCGCGATCGCGTGGCGCGTCGTCGGCGGCGGCCTCGCCCTTCAGGCGGCGATCGCCGCCTTGTTCCTCAAGGTGCCGCCGGCGGTGGCGCTGCTGTCGGTCCTCAATCGCGCGGTCGGCGCACTGCAGACGGCGACCGATGCCGGCACCGCGCTGGTATTCGGCTTCCTCGGCGGCGCGCCGCTCCCCTTCGCCGAGACGGCGAACGGCTCAAGTTTCATCCTTGCCTTTCGCGCCTTTCCGCTGGTGCTCGTCATCAGCGCGATCGCCGCGCTGCTCGTCCACTGGGGCGTGCTGCAACGCATCGTCGGCGTGCTCGCCTGGGGGCTGCGCCGCACGCTCGGCATCGGCGGCGCGCTCGGCCTCGGAGCGGCCGTCCATGTCTTCGTCGGGATGATCGAAGCGCCGTTGCTGGTCAAACCATATCTGCGCACGATGAGCCGCGGCGAACTGTTCGCGCTGATGAGCTGCGGCATGGCCGGCATCGCCGGCACGGTCATGGTGATCTACGGCGCGATCCTGGCGAAGACGATCCCGGACTCGTTCTCCAGCATCCTCGTCGCCGCAGTCCTGTCGACGCCCGGCGCCCTGGCGATCTCGGCGATCATGGTGCCCTTCGCCGTCGATGCGAACGAGGCAGCGGCACTCGACGCGGGCGTGCGCGCCGGGAGCGCCCTCGAAGCCGTTCTCAAGGGCACGCTCGACGGCATTCAGCTCGTGGCCGCGATCATCGCGACGATCATCGTGCTCGTGGCGCTCGTCACCTTGATCAACATGGCGATCGGTGTGGTCCCGGTCGGCGGCGCACCCTTGTCGCTGCAGCGCATCCTCGCCTTCGTCTTCCGACCTCTCGTTTGGACCATCGGAGTGCCGTGGAGCGAGAGCGGCGCGGCGGCCGACCTGATGGGGACCAAAACCATCCTCAACGAGTTCGTCGCCTATCTCGAACTCGCCAAGCTGCCGCCGGAGGCGCTCGACCCGCGCTCGAGGATCATCATGACCTACGCGCTGTGCGGCTTCGCCAACGTCGGCAGCCTCGGCATCCTGCTCGGCGGCCTCGGCGCGATGGCCCCGGAGCGGCGCGCCGAGATCGCCGCGCTGGGCTGGCGCTCGATCGTCTCCGGCACGCTGGCGACGATGATGTCGGGCGCCATTGTCGGGCTGATCGTGTGAGCGTGGCGCGCTTCTTCACCAGCGACACGCATTTCGGCGACACGCGGATTCTGCGTGCCGCCAAACGGCGCTTCAAAACCATCGCCGAACACGACACCCACCTGATCGCGCGCTGGCGGGCCACCGTGTCGGACGACGACGAGGTCTGGCATCTCGGCGATTTCGCGCCGCGCCACGACGCGCAGGCAGTCGGCGCGCTGCTCGCGCAGCTGCCCGGTCGCAAGCACCTGGTCACCGGCAACAACGACGACGACGCGACCCGCGCTCACCCGGGCTGGGCCAGCGTGCACGACTACGTCGAACTCACCGACAACGGACTCCTCTGCATCCTCTGTCATTACGCGCTGCGCACCTGGAACAAGATGGGGAAGGGCAGCCTCGACCTGCACGGCCATTCCCACGCGATGCTGAAGCCGCTGACGCGACAGTTCGATGTCGGCGTGGATGCCTGGGCTTACGCGCCCGTGACACTGGACACGATGCTCGCGAGCAGACGACGGCGAAAGCGGGGCGAGCCGTGATGTCGCGACGCGGTCGATTTCCGCATTCGGATCATTCCGGAAGCAGTGCCGCTGCTTATTCTTCCAGTGACTGTGCATGAAATGAGCATATCGGGCCATTGACAATCGTGTTCGGCCGATCGATCTTGCGCGTGCAGCAATAAAGCTGCGTCAGTCCGGCAGAACGGCTTTCGTTTCCACGCTTTCGAGCGCGAGGATCGGGAGCCTTTTTTTGTTTGTACTTGTCTCCACGGCAGTGCGCGGTCGGCATGACCTGCAAGGCCGCGAGTGTGTGTCGCAATCGTCTTGGGCGCGACGATCACCTTCTAGCCCGTGGACGCGAGCCGGTGGACCCGAGCCGGTGACGCGAGCGGTCGGCTCGGGCCGCCCGCTTGGGGGCGGGATCAGCATGAAAGAGGTAAACGATGGCTATTCAGATCGGCGACAAGGTTCCCTCGGTGTCCTTCAAGAAGTTCACCGCGGACGGCTTCAGCGAGGTCGCGACGGAGACGTTCTTCGCCGGCAAGCGCATCCTGCTGTTCGGAATTCCCGGCGCCTTCACGCCCGTCTGCCAGGGCAACCATGTGCCGGGCTACGTCGCGAAGGCGGCGGATATGAAGGCGAAAGGTATCGACGAGATCGCCTGCATCTCCGTCAACGACTGCTTCGTGATGAAGGCGTTCGGAGAGGCCCAGCAGACCGACGGCAAGATCGAGATGCTGGCCGACGATTCCGCCGAGTTCACCAAGCAGGCGGGCCTCGCCACCGACGCGTCGGGCTTCGGTCTCGGCGTGCGTTCGGAGCGCTACGCGATGATCGTCAAGGACGGCGTCGTCGAGTCGCTCAAGGTCGAGAAGAATTTCGTCGACCACAACGTGTCGAGCGCGGAGCAGATGCTCAGCGTGTTGTAACTGCCCCCCGGCGACTTTCGCGAGGCAAGCAAACGGGTGCAGGCTGCGACCGTCGCAGTCTGGGCGGGAGGTCCTGCCGGCCCAGGGCTTGAAGCCGCGCGGGACGCGTTGACCGAAAGCTTGAGACACGCCATGGAGTGTTGCCCGGTGATGGCACCGATGGCTCCGCTGTTTGGTCAACGACCCGATCCATGCCGACGCCGCTCCGCCGCCTTGCCACTCGGTTTCTGTCGTCGCCGGCACGCAAGGCGCATCGTCTGAGCCGGGCCGAGCGACTCGTTGCCGGTTCGCGCTTCGTGGAAGCCGACCGTCTCCTCGCATCCTGGATCGCTCGCGAGCCGAACGACTTCGACCTTCGGCTGCACTATGCCTTCAGCGCCCACAACTCGGCACGCTACGCGGACGCGCTGACACGCTGGACTCACATCCGGACGACGTGGCCGCAATGCGCGATGGGCTGGAGCGCGAGCGCCTCCAACCTGCGCGAGTTGGATCGTGTCGACGAAGCCAGACACGTCATCGAACAGGCCTTGCTTCGTTTCCCGACGGACCTCATCGCGATCACCGAAGCCATCCGCATCTTCGATCGATCGGGAGATGTCGCTCGAAGCCTCGCCCTCGGCGACGAACTCATGCGCCTCGATCCGCGGCAACCGGCATGGCGCAAACAGCAATTCGAACGGTACATGGCGCAGAGACGCTTCGACGAGGCCGCCAAGCTCCTCGACGAGGCGAGCGACGCCGGTGTCGACGACCGCGGCCTCGCGTTCGGCACGGCGCTGATCGCCTTGCGCCGCGGGGATTTCACGACCGCCGAGCGTTCGCTTCAGACCTATGCTCCGCCGGGCGATGCCGGCCAAAACCAGATCGACGCCATTCGCACGGTCGCCCTCGACCGCAGACTGCACCATCCCGAGGAAAGCCGCATCCTCTGGGTGCACCTGACCCGTATCGGCTCCCACGATCCGTCGATCCTGCATCACCATGCCGACGCCCTCATTCGATGCGGTCGCTACGACGAAGCCGGCGAGGCGATCGCCAAGGCGCTCGGCTGCTACCCCGACGATTACTGCTTGCACTTCGATCGGGCTCTCCTCGCGCTGAAGACGGAGCGGTGGGACGCGGCCATCGAGGACTTCGAGGCTCTGCTGCGTCGCCGGTCGGACGACGAGGACGCCCTTCACTACCTGTCGCGAGCGCGGATGGACCGCGCACAGGCTCTGCTCGAGGCCGGCGACGACGTGTCGATGCACGCGCCATCGGCGGCGGAGCGCCAGGACGTCGGTCTCGTCGAGGACGACGACACGCGCCGCCTTCTGCTCGGCTTCGAGAGCCTGGGACAGGACTGCGAGTTCGGTCTCGTGCAGCGGCGCTATGGCGCCGAGCCGCTCGGCCTGTTTCGCTGGAATTCCTGCAACACCGACTTGTTGATTGAGGCCTCGGATGTCGCCTTCGAGGGCATGGGCGAGCCGGAGCACACGGTCATGGCGCTCTGGGACGATTACGAATATTACCTCGCCGATCGTCGTTGGGGCTTCGGATTTCACACCTGGATCAGCCGGCACGAGGTCGATCGCGATCAGCTGTTTGCGAAAATGTGCCGCCGGATCGGTTTCCTGCGCACCAAGCTGATGGACGATCTCGCGTCGGGCAACAAGATCTTCGTGCACAAGACGTTCGCGATGGATTTGGGCGACGTGCGCCGGCTGCTCGCGAGCCTGCGCGCTCATGGGCCGGTGCGCCTGCTCTGGGTCCGGTCGCTGGACTTGACGCCGAAGGCAGACCAGCCCCTCGGAACCGTCGAGGAGATCGAGCCAGGACTCTATGCGGGTTTCGTCTCCAAGTTCGGAAACGCGCCCCGCGTCTGGCAAATCCCTTTCGAGGAGTGGGTGCAAATTTGCCATGCCGCGGCTTCGATGTGCAGCGCAAGTGACGGTTAGCGGCGGCGGTTACCGGAGCGGCCCCGCGCGCCGCACTTTTCCGCGCACCGTCGCGAACGTGCCGGGCACCAGCTCACGGTAAAGGAGCCGGGCCGGATCGACCGGGCCGCAGAACTCGAGCTGCCCGTCCGGCACGCCGGCGAAGCCGAGCCGACTATAATAGGGCTCGTCGCCGACGAGCAGCACCAGCGCATGCCCGGCATCGCGTGCCGCCTCCAGCGAGCGCAAAGCCAGAGCCTCGCCGATCCCGCCTTTCTGGAACGCCGGGTCGACGGTGAGCGGCCCGAGCAGCAGCGCCGGCGCCTCGCCGCAGCGGATCGGCGTCATGATGTTGGCCCCGACGAGCAGCGTGCCGATCCAGGCCACGAACGACAGACCGGGGTCGGGAGGCATTCCTTCGCGCAGCCGGTAGGCCGAGCGCGCGTAGCGTCCCGGCCCGAACACGCGCGCGTTCAGCCGTTCGACGGCAGCCATGTCGTCCGCAGTTGGCGCCTTGATGACGTAGGGAAGCTCGACCATCGTCGCGCGCCGTAACATCCGCCATCACGTGGGGCAACCACGCGACCTACCAGTCCTCCGCGACGGGCGCACTCCCGATGACTTCGGCGAGACGAGCCGATGTCGCGCGCGTGGTTCCCTCAGGCAGAGCGTCGAGCGGGAAAAAGCCGGCCTCGGCGATCTCCCAGTCCGGCTCGAAAGATCCGCGCTCGACGGCCCGGACGACGTAGCAGGCGACGTGATCGTGGTGACCGTTGCGGTAGAAGCCGTGCAGCAGCGGACGCCCGGTGCAGACCAGCCCGCCCTCCTCCCGAAGCTCGCGAATGGCCGCCGCTTCCGCCGTCTCGCCGCGATCGACCGCGCCGCCCGGCAGGTACCAGCCCGGCCGATAGGTGTGGCGGACGAGGAAGACCTGATCCGCCTCCAGCACCACGGCTCGGACGCCGAGGGTCACCGCCCGGTTCCACCAGACGTGGTAATGGAGACGTTCGCCGATCCGCAGCAAACGGCGGGAGATGGCGGCGCGATCGATCGGCATGTCGTGAGCTTAACGGGTTCCCGGAGCGCCGTCTTCGGTCGCCCCGCGCAGTTTTGAAAATCGTTATCGTGCTCGGCGGCGCCATCGTGCTCGCGACCGGCATCCTCATCGGCGCGGTTTAGCCGCGGCCTTCGCGTCGGTGCCTCGCCGCGAGGGATCGGTGGCAAAGCCCGCATCGACAGACCCCCGACCGACCCTGTATCCATCGGCCACGTCCTCGTCTTTCAAGCGCGAGTTCCGTTTGCCGTTCACCCTGGCTCATCTCTCCGACGCGCACATCGGTCCCCTGCCCTACGCGCGGCGGCGCGATCTCATCGGCAAGCGGATCACCGGCTACATCAACTGGAAGCGCGGACGCTCAACAGCCCACGACATGGACGTGCTGGCGGCCGTCATCACCGACATGCGCAACCAGGCGCCGGATCATGTCGCAATGACGGGCGACATCCTCAACATCGGCCTGCCCGGGGAATTCCCGCTCGCCGCCGCCTGGCTCGCCTCGCTCGGCCAGCCCGGCAGCGAGGTGAGCTTCACCGCCGGCAACCACGATGCCTACACGAGGGGTTCGCTGCCGACGCTGGCGCGCACCTTCGCGCCCTGGACGCAGAGCGACGCAACCGGCCTGCCCGGCTACCCCTATTTGAAGGTGCGCGCAGGCGTCGCGCTGATCGGGCTGTGCTCCGGGATCCCGCGGGCGCCCTTCATCGCCTCCGGGCGCCTCGGTCACCTGCAACGGGACGCCTGCGAGGCGATGCTGGCCGCCGCCGGACAGCGCGGTCTGGCCCGCGTGGTCATGCTGCATCATCCGCCGGAGATCGCCGAGCCGACCGGCCACCTGGCGCGGGGCCTGAGCGACCACCACGCTTTTCGCGCGCTGATCGCGCGCGTCGGCGCCGAGCTGATTATCCACGGCCACAACCACAAGCTGTTCGTCGACCATATGCCCGGTCCCACCCGCGCCGTGCCGGTCGTCGGCGTGCCGTCGGCCTCGGCGGTGAGGGGCGGCCTGCGCAACCGCGCCGGCTACCACCTTTTCTCGCTCGCAGGCTCGGGCGCCGACGTCACGATCACCGCCCGCGCCCGCGGCCTGCTGCCAGGCCTGCGCCAGATCGGCGACCTCGGGCCGATCATGCTGTAAGCGTTCGGAGACTGTCGCTGTGGAGAGGATCGGGAACGTTGCCAAACACCCTTATCGCGACGAGAACAGGCTGGATCGGCGATCCGGCGGCGGTACTGGAGGCGGTCCAATCCGCCCTTCGCGATGCGCTGAGGATTCCCGAATGGGATCGGACACTGCGGCTGGTCGAACACTCGCCGTCGCACTTCGCGATCCCTCCCGGGCGCGGCCCGAGGTTCACCGTCATCGAGATCACAATGTTCGCCGGACGCTCGATCGACGCCAAGCGCTCGCTCTATCGGGCTCTCGTCCACAACCTGGCCACGCTCGGCGTGCCTGCGGACGACATCAAGATAACGCTCGTCGAAAGCCCGCCCGAGAATTGGGGCATCCGAGGAGGGAAGCCCGCCTCCGAGGTCGACTCGGATTTGCGATTGACGTGTAGCCGCGGTTGAATTGGGCTTCGGCGCCCCGGAACGTCAGCGGTTCGCAGCGACGCAACCCTCATACCCGCGACCTCGCCTCGCTTGTCTCACCCCATCCGCTGGGCTAGCGTCCGGGCATGACCCAATCCTCCCCGGCTCCGCGCGCTTTCGACATCGGCGCGATCCTCGCCGACCGCGAGGCGGAACGCTACGGCCTGCACACCGCTCACCTCAACGAGCAGATGGTCAAGGTGCTGCAGACGATCGGCTACGACGTCGGCTTCCGCGCCGGCCAGGGCCAGTACTTGTTCGATCGCAAGGGCGACCGCTACCTCGACCTGCTGTCGGGCTGGGGCGTGTTCGCAATCGGCCGCAACCACCCGGTGCTGCGCGACGCCCTGAAGGCGGTGCTCGGCTCAGACCTGCCGAACCTGATCCAGATGGACGTGTCGGTGTTGTCCGGCGTGCTGGCCGAACGCCTGCTCGCCTACACGCCCTGGCTCGAGAAAGTGTTCTTCTCCAATTCCGGCGCCGAGGCGGTCGAGGCGGCGATCAAGTTCGCCCGCGCGACCACCGGGCGTCCGGAGATCGCGTATGCCGACCACGCCTTCCACGGCCTCTCCTACGGCGCGCTGTCGCTCACCGGCGACAAGATGTTCCGCGACGGCTTCGGCACGCTGCTGCCGGGCTGCGTCGAGGTGCCGTTCAACGATCTCGCCGCGCTCGAGAGGACGCTGTCGTCGAAGCAGGTCGCGGCGTTCATCGTCGAGCCGATCCAGGGCAAGGGAGTGAACCTGCCCGACGACGGCTATCTCGCCGGCGTGCAGGCGCTCTGCCGCAAGTACGGCACGCTGTTCGTCGCCGACGAGATCCAGACCGGGCTAGGGCGCACCGGCAAATTCCTGGCGATCGAGCACTGGGGCGTCGAGCCGGACATGGTGCTGATCGCCAAGGCGCTGTCGGGCGGCCATGTCCCGGTCGGCGCGGTGCTCTGCCGCAAGAGGATCTTCGACAAGGTTTTTTCGCGCATGGACAAGGCCGTCGTGCACGGCTCGACCTTCTCCAAGAACGACATGGCGATGGCCGCCGGCCTCGCGACGCTTGAGGTGATCGAGAGCGAGGGCCTGGTGGCGAACGCCGCCGTCAAGGGCGAGCGGCTGATGGCCTCGTTCCGCGACATGGCGGAACGCTACGAGTTCGTGAAGACGGTGCGCGGCAAGGGGCTGATGATCGGCCTCGAGTTCGGCTCGCCGCGCTCGCTCAAGCTGAAGGCGGCCTGGTCGCTGCTGGAGACGGCGAACGCCGGGCTGTTCAGCCAGATCATCACCATTCCGATTTTCAAGACCCACAAGATCGTCGTGCAGGTGGCCGGGCACGGGCTCAACGTCGTCAAGCTGCTGCCGGCGCTGACCATCACCGATGCCGATTGCGACTGGATCGAAGGCGCCTTCGAGGACGTGATCGCCGACGCCCACAAAGTGCCGGGCGCGGTGTGGACGCTCGGCAAGACGCTCGCCGGCCACGCGATGAAGGCCCGCGCCGGCGCCTGAGAGTGCCTCGAAACCGTGAAGCGGTCAGGCCGGACCCGCTGTCCCCGCTACATGACCGTTAGCAGAAAGCCGCGCGCAGCTTCGAGATCTGATCCTCGATGGGGCTCGGCGCCGGAGTGGCCGTATCGACGCTGATCAGCCTGTCGAGGTGGACGATGCGCTCCTGCAGACGCAGCGAAGCCGCGTTGAGCGCGAGCAGGCCGCCCGGCAGCCCCGCGACGCCGTTGTCCGGGCGGCGCGTCGTCTCCCAGGCGAGCCGGGTGCGCTGGTGGTCGCTCGCCGCCTCGGCTTGGGTCATCTCGCCCTCGTTGACGGCGCGCTGCACGAGCAGCCAGGATGCGATCTGCATCAGCCGCGTCGTCAGCCGCATGCTTTCCGAGGCATAGGCGAGCGCCGGTTCGCGCGGCAGACGCCGCGCTTCCTCGCGGCCACCGCCATCAAGATAGGCGGCCGTCTTCTCGACGAGCGCCATCCCTTCGGCGAACAGAGTCTTGAAGAGATGGGAGGCGGCGAGCTTTTCGCCGAACCGGATCGCACCGTCCTGGTCGATCCGGCCGACTTCGATGAGTTCTTTGGCCATGGCACCCTACGCGAACACACTTGGTCTTATGACAGCAAGCACAAAGCCACTGATGCTTTGATGGAATTTACGTTTCGTTAGGCTTAACGAAACCTTCACGGAGCCGTCTCGAAGCCGATTTCCCGAGGGGCTCCGTTCACGGGCCGCCGACAAGTCCGGGCGTGGCCTGCGACCGCGGTCCGATCCTTAGGCTGTCCCCCGCCTTTGTCGGTGAGCCAGTTCGCGACAGACGGCCCGAATTGGCGCATTCACGGTTTCGGCGTGCCGAACACCGAGCCTGCGCTGTCGAGCGCCACCTGCTTGAGACGCTTGGCCTGCTCGAGTCGCTCGATTTCCGCCCGCAACAGCGCGATGCGCTCGTCAAACTCGTGAACCGACAGATCGTCGAGCTTCTCGCCAAGCCAATGCACGTTCGGGCGGCGCGGGCCGTCCTCTTCCCTGGTCATTGCCGTCCTCCCGCCGGCAAAGCCATGTTGCCATCCCGGCGCGCGCTCCTTATAGCTCACCCATCCCCATATCAATCATCAACCGTGGCCGCTGGCGCGCCGTCGCGCGATCCGCCGGCTGGCCAACACGATTACAGACCGCCAAGGTCGGGAGACGACGATAATGAGCAATGCACCGCTGATGCCCAAGGCGACAGCAGTCTGGCTCGTCGAGAACACGTCGCTGACGTTCGATCAGATCGCCGATTTCTGTAAGCTGCATCCGCTCGAGGTCAAGGGGATCGCCGACGGCGAAGTGGCGGCAGGCATCAAAGGCCACGATCCGATCACCTCGGGCCAACTGACGCGCGAGGAGATCGCGAAGGCCGAGGACAACCCCGAGCATCACCTTTCGCTGGCGATCTCCAAGGTGCGCCTGCCGGAGATCAAGCCGCGACGCGGCGCCCGTTATACGCCGCTGTCGCGCCGGCAGGACCGGCCCAACGCCATCCTCTGGCTGATCCGCAACCACTCCGAACTGAAGGACGCGCAGATCATGCGCTTGGCCGGCACGACGAAGACGACGCTGGAGGCGATCCGCAACCGCACGCACTGGAATTCCGCCGCCCTCCAGCCGTTGGACCCGGTCACGCTCGGTCTCTGCTCGCAGATCGATCTCGACTTCGAGGTCAATCGCGCTGCGAAGGACCGTGCGCCCGTCCCCGTCGAGCATGGCGAGACGCTGATTCCGGCCGAGATCACCACCGGTCCGCGTGAGGCCCATCATCCGGAACCCTCGGTCTTCGCCGATAGCCCGCAACCCAGGGTCGACGCCGACGAGGATCTCGACGTCGCCTCGGTGTTCTCGAAGCTCAAGACGCTCAAGTCCGACCGCTGAGGCGCCACCTCACCGCAGCGTGTTGGGCCGGGCCTCGGGCAAGGCTCCGGTCATTGCCAGATGGGGCTGCGAGTAGCGCCGGTCGTAGAAGGGGCTGAACGACTCATCGATAATCGTCGCGGTGTGATGGCGTTCGCGCAGGCGGCCCATTTCGGCGAGGAAGCGCGGGTTGTTCTCGATCGTCTCGTCGCTGCCGCGCGAGACAGACTCGTGGTGGATGAGGGTCGCAAATGGCGTCCATACCGTTCGGAAGCCGGCCTGACGGGACCTGATGCAGAGATCGACGTCGTTGTAGGCGATCGCGAAGGCGTGCTCGTCGAAACCGCCGAGCGCGGTGAAACAGGTGCGCGTCACCAGCATGCAGGCGGCGGTGACGGCGGTCAGCGTTTGGCGGACCGCGAGCCGACCCATCGGGCCCGGCTCGTCGGCACCGTCGCCGACATACCAGTGCCCCGCGGCGTCTCCGAGGCCGACGATCACGCCGGCGTGCTGGAGCTTGCCATTGGGATAAAGCAGGCGGGCGCCCACGATGCCGGTATCGGCGAAGGCGAGACATTCGACCATTTCGGCGAGCCATCCGGCGTCCCCGACCTCGATGTCGTTGTTGAGGAACAGGAAGGCGTCACCGCGCGCCAGCCGAGCCCCGCGATTGCACATGCGCGCGAAGTTGAACGGCTCCGAGACGATCTCGGTCTTGAAGCCGCCGGCGCGGCCCTGCTCCTCGTAGAACCGGAGGACGTGGTCGTCGGTGCTGCCGTTGTCGACGACGATGATCTCGAGCGCGTCGTAGGCCGTCCGCTCGCGGAGGTCCGCGACGATCCGGCTGATCAGGGCCAGGCTGTCGCGGTTGGGGATGATCACGGAGACCAGCGGCTTGCCGGCGGCGGGAAAGCGGACGCGGTGGAAGTCGGGGTTGGTCGCCGGCTCGATGACCACCTCGCGGCCGGCCGTTTCATAGGCGAGGCGAAGGGCGCTGCGGGCGTTGCTCACCGAGCGCTCGCGGTAGAGCGCGGAATAGCTCTGCTCCGGCCGTCGCCACATGTAGGCCAGGAACGGGATGTGCACGATCGAGCCGGGTCGCGGATCGCTGATGTAGCGGAGCAACAGATCGTAGTCTTGCGATCCTTCGCGGTCGAGCCGCAGCCCCCCGAGCGCGCGCAGCTTGGTCCGCCGGAACACCGAGAAATGGTTGATGAAGTTCTGGCCCGACAGCAGCACCGAGTCGTAGCCTGGCTTGCAGAAGGAGCCGATCGGCTTGAGGGCGCCGTTGGTGATGATCTCGTCGGTATAGAAGAAGTCGGCCTCCGGGTGGTCCAGGATGGCCTTGGCGATGACGGCGATGGCGCCGGAGACGAAGGCGTCGTCGTGGTCGATGAAGCCGACCCAATCGCCTCGAGCGGCGGCGATCCCGGCATTGGTCGCGGGCGCGATGCCCTGGTTCTTCGGGTTGCGAAGGACGCGCACGCCGGGGACCGCTTCGGCCTGCTTCAAGGCCGCCGCCGTGACGCTGCTCGTGGACCCGTCGTCGCTGAGGAGCAACTCGGCGTAGGGCGCCTCCTCGGCCGAAAACGAGTCGAGCAGATCGCGGAGGTAGTCGCTCTGCGTGTTGTAGGTCGGCGCCACGAAGGAGATGAGCGGCTCCGCGGCACGATGGGCGAGGCGCTCGCGCATTTCGCCCTGCACGGCGACCGCCTGCAAGGATTGCGCGAGCTTCAGGCGGGCCAGGACGTCGTCATCGGCCTGCTGCACGCGAACCCCGGAGCCGACCGAGACGTCGGCGAAGAATTTGCGGATCCGCGCGACGTTGCTCGTGAGCATCGCCAGCGAACCGCGCAGGCCGTTCGGCGTCGGCGTGACGAGACCGATCTTTTGGTAGCGAAGGTTGAACAGGTAATGGAGAACGGCGACGCCGAGCGAGCGATGCGTCCGGAACGCCAGGAAGCGAAACGTCGACGGGCCTTCGCTGGGGCGAAAGCGGATCCTGCGGACGTTCCCCATCGTGGCGAGAGAGATGTGATAGAACCCGAGCGGAAACGCCCGGAAAACGAGCGAAGACAGCTCGTTGAAGCCTTGGCCCTGGTCGAAGGAGACCTTCGGCGCCACGGCGCCATTCATGGCCTGCAGGAAGAAGCAGACGAACGGCGGTTCGCTGTGCGTGATGTCGAAGACGAACGCCGGCTCATCCTCGGTGCTCGACCATACGATGGGCGAGTGCCGCTCGATGCCCTGCGTCTCGCTCGGCGTCACGATCCTGACACGCAACCGGTTTCAGTCGCCCCGTCTACGGGGCCGCGTCCTCGAGCCGTGGTCGCCATCTCGATCGCTTCGCTCCTTCGTCTGCGGCTCTCTAGCCGGCTTCGGAGCCGGCTTCAAATGGCGACCCGTCTGCCGCCCTTGCGCCAGGACGCCAGCCGGCATGGCAGGAGGGAGGCGAACGCCTCACGAACGCCTCGGGCGGCGAGAGCTTGACAGAGGGGTGCATCCATCGTTCTGCTGCCGCCGCATCGAGCGCCCTCTCCGGGCGCGAAGCAGACATTTCCGTTCACTGGGCCCTTCGCAGACGCCCTTCGCTTGTCGCGGTCCGCAAGGTAGATTGACATCGGTGTCGCTGCTCAAACGCGCCCTATCCGGCCTCGGTCGCTCGAAAAAGACCGCGCGCAACTTCTTCGATCAGGCCTATTACAGGTCCGCTTACGCCGACGTCGCGGCGGCACGAGTCGACGCCTTCGAGCATTTCATGACCCACGGGTGGCGTGAAGGCCGCAACCCGTCGCGGATTTTCAACACCCTTTATTACCGCGACGGCCACCTCGGCGGCGCCGAAGTCAACCCGCTGGCGCACTACGTCGAAGCGGGCGGCCGAGCTTCGGGGCTGGCGGCGCTGCCGCCGACCGGCGAGGAGTTCATCAAGCTGCAGCGCCCGCTCGCGCACCCGATGTTCGACTACGAGTACTACCGGCTGCAGACCGACACGACCTCCCAAGACCTGCTCGGCCACTATCTCACGACCGGCTGGCGGCAGGGGATAGCCCCGAGCGCGTCCTTCGACGTGCAGCTCTATTCCGACGAGAACAGTTTCGTCAAAGCACTCAACGTCAGCCCGCTCTACCACTACGCCTCGCAAGAACGCATGCGGCGGGCGCGAGCCCGGGAGGTCGCGTCCGAGACGCAGAGCGTGCGCGTCTCGCGCGACGAACTTATCGCCGCCATCAAACCCGAATTCGACGAGGCGTTCTACCTTCGCCGCTACCAGGACGTGAAGCTCGCCCGTCTGGAGCCGTTCACGCATTTCATCGAACACGGTATGGACGAGCGACGTGATCCCAACGCGCTCTTCAACACGGCCTACTACCTTGCCGAAAATCCCGCGCTCGAGCGCGGCACGGTCGCGCCGTTCTATCATTATGTGACGGAGGGCAGGAGCAGGGGCCTTCGCGGCAATCCGACCGGAGCGCGCATTTACCCGCCGCTGCTTGCCCCGAGCGTCGAGGCCTGGACCCACGTCGTTCCGGCCGCGGATACGGCGGGTGCCGAGTACATCGTCATCATGCCCGTCTACAAAGGCTACGAGGAGAGCCTGGCATCGATCTTCGCGGTATTGACAGCGGAGCAGAAGACCAGGTTCGCACTCCGCGTCATCAACGACGCGACGCCGGACAAGAAGCTCGACGCCGCCCTGCGCGATCTCGCGGCCAGGGATTTGTTCTCATACAGCCGCAACCAGGCCAATGTCGGCTTCGTCAAGACCTGCAACCGCGGACTGCGCGAGTTCGCCGACAAGGCCGTGGTCCTGCTCAACGCCGACACCGAGGTCTACAGCGACTGGCTCGACAGAATCGACAATCACGCCAAGCGCGACCCGTGCATCGCGACAATCACGCCGTTCAGCAACAACGCCACGATCTGCAGCTATCCGCACCTCAACGACAACAATCTGATCGAGCCCGAACGCACCGCACGCGAGCTTGATCGACTGGCGGCAGGCTGCAACGCCGGTCGGGTGAGCGACGTCCCGACAGGCGTCGGCTTCTGCTTCTTTATGAGCAAGGCGAGCCGCGACGCCATCGGCAACCTCGACGAGGATGCCTTCGGCATCGGCTACGGCGAGGAGAACGATTTCTGCCTGCGCGCGGCCAAGGCCGGCTTCCGCAACGTTCTGGCCGAAGACATTTTCGTCTACCATGCCGGACAGGTCTCGTTCGCGGAATTGGCGGCGGCCGAATACGGGCCAGGACAAAAGGCTCTGCTCGGCAAGCATCCCGAATATCCGCTCGTCATCCGGCAGCATCTGGAGGCCGATGCGACGCTCTACGGGCGTATGCGACTGGATCTCCTGCGCCTGGCGGAATACGCCCAGCCGGACTGCGTCGTGTTCGTTTCGCATGCCCTGAAAGGGGGCATTGTCACTCACATCGAGCACATGGAAAAGCGCCTGGCGGAGGCCGGCGTGAAGGTCGTCCATCTGCGCGTCGGCGTGGGCAATCGCTGGAGCGTCGAGATCAAGTCGATGGGCAAGGACGCGCCCTACTGTCCGAATCTTCGACCGGTCGCCTTCGCCCACATGCGGCCGCTGCTTGAAGAGTTCCTCGGCTGGCTCGCGCCGGCCGCGATCCACGTCCATTCGCTGGTGGGGTTCGACTGGATCGCGACGGCCGGTCTCCTCGATATGATCAGGGATAGCGCGACCCCCTATTTTTGTACCCTCCACGACTATTCGGCGGTGTGTCATCGCAACGACCTCGTCAAGCCGGACGGTCGCTACTGCGGTCTGCCCAGCGTCGATGTCTGCCGCGCATGCCTGCGGTCCGATCAGACCTATCCCGAAGCCATCGATCCCGCCGTGAGGCAGCAAACCTTCGGCAGCTTCCTCGCCGGCGCGGCGGCCGTGTTCGCGCCCTCCGAGGACATTGCCACGCGCCTCAGGAGCGCCGGTGTCCCCTACGAGATCGAGGTGAGGCCGCACGAGGAGACCTACGATGTCGATCCGCTGCCGAGGCCCTCACCTGACGCTTCCACGATCGACATCGTGACGATCGGAGCCATCGGACCCCACAAGGGCTCGCGTCTTCTTCTCAGCCTCGCGCGCGACGCGAGGGCGCGCAAGCTCCCCATTCGTTTTCACATCGTCGGCTATTCCGACATGTCGCGCGAAATGGCCGATGCCGGGGTCGAGGAAAGCGGTCGCTACGACACCGAGGCCGAGGCCGTGGCACTCGCGCGCGAGATCCGCCCGGCCTACGTCCTTCTCCCCTCGATCTGGCCGGAGACGTTCTGCTACGCTCTCTCCTTGGCATTCATGGTCGACGTTCCGCCGATCGTGTTCGACCTTGGGGCGCAGCGCGATCGCGTCGAGGAGGCGGGTTTCGGGGTCATCTTGCCCTACGAATTGCTGGATGACATCAAGGCGATCAACGATCGCCTCGCGGCGCTGCCGATCACGAGAACGCTCCGCAGCGGCTTCAAGCGCCGGCTGCACACCTACCGGAACATCCTGACGGACTATTATCCGGCGGACTTCCTCGGCCGGCGTGCTACGCTCGCCCCGGTCTTTGCCGGCCAATCGACGAATGCTCCCGCGCCGCGTTGATCGGCGGACGCCGGAAGCGGGACGTCATCTGGTCGAGAGGTCATGGATCAGCTTTCCATTCGTTCGCGGGGTCGAGAGTGCGCGAGCCTGATGTCGGCCTGCCTCGCGGCGTCCTTCAAGAAAGCTCTCGCATTGGAAACGACGCTGCCGTCCTTCGTGCTCGAGATGGAGGGCGCATCGGGGCTCGTCTTCCGGATGCTGATCAATAATCTTCTCGCGGCCGTCCCAAGCCCGCACTATCTCGAGATCGGGTCCTGGCCGGGTTCGACCGCCTGCGCCGCGATGAGCGGGAACGCCGCGAACATCATCTGCATCGACGATTGGTCGGCGCCGGCCAGTTCCGGAGCGGCACTGGCGGCCAATCTCGAGCAGGTGCGGGCGCCGTACAACAGCTACGACGTCTACCCGGCCGATTTCCGGACGATCGACTACAGCGCCATCGGCACCTACAACATCTACCTGTTTGCCGGCCCCCACGATCGGAGCGCGCAGACGGAAGGCATCGGTATGCCGATCGCTTGCCTCGACGACGACTTCATCCTCGCGGCGGAGGAATGGAACGATCCCGTGGTGCGCGCCGCGACACGCGATGCCGTCCGGCGCACGGCGCTGACCTGCCTCTACGGCATCGAGATTCGCACCACCCAGGACGACGAGCCGGCCACATCCCGCGGGCGCGAGAGCGACTGGCATAATGGATATTTCATCGGCGCCTTTCAGAAGGATCCGAGATGAGCGGCGCGCTGGACGCGCCAGGCCGCACGCTCAACAAAATCACCATCGGGGCGGCGAAGGCCGCGCGGGTCGTCACAGTCGAGACCCGGCCCGCGCTTCGGATCGGCTCGCGGCTGGTGCCCTTCTTCAACGGGCAGCGCCACAACGTCTTCGGCCATGTCGTGCCCAACATGAGCCTCCCGATGGACCTCAACCTCTCGACGCTCGAGAACGTCTACCTCCTCGTCGAACGCGGGAGAGACGGTGTCGTCATCGATGCGGAGGGCAATCTCATCCACGAGACGACTTTCTTCGCCGACAGCGACTTCAGCCGGTTCACCCTCGAGTTCTTGCGGGACACCGCCGTCGATCTCGACCAGGACGTGTTCCTCTCGATGGACGGTAGCTGGCGGAACTACTATCACTGGACGATCATCGGCCTCGGCCGCTCGATGCTCTACAATCATTGTTCGAACAACAAGCACCCGTCAATCGTCATCGATTATCTCAGCCGCGACAGCAAGACGTGGAAGATCGGCTTTTCTCACGATCTATGGTGCGACAGCATGAAGGAAACCGGCGTTTTAGCCAACAGCATCGTACTCAGGGATGGAGTATACAGAATCAAGTCGCTCGATTATCTGTGGCATACGGTCGACCAACCCCCTTATTTGAGTTTCTTTCCGTCATTCTACGCAGGATTCGACGAGATCGCGAACCGGGTCGAAGACGCGGTCGCCGTGAAACGAAACATCATCGTCTCTCGCATCTTGGATCCTCGCCTCACGCCCACGGGGCAGGAGGCCGCGAGCCTGCTCGCGGACAAGGCAGGTTTCGAGGTGGTCGACTTCGAGGCGCTGGAGTTCGCCGAGCAGATCAGGCTTCTCGGCCAGACCAACGTCATCGTCGCCCCGCATGGCGCGGGCCTCAGCAACCTCCTCTACGCCCGCAGGTCCGCGAAGATCATCGAGTTGAACAAGCGCCTGAACGGCGAGAAGGACCTACGACCGTGGTTCTACCTGCTCGCCTCGGGCAAGAACCAGCGATATAGCTATCTGGACCTCGACCTGTTCGCGGGCGACGCCGCGCAGATCTTCAATCGCGTCGTGCAACTCGCCTGTCTGTAGAGTTCAGCTTGGCCCCGCGCCATGGTCCGGGCACGATTGCGTGATCTGTGAAAGCCGAGCCGGCAGGCAGATGCCGGTCCTTGGCCGAAGCATGACATGGTGAGCAAACAAGATGTCCGACTTCGCGCTCGAGCACGTGACGCATCGGGAAATACCGCGATCCAAGAGTGACTTCCGTGCGACTCTCACCGCGCAGATGCATGTGTTGCACGCGCTGATCCTTCACGACATCAAGACCCGCTTCTTCGGTAGCGGCATCGGCTACGTCATCACGATCCTTTGGCCGACGGTTCACATGGCCGTCGTCATGATCGCCTTCATCTTCGGCGGCCGCCAAGCGCCTTACGGCGACAGCAGGCTGCTATACGTCGCCACCGCCGTGCTCCCTTACATATGCTGGAACTACATCACCCGCTTCACCATGCTTGGGGTCACCCAGAACAAGTTCTTCCTGCAATACCCTATCATTCGCCCGCTCGATATCATGTTCGCGCGGATCGCCTTGGAAATCATCAGCTCGTTCATTATCACGATCCTCCTTCTCACGGCACTTCTACTCTTGCAGGTCGACATCGTGCCGCATCATCTGGATAGAGCCGCACTCGGTCTGATTTCCGCGGTGTTGCTCGGCATCGGTTTCGGCATCATCAACGGGGTGATCTGCATGATCTTCCCGCTTTGGCAGGTGCCTTATATTCTCATCGCGATCGGATGCTGGTTCACAGCCGGCGTGGGCCTCAATCCGGAATTGCTGCCGCCGGCGATCGGCGACATCATCGCCTACAATCCGCTTCTGCACAGTATCGAATGGATAAGGTCTGCGTACTACGATGATTTCCCGACCCGGCTTCTCAGCAAGTCCTACGTCTTGTCGGTCGCCTTCGGATCTTTTTCCATCGGCCTCGTCATGGAACGTATCCTTCGTCGGTATATGGTCTAGGCTCCGGTTGATTGTTAACTTTCGAGACCGGGGCACATGATCGAGCTTCATGAAGTTTTCAAGCGCTACAAGAATGCCGGCCACACCAAGGTCATCATGGACCACGTCACGACGAAGTTCGAGACGGGCCATTCCTACGGCATTCTGGGCGTGAACGGCGCGGGGAAATCGACCACCATCAGGATGCTGGCCGGGAGCGAGCATCCAAACGGCGGCCAGATCAAACGCCAATGTCGCGTCTCCTGGCCGTTGGGCTTTCTCCCCGGCTTCCACCCGGCAATGTCGGCGCGCAACAACATCACCTTCGCGGCCCGCGCCTACGGAGAGAATCCAAACAGGGTTCTCGATTTCGTCGAAGACTTCTCCGAACTCGGCGATTACATCGACGCGCCGGTGAAAACCTACTCGTCGGGCATGATGGCCAAGCTCGGCTTTGCCCTTTCGATGGCCATCCAGTTCGACTGCTATCTCATCGACGAGAGTACCGCCGTCGGCGATGCCCGCTTCCAGAAGAAGTGCGAGGAGGCGTTCAAAGGGCGACTCAGCCGAGCCGATATCATCATGGTCTCGCATGGGGTGGGCACCATAAAGGCGTACTGCGACCGCGGCGCGGTGCTGATCGACGGCAAGCTCATGATGTTCGCCGACATCGACCAGGCCATCGACGTCTACAATCGTCTCAACCGCTGAGCGACGCCGCGAGCCTCAACTCTTGAAGTGCACGACGATGCCCGGCCTCACGAGGTGGGCGAGTTCGTCGGCGTCCCAGTTCGTCATCCGCACGCAACCATGCGAGGCGGTCTTGTCGATCTTGGAGGGGTCCGGCGTGCCGTGAAGACCGTAGGTCGGCTTGGTGAGCGCGATGAACACCGATCCGACCGGGTTGTTCGGGCCGGGCGGCAACCGCAACTTCTCCTTGTTGTCGCCCTGCACGAAATTTTTCGGGTCGTAATAGTAGATCGGGTTGAAGGCGACGCCCTTCACCTTGTAGGTGCCGGACGGTGAGGGCAGTTCCTTGCTGCCGATGGTCGCCGGATAGGCGACGATGACGCGCCCCTTGCGGTCGTACCCCAGGACTTGGCTTCGCCCCTTGTCGACGACGATACGCTCGAGCCTGTCATGGATGGGCTCCGGCTTCACGTCGGCGACGAGAAGCTTGGTGCCGGTCTTGTTGAAGTCGACGCCGGGGTTGAGTGCGGCGAGGAGGTCTTCCCCCATGTGGAACTTGCCGCCGATCTCCTGCACAACGCTGCGGTAGCCCATCGCCTTGAGCTTCGCGAGCTTGGCATAGTCCGTCGGAAGGTCGGGATAGAACGGCCCGGCGACGTCCTTGTCGGAGAGCGTGTATTCCATCAGCACCGGGCCGCCGCTCTCGGCCGTCAGCGCCGACCAGACCTGCTGATCGAGCCCCTTACGCGCTTTCAGACCTTTGCTCTTCTCGTAGAGCTCGAGAGCATGGACGAAGTTCGCGCCGCCGCGTCCGTCGATCACGCCCGGGGAGGCATGCACCCGGTCGAGCATGACCTCGGCGCGCAGGATGGCCGGACTGATGCCGCCCTTCTCGCCCGTGTCGGTGAGTTTCGCGTCGTTGACGATCGCCAGGGTCGGCGAGGGACCGGACGGCTGGGGTGGCGGCGTCGCCGCGCTTGGCTTGGGAGCCGGCTCGCTCGATCCGCCCGCCTGCGGCTGCGCCGGCGCCGCCGAGGGTGGCGGGCCCGGCTGCGGCGGCGGAGCCTTAGGCGGGGCTGGCGGAACAGCCTGCATCGCGGCGCCCGACGCGGGCGATGCCGGGATCGGGGCTCCCTGCCCGGCGGACGAAGGCGGCGTCTGCGAGGCCGCCGGCATCGAAAGGGCCGTCAGGGCGGCTCCGGCCACAAACCATGTCGCGGCTCTCGTCATCGCACCGTCCCGGCTATTGAGTGAGGTCAAACGATGTAACGGTTACGCTCGGGCAAGAGCAAAGGCCATAGCGCCGCGCCCCTTCACCGGCCTATGTCGAAGGACCGGCTGGATGCAGCGCCTTCAGTCTTCCGCTTCGAGCACCCTGCGGGCGGCCTCCATCGCGTCGCGTTCCGTCTCCGCCACCTCCGGCGCCTCCAGATTACAGGCCTCGAGAGCCTCGAGGATCGCCTCGACCACGAGGAGCCGCATGTACCATTTGCGGTCTGCCGGCACGACGAACCAGGGAGCCGCCTCGGTCGCGGTCCCGGCGATCGCGGCGGCATAGGCCGTGCGGTATTGCGGCCAGAAGGCTCGTTCGCGCAGGTCGCCGGAGTCGAACTTCCAAGTCTTCTCCGGCTCGGTGAGCCGCGCCAGAAAGCGGGCCTTCTGCGCCTCGCGGCTCACGTTGAGGAAGAATTTGAGGACCTTCGTGCCCTGGCGCCCGAGATAGGCCTCGAAGGCGGCGATGTCCGCGATCCGCTCGTCGAACAGGTCGCGACCGACGAGCGTTGGCGGCAGGTGCTGCTTAGCGAGAATGTCGGCGTGGACGCGGGCGACCAGCACATCCTCGTAATGCGACCGGTTGAAGATGCCGATCATGCCTCGCGCCGGCAGGACGCGATGGACGCGCCATAGAAAGTCGTGCGCCAGCTCATGCGCCCCCGGCGCCTTGAACGGCGTGACGAGCACGCCCTGCGGGTTCACCCCGCTCATGACATGCGCGATCGTCGAGTCCTTGCCGGCGGCGTCCATCGCCTGCAGAATGATCAGCAACGACCAGGATGCGTTGGCGTAGAGCAGCTCCTGGAGCGCCGCCAACCTTGCGACGCCGGCCTCGAGAAGCGTCTTGGCGTCGCCCTTCGAGGGCATTTCGCCGGGCAGATCGTCTGGCGCGAAGCGGTCGAGGTCGAAGCCCTGCCTCGATGTGACGCGGTACTGGACGAGCGAGTCTCGGATGGTCCGGAGGCCTCGTCCCGTCTTCTTGCCCTCGCCCATCGGCGTGACGCTCCTCGAACTGCTACTGGCAACGCTTGCGATGAGGCCGCCGTCGCGCATCTGGAAGAACCTACCAGCTGTGATGAGCAAGCCCGACGCGAAATATGTTGCATCCGACAAGGCCGAGATCGACCGCGTGCGCGAGAACTTCCTCAAGAAGAAGCTGAAGATCGAAGCAGGCGGCCTCGATGGCGCGCTCAAGCGCGTCTGCGAAAAAATGGTGGCGGATCGCACCAAATCCCGCCTGACGTTCTACTATGCCCTGGCCGAGCACCTCGACAAGCTCGAGACCCTTTAGCCGGTCCGGTCTGCCTCAGCCGAACGCCCAGCCGGTGTAGCGGTCGATATCGAGCTCGATCTGCCGCACAAGATTGGTGGCGACCATCCGCTCGCGGTATTGGCCATGATCGTAGGCGAACCAGGCAATCTGGCTCAACGGCACTATATTTCGCTTGGCCCAGGATTCGAACGCCACAGGGGCCACGTTCGGCAGTTTAAAATAGTTCAAAAAACCTTTTTTGGTGACGATCACTTGGATCGTGTGGGCCTCGAAAGGCAGCACCAGGATCATTCCTTTAGAACTATTCTCGAAAACAAAGAAGTTTGGTCTGCTCACTCATCCTCTCTACCCGTGTGATATTCCTTTGGCTAGCCCGATCGCAGGCCAAAGCCATGCGAGAAGAAGGTCGCCCTGCACACAGGTCGCGCGGCTGGCCAAGCCGCCGCTCTTTCCTTAGAAGACCGGCTCTGTCGCTTTTCGAGCCTGCGGCACGGCACTGTCGGGACGATATGAAGTTCACGCTCACCTGGTTGCGCGACCATCTGGAGACGGAGGCCGACCTTGCGACGGTCGTCGCGACGCTGACCAGGATCGGTCTCGAGGTCGAGACCCTCCACGATCCGGCCAAGGCGCTGAGCGGCTTCGTCGTTGCCTCGGTGCTCGAGGCGAGACAACATCCGAACGCCGATCGCCTCCGGGTCTGCACCGTCGATGCCGGCACCGGCTCGCCCGTCCAGGTCGTGTGCGGTGCACCGAACGCGCGGACCGGGATGAAGTCGGTATTCGCGCCGGTCGGCACCTACATCCCCGGCAAGAAGATGACGCTCGCGGCCGGCATCATCCGCGGCGTCGACTCGAACGGCATGCTGTGCTCGGCCGCCGAACTCGAACTCTCCGAGGATCATGACGGCATCCTCGACCTGCCGGCCGATGCGCCGGTCGGCGAGGCCTACACGCGTTGGGCGAGGTTCGACGACGCCGTCATTGACGTCAGCCTGACACCGAACCGTCCGGACGCGATGGCGGTCGCCGGCATCGCCCGCGATCTTGCCGCCGCCGGCCTCGGTACGGTCAGAACCGCGCCCATCGAGCCGGTCGCCGGCACGGCGCCCTGCCCCGTCGAGGTCAGGCTCGACCTCGACGATCCCGCCCTCGCGCCGGCCTTCGCGCTGCGCGCGGTGGCGGGGGGCAAGAACGGCGACAGCCCGGCCTGGCTGCAGGCGAGACTGCGCGCGGTCGGCCTCCGCCCCATCAACGCGCTCGTCGACGTCACGAACTTCCTCGCAATCGACAGGGCACGCCCGCTCCACGTCTTCGATGCCGGGAAGGTCGAAGGCGGCCTGGTGGTTCGCCGCGGTCGTGTGGGAGAGAGCCTCATGGCGCTCGACGGCAAGACCTATCTGCTCGACGCCACCATGGTCGTCATCGCCGACGATAGCGGCCCGATCTCGATCGCCGGCATCATGGGCGGCGAGGCAACCGGCTGCGACGCCGCCACCACCGACGTCCTCATCGAATCCGCACTGTGGAGCCCGAGCAACATCGCCGCGACCGGTCGCAGACTCGGCATCGTTTCGGACGCTCGCTACCGCTTCGAGCGCGGCATCGATCCGGCCTTCTGCCTTCCCGGGCTCGAGCTCGCGACGAGGCTCGTCCTCGACCTTTGCGGCGGCTCGCCGTCGCAGATGACCCTCGCCGGCGCGATACCGCAGCCGGACATGCGCATTACCTTCCCCTTTACCGAGGTCGAGCGCCTCACCGGCCTGGCGCTGCCGCCCTCCGAGCAGGTGCGCATCCTCGCCTCGCTCGGGTTCACGACAGAGCCGCTCGACGAGGGCGCGGCGACGGTCAAGGTGCCATCGGCCCGGCCCGACGTGTCGGGAAAAGCCGATCTCGTCGAGGAGATCGTACGGATCGCCGGCATCGACCGGATCGAACCGACGCCGCTGCCTCCCGAGACGCAGGCTGTCGCCGCCGCGATCCTCACGCCGCTCCAGCGCCGCACCCGGCTGGCCAAGCGTGCGCTCGCCGCGAGCGGGCTCGTCGAGGCGGTGAGCTGGTCGTTCATCTCGCGCGAGCAGGCGATGCTCTTCGCCGAGGGGTGCCCGGCGCTGCCGCTCGCCAACCCGATCTCGGCGGATCTCTCCGACATGCGCCCGAGCCTGCTGCCCGGCCTCATCGCAGCGGTCGGCCGCAACGCCGCGCGCGGATACGCCGACCTCGGCCTGTTCGAGGTCGGCCAGATCTTCCGCGGCGATCGTGACAACGATCAGCGGGTCGCGGCAGCGGGACTGCGCTCCGGCACCGCGAAAGCCGTTGGCGCCGGGCGCCACTGGTCCGGCAGCGCCGACGGCGTCGGGTTTTTCGACGCGAAGGCGGATGCGCTGGCGCTCCTCGCCGCGCTCGGCCTGCCGACCGGCGGCCTGCAGATCGTATCCGGCACCTCCTCGGCCTTCCATCCCGGCCGGTCCGCCGTAATGCGATTCGGACCCGGGACGGTGATCGGGATCGTCGGGGAAATCCATCCGCGCGTGCTTGCCGCGATGGATGTCAGCGGGCCGATCGTCGGGTTCGAGATCGTGCTCGACGACATACCAGCGCCGAAATCCAAGGCCACCAAGGCGAAGGCGCGCCTCGAAGCGTCCGACTTCATGCCGCTGCAGCGCGATTTCGCCTTCATCGTGGAGCGAGCGGTCGAGGCGGGTGAGATCGTAAGGGCGGCGCAAGGGGCGGACAAGGTGCTCGTCACCGACGTCACCGTCTTCGACGTCTACGCGGGACAGGGCGTTCCGGAGGGCAAGAAATCGGTAGCGATCGCGGCGACGATCCAGCCCCGCGACAAGACGCTGACCGACGGCGACATCGAGGCCGTGACGGCCAAGATCATCGCCGGTGTCGGCAGGAAGACCGGCGCGGTCCTGAGAGGATAGACAGGTGCACCATCTTACATGCGGTTTCGTCGGAGCCTTCGTTCTGGGGCTCGCGTCCACGACCGCGGCACATTCCCAGGCGACCATCGCCGATTGCGAGAAGATCCAGGCGGCGGACGCCTACAATCAATGTCTGGCGAAGTTCGGGCCGACCTCGAAGGTGAAAAGCCTCGAGCCGGAACGCCCCGGCGACATCAAGGGCAGCAGCGAAGAGGCTGCCGCCTCCGCCGGCGCGGCCAAAGGTAGGGCCAAGGGTCCAGGCAAGGGCGCGACGGTCAAGGGCGAGGCGGTCAAGGGCGAGGCAGTCAAGGGCGAGGCCAAGGCATCCCAGGCCAAGGCATCCCAGGCCAAGCCATCGCGCAAGGTGGGCCGCGCCAGAGGCTCGCGCCGGAGCCGGGTCCGGGCGCGCCCGGGCAAGCGCGTACGCATGACGTTCACGGTGGGCAAGCGTCGCCGCAGATAGGCGGTGCTTCCCTCCAGGGCGGCGTCGTGCATGATGGGCGAGATGCCCCTGTGCCCTTGATGCTGCCCTCCCGATTCTGGACGGACCTCACCACCACGGATCTGGCGGCGGTCGACATGGCCGTTGCCATGGCCGTGCTTCCGCTCGCCGCCGTGGAGCAGCACGGGCCGCACCTGCCGCTCGGCACAGACGCCTTCATCATGGAAGGCTATCTCGCCCGCGTGCTGGCCAAGATGGCGGCCGACCTGCCCGTCGTGATCCTGCCGACGCAGACGATCGGCTGCTCCGTCGAGCACACCGACTTCGCCGGCACGCTGAGCCTTTCCGCGAGCGCCGCCCTCGCGGCCTGGTCCGAGCTGATCGCCTGCGTGGCGCGCACTGGCTGCCGCAAGCTCGTCGTCGTCAACTCGCACGGCGGCAACGCGGCGGCGATCGACATCCTCGCCCACGAGTGCCGCGCACGGCACGCGATGCTCGTCGCGATGACTTCCTGGCCGCGCTTCGGCTACCCGGCCGGCCTTTTTCCCGACGATGAGATCGAGCACGGCATCCACGGGGGCGCGGTCGAGACATCCCTGATGCTCGCCTTCCGGCCGGATCTCGTGCGGATGGCTGCCGCCCGCTCCTTCACGCCGAGGAGCGTCGCGATGCAGAAGGAGTTCGCCTGGCTCAGCGTTGGACGCCCCTGCGGCTTCGGCTGGATGGCGCAAGATCTTTGTCCGGACGGCGCGGCGGGCGATGCCGTCGCGGCGACCGCGGAGAAAGGCGAGGCCTGTGCCGAACATGGCGCTTCGGCCTTCCTGGCACTGTTGCGTGACGTGCGGGCGTTCGACCTGCAGCGCCTCGCCGCGCGACAGCCGACCTGATCGGCGTCCTCGAACGGATAGGTGCGCTCAGGCTTTCGGCGCTTCCCAAGGATACATCCAGGTTTCCGTCAGCGCCAAGCCATCGGCCTTGAGGTAGACGCGCATGTCCGCGGTCTGACCCGGCTCCAGTTGGATGTCGAACGTGGCCCGAAAGCCTGAGATCGCGGGGTTGTACTGCGTGTAGGAGCGCAAGATCTTGCCGGTGCTCGAGGCGCAGACCACCTCGACATCGCCGGGCGCGTCCTTGTAATAGGCCAGATCGCCGCCGTTGAAGTCGATCATGAAGCGGCGGGTTGTCGGCGCGTTCGGCTCGCTCGAGCCGAGCGCACGGGCGGCGGTCTGTAAGGTGTTCAGCGTCCTGCCGTTGGCGGACAGGTAGCCGAGGTCCAGGGCCGCGGTGATGCTGTAGGCGAGGCTCAGGGGCTTGCCGACCACGACAGGATCCGCCGAGACCCAGGACGCGACGATATTGTCGTTCGTCTCGTCGGTGGTCGGCATCTCGAAAAGCTCGACATGGCCTTCGCCGAGTTTGCTCTTCGGTTCGACCCAGTAGCTCGGACGAAGCTGATAGGCGAGATCGATGTCCTCGTAATGGCTGAACTCGCGGTCGCGCTGGACCAGGCCGAAGCCTTTCGGATCGCGATCGAAGAACGACGAGGTTTTGGCGGTCGTCGGGTTCTGCAACGGCCGCCAGATCTGCTCGCCGGACCCCGTGCGGATCATCAGGCCGTCGGAATCGTGAAGCTCGAAGCGGAAGTCGTCGTGGAAACGCGGTCCGTTCTCGCCGACGAAATACATCGAGGTGAGCGGCGCGTATCCGATCTTCACGTCGGAGCGCCGCGGGATGAGCGTCAGCTCGACATCGACGACGCTGTTTTCTTTAGGATAGCAGTCGAACCGGTAGGCGCCGGTTGCGGCCGAGCTGTCGAGCAGCGCGTAGATCGTCAGCTTGTCGATGTCGGGCTTTGGCGTATCGATCCAGAATTCGCGGTAGAACGGGAATTCCTCGTCGTTGGTGCCCCCGGCGACGGCGAGCCCGCGGGCCGAGAGGCCGTACTGCTGGCCGCGACCGAGAAAGCGGAAGTAGCTCGAGCCAACGAAGCTGATGAATTCGTCGTAGCGCTTGGGATTGTTGAGCGGGTTCAGGATCTTGAAGCCGGCGAAGCCGAGATTGACCGGCAGCGGCTTGGCGAACTTGGTGGTGCCGAACGTGAACTCGCTCGCCTGATAGGGGATCGGGGTCGGGATCCCGTCGCGGATCGTGTTGATGACCACCGCGCGCTTGTAGAGGTGGCCAAGGTGGAAGAGATCGAGCCGGAACTGGCTGCCGTTGCCGCCGAGCAGCGTCTTGTTTTCGCGAAAGGCGATCTGCCGCCAGGCATCGAAGTCCAGCTTGCTCAGTTCGGGGGGGAGCGGCGGCACCTGGCGTTCATAGGGCGCGGAGGCGAGTCCCGTCGCTCGTTTGACCACCTCGCCGAAGTCGAACCGGTTGCTTTTCGGCGGCCGGGCCGTTTGCGCCTCGACCCGCGTGGCGATCGCGGTTGCGCCGGCTGCGAGGGACCCTTGAACGATCGTGCGTCGGTCGAAAATCGGTCTACCCTCTGTCGAATGGACGATGTGAGCGCGCAGAGCCCTAGCCCTTGGCCACGCGATCGGCAAGCTCGGCCTTGATCACGCCTTCGTCGCCGGCAAGCGATGCCGCATTTGAGCCAAGTTCAAGGGGCTTTGTCTCAACGAGTCTCAGCGTTGCGCCGGCGCCGGCGCTTGGTCAGCTCCCGTCAAGCTTGATGCGCGACGTGGTCGGGCGCTTACGCTACGAAAACGCGCTGCGACGCGCCGAGAGCCGGAAGGTCACGTGTGGACTGAGACGCTGAGTTTAAGCCCATACGCAAGCCGCCACGCGTTCAGCATCGACCTCGGCGTCGAGCCGGCTCTCGAGGCGGACGGCGAGCGCCACACCTTCTTCGATCGTCGCCGGGTCTCGTTGCGCTGGTTCTTCGGGACGGTGCTGACCGGCCTGATGGGCGCCGCGCTGATCGGCTCCACCATCTACGCCGCGCTCGATCACGAGGCCAACTTCGCCTCCGCGCCGATGCCGGCCGTTCCGCGCAAGAAAGATTTCGTCGAGGCGGGCCTCAACCCGCGCAAGGGCGACCGTCTGGTCAAGCCGGTCGACCTTGTCGCCGCCAAGCAGACGTTTCGCGTCCCGGTTCCCACCAAGATCGGCGACAAGGAGGTAATGCGGTCCCACAGCTTCGCCAAGGTCGAGACGACGCTGCTGACCGCCACGGCCGGCTTCAACGACGAGGTGCCGGCCTTCAACCCGCTCAAGGTTCTGGCCGACGCCCGCGCCCAGGTCGAGGCGCCTCCCGAGCCGCAACAGGACGACGCGGAATTCTCCTGGGCGACGCGCGACTTCTCTGCTCAGAACCTTACGTCCTTGGTGTCGCTGTCCATGGACGAGGTCCAGGCGCAGGTGACCGAGCACCTCAAGACATCGATCAGCGCGGGGAACCGGCCGTTCACCCTGCCCTCGCAACTGATGCTGATGCGCACCAGCAAGGCCAATGCGCTCGGCGCTCTCGCCTACGCCAATGCCAACGACGGTTTCGGCCGCAGCGCGCTCTCGTCGCTCGAAGTGCGCCTGGTGCCGGAGAACGAGACCTTCGTACCGCGAGCGCCGGTCCCGCCGGGCGGCGTCAAACCCGACGAAAAGCTTGTCGTGATGCACCGTGGCGAATCGCTGGAAAATCTGCTGCTCAATGCCGGCGTCCCCCGCGTCACGATCCCGATCGTGGTGGCCAAGCTCGGCAACGGCGATCAACCGGTCCCGGACGGGCAACGCATCAAGCTGCTGTTCGCCGAGCCGAACGGCCCGGGCCAGGTCCTCGCGCGGATCTCGGTGTACGCCGACGAGACGCTCGAGAGTAGCGTCGCGCTGAAGGACGACGGCACCTATGTAAAGCTGAGCGGTCAGGCGACTGCGCGCCCCGCGCAGCGTACCGACAGCGACGACGACGATCCCAATGGGATGCGGCTCTACAACTCGCTCTACGAAACCGCCCTCAAACAGGACATCCCGAAGCCGATCATCGACGATCTCGTACGGGTGTTCGCCAACGACGTCGATTTCCAGGGCGGCGTCGCAGGCGGCGACAGCTTCACCGCCTTCTACGATCGAGGCGACGAAGGCGACAGCTCGGACGCGCTGCTCTACGCCTCCATCACCACCCGCGGCGAGACCTATAAATACTACCGCTTCCAGACGCCGGACGACGGCGCCGTCGACTACTACGACCCCAACGGGCGCTCGACGCGTAAATTCCTCGTCCGCGCGCCGATGCTCAACTTCAAGATCACGTCAGGCTTCGGCTTCCGCTTCCACCCGATCCTCGGCTACGGTCGGCCGCACACCGGCGTCGATTTCGCCGCGCCGATCGGCTCGCCGATCTTCGCTGCCGGCAACGGGACCGTCATCCAGGCCGGCTGGAGTTCGGGCTACGGACGCCGCATCGAGCTCCAGCACGCCAACGGCTATGTGACGACCTACAACCACCTTTCCGGCTTCGCCCGCGGCATCACCGAGGGGGCGCGCGTGCGCCAGGGCCAGCCGATCGGCTTCCTCGGGCAGACCGGCCTCGCGACCGGCCCGCACCTGCATTACGAGGTGCTCGTCAACGGCCACTTCGTCGATCCGATGAAGGTGAAGCTCGCCCGCACCCGCGAGTTCGACGGCAAGATGCTCGCCGTCTTCATGAAGGAACGCGAGCGCATCGACGATCTTCTCAACAAGGCGCCGAACGCTCAGGCGCAGCTCACGGCCCAGAAGTAGCGGCGCGCCGGATGCTACGGAGGGTAAGACGCCGCTGATCGGCAGCCTTTCAAACGCCCCAAGCATCTGCGACTGAGGCGCATGGACAAGATCCCCCAGCCCGGCACCGTGCCACGCCGCACGCTCCCTCCCGCCCAGAAGTACGGCCTCGAACTCGGCCCGCTGGTGCTCTTCCTCGTCGCCAACTTCCGGCCGAAGCTGTTCGAGCCGCTGCTGCGCCTGTTCCTTCCGGCTCGGCTGCTCGAAGGCCCCAACGCCAACCTCATCACCGCCACCAGCATTCTGATGATCGCCGTCGTTGTGGCGCTGGTGATCTCCTTCATCAAGATCCGGCGCTTGCCGCTGATGCCGCTGGTGACGGCGATCATGGTGCTCGTGTTCGGCGCCTTGACGCTCTACTTCAACGACAAAAGCTTCATCCAGCTCAAAGTGACGATCCTCTACGTGCTCTTCGGCCTGGCGCTGCTCGGCGGCCTCGCCTTCGGCCGCCCGCTGCTGCCGATCCTGCTCGAGAGCGCGATGGCGCTCACCGAGCGCGGCTGGCGCGTCCTCACCTTGCGCTGGGGACTGTTCTTCCTGGTCCTGGCCGGCCTCAACGAGGTGATGCGGCACGTGCTCAGCTGGGACAACTGGGTGTGGTTCAAGTTTCCCGGCACGATGATCGTGATCTTCCTGTTCACGTTCAGCCAGGTACCCTTCATCATGCGCCACGAACTGAAGGGTGACGCGGCGGAGCGCGCGCCGGAGCACGTGTGACGACGCGTCCCTTCAATCGCTCCGACATCTGTTTTCCGGGGCGGCGAAGCCGAACCCAGAAAACCCGAGACTGGGATGGCTTCAAGGCGGAAGCAAACGGTTCTGGCTTCCGGGTTCTCGCCTTCGGCTCATCCGACAGGGACAAGCTCTGAAGGCGGGGCAATGCGCTTGGGCGTCCGCGCCGACCACTCAGTTCCACCAGAGGAACCGTCGGTCGTCGGCAAGGAGCGTCGCGGCGAGCTCTCTTTACCGTAGCAACTCGTCCAGCTTGCGGCGTCCATCGAGAACGCGGACAATCTCGACGACAGTTTCGCCGGGCCGGTAGAAGATGAGGTAGGGGCCTGACCGCAGATGCCGAAGCGATGGAGCGAGATCTTCGCGCGCCACGCCGAGTAGCGGAAAGGCACTCAGCTGGCGGATGCGCTCGTCGATGGCATCGAGCACGCGGTCTGCCGTCGCCAGGTCATGGACCGCGATGGACCGCCAGATCGCGATCAGGTCCTCGTCGGCACGCGCCGAGCGGGAAATGGCATGCACGTCAGGCTTTTCGCGCGCCGGACGTGAGGCGCGCGCGTGCCTCGGCCTTGACCTCGGCCATGGACTCGAAGCGGCTCGGGCCGCTCGCCAGCCCTTCGGCCATCATCGCGCGAAGCTCGACGAGATCGTAAGGCGTTCCGGTGGCGCCGCGCTCGCGGCGGTCCCGCCATTCCGCTACCGCCGCGTTAACCGCCTCGCCAGGCGAGGCGAACTCGCCCTTGTCGACGGCGTCGCGGACGCAATCGGCCAACTCCGGCGGTAAGTTGATGGTGATCGGTTCCAACAGCAGTCCTCCGACGAGGGCAACCCTGACATTGTTTCTAATTGCGGCCGCTCCCGCTGTCACTGCAAGCGCTCAGGCGGCGCAACAAACGGCGCGGTCCGCCAAACCGCCGCGTCGCGCGGGCGAGATCCGGAGCATCTCGCGCCGCCGCGGGTGAGGATTGCCGCGCACGCCCCCACGCGCTAACCAGCATGCCAAACCTCGCCACGGGACGATCATGGGCTTCAAATGCGGCATCGTCGGCCTGCCGAACGTCGGCAAGTCGACCCTCTTCAACGCGCTGACCCAGACCGCCGCGGCGCAGGCGGCGAACTATCCGTTCTGCACGATCGAGCCCAACGTCGGCGACGTCGCCGTGCCCGACGAGCGTCTCGGCGCGCTCGCGGCGATCGCGGCCTCGAAGGAGGTCATTCCGACGCGGCTCACCTTCGTCGATATCGCCGGGCTGGTGCGTGGCGCCTCCAAGGGCGAGGGCCTCGGCAACCAGTTCCTCGCCACCATCCGCGAGTGCGACGCCATCGCCCATGTCGTGCGCTGCTTCGAGGACGACGACATCACCCATGTCGAAGGCAAGATCGCGCCCCTCGCCGATATCGAGACGATCGAGACCGAGCTGATGCTGGCCGACCTCGACAGCCTCGAGAAGCGCGTGCCGGCGCTCGAGAAACGCGCCAAGCCAGGCGGCGACAAGGAGGCCAAAGCGCTGCTCGACCTGATGACATGCTGCCTGGCGCTGCTGCGCGAGGGCAAACCGGCGCGTCTCGCCGAGGTCAAGCCGGAAGAACGCCGCGCCTTCGTCGGTTTAGGGCTGTTGTCGTCGAAGCCGGTGCTCTACGTCTGCAACGTGGAGGAAGCCTCCGCCGACAAGGGCAACGCTTTTTCCGCCGCGGTCGAGGCGCGGGCGGCGAGCGAGGGCGCGGTGGCGGTCGTAGTCTCCGCGCGCATCGAGAGCGAGATCGCGGTGATGCCGCGGGAGGAGCAGGTCGACTATCTCGAGGCGGTCGGCCTCGCCGAGCCGGGGCTCAACCGGGTGATCCGCGCCGGCTATCGCCTGCTGCGTCTCATCACCTACTTCACGGTAGGGCCGAAGGAGACCCGCGCCTGGACGGTCGCGCTGGGCACCAAGGGGCCGGCCGCCGCCGGCGTCATCCACACCGACTTCGAGAAAGGCTACATCCGCGCCGAGACGGTCGGCTACGACGACTACGTCGCCAACAGGGGCGAGGCCGGCGCCCGCGATGCCGGCAAGTTCCGCCTCGAAGGCAAGGAGTACGTCGTTGCCGACGGCGACGTGCTCCATTTCCGCTTCGCGACCTGAGCCTTGGCCGACCTGCACTACGAGGATCTCGAGCCGGGCACGATCGTGCGCTCCGGACCGGCCGTGGTGACGCGCGAGGCGATCATCGCCTTCGCGACGCAGTACGATCCGCAACCCTTTCACCTCGACGAGGCGGCAGGCGCCGCCTCGCTGCTGGGCGGCCTCGCGGCGTCCGGCTGGCACACGCTCGGCCTCTCGATGCGGCTGTTCTATGACGCCTTCGTCAAGGATGCCGCCTCGATGGGCTCGCCCGGCTTCGACGAGGTGCGCTGGCTGAGGCCGGTGCGCCCGAACGACGTGCTGAGCCTCGTCGTCACCATCGGCCAGAAGCGGCTCTCGGCCTCGCGTCCGGATCGCGGCTTCGTCGAGATCAAGATCGAGACGAAGACCGCGACCGGCGGAACCGTGATGACGCAGCGCGGTCCGGTCATCGTGCAGAAGCGCGGCGCGACGCAGGTGGGCAATCCCGAGCACGGTGGCAACCCGGCCCACGTATTCGTGTCGCCTCCCGGCCCGATCGCCGAGCCGGAGCCCGATGCCAACCTCACCCGCTTCTTCGAGGACGTCGAGATCGGCCGCGAAACGGTGCTCGGCTCGCAGACCTTCACGCCGGAGATCATCGTCGGCTACGCCAAACTCTACGACCCGCAATACTTTCACCTCGACGCCGAGGCCGCCAAGCGCAGCCATTTCGGCGGGCTGATCGCGTCGGGCTGGCAGACCGCGGCGTTCTGGATGAAGCATTACGTCGAGGCGCGGCGCCGCTCCGGCGAGATGCAGGCGCAAGCAGGACTGCCGGTCGCGACCGGCGGCCCCTCGCCGGGCTTCGCCAACATGAAGTGGCTGCGACCGGTTCACGCCGGGCAGACGGTCGCCTACGCCTTGACGGTGACCGGCAAGCGCAAGGCGCCGCTGCCGGGGTGGAGCATGGTCCTGACCGAGAACACCGGCCGGACGGCGGATGGCACCTTGGTCTTCCGCTTCGATGGCCGGATGTTGTGGCCGACGACGCCGGGGTAGCAGAGACGCGCGATGGACGCCGAGTTCGACGCGATCGAGGAGGAGATCGAGCAGCTGCGCGAGCGCATCGCCGGCTGCCGCCGCGCGATCGCGCTCTCGCGCGGCGCCATCGCGATCGCCGCCGTCGCGCTCGGCCTCGTGATCCTGGTGGCCCCGGCCTACCGCACGCCGGCCCTGGTGCTGAGCGCGATCGCGGCGATGATCGGCGGCACGGTCTGGTCGGGGGCGAGCGCTGCCTCGCGCGCGCAGGCGGAGGCCCTGCTCGCCGCGGCCGACGCGCGCCGCGGCGCGCTGCTCGACGCAGTCGTGGCGCGCAACGGCTGGCAAGAGGCCTCGACCGCCCTGCACTGAGAGACCGTATGAGACTGATCAGGCGCCACGCCGTCGTCCTGTGCGCGAAAACTTCGCATCGCACTCGATCCGCGACCGGTGGTGTAACCACGAAGCGTGCCGGCGTTTGGCGGAGCGACGGCGCGGCCTTATAGTCGGCCTTGCCGCATGAGCCTCGACCGGAGCAGGCTGCGGCAGGAGGGTTCTACGATGAAGCTTGTGCGCGCGGGTCTGGGTCCGGCGTGTCTGGGTCCGGCGTGTCTTGGCCCGTTGTGCTTCGCCCTGGCTGCCTTCGCGGCGGCGCCGGGCCACGCCGACGAGCCGCTTGCCGGGCGACCGCTGCAGACGCTCTCGCGCGCCCAGCCGTTCTGCACCGACAAGGCGCAGCTGCGCGCCAAGGTGCTCGCCACCGTCTCTCACGCGACCTACCCGCCGGGTTATTTCGCGAGCTGCGTCACCGTCCCCGACGACGTCCGCGTCGAGGTGATCGAGGACTTGGCGCCGACCTCGCGCTACATGCACATCGTCAAGGCCCGCGCCTACCTGTTGTTCGGCCCGCTCGAGGCCTACACCTACAGCGTCGGCCTCTACGAGCCGCTGCGCGGCTACCAGGTCCCGCCTCCGGTGGCGTACCGGTAAGCGTTTGCGTCGACGCTGCACAGCGACACCGCGTGTACGCGCGGCCGGGCTCAAGACGCCGCATTCGGCCGGCAGCCGTAGGATGCGCGCGGCTTGCGCGTTGTCCCAATGGGTCGCGTCGACGCGGATCCCGATCGAGCCGGAAGGAAACGAGACATGAGATTGCAGTTTGTGAGCCTCGCCAGCGCTTTGCTCTTGCTCTCGGCAAGCGCCGCCGGAGCCGCCCCGTTCGCGGCGGTGCCGCTCGACACCGGCGCCGACGCGCAGATCCTTCATGTCCGAGGCGGCTGCGGCTTCGGGGAACACCGCGGCCCGTTCGCCGGCTGCCGCATCAACCGTGGCCCGCGCGGCCGCATCCGCGCCGAGGTCACCGGTCTGCCGCGCGGCTGCCCGCCAGGCCTGCGCCGCGGTCTCTATGGACGCTGCCGCTAAGCATCCCGGCCCGGCGCAGCATCCCCTGCGCCGGGCGGTAGGGGCCGGAGGCGGGCCTCTGCGACCGCCGGAGCCGTGCGTTCGGTTGACCCGCCGGCTGAGCCGCGCGACGGTCGACCGCAACCCGACCGACAACCGATACGGGCTTTCGACACCGCGCGGACGCGTCACGTAGCTGCGGTGATCCGCGTCGCGGTTACGTTGCGAAACGGCCCTGCCGGGGCTCTAAAAAAGGAGCGCGGCGGGAGACCGGGGGCGCGTTTTTTGCGCATCGATAACGTCATCGCTCGCTGGACCGGCGGAGAGGGCGGCGCCTCCGTTCGCATGGCGTGTTTCGGCTCCCTGACGATGGTGGTACCGTCGGTTCGCGAGAGGCTGCAAGGCCCGAAGGGCCGGCGAGACCCATCATGACCCGCAACGAGCAGCCGGGCTTCGACCCCGGCCTCTACGACGAGGATTTCTACGGCTGGACGCAGCGGCAGGCCGCGGCTCTGCGCGCCATGCCGCGCCAGCCGACGGTCGACCTCGCCCCCCAAAGTCTCGCGCATCTCGACATCGCGCATCTGGCGGAGGAGATCGAGGACTTGGGCAAGCGCGACCTGCGCGAGGTCATGTCCTATCTTCGGCTCGTCATCCAGCACCTCGTCAAGCTGCGCGCCGCGCCCGGCTCGCGCGACGCCGCGCACTGGCACACAGAGGCCGTCAATTTTCAGCTGATGGCGCGCGAGACCTTCTCGCCCGGCATGCGTCGCCTCGTCGACGTCGACGCGATCTGGATCGGCGGCTGCCGCGCGGCCGGGCGCTTTCTGAAGGACCAAGCTGCTCGCGACCCGTCGCGCGACCCCTGCCCCTTCACCCTCGACGACCTGCTCGCCGCCGATTTCGACGTGGAGGCGGCCGTGGGGAAGATCGCGGCGGCTTGAGGGGCGTCATTGCGAGCCGCAGGCGGCGTTGGCGCGCGTTCCTTCTCCCGCTCGCGGGAGAAGGTGGCCCGACGAAGTCGGGGCGGATGAGGGAGCTGGGCGTGAGGCTCGCGGATCGGCGACGATGGCGACGCGCGCGACCCATCCGGCACCACCCTCATCCGGTCCCGCCGTACGGCGGGACCACCTTCTCCCACACGTGGGAGAAGGTGGGCCGACGAAGTCGGCTCGGATGAGGGCGCCGGGCGTAGAGGCGCGCGGATGGGCGACGATGGGGACGCGCGCGACCCATCCGGCACCGCCCTCATCCGATCCCGCCCTCATCCGATCCCGCCGTACGGCGGGACCACCTTCTCCCTTCGAGCCGGGAGAAGGAAGAGCCCGCCCCGTCGCCGAGCCTCGGCGGAGCCATCCTTCGAAGGAACGGCCGCCCCGAACCCGTCCGGATTTTCTTGTCAATGATCTGCGACCGCTGCAGGCGGCGCGGACTTCGCCCGCGTCATTGACAAGAAAATCCGGATGGGTTCCCCTGCCAGCCGTACTTTCCAATGCTGGCTCCGCGCGGGCGCGCCTGCCTTAGGGTCCAAGGGTTCGCACTCCAGCGATTATAAGAATTGCAACGAGAAGGAGGTAAAGGGATGCGACCGTGTTCCTTGTAGTTCGATAGGTTCGCATGGCGTCTTCGATAGGTATCCCGACTATTTTCTGACGCTCAGACTGCGAGATGTATTTGAATAGCGCCTCAAGCCATTTATCTCGTGCGCGCTCTTGATCCGCAAAGAAGGCCGAGTTGAGTTGCGTTTGCAATGCAAAGGAAATACAGATAAAGGCTGCTGCTCCAAAATAAAAGAACGCTTGAACCGAATTATATTTAGACATTGCCGTATCTTGAAGCTCCTTAACAACGAAGGGTGTGGCTGTCACTGCCACATCCCTCCACAGATCGCCGGTGAGGCTACGTGCGCGCTCCGTCACCTTCTGCGTATCTTCGATCACAGTCTTCCGCAGATCCGTTAGCGCCTTGAGCGTCTCGCGGCTTGCTGATTGAACGTGTGCTTCATACGCCACCTTTGCATTTTCCAAAGCGAATGCGATGATCTCAGAAATCATGATATCCGCTCGCGCGGCTCTCCCGATTTCGCTAGACAGAATTAGGTGACGTACATCGCGGTCTTCACCGGAACAATATGTCCACTTAGCTGCATTAGAAATCTGCACAAAAGCATTCGATAAGTTGGGCTCTACCTTGACTTTCCAAGAAGGTGGCCCTTTGGTCTCAAGATAGATCTCGGAGTTCTGCGCAGAAGCTGTATTTACGATTGCGCCTAATAGTGAGCGGGCGGATTGTTGCTGCCAATTTTGATATAATTCCGAGTCACAAATCGGCGAAGTTTCAAGAAGCCACGGTGAAAGATCTAATACAACTTCTCTACATGGTACGAGAGCTCTTACGAAATTTCTTGGGTTAATAACGTTGACGCTATTCAGCGCTTCTATCGATTTTTCTACGTCCCAGTGAGAAACCGACATTCCACGCGTAATAAAGCTCGTAGAAGCGTCAATCTCTACACAGAATAAGCCATATACGCGATTGTTACGATCCTGAACGAAAGCAGATGCGGCTTTTTGAAATATAAAGAACGCGGCTCCAGAAGCAGTTTCCTTTCGTATATTTATTGTGATGGCCCTTGCGGATTGAAACGCTTCGCTCGCGGTAACGTCTCCGCTTACTTCTACGTCGTAGACTTGGATATAAGTGAAAGGCGCTGGCGGGTTGGCCGAAAATCGAAGCCACGCGGACTGCTCATCGGTGCCAGCGAAAGTGCCACGCAAGATGATGACGTCTATGCGCTCGTCGTACTCTCCTCGCGCGGAGAAGCTACGGGCGAGATTTACGAGATGCTTCGAGTTCGAGATCATCGACGGTAATTTTATCGTGGATGGTAATCGTACCTTTGTCCCGGCTAACCTTAACAACCGATTCTTGTAAGCCCGCTGGGAACACAATTTTGATGCCGCTTTCTGTCTCCACGCGTCGATTTCGAGGCGCCGGCACTGCCTCTTTGTCTAGAGAGAAGGACTCACCTGCTATCCCCTCACGACGAAGGCGCATTTGAAGATCGGTCATAACAGGACTATCGGCTGGCAAGGGTCCGACAATACTTGTAAACCATTGTCCGATCTTCTCGCCGTCGACAATGCCTCCAGTTTGAGTGGCATCGTACAACCGCTTAGATAAGGTAGCCATGGCGTCCGCGGGGAGCGCGTCTTTGTACGTGCGGGCGACATCCTTGGTGATATCGATCAGCTTCTTCGTAAGTTCGCTCTCCGTCCGAAGCCGCTTCGCTCCAAGAAATTGCTCGAAGTACGCGGCGGGTTTTTGAGGATTTTGTCTGTCAACGACCCAAACTTCGTCTTGTGTCTTGTCGCTCTTATCAACGCGTATGATTGCCGCTTTTTGTAGAGCATTTCGATTCTGCACAAAAGTACGGTCGATCTCGCCAAATGAGGGTTTCATCCGGCCTCTTCTTTTACCCTCCTCAAACGAATAGCTTAAGACCTTTTCATCTTCGAACTTCAGCAGAGCGAAAAGCCTACCGCCCTGGCATTGCAACGAAAACAGTAAAAAAGCCCCTGCGGCTGAACTACCGCGATGCGCTTCGTTGAAGGACTCGGCAAGCCGTTCACTCTCCTCCTGAAACGCAGTCGCGTCGCTTGCGATTCGAGCAATTTTTGTTCGCACAGTCGCATCTGTGAGAAACTTATATTTGTTCGCGCTCTGTAGCGAACGGATGCGGCCGAGGAAAAACTCCGAGTAAGGTCTCGCGTCGAAAGCCTCAAGTAATTGGAAATGCTCGTTGCCGGGTCCAACAGTATGGAAGACGCTTTGCGAGATTGCCATCGTTTCCAAGTCTTCATTCGGCAAAAAGCTCATCACAGCCTCCTCGAACAAACGTAGAACATTTTACGAGAATAGCAAGGTGAAGGTTCCGGCTTTTCAAAACTTTTGGTTGTAAGCGGCTAACGCTACCTCGCAAACTTCTTATGCTTCATCCGATGCGGGATCAGCTCGTCCACGCCGAGGCGGCGCTTCTTGTCCTCCTCGTAGTCGGCGAAGTTGCCCTCGAACCACTCGACATGGGCGTCGCCCTCGAAGGCCAGCATGTGGGTGGCGATGCGGTCGAGGAAGAAGCGGTCGTGCGAGATGATGACGGCGCAGCCGGCATAGTCCGTCAAAGCGTCTTCCAGCGCGCGCAGGGTTTCGACGTCGAGGTCGTTGGTGGGCTCGTCGAGCAGCAGCAGGTTAGCGCCGGTCTTCAGCATCTTCGCCAGATGCACGCGGTTGCGCTCGCCGCCCGAGAGCTGGCCAACCTTCTTCTGCTGGTCCGGACCCTTGAAGTTGAAGGCGCCGGTGTACGCGCGGGAATTAATCTCGCGCTTACCCAAGTAGATCACGTCCTGCCCGTCGGAAATTTCCTCCCAGACGTTCTTCTTGCCGTCGAGCGTGTCGCGCGACTGGTCGACATACCCGAGCTTGACGCTCTCGCCGACCTGGATCTGGCCGCCGTCGGGCGTCTCCTGGCCGGTGATCATGCGAAACAGCGTGGTCTTGCCGGCGCCGTTGGGGCCGATCACGCCGACAATGCCGCCCGGCGGCAGCTTGAAGGTGAGGTCCTCGATGAGCTGCTTGTCGCCGAACGACTTCGAAAGCCGAGTGAACTCGACGACGTTGGTGCCGAGCCGCTCGGCCACCGGGATGACGATCTGGGTGGAGGACGGCACCCGGTTGGCCTGCTTGTCGACGAGGTCCTGGTAGCGCGCGATGCGCGCCTTCGACTTGGCCTGGCGCGCCTTGGGCGAGGAGCCCATCCACTCGGCCTCCATCTCGATCTGCTTCTGGCGCGAGGCGTCCTCGCTCTTCTCCAGCGACAGCCGCTTGGCCTTCTGCTTGAGGTAGGAGGTGTAGTTGCCCTCGTGCGGGATGCCGCGGCCGCGGTCGAGCTCGAGGATCCAGCCCGTCACGTTGTCGAGGAAGTAGCGGTCGTGGGTGACGATCAGGATCGCGCCCTCGTAATCGCGCAGATGCCCTTCGAGCCAGTTCACCGTCTCGGCGTCGAGATGGTTGGTCGGCTCGTCGAGCAGCAGCAGCTCGGGCTTTTCGAGCAGCAGCTTGCACAAGGCCACGCGGCGCTTCTCGCCGCCCGACAGCCGGTCGACCGGCCAGTCGTCCGACGGGCAGCCGAGCGCGTCCATCGCCTGCTCGACCTGGCTGTCGAGGTCCCACAGGTTCTGCGCCTCGATTTCGTCCTGCAGCCGGGTCATCTCGTCCGCCGTTTCGTCGGAATAGTTCATCGCCAGCTCGTTGTAGCGCTCGAGAATCGCCTGCTTGGCCTTGACGCCGAGCATGACGTTTTCCCGCACGTTGAGCGAGGCCTCGAGCGGCGGCTCCTGCGGCAGGTAGCCGACGCGCGCGCCGTCCGCCACGAACCCTTCCCCTTGGTACTCGGTGTCGAGGCCGGCCATGATGCGCAGCAGCGTCGACTTGCCGGAGCCGTTGATGCCGAGCACGCCGATCTTGGCGTCCGGGTAGAAGGAGAGGTGCACGTTGTCGAGCACCTTCTTGCCGGTCGGATAGGTCTTGGAGAGACCCTGCATATGATAGATGAACTGCCGCGCCATGTGGGGCTCGCCGTCTTGTCGATGTGAATGGGGTTTGCGGCGTTGTAGCGGGCGGCGCGGACGTGGTCCAGCGTTGCGCGCGGCCCCATTGCGAGATGCGCGCCAAATCGGTAGATATCGTGATGTCTATCAAAGGAGCGAGCGCCATGTCCGAGACATCGACGGCCAAGCTCTTCATGCACGGGCGTAGCCAGGCCGTGCGGCTGCCCAAGGCGTTTCGGCTTCCGGGCACCGAGGTCCGCGTCACGCGCGTCGGGCGTGCCGTGTTGCTGGAGCCGATCGGCAAGCCGAGTCTCGAGGAGATGCGCGCCTCGCTGGCCGCGCTCGACACCTTGAGGCACATCCCGTTCATGGAGAACGGCCGCGAGCAGCCGCCGATGCCCGACGACGACGATCTACCCGCCTTCGATCCATGATCTGCCTCGATACCAACGTCGCGGTCGTGGTGATGAACGCGACGGCACCCGTCGTGTCGGAACGCCTCCTCGTGGAGGCCGACCACGGCGCCGTGTTGTTGCCGACGGTCGTCGTCTTCGAGCTGCGCTTCGGCATCGACAACAGCGCCAACCCGCTCGAGAACACGCGCAAGCTCGACATCTTCCTCGCATCGGTACCGATGACCCTGATCGGCTTCGACGCCGAGGACGCCGGCGAAGCCGGGACGATCCGCGCCGGCCTCAAGAGGAAGGGAACGCCGATCGGCCCCTATGACGTTCTGATCGCCGCCCAGGCGCGCCGCCGAGCGGCGACCCTCGTCACCGCGAATATGCGCGAGTTTTCGCGGGTGCCGGGATTAAGGCTGGAGGATTGGACGGCAGGTTGAGGGCATAAGCGCCGAAGGCGCCGACGAGCGGCCGCTTCCCCGCGGTCTCGCAAAAGTCGCATGACGATCATCGGCGCAGGAAATGATGGCTAAGATAGCCGATGGCGGCCGCCGCGGCCGACAGCAGGGCGAGGAACGCCATGAAGAGGAGCACCGTCGTCACGGTGACCTTGGTCTGCTCGAGCCGCTGCGCGACGCGGACGAGGCGCCCGCTTCGGTCGCCTTGTTCCGATCTCTCTTCATCTCGCATCGCCGGCCCCGTTTCTTTGCTCGTGTAGCGCAGGCGAGGCGCCGACGCGAGCGGCCGGGGCGCCGCTGGTGCCGATCCTCGTTCGGACGGCGCTCCCTTTCGGAGTCTTGGCGCGGTCACATTCGCTGCGTACCTGCCTTTCCCCGTGCGGCCGCGAGGGGCTGCGGAACGACGAAGGGGAGCAGCCGTGGCGGACGCTGGATTTCGCGATCTCGGGTCTTTCGTGCCGGGCAGCCGCGTCCGCGAGCCGGCCGCGCCAGCGCTCGGCGGGGCGCCGCAGCCGGAGAACTCGGTGCTGGTGACGCCGCCGCCGCAGACCGCCGCGAAGCGTCCCCTGTTCGGCGGCGAGCTGCCGGCCGGCGACGCGCTCGGCATCGACGGCACGGTCGGACGTCTCGCCGAACTCGCCGCGCATCGCGGGAGCGGCGGCCCGCTGTGCATCGCCTTGCTGGGTGCACCCGGCGCCGGCAAGAGCTTCGCCCTCACGCGGCTCGTCGCGCGCGTCCGCGATCTGACCGCGGCCGCGGCGAAGCTCCAGCAGAGCCCGTTTTTGGCGAAGGTCCATGTCCAGACGATCAATGCCGCGAGCCTCGAGGGCGAGCCGGGGCTGGCGCTGGCGGCGAGCCTCCACGCCGGGCTGCGCCAGCCCTACCCGGACCTCGCCCGCGAGATCGGCCACACCGCGCGCGATCCCCACGTGGTGCTGCGCGAGGTCAACGAGAAGCTCGACGATGCGCGGCGGCGGCTCGATTCCGAGCGTCGCGCCCTCGACGATGCCGGCTCGCGGCGGGCGCGGCTGACCGAGACCGTGCTCTACGAGGCGGCCGGCTCGCAGGTCGACGCCTACGCGCGCGCCAACAGGGCCGGCATCGAGAACCGGCTGGTGTCGTTCGGCATCACCGGCGATCCGATCCGCAACTACAAGGATTTCGTCCAGTTCGTCGCCGGCTCGGGCGGCAAGCTCGGCTTGGCGCTGCGCTCGCTCTACGCCTTCAAGGGCCAGACCAAGCTGATCGTCGCCGCCATCGTCCTCGTCGCGATCGGGATCGGGCTTGGCGTCGCGATCGCCGACCAGACCACCTGGCTGGCCGAGATGCGCAGCGGGCCGCAGAGCGGCGCCTCGCTGGCGAACTGGCTGCAGGAGCATATCGGGCTGATCGGCACCTTGAAGAGCGCGGCCTATCTGCTGGCGGCACTCGCGATCGCCGCCAACATCTGGCGCGCGTCGTCCTTCCTCAAGCCGATCGTCAAGGGCGAGCGGTTGCTGGAAAGCGACCTCGACAACCGCCGGCGCGACCTCGACGGGCATTTCGCGCACCAGACCAAACGCGTCGACGCGCTCGACCGCGACGTCGAGCGCCTCTCGCTCGAAAGCGTCGAGGCGGAACGCAGGGCCGGGGGCGCCGGGTCCTCACGCGAGCCATCGCCGTTCGAGACCACGGGGGCCTCGCAGGCGCAGAACTTCTTCGCCGTGCTCGCCTCCATGATGCAGGCTCCCGCAAGCGAGCGAGACGGCGTCGCGGCACCCCAGCGCATCGTCCTCGCGCTCGACCATCTCGACGCCGTGGCGCCGGACCGCGCGCGGGCGATCCTCGATACGCTGCACCGGTTCGCCGGCCGCGGCCTAGTAACCGCGGTCGCCGCGGACCCGGCTCGGCTTCAGACCGGCGGCGCGCACCGCGGCGACCTCGAACGCTGGATCGAGGTCCCGGTGCGGCTCGACGCAGGCGGGCACGATTACGGCGCGCTCGTCCAGGCGATGCTCGGCCAAGCCAAGCCGCCGGCTCCCGCGAAGCCCGATGCCCAGACGTCCGCTCTCGACGCGCCGGTCGACCGCGACGAGGCTTCGCTGCTGACCGCTCTGGCCGATCTCGCCGGGCGGTCGCCGCGCGCGGTGCGGCGCTTCGTGGACTTGTACGGCCTCGCCCGTCTCGAAGGCGGCAACAAAGGCGCGCTCGCGCTGATGCTGGCGCTCGCCCAGGGCGGCACGGATGCGGAGAAAGCCGCGGCCGCCGCGGCCGCCGCCCACGACGGAGCTGCCGCGTTCGATCTGCCCCAGACGACGCCGAGACTGCGCGCGGCGCTGAACGAGGTCTTCGCGATCGGCGGCCGTTTCACCAACGCCGAAGCGGTCGACGCCGTGCGGCACGCGGCGGTCTACTCGATCTGAGCGGGCGCGCCCATCGAGATGCCGCGTTTCACTCGATTCGCACGCGGGCGCTTCGCGCATCTCGGACGCTTGGTGGAGAAAACTGTCATTTCACGTTCTCGCGGCAGCTATGCCTGGACTAGGCATTCCCTTCTTTCTGCTGCCAGCACGACGGTAGATGAGAAAATTTGGGCGGAAAAAGCGTTGGCATTTTCAAGGAGGCCCCGGGCGAGGTGGCAATATCGATTCCCAAGCAAATCAAGCCAATTTTCGACTTCGTGGTGCAGGTGGTTTTTGGTGCAATTGGTTTCTTGGTGGTTTTCGGTGTCGCAATCCTCATATCAGCCCTTGTCAAGATGGCTGAGGGCATCATGCCCGATTGGGTCCATGTCGCCGCCGACTACGCCGAAAAGGCGCTGTTCGCGTTGGATCTCTTCTGCTTTGGTTTGTTCATCCTTAGCGAAACAGTTAAGCTGATACGGGGCCTGTGGAACAGTGGAGGCGCTCATGACTGATCAGAAGCACGGCGGAGATGTCGTCGCACCCGCCAGGGTTGTCATTGACGGATCATACTTTCGCGATCAGGCGCGAGACGCAGTACGCACATTCATCGCGCCATTGCATGGCGTCTATACAGCTGCGACCGGCGCCAAGTCCGAGAGCGCGGGCAACGAAAAGCGGCGGCAGAAGAAGCAAGCTTAGCGCGTGCGCGATCTGGCCGCGCTTCTTCGCAGGCCCATCTCATGGTGTGGGCCGGCGAAGCCGAGATCTCCAGGAGGCGACATCGCGGGACCACCAAGCCTTGAGGCGCGAAGGATGGTTCGAGACGCGCCTTCGGCGTCCTGACCTTGAGGCTCCGGATCACGGCGCAAAGGTGTTTGGGATCGATGCCTAGCGCTTCTTGTCGCCCGCCTCGGCACCGGGCAGCTTCTTCGGCGGCTTGCCCGAGGCGGTAAGGATCTTGCGCACCGACCAGGCCTCCTTCTCCGTGGTGCCCTTGAGATCGTTGATCTTCCAGGCGCCGTCCTCTTTGACGAAGTCGTAGGTGACGACGGTCGGCTGGCCGTGGTTGGTGAAGCTCGCCGAAACCACCGCCTTGCCGAGCTCGAGGACGTCGGTCTTCAAGGTCACCTTCTGCAACTCGGCGTCCTGCGAGGCCGAGATCGGATCGAAGTCGAGCGCCGCGTCGCCGTCGTGCGCCGCCCTGGTCTCCGCCGTGGTCACCAGCAGGTCGAAGCTTTTGGAAAAGTATTTTTCGCGCGTGTCGCGGTTCTCGAAGGGGGTGGCCTTGGCCTTCTTCACGTCGATGGCGGCCTGCTTGTAGATCGCGGCGACGATGTCGCGCGGCTCCTCGAGCGCGACCGGAGCGGCTTTCGCCGCGGCGGAAGGGGCGGATTTCGCCGTCTGCGCCCGAACCGGCGACACGCAGGCCATTGCACAACCAAGACATAGGCAGGCGAGTGCGACACGTCTGATGATCACGATTGGTCTCCGTGCGTCGAGGCCGAATCCTCATGGCGGAACTTAGCCGGTGAGCGATGCTTCCGCCACAAGCCCGACCGCCGCGACATCGCCATGGCGAGTATCCGCGCCTCAACCCTTGGCCTTGTCCATCAGCTCGGTGAAGCGCTTGAACAGGTAGTGGCTATCCTGCGGGCCGGGCGAGGCCTCGGGGTGGTGCTGCACCGAGAACGCCGGCCGGTCGGTCAGCTCCAGGCCGGAGTTCGAGCCGTCGAACAGGCTTCGATGCGTCTCGCGGGCGGTCGCCGGAAGCGTCGCGGTATCGACGGCGAAGCCGTGGTTCATCGAGACGATCTCGACCTTGTCGGTCGTGTAGTCCATCACCGGATGGTTGGCGCCGTGGTGGCCCTGGTGCATCTTGCGCGTCTCGGCGCCGATCGCCAGCGCCAGCAGCTGGTGGCCGAGGCAGATGCCGAAGATCGGCACGCGGCGGTCCAGCAGGTGCTTGATCACCGGCACGGCGTATTCGCCGGTGGCCGCCGGGTCACCCGGGCCGTTGGACAAAAACACGCCGTCGGGCGCGAGCGCCATGATGTCGTCCGCCGAAGCCGTCGAGGGCACCACGGCGACGGCGCATCCGGCATCGGCGAGCAGACGCAGGATGTTGCGCTTGATGCCGTAGTCGACCGCCACGACCTTGTAGCGCGGTGCCGTCTGATGACCGTAGCCGTCGCGCGTCCACAGGGTTTCGTCCCAGTCGAAGCGCTGCACGGTCGTCACCTTCGGCACCAGGTCGAGGCCGACGAGGCCGGACCAGCCGGCCGCCTTGGCCTTGAGATCGGCGAGGTCGAAGACGCCGTCGGGATCGTGCGCGATGACGGCGTTGGGCACGCCCCTGTCGCGCATCAGCGCGGTCAGCTCCCGCGTGTCGATGCCGGCGAGGCCGATAATGCCGCGTCGCTGCAGCCATCGGTCGAAGTGCATCTGGGCGCGATGGTTCGACGGCCCCGACACGTTCGCCAGGACGACAAGGCCGACGGCGTTGTTGGCCGAGGCGAGGTTGATCGATTCCGAATCCTCGTCGTTGGCGCCGACGTTGCCGATGTGCGGGAAGGTGAACGTCAGGATCTGCCCGTTGTAGGAGGGGTCGGTCAAAATCTCCTGGTAGCCGGTCATGGCGGTGTTGAAGCAGAGCTCGCCGACGGCCGCGCCGGTCGCCCCGAAGCCTTGGCCCTCGAGCACCGTGCCTTCCGCCAGCACCAGGACAGCCGTCGCCTTGTGCTCGGCCCAGCCGGAAGCCTCGTCCATCGCGATCCCGTTCAACCTTGTGCCGCGGCAGGCCGGCCGCCGCCTCGGAGAAAGCGCGCCTCGTGCTTGATCGTCAAGGCTCGTGCACGAGAGATCGCCGGCGCACGCCTGTTCACTTCTGCTATGCTCGGCCGGGATGGGACGAGCCGAGCATAAGAGTCACGGCGCCCTTGAAGGTCGCCGACGGGCCGCGCGCGTGGCGGCGGCGCTGACCTACGTGCCAATCGGGCTCCTTCATGTCCGCAGGCCGGAGATCTTCCTGCCGATCATGCCGCCGCTTATTCCCTGCCCTCGCGAGGTGGTGATCGCCACGGGGACCGCCGAGATCCTCGGCGGATTGGGCCTGCTCTGGCCACCAACCCGCAAGGCGGCGGCGATCGGCCTGGCCCTCTACGCGGTCGGCGTCTACCCAGCCAACGTCCACCATGCCGTGGCGCGCAAGCGCGTCCCGCCGCTGCCCGACAGCTGGTGGTACCATGCACCGCGGCTCGCCTTTCAGCCCGTTTTCGTGTGGTGGGCGCTTTTCGCCGGTGGACTGCTGCCGCGAAAACGCTGAAGGGCGCCCGGATGTCGCCGGCCCGCGATGGAACGCAGCCGTGCCGATGAGATTTGCGGACATGACCAAGGTCTTCGCCGTTCCGCTCGTCCTCGTCTTCGCCGGCTCGCCGGCGTGGAGCGCGCAATTCCTGTTGCCCTCGCCCTACCCATCGGAAGTCATCGGAGCCCAGCCGCTCGATCCCGAGCCGCAGGGCCTCGGCGGGCCGCAGCGGATCATGCTCGACCCCTATCCGCAGAACCAAGGCGAATTCGCTCAAGGCAACCCGGAGATCGTACGGCGACACCGCCATCAGCGTCTCGTGAAAAGCATCTACCAGCGCAAGTACAGGGTCGAGCGGCTTGGGCGGTAGCGTGCCGCGCAAGGCCGCCTGTCCTCCCCTGCCGAAGGCGGGGGAGGGGGACCGCCGAAGGCGGTGGAGGGGGCTGCCACCGCTGCGCTCTTTCGCACCAGCGCCGCGCTGTTCGGCACCCTCGCTGCGCTGTTGGGCGATGCGCCAGTGCGCCTTCGACAAGATCGAAGCTTGTCCGCCCCCTCCACCATGCTTCGCATGGTCCCCCTCCCCCGCTTTGCGGAGGAGGGCCAGCGCCGTCGTGCTTGCCGCCCTGTTCTGCCTCGGCATCACGATGCCCGTTCAAACGATACCCGCTCACGGGGCGGGCGGCGGCGGCAGCGCGGGCGGCAGCGGAGCGCAGAACCACCCGGCCAGCGGCCTTCCGCCGGGCGACGTGGGTCCTGCTGGGTCCCCCAACAATCCACATGGCGACAAAGCAGGCGGACCGGGGTCCGAACCGGCGGCGGAGCCTTCGGCGACAAGCGGCATCCGGCATTAGCGAGCCCTACGGCGCTCACCTCCGACCGAAGACGCCGTGTCGCCGTGCGCGGCGTCAGGCGCAGTCAAACCGTGCATCTGTTCGCCCATTCTATGCCGATGATCGCGCCTTCACGCCGTCGGACACCAGTTTTGCCGGACACCAGTTTTGCATCGCGTCCGGCGCGCCTTCGGCATAAGCTGACCTCCGGCGAATACTTCGCCGGGATGAAGAGGGTTGAGCCATGGCCAAAGGTCAGATGCGCGGCAACAAGGAAGCCAAGAAACCCAAGAAGGAAAAGCCGAAGACGATCGCGGCGGCGGCGCCGGTCGTGAAGATCAACACCGGCGACAAGAAAAAGTAAGGCCGGCCGAGGGGGTCTCGGCGCAAGCTCGCTAGCCGGGCGCCTCCGCGTCACAGGCGGCGCGCGGCACGGGCGCGTTCATCCGGCGCGCCGGCGCCTCCATTCGAAGGCCGGGATGGCGATGCGGCGATCGGCGTCGCCGTCCCAGACCGTCGCAAGACCGGCCGCCTTCAGCGCCGCCTCGACGATCCGGCCGACGCGAACGCGCTCAGCCGCAGCGTCGACGTGATCGAAGGCGATCATCAGGCCCCGGCTTTCGAGAGCGCGCTCGACATCTTGCCCATGGTAGAAACAGTAGCCGAAGAACCGGCCCTTCGGGCGCTGGGACAGTACCTCCGCGGCGTCGGAGTGCCCATCCGACATGGTCACTCCGGCGTCATGAAGAGCGAGGATAGCCTGTCCGCCAAGGGCATCGAATGCCGCGTCGAGTCGATCGCAATCCGTTGTTAGCGGCCACGTTTTCTCGGCCTCGGCCTTACGCGCGAATTCGGTCGCGGCGGCGGCCCTTAGAGCGGCGAGATCGGTGGCTTCGTCCTCCACGAGAAAGTCGTCGATCATCGCGTCGACGGCCTCCGGCCCATAGAAGCCGGACCAGATCGCCATCTTGATCATATGCAGCTCGTCTTCACCGGAGACGGCCATTCGTTCCTCCGCCCATGGGTTCCATTATCCTGCTCTTTTCGCCTCGTCCACGAGCGGTGGACTCCGACCCGCACCGGAAAGCCGGCGCCGCGTCTCGTCGAGCGGCTGGGCGTGGGCGAGAACGAGGGCGACGATCGCCTCGACGTCGTCCAGGTGGACGCGCGGCAGCGGGCCGAACGGCGGCGGCGAATCGCTCGCGAGCGCGGCGATGCTGGCATCGTAGGGGAACAGGAACGGTTGTCCGTTGTCGACGCGATGCACCTCGATCTTGGCATGGGCGTCGCGCTTGAACCCCTCCACCAGCGCCAGATCGACCGGCGCGAGATGACCGAGCAGCGTGCCGAGGTCCGGCTCCGCCTCGTCGCGCAGCTCGTGCATCAGCGCCCACCTCTTGGCGGAGACGACCAGCACCTCTTTGGCGCCGGCCTCCCGGTGGACGTAGGAATCCTTGCCCGGCGTATCGACGTCGAAGGCATGGTGGGCGTGCTTGATCGTCGAGACGCCGAGGCCCCGCGCCTGAAGCGCCGGGATGAGCTTGGCGACGAGCGTGGTTTTGCCGGCGCCGCTCCAACCGGCCAGCCCGATGACGTTCATGTCCGCTCCCGCCTCGAGCCTTCAGATATCCGCCTCGATCATCATCGTGTCGATGGTGAAGGAGCCGTCGGGCTCGACCGCGAAATGGGCGGTGATCTCCGCCGGCATCTGGTTCTGCAGGCCGCGGATCGCCTTCGCGTGCAGGTCGGGCGTCCCGATGCGCGCGGTCCAGGCGGCGAAATCCAGCCGCAACCGAGAGAAGACGGGCGCCGCCGGACGCAGCCCGGCGAGGCGCAGGGCCGCGTCCCACTGCGCCGTGGTGTAGTCGCACACGTGGGAGGGGTCGCGAAGGACTTCGACGGCGTGGAGGAAGCCGTCGTGTTCCGGGACGCCGGGCGATACGGTGTCGATCACCACCGCGAGCCCGCCCGGCCTCAGGACGCGGCGCATGCCGGCGAGCCCGGCCGCGAGGTCGCTCCAGTGGTGCGCGCTGTAGCGCGTGAAGACGAAGTCGAACGAGCCGCCCGCGAACGGCATCGCCTCGGCCGTGCCCTGCCGCGTCGTGATCGCGGTAAGGCCGCGCGCGGCCGCCACCGCGCCGACCGCGTCCAGCATCTCGGACGAGAGGTCGTAGGCGACGACCTCGGCGGCATGGGGCGCCACGGCGAAACTGACATGGCCGCCGCCGCAGCCGAGATCGAGCACGCGCCGCCCGGGGGTCGCCGCGACGATCGCCGCCAGGCGGTCGAGGTCGGCGCCCTTCGCATGATCGGCGCTCTCGACATAGGCGCGGGCGCGGGGGCCGAATTGCGCGGCGACCAGGGCTTCGTGGGTCAGGGACATCGGCCACCTGCTGGCAGGGTCGTTGCGCGTCGCATGTTGCCGGCTTGCGTACCGCATCGCTATGGCAAGCGCCATGGCTGATGAAAATCCCGTCGAACTCGACCTGCGCGGCCTGAAATGTCCGCTGCCCGTGTTGAAGACGCGCAGGGCGTTGCGGCGGCTTGCGAACGGGTCTTCGCTCGTCGTGTCCTGCACCGATCCGATGGCCGCGATCGACATCCCGCACTGCCTGCGAGAAGACGGTCACATTCTCGTGCGGCGGACGGACCACGACGGCGTCATGACCTTCCATATCGTAAAGCGGATTTGATCATTGCGCGCGCCTGATCCGGCCTGAACGACGGCAAACTGTAGCGTTGGCATGAGCCGCTCGCCGCGCACCCGACCGACTCACTTTTTCGCATTCGCGGATCGCGGCGGAGACGGCGACGCCGCCTTCGCCCGCGTTAACACTGAGTGCAGTGCCGCCTCGACAGACTGCATGGTCGCCGGTAAGGAAATTCGGCCTTTTCGTGGCTAAAGAGGGGATTTCCATGGTTGGTATGTTCAAGTCCATCGCCGTCGCCGGCACTCTTCTGATGGTTGCCGCTCCCGCGTTCGCGCAGAGCATCGACACGAACCCGCTGGGCCTGCCGTTGGTCCCGAAGAGCCTCGACCTCGACCCGCTCCACATCTTCACGCCCGCGTCGAAGCCGATGATGCATCATCGCATGCGCCACCATCGCGCGATGCATCACCGCATGATGAAGCCGATGGCCAAGAAGAAGATGGCCAAGAAGAAGATGGCAACGGGTAAAAAGATGATGACCAAGAAGCCGATGAAGAAGAAGGGCTGAGCAAGCCTCGCTTCGGTCGATGCGGCTTGGGCGCGCTCGATCGCCGCGTGCGTCCATCGTTCCGCAGCCGCCTTTGCGATCGATGTCTCGGGTCCTAAGATGACGCAGAGGGCGGCAGGCGCCGCCACGCTCGCCAGGCCGAAAGGGTGTCGATGCCGGGGATCGCCAGGACGGGCCGCCATCGCCGCCGCGCTCGCTCTGTTCGCCACGCCCTGCTTGGCGCAGGCGCTCGACCTCAACCCCTATGGCCTCGCCCTCGATCCTTACCGCGTCTTCCCGCCGGGGACGCCGGTGGAGGTGCCGACGATGCGGCACCGTCACATTGCCCGTCTGCGCCGCGGGCACCATCGGCGGCCGGCGTCCCGCCACGACGGCGCGTGAACCCGGCTGGAGCGCGCGCAGGCCGCGACGTAGATCCAGGCCGCCTCAGGCCGCCGACTTGGCCGGTGCCGGCTTGATCGCGTCGGCCTTCTTGATGAGAGCTTCCGCCATGCGGATCGACGCGATGTCGATCAGGCGGCCGTCGAGCGACACGGCGCCCCTGCCTTCCTTGGCGGCCTTCTCCATCGCCTCGAGGATGCGGCGCGCCTTCGTCACCTCCTCGTCGGAGGGCGAATAGACCTCGTTGGCGAGCGCGACCTGGCTCGGATGGATCGCCCATTTGCCTTCGTAGCCGAGCACCGCGGCGCGGCGGGCGGCGGCCTTGTAGCCCTCCGGGTCCTGGATGTCGCCGAAAGGCCCGTCGATCGGGCGCAGGCCATTGGCCCGGCACGCCAGCATCATCTTCGACAGCGCGTAGTGCCAGGGATCGCCCCAGAAGAAGTCGCGCGCCGTCTCGCCGTCCTTGTCGGTGAGCACGCCGTAGTCCGGATGGACGCCGCCGATCGAGGTGGTGCGCGCTCGCGTCGAGGCGACATAGTCGGCGATGCCGAAGCTCATCGCCTCGTTACGCTTGGAGGCCTTGGCGATCTCGTCGCAATTGACCATGCCGAGCGCGGTCTCGATCAGGATCTCGAAACCGAGCTTCTTGGTCCGCTTCTTGGCCATTTCGATCTGGGTGACCAGCACGTCGACGGCGTAGACGTCGGCGGCGGTGCCGACCTTCGGAATCAGGATCATGTCTAGGCGCGGGCAGGCTTCGACGATGTCGACGACGTCGCGATACATGAAATGCGTGTCGAGCCCGTTGATGCGCACCATCATCGTTTTGGTGCCCCAATCGATCTCGTTCAGCGCCTGCACGATGTTCGAGCGTGCCTTCTCCTTGTCGTCGGGCGCGACGGCGTCCTCGCAATCGAGGAAGATGATGTCGGCGTCGCTCTTCGCGGACTTCTCGAACAGCGATTCGTTGGAACCGGGCACGGCGAGTTCGGAGCGGTGCAGCCGCGGTGTCGCCTGCTCGATCAGCGTGAAGCTCATGGGGGGTCCTCCTTCAGGGTTGGTTAATCCTCCCCCGTCGGAGACGGGGGAAGGGGGACCGCCGAAGGCGGTGGAGGGGGCTGCCGCGGGGCGCCACCTGGTCGAGATGAAAGCGGCGGCGGCCCCCTCCACCACGCTTCGCGCGGTCCCCCTCCCCCGCTGCGCGGGGGAGGATAGCGCTCGTCAGGCCGCCTGCTTGTGACCGACCACCTTCGCCATGGTCGAGCCGAGCTCGCCGGGGCTCGGCGCCACCTCGAGGCCGTAGCCGCGCATGGTGTCCGACTTCTCCCTGGCGCTGTCGCCCTCGCCGGAGATGATCGCGCCGGCGTGGCCCATCCGGCGGCCCTTCGGCGCGGTCAGGCCGGCGACGTAGCCGACCACCGGCTTCTTCATGTTGGACTTAATCCAGGCCGCGGCCTCGGCTTCCTGCGGACCGCCGATCTCGCCGATCATCAGAACGGCGGCCGTTTCGGGGTCGGCCTCGAAAAGCTCGAGATGATCGAGGAAAGACGAGCCGTTGATCGGGTCGCCGCCGATGCCGACCGAGGTCGAGATACCGAGGCCGAGCGCCTTCAGCTGCTCCGCCGCCTCGTAGCCCAGCGTGCCCGAACGCGACACGACGCCGATGCTGCCGCGCGCGTAGATGTGGCCCGGCATGATGCCGAGCATCGCCTTGCCGGGCGAGATGATGCCGGCGCAGTTCGGGCCGACCAGCATGGTGCGGCGCTCCTTGGGGTAGCGGCGCAGATAGCGCTTCACCCGCATCATGTCCTGCGCGGGAATGCCATCGGTGATGCAGCAGATCAGCCGCAGGCCCGCGTCGGCGCCCTCCATGATGGCATCGGCGCAATAAGGCGGCGCGACGAAGGTGACGGAGGCCTCCGCGCCCGTCGCCTCGACGGCGTCCTTCACCGTGTTGAAGACCGGCAGGCCGAGGTGCGTCTGGCCGCCCTTGCCCGGCGTGACGCCGCCGACGACCTTGGTGCCGTACTCGAGCGCCTCTTTGCCGTGGAACGTGCCCTTGTCCCCGGTGAAGCCCTGGATGATGATCTTGGTGGTCTCGTCGATCAGGATGCTCATGGCGTCCTCCCCTCTCAGGCCGCGGCCGGCTGATGCTTGCCGGCGACCTTGACGGCGAGGACGGCGGCTTCGGTCAGGCTGTCGGCGGTGTGCAGGTCGATGCCGCTGTCCTGCAGGATGCGGCGGCCGGCCTCGACGTTGGTGCCGGCGAGGCGGACGACGAGCGGCACGTCGAGCTTGGTCTCCTTGACCGCCTTCACGACGCCTTCGGCGACCCAGTCGCAGCGGTTGATGCCGGCGAAGATGTTGACCAGAACGGCCCGCACGTTGCTGTCCGACAGGACGAGGCGGAACGCCGTCGCGACACGCTCGGCCGAGGCGCCGCCGCCGACGTCGAGGAAGTTCGCCGGCTCGCCGCCGGCATGCTTGATCATGTCCATCGTCGCCATCGCGAGGCCGGCGCCGTTGACGATGCAGCCGATGGTGCCGTCGAGCCCGACGTAGTTCAGCTGGTGCTCGGCCGCCTGCGCCTCGCGCGGGTCTTCCTGCGCCGGGTCGTGCATGTCGGCGACCTTGCGCTGGCGGAACATCGCGTTGTCATCGAAGCTCATCTTCGCGTCGAGGGCGATGATGCGCCCGTCCTTGGTCAGCACCAGCGGATTGATCTCGAGCATCGTGGCGTCGTGGTCGCGGAAGGCGCGATAGCAGCCGAGGATCGTCTGCACCGCGCCCTGCACCTGCTTGATGTTGAGCCCGAGCCTGAAGGCGATCTCGCGCGCCTCGAACTGCTGCATGCCGACGGCCGGCTCGACGATGACGGTGATGAGGCTGTCCGGCCGCTCGGCGGCGATCTGCTCGATCTCCATGCCGCCGTCGCGCGAGGCGATCACGCGGACGCGCTCCTCTTTCCGGTCGAGCACGAAGCCGAGGTAAAATTCCTTGTCGAACGGCTCGGCGACCTCGACGTAGACGCGCTGCACGGGCTTGCCCTCCGGCCCGGTCTGCGCGGTGACCATCGGCTTGCCGAGCATCGCCTGCGCCGCCTCGCGCACCTCGTGATAGGTCTGGCACATCTTGACACCGCCGGCCTTGCCCCGCGCGCCGGCATGGATCTGCGCCTTCACCACCCATTTCCAGCCGCCGAGCTCGGTCGCGGCATAGACCGCCTGCTCGGCCGAGAACGCCACCGCTCCGCGCTGCAGACCGACCCCGGCCTTCGCCAGGATCTCCTTGGCCTGGTACTCGTGAATGTCCATCGTTCACCTCCTCCGGCCTGTAACGCCGCCTGCTACCGCTCTCCGAACCACCCGAAGACCGCCTTACTCGACGACGTTCCTCGGCGTCCCGCCGACGAAGGCCTCGATGTTGTCGATCAGCTGATCGGACAGGATCTGCATCGCCTCGCGGCTCGCCCAGGCGACGTGCGGCGTGACGATCAGGTTCGGGATCGAGGGATCGAGCAGCACGTTGCCGTTGCGCGGCGGCTCCTCGATCAGCACGTCGAAACCGGCACCGGCGATCGTGCGGGCCTTCAGCGCCTCGGCAAGCGCCGCCTCGTCGACGAGACCGCCCCGCGCCGTGTTGATGAGGATTGCGGACGGCTTCATCGCCTTGAGTTGCGCCGCGCCGATCATGTTGCGGGTCTCGGGCGTGAGCGGCGCGTGCAGCGTGATCACGTCGCTCTCGCGCAGGACCGTGTCGAAGTCGACGAGGCCCTCCTGCGGAAAGACGTCGTAGGCAATCACCTTCATGCCGAGCGCCTCGGCGCGCTTGCCGATCGACTTGCCGATCGCGCCGTAGCCGACGATCCCCATCGTGGCGCCGGCGATGTCGTGGATGTCGTGGTCGAGGAAGCAGAACTGTCGCGACGCGTTCCATACGCCGTTGCGCACGTCGGTGTGGTATTGCACGAGCTTGCGCTTCAGCGCGAACATCAGCGCGATGACGTGCTCCGGCACCGTGTTGAAGGCATAGTCGCGAATGTTGACGACGGCGATGCCTCGCTCCTTCGCGGCCTTCTTGTCGATCACGTCCGTGCCGGTCGCCGCGACCGCGATCAGCTTCAGCTTGGGGAGCTGCGCGAGCGTGTCGGCGCGCAGCGGCACCTTGTTGGTGATGCAGACGGTCGCCTCCTTCAGCCGATCGACGATCTCGTGCGGCGCGGTCGCGTCGTGCTCGACGTAGACGTGGTCGAAGCCCGGTTTGCGCACGCTCGCGCCGAGACTCTCGCGATCGAGGAAGACGATCGAATGATCCATGATGTCGCTATCCCGATCAGGCTTGCAGCCGGCGACGAATCGAACAGATGGCCGGAGGCGCGAGACCGCACGTTTCGGACGACATCGGCAAAGGGCTGCCGCCGGGCCAAGCGGCACGCGCCCGCTCTGTCCCGCGATCCCGGTCTCGACGCGTTCCCACCCGTACAATCGTCACACATGCGGTTGATCCGCTTGAGGCGACCGTGGAGCAGAACAGGTGCGCAGGCAAGGCCGCCACGGCGTCCGGGCGCGAGATATTTCTCGCCGAAACAACGGATCTCGCTCGTCGAAACAACGGATCTCGCTCGTCGAAACAACGGATCGCGCGATGCAGAAAGCCGACCGAGCGCGCCCGTTGACAGGAAATGCGATCGGATCACCTCTTCGCCCAGGGTCGGCGCAGCTGTCAGCCTATGGCCGCCTGCGCGAAGCGGGTAAGCCGTCGAAACTGGCTCTTATCGCTTGCATGCGAAAGCTGCTGACGATCTTGAATGCGATGGTCAGGGACGGCCAGGGTTGGCGCTGCGCGGAGGGCTGAGAGAGAACTATGACCGCGACATTCGGAGCGACATCTACGGCGGACGAGGTTCTGCAAGGAATCGATCTTACCGGCCGGAGGGTGTTGGTGACCGGCGTATCGGCTGGAGTGGGGGTGGAAACCGCTCGCGTCCTCGCCGCTCATGGCGCCCAGGTCGTCGGCGCCGCCCGCGATCTCGGCAAAGCGCGAGCCGCAACGGCGCAAGTCGGCGCGGACGCAGGGTCGAAAGGCGGCTTTCAGCTCGTCGAACTTGATCTCGCGTCTCTGGCCAGCGTCCGGGCCTGCGCCGACACTTTGCTGGAGGCCGGCGAGCCGTTCGACGCCGTTATCGCCAACGCCGGTGTGATGGCGATTCCCAAGGGAACAACCGCGGACGGGTTCGAGACCCAGTTCGGGACCAACCACCTCGGCCACTTCGTCCTTGCGAACCGGATCGCCAGCCTATTCAAACCCGGCAGCCGGCTCGTCATGGTCTCCTCGGCCGGCCATCGCGGCGCCGACGTCGATCTGGACGATCCGAACTTCGAGCGGACGCCCTACGATCCGCTCAAGGCTTACCGCCGGTCCAAGACAGCGACCATCCTCTTCGCCGTCGAATTCGACCGCCGCCACAGGGCTCGAGACGTTCGGGCGACGGCGGTCCACCCGGGCGCCGTGCTGACCGACACCACCCGAAAGATGATCGAAGCCCAGCCCTCGGCCGCGTCCGCCTTTTCATGGAAGACGGTCGCGCAGGGCGCGGCAACGTCTGTGTGGGCGCGGTTCGTTGCTTCTGCTGACGAAGTCGGTGCGCATTACTGCGAAGACTGTCACGTCGCCGACGTAATCGATGATCCGGCCGCCTCCTTTGGCGTGCGCAGCTATGCCCTGAATTCCGAGCATGCGAAGGCACTGTGGCTCAAGAGCGAGGAGATGGTCCGAGAGCGATTCTGAGCCACCCCACGTTCTATGATGGCGATCGCAACAACACAGTTGCTTGTTTCTCACGGATGCCAGGATGACCGGACCGAAGACCCTCGACGCGATCGACAAACGCATCCTCGCCATCGTGCAGGTCGACACGACGATCGCCATCGGCGAAATCGCGCACCGCGTCGGGCTCTCGCAAACCCCGTGCTGGAAGCGGCTGCAGCGGCTCGAGCAGACCGGGTTCATCAAGCGGCGCATCGCCATCCTCGATCAGGCCAAGCTCGGCCTCGGCCTCACTGTCTTCGTGTCGATCGAAGTGGGCGAGCATTCCGCCGCGATGCAGGCGACCTTCGCCTCAAATGTCGCCGCGATGCCCGAGGTGATGGACTTCTACCGCATGGCGGGCGACGTAGACTACATGCTGCGCGTCGTGGTGGCGGACACCGCGCACTTCGACGGCTTCTACAAGCGTCTCGTCGCAATCGCCCCGTTGAAGAGCATCAAGTCGCGGTTCGCGCTCGAAGAGCTGAAAGCCGAGACGGCCCTGCCGATCAAGTAGGCTCTGCGACGACGCGGGGTCAGCGTCGGTCGACCGAACCCTGGATCAGAAGTGCAGCTTCATCCCGACCTCGGCGCCGGTGCCGGCGGCATTGCCGTTGTAGTTCTGGGTGCGGGTCTGCACGCCGTTGTCATTGCTGCCGTTCCACTTCATGCCGAAGCTGAGCGGATCGTCCGCTGCCGCGGCGCCGGCCGCCGCGGTCGGCATCGCCGGTGCGCGAGCCGGCGCGTTCGGATCGCGAGCGGCGGAGGGCGCCGGCGCGTGGGGCTTGGCAGCGTGCTTCTTGAAGGTAGCCTTGCGCGGCGCGTGGGTCTCGCCCTGCGAAGGCGACGCGGCGAGCGGCCCATCCGGCAAGGTCTGCGCGCACGCGACGCCGCCGATCGCACACCCCGCCGCAAGCCAGATGACGACCCCTCTCATAATCGGCCGCTCCTTGGTCGCGACGCCGGCCCATCGGCGCCGTCTCGTCAGATAATCGAACAATGTTCGCTGCTCCAATCACAGTTCGCTGAGCGGCACCCGAGAAACGGAGTTCCGCCCGGGCCTGCTAAAGGGAGCCTGCTTCGTTTGCTCCGGAACGCGCCGGACGCCTGACCGCCAGCCAGTCCAGCGCGCCCTGCCCCGCCGCGCCGCCCGTCGCGAAGCACGCCTGCAGCAGATAGCCGCCGGTCGGCGCCTCCCAGTCGAGCATCTCGCCGGCGACGAAGGTGCCGGGCCGCGTCCGCAGCATCAGCCGCTCGTCGAGGTCGGCGAAGCGGACGCCGCCGGCCGTCGAGATCGCGCGGGCGATCGGCATCGGCGCCACCAGATGGACCGGCACGGCGTTGACGAGCGTCGCCAATGCCTCCCCATCCAGGCCGGAGAGCGGACGGCCCGCGGTGTGCGCCGCCTCCTGCAAGAGACCGATCGCGACCGGCGAAAGGCCGAGCGCCTTGCGCAGCGCGGTGGCGACGGATTGCTTGCGCTGCCGCTTGCCGAGCCGCGCCAGCAGAGCCGCGTGCGGCAGGTCGGGCCGCAACGCGACGTGAGCGGTCACGTCGCGCGCCGCCGCGAGCGCCTCGCGCAGCGGCGCGGCCAGCGCATAGACGACGCCGCCTTCGAGGCCGTCGCGGGTGATCACGGCGTCGCCGCGGGCGTGGTCCCCGCCGAAGGACAGGGCGATGCTCTTCAGCGGCTCGCCTTCGAAGCGGTCGCGGAAGATCTCCGACCAGGCGACGCGGAAGCCGCAGTTCGACGGGAGGAGCGCCGCGACGTCGTGCCCGGCGGCCGTAAGCGTCGCGGTCCAGCCGCCGTCGGACCCGAGCTGCGGCCAGCTCGCACCGCCGAGCGCCAGTATCGCGGCATCCGCCGCCACGCTGCAAGGCCCGTCCGGCGTCTCGAAGGCGAGCCCGCCCGCCGCATCCCACCCGCGCCAGTGATGGCGCGGCACGAAGCGCACGCCCGCCTCGGCGAGCCGGCGCAGCCAGGCCCGCAGCAGCGGCGAGGTCTTGAACGAGGCCGGGAACACGCGCCCGCTCGACCCGACGAAGGTCGCGACGCCGAGCTCTTCGCACCAGCGCCGCAGCGCCGCCGGCCCGAAGCGGTCGAGGGCGGGCGCGAGCGACGACGACGCCGTGCCGTAGCGCGCGCGGAAGCGCTCCTCCGGCTCGCTGTGCGTCAGGTTGAGCCCGCCGCGCCCGGCCAGCAGCAGCTTGCGGCCGGGCGTCGGCATGCGGTCGTAGGCGGTGACATGCGCGCCGCCGCGCGCCGCGACCTCCGCCGCCATCAGGCCGGCCGGACCGGCTCCGATCACCGCGACGCGTGCACTGTCGTCACGCATCGAGCAGCCGGCGGGACCCCTGCCGAAGGCGCCCTCGCGCACGATCCCACCACGAGGCCGGCGGTCCCGCATCGCCGTCGATCGGCGGCAGCGCCGAGAGCGTATCCGGCGCCGGCGGCTCCGGCGCGTGCCACAGCCGCGCGATATCGGCGCCGAGCGAACCGAGCGGCGGCGCCGTGCCGCCGCCTCTGGCATAGCGCGCGGCGTCGAGCGCCGCCAGGCGCGGCGCGACCTCCGGCGCTCCGGCGACGCGTGCGTAGCGTTGCGGATCGCTGCGCGCGAGCACGGCGAGCGCGCGACGGAACGCCGGTTCGTCGCGGAAGCGGGCGGCGCGGCCCAGCGCCGCGAGCGCCCGAGCGCGGCGGCGCGCAAGCCCGCGCGGCGGTCGCCGCGACGTCGCCGCGAAGGCGATCAGCGCCGCGGTCCAGGCGCAGCCGGCGAGCGCGGCCATGATCGGCCCCGGCGACAGCAGGCGCGTCGTAGCGATCGGCTCGTGCGAGGGATGCACCAGCGTGCCGACGTAGGCGACCCAGCGCTCCGGCAGCGCGGCATCGCGCAGGCGTCGCTCGCCGGTGTCGAACCAGGGCAGATGGATCGCCGGCACCTGCGCCGGCTGGCCGATCGTCGGCCGCAGGTCCCACTGGTAGGTGGCGCGCGCGACCGGGCCATCCTCCGTGATGACCGTCTTGCGGTCGGTCGGCCCCTTGAAGGAGATGATGCCGGGCGCCCGCATCTCGGGCGGCGGCGGCAGCCGGTCCGCGGTCATTCCCAGCGCCTCGATCGTGATCGTGCGACGCGACAGCTGCCCGCGCTCGATCGCGTCCGCCTCCGGCGACCAGTTGTCGGTGATCGTCAGGCTTCTGGCCGGCAGCCACCAGGCGCCGGCAGGATTGATCGACGCGGTGTTCTGCACGTCGACGTAGATCGGTTTGGAGGCAAACTCCATTTGCGTGCGCTCGCCGGCACCTTCGACGATCGTGACGTGGCGCACGAAGGCCGGGATGATGAGGCGGCCGGACTGCTCCGGGAAGATGGCGAGGTCGCGCTCGATCCCGGACACGCTGAAGCCGTCGACCATCGCCTCGATCGGCTTGTCGCGGCCGAGCTGCTGGACGTCGAAATTGATGATCGGCGGCTGCCGCACCTCGTCGAGGACGATATCGGCGCGGATGAAGGAGCGCATCCGCAGCATGATCATCTCGCCGACGTAGGGCTTGTCCTTCGGCAGGTCGAGCGTCACCTCGACCCGCCCGATGGAGGGATCGGCGGGCGGTGGCGAGGGGGATTGCGCCCGGGCAGGGAAGGCCGCGGCGAGAGCTGCGAGCACGACGAAAGTCGCCGAGCGAAGCGCGGGCCATCCTTCTCCCGCTCGCGGGAGAAGGTGTCGCGGCGCTGGCAAGTTTACGCAGCCAGCGTGAACTTGGCTGCGAGCCGTGACGGATGAGGGGTCTCTCCGCATAGGGGCCACGCTCCGAGAACCGGCAAGCACCCTCATCCGGCCTCGCCCACGTGACGACACTCCCATCACTCCGCGTCCCCCTGCTCGGCACTGGCGCGGGCGAGCCGGCGCTTGCGCTCGGCGCGGATCTGCAGCTTGAGGAACACGCCGGGGTCGTCCGGCACGGTCTGCAGCCACTCGACGTTGGGCTGCAGCGCCTTGGCGGTGAACACCGGGCCGAAGCGCCGCTGGTTGGCGGCGAGCTGCGCGGTGATGTCGGCGAGGTCGCCGCCGCTGCGCCCGCGCCCGGCCGCAACGCCGGCGGAACCGCTCGCCTTCATCGCGTTGGAGTCGGTCGCCTGATTGCTGCCGCTTCCGGTCTTCGCGACCTTGGCGCTGCCCTGCGTGCCGGACGTCGACGAGCCCTCCTTGTTGCCGACGAAGCCGACGCCGAGGCTGTCGGTCTTGCCCTCCTCGTTGCCCTGGCCGCCATGGGCGTGCTCGTGCATCGCAACCGCGTTGGCATGGCCCCGCGTCGAGCCGCTCGCCGTCGCGGCGGCGTCGATGATCTTCTCGACCAGCGCCTTGTTGAAGCGCGCGTCCGAGTCTTCCGGGTCGGCCTCGATCGCGTCGTCGTAGGCGTCGAGCGCGTCCTTGTAGCGGCCGGCCTTCACGAGGGCGTTGCCGCGGTCGTAGGCGTTGGCCGGCGCCTTGCCGAAGGCGACCACGGCCTCGGCGTAGCGTTCCTGCCGCGCGAGTGCGTAGCCGCGCCAGCCGGCATCGCCGATGAGCGGCGCGGCCGCCTGCCTGTAGCCGAGCGCGAAGAGCACGTGCCCGACGATGAGCGGCCCGGCGAGGATGATCGCCGCGCAGGGAACGAGCATAAGGAGCGACGCGAAGAGCTGTCTCATGCCGTTGCGGCCTTGCGGAACTCGAAGAGGAGCGGAAGCGCCGCCAGCAGCAAGAGAAGACGGCCGAGGTCGCGCCAGTCGAGCGTGTTGATGATGCTGTTTGCGGTGCGGTCCACACCCTCCGCGGAGAGCGCGTCGAGCAGCCTGCCGGGCTGCAGCGTGTCGACCGAGAAGCCGCCGCCGGCGGCGGCGAGATCGGCGAGCGCGGAGGCGCGGCGTGCGTTTACCCGCGTCGCCGCATCGATGGTGTAGAGGCGATGGCTGGCGGCGGCGAGCGCGATCGCCTCGCGCGACGCCGCGGCGCCTTCGAGACCGCCGCCCGTCGAGATCAAAACCACGTCGCTGTGGATCACGTGCGCCTCCTCGAGCATGGTTCGAGCGAGCGCGAGGGCGCGGTCCGGCCGGATGCCGGGGTCCGGCACGGTCTGGTCGTCGAGCGCGAAGAGATCGGCGTCGAGCGCGCCGGAGAAATCGGTGAGCCCGCTCGCGACATAGGCGTCCCCGGCGTAGACGATGAGCCCGGCCTGTCGCGCGGCGGCATGTTGGAGCACGTCGTGGGCCGCGCTCGCGGCGCCGCGGATCGCGCTGTTGGTCATGTCGGACGACACGTCCATGATGATGACGGTCGCGTCGAGGTTGCGCAGGCGGTCGTGGCTGGTCCGGCGCAGCGCGGGGCCGGCCAGCGCGAGGATGCCGATGACGAGCGCGAACAGAATCGCCGGTGCCCGCAGCTTGCCGCCCGCCGAGGCGCCGCGCGCGAGCATGGCGGCGAGTAGATGCGGGTCCGCCGCCTTTTCCCATGCACCGAGCGCGCCGCCGCGCGGCTTCGTCATCAGATAGGCGATCGCAACGACCGGCAGCGCCAGGAGCCACCACGGACGCAGGATGGCGAAATGCCCGAGCGCGATCATCGGGCGCGCCGTCCGAGCGCGACCATGGCGAAGGCGGCGAGCATGGCGAGGGCCGCCGGCCAAGGCCACAGCGCAAGATGCAGCACCGCCGGGGGCGCCAGCGTCTGGCCGGCGATCAGCGCCTCGATCTTCTTCGTCGCGACTTTGAAATCCTCGCCGTTGCGGACGCGGAAGGCCTCGCCGCCGCCGTCCTTGGCGTACTGCTGCAGCGCGACGTAATCGACGGAATCAGGGTCGTCGTTCGGCGTCGTCGTCTCGTTGGGGCCGAAACCGATCGTATAGACGCGCATGCCGAGCATCCGGGCCAGCTTGGCGACGCCGCCGGGGTCCATCGAGCCGGCGTTGTTCGAGCCGTCCGAGAGCAGGACGATGATGCGCGACGGCGCCTTCGACTCGGAGAGCCGCTTCACCGCGAGGCCAAGCCCGTCGCCCATCGCGGTGGAGCGGCCGACGAGGCCGATCTCGGTATGGTTCAAGGCCTGCGCGACGCCATCGTTGTCGAAGGACAGCGGCGCGGCGGCGAGCGCGTGCTCGGCGAAGATCACCAGCCCGACGCGGTCGCCGGCGCGGCGGCGGATCAGCTCCGCGCCGACCTTCTTGAGCAGCGCGATGCGGGTGATCGGCTTGCCCTCGGCGAGCATGTCCTGCGCGATCATGCTGCCGGATAGATCGAGCGTGAACATGATGTCGCGGCCGGTCGCCGGCAGCGCCGGTGTCGCGGCGACCGTGCGCGGACCGGCGAGCGCCGCGACGACGAGGATCCAGGCGGCCCAGCGCAGCGCCGCCGAGCGCGACGGCGGCCGCCGCGCGGTGACGTCCGCCCCCAAACTGTCGCGCATCGAGTCCGAGATGCGCAGACCGCCGGTCGTGGCGGTGCCCCCGCGTCGCCACAGCGCGACGAGGAGCGGCAGCGGCATCAGCAGGAAGGCGAGCGGCGTGGCGAAATCGAAGCCGTGCATCATGGGATCGGCCGGAATGCGAGCCGGGGATTTCCCCTCAACGCTTGTCTCCTGGGCGGCCGGCGTGTGAGCCTGGCACAGTATGAGTCAGGCAGTCCGCGAGAAGAAGGAAAAACCAGCCACCTTGGCGAGCGATCACGCGGCACGCGCTGGCCTCCGTGAGGGCAGGTTCGCGATCAATCTCGCGAGCGAGCGGTCCAGCGCATCGACGTCCGATACACATTGACGCGCGTAGAGAGCATCGCCGTAGGCCTGCCCCTCGCCTTGGGTAAAGAAGCGGGTGCCGAACATCGCGTCGAGGCGCTCCAGCCAAGCCTGCCCGTGCAGGCGCGCGGCGGCCTCGCCGCCGAGGCGGCGGGCAAGACGGCGCAGCAGCCCGGCCTGCGCGGCGAAACGCTCGTCCGGGACAAGCGCGCGCGACGCGGCGAGCGCCGCCAGGGCCGATCGGCGCAGGCCGGCGCCGCGTCGCCAGGCCTGCCAGACCAGCGCCAGCGCGAGCACCGCCGCCGCGCAGCCCAACAGGGCCATGACGAGGAACGGCGCGACCGGCGAGGGCGGCGGCGGCTCGCGCATCGGATGCATCAGCTCGAGCATGCGAGCCACATCAGCCATCGATCTGCTCCAGCACCTGGATGCTGTCCTCCGCGCCGGCGGCGGCGGAAAGCCGCCGCGCCTGCGCTCCGAGCTTGCGCAGTTCCGCGATCCTGTCGCGCGGAGCGCGGCGCTCGCGTCGCCTGTCGATGCGCATCCAGCCGCCCTGCCCCTCGGCGGTGCGGAAGGGATAGTCGCCCGCCGGCGGCTCGCGCTCGAAGGCGTCCTCAACCAGTAGGACGACGAGGTCGTGCCGGCGGGTGATCCGCAGCACGGTGTCGTCGAAGTCCGCGCCGGGGTTGTCGAGCGCGGTCGCGACGATGATCGTCGAGCCGGTGCCGGCGAGGCGGTCGGCGGTGGCGAGCATCGCGGCCAGCGGCGGGTCGCGGTCGGTCCTGTCGGCGAGCGCCTCGCGGTGGCTCTCGGCGAGCACGCCGACGAGTGCGATCATCGCGCGTTCGCCGCGGCCCTGCCGCGAGAAGCGGGTGCCGCGCGCGTTGCCGGCGATGAGCCCGACGCGCCCCCCGCGCCCGACCCCGCGCCAGCCCAGCATGGCGAGCGCCTCGGCGCCGGCGTAGGAACGGAACGCGCGCCGCGTCCCGAACAGCATCGAGGGCCGGAAATCGGCGACCAGCAGGATCGAGCGTTCGCGCTCGTCGAAATAGGTCTTGGTGTGCGGCACGCCGGTTCGGGCGGTGGCGTTCTGATCAAGGTGGCGGATGTCATCGCCTTCCGACCAGGGCCGTACGTCGTGGACCTCGAGACCGCGCCCGCGGCGGCGATGGATGATGTCGCCCGGCATGGTCGAGCGCGGCAGCGTGCGGATGTCGCGCATGCGGTAGGCGAGGTGGCGCAGCCGCAGCAGGCCCTCGACGTCGAGATCGATGCCGGCGGTCATCGGGCTAAGAGCCTATCCTCCCCCGCAACGCGGGGGAGGGGACCGTGCGCAGCATGGTGGAGGGGGCAACCGCCGCCTCGCTCCTGCGAAAGCCCACGGCAGGCCAAACGGAAAGATTGACGAGGCGGCTGCCCCCTCCACCGCCTTCGGCGGTCCCCCTCCCCCGTTTCACGGGTGAGGATGTGCTATACACCGCGGCCTTCATCACAAAGCGTGGATGCGATCGAGGACCTCGCCGATGACCCGGCGCGGCGTGTTGCCGTCGGCGGTGGCGCGCCAGGTCAGGATCGTGCGGTGAGAAAGGATGTCGCCGGCAAGTTCCGCCACGTCGCCGGGCACGACGTGGTCGCGGCCGGCGAGATAGGCCTTGGCCTTGGCGGCGGCGGCCAGCGCCAGCGTGCCGCGCGGCGACGCCGGATGCTCGACCTTGCCGGCGATGTCGGCGTGAGTCATCGCGCGCGGAGCCGTCACCAGGCGCACGATGTAGTCCTTCACCGCCGGCGACAGGAACACTGCCATCGCCGCCCTGCGCGCGGCGGCGATCTCGTGCGGCGTGATCGGCGACGGCGCGACCACCGCCTCGCCGGTCGCCTCGCCCTCGACGAGATCGAGGATCTGCCGCTCCACCGCGGCGTCGGGCAGCGTGACCTCGACCTTCAGCATGAAGCGGTCGAGCTGCGCCTCGGGCAGCGGGAAGGTGCCCTCGTGCTCGATCGGGTTCTGCGTCGCCACCACCATGAAGGGTTCGGGAAGCGGATGGGTGACGCCGGACGCCGTCACCTGGTGCTCGGCCATCGCCTCGAGCAGGGCCGATTGCACCTTCGGGGGCGCCCGGTTGATCTCGTCGACGAGGACCAGCGAATGGAAGATCGGGCCGGGCACGTATTCGAAGCTGCCGCTGTCGGGCCGGAAGATCGAGGAGCCGGTGAGATCGGCCGGCATCAGGTCGGGCGTGCACTGGATGCGGGCGAACGGCGCGTGGAGCCCCTGCGCGAGCAGTTTCACGGCGCGGGTCTTCGCCAGCCCCGGTGCGCCCTCGACGAGCAGGTGGCCGCCGGCGAGCAGGCCGATCAGCAGCCGCTCGACCAGCATCGAGGCGCCGATCAGCCGCGATTCCAGGAAAGCCTCGAGGTCGCTGAAGCGCTTCTGCACGCCCGGTTCGCCACGTTCGATGGCATAAAGACCGGTTTCCGCCCGCATCGCCCCGCCTCTCCGATGCCGGTTCGGGCTCCTCTGCGGAAGCCTCTGTCGTTCGCCATCGGTCTGATGGCCGGCAGTCGTGCTGTGTGCTCTCAGGAGCGGCTTTCTGTCAACGCGGCGCTGCGAGCTGGGTTGTCCGACCGTTCTCTTGGCAGCGGCGCAAGAGCGATGCGTAGAGGCTATTGGACCTCGCCGCCTGCCGCAGCTTACGGTAGCGGCCGCGGGGGAACTCTCGCCGGAGCCGGAGTGGATGGCACGCTGTTCGTCACGCCTCGCGCCCCTGGCGCTGTGCCTCGCCTTGAGCGCGGGCCGCGCGGCGGCGGCGCCCGATCAGGAGGTCGTGCCGCCGACCGAGGTGAAGGACGCCGCGATCATCGTACAGGCGCTTGAGGCCTTCGTGAAGACAGAGCATCCGGCGATGCGCGACGCTCACGCGAAGGGCCACGGCTGCGTCAAGGGCGAGTTCACGGTCGACAGCAACGTGCCGGCGTCGCTGCGCGCGGGCGTGTTCGCGGAGCCGCGCGCCTACCGAGCCTGGCTGCGCTTTTCCAACTCCTCGGGCTCGCGCCAAGGCGACGGCATCGGCGACGCGCGCGGTCTCGCCATCAAGCTCGTGGGCGTGAGCGGCCCGAAGGTTCTCGCGGAGGAGGCCGGGGCGCAGACCCAAGACTTCGTGATGTTCAATTTTCCCGCCTTTTTCATCAAGGACGCGGCCGACTACGTCGCCTTCCTGACCCTGGCCGCGCGGCACGAGGAGCAGCGCTTCTTCGACGAGCGCCCGCGCCAGGCCGCGGTCTTCAAGGCGGCGAGCTCGCGCACCGAGGGGCTGCTCGACCAGCGCTACTACAGCGTGGCGCCCTACCTGCTCGGCGACCGCCCCATCAAGTTCTCCGCGATCCCGGTCGACTGCGGGAACGGGGCGACGATCGCGGCGAAGGGCGGCGAGCCGCCGAAGGACCAGCCGGATTTCCTCCGCCGCGGCATGGCCGAATGGCTGCGGGACAGGGACGCCTGCTTCACCTTCGCCGTGCAGCCGCAGACCGATCCCTCGACACAGCCGGTCGAAGACCCCACCGTCGAGTGGCCGGAGAGCAAGGCGCCGTTCGTCCCGGTCGCCAGGCTGCGCATCCCGCAGCAGAGCTTCGACAGCCCGGCCGAGCAGACGTTCTGCGAGAACCTTTCGTTCACCCCGTGGCACGCTTTGGTGGCACAGCGGCCGCTCGGCGGCATCAATCGAATCCGCAAGCCGGTCTACCTCGCCATCTCCAACCTGCGTCACAGGCTCAACGACGCGCCGCACGCCGAACCGAACGGCACGGAGACGTTTCCATGATCGCGCGCATCGTCGCCGCCGCGTTGCTCGGGTGGGCCGCGCTTGCTTCGGCAGCCGCGCGAGCCGAGGCGCCGCAAATCGAGGCGCCGCAAATCGAGGCGCCGAAAGTCACGTACGTCGACCAGGGCCCGGCGTGGACCGCGGCGACGCGATCGTTGTACTACCGCGAGGACCAGGGATCGCAGCTGATGCCGCTCGCCTGGCTGCAAGCCCTGCGGCAGCCGGACGGCAAGCCGTTCCTCGCCGACGCGATGGCGCGCTACGGCTTCCTTCCGAACGCCGGCCCCGCCAACCCGGCCGCCCTGCCTGTCGGCTTCACCGACACGCCGTCCGCGCAGGGCCGCGTCGCCGGCATGACATGCTCGGCCTGCCACGTCCGCGAGATCATCGTCGACAAGCAGCGCTACAGGATCGACGGCGGTCCGGCGCTGATCGACTTCCAGGCCTTCGCCGGCGACCTCGACGAAGCCGTCGCCCGCGTTCTCGCCAGCGACGAGACGTTTCGCGGCTTCGCCGAGACCGTATTAGCCAAGACCGTTTTGGCCAAGACCGTGTTGGCCAAGACCGTGTTGGCCAAGACCGTGTTGGCCAAGACCGCGCTGGCCGAGCGAGCGGCGGACGCCGCCGCGGTCGCAAGCCTGCGCTCGGACGTGACGCGATGGTGGGAGCGCTACCACCTGATCATGAGCCGCTCGCTCCCGAAAGACCGGACCTGGGGGCCGTCGCGGCTCGACGCGATGTCGATGATCTTCAATCGCCTCGCCGGGCTCGACCTCGGAGCGGAGCCGACGCACGCAATCCCCGAGAACATCCGCGTCGCCGATGCGCCGACGCGCTACCCGTTCCTGTGGAACAGTTCGCGGCAGGATTTCTCGCAATGGGTCGGCTTCGCCGCGAACGGCAACGACTTCCTCGCGCTGGCCCGCAACCTCGGCCAGCTCTACGGCGTCTTCGGCGCGTTCCACCCCCGCAAGCTCGAGGGCGCCGCGCTCGACCACGACTACCTCAGCGAGAACTCGGCCAATTTTGTCGGTTTGGCTACCAACGAAGATCTGGTGAAGAAGATCGGCCCGCCGGTGTGGCCGTGGGCGCTCGATCGGGCGCTGGCCAAGCGCGGCGAGGCGATCTTCGCGCGCCCGGCGGTGGCGGGCGGCTGCGCCGAGTGCCACGGCATCGCGCCGGGCGCGCCGCGACCTCCCGCTGCGAGCACCTGGAAGACGCGCATCGAGGATGTCGGCACCGATAACCGTCAGTGGACGATCATCTTGCGGCCGGTGAGAACGGGATCGATGGAGGGCGCACAGATCCCCGGCGCCGTGCCGCCGCTGCGATCGACGGATCTGGCGCTCTCGACGGTCAAGGTCGCGGTCATCGGCGCCATCCTCGAATATCAGGGCGCGACCATGCACAAGGCCTCGCCATCTTCCGCCGACGGCGGCGCGGCGGCGTCCATGAAGGCCGATACGATGGCCGCCATGAAGGCGGAGCCGGCCAGGGAAATGGACGGCGCGATGAAGCTGCCGATGCAAGGAAGCGCCGCGTCCGCGCCGACGCTGATGAAGGATGCCTACGAAGCCCGCGTGTTGCAGGGGATCTGGGCTGCGGCGCCCTACCTGCACAACGGCTCGGTTGCGACGCTCGCCGACCTGCTCGAGCCGGCCGCGCGGCGCGCGAAGAGCTTCGAGATCGGGCCGGCCTACGATCCGGCAACGGTCGGGCTGGCGGCCAGGCAGCCGGCACCGGCCTTCACCCTGCGCACCACCGGCTGCGAGGACCGCGGCTCGGGCGACAGCCGGTGCGGACACGAATACGGCACTCGGCTCTCCGCGCCTGACAAGGCGGCGCTGCTGGAATACCTGAAGTCGCTATAGCCGGCGCGTCGGAGGGTTACGAGAGGCCCGCCGCCTCTCCCCGCTCGTCGGCGCAGGGATGCGTCGACGGCGATGCGTCCTCGTCCGTGGCGTTTTCGATGCGGCGGACGACGTCCTTCATCTCGCCTTGCACCCGCACGAAGCACTCCTTGCTGAAGTGCACGCTCGACGCGCCGGTCTCGTAGTGGCTGACGTAGAGAATCCTGTCCGTGTTGACGGCGATGTCGCGGCAATCGCGATTGAGGCGGAATGTGACCATTCGCGGCATGGCGAGCCCTCCTGGGCGCCGGTCTTTCGCCGGCATAGCGCGAGCCTAAGCCCAGGGTCGGAGGTGGCGCAAGCCGGCACGCGTCCGAGCAACGGGCAATCGGGTGAAGCGATCTTCACCCGATTGCCCTGCGTCCGAGAAACGGCGGATGATCAGCTCTGCGGCGCACGCGGCGCAGCATCCCGAAGCCTGCTCGGCGAGGATCTACTCCGGTGCCGTGGCGAGCGCCTTCAGCTTATAGAGCCACTCCATCGCGTCGCGGGGGCTGAGCGCGTCGGGGTCGATCCCGGCCAGCGCCTCGCGCAGCCGGTCCGGCGCGGGCTCCGCCGCCGGCTCCCGGCGCGCCGCCGAGAACAGCGGCAGATCGGCGAGGAAGCGCGCCGGGGCGCCGCGGTCGCCGGCTTCGAGTTCGGCGAGCAGCGTCTTGGCGCGGCGCACGACCGCCCCGGGCAGTCCGGCGAGCCTGGCAACCTGGATGCCGTAGGAGTGGTCGGCGGCGCCCGGCACCACCTCGTGCAGGAAAACGACGTCGCCGTGCCAGTCGGCCACCCGCGTCGTCAGGTTGACGAGCCGGCCGAGCCGGCGCGACAGCTGGGTGAGCTCGTGGAAGTGGGTCGCGAAGATCGCCCGCGAGCGGTTCTTCTCGTGGAGGTGCTCCATCACCGCCCAGGCGATGGAGAGCCCGTCGAAGGTCGCGGTGCCGCGGCCGATCTCGTCGAGGATGACGAGCGAGGCCGGCGTCGCACGGTTGAGGATCGCCGCCGTCTCGACCATCTCGACCATGAACGTCGAGCGCCCCCGCGCGAGGTCGTCGGCGGCGCCGACGCGCGAGAACAACCGGTCGACGATGCCGATGCGCGCCTTGGCGGCGGGAACGAAGGCGCCCATCTGCGCAAGGACCGCGATCAGCGCGTTCTGGCGCAGGTAGGTCGACTTGCCGGCCATGTTCGGGCCGGTGACGACCGCGATCTGGCCGCCGGCGATAGTGGCCGAGAGATCGCAGGCGTTCGCCACGAAAGGCTCGCCGCGCAGGCGCAAGGCGTCCTCGACGACGGGATGGCGGCCGCCCGCGATCGCGAAGGCGCCGGATGTCTCGATTTCGGGCCGCACCCAGTCGCGTTCGCTCGCGACCTCGGCCAGCGCCGCGGCGACATCGACGGCGGCAAGCGCCTTCGCCGCAGCCTCGATCGCGGGCGCCGCCGCGAGGATCGCCTCGGCGAGATCGTCGAAGATCGCGTTCTCGCGAACCACCGCGCCGTCCGCGGCGGAGGCGATCTTCGCCTCGAGCGCGCCGAGCTCGGCGGTGGAGTAGCGCATCGCGTCCGCCATCGACTGGCGATGCACGAAGACCTCGCGCAGCGGCGGCGCGGCGAAGCTCTCGCCCAGCGCCTGCGGCACCTCGACGAAATAGCCGAGCATGGTGTTGTGCTTGACCTTGAGCCGGCGCGTCCCGGCGAGGTCGCAGTATGTCTGTTGCAGGCCGGCGATCACTTGCCGGCTCGCGTCGCGCAGCGCGCGCAGTTCGTCGAGTGCCGCGTCGCATCCGGCGCGCACGAAGCCGCCGTCGCGGCGCTGCGGCGGCGGAGCCTCGTCGAGCATGTCGCGCAGGCGGCCCGACAGGCCGGCATCGGGCGCCTCCGCGGCGGCCCGCGCCCGCACGAGCAGGTCCGGCAGCGGTCCGCGCGGAAACGCTTCGTCGTGCAGGCGCTCGGCCAGCGCGCGGGCGGCGGCGAGCCCGTCGCCGATCGCGAGCAGGTCGCGCGGGCCGGCGCGCTGGAGGGCGATGCGCGACAGGGCGCGCGCGAGGTCCGGCGCCGCCTTCAGGCCCGCGCGCACTTGCGAGCGGAGGTCGCGATGCTCGACGAAGAGCGCGACGGCCGCGAGCCGCGCCTCGATGGCCGCTCGATCGGTGAGCGGGGCCGACAGCTGCGCCGCGAGAAGCCGACTGCCGCCCGGCGTCGCGCAGCGGTCGATCGCCGCCAGCAACGAGCCTTCGCGGACGCCGCCGAGCGTCGTGGTCAGCTCCAGGTTGGCGCGGGTCGCGGCATCGATCTCCATCGAGGGCGCGCGCCGCGTCGAGAGAGGTGGGTCGAGCTTCGGCCGTGCCCCGACCTGGGTCCGCTCGAGGTACCCGACCGCCGTCGCCGCGGCCGCGATCTCGGCCGGCGACAGCCCGCCGAGGCCTTCCAGCGTCGCCAGGTTGAAGTGCTCGAGCAGCCGCCGCTCCGCCGAGGCGGGCTCGCCGCCGATCCGCGTCACCGGCACCCGTATGGCGGCGAGAATCCCGGCGACCTCGGGCAGCGCGGCGAGGGCGTCCGGCACGACGATCTCGCGCGGCTCGATGCGACCGATCTCACCGGCGAGATTTGCCGCCTGCGCCTCGCAGACCTCGAAGGCACCCGTCGAGATGTCGACCGCGGCGAGGCCGTAGATCGCGCCGTCCGCTTTCCTGGCGCCCTCCCGAACCACGGCGAGCGCGAGCAGCCAGTTGGCGCGGTCCGGCTCGAGCAGCCGGTCCTCGGTGAGCGTGCCGGGCGTGACGAGACGCACCACGGCGCGCGCGACGACGGACTTGCCGCCGCGCTTCCTGGCTTCCGCCGGATCCTCGATCTGCTCGCAGATCGCGACGCGGTGGCCGGCCTTGATGAGGCGGTGCAGGTAGTCGTCGGAGCGCTCGACCGGAACGCCGCACATCGGAATGTCCTGGCCGTCATGCCTGCCCCGCCGCGTCAGGACGATACCGAGCGTCTTCGCCGCCACCTCTGCATCGGCGAAGAACATTTCGTAGAAATCGCCCATCCGGTAGAACAGCAGGGCATCCCGATGCGCGGCCTTGATGGCGAGGTATTGCGTCATCATCGGCGACGGCTGCACGGCCGCCGGCTCGGGTGGGTCCGCGCCCGGCCGATCCTCGATGAAGGGCGCCTGGTCCGTCCTACGCATGCGCGATCATAGGAAGGATCGGCACCGCGGGGAAGGCGCCGTCCGAGTCCGGCTGCATCCGGCCGGCACGGTAGACCTAACGGCCGCCAAGGCGTGGCAACCAACGGCGGCGTGGCCGGTTTCGGACCCGTCGGCACCGACCGCTTCGGTCGGGCCTAGGCTTGGAGATCCCCATGACATTTGCGAAGTTCGCGATCACCCTGACCGCCGCCTGCCTGTTGGCCTCGCCCGCCTTCGCGCAGAGCGCCGGCACGTCCGGCACCGGAACCTCCGGCGGCGCGCAGGGCACCCCGGGCCAAGCCTCTTCGAGCAACCCGAGCGGCGGCGGCGCTGGGCCGGGAATGACCAAGGCGCCGAGCACCGGAACCGGCAGCGCCTCCGGCACCGCCACTGGCGGCATGTCCGGCGGCAACTCCAGCCGCAACTGACGTCGAGCGAAGGGAGCGCCCATCAAGGGGCGGTCCCTCCGCCCGCAAATACGCCTTAAGCAACACACGCGTCGCCTTTATGCTTCCGCCGCAGATATGACTTCGCCGCGAAGGGGAGCCTAAAATGCGCGTTCTAGGGATCGAGACCACCTGCGACGAGACGGCGGCCGCGGTCGTCGAACGCCGGGCGGACGGGTCCGCCGACATTCTTTCCAACGAGATCATGAGCCAGATCAAGCAGCACGCGGCCTATGGCGGCGTGGTGCCGGAGATCGCGGCGCGCGCCCACGTCGAGGTGCTCGACCGGCTCATTCTCCGCGCGGTCGCCAAGGCCAACATCGTGATGCACGATCTCGACGCGATCGCCGCTGCCGCCGGCCCGGGCCTGATCGGCGGTGTGATCGTCGGGCTCACCGCCGGCAAGGCAATGGCCTTGGCGCTCCGCAAGCCCTTCGTCGCGATCAACCACCTCGAAGCGCATGCGCTCACCCCGCGGCTGACCGACGTTGTGCCGTTTCCCTACCTCCTGCTGCTGGTCTCCGGCGGCCACACCCAGCTCGTCGCAGTGCGAGGCGTCGGCGACTACCTCCGGCTCGGCGCCACCCTCGACGACGCGGTCGGCGAGGCTTTCGACAAGGTCGCCAAGCTGCTCGGCCTCGGCTACCCTGGTGGCCCGCTTGTCGAGCGCCATGCCGCGATGGGCGACGCGGAGCGCTTCGCCCTGCCGCGCCCGATGCTCGGCCGGCCCAAGCCCGACTTCTCGCTGTCCGGCCTCAAGACGGCCGTCGCGCTCGCCGCCAAGGCGATCGCGCCGCTGACGGCGACCGACGTCAACGATCTCTGCGCCTCGTTCCAAGCCGCCGTGGTCGACATGCTGATCGACCGCATCAGGGTGGCGACTCGGCTGTTCCGCGAGAAGGTCGGACCCTGCGAAGCGGTGGTCGCGGCAGGCGGGGTCGCCGCCAACGACGCGATCCGCCGCGCGATGGCGCGCTATTGCGGCGAGGCCGGCCTGCGCCTCGTCATACCGCCCCCCAAACTCTGCACGGACAACGGCGCGATGATCGCCTGGGCCGGCATCGAGCGCATGACGCTCGGGCTCACCGACGACATGACCTTCGCCGCCCGGCCGCGCTGGCCGCTCGATGCCAACGCCGAAGCCGCGCACCACGGCAAGGCGTGATCCTGTCGGCGCCACGCCGCATCGCGGTCCTCGGTGCCGGCGCCTGGGGTACGGCGCTGGCCAATCTCGCCGCGCGCAACGGGGCCGAGGTCACGCTCCGGACGCGCGAGCCGGCGCAGGCAGCGGCGATCGTGGCGGACCGCGCCAACGCACGGCGCCTGCCGGGCATCGCGTTGCTGCCCGGCATCACGGCCACCGCGGATCTCGCCGCGATCAGCACCGCGGCAATGGTGCTCCTCGTCGTGCCGGCGCAGTCGGTCCGCGCGGTCGCGACGCTGGCACGGCCGCATCTCGGCGCCGGCGTGCCTGTGGTCGTCTGCGCGAAGGGCATCGAGCGGACGACCGGTCACTTCATGAGCGAAGTCCTCGCAGAAGTGCTGCCCGACCATCCGCAGGCGGTGCTGTCGGGTCCGAGTTTCGCCGAGGACGTCGCGAGCGGCCTGCCGACGGCGGTGACGCTGGCGGCGCGCCCCGTAGAACAGGCGGAGCGCTTCGCGGCGACGCTCGCCGCGCCCTGGTTCCGGCTCTACCATTCGGCCGATGTGCGCGGCGTCGAGATCGGCGGTTCGACGAAGAACGTCATCGCCATCGCGTGCGGCATCGCCGCCGGCAAGCGGCTGGGTGCCAGCGCCGGCGCCGCGCTGATCGCGCGCGGCTTCGCCGAACTGACGCGCTTCGGCCTCGCGATGGGCGCCCAGCCCGGCACGCTCGCCGGCCTGTCCGGCCTCGGCGACCTCGTCCTCACCTGCGGCTCGCGCCAGTCGCGCAACTTCTCGCTGGGGTTCGGCCTCGGCGAGGGTCGGTCGCTCGGGGAGGCGCGCACCCTCGTCGGCACGGCGGAAGGCGCGCAGACCAGCCCGATCCTGTGCGCCCTCGCGGCAAAGGCCGGCGTCGACATGCCGATCGCACGGGCGATCGACGACGTGCTGAGCGGGCGCGCGAGCGTCGATGCCACTATCGGCGCGCTGCTGGCGCGGCCGGCGAAGCCCGACTCGGTCCTTTGAGGCAATCATGGCCTGCTGGTTGATGAAGAGCGAGCCCGACTCGTGGTCGTGGGAGCAGATGGTCGCCGCCGGCGCGAAAGGTACGCACTGGAACGGCGTGCGCAACCACGTCGCCAAGAAGAACATGCAGGCGATGGCGCTCGGCGACGAGGTGTTCTTCTATCATTCCAACGAAGGCAAGGAGATCGTCGGCATCGTCACGGTCTCGAGGCTGTACTACCCCGACCCGAGCGACGGGAGCGGCAAGTTCGGCATGGTCGACGTGAAGGCGCTGAAGCCGGTCCCGAAGCCGGTGACGCTGGCGGCGATCAAGGCCGAACCGAAGCTCGCGGAGATGATGCTGGTGAAGAGTTCGCGCCTCTCGGTGCAGCCGGTGACGGCAGCGGAATGGCGGCTCGTCTGCTCGATGGGCGGACTTTAGCCCGAACTATTCGGCTCCGCCCCTTTGCAGCATAGAGCAATAGAGTCCTCCTGTTATTGTCCAGCGCATATAAAACGCGCTTGTCGTGCATTCATCTCACACGTCCCATTCTGGGCGCGGACTGCCTGTCGAATCGATAGCAGCAGCGTTCGGGATATGTTAATTCCTGCTTTACTGAGACTAAAGTCGAATGGGCGCAGCGAAAGTCGATGGTAGGGTGCGACGGCTTGGACTTAACTGACGACTTGGACTCAATATGAGATGTCCGAGCTCGCTGGATGGATGGTGCGGACATGCGTGCCGAAGCCGAAGCCAGGATCATCGATTGCTTCTATCGCGGCGCGTGCGATGCCGCGGAACTCCAGCGTGCCGTGGCTCTCCTCGCGCGGCATTTCGATAGTCCCTCGGCTTGCCTCGGCGAGGTCGATGTCAGGTCTCCCGGCAATCGCTGGATGATCGGCTCCAGCAGCATGGAACCGGACCAGGTCGCCCGCTACAGCGCCGCCGTCGAGGTGGACCCCGCGCCACAACGCTTCAAATATCTCAAACCGCACACGGCCTCGACGACGGATCGCATCTTCTCCGAAGGCGAATGCCGCCGGTCCATCTTCCTGCATGAGTATCTTCGGCCCGCGGGACTCGAGCACAGTCTTGCCAGCCCGCTTTACGCGGATGAGCGCCACTTCGCCCTCGTCGGCGTGCACCAGGCCCTCCATCGCAAGAAGTTCGACGACGACGACATCGCCTGTCTCGAGCGTCTCTCGCCGCATGTCGCCCGCGCAATGCAGCTGCGCCGCTCCTTCGTCATGATGAAGCAGAAGGAGGAGACCTACGCGGCGCTGATCGAGCGCCGGAAGAGCGGCCTCATCGGCGTCCGCGAGGACGGCGCGGTGCTGTTCTGCAACCGCGCGGCGCGCATGATCGCCAATGCCGCCGACGGCATCACGCTCGATCGAGCCGGCCATCCGATGATCGCCAGCCGCGACGCGGCGGCGGCGTTCGCCAGACTGCGGGCCGATGTCACGCAGGGCGGCGAAGGCGGCTACATGCGCGTGCCGCGGCCGTCCGGCGCCAAGCCTTACGTCACCATGGTGACGCGCCTGCCGGGAGGCAGGGAGCTGTTGCCGGGCAACGGCATCGGAATTTTCTACTCGATCCTCGATCCCGGCCTCATCAAGACGCCGCCGGTCCAGGTCGTCGCCGACGTGCTGCAGCTGCCGGCCGGCGCCGCCAAGCTCGTGCGCGCGCTGTTGGAGGGAGACGACCTGAAGAGCTACGCCGAGCGCTCCTCGCTGTCGCTCAACACCGTGCGCTCACACCTGAAGGTCGCCTTCGCGCGCACCGACACCCACAGTCAGGCCGACCTGGTGCGCGACGCCGCCGCGAGCTTGCACGCGACCGACTTCGCGCTCCAGCGGGCGTGAGTGCCGGAACGGCTGCGAGCGCCGGCCCCGCCGCGGCTCAGTTCCGGTGACGGCGGTGGAATGGCGGCTCGCCTGCTCGATGGGCGGACTTTAGCCCAGGGACCCTCAGCCCAAAGTACCTCAGGCCGGGGAGCATCAGCCGACAAGGTCAGCGCGCGGTTCCGATCGCTCCGCGATTGACAACAAACCGTTTCTCGCGAAACAATCGCGGATATCGGGCAGGCGCGAGATGAGCGCGGATTCCGATACGGAGAGCAAGGTGGTCGACGCGATCTATCGCGGCGCCCGCTACGACTTTGACTTGCGCGACGCCGCCGATGCCATCGCTTCGCTGTTCGATAGCCCGTCACTGCTTCTTGGCGAAATCGACTTTACAGACAATACGGTCTCCGTCGTGGGCAGCGGGCTCATGGACGAGGCTCAGCGCGCCCGTTACGTGGCTCATGCCCATCTTGATCCGGCCCCCCGCGCCTTCGCCGCTATGCCCGTTTGCAGCGCCACGACGACGGATCGCCTGTTTTCGCAACGCTTTCGGGCCAAGTCGATCTTCGTGAACGAGTATTTGAAACCGATCGGAATCGATCAGTGCTTGGCGGGTCCGCTCGCGATCGAAGGCGATCGCATGGCGGCGATCGCCATTCATGAGGGACGCCATCGCAGGACGTTCGACGTTGCCGACATCGCGATGCTCGAACGGCTCGCTCCGCATCTCGCGCGAGCCTTGCAGTTGCGGCGTGCCTTCGGCGATCTCGCGCGCGAGAAGGAAGCCTATGAGGCGATCGTCGACAGCCGTGAAAACGGCATGATCGGCGTGCGCTCGGACGGCTCCGCGCTGTTCGTCAACCGCGCGGCGCTCGCGGTCGCGGCGAGCAGCGATGGCCTGGCACTCGACCGCGGTGGGCGTCCAGTCTTCGCCGATCGCGCGGCGAACCTGCGCCTCGCCAAGCTTCAAGCCGACGTGCGGACCGGCGGCTCCGGCGGGATCATCCGCGTGGAGCGTCCGTCCGGCCGGGCCGCCTACCTAGTATCGGTCTCGCGGCTTCCGGCGGATCGCGACACAACGCCGGCCACTGAACGCGGCACGCTCTTCCTCATCCACGACCCGGCGCGCCGCCGGAGGAGCAGCGAGCGGCTCATCAGCGATGCCCTGCGCATGCCCACCGGGGCCGCCAGGGTCGTTGCCGCGCTTCTCGCGGGCGAAAGCCTGATAGCATACTCGGAACGCGCGGGTCTTACGATGAATACCGTGCGTTGCCACCTCAAGCACGCCTATGCGCTGACGGACACGCACAGCCAAGCCGATCTCGTACGACTGGCGTTGACGACGTTGAACGCGGTCGCGCCGTAACACCGCAAAATCTGGGAAAAATCAATCCTATTTAGCCCAAATGGGTGAAGCGAGGGACAAGGCGAGTTCCTAGCATCCGGGCTCGGGGCCGAGGCGGAGAAAACCGCATTCGATGCCGTCCCCGACGCAAGCCGGAGACTCTCATGCCCATCGATATCCGCCCGCCCGCGCGTCAAACCTTGAAAATACCCGGTGCTCCCGTGCTCATCGCGATCGTCGTCGCCGCGCTCGTTTTCGCCGGCATCGCGGCTCGCTGGGACGTCGGCGCTCACGAGGCGGACGAGAACACATACCTGTTCGGTCCCTGAGATCGCTCAGTTCGGCAGCAGGCCGGTCACGACGCTCACGAGCAGAACGATGCCGAGCACGAAGCGGTAGATCACGAACGGCCAGGCCGAGAAGCGCTCGAGCACGCGCATCAGACCCCAGATCGCCGCGAAGGCCGAAATGGACGCGATCACCAGGCCGAAGATCAGGATCGACCAGCCGTGCACCCCAAGACCGGCCTTGCGGAGCGCGAAGAGCTCGACCAGCCCGGCCAGCGCGATCGCCGGGATGCCCAGCAGGAACGAGAAGCGCGCGGCCTCGTCGCGCCGCATGTCGCGGAACAACGCCGCCGTCAGCGTCGAGCCGGAGCGCGACACGCCGGGGATCAGCGCGCCGACCTGAGCGAGGCCGACGATCATCGCATCCTTCAAGGTGACGTTGTCGATCGTGCGGACGTGGCGGGCGGCCCGTTCGGCGATGGCGAGCAGCGCGCCCATGATCACGCAGGCGAGCCCGATGACGGTGAGCGTGCGCAGCGGCGAGTTGCAGGCGTTGAGCCTCGACTTCAGCAGGACGCCGCCCACCGCCAGCGGGATGGTGGCGAGGACGATCCACAAGGCGAAACGCAAGTTCCAGTCCGCGAAGTCGCGCCGCCGCACCGCCGCGAGCGTCCCGATGGCGAGGCCGCGCACGTCGGCCCAGAAGTAGCTGACGACGGCGGCGAGCGCGGCGAGCTGCATCGCCGCCGAGAACGCCGAGCCCGGATCCTGCCAGCCGAGCAAGGCCGGCACGATGCGCATATGGGCGGTCGACGAGATCGGCAGCAGCTCGCTGATGCCCTGGACGATGCCGAGGAAACCGACCTTGGCGTAGCCGAGCGCGACGAAGCCCGTGTCGAGACCCGAGGTGCAGGCGTCCGCCATCGTAACCCTAATCCGTCGCGTTGCGGCCGAATCCCCCGCAGCGGTCGACTCATCTCAGGTTCGTGACGCGAGATCAACGCGTGGCGGCGGACCATCAACGGCCCGCTTCGGGATCGCGGCTCGCACCTTTGGATCATTGGCGACAGCGGTGATGAAGCCCGTCGACGGCCCGATCTTCGAGGCTCCGGATCGAACATGACGATGGGCGATCCGCCGGATGCCGAGACACGCGGGAAGCTCAAGGCGGCGCCGGACCAGCCGCCGCACGAGGTCGGCTGTATCAATCGCGACGCCCGGCACGTCACGATCCACTGGCACGAGGCGTCGATCGACCAGCGCCCGGGAGCCGAGGCTGTCGCGGCGCGGACCGCGGGCCGCGCGCGAGAGCGGCGCCGACCGAGCCCGCGATCGCACTAACCCCTGTCGTTCGGCCGGTTTCGGCTACAGCCGGCTACTACCGACAGCGCCTTCGGCCGACTAGTTTGGCAGCATCTCGAAAGAGCTCGGGGGAGAGATGGCGAAGGCTGTCCATTCGATGGTTCGCGTGCTGGACGAGAAGCGCGCGGTGGACTTCTACGGACGGGCGTTCGGGCTGAAGGTCGCGGACAAGTTCGACTTCGGCACGTTCGCTTTGGTCTACCTGCGCAACGCGGAATCGCCGTTCGAGGTCGAGCTCACCGTCAACAACGAGCAGACGCAGCCCTACGACCTCGGCGACGGCTACGGCCACCTCGCGGTCACCGTCAATTCACTTGATGCCGAACACAAGCGGATGGAAAGCGAAGGCCTGTCGCCGGGGCCGCTGCGCGACTTCAAGCACGAGGGCAAGACGCTCGCGCGCTTCTTCTTCATCTCGGATCCGGACGGCTACAAGATCGAGGTCATCGAACGAGGCGGCCGCTTCGGCTGAGGCCGGCCGAAGATTGCCAACAACGAGACCACCGACAAGACGCCTGCCAACAAGACGCCTGCCAACAAGGCGCCTGCCAAGAGACTGCCGGCAACAGGCAGGATCGAACATCACGGGAGGGTACCATGAGAGAAGTCGACCCGCGCAGCAAGTTCAGCCGCCGCTTCGTCCTCAAGGCTTCGGCGACGATCCCGGCGGTCGCCGCGGCGACCGCCGGAGCGATCAGCGAGGCCTGGGCCGAAGGCGGCACGCTGCAGCCGGCCACGATGAAGACCCTCGTCAAGATCGCGCGCGACATCTACCCGCACGACTTCCTCGGTGACGTCGTCTACATCACCGCCGTCAAGCCGTGGGACGAGAAGGCCGCCAAGGATCCGGCGGCGAAGACGATGCTGGAGGAGGGCGTGAAGCGGCTCAACGCCGACGCGCGGGACGCCCACAAGGTGGCCTACAACGATGTCGGCTGGGAGTCGGACCGCGTCGCCCTGCTGCAGGCGATCGAGCATACCGATTTCTTCAAGAAGCTGCGGTCCGACCTCGTCGTGTCGATCTACAACCAGCACGATATTTGGCCCAAGTTCGGCTACGAGGGCTCGTCCGCCGACAAGGGCGGCTACATCAACCGTGGCTTCAACGACATCGATTGGCTGCCCAAGGTCGCGGAGAACGACGCGGCGCCGGCGACGAAGCGCTCGTCCCTTTAAAAGCAATCAAGAAGAACCCGCGGGAGACAGACATGGCTCAATTCGATCTCAACGACGACAGCGTCGTCGTCATCGTCGGCTCGGGCGCCGGCGGCGGAACCCTCGGCAACGAGCTGGCGCAGAAGGGCATCAAGGTGGTGATGCTCGAAGCCGGCGCGCGCAACGAGATCTCCGACTTCGTCAACGACGAGTGGGAGAGCTTCGCCCAACTCGCCTGGCGCGACAAGCGCACCGATTCCGGCACTTGGCGCGTGGCGACCGACTTCCCCAACCTGCCGGCGTGGATCGTCAAGTCGGTCGGCGGTTCGACCGTACATTGGGCCGGCGCGTCGCTGCGCTTCGAACCGCACGAGTTCAAGATCGCGACGACCTATGCCGGCCTCAAGGGCGCCAACCTGCTCGATTGGCCGATCTCCCGCGAAGAGATGGACCCGTGGTACGCCAAGGCCGAGGACAAGATGGGCGTGACCCGTACCAACGGGATCGCCGGCCTCCCCGGCAACAACAACTTCAAGGTGCTGCAGGCCGGCGCGCTCAAGCTCGGCTACAAGGAGGTTTCGACCGGCCGCATGGCGATCAACAGCGAGCCGCGCCACGACCGCGGCTCTTGCCAGCAGATCGGCTTCTGTTTTCAGGGCTGCAAGTCGGGCGCGAAGTGGTCGACGCTCTATACCGAGATCCCGAAGGGGGAGGAGACCGGCAACCTCGAGGTGCGCCCCAACAGCATGGTGCTCAAGATCGAGCACGACCAGTCCGGCAAGGTCACCGGCGTCGTCTATGCCGACGGCAAGGGCACGCAGCAACGCCAGAAAGCGCGGCTCGTCGCCGTCGCCGGCAACTCGATCGAGAGCCCGCGGCTGCTCCTCAACAGCGCGTCCAACATGTTCCCGGACGGTCTCGCCAACTCCTCGGGCCAGGTCGGCCGCAACTACATGCGCCACATGACCGGCAGCGTCTACGGCGCCTTCGAGAAGCCGGTGCACATGTATCGCGGCACCACGATGGCCGGGATTATCCGCGACGAGGCCCGCCATGATGTCTCGCGCGGCTTTCACGGCGGCTACGAGATCGAGACGATCTCGCTCGGCGTTCCGTTCATGGCCGCCTTCCTCGATCCGGGCGCCTGGGGCCGCACCTTCACGACGGCGATGGAGGCTTATCCGCGGATGGCCGGCATGTGGCTGATCGGTGAGGACATGCCGCAGGATTCCAACCGCGTCAGCCTCGATCCGGCCGTCAAGGACGAGCACGGCCTGCCGGTGGCGAACGTGCATTACGACGACCACCCGAACGACATCGCGATGCGCGACCACGCCTACAAGCAGGGCGCCGCGATCTACGACGCGATCGGCGCGACGCAAACCTACCCGACGCCGCCCTATCCCTCGACCCACAACATGGGCACGAACCGGATGAGCGAGAAGGCGCGCGACGGCGTCGTCAACAAGTACGGCCAGGCGCACGACGTGAAGAACCTGTTCGTCTCCGACGGCAGCCAATTCACCAGCAGCGCGGCCTGCAACCCGACGCTGACGATCGTGTCGCTGGCGATCCGCCAGGCCGACCACATCGCCGGCGCCATGCAGCGCCGGGACATCTGAGCGTGCGCCGAGGAGACAAGCGCCAAGAAGATGTGCCGGTGTCCGCTTTGAGGCTGACCTTGATCCTGGGAGCGCTCCTCGCGCTTCCGGCGCCGAGCTCGAGCCAGGCGGCGGAGAGCGGCGCCGTGGCCTACCCGAACAATCCCGGCGGGACGCCGTCGGCCAACGATGGGGGCAAGCCGGTCGCACTCGGGAAGGAAGCCTGCACCCACCCTGGCTGTCCGGACGTGCCCGGCGCTGCGGCCGGAAATGCCGGCAACGACACGAAAGCCGACCAGAAACCGGGGGTCCGTGCGCCGGCCACCGCCTATCCTGGTGCGCCGGTCAAAACACCGGCCACCGCCGCCGACGGACAGGCGCCGAAGTAGCTCCGTCATTGCGACTCGGGGGCGAAACAACCCAGGGCGCGAGCCCACGGCCCCTTGGTTGCTTCGCTCCGCTCGCAATCACGGCCGCAATGACGGCGTGTTTGCGGTCGATGGCGAAAGGCGCCACAACGAAGGCCCGCACTGGAAATCGCCGCTCGCCGTGCATCCGCCATCGTTCTCTCCCGCGCAACGCGCCGCGCTCGCCGACCTGCTCGCCTGGCGGCGCGATGTGCGGCGGTTCCGCCGCGAGCCCCTGCCCGAGGGCGCCCTCGAGCGCCTGATCGACGCGGCGTGCCGCGCTCCCTCGGTCGGCCTGAGCGAACCCTGGCGCTTCGTCGTCGTCGAAGATGCGAGGCGGCGGCGCGCAATCCGGGCCGCGTTCGAGGCCGCCAATACCGAGGCACTGGCAGCGCAAAACGAGGCGCGGCGGGGTCTCTACGCGACCCTCAAGCTCGCCGGCCTCGACGATGCGCCGGTCCATGTCGCCGCGTTCGCCGATCCCGGCGATCCGCAGGGCCATCGGCTCGGCCGCCGCACCATGCCGGCGACGCTCGACTATTCGGTGGCGATCGCGATCCACACGCTCTGGCTCGCCGCGCGCGCCGAGGGGATCGGGCTCGGCTGGGTGTCGATCATCGACCCCGACAGCGTCGCGCCTATCCTGGACGTACCGTGCCATTGGCGTTTCATCGGCTATCTCTGCATCGGTTATCCGGTAGCGGAGAGCGACCTGCCCGAACTCGAGAGGGCCGGCTGGGAGGCGCGCCGCGATCCCGCCTGCCGCATCCTGCGGCGCTGACTATGGACCCGTGAAGCAAGCATGAACCAAGAGAGCGTCTGGGACTACCCTCGGCCGCCGCGCCTCGAGCCGGTGGCGGAGACGATCCGCATCATCCTCGCCGGCCGCACGATCGCCGCGACGAGCCAGGCCATGCGCGTCCTCGAGACGAGCCATCCGCCGGTCTACTACCTTCCGCGGGAGAGTTTCTCCTGCATCGTGCGTCCCAGCGCGCGACGCAGCTTCTGCGAATGGAAGGGGCTCGCGTCCTACTGGTCCCTGGAGGAGGCAGGCCGCGTCGCACGAGACTGCGCCTGGAGCTATCCCGACCCGACCGAGACCTTCCTGGGGATCCGCGACTTTCTCGCCGTCTACCCGGCGGCGATGGACGCCTGCTACGTCGGCGAGGAGGCGGTGACGCCGCAGCCCGGCGGCTTCTACGGCGGCTGGGTCACGCCGAACCTCGTCGGGCCGTTCAAGGGAGCGCCAGGCACGATGGGTTGGTAGGTTTGCGGCTGCGTGACGTGGTAGGACCGCTATCTTCGAGCCTTGTTCGGGCACCCGAGTTCACGCCATGGTCAGGGACGCGCCTTGAACACCGACACTCCAGCCGGGCCTGAAGCACAGGCAAATCGCGCCGAGGTGGCGCCATCCGGCGCGGTCTCCGACGGCCATCGCGGCGATATCTTCTTCACCGCGGTGAAGACGACCCGCATGCCGATGTGCGTGAGCGATCCGCGCCAGCCCGACAATCCGATCATCTTCGCCAACCGGGCCTTCACGGCGATGACCGGCTACGCGCAGGAGGAGATCGTCGGCCGCAATTGCCGGTTCCTTCAGGGTGCGGAGACGGATCGGAAGGTCGTCGCCGAGCTCCGCGAGGCGATCGCCGAAAAGCGCGAGTTCGCCACCGAGATCCTCAACTATCGCAAAGACGGCTACAGCTTCTGGAACGCCCTGTTCATCTCGCCGATCTTCGACGACGACGGACAGCTCATCTACTTCTTCGCCTCGCAGCTCGACGTCACCCGGCGCCGCGAGGCCGAGGAGTCGCTGCGGCATGCGCAGAAGATGGAAGCACTGGGTCGCCTCACCGGCGGCGTCGCGCATGATTTCAACAATCTTCTCCAGGTCGTGAGCGGCTATCTCGAGCTGATCGGCAGCGGGCTGCGCAAGCCCGACATCAACCGCGAGAAGCTGTTGCGCGGCATCGACAATGCGCGGGCCGCAACCGATCGCGCGGCGAAGCTGACCCAGCAGCTCCTGTCGTTCGCCCGCAAGCAGCGCCTGGAAGGGCGCGTCCTCAACCTCAACGCCCTGATCGCGACCGTGAACGCCTTGGTCGAGCGCGCCGTGGGCGAGGACATCGTGATCGAGGCGCATGGCGCGGGCGATCTGTGGAATTGCCGCATCGACCAGACCCAGGCGGAGGTGGCTCTCCTCAACATCATGATCAACGCGCGCGATGCGATGGCCGGCCGCCCCGACAAGCGGATCACGATCGAAACGAAGAACATCATCGTCGAGCGCGAGGACGTCGGCACCTACACCAACCTCATTCCCGGCAAGTACGTCTCGGTCGCGATCAGCGATACCGGTAGCGGGATGTCCGCCCACATCGTCGAGCGCGTCATGGACCCGTTCTTCACCACCAAGGAAGAGGGCAAGGGAACCGGCCTCGGCCTCTCCATGGTGTATGGCTTCGCCAAGCAGTCGGGCGGCGCCGCTTCGATCTCGTCCGAAGAAGGAGTCGGCACCAAGGTGTCCATCCACTTTCCCGCGGTCGAGGAGGCGGCGGCGGAGCCGACGGCGCGGCTGGGCCGCGCGCTGGATCGGCCCGGTCACGAGACGATCCTCGTCGTCGAGGATCGGGCGGACGTCGCCGAGATGGCACGCCTCATCCTAGAGGATCTCGGCTACAAGGTGCTCCATGCCTCCAGCGGCAGCGATGCGCTGGCCGTGCTGAGGAATGGCGAGGCGATCGACCTCCTCTTCTCCGACGTGATCATGCCGGGCGAGATCAATGGCGTCGAACTCGCCCGCGAGGCCATGCGCCGCATCCCTCGTCTGAGGGTGCTGCTCACCACCGGCTATGCCGAAGCCTCGGTGGAGCGTAACGAGGCTGGCGGTTCGGAATTCGACGTGTTGCACAAGCCCTACGGCCGCGCGGACCTAGCGCGCAAGGTGCGCGTCATCCTCGACGGTCCGACCGGTATCAGCTGAGACCTGGAGCTTCGATGGAACGCCACGACGACAAGGGCGGCACGCACGAGCCCGCGGACGATCAGGATCCCGATCTCGATCATGACGAGCGCCACCACGCCGGCAGCGGCCCCACGCCGCCGGCCGCCCGCGTCATCCATGAGATCATCCGCGAGGAGGGCGAGGCCGAGATCGCGCGCAGCCTCAAGGCGCTCGGCTGGTCGGCGTTCGGCGCCGGCCTCTCGATGGGGTTTTCATTCTTCACCATGGCGATCATCAAGAGCGGCCTGCCGGAAGCGCCCTGGGCGAAGCTCGTCACCGGCTTCGGCTACACGATCGGCTTCCTCATCGTCGTGCTGGGACGCCAGCAGCTCTTCACCGAGAGCACGCTGACCGCCGTGCTGCCACTGCTCACCCGCAAGGACGGGCCGACGGCCTACAGGATGATCCGGCTGTGGATCGTCGTGCTGCTCTTCAACATCCTCGGCACGTTCCTCTTTTCCTGGCTCATCAGCCATACCGCGCTGTTCGATCCCGAGATCAACAAGGCGCTCAAGACGCTTGCCGAGGAAGCCCTCAAGGATCCGTTCTGGCCGATGGCGATCAAGGCCGTCCTCGCCGGCTGGCTCATCGCGCTGATGGTCTGGCTGATCCCGGGCGCCGGGCAGGCGAGGCTCTTCCTCATCCTCATCATCACCTACGTCGTCGCGATCGCGCATTTCTCGCACATCATCGCCGGCTCGGTTGAGGCGTCCTACAGCGTGTTCTCCGGCATCATCAGCTTCGGCGAGTACTTCACCCGCTTCATGATCCCGACCCTGCTCGGCAACGTGATCGGCGGCGTCTCGCTGGTGGCGATCCTGAACCACGCGCCGGTCCGCGAGGAAATCCCCAACGGGGACGAGGAGAAAGCCTAAGCCCGAGCCCGCGAGGGTGGTCGACCTTGAGGTCGATCACCTCGAGCGCGCCGCAGCGGTTGAGCGTGTGGACGCCTCGGGCACCGGCGGGCGGCGAGAGGCGGGCGACGACGGTCTGCGAGAAGCCGCCGTCGTCGAGGCGGTCGACACGGCAGATCGCAAGCCCGGCACCGTAGCCGCCGCGGCAGTCCTGGGCGACCCGCATCAACACGCCGTCCTCGTGCCACATGGCCCCGGCCGGCCGCGCCGCACCGGCGTCGATCAGCACGGGATTGTCTCGGTGCGGTCGCCACGGACCGGTTAGAGCCGGCGCATGGAAGAGGCCGAGCTGGTCCCAGCTCGAGCCGCCGTCGTCCGACAGCGTCGCGAACAGCCAGAAGCGGCCCCGATGCCAGATCGGCGTGGCATCCGCCGCCACGACATCGTCGAGGAGGATCTCGGACGCCACCCAACGATCGGGGAAAGGATCGGCACGGAACAATTGGACGCGCCGGGCGCCGCTCATCTCCGGCAGCATGACGATGCCGCCGTCGTGGCGCATCACCACCGGGTAGGACAGGTGGACGGGCTGTTGGAGAACGATCCGCGGGGGCGAGACCCGGCCCTCCGCGTCGATCTCGACGAGGCTTATGACGCCCTTGCGCGAAGTGTAGGGGAAGTCCTCGAAGAAGAGGAAGCGGCGCTCCTCGTGCTCGAATGGGAAAGGGTCGGCGAAGAATCGTTCGCCATCGTCGGGCAGCTGGATGTAGGGCGCGCCGGGCCATGCGAGCGTTCGCGCAACGCCGGCCCCGCCCGCGAGGCGGTAGCCGATCTGCCAGTGGTCCGGACGTCCCTGCGCCGGCCCGAGCCGGCGGCCGAGCTTGCCGGCGATCCCGCGCGCCAGGAACCACGCCGCCGAGGACGCTTCCGGAGACTCCTCGGGCGCGCACTCGACGAGGGCAGCCTGAGACGAGGGCTCGGCGGGACGCCCCAAGGCTTGGACGAGAAGGGCCTGGATGAGAAGGGTGCCAAGGCGAGCGAACACCTGGTGCATCGACCGCGTCAGACTGCCGGGATCCTCGATCGCCGGTAGGCCGGCGGCCAGGATCTCGCCTCCAGGCCGGGCGCGAATGGTGATCCTCGGCGCACGGCCTTGCAGGAGAGCGCGCGTAAGAGCGGCCTCGCCGGGTCGTCCGTCGAAGAACGGCTCCAGCGCCGGCCCCGCCGTGTCGCCGCCACCGTCGAGAGCAATCGTTATGGTGGGGTGCCCGACCTCGCCGACCGCCTTCACCGCGGTCACGGGCCGCGACGACGGACCCCGGTACAAGCGCCGCTCGGCCGCCAGCACGAAGCCGGCCGCACCGATCCGCCCGCCGCCGACGAACTCCAGCTTCAATGTGATCCCGCTCGCCTCCAGGCGCTCGATGAGCCGACGGTGCCAGGCCCGCACGGGTCGCGCGACCCGCAATGCGACCATCATATCGCGCCCTTCCTGGTCCGTCGGCGCTCCAAGCGCTTCCAAAGCGCTTTCAAGAGCCATAAGCGTGCCGGTTGGCGCCTGCGATCGTCGGCATGGATCTCGCGGCCGCCAAACCGCGCGTCTCACGAGCACGCGACAACGGCCGGGATTTGCCAGAGCGATGACGCGCAAGCTCCTGTTCTACACCCACGCCTTCTCGGGCGGGGGCGCGGAGACGGTGTTTTCGCGTCTTGCCGCCGCCTTCGCGCAAGCCGGCGACACCGTGATTCAGTGCGCCGACCAGGTCGGCCAAGATTTCCGTCCGGCCGACGACACCGTGCGACGCATCGTTTTGGGACAAAACCATGCCGGGGCGACACGCCGGCTCGCCGTCATCCTGCGCCGGGAGAGGCCGGACGCGTCGTTCTCCGCGCTCGGCGCCCAGAACCTCAAGCATCTCGCGGCGGCCATGACGGCCGCACGCGGCCGGCGCTGCGTGCTCGGCTACCATGGCTTCGCCGTCGCGGAACCCAAGCGCATGAGCCAGGCCTCGTTCCAGGCGGCCGCGGTGATGACGCGAATGGCGGCGCAAACGATCTGCGTCTCCGATGCGCTGCTCGCCGACCTGCGCACACGCTGGCATGCGAGCCCGAGCCGCACGCTGCGGATCTACAATCCAATCGCCTCCGGCCCCCACGAAACGGCGCGCCCCGTGTCTCCGCCCCTGGTGGTCGCCTGCGGGCGGTTGGTGCCGGTCAAGCGCTTCGCCGATCTCGTCGAGGCCTTCGCGCGGGTGGCACCCCCGAACGCGCAACTGACGATCCTCGGCGATGGGCCGGACCGGGCCGCAATCGAGTCCGCGATCGAACGTCACGGCCTGGGCCGGCGCGTCCACCTGCCCGGCCATGTCGCCGATCCCTCGATGTGGTACCGACGGGCCTCCTGCCTCGCGATCACCTCCGAGAGCGAGAGCTTCGGCCTGACGGCGGCGGAGGCGTTGGCCCACGGCGTGCCCGTCGTCAGCACCGATTGCGGCGGCCCGCCCGAAATCCTCGGGCAGGGCCGCTACGGCCGCATCGTGCCCGTCGGCGACATCGCCGCGCTCGCGGAGGCGCTCACGGCGACTCTGCGGGCCTTCGGCGATCCCACCGAGCGGCAGGCCCGCGCGCAGGAGTTCTCGCTGGAGTCCGCGCGCGCAGCCTATGCCGCGGTAGCGGATGCGCTGGCCTGAGCGATGTCGCCCGTCGCGAGCCTCCGGTGCCAAGCGAACAGCCGACTCATCTGCGTCTCGGCCGAATAGGGCCGCGCGAGAGCGCCGATGGTCTTCGGTTCCAGACGATCCACCGCGATGGCGGCGGCCAGAGCGACGACGGCGTCCGAGAGAGCCTCGGCAGAGTCCTCCGGCGTTGCCCGGCGGTCCACCAGGGTACCGCTCACGCCCTCGACGATGAGCGCCGCGAACTGAGGCAGGCTGATCGCGCATACCGGACGGCCGCTGGCAAGCATTTCCAGCAGGTAGCACGGCATCCCCTCGAAGAAGGAGGTGATGATGCCGGCATGCGCGCTCCGCATGATCGATGCGACCTCGGCCGCCGTGCGGATGCCGTGCCTCACGACGAAAGGCGCGATCGCCTCGAAGCCGGGCACGAGCGTCGGGTCCGACGCACCGACGTAGTCGAACACGACGCGCCGAAATCCTCGGCCGGTCCCTCGTGCCAGCTTCTTCGCCGAAGCCGCGAGCGTCGCCACCATCAGCGGCGGATCCTTGAAGTCGTCGAGCCGCCCCGCGAAACAGATGTGGAAGCAATCGTCCTCCCGCGGAAACGGCGTCGGCGAGAAGACCGTGGTGTCGACCGAAACGGACATCACCTCCGTCTTCGACGACAAAGGCGCGGACAGCGTCGCGATGCGTCGCGCGATGGACGCGTTCACCGCGAAGATACGATCGGCCAGTGCGAGCGCCACACGCTCGTTGAAGCGATGCAGGAACCAGTAGCGCTTCAGCAAACTGTCCATCTTGTCGCCTTTGCTGCCCTCGTTGTGCACGATGAGGACGAGCGGAGCCCGCAACAGCTTCGCGAAGAGGGCGAACTCGAAACGCTCGACCTCGCATGACACCGAAGCGCCCCGTATCATGACGCGGACCTTGCCGAGATGGCTCAAGGCACCGAGCGCGAAGCGCAGCGTCGTCGATTGGAAGATCGTCGTGGCGGCACGGTTGATCGCACCGGCATCGACCCGCGCCACCGGCAGGAAGTCGATACGTCGCCCTTCGTACTCGAGGGCTTCGACGGCTCCGAGGTCGCGATCGCCGATCTCGTCAATCCCGACCAAGAGCAGCGCGGTCGCCGAGGGATGTCGCGCCAGCACCAGTCGGACATGGGTCTCGATGCCACCGAGCTTGCGGCCGCGGGGATCCATTGGATGGAAGAGAACCAGCCGCATCATCGAGCCCGCCTTCGTCCGAGATGTTCGCGCGCGATCCGCGCGAGGAACAGAGGGTTGCCGACGACGTAACGGCGCCATTTCCGTCGCTGGAGGACGATGATCGCCAGCCATTCGAGCCCGAGGCGCCGGAAGACCAGCGGAGCGCGCCGGTAATCACCCGAAAGGTAGGAGAACAACCCCCCGACACCGATGCAGAGCCCGGCCCGGATCCGATCGCGATGGTCGTGGATCCAGCGCTCCTGGATCGGATTACCCATCCCGACGAGGAGAAGATGGGGGCGCGCCGCGTTGATGCTCGCCACAACGGTCTCGCTCGCTGCGTAATCGAGATAGCCGTGGTGGTACCCGACCAAGGTCCACCCGGAGAAATCACGCTGCATCACCGCGATCGTCCGCTCGAGCACATCCTGCCGCGAGCCGAGGAGGAAGTAGGAAAGCCCGTCCGCGTTCGCCGCCCGCATGAAGGCCGGCAGGAGATCGGTCCCGTTGAGATTTGCCTTCAAACGGATGCCTTGAAGGCGCGCCGCCAGGCGTACGCCGGAGCCGTCGTTGAAGACGAGGTCCGCCTCGTTGAGAAGATCGCGGCAGGCACGGGATTCATGGGCGATGTTCAGGGTATGGGCATTGACGATGAAAAGGGTACGCCGCACCCCGTCGCCGGCCGCCGCGCGCATCAACGCTATCGCATCGGCGAACGCCACATCGTGAATGCCGACACCGAGCACCTCCAGATGCCGAACCTCGCGGCGATCGATCATCGCGCGTGCGAGTAAATCCCCACGCAAGGCCGCCGGCGGCGGCGCCATCGACGTGGTATCCATGCCCGACAGTTCGCTCTCATGAAAGGCGCGAGACGGCGCAATCGACAAGCACCGAGCAAAACGTCAGCCATTGCTTGCGAACACCCGGATCTCCCCATGGCCCCCCGGACGATCGCCGATCTGCCTCCCTATGCGACGAAGTCGTCCTAAAAGAACACGGTCGATCTGGCTCAAATCGGAACGATACCGGGCCTCGCCGCGGGCTCGGGCGGGCCTCGGCCGCGACAAACCGAGGACGCCGTTCGGGTCGAGATGCCAACGGCTCTTCGCGCGTGTGCCGGCCCGTCGCTTGCCATGGTTACCAAAGAGGAAACGCCAATCGCGAATTTGCCTCATATTGGCATGTTCGACCGGGAGACGGCGCTGAGTACCGAAGACTACGGCAGCAGGCAGCGCTACGGTGCGCGGCGCGCGCGATCGGAATCCAAGCTGTACTATTGGGCCGCCCGCCGACGCACCACGGCCTTCTTTCGCGCACGCTTCGCCATCCTGGCCGCGCTGGCGGACGCCTTCGTGATCACCACCTGCGCGGTCGCGATCGGCGTCGGCTACCACATCTTCTTCTATCACGTCAGCGGCATGGCGCAGCCGTCGACCGCGATCGGCATCCTCGTGTCGATCCTCTTCATCGCGATCAACGTCCTGCGCAATGAATACTCGATCGTCGGCTACCTCTCTTTCGGTGGGCACGCCAGGCGCGTCGCGCTGGTTTGGAACATCACGTTCCTCGGCGCTCTCGTCCTCTCCTTCATGGTCAAGGAGACATCCGCCATCTCGCGTGGCAGCATCGTGCTGCTCTACGCGTCCGGCCTCTTCTGCCTCGTTTGGCTCCGCGCGATTATCGTGCACCGGACCAAGATGAGCGCCATCGTCGGCAAGATTTCCGCGTTGCGCGTCGTCCTCGCCGGCAGCGAGGCGGCGCTGCGGGACTTCTCGGCGCGCTATCAACCCTGGGCCGCCGGGATCGACGTCGTATCCTGCTCGGTCCTGCGCGGTCCCGAGACACTCGACGAAGACCTCGCCCTCGCGGCGGCCTCGGCGCGCGTCCTCCACCCGGACGACATCTTTATCCTGGTGCCGTGGTCGCAGACGCGGACCATCGATGCCTGCGTCGCCGCCTTCATCAAGGTCCCCGCCTCTATCCATCTCGGACCGGAGCTGGTCCTCGATCGTTTCAGCAAAGCGAGCATCTCGCGCATCGGCAAGATCGCCAGCCTGCATCTCGTGAGGCAGCCGCTCTCCACGGCGGAAGTCGTGATCAAGCGCGTCTTCGACGTCGTCGTCGCCATGGCGATGCTGATCGTGCTGCTCCCGCTCTTCGGCCTCATCGCCGTGGCGATCAAGCGCGACAGCCCCGGGCCGGTGTTCTTCATGCAGCGCCGCTACGGCTTCAACCAGCAGACGTTCCGGATCGTCAAGTTCCGCTCGATGACTGTGACCGAGAGCGACAGGGCGATGCGGCCGGCGACGCGCAACGATGACCGCGTCACGCGGGTCGGCCGCTTCATGCGGCGATACAACATCGACGAGTTGCCGCAGCTCCTCAACGTAATCCGAGGCGATATGTCCCTCGTCGGACCACGTCCGCATGCTTTGATCCAGAACCAGCATTACGAACGCTCGATCGCCGAGTATGCGCGGCGCCACAACGTGCGACCGGGCGTCACCGGCTGGGCGCAGATCCATGGACTTCGTGGCGAGATCACGTCGGAAGACTTCATGCGACGCCGGCTCGAACACGATCTCTACTACATCGACAATTGGACGATGGGATTGGATCTCCGCATTCTCGGCATGACGATCCTCTCGGCGAAGGCGTTCGAAAATGCTTTCTGATCCCGGCGACAGCCCGTCGACTGTAAAGGGCAACCCAGTGGACGCTCGTGCCCAGCCGCCGAGGGCGCGCCCCGCCGCGCCGGTACAGACGCTGCAGGCCATCAACGGTCTGCGCGGCCCGGGCGCGCTCGCGATCGCCCTCGCGCATTTCGGCATCGCCACCGACGCCATCTCCGTCCGTCACCTCGAGCCGATCGCACTTCTCGTCGATCTCTTCTTCGTGCTCAGCGGTCTCGTCATCGCACAGGCCTATTCCGAGAAGCTCGCGCGCCCCTCGGCGATTCCGGAATATGTAGTGCGGCGCGTCGGACGCATCTGGCCTGTGCAGGTCGCCACGATCGCGGTCCTCGTCCTCTACGAGCTCGCCAAGCTCGCCCTCCACGCGACCTTCGGCAAGCATTTCTCGTCGCCCCCGTTCGACCCCGACGGCATCAACCTCATTCAAGCGATACCGACCAACCTCCTGCTCGTCCAATCGCTCGGCTTCCATGACCGTGAGACATGGAACTTTCCAAGCTGGAGCCTTAGCGTCGAGCTCGTGACCTACGTGCTGTTTGCCGGCTTCTGCCTGGTGCGCCCGCATCTTCGCCGCGTCCTCATGCTGCTCACCATCGTCATCTCGATTACCGTCCTGATCTTCATCGCGCCCTATCATATGCGCTCGACCTTCGATTACGGGATCTTCCGGTGCCTCGCCGGCTTCTTCGCCGGCACGCTCTGCTGCGAGATCATCGCGCGCCGCCGCGTTCCCACCTTCGCCATGCCGACACTCGTCGAAGGTACGGCCGTCGCGATGGTTTGCGTGTGGCTTGCGTTCGCGATGGGAACCTATGCGTCCTTCGCAGCACCGTTTATTTTCGGCGCCTTCGTCCTCGCCTTTGCCGGTGGTCGCGGCAGGGTCTCTCGCTTGCTGATGAATAAACCCCTGCGGATCCTCGCGGAATGGTCGTTCGCGATCTACATGGTGCACGCCGTCGTTCTAATTTTCTTCCTGGCCGCCGTTCACCAACTCGGGCGCTGGAGCGACCACGAGTTCTTCACCTTCATCCGCAATCCCATCGCCGATCATCCCGGCGCGCGCCCGATGATCGAGGTGCTCCATCTCTCCTCGGTGCCATCGATCGTCCTGGTCGCTCTGGTCTACGGCGTCGGCGTGCTCGTCGCGGCATGGCTCGCGTACGCCTTCGTCGAGGTGCCGGGACGCGCCCTCTTCGCGAGGCTCGCTCGCCGCTTCGATCCGCGCACGAGCAAGAGCGCGGTTCCTGCGACGCGCACGCGCATCGGGTCGATGCCATGATACGCCGGCACGCCATCGCGCGGCTGTGCGCGACAGGGGGCGCGTGATGCCCGTTTCCAGGGAGCAGGTCAGCCTCGACGCCTATCTTCCCCGGCGCTCGCGCTTGATGGGCAGTCTGCCGCGCGCGCTGCTCGCGGACCTCGCCTTGATCGGGACTTTCGCCGCTGTCCTGACGCTGTTCGCCATATCGCCGGTGACGCTCGAAGCGCATGGCATCGGTTACGTCGATGCCGGAGGCGGCCTGTTCTCCAAGCTTCACCCGGCGACGTTCGTCGCCGTCGCCGCCCTGGCCTGCCGCATTCTAGCGGCGCCCGCGCCGATTCGGACGGGTTTTCGTTTGCTCACCAATGATGGTGGCGTCGTGCTCCTCCTTGTCGCGGTCATGGCCGCTCTCGCCTTCATCGTCGTGGGATCGAAGACGCCGTTCACGCCGCTCATCGACACCTTCGTGCTGCCGATCGTCGTCTTCATCCTGCTTCGCGATCTCGATGAGCGGCTGAAGACATGGCTGGCCTACCTGCTCGCCGCCATCCTTTTCGCGAACGCGTTGATCGCCATGCTCGAGTTCCTGCGCGGCTTCCACCTGGTCCACATCGAGGCGCCGCCGGGAACGTCGTTCGACCCGACGCGTGGCGACAAGACGTTCGACTGGCGCACCGCCTTGTCGGAAGACTGGCGCGCGACCGCGATCTTCGGGCATCCGCTGTCGAACGGTGTCATCACGGGCTGCGCCATCCTCTGTCTCGCCGCACCCGGATCGAGCTGGCTGCCGTTGGTGTTGCGAGCGACATTGACGCTGTTGCTGCTGGCATCGATGTTCGCCTTCGGAGCGAGGGCCGCGCTCGTCCTGTCGATCGTCTTCTCCGCCTGGCTGTGCGTGCAGCAGATCGCCGAAGCGATCCAGGCGGGTGGCCGCTTCACGCCACGTGGAGTGGCCTTCGGCCTTGTCGCGATCGGCCTCCTGATCGGGGCGACGGCGATCATCCTGCAGACGGGTTTCTTCGACAAGACGCTCGACCGTTTCTCGCAGGACGCCGGCAGCGCCTCCACGCGCGTGACCATGTTCTCGCTGTTCGATCCTCTCCCGTCGACATCCATCCTGCTTGGTCCGGACAAGGATGTGGTGGCGACCCTGCAACGCATGTACGGCCTCGAGTTCGGCATCGAGAGCTCCTGGATCGGCCTTATCCTGGTCTATGGCGGCATCGTGTCCGCGATGATCATGCTGGCGCTCATCGCCTTCTCGCACTCCCTGGTGAAGGCCTGTGGCCGCGGCACGATCCTGATGCTGTTGTTCTATTTCATCCTCGTGAGTGCATCAGCGAGTCTGTCGGGCAAGACGATCACCTTCGCGATGGCGATCGTGCTCGCCCTCGTTTTTCTGCGTAAAGACGAGCGCCGTCGTCCTTTATGGCCGGCCGCCCGCGTCAGTTTGGTGTGACCCCCCATGACCATCAGAGACACGTTTTCCCCGCATCTGAGGAACTACGACGTGAGCCGTGCGCCGCCTCCCGCACAGACGCCGGCGAAGGGTGAGGCGGGCATCTTCGCGATCGTCTTGCGACGCAAACTGACAGTGGCGGCGTGCATGGCCCTCGCCGTAGCGGCTGGCGTCGGCTACATCGCGCTAACGCCGCCGCGTTACATGGCGTCGACGGCGATCCTCATCGATCCGCGGCTCGGGAAGACCGTCGGGTCCGATCCCGTCCAGCCCGGTTTCATCGCCGACAACAATGCGATGGACAGCCAGATCAAGCTGTTGACCTCGCAGACGGTCCTGTCCCGTGCCGCGAAGATGGCAGACCTCAAGAACGACAAGGAATTCAACGGAAGCGATCGCAGCCTGCTGCAGCGCCTCCTTCATCCGCTCTCGACACTGGAGGACGCCGTCGATCTCAAGGCTCTCGAGAACGCGATCACAATCAAGCGGCCGGAGCGGACCTACGTCGTCTCGATCGAGGTTCTCGCCCGCGATCCGGCCAAGGCGGCCGAGATCGCCAACGACATATCGAAGGCCTATATCGAGGACCAGATCTCCTCGCGCGTGACCGCGGCACGCGACGATACGCAGTTCGTGCGCCAACGGCTTGATCAGCTCTCCGGAGAGATCAAGAACGCCGAGAACAAGGTCGAGGCCTTTAAGACGAAGAACAACGTCGTCGACTCGTCCGGTTTGCGATCCAATGAACAGCAAGTCGCGGATCTGACCCGGGCGCTCGGCGAGGCGCGCACGAAGATGTCGGACGCGCAAGCCCGTCTCGACGAGGTGAACCGCCTGGCGCGCAGCGGAAGACTCGATGCCACGACCGAAGCGGAGCGGTCGCTCACGATGGAGCGCCTGCGCCAGCAGGAGGCGGAGACGGAGCAGAGCGTCGCCAAGCTCGCCATGACGCTCGGTCCGCAGCATCCCGCGCTGGTCGAGGCGAAGGGACGTCAGACCAAGCTCGAGGGTTTGATCCGCGCCGAGTTGCAGCGTGTCGGCCTCGGGGCTCGCAGCGACTACCAGGCCGCGCGGATGCACGTTGCCCAGATCGCGAAGCAGCTCAACGAGATTAAGACCCAATCGATCAATCTCAGTCGCAACCTGGTGCCGCTCGAGCAGCTCGAGCGCAACGTCAAGGTACTCCGCGCCAGCTTCGAGCGTTTCGCGCAGGTCAACGACAACATCTCCCAGCAGGAGAGCGAGACGCCGCCGGGTCGCATCATCGCCATCGCGCATCCGCCGGTCTCACCGGCGCAGCCGAAGAAGACGGTCGTCGGTATCGTCAGCCTGTCCGCCGGCCTGTTCTTCGGCCTCGCCGCGGCGCTGCTCATGGAAGGTTCGTCGCCGCGGCAGGGCGCCGTCTACGAAGCCCCCGTCGAGCCGGCGCGGCCACGCCAGCCCGCGCGGCCCCCGAACGGCCGGCGCTATTGGGACGATCAGGATGAAGACCTTCAGGCCTGACGGGCGCGATCCGCGACTTGCCGGCTTCAGTCGCCGCGAGGCGCTGGCGCTCGGGCTGGGCGCCCTCGGCGACATCGATCCCGGCCTCGCGCGGGCGGCGCGGCCATCGTCGCTGAGGGACGCCGCGCGGGCCGGCGGCGTGATGTTCGGGACGGCCGGCGGCGAGCCGCTGTTCACCGACGCGGCCTATCGCGCCCTCGTCGTCGAGCAGGCCGCGATCATGACTCCGGAGAACGCCCTGAAGTTCGACGCCCTCCAGCCGCAGCCGGGCCGCTTCGCCTTCGGACCCGCCGATGCCCTCGTCGACGGGGCACGACGAAACGGCCTGCTCGCACGGGGCCATACGCTCGCCTGGAACGACTGGCCGGCGCCCTGGCTGAAGCCGTTGTCGCACGCCGAGCTGGCGCGTGTCTTCGACACCTACCTCGAGACGGTGGTGCCGCATTTCGCCGGCCGGCTGCAATCGTGGGACGTGGTCAACGAGCCGTTCTGGCTCGGTAAGGACAGGCCGGGCACGTTCCGGCCGGGACCGTGGTACGATGCGATGGGCATCGACTACATTTTCCGCGCTTTCCGGCGGACGGCCGCGCTCGACCCGGCCGCGAAGCTCGTCTTGAACGAGGCCTGGACCGAGCGGACCGACCCGGTCGGGCTCGCGGTGCGGTCGTCGCTTTTGAAGCTCGTCGACCGGATCCTCGACAAAGGACTGCGGCTCGATGCCGTTGGGCTGCAGGGACACCTCACCCCACAGATCGCCTTCAGCGACGCGAGCTTCTCCGATTTCCTCCACGAGATCGCGCGGCGCGGCGTCGACATCTACATCACCGAGTTCGACGTCGACGACGAGAGCTATCCGCGCGATGTTTGGGCCCGCGACGACGCGGTCGCCGAGCGCACCGCCGCCTTCCTGCGCGCCGTCCTCGCCGTGCCGGCGACGAAGATGGTGGTGACCTGGGGACTTTCCGATCGCTACACGTGGTGGCGTGATCCGGGGGTGATGGCGGCGCACGGCCTCGGTCGCCTGGCGCGCCCCCTGCCCTACGACGACATGCTCCACCGCAAGCCGATGTGGGCGGCGATGGACGAGGCCTTCCGCCGCCACGCAGCGGAGGGCGCCTCGCACGGCTAAGCTTCGACGGAACTGCGGCCTCTGCCCGGCCGTTTCTTCCGCTGCACGGTCACACCGAGAGGGGACCCGAATGCGACTGTCGCTCTGTTCAAGCATGGCGTTCGGAGCCTGGCTCGGGGGTTGCGCGACGGCCGGCATCACGCCGGCAGGGGCCGAGCCTCCGCCGCCGAGCGGGAGTTCTCAGACGAAGGCTGGCCAAGGCAGCCCTTCGGCCAAGCCGCTCGAGGAGATGGTCGTCGATGACAAGGCGGCGCAGACACAAACCCGTGGCGACAAGGTGTTGAGCGATGGAATGGCCGCGACGTTGCGCAAGGCGGGTTTCACCGAACTGCAGATCCTACCGAATTCCATCCTGGTGCGCGCCAAGGACAAGGCCGGCAACCCGGTCGCGATGATCCTCAACCCCGGCTCGATGACGGAGGTGGTGACGCTCGATCCGCAGAGCGGCTCGGCCGCCGGCGGCAACGGCGCAAGGGCGCCGCTGACCGGCTCCGGCACTTACGTGACGGTCCTGCCGAGCGAGAAGCTCGCTTCGGTGCTCGTCGGCATGAAGGTACGCGGGACGAACAACGAAGACCTCGCGACGATCAAGGATCTCGCCATCGATCACGGCGGGCTGCACGCCTACATCCTGGTGGTCGGCGGCATGCTGGGTATCGGCGACCGCTACGTGGCCGTCGCGCCAAGCACGATCACCCTCACCTACGATCAGGTCGCCAATACCTATGCCGCGACGATGAAGGCCAGCGCGGACCAGCTGAAGTCCGCGCCGGAGTTCACCTACGAGGGCGCCTTCAAGGCCGGGCGGCAGTAGAAACGCCCGGGCTCGCCGTCAGGCGCTGAGCAGCACACGCCTCGGCTCATGTACGCCAACGCCGCCGACAACGCCGAGGCGATGATTCCCGGGGGCCGGCGAGGGCATCGTCCCGCACCGGCGACGCGTCAGCGAAAGCAGCGGATCTCGGCCTCGGCCTGCGCCCGGCGCAGGTCGGCGACGACGTCGTTGAGGTTCTTGGCGGCGTTGAACTCGCGGGCCTGGGCACCGATGCCCTGGCGCATCGAGATGATCGTCTCCGCCTCCTCGTACTTGTCGTAGGGCAGTATCGAGGCGATCACGTCGATCGAGCACGAACAGTGCTCGAGCGCTGTACGGGTCTGGTTGTTGGCCGCCATGCAGCCGAGCACGTAATCGGCCCGCGCGGTGGTGGGATAGTCGTTGGCCAGGTCCGCCCCCTGAGCCGAGGCGGCGGTGGCGGCGAGGCAGAACGAGGCGGCGAGCGCCGCCCGAACCAGTACCCGCCTCATGGGGTCGTCGCCTTGTAGGTGAGCACCTCGGAGAATTTCGGGGTGCCGTCCTCCGGCGCGTGGATGTCGATGCGGGCGACGTCGCCAGGCACGCTGTCGGCGATGTCGACGACGTAAGTCATGGTGTCGAGACCCATCATCTTGTCCTTCTCGGGCAGGTCGACGAAGGGCGTGACGGTGATGCGCGTGCCGGGCACCTGCCGTCCATTGACGGTGACCTGCGCGTCCTCGATCTTGGCGCTGTCGCGCCAGGCCTTGCGGATGGCGTTTTTGAGGTAGCGCGGGTTGGCCTTGAACAGCGCGCCGAGTTCCTGGACGTTCTCCTCGAAAACAAGGAGCAGCACCGGGTTCTGCGCCGTCGCCTCAAACGGGCCCGCCGGCTTGGCGTTGGCACCGGAAAACAGCTTGACCTCGACGCTGCGGTGGACCTCGTCCTCCGCCTTGTCGAGCTTCAAGGCGATCGTGTCGTCGAATTTAGAACCGAGCGCGGCCTCGCCGGTTTTCTTCGAATAATCATAGGTGATCGTCGAGCCGACCGGGGCCTTGGTCCATTGCGGAGTGTCGAACAGCAGGGTCGCCACCGTGCGCGGCGAGGTCTCGCTCGGCGCGCCCAGCGTCGGCGCCTCGGGCTTCACCACGTTCGGTTTCACCACGTTCGGTTTCGAGGCGTCGGTGGTCTGAGCCAGCGCCTCGGCGGCGGCAAGGCCGATGAACAGGGACAGCAGCGCCGCGGCGCCGGTCTGCAGTACTCTCACGTGACGATATCCTCCGTCTGGCGCGACCCGGCCAGACTCGACGGAGTCTGGCTCGGCGCGCGGTAGATGTACTCGGGGGGCGCCTCGTGCGCAGCTTCCGCGGTCGCAAGCGCCTCGATTTTCGCGTGGAACGGCGACTTGCCGCAGGCCGGGTCGGTCTGCGCGGCATCGCCGAGCAGCGCGAGCGCCTGGCAGCGGCAGCCGCCCCAGTCGACCTCCTTGCGCTCGCAGGTGCGGCAAGGCTCGGGCATCCAGTCGGTGCCGCGATAGGCGTTGAAGGCCGGCGAGCGGCGCCAGATGTCGGCCAGCGGATGGTCCTGAACGGACCAGAACTCAAGACCGGGGATCGACTCCGCCGCATGGCAGGGCAGCACCTTGCCGGCCGGCGACACGTTCATCAGCTTGCGGCCCCAGCCGCCGGCGCAGGCCTTCGGCCGCAGCGCGTAATAGTCCGGCACGACGAGGTCGATGACGAGCGAACCGGCGAGCCGCTTGCGCGCCGCCTCGACGATCTTGATCGAGCGGTCGACGTCGGGGCGCGCCGGCATCAGCGCCGCGCGGTTCTTGTAGGCCCAGCCGTAGTATTGCGTGTGCGCGATCTCGAGGCGCCGCGCGCCGAGCTTCACCGCGAGGTCGATGAAGCCGTCCACCTGGTCGATGTTGCCGCGGTGGACCACGGCGTTGACGGTAAGCGCCAGCCCGAGCCGGGCGATCTCGGCGGCGAACCTCATTTTCGTCTCGTGCGAGCCCTTGAGGCCTGCGACCTTGTCGGCGGAGGCGGCGTCGATGCCCTGCACCGAGAGCTGGACGTGGTCGAGCCCGGCATCGGCGAGCGCCGGGAGCACGGCGAGCGCGCGACCGACGCCGGAGGTGATGAGATTCGAGTAGAGCCCGCTCTTGGCGCAGCGCGCGGTGATCTCGACGATGTCCTGGCGCGCCGTCGGCTCGCCACCGGACAGGTGGACGTGGAGGATGCCGAGCGCCGCCGCCTCGTCGAGCACGCGCAGCACGGTAACGGTGTCCATCTCGGCCGAGCGGCGGTCGAGCTCGAGCGGGTTCGAGCAATAGGGACAGTGGAGCGGACAGCGATGCGTCAGCTCCATCAGAATGCCGATGGGGTTGGGAACCGGCTGGGGTGGTGCAGGTGTGGCCGACGGGGTCATGATGTCTCCACCACGCGCTTGGCGACGAGATCGTCGATCATGGTCTTGATGTCGTGCTCGATGACGGCGGGATCGGCATTGTACGTCGTGGCAAGCTCGCCGGCGATGGCGTTGATCGACCGGGCGCCGTCGACGAGTTGCAGCACGGCGACGGCGTTTGCGTCGACGTTGAAGGCACGCTCCGGCGCCAGCAACACGTGGGCGTTGCGCACCTGGTCGAAATGCAGCCGAACGCCGCGTGGCAGCCGCGGCACGCTCGAACCGGTGAGGTCAGTCATGTCAACCCCTGACGGCGTGGCCGGGCTGCCAAGCGCCGGGCGCGATCGGGCCGGGCTCCACGTAGGCATGGTGCAGGGCGTCGAGCTGCGCCCACAGCACGTTGCACTTGAAGCGGAGCGCGTCGAGCACCAGCGCCTGCTCCTTCGCGGTCGCCGCATTCTCCTTTACGTACCCCAGCGCGAAATCGGCATCGCGCGGCGCCTGCGTCAGCCGCTTGCCGAAATAGGCCAGCGTCTTCTCGGAAATGAAGTCATAGTTAGCGAGCATGCCAGTGACACGCTCGGAGATGATGTTGGGCGAGAATAGCTCGGTCAGCGACGAGGCGATCGCCTCGAGCAGCGGCTTCTCGCGCACGAAGTGGACGTAGGCGTCGACAGCGAACCGGGTCGCCGGCAGCAGCCCCTGCAACGAGATGACGTAGTCGCGCTCGAACCCAAGCCCGTCGGTGAGCATCAGCCAGCGCTCGATACCGCCGTCACCGGCGTTCTCCCCGTCATGGTCGACGATCCGTTGGCGCCAGATGCGGCGCAGCTGCGGATCGTCCATGCGCGACAGGATCGTCGCGTCCTTGATGGGGATCATCGCCTGGTAATAGAAGCGGTTCAGCGCCCAGGCACGGACTTGCGTCTTGTCGAGCTTGCCGCCGTGGAGGCGCCTATGGAACGGGTGCAGGCTGTGATAGCGGCTAGCGCCGATCGCTCGAAGCTGCGCCTCGAGTTCGTCGGGAGACAGAAGGCTGTTCAAAGCGCGATCTCCATCCCGTCGTAGCCGATCTCCCATCCGGCAGCCTCCGCAGCTTCCCGTTCCTTCGTGTCGGACACGAGCACCGGGTTCGTGTTGTTGATATGGATGAAGATGCGGCGTCCCAAGCCCACGTGCTTCAGGGCATCGATCGAACCGCCTGCGCCGGTCATCGGAACGTGACCCATGCGCCGCGCGGTCTTTTGTCCGATACCGGCCTCGATCATCTCGGCGTCGGTCCACAGCGTGCCGTCGAACAGAAGCGCATCGGCGCCGTCGATCCGCCGCAGGATGCCGTCCGTCACCTCGGCGCAGCCTGGAATGTAGAGGAGCCGTCGCCCGTGGACCCCGATGTCAAGGCCAACGGTCGTCTCCGTAGCCGCGCCGATCGCCATCGTCTCGTCCTCCAGCCAAAGCGGCACCTTGCCGGGCACTGCGAACATATCGACGCGGAGCCCGGGCAGCGGCTCGAAAAGCTCGTCGAGGTGGATGGGCAGGCGGGGAACAAGGTCCGGCGACGCCACCGAGAAGATTCGATTGGCGTCGAGCGACTCCCGCGTCGTCTTGGTCGCGTAAAGACGGAAAGGCTGGCTTTCGCGCAGGGTGAGCAGACCAGCCACATGGTCGACATCGCCATTGGTGAGCAGAACGGCCGCAATGGGCGAGTGGCGTGCGCCTTGGCGCGGATGCAGCGCGGGCGTTGCCGCGATCTGCTGGCGAATGTCGGGAGAGGCGTTGACCACCAGCCAGGATTTGCCGTCGACCGAGAGCGCGATGCTCGACTGGGTCCTCGGCGTGACGCGCGGGTCGCCCGAACGAGCGAGGCCGCAAACAAAACAGCGGCAGTTCCACTGGGGAACGCCGCCGCCTGCCGCTGAGCCGAGAATGATCGCTTTCACGAGCCTCTCGTCCAGCGCGCTGATAATGGGTCCTAGAACTCGACCGAGATGTCGGCCGACTCATAGCTCGTGACTTCCATGCCGACGCAGATCTCTTCGACGATCGGGGCAACCCAGTTCATGGCGATCTCCTGTTTGCTCTGTCTCTTCCCGAAAACCGCTCAGGTTTCTCTAAGAAGATCCTAAGACTTATTGGCCCCGGCCTTGCGACCGGTGGAAGTTATATGGACAGAACGGGAAGTTTTGGCAAGTAACGTAGCGGGGCCTCACCCGCCTTTTTGCTAAGAACGTCCGCTCACGTTCTTATGATTCAGCGCGAGTTGATTCAACGGGCGATCTCCAGCATGAAACCACGCCCGCGGACGGTCGCGATCGAGGGGCCGCGGCTCTGCGCGATCTCGGCGAGCTTGCTCCGCAGGTAGCCGACGTAGACGTCGACGACGTTGAGCGAGGCACTCCCTTGCTCGTGCCACAGGCGATCGAAGACGTCATTGCGCGCGATGGGCTTGTTCGGCCCTTCCATGAACAGCGCGAGCAGTTCGGCCTCGCGCTGGGTGAGCTTCACCGTGATCTCCTGGAAGCGGACCTGACGCGTGTCGAGGTCGAGCGTCAGCCCGCCGACCGACATCAGGCGCCGGTCGCCGGCGCCTTGGCGCCGCAGCAGCTGGGCACGCAGGCGGGCGACGAGTTCGTCGAAGGAGAACGGCTTGACGATGTAATCGTCGCCGCCGGCGGCGAGTCCGTCGGCGCGGTCCGAGATCTCGTCCTTGGCGCTGAGGAACAGAATCGGCCCGGCGAAGCCGCGCTGGCGTAGCGATCGGCAGAGATCGTTGCCCGTCCCATCGGGCAGCATGACGTCGAGCAGAATGGCGTTGGGCGCGCGCGCCGTCATGTGGTGAAGAGCGTCGCGCGCGGTGTCGACCCACTTCACGGCGAAGCCTGCCGCACCGAGACCGCGGTCGAGCATCGCGCCAATGTCGGGATCGTCCTCCACGACGAGAACGTTTACTTCGGCCATTAACGCTTCGGCCACCAAACCTTCGGCCATCAATCTCTCGCCCGCGGCAGCCGGATCACGATTTCGGCGCCGGACAACGGCGCATCCGCCGTACGCAGTCTGACACTTCCGCCATGTTTGTCCACCACCCAGCGCACCAGCGAAAGACCGATGCCGTGGCCAGCGATCGTGTCGATGGTCGTCTCACTGCGCACGAAACGCTCCATCAGCACCTGCGGGTCGTCAACGCCGAAGCCCGGCCCGTTGTCGTGCACGACGAGCATCGCCCGCTGCCCCTCCGCCGCGCAGACGATCTCGATCAAGGTGGCTCCCTTGGCGTAGCACAGCGCATTGTCGATCATGCCCTCGACGATCTGGCGCAGCCACTCGAAATCGCCATCGACCTCGATCGCGGTTTGCGGGGCGGCCAGACGAATGTCGACATCCTTGCGCTTGGTCGCGCCCTCGAAATCGTCGATCGCGCTCGCGCAAACTTCCTGGAGAGCGACGCGTTTGAAGCGCAGCTCGATCGTGCCGCTCTCCGAGCGCGCCACGCGCAGCATATCCTCGACGCGACGCTGAAGGCGTTGCGCCCGACGCCGGATGACGGCTAAGGCTGCCTTGTCGTTCTCGAGCACGCGGGCGGCAACGGCCGGCTCGGCGCTTCTCTGCGCGGCAAGCGCGATCTCGCACTCGCCGAGGATGACGGTGAGCGGCGTGCGCAGCTCGTGGCTGACGTCGGCGAAGAAGCGCCGGCGGCTGCGGTCGATGCCGCTCAGCCTGTCGTTGACTGCGCGCAGGTCGCTGGTGCGGTCGGCGATCGTCGTCTCAAGCGCAAGACGGTCGGCGGCAACGCGCTGCTCGCCGCGCTTGAGACGCGCCGTCATGCGGTTGAAGACGACGGCGAGCAGGCCCAGCTCGTCGCGATTGCGCACTGGCAGGCGCACGGTGCGCTCGCCGGCGCCGATCGCGACGGCCGCATCGCGGATTTCCGCCACCGCCGCGAGGATCGGGCGCGAGATCGTGCGGTACATGATGAGCGACCCGACGAGCGCGGCAAGCACGAAGACAAGCGCCGCCCGCGTCACGGTCGTCGAGACGGTCCGCGCCTCCTCGCGCCCGGCCTCGACGCCGCGCCGGTCCGCCTGCATCAGGAAGAAGAGGTAGGGACCGGTCATCGTGGCGAAGCCGTTGAAGGCGCCGCGGATGAGATCGCCGCGGTGCTGCGTGTCGGCCGTCAGAGCCTGATCGACCTGCCGTACCAGGACGTGGAAGCCGCCGCGGACCTGTTCGAGCGGCTTCACGCGCGAGGCCATGACGTTGACGTTCTGCGGGAGGTCGGCCTGGCTGATCGCCTTGGCGATCTCGGGCTCGAAGCTCTTGATCGCCGCATCGACGCCCGTCTCGGCATCCTTGAGACGCGTCGCGCGCAGCTCGGGCTCCTCGACCGTCGAGATCGCAACGAGGCCGTACTGCTGGATGCGGCCGGACATCTCGGTGAGCAGGTCGAGACGACGCTGTGCGTCGAGCGCACGGTCGACCGCCCTGTCGGTGACGTGGAGCGTGTAGATGACCCCGGCTCCGGCCGCGAAGGCGATGAGTAGACAGCCGAACACGAGCAAGCCGAGGCGGAAGCCGATCGTGCGCACCGCATCGAGGCGACCGCGCAAAGCGAACTTGCGGATCAGAGATCTTGTTCGAGGCGGCTCTTCGGCACGCATTTCCACTTGTTGATACGCCAAGCGGGGTGCTCCTGCTGCCATGTGGCGACGGTGCTCTGGCCCTCCACGATGCAGGAGATCGGCGGCCGTTCCTCGACGGACTGCTGGACGCGCTCTTCCCTGCAGGTGGTGGGCGACGACAGCAGGCAGACCGAAAGGATCACGAACATCGATTGAGCTCCATGCGTGTGGGACGGGGCTTCGAGGGCTCGTCCCGAGCGGACGGCCGGGTTACGGGTCGGCCTTCTCGCGCTTGCACAACGTCTTGAGGTAGGCGCCGTCCTTCAAGCTTTCGCGCAGGCCGCCGCGGGCGATAATCTCCTGCCAGCCGCTGGTGCAACCGAGTTCGTTGTCGACGTGGGTCGAGCGGAACACGACGGCATTGTCCTCGCCGCAGTCCGGTGTCGGCGTAGACGCGAGGCAGATGAGGACGATGGCCTGGAATCCATACATGACGTCAATCCGATCAGTTAGCCGCCCGCGTCTATCTCTTGCAGTCGGTCAGCTGCTTCTCCTCGATTGAGAAGACTTCGCCTTCCTTCACCGGCACGGCCTTGACGAGACACATGCGGCCCTTGCTGTCGGCCAGACGCGCGTCGTAGGTGCCGCTCGCCACATCGAGGATTTTCAGGCGCTCGTCATGATCGACGCTGCCGTCCTTGTCGTTCTTGGCCTGGTCGGGTCCGAACTTGCCGGTGCCGGCAGGCGCCAGCTCGAAACGGGTGACGGTGTTGTCGGTGAGATTCCAGAACCGGGTCGGCTTGGCCGCGAACGCGGTGCCCCCGAGTACGGCGACGATCGCGAGACACAAAGACAGGTTCAACAGGGTCGCGGGCACGCGACGAGCTTCGGTCATCACAGCCGCGCCTGGATACGCTTGCCGACCTCGAAGGCGCGACGCTCCAGAAGGCTCGGCGTCTCGCAGACGTAGGACAGGGCCTGCTTGCGCTCCTTGAAGATGCGCTGATCCCAGGCGAAATCGCGGTTTATCTGTTCGGTCGCGACGCCGAGATCGCTCGCCTTGGCGTTCTCCTGCTGCTCGCTGATCTTGTCGGATTCCTCGCGCATGCGTTCGGCAAGGCGCTCCTGGCCGAGCGCGTAGCGTGTGATGCCCTGGAGAATCTGGTCGCGGTTGGCGTTGATGATCTCGAGCACGCCGACGAAGAGCTGCGTCAGCCTCTTGCTCTTGTCAGTTCCGGCCTTCTGCGCGAAGGCGGCGACATCGGCGTCGACCTCGTCGAGCGGCAGGCGGCGCGATGCGATCTTCTGCGCCAACGCGGCGACGTCGTTGTCGTCGTCCCAGTCCTTGCCCTGCGCGATATCGGGACCGGACCAGATCGTGCCGGCGCTGATCGTCGGCACCTTGCGCTGGGCACAGGGCCACCGCACCGGCTTCGCGTCGGGGGCACTCGAATAGACGGTCGTGGTGCCGGCGTTGTCGCTGGCCGGCGGCAAGGTCTTGCCGTCGTCTGCCTTCGAGCCCGGCGCGCGGGCGGGCTCCTGGTTCTGCGGGATGACGCCGGGCGCAGCCTGCGCTCCGGCCGGAGCGGCCGCGCCCGGCTGCTGGGCAGCCGGTTGCTGGGCCGCCGATTGCTGGGCCGCCGGTTGCTGGGCTTGGGCGACGCCGGCGAGCGGCGCCACGGCCATCGCGGCGAGAATGAGGGTCGCACGACGCATGTCAGTCTCCAGGTCCGCCGCGTCGCGCCAGCATGCCGCGGCCGGGATCGTAGGCGACCACGGACAGACCGAAGGCCACGAGGGTGACGGCGACGACGACGGCGAAGGACGTCGGCTCGAATTGCAGGTAGAGGGCGTAACGCACCAGCTCGACGGCGTGGGTGAAGGGATTGTACAGCGTGATCCAGTACAGGCTCTCGCTCGAGCGGCGGATCACCCACGACGGCATCAGCGCCGAGGAGGCGAACAGCATCGGGAAGATGACGAAGTTCATCACGCTGGCGAAGTTCTCAAGCTGCTTGATCTGCGAGGAGATGAGCAGGCCGATCGAGCCGAGCATCATGCCGGTCAGGATCAGCGGCGGCAGCGCGGCGAGGTAGCCGAGCGGCGCGAAGGTGATGTCCCAGAAGCTCGCGATGACGAAGAAGACGTAGACCGAGATCACCGAGACGATGACGCCGGCAAGCAGCTTGGCGAGCAGCAGCGACCAGCGCGGGAACGGGCTCGTCAGCAGCACGCGCATCGAGCCGACCTCGCGATCGTAGACCATCGACAGCGACGACTGCATGCCCGCGAAGAGCTGGATCATCAGCGCGAGGCCCGGGGCCACGTAGAGCTGATAGGTCGGGTAGGTGGCGTAGGGCGGCGGCCGCCCGACGCTGATCGCCGCGCGCATGCCGGCGGCGAACAGCAGCAGCCACAGCAGCGGCCGCACCAGCGCGGAGAGGAAGCGCTCCTTCTGGTGCACGAACTTCAGCAGTTCGCGGGTGGTGATGCCGAGGAAGCAGGTGGCGTAGCCGGCGAGACCGATCGCGCGGGGCGCGGCGATGACGGTTGAGCTGGCGAAGCTCATCGGGACGCTCCAGCGCCGGTCGACTCCAGCGTCAGTTTCCGGAAGGCGTCGGCGAGCGTCGCGCCGTCGGCCTTGCGCGAGATGTCCTCGGAGCGGCCCTGCGCGATGATCTTGCCGGCGTGGAGCACGTAGACGCTGTCGGAGGCCTCGATCTCGTCGAAGATGTGGGTCGCCCACAGCACCGAGAGGCCGTCCTCGCGCACCAGGTCGCGGACGATGCGAACGATGTCGGTGCGCGAGGCGAGGTCAAGCCCGACGGTGGCCTCGTCGAGCAGCAGCAGCCGCGGCCCGTGCACCAGCGAGCGGGCGATCTCGATGCGGCGGGACTGGCCGCCCGACAGCGTGCGCACCTTGTCCTTGGCACGATCGGCAAGGCCGACGCGGTGCAGAAGCCGCTCGATGCGCTCGCGCGCGGCCTTGCCGCTCATCCCGTGCAGCGCTGCATGGTAGGCGAGGTTCTGGCGCACGCTGAGATCGGAATCGAGCGTCGGCTTCTGGAACACCACGCCGATCTCGGCCAGCGCCAAGGACGGTTCACGCTGCAGGGCGCGGCCGAAGATGCGGACCTGGCCTTCCCTGTTGTTGTAGAGCCGGGTGATGATCGCGAACAGCGTGGTCTTGCCGGCGCCGTTGGGGCCGAGCAGCGCGGTGAAGTCGCCGCGGTCGACCCTGAGCGAGACGTGGCTCAGCGCCTGGCGCGCGCCGAAGCGGTGCGAGACGTCCGAGATATCGAGAGCGGGGCTGTCGACCATCATGGCGCGGTTCAGTCCTTCGAAGCGGGGGCGGTCGTAGCACCCGAGGCCAAGGAGAGCATATCCGTCGAAGGTCCTCCGCGGGAGCGAGAAACCGCGGCACTTTGACAACAAAACGACGCGGGAAGGAAATCTTTTCAGCAAGTGTAAATTCAACGGCGCCTCGCGGGAATATGAGGGAGGCGAGAATCTTCGAGGCTTCGCGCCGGATTCCTGAGGGACTTCCTTGCACCGGCCATCCGACCCGACGTTCTTCGAGCCTGTCCCCGAAACGTCGGACGGCCTCCAGGTTTGCGTTCATCGCGGCGCGCGGCAGATCGGCGGCACCTGCGTCGAGCTGGCCTGCCGCGGCCAGCGTATCCTGCTCGACCTCGGGCTGCCGCTCGATGCCGGCGACACCGAACCGAAGTCCCTGCTTCCGGCGGTCGCCGGCCTGCACGCGCCCGATCCGGGACTGCTCGCCCTGGTGCTGTCGCACGGCCACGCCGACCATTGGGGCTTGGCGCCGCACGTCGCGACCGCCCTGCCGGTCGTCGCCGGCGCCGCGACGCGCCGCATCCTCGCCGCGGCTGCCGCCTTCGTGCCGGGCGCCGCGCCGATCGCCGCCGGCCCCGACCTCGCCGACCGCGAGACGATCCGGATCGGGCCGTTCGCGATCACGCCCTACCTCGTCGATCACTCGGCCTACGACGCCTATGCCCTGCTCGTCGAGGCGGACGGGCGCCGGCTGTTCTACTCCGGCGACATTCGCGCCCACGGGCGCAAGGCGGCGTTGTTCGAGCGCCTGGTGGCGCAGCCGCCGCAACCGATCCACGCGATGCTGATGGAGGGGTCGAGCCTCGGCCGCCTCGATCCGGGCCAACGGTTCCCGACCGAGGGCGCGATCGAGGCGCGGCTCGTCGAGCGCTTCGGCCCCGACGGGTTCGTCGGGCTGTGCGCGTCGGCGCAGAACATCGACCGCATCGTCACCGTCTACCGCGCCTGCAAGCGCACCGGCCGCACGCTGGTGCTCGATCTCTACGCGCTGGAGGTGCTGGGCGCGACGGCAAACCCGCGCATCCCCGCGGCGGAATGGCCGAATCTCGCGGTCTACGTCCCGGAATACCAGCGCCGCCACATCGCCCGCACGCAACGCTTCGACATCGTCGACCGCTACAAGCCGCATCGCGTCTATCGCGAGGCGCTGAGCAAGCTGGCGCCACGCGCGGTGATGCTGTTTCGCCCCGCGATGGTCCGCGACATCGACCTCATGCCGGGAGCGTGGGCGGGCGCGCGGATGATCTGGTCGCAATGGGACGGCTATCTGACGAGCCCCGCCAACGCGGCGTTCCGCGCCGATCTCGCCGCGCGCGAGGTGCCGCTGGAGGTGATCCACACTTCCGGCCACGCCAGCATCGTCGATTTGCAACGGCTCGCCGCGGCGATCGCGCCCGACGCGCTGGTGCCGATTCACACCTTCGGCGGGGATCGTTTCGCTGAGCTTTTCGGGCCATCTGTCGTGCGGCGCCAGGATGGCGAGTGGTGGGGAGTTTGATTTAGGGAGTCATTCGCAATCTAACTCTTCATTAGCCTCATGGTGAGGAGGCCGAAGGCCGTCTCGAACCACGAGGCGGTCCCGCGATATCGCCTCATGGAGCCCTCGTGGTTCGAGACGGTCCTGCGGACCTCCTCACCATGAGGGGATGGAAGTGTTCGTTTCTTGCCAAACGTGTTTTAGCGAGACGGCGCTGAGTATTTCGATTCGAACCGGAGCCATGTATGATGAATGACTTGAAGCCGCGTATTTTGACAAACAAGTTTGAGCAGGAGCTCGAATCGGGATTTTTGAAGCCCTTTGTGACTTTGGTGCAACGTGATCGTGACCTAATTGCTGAAATACGATCCGACAGGCTCGACGTGTATTGCAAAGGCAATCTTCTGATCGGCCTTCAGCCGATAGGCGACGGGAGTTACCGCATCCAATCTGACGAAAAATTCTTGGAGACGAAAAGCCTTGACGTTCGAGAGGAACCAGAGGTCGATGACTTCTGCCGGAACGTCGTGCCTTTCATTAAGCAGCGGATCGCGGAACACTCTCGGCACGGCAAGGAAGTCGAATTCGAGCAGATGCTGATCCGATCGATGAACTTCGAACCACTCAACACAGAATACATTGCTGTTGACCGGCAGGCTGTCGGCGAAGATCGGAAGGGCAGAACCGACGTGGATGGGGTGTTTTGGCCGGGAGGGCGACGTGGAACTGACGAACCGCTTGCCCCGGCGTTGATCGAAGTAAAGTATGGTGTCAAGGTCGACAATATCGCTGAGCAGGTCGGAAGATACTATGGTGAACGCAAAAACAAAATGAAATTCTTTGTCGAACGACTGCAAGCTCAGTTGCGACAGAAGGCAAGGCTCGGATTGCTACCAGGCCTCGACAAATTCCAGAAAGCGAAAATTCAAAAGCTTCCGATCTCAAACGATATCGAAGACCTGCGCGTCGTCATCGCGCTCGTCGATTACAATCCGCGCTCAAGGCGATTTGCCGATGATGCGCTAAGAAAACTCCCTTTTGCCAATCAGATTGACCTGTTCTATCTGGGTTTCGGGATGTGGAAATCGAACTCGGCGTTTCGGGGCGACACGGTGGAGGCGGAGTTGCAGGACGTTGCGCCCGGCGAGGGGGCGGCTGCTCCACTTGGCGAGTAGCGACCTCGGTCCCACGAAAGCCCCGCTGCTCGGCATCTTCTGGGGTGTACGCGACAGGCCCGCGTCCGTGCACCTCGTCACCGACACCACGCCGCTCGAGCGAGGCGAGAGCTACGGCGAGTTTCTGACCCATGCGAACGGCCACTTCGACGTGTGGGAGGCGTGGCGGCGCCTGGGTCCCGCCGGCCTCGCCAAACGCGGTCTGCCGCAAGCCATCGCCTGGCACGAATACGAGCATTTTCCGCGCGGCCGCGTCGTCTATCATCATCCGACCGAGCGCTTCACCGTCTATGCGGACCGCGCGCTGCAAGCCGATGCGACGATGGCGCGAATCCTCGAAGCTTTCGGACTTCGGCGCGCGCGCTGCGACGTCAAGTCAGACGCTCATTACCGAAGCGGGCTTGGTGGTTGACGAATGGATTGGACGAAGGGCGGCCCAGCGCCCGAGGTTCTGTCAAGAATGGCTGCTGCCCTGTCCCTACGCATCGACCTGTTCCGGGGACGATGTGCGCCGACGAAGGCCGGACCTGAGCGAGACCGCGAGCCCAGCGCCAGCTAAAGGCAATCGGGCGCAGGAGGACTACAGGTAAGGGGATGGCCTGCCGAACGGATCGCCCGCGGCCTTGGTCGCTCGTTCATGGAGCTGCCTGCGATTGCGCTGCCGTCGCTCAAATTGGACCACGCCAAAACACGCGACGAGAAGAAGGGCGGGAGCGCCGTAAGCGGCGTAGAGCTGGAACCAGGTCATCGATCGAGATCTCCCAACAACCAGTCGGCTATGGCGTGCAGCGCAAAGGCGACAGCGAGCCATCCGGCTCCGTAGAGTAGCGACTTCCACAACGGCGGCGCACTGACGAGATTATACAGGGCAGCGATCAAAGGCGAGAGGAAACCCAGCGTCGCGGAGGCAACCGCCAAGCCGTTCAAGAAGGATGCCGTCGCCTTGGTGCGCTCCTTCTCGGACTCCTTCAATCCGCTCCCTCCGGACGGGACGGTAACGGAGCCTCATGAGTCTGTGTCTCGTAAGCTCGGCGGGGATCAACCGATGGCACGAAAACACCGTCGCTAATTCGGCGACACCGCGACGCCCCAGGGGTAGGCGCCCACCGTGATCGAGCGGGTGACCTCCCGGCGCGCCACGTCGATGACGGACACGTCGTTCGACACGCCGTTGGTGGTCAACAGCCATTGCATGTCGGGCGTGAAGGCCATTTGCCAGACCCGCTGGCCGACCAGCAGGTACTTCTGGATGGCGAACGACTTGGCGTCGATCACCGCGACGCGGTTGGCCGGGCCGAGCGCGACGAAAGCGGTGGTGCCGTCCGGGGTCAGCCGGATGCCGACCGGCTGGATCGCCTCGGCATCGAGGCCGGGGATCGCGAACGAGATCTTCTTGATGATCCGGTGGGTCTTGGCGTCGATCACGGCGACCTTGCCGCCGACCTCGGAGCTGACCCAGAGCTGCGTGCCGTCATGATTGAAGACGGCGACACGAGGGCGCGAGTCGACCAGAACGTTGGCGACGATCTTCTTCTGCTCGGTGTCGATGAACGAGGCCATGTTGGTCGTTTCCGACGTGTTGACCAGGGTCTTGCCGTCCGGGCTGATGCCCTCGCCTTCCGGCTCGACGCCGACCGGGATCTCCGTCACCGCCCTGTTCGAGGCGATGTCGATGATCGTGACCATGTTGTCGTCTTCGTTGGAGACGTAGAGCGTCTTGCTGTCCGGGCTGATCGTGAAGGTCTCGGGGTCGGGACCCGACGGCAGGGTGCGGATCTGCTGCATCGTCTTGGGGTCGAACACCTGGATGACGTCGTCATCGCTGGCGCAGATGTAGAGTTCCTTGCCATCCTTGTTCATGATGATGCCGCGCGGGCGGCGACCGACGTCGACCGTCTTTGTCACCGTCCAGGTGGCGGTGTCGATGACGGAGACGGTGTTGTCCTTCTCGTTGGTGACGTAGGCGGTGTAGGCGGAGGACTTGCCCGACGCGGCGAGCAGGCCGGCGGGCACCGCCGCAAGCACGAGAAGCGCGCGGGCGGCGCGCGTGATCGAGGGCGTCAAGACTTACCTCCGGTCGGCAGCTTGCAGGTCGTGTCGCCCTGATCGAAGCCGAGCGAGTCGAGCGGGGTGTCGGGGTGAAGGAAGCCGGGCTCCGGCGCGAGTGACACCAGCATCTTGGGCTGCACCAGCAGGATCGGCTGGCGCAGCTGCCGGTCCCAGGAACGGATGCTGACGGGCACGCCCTTGAAGGCGGCGATCGCGAAGCCGGGATCGGCGATGGTCGCCGCGATCACCTTGGGATCGCCGCTCTTGGCGCGCGTCGCCGCCTCGCCGATCACCCGCACCGCCTCCCAGGCCTGGTAATCGAGCGGACGCATCGGGCGCTTGTTGGTGCGCACGAAGCGGCTCTGCAGCTGCGCCGAGCCCCAGGCGTCGAGCACGCGCGACCATGTCGCCGGCACCAGGCCCTGGGTGCCGCCGACGAGCTTCGGCTCGGCGGTGTGGTACTGGATGTAGTCGCCGAAATTGCCGGCCTCGTCGGCCACCACGATCATGTCGGCGTTGACGCCGCGGGTGAAGACGAGCGCGTCGGTCTGGGTGGGGCCGTCGGCGCGGGCCCGGGCGAGCGGGCCGAAGTCCCACACCTTGTCGCCGGTGACGGACAGCCCGAACTTCTTCATCGAGTTGCGCACGGCGGCGGCGTAGAGCTGGTCGTCGGGCTCCTTGCCGACCACCAGGAAGACGTTGGTCCATTTCTGCAGCGCGAGATATTGCGCCAGCGCGTCGGTGAGCATCGCGCGCGATGGCGCGATTTGGACGACGTTGGCGCGACAGTCGGCGTTGCGCAGCCGGTCGTCCTCTGCCTGAATGCTGAACAGGGTCGCCGGCGTGCCCTTGAGCGCATCGGCGACCGCGAGCAGCTCCTGCGCCGGCAGGTCGGCGATGATCAGGCCCTCGCCCCTGGCGACGAGCGCCTTCGCCGCCTCGGCGGGGGACTGCCCTTTGCCAAGGAGAACGTCGTCGAGCGTGAAAGTCTGGCCGGTGAGGCGCCCGGTGGTCGTCATGTCGCGCATCGCGATCTTGGCGCCGGCGATGCCGACGTCGGACGGGTCGGCTTCATAGTCGTAGATCGGCGGCGCGGGCCGACGGAGACCGAGATAGGCGAGCTTGACGTCCTGCGGGACGCCGGCCTGTGGCTGAGGGGCGTTGGCGGGCGCGTGAGAAGCGGCAGGCCCCGGGGCCTGGGCGAACGCGGGACCGAAGGCGGCAAGGCTCAGGAAAACTGAAAGCGCAACGCGCGCCGACAGACGGCCGCCAGACCTACTCATACCCTGTCGTTTCCTCTCGGACGAACCGACAACCTTGGAGGCGCTAGCGCGTCTCATCGACGAGCCATGCTCACGACCCCTGCCCTTCGTCGGACTTCTTCTCGCGTTGCGGTCCTAGCAGGGTGAATTTATCCCAGCAAGCGCGGCGCCGTAAGACAGCCGTCATAGGTGCCGGCGCGAAAGCCGCGGCGGTGTTCGCGCATCAGCCGCTTTGGCGCCACGAAGGTGAACCGCTGACCATGAAAAGCTTGCTCGTCGCCTGCGCCGCCTTCGCCCTCACGCTGCCGGGTCCCGCCCGCGCCGACGGGCTCAAGGCGGTGGTCTTCGCCATCGAGCCGGTCGAGATGCCGAAGACGCCGGAGATCAAGGCGCGGCTCGATGCCGCGACCGGACTTCTGCGCAAGCAGATGGCCGACCGCGGCTTCACCGTGGTCGCGACCGAGCCTCAGGCCAAGCGGATCGCCGACAACCTGCCGCTCAGCCAATGCAATGGCTGCGACCAGGACATCGCCAAGGCGCTCGGCGCCGACGTTGAGGTGACGACGGCGGTGCAGCAGTCCTCCTCCGCGATCTTCAATCTCTCCGGCAGCATCAAGGACGTGCGCACCAACCGGGTGCTGCGCGAAGGCGTCGTCGACATCCGCGGATCGGCCGAGGACGTGTGGAACCATGGCGTCAAATTCCTGCTGCGGGAGCGCCTGCTCGAGCCGCCGCTGCCGAAGGACGAAGCGGCCCTGAAGACGATGGTCGACGCCGCGCCGAAACCGGCGGAGTGATCGGATCGACCTACCATTGTCGACGAAGACAGCATGCCAGGAACGCGTTGCTTTATCTGGCGCGATCGAGCGGCAAAGAAAAGCGGCGGCTAGATCGCGCTTGCTATGCACGACGATCGCTCCTGCATGCGGTCGAGGTGTGCCGGAGAACGATCCCCTACGTCACCACGCTCGGCGCGTTGCGGCCGGTGCGTTCGGCGATGCCGGCGAGCGTGTCGGCAACCCGGATCAGGGGCCTGAGCTTGACCTGCACGTCGTCGCTGTAGCGGCCGCCGGTCGGCTCGTAGCCTTCGATGTAGACGCGCAGCGTCGCACCGGACGTGCCGGTGCCCGACAGCCGGTAGACGATGCGCGAGCCGTCGGAGAACATCACCCGGACGCCCTGGTGCTCGCTCGTCGCGCCGTCGACCGGGTCGGTGTAGGCGAAGTCGTCGGCCGCCACGACGACATAGCCCTCAAGCGTCTGCCCCGGCAGCGTGGCGAGGCGCTCGCGCAGATGCGCCACCAGGCCATTGGCCGCCGCGAGGTCGACCTCCTCGTAATCGTGCCGGGTGTAATAGTGCCGGCCGAACTCCTGCCACATCTCGTCGACGATCACGAGGACCGGCTGGCGCAGCGCGGCCATGATGTTGAGCCACAGCAGCACGGCCCACAGTCCGTCCTTCTCGCGGACGTGGTCGGAGCCGGTGCCGGCGCTCTCCTCGCCGCAGATCGTCACCTTGCCGGCGTCGAGCAGCGTGCCGAAGAACTTCCAGCCGGTCGGGGTCTCGTAGCAGGGGATGCCGAGGTACTTGGCGATGCGGTCCGGCATGCGGCTCGTCGGCATCGAGCGGGCGATCCCGGCGAGGCCGTGCGCGTAGCCCGGCGCGAGATGCGCGTGCAGCGCGAGCGCGGCGAGGCTGTCCGACGGGTTCACGTAGACGCTCTTGCCGATGATCAGGTTGCGGTCGCCGTCGCCGTCCGACGCCGCGCCGAACTGGGGCGCGTCGAAGCCGAGCATGAGGTCGTAGAGCTCGCGCGAGTTGACGAGGTTGGGATCGGGATGGTGTCCGCCGAAGTCGGGTTGCGGCACCGCGTTGACGACGCTGTCCGGCGGACAGCCGAGCTCGCCGACCAGGATCGCCTCGGCGTAGGGGCCGGTCACGGCATGCATGGCATCGTACCGCAGCGTGAGACCGTCGGCGATGGCCTCGCGGATGAGGTCGAAGTCAAACAGCGTGCGCATCAAGGCGAGATAGTCGGCGACGGGATCGATGATCTCGATCACCATGTCGCCAAGCTTGGTCGCCACCGAGCGAGCCTCGCCACCGGTTGCCGGCGCCGGCGGGTCGAGGTCGACGTCTGGAGTTTCGAGCGTCTTGTAGCGCGCGATCGTCTTCGTGCGGGCGTAGATCGCCTCGGTGATCGCCTCCGGCGCCGGCCCGCCGTTGCCGATGTTGTACTTGATCCCGAAATCGCCGTCCGGACCGCCGGGGTTGTGCGAGGCGGACAGGATGATGCCGCCGAAGGCTTTTCGCGCGCGGATCACGCAGGAGGCGGCCGGCGTCGACAGCAGGCCGCCGCGGCCGACCAGCACGCGGCCGACCCCGTTCGCCGCCGCCATCCGCAGGATGACCTGGATCGCCTCGCGATTGAAGAAGCGGCCGTCTCCGCCAAGGACCAGTGTCGCGCCGGCGATGCCGTCGAGACCGTCGAAGATCGACTGGACGAAGGTCTCGAGGTAGCGCGGCTCGCGGAAGACGGCGACTTTCTTGCGCAGCCCTGAGGTACCGGGCTTCTGGCCATCGAACGGCGTCGTCTCGACCGTCAGGACCTGCATGCTCGTCTCCCGCTTTCGTGCGCGAGAGGGAGTGTGGGACGGCATTGTCGACGCTGTCCAGTCGGCGGAACGACTCTGTGCCGCGAGCCCGCCACGCGAGAACGGCCGTCCTTAGCGTTTCGATCTAGAGGCTGCCGCGGCTCGCCACGATTCGCACGAGATCGCCGAGGGTCCGCAGCCGATCGACCTCGCTCGACTTGAACTTGAGGCCGAAGCGCTGTTCCGAGGCGATCAGGATCTCGAGCTGCTTGAAGGAATCCCAGTCGGCGACGTCCTTGGCCGTCAGCGTCATCGACAGCGGGACGTCGTCGCGCATGAAGACGTCGGCGAAGATGTCCTTCATCGCGTCGAGGACCGCCTGCTCTGAGATCATGGTTTGACTTTCCCTTCCGTTGTCATTCCGCTCCATCGTCATGCCGACGCCTGCCCGTCGCTCATGCGCCGGCAGATCGAAACCCAGTCGTCGAAGGCGATGTCCCAGTAGCCCTTCGCCGCGCCCATGCGATCGACGACGCCGGCGTAGAGCCCATCCCCGATCTCGCGCACGTCTCCCGCCGCGGCCTCATCGGGTCCGGCGACATCCTTCGATCGCACCCAGAGCAGCCTGACTGGGCCGAGCTGGCAGAAGCTTTGGTGGAGCGCCTTGATCTGGTCGAGCGAGACGTCGTTCGTCTTGAAGACGATCGTCTTCTCGCCGGACTTGACGTCGTCCAGCAGCTTGTCCTTCAGGTAGGCCACGCGCCGCTGCATTTTCGGCAGGAACACCGCCTCGTCGACCTGCGTCGACGACAGGAAGGTGTGCATGGCGAGGCCCCAGCGCTTGTCCTGCACGAAATACTCGTCGACGCCGCCCTTCCAGAGCTCGGTGTGCTCCGGATCGCCCATGCCGGCGAAGCCGGCGGCGAGCGCCGCCATCAGGCTTTCGTAGGCGACGTAGTTCCATCGCAGCAGGCCCAGCGGCTCCGCGCCGTAACGGCGCTGGACCATGCCGAACTCGCAGTCCGAGCCGACGCTCTCGAAACCGAGCAGCAGTGTGCGCTTCGCGTCGTCCTCGACGCGCGCGATCTCGACCGGCGCCACCAGCCGCGTCGTCGGGTCTTCCGAGTCGACCGCGGCCAGGTATTTCGAGGTCAGCGTACGGCCGTGGTTCTCCCAGCCGGCCTGGTCGTCGGGGTACTTCTTGCGGTATCTCTCCCAAATCGCCAGCGCACCGTCCCAGTCCTCCCGCGCCATCGCCAGCAGGCCTCTCGTGGCGAGGAAGCCGCGCTTCAGCGGGAAGCGCCGCATGGCACGATCGAGGGTGGCGTCGGCTTCCGCGAAGCGACCGATCATCACGAGATTGTAGGCATAGCCCTGCACGTAGTCCGGGTTGTTCTTGGAGCGGGAGGCCAGGCGCTCCCAAAGCACGAGCGCATCCGCGAAGTCGCGCCGTCGATCGGCGATATGGGCCGCCTCCTCCAGCACCTTGAGGTCGCTCGGGAAGCGATCCAGCGCCTCGGTGATGATCGCCGTCGCCTCCTCCACCCGGCTCAGGATTCGGGCGGAGGCCGCACTTTCCTTCCAGGCCGACGGGCAATCGGGATGCTTGTGCCTGATGGCCTCCCATTTGGCGAAGGCCTCGACGTGGTCGCCGCCCTGCGTCGTCAAGAGAGCGTCGTTGATCAGGAGAGCGAGGTTGTCGGGCGAACGCGACAGACCTTGTTTGAGGACGCGGTCGGCCTCGCCGCGGCGGCGCAGCTTCATCAGCACGAAGGCCGTGGCGCCGACGGCCTTGTCGATGGAGCGTGCGATCATTTCGGACGATGGACCGTGCTGTGAGATTCGGTCAAGCTTACCTCAAGGGCGGCGGTCGAGCGACCCGATCATCCCCGGCGGGACGTTCCGGATGGTGCTGATGGAAGCCATGCACCGGCCGTCATGGCGTCGACCGGATGAACGGTCCTACAACGTAGTTGCGGATCCATGCGACTCAGACATACCAGCGACGGCGATCGGGGCAAAGGCGGCGGTGCTGGCGGTTCACGCGGACGATTGTCGGGGCCGTCATATGCGACGTTCGAGATATGCGACAGTCGAGCCGTCGCATCCTTCCGCACACGACCTCTGTCGAAAAGCGCCGGTCGCCCGTTCTCAAACGCGATCTTATATCGTACGCCCGCGCAACCGAGTGCCGGAGAAGGCGATGATGGAACCGACACGGGTGAGCGCTCCTCTGGCGCGCCACGCGATGGCCTTCGTGCTCGCCGGTGGTCGTGGCAGTCGTCTCCTCGAGTTGACCGAGACACGCTCGAAGCCGGCGGTCTACTTCGGCGGCAAATCGCGGATCATCGACTTCGCCCTGTCGAATGCCCTCAACTCCGGCATCCGGCGCATCGGCGTCGCCACGCAGTACAAGGCGCATAGCCTCATCCGCCATCTTCAGCGCGGCTGGAACTTCTTCCGACCCGAGCGCAACGAGAGTTTCGACATTCTGCCGGCCAGCCAGCAGGTGTCGGAGAACCTGTGGTACGCGGGCACGGCCGACGCGGTCTACCAGAACATCGAGATCATCCGCGCCTACGGGGCGCGCCACATCGTGCTGCTCGCCGGCGATCACGTCTACAAGCAGGACTATGAGCCGATGCTGCAGCAGCACGTCGATCAGGGCGCCGACGTCACCGTCGGCTGCCTCGAAGTGCCGCGCCCGGAGGCGACCGGGTTCGGGGTCATGCATGTCGACGAGAAGGATCGCATCACCTCGTTCCTCGAGAAGCCGGCCGATCCGCCCGGCATCCCCGGCAATCCCGATCTCGCGCTCGCCAGCATGGGCATCTACGTCTTCGAATCGGAGTTCCTGTTCGACCAGCTGCGCCGCGACGCCGCCGACCCGGCGTCGAGCCGCGATTTCGGCAAGGACATCATCCCGCACATCGTGAAACACGGGAAGGCGGTCGCCCACCGCTTCCCGCGATCCTGCGTGCGCTCTTCGCCCGACGCGGAGAGCTACTGGCGCGACGCCGGCACCCTCGACTCCTACTGGGAGTCCAACCTCGACCTGTGCGACGTGGTCCCCGGGCTCGACCTCTACGATCGCGACTGGCCGATCTGGACCTACGGCGAGATCACCCCGCCCGCCAAGTTCGTCCACGACGACGGCGGCCGGCGCGGCCGCGCCACCAATTCGCTCGTCTCGGGCGGCTGCATCGTCTCCGGCACCGAGCTGTCGTGCTCGCTGCTCTTCACCGGAGTCCACGTCCACTCCTACGGACACATCCACAGCGCGGTGATCCTGCCCTACGCGGAGATCGGGCGGGGGACCAAGATCAAGAACGTCATCATCGATCGCGGCGTCCGCATCCCCGACGGGCTCGTCGTCGGCTACGACCCCGAGCACGACGCCGCCCGCTTCCGGCGCACCGACAAAGGCGTCTGCCTCATCACGCAGAAGATGATCGACCGGCTGACGAATTGAGGTGCTACCGAAGCCGCTCCAGCTTCTCCAACAGATCTGGAAGCGCGGAATGAACGGTCGTCCAGACGATCTCCATGTCGACCTCGAAATAGCCGTGCGCGATGCGGTTCCGAAGGCCACGCATGGCGGCCCAGGGGATCGACGCGTTTCGAGCGACGAAGTCGGGATGGCGATCGATCATCCGCGCCGCGGTCTCGCCGATGATCATCAGGCTCATGACCACGGCCTGCTGCGTTCGTCGGTCGGCCAGGAAGGCGTCCTTGTCGAGGTCGACGACGAAAATCCTAGCCTCGAAAGCAGCGCTGCGCATCTGCTCTAGGTATGCGCTTGTCCTTGGCTCGCTCACACGGGTTTAGCCTCGGCGAGGATGCGATCTCGGAGCGCCCTCGGCAGGTCGCCGGGGGTCAGGAGGTCGACGCGCACGCCGAGAACGGCCTCCAGTTCTTCCTGCAGTGCCCCGAGGTCGAACAACGTCGCGCCCGGCAAGGCGTCGACGAGCATATCGAGATCACTCCCCTCCCGGTCGGCGCCGTCACGCGTTGAGCCGAAGATGCGGGGGTTCGCCGTGCGGAAGCGGGCCACCATCTCTCGCACGACTTGCCTGTTTGTATCGATGGCCGCCGAGGGCTTCATCGCTCAGCTCCGGTATAACGTCTCATTGTCGGATCGCGGGCGCAATCCTAGACCGACACGGATGCCATTTCGGCGGTACTTTGGCCAGAGCCTGTTCGCGCGGCTAGCCGAGCCTTAGACAAAGTCTGATGGATGATGGCTGCTGATGCCCGCATGACGTTGCGTGATGAGTTGCTCTCGGGCGATTTATGGGACCAGGACATAGGGAAGCGGCCATGCTTGAATTGCTCGCTGAACCCACCGCCATGATGCTCGCCGACCGCATTCGTCAACTCCGGCGGGAGAACGGCCTCACTCAAGAAGACCTTGCCGCGAAAGCCGGCCTCGGGGTCGCGACGATCCAGCGTGTTGAGCGGGGTGATGCGCCCTCTGCCGCAACCATCGCATCGGTCGCAGCGGCGTTCGCTCTGGTGCCAGACGCATTGACCAGCCCCAGCAAGTCGAGCGCTGACAAGCCTGTTGCCGGATCGTACTTGCCGCTTTCCTCAATTAGATCGGGAAAACGCCTCGTCGAGCTTATGGCCAGCGCTTCGGCGATCGACTTCGACTACATGGACATCGAAGACGAGGCTATCGCCAACCTCCTCGGCCGGTTCTATGACTTTTGTTGGCCAAATCACGATCGCCAGATTCCGGCAAACCCCAACGACCGCATTCGGCTCGACATGCAGGCTTCAAAGCTGGTCAAGGAGCTGGCCGCGCATCGGTTGACGGTCTCTGGCGATACCTATGATCGCACAGGCCACGAAGTGGATGACGACGGCGGCGGAGGGATGGCGGTGTTGCTGGCGACCTGGGATGAGACCTGCATGGTCCTGCGTATAGGGACCGGCGGTGTAGTTGTTGATCGTGCAGATATTGAATCGCGTATGGGCAAATGGACAAACACGAGCGATCCACGGATTGTTCGCCCCGAACGTCCCGAACGGTTCAAGACGTTTACGGACGAGTGTCCCTTCTGATTCGGGCACCCGACAGGTCGCCAAGTTTCCCGAATAGCCGGCCAGCATCACTGTCCGATCCTCGCAGGCATTTGGGCGCCCTTCCAAACCTGTTCGGCGAGATCCGGACGAGGGCGTCGCCTACGACTGTCCGACGAGCGGGAGCCGCTCGATCCTCATCCATCGCGGCTTTGCCGCTACTCTTTCGCCCGTAGGCTCTACCTCGAGGCCTGTATGTCCGCTCCCAAGAAAGTCGCTCTCCTTTCCAAGGAATATCCGCCGCACGTCTACGGGGGCGCCGGTGTGCATGTCGAGTATCTCGCCCGCGCGCTCGCCAAACACGTCGCCGTCGAGGTGCGCTGTTTCGGCGATCAGCACGCCGACGAGGGCGCGCTCACCGTCCGCGGCTATCCGCAATGGGACGAGACGGCGCGCAATACGGATGCGCGCTTCGTCGGTGCGGTCGATGCCCTCGCGCGATCGCTGGCGATGGCCAAAGACCGGCTCGACGCCGACCTCGTCCATTGCCACACCTGGTACACCGACATGGGCGGTCTTCTGGCGGCCAAGCTGTGGGGCGTCCCCTACGTGCTGACCATCCACTCGCTCGAGCCGCTGCGCCCGTGGAAGGTCGAGCAGCTCGGCAACGCCTACCATCTCTCGGCCTGGATGGAGCGCACCGCCATCGAGGCCGCCGACGCCATCGTCGCGGTGTCTCGTGAGACCCGCGCGGACGTCCTTCGCCTGTTCGACGTCGCGCCGGAGCGCGTCCACGTCATTCACAACGGCATCGACCTCGACGAATACCGGGCCGTACCGGGCAGGGATGTGCTGGTGCGTCACGGCATCGATCCCGACAGGCCGTTCCTGCTTTTCGTCGGGCGCATCACGCGCCAGAAGGGGATCATCCATCTCGTCAACGCCATCCCCTCGATCGATCCAGAGCTCCAGGTCGTGCTCTGCGCCGGCGCGCCGGACACGCCGGAGATTGGCCGCGAGATGGAAGAGGGCGTGGCGCGCATGGCGGCCGCACGCCCTGGCGTGATCTGGATCCGCGAGATGCTGCCGCGTGCCGACACCATCCAGCTCTACACCCATGCGGCGGTGTTCTGCTGCCCCTCCGTCTACGAGCCGTTCGGCATCATCAATCTCGAAGCGATGGCCTGCGGCACGGCAGTCGTCGCCTCGGCCGTTGGCGGCATTCCCGAGGTCGTCGTGCCAGAGAAGACCGGTCTGCTCGTCGACGTCGGGCCGCTCTCGGGCGGCTTCGAACCGCTTGATCCGGCGCGCTTTTCCGCGGCGCTCGCGGCGGCGATCAACCGACTGACGCGCGATCCCGCCTTGCGGGCGCGCTTCGGCGCGGCGGGACGCGCCCGGGTGGAGGCGTGTTTCAGTTGGGACGCCATCGCGGCCACGACCTTGAGACTGTATCGGGAGGTCAAGGCGGGGGCGGCCGACCCAAGGATCGCCGTGCTTTAGCAGTCGTACCCCGCCCGGCGTAAGACGAAGGTCGCGCAAGACGGCGTTTGTTGTCCGGCGCTCCGCTTTCGAGGCGGCGCCTTCGTCCGCAGTCCCGCCTTCATCTGCAGTCCTAAGAGCGGCACGCGCTTTCGAAGATGCCAGCTGCCGCCTCGTTCGTTTTGCCTCGAAATGAAACAACGTCTGGGGCTCCGACCAGTCGTCGACCGGCAAAAGCCCCGTGCAATCATCGCTTTGACTTTCTACAAACCCGTCAAGGTGCCGCCGTCTTTATTTTAATGTCATGAAATGGCAGACTTAGCTTGTTGGCGCACGCGACAAAATTGCTACGCGCCGAGGCTTTGTTGTGGCGCTTTGAGGGACGATGCAGTGCATGCCCGGCTTTGCTCTAGGCGGCACCTTGCTGGAGCCTTAATGAAGATCGATAGCTGCCGCGAGGCGGCCCGAAGACGCCGTGGCGACGGGGGAAGGATGGCACCTTCGGTGCGAAACCAACTGATCATTGCGCTCGCGGGGACCTTGCTGCTCATCGGCTGCGTCGCCGATGCGGCCTCGCCGGTGATCTCGCCGGCGATTGCGGAGGCACCCAGACCGCGTGCCCTGCTGGTCGCGGACTCGTCGGACGCGGTGTCGCCGGCCGTGGTGGCGCAGGCGCCGGTCATCGCGGCGCCTCCCGCCGTGATCGAGCAGCCCGTGGTCGTCGCTCCGGTCGTCGTCGCCCGGCCGGTCATCGTCCTGCCGCCCGACACGCGCATGCCGGTCACCGTCGACTACCTCTATCACCGCCGCATCCTGCACCCGCCGGTCCGGCACCGGCAGGGCAAGGTGAACCCCGTGCCGAGGGGTCCGGGTCGCGAGCGCGATTTCGGTCCGCAATCGCGCGTCGTGCCTCTCGCGCCGCTTCCGAACCTGCTCGCGGAGTTGAAGGCGTTCCGGTCCCGTGCACCGGTCCGCGCTGGAGCCTTCCTCGCCTTCGCCAAGCACAAGCGCGGGGTCGCGGAGACCGCGAAGACCGAAACGCTCGGTGATCCCGGCGACGGCGGCCAGGAGCCGGCCTTGCCCCCGGCGCGCGGCGTCCAGGATCAGGATGGCGGCTATCGGCTGAACTTCGAGGACGCCGACGTCAAGGACGTCCTCCACGCCGTGCTCGGCAACGTGCTGGGCCTCACCTACACGCTGGCGCCGAACGTCACCGGCCGGATCACGGTCTCCTCGGCCACGCCGCAGAACCGCTCGGAGCTGCTCTCGACGCTCGAGACGGTCTTGCAGATGCAAGGCCTCTCGCTGACCAAGGTCGGATCGACCTATCGGATCGCGCCGACGGCCCTCGGCGGCGGCTCGATCGACGAGGACGGCCGCTCGCCGGGCTTCGGCATCACGGTCGTCCCGCTGGAGTATTCGTCCGTAAATACGGTCAGCAAGCTGCTCAATGGCTTCGTAACCGATGCCGACGGCGTGCGCGTCGACACGTCTCGTAACGCGATTATCGTTCGCGGCCCGGGTCCGCGCCGCGAGGAGATCGTGAGGGCGATCAAGGCGATGGATGCCGACTGGATGCGACAGCAGTCGGTCAGCGTCATCGAACTCAAACGGTCGCGGCCCGAGGAAGTGATCGGCGAGCTCAACCGCATCTTCGACAACGATCAGGGTGGCGGCGGAGGCGGCTTGGGTCTCGGAGCAAACCAGCCCGGCGGAGGCTCAGGCGGCTTAAGTCTCGGAGCGAACCAGCCCGGCGGCAACGCGGGCGCCGGGGCCGGAGGCGGCGCGATCCAGTTCAAGGCCGTCAAGCGGCTGCGCTCGATCATGGTGATCTCGAAGAATCCCGCGCTGGTGAGACGGGCCGCGCAGTGGATCCGCCGACTCGATCATCAGGACACGTCGGCGACGGATTCCGTCTTCATCTACCGTCCGCGCTACCGCGATGCGCGCGAGCTGTCGCGACTCGTCAAGAACCTGTTCGGCGGCGGCGGCGGCGACTCCGCCGGAACCGGCAGCGGGGTCGCCTTCCAGCAAGCGAACGGTCAAGGCGCCGGCCTCGGCCAAAGCGGCGGCCAGGGCGGCGGCATCGGTCAGGCGCCGGGCACCGGCGGAATCGGCAGCTCCACCGCCTCTTATGCCGGCGGCCTGCAGAGCGGCGGCGGCTTCAACGGCGGGCTGGGGGGCACGCTCGGCGGCAACGCGGGAAGCGGTCTCGGCGGCAGCTCGGCCGGGGGCGGGCTGCAGGGTAGTCTCGCCGAACCGATCGAGGCGGGTCAGGGCGGCGGCAATGGCGACAACAAGCTCAAGTTGTCAGCGGACTCCAGCAACAACACGATCGTCGCCTACACCGACGGCGAGACCTACGCGAAGGTACAATCCGTGCTGCGCAGCCTCGACGTTGCGCCGCTGCAGGTGGCCATCAGCGTCATCGTCGCGGAAGTCCAGCTCAACGACGAGCTCAAATACGGCGTCCAGTTCTATCTCAACAGCAAGCAGGGCTCGATCGGCCTCAGCCAGGTGCTCTCCTCGGCGGCCGGCGCCGCGGCGACAGCCGTCGCTCCGCAGGCGGCAGGCTTCAACTTCCTGGTCGGCGGATCGTCGAGCCCGAACCTCGTGCTCAACGCGCTCGACCAGGTCTCGAAGGTCCATATTCTTTCGACCCCGTCCGTCGTCGTCATGGAAAACAAGCCGGCGACCTTCGAGGTCGGCAATCAGGTGCCCATCATCACCCAGCAGGCGACCAGTACCCTCGTTGCGGGCGCTCCCACCCTGAACCAGGTGACCTATCTCGACACCGGCATCATCCTGAAGATCGTCCCGCGCGTCGGCCAGCACGGCGATGTGGCGATGTCGCTCGACCAGGTCATCTCCAGCGTCGTGCCCGACCCGAGCGGCGCACAGTCGCTCACGCCGACGATCTCCAAGCGCCGGATCGCCAGCGACATCTCGGTGCGAAGCGGCCAGGCCGTCCTGCTCGCCGGCCTCATCAACGACACGCGCCAGCAGAACAAAGGCCAGATCCCCTTCATCGGCGAAGGCCTCGGTGACATCTTCGGCAACAAGGACAACGTGTTCAACCGCTCGGAACTCGTCGTGTTCATCCGCCCGGTCATCATCCGCGGCGGCCAGGATGCGCAATCGGTCACGGAGGAATTCAAGAGCCACCTGAAGGCGATGGACCTGCACACGCCAGAGGTCACCAAATGAGTTTCGAGACGGCCGACGCGCGGCGCTCTGCCTTGCGAGGCCCCGCGCTGTCGCGCATCGGCGGCTGGCTCGCGGCGGCGGCGGGGTTCGCGACGGCGGTCCTCATCCTGCGGGCACCGCCGGCCGCGCCCGCGCCGACGATCATGGTCGCCATCGCGACCGGCGTCCTCGTCGCGTGGATCGCATGGCAGGATTCGAGGACCTTCACCATCCCCGACTCCGCCGTGCTGGCGCTCGCGAGCATCGCCGCCGCATGGCGCTGGTCGGAATGGCGCTGGTCGGGCGTCGCGCAGCTCGGCGACGCGTCGCTTTCGTCCGCGCTCGCCATCGGCCTCGATGCCGCGCTCCCCGGCGCCGTCTTGCTTGCCTTCCGTGAAATCTACTTCCGCCGCAAAGGCCGTGACGGGATCGGCTTCGGCGACGTCAAGCTCGCGGCGGCAGGCGGAGTGCTCGTCGGGGCGGTCGGCTTCTCCTGGGCGCTGTTCGCGGCAAGTCTCGGCGGTCTCCTGTTCGTCGGCGCGACCCGCCTTTCGCCCAAATCACATGCGAAGTCTTTCGTCGGCTCCGACAAGCTTGCCTTCGGCGCGATTCTCGCGCCCGCCATCTGGGTCGTATGGATCGTCCAGCAGATGGCGCTGGTGTCGCCTGCCCTGGGATGAGGCGGGTCTAGAGGGGCCTGGGCGAGAAGCCGAGGATCGCGAACGATGCCGAGCTTCCGATACGAGGCATTGGATACCACCGGGCGACGCCTGAGCGGGATCATGGACGGCGCCTCGCGAGTCGAGATCATCCAGGAGCTCAATCGCGCCGGCTTCCTGCCCATCAAGGCGACCGAGGCGGGCGGCCAGGGCGGCCGCACTTGGCGCGATTGGCTGAAGCCGGAGCCGAACTCGGAGGACATCACGGCGCTCACGCTCGATGTCGTGATGTTGCTGAAGGGCGGCGTCACGCTGAGCGAGGCGCTGGTGCTGCTCCAGCAGATGGGCGGCGGCAGCTGGCGCGTCCGCGTGCTGCGCGAGCTGCACCTCGCCATCTCCGTCGGCAAGACCTTCTCCTCGGCGCTCGCCGAACATCCGCGGCTGTTCTCGCCGATCTACATCAAGATGGTCGAGGTCGCCGAGGCGACCGGCCGGCTCGAGGAGGCGATGGCGAGCCTCGCCGAGGAGCGCCAGCGCCTCGAGCGCATGCGCAAGCGCCTTATCGGCGCCATCACCTATCCGGCGTTCCTGATCGTTTCCGCGCTCAGCGCGATGACCTTCATCTTTCTCTACGTGATCCCGCAGTTCGAGACGGCGCTGGAAGGGTATCGCGACAAGATCGACCCGACCGCGCTGATGGTCTTCAACATGTCGGCGTTCCTCCGCGCCAACTTCCAGACGATCCTCATCGTCGTCGGCCTCGTCGTGCTCGGGGCGCTCCTGCTCGGCAAGCTCGGCCAGACGCGCGGCCTTTGGACCTCGCTCTTCGCGCGGCTGCCGTTCTTCAGGACGGTGTTCCTCTACGAGGTGACTCAGAAGTTCTGCCGGACGCTGGCGGTGCTCATCGGCAACGGCGTCGACATCTCGACCGCCCTGCGCTTGCTTCGCGACGTGATGCGGCTTCCTGCCTACGCGAGCCAGATCGACCAGGTGATCGCCGACGTCCGTAAGGGCCGCAGGTTGTCCGAAGCGCTTGAGAAGCGCGACTTTCTGCCCAATCACGTCGTGCAGATGCTCCGCGTCGGCGAAGAGAGCGGCCGCCTGCCCGATAGCGCCAGCCGCGTCGCCGTGTTCTACGAGTCACGCCTCGACACCGCGCTGACCCGCGTCATCGCGGTGATCGGTCCGTTGACGATGGTGCTCGTCAGCATGCTCATCGCCTGGCTCATCATATCGGTGATGACCGCGCTGATGAGCGTCAACGATCTTTTGAAGTAGAGGGGGAAAGGTCATGAGGACCCTGAGCGAGATTCGCCGCGATCATCGCGCGCGCAAGACCGAGCGCACCGAGGATAGACGAGACACCAAGGGCGGCTTCACCCTCGTCGAGCTGCTGGTCGTCCTTGTCATCCTCGGCCTGGTCATGGGTCTCGTCGGGCCGCGCGTGCTCGGCTACCTGTCGAGTTCGCGCGAGCGCACCGCGCACCTGCAGATCGAGTCGTTCAAGTCGGCGCTCGACCTGTTCTACCTCGACTTCGGCCGCTACCCGACCAACAGCGAGGGCCTCGAAGCCCTGGTGAAGCGGCCGGCGTCGGGCGCCCCCTGGGGCGGCCCCTACCTGAAGCAGGCCAACGTGCCCAACGACCCCTGGGGCGGTGCTTACGAGTACCATGTGCCGGGCAAGACCGGACCCTACGCGATCTCCTCCGAAGGCCCCAACGGCAAGACCGGCGGCGGCGGCACCGAGCACGCCGCGATCAGCAGCGATTGATGGCGCAGGCAGCGTCACGGCACAAGCATGCGAGCGGCCCCGCACGCTGGCGGGGGCGTGACGGCTACGCGCTTCTGGAGGTGACGCTTGCCCTGATGCTGATCGCGATGCTCTCGGCCTTGGCGCTACCCGGGCTTGTGCGCACCACCGGACCCGCGGCGCTGCGGGTCGCGGCGTTCCAGGTCTCGGCGCTGCTGCGCGACGGCCGAAACGTCGCCCTCGCCTCCGGCCACACGACGGCGAGTTTCATCGACGCCGGCGGCCGGCGGATGCGCTCGTCGGCCTCCTCCGCCTTCGTCGAGATGCCCAGCGGCGCCGTCGCCGCATTGCAGCCGTCGATGGCGAGCATCCGCTTCTTCGCCGACGGACGCTCGTCGGGAGGCGATATCGTGCTCATGTCCAACGGCGCGCGCTACATTGTCGCCGTCAGCCCCGATACAGGAGCCGTCCGTGTCGGCACGCCCTGACCTTGCACGCCGGCGCCAAGAGCGCCGGTCTTCGCCGCGTCTGGAAGCGCGGGCGCGCCGTGAGCCGGCCCGGCGGTTCTCCGGCAACGATGGCTTCACCCTGATCGAAGTGCTGGTCGCCTTCACCGTCATGGCCGTGCTGCTGTCCGTCCTGTTTCGCGGCGTCGTGGTGATGCGCGCCGGTGCCAACGCGTTCGACGATCGCACCCATGTCGAGCTCGTCGCCCACGCCGTGCTCGACGACGCGCTCGCGCAGCGCGCCATGCGCGAGGGCACCTATTCCGGGACGCGCGAAGGCCGGCCCTGGACGATCGTCGCCAAAGCCGTCGATCTGACCGCGCAGCTGCCCGCGCCGCCCGAGGATCCGGCGCAGCGACAGCCGCCCGGCACGCCGCCCGAACGGCTGAAATGGACGACGCAGCGGCTCGTCGTCTCCGTCGCCGCCGGCGCAAGGACGATCCAGGTCGAGACCATCCGCCTCATCAAGGCGGAGCCGCGCCCATGATCCGCCGCGCCAGGCGCCGATCCGGCGGCAGCGCCGGCTTCCTGCTCACGGAGACCTTGGCGACCTTCACGATCAGCGCGTTCGTCCTGCTCGGACTCGTCTCCGCGTCGTCGGTGCTGCTCCACGCCGTCGACCGCAGCGCCGCTCACGTCGACGACGTCGACGCCCTCGGCCGCGCCATGACGGCGATCGCCCGCGACCTCTCGAGCTTATCGCGCGCCCGTTGGAACGGCATCGAACCGCAGGCCTTTGTCTTCAGCGGCGGTCCCAACAGCCTGTTCTTCGCGCATCGCGCGGTCGGACCCGACGGGTTGGGCGAGATGCAGGTCGTTGCGCTCCGTGAGGTCGTCAGCGCGACAGGTCCCCAGATCATCTGTGCCGACGCCCGGTTGTCGCCGCTCGCCACCTCCTTCGAGACCCTGCACTACGGGCCGGCGCGGACGCTGGCGACGGGTCCGGCGCGGCTGCGCTTCTTCTATGTGATGGCGCCCGGCAAAGGGAGGCCGGAGCAGCCCCGCGTCAGGTCCTGGCCCAGTACCGACACACTGCCCCTGGCCGTCATCGTCGAGGCCGTCGATGCGGCAAGCGGACGACTGATCGTGTCCGAACGCATGCCGATCCGCGCCAACGCCGACATCGGCTGCCTTTCCGGCGGCAACGCCGCCGCCCCGGCCGCAACGCCACCGCCGGCCTTCGATGGCTCGCAGGAGACGTCCCCCTTCCTTCAAGGCGCCAATTTCAAGGGCGAAGAGGGCATCAAGAACAGCGGCTTCTGCGGCCGTGCCGACAAGGACGAGACCAAGGCGACTGGCGCCGGCGAGCCGGCCAACGGCTTGCCCGGGGGCGCCCCCATCGGCGGTCCCTCGCCCCAGGGACCGTTGTGACCCGGGCGGCGCGGGCGCGCGGGACGCGTGACGGCTACATCCTCGTCGCGGTGCTCGGGGTGATGCTGCTGCTCACCGCCTTCATGGCCGGCGGCTCGTTGCTCGTGCGATCGGCGTTGAACAGCATCAAGGTCGGCGACGACGATGTGGCGGTCATCGGCCTGACGCAGGGCGGCATGGAACTCACGGCTTACCAGCTCTTCGTGCTGAAGCTGCCGATGTCGCTCGTCGACGGCCGACGGATCAGGCTCGCGGGCGGGACGATTGTACCCTCGATCGTCGACGAGGCCGGAAAGGTCGACCTCAACGGGTCCGATCCCAACCTTCTGCGGTCCATCTTCCAGGCCGTCGGGCTCGATGCCGGCACGGCCGGCGCCATTGTCGCACGCATTGTCGCCATCAGGGGCGCCACCCGCGGCCCGTCGGCCGCGGCGCAGGCACCGCCCGGCTCCACCGCGCCGCCGGCCTACGGCTATCAGCCGGGCGCGGCCGCACCACCGCAATCGGGAGAGCAGAAGCAGTTGCGCGGCTTCCTCGCGCTCGACGATCTCGCGCTGTTCCCGGATCTCACCCGGGACGATCGCAGGACCCTCGACCAGATCCTGACGGTCTACAATCCGGACGGCAAGGTCGACATCCTCACCGCGAGCCCCGAGGTCCTGGGGGCGATTCCCGGGTTGTCCAAGGCTGCGCTCGCGGAAATCCTCGCCCGCCGCGATGGTATGACCAAGGACACCGTGTACGCGCTTCAGGCGCAGCTCGGCGCGGCGAGCACCTACACGAAGACGACGAGTGGGCCGGCCTACACCGTGCGCATCGATGCCGCCGCGCCGTCGGGCCGAAAGAAATCGATCGCGGCGGTCGTCGCGGCATCGAAAAGCCCCAACGATCCCTATTACATCCTCGATTGGCGGAATTAGGCGGCATGACGCGCGACTCCACAATGGCAACGGGACCGAGCTTCGCGGACTTCCTGCGCGGCCGCGGCATCGTCGCCCCCGGCAAGAAGGTCCGGCGCGACCTCGGCGGCGAGGCCGGCGAACTCGAGAGCGCCTGGCGCGCGGGTCGCGCCAACGGCTCGGACCTCGCGGCGCTGGCCTGCGAATACTACCATCTGCCGCGCGCGGACTACGAAGCGCTGGCGGACGTCAAGCTCTACCACGAGGGGCTCTCGCTACAGTTCCTGCGCGAAGGGTTCGCGTTGCCATTCCACGACGGCGACACGCTGTGGCTCGCGGTGGCCGATCCCGGACAGCGCGACGCGATCCAGGCGGTGATCCTGGCGCTCGGAGCGGTGCCCAAGCTCTGCGTGCTCTCCTTCGAGGAGTTGGATCTCCTCTTCGAGCGGGTCGGACGCGAGGATCGCGAGGCCGGCGGCCCGGCGGTCGCGGCGACCGAACTCGAGATGGACTATGTCGACACGGACTCGATCGAGGCTCTGCAGGATCTCGCCCGCGGCGCGCCGATAGTGCGGGCCATCGATCAGATCCTCGAGCGGGCGCTGGAAGCCGGCGCGACCGACATCCACTTCGAGACTGGCCGCGACGATCTGCGCATCCGCTTCCGTGTCGACGGCCTGCTGCGGCTCGACCAGACCATGCCGCGCCACTTCGCCCCCGCGGTGATCTCGCGCGTGAAAATCCTGGCGGGGCTTGACATCGCGGAGCGGCGCCTGCCGCAGGACGGCCGAGCCAACGTGATGATCCGCAACGCGGAAGCCGATCTGCGCGTGGCGCTGGCGCCCACCATGTACGGCGAGACGGCGGTCGCGCGTATCCTTTTGAAGGACGCCAAGCTGCTCGATTTCGCGCGCATCGGGATGTCGACGGTGCACCGTGCCGGCATCGAGGCGCTGCTGCGCGAACCCCACGGCATCCTGATCGTCACCGGCCCGACCGGCTCGGGCAAGACGACGACGCTCGCCACCGCCATCGGCATGCTGAACGAGCCGACCCGCAAGATCGTCACCGTCGAGGATCCGATCGAGTACCAGATCCCGGGCATCCACCAGACCCAGATCAAGCCGTCGATCGGGCTGACCTTCGCCTCCGCGCTGCGCTCGTTCCTGCGTCACGACCCCGACGTAATCATGGTCGGCGAGATGCGCGACGGCGAGACGGCGCAGATCGGCGTGCAGGCGGCGCTCACCGGCCATCTCGTGCTGACGACGCTGCACACCAACTCCGCCTGCGACGCGGTGGTGCGCCTCGCCGACATGGGCGTCGAACCGTTCCTGATCGCGGCGGTGCTGCGCGGCGTCCTCGGCCAGCGCCTGGTACGGCGGCTCTGCGACCGCTGCAAGACGCCCGATCCGGCGCAAAGCGAGATGGTGCGCGGTCTCTGCCGCAAGAACGGCTTACCGGAGCCGAAGGACAGAAACTACCACAAGGGCGTCGGCTGCCCGGCCTGCGGCCAGTCCGGGTTCCGCGGCCGCGTCGGCGTCTTCGAGGTCCTTCGCGTCGACCCGGCGATTCGCACGCTGATCGGCGCGAAGGCCGACTCCAACCAGATCCTCGAAGCCGGGCGCAAGACGGGGCTCACGACAATGCTCGAGGACGGGTTCGCCAAAGCCGGCCTCGGGCTGACCTCGGTCGACGAAGTCCTGCGCACGATCGGGTGAGCGAGCGATGCGCCTGAGCCGCTTCGAGCCACCGGACCTCAAACCGCTGGTCGACCGCGCCGAGCCGCTGATCGCGCGGGTGCAGCCTCTTGCCGCCAAGGCGCGGGAGGGCCTCGCCCAGCTCGACCCCTACGTCGAGAAGATGCGGCCCTATGCCGGTCGCCTAGGTGCCGAGGTGCGCAAGCACCCGAAGCTCGCCGCGGGGCTCGGCGCCGTCGCGGCCACCTGGGCGAAATTCGTCGACGCCTTCTGCGGCGTCATCGATCCGTATCTGTCGCGCTATTTTCCCGACATGCGCCTCGTCGCCTCGATCGAGCCGTCGGGCGGCATCACGTTGCAGAGAGTGGTCAAGGGCGAGATCGGCCAGATCGGCCCCGTGGCGGCCATCGACGAGGCCGGCAGGAGCGAGCTCGAGGCCACCCGCTGGAGCGCCATCGAGTTGCGCCTTCGGCCGGACCAGGTGTTGCAGCGTACCCTCTCGCTGCCGGGCGCCAGCCGCGACTTCCTCGCGCCGATCATCGATCATCGGCTCGAGCGGCTGACGCCGTGGCGACCGGACAAAGTGCTCTACGGCTATCGCATCCTGGAGGCGGAGGATCCCGGCGGAGCCCTGCAGGTCGCGCTCGTCGCGACCTCGAAGGACATCGTCGCAGGCCCGCTGCAGACGATGGGAGAAGCCGGGCTCATCCCGACGGCGATCGGCGCGGACGCAGAGGCGCTCACGTGCCCGCTGGCCGTCAACCTCCTCGAGGGGGGCAAGGCCAGCGTGGGGGGCACGGCCGACTCGCGCCGGCTGGTCTCCCGCGTGGCGCTGGCTGCTCTCGCCGTGCTTGCGGTGCTTTATCTGGCCACCGCATCGATGGCGTCGCACGCCAACGCCGATCAGGAGGCCACGACCGCCAAGCTCGCCAAGGCACGGCGGGTCCTGCGTAATGCCAGGCTCGGCAATCTCGGAGGCCGCGAGAGAGCCCTCATCGAGGCGAAGCAGCCCGACCGGGCTATCGTGGTGTTGATCGACAAGCTTGCCGCCGCGATCCCCGCCGATACCTACCTCAAGGAACTCGCGGTCACCGCCGACAAGGTGCGTCTCGTCGGTACCTCTTCGAACGCGCCGGCGCTTGTGGGCGAGCTCGAGTCGACCGGCCTCGCCAACGTGCGCTTCTCCTCGACGATCACCCGCGAGCGCGACCAGAAGGATTCCTTCGAGATCACCGCCGATCGCGTCATGCCCGGCGGAGCCGCACCGTGAGCGGGGGAACGAAGGCGCAGCTGTGGCGCTACGGCTCGCTCGTCCTGTTCTGCGGGTTGCCGCTGCTTCTGCTCGCGCTCAGCGTCTCGAACCTGATCGAGGCGTCTCAGGCCCGCGGCATCGCCGAACGGCAGCAAGGCGTGCTGACCCAGTTCATCGCGCAGGCGAGCAAGCGCGGAACGCGCAGCCTCACGCCGGCCGAGGCCGCCTCGCTCTATCTCGCCAGCACCAGCGACAGCCTGGCGCGTGCCGAGTTGCAGGAGCGCGCGACGAAGCTCGTCACCCAATCCGGCGGCAGGCTCGCCGAGGCGCAGTTCACCGGCACGCCGGAGCAGGAGGCCGACGGCACGGTCGCCATCCAGCTCAGCCTCGACATCGACAACAAGGGCCTGCTCGATCTGCTCTATGCGATTGAAACGAGCGTGCCCCTGCTGACCGTGTCGGACTTGAGCGCGCGGACGAATAATGGTCAAAACGAGGATCGTCCGAGCGACGCCGGCCTGCTACACGTCGACGTGACGGTGCAGGGGCACTGGAGAAAGGGCACGGGATGAGTGTCTTGCGCGCTGGCCTGATCGCGGCCGCCCTCACCGCTACCTCGCTCGGCTCCGCCCAGACCGCCTTGGCGGATGACGGTGGGCGGCTGCCAATCAACCCGATGCAGAGCGTCGAGAAGGCCAAGCTGAGTGCCTTCGTGCATCGGCCGCTGTTCTCCCCCGCCCGGTCCCTTCCAGCGACTCCAGCGGCGCTCGTCTACACGCCGCCGCCGTTCGTGCTTCCGCCCCCGCCGCCGCCGAACCTCCAGCTCGTCGGCGTCATCGAAGGGATGAACACCGTCGCGGTCGTCCGTAGGGGCGCGGCCACCACCCTGCTTCACACCGGCGAGCACATCGGACAATGGGCGGTGACGATCCTGCCGACCGGCCTCAGGCTCACGCAAGGGGACCGAACGGTCGACTACACCTTGTTCAACAAGGGCGGCGGCACGTCTGCCCCTGCACTGGGCCTCGGCGGCCCGGCTGCCTTCGTCCAGCCCCCGCGGACACCGCATCCGGAGATGTAACGAGCCGCTCTTGACCCTTACCTACGACAGCCTGCCCGACGATCTGCCGGCGCCCCGCGACGATGGCGCCTGTGACCATCTCGTCGGCATGGCGATGCCAATGATCCGCCTGCCGTCGACGCAGGGCGGCAGCGTCGATCTCGGCGCATTGCCGATCGGCCGCAGCGTGATCTTCGCCTACCCGATGACGGGACGCCCCGGCGTCGGTCTTCCAGACGGCTGGAATGAGATCCCCGGCGCTCGCGGCTGCACGCCGCAGAACTGCGCCTTCCGCGACCTCCATCTCTGCTTCACCGATCTCGGGGCCTCCGTGTTCGCCGTGAGTACGCAGACGACGGACTACCAGGCCGAGATGGCCACGCGACTACGCCTGCCCTACCCTGTCCTGAGCGATGCCGATCACGCGCTCACGCACGCCTTGCGGCTGCCGACCTTCGAAGCGGACGGCATGCGGGTCATCCGCCGCCTGACGTTGCTCGTGAGCGGCAGCGTCATCGAACATGTCTTCTACCCAGTGTTTCCGCCGGACTGGAGTGCGGACCAGGTGCTCGAATGGTTGCGACATGCGGCGCCGAGTGACCAAGCCGCTCGCGCATGATCGTCCACCGTGCCCGAGCTTACGCCGCGTCGAAGTCGGTCGCCGCACCCCTCGCGCGCCACTGCTCGAACTCGGCGCGACGCGCCTCGGTGCGTTTGGCGACCTCCTCGACGCCCCAGGCGCCGAGCACGAGATGGCGCGGGGGGTTGGCCGACTGCGAGATCTCGATCATCGCCTCCGCGGCCTTGGCCGGATCGCCGGCCTGGGTGCCGCTCTTCTCCGCGGTGCCTGTCAGCCGCGCGCCGGCCGTCTCCGCATAGGCGGCGATACGGTTCGCCGTCTGCTTGAGGGAACGCCCGGCCCAGTCGGTGCGGAACGGGCCAGGCTCGACGCAGGTGATCTTGAGCCCGAGCGGCGCGACCTCGGCGGCCAGCGCGTCGGACCACCCCTCGACGGCATGTTTGGAGGCCGCGTAGTAGCCTGACCCCGGAAAGCCGACGAGGCCGGCGACGGAGGTGATGTTGATGATGTGCCCGGCGCGCTGCTCGCGCATCATCGGCAGCACCGCGCGGGTCATCGCGAAGAGACCGAACACGTTGGCGTCGAACTGGGCGCGGATCTCGTGCTCCTCGCCTTCCTCGACGGAGGACTGGTAACCGTAGCCGGCATTGTTGACGAGCACGTCGACGCGGCCGAACGCCGTCTTCGCCGCCGCAACCGTATCGCGAATCTGCGAGGGCTCGGTCACGTCGAGGGCGGCAGCGACCGCCCGTCCCTCGTGCTCCTTGGTGAGATCGGCAACCTTGGACCGGTCCCGCGAGGTGACGATCGCGCGCCAGCCGCGGTCGAGCACCAGCTTGGCGATCTCGCGCCCGAAGCCGGTCGAACAGCCGGTGATGAGCCATACGGGGGTGTCTTGCTGGGCCATGACCCATCTCCTTCGATTGATTTCGCCGCTCGGCAACGCCGCAACCGCGCGTCGGTTTGAAAGCGGCCTACGGCGGCTCTCATGTGCCCAGGCAAAGCCTTCGATGCGGGTGCGGTTCCCGGCCGCCTCATGCTCGTGACGCATGAAGGCGCGATCCCGGCGTGGTGAATGGCAGCAATCTCTTAACGCTCGAACTTTACCGTCCGAGCGTGCCTGTAGCGTCAAGCGTGAAGCGTCCCATGCGTTCTTCCCACAGCCGCGCCGTCCCCCTCCAGACGCGAGAGGCGCGGCTGCGGGAAGCTGGATTGTCGGGTGCGCGCGCGCTGAGCCGGCTCCTCGTCGCCCTCATCGAGAGCCTCGGCGCCCAGGACCATCTTGGCCGGCGTGAGCGGGATTGGCCGCATGGCTCCAGGCTTACCGCCTTCGGGCCGACGCCGCTCGGACCCGAGATCGACCGTGCGATGGCAGCCTGCCGCTCGGCCTATTGCAACGATGGCAAGCCCACTGTCGCACCGCCACGGCCGCCGGCCATTGCAGGGAACCCGGCTGCCTTTGCAAACGACGCTCCGTGGCCGTCTGCGCCGGAGCAGCCAGCGCCGGCTCCCGCCGATGCGACCCCGCCATGGGCCGCAGAACACCGCGAGGTCGCACGGCAGCCGGGGCCTAGTGGGCATGCGCCGCGAGCGACGCCGCGGCCGACGGAAGCGGCACCGCTGCCGACGCGAAGTCCTCCCGACCCGCTGCTCGCGACAGCGGACATCCCCGCCTGGCAGCGTCCCTTCATCGCCGCGCCGGGCGTGCGCTACATGCGGACCCCGGATCTTCTGCTCCGCCGACGCCGCGAGGCGCAGGGAGTGCCCGAGGGAGAGGCCCCGATCGCGCCGCTCGTGGCCAAAGTTCTGAACAGCCCCGATCCCCAGGAGATCGCGGCACACGCTTTCGACACCGATGTCATGGACGAGGTTGAGCACTTGAGTACCGAAGACCAGCTTGCCTTTGAGTCGCGCCGAGCCCTGCCGCAGCGCATGCGTATGATGAGCGGGTTCGCCGTCGAGCCGCCGCAGCCGGCGAACGACCCCGCGACCGCGCCGCAACCCGAAGCGGCGCCCAGGAAGCAGGCTTTTGCCATTCAAGTTCGGGCCAAAACCAAATCGCCGCTGTCCTCGAGCGAGACGGCGGGCTTCGAGGCGGTTGCCGCGGCGGTGCCGCTTGAACCCAAGCTGATGACGACGACGGCTCTCGTCGCGCAGACGCCGGGCGAGGCACCGACGCTCGCGCCGCACCACGCCGCCGCCTATCGGTACCCCTCGATAGACCTGCTCGCCATGCCGCGCAAAGCCGAGGGTGCCGCGCTCACCGCCGATATGCTCGAGCAGAACGCCCGCCTACTGGAGACGACGCTTGAGGATTTCGGGATCCGCGGCGAGATCATCCACGTGCGCGCCGGGCCCGTCGTGACGCTCTACGAGCTCGAGCCGGCACCGGGCATGAAGTCCTCTCGCGTGATCGGCCTCGCCGACGATATCGCACGCTCGATGTCCGCGCTCTCCGCCCGTGTCGCCGTGGTGCCCGGCCGCAACGCCATCGGCATCGAGTTGCCGAACGAGCGTCGCGAGACCGTGTACTTCCGCGAGATGGTCGAGAGCGAGGAATTCGGCGACTCGAAGCACAAGCTCGCGATCGCGCTCGGCAAGACCATCGGCGGCGAGCCGGTTATCGCCGAACTCGCGAAGATGCCTCACCTGCTCGTCGCCGGCACCACCGGTTCCGGCAAGTCGGTCGCCATCAACACGATGATCCTGTCGCTGCTCTACCGTTTGACGCCGGAGCAATGCCGCCTGATCATGGTCGACCCGAAGATGCTGGAACTCTCCGTTTACGACGGCATCCCGCATCTGCTGACCCCGGTTGTCACCGACCCGAAGAAGGCGGTGGTGGCGCTGAAGTGGGCGGTGCGCGAGATGGAAGACCGCTACAGGAAGATGTCGAAGCTGGGCGTGCGCAACATCGACGGCTTCAACGCCCGCGTGACGCAGGCTAAGGCCGCCGGCGAGACGATCATGATGCAGGTGACGACCGGCTTCGAGCGCGACACCGGGAAGCCGACGACCGAGGACCACGCGATGGACCTCACCGCGCTGCCCTACATCGTCATCATCGTCGACGAGATGGCCGACCTGATGATGGTCGCCGGCAAGGACATCGAAGGCGCCATCCAGCGCCTGGCGCAGATGGCGCGCGCGGCCGGCATTCACCTCATCATGGCGACGCAGCGCCCGTCGGTCGACGTCATCACCGGCACGATCAAGGCCAACTTTCCGACCCGCATCTCCTTCCAGGTCACGTCGAAGATCGACTCGCGCACCATCCTCGGCGAGCAGGGCGCCGAGCAGTTGCTCGGCCAGGGCGACATGCTGCACATGCAAGGCGGCGGCCGCATCTACCGCGTTCACGGCCCCTTCGTCTCCGACGACGAGGTCGAGAAGGTCGTGGCGCATCTCAAGACGCAAGGGCATCCGACCTATCTCGATAGCGTCACCGACGACGTAGAGGCGGACGCCGGCGAGGACGACGAGGATACGGGCGATGCCGCCGTCTTCGACAAGACCGCGATGGGCGGCGGCGAGGATGAGGGAAACCTCTACGAGCAGGCGGTGAAGATCGTGCTGCGCGACAAGAAGAGTTCGGTCTCCTACGTTCAGCGGCGGCTGCAGGTCGGCTACAACAAGGCGGCCTCGCTGATCGAGCGGATGGAGAAGGAAGGCGTGCTCGGGCCGGCGAACCACACCGGCAAGCGCGAGATCCTCGCCCACAGCCGCGCCCGCGTCATTTCCGGCGTGGCGGGCGACGACGAAGAGTAAGGCGGCGCCTGCGACCGACGGCGTCCCCGCAAGCCTTTGTCCGAGCATCCGCGCAGGCCGACGCAATCTGGACGATGGTATGCCCGCGATCTCGCAGCCCGGATGGCCGGGACAAGCCCGGCCCGCTCTAACACGGACGGTTATTGCGCGGCAGGCGTGTTGGACGGCGCCGGACTGGGCATCTTGAACGGCGCCGCGTGAGGCGATGAGCCGGCGCGGCGGCGATCCGTCCGCTCCGAAGCCGGCTCGATCTTCGCGGCCGCATCCGCCTGCCCCGGCGGGACGAGATGCCCGGCATTGTCGAGCAGCGGGACGTTGTAGTCCTCGAGCACCTTGGTGATCTCAGCTCGTCGTGCGCGAATGACGCCTTCGAGCTTATGTTTCCAATCCGTCTCGTCGTGGCGTACGCCGAAGGTGATCCGATAGCTGAAGCCCTGCTTCTCGGCATCCTTCAGTAGCGGCGTCATCTCGAGCGCACCGCTGGATTGTTTGACGGCCAATCCGACCAGCGGACCCCAAACGATCGCGGCCTCGATCTTCTTGGCCCTGAGGTCGTCCAGCAGCGTCGTCAGCGGCGAATTGTAGCGATGATCCACGATAAGCGGATAGACCACCGCCCCGTCCATCAACCCCTTGGCGAGCATCATGTCGACCGGCGGCGTCGCGGCGAAGACGCCCAGAGGGTGTCCCTTCAGCCGAGGATCCTCGAGCGACTCGATGCCGTTCAGCGCACTGCCTTTGAGCGCGACGAGGACGTAAGTCGAGCGATAGTACGGGTTCGTCGACTGCAGCATCTCCGCGCCCACCGCATCGCCCAACACGACGTCGCACAGATCGCTGTTCAGCGTGTTGCGGATGAAGCCCGGCCCGGACGGCGCCCAGAAGTAGCGCACCGGCTCCTTGAGTTCGTTCCCGACGATGGCGGCGATCTTGTTCTCGAAGCCCTCCTTGTCGCGGTCCGAGAACGGCATATTGGCCGGGTCGGAACAGACCCGCAGCGCGGTGCGCGAAACCAGATCGGGCATGTCCTGCGCACGGACGGTGCCGGTCGCGATCGCCAGCCCGAGCAGGCACAGCCAAATCCGCGCCTTGATCGATGATGCCAGCATCCGGAGACCTCCTGCATGACGAACGGGGCTCACGACGGCGCCGGAAACGGAAACGGCCGCGCTAAGCGGCCGTTTGCAGCGTTGTCCGCGCCTCGATCAGAAGCCGAGGCAGGCGGTTTCCTGCGCGCCGTAAATCTCAGGCTTCTCCTCGTGCTTGGTCGGCTGCTCACGGCTCCACAGGCCGAGCGAACGGGCGCGGATGTAGACGTAGATGTCGTTGATGTAGCACTGGACGTTCTTGTTGTTGCCGAACGACGGCATCACCAGGTTCGACGAGTTGGTGACGTTCTGCTTGCCGGCGGCGACCGTCTGCAAGAATTCGGGATAGGTGAGCGTCTTCAGGGCGTCGACGAGCGAGGGCGCGTAGCTCGAGCCGAGCGCGTCGGGGCCGTGGCACACGAGGCAATTGGCGCCGTAGCGCCGGTAGCCCGATGCAACGGCCCACCCGGGCGTCCCGTTCTTGTTCACGAACGGCGTCGGGTTGCCATCCTTATCGAGCCACAGGCCGTTGGCCTGCTGCTCGACCGGCGGATCGTCGCTCGGCTTGAAGTCGTTGGCGGCCTTCTTCACGATCTTGGTCGGATCGGTCTTGGCGAGCTCGGCCTCGGCCTTCTTTACCGGGTCGTTGTCGTCCTTAGACGCCTTTCCCCCGTTGGGATCTTCCGGAAGCGCGAGCTGGTCGACCGGCGCCTTCGTAGTCGATGCCTTGGCAGTCGGTGCCTTGTCGGTCGGTGCCTTGGCATCGTCGGCCGCGGCGTTGCCCGGCATCGCCATCAAAGTCGCGATAGCCGCGGCAGCCGCAAGGGTCATAATTCCATTCGATCGCATGGCCACTTTGATTTCCTCATCGCTCCGCGCCTCTCGCGCAGGAGGCCTCTTTTCGAGCGAAGCCCAAGTTAACACGTGAAAAAACCAGCGCGCTAGCCGCGCGCTGGTCTTTTGCTTGCTAGTCTTTGTCGCAGCCGGCGTTAGCTGTTCGGGATAGCGAAGACGGTGAGCGTACCGCCGAGAGCGGTATAGTTGTTGAGGGCGGCGTAGCCACCGACAGCACCCAGACCGGCGTTCGGGTCGGTCAGACCGGCGGCGAGACCGATGCCGGCCCAACCACCGACGCCCGAAAGGACGGCGACGTACTGCTTGCCCTTGTGCTCGTAGGTCATGACGTTGCCGATGATGCCCGACGGCGTCTTGAACTTGTAGAGTTCCTTACCCGAATGGGCGTCGACCGCCTTCAAGTATCCTTCGAGCGTTCCGTAGAACACGACGTTGCCGGCGGTGGCGAGAGCACCCGACCACACCGAGAACTGCTCCGGGTCCGACCACGCGATCTTGCCCTTGGTGGCGTCCCAGGCGATGAAGTTACCCATGTTGTTGCCACCGGGAGCCGGGAACATCGACAGGGTCGCGCCAACGTAGGGCTGACCGGGGGTGTAGGAAACCTTGAACGGCTCGTAGTCCATGCAGACATGGTTGGTCGGCACGTAGAACAGGCCGGTCTTGGGCGAAAAGGCCGAAGGCTGCTCGTCCTTGGTGCCGAGAGCCGCCGGGCAGACGCCCTTCGAGTTGACGTCCTCGCCGTTGTGCTCGGTCGAGTACTTGGCGACGACGAGCGGCCGGCCGTAGGTCTGGGACGACTTGTCCATGTCGACCTTGGAGGCCCAGTTTACCGCCGGATCGTACTTCTGCGCGACGAGCAACTCGCCGCTGGTGCGGTCGAGCGTGTAGCCGAAGCCGTTACGATCGAAGTGGACGAGGAGCTTGCGATCCTGGCCATCGACCTTCTGATCGACCAGCGGCATTTCGTTGATGCCGTCGTAGTCCCATTGGTCATGCGGGGTCATCTGGTAGACCCATTTGGCCTCGCCGGTGTCGGGGTTACGGGCCCAAATCGTCATCGACCACTTGTTGTCGCCAGGACGCTGCTTCGGATTCCAGGTCGAGGGATTGCCCGAGCCGTAGTACATCAGGTTCAGCTTGGGGTCGTAGGAGTACCAGCCCCAGGTGCAGCCGCCGCCGGTCTTCCACTGATCGCCTTCCCAGGTCTTCAGCGAGGAGTCCTTGCCGACCGGTTTGCCGAGAGACATCGTCTTCTCGGGGTTCATCAGCATCATCTCGTCGGTACCCACGGAGTACCCGCGCCAGATGCGCTTGCCGGTGTTCTGATCGTAGGCCGTCACGTGGCACTGCACGCCGAACTCGCCGCCCGAGATGCCGACGATGACCTTGCCGTTGACCGGCAGGACGGTCGCGGTGTTAGTCTCGCCCTTCTTCGGGTCGCCGTTCTGGACCTTCCAGAGCTCCTGGCCGGTCTTGGCGTCGAGCGCGACGACGTTGGTATCGGCCTGATGGAGGAACAGCTTGCCGTTGTCATAGGCGAGACCGCGGTTGACTGTGTCGCAGCACATCACCGGGATCACGTTCGGATCCTGCTTCGGCGTGTACTTCCAAACGATCTTGCCTTCGTTGTTGAGGTCGAGGCCGTAGACGATGTTCGGGAAGGGGGTGTGGACGTACATCATGTCGCCGATTACGAGCGGCGAACCCTCGTGACCGCGCAGAACGCCGGTCGAGAACGTCCACGCGACCTGCAGCTTCTTCACGTTTTCCGCGTTGATCTGGTCGAGTTTCGAGTAGCGGGTGTTGGCATAGTCGCCGGTCTGGAGAGCCCAGTCGTTCGGGTTCTGCATCAGCTTGGCGACGCTGTCGCCAGTAACTTGTTTCGGCGCAGCCGCCTGTTGGCCGGCAGGCGCGGCATCATCTGCCATAACCGGCAGGGAATAGGACAGCAGGCAAGCGGTAGCCGCAGCCAAACCGAGGTACTTCATATGGGGCTTCCTCCATCCGAACACGCCCCGGACTCATTCCGGTCGCGGTTCAAAAGCATCGACAAACGTTGGTAGGGAAACGATGTTGTCCGGCCGCTCATGGTTGTTCTTGTTGTGGCTTTCTTGTTGTCGCGGCCGCCTCGTTTTGCCTTCCGGTCGCGCCGGTTTCTCCCGGACGCGGCGGGACACTACCAACGCCGTTGCATGACGCAAGACGTTTCTTAGAAAGCGCTCAGGTGATTTCCTCTGTCTTTCGTCGTAAGATTCGGCACGCCGAAAGCGATCTCTCATTCTTAACCAAGTGCGGACAAGCACTTGCAAGCGCTGAACAAAAATTCTGCGACGAAAGCGCGCGTCGCCGCCGAGCCGCCGCTTTCGGTCACGTCGTCGCCTGCGACATCGAGGCCGTGCCGAGAAGCCGAGACCGCGCCGATCCGATCCACGTCTCGGTTCGCTCGGCCCGCGGCGTCGTCAGCGGCACGGTCGCGCGCACGCAAGTGGGGCGCGGCGCGAGAACGAGGATCGTGTCGCTGTGCAGCATCGCTTCGCGGACGTCGTGCGTCACCATGAGGACGCTCGCCCCTCGCCGTTCCGCGGCGTCGAAGACGACGGCCCGCAGGATCGCGGCGCTGTCCTCGTCCAGCGAGACGAAGGCCTCGTCGAGCACCAGCAGGTCCGGCTCGACCGCCAGCGCACGGGCCAGCGCAACGCGCCTCGCCATGCCGCCGGAAATCTGGTTCGGGCGGTGGCGGCGCCACTCGAGGAGCCCGACCGCCGCGAGCAGCGTGTCCAGGCGCGCGGCATCGAGGGTGGGCGCAACCAAGCGCACGTTGTGCTCGACGGTCAGCCACGGCAGCAGCCGGGGATCCTGGAACACGACGCCGAGCCGCAGCGCCGTCGGCGCCGGCGTGAGGCTGCCCTCGAAGGCATCGTCGAGCCCGGTGATGATCCGCAGCGCCGTGGTCTTGCCGCAACCCGACGGCCCCAGCAGGCACGTCACCTGACCTCGCGGAAGGTCGAAGCGGAGCCCGGCGATGATCTCCAGCCGTTCCGCGCCGCGCGTCAGACTCTTGCCGACGATGTCGACCTTAAGAAGCGGCGGACCGCCAGCGTCTGGCATAATCATCGAGCGGCTGGAGAGCGAGGATCTCGACCGCCAGCATGACGAGCGAGAAGGCGACGCTGTAGCCGATAATCTTGCGCACGTCGCCTAAGCCGAAATAGGTGTAGATCTCGAAGCCGACGCCGCTGCTCAGGCCGAACAGCTCGATCACGAGAACGATCTTCCACACCAGTCCGATCCCGGAGCGCGCCGCCGCGACGATGAAGGGCATGGCCTGCGGCACGAGGATCCGGCGAAACCGCGTGAGCCAGGAGAGGCGATAGACGGTGCCGAGATCGTCGAGGCCTGGATCGAAGGCTCGCACGCCGTCGCGTATAATGACTGTATTGTTGGGAAACTTGCTCAGCACGACCGCGAGAATGGCGGTTGGCTCGGTCGTGCGGAACCAGATGTAGCACAGGAAAGCGATGACGATGACGGGGGTGTTCATCAAGACGAGCAGCCACGGCATCAGCGCTTCGTCCGTTCGTTTCGAGCGACCGAACAGCAAGCCCGACGCGCAGCCGACGATCATCGCGATGAAGAAGGCCGCCGTGGCGCGCCACAGCGTCATCCCGATCTGGAAGGCCATGTCGCCGTGGCGAAGGTCCTCGACGATGAAGGCCGCCACCGACCATGGCGTTGGCAGGTTGTCGGATCGCAGCAGGGCGGAGACGGTGCCCCACAGCACGACGAAGCCGGCAAGAGAGATGACGAAGCGGGTGGCGCGCAAAAAGGCCCCTCAGCCGTAGATGGACTGATCCACGTAGAGGTCGGCCGGCAGACTTGCGGCGTTGCCGACGACCGCCGGACCGCCGAGCTTGGCGACGATGGCATAGAGCGATTGCGCATCGGCGATCTCCTCGCCGCGCGGCTTGCGGGGAACGCCGCGGACGAAGGCGCCCTTCAGCGCATCGAACGTCGCATCGGACGGCGCTTCCATCAGCGGCCGGATTGTCGCCCAAGCCTCGGGCTTGTCCGTCAACATGGCTTCGGCGGCATGCAGGGCCTGAGCGAAATTTTTCAAGGTGGCGATCTTCGCCTCCGGACGCAACAGGAAGCCGACCAGCGCGACCTTGCCCCTGGCGCCGAGCGTCGCGGCGATGTCCTCGACGGTGAAGACCTGACGGTAGCCCTTGGCCTGGAGCCGCGCGCAGGCGCTCCAGTACAGGAGCCCGCAGTCGAGTTCGCCGGTCTCGAGCTTGGCGGCGAGCAACGGCGGCGCGCCGTACACCGCTCGCGCCTCGGCCTTGAGGTCGAGCCCCTGCTTCGCCGCCGCGGCGCGAAGCAGGAGCCAGCTCTTGTCGAGAGGACCGCCGGCGACCCCGATCGACTTGCCCTCGAGATCGGCGACGGCCTTGATCGGCGACGAGGCCGGCACCATCAGGCCGCCCTCGGTGGAGGAATAGGGCAGGAACAGGATCGGCTTGCCCTCGGCCTTGAGCCGGGCGGCGAAGAGGAGGTCGTTGACGATCGTGTCGACCGAGCGGGACAGGAATGCGATGCGGGCGGCCTCGTTCGAGGCCAGCGGCACGTTCTCGATCCGCACGCCCGCGGCAGCATCCAAGCCGTTGTCCCTGATCGTCTGGATCACCCAGTGCGCGGTGCCGAACGGCAGCGTGCCGACCCGGATCGGGGGACGGTCTTCGGCGCGCACGCTCGATGCCACCAGCGTTGCCACCGCACCGCCCAGTACGGCGCGGCGCGAGGCGCGGATAGCGACGCGCGCGGAATGGGAGGCGGTTGGACCAGTCATCACTTTGGCTTAGTACGCAACGCGTCGGCGCGGCAAGCGGCATCCATGCGGTCGCCGCGATCCAGCTCTCGGCATCCTCGCGCGACGGCAATCCCGCGCGCAATGCGATCGGCGACTTTCGAATGCGTCGATGATCGACGTATTCGGGCGGACCGTGAACAAGAGATCAACGCCTAAATCGCTGAATGTCCTGTCCAACGCTAACCTTGATGGAGTCGCAGGCTTGTCGAACCGGATTCTTTAGTGCTCTGTGCACGAAGACATCGTGCATTACACCATCTGAAAAGGGCAGAAGACGATGCAGGCAGTCGGATCATTTCGGTTTGCTGTCGTCCTCGCCTTCAGCGTCTCCGCAGCGCATGCCGCCGACAAGTACCATGTTACGGAGCAAGAACGCGCGGCCTGCACCGACGATGCCGCGCGCCTGTGCTCCTCCGCCTTTCCCGACGAAGACAAATTGCTGGTCTGCATGAAGACCAATCGAGACGCCCTCAGCGCCAACTGCCTTGTCGCGTTCGACGCGGGCGTCAAGCGGCGCCGTCTCTGATCAGTCTCTGATCGGCTCTTGTCGAACGACCTCTTCGGCGAAGCCGTCGACGACGACGGTGGATGGCGACTGGGGCTGACAGCCGTGCGGTTCGAGATTGCCCGGTGTCAGCCACCCGTCCTGCGCGGCGCTGTGGCGCGACCGGTTCGCATCGGTCATCGCGTCCCATGCCGCGTCGCGCGATCGGCCTTCGGTGATCGCCTGTCGTGGAGGCGTCGGCCGCGGCGCCCAGTCTGCGAGCGACGGACCAACGTGCTGTCCGTACGCGTTGATCGGCTCGAGCCTCGTCTCAGGATGCCGCCGTGGCGGTCGCGGCGCTCACCGCCATCGAAACCGCTATGTTGTGTTGAAAGGCGGCGAGCGCCTCCGCGACGAAGGCATCGGCGTCTGCTCCCGCGGGCGGCAGCGAATCGAGCGCGTCTCGCAGCGCCGTCCTGGGGAGGTCGAGGTCGGAAAAGGCGGCGAAGTCGTACAGGCCGAGCGCCGCCGGGCCGAGACCCAGGGTGCGGGCGAGAAGCGGCTGCAGGATCTGCCCGCCGCTGAGGTCGCCAAGGTAGCGCGCGTAGCCATGCGCGGCGAGGCGAAGCCCATCGCTCTGTGCGGCGTCGGCGATCGCGCCGGCGTAGGCCGCGGCTTCGGGCAGCAAGGGCAAGGTCGTCGCCCAGTGGTCGCCGGCGATCGCGGCGAGGTCGCGCCGCAGCGCCGGCTGACGGCGCAGGCGCAGGTCGGCGAAGGCCGCTACGGCCCGCGGCGCGCTCTGGAGATGTGCGTCGAGGCCCTGCTCGAGCGCGCCGTAAACCGGCTCGAGGTTGCGCAGGTACACGGCGTAGCCGTTGCGCGTGGCGCGCCCACGGACGAGATCGGCGACGAACCCGCAGCGCTCCGCCTCGCGATGGACGCGCTTGGTGGCCTCGCGGAGGACCGCCGCGAAACCGGCCGCGGGCTCGGCTGCGATGGAGCCATCGTCGCGGACGAACGGGGGTGTCATTCGGGCGTCCTTTCCGGGAGGCGACGGCTTACGCGCTCTCCCCGGCGGCGTCCAGGCGCTTGGCGCTTGGCGACCGCCAGGCTTAGGTGAGCGATGTCGGGGCGCGAGGCGCCGCCAAACGGAAGAGCCCCAGCCGAAGGCCGGGGCTCTGGAGGGTTTCGCAAGGGTGGGCGGAACTATTTCTGGCTGCCGTCCGCCGGCGTCGGAGCGCTGTAGGGCGCGGGACCGGCATCGGAGCCGCCACCGGGCGCGGCCGCGGTCGGCGGCAGCGGCGCGGGTGGCGCCGCCGGCGCAGCCGCCGGCGGTGTCGGAGCGGCCGGGGACTGCGAAGCCGGCACGGCCGCCGGGGGCGCCGCCGGCGCCTCGACACTGGCAACGTCCGCCGTTTCCAAGAGCTCCGGATAGGTCTTCACCATCGATGCGCCGAGGAGCGGCTTGTAGGCGCCCTGGTGACAGGTCGTGCAGTTGACCTTCGCGACGTCGCCATGAGGACCGAGCCGGGCCGCCGGGAACGTGCTTTGCAGGCTCGCCATGAAGTGCTCGTCGATATCGCGCACCATCCGGATGCCGTACCAGGCGTTGACCCGCTGCGGCGTGCTCTGGCTCCAGTTCGAGAAGGCGCGTGTGTTGTGGCAGTACGTGCAGTTGACGCCGAGCGCGTTGCTCATGTGCATCATCAATGCGTAGGTGTACTCGGTCTGCTTGATCGACTGACGATCGCCGGTCGGCAGCGCCGTCGCGGAATTCACCCGGATCTCGCTGGCGTTCTGCAGGAACGGCGTGAACGGATCGTTGGGCAGCGAGGCATCCCCCGCTTGCGGCGCCGGCACCGCCATGCCGGCCGGCGGTCCCGGGTTGTCGAACCAGATGTAGGACGGCACCGGGTTGCCGCGATGGCAGGTGTAGCAGGTGACGCCGATCTGGGCGACGTGGCTCTTCCAATCGGCGTTGATGTGCCGGGTCATCTGCAGCATCCGCCGCGCGACACGCTTGGTGTAGAGATCGTCGGAGGCAAAGTTGCCATCGGCCGAGTGGCAGTAGTTGCAGCCCTGGGTCGGCGCCACCCACGCCGTGATCGACGCCATCAGGCGCTGGAACTCGGCGACGTCGACGTCGCCCAGCACCTTGACGTTCTTGTAGATCGTCTTCGACAGGATGCCGGCCTTGTCGACCGGATCGATGGCGTCCGGCAGGACGTTGCCGCTGGTCGCCGCGGCGAGCTCGGCCTTGTGGTAGATGAGGTCCATCCCGGTGCCGCGGAAGCCGTGCTGCACGCTGGCCGTCGTCGGCCTCTGGAACGTCGTGAGGATGACGACGGCGGCGATGACGAGGGCGAGGATCGCCCCTATTCTCAATCCGATGGACATCAATGGCCTCCCGTCAGCGTTCGAGGATCGACGACCGGCGCCCCGAGATGCGGGTATTGTGGCGCCACGCCGTGTTTGACCGCCCAGAGATACCAATTGTCGACGGCCGTGCCGGTGAGAAGGATGCCGATGCCGCCGACGAGCGGTGTGAGCACCGCGAACCACCAGGCCCAGCGATGGACCGACTCCATCGTCGCGTTGAAGCCCATCGTCCAGCGCCAGAACAGGCCGGCCCGCTCCGCGGCGGTGCCGCGGTCGACGATCTGCTCGATCTCACGCTCGCCGCCGAGCCGGCTGACCGCCAGGATGGTGGCGCCGTGCATGGCGAAGAGCAGCGTCGATCCATAGAGGAAGACGATCGAGAGCATGTGGAACGGGTTGTAGAACAGGTTGCCGTAGCGCAGCGAGAACGCCGCGGTCCAGTCGAGGTGCGGGAAGATGCCGAACGGTACCGCCTCGCCCCAGCTGCCCATCAGCAATGGCCGGATGAAGCCGAGCACCAGGAACAGCCAGATCGCCGAGAGGAAGGCCCAGGCCGCGTGCGTGCCCATGCCGAGCGCCTTGGCGCGGCGATAGATGCGGACCCACCATAGCAGCACGGAGGTCGTGAGGAAGAAGCCCGCGATCTGCCACCACCCGCCCTGGTCGAGCGGGCAGATCATGCACAGGCCGGCGGACGGCGGCGGCGGCTCCAGCGCAAGCCATGGCAACTGGCGCACGAACTGGATCGGGCTCCAGTTCACGGATGCCCACATGTTGAGGCCGATGACCTCGAATGCGAGCACCCCGAAGAGGATCGAGGCCATTCCGAAGAAGCCGAGATAGACCGGGCCGACCTGCGCGTCGCCGATGATGCCGGCGAGATAGTTGAAGCCGGGCACCCCGATGCGTTCGCGATCCTCGGCCGGCGAGGTGATAATGCCGCGAAACAGGGGTCCGCGGACCTGGACTTGGGTGAAGATATTCTGGAATTCAGGCATGGGAGGCTCCTAGCGCCAGATCGGGAGATTGAGCCACCAGGACCACCATTCCGGCCAGCCCCGTGACCAGAAGGGTCCGCTGATGATGATGCAGACGGCACTCCAGAACCCGGCGGACAGCGCCAGGAAGAGGCCGAGCCGGTGGATGCCGATGGTGCCGATCGACCAGCCGATGTAGTCGCGGAAGACCGTGTTCTCGTGCTCCGGCGTCTTGACCATCTGGCCCTTCTGCGGATTCGTCGAGGACAAAACCAGCGAGCCGTGCAGCGAGAGGGCCAGCGTCGTGGCGAAGAAGAACGTGATCGCCAGCATGTGGGCCGGATTGTAGTGGAAGTGCAGGTACTGGTAGCCGGTGTTCGACACCCAATCGAGATGCGAGAGGATCCCGTAGGGAAAGCCGAAGCCCCAGGCGCCCAGCAGCACGGGGCGGATCACCTCGAGCGATATGTAGGCGAAGATGGCGACGCCGAAGGCGATCGGCACATGGAGTCCGATGCCGAGCTTGCGGCAAATCTCGACCTCGCGCAGCGCCCACGAAACGAACGCGCCGATCGCGCAGATCGTGATGAGCTGCCACAGCCCGCCCTCTTTGAGGGGCGCGAAGCCGAGCCCATAGCTGACGTCGGGCGGAGCGATGTTGATCTGCCAGACGTTCCACGTCGGGCCGATCGCCGCGCCGTAGATGATCAGGAAGGTCCCGATGAAAGAGAAGAAGATGGTGGTGACGCCGAAGAAGCCGACATAGAACGGGCCGACCCAGAAATCGAACAGGTCCCCGCCCACCAGAGTGCCGCCAGGTACGCGATACTTTCGCTCGAAACTGAGCATCGCCATGATAAAAACCTCCCACAAACGCGCGGGGCTCACCATCGACCCCGCCTCGTTCTCGATGGCGGTTCGGGCCGCAACCCGATCCGCCATCGCTTTGCTTCCAAACGATATTCAGACGACATTGAGGAGTGGATCGGGCTTGAACGACCGGTCTACTTGGATGGCGCCGGCATCGGCGAGTTCTGCGTCTGGGTCGCCGCCTGGTTGGCGCGCGCGCCCTCGAGCCAGTTGAAGCGAGCCGTCGACAGAAGGATGAAGTGGATCAGGAGAGCGAGCCCGAACAGGAACGTGAACAGGGCGATCAGTGTCCGACGGGGATCGAAAAGCAGCCATACACGCCACATGATGTGTCTCCTTAAGCTAGCGCGGTGAGAGCATGATGGAGTAGTTCCATCGATTCCTTGTAGCCGTTCGGGCCAGGCAGCCACGGACGCCACAGGTACACGAGGATATGCGCGATGATCGCAACCACCGTGAAGATGATGAAGCTCGTCACGAAGATCGAGTGGAATTCACGAGCTTCCGGTTCCGTCATGCCTGAGATAGAGACATCGCGTCCCTGGACTTCAGCCATGTTACCCTCCAGTCTTATGGCCCGAAGGCCGTTACCGCGATGGTCCATGCGGCGGGATTGTCGAGGCGGAGACCGCCGCGACGGCTTATGCGCCCGGAGACCCGGACGAAACGGTTTGGCGCCAGACTAGTCTTGGACAACTAGCCGTAGAACGCTATCTGCGCCGTGGTCCCGGCCGCCTCGGCCGCCTGTCCGAGGATGGACCGGCGCACCACGCTGTCGCCTGCCCAGTAGGACGGCGTCAGGCGCGAGCCGGCCGCGGCCATCAAGTGGAAGACGAAACTGAACGCGAAGATGAAGCGGAACTGCAGGCTGTCCCAGTTGCGCTCGGCGTACGGCGAGGAGATCGCGAGGCTTCTAGCGGACATGGGTCGATCCTCCGGACGAGTGCGGGATTGAGAGAGGAGCTGGGCGGCTCATGCCGGCTGCCCCGAAGAGAAGGCGAGGCACGAGTCCTCGACATGGCTGGTGGTGACACGGGAGCCCCCGGCGCGCTCCGCCAGGCGTTCCGCGCCGTCGCGCAGACGCTTTGCGGCCGAGATGCGAACCAGCACCGGCTGCGCCTCGACGAGGGTCTCGAGCGCGGCGCGGGCGTCGTCGTCCCAGGCGAGATCGCGGCGAGGTGCGCCGTCGAGCCGCGCCGGCGTTGCCTCCGTGCGGTCCATCGCGGACGCCAGAGGCAAGATGTGGAAAAGCGCATCGAACAGCGCGTTGCAGACTTCCTGCACGAGCCAGGTGGCGCCGGAATAGCCCATCACCGGCGTGCCGGTGTGACGGCGGATGATCGCGCCGGGGAACGAGGCCTGGATGAACATCGCCTTGGCGTTCGTCTCGGCGAGGTACATGCGCTCGTTGAAGCTGCCGAACAGCACCAGCGGCGTCTTGGTCTGGCACAGCGAGCGCACACCGTCGTTGTCGGTCTTGGCGCCGGGCCTGCGCGCGACCGCGAACGTGCAAGGCAGCCCCATCTCCGCCTCAAGGAAGTGCTGGATCCCGCGCGAATAGGTCTCGGTGGCGACGACCGCGAAGCTCGCGGTGCCGAAGAAGTCCTGCGTCACCGAGCGCCACAGGTCCCACAGCGGCTTGACGGTGGTGTGCTTCTCGCACTCGATGAACGGCTCCGGATCGAGCCCCGTCAGTTCACCCAGCGCGCGGAGGAACCTGGTCGTGGAGTGCAAGCCGATCGGCGCCTGCAGGTAAGGCCGCTCGAGCTGCTCGCACAGCAGGCGGCCGAACTCGCGGTAGAGGCATATGTTGACATCGGCGTTGGCGAGCTTGGCGACATCGGCGATATGGCTGCCGAGCGGGAAGGTCAGGTTGATCTCGCAGCCGACGCCCTCAACGAGGCGCCGGATCTCGGCGAGATCGGAAGCCATGTTGAAGGTGCCGTAGATCGGCCCGATGATATTGACGCGAGGGCGCTCGCCCTCCTTGCGGGCCTTTCGCGGCGGTATCTTCTTCGGCCCGAACTCGGTCCACAGCCAGTTGATCGCGCGATTGGCGGACTGCCACTGGTCCTCGTCGATGGTGCGCGGCAGGAAGCGCTTGATGTTGGTGCCCTCGGGTGTCACGCCGCCGCCGATCATCTCGGCGATCGAGCCGGTCACGACGACCGCCGGCTGAGACGCGTCGAGCACCTTGTGGGCGCGACGCATCGCGTCCTCGGTGCCGGTCTTGCCGAGCTCCTCCTCGCTGAGTCCGGTCACGACGATCGGCAGCTCGTGGGGTGGCAAACCGTCGGTGTAGTGCAGCACGGCGGTGACCGGCAGGTTCTCGCAGCCGACCGGGCCGTCGATGATGACCTGCAAGCCCTTGACGGCGGTGAACGCGTAGACCGCGCCCCAGTAGCCGCCTGCCCGGTCGTGATCGAGGACGAGCATCAGGCCGCCCCTCCCAGATCCTGGGTCCCGCCGTCCTTTGAGTCTTGCGCGCGTTGCTTGGCCTTGATGTCGAGCGCTCGTCTGTACTTCTCGCGGAACTCGGGACGGTCGACCGGCTGCTCCTGCCACACGCCGGCGGCATGCCCGGTTCCGACGCCCTCGAAGAAAGCCGTCATCTCGTCGAAGCGCGGCTTCGAGGCGATCGCGGCGTTCACGACCTGAGCGAGCGAGCCGGCGCCCATCGCGCCGAACAGCGGCCGCGCCGAGATCAGGTTGGTGAAGTAGAGCGCCGGAATGCCCTTCGCCTTGGCCTTCTGCACCAGCGGCGTGGTGCCGATGGCAAGGTCGGGCGCGAATTCCTCCATCGCGGCCAGGTCCTGTTCGAGCGAAGCGCGGTACGTCACCGGAATGCCGCGGGCATCGAGCCAATCGCGGTCGGCCTCGGACCAGGGCGTGCGTGGGCAGGCGGTGCCGACATAGCGCACATCCGCGCCGCTCTCGACGAGCAGGCGGGCGACGAGCAGCTCCGAGCCTTCGTATCCGGAGACGGTGATGCGACCCTCGATCGGTTTGGCGGCCAACGCTCTAGCGATCACCGGCAGGAAGCGGTTCTTGGCCGCGTCGATCTTGTCCTGCGCGACGTCGCAGCTGCGGCCGATCGCGTCGAGCCAGGCGGCGGTGCCGTCGACGCCGACCGGCGCCGACCCGACGATCGGGCGCCCGGCCGCCTCGAACTCGCGTAGGCTCGCCTTGTAGAACGGGTGGATCGCGGCGACCGCGCGGCAGTCCAGCGCGGCATAGAGCTCGCGCCACTCGCGTGTCGGCACGACCGGTCCGGCGCCGAGGCCGAGCGGCTCCAGCATCGCGCCGATGCCTACGGGATCGGCCGGGAACATCTCGCCGACGAGCGCCACGGACGGACGCTCGCCGCGACCTTTGTCCGGGGCGGCGACTGGGCCGGAGAGGACTTCCTCGCGGGCGTAGGCGAGCATCGCGCCGGCCAGCACGTCTTTCGCCTCGGCGTGGGTCGGGATACCGAAGCCCGGCACGTCGATGCCAATGATGCGTACGCCGTTGATCGCCTTCGGCAGCAGCCGCAGCGGCACGCCCGACGCGGTCGGCACGCAGAGGTTGGTGACGACGATCGCGTCGTAGTTCGCCGGATCGGCGAGCTTGTAGACGGCCTCGCGGATGTCTTCGAACAGTTTCCCGGTGACCAGCGTCTCCGAGTTGAACGGAACGTAGCCGACCGAGCGTTTGGCGCCGTAGAAATGCGCGGTGAAGGTGAGGCCGTAGACGCAGCAGGCGGAGCCGGAAAGCACGGTCGCGGTGCGTTTCATGCGCAGGCCGACACGCAACGAGCCGAACGCCGGACACATGCTCTGGGGCTGATCGTGCGGTCCCTGCGGATAGTCGGCGGCGTATCGATCGAGGATCTCGGACTTGCCCGCCTTCGCGGCGGCGGCACGCATCTCGGCCTTGCCGGCGTGGCAGCCGGATCCTTCCTCGGAAGCGCTACGGGCGGAGACGGTTTCGGCCGCCTCGCCGATAGGAACGTCCGCCACGCTGTCGATGGGTGCGTCGTAATCCATGGCCATCAAACCGTGTCGTAGACGACTTCGAGGGAAGGCTTCTTGATGTCGGCGCGCCCGCACATGTCTTCCATCGTGGCCGGCACCAGCACCACGTTGCGTCCGACGACATCGCCCGAGAACAGGCCGAGCAGACCATCCTGGGTCATCGGCTTCGGCCGCACCGGGGGCGCGACGGCGACGTTTTGGGCGAGATCCTCGAAGACAGAGGCCCAGCGATTGCCCGGCGCGCCGATGATCTCGTAGTTCGCGCTCTTCTTGCGGATGTCCTCGTCGGCCGGGATCGCCGCCAGCACCGGGATACCGGCGCTCGCAGCGAAGGCCTGCGCCTCGCCGGTGTGGTCGTCCTTGTTGATGACCACGCCGGCGACGCCGACATTGCCGCCGAGCTTGCGGAAATATTCCACCGCCGAGCAGACGTTATTGGCGACGTAGAGCGACTGCAGGTCGTTGGAGGCGACGACGATGACCTTCTGGCACATGTCGCGGGCGATCGGCAGACCGAAGCCGCCGCACACCACGTCGCCCAGAAAGTCGAGCAGGACGAAGTCGAAGCCCCAGTCGTGGAAGCCGAGCTTCTCGAGCAGCTCGAAGCCGTGGATGATGCCGCGGCCGCCGCAGCCGCGCCCCACTTCCGGGCCGCCGAGTTCCATCGCGTAAACGCCGTCGCGCTTGAAGCAGACGTCGGAGATGGTGATCTCGGCGCCGGCCGCCTTCATCTTGGCGGAGGTCTCGATGATCGTCGGGCACGCCTTGCCGCCAAACAGAAGCGAGGTCGTGTCGCTCTTGGGGTCGCAGCCGATCAGCAGCACCTTCTTGCCCTGCTGCGCCATCATGTAGGAGAGGTTGGCGAGCGTGAAACTCTTGCCGATGCCGCCCTTGCCGTAGATCGCGATGATCTGCGTCTCTTTCTTCGCCGGCGCATCCTCGTCGGCGACCGGCACGGCATCCGGCTCGATCGCGGCTTCGGCGCGCAACGCGTCCTTCATGCTGATCGGCGTATGGGCGTTCATGAGAACCGTCTCCAGTCGAGGACCATCTTCAGGCACGACGCGTCGCCGAAGGCGGTCGCATAGGCCTGCGGGGCGTCTTGCGCCTCGGCCCGATGGGTGAGCAGGCCGTCGAACGAGAGCACGCCGGTCTCGACGAGGCGGGCGACCGCCTCGAGGTCGGCGGGCTTCCACTGTGCGGCGATACGCAGGCGAGCCTCCCGCATGAAGGCCGGCGGGAACACGAAGGACACGGGCTGGCTGTAGAAACCCGCGAGGCAGATCTCGCCGCCCGGCGCCAGGCGCGCGATGAGCGTGTCGAGGGTGCCCTGCGCGCCGCTCACGTCGGTGATGGCGCGATAATCGCGCCGCGCGTCGGCGTCGGGATGCAGCACGCTGTAGCCGAGCGCGCCGTCATGGCGAGCCTCATCGATCTCCCATACCGTGGGCGCAGGCCCACCGACAGCGATGACAAGTCGCGCGAGCAGACGACCGAGCACGCCGTGCCCGACGATGAGCTCCGGCATCGTTTCGCCGGCGAGCGTGTGGTGAGCGGTCGCCGCCAGCGCGAACAGGACGCCCTGCTCGGCCATGCTCGGTGCGACCGGCACCACGCGAGCCGCCGGCACCACCAGATGCGAGGCGGAAGCGCCGAAGAGGCCTCGGGCGCCCATGAAGCAATTGGCGCCCGGCACGAAGACGTGCTGTCCGACCGCGAACGACACGCCTTCGGTGGCGATCACCCGGCCGACCGCCTCGTAGCCGGGCACCAGCGGATAGCCCATGCCGGGGAACGCCGGCATCGTGCCGTCGTAGAGAAGACGTTCCGTGCCGGTGCTGATCGAGCTCCAGTCGACGGCGACCAGAATATCGTCGGCACTCGCGGCGGCGAGAGCAAGCGAAACGGCGGCAACACGCTTCGGCTCGGTGAGGACGATCGCCGTAGTCTGCACTGTCGCCTCCCGTCCCCTGTTCGTCGATACTGTAACTTTAACCTGACACTAGCGATTGTCAATCTTATCTGACGGTTCGATTGCGCGGCCCTGCGCTTTTCTGCGCCACGATCAGCCCGGTCAGCATCGGCCGCGGTGTCGGCACTTCTCTGGCCCGTGCGAAGCCGGCGGCGTAGAGGCGCCTACTCAGAGCCGCCGCCGAGCGCGGGCGACCGCGCTGCATTGCGAGAAGATACATTTCGAAATAGGCGCCGACGCGCTCGGCGCCGGGCGCCTCGGCCAGCGGCTCCGCCAAAAGGAGGATGCCGCCCGGCGGCAGCGCCGCGAAGATGCGGGCGAGCAGCGCATCGAGCGCGGCGTCGTCGAGATCATGAGCGACTCGCACCAGCGCGATGATGTCGGCGCCGGTGGGTAGCGGATCTCGTTTGAAGTCGCCGCCGACGATCGTTGCGCGGCCGCCGAGCCGCTCCCGCTTGAAGCGGGCTTCCGCCTCGGCGACCACGGCCGGCAGATCGAACAGCACAAGCTTCAGGTCGGGCCGGCGCTGGCCGGCGGCGATCAGGAAATCGCCGTTGCCGCCGCCGATGTCGAGCAGCGTGCCGTGATCGACGAATGGGTAAGCGTCGAGGATGTCGTCCGCGATGAGCGCCTGCGACGACGACATGAGGGCGCTGTAGGGCGCGACATCGCCGGCGGCGAGCTCGTGCGGCGTCTCGGCCGTCGCGTAGGGCCAGAACTTGGCCAGCTCGGTATCGACCTTCTGCCCCTTGAAGACCGCCACTGGATCTTCGAGGTCGCGGTAGAGCTTGTCGTGATGGGCGATCATCGCGGAGATTGCGGGATTGCCGAGGGCGGCCGCGCCATGGATGCCGAGGCCGTAGGTGCTCTCGTCCTTCTTCTCGACGAGCTTCAGCGCCGCGGCCGCATCGAGCAGGCGCCGCATCCGCTCGCGCTCGAAGCCGCACTGGTCGGCGAGCGGATCGAGCGCGACGGGGCCGCCCGCCAGCTTGTCGAAAAGCTTGATCTCGACGCAGGCGAACAGGATCTGCGAGTAGACGAAGCCCGCGCAGATGTCGAACAGCCCGGTCGCGCGGGTCTTCGCGATGCCGCGCGTGAGCGGGAACTTGGAGGCCCATCGCTGGAAGCGCGGCTGCGCCAGCAGGCGGTTGCGCCGCTCGGTCAGACGATCGCGCAGGCCGGCCCTCGACTGCGAGCCCGGCGCCGGCCCTGATCGCGTGGAATCGTCCTGGAGGGACATGGAGGCCTCCTCGCTCAGGCCGAGGTGCGCGAGACGGCGAGGCTCTTCGGCAGCAGCCGTTTCGCCTCGCTGCAGACCAGCGCTCGAAGATCGGCCGCCCCCGGGCACGGCGGGATCGACATGATGGCCTCGGCGACGAGGCTCTCGAGCCGGGCGACGGCGCCCTGCAGGCCGAGTTCGATCACGGCGCTGGGCCGCCCGAGCTCGCGATCCTTGCCGATCGGCTTGCCGATCTCGCTCTCGGAAGCGCAGGCATCGCGGATGTCGTCGGCCGCCTGATAGGCTTCGCCCAGGGTCTCGCCGAGCCGGCGCCACGGCTCGGCCTCGACGCCGGCGGACGCCGCGCCCGCGATCGCCGCGGCGCCGAACAGCGCACCGGTCTTGGCCCGATGGTAGTGCCGCAGGTCGATCGCCGTCTCGCATTCCCAAGCCTGCCCGGCGATGATGCCGGCCGGCGCGCCGACCGCGCGCGAGACGGTGAGCAGCAGCAACGAGAGCTTCTGCGGCGCGTGGGCCAGCAGCCCCAGCGTCTGGAACGCCAGCAGGATCAGCGCGTCGCCAGCGAGCACCGCGAGCGGTTCGCCGAACGCCTTGTGGACGGACGGCACGCCGCGGCGGATCGCGGCATCGTCGAAGCACGGCAGGTCGTCGTGGACGAGCGAGGCGCAGTGCATGAACTCGATCGCGCATGCGGCGGCGTCAGTGACGGACGGGTCGTCGTCGCCGCAGGCAGCGGCCACCGCCAGGGTGAGGCGGGGGCGCACGCGGGCGCCGGCGGGGAATACGGAGTGATGCATCGCCGCGATGAGCCGCGGCGGGCAGGATGGGACGGCGACCGTCCCGATTGCGGCGTGAAGCGCTTGTTCGATGCGGTCCGTCGGTGTCATTGCAGCCTCTGGGTTGACGCGCCCCGTTGCGCCTGTAAGGCTACGTTGTCGCATACAAGTGTCAAGCATAATTGACATGCAGTGATTGGGACCTTCAGGTGAGCAGGCTGACGAGTGGCCGATAAACGCGTTGTCATCGTCGGCGCCGGAGCCGGCGGTCTGGCGGCGGCCATCGACCTCGCCGCCAGCGGCCATGCCGTGACCGTGGTCGAGAAGGCGGCAACGCCGGGCGGGAAGATGCGGCAGGTGATCGTCGATGGCACGGCGATCGACGCGGGACCGACGGTGCTGACGATGCGCTGGGTCTTCGACGAGCTCTTCGCCGGTGCCGGCACGACGCTGGACGCCCATCTCACGCTAAGGCCGGCATCGGTGCTCGCGCGTCACGCGTGGAGTGCCGACGAGCGGCTCGACCTTCATGCCGATCTCGAGCGCAGCATCGCGGCGATCGGCGCCTTCGCCGGGAGCCGCGAGGCGGACGGCTACCGCAGCTTCGCGGAACGCGCGCGCAAGATGTTCGAGACGCTCGATCGCCCGTTCATCCGGTCGCAACGGCCGCGGCTCGATCAGCTCGTCGCCGCCTTCGGCCTGTTCGGGCTCGGAAGCCTGAAGCAGATCAGCCCCTTCAACATCCTGTGGCATGCGCTCGGCGAGCACTTCCGCGATCCGCGGCTGCGGCAGCTGTTCGGCCGCTACGCCACCTATTGCGGGTCCTCGCCCTATCTCGCGCCTGCGACGCTGATGCTGGTCGCTCATGTCGAGCGCGAGGGGGTGTGGCTGGTGGAAGGCGGCCTGCACGCGCTCGCCAAGGCGATGGCCGCGCTGGCCGCCGCGAAAGGCGCGATCTTCCGCCACGGCGCGGCCGTCACCGGCATCGAGACCGCGCGGGGCGCGGTGCAAAGCGTCCTGCTCGAGACCGGCGAGCGCCTGGCCGCCGACGCGATCGTCCTCAACGCGGACGTGGCCGCGCTGACCAGCGGCCTGTTCGGCGCTGCGCTTGCGCAGGCCGCACCGAGGATCGCCCGCGACGAGCGCTCGCTCTCAGCCGTCACGTTCGCGATGCGCGCCGTGCCGAGCGGCTTCCCGCTCGAGCATCACAACGTCTTCTTCGCACGCGATTACGCGGCCGAGTTCGACGCAGTTTTCCGCGACAAGCGCGTTCCGCCGGAACCGACCGTCTACATCTGCGCGCAGGATCGCCGGCCCGGAGAGGCCGCTCCCCTTGGAGCCGAGCGCCTGCTCTGCCTCGTCAACGCGCCGGCCACCGGCGACAGCCATCCTTTGTCCGTCGAGGAGATCGCGCGATGCGAGAGTTCGATGCAGGCCACGCTCGCGCGCTGCGGCCTGACGCTCGAGAGCCTGGCGACGGTGACGACCGATCCGGCCGGATTCGAAACGCTGTCCCCGGCGACCGGCGGGGCGCTGTATGGCCCGGCGTCGCACGGGTGGCGCGCCTCGTTCCGTCGCGCGGGAGCGCGGACCCGGGTGCCGGGCCTTTATCTGGCGGGGGGCAGCGCGCATCCGGGACCGGGCGTGCCGATGGCGGCGACGTCGGGACGGCTGGCGGCGGCGGCGCTGACGGCCGATCTCGATGCCAAGGCCCGCGCTTCGACATCGCAGTCCCGCAGAACGGCTACGCGTGGTGGTACGTCGACGCGCTGAGCGACGACGGCGCGCAGGGCCTCACCATCATCGCCTTCATCGGCAGCGTGTTCTCACCCTATTACGCGCTGGCGCGATCCCGCGGTCGCGGCGATCCGGAGAACCATTGCGCGATGAACGTTGCCCTGTACGGCAGGCCGCGGTGCTGGGCTATGACGGAACGCGGGCGCGCCGGCCTGCGGCGGGATGCCGATCACATCGCGATCGGCGCCAGCGCCATGCATTGGGATGGCGCGCAGCTGACGATCACCATCGACGAGACGACGGTGCCGTTCCCCTCTCGGCTACGGGGCCGCGTCGAGATGCGGCCGCGCTCGCTGCAAACCCGTCTGTTCGGACTCGACGACATGAGACGCCACCGTTGGCGGCCGATCGCTCCGCTGAGCGACGTCAGCGTGAGCTTCGACGACCCCGCGTTGTCATGGTCGGGCACCGGCTATCTCGATACCAACGACGGCGACGAGGCGCTCGAGGATCGCTTTCGTTCGTGGACATGGTCGCGGTTCGACCTCGGCGATCGCGCCAGGATTTTTTACGCGGTCCAGCAAATGAACGGCGTCGGGAAGAGCTTCTCCCTGATGGCGGACGCCGACGGGGTCCATGATCGCATGGGATTGCCCTATCAAGAACTCGGCTCGACCTTTTACCGGATGGCGCGATCGGTCCCATGCGACAGCGCCGATCGGCCGGTTGTGCTGCAAACGATGGAAGATGCGCCGTTCTACGCCCGCTCGGCGGTCTCGAGCACGATCGAAGGGCTGAGAGCGAACGGGGTGCACGAGACCCTTTCCCTGACCAGGGTCTCGTCTCCCGTCGTGCGCTGCATGCTACCCTTTAAGATGTTCCGGCGTACTGCCGCCGCGCACGGCGGTGTGCGCTGACGATCCGTCCTCAACCAGCACATTCTTCGCGTGATCGCGGTTCTTCTTCTCGCGCATCAGACTGCCGAAATGAAGGACAGAGATGGCGATCACGCCGCCGATTGTCATAAACGCCAGAACGCCCAATTCCCATCCCGAGCCCATGTTTGCCTCCGTCCTGTTTAGCGTTTTGCAAAGCGAAATTCATTGAGCAACGTTGCCTCGGCCAAATCGATCCGGCAGCCGACCAGCATATGAGGGGGCCTCCGTTAGGACTAGAACGGATCCTTGGTGGCTCTCAGCCGACGTCATTCCGGGGCGCGAAGCGAACCCGGAACCGGGGCGCGCGCATCCCCGCCGGAAAGGACACACCCCCGAGCGGCGCCGGAGAGCCCCGGTTCCGGGTTCGCCTGCGGCGCTCCGGAATGACGAACGTCGGAGCCATCTTACAGAGACACATTCTAGCGTTCGATGGATTTGTCGCTCTCGGCCTCAGTAGCGTCGGCGGCCTGCTCCGCCCTGCTCCGTCGGCTCAGACGCCGCTCTCCATCTGGCGCCGCTGTTCGATCCGCTCGAAGAGATCGAGCACCCAGAGGATCTGCTCGCGAACGCTCGCGCGACGCCGCGTCTCGTGTGAAACGGTGCCGACCGCGTCGATGAGATAGCGCGCTTCGGCAATGGCCGGGAGTTGGAGCAACGAGGTCCGCGAAGGCCGGCGCGGCGTCACCGCCTGCAACAGCAGCCGCGCCTTGCGCGAGGCCGGCACGCGGGCGCGCGCGGTGACAGGGTCGTGACCGCGACGAGCGACCGTCCGTCCGATCTCGGCGTAGAGCAGCCGCGCCGCCCGGATGCCGGGACGGCACGCCAGCGGAAGGTCGGCGATGCCGGTCTCGCTGGCACGGTAGAGCCGATCCGCCTCCGCGAGAAGACGCGCGACGACCTGGCCGATCGCCGGCGAGAAGTGCGGCGCGGCCAGCCAGGCGTCGGGGTCGGTTCCGCTTTCGCGCAGCCACGACAGCGGCAGATACAGGCGGCCGAGCCCGGCGTCCTCCCCGACGTCGCGGGCGATGTTGGTAAGTTGCATCGCCGCGCCGAGATCGCAGGCGCGCGCCAGCGCGCCGGGATCGCGCACGCCCATCACGATCGCCATCATCACGCCTACGGCGCCGGCCACGCGCGCGGCATAGGCGTGGAGATCGCCGAGCGTCTCGTAGCGACGCCCCTCGGCGTCCCAGGCGAGACCTTCGATCAGGGCGGCAGGCAGGTCGCGAGGGATCGCGAAGCGGCGCACCGTTTCGGCGAAAGCGCGATCGGCCGGCAGCGGCAGCGGCTCGCCGCGGTAGGCGCGATCGAGACGCTCGCGCAGGAGCTCGAGCGTCGCGCGACGGCTGTCGCCCCCGCCCCCCTTATCGACAGCGTCGTCGGCGAGGCGGCAGAACGCGTACAGCGCGGTCGCCGGCTCGCGCACGCGCCGCGGCAGAAGGTGCGAGGCGGCGAAGAAGGTGCGCGAGCCGTTGCGCAACAGCGCCAGGCAGGCGGCCCGGTCGGCCGCCGCGATGATCATCGTTTCAGGAAAAAGCGTGGGCATCGGGCACCACTTTGTCGAGGACGCGGGCGGACGACAAGACGCCCGGAAGACCGGCGCCGGGGTGGGTCCCGGCGCCGACGAGATACAAATTCTCAATCTCTTCGCTGAGATTGTGCGGGCGGAACCAGGCCGACTGGGTCAGCACGGGCTCGAGGCCGAAGGCTGCGCCGTTGATCGAGGAAAGATCGTCGCGGAAATCAAGCGGCGTCATCATGCGCGAGGACACGACGTGGGCCTCGAGATCAGGCAGCAGCGTATCCGACAGCTTGCGGGCGATCGCCTGGCGGTAGGGTTCGGCCTGCGTCAGCCAGTCGGTAGCGCCGCCGAGATGCGGCACTGGCGACAGCACGTAGAAGGCGTCGCAGCCCTCCGGTGCCAGCGTCGGATCGGTCGCCGTCGGGCGATGGAGGTAGAGCGAGAAATCCGCCGCGAGATGCTGGCGGATGAAGATGTCGCCGAGCAGCTCGCGATAGCGCGGCCCCATCAGAATGGTATGATGGGCAACATCCTCGTAGCGCTTGCTGGTGCCGAAATACCAGACGAACAGGCTCATCGAGTAGCGCGAACGGGCGATGCGCCTGTCGCTCCAGCGCCGGCGCGTCTGCGACGACAGCAGATGCTTGTAGGTGAAGGCGGAGTCGGCGTTGGAGACGACGACGTCCGCATCGAGGCGCTCTCCGGTGGCGAGCCGCACGCCGGTGGCCCGCCCGCGCTCGACCTCGATCGAGGTGACCTCGGCCCGGGTGCGGATCGTGCCGCCCTGCCCTTCGACGAGCCCGGCAAGGCCGGCGACGAGCCGCCCGGTGCCGCCCATCGCGAAATGCACGCCCCAGCGCCGCTCGAGGAAAGCGATGAGGCAGTAGATCGAGGTGGCCGTGAACGGGTTGCCGCCGATCAGGAGCGGATGAAACGAGAAGATCGTGCGCAGCCGCTCGTCCCTGATGAAGCTCGCGACGTAGCCGTAGACCGAGCGATGGCTGCGCAGCTTGATCATCGCCGGGACGATCTTCGCCATGTCGCGCCAGGACGAGAACGGCACGGCGCCGAGTTGTTCGAAGCCGACCCTGAAGATGCCTTCGCTCGCCGCCATGAAACGCTCATAGCCGTCGACGTCGCCGGGCGAGAACCGCGCGACCTCCGCGCGCATCGCTGCCGCGTCGCCGGTGTAGTGAAAGGTCTCGCCGTCCTCGAAGCGGATCGCGTAGAACGGCGTCACCGGGCGCAGCTCGACGTCATCCGCGAGGCGCTTGCCGCAAAGCGCCCACAGCTCCTCGAACAGAAACGGTGCCGTAACGATGGTCGGTCCGGCGTCGAAGGTGAAGCCGTCCTGCCGGTAGACGCCGGCGCGACCGCCGAGCATGGCGCGCTGCTCGAGGACGGTGACGCGGTAGCCGCGGGCACCGAGCCGCACCGCCGCCGCAAGGCCGCCGAAGCCGCTGCCGATCACCACCGCGTACGGCCGGAACTGCTCCGACGTGGTGTGGCGAGGCGGAGCGGCAACATCGAGGGCCATCGTGCTCATGGCCGAAACCGTAACACCAAGTTGACACTTCAGCCAAGAGGCCCCGCTCTATAGGCAAGAGGCCGCCCGATCGCCTTGGCGGAAAGCGCCTGTCGGCCTCCGAAACCCTGCTGGGACGAGCGACGTCCTTTCGACGCGACACGCTCCGCCGGCCCCCGTATTCGCTGGCCGGCAGATGGCCGGCTTGCGCATCAGGGGCGCATCGGCGTCACGGATCGACCCCGGACGGCCTCGATATCGCGGGCGAAGGACAGCAGCAGATCCGCGACAGCCTGCGGCGCCTCCTCGTGCGCGAGGTGCCCTAGCCCGCGCAGGATCTCGACCTTCGCGTGCGGCACTTTCTCGCGGACCTTGAAGGCATCCTCGGACTTGATCGCCTTGTCACCCGTCCCGGCAATGAGCAGCAGCGGCACGTCCAGCATGCCGAGGTCGCGCGACAGCGGCTGCAGGTCCCAGTTCGCCATCATGCCGAGCGCGGCGGCGACGTGCTCGGGGTTCGAGACCAGCACCCGATAGTGCTCCACGCCCGCGTCGTCGACCGTCGAGCCGGTGTTGCGGATGAGGCGCTTCACCGAGCCGCGATCGCCCGCGCGCCACGCGAACAGGCGCGGCACGACCGGGTTGAGGAACATGAGCTTGGCGATGGGTGCCAGCCAGCGATTGGCCTCGCCACCGTAAGGCGTGAGCGCCCCGTTGATGGCGACGAGGCCTTTCGGCTTGATCCGGCAATCGAGCGCCATGCGGATCATCACCGCGGCGCCGGCGGAATGGCCGACGACCATCGCCGGATCGACGTCGAGCTGTTGGAGCAGATGGCAGATGCCGTTCGCCATGCCCGGCAGCGACAGCAGGCTTCGCGGCGGCCGCGCGGTGAAGCCGTGGCCCGGCAGGTCCACCATCACGAGAACGAAATGCGGCGCCAGCAGCGGGACAAGGCCGCGCCAGGAATGCGTGGCCGCGCCGGTGCCGTGCAGCAGCAGGCAGACCGGCTTGCCGCTGTCGCGCCCGATCTCCTGGACATGCCAGCGCAGACCGCCCGCCTCGACAAAGCGGCTCGCCTCGCGATTCGGCCAATCCCCGCCGTCCCGTTCCAGCGACAGCGCCTTGCTCGGACCCATCAAGCGGCCCACTTGGCAAAGGCGTCGTAGCTTGAAACGACCGCGTCGAGCCTCTCGAAATGAGGGAAGGCGCCGGTCTGGAACACCTTGATCGTCCAATTCGGTCTATCCTTCACGGCCTCGGTCTTGTCGAAGTCGACGAAGTCCCCGCGCACGCCGTGGCACATCCAGACCGGCAGGGAGAGCTCCTTGTAGAGGCTGAGCGCGTCCTTGCTGAAAAGAAATCCCGCCACGAAGGAGAACGGCGCATGTTCCGCGCCGGGCTGGTGTGCGCAGGCGTAATCGTAGTCGAGCAAGCCTTCGTCAATGCCGGTCGAGCCCCACGTCTTCTGCAAGAAGAAGCGCATGCTCGGCCGGCTCACCAGCAGATCGAACAGCGGGCGCCCCCACAGCGGGAAAGAAACGATGTCGCGCACGGCCGGCTTGCCGTAGGTGGCGCCGGCCGGTCCCTCGCGCTGCAGCTTCGACTCGAACCCCGTGGGGCTGATCAGGCCGAGGCTGCGGAAGCTCGTCGGATGCTCGGTCGCGGCGCGGGCGAGAAATTCCGATGTCAGGGACAGGGCGATGACGTCGATCGAAAACGCGCCATGGCGGCGCCGGATCTCGTCGACGAGGGCGATGATGGCATCGCTCATCAGGCGCGGCGTGTAGATCCGGTCGCGCCGATCGGAAAACCCGAAGCCGGGCAGGTCCAACGCATAGACCGGCCGGTGTCGTGCATAGTGGTCGAACAGCGGCTTGACCTCGTACGAGTTGGCGGCCGCGTTAATGCTGTGGAGGATCAGCAGCGGTGTTCCGTCCGCCGGTCCATCGCGATAGTAGACGAGCTGCCCGAAGGGGATGCGCAGCGCGCCCATCTCCGCGTCGAGCGCCGGAGCCAGCACCACGTCGTGCGGCGCCCGCAAGGCCAGCGCGCCGAGATAACCGCTCAGCGCGCCGAGCGGCAGTAGGCCCCAGGTCGCGGCCCGCCGCGCCGGCCCCTTCGGCATCCTGGAGAGCGGGTTCGACCGTAACTCCATCCAAAACTCGCTTTGGCTCCACGGGACGCCCGAGGAGCGATGACGGCAGAACGTCAGGCGCTGTTCAAATGTTGCGTCGCCGATCCGCCGTCGCGGCGTCGAGCACCAAACGCGAAAGGTCGCGCGCCTCGGCGTAGGGCAGCGGTTGATAGCGCGCCCCCATCGCCGCGGCGAGACGGAACGACGCCGCGCCGGGCCGCGGCGCGATGTCGAGGACGAGGCTGGCGCATCCGCCGGCGCGGAAGGCCCGCGCCCCCTCCTGCGCGTCGGCTTCGGCCTCGGCGCGGCCGCGCCGCCGGCCGAGGCCGACGTTGGCCTTGCCGTCGGTGAGGAAGACGCATAGCGGCGTCCGGCCCTTGCGCCGGACCCCGTCGGCGAGCAGCGTCGCGGCCTCCAGCGCGGCGGCAAGAGGCGTTCCGCCGCCACCCGCCTGCCCGGCGAGCGCGCGCTTGGCCCGGGCGAGCGAGCGCGTCGGCGGAAGGATGAGTTCGGCGCCGGAGCCGCGAAACGCGATGAGCGCGACGCTGTCGCGGCGCACGTAGCACTCGGCGAGGATCAGCTCCACGGCACCCTTCACCTCGGCGAGACGGTGGAGGGCGGCCGAGCCGGACGCGTCGACGACGAAGATCGTGACGCTCTCGCCGCGCTGCTTCGTGCGGGCGACGCGGAAATCGTCCTTGCGGACCAGGATGCGGCCGGCGGCCGGCGCAACGCCGGCCGACGCCTGGGCTCCGCGACGAAGCGGCTGCCAGGGCGCGGCCGCGCGCAAGGTCGCGACGATCGCGAGACGTGCGCCGGGACCCGGCGTGCCGCGCCGGGTCCCGGCCGGCCGGCCGCGTCGGACAGACAGGCGCGGCACACCGGCGCGGCCTGCCGTGGCCGGACGGCGCATCGGCCCGGCAACGAGGCTGAGCATCGCGAGCAGACCGGCCGGGATCGCCGCGCGGGTCGCCTCGACGACACGGTCGGCGAGGTTCTGCACGTCGCCGCGCCTGTCGTCTTTGTCGATCTCGGGTGAACCGTCCGGCTGCGCGGATCCTTCGCCCGAATGCTCGCGATCCGCGGCGTTGTCGCCGTCGGACGGATCCTCCGGCTCGGCCGACTCGTCGTCTTCCGGAGCGGCAGACGCCGGGAGCGCGGTGGCGCGCGGCGCGATGACGAGCGCGGCGGCCAGCGCGACATCGTCGGCCGACACCGCCTCGCGCCCGGCGAGCGCGGCGGCGGCCTTGGCCGCCCGTAGCGCGAAGGTCGCGACGCGCAGCGAGGGGACGCCGAAGGCAAGCCCCGCCGCGCAGATCGCCTCGATCTCGTCGTCGCCCGCGCCGACGGCGGGCAGACGCTCGCGCGCCGCGGCGACGTCGGTCACCGTCAAGACCGGCGGTTCGGCGGCGCGCGCAGCCGCCCGCAGCGCGGCGGCATCGAGCCGGAAGGCGACCCGCTCGGCAAGGGCGTCCGGCGGGTGCTCGTCACCCTCCCCTTCGTCGAGCAGGATGCAGCCGAAGCGCGCCGGCGCGCGCGATGCCAGCCCGTCACGCTCGACGACGATCTCGCCGGCATCGAGCGCGGCGGCGACGTGGCCGGCGGTACCCCCCTCTAGCCGCTCGGCCATCGGCACGATCAGGACGCCGCCGTCGGCCTCCGCCAGCAAGCCGCGCTCCGCGACCGGCCGCCCGGCCGCGAGCGTCGCGGCGAGGTCGAGGCCGCCGAGCAGACGGCCATCGCCGATCCCTGGTGGCATCCGACGCCAAGGGACGGGGCTGTCCTCCCCCGCACCAGCGGGGGAGGGGGACCATGCGGAGCATGGTGGAGGGGGCGGGTGCGCCTCGATCTGAATCGGATGAGGCTCGAACTCAACCTGCATGCCTGATGCGGGCGGCAGCCCCCTCCACCGCCTACGGCGGTCCCCCTCCCCCGTTTCAAGGGGGAGGATAGGTGGCATCATCTCCCGCAGCCCCGCGAGCCAGCCGTCGCGCTCCGGTCCATGCGGCGCACGCAGCAATGCGCCGCCGAGGCCGTGCGGATCGACGGCGATGAGCGCGAGCGAGCGCGCGGCGAGCGCCTCTTCGTTCAAGCCGCCGCCCCGGCCACGGGCATTGTCCCGAACACCTCGCCGAGCGCCCGCTCGATGCGGGCGGTCGAGCCGGAATCATCGAGCGGATTGCGGCGCAGGCGATGGCGCAGCGCCAACGGCGCCACCGCCCGCAGGTCGTCGAGGCCGGCACGCGGACGGGCCGCCAACGCAGCCGCGACCCGCGCGGCGCGCATCAACGTAAGCTCGCCGCGCAGCCCGTCGGTCCCAAGCGCCATGCAGAGCCGCGCGGCCTCCTCCAGGACCTTGTCCGGCACATCGACCGACGCGAGGCCGGCCTTGGCGCCGGTGATCTGCTCGCGGACCTTGCCTTCCGCCTCAGCCCAGGCCGCCACGAAGGCGTCCGGATCACGATCGAAGGCGTCGCGCCGGCGCACCACCTCAATGCGCTCGGGCAGCCTGCCCGGGGTCCGCACCTCGACGGACAAGCCGAAACGGTCGAGCAGCTGAGGACGAAGCTCGCCCTCTTCCGGATTGCCGGTCCCGACGAGCACGAAGCGCGCCGGGTGACGCACGGAGAGCCCCTCGCGCTCGACGACGTTTTCGCCCGACTGGGCCACATCCAGCAGCAGGTCGACGAGGTGATCCTCGAGCAGGTTCACCTCGTCGATATAAAGAAAGCCGCGATTGGCCCGCGCCAGCAGGCCGGTCTCGAACGCCTTGACGCCCTGGGTCAGCGCCTTCTCGAGATCGAGGGCGCCGACGACGCGATCCTCGGTCGCGCCGAGCGGCAGGTCAACGACCGGAACCGGCACGACATGCGCGGGCAACGGACCCTCGAGCGCGCGCGCCCTGCACTCCTCGCAGAGCGCCTCGGGCTTCCCGGGATCGCAGCCGTAACGGCACGCGACCACCGCCCGCATCGGAGGCAGAAGGGAAGCCAGCCCGCGGATGGCCGTCGACTTGCCGCTGCCGCGGTCGCCGAGAATCAGCACGCCGCCAATCGAAGGATCGACCGCCGCGATCAGGATGCCGAGCTTCATCTCCGCCTGACCGGTGATGGCGGAGAAGGGAAAGGCGATGGGCATGGCGCGTCCGTTGGAAAGGCCGCGACCTTGCGCGATGACGCGGCGCTCGACAAGGGGCCTGCGGTGTTGACCTCTCTGCGAGCCCCATGTTGCAGTCGCCGTCGACGAACGGAGCGCCTGCGTGCAAGCGCATCGATCGATCGTCTTCAAGCGGACGGTTCGTCAGGCGCTCTGTTGGATCGGCAGTCGTTCCCGGATGCCGATCCAACGTTTTGTTCCAGCCGGTATGAGCGGCCGTGCTCAGGCCAAGTCGTAGCGGTCGGCGTTCATCACCTTGGTCCACGCCGCCACGAAGTCCTTGACGAACTTCTCCTGAGAATCCGCGCAGGCGTAGACTTCTCCAAGGGCGCGCAACTGCGAGTGCGACCCGAAGATCAGATCGACACGCGTGGCGGTCCATCGCAGCTCCTTGGTCTTGCGGTCGCGGCCCTCATATTCGTCTTCGGAGTCTGCCGCCTTCCATTCCGTGCGCATGTCGAGCAGGTTGACGAAGAAGTCGTTCGTCAGTGTTCCGGGCCGCTTGGTGAAGACGCCGTGCTTGGACCCGCCGGCATTGGCGCCGAGGACGCGCAGGCCGCCGACGAGCACCGTCGTCTCCGGTCCGGTCAACCGGAGCAGTTGCGCGCGATCCACCAAGGCTTCCTCGGGCGCCATGAAGCGCCGGTTGCTCAGGTAGTTGCGGAAACCGTCGGTGCGCGGTTCGAGCGGGTCGAAGGATGCCGCGTCGGTTTGCTCTTGCGAGGCATCCATGCGTCCGGGCGTAAAGGGAACCTTCACGTCGGTGCCGGCGTCCTTCGCCGCCTTCTCGATCGCCGCTGAGCCGCCGAGCACGATCAGGTCGGCGAGCGAGACCTTCTTCCCACCGGTCGCCGAAGCGTTGAAGCGCTGCTGGATCGCTTCCAGCTTCCGCAGCACGTCCGCGAGGGCTGCCGGATCGTTGACCTCCCAATCCCTCTGCGGCGCGAGGCGAATGCGCGCGCCGTTGGCACCGCCGCGCTTGTCGGAGCCGCGGAACGTCGAGGCCGAGGCCCAGGCGGTCGCGACCAACAGCGAGACCGACAGCCCGGACTCGAGCACCTTCGCCTTCAAAGCGGCGATGTCCTGCTCGTCGACCAGCGGATGATCCACGGGCGGGATCGGGTCCTGCCAAATCAGCCTCTCCGTCGGGACCAGCGGGCCGAGGTAGCGCTCGATCGGGCCCATGTCGCGGTGCGTGAGCTTGAACCACGCGCGCGCGAACGCGTCCGCGAACTGATCCGGGTGCTCGTAGAAGCGCCGCGAGATCGTCTCGTAGGCCGGGTCGAGCCGCAGCGCGAGGTCGGAGGTCAGCATCGTCGGCACATGCTTCTTCGACGAATCGTGCGCGTCCGGTATCGTGGCGGGGGCATCCTTCGCCTGCCATTGTTGCGCGCCGGCAGGGCTCTTCGTCAGCTCCCACTCGAATTTGAACAGGTTGTCGAAATAGGAATTGCTCCACCGGGTCGGCGTCTGCGTCCAGGTGACTTCCGGGCCGCCGGTGATCGTATCGGCCCCGAAGCCCGTGCCGTGCTCGCTCCTCCAGCCGAGGCCTTGATCCTCGACGACGGCGCCTTCCGGCTCCGGGCCGAGGAATGATGGATCGCCGGCGCCGTGGGTCTTGCCGAAGGTGTGACCGCCGGCGATGAGCGCGACCGTCTCCTCGTCGTTCATCGCCATGCGCGCGAAGGTCGAGCGGATGTCGCGCGCCGACCCGAGCGGATCGGGGTTGCCGTTCGGTCCTTCCGGATTGACGTAGATGAGGCCCATCTGCACCGCGCCGAGCCTGTCGTGAAGCTCGCGCTCGCCGCTGTAGCGCTCGTCCCCCAGCCAGGTGCCCTCGGGACCCCAATAAAGCTCTTCGGGCTCCCAAGTGTCCACGCGGCCACCGGCGAAGCCGAAGGTCTTGAAGCCCATCGACTCCAGGGCGACGTTGCCGGTAAGGACGAAGAGGTCGGCCCAGGAGATCTTCCGGCCGTATTTCTGCTTGATCGGCCACAGCAGCCGGCGCGCCTTGTCGAGGTTGGCGTTGTCCGGCCAGCTGTTGAGCGGCGCGAAGCGCTGCTGGCCGCCGCCGGCGCCGCCGCGGCCGTCGGTGATGCGATAGGTGCCGGCGCTGTGCCAGGCCATGCGGATGAACAGCCCGCCGTAATGACCAAAGTCGGCCGGCCACCACTCCTGCGAATCCGTCATGAGCGCGTGAAGGTCGGCGATGACGGCGGTCAGGTCGAGGCTCTTGAACTCCTTGGCATAGTCGAACGCCTCCCCCATCGGGTTGGACCGCGGCGAATGCTGGTTGAGCATTTCGAGGCTCAGCTGGTCCGGCCACCAGTCACGGTTGGTCCTACCGGCGCCGTGTCCCATCGGGCACTTGCCCGGACCGTTGTCGTCGACCTTCGCGTCCATGTGTTTCTCCCTTGGTCTTGTCTTGTCCGTCCGTCGGCCGAGCGTGTCTCGCCGCGCACGAACTGTCCGACGCGCCTTGTTCAAGCTCGCAAACATCTCGATCTTAACGCACTCTGCTCTTTCGTATAATCGATTGTCGATATCGACACGAAAGCGAAAACGGTCCTCGGTTTCGAGCCGACCTGTCAGAGGCGATGCAAGCTCTGCGGCAGGTGGTTACGAACTGTCTGCGCCAGCAGGTGGAGGTCGCGGACCGTCCGTTACTTGCGCGCAAGAGGCCGATGCGCCATCCGCCGCCGTTTTCCAGCGGACGTGTCTGCCCGCACCGCTGCGGACGTCGCCGCGTGCCATCGCCGGCAGCGGCATACTGTCCATCACAACCATTTCACAGATGAATTCGAGCCTGGTGGCCCGGAAATCCCGCCAGGATCGCGCTTGATCGCCCGGACCTGTCGGACCCGGTGTCCGCGCAACGAACCCGTTGTCTGCCCGCCGGCCGCCCTTGCGTTATTGAAGGTGATAACCGGCCTTGAGAAGAGCCATGCCGACAATGACCGCGGCTAGAATGACGGCCGCCGTCGTCATCAAGAACCGTCCGACATGGGCCCACGACTTCGGATCGCGCGGCGGCTGAACTTTGTAGGATTTAGGCATGCGGCACTGAGCACTTTCTCGCTTCGAATGCAAAGCGGCCCCTCCCCTCAGGTCCTGAATTCGCTCAAATCGACGGGGGCATGCGAAACCGCATTTACCACGATCGTCACGACCCAGCTTTCGGACACGGCAAGAAGTTGGCTCGCGAACGCGCGATCAACAAGCACTCGCTGGTGTTCGCGGTAACGCTCTTTGTTGCTCGCATCGGTCGCGGATCATCCCTCGTCTCCATTTGAGCGCATTTCGCCCGCGACCCAATCCGCTCGCGCCAAGCAAGTTACACCGTGGCAAATGGTCCGTTTGCTCGCGCTCGTCGTCATCGCGACGGCGATTGCTGACGTTGCTCATGAGGCGGTAGTGAACATGGCAGCTCTCGAGCCGGTGATCGACCTGGTCTTCGAATTCGAGGACGCGAAGGTGGACTTTGCTCATCTTCAAAAGCGGCAAGCACGTTGTAGGCAAACACGCTGGTAAGGATCGTTATCCGCCTCATGATAGCCGGCGCGGCTTCGCCCGAGGCAGCCCGAAGGGACCTGGCTCGAGATGGCCGTTCCGCTCGGCGGAATCGCGCGAGCTCCGTGACATGAGTCAAATCTGTCAAACCCGATCCCGCAACCCACGGCGCGTCTTCGTGCTCGGCGCCACGGGCACGATCGGCCGCGCGACCGCACGCGCGTTGGTCCAGAGCGGTCATGACGTCGTGTGCTTCGTGCGGCCCCCTGCCGGCGTGGGAGCCACGCTGGCGCCCGACAGCTGCGGCGGGATCCTTGAAGGCGCCTGCGTGCGCTTCGGCGAGGTGACCGACGCTGCGTCGCTGACGCAGGACGGCTTTCGCGGCGAGCGGTTCGATGCCCTGGTGTCTTGCCTGGCTTCGCGAACCGGGGCTCCGAAAGACGCCTGGGCCGTCGATTACGAGGCGCACGTGAACGCCTTGGCGGCCGCGCGCGCGGCCGGGGTCTCGCACTGGGTTCAGCTGTCGGCGATCTGCGTGCAGAAACCACGTTTGGCCTTCCAGCACGCCAAGCTGGCGTTCGAGCGCGCGCTCGTCGAGTCCGATCTTGCCTATTCCATCGTCAGGCCCACCGCCTTCTTCAAATCGCTCTCGGGACAGATCGACCGGCTGAAGCAGGGCAAGCCCTTCCTGGTGTTCGGCGATGGCACTTTGACGGCCTGCAAACCGATCAGCGACGACGATCTGGGCCGTTACCTCGCCGAGTGCCTGGACGACGACCGCCGTCTCAATCGCATCATGCCCGTCGGCGGCCCGGGAGAAGCCGTGACGCCGAGACAGCAGGGGGAGCGTCTGTTCGCCTTGCTCGACCGGGAGCCGCGCTTCAGGCACGTACCGGTGGCGCTCCTCGATCGGATCGTCTGGCTGCTTGGAGCTCTCGGCCACATCGTGCCCTCGCTCGCGGAGAAGGCAGAACTGGCGCGCATCGCACGCTATTACGCAACCGAGTCGATGCTCGTCTTCGATCCGTCGTCGGGTCGCTACGACGCGGCAGCCACTCCCTCCGCCGGAACGGAAACGCTGTTCGACTTCTATGCGCGCGTCATCGAGGGGAAAACCTCGATTGATCGCGGGGACCACGCGGTTTTTTGAAGGGCCGTCGCCAGGCCCGGTTCAGCTCCCATCGTCCTATGCATGTCAAGTTGAGTTGACACTCGACGCGTTGGTTTGGCAGCATTGCATCGAACCGGAGACATCGAGCATGCCGTACCGTTTGTTCGTGCTAGCAGCCGACGTGCTTGGACATACCGTTTTTCGGACCGCCTGGGCTGCATGGGAGTTGATCATCTTCGGCGAGCGGCTGCGGGCCAGACGTTAAGGCAGGCCCACTCGCTGAAGCCGACACGCGAGCGGTGGGCGGTCGTCAAGCTTTTGACGACTTCAAGGTTTCGACACCGGGCCGGCCCCTACCAGCGTCTGCAACAAAGGCTGAAGACGCCTCTATGCTGGCCAATGCGCGGCGCTGGCCAATGCGGCCTCGTCTACTCTTGATATCATCTCTTGCGATATCATCGAGTCCAGCCCAAGCCGCTCCAACAAGAAGGCGCTCATCGTTGGTAGTCCGAAAGGAGGCGCTCGATATTGGCGTGCCCCTTCTTCCGAGCCTCTGCCTCCGACGGAAAAATCCGGTCGGATCGTTCGAAAACCTTGCCATGCTTTCTGATCGTCCACTGGAAAAAGGCGTCATGCCTTGGTGCCGGGCCAACGTCCAAGCTATAGGGGTGCGTGCTGTCAACGGTATCGTTCATGGTTGACAACGTCGCTAGGCGTTGTCGACATGTCAACCGGCGCAGCTTTCATCTTGACCCGACGGTTGAGAACTTGATGGGTTCGCGCCGAGTGCCATCGAAAGCGGAGGCGTCCGGGATGCGGCGACCCGGTCCGACTTCCAGGATTTGCGCCGCCGGCGCAGCCGCGCATCGACATGGCGGATCGACATGGCCGATCGACTTGGGCAGGTCCCGCACCATCATGGAGGAGCCTCGCGTCGCGCGCCCCGGCGGGCCGCCGTCGAACCTCCCGAAGGATCCCGCGCCTCATGGATCTCGCCGTCGCAATCGCCGTCCGCTACCTGCTGGTGTGCCTGTTCTTTCCCTTCAGTGCGCTGGACAAGATCCTGAACTTCGAAGGCGCCGTCGGCCAGGCCAAGGAGATCTTCGAGGCTCGCGGGCTCGCGACGGCGCTCATCGGCGTCGGTATCGGCGTCGAAATCCTGATGCCGATCGGCATCCTGAGCGGCGTGGCCGATCGCCTCGCGGCCTTCATCATGGCCGGCTATTGCGGCGTTACCGCCCTGCTCTGGAAGCAATGGTGGCAGCCCGGCGATTTCTGGCGCGCAGGCGACAGCAAGGCGCGCAACCTGTTCTGGGACTTCCTCAAGAACTTCTCGCTCGCCGGAGGTTTCCTGCTGCTGGCGTTCGGATTGCACCGGGGCGACGTGCGGAGCTTCCTGAACGACCCATTCGCCTCGTCCCACCCCTACGCGGCGCGCCCCTGAGCCTCGGCTCAGAGCATCGTCGGCATGACCGAATCGGCGGCGCGGATGCCGGTGAGCGCCGAAATAGCGGCTCCGCCTCATGGCCGGGCGGCAGGCGCCTGTTTGGGGCATCGCCGCCGGCTGCGCGCGGGGCTCGAGGCAATCCCGCTCGAGGCATCCCGCTCGAAGCATGCCGCCGCGATTTCGTCGGCGCCTGAAGACAACCCCGCGCGGCTTCGACTTCCGCGCTTATGATGCTAGAGGTTGCGTGATGCTAGAGGTTGCGTTCGGCCGGACGGCACCATCCGTCCAGCCGGCCGAAGCATTCATGAAAGTTCAAGACGTGGCGAAGCGCGGTGCGGTCAATCCCCTCAGGCTCTCGACCATTGTGGCCGTTGCCATCCTTGTCGGCACCGAGGTCGTTGGAGCGTCATGGGCAGCCGGCTGGGCGCTTGGCGGCATGTTGCATCTTCCGCCCGTCATCAGCCGCGGCTTCGAGATCGTGTTCGGCCTGAGCGGGTTCGTCCTGCTGTTCTTCTTCATGCGCGTTGCGCTCCGCCACGAGCCGGTCCGCGACTGACCGCACAGGCCGCGCACGGAAACGCGTCGATCGAACCTTGGTGGCTGCCGGCGATTACCGCCTGCGCCGCGCAGGGTGACGTTCGCATGGGGTCGTCGTCATGCCGCGGCCGGAAATTCCGGCATTTGAGACCATCTGCCACTCGATAGACCATTTTGGAATTGCTAAAGAACCTGTCTCGATGCATAAACGAAGTGTCAGCTCAGATTGACAGTCGGCTTCGTTGACACTGGGATCGCTTGATGGAGCGCTCCCCAACTGCGGGAACCTGATGAGCTATCTTGGCCACTTCACCACCGCCATCGGCAAACTGGAAGCAGAGCGACGCTATCGCGTCTTCGCCGATCTCGAGCGCAGCGCCGAGCACTTCCCGACGGCTCGATGGCATTGTGGCAAGGGCGCCGCCGAAGAGGTCACGATCTGGTGCTCCAACGATTACCTCGGCATGGGCCGGCACCCTGAAGTCATCGCCGCCCTGAGCGAAACCGCCGCCAAGCACGGCGTCGGCGCGGGGGGCACCCGCAACATCGCCGGCACCAGCCACCCGCTGGTCAAGCTCGAGGCGGAACTCGCCGACCTGCACGACAAGGACGGAGCGCTGGTTTTCACCTCGGGCTGGGTCTCGAATCTCGCCGCGATCTCGACCATCGCCGACCTCATTCCCGACTGCCTGATCCTGTCGGACGCGCTGAACCACAACTCGATGATCGAGGGCGTCCGCCGCTCCTCGGCGCAGCGGATGATCTTCCGCCACAACGACGTGGCCCATCTCGAGGAACTGCTGCGCGTTGCCGGCCACGAGCGCAACAAGCTGATCGTCTTCGAGAGCCTCTACTCGATGGACGGCGACATCGCGCCGATCGCCGAGATCTGCGATCTCGCCGAGCGCTACAACGCGATGACCTACATCGACGAGGTGCACGCGGTCGGCCTCTACGGCAACAAGGGCGGCGGCATCGCCGACCGTGAGGGCCTGATGAGCCGTATCGACGTGATCGAGGGCACGCTCGCCAAGGGGTTCGGCACGCTCGGCGGCTACATCGCGGCCGATTGCGCGATCATCGATGCCGTCCGCTCCTACGCCCCCTCGTTCATCTTCACCACGGCGCTGCCGCCGCCCGTCGCCGCCGCCGCGAACAAGGCCGTCAAGCTCCTCAAGAACGGCAACGCTGTGCGCGCGCGGCACCAGCGCCAGGCGATGCTGACCAAGCATGCGCTTTCGGCAGCCGGCCTGCCGGTGATGGCCAACCCGTCGCACATCGTGCCGGTGTTCGTCGGCGACGCCGAGCTGTGCAAGGCCGCCTCCGACATGCTGCTGGAGCGCCACAACGTCTACATCCAGCCGATCAACTATCCGACCGTCGCCAAGGGAACCGAGCGGTTGCGCATCACGCCGACCCCGTTCCACAGCGATGCCCATGTGGCGGAACTCGTCGATGCGCTCGTCGACGTATGGAAGGCGTTGGGTCTGCCGTTCGAGGAGTCGAAGATCGTCCAGCTTCGCCCGCGCGCGTCGCAGGCTCCCGCGGACCCCTGCTCGTTCCCCGACTTCAAACGCGCCGCCGAGTAGGCCTCGCGTCAACGCCATTTTTTTCGAGGCCGGTCGCGCGACCGGCCTTTTTTTCGCGGGCGATCGAGACGAGGGGGCTGCGCCGCTTGGCTTGCCTGCGTCATGGTCGCTAAGCTCGGGCCAAGCGGCGCCTCCGTGTCCGCTCGCGGCCCTCGCCTCGTTCGACTCCGCGGGCATGGCATCTCAGACGACGGCACCGATCATGTCGGCGCCCGGCGAACTGCGGTGTCGTCAAGCCTTGGGTGCTGGCGCCTGCCTGTCCTGCATGCCGTAGGCGAGCCAATCGCGGATCTCCTCCAGCAGAACGATGTCCGCCGGCCTGACGGGCTCCCCGGGCGGGGGCGCTGGTGCGACCCGGTTCTTCAACACGTTCATTGCCTTGATGACAAGGAACAGCACGCCCGCGATGATCAGGAAGTTGACGAGCAACTGCAGGAAATTGCCCCAGGCGAGCACCGCGCCCTGCTTCTTCGCGTCCGCGAGCGTAGCCGCGGTCACCTTGGACGACAGCGGGGTGAAATAGTTGGTGAAGTCGACGCCCCCGGTAATCGCGCCGACGATTGGCATGATGATGTCGTTGACCATCGACTGGACGATCGCGCCGAAGGCGGCGCCGATGATGACGGCGACCGCCAGGTCGACGACGTTGCCGCGCATCACGAAGTCACGGAATTCCTTGAGCATCGACGATCTCCTGCCACGCGCCGAAGCTTAGCCTCGGGAGATTGTCGCGCAAGCCGGCATTCGCATATCGGCCAATCGTCGCCGGCGCGGAGATCTGGTAGCATCGCGCATGCGGGTCCGATCCGTCGCCGTCTTTGTCGCCACGAAGGCACGAGCCGCCCTTCGCGCGGCCTCTCGGCGACGACGCGCGTGGCTGTACCGACGGCGACGGGCGCGATATGCGCCGCGCTCCGACGACAGCGAGATCAGGGACAGCCATCACGCTCTTCAGAAGGCGATCGACATCGCGCGCGACGGCATGGCGATCTTCGATCGCGACCTGCGGCTGGTGGCCTGGAATCTCACGTTCCGCGACATGTTCCAGCTCCCGTTCGAGCTCATGCGGGTTGGCGTGACGCTCGAAGCGCTGGTCCGCTCCAATGCGGAACGGGGCATCTACGGCCAAGGACCGGCGAACCTGTTCGTTCAGCCGCGTGTCGACGCGCTGATCCGGCCGACGAAGGGCTCGCGGCTCTACAGCGCGCCGTTCGGGCGCGTGCTCGAGATGCGATCGATGCGGCTCGACGATGGCGGCCTCTTTCTCACCTATAACGATGCAACGGCCAGGGCGAAGACCGAGGAGGAGCTCGAAGCCGAGAACGAGTTGCTCGAGGAGCGCGTCCGCGAGCGCACCGAACTGCTGCAAAGCCTCAATCTGGAACTGGCGCGCGCCAAGGCCGATGCCGAGGATGCGAACATCTCGAAGACGCGCTTCCTGGCCGCCGCGAGCCACGATCTGCTGCAGCCACTCAATGCGGCGCGCCTCTTCACCACCTCGCTCCGCGAACATTTGCGGGAGCGCCCCCAAGGCGCGCGGACGGGGGAACTCGCCGCCAACATCGATCTGTCGCTCGAAGCCGTCGAGGATATCTTGAGCGCCCTGCTCGAGATCTCGCAGCTCGATGCCGGCGCGACGAAGACGGACATCAGCGCTTTCGCGATCGGCAGCGTTCTCAGCCAGCTCAAGCTGGAGTTTGAGCCGCTCGCCCGCGAGCGCGGCCTCAGGCTCGAGGTCGTTGCCTCGACGCTACGGGTCAGGTCGGATCGCAAGCTCCTCCGGCGCCTCCTCCAGAACCTCGTCTCGAACGCGATCAAATACACGATCGAAGGGCGTGTCCTCGTCGGCGTGCGCCGCACAGGCGCCTGCGTGCGTATCGAGGTCTGCGATACGGGGATCGGGATCGAGGCGAAGAGTCAGCAGCTTATCTTCCGCGAGTTCGCCCGGCTGCCGGCAGCGGCGGAGGTGGCGCCCGGTCTCGGCCTGGGCCTGTCGATCGTCGAACGGCTGAATCGCGTTCTCGATCACGAGATCGCGCTGAAGTCGCGACCGGCCAGCGGATCGGTGTTCTCCGTGACGCTGCCGCGCGCGGAGGATGCCCTGGTCGCCTCCGCCACCTGGGCAGTGCCGACCACTCAGCGCCAGCATGGCCTCGACGGCTTGACGGTGGCGGCCATCGACAACGAGGCGCACGTGCTCGCCGGCATGGAGGCCCTGCTGACGAGTTGGGACTGCGTCGTCGCCTCGGGCAAGGACCTGCCGGAGATCGAAGCCTCGCTCGCCGCGCGCGAGTTGGTCCCGGACGTAATTCTTGCCGATTTCCACGTCGGCGACATCGACGGCATCGACATCGTCACCGCCCTACGTCGTCGCTACGGCGCGTGCGCGGCCGTGCTGATCACCGCGGACCGAAACCCCGACGTCCGCGCGCGCGCACACAAAGCCGACATCCGCGTGCTAATCAAGCCGTTGAAGCCGGCGGCTCTGCGATCCCTGCTGTCGCAGTGGCGGCTCGTGAAAGCCGCGGTCGACTAAACCTACCCTGTCGCTCGGGCGCTCTGTCCTCGACGAGTTCGAACCTGCCGCGCAAGAGTTGGAGCGTGCCGCGCAAGAGTTGGCTGAGGCACCGGTACTCTGCGCCTAACAATAAGCGTGGCCGATTGCCTTCTTCCGTTGACGTGCTCTTTAAATGTGTCCCCAAACGATGATTTGGCGCCGATTAGGCCGAAGCGAGCTAATTGGGCATTGGACAACGCGCAATGCGGCCTTCGTCAACTGCAATTATTTTAGTCAGGCTCTGAAGTCCGAAACCGAGATCGGCGCGCCAAGCTTGGGTTTGGGTCTCGGTTCTGCAATCCAGGAAGATTTTTAGATTTCCAGCACTGGCAACCTTCTACCTTCGTTCTAAGCCGCAAGGATGATGTCTTTCGTCGGAGAGTGCGTGAATCTTGTTGAGATTAATTTCGAAAAGGGGATGTCTCAAGCTCCCCGATCAGGGAGATCGGTTCATCAAAAAGATACCTCATCCGGTACTCGGAGATGAAATATGAACTATGGCAGTATATACCCCTACTTTGGTGGTAGTATCCTGATCTTCTTTTTTGTTGGAACGCCGCTTTTTCGGTATGCGGACGCACCGCCGACGAGGGTTCCTGGACGATTTGAAACGATCGACGGCCTCAGAGGGTTCTTGGCGCTCGGCGTTTTCTTTCATCACGCTGCGACTTACCATCTTTATTTGCTGAATGGGGTGTGGACGGTGCCAGCGGTCCGCTTCTACGCTAACCTGGGACCGGTGGGCGTCGCTGTCTTTTTCATGATAACAGGCTATTTGTTTTGGGGAAAAATGTTAAAGGAAGAAGGGAAGCCTGACTTTCTAAATCTATATGTCGGGCGTTGCTTTCGTATCGTACCTTTGTATCTTGTCTTAGTTGTCTTGATTATGCTCATGGTCGGCATAACCACCCGGGGTAGACTAGAGGCTCCACTATCCGATATCGCGAAGGCGGCGGCGCGGTGGCTGGCTGGCGGAATGCTCCTTGGCGGCGATGTAAACGGTGTTTCTACTGCTGCGTTTTCTGCCGGCGTCACATGGTCGCTGCAGTACGAATGGCTTTTCTATGCCAGCCTCTTCGTCATTTCTTTGCTTGCGCGGCGACGGTTGTCTCGTGCCCTTTTCCCGACGATCGGAACTATAGTTATCATTTCGATACTGATATGGCGGCCGGCCCACATCTCGATAGCTTGTGCGCTGATGTTCCTTTGTGGAATGACCGCCGCCTCGTTTAAAATCACGCTTGTCGCGCCTTCTAAGGCAATCCAATTGGTACTATCCACCGTTGTCATAGCAAGCTTTGTTTTCACACTCGTCGGTTGCACCTATATTTTCAGACCGTTACCGATACTCGCATTGGGCTTTGCATTTTGGTTGATCGCAAACGGCACGACAATATATGGGCTTCTTCTGACACGGCAAGCTGCGCGGCTGGGCGATATTAGCTACGGGATTTACCTTCTCCAGGGTCCTATATTGTTCGTCGCCTTTGAGCCGCCGCTTGTTCGTTCCCTTGTGATAGCATCGCCCTGGATCTACTGGGCTGTTGCGCTGATCACAGCAGGAGCGCTCGTGTTGCTTGCAACGGCTTGCCACGTCCTCATCGAACGGCCGGGAGTCGAAGTCGGGCGTAGGGTTTGTGCGGCGCTCGCTTCAAGACGCCGTCCCGCCGATCAGGCGCTTTTTCCAACAGCCTATCGGGTCGCCGCACGACCTGTCACCGCAGCGACGAACTCGAGTGCGACGACTGACAAGCTTGGTTGAGCGACTTTACCTCATCAATCTCCACTCGATTTGCTCCGCAAGCTGGAGCCCAGCGGTGTGAAGCAATGATGCAATACGGCCAGGGTGCCTTCGCTTTGATCAACTTGCCAGGCTCTAACGAGTCGTTTCCGTGGCGGCGGCTAAGGTGGCGATGAACGCGGCGAAAGAGATTGCGGTCAAGACATAAGTGGTTCGGCTGGATAACGCGGACGTTCTCGGTCGAGGTGGCTTCGCGGCCATGCCAAGCCGCAAGAAACAAGCGATCCCGGCCGGCACCCGGATGTTCGGCGGCGAGACGGAAGCCGGCCTGATCGCGCTCGCCTGTGGCAGGTTCCGGGGTGGGATCCTCGTAGGTTTGTCCCGAAATCGATCAATCTTAACCTAATATTTACCCTACGTCGTGAAAGTGCGTACGGCGGCGGTGACGTCTGTGCGGCAATACGATCGCAGTCATGGCTCCTTCCGACGCTCTAACAGGGGCTTGCCCCGCGGATGGTCCGATGACGAAGGTCCTGCCCTGGAATAGCAGAGGCGTCGACGCCAGAGAATCGGCGCGAGAGGCGGCTCGGCGCGAGGGCAAATCGATCGGGGAATGGCTCCACGGGGTCATAGCCGACCATGCCGCCGATCTCGGCGTGGCCGAACGCGATGTCGCAAGCCAGGCTCGTGTCGATGCGATCGCCACCAAGCTCCGCGCGATCGGCGCGTCTGCCCGCGCCGAGGAGGGCGACGACGTCCGTGACCCGGCGCCGGTGGCGCTGACGCCAGGCCGCAAGGTCCAGCCTCAGGCGGCCCTGGACGATACGCGATACGATGCCCGTCGCGACCGCCCCGGCAACGACGACGAGGACCTCCTGGAGGAGGCTTTCCAGGCGATGGAGAGGCGTGCCGTCCGCTCGGAGCGGCGCACCAAGGACGCCCTCTCCTCCTTCGCCAAGATGCTCGAATCGAACGAGCAGAAGCGCGAGCGTGAACGCCAGTCGATCGTGGAGCTCACCAGGAAACTCTCGACCATCGAGTCGACACTGATCGACCGCGCCAAGGCCGTGGAGAACCCGATCAAGGGATCGCTCGCGCGGCTCGAGGCCCGGCTCGAGATGATCGGCCGCCGCGGTGCCGCAGAGGCGTCGACCCGGCTGGACCAAATCGAACCGGAAGAACGCGCGACGAGCCCCGATCCCCTGCGTCCGCTCGAGGACGCTTCGAACCCGACGCTCGAGCTTTTCTCGAGCAGCACGCGGCCGGCACCCGCACCGGGACCCGTTGCCGCCGCGACGAACGATCGGGCCAGTCGCGTCGGTACCGCGCTAGCCGCGCCCGTAGCCCCTCGGGCGAGCGCGGGCCAGCCGGTTTCGCCGGAAGCGGCGAGACGGCCACCGCCTTCGCCGCGTCGCTTCGACAACGCCGTCTCCGAGATCGCCAAGCGGCAGCAAAGCCTCGAGGATCAGCCCGCGAGTGGCGACCCTATGCCGTCGGTTCCTGTTGACGCGGCCGGGAAGCCGGGCGGCGCTCCGCAGGCCGCGGTCCGCCGACCGTTGCCGGCTCCTTACGAGGCCATGCAGAACGAGATGACAGGCTTGGCCAAAGCCGTCGAGGAGATGCGCCGCGAGCTTCCGCGCGGCCGCGCAACGCCGGAACGCCACGCTTCCGATCTCGACAGCTTGCGCGCCGAGATCACCGCGATGTCGCAGTCGTTCCATGCCTACACCCAGCAGGGGAGCATCGCGGCGCTGGAAGAGCGGATCGCTGCGGTCGCGGATCGGATCGAGGCGTCGCGCGACAGCGGCATTCGCGAAACCGTCCTACGCCCGATCGAGACCATGATCGGCGACCTGCGCCGTGCAATGCGCGACCTCGACCAACGGGAGCCGCTCGGCAAGCTCGACACGCAGGTGCAGGCTATCGCCGGCAAGATCGGCGGCCTTGAAGACGCCGGCGTCTTCGCGAGCGCGGCTTTCGAAAACATTCAGCAGGAAGTCGGCGCGCTGCGGCGCGCGGTGGTCACGCTCGATCCGCGCCAGGGCGTGAGCGAGCTCGAAGGCGGCATCCGCGCCATCGCCGCCAAACTCGAGCACCTGGAACGCGGCGGCATCGCCGCCGCCGCGCTCGCCAGCATCCAGGAGCAGGTCGACGAGCTCCGCATCCTCGTCGCGGCGACGGCCAAGCGCCACGTCGCGGTGGAGCAGATCGAGCACCGCTTCACCTCGCTCGTCGAGAAGGTCGAGCGCCACGCGACGGCTAAGCCGGACGTCGGCCAGCTCGAAGGTCTCGTTCGCGAGCTCGGCCGCAAGATCGAGGCCGTGCAGGCGCCGGGTGCCCACGTCGGAGCGATCGAGGCCTTGGAGCAGCAAATCGGGCTGCTCGCCGCACGCTTCGAGAAGGCCGAGAGCGGCCTGCCCGTCCTGTCCACGATCGAGCGTTCGATGCGCGAACTTCTCGCGCATCTCGAGGAGACCCGCGCCGGCGTCGAAACGTCGGCCGCGCACGCCGCGCGCGAGGTGCTTCGACTCGCCGCCGAGAGAAACCCCGCCAAGGGCGAGGAGGCCCGCAAGCCCGATCCGAGTTTCCTCCGCGACATCGCCTCGCTGAAGGCGCTGCAGGATGAGGCCGACGCGCGCACCAGTTCCACCTTGAACGCCGTCCACGAGACGCTCGAGAGGGTCGTGGATCGCCTCTCCAGCATGGAAACCGACCTCGACGACGTGCGCGCGCGGAACACGCGCCCCGTCATCGAAACCCGGCCGGCGCGGGCGCCGATAATGGCGCGATCCTCCGACGAGCGCCGCTCCGCGCTTCAAATCTCGCTCGGCGCGCCCGATCCGCGAACCGACGCGACCTTCGATCGCACGGCTCACCCGGCGAAGACGCGACGCATCGACGGACGCGGCAAGCCGACCGATCTCGACGACGAGGCCGGCCGCGCCGACTTCATCGCCGCCGCACGTCGCGCCGCTCAGGCGGCGCAGACCGATCCTTCGGTCCAGGCGATGGCGCGTCCGGCGCTCTCGCCGGCACCCGCGACCCGCGCCGGCCTGCTGGCTCGCTCGCGCGATTACGTTGCGAGCCACAAGAAGCCTGTCCTGCTCGGGTTCGCGGCGCTTTTCGTCATCATCGGCACCGTGACGATCATGCATCGCCTCGGGCTCTCGTCCGAGGAAATGAGCGCGGAGCGCGCGCCGGCGGCGAAGCTCGCCGCGTCGACCGCGCCCGCCACGCCAGCCGGCACCGCCGCAAGCGGTTCGCCGTCAGCGGACGCGAGCGGCTCCCTAGACAAGGCCGCGCTCTCGCCGAGCGCCATGCCGAAGTCGGCGCCCCTGCTTGCCGGGCAGATCGCCGGCAGCGATCCCATCCAGACCGGCTCGATCCCAGACCTGCCCGCCTTCGCGTCGCGCGGCGGCGACGTGGTTTCGCGCGCGTTGCTTCCGAGCGGTTTGCAGGCTGCGGCGGAAGCCGGCGACGGCGCCGCGCAATACGAACTCGGCGCGAGTTACGCCGCAGGTCGCGCCGCGCCGCACGACATGAAGCTCGCCGCCAAGTGGTACGATAAGGCGGCGGCCCAAGGTATCGTCCCGGCGCAGTACCGTCTCGCGTCCCTCTACGAGAAGGGAATCGGCGTGGCGCAGGACAAGAGCCGCGCGAAAAACCTCTACCAGCGGGCGGCGGACGCGGGCAATCCGCGCGCCATGCACAACCTCGCCGTCATGCTCGCGGACGGCGACGGCAAGCCGGACTACGATGGCGCCGCGATCTGGTTCCGCAAGGCCGCGCAATACGGCATTCACGACAGCCAGTTCAATCTCGCCATCCTGCTCGCCCGCGGTCTCGGCGTCAGCCAATCGCTGGTGCAATCCTACCAGTGGTTCGCGATCGCCGCGGACCAGAACGATTCCGACGCGGCCAAGAAGCGGGACGAGGTCGGCCTCAAGCTCGGCGCCAACGACATCGCGGTCGCAAAGGCGCTGGCGGCGGCGTTCCATCCGCGCATCGCCAACCCGAGCGCGATCGAGGTCAAGCCGCAGGCCGACGGCTGGGATGGCGTCGCGCCGGCTTCTCACCTAAACAGCACGAAAGCCAAGATCTCATCGCTGTAAGTGCACCCTTTGGATCCTAAAGCCTTCCTGCGATTGCTGTTCGACGCCGCGATCGCCGCCGCTCAGCCCCGCGCGACGCTGGCGCGCCACCTTCCGGCGCGTCCGAAAGGACGGACCGTCGTGATCGGCGCCGGCAAGGCCTCCGCCGAGATGGCGCGGGCGCTCGAGCGGTGCTGGGGCGCGCCGCTGGAGGGTCTCGTGGTGACGCGCTACGGCCATGCCGCGCCGACGCGTTGGATCGAGATCGTCGAGGCGAGCCACCCGGTGCCCGATGAGGCCGGCGCGGATGGCGCCAGACGGATGCTGGCGCTGGTCGAGGGTCTCGGCCCGAACGACCTCGTGATCGCGCTGATGTCGGGTGGCGGTTCGGCGCTGCTGCCGGTGCCGCTGCCGGGGATTACCCTCGCCGACAAGCAGGCGGTGAACCGCGCCCTGTTGAGCAGCGGCGCGACCATCTCCGAGATGAATTGCGTGCGCCGCCACCTGTCCGGCATCAAGGGTGGCCGGCTGGCGCTCGCCTGCGCGCCGGCCAGGCTCGTGACGCTGGCGATCTCCGACGTGCCCGGCGACGCCCCCGGGGATATCGCCTCGGGCCCGACCGTCGCCGACCCGACGACCTGCGCCGACGCCCTGCGCATCATCGACAGATACGCCATCGAGGTGCCCCGGGGGGTCCGTCGGCTGCTGGAGAGCGGCGCCGGCGAAACACCGAAGCCCGGCGACGCCGGCTTGCCGTCCTACGAGTTCCACCTGATCGCCGCGCCGCAGGCCTCGCTGGAGGCGGCAGCCACCGTGGCGCGGCAAGCCGGCATCACGCCGCACATCCTCGGCGACAGCCTGGAAGGGGAGGCGCGCGAGATGGGGATGCTGCTCGCCGGCATCGCGCACCAGGTCGCCAGGCGCGGGCAGCCCTTCACCACGCCCTGCGTGCTGCTCTCCGGCGGAGAAACCACCGTGACCGTTCGCGGCCGGGGACGCGGTGGCCGCAACGTCGAGTTCCTGCTGTCGCTCGCGATCGCTCTGGAGGGTGAGGCGAACGTGCATGCGCTCGCTGGGGACACCGACGGCGTCGACGGCGCCGAGGAGATCGCCGGCGGTTACGTCGGACCAGCGACCTTGGCACGCGCCTTCGCGGCGCGAATCAATCCGGCGCAAAGCCTCGCGGACAACGATGGGCACGGCTTCTTCCAGGCGCTCGATGACAGCATCGTGACCGGGCCCACTCTGACAAACGTCAACGATTTCCGAGCGATCCTCATTCTCTGAGAGCGTGGGAACGACGGTCGCAAATCGTCCGCAATTAACTATGATGGAAAGCCTCTGTGAAGACCGGACCGGAGGCAATGGACGGCCCTGCGTCGAGCGCTTAAGGCTTCATTAAGGCTACCCGTGGCGGCGGACGTGGTCCTTGACGACGTGGCAGGGAAATACGGCCGCTATGAGTGATGTTTGGTCAAGCCTTACGCGTCGCGACGTGAATGCGTTGCTGCAGGCATTGGCGCCGCAAGCGGGACAGCCGCTGATCGCGATTGCCGCGGGCCGCGACGACAGCACCGAGCTGGTGCTCGCGAGCCGGACGTTGTTCGACCTGTTCGAAGCCCGAAGCGGAGCGGCACTATCCGACCGTCTCCTCAAGGCGGCTGACCAAGGCGCTCGGCGCCTCGCGACGCTCGCGCGCAGCCTCCCTGTCGGAGGCGAGCCGCGCCTCGAGCGTCTGCGGTTCTCGATCGGCCCCGGCACGGAGCTGATGACCTGGGTGTGCCGGCGCATCGCGGGCGAAGGCTCCAACACGATCCTGGTTGCGGCCGCGCTGGGTTTGAGGCCTACGGCAATGTCGCGGGCGGAACTCGAGCACGACACCTCGCACGAGGGTGCGAGCGGTCCGGCAGCGGCGCCGACGGCTGGCGAGCGGCCGGCGGCGCAGCCGGTGATGAGTGTCCAGTCGAGCTTCGCACAGAACGCGTTCGCGCAGGGCATGCCAGTCCAGGCGCTGTCGGGCCAGGCCACGCTGAAAGAGGCTTCGCCGATGCAAGCCGCCCAGGCCCGGACGATGACTGTTCAGGCGATGACTGTTCAGGCGATCCAGGCGGCTCTGCGCGCGCGCTGGCAGAGCAAGCGCACGCTCCGCTTCCTGTGGCAGACGGACGCCGGTGCGGTCTGCACGATGGTCACGCCGCCGCTCGCGGACGTGGTCGGGATCGCCAACGCCGATCTCGTCGGACGCAATCTCATGGAGCTCGCGCCCAGTCTCGATCCGACCGGCCGCCTGGCGGAGGTCCTCGCCGGGCGGCAGACCTGGAGCGGGCTCGACGTCGCCTGGCCGATGACGGATACGCCGGCAACCGTCGCCGTGGACCTCGGCGCGGTGCCGGCCTTCGATCGCGAGCGGTCCTTCGAGGGCTTTCGAGGTTTCGGCGTCATCCATCTCGACCGGCTGATCGCGCGCGAAACGGTGCGCTTTCCGTCTGTCACCCCGTCAGCGAGCCGTGCCGAGGCCACCAACATCGTGGCCTTTCCAGGGGGCCCGAAGGCGCTTTCGCCGGAGGACCAGATGGCCTTCGACGCGCTCGCCATGGAATTGCGCGACCAGGCCGGGATCGCGAGGAGGGACGAGGCGCTGCCCGCGCCGGCGCAAGATTCTGCCGCGCCGACCGGTCGCGAGGTCGAAACGAGCCCGGCGGGACACCCGGACAGACCGACGGAGCCCGTCGCGACCGAGACCGTTGCACCACCGGATGTTGCACCACGGGCTGTCGCACGATCGGCTGTCGCGCCGGCGGCTGATGCCCCGCAAGCGGACGCATCGCTGGGCGAAGCCTTGGCTGGTGAGGCCTGGGCGGGCACCGCACCCGAGTCTGCCATCGAGCCCGCGTCCGCCGAGCCAGACGCGCCGGCGACCGAGCGCTCGGCGCTGATCGCGCGCAACGGCCTGTCCGTGATCGATCGCCTGGCGGTGGGTCTGCTGGTCAGCCGCGACAACGTGCCGATCTTCGCCAACCGCCATCTGCTCGATCTGCTCGGCTTCGCCGACGAGGACGCTCTCCGCGAGGCCGGCGGCCTTGGTCATCTCTTCGGCGGCGTGCCGAGCAACGTCTCCGGCAGCGAGGCTGTCGGCGTCCGAGCTTCCGACGGCAGCATCGTCGCGACGAACACCCGGATGCAGCGCATCCAGTGGAATAACGAGCCGGCGATCCTCCTCACGCTGCAACCTGCCGGTTCCGCGGCCGTCTCGGGTCCCCAGCAAGAGCCTGCCCACGATAAGCACGGCGACGACAAGCAAAGCGACGACGCCCCGCGTTCGGCGCCGCTCTCCCAAGACGAATCCACGTTGCAAGACGAAGCCACCTCGCAGGACGAGGCCGCATGGCGCGATGAGGCCAAGTCAGGCCACGCGTCCGAGTCAGGCCACGCGTCCGCATCAGGCAACGCGTCCGCATCAGGCCATCCGTCCGCATCAGGCCATCCGTCCGCATCAGGCCATCCGTCCGCATCAGGCAACGCATCCAAGTCAAGCGGCGAGGCGAGCACGTCGAGCGACGAGGCGAGGCGCCGCGACGAGCACGAGATACGCGAACTGCGCGCCATCCTCGAGACCGCGACCGACGGGATCGCCGTGATCGACGGCGATTGCACCGTGTTGTCGCTCAACCGTTCCGCCGAGGCCTTGTTCGGTTGCGACCGGGGAGCCGTCGTCGGCAAGCCCTTCCTCGAGCTGTTCGCCCCGCACAACCAGAGCCTTGCGGCGGATTATTTCGAGGGTCTGAAGTCGAATGCCACCAAGAGCCTGCTGAACGACGGCCGCGCGATCCTCGTGCAGACGCGCCGAGGCGACACGATCCCGGTGTTCATGACGCTCGGCCGTCTCGCATCGCCCAGCGCGGCGCATGACGGGGCGCCCGACGAGTCGGGCCGGTACTTCGCCCTTTTTCGTGATCTCACCCATTGGAGGAAGGTCGAGGGCGAGCTGGAAGCGGCCAAGGCCGCGGCGGAACGGGCCAGCGCGTTGAAGACCGATTTCCTCGCGAAGGTCAGTCACGAGATTCGCACGCCGCTCAACGCCGTCATCGGTTTCGCGGAAGTCATGATTGAGGAGCGGTTCGGGCCGATCGGCAACGATCGTTACCGGGACTACCTGCGCGACATCCACGCGTCCGGCACGCATATGATGAGCCTCGTCAACGACCTGCTCGATCTCTCCAAGATCGAGGCCGGCAAGATGGAGCTCGCCGAGCAAGACATCGATGCCAACAAGATCATCGGCGAGTGCGTCGCGACCATGCAGCCGCAGGCGAGCCGCGAGCGCGTCATCATGCGGCTGTCGCTCGCCCGCGCCCTGCCGCGCTTGAGGGCGGACGAGCGCTCGCTGCGCCAGATCGTGCTCAATCTTCTGTCGAACGCCGTGAAGTTCAACGAGCCGGGCGGCCAGGTGATCGTCGCCACCACGCTCACCGAGGCCGGACAGGCGGTGATCCGCATCCGCGACACCGGGCCCGGCATGTCGGAAGCGGACATCGCGGCGGCGCTGGAGCCGTTCCGCCAGCTCTCGACACGAGCCAATGCCGGCGGCACCGGGCTCGGCTTGCCGCTCACGAAGGCGCTGGTCGAGGCGAACCAAGCCACCTTCACGATCCGCAGTAAGGTCGACCAGGGCACGCTGGTCGAGGTCGTGTTCCCCGCCGCGCGCGTGCTGGCGGTCTAAGGCACATCCCGGCCGGCTGACTCGGCTTTAAGCCTGATCCTCATGGTGAGGGCCGGCGAAGCCGGCGTCTCGAACCGCGAGGGTTCCAGCAAGCGAAATCGCCGGGCTGGACCAGGCGTTAGGCACTTGATCCCGATGCGTGAACGACGATGATGCATCGGCCGAATCGTGAATGAGTTCAGCCAAGGCAGCATTGCAAGCCTCGAGTTCGGCAAGGGATCGCCGCCAGGCGGTGTTCAACTCGTCGACGACAAGCCAGAACAGCGGGCCGGTGACAGCGCCGATCGGCTTTTCGCCACTCACCCGGATGAAGGCAACAGGCTGAGTTCCCTCTTCGATCGACCGATCGGGTTGTTGTGAAAGAGTCATCGCAATACCGACTGGCTCTGGACTTAGGCATCGAGCGCTAAACCGTTAACATGCTTACGAGACGGCCATTTGAGAACAGTCACTTACGAATAGCGATTATTCACGAGCTGAGGCTGTGAGGATGCCGACGTTCTGTCATAATTCGCTCGTTGTTTGTCGAACTAGGGTTTCGCCTGCCGGCTTGAAACGCGTGTCGCCGGCGAGTTCCGGCCGAGCTCCAGTCCGGCCGAGGCCAGCTGGAGGGAGCGATGCCCCAGGACGTGGAAAAATCGGACGAGCAAAGGCACGCCGAAGCCGACGTCGACGACTTCAGGCGCGGGCTGGGTCCGTTCGTCACCGCCGCCGACACGACGCGGATGGCGATGATGTTCACCGACGCCAAGACGCCGCAACATCGGACCATCTACGTCAATCAGGCCTTTCTCGAGCTGACCGGGTACGACGAGCACGAGGTGATGGGCCGGCCTTTCGATTTCCTCATGGAGCGGGGCACCGATCCCGAGATCCTGGCGGAAATCCAGACGGCGCTTCAGGGCGCTCGCGACCTGACGCCGCTCGTCCGCTACCGCCGCAAGGACGGCAGCTTCGTGTGGGTGACCGTCTTCATCACCCCGGTCCGCGACGAGCGGGGCGAAGTCGTGCAGCATTTCGCCTCGTTCGTCGATGTGAGCGAGCATAAGGAGGAGGAGGATCGCCTGCGTTCGCTCGTGGACGACCTGGAGCATCGCGCCCGGGCCATGCTCGATGCCGTGCTGGCGATCACCGATCGCAGCCTGCGCGGCAGCGCGGACAAGATGCACCGGAGGTGAAACCGCCGCTTGGCGCTTAGGACTCGTCCGCAAATAAGCGAGTCAGTAGCCACATGGGGAGGAGGCCGAAGGCCGTCTCGAACCATCCTTTGTGCTGAAGGCTCGGCGGTCCGGCGACCTCGCCCTCTGGAGCCCTCTTGGTTCGAGACGGCCCTGCGGGCCTCCTCACCATGAGAGGACTTGAAGCGGTTATTGCTGGACGAGCCCTTAAGCCAACGCTTGGCCCCCCGAGCACCAAGGCGCGCGACGGCATCGGCCGCGCCCGTGCTGGCGGATAATAGAAAAATCCGCCGGCTTGTCGTATGGCGTGATCGAGATACACGGCTGATCGTCATGCTCGATTGGGACGACATACGCTTTTTCCTCGCCGTCGTGAGGCACGGCAACCTGTCGTCCGCGGCCCGCGAGCTTCACGTCTCGCAGCCGACCGTCGGGCGGCGCCTCGCCTCGCTGGAGGCGTGCCTCGGCGCCCGGCTGCTCGACCGCACGCCCGACGGCTACGTGTTGACCCCCGCGGGCCGGGACGCCCGGGACAACGCCGAGCGCCTGGAGGCTGAGGCGATTGCCTTGCAACGGTCCGTCGCCGGACGCGATGCGCGCCAGTCCGGGATCGTCCGCGTGACCTGCGCGGAGACGATGGCCGCGCACGTCCTCGCGCCGTGCGTCGCCTCGCTGCACCGGCAGCATGGAAATATCGTGGTGGAACTGATCCCCGATCCAGTGGAACTGAGCCTGTCGATGCGGGAGGCGGATCTCTCGGTCCGCCTGACCCAGCCGCCCCAGCACGATCTCGTCGTCCGCCGCATCGGCGGCCTGGCGTTCGGCCTCTACGCCAGCCGAGACTACCTCGACCGCCACGGCGACCTCGACTACGAGGCGGGATGCCCGAGCCATTATCTGATCGGGCAATCGGACGATGTGGAGGACGCCTCTCAGTTCGGCTGGCTGGCCGGCCTGACGGCGAACGCCGAGGTCGCGTTCCAAACCAGCAGTCACGAGGCCGCGGTCGCGGCGGCGCGCCACGGGACGGGCCTGGCTTGTCTTGCCCGCTTCCGCGCCGATCAGGAGAACGGGTTGATCCGCCTCGTTCCCCCGTCGGCTCCGCCGGCGGCGGGCATCTGGCTCGCCGTGCACAAGGACAATCGAGCCACCTCGCGGATCAGGACCGTCATGACCCACATCATGGATGCGATCCGGGATCGGCGCGCCAGCCTGATGCCGGATGATCCGGCCGGCGCCGGCGAGGACGGCTCGACGTGATCGAGGCGCGCGGAACACTCGCGTGGACTGCTTGTTGTTTGAGCAAGCAACGGGAGATGCGGCGTGGACGAGAAGGTCAAGAACAAGGAAGCCGGCCAGGCGAACGACGACAAGCAACGAGATCTCGACGCGGGCCTCGAAGCGACGTTCCCGGCAAGCGACCCGGTCTCGGCGACGAGGAAGCCGGCCGCTGACAAGGCTGACAAGGACGCCGACAAGACGGAAAACGGCAAGAAATAAGCCGCTACTCGGATTGCGCGCCCTTGATCGGAATGGTTCACGCGCTCGCGGGTGCTTTGTGCCATTATGAGCGGGATGAACCCATCATCCGCGCCGTCCGCCGCCAGTTACACGATCCTCGGTCTGCGCAGGGACGCCGGAAGCATCGAGTCCGGTTTGCACGTCGTCGCGACGCCGATCGGCAATCTCGGCGACATCTCGCTGCGGGCCCTCGCGACGCTCGCCGCCGCCGACCTCGTCGCCGCGGAGGACACGCGCGTCACCAGGACGCTGCTCGCGCACTACGACATCGCTACGCCCCTCACCGCGTACCACGAGCATAACGCCGACAGCGTTCGTCCACAGCTCGTCGCCAAGCTTGAGGCCGGCCTGTCGCTCGCCCTCGTCTCCGATGCCGGCACGCCGTTGATCTCCGACCCGGGTTTCCGCCTCGTCGGCGAGGCGCTCTCCCGCGGCATCGCCGTGACCGCGGTGCCCGGCGCCTCCGCCGTTCTCGCCGGGCTGGTGGTCGCCGGCCTGCCGACCGACCGCTTCTTCTTCGAGGGCTTTCTGCCGCCGAAGAGCGCGGCGCGGCGCCAGCGCATCGCGGAGCTCGCCGCCGTGCCCGGAACGCTGGTGTTCTTCGAATCGCCGCGGCGGGTCGCCGGGCTGTTGGACGATCTCGCCGCCGTGCTCGGCGCGCGGGAGGCGGCGGTCGCGCGCGAGCTGACGAAGATGTTCGAGACGGTGTCGCGCGGGCCGCTGCCGGCCCTCGCCGCCGCCTTTGCGGAGGGGGAGGCCCCGCGCGGCGAGATCGTCGTGATGGTCGGCCCACCGGCCGGCGACGCCGCCGCGCTCGACGGCGATGCGCTCGACGCAAGGCTTCGTGCTGCGCTGAGGACGCTCTCGGTCAAGGATGCGGCCTCCTTCGTCGCCGGCGAGACCGGCCAGCCGCGGCGCAAGGTCTACGCGCGGGCCATCGCGCTGTCCTCCCTAAGTTCCGCCGCCGATGGCGAGTGAACGGCAGGCGGAACGGCGCCGTCGCGCCCATCGCGCCGGGCTGAGCGCGGAATGGGCGGCCATCGCCTGCCTGCGGCTGAAGGGCTATCGCATCCTGGCGCGGCGCTACCTTGTGAAGGGCGGCGAGATCGACATCGTCGCGAGCTGCGGTGCGACGATCGCTTTCGTCGAGGTCAAGCTGCGCGCCACGATGGACGATGCGCTCGTCGCGATCGAGCCGGTGAAGCGCCGCCGCATGGCCAAGGCCGCGCGGGTGTTCGTCTCGCGACAACGCATCGACGGCCTCACGCTGCGGGCCGACGCAATCTACTGCGCACCATGGCGGTGGCCACACCACATCCCGGCCGCCTTCGAACTCGCGCTCGACTGAGGCTCAGGGCTCGATGTCGATGGCGATCTCGTTGCGGCGCAGCGCCGAAATCGTGAAGGGTGGATCGTAGCCGAGGAAGAACGGGCCGCCCTGCGTCTTGTGGTTCGTCTGCGCCAGCACCTGCCTCAGGGTGTCGAGGTGCTCATCGAGGTTGGTGCGGTCGAGCGAGCCGGAGAAGCGGATGACGCCGACCGTGCGGGCCGGCACGGTGACGACGCGCACCTTCGGATCCTTCGGCGGCGGCGGGTCCGCGGCCAGCGCCTTCGGTAGGTAGAAGCGCATCGTCAGCGCACCGCCGCTCGCCTGTCGCTGGCCGAAGGCGCGGGAGACGTCGCCGCTCTGCTCGACCGGCGCGGTCATCGCGATGGTCTTGTCGCGCGTGTTGGCGCCGGCGATGTAGCGAAACAGCCGCGAGAAGGCGTCGTCGTCGCCCCGCGCCTGCGTCTCGACCGCGACGAGCGGCCCGTAGCCGCGGATCTCGACCGACCGGCCAAGCTGCGAGACCACGCGGTAGGGCGGCTGTTCCAGCGCCGAGCGGATGCCGAAGACCGATAGGCCGGACTCGAGAAACGTAAGGACGAAGTAGAGCATTTTGGACATGGCGGCCGCCTCCACCGGCTACAGTGCATCCTTGTTGAATGGCGGTTGTTTTCCTATCCCCCGATCTCCTCGCGGCGCATCTCTAGCGCGAGCCAATCGTCCTCGGCTTGCGCCATCTCCGCCTGGACCATGGCCAAAGCCTCCGAGTGCCTGGCGAAGCCTGCGGCTCGATGCTCACTGCGCCACGCGAACGACGATCTTGCCGACGTGCCTGCCGCTCTGCAGGTGGGCGAAGGCCGCCTTCGCGTCGGCGAAAGCGAACACATGGTCGACCACCGGCTGCAAGCCGGAAATGGCAACCGCGCGGACGCAATCCTCGAGGTTGGCGCGGTCGCCGACGCCGATCGGGCGAACGCTCGCCGAGCTGCCGAACAGCTTGAAGAAATCGAGGCCTGATCTGTCCTGGCCGAGGAAGCCGATCAGCACCACCTCGCCGCCGACGGCGACGCAGGTGAGGCTTTGCTCGATCGTGGCCGGGCCGCCGACCTCGACCACCCGGTCGACGCCGCGACCGGCGGTGAGCTCCCGCACCCTCTCGCCCCATCGAGGGGCCTCGGCATAGTTCACGGTCACGTCGGCCCCGAGCGCGCGCAGTGTCTCGGCCTTTGCCGCGCTCGATGTCGTCGCGATGACGCGGGCGCCGACCGCCTTGGCGAGCTGCAGCGCGAAGATCGAGACGCCCCCGGTGCCCTGCGTGAGCACGGTATGTCCGGCGCGGATCGGCGTCGCACCTGTCAGCGCGTTCCACGCCGTCGCGGCCGCGCACGGCAAGGTCGCGCCCTCCTCCCAGCCGAGGCCGTCGGGCAACGCGACCACCGCCTCCTGCGAGACGACCTTGTATTCGGCGAGCCAGCCATCGCTACCGCTGCCGTAGCTGTCGGCCGCCAGCGTCGACGGCATCGCCCCCCGAACCAGCGCGGATGGAAGATGCCGATCACCCGATCGCCCGGCTTGAAGATCGTGACGCCTTCACCGACGGCGACGACCTCGCAGGCGGCATCGCTGCCGGGAATATGGCCGGGGTCGGCCGGCGCCGGATAGGTGCCGAGCACCATCGCGATGTCGCGATAGTTCAGCGCGACCGCGTGCACGCGCAGCAGCAGCTCGCCGCGCTGCGGCTAGGGTCGCGGCTCTTCGTGCCGGACCAGATTGTCGAGGCTGCCGAACGTGTCGAAGCGATAGGTTTTCATGGAAATTGCCCTTTCTGTGGAGAAGACTGGTGACGAGCGTCAGGCGCGGGCTCTGGCGAGAAGGGCCGCGAGGTCCGCTCGAGTCGGCGTGGAAGACGCCGAACAGCGGATCCCACTCATCCGCATGCCTCGATGCCAATCGGCCCCTTGCAGTTCGGCCTCCATCCTACTTGATTAGCTGCCTCGCAGAGATAAACAGCGCTTTCGTTTCATCATTTGAAACCGGCGGTAGGCAGTTGGATCGGCTCGAAAGCATGGCCGTCTTCGTCAAGGCGGCGGACCTCGGCTCGTTCACCGCGGCCGCGGACGCGCTCGGTCTGTCCTCCCAGATGGTCGGCAAGCACGTCGGCTTCCTCGAGAAGCGGCTCGGTGCGCGGCTCCTCAACCGCACCACGCGTCGGCAAAGCCTCACCGCGATCGGCCAGACCTTCTACGAGCGCTGCCGCGCGATCCTCACCGAGGCCGAGGCGGCGGAAGCGCTGGTGCACGATCTCTCGGCGAGCCCGCGCGGGCGGCTGCGCGTCAATGCGCCGGTCACGTTCGGCGCCTGCAGCCTGGCGCCGCTGGTCATGCGCTATCTTCGCACCTACCCCGGCGTCGAGGTCGAATTGACGTTGAACGACCGCTACGTCGACGTCGTCGATGAAGGCTACGATGTCGTGATCCGGCTCGGCCCGCTGAAGGATTCGAACCTTGTCGCGCGCGTCCTGCGGCCGTTTCACCTCGTCGCCTGCGCCTCGCCGGCCTATCTCGCGGCGCGCGGCACGCCGCTGACACCGCACGATCTCGCCGGCCACGAATGCCTCGGCTTCATCTACGCGTCAGGCTTCCCGTTCTCCGAATGGCGGTTCTTCAAGGACGGGCGCGATCATACGATCGCGGTGCGCAGCCGTTTCCAGTCCAATGATTCCCGCATCCTGCGCGACGCCGCGCTGGATGGATGCGGCATCATCCTGCAGGCCGATAGTTTCGTGGGCGACGATCTCGCTTCGGGAGCGCTGGTGCGGGTGCTGGCGGACTACGAGACGCCCAGCCGCGAGATGCACGCGCTCTTCCACGGCGGCCGGCCGCCGACTCCGAAGCTGCGGACCTTCGTCGATCTCGTCTTCCAGCAATTCGGCCGGTAGCAGCCCTACCCCTCGATCTCCTCGCGGCGCATCTCCAGCGCCAGCCAGTCGTCCTCGGCCTGCGCCATCTCCGCCTCGATCTTGGCCAGCGCCTCGGAATGCTTGCCGAAGGCGACAGGGTCGCGCGCGTAGAGCTTGGGATCGTCGAGCGTCGCGCGCAACGTGGCCTTCTTGGCATCGAGCGTGGCGATCGTCTTCGGCAACATCTCCAGCGCGTGCTTGTCCTTGAAGGAGAGCTTGGCCTTCCCACCCGGCGCCCGCGCCGCAGCCGCCGCGGCATTGGTGGTCTTCGCCTCGCGGATCGGCTCGATGATACCGCGCCCGCGCACGCCCTCGCCGCGCTGCGCCACCATGTCGGTGTAGCCGCCGGCATAGTCCTGCCAGACGCCGTTTCCCTCGGCCACCAGCACGCCCGAGACCACCCGGTCCAGAAAATCGCGATCGTGGCTCACCAACAGCAGCGTGCCGGGGAAGTCGGTCAGCATCTCCTGCAGAAGGTCGAGCGTCTCGAGGTCGAGGTCGTTGGTCGGCTCGTCGAGCACCAGCAAGTTGGAGGGCTGCGCCAGCGCGCGGGCCAGCATCAGGCGGCCGCGCTCGCCGCCGGAGAGGCGGCCGATCGGCGTGCGCGCCTGCTCGGGCGCGAACAAAAAGTCCTTCATGTAGCCCATCACGTGCTTGCGCTCGCCGTTGACCTCGACGAAGTCGCTGCCGCCGCCGGTCAGCGCGTCCTTCAGCGTGGTCGCGGGATCGAGCGAAGCGCGCTTCTGGTCGAGCGTGGCCATCTCGAGGTTGGCGCCGAGCCGCACGCTACCTTGATCCGGCTCCAGCGTGCCGGTCAGGATCGAGATCAGCGTGGTCTTGCCGGCCCCGTTGGCGCCGATCAGCCCGAGCCGGTCGCCGCGCAGCACGCGGGTCGAGAAATCCCGCACGATCGCGCGCTCGCCGTAGCTCTTGGCAATGTGCTTGGCCTCGATCACGAGCTTGCCGGAGAGCGCGCCCTCGCTCGCCACCAGCCTGACGTCGCCGGCGGCGCGGCGGTGCTCGCGGCGCACCTTGCGCAGGCCCTGCAGCCCGGCGAGCCGCTTGACGTTGCGCTTGCGCCGCGCGGTGACGCCGTAGCGCAGCCAGTGCTCCTCGTCGACGATCTGGCGGTCGAGCTTGTGCTGCTGCGTCTCCTCCTCCTCCAGCATGGCGTCGCGCCAGGCCTCGAAATCGCCGAACCCGCTGTTCAGCGAGCGGGTGGCGCCGCGGTCGATCCACACCGTGGCGCGCGAGAGATTGGTGAGGAAGCGGCGGTCGTGGCTGATCAGCACCAGCGCCGAGCGCAGGTTTTTCAGCTCGCTCTCCAGCCATTCGATCGCCGGCAGGTCGAGGTGGTTGGTAGGCTCGTCGAGCAGCAGGATGTCGGGCCGCGGCGCCAGCACGCGGGCGAGCGCCGCGCGCCGCGCCTCGCCGCCGGAGAGGGCGGCCGGATCCTCCGCGCCGGTCATGCCGAGCTCGTTCAAGAGGCTGATCGCGCGATACGGGTCGTCGAGCGGGCCGAGTCCGGCCTCGACGTAGGCCAGCGTAGTGGAAAAGCCCGACAAGTCCGGCTCCTGCGCCAGGTAGCGCACGGAGGTGTTGGGCTGCAGGAAGCGGGTGCCGGAATCCGCCTCGATCATCCCCGCCGCGATCTTCAGCAGCGTCGACTTGCCCGAGCCGTTGCGCCCGACGACGCAGAGCCGCTCGCCGCGCTCGACGGAGAGGTCCGCCCTATCGAGCAGGCGGGTCGACCCGCCGAGCGTGAGTGCGATGTCCTGCAGGGTGAGGAGAGGAGGCGCCATAGCGGGGGTTTAGCGCGGGAAGCGGGGGGTTGCCAGGGCGAGCCGGCGCATTAGGCGCGCAATGTCCGCTCTGCGCCATCCCGATCGTCCTGACCGAAATTGATAGTGCTTGGAAGCGGACGTTATTCGGGGTTTCGTTATTGGCCAGGGTTGAATGGATAGCCAACGTTGGCTGCTACTGGATTGGAGATAAGGGAAAAGAGGATGGGCGACACGCCCAACTGCACGCGTCGGGCGCAGCGATGCCGGAGCCGGCCGAACGTTACGCAGTATACATAGAATGCAGCTAAGGCGCGGCTTTGCTTTTGAGCAGGTCGACCAGCCATCGGCCAGCCGGTCCCGGCGGCGAGCCGGCCAGATACACTGCCGACATGGGCAGGGCGAGGGGCGTGTTTGTTTCGTTGACGATCGCGAGTTGCACCAGCGTCCCCGACGCGAGATCGGCCTCGACCAAGTGCAACGGCATCCCACCCCAGCCCAGCCCGGAGCGGAGGAACGCGTGTTTCGCGCCGAGGTCGGCCAAGCGCCACGTCCTTGGAGAGAACACGGCGAACTCGCGATCCTTCGATAACGTCGAGCGGTCGGTGAGCACCAGCTGAACATGGTCCGCAAGCACGTCATTCGAGATTGGGCCGCCGTGGCTGGCGAGTGGATGTCGCGGCGACGCCACGAAAACCATGCGCACGCTCCATAACAGCTCTCGAACCAAGCTTTGCGGCAGGTTCGGCAACGAGGCGACCACGGCGAGGGCGCACCGCCCGTCGAGCACCGGGGCGATCACGGCGCCCAGCGCCTCCACGTACAAGCGCAGCGGCACGCTGGGGAAAGCATCGTGGAACGCCGTCACGGCGGCCGTGACTACTTCGATCGGCAACAGCACGTCGATGACGACGCTCAGCTCCGGTTCGAGGCCGCCCGCCAACCCCTTGGCTCGCGCCTTGAACTGGTCGATGCCGCCGACGGCGGTCCTGGCATCGGCCAGGAGCGCGCGCCCGATCTCGGTGGGTACGGGATAACGACCCGACCGGTCGAACAAGGTCACGCCGGTTTGGGCTTCCAGATTGGCGAGGGTGTGACTGACCACGGACTGCGCGCGGCCGAGCTTGCGCCCCGCGGCGGAGAAGCTGCCTTCATCGGCCGCGGCGATGAACGTGCGCAATTGGTCCAGCGAGAGGCCATCCAGCATCTATCGTCTCCGACGATGGCTACCATCGAGATATATAGGCTTCTTCGGCATGGCGCGCGATCCGATAACAGCCGGACCACTGATCACCAAGGGTCCGCCTCATGCCGGCAAGTGCTACCCTCCCGACCTCGCCCCGGTGGCGCACCTACACCGTCTGGGGGCTGCAGATCCTCCTGGCCCTCGCCTTCCTCGCCGCCGGCCTCTTCAAGCTCATGGGGGCAGCGCCGATGGTGCAGATCTTCGACCAGATCGGCATCGGCCAGTGGTTCCGGATCGTGACCGCGTTGGTCGAGATCGCGGGCGCTGTCGGGCTGATGGTGCCGGGCTTCGCTGGTCCCGCTGGTCTGTGGCTGGGGTTCGAAATGATCTGCGCGATCATCACGCATTTCGCCGTCCTTCATACTAACCCGGCTCCCGCAGTCTTCCTGTTCGTCCTCTGCGCCGTGATCGCGTACTTGCGCCGGCAACAGATGACAGCGGTGCTGGGGCTGCGCCGATAGGCCGCCCGTCGATTCAGGAGGTAGCCGTTCATTCAAAACAGCTATCGGCACGCCTATTCCATAGAGCTTCCCGCGTCGCCTTTGGATTACAATCTCTCGCGAGACCATCCGACCCGTCCATCACGTAGGAGACATACCATGGCATCCACCACCATCACGATCATCAAGAACGGCCCGTTCGTCGTCACCGGCGATGTCGAGTTGAAGGATATGGCCGGCAACAGCTACCCCGCCGGGGAGAAGCTTGCGCTTTGCCGATGCGGCGCTTCAACCAACAAGCCGTTTTGCGATGGCACGCACGGCAAAATCGGCTTCGCGGCTGCGGAGCAGGCCGTCGCCGGCTCGGCCGAAACCTAATCGCGGTCTCGCTAAAGTGGGAAACCGTTCGTTCTATACGGGGTAGGTTCGGGCCGACCCTACCTCTGGAAATACAACAAACCCTGGCCGTGTCGGCCAGGTCTTGGTTTGACGGTCCCTTGGGGTCAGTTGGCCTTCTTGCACGACGGTGTACTCGGCGGGGTTGTAGCGGCCTTTAGGGTCGCGGCGAGCGCTACTAGCTAGCGCGTCTCCGCCCGTTGCTTAAGCGCTACGTTCATAGCCTTGAATCCGCCCTCTGTTGCCGAAAGAGTTCAACCGACCGCGCTGACCAATATGCCTGAGAACTTTTCGCCCTGCGTCGAGGGCGTCCTGTCTAATCCAACCGGCTCAAGCAGGAAATAATGCTCGCCATCAAACATGCCCGGCAACAAGAATCGGCCAAGCCACCGAAGCTCACGCTCCGAGTTTACTGCGAGAAAAGTTGGCTTGAAACGCATGCCGCTCTTGCCCGGCGGGGCGATGTGAACGGCTAACCTGCTACCGGGAGAAAGTGTGTCGAAATAGATTTGATGAACGGATTCCAAGTCGACATCCCGGGAGATCGGTCAGAAGGGACCAGACCTTTTTCGGGGGCGCTTCGATCTCGATGCTTGTCTCAATGCGGCGCTCGGCCATCCGGCAAACTCCTGGTGCTTCGCGCTAAAGCGTATTAGACCCGGGAGCCGGGCGCGACAACCGTGCTACATCCTGCGCGTGCCGGTTGCCTGTTCTTTAGCGCAACCCGGTGCCCGTAGTGCTCTCCCACAGCGCGACGTCGACGAAGCCGTGGGCGGGATCGCCCGCGAGGTTGCGGCGGAGGCGGGTCGAGACGAAGCCCGGCTGCTTGGCGAACCGGTCCCGCCGTGCGCTGCCACGAGGCGAGGGAACGCCTCTTCCTGCCCGACGCGAATGGCGAAGGTGTTGATGAGCGTGACGGTCATGGGCGATCCTCCGAACGACCGCCGTTTAGATAGCCGGGACACGGGCGCGCCTCCACCTCGGCGACACCGGCTCGGCCCGCCGCGAGCGGTTCCGGACCCTTAAGGGGCTCACCGTGTCAAGTGTGTCCGAGATGCCGACGAAAACCCTGGAAAAACCGTCTCCTCGTGTCTCGGCGCCCGCGCAGCGGCTCTCGTACCTCCCCAGCGCCTACCCGGCCGGTGCAATCTCGCGAAACCGCCGCCGCGGCCAAGCTTGCCTCGCGGCCGGTTCGTGGCGACACTGCATGGAGAACGCGCCGCGCTCGGCGGCCCTGTCCGGTACGATCGTGGCGGCGGGTCGGCGAACGGCGACCTCGCGGGCGTCCAAGGTCGCGAACGACATCGTTCGATGTCCGCGACGTCGGCGAACGCCCGCATCCGGTCGATCGGGCGTCGGCGAACGGCCTCATCAAAATCATGCGACGAGTCGGAACGCCGACATTTGCGACGGTTCGTGCGACCAGTGGCGAAGCGGTCGAGGGCCGCCGCTCGCCAACGACATGCCGGTTGAAGGGTTCGCCGGCGCTATCGGCATCAAGGCTGGTTCTTCCGCCTTCAGGCCCGGACCCGCCCTGTTCGGCGCTCGGCGAGGGCGCGCCTCAACACCACGCGCGGCGGCTCCAGTCGAGCGCGTAGCGGTCCGGGTGCGCGGCGATGGCCGCGAGGCCGGAGAGCACCGCGTCGTCGGCCACGATGATCCGGGTGCCGACCTCGCGCAGCAGTTCGCCGAACGGCGCCTTGTCCTCGTAGCGCGCGCGGAACACCACCGGATCGATGAAGTCGACGATGCGGGGTAGCACCCCGCCCGAGAAGGTGACGCCGCCGGTCGCGAGCAGGGCCATCGTCATGTCGCCGGCGAAGCGCGCGACGAGGCGCCAGAACAGCTTGATCGTCATCGCCTCCTCGCCCTGACGGTCGGCCTTGGCGCGCTCGATGATGTCGATCTCGTCGCGCGCCGTCGTGACGAGACCGCGGGACGCGAGGCGCGCCTGATGCAGGCGCATCAGGCCGGGCCCTGAGATTACCGTCTCGGCGCTGACGCGCCCGTAATGCGTGAGCGGGATGTGCGGCCAGATCGCGGCTTCCTCGGCGCCGACCGGGCCGAAGTCGACGTGGCCGGCCTCGCTCGCGAGCGCGAAATACTTGCCGTCGACCTCGAGCAGGGCGCCGGCGCCGAGGCCGGTGCCGGGGCCGAGGATCAGCTGAGCGCCGCGGCCGTTCTCGCTCGGCTCGCCGATCTTGCGCACCCAGCTGTCCCGCACGACCGGCAGGGCCAGCGCCTGTGCCTCGAAATCGTTGAGGAGCAATCCCTGTTCGAGGCCGAGGGCCGAGGCGACGGCCGGCCCGTCGATCGTCCACCGCGCGTTGGTCATGGTGACGGCGCGGCCCTGCACCGGACCGGCCGCGCAGGCGATCAGACTTTTCGGTCTGGTCGGCAGCTTAGGGATCGAATCGGCGATGGCCGCCTCGAGACTGGCGAAGCCGTGGGTCGGCCGGTGCTCGGCCTTCGACAGCGGGCCGCCCGGCTCGGTGACGATCGAGAAGCGCGCATTGGTGCCGCCGATATCGCCGACGAGGACCGGGAAAGGAAAATGCAAAGCGTTGACCTTTCGAGTCGGGTTGTGCCTGTGGCGTTGTAGAGCCGCCCCTGCCCGAGCGCCATCGGCCGACCGCCGGAACCGCCGCCGGGTCGACACTGCCGGAGCTGCAAACAGGATGCCGCCGACCTCATGATGGTTGCCAAAATACCGCGCTTCGGCCATGCGGCCCGCAAGATCGCCGCGCCGCTGGCGGCGCTCTTCATGTGGGACGTGCTCGTGACCGTCGTCTACACCAAGGTCACGCCGAACGTCCGGCCGCTCGAGCTGCCGCTCGCCCTGTTCGGCTCGGCGATCGCCCTGTTCCTCGGCTTCGCCGTCAACGCCGCCTACGCCCGCTGGTGGGAAGCGCGCGGGCTGTGGGGCCTGATGATCAACGCCAGCCGCAATATCGCCCGCCAGGCGCTCACACTCTGCGACGAAACCGTGCCCGGCGCGCGACGGGGGCTCCCCCGCGAGATCGCCCGTGCCCAGATCGCCTTGGTCAACGTGCTTCGCACCGGGTTGCGAGGCGAACCCATGGCGGAGGACGGGCGCTACCTGCCCGAAGACAAGACGGCGGCGCTCGAGGGTGTCGTCAACAAGCCGAACATGATCCTGACCGACATCGCCATGATGCTGAGGGAGGCTCATCGCGCCGGCATGCTCGACGCCTACGGCCGCGTGCGCATGGAGGCGACGCTGGTCGACATCGCCAACGCGCAGGGCGGCATGGAGCGCCTCAAGAACACGCCGCTGCCGAGCCAATACCGGTTCTACCCGCTGGCGTTCGTCCACGTCTTCTGCGTGATCCTGCCCTTCGCCGTTGTGCAGGATCTCGGCTGGTACACGCCGCTCGGCTCGGCGCTGGTCGGGCTGATGTTCCTGATGGCGCTGGAGATCGGCATCGACCTGATGGACCCGTTCGCCAACGACATCTACGACGTCCCGATGACCGCGATATGCCGAACGATCGAGATCGACCTCCTGCAGATGATGGGCGATCCCGCCCCGAAGCCGATCGAGTCCATCGACGGCGTCCTGTGGTAGGCGCCGGGGCACGCCCGTGAGGCTCACGCTCGCCACCTGGAACATCAATTCCGTTCGCCTGCGCATCGATCTCGTAGAGCGCTTCCTCGCCGAGCAGAGGCCGGACGTGCTCTGCCTCCAGGAGACCAAGTGCCGCGACGCGGAATTCCCGGTCGCGGCGTTCCGCAAGGCCGGCTACGGGCACATCGCGATCAATGGGCAGAAAGGATACCACGGCGTCGCCATCGCCTCGCGGCTGCCGTTCGCGCGCATCGAGCGGCGCGGCTTCTGCGGCAAGGCCGATGCCCGCCATCTCTGCGTAAATTTGACGCCGAACGGCCGGCCGATCGCGCTGCATAACTTCTACGTGCCGGCCGGCGGCGACGAGCCGGACCCGGCGGTCAACCCCAAGTTCGCCCACAAGCTCGGCTTCCTCGAAGAGATGGCGGCCTGGTGCACGCAGGAAGCGGTCGCCGCCGGCGACGCGATCCTCGTCGGCGACCTCAACGTGGCGCCGCTCGAGCAGGACGTCTGGAGCCACAAGGCGCTCCTCAAGGTGGTGAGCCACACGCCTGTCGAGGTCGATAAGCTCACGCGCGTCATGGAGGCCGGGGCATGGGTCGACGTGCTGCGCCGCTACGTCCGGGCCGACGAGAAGTGCTACACCTGGTGGAGCTATCGCTCGCCGGACTGGGCCAAGGCCGACAAGGGGCGCCGCCTCGACCACATCTGGGTCAGCCCGAGCCTCGGCGACACACTCGCCGGCATGGCAATTTTGAAGGCCAGCCGCGGCTGGGACCGCCCGTCCGACCACGTCCCAGTGCTGGCGCGGCTGGAGGTGTGAGCGCGGACCGCTCTCTGCGGCGCAGGAACTTGACGGCGCGCATCGGGTGACTCACCAATGGCCGCGGAGACCGCACCCGTGAACGGACCGAGCGAACAGCTGATAGGGATCGGCCTCTATACGCCCGCGGAGGCCGGCCGCCTGTTGCGGATCGCGCCGTCTCGCATTTCGCGCTGGTTGCGCGGGCACGAGGCCCACGGCGTGTTTTACAAACCGCTTTGGCTGCCGCAGGTGGATCTCGGCGAGGACGGCATCGTCTTGGGCTTTCGCGACCTGCAGGAGGTGCGCGTCGCCGTCGCCTTCATCCAGAAGGGGCTCAGTCCGCAGCGGGTTCGACAAGCCATCGACCTCGCGCGCGAGCACATCGGCGAGGATCGCCCGCTGTCGACGACGCGCTTCAGGACGGACGGTCGATCGGTGTTCCTCCAGGTCGTCAAGGAGGACGGGCAGACGACGCTTATCGACCTCTTCAAGAAGCAGTTCGCCTTTCGCGAGGTTGTCGAACGCAGCCTCACCAACCTCGAGCACGACGCCGATGGCGTTCCCATGCGGTGGTGGCCTTTGGGCAAGACGGCCTCGGTGGTGCTGGATCCGGCCCGATCCTTCGGTCAGCCGATCGAAGCGGAGACTTCGGTCCCGGTCGACGCCCTGGCTTCCGCTGTCGACGCCGAAGGGTCGGTCGAGGCAGCAGCAAAGGCTTGGGACGTGCCGCCGCGAGCCGTCAGACACGCGCTCGCCTTCCGACACGAGATGGACCTTCGGCAGGCGGCTTGAAGGTCTTCCTCGACAATTGTACGTCGCCTGTGCTCGCCGAGACCTTGAATGGCTATCTCGTCCATCGCGGCGAGAGCGCGGCCCATATCCGCGACCTCCCGATCTCTCGAAGCGCTTCGGACATCGAGTGGATCAGGTTCTTGGCTGCGGGCGGTGCCGATTGGCTGGTCGTCACCGGAGATGGGCGTATCGGCAGGAACCGCGCTTTTCGTCGGGCGCGTCTCAAAGGGCTTGTCCTCGCCCCCGCGTATCAGAAGACGCCGATCAACCAACAAGCCGCGATACTGATTTGGCGCTGGCCGGAGGTCGAGACCCTCCTGGAAATCGAAGCGCCGTTCCTCTTCGAACTGCCGATAACGAGGTCTGGCAAGATCAGGTCGCTGCCCTTGTAACGCGCGCCGCCCGGATCAGCGCCAGCGCCTCGGCGGGATCGAGGCGGCCGTCGTAGAGGGCGCGCCCGGTGATAGCGCCGTCGAGCGCGGCGCAATCGGGCTGGAGCAGGCGCCGCACGTCCTCGATCGAGGCGAGACCGCCCGACGCGATTACCGGGATCGCGACGGCATCGGCCAAAGCGAGCGTCGCCTCGATGTTGAGGCCGGCGAGCACGCCGTCGCGGGCGATGTCGGTGTAGATGATCGCGGCGACGCCGGCGTCCTCGAAGCGGCGGCCGAGGTCCGCGGCGGCGAGATCGGAGGCTTCCGCCCAGCCCTCCACCGCCACCCGCCCGTCGCGCGCGTCGATGCCGACCGCGACCTTGCCGGGGTGGGCGCGCGCGGCCTCGCGGACGAAGGCCGGGTCGCGCACCGCCGCCGTGCCGATGATCGCGCGCGAAACGCCCTTGCCGAGCCAGGCCTCCAGCGTGCGCCTGTCGCGGATGCCGCCGCCGAGCTGCACCGGCATCGTCACCGCGGCGAGGATGGCGTCGACCGCGGCGGCGTTCATCGGCTTGCCGGCGAAGGCGCCGTCGAGATCGACGACGTGGAGATGGGTGAAGCCTTGGCGCTCGAAGGCCCGCGCTTGGGCGGCCGGATCGTCGTTGAAGACCGTCGCCCGCGCCATGTCGCCGAGCTTCAGGCGCACGCACTGGCCGCCCTTGAGGTCGATCGCGGGGTAGAGGATCATCGGCTCGTCACGGCGCCCAGCGCAGGAAGTTGGCGAGCAGGGCGAGGCCGAGCGCCTGGCTCTTCTCGGGGTGGAACTGGGTTCCGACAATGGTATCGCGCCCAACGATGGCGGGAACGGCGCCGCCGTAGTCGGTGGCGGCGATCACGGCCTCGTCGTGGGCCGGCCGATAGGCGTAGGAGTGCACGAAGTAGGCATGCCAACCGTCCGGGCCTGTCGGGATACCGGCGAGCACCGGATGGGCGCGCGCCACATCGAGCGTGTTCCATCCCATATGCGGGATTTTGAGGGACAGATCGCCGGGTTCGATCGCGGCCACGTCGCCGGCGATCCAGTCGAGGCCGGGGCACACCTCGTACTCGAGCCCGCGCGTGGCGAGGAGCTGCATGCCGACGCAGATGCCGAGGAACGGACGCCCCTTGCGGTGGACCGCCTCGCTCATCGCGTCGACCAAGCCCGGCACGGCATCGAGTCCCCGGCGGCAATCGGCGAAGGCGCCGACGCCCGGCAGCACGATGCGATCGGCCGCGCGCACGATAAGGGGCTCGGCCGTGAGCGCGACCGACGCGTCGACGTGGCTCTCCCGTGCAGCGCGCTCCAGCGCCTTGGTCGCCGAGTGAAGGTTGCCGGACCCGTAATCGATGACGGCGACGATCACGCGGCGGTCCCGCGCCCCGCGCCGACATGGCGGGCGAAGAAGATCGCTTCCGCCTCGTCGCGGTCGCGCGCCTCGACGACATCCTGGATCGCCATCTGGCGCGCGCCCTTGTTCTGGCGCCAGCGATCGCCCTCGAAGCCGATGTAGAGGCGCACGATCAGATCGACGCCAATTACCGCCGCGGCCGACAGATGCGGCGCGACGGCAACAAGAAAAACGATCTCGAAGACGACGTAGCCGATCGCCGGCAGCCAAAGCCGCCGGTAGAGCAGCCAGAGCACAGCGAAGATGAAGGCCGGCCAGGAAAAGCCGTCCCTGATGAAGCGCGCCTTCTCCAACGCCGGAACCTCGCCGCCGTGGGCCTGCACGACGTAGATGCTCATCGCGCAGCCCCCGCGGTGATCGCAGGCGCATCCTCCCCCGTGCTCCGCACGGGGGAGGATTCGCGTCCGAGACCGATCACAGCATCCCCTTGGTCGAAGGGATCGCACCGCCCTGGCGCGGATCGACGGCGACCGCGACCTTGAGCGCACGGGCCACCGCCTTGAAGCAGGACTCGGCGATGTGGTGCGCGTTGAGGCCGTAGAGCGTCTCGATGTGGAGCGTGATGCCGGCGTTCATCGCCAACGCCTGAAAAAACTCGCGGACGAGTTCGGTGTCGAACGTCCCGATCTCCTGGCGCGGAAACTCCGTGCGGAACACCAGGAACGGCCGCCCCGACACGTCGATTGCGGCGCGGGTCAGCGTCTCGTCCATCGGCAGCAGGGCGTGGGCGTAGCGCGTGATGCCGGCGCGATCGCCGAGCGCCTCGCGAAGCGCTTGGCCGAGCGCGATGCCGACGTCCTCCACGGTGTGATGGTCATCGATGTGGAGGTCGCCCTTGGCCGCGACGTCGATGTCGATCAGCGAGTGCCGCGCAAGCTGATCGAGCATGTGATCGAAGAAGCCGACGCCGGTCGACATCGCGCCCTGCCCCGTGCCGTCGAGATCGACGGCGACGTTGATCGTGGTTTCCTTGGTTTCGCGCGCGACGGTCGCTCTGCGCATGGCTCGGCTCGCTTGTGGCAAGCCGTCCTTTTAGCAAGCGTCGCGCGGCTTGGCCACAAGCAGGTCCGGCGCCTGCGTCTCTGCTTAGATAATCTCGCGCAAAATGATCGGATGAGATCGACCGAAGCTATCGCGGATCTTATCGGCGACGTGGCTCTCGTCAGCGGCCCGGCTGGCGGAGACCAATCAGATCGCAGGATCGCCGACACCCGATGGCGGCGCGGTCGGCGCCTTCACCTGCGTCTCCAGCGCGAACAGGCGCTGTTCCAGCCGCTCGTTCTCGTCGCGGGCGAGCGCCGCCATCCGCTTCACCGCCTCGAACTCGTCTCGCGAGACGACATCCATCGCGGCGAGCAGACGCTCGACCTGGCCGCGCACGATGGTCTCGATCTCGCGGCGCACGCCGGACGCGAGACCGGATGCATCGTTCATCAGCCGCGAGAAATCTTCGAAGATTCGGCCGCCGGGCTGGCGCATCGGGAGGGTCCTTCAAGCCGGGATCGGCCGTCTCGGATGTGGGGAATTCCGGCGCGCGGCGCAATGGCGCGTCTCGCGGCGCGGGCGATTTCGGGCAGCCCGATGATCTGGCGCCGGGCAGGCGCGACCAAGGTCGGGGTTCTAGCTTCCCGAAGGGGCTCTCCGCTGTCACGCAAAGTAGGAATCTCAGGAATGTCCCCTGGTTCTCCCACGTTGGAATCCACCTTGGGCTGGAGGGATGGGTGACGCTGACGAGCGCGCCATCACAAGCGCCGTAGCGAGCCGGCGTATCCAAGCCCGACACAGCGGAGCCGAAGCCTTGGTCCCGCCGAGCGTCTGGCTGGTTCTTCGGCGGGCGCTGCCCAGGTCTCGTCCGATAACCAGAAACGCCGTACCGAACTTCTCGTGATCCTCTCAACCTTCGCATCGAAAGTCGGCATCCTTCAACCCATCGGGGCCGATCCTTCGGCGCCGTCAGGGCCGCTGCACAGGGCGCCCTGAGCCGGTTTTCGCAAGGTCAAATGTTGGTCGCTTTGAACCCCGTCGCCGCCTCCGTAGCACGGGCCAGCATGGCAGGATCGGATACACCCTGGTTGTCCCGACGAGGGGTGTAGGGCGCCGCCAGCCTAGCGGCCTCGTCGTCCGTCAGCGTGATCGAGAGCGCCGCGATCGCCTCGTCGATGTGCGTCGTCTTGAGAGCCCCGACGATCGGCGCGGCCACGACGGGGTTGCGACGCAGCCAGGCGAAAGCGATCTGCGCCGGGCTGATGCCACGTTCCGCCGCCACGGCGCCCACGGCCTCGACGATCCTTTGATCGCTGTCCGCAGTGGCTTGGTCGAGGTAAGCCCACTCTGATTCCGAGCGGGCGGTGGTCTCGCCCCACGTGCGGGCGAGACGGCCGCGCGCGAGCGGACTATAGACGATCGTCTGCACGCCTTCATCGGCGCACAGCGGAAGCATTTCGCGCTCTTCCTCGCGCGCGAGCAGATTGTAGGTGTTCTGCATCGACACGAAGCGCGCCCAGCCGTTCGCCTTCTGCAGATGCAGCGCCTTGCTGAACTCCCACGCCATCATCGAGGAGGCGCCGAGATAGCGCACCTTGCCGACCTTAACGAGGTCATGGAGCGCCTCCAGCGTCTCTTCCCAAGGCGTCCTCTGATCGCGGCGATGGATCTGGTAGAGGTCGATATAGTCGACGCCAAGCCGTCCGAGGCTGTGATCGACCTCCGTCATGATCGCCTTTCGCGACAGGCCAAGGGCGTTGGGGCCATTGCGCGTGGGCGGCATTAACTTGCTGGCGATGACCACGCCGTCGCGGTTGGTGAACTCCTTCAGCGCCCTGCCCAGGATTTCCTCGCTCGACCCGTTCGAATACATGTTGGCGGTGTCGAAGAAGTTGATGCCGGCCTCGACCGCGTGGCGGATCAGCGGGCGGCTGGCCTCCTCGTCGAGCGACCAGGGCGGGTAGGCACGGGAAGGCTCCCCAAAGTCCATGCAGCCGATGCAGATGGGGGAAACGTCGAGACCTGTGTTACCGAGCTTCACATATTGCATGTGAGCCTCCTTGGCGACATACAATTGGACAGTTGTCCGTTTGCTACTTCCGCTTTAACGGACAGTTGTCCGATTAGTCAAGAGGGCCGATGATCGACCGGGCGGAAAGGCTGCGCGCCGACGCACGGGCTAACCGGGACCGCCTTCTCGACGCGGCGCGCGCTGCGCTGGCCGCCGATCCAAAGGCGTCTCTCAACGCTATCGCCAAGGCGGCCGGCGTCGGCCAGGGGACGCTCTACCGCCACTTTCCGAGCCGAGAGGCCCTGGTGCTGAGCGTTTACCGGAAGGAGATCGACGCGCTGGTCGAGTTCGCGCCGAGGTTGCTCGCCGAGCACCCGCCACTCCGCGCCTTCCGGCTCTGGTGCGATCGGCTCGCTCAATTCGGCAGGGTCAAGCACGGGGTAGCTGACCTGCTCCATTCGGTGATATCGGACCAGGACTTTCAGGAAACGTACGGGCCGATGGTGCGTGCGGTCCGCCAGTTGATGGATGCCTGCGAAGGCTCAGGCGACATCCGTTCGGGGACGAACGCCGAGGATTTCCTGCTGCTCATGCAATTCCTTTGGCAGACCCCGCCAAGCCCGCATGGAGAAACACAGGCGAAGAGACTTCTCGCGCTGATCTTCCGTGGCTTGGGCGCCGGAGACACGGCAATGCCGGAGGACGTCCCGTCATGAGGCGCCGCAGCGATGGCTTAAGACACTGGTCCCCTGCAACCGCCTGATTGGGTTTGGCCCCTGAGATATTTCGTTCGAATACGCGCGAGAGACGTTCGCGACCGCCGGCGGAAAGACGCTCTATACGGCGCGCGGGACATTGGAGCGTCGCCGACCGCGAGCGACACGAGCAGATGGCGCTTAACCAAGGCCGAGGGCTCCGAGCCAACCAGTGAAAGATGTCGCGCGCTCTCCGCGCGCTCTCTTCAGAGAAGTCCGCTCGTCAGAGGATGAAACGACTCAAGTCCGCGTCCCGCGCCAGATCGCCGACGTTCTTCTCGACGAAGGCGCCGTCGACCACGATCGTCTCGCCGGGGCGATCGCTGGCGGTGAAGCTCACGTCGTCGAGCACCCGCTCCATCACCGTCTGCAGGCGCCGCGCGCCGATGTTCTCGACCGACGAGTTCACCTGCACGGCGACCTTGGCGAGCGCATGCACGGCATCCTCGGTGAAGTCGAGCGTGACGCCCTCGGTCGCCATCAGAGCCATGTACTGCTTGATGAGGCAGGCCTCCGTCCCGGTGAGGATACGGCGGAAGTCGTCCTCGTTCAGCGGCGCCAGCTCGACGCGGATCGGCAGGCGCCCCTGCAGCTCGGGAAGCAGGTCGGACGGCTTCGAGACGTGGAAGGCACCCGACGCGATGAACAACACGTGGTCGGTCTTCACCGCGCCGTGCTTGGTGTTGACGGTGGTGCCCTCGATGAGCGGCAGCAGGTCGCGCTGGACGCCCTCGCGCGACACGTCCGCGCCGCCGCGGTTCTCCCGGGCGCAGATCTTGTCGATCTCGTCAAGGAACACGATGCCATTGTTCTCGACCTCATGAATCGCCTGCTGGACGATCTGGTCCTGGTCCATCAGCTTCTCGCTTTCCTCGGCGAGGAGCGGCGCGTGGGCCTCGCGCACCAGCAGGCGCTTCGGCTTGGTCTGCTTGCCCATGCCCTTGCCGAGCAGATCGCCTAAATTGATCGCGCCGACCGAGGCGCCCGGCATATTGGGCAGCTCGAACATAGGCATGCCGCCGCCCGGCTGCTGCATCTCGAGCTCGATCTCCTTGTCGTCGAGCTCGCCGGCGCGCAGCTTCTTGCGGAACGAGTCGCGCGTCGCGGGCGAGGAATGGGCGCCGACGAGCGCGGTGAGCACCCGCTCCTCGGCGGCGAGCTCGGCGCGCGCCTCGAGGCCCTTGCGCTTGCCCTCCTTGACCAATGCGATGGCGATCTCGACGAGATCACGCACGATCTGCTCGACGTCGCGGCCGACGTAGCCGACCTCGGTGAATTTCGTCGCCTCGACCTTGAGGAACGGCGCGTTGGCGAGCTTGGCGAGGCGGCGCGAGATCTCGGTCTTGCCGCATCCGGTCGGGCCGATCATCAGGATGTTCTTGGGCAGCACCTCTTCGCGCATCGTGCCCTCGAGCTTCAGCCGGCGCCATCGGTTGCGCAGCGCGATCGCCACCGCGCGCTTGGCGTCGTGCTGACCGACGATGAAGCGGTCGAGTTCGGAGACGATTTCGCGGGGAGAAAAATCGGTCATGACACGGAAAGAGCCAGGGGATGGGGAAGCCGGCGCGCGATGGGCGGCGGGAGACGCCGAAGGATGGCGCGGCGCAGCGAATGCCACCCGGCGCTGAGAAGCAGGATGAAGGCGCCGATCGCCAGAAGCACGACCGGCACCGACCACTTGTCGCCGGCGAGGCCGTAGCGCTCGATCAGGGTGCCGAACGCGACGGCGGCATAGAGGAGGCCCGACACGATGATCGCGCGGCGATCGATGATCACGCCGACGATGCCGAGACCGACGAACAACCACAGCACCGCGAGCGCCGCTCCGGTGGTGAGATCGCCGGCCCTGGAGAGAAGCAGGGCAAGCAGCGGATGCACGATCAGCGGCGCGGCGAGAAGATGCAGCCAGAACGCCACGTCGGCCCGGCGCGTCTGCCGCCCGGGGTCCGACATGTCGAAGCGCAGGCCGAGCGCGAAGACGGCGAGCCCGCAGACGAGAAGCACGAAATCGACGATCGTATCGGTGATGCCGGGCATTACGCTCGCTACGACGCAAAGTGCCAGGAGGCAGCAAAAGGCGGCCCCCGCTGCAATGGTGATCGGCACCTTGAAGCGCACGTAGTGCATCGCGGCCATCGCAACGGCGAAGATCGCGGCGACCGCAAGTGCGGCGGCATTCGAGACCGGCACGAACCAGAATCGGTCGGGCAGCGGGCGGGACGCCGGCAGCACCGCCGTCGCGATCTGCAGGGTCACAAGGAAGCTCGCCGTGACGAAAACGATGAGGAGCACGATGCTTGGCAGCGCCATGCGGCGCTTGCCGGTGAAGAATTCGGCGAGAAGCCAAGCGCAGCAAGCGACACCGGCGAACATCGGCGTCGAACCGGCGCCCGCATCCATGAGAAAGGCGAGCGCGCCGAGGAAAAGTATGACGCCGATGGTGACGAAGATGTCCGCGAAACCGGTGACGAAGCGCAGCGCCTCGTCCTCCGCCGGCTCGACGACCGTCGCGCGGCCGGCGGTCTCGGCCTCCATCGCGCGCAAGCGCTCGACCTGCGCCGGCATGAGCAGCCTCTGCTCGACGGCGCGCGAGAGTGTCTCGTCGGAGATCACCGGCCGACGCTCTCGATGACGATGTTGCCGTTGGTGTAGACGCAGATCTCGGCGGCGATCGCCAGCGCGCGGCGCGCGATCGCCTCGGGATCGCGTTCCAGCTCGAGCAGGGCGCGGCCCGCGGCGAGGGCGTAGTTGCCGCCCGATCCGATCGCGATAACGCTGCCGGCATCGGTCGCCTCCGGCTCGAGCACGTCGCCGGTGCCGGTGAGCACGAGGCCAATGTCCTTGTCGGCGACGAGCATCATCGCCTCCAGCCGACGCAGGTAGCGGTCGGTCCGCCAATCCTTGGCGAGCTCGACGCAGGCGCGCATCAGCTGGCCCGGATACTGGTCGAGCTTGGCCTCGAGCCGCTCGAAGAGGGTGAAGGCATCCGCCGTGGCGCCGGCGAAGCCGCCGACCACCTCCCCTTTGGCGAGCCGCCGCACCTTCTTGGCGTTGCCCTTGATGATGGTCTGGCCGATCGAGACCTGGCCGTCGCCGCCGATCACCGTGCGGCCGGCCTTGCGCACCATGATGATCGTGGTGCCATGCCAACCGGAAGACGGCGAGGCTTGATCGGACATGCTTCTTCTCTGCGGAGGACGTGCGCCCCATCTATGGGTGGCGGCGAGCCGCCGCAAGATCAACGCCGGCCGGGGCGCCGAACCCGCTTTCGGGAAATCACCGCCGGGATCCCCGCCGCCAGGACCGGGCCGGGACCGCCGCCCGCTGACGAAGCTTCTCACGAGCGACACGAGGCCGGTTTGCCGCATACCGCTTTCGGCAACGGTGCTGGACGAGCATCGACAATTTCCTGTAGCTTCCCGGCGCATATTCTAACCGCGTTGCGGCAGGAAACCCCATGATGGCGCCTTTCACGAAGACGATCCGCAATGGTGTGGCGGCCGTTGCCGGCTTTTCTCTTGTCGGGCTTGGATTGACCGGGCTTGGATTGACCGGACTTGGGTTGACCGGTGCGGCACGAGCGCAGGGCGCTCCGGACCAAAATGCCGACCTCGTCAAGCGCGGTCAGTACCTCGTCACCGCCGGTGATTGCGTCGCCTGTCACACCGCGCCCGGCGGCAAGCCCTTCGCGGGCGGCCTCTACATGGACACGCCGGTCGGCAAGATCTCGACCCCCAATCTCACGCCGGACAAGGAAACTGGCCTTGGCAACTGGACCGACGGCCAGTTCTACAATGCTTTCCACAACGGCATCGACGACCAGGGCGCCTATCTTTACCCCGCCTTTCCGTTCCCCTGGTACACCAAGGTCACCAAGGACGATGCGCAGGCGATCCACGCCTACCTGAAGTCGCTGCCGGCCGTCCACGCGCCGCGCAAGCCGCTGGAGATGGGATTTCCCTTCAACATCCGCACGGCGCTGTTCACCTGGCGCACCCTGTTCTTCAGTGCAGAAACATTCGAACCCAGCAAGACCGCTACCCCGGAGGTCAATCGCGGTGCCTACCTCGTTGAAGGTTTGGGCCATTGCGGCGAGTGTCACAACAAATCGAAGCTGACCGGTGCCTCGAATTGGAGCGGCAAGCTTGAGGGTGGCCAGATCGAGGGCTGGTACGCGCCCAACATCATGGATGGTCGCGCCGGCGTCGGCACCTGGAAGAAGGACGACATCGTCGCCTTCCTCAAGAACGGCTCGCGTCCCGATCATCTGACCGTGGCGCTCGGTCCGATGCAGCAGGTGATCAGCGAGAGCACGAGCCACTTGAGCGACCCGGACCTCAACGCCATCGCCGCCTACCTCAAGTCGACCGCCCCTACCGCGGCGCAGACCGGAGCCGAGTCCTCGAAGGGCGCGGCCCCTCAGCGCGTCGCGGCCGACGCCTACCTTTCCAACTGCGCCTCCTGCCATCAGAAGGACGGCAAGGGCGTGGGCGGGGCCATTCCCCAGCTCGCCGGCAACGGCGCCGTGACCGCGGCGGGACCGGAGAACGTGATTCGCGTCGTGCTCGGCGGCCTCGGTGCCAAGGGCGGCATGGCGCCGATGCCGGCGCTGGGACAGACCATGACCGATAAGGAGGTCGCCGACGCCGTCAACTACGTGCGCAGCACCTGGGGCAACCATGCCTCGGCCGATGTCGGGCCGGCCGCGATCGCGGATCTCCGCAAAAACGCACTGACCATGCTGGCGATGAACCGCCCGGACGCCTGTGTCCCGGTGAAGGACGCGGCGAAGGATCCGACGCTCGAGAAGGCGGTGGACGACGGCGCGGTCACCACGAAGCTCGACACGATGAACCGGGCCGCCATGCTGACCACCATCGACGAGGTGCTGCCGGCGATCCGGCAGAAGGCGCCGGACGCCAAGCCCGACATGGTGACCAACGCGCTCACCGCCGCCTATTGTCCGATCGCGATGAAGTTGCCCGGCGGTCAGAAGTCGGAGTCGATGGGCAACTTCGCCGTGCTGGTCTACGGTCAGGCGATCAAGAAGGACATCAAGCTCGACAGTGGCGACTCCAGCGCGGCACCCGCCCCCAAGCCGACGCCCTGATCTGGGCGCTACCGGCGGAGGACGAGCGCGACCACGTGCCGCGTTGGGAGGCCCTGGTGGTGTCTAGCCGCCCTGTGCCGCAACGGGCTAACCGCCCTTGCCGGCGCGCGCTGCCTCGCCGAACCGATGGTGCGCCGGCCGGTCGCCCCGTGTCGCCGGTCGGCGTGCTCTTCACCGGGCCGTACCATGCACCTACCTTCGTGTGCTTGGAAGGCAGGAGCGCGTTCCTCCGGGCTGTGTTCGGCTGCGCCCGTATCCTCGTGGAGATGGATCCGCAGCTAAGACAGCCCCGCGATTAAACTCGGCTCGTTGAGCGGGCGGAAGCCGTAGTGCCGCAGCCAGCGGATGTCGCTCTCGAAGAAGGCGCGCAGGTCCGGCATGCCGTATTTCAGCATCGCAATGCGGTCGATGCCGATGCCCCAGGCGAAGCCCTGGTAGACCTCCGGGTCGATCCCGCAATTCGTCAGCACGTTCGGGTGCACCATCCCGCAGCCGAGGATCTCGAGCCAGTCCTCACCCTCGCCGAAGCGGATCTCGCCACCACCGCGCCTGCACTGGATGTCGACCTCCATCGACGGCTCGGTGAACGGGAAGAAGCTCGGCCGGAACCGCATCTTGACGCTCGTCACCTCGAAGAAGGCTTTGAGGAATTCCTCCAGCACCCACTTCAGGTTGCCAAGGTTGGCCGCGCGGTCGATCACCAAGCCTTCGACTTGGTGGAACATCGGCGTGTGGGTCTGGTCGCTGTCGCAGCGGTAGGTGCGCCCGGGGCAGATGATGCGGATCGGCGGCGTCTGCGCCAGCATGGTGCGCACCTGCACCGGGCTGGTGTGGGTGCGCAGCAGCTTGCGCGCGCCGTCCGGTCCGGGCGGGAAGAAGAACGTGTCGTGCATGTCCCGCGCGGGATGGTCCGGCGGAAAGTTCAGCTTGGTGAAGTTGAGATCGTCGCTCTCGATGTCCGGCCCTTCGGCGACCCTGAAGCCCATGTCGGCGAAGATGACGCAGATCTCGTCCATAACCTGGGTGATCGGGTGGATGCGACCGGTCTCGAGCGCGGCCGGCCGCACCGGCAGCGTCACGTCGATCGTCTCGGACGCGAGCCGCGCCTCGAGCGCCGCCTGCTGCAGGGTCGCGCGGCGCGCGTCGAAGGCGGCGGCGACGGTGTCCTTCAGGACGTTGATCGCGGCGCCGCGAGCCTTGCGCTCCTCGGGCGCCATCTTGCCGAGCGTGGCGAGCAGCGCGGAGATCGAACCCTTCTTGCCGAGCGCGACGACGCGGGCCTGTTCCAGCGCGGGTTCGTCTTGGGCGGCCGCCACGGCGGCGAGGGTCTGGCTTTCGAGAGCGGCGAGGTCGTCTGACATGGGCGAAGCTCTGCCACGCGCCGACGCCGGCTGTCGAGCCTCGCGTCAACTCTGGCTGCCGTCGCCGACGTTGGTGACCGCGCGGCGGTTCTGCGACCAGCACGAGATGTCGTTGCAGACCGCGACCGGGCGCTCCTTGCCATAGCTGATGGTGCGGATCCGGCTGCCGGGGATGCCGCGCGCGACCATGTAGTCCTTGGTCGTCTGCGCGCGGCGGGCCCCGAGCGCAAAATTGAACTCGCGGGTGCCGCGCTCGTCGGCATGGCCCTCGATGATGAAGGACCCGCGGTCGTAACGCTTCAGCCACGCCACCTGCCGGTCGAGCGTCGCCTGCGCCTTGGACGTGAGTTCGCTCGAATCCGACTCGAAGAAGACGCGGTCACCGACGTTCTGTGCGAAGTCCTGGACGCTGCCGGGGAGCGCGGTGCCGGCGACATGGCCATATCCGCCATCGCGCCCGTAACCGCCATCTCGGCCGCCGCCGCCGCCGGCCAGCCCGGCGAGACCGGGCTCGCCCGGCGTCTTGGCGCAGGCCGCGATGGCCAATCCCGCCCCGAGCAAGGCGACAAACCGCGCTCGCTTGGCAAAACAATGAAAGCCCATCGGCCACCTCCGAACTCGATACGCGTCGGTCCGGAGTAGCCTGCGATGGTTAAGCGGAGGTGCTCGTCAACCTTATCGAAGCGTTGACGCGGCGAGATCGATGCGGAACGCTGCAATCATGGTTAACCTTGGCTCAACGCCCGCGCCGGCTCAGAAGCTTGGCAGACCGCCGCCGGCGGGCGCCGGAGCGCCGGCCGGAGCCGTCGCCGGCTCGCCCCAGCCGGGGTCAACCGAGTCGCCGTCGCGTCCCGGCAGGCCGGCCGGGTCCTGCCCCGGCGCACCGCCCGGATCGCGCGAGTCCTCTCCGGAGGGCGGCCGCGGCACCGTCGCGCCAGGTTTCTCGGGAGTCGGTTTTGGGGCTGGCTTGTAGTCGGGCGGAAGGTCGGTCGGCATGGATCACCTCTGTCGGAGGATCGATGACAGATTAATGTATGCCGGCGCGTCGAGTTCAAAAGAGCTTGGCCGCCGGTTCGCCGTACTTCACCTGCGGCTCGCGATGACGACGCAAATGGATGGTGTCCGAGCCTCAGCTCTGCCCGCCGACGTTGGTTTGCGCGCGGCGGTTCTGCGACCAGCAGGAGATATCGTTGCACACCGCGACCGGGCGCTCCTTGCCGTAGCTGATGGTGCGGATGCGGCCGGCCGGAATCCCGCGCGCGACCATATACTCCTTGGTCGCCTCCGCGCGCCGTGCGCCGAGGGCGAAATTGTACTCGCGGGTGCCGCGCTCGTCGGCGTTGCCTTCGATCAGGAACGGGCCGCGGTCGTAGCGCCGCAGCCACGCCACCTGGCGGTCGAGAGTAGCCTGGGCCTTCGCCGTCAGCTCGCTCGAATCCGACTCGAAGAAGACGCGGTCGCCGACGTTCTGCGCGAAATCCTGCTCGCTGCCGGGCACGGCGCCGGCATTGGCGCTGAACCCCTCCGGGCCGGGCGGCTTGGCGCAGGCGGCGGCGGCCAGCGCCGCGCAAAGCACGACGGCAAGCCTGCCGGACCGCGCGAAACGATTGAGCCTCATCGCCGTCTCCTCGAACTCGACTTGTCCCGTTCGGGCACTCGCAAAAGGCTAAGCCAAGGTTGATGGCGCCTTTACGGCTTGCCTTGGAAGCGCCATGGCTTAAAGCCGCCGTGTTGCGGCACTAGCACAGCCGCGAAAACCCGGTTAAGCCTCATCGAGGCGTACCATCGGGTACGGCGACGGTGAGATCAGGAGCGCAATGCAGACGATCGAAAGCGAGGTCGAGGCTTCGCAATCGGGCACCGGGACCGGCGATCGCGGATTGCCAAAGCTGGTGTTCGGCGCCGAGCGGATCGGCCTCGTTTCGCTGAAGGCCCCGCTCCTCGTCGGGCTCGTGTTCGCGCTGCTCGCGGTCGGCGCCGCGTTCGGGATCGGCAAGCTCAAGGTCGACGACTCGCTGTCCCAGCTGTTCCGCTCGAACACGCCGCAGTTCCACCAATACGAGGCGGTGACGCGCGACTTCCCGTCGTCCGAGTACGACGTGCTGGTGGTAATCACCGCCAAGGACCTGCTCGCCCGGGACAACGTCCAGAAGATCCGCGACCTCGTCACCGACCTCCAGCTCGTCGAGGGCGAGCGGGACATCCTGTCGATGTTCTCGGCGCGCGAGGCGCCGAAGGCCGGCCAGACGATCCCGCCGGCGCTGTTCCCGGAGCCGCTGCCGGAGGGGCAGGCCTACGAGGATCTCGTCAAGAAGGTCCGCGGCAACGAGCTCATCAACGGCAAGCTGATCTCGCCCGACGGAACGCTCGCGCTCATCGTGCTCGCCCTGCAGCCGGCCGTCGCTTCGAGCGCCAAGTCGGGCCCGATCATCGCCGAGATCCGCAAGACCATCGCCCAGGATCTGGCCGGCTCCGACCTCAAGGCCGAACTCGCCGGCGTGCCGGTGATGCAGCAGGAGATCCACACGTCCGTGGAATCGGATCGCATCACCTACAACCTGATCGGCTTCGTCGCCGGCTGCCTCATCGCGATCCTGTTCTTCCGCCGCATCTCCTTCATGCTCGTGGCCGCGGCGCCGCCGCTCGTGGCCATCCTCATCTCGGTCGGGGCGCTCGGCTGGCTCGACTTCCAGCTCAACATCTTCCTCAACGTGATGACGCCGCTGATCATGGTGATCAGTTTCTCGGATTCGATGCAGCTGACGTTCGCGATCCGCGACCGCCTCGTCGCCGGGCAGACGAAGGCGCAGGCGATTCGCGGAGCGCTGGCGGTCGTCGGCCCCGCCTGCGTCCTCACCCATACGACGACGATGGTCTCCTTCGTCGCGCTGCTGTTCTCCGATTCCGACCTCATCAAAACCTTTGGCGAGGCCGGCCTGCTGACCACCGCGATCGCGCTTGTCACGGTGCTCGTGCTGCTGCCGCTGCTTGCCCTCACGCTCATCCGCGGCGAGGCGAAGCTCGCTGCGGCGAAGCCCGGCGCCGATGTCGCGATCTCGGCGCTGCGTTCGCTCTGTCGCTGGATCGCCGAGCGGATGGTCAGCCGGCCGGGCCTCTACAGCCTCATCGCGATCGTCGTCTGCATCCTCATGTCGGCGGTCTATGCCAACCTGACGCCGCGCTACCGTCTCGCCGACCAGGTGCCCAACAACCAGCAGGCGACGACCGCCAACGGTACGCTCGACCGCAAGCTGACAGGCGCCAACCCGATCGACGTGCTGATCCAATTCCCGCCGGGCGAGGATCTCTACTCGCCGGCCTCGCTGGCGACGATCGAGGCGGTGCAGCGCACCACCGCGACCGAACCCGGCATTGGCAACGTCTTCTCGCTGCAGACGCTGCGCGACTGGCTCTCGCAGAAGCTCGGCCTCAACGATCTCGCGACGCTGCAGAAATACGTCGGCTACCTGCCGAAGTCGCTGATCGGGCGCTTCGTCGCCGAGGACCACAGGTCGGTGCTGGTCTCGGGCCGCGTGCCCGACAAGGACGCGAGCCAGCTGCTCCCGATCGTCGACAAGCTCGACGCCCGGCTCAACCAGGTCCGCGCCGAGCATCCCGGCTACACGATCTCGGTCACCGGCCTCGCGGTGATCGCGGCGCGCAATTCGGCCGCGATGATCGAGCGGCTCTCGCGCGGGCTGACCATCGAGATCGTCTTCGTCGCCGCCTTCATCGGTCTCGCCTTCCGCTCGTGGAAAGTGATGCTGTTGTCGATCCTGCCCGGGATCTTCCCGATCATTGCCTCGGGCACCCTGCTCTACGCGATGGGCGAAGGGCTGCAATTCGCCAGCGTCGTCGCGCTGACGGTTTCCTTCGGTCTCGGCCTGAGTGCGACGATCCACTTCCTCAACCGGCTGCGGCTTGAGGAGACGCCGGGCGAGAACGCCGCGCTGTCGGTCGAGCGCGCGACGATCCTGGTCGGGCCGGCGCTGATCCTCACCTCGGTGGTGCTGGCCTGCGGGTTGGCGGTCACGGCCTTTTCGAACCTGCCGATGCTGCGGCTGTTTGGCTGGCTGTCCGCCTTCGCGATGATCGCCGCGCTGGTCGCCGACCTGCTGATCCTGCGGCCGACCGCGATGTACCTCTACAGCCTCGCTCCGCACGGTCCCCGCCACCGGCCGGCGGAGTAGCGGCGATAGTATCCTTTGCAAAGCCGAGCGGCTGAATCTTGGCTATCGAGTAGAATGCCGAACGAGAGGTTCAAACCGGAACGGTGCAGGAAGCTGCCGATCGCCCGCAGCTTCCGAGGGCTGAACGATGCAGCGTTGGAAGCTGTCCATCAGTTCGCGCTCTTGAAGCGGTGACCTGCTCGCGCTGATGCGACGGCGGGGCTCGGCTAAATGGCGGTTTTCGATGAATAGGCCTTCCGCCGCCCGGAAGGCGTGGAGCAGCGTCGCCCACGCACCGAGCGCCGACGGTGCGTCACGCACGACTCCTGCCTTGGCCGCGATTTCCGCCGTGGTGGTCTGATCGTACCCGCGTCCACGATACAACTCCAAAGCTGCCTCTCGCAGGCGCCGACGCACCTTATGCCCGTTCGCGGCATTGATCCGCCACCTCTTGGCAGCGACTGACGATACGATTAAGTCAGCGACTGAAGATAAGTCTGTGATCCTGATCGTTCGATGTTCGAGCCGGCCACGACGAGGGATCGTGCCGCTGAGAGTTGGAGAACCACCGTGAGCAATCCAGAGCCTGCCAGCATGCGGACGATACGCTTTCACAGCCATGGCGAATGGGCCGACGCGCTGCGCCTGGAGGAGGCGCCCGTTCCCAGTCCGGGAGCGGACCAGATTCGCGTGCGGGTCCACGCCTGTGCGCTCAACCCTATGGATTGGGTCCTATGCCTCGGTCTCATGCCGGGACCTGTTCCGGGCGGGATCGGGCTCGATGTGTCCGGAACGGTCGATGCCGTTGGGCAAGGCGTCACGAAGGTCCGGGTCGGAGACCTCGTCTTCGGCGTTCCCGACTACATGGGCTACCCGACTGCCGGCGCATCGGACTATGCGATCATGGCCTTCTGGGCGTCGGTCCCCGATGGCCTGGGCCTCTCCGAAGCGGCTGCGTTGCCGATGGCGGTCGAGACGGCGGTTCGCAGTCTCGACCTGCTCGGCCTGTCGAGCGGCCAGACCATCCTGATCAACGGGGGTGGGACGATGGTGGGCTTTGCCGCCGTTCAAGTAGCGCTGATGCGCGGCGCCCATGTGATCGCGACCGCCGGCGCCACCTTTGCGACCCGCCTGCGGGATCTCGGAGCCAAGGTCACAGCCTATGGCGACGGTATGGTGGAGCGGGTTCGGGATATCGCAGGGAAAGCGCCCGATCTGGTTCTACACACCGCGCTCGTGCCGGGCGTGCTGCCCAACCTGATCAAGATCGTCGACGGCGATGCCCGTCGGGTCATGAGCATCAGCGATTTCGACGAGGAAGGGCTCGGCGTTCGCACCACGGGCCGGGAGCCGGGTCTGGTCCCACGCTACGATGTGCTCGGCCAGTTCGCGCAGCTTGCCGCCGAAGGGCGTTTCACCGTGCCCGTGGCACGCACGTTCGGCATGGAGGACTGGCGCACGGCGCTCGAACTTTGCCGGAGCGGACATGCGCACGGCAAGCTCCTGATCCTGCCCGGTCGCGCCGCCTCGCGAGCAGACGTCCAGAGAAATTAAAGGCACGCGTCCGACGCGGGAAAGGAGGGGGCATGAGGGCCATTCGCATCGAGCAGTATGGCGGACCGGAGGTGCTCCGGCTCCAGGACATCCCGTTGCCCGATCCCGGCGCAGGCGAGGTGCTGGTGCGGATGGCCCATGCCGGGATCAACGTGATGGACGCGGGAACGCGCAAAGGCGTGTTCGCGAACTCGCAGACCTACCCCGTCCGGCTGCCAACCACCATCGGCATGGAAGGGGCGGGAACGGTGGAGCGGGTCGGCGCCGGCGTGACCGGGTTCCGCCCCGGCGCCCGGGTCGCCTACTGCCTCGTCTGGAACAGCTATGCCGAGTTCGCCGTCGTGCCGGCCTGGCAGCTCGTCCACGTTCCACAAGCCGTGCCGCTTTCCCTTGCCGCCGCCGCGACATTCCAGGAATTTACCGCGCACTATATCGCAACCGATGTCGGCCGCCTCGGACCCGGGCGGTCCTGCCTCGTCCATGCGGCGGCGGGAGGGGTGGGCCAGCTCCTCGTCGGCTTCGCGACGCGCCTTGGGGCCACGGTCTACGGCACCGTCCGCGCCGAAGACGACAAGCGGATCGCGCGCGATCGGGGCGCCCAGGACGTGTTCCTGTCAGATCAAGGCGGCTTCGTTGCACCTTTGCTCGATCTGATCGGCGGCGCCGGGGTGGACGTGGTGTTCGACTCCGTCGGCAAGCCGACGCTGCGCGACGATTCAAGGTGACGCGCAAGAGGGGAATGGTGGTGAACTTTGGGGCGTCCGGCGGTGCCGTGGACGGCTTTAACCCGGCCGAGTTGGGCGAAGCCGGGTCGCTTTATCTGACCCGCCCTCGGTTGAACGACCACCTGCCCGACGCGGACACCATACAGGCGCGCGCGGCCGCGCTTTACGCCGGGCTCGCCGATGGCACGCTGTCGCTGTCGCTGGGCAGGCGCTACGCCATGGAACAGGTCGGCCTGGCACACGCCGACTTGGAGGAACGCAAGAGCGGAGGCAAACCGCTGCTCGACATCGCTGTCGACGTGGCCTGAATAGCTTTAGCGAACACTTAGTTTGGTCTTTGGCAACAAGGAGAACGCCGTGAAGCACCACCACGTTGTCGCCAACGGGATCACTCTTCACGCCGTTGAAATGGGCGACGGCCCGGCCGTGCTATTTTGCCACGGGTTTCCTGACACGTGGCGCGGCTGGCGGCGGCAGATGGAGGCGGTGGCCGAAGCGGGGTATCGCGCGCTGTCGCTCGACATGCGCGGCTATGGCGGAAGCTCCTCGCCTGCCGATGCCATTCTCTACACCCCGTTCCACACAGTCGGGGATTTGGTCGGGTTACTCGATACGCTGCAGGTCGGGACCGCCACGGTCGTGGGCCACGACTTCGGTGCCAGCGTCGCCTGGAACGCCGCGATGATGCGGCCCGACCGCTTCACCGCGGTATTCGGGATGAGCGTTCCGTTCCTGCCGCAGGGAGGCAAGAGCTTCCTGCAACAGCTCCGTGACGCCGGCAAGGATCAATTTTATATGTTCCGGCAGATGCGCCCTGAGGCCGCTAGCGAGTGGGCGGACGCCGCCACGACGATCCCGGGCATGCTCTACTGGACATCGGGGTCCGCGCCGGACGACCAGCGCTGGGACCCGTTCGACCAAGCTCGCGGCCTTACCCGCCCTTCTCCGGTCGGCGTTCCAGGCTGGGCCGACGCAGATGACGTCGCCGCGGCGATCGCCGATTTCCAGCGTATGGGATTTGATGGGCCGCTCAACTACTACCGGGCGATTCAACCCTTCTCCGACATGGCTGGCGCGTTCGCTGGCGCTACGATCCGTCAACCATCGTTCTTCCTTATGGGCAAGGCCGACGGGATCGCAAAGATGCGCGCTGTCACAGAGGATGGCCTGCGTCGAGCCTTGCCCGGCCTTCGTGGGTTCATCGCATTAGAAGGAGTTGGTCACTGGCCACAGCTCGAAGCCACGGCGGCAGTCAACGATGCGCTGCTCGGTTTTCTAACAAACACTCGCGAACACGAGCCGCGACGATGATGGCTTAGGACCAATTTGGACACGCCGCTGAGGTCGACTCCGAAAGCTGACATCTTACGAGGCAGCTCCTTAAACCGTGCCACGAAGCAGGGTTTGCGGCACGAAAGCGGCAGGTTTAATCGGCCGTGGACTGAAGCTGACACCAGGGCCGACACTAAGTCGACAGCGGACGTTTGAGCGCATGGGTATGCAACACGCATAATCGCCGGAACAGCCGCACAAGAAAAGCCCGGTCGCGCGACCGGGCTTTCATCTATAACGCGTCAGCTGCGTACCGAGGTCTCAAGGCTAGGACTTGGACATCGTGACCGAGACGTTGCGGATGTCGGTGCCGGTCGGGCTGATGGTGACGGCCTGCTTGCCGCCGCGCGCCGCGATGCCGATGTCGGCGGTGAAGCCGGCTCCGGCGACATGGGCCGAAATCTGGGTCGGCCCGATCCGGCCGCTGATGCGGCCCGTGGCGTTGCGAGAGGTCTCCGCCCAGTCGCCCGAAAGGGCGCCGCCCTCGGAGCGCACGTGGCTGATGACGTTGAATTTGTAGCTGTCGCTGGCGCAGGTCAAGTTCTGCGCCAGCGTCTCGCCGCCGCCGCCGACGTCGTAATGGGCTCTGCAACGCAGCCGCTCCTTGCTGCCGTTATCGATTGAGATGGTGCCGGCCCCGGTCCAATTGCCGGCGAAGGAGGCGAACGGGCCTGCCGCGTGTGACACGGCTGTCGAGCCGATAAGCAGGGCGGCGGCTGCCGCCGTGCCGAGGGAGGCGCCGAAAAGTCCATGCGATCGGGTCATGCGTCGAGGTCCTCGTGAGGCCATAACGTGGTCGGCCGTTGGTGTGCAAGGCTAGGAGGTAGCGTCTCGGGACAAACGCCGTCGAGGCAGCATCCTGCAACGTGAGCGATCGGTCGCGGGTTCCCCGCGCGGCCGAGCGCGATGCCGTTCTCGGCGACCTCGCGTTGCGCTGCCGACGCGGAATGGGCGTCCATCAGACAGCCGCGGCTACCGGTGCTCGGCGCATCGCGGGCGGCGACCCGCGAATCGGTGGCGCGCCACGAATGGCATGGGCAAGGAGAATATCGTCTTGGGTGACCCGGCGTTCGCATATACGGCGACCTCGGGCGCCAGCGAGGGCTACAGCGCCTCCAGCGTGTCGAGAGCGAATGCGAAATCCTCCGGCGCATGACGGGGAACGAGGCGCTCGCTCGCTCCGCACTCGCGGACCTCCGCATATCCCTCCGGCCCGGCGCCGTGGTGGCGATGCACGGTCCGGCGCGCGGCATCGATCACCCACAGTTCGCGGACGCCGAAGGCCGCGTAGACCAGCGGCTTGCGGCGCAGATCGTAGTCGAGCGAGGAATCGGCGACTTCCACCGCGAGGAGCACGTCCGGGCCGCGAACGTCGGCGAGGCGCTTGGTCCGCGCGAAGACGATGAAATCCGGCTCCAGATAGTTGAGCGGATCGAGCCGCAGGCCCGTTTCCGGCGCGAACACGAACCCGAACGGGCAGACCCGGCCCCAGAGCAAGGCGAGCGCGACCTTGATCGCCTCGTGGCGGGAACCCTTGGCGGCCATCGGGACGAACTCTCCGCCGATGAGTTCGAGGCGCTCGTCGGGGTCGAGGATGCCGTCCGCCACCATCCGCTCCATGTCGGCGATGGTGAAGGCCCGGCGTTCCAGCCCTTCCGCTGCGCGGGTGACGAGAATGGTCATGAGCTAAGAGTAACACGCCGCGCTCCGGGCGGCGAGCGACCCGCGTGTCGTGGCCCAGCCTTGCCTTCAGCCCCTGGCACGGTCACAAAGGCGCTCGCTATCCTTATCAGGGCCGCGCGCGGCCCTTTTCGACGCGCGGCCGCTCGCCGGACGCGGGGACTATCATGCCCAAACGCAAGGACGTCTCGACCATCCTGATCATCGGCGCCGGGCCGATCATCATCGGGCAGGCGTGCGAGTTCGATTATTCCGGCACCCAGGCGCTGAAGGCGCTGAAGGCCGAGGGCTACCGGATCGTGCTGGTCAATTCCAACCCGGCGACGATCATGACCGATCCCGATCTCGCCGATCGCACCTACGTCGAGCCGATCACGCCCGAGATCGTCGCCAAGATCATCGCCAAGGAGCGCCACGCCGCGCCGGGCGGCTTCGCGCTGCTGCCGACAATGGGCGGCCAGACGGCGCTCAACTGCGCGCTCTCGCTGCAGCGCATGGGCGTTTTGAAAGAGTATGACGTCGAGATGATCGGCGCCACCGCCGAGGCGATCGACAAGGCCGAGGACCGCGGGAAATTCCGCGAGGCGATGACCAGGATCGGCCTCGCCACGCCGCGCTCGCACCAGATCAAGACGCTCTCGGGCGCGCTCGACATCCTCGACGAGATCGGCCTGCCGGCGATCATCCGGCCCTCGTTCACGATGGGGGGCACCGGCGGCGGCATCGCCTACACCAAGGCCGAGTACATCGAGATCATCGAGGGCGGCATCGACGCCTCGCCGACCAACGAGGTCCTGGTCGAGGAGAGCGTGCTCGGCTGGAAAGAGTACGAGATGGAAGTCGTCCGCGACAGGGCGGACAATTGCATCATCGTCTGCTCGATCGAGAACATCGACCCGATGGGGGTGCACACCGGCGATTCGATCACCGTGGCCCCGGCGCTGACCCTCACCGACAAGGAATTCCAGGTGATGCGCGACGCCTCGCTGGCGGTGCTGCGCGAGATCGGCGTCGAGACCGGCGGCAGCAACGTTCAGTTCGCGGTGGACCCCTCCACGGGGAGGATGATCGTCATCGAGATGAACCCGAGGGTGTCGCGCTCCTCCGCGCTGGCGTCGAAGGCGACCGGCTTCCCGATCGCCAAGGTCGCGGCCAAGCTCGCAGTCGGCTACACGCTGGACGAGATCGCCAACGATATCACCGGCGGCGCGACGCCGGCCTCGTTCGAGCCCTCGATCGACTATGTCGTCACCAAGATCCCTCGCTTCGCCTTCGAGAAATTCGCCGGCGCCGAGCCGATCCTCACCACCTCGATGAAGTCGGTCGGCGAGGCCATGGCGATCGGACGGACCTTCGCCGAAAGCCTGCAGAAGGCGCTCCGCTCTCTGGAGACCGGCCTCGACGGGCTCGACGAGATCGAGATCGAGAGCGGCGCCGGCGACAGCCGCGAGGACGCCAACAATTTGCGCGCAGCGCTGGGACGACCGACGCCGGACCGCCTGCTGGTCGTCGGCCAAGCGCTGCGCGCCGGGATGGACAAGACCGACATCCACCAGGCCTGCAAGATCGACCCCTGGTTCATCGACCGTCTCGACGAGATCGTCGCGCTCGAGCGCCGGGTGCGGGCGCACGGCCTGCCGACCGACGCCGCCAACATGCGCCGGCTCAAAGCGGCCGGCTTCTCCGACGCGCGGCTCGCCACGCTCGCCGGCAGCGCCGAGACGGCGGTGCGCAAAGCGCGCCACGGGCTCGGCGTGCGCCCGGTCTACAAGCGCATCGACACCTGCGCGGCCGAGTTCGCCTCGCCCACCGCCTACATGTACTCGACCTACGCGCCGCCGTTCGCCGGCGCGCCGGCCGACGAGGCGCGGCCGTCCGGTCGCGAGAAGGTGGTGATCCTCGGCGGCGGCCCGAACCGGATCGGCCAAGGCATCGAGTTCGACTATTGCTGCTGCCATGCCGCCTACGCGCTGCGCGATCGCGGCTACGAGACCATCATGGTCAACTGCAACCCTGAAACGGTCTCGACCGACTACGACACCTCCGACCGGCTCTACTTCGAGCCGCTGACGGCGGAGGACGTGCTCGAGATCATGGCGGTCGAGCAATCGCGCGGCATGCTGAAGGGCACGATCGTCCAGTTCGGCGGCCAGACGCCGCTGAAGCTCGCGCCGCATCTCGAAAAGGCGGGGATTCCCATCCTCGGGACAAGCGTCGACTCGATCGACCTCGCCGAGGATCGCGACAGGTTCAAGCGGCTCATCGACAAGCTCGACCTGCGTCAGCCGAAGAACGGCATCGCCTATTCGGTCGAGCAGGCCCGTCTCGTCGCGCAGGACCTCGGGCTGCCGCTGGTGGCGCGGCCCTCCAACGTGCTCGGCGGCCGGGCGATGGCGATCCTGCGCGACGATCACGCGCTCGGCGAGTACCTGCTCGACACGCTGCCAGGCCTGGTGCCCTCCGACATCAAGGCGCGCTACCCCAACGACAAGACCGGGCAGATCAACACCGTGCTCGGCACCAATCCGCTGCTGTTCGACCGCTACCTGTCGGATGCCGTGGAAGTCGATGTCGACGCGCTCTGCGACGGCAAGGACGTGTTCGTCTGCGGGATCATGGAGCATATCGAGGAGGCCGGCATCCATTCCGGCGACTCCGCCTGCTCGCTTCCGCCGCGCTCGCTCTCCGCCGAGACGCTCGCTGAGCTCAAGGCGCAGACGGCCAGGCTTGCGCTGGCGCTCGACGTCGGCGGCCTGATGAACGTGCAATATGCGCTGAAGGACGGCGACATCTACGTGCTCGAGGTCAACCCGCGCGCCTCGCGGACAGTGCCGTTCGTCGCCAAGGTGATCGGCGAGCCGATCGCCAAGATCGCCGCACAGATCATGGCCGGCGAAACCCTGGCTTCCTTCGGCCTCAAGCCGATGACGGCGGACCATGTCGGGGTGAAGGAAGCGGTGTTCCCGTTCGCCCGCTTCCCCGGCGTCGACACCGTGCTTGGACCGGAGATGCGATCGACCGGCGAGGTCATCGGCCTCGACCGCTCGTTCGGCATCGCCTTCGCCAAGAGCCAGCTCGGTGGCGGCACCAAGGTGCCGACCTCCGGCACGCTGTTCATCTCGGTGCGCGACTCCGACAAGCCGCGCGTGCTCGGCACGGTGCGGATGCTGGTCGAGCTTGGCTTTTCGGTCCGCGCGACCGGCGGTACGGCCAAATACCTCGTGAGCAACGGTATTGCCGCGCAGCGGGTCAACAAGGTCTCCGAAGGCCGACCGCACATCGTCGACGCGATCACCAATGGCGCGATCCAGCTGGTGTTCAATACGACCGAGGGCGCGCAGGCGCTGTCCGACTCCCGCTCGCTGCGCCGCGCGGCCCTGCTGCATCGCGTGCCCTACTACACGACGTTGGCCGGCGCCTTGGCCGCCTCTCAGGGCATCCGCGCCTACAAGGCGGGCGACCTCGAGGTGCGTGCGCTGCAGGACTATTTCGCTAGCGCGTGATGATCCGCGCGATGTCGTCGACGAGCCAGGCGTTTGGATAGAGCCGCATCGCCTGATCGCGGAGCATGACGGCGACCGAACCGTCGAGAAACATGAGGCGCGCCAGCGAACGCGACGTCTCCTGAGCGTGTTCGACCCGATGACGCTGCCGGGCTTCGTAGCCGGCCAGTGCCTGTCCAAGGCGATCCGGATGCGCTGCCGCCAACGCTTCGGCAAGCAGGCCGGCGCTCTTCATCGCCATCGAAGCGCCGACGCCCGCCGTGGGCAGGAAGCCGGTGGCGGCATCGCCGAGCAGCACGACACGATCGCTGTGCCAGCGTTGGCTGCGTCGATCGTCCATCGCCCAGAAGTAGGGTTGCCCCGAGAAGTCAGCGGACGCCAGCGCGCGACGGAGCGGGCCGTCGAGCAGGTCGCGCCTTACATATGCCGCGACATCGGCGGCCGTCCGGTGCCGAAGGTCGCGCATGGGGCCGCCGACGAAGATGCCAAGCCGACCGGCGACAGGATAGAGCCCGACGAACGCGCCCGCACCCCATTGCTCGCGATAACACCCGTCGTCCGCGTGAAGCTCGGGCGCCCACACCACCCAGCCGCCCCAGCCGGTGCGGAACGTCGAGGCCGCCGCGTCTCCGAAGACGAGGCGGCGCGTCGTCGACTCCATCCCGTCGGCGCCGATCACGAGATCGAAGGCGCCGGATGTTCCGTCGTCGAAGCCGACATCGACACGGTCGCGATGCTCCTCGAGCGTCGCCAAGCCGACGCCCCACGTGACATTCGACAGACCAGCCGCCGCGCGAAGGAGGTCGAGCAGGACACCACGTTCGATGCCCCGGTAGGAGCCGGGCCGCGTCGCGATGCGCGCCAGCGACACGCTCTTGGCCAAGCGTCCGTGTCGATCATAAAGCTGGTAGCGCCTCATGGCTTGGCTCATCGCGCAATCGCGATCGAACAGGCCGAGCCCGCGTAGAACGTCGCCGCCGATCGGCAGCAGACCAAGCATGTAGCCCCGGGCACCGGATGCACGCTCGCGCTCGACCATTGCCGTCGAGAGTCCCCGGCGCGTCAGCTGTGCCGCCAGTGCGGTTCCCGCCACGCCGGCCCCGACGATCAAGAGTTTCATATCGTCTCGCGCCATGCACACCCTTCCGCCGACCCGTCAGGTCTTCGACGCCTAATCGCACCGCCGCGGACAGCGTGGCGCTGTCCAAGATGACGCGAGCGGCCCCGCCGCCCCTCTTGCCTAAGGGGGCGTTCTCCATCACTCTACACGCGGGGCTGTTGCGGCCTCGCTGGGCAGCCGCGCCTTTTCAGGGCGGCGGTCGCGAATCCGCTCTCCATGATTGTTTCTCCCGCTCGCCGTGTCCGACGGCGGACGGGAATCCTTGCTTTGGAGCACAACCGGTAAGCGACCGCCCAGCGGTCGTGTCGATCGAGAGAAAGAACGATGGCACAGATGGACAAGATCCCGATGACGCCCGAGGGCCACGGGGCGTTGGAGGAGGAGCTGCGGAAGCGTCAGCAGATCGAACGCCCGCGCATCGTCGAGGCGATCGCCGAGGCCCGCTCGCATGGCGACCTGTCCGAGAACGCCGAGTACCATTCCGCCAAGGAGGCGCAGAGCCACAACGAGGGGCGGATCGCCGAACTCGAGGACAAGCTCGCCCGCGCCGAGGTGATCGACGTCTCGAAGCTGTCGGGGTCGACCGTGATGTTCGGCGCCACCGTGACCCTCGTCGACGAGGATACCGAGGAGAAGAAGGTCTACCAAATCGTGGGCGAGGCGGAGGCCGACGTGAAGGTCGGCAAGGTCTCGATCACCTCGCCCACCGCGCGCGCGCTTATCGGCAAGAAGAAGGGCGATACCGTCGAGGTGAACACGCCCGGCGGCGGCAAGAGCTACGAGATCCTCAAAGTCTCCTTCTGACGGAAGCGGCGCCTTCGACATGAGCGTGTAGCATTTCTCCCGCACCATGCCGCGACGGGGGGTTGCGAGATGGTCGACACGACGGCGCGGGGCGGCTTTCGCGGCTTTGATGGCTTCACGATAGGGTCGGTGCTCAGCCGGACCTTTCGCGTCCTCGGCATGGCGCCGCTCCGCTTCATGATCATCGCCGTTTTTCCTGTTCTGCCGATCGTCCTGCAGGAGCTCGCCAAGCCGCCCGGCGCTCCGAACTCCAAATCCTATTTCTTGTGGGCGGGACTAGCCGTCCTCGCGCAGACCATCCTCGCCTATCTCGCGCAGGCTGCGACGGCATACGGATCGTTCCGCCTGCTCCGGAACGAGAGTTTCGGCCTCGGCGGCGCGACCGCGGCCGGCCTGCCGCGCTTGCTTCCGCTGCTCGGCGCGATCATCCTCTCCCTGTTGATCATCGTGATCGGCTTCGTGCTCCTGATCGTCCCGGGAGTGATCGCAAGCCTCGCCCTCATCGTGGTCGTGCCCGCTTGCACGATCGAGCGTTTGGGCTCGGTCGCAAGCCTGCGCCGCAGTGCGGCTCTGACCAAAGGGTGGCGTTGGCGCATCCTTGCGGCCGATCTGATCATCGTCGTCCCCTCGTCGATCGTGGTCTTCGCGGTGACCGCGCTCGTCACCAAGGCGGCGGGCTTGGTGCCGGGCCAACTCGCCGGCGCCGTCGCACAGGTCGCGCTCTCGGCCCTGAGCGCGGTCTTCGTCGCGACGCTCTACTACGAGCTCCGCGAGGCGAGGAACGGTACGAGCGTCGGCACCCTCTCCGACGTGTTCAGCTGAGCGCTTGTAAAGCCTCGGGATACGCGGGTCGCGCGTCGCGCGGCTGGACGAGCCGACCGCGGCTATGGCATGACGTCACTCGGGCCGAACGGCCGCGATGCGGGTGTGGTGGAACTGGTAGACGCGCCGGACTCAAAAAGGGGATGGTGTTGGTTCTAGAGGAATTATTTTTCTTGCAGGGAATACAGGCACTTAGCGCGGCGCTGGACGGGGCTCCCGAAAGGAGCCGAAATGCGCTAAGAGCCACATAGGAGCCAAGCGGCTCAATGCGGGTGTGGTGGAATTGGTAGACGCGCCGGATTCAAAATCCGGTTCCGCAAGGAGTGTCGGTTCGACTCCGACCACCCGCACCAACCTCTCAGACTACGAATCTGAGGGTCGGACGTTCGAATCGTTCCGGGCGCGCCAATTCCATCCATGACTTAGCGAACATCTGCCGTTCTAAATGCCTGCAGTCTAGAACGGCGTTTTAGTTTCATGGGCTACAGCGCCGCCGACAGCCAAGATCAATCATGCCGAGTTACGGACGCCAGCGGGCCCCGCGGCAATCAGGCCGTCAAGTCCGCTCAAGAATGTCGAGAGCACCGGAGACAGGTTGTCCCGCCGATAGCCCACGGCGAGTTCGACTGTAGGTGGATCACCCGCGAGCGGTCGGCTCACGACGGGCCAGGGAAGCAACGGCTTAACATAGGCCGGCAGCAGCGCCACGCTGCGCGTCGACGCGACAAGCGAGATCCCCATCGCGAAGTTGTCGATCCGGTGCGTGGGCGCGATCTCGATCTCGTTCTTTCGGAGATAATCCTCCATTACGTGACGAAGGACATGCGCGATGTCCGTAAAGCTGATGAGACTCTCGCTCGAAAGGTCTCTCGGGTCGACCGTAGGGGCTGCCGCAAGATGGTGGTCGCTAGAGACGACGGCGACCAGCGGCTCGTGCGCGATCACCCGATACTCTACGTTGGGGCGAGGCTCGATGCGCATGAAACCGAGGTCAAGCTCCCCACTCTGAACGCCATCCGCGACGTCAGGTGAGTAGCGGCTCGATACCTTGAATTCGAGGCTGGGCAACTCGGCCCTCAGGATGCGCGTGACGTGCGGCAGCCAATCAACCTCCTGGCCCGTGAGGAAGCCGACCGAGAAGCTGTTCTTTGCCGGCCGCGCCGCGCGTCTGGCGGAGGCGATCGCCTGTTCCGCTTGGCCAAGAGCGAGCCGCGCATGATCGAGGAAGGCGCGGCCAGCGGCGGTTAGCTCGACGCCGCGTCCACCGCGCAGGAAGAGCGGCGTGCCGACCTCGAGCTCAAGGTCGCGCAGTTGGCGGCTGAGCGATGGTTGCGCCGTGTGCAGCCGCTTCTCCGCCGCAACGGTGACGCTGCCCTCCTCGGCGATCGCGACGAAATAGCGAAGGTGGCGCAGCTCCATCCGATCAAGCCTGTCATGCCTGTGAGGTATTGCTCGGCGGCATACAAAGTCTTTCACGTGACGACAAGCAGAGCCTAAATCCTCCCCATCGAAGCGAGACGACGCTGTTGCGGATCGGAGCCCAATGGGTGGGCTTCCGGTGACGGGACGGCTTTGCCTCCGCGCAAAAGGCATAAGGAAATCATCATGAGCAAGGTCATTCTCGTCACCGGTGGTCTCACCGGCATCGGCCGCGCCGCGGCGGTCGCCTTCACCAAGCAGGGCGACACCGTCGTCGTTGCCGGTCGCCGCGAGCCCGAGGGCCGGACCCTCGAAGCGGAGCTGAAGAGCTTCGGCGGCGACGCCCTCTTCATCAAGGCCGACGTCCGCAGCGACGCGGATACCGGCGCGCTAGTCGATCAGGTTGTGGCGCGTTTCGGCCGCATTGATGCCGCGGTGAACGCCGCTGGCACCGAGGGGCAGCCTGGCCTGATCACCGACCAGACCGCGGAGAGCTACGCCGCCACCTTCGACACCAACGTCCTCGGTACGCTGCTCAGCATGAAGCACGAGATTCGTGTCATGCAGAAGCAGGGCCACGGCAACATCGTCAATGTGAGCTCGACCTTCGGCCAGCGTGGCGGGGCCTATGCCTCGGTCTACGCGGCCAGCAAGCATGCCGTGGAGGGCTTCACGAAGTCCGCCGCGCTCGAGACCGCCGGCGGCGGCATCCGCGTGAACGCCGTGGCACCCGGCGCGACCCAGACGGGCATGCTCGACCGCTTCACGGGCAACGAGGAGAACAAGGCCGGCCTGCTCTCTACCGTGCCGATGAAGCGGGCCGGACACGTCGACGAACTGGCCGGCGCGATCGTCTTCCTCGCCTCCGACCAGGCCGGCTACATGACCGGCCAGATCCTCGGCGTCGACGGCGGCAAGCTCGCCGCCTGAGCGCCTCCCCTCGTGGCGCGGCCTCCCGGCCGCGTCACCATCCCCTCACGAGAGGATCTTGTAGCCGAGCCGGAGGATGGTCGTGGCGCGAAGAGATAACCTGACCCATAGCACCTGAGACAGCCGCTTCCCCGCTCAGGTCGGCGGCGCTCGTGTGATCGGTTTATGAGAACGCTCCTCATCTAAATAACGAAGGCCTGGGACAGGAAAGCGGCGGCGCTCGCGATCGCCTCTTGGCCTTCCGGCAGGATCGCGGCGAAGTGGTGCCAGACGTGGAACATGCCCGGCCAGACCTCGAGCGTGGTGCGCACGCGGTTGCCGGCCAGGTGCTCGGCCAGCCGGATGGCGTCGCTCATCATCACCTCGTTCTCGCCGACCTGCACGATGATGGGGGGCAGCCCGCGCACATCGGCGAAGACGGGAGAGGCGTCGGGGTCGCCGGGCAGCGTGTTGCCAAGAAAGGCCCTGGCCAGCAGCTGCAGCGCCGCCTTCGTCACGACAGGGTCGATGCCGTCGCGGTTGGTCATGGAGGCCCCAGTGTGCTCCAGGTTGGTCCAGGGCGAGATGGCGAGCCCGCGCGCGGGCAGCGGCAGGCCGGCGGCCTTCGCGCGCACCATGGTCGAAACCACCATCGCGGCGCCGGCGGACTCCCCGGCGAAGACGATGGAGGATGGATCGTGGCCCTGGTTCAGCAGCCAGCGATAGGCGGCGAGCACGTCGTCGAGCGGGGTCGGACAAGGGTGTTCGGGCGCTAGCCGGTAGTCTGGTACCCAGGCACGCGCGCCGAGCGCCTCGCCCAACCGGCCGACCTCAGCCTTGGACGCGCCCGAGCCGCCGCTCATGTAGCCGCCGCCGTGGATGTAGAAGAGGGCGCGGCAGTCCGCGGCATCCGCGGGCGTGGCGAGCAGGCCCGGCACGCCGCCCATATCGATCGCCTCAAACCGCACGGTAGACGGCGGCAGCTGGCGGGCCTTGACAGCGATATACGCCGCGCGCGCCTCGTCCATCGTCTGGTCGGCCGGCTCGCCCTTGAGGATGCTGACGAGCGGCGTGAACACGTCCCGTCCATCAGCGATCTCGCGACGGACCTCGTCGTTCATTGGCATCGTCCCATGCTCCTTGTCGTAGCTAAGACAGACACATAGGAGTCACGCTGGCGCGTCGCCACTGGCTCCGACGTGTTCAGCTGAGCGCTTGTAAAGCCTCGGGATACGCGGGTCGCGCGTCGCGCGGCTGTACGAGCCGACCGCGGCTATGGCATGACGTCACTCGGGCCGAACGGCCGCGATGCGGGTGTGGTGGAATTGGTAGACGCGCCGGATTCAAAATCCGGTTCCGCAAGGAGTGTCGGTTCGACTCCGACCACCCGCACCATCTTTGAATCGTTTATCCCCAGTTGCGGGGCCGGGGGTTCAATCTGGGTGTCTTGAGGCTCCGCCGAGCCGGCGCCGGCGGTGCGGGAGATTTTGTCCGCGCGAGATCTGCTCCACGCGCTGCGGGACCAGGAGGTCGGTTGACAGGACGTTTTCCGCCCAATAGCTGCGGCGCGCAGGCGATCGCAAAAGTGACGTCGGGGCTCGTCAGGCGACCGCCTCCGAGGAGCTTTCGACAGCAGCGGCCGGGCTCTGCGCCGGGTTCGTCAAAACCTTGTTCAAACGGGTGAAGAACTCGGCTGCCAGCTTCTTCGCGGTGCCGTCGATAAGGCGGGCGCCGAGTTGCGCGATCTTGCCACCGATGTCGGCCTTCACCGCATAGCTCAGATCCGTGGCTTCGCCGTCCGCGTCGAGCTTGACGGCAGCCGACCCCTTGGCGTGTCCGGCAACGCCGCCGGAGCCCTCGCCGGTGATGGTGTAGCCTTCAGGCGGGTTGAGGTCCGAGAGCGTCACCTTGCCGGTGAACGACACCTTCATCGGGCCGATCTTCAGCTTGACGACGGCCTTCATCTCGTTGCCTCCGACCTTCTCGATCGTCTCGCAACCGGAAATGCATTGGCGCAGAACCTCGATATCGTTCAGTGCGGCGTAGACCGCCTCGCGCGGAGCCTCGATCCTCTGTGTCCCGGACATATCCATCGGCGCGTTCCTTCACGTGTGGTGCGAAGCCGCATATTGGCTTTCGGGGATCATCATCATCCTGACCTCTTTGTCACCCGGTCGAAAGATCGACCCGATCCGGACCGATCAATCGAGCGTACCCCACTTCGGCTCCCAGAGACTGTCTGGGTCGACCACGCTGACGGCCACATGTCGTTCTTCGGCAAGCTTGGAGGCGAGCCGGATCGCCTCGCCGATCGGCGGATCCTCGTCGGTCGTCGTCGGCGTGACCCCGGCATGGGTGACCGCCATTGTGACGATCCGGCCAACCGGCACGCCGTCATCGCTCCTGCGGACAACCAAGACGACGTCGTTCGACTCGACACGCGGCTCCGCGACCTTGAGAAACTTCGCCATGCGGTCCGATACTCCAGTAGAGCCAACCCGGAATGCCCGAGAGCGTCCGAAACGAAGCGGGCCGCCCGAAGGCGGCCCTGAGATCGAAGCAGTGGCGAATGCTAGTGCTTCATCATTTTCTTCTTCATCATCATCTTGCGGCTCATCGACTTCTTCATCATCCGATGCTTGCGCATGGGGGCTTTCATCGGCTCCGACATCGGTTCGGCCGCCATCGGCGCCGCGCCGGGGGCCATCATCGGACCATGGTTCATGGGAGTCGCCGGAATATCTTCGGCCTGAGCAACGGCGACGAAGGACAGCGAGGCGGCGCCTATGATGGTAGCAGTAGCGATCTTCTTGAACATGAGGTCTCCTCTCGTTGCGCGTGTAGAACGCGCTTAATTCTTAGTTCGGACTGAATGTCCGCGGGCAGACCGTCGCGAACGCGGCGACGTTAGTTGCTAATGCAAAGCAACGAAAACGGTTCGCACGACGGCGCCTGAAAGCGTTATTTTCCACCCATTTTCCGTCAGGTTCTTGGAAGAGATTTCTTCGGTCGTTGTTTTCAAAAGGCCTTTTCCAGAGCGGCCGGCTGCGGACCCCCGGTCGCCCAATCGACGAGCTGAACGGTATGGACCACCGGCACGTCGAGACCGTTCGCGATCTGCACCATGCACCCGATATTGCCGGCCGCGACCACCTGAGGCCTCGTCGAGCGGATGTTGGCCGCCTTGCGCTGCTTGAGCTGCTCGGCAATCACCGGCTGCAAAAGGTTGTAAGTGCCTGCCGAGCCGCAGCAGATGTGACCTTCGGGCACGCTGACGACCTCGAAGCCGACCGCGCGCAGGACCTGCATCGGCGCGGCCGTGACCTTCTGGCCGTGCTGGAGCGAGCAGGCGGAATGGTAGGCGACGCGCAGCTTCGGCGCCGCTCTCTCCTTCGGTTCCACGCCAAGTGCCGCGAGGATCTCGCTGATGTCCCGCGTCATCGCCGACACCGCCCCCGCGTCCCCGGCGAGGGCATGCTCGCGCAGCATGAAGCCGTAGTCCTTCACCGTCGTGCCGCAGCCCGACGTGTTGATGACGATGTGGTCGAGACCGCGGGCGCGCTTCTCGCCCATGAACGCGGCGATGTTGGCGGCCGCCATCGCATGCGCCGGCTTTTCCTGGCCCATGTGGTGCTGCAACGCCCCGCAACAGCCGACGCCGGCGACGACCACGACTTCCACGCCGTGGCGCGTGAGGACGCGGATCGTCGCTTCGTTGATCGCCGGGTCGAGGACGCGTTGCGCGCAGCCGGTCAGCAACGCGACGCGCATGCGGCGGCTGCCTTGCGCCGGATGGATGGCCGGCCGGTCGCTCTCGCCGCGCGGCGGCAGCGTGGCCGGCGCCATCGCGAACATCGCGTGGAAGCGCTTCGGGAACAGAGCGGCGAACGGCTTGGCGAGCCTGGCGCCCCGCAGCGCCAGCCGGAACCGGGCCGGATGCGGCAGGATCGCGCCGAGCATCGAGCGCGTCACGCGGTCCATCAGCGGCCGCCTGTAGGTCGCCTGGATGTGCGCTCGCGCGTGATCGACGAGATGCATGTAGTTCACGCCCGACGGGCATGCCGTCATGCAGCTCAGACACGAGAGGCAACGGTCGATGTGCTTGACCGTCTCGACATCGGCCGGGCGGTCGTTCTCGAGCATGTCCTTGATGAGGTAGATCCTGCCGCGCGGAGAATCATTCTCCTCTCCGAGCAGCACGAAGGTCGGGCAGGTCGTGGTGCAGAACCCGCAATGCACGCATTTGCGGATGACCTTCTCGCTCGCCGCGAAGGCCGGCCGTTCGAGGAGGTCGGGCGCGAAATCGGTCTGCATGGAAGGCCTCGAGGCTCGGCGGCCCAGTTCGGGTTTCTCATCAAAGGCGTCGCGACGAAGCGCGACTCGCAAAGAGCGCCCTGCAAACGCCTACGGGTGCGGGAGCCCGAACCTAACGATAGCGAAAGCGCCGGCAAGGATGCCGAAAACGAGCGTGATCATCTGCATGATAGTCGGCAGCGATCGAACCATTCCGCGAATCTCGGCGACCTCAGCGGCCGAAGCCTTGGTCTCGAGAGAGGTCTCAATCCGCGTCAGACGAACATCCATCGCGTGGCTGCCTTCGATAAGCTTATCGAGCTTAGCGTCGATCTTCTCGAAGCGCGTTTCGAGGAACTGCATGCGCCGCTCCATGTCGCCATCCTCGAACGATTTGCCGGTCATCGTGGACGCCTTGATGCTAGCCGACTTAAGATACGCCGTCTTCGCGCCTGGAGCGAGCCTTCTGGCATGTCAAGACTCAAGGCCGAGACGCCCCCGGTTCAGGATGTTCATCGGATCGAAGCTCGCCTTAATCCGCCGCGAGAGCGCGGCGAGCGGGGCGGGCTGCGGTTGGAATATGGGCGTCGCCGCCCGAAGCGCATCGTCGGCCCGCACCAGGGTCGCATGGCCACGGTGGCCGAGCGCGGCGCGCAGCGGCTCGGCTTGGCTCTTCGCACCGTCGTCCAGCGCGAGCCAGATCAGGCCGCCGGCCCAGTCGTAATACCAGCGCGCCAGCGGCACCTCGGCCGCGTGCAGCGCCGCGACGAACCCGGCGCTCTCGCTCGGCGTGATCGAGACCTTCCACACCGGGCCGTCGCCGGCCGCGACCGGCTCGCCATCGCGCATCGCCGCCCAGAACAGGCGAGAGGCACGCTCGCCGAGGTCGTCGAACCGCCCGCGCGGACCGAAGTGAGCGGCGAGATCCTCGAACCGCGTGTCGACCGAGATGCCCGGCCCCTCCAGGCGCAGCGCGGCACAGGGGCCCGGGGGCAGGCCGGCCCACGCGCCGTCCGGCAGACAGCCGTAGCTCGACACCTCGTGCGGCAGGCCGCTCGCCTCGCGCAACACCGCGAGCGCCACCCCCTCCTCGAGCCCGTAAAGCAGCAGGGTGCGCTCGGTTTCGGCCTTAGGCAGCACCTTGATCGAAAGCTCGGTCATTACCGCCAGCGTGCCATGCGAGCCGGCGATCAGCTTGGACAGATCGTAGCCCGTGACGTTCTTCATCACCCGCCCACCGGACTTGAAGAGATCGCCGCGCCCGCTCACCGCTCGGAAGCCGAGGACGTGGTCCCGCGCGGCGCCGGCTTTGATGCGCCTCGGGCCGCCGGCGTTGACCGCGACCGTACCGCCGATCGTGCCGGGGCGATTGCCGCGCCAGAGCCGGGTCGGGTCCATCGGTTCGAAGGCGAGCTCCTGGTTGTGCTCGGCGAGAAGCGCGTTGATCTCGTCCATCGGCGTGCCGGGGCGCGCCGTCAAGACGAGCTCCGTTGGCTCGTACATCGTGACGCCCGCGAGGCCCGAAACATCGATCTGCGTCGTCGCCGCGACCGCGTGGCCGAGCCCTCGCTTCGAGCCCTGACCGAGGATCTCGAGCGGCGTCTCCGAGGCGAGAGCGGATCGGACCGCCTCGAGGACCTCGTTCTCGTCGCGCGGCTTCAGGATCTCCATCGCGTCTTAGAAGCGCGGACCTCGCCGAAAAGCAACAGCGCCGACCCACCTCCATCGGCCGGCCGCGGCCAAATGGTGTCCCGCAGCGTGGTTCGATCGAACCGCACCGAGGTTCTCGCCCTTCCGCGTATTAAGCACCATCGAACGAAGGACCGTCCGTCGGCTCGATTTCGCCGCAAGACGGCTCTATCATTTGAGCACTGTGACCGATCCGTTTTCGATCCCGCTCCACTACCCGACACCGGCCGCCAAGGTCGCGGACCTGATCGTCCACATCGTGGGCCTCGTCTTCGCGGTGGCGGGCGGCGTGATCCTGCTGGTGCTGGCCAAGGGCGGCAAGCTCGCACCCATCGGCGTCTACGCCGCCGGCCTCGTCATGATGCTGGCGTTCTCGCTCCTCTACAATTTCGCGGCGGAGCGGCGGCGCAAGCTGTTCCGCCGGCTCGACCATGCCGGCATCTTCGTCATGATCGCCGGGTCCTACACGCCGTTCACGACGCTCGTCCTCAGCGGCTGGTGGGCCTGGAGCATGACCATCGCGATCTGGGCGATCGCCGGCATCGGCATCCTCGGCAAGATGGTGCTGTCGGGCGAGCGCGAGAGGCTTTGGATCGCCGTCTATCTGGCGATGAGCTGGATCGTGGTGATCGCCGCCGGCCCGATCGTCGAGGGCCTCTGCAAGCCGGCGCTGGTGCTGCTGGTGGCGGGCGGCCTCGTCTACTGCCTGGGCATCGTCTTCCACGTGAGCGACCGGCTGCAGTTCTCCCGCTCGATCTGGCACGGCCACGTGCTCGCGGGGGCCGGCGCGCATTGGGCGGCGATCCTGATCGGGACCGTGCTCGCGCGCTGAGGCGCGATCCCCCTACTCTATCGCGTAGGTTGCCTCGACCTCTTCGGTCAGCGTTTCCGTGCCCGGCTCGACGGACATGGTGGACGCGCCGACCTGCGTGTTGCGCCTCGCGGGCCGGGCCGCGCCGGGGTTGGTCGCCCGTTCGACTTGAAGCAGGCGGCCGAGCTTGACGCCGCCGGCTTGCGCGAGGACTCCGGCCTTCTGGCGGGCATTGCGCAACGCGTCGCCGCCGAGCTTGTCGCGGAGCGCGTCGGCGCCGGCCACGGCGAAGCTCACGCCCTGGAAAGTATTGGCGCCCTTGTCGATCATGGTCTGGGTGAGGCTGCCGATCCTCTCGATCGCGCTCGTTCTGATGCTAAGGTCGTGGCTGGCGCGATAGCCGTGCCGCTCGCGCTTGAAGGTGCCGTCCGGCTGGCGGACGTTGTCGATCTCTTCGAACATCGCGATGCGCGTCGTGCCGATGTCCTGCGGCTTGACGCCGGCCGCCTTGGCCGCATCGATGATGCCTTTGGCGAGCGTCGAGTCGGCCTCCCACGCCTCGGCAGCCGTAGGCTTCTCGGTCGCGACGCCGATCCGGATCTCCGCCGTGTCGGGCGCCACCAGCGTCGCCGCCGTGCCCAGCACCGTGATGTGCGGCGTGTCGTCGATCGACGGCTGATCGTCGTCTTGCGCGACGGCAAGACAGGGGGCCGCGGTGAGGCAGAGCGCGACGAGGCAGAGGCGGACACGGGTCACGGGACGGCTCCTGATGAGCAGCCCTGCCTAGGCGACAAGCTTGGCTTTTGGGTGGCGGCAAAACGCTGGCGTCGCCCGGTTTGCCGAAGCCCCTACTTTAAAAGGTCGGTTAGCCTTGCGCAGTCGTCGCGAAACAGGGGGCCGTCGGAGCAGGAGATGGCGGACGATCAGCAGCGTGCCAGAGGTGAGCATGTTGACGGCGCACCAAATGACCGGGTCGAGATCGGCGCGGCAGGCCTCGTCAAAGGTTCTGAGGGTTCGGGCGCTTCGCGTGGCGACGTCGAACCCGACTTGGAGGGCGGCCGAGATTGTCTGCTGACGTTGCCGTCGATCGCCTACCGCCGACCCATGAGCCCGAACGTGCTCCACCACGTCGAAGCGGCCGCAGACCATTGGCATCGAGGCGAAAAGGCGCTCGCCACCATCCGTCTCACATTCGGCGGCCTGCATCGTCTCGACGACCCGGCGCTCGACGACCGCGTCCGCCTCGCGAGATGGCTGCTCGACGAGGGCATGTCGCCGGGTCGCTTAAGGGCGGAACTCGGCCTCGGTTCGGCGCCGATCGACATCCGCAAGTACGATCCCGATCAACCTCGCGTTCCGGCCGGAAACGGTCGGGAGAGCGGACGATGGAAGCGGATCTGGGACGCCATCGACTCCTGGCTCCACGATCCCGTGCCGGTCTACGATCCCGATACCGGTATTCGGTACGGCACGCAATCGCGAGGACGCGCGATCGCGACCAACCCGGTCACGGTCGGCACGACAGGGGCCGCGGTGCTGCTCGGAGGTGAAGCGGTTGTTGGGGCGATGACGGCCCCGACAACTATTGCTCAGGCCCTCCGCACTTTGCCGGTCGGGATGAGCCGAGTCACCTTCGGAAAGCTCGCGGGTTTTGTTCAGGGCCAAACGGCGTCGGGCGAGGCGTCCACAGAAGCGACAGCCGAAATCATCAGCAATCTACGGTCTGCCGGTGTCAACCGAAGATGCGTACATGCCTTTCAAAGGTTCTATGCGGGAGTCGCAAATGGGCCTGCAACAAACTTAGCTGCAATCCATCGAGCCGAGTTACTCAAAAATATCGGGAGGATCCTCAAATGAGTCACACGATGCAGTATATTTTTATCAATCACGCGGCTCCAATCACTCTCATATTAGAACCATGGGCGGAAGAGTTCGATGTCGGAGCTGGTGTCACCGTTTCAATCGATATTGTGTTTGAAGGGTTAGGCAACATAGAGACCGAGGTCAATGAAAAATATTTCATGATTTGGCTTTGGGCTGGATGCCGCGCGAAGATTTTCTTGGATGGTGAGGATCGAACACCAGCCTCATTGTCCATTCCAGCACCCGGCTGATTATCGTTCGAATTGAACGTGCAGGGAAGGGATGCGCCTTACGATTTGTGCATGCGGTGGAAACGCGCCTGGTGGAAGCCTCGCCGCCGGCAGGCTATGCTCCCGGCCCATGACCTCCTCCGCCGCACCCGCCGAAGTCCCCGCCCAGACACCGCGTCCCGTCAGCAAGGGCGACCACGTCTTCCTGGTCGACGGCTCGTCCTTCGTGTTCCGCGCCTATTTCCAGTCGATCCGGCAGGATCCGAAGTACAATTATCGTTCGGACCGGCTGCCGACCGGCGCGGTGCGGCTGTTCTGCACCAAGCTCTTCCAGTTCATCAACGAGGGCGCGGCCGGCGCCAAGCCGACCCATCTCGCGATCATCTTCGACAAGAGCGAGAACTCGTTCCGCAAGGAGCTCTACCCGCCCTACAAGTCGAACCGCTCGGAGCCGCCGGAGGATCTCGTCCCGCAGTTCCCGCTGATGCGCGACTCGGTGCGCGCCTTCGGGCTGACGCCGGTCGAGCAGGACGTCTACGAGGCCGACGACCTCATCGCGACCTATGCCGAGCAAGCCCGCGCGAGGGGTGCGGATGTCCTCATCATCTCGGCCGACAAGGACCTGATGCAGCTAATCCGCCCCGGCGTGTCGATGTACGACCCGGCATCGGGCGAGCGGGGCGCCGCCGGCTCGCGCGAGGAGCGCAGGATCGGCGTCGACGAGGTCGTCGAGCATTTCGGCGTCGGGCCTGAACTCGTTGTCGACGTGCAGGCGCTGGCCGGCGATTCCACCGACAACGTCCCCGGCGCGAGAGGCATCGGCGTGAAGACGGCCGCGCAGCTCATCAACGAGTACGGCGACCTCGAAACGCTGCTCACCTGCGCCCGCGAGATCAAGCAGCCGAAGAAGCGCGAGACGCTGACGGACCCCGCCAGCGTCAAGCTGATCCGTCTTTCGAAGGATCTCGTCACCCTGAAGCGCGACGTGCCGTTGGAGGTACCGCTCGACGAGCTCGGGCTCGCGAGCACCGACGGCAGGACGCTGGTCGCCTATTTCAAGGCGCTGGAATTCACCACGCTGACGAAGCGCGCCGCGGAGATCTTCGCGGTCGAGGCCGCCGAGATCGAGCCGGATCCCGCGTTCGCTGGCCCGGCCGGCTGGCGCAACCGCCAGGGCCAGCCGATCGCCGGCGATGCCAAGCCCTACGAGGGCCCGGCGCGCAACGCACGCTACGGCGAGCAGGCGCCGCAGGCGCCCATCGAGACCGGACCCGGTGCGCTGGCGCTCGAGCGACGCAACCGCGCCCTCGCGTCGCGCTTCGACCATACGCAGTATGTCACGATCATGGACTTGTACGCGCTCGACGCCGTGATCGCCGCCGCCTACCACGAGGGTCTGGTCGCGATCGACACCGAGACCTCCTCGCTCGACCCGCTGAACACCGACCTCGTCGGCATCTCGCTCTGCGTCGGCGCCGGCGAGGCGGTGTACGTGCCGCTGCTGCATGTCGGGGACGGCTCCGTCGGAGAAGGCTCCGTCGACCTGTTCGGCGGTGCCGCGATGGTCAAAGGCCAGCTGCCGGCGGACGCGGTGCTGGCGCGCCTCAAGCCGCTGCTCGAAGACCCGGGCGTGCTCAAGGTCGCCCACAACATCAAGTTCGACTGGCACGTGTTCCGACGCCGCGGCATCGAGGTGGCCCCGCTCGACGACACGATGCTCCTGTCCTACGTGCTCGACGCCGGCCGAACCGACCACGGCATGGACGTGCTTTCGGAGAAGATGCTCGGTCACAAGCCGATCCAATTCGGCGCCGTCGCCGGCTCGGGCCGCACCTTCATCGGCTTTCCGCGCGTGGCCATCGACAAGGCGACGGAATACGCCGCGGAGGACACCGACGTGACGCTGCGGCTCTGGCAGGCGCTACGCCCTCGCCTGCCTGCCGAGCACATGGCGGCTGTCTACGAGACGCTGGAGCGGCCGATGACAGCCGTGCTCGGCCGCATGGAGCAGCGCGGCATCCGCATCGACCGAGCCATCCTGGCGCGGCTCTCCGGCGAGTTCGCGAAGGAGGCGGCTCGGCTCGAGGCCGAGATCTTCGAGATGGCCGGCGACCGCTTCAACATCGGCTCGCCCAAGCAACTCGGCGACATCCTGTTCGGCCGCATGGGTCTGCCCGGCGCGCGCAAGACCGCCACCGGCGCCTGGTCGACGGCGGCTGGCGTGCTGGAGGACCTCGCCGAGGCCGGCAATCCCTTCGCCGGCAAAGTGCTCGAATGGCGGCAGACGACGAAGCTGCAGACCAACTACTGCGACGCGCTGCCGACCTACGCGGATGCCGACGACCGCGTGCACACGTCCTACCAGCTCGCCGCGACGACCACCGGTCGACTGTCCTCCACCGAGCCGAACCTGCAGAACATCCCCGTCCGCAACGAGGCCGGACGCAAGATACGCACGGCCTTCATCCCGGCGCCGGGCCATGTCCTGATATCGACCGACTATTCGCAGATCGAGCTGCGGCTGCTCGCCCATATCGCCGACATCCCGCAGCTAAAGACCGCCTTCGCCGCCGGCCACGACATCCACGCGATGACCGCGTCCGAGATGTTCTCGGTGCCGATGGATCAGATGACGAGCGAGATCCGCCGCCGCGCCAAGGCGATCAACTTCGGGATCATCTACGGCATCTCGGCCTTCGGCCTCGGCAACCAGCTCGGCATCGATCGTGGCGAAGCCGGCGCCTACATCAAGCGGTACTTCGAGCGCTTTCCGGGCATCCGCGCCTACATGGATGCGACGAAGGCGACCTGCCGCACCAAGGGCTACGTCGAGACGCTGTTCGGCCGACGCTGCCATTATCCGCGCATCACCGTGGGTAACCCGTCGGAACGCGCCTTCAACGAGCGCGCCGCGATCAACGCGCCGATCCAGGGCACCGCCGCCGACATCATCCGCCGCGCGATGATCCGGATGGACGCGGCGCTCGCGAAAGCCGGTCTCGACGCGCGGATGCTGCTGCAGGTGCACGACGAGCTGGTGTTCGAGGTGCCGGAGGGCGAGGTCGAGCCGACGATCGCGGTGGTGCGCGGCGTGATGATCGACGCGCCGCACCCGGCGGTGCAGCTCTCCGTGCCGCTCCAGGTCGACGCAAAGGCGGCGTCGAACTGGGACGAGGCGCATTGACGGCCGCCCGCGAACGACGGTCCAGAGTGGTCAAGAAGGTTTGAGCCACTACAGCTTGGCGAACGGTGTCCGCTCGAACAGCCGTAGCATGATCTTGCCGACGCCTTCGGCCGGGATCGGCGCGCCGTCCGGTCCGACCGTCACCTTGATGCGCTCGGGCGGCGCGGGGGGCGCCACCTCATCCTGCGCCTTCGGCGCGCTCACCTGCAGCATCCGCAGGATCGCACGCTGCGCGATGCGCGCGGAGTCAAGCGTGCCGTCGTTGCGCATCGTGTCGAATTCGCTTCGCGCGACCTTGAGGATCGAGCGCGCTAGCCGGTTGATCACGATCGCATCGACGTCGTGCGAGGCGCGCAGGCCCTGCACGGCAATAGCGTAGGCCTCGTTAAGGACGGCTGCCTCCGAACTGTCGAACGCACCTTTTTTGAGATCGAAAATGCCGGCCATGACGCAGCCCCTGCAACGCCTAACATAGAGGAACCGTATCAGGCGTTCGCGCGGACGCAATAAGTGGCTACTGGCATGGTTGCTTTGCGGCGGCTTTCTGGCAGGCGCGCCATCGTTTTCGAATTGTGTGTGTCGGATATGAGACTGTGTTTTCACACAGTCCAACGTTTACTCGTAGCGAAAGCGTTGCCGTATACGCCGTTATGATCGATCCCGGCCGGCGATGTTCAAGCGTCGGCATCGAATCTGGACAGGACATCGAGAACCAGCGCGCCATAGATCTCGATCTTGGCGGGGCCGATCCCGTGCACGCGCGAGAGCGCCAGTCCATCGCGCGGTCGCGCCCGGGCGATCTCGCGCAACGTTCGATCGTTGAAGATCACGTAGGGCGGTACCTTGCGCTGCCGCGCGACGGCGGTGCGTGCGGCCTTCAGCGCGGCGAAAAGACGGCTCTCTTCGGTGGTCAGCGGCCCACCGTCGTCGCCGGCGACCGCGAAGGTGGCGGCAGGCGCGGAACTCTCCTCCTCCGCCATCGCCCCAAGCATGCGGCGCGCGGCCCGGCCTTTGCGCGTCGTCGGCTCGGCGGCGACCAAGCCGAGCGGGGCGGCGCCGGTCAGCACGGCGCGCCCGGCCGGCGTCACCAGCCAGCGGCCGCCGTCGTTCTCATCCTGCTCGATCAGTCCGGCCGCCTGAATCTGGCGGAAGATGCTGCGCCACTCCGAAGCGGAGAACTCGCCGCCGACCCCGAAGGTCGGCAGGTCGTCGTGGCGATGCCGGCTGATCGCCTCCGTGGTCTTGCCGACGAGGAGGTTGGCGAGATGTCCGGGGAAGAACCGCCCGGAGGTGCGCAGCAGCGCCGACATCGCCTTCTGCGCCGCGACCGCTCCGTCGAACATGGTGTGGGCGCCCTCGCAGATATCGCAGAAGCCGCAGGGCGGCCCCTCCTCGCCGAAGGCCGCGAGCAGGGTCTGGCGGCGGCAGCGCGGGCTCTCGCACAGCGCCAGCAGCGCACCGAGGCGGCGGCGCTCCATCGCCTTGCGGGCCTCGCCGGCGTCGGAGAGCGCGATGTGGCGCTCGCGCAGGCGGATGTCGCCTTCACCCCACAGCATCAGCGTATCGGCCCGCGAGCCGTCGCGCCCGGCGCGGCCGATCTCCTGGTAGTAGCCCTCGGCCGAGCCGGGTAGGTCGGCGTGGCAGACGAAGCGCACGTCCGGCTTGTCGATGCCCATGCCGAAGGCGATCGTCGCCACGACGATGACGCCGGGCTTGCGCAGGAACTCGTCCTGGTTGGCATGGCGCAGGTGCGCCTCCATGCCGGCATGGTAGGGCAGCGCCCAGGCGCCTTCGGCGTTAAGTTGCTCGGCCAGCTTCTCCACGCCTTTGCGGGAGGCGGCGTAGACGATGCCGGCCTGACCTTTGTGGGCACGCACGAACGCCTTGATCTGGCGCAACGCGTCGCCCTTGCGCTCGATCGCGAGATGCAGGTTCGGCCGGTCGAACGAGCGCACGAACCGCCGCGGCTGCCGCCGGAACAGCTTGCCGACGATCTCCTCGCGCGTCGCAGGGTCGGCGCTCGCCGTCACCGCGATGATTTGCGGCGCGCCCAGCACATCGGCGGCGTCGCGCAGCTCCATGTATTCCGGGCGGAAGTCGTGGCCCCATTGCGAGACGCAATGCGCCTCGTCGATGGCGAGGCGGTCGCAGCCGGCCGCCCGCAGGGCGTCGAGCGTGCCCGGCCGCAGCAGCCGCTCGGGCGAGACGTAGAGGAGCTTCAGCTTGCGCTGACGCAGCGCCGTCTCGATGTCGAAGGCCTCCGCGCCGGTGTTGCCGGAGTGCAGGGCGCCGGCGGCGACGCCTTTCGCGCGCAACTGACCGACCTGATCGCGCATCAGCGCGATCAGCGGCGAGACCACGACCGTCAGGCTGCCGCCGATGACCGCCGGGAGCTGGTAGCAAAGCGACTTGCCGGCGCCCGTCGGCATCACCGCCAGGACGTCCTCCCCGGCGAGCACGGCGGCGACGACCTCGTCCTGCCCTGGCCGCAACGCGGTGAAGCCGAAAACCCGCTCAAGCGCGTCGAGCGCTTGCGGGGGAGCGGTGCCGAGCTGCGGAGCGGACATGCTCATCGGCCGGGTGTCGACTTCCGTTCATGAGGGATCGATCGTGCGGGCGCGAGCTCCTGCAAGACATCCGGCAGGCCGGCCATCGTCGCGACGATCGTCTTGGCACCCGCCTCGCGCAGCCGAGCGGCATGCCCGGCATCGGTGTGGCTGCCGCCGGTGAAGCCTATCACCGTCATGCCGGCGGCGATCGCCGCACGCACCCCGGCTACCGCATCCTCGATCACCACGCAGTCTTGCGGCGAAAACTCCATCCTGCGGGCGGCGTGGAGAAACAGGTCCGGTGCCGGCTTGCCGCGCGCCACCTCCGTGCCGCTGAAGATGCGGGCGCCGAAGAAGCGGGTTAGGCCGGTCAGCTCCAGCGTAAGCGCGATACGCGCGCGATCGGACGAGGAGGCGACGCAGCGCGGGCCTTCGAGCCGCGCCAACGCGTCGGCGACCCCGTCGATCGGCTTCAGTTCGCTCTCGAGACGCCTGATCATGCGCCCGCGCATGCGAACGCCTTCGCCGGCAGGGAGAGCGCGGCCGATCCGCGCCTCGATGGCGCGGACGATGTCGGCATTGTGCATGCCCATGAAGGCGTCCTGGCAGGCCGCGACGCTCATCGGCGTGCCGTACTCGCTCAGCATCTGGGACAGCACGTCGAGCGCGATCAGCTCGGAATCGATCAGCACGCCGTCGCAGTCGAAGATCGTGAGGACATCGTGTCGTTGTGGCATTCCGATCCGGTACCAACTTGTGAGCGTGGCGGCGCTTGCCGCCGGGCGGCGCGACGGACAATCTGGCGATTGCCAGAACAGCGAGCCAGCCGTGACGACACCCATCCATGGCGCGGAGCCCCGCGCAAGAGCCGCCTTCACGCGTGCAGGCGCCGCGATCGTCGCGGTCGCCCTCTCGATCCCCCCGCAACCGGCGGGAGCGGCGCCGGACCTGTTCGCGATGGGCAAGCCGTTGTTCGACAAGGCGTGCGGCCGGTGCCACGAGGTCGGCATCGGTGCGGCCAACGGCGTGGGGCCGGACCTGAACGGCATCATAGGGTCGCCGGCCGGCCTCGTGCCGGGCTACGAATATTCCACAGCGGACACGCGCAGCGCGGTCATCTGGACCCGTCAGGCCTTCGGCGCCTTCATCGAGAACCCCCAGGCCGACATGCCGGGAACGCGGATGGCTGGACCCGGCGTCCCCTCGCAAGCCGATCGCGACGCCATCTTCGCCTATGTCGCCGGCTTCAACGCGGACGGCAGCCTCAAGTAGGCGTGGCTCCGGAGGCCTACATCGGCGGCGTCAAGCCATCGGCGCCGACCACGATGGTGGCGGCCTCGACGGAGCCGTCCGGCTCGCGTTTGGTTTCGCGCACGAAGACGGCGGCTCCCGTCTTGAGGTCGGCCGCCGTGCCGGCGGTGAAGGCGACCACCGGCGTGTTGGGCCGCACCTGGATCGTGCTCGAGCCGCCCTTGTAGGTGAGCGTCAGGTTCTGCCCGTCGTAGGCCGCGACCTTCTTGTCCACGGCGCCATTGGTCATACGGCTGCCTTTGCCGAGGTCCCAGGCGCGCTGACCGTCGCCGGTGCCGCGCATCGCCTCCGGAAAGATATGCACCTCGAGCGCGTCCTGGGAGCCGTCGGTGCCGGTGTTGGCGATTCCCACGTAGGCACCCGGCTTGATGTCGGCGAGCGAGGCCTTGCGCGCCGCGACGATCTTGGCGCCCGGCGCGAGATGGAGCTTGAGGTCGGCTGCGTTCCTCGGCTTGACGGTCAGCGTCGAGCCGTCGCTCGCCTCGATCGTGCCGCGCACGCGAAGCGGGACGTTCTGAGCCACGGCCGCACCATCGAGCGCGGCGAGCAAGGCGGCGGTGAGGAAGATCGCGTGTCTTGGCATCGCGTGTCTTGGCATCGCATGTTTTGGCATGGTGAGACTCCGCCGCTGGCTCGAAATTCAGCGGCACGTTGAAACGACCGTCCATCCTATGACGATCGGACCCCCTTTGTGTCATGCCTTGTAGAGCGAACGAGACTGATTCCATTTCGTTTTGTCATTTTCAAGTGGTACCTTGAATACGGTTTCCCTTCAGGCGCTTATCCAGAGGTTCACATGGGCAACGACACCATGCGCCGCGCTACCGCGGAGTTCTTCGGGACCTTTTGGCTCACGTTCGGGGGTTGCGGCGCGGCGGTTCTGTCGGCCGCTTTCCCTCAACTCGGCATCGGCTTCCTCGGCGTCGCCTTCGCCTTCGGCCTCACTGTCCTGACGATGGCCTATGCCGTCGGCCACATATCGGGTGGCCATTTCAACCCGGCCGTCACGCTCGGCCTCTGGTCCGCCGGCCGCTGCGCGAATGTGCATGTCGGCCCTTACATCTTGGCGCAGGTGCTTGGTGCCATTGCGGGGGCCGGCGTTCTCTACGTCATCGCGTCGGGCCAAGCCGGGTGGGTCGCGCATGGCTTCGCGTCGAACGGGTACGGCGATCTCAGCCCGGGTAAGTACGGGTTGGGCGCCTGCCTCCTCACCGAGTTCCTTGCGACCTTCTTTTTTCTCTTCATCATCATAGGAACGACCTCGAAAGGCGCCGCCACCGGCTTCGCCGGCATCCCGATCGGCTTCGCGCTGGTACTCATCCACCTGATCTCGATCCCGGTCACCAACACGTCGGTCAATCCGGCCCGCAGCACGGGACCGGCGCTGTTCGCGGGCGGTCCCTACATCGCCCAGCTTTGGCTGTTCTGGCTCGCGCCGATCGCGGGAGCGGTCGCCGCCGGGTTCCTCGCGAAATGGCTGTACGAGGAACCCGCGGGTATCCTCCACACGGTTGTCGTGGAGGAACGCTCCGCGACGACTTAGCGCGGGGCGGCGTCGTTCGTCACGCCGCCCGCTGCCTCCCGGCGTTGTCGATGCGGTAGGACAGCGCCTCCGCGAGATGGTGGCTCCCCACCATCTCGGCGCCGTCGAGGTCGGCGACGGTGCGGCCGAGCTTGAGGATGCGGTGGAAGCTGCGCGCGGAGAGCTGCAGCCTCTCCGACGCCTCCCGCACGAGCTTCTGGCCGCCGGCGTCGAGCGTCGCCACCTGCTCGATCAGCGCGGCCGGCGCGGCGGCGTTGGAGGTGGTCCGCGGCCGGCCGAGCGCGGCGTAGCGCGCCACCTGCACCGCCCTTGCCGCGGCGACCCGCGCGGCAACCTCGGCCGAGCCTTCCGCCGGCGGCGGCAGCATCAGGTCCGCGACCGAGACCGCCGGCACCTCGACGTGCATGTCGATGCGATCGAGCAGCGGACCGGACAGCCGCGCTGTATATTGGGCGATGCAACGCGCGTTGGGCTGGCGGTGGCAGGCGTATCCCGGATCGATGGCATGGCCGCAGCGGCACGGGTTCATCGCCGCGACGAGCTGGAACCGCGCCGGATAGGTCACGCGATGGTTCGCCCGCGCCACCATCACCTCGCCCGTCTCGAGCGGCTGACGCAGCGCGTCGAGCACGTTGGCCTGGAACTCCGGAAGCTCGTCGAGGAACAGCACGCCGTGATGCGCCAGCGAGATCTCGCCCGGCCGCGCCTGCGTGCCGCCGCCGACCAGCGCGGGCATCGAGGCGGAGTGGTGCGGCGCCCGGAACGGCCGGTGATCGGTCAGCGCGCCATTGGCAAGGGCACCGGCGATCGAGTGGATCAGCGAGACGTCGAGCAGCTCCGCCGGCGTGAGCGGCGGCAGGATCGAGGGCAGACGCGCGGCCAGCATCGACTTGCCGGCGCCGGGCGGCCCGTTGAAGAGGAGGTTGTGGCCGCCGGCCGCGGCGATCTCGAGCGCCCGCTTGGCGCTCTCCTGGCCCTTGATGTCGCGAAGGTCCGCCAGCGCGCCGGCCGGCTGCCGGATCGCCGGGCGCGGCCGCGCCATCACCTGCGTGCCCTTGAAATGATTGGCGAGCTGGATCAGCGAGCGCGGCGCGAGCACGTCGATGTCGGCCGACGCCCAAGCCGCCTCCGAGCCGCAGGCGACGGGGCAGATCAGGCCCAGACCACGCGCGTTGGCGGCGATCGCCGCCGGCAGCACGCCGGCGACCGAGGTGATGGTGCCGTCGAGCGCCAGCTCGCCGAGCACCAGGTAAGACGACAGCATATCGGCCGGGATCGCGCCGATCGCGGCCATGATGCCGAGCGCGATCGGCAGGTCGTAGTGGCTGCCTTCCTTCGGCAGATCAGCCGGCGCCAGGTTCACGGTGATGCGCTTGGCCGGCATCGCCAGCCCGGAGGCGATCAGCGCCGAACGCACCCGCTCCTTCGATTCCGCCACCGCCTTGTCGCCCAGGCCGACGATCGCGAACACCACGTTGCCCGACGCGATCTGCACCTGGACGTCGACCGGCCGGGCCTCGATGCCTTCGAACGCGACGGTTGCTACTCGGACCACCATCACGCGACGCTCCGGTCGGGGACCGAGACGAGATTACGCAACCGCCGATGGGCTTGGCAAGACCGCGCGCCAAGAGTGGTCACACGTCTGACCGGCGTCCCGACACGGCTTTTGTAGATGGCCGACTCACCCGGCTGTCTGCGTACCCAGCACCGTCTTACTCGCGGACGGGCCATGCAGCGCGCCGTTTCGGGCACCCGGACGCAATCGCCGGTCCGCGATGGCGCGCTCGAAATCCTTGCCGGCGGCCAAACGAATCGGCTTCTCATCGCGCGCGGACGCGGCGATCAGTTTCTCGAACGCCGCGACGTAGTTCTTGGCCATCAAGGCGGCCGTGAAGCGGGACTCGAAATAGCGGCGAACCTCGGCGCGACCGATGTCGCGGACGCGACCGACCGCCGCCACGGCCTCCTCGATCGACGTGACGATGAACCCTCCCTCTCCGTCCTTCAATACCTCGGACACCGAGCCGTCGCGCCAAGCGATCACCGGCGTCCCGGCGGACATGGCCTCGATCATCACCAGACCGAACGGCTCCATCCAGTCGATCGGAAAGAGAAGCGCCATCGCGTTGCCGAGGAAATCACTCTTGCGGTGTTCGTCGATCTCGCCGATGAATTCGAGCAGCGGATGGTCGAGCAGCGGCTCGATCTCCTCCTTGAAATAGTCCCGGTCGACCCTGTCGACCTTGGCGGCGATCTTCAGCTTCACTCCGGACCGTTTGGCGATCTCGATCGCGCGATCGGCGCGTTTCTCCGGCGAGATGCGGCCGAGGAAGGCGAGGTAGTCGCCGCCTTCGGGATTGAACGGGCAGACATGCTCGGGCAGGCCGTGATAGACGGTCGCCAGCCAGTTGACGCCCGGCGGCATCGGCTCGCGCTGCCGGTCCGAGATCGAGACCAGCGGCATGTGCGGATAGGCCTTGTAAACCGGCTCGAAATCCGGAACGTCGAGCCGCCCATGCATGGTCGAGACGACCTTGTGCGCCATGTCCTGAAACAGCGGATATTGCAGAAGATCGATGTGACAATGGATGATGTCGAAGTCGTCGGCGCGGCGGCGGACGTTGTCGAGCATCACGAGGTTGCTGGCGGTGTGATCGCCGATGCCTTGCAGGCGAAGGCCCGTCTCGCATCCAGGGACGAGCCTGGCGGTCGTTTGGGACTCGCCACTTGCGAACAGCGTGACGTCATGCCCCTGCCGCACGAGTTCCTCCGTGAGCCACGAAACCACGCGTTCCGTCCCGCCGTAGAGCTTGGGCGGAACGGCCTCGGCGAGCGGCGCGACCTGGGCGATACGCATTGGACCTCTCTCTAACTGTTGTCGCGGATGTCGCAGCCGCGGATCGGCACCGGTCGCTAGACCGACACCGAGCCGTCGTTCGGAGGCAGCCGGCCGTTCGGCGTCGCGCCATCCACCGCCTTCGGCAGATGACGGCTGAGCTGGGACAGGAAGTCGTTGGGCTGCATACCGGCCTGCTGTGCCATGCCGTTGACCTGGTCCTCGCCGAACACGCCCTGCGATTGCTGCGGAGACACCGGCTTGTTCGGACCGTTGCCGATCCGGGACTTGGCGATGTCGCCCAATCCGCGTTGCTCGAACGTCGAGACCAAGCCGCCGATACCGCCGCTCATGCCCGCGCCGCCCGCCGCCTGGCCGGCGCCACCTGCCTGCTGGCCGCTGCCGCCGAGCGGGCTCGACAGGATACCGCCGATCGGGGACGATGAACCGCTCGCGCCGCCGCCCGTCAAGCTGCTTATCACTGAATCCAGAAGGCCCACGATGACACTCCATTCCGATCTGAGTTTGGCGTTATCTATCGGCCAAACAGCCGTTCGACGGCCCACCACGGCGTGACTCAGGCGCGGACCGCGTCGCCTTCGACGACGCGATGGGTGGAACGCACCCGCCGCTGCACGCCGAGCAAACCGCCGATGGCCGCCGCGATCAGGTCGAGGAGCAGCACGCCGAACCCGGCGAATGCCCCCTCGGACACGCCCTTGGCCCCCGTGTCCGCGGCGTTTTTCGCCGTCTGGACCGTCTGGTCCTTGGTCTGGTTCATCTTGGCCTGGGCGTCGTCGAACTGCTTCTCCGCGTCGCCATGGCTGATCTTTCGTTGCGCGGCGATGATGGTGACGATCCGCTCCTTGGCCGCGGGTGCGTCCGCCCCACCGCGCGCGTAGGTCAACAGATTAGTGCCGATCTCCTTTTGGGCGTCCTGCGGGGTCATCGTCGCCGGGTTGGACGTGGTCGGCGGGTTTAGATAGGCCTGCGCCTGCTGATTGAGCGTATCGGGCGACACGCCGGCGGCCTGCGCGAGCGGCTTCGCCGCCTGGCTGATGCCGCCGCCCGCCGACGAGGCGATGCCGCCGAGCGCGGAAAAGCCGCCGCCGATGATGCCGCCGATCGCCGACGAGAGCAGCCAGACCGTCAGGAGCGTCGCGATGCCCCACGCGATGACGCCATGCAGGAAGCCGTCGAAGCGGGTCTCGACGCCCGCCATCCACGCCGTGACGTAGCCGCCGATGAACAGCGCGATCACGCTGCTGACGACCCACCAGATGCCGGCGCCCATCCCGAGGCTGCTGGCCGAGGGCGTGCTGCCGGCGTTGGTGTTCACAGTGCCGAGGCCGATGCCGGCGCCGAGCAGGCTGAGCAGCAGTTGGATGGCGATCGTCAGGATCACGCCGCCGATGAGCGCGCCCCAGGCGATGCGCCGATGAATGTGCGGTCCGCCGCTCCAAGCGGTGGTGGTGTCGATCGTCGTCGAACCGGGGCCGGTCGTGGGACCGTTTCGAGGACCGTCGACGCGGGAATCGTAGGTTGTTGCGGACAAAGCTGCCTCCAGCTAAAGCCCGGGGTGCCGCGCGGCACCCCGGATCGTCTCGGGCGATCGTTAGATCTTGGGACGGGGTTGCGCCGGGGTCGTCTCGGCCGGGCCGGCCGTGCGGGTGGTCTCGGTGCCGGTGCGGGTCGCGTCGTTGCCCACTGCGCCCTGGCGGCCGCCGGCGGCCTGCTCGACCTCGGCCTCCTCTCGACGCACGTTGTCCTTCACGGTCTCGGTGCGGTCGCTGCCCTCGCGATGCAGGCCGATCTCCTCCTTGACCCGCGCGGTCTTGGAGACCACGGCCTCCTCGCCGCGCTCGGTCATCTCGATCGTTTGGTCGCGGAAGCTGCCGTCGCCGACCGGCCGGCCGTCGTTGACCGGATGGCGGTCCACTGTGACCTTTTCGCTGTGCAGCGAGACCTGCTCCTCGACCGGGGTGTTGACGACGTACTTGCGGATGCGGGCGGTGCCCCCCTGGGTCGCGCGCTTGCCGACCTGCAAGCTTTCCTCGGAAAGCTGCATCTTTTCGTCACCCGTCGCCGTTCCGCGGGCGCCAAGCGCCGTCTCGTTCCCCGTGCCGCGGGCGCCAAGGCCGGTCCCTGCCGCACCCGTCGTCGTGCCGCGAGCGCCGAGCGCCGTATCGTTTGCCGTGCCGCGAACGCCGAGCGCCGTATCGTTTTCCGTTCCGCGAGCGCCGAGCGCCGCACCCGTCGCCGTCGCGCCCGCGACGCCCGCCGTGTTGGTCGTGCGCGTCGTGGTGGTCTCGGTGGTGCCGCCGTGCAGGCCACCGTGATCGTCGTCGAGATTGATCGGATCGTGCTTCTCGAGGATCGCGGCGATCCGGTCGTACTGCTCTTCCGACGATTTGACGGTGACGACGATCGCACCGCGCTCGATGCTGCGATCGTAGGCCTGGGTGTCGTACTCCGGCTCGGTGCCGAACAGCTTGCTCCAGAAGCCTTGCTCGTGGGTATGGCTCGCCGTGGCCGTCCCGGTCGTGCCGCCGGTCTTGGCGTGCTGGCTGATCGCGTCGGCCGGCACGCTGGCCGCCTCGAGGTCGCGCACCGCGGCCTCGGCGCGGGCGGCGGTGTCGTACACGGCGACGATGGTCTGTTGGTTCATCATGTTTGCTTCTCCGATTCAGATTCGATGGGTGCGGTGCCAGGCAACCGGCGGTCGTCGAGGACCGCCGGAGTTGTCGCCTCGGCACGGGTGATGACCGCGTCCTGCTCGCGCACCATCACGCTTTCGCGGTGGCGCTCGCTGACGCGGACGCGCCGGATACGAACCTCTTCCTTGAGGATCAGCCGGCGCTCGACGACGACAATCTCTTCCACGACCGACATGATCGTGGTGTCGCCTTCTTCTCGAATGGGGGGCGCCGCATCGACCCGGCGCCCGATCGGCACACGCTCGATCTCGACTTGCTCGTGGGTCACCGCCTCGTCGATCAGGTGCTCGCGTTGCCGCGTGACGGTGCTAACCCGCACCGTGTCGCCCGCAACCTGGCGCCGCGACACCGCGATCTCCTCGACGTGCAGCGGCATGGTGACGGTGTCGGATTCCGAAAGTTTGGACAGAGACGTCTCGGGACCTGAGGCGGATGACACGTGGAGAAACCTTGTTCGCCTTGCGGTGCGAGCCTGAAGCGATGATCGCGACCGGCTGGCTGGCTCGCTTGCACGGAAATGACGCGCCCGGCCGTTCGTTTCGGATCGAATGCGTTTAGGGGCTATGCGCAAACGTAGCGATTTCAACGCGGTGCCGGACGAACAGCGGCATCGGTGGGCGTGGATGACGCGCAGCGGCTTAGCGGGGCGTTTCGCTTTTCACGACATCCGCGCGGTTCGCCGCGCCCGGTGCGACGGCGGTGCCCCGACCATCGAGGCCGCGGCGCTTCATGCCGGCCAGGAAGACGCGCTGGCAGTTGGCGCCGAGCGACGCCTGGTTGGCTTTCATGCAGACCATCAAACGCGACTCGTCGGGCCAGGCATCGGCGCAGAGCTTTGTCGCGTCCCCCTCGCACGCGGCCTTCTCCGGCGCGGTGATATGATAGGGATTGTCCTGAGCGTTCGCGGCCAAGGGAAACACGAACGCCAAACAAAGAACGAGCGCCTGGAGGCTCGCGCCGGTCGGCATCAAAGCGGGCATTTCGATTCCTTTCGGAACGCGCGGACCCACTCCCGGCAAACCGTGGTTTCGCGGAGTTGCCGGCTCGGCGTTTCGATACAAGTTCACGGGAAGTTCCTCTGCGATCGGTCGCAAATCGGGGATCGAAGGTGTTCGGCCGATCCCGTCCTCGCTCCTCGATGTGAGAGCCTCCGCTCAGGAGAGTGGAGACCAAGGAATGCCGCGCGCTCGACCAAGTTGCTTGATGGGCTTTCCCAGAATTGGATACTGGTTATTCAAAGATAAATATTCGTCTTATTTGGGTTGCGCGCGGAATTGCACGAGGGCGCTCGTCGTCTTAGTAGGAACCCAACGGGGAATGCCGCGATTTGTCCCGGAGAAAAGGAGACGACGACATGAAAACCATCATCGCATGCACGCTCATCGCGCTCGGCACCGTATCCGTCGCGCCGGCGATGGCTCAGGGCGTCTATCTCGGCCCCAACGGCGTCGGCGTTGACCCCGGCAATCGCGATCGCGGCTATGACCGTGACCGCGGCTATGACCGTGATCGCGGCGACGATTACAGCGACCGGCAGTCCGACCGCGACCGCGGCGATCATCGCCGCCGTCATCGGGACGATGACGACGACCAGTAGTCGCATGCGGGGGCCGAAGCGCAATGCTTCGGCCACGGCAGCTTATGTTGCACCTATTGGCGAACACGCCCCGGACCTGGTGAAGTCAGGCTGCCCTTGAGCGAGGCAAAGGTGACACTGTTCCATCATTACGCGCCGCGGTCCCGTCATGCCGCTCCGCACCAGGCCATGGCGCATCATGAGGTGGCTCATGCGGCGGCGACCATGCCGCCTCCCAGGGAGGGGAGCGGATAGGCCGGGGATGACCGTTCCGCCGGCTCGCTCCAGATGTTAGAGGCTCGCGAGACAGCGGTTCACGACGCCCCGAACCGCCCTGCCATAGACGTCGGCGCGCCAAGGAAACTTCATGTCCCATGCCGTCGCGACCGCCGTCCTTTGCATCGCGGTGGCGGGCGTCGGAGCGCAATGGGTGGCCTGGCGGCTACGGTTGCCGGCGATCGTGCTGCTCTTCGTCTTCGGCCTGATGATCGGGCCGGTGCTGCAGATTTTCGAACCCGCGACCGCCTTCGGCCCCGCGCTGCGCCCGCTGGTCGGCTTGGCGGTCGCCATCGTGGTGTTCGAGGGCGGCCTCGCGCTCGAGTTCCGCGAATTGCGCGCGGCCGGCGACGGGGTGCTTCGCCTCACCGTCGTCGCACTGCCGATCAGCTTCGGGCTGGCGAGCCTCGCCGCGCACCTCGTCGGCCGGCTGCCTTGGGGGCCGGCGCTGCTCTACGGCGCGATCACCGTCGTCACCGGACCGACCGTGGTGCTCCCGCTCCTGCGCAACACCCGCCTCCAGGCGCGGACGGCCTCGTTCTTCAAGTGGGAAGCCATCGTCAACGATCCCGTCGGCGCACTGATGGCGGCGGTCGTCCTCGCGGTGATGATTGCCGGCGGCCGGCCCGGCACGTCGCTCGCCTTCGACGTCGTGGAGGGGCTTGTCGCCGCAGGTGCCCTCGGTTTCGGTGCCGCGTTGCTGTTCAAATACCTGATCGACCACGACCTCGTACAGGAGTCGTTGAAGACGCCGATGCTGATTTCCTTCGCGCTCGGCGTCTACGTCCTGTCGAACCTCGTCATGGAGGAAACCGGCCTCGCCGCCGCGACCATCCTCGGCATCGCGCTCGCCAACATGACGATCAGGGGTCTCGCGGAGCTCATCCGGATCAAGGAGTCCCTGGTGGTCTTGATCGTCTCGGCGCTGTTCATCGTGCTGACGGCCAACCTGAACCGGAGCCTGTTCACCCAGCTCAGCTTACCGATCTACCTGCTGACGGCAGTGATGATCTTCGTCGTGCGTCCGCTGACCATCGCCTTGGCGACGCTGGGCAGCGACCTCAGCCTCAAGGAGCGGCTGCTGACCGGCTGGATCGCCCCTCGCGGCATCGTCGCGGCGGCGGTCGCCAGCGTCGCCGGCGGCCGGCTTTCGGCGGCCGGACATGCCGGCGGCGAACTGGTGATGCCGGCCGTCTTCACGCTGATCGCCTCGACGATGATCCTGCACGGGTTCTCGCTGGCACCGCTCGCGCGCAAGCTCCGCCTCACGCTCGGCGACAAGCCGACGCTGGCGATCGTCGGCGCGACCCCTTGGACCGAAACGCTGGCGCAGACGCTGCGCAAGGCCGGCACGCCCGTCCTGCTCATCGACACCTATCCGGGCGCGCTCGACGAGGCGCGCGGCAAGGGCATCCCGACGCTTCGCGCGGAGCTGCTCTCGTCGGGCGGCGTGGAGAGCCTGCGCGAGCACCGCATCGACTATCTGTTCGCCGCCACCCAGAACGACATCTACAACAGTCTCGTTTGCAGCAAGCTGGCGCCCGAGCTCGGTCGCGGCAAGATCTTCCAGCTCGCCGCCGCAGGCGAACCGCACGAAGAGCACGAGGCCACCGACAAGGAATGGCGCGGGCACGTCGTCGGCATCCCGCCCCTGAACTTCGCCGATATGGCCGGGTCTCGACATACGACCGCGAGTGCCTTCTTCCTGGAGGAGATCGAGAGCGAACATGATCTCGACGGCGAGATGGCGATGCTGATCGTGCGCGCGAACGGCGACCTCTTCTTCGTCTCGTCCGAGGTGCCGAAGGTCGAGATCGTCGAGGGCGACCGTGTCCTGCGCGTGCTGCGTCCGAAGACGCCGGCCGCGACGGCGCGGCCGAGCGAGACCGTGCCCGCTTAAGTCAGGGCGCGATCGGTCTTCGCGAAGGCCGCCGCGACCAGGCTGCGCGTATAGGAATCGCGCGGCCGCTCCAGGACCTCGCGGGTGGCGCCGGTCTCGACGAGGCGGCCACCCTTCATGACCGCGATACGCGAGGCCATCGCGCGCACCACGGCAAGGTCGTGGGTGATGAAGAGATAGGCGAGGCCGCGCTCCGCCTGCAGCTTGCGCAGGAGCGCGAGCACGTCGGCCTGCACCGAGCGGTCGAGCGCCGAGGTGGGTTCGTCGAGCACCAGAAAACGCGGCGCGAGCACGATGGCTCGCGCGATCGCGACGCGCTGGCGCTGCCCGCCGGAGAGCTCGTGGGGCAGCCGCGAGGCCAGCGTTGCCGACAATCCCACATCGTCGAGCGCGGCTTTGGCTTGGCGGCGGCGCTCGGCGGCCGGCAGGCCCGGCTCGTGAATGGCCAGCCCCTCGCCGACAATGTCGGCGATCGTGAAGCGCGGCGACAGCGAGGAGAACGGGTCCTGGAAGACGATCTGCAGCATCCGCCGCAGCGGCCGCAACGCCGCCCGGCTCATCGCCGCAATGTCGCGCCCTTCGAAAAGGACGCGGCCGGAGCAGCGTTCGAGTCCGATCATCGCGCGGCCGAGCGTCGATTTGCCGGAGCCGGACTCCCCGATGAGCCCCAGCGTCTCGCCCTCCCGCACGATCAGCGAGACGTCGTCGACGGCGGTGAAGGTGCGACGCGCGAGCCAACCGCCGCGCAAGGTGTAGCGAACGCCGACATGGTCCGCCTCGATGAGCGACCGCGCCGTGCTCGGCGCCGGCACGTCCCACTTCAGCGCGTCGGCGGCGAGCAGCTTCCTGGTGTAGGCCTGTGCCGGCCGCCTTGTGACGGCGGCTGTGGAGCCGCTCTCGACGAGCACACCCTTCTCCATCACGTGGATGCTGTCGGCGACGCGGCGGACGAGGCCGAGGTCGTGACTGATGAGAACCATCGCCATGCCATGACGCGCCTTGAGCGCGGCCAAGAGGTCGAGGATCTTCGCCGCGACGGTCACGTCGAGCGCGGTGGTCGGCTCGTCGGCGATAAGGAGCTTCGGCTCGCAGGCCATCGCCATTGCGATGGCGACGCGCTGGCGCTGGCCGCCCGACAGCTCGTGCGGGTAGGTTTTCGCGCGCCGGGCGGCGTCGGCGATATCGACCTCCTCCAGAAGCGCCACGGTCCGCGCCCAGGCGGCACGGCGCTCGACGCCGCGCTTGAAGCGCAGCACGGCGGCGATCTGCGCGCCGACCGTGTAGAGCGGGTCGAGCGCGGACTGCGGCTCCTGGAAGACGATCGACACCGCTCCGCCGCGGATGCGATCGAGCGCGCGACGGTCGAGGCCGAGCAGGTCCTCCCCCTCGAACAGCACCCGTCCGGTCACGGCAGCCGAGCGCGGCAGCAGGCCGAGCGCCGCCAGCATCGCGACGCTCTTGCCCGATCCCGTCTCGCCGACGACGGCCGCCGTCTCGCCCGGCGCGACCGCGAAGCTCAAGTCGCGCACCGCTTCGAGGGCGCCGAAGCGCACGCGGAGCGCGTCGAAGCGGATGAGTTCTTGTCCCATAGAATCTTGGCTCAAGGCTCGCTCGCGCCCGAGGCGCGCAGGACCGCCTCGCCGAGCTGGTTGGCGGCGACGACGGTGATCGCCAGCGCGAGCGCCGGGAACACCAGGAGCTGCACGGAATCCTGCACCTGGCGAGCCCCGTCGGCGATGAGGATGCCCCAGCTCGTCAAGGGTTCCTGCACGCCGAGACCGAGGAAGGAGAGGAAACTCTCCGCCAGGATCACGCGCGGCACCAGCAGCGCCAGATAGGCGACGATCGGTCCGCTCATGTTGGGCACGACGTGGCGGGCGAGCACGCGAGCGTCGCCGGCGCCGAGCGCCTCGGCGGCGAGCACGAACTCCCGGCGCTTCAGCGACAAGGTTTGCCCGCGGACGATGCGCGCCATGTCGAGCCATTCGACCGCGCCGATGGCGACGAAGATGAGCCACAGCGTTCGGCCGAACACGACGACGAGCACGATGACGAAGAACAGGAACGGCAGCGCGTAGATGATGTCGACGACCCGCATCATCACGAGATCCGTGCGGCCGCCCGCATAACCGGCGATAGCGCCGTAGGCGACGCCGATGCCGAGCGCAACGAGCGAGGCGAGCGCGCCGACCGCGAGCGAGACGCGCCCGGCGACGAGGATGCGGGTGAGGAGATCGCGTCCGTTGGCGTCGGTGCCGAACAGGAAGGTTTGCGGGACGATGCGGATGGGTACGACGATGGTGCGGCCCCCGTCCTCCTGGCGGGCGTCGCCGGCGGCCGCGACGATGTCGGATCGCTCGAGGTAGCGCAGCACGCGCGTGTCGATCGGCTGGGGGGCGTCGAGCACGAGACGCTTCGTGCCGTCGGCCGCGTCGCTCAAGCGCGCGCCCACCCCGGCCCGGTCGCCGAACTGGCGCAGCGACCCCTCGAGCTCGGCCGGAGTCGGATGAGCCCGAAGCGAAGGCGGCGCGAGGACATAGTCGGCGTAGACCGCGTCGTAGGGATGCGGCGCGTAGATCATGGAGCCGAAGCAGGCGAGCGCGACGAGGCAGAGCGCGACGAGGCTCGCCACGCCACCGGGATCGCCGCGGAAGCGGTGCCAGGCGGCGACGCGCGCGACCCCGGACGACCCCGCCTCACTCATGCCGCACCCGCGGGTCGACGAGGCCGTAGGCGAGATCGACGAGCAGGTTGAAGACGACGATCATCACGCCGACCACGATCACCGTCGCCATCGTCAGCGGGTAGTCGCGCGAGAGCGCGCCGTCGACGAAATAGCGGCCGATGCCGGGAATGCCGAAGATCGTCTCGACGACGATCGAGCCGGTGAGCAGCGCCGCCGCCGCCGGGCCGAGGTAGGACAGCAGCGGCAGCATCGCGATGCGCGAGGCGTGGAGGGTGATGTGCCAGCCCGGCAGGCCGAAGGCGCGCAAGGTGCGCACGTGCGGCGCAGCCAAGGCGTCACGCATCGCCGCCTGGGTGAGCTTGGCGACGATCGCGATCTGCGGCAGCGCCAGGGTGATCACCGGCAGCACGCGGTAGGCGAGCCCGTCGCCCCAGCCGCCGACCGGCAGGGCATGCAGCGTGAGGCCGAAGAAGACCTGCAGCAGCGGCGCGATGACGAAGGTCGGGACCGCGAGCCCGAAGATCGCAAGCGCGGCGACGGACCAGGCGCCGAGCCGGCCGGCGACCCCCTCGCCGCGGCGAGCCCCGAGGAGGCCGAGCGACACGCCGGCAACCACGGCGAGCGCCAGCGCCTCGCCGCCGAGCGCGACCGAGATCGGCAGGGCGTTGGCGAAAAGCTCGTTGACGGAGAAATCGCGCCAATGCGTGCTCGGGCCGAAGTCGCCGTGGGCGAGCGCCCAAAGGTACGAGCCGAACTGCTGGAGAAGCGGCTTGTCGAGGCCGTAGAGGTGGTCGAGGTTGGCGCGCACGGCCGGATCCAGCGCCCGCTCCTGGTCGAACGGTCCGCCCGGCGCCAGCCGCATCAGGAAGAACGACAGCGCGATCACCGCGAAGAGTGTCGGCACGGCGGCGAAGAGGCGGGTGACGATGAGCCGGACCATGGACCTCGATGCCGCGCCAGCCCGGCGCTCGCCGTCTGAAGCGTCCTATCTACGGCGGCGCGACCGGTCGAGTCGAGCAAGCGCCACGCCAGCACGCGGGCGAGGCGAGCACGCGGAGGCCGATGGGCGCTGTCGCCCGCTTCTGCTAGCCGTGAAGCAACGGACATCAGCGGGAACAAAGACGCCGGCTCTCGCTTGACGCGGCAGCTTGCTCGGATAATCTTTCATGCCGCTGCTTCGTTTCGATCTCGTCGAGGGCCGCTCGGACGCGGACCTCCAAACCCTGCTCGATGCGGCCCACGAGGCGGTCGTCGAGGCCTTCGGGGTGCCGCCGCGCGATCGCTATCAGCTCGTGCACGAGCACAAGCCGACGCGGATGGTCGTCGAGGACACCGGCCTCGGCATTCCGCGCACCGCCAAGGTGGTGCTGCTGCAGGTCACCAGCCGTCCCCGCGACGCCGCGATGAAGGTGGCGTTCTACCGGCTTCTCTGCGACAAGCTCGCGGACCGCTGCGGGATCGCAGCCTCGGACGTCATGGTGAACATCGTCACCAACGCGGACGAGGACTGGTCCTTCGGACAGGGTCGGGCGCAGTTCCTGACCGGCGAGCTCTGACGGTCATCCGCTTCGTTGATCTCGACAAGGGTCTGGTGCAAGAAGCCGAACAGCCTTCTCCCTCGCGTCGTTAGGACAATCATGAGCACGTTCGAACGTCCCAAGCAGATCATCGAGTACTGCCTCGCCCCTCTTACGCTCGACGCGGCGACGGCGGAGTACAAGGAGGCGTACCGGCGCATCGAGCATGTCGTGAAGACGCTGCAACTTGCCGCCGGCAAGAACAACGCGCCGGTCGCCGTCGACTTCTCGACGATGCGAACGCTGACGATCAACGAGGAAGCGCACGGCCACGAGGACTAGCAGCCGAAAGGTGACCGCGACATCCGCGCGGTGGCGCGGCTTGCAAATGGGCCGCGTTCGGCTACCCTCGCGGACACGCGCCTCTAGCTCAGCTGGATAGAGTATCGGGCTTCGAACCCGAGGGTCGTAGGTTCGAATCCTACGGGGCGCGCCACTTTCGTACAAACTAGGAACGCCGTTTCACGCCGTTCCTACGCCCTCTGAAGCAAGCGCGGCAAGAGAGCGTTCTTGTTCCGACGACGCGGACCTCGCCCTCGCTCCGCGGGGCGAGCAGGTATGGACCTCTCGACCTACTCGGAGTTTGGCAGGCGCGTTGTTGCAGATCGCGTGCGCCTCTGACAAGCCTTCACCGCGATATGCCGGCCCGCTGGTCGCGCCTGGAGCGCAGCGGGTTTGTCGGAGATGGCGATGGTCGAGGCAGGACAGGCGCCGGCGCGAGGCAGGCGTGGCGATTATGCGCGGCTCACCCCGATGACGACGCGCTGGATGGACAACGACATGTACGGCCACGTCAACAACGTCGTGTACTATTCCTTTTTCGACACGGCGGTGAACAATGCTCTCATCGCGGAAGGGCTGCTCGACCCCGTGCAAGGCTCGACGATCGGGCTCGTCGTGGAAACGAGCTGCCGGTATCACGCGTCGCTCGCCTTCCCCGAGACGATCGAGGCCGGCATCCGGGTCGCCCGCATCGGCACGTCGAGCGTCGTCTACGAGGTCGGGCTGTTCCGCCTCGGCGAAGACCAAGCGGCGGCGGAAGGCCGCTTCGTCCACGTCTACGTCGATCGCGCGACGCGTCGGCCGGTGCCGCTGCCCCCGCCAATGCGGAGCTTCCTGCAGTCGCTCTCTGGCAAGCCGTGACACCGAAGACGACACGCCGATCCCTCCGCCGGCCGCGGCGACCTTTCCGCCGGTGGGACATTGCAGCTGAGTGACAGGCAGCTTCAGGATGGGATCAGACGCTTGACTTCCGGCCTTTCGGACCAGCATCGCCGCCCGTCCTCGGCGCTGTTGCTCGAGATGGCGCGGCAGGTCGCGGACGAGGCGCGCGGACGGGCGGCATCGCTCGATCACGACGGCGCCTTTCCAGCCGACGACATCCGGCTGCTCGCGGAGCGGGGCCTCCTTCACGCGCCCTTCCCGCTCGCAGGCTCGAAAGAGGTGATCGAGCCGACCGTTCTGCTCGAACTGCTCGTCACCCTGGGTCGCGCCAGCCTGCCGCTCGCCCGCCTCTACGAGGGTCACGTCAACGCGGTGTCCCTGGTCGTGCGATACGGCACCGCGGCGAACGTCCAGCTGCTTCGGGACGAGGCGGACGCGGGGCGCCCGAGCGCCGTGTGGATGGCCGGCGATGCCTTGCGCTTGGCTGACGACGCGGGACATCACCTCGTCGGCGGCAAGATCCTCTGCTCAGGTGCCGGATACGTGCGGCGCCCGCTTGTCGCGGCCGATAGCGCCGACGGGTCGGTCATGGTGATCCCGATGATCGCCGAGGCGGCGCGTGCCGAGGCAGCGGGCTGGACGGCGCAGGGCATGCGAGCGACCGCGACCGGCACCGTCGACTTCACCGGCATAGTGGTCGCGCCCGGCGAGATCGTCGGCGCGCCGGGCGACTACCTCCGCTCGCCATACTTCCGCGGCGGTGCCTGGCGGGTCATCGCGGCGCAGTACGGCGGCCTCGCCGCGATTTTCGACGAGTACAAGACGCAGCTTGCCGCCGGACCCCACCGGGAGCAGCCGATCCAGCTGGCGCGGTTCGGCGAGGCGGCGATCGCAATTGAGACGGCCCGCCTCTGGGTATGGCAGGCCTGTCGGATCGCCGAGGGCGTCGGCGATGCTGACGGCATCGACGCCTACGTCGACCTCGCGCGGAACGCCTTCGAGCGCGCGGCGCTCGAGGTCGTCGCGCACGCGCAGAAGGCGATCGGCCTCAAGGCTTTCATGCGGCCCAATCCGCTCGAGCGGATGATCCGCGACCTCTCGACCTACCTCCGGCAGCCGGCCCTCGACCTGTCCCTGATGTCCGGCGCGCGCCAGATCCTGTCGACAGAGATCGCAGGCGGCTGAGACCGATGCGAGCCGACGACTTCTTTCACGCGGCGCAACGCTTGCCGATCCTCGATCTCGATCGGATCACGGGGGGCGGCGGCCTCGTCATCGTCGCGCCGCATCCCGACGACGAGAGTCTCGGCTGCGGCGGATTGATCGCGGAAGCATGCCGGAGGGGCGTCGCCGTCGAGGTCGTGGTCCTCAGCGACGGTGCCGGGTCCCACCCGAACTCGCGACGCTACCCTGCCGGCAGGCTGAGGGCTCTTAGAGAGGCCGAGACGCTGGCCGCCGCCGCCGCGCTTGCCCTTCCTGCCTCCGCCGTCAGCTTCCTGCGCCTGCCCGACCGCCACGTCCCGGCGAGCGGTGCCGAGGCCGATGCTGCGGCCGACGCCATCGTGGCGGCCGCGAGGTCGTGCGCAGCCGGCGCCGTCCTCGTGACTTGGGGCGAGGATCCCCATTGCGATCACCAGGCGGCGGCCGCCCTCGTCGAGTCGGCGCGCCCGAGGCTTGGCGATGCCCGCGTCTACGCCTATCCGATCTGGGGATGGACCCTGCCGGCGAGCATGGACGTCGGCGGACCACCGCGCGGTGTGCGCCTCGACGTCTCGCGTCACCTCTCGGCGAAGGAGAAGGCGATCGGCGCGCACCAGTCTCAAACAACCGACCTGATCGACGATGACCCCACCGGCTTCAGGCTGACCGCGGACATGATCGCGAACGTCCTCAAGCCCCACGAGATCCTGCTCGAAACATTCGAGGGTTGCGGATGAGCCGCTTCGAGAGTTCGATCCCGACTGATTATTTCGATCAGCTGTATGCGTCGGATCCCGACCCTTGGCGCTTCGCGGAGAGCGCCTACGAGCGCGACAAGTACGCGGCGACGCTCGCCGCGCTTCCACGCGCGCACTTCGCCTCGGCTCTCGAAGTCGGCTGTTCCATCGGCGTCCTGACGCGCCAGCTGGCGCCGCGCTGCGAGGCCCTGCTCTCGCTCGACGTCGCCGAAGCCGCGCTCGCGCAGGCCAAGCGACGTTGTGCCGACCGCGCTGGCGTGAGGTTCGCAGCGATGCGGGCGCCGGGCGCTTGGCCGGCAGGGCGTTACGACCTCATCATGCTGTCTGAAGTGGTCTACTATCTCGACGCCGCGGACGTGGCGGCTCTCGCCGCAAAGGTATGCGGGTCGATCAAGCCCGACGGCGACGTCATGCTCGTGCATTGGCTTGGGCAAACCAACTATCCGCTTTCGGGCGACGAGGCCGCAGATACTTTCATGGCGGCGGCGTCCGGAACATTGCGGCTGACGCATCAGGCGCGGTCAGACGCCTTCCGCCTTGACGTTCTGCGCGCAAACGGTCGATGAGACGCAGCGAACGCACGACGATTTCCGCGAAAACGACGTTGGCGGCAAGCGCCTTAGGCAGCAACGGACGGAACCGCGCCGGGATGTCTGCCGGGGCATTTTTTCGCGCGCGGCGGCTCGCAAGACAGCGAAGGACGAAACGGTCCAGCCGCTCCAACCTGTCGTCGCAAGGACTTTGGGGACGGTCGCAGCGCAGCCTGATCGTATCGGCAACGCCGCCCTCCGCTCTTCCCTCGAGGCGACCCGAGGTCACCACGACGATGTCGGGGGCGTGGCGAACGCGATAGCCGTTCGCGCGGACGGCCTCGATCAAGGCGCGATCCTCGCCGCAGGCCATCTCCGGCAGGCCGCCGATGCGACGGTAGACGGACGCGCGGACCGCGATCGTGGCGCCCGATGCGGTCCAATGGCAGGGCACGGATCGCCGGGCTCCGGATCGAGCCGCGCCCCGATCTCGGTCAACAGCCGCTCGTAGGCCGCCTCACGCCTGCCGCGCTTGTGCAGGCTTGCCGGCAGGCGCCTCGCCTCGTCCTCGTCGAGTACGATGCGGCCAGCGACGGCATCGGCCCCGCAGGCGACGGCGCCCATCGTCTTGCGCACCCAATCGGAAGCGACGCGACTGTCGGCGTCGCTCGTCATCAGGACGCCGTCGCCGGCGCCCTCCTCGTCGAGCCAATCCGCCGCCGCGTCCATCGCCACCCGCCGCGCCCAGCCCGCGCTTGCGTCGGCATGCTCGACTTCCATGATGCGAAGCCTGGGAACCGAGGACTCCATGGATCGCACCACCTCGGCGGTATCGTCCGTGCAATTGTTGAGAAGGAGGAGGATGCCGAAGCTTCCGGGAGCCAGTCCCTTCTGATCCCGCAGCGCCGCGAGACAAGCCCCGATGCGATCACGTTCATTTCGTGCCGGTATTGCCGCGACAGCGCGCAGCGATGCATCAAACGACACGTCTTGGCTCTCCCGGCGCCGACGAACTCACCCGGCGCGCCGACATCAAAGCCGACCCGCTCCAATGGGTTCCGCAGTCTGGCGGCCGGGGGGCCGCAAGTGCCGCGTTTCAGGACGAAACGCGCGCGCAGGACAGTGCGCGGCAAACGATCCGAGGATGTTTATAGAACGCACGTCGGCAGCGTTCAAAAGACGGGGCGAAGGATCGGCCGAGCTCGATCGTTCTGACATGCTGGGCCGGGGCAGCGGCACCAAGCGGCCGCAAGCCGATGTATCCGGGAACGTCATCGGGAATGCTGCGCGTTACATGCCGCGGGCAAACGCTGGAGATCCGAGACGATGGTCCCTATCGGCAGGGCGCTGCTGGTCCTCTCGTTGAGCCTCGGTCCGACGCTGTCGCGGGGCGCCGTTCTGTGCCCGGGGTCCGGCGACGAAGTCGTGAAGGTCCAAGCGGTCGAAGCGCGGCTGGAGCTCGGCTTGGCTGATGGGCGCCGGTTGAGGCTGGTCGGTCTCGATCCGGCGCTCGACACGCCTGACGATCCGGACCTCGGCGAGACGGCCCGCGCGCGGTTGGCGGCGCTCGTCGCCGGCCACGCGGTGCGCATCCGTCCGCTCTCGACGGCTCCCGACCGCTGGGGACGGCTTGCGGTGTTCGCCTTCACATCCGTCCCGGATGCATCCGCCCCCGATGTATCTGCCGGCGAGGCAGGCGGCCTCGCGACGGCGGCTCTCGCGGCCGGCCTCGGCCGCTACCAGGCCGAACCGGCCGCTCACGAATGCCGCGTCGCGTTCCTCGCCGCCGAGGCCAAGGCGCGCGGCGCGCGGCTTGGTCTCTGGGCCGATCCGTACTATGCCGTCCTCGCCGTCGACGATCGCGCGGCATTCGCCGAGCGGGCCGGCACCGTCATTCTGGCCGAAGGACGTCTGATCGCGGTGCTACCCGGCCCCTATCGCACCAAGCTCCGCTTCGCGACCCTCGACCGGAAGCGCTCAGGGAGCGTCACGCTCGCGGCGACGATCCTGCCGCGCACGATGAAGGCCTTCAAGGCCGCTGGCCTCGACCTCGACGCGCTGGTCGGCCGGACGATCCTCTTGCGCGGCTTGCTCGATCTCCGCTTCGGTCCGCAGCTCGAGCTGAGCGGTCCCGACGAGATCGCCGATGTGACAACGCCGAGCGCGGCAGTCAGCCCGGCGCCTCCGCCTCGGAGCGCGCGATGACGCTTCATCCCACGCCACGTCTCGCCCCGGCAACCCGTCGCCGCAGCCTGCCGCTCGCCCTCTCGCTGCTCTGCGCGGCGTTGCTTACCGCGTGCTCGTCGATCGACAACCAGGGCGTCAAGGTCGAGCCGATCGAGGCGCCGGCCGCGCCCAAAGTCATCACCGAGTCGACCTCGTCGGCCGAGCACAAGCGCATGGTCGCGCTGTTCGGCGGCGAGTACAAGGACGAGGCGATCGAACACTATCTCGACGGTGTCCTCGGCAAGTTCGCGGAGACCGGAGACCTCGCCGGCAAGACCTACAAGGTCACGATCCTCAATTCGCCGATCGTCAACGCCTTCGCCCTACCCTCGGGCGACATCTTCGTCACCCGCGGCCTGCTGGCGCTCGCCAACGACGGGTCCGAAGCCGCCGCCGTCATGGCGCACGAGATCGCTCACGTGACGCGCCAGCACGCGATCGCGCGCAAGGAGCAGGAGAAGCGCGCCGAGGTGATCAGCAAGGTCGCCCAGCTCGTGCAGAACAAGCAGCGCGGTGCCGAGGTGGAGTCGATGGCCAAGGTCTCGATCGCCGGCTTCTCAAGGCTGCAGGAGCTCGAGGCGGACAAGGTCGGCATCGCCACCATCGCCAAGGCCGGCTACGACCCCTACGGCGCGAGCCGCTTCCTCGCCGCGCTCGAGCGCTCGAGCGCGCTTCGCGCCTCGCTGATCGGGCAGAACGCCACGGCCGCGAAGCCGGACATCATGGCGACCCATCCCTCGACACCCGAACGCGTCGCGGCGGCGGTGAGAGTCGCCCGCGAATTCAGCGCACCCGACATCGGCAAGCGCGACCGCGAACCCTACCTCTCCGCGATCGACGGCATGATGTTCGGTGACGATCCCTCCGAGGGTACCATCAGGGCACGCAAGTTCACCCAGCCCAAGCTCGGCTTCACGTTCACGGCGCCGGAAGGTTTCGTGCTCGAGAACTCGACGCAGGCCGTGCTGGGCGTCAAGGACGGCGGCGCCGAAGCGCTCAGGCTCGACAGCGTCGCGCTGCCCACCGCCACCTCGCTCGAGGACTACGCGCGCTCCGGCTGGATCGAGGGCCTGATCGCGAGCTCGCTCGAGACGATCGACGTCAACGGCATGCCGGCGGTGACCGCGACCGCCCGCGCCGGAGAGTGGAACTTCCGGCTTGCCGTCATCCGCTTCGGCAAGGGCGAGGTCTACCGGATGATCTTCGCCACCCACGGCCTCGACCCCTCGCGCGAGAAGGCCTTCCGCTCCGCGATCGATACGTTCCGCGCCATCGATGCGGAGGAGGCGCGCAAGGTGAAGCCGCTGCGGATCGGGCTGGCGACCGCGAAGCCGGACGAGACCGCCGCGACCCTGTCGAGCCGGATGATGGTCACGGACAAGCCGCTGGAAACGTTCGAACTCTTGAACGGCCTTGAGACCAATAGCGCGCTGAAGCCCGGCGAGCGCTACAAGCTGGTGGTGGAGTGACGAGGGCAAAGGTGCCGATGACCGCTTCGCTCACCTCTCCCAAGTAAACCACAACCCTATAAGGCCTCCCTGCCGGTGTTGCCGCGTGCTATCGGTCGCGGCGGTTTTCGGTAGAAGCCCATCATCGCAAAGCCAACGGCATGCTAGGTTTCCATGACACGCAGACACTTCGGAACCGACGGCATTCGCGGCAAAGCGAACGGGATCATCACGCCTGATCTTGCGATGAAGGTCGCACAGGCGACCGGCATTCTGTTCCTGCGCGGCGATCACCGTCATCGCGTGGTGATCGGCAAGGACACGCGGCTGTCCGGCTACATGATCGAGAGCGCGATGCAGGCGGGCTTCACCTCGGTCGGCATGGACGTGCTGCTGCTCGGCCCGATGCCGACGCCCGCGGTGGCAATGCTGACGCGCTCGATGCGCGCCGACGTCGGCATCATGATCTCCGCCTCGCACAACCCTTACGAGGACAACGGTATCAAGCTGTTCGGGCCCGACGGCTACAAGCTCTCCGACGAGATCGAGGCCAAGATCGAGAAGCTCATCGACGGCGAGGCGACGATCAAGCTCGCCAAGTCGGACGGGCTCGGCCGTGCCAAGCGCGTCGACGACGCGATCTCCCGCTACATCGAGTTCGCCAAGGGTACGCTGCCGCGCAATCTTTCGCTCGACGGCCTTCGCGTCGTCGTCGATTGCGCCAATGGCGCCGCCTACAAGGTCGCTCCCGAAGCGCTTTGGGAACTCGGCGCGGAGGTGTTCTCGATCGGCGTCGAGCCGGACGGCTTCAACATCAATCGTCGCGTCGGCTCGACGGCGCCCGAAGCGCTGGTCAAGAAAGTGCGCGAGATGCGTGCCGACATCGGCGTCGCCCTCGACGGCGACGCCGACCGCGTGCTGATCGTCGACGAGCTCGGCCGGACGGTCGATGGCGACCAGCTGATGGCCGCGGTCGCGAGCTACTGGCAGGAGACCGGCAAGCTGTCGCAGCCGGGCATCGTCGCCACGCTGATGAGCAACCTCGGTCTCGAACGCTACCTCCACACGATCGGTCTGTCGCTGGCGCGCACCGCCGTCGGCGATCGCTACGTGCTCGAATACATGCGCCAGCACGGCTTCAATCTCGGCGGCGAGCAGTCCGGCCACATCATCCTCTCCGACTTTGTGACGACCGGCGACGGTCTCGTCGCGGCATTGCAGGTCATGGCGCTGGTGAAGCGCCGCGGCCGCCCTGTCAGTGAGGTCTGCCGCCGCTTCGAACCGGTGCCGCAGGTCTTGAAGAACGTGCGCTTGGAGGCCGGTCGCAAGCTGCCGGAGCACAAGGTCGCCGCCGCGGTCGAAGCCGGCAAGGCGCGCCTCGGCGTCAATGGGCGGCTGGTGATACGCGCCTCCGGCACAGAGCCGGTGATCCGGGTGATGGGCGAAGGCGACGACCACGATCTCGTGGAAAGCGTGGTCGACGACGTCTGCGAGGCGCTGTCGGCGGCGGCGTAGGGCCAACAAACGCGCCGAAGCGAATCGGCGAGTCGTTGCGTCGCTGATGAAAGCGGTATACGCTGTAAACAACATCCTCGGGACCTAGAGGTTTGATGTGACAGCGACGCAAGCCGGATCGGCTTTCCTACCGTCTTCGCGCAAGGCGCATCGGCTCGCCCCACAACGCATCGACTATGCTCTGGCATTCGCGGCGCTCCTGCTGCTCGCGGCAGTGCTGGCCGGGTTGGCGCGCGGCGCGACTCACTGGGCGGCGATCCCGCCCTCCGTTTGGCTGCATCTCGCCGTCGTCGCCGCGGCGCTCGCCCTTTCGCCCGTGATGCTGCTGCGGCGGCGCGGCGACCGGCTTCATCGAGTACTCGGCTGGTTCTGGGTCGGGCTGTTGATGACGGGCGCGATCGTCAGCTTCGACATCCGCGGCCTGATGCACGGGCACCTGTCTCCGATCCATGCCATCTCGGCCTTCGTCATCATCCAGACGCCGATGATCGTCTGGTTCGCGCGTCGCCATAACGTGCGCGGGCACAGCATCGCGGTGCGCTCGACGATCGCCGGCGCGCTGCTTATCGCCGGCTATTTCACGCTCTTGCCCAGTCGCATGCTCGGCGGCTGGCTGTTCGGCGGCTCCTAGACTAGCCGCCGCGCCACGGCTTGATGTCGAGCAGCGGCGTGCCATCGAGGCAATCGAGCCCGCGCACGGCGACAACGGCGCCCGCGCGCGAGACGAGCGAGACGATCGAAGACGCGATCGGGTTCGGCCGCGCCGGTGCGCGCAGCGCGAATGGGCCGGCCGCCTGGGTGTGGCCCGGGCTTAGTCGCACCAGGTCACGGCGCGCCTGGTGCATCCAGTACAGAACCTGCTGTTCGGCGTGGGCTTCGATGCCGTCGAGTGCCGGCACCCAGCGGTCCTCAAGCAGGAGCCGGCAGATTGGTCCTTCCCGACGATCGCCGCCGCGGGGACAGGCTCCACGGGCCGCCCAAGGCGTCGCGATCCGGCCGATGAAACACAGCGAGGCATCGGCGGGGATCGGTCCCGGCGAGGCGATCTCACCTTCGCGCATCTCGTCCGTCATCGGGTTCTCATCGGAGTGCTCCTTGACCTGATGCCGTCTCGTCGTCATCCCGACGTTCGACCCAGTCCGACCCGGAGCCGTCGAACACCTCGCCCGGCCGCGCGGCGACGAACACGTCCGGGCTCAAGCCTCTGCCGGCGAGCGCGTCCGAGAGGCGCGTGCGCGGCGCAGCCCAGCCCTCGTCGGTCAGCCTGAACGTCCCCCAGTGCACGCCGATCGCGCGCCGCGCGCCGCAATCCTCCATCGCCTGCACGGCTTCGTCGGGATCCATGTGCTGCGGGGCCATGAACCAGCGCGGCGCATAGGCGCCGATCGGGATGATCGCGAGGTCGGGCGCGCCGTAGCGCTCGCGAACGTCGCGGAAGAGGGCGCCGTCCCCATAGCCGCTATCCCCGAAGAAGTAGATCGTGTGGCCGGGCGCCTCGATGAGGAAGCCGCACCACAACGCCATCCGTCGATCGCCGATCCACCGAGCGGACCAGTGCAGAGCGGGGAGGAGGTGGACCTCGAGCGTGCCGCCGAGGCGAACGGTCTCGCCCCAGTCGCGCGCCACCAGACGCCCGCGATCGACCGTAGCGCGCAGCATCGCATCGGTGCCGAGCGGCATGACGAACAGCGGCCGGTGAGCCGCTTCGAGGCGTTGCAGGGTGGGCAAGTCGAGGTGATCGTAATGGTTGTGCGACAACAGCACGGCGTCGATCGGCGGCAAATCCTCGAAGGCAACGCCGGGCGGCGACACCCGCTGCGGCCCGGCGAAGCGAAAAGGGCTCGCCCGCTCCGACCAGATCGGGTCGGTCAGCACGTTGAGGCCGGCGACCTGGATCAGGCTGGTCGAGTGGCCAATCGCCGTGACGCGAAGCCCGTCGATGCGCGCATCCGGCCTGGCACCATCGACAGCCACGTTTCGCGGCCAGGGCTTCGCGGATCGCCGGGCGTACCAGCGCAACAGGTCGGCGGCTGAGCGGTCGGTCGCATGTCCCGGACAGAAGAAGCGGACGCCGTCGAAGTGGTCGCTCTTCGGCCCGTCGTAGTACCGACCGCGTCTTGCCATCGCGCCAGGCTACAGCGAATTCCGCCTGAGATCACCCTCTGCCTTCCACGCGGCCTTTCTCTCCGCCCGCGGCGGAAAGGATCAATCGCATCAGGTCGCGGAGCGCCTCGTGCAGTCTTGGTCGTTGCGCCGATCCGGAGAACCTTCGCGCAGCTCCGGCACCGCGCGCTGTTCGACCCGGACGGCTAACCGTTCCTCCGAACGGCCGCTTGCAGCACCGCGGCCATTTGCTTCTACTCCGCCGCGGGGGGACGCTGGCAAACATGTTGTGGAGTCAGACTTATAATCCGCTCGGCAGCGCCGTGGTCTCGACGGTGGTGGCGGCCATTCCGATCGTCGTGCTGCTCGGCCTCATCGCCGCCGGCAAGACGCAGGCCTATCTCGCCGCGATCGTCGCCCTCGCCGCCGCCTTCCTCGTCGCGACGCTGGTGTTCCACATGCCGTTCGACAAGGCGGCCTCGGCGACCGGTCTCGGCATCATGACCGGGCTGTTCCCGATCGGGTGGATCATCCTCAACGTCATCTTCCTCTACCGCCTCACGGTCGAGAACGGCTCGTTCAAGGTCCTGCAGGAGTCGATCGCCAGGATCACGCCGGACCGACGGCTGCAGCTGCTCCTCGTCGCCTTCTGCTTCGGCGCCTTCTTCGAGGGTGCCGCCGGCTTCGGCACGCCGGTCGCCGTCACCGGCGCGATCCTGATCGGCCTCGGCTTCTCGCCGCTCGCCGCCTCCGGCCTGTCGCTGATCGCCAACACCGCGCCGGTCGCCTTCGGTGCGCTCGGCACCCCGATCGTGGTGCTCGGTGCGACGACGGGCCTGAGCCCCGTCACGCTCGGCGCCATGGTCGGGCGCCAGCTGCCCTTCTTCTCGCTGATCGTGCCGTTCTGGCTGATCTGGGCTTTCGTCGGATTCCGACCGATGCTGGCGATCTGGCCGGCGGTGCTGGTCGCCGGCGCCGCCTTCGCGGTCAGCCAGTTCGTCGTCTCGCAGAACGGTCCCTGGCTCGTCGACGTCGTCGCCGCGCTCGTCTCGATGGGCTGCCTGACCCTGTTCCTGAAGGTCTGGCAGCCGAAGGAAATCTGGCGCAGCGCGGCGCTCGGCGCCCGCCATAACGATGTCAGCGCCGGGGATATGGCCGATGCCAGCGTCGGCGCGCAGCGCGTGCTGCCGGACGCGCCGGCGGACCTGCTGGCAGGCGAGGCGCCCCCGCACGGCACGTTGACCGTCGCCAAGGCGTGGCTGCCCTGGGTCATCCTCTGCGCCACCGTCTTCCTGTGGGGCACCGAGGCGTTCAAGAAGGCCGCCGACGCGCTGTTCCTGCCGCAGTACCACGTCCCCGGCCTCGACAAGCTGGTGCAGAAGATGCCGCCAGCGGTGCCGAAACCGTCATTCGAGGCGGCGATCTACAAGTTCAACATCCTGACGATGACCGGGACCGGCATCCTCGTCGCCGCGATCATCGCCGGGCTGGTGATCGGCTATAATCCGCTCCAAATGGCGCGCGCCTACGTCCGCACGCTCGGCCTCACCGCGAAGTCGCTGATCACCATCGCCGCGATGCTCGGCCTCGGCACGTTGACGCGCTACTCGGGCCTCGATGCGACGCTCGGCCTCGCCTTCGCGCAGACCGGCTTCGTCTACCCGTTCTTCGCCGCCCTGCTCGGCTGGCTCGGCGTGGCGCTGACCGGATCGGACACTGCCTCGAACGTCCTGTTCGGCGGCTTGCAGACGGTGACGGCTCAGCAGCTCGGCCTCTCGCCGATCCTGATGGCCGCCTCGAACTCGTCGGGAGGCGTGATGGGCAAGATGATCGACGCGCAATCGATCGTCGTCGCCTCGACCGCCACCAACTGGTACGGCCACGAGGGGACGATCCTGCGCTTCGTCTTCAAGCACTCGATCGCGCTCGCCTGCCTGGTCGGCCTGCTCGTCATGTTGCAGGCCTACGTGCCGCCGTTCACCTCCATGGTGCTGACGAAGTAGGCGCTCTCGCCGGCTGAGAGGCGCAAGTGAGGACGTCAGAAGCTTGCTATTGGATGCCGATCGACTCTTGTGAGTCTCCCGTGGGGTTTGGCTGTGCGCCTGACTGACACACGTCAGCGTCGAGGCGTTCCTTCGGCGCGAACTCAGCCGAGAGCAACGAGCCGGGCGCCCCCACTGCGCCCCCACTCCTGGGCTTGACTATGCCAGGCCTCGGCCTTCAGACTTCCGGCAGGCCGGCGAGCAGCTTGTCCAGCGTGACCGGATAGTCGCGCACGCGGATGCCGGTGGCGTTGTAGATCGCGTTGGCCACCGCGGCGCCGGCCCCGGCGATGCCGAGCTCGCCCAGCCCCTTCGATTGCAGCGGGTTGCCGTGCGGATCGCGCTCCTCGATGAACATCACGTCGAGCCAAGGCACGTCGGCGTTCACCGGCACGTGGTACTCGCCGAGGTCGCGGTTGACGACCTTGCCATCGCGGGTGTCGAGCACGAGCTCTTCCGTCAGCGCCGCGCCGATGCCGAAGGCGATGCCGCCGAGGCACTGCGAGCGCGCAGTCTTCTCGTTGAGGATGCGGCCGGCCGCGAAGGCGCCGACCCAGCGCGTCACCCGCGTCTCGCCGGTGACGGCGTTGACGCGCACCTCGCAGAAGTGGGCGCCGTAGGCGGCCTGGCTGGTGGCCTTCGCCTGATGTCCGGGCTCGATGCGGCCGACCGCCTCCAGCCCATCGCCGACCAGCGTCGCCAGCTCGACCTTGCGGTTGCGCGCGATGACGAACCCGTCCTTCATCGTCAGCTCGTCCGGCGCGCAATCGAGCTTGGCGGCGATCTGCTCGCGCAGCGCTTCGCAGGCGAGATAGACGGACGAGCCGCTGCTCGCCGCGCCGAACGACCCGCCGGAGCCGGCCGCAGCCGGGAAGCGCGTGTCGCCGAGCCGCACGTCGACACGCCCGGTCGGCAGCCCGAGCACCTCGCCGGCGATCTGCGCCAGAATCGTGTAGGTGCCGGTCCCGATGTCGGTCATGTCGGTCTCGACCAGCGCGGCGCCTTGCGGGGTCAGGCTCACGCGGGCTTCCGCCGGCTGCAGCTTGTTGGCGCGCGCGGCCGCCGCCATGCCGTGTCCGATCAACCATTCGCCCTCGCGCCGGCCGCCCGGCACGCGGTTGCGCCGGCCCCAGCCGAAGCGCGCCGCTCCCGCCTCGAGGCAGGCGGCGAGATTGCGCGCCGAGAACGGCACGTCCCTCTCCGGGTCGCGCTCGGGCTCGTTGATCTTGCGCAAGTCGACGGGATCGATGCCCACCGTCTCGGCCAGCTCGTCCATCGCGCATTCGAGCGCCAGCATGCCGGAGCCTTCTCCTGGCGCACGCACCGCGCTCGCCAGCATGAGGTTCAGAGGCACGATCTCGTGCGACACTCGCCGCACCGTGCCGCCGTAGAGGAAGTGCGTCGCGACGCCGGACGGCTCGAAGAAACCGTTGCCGGGCAGGTTGCCGCACACCGACTCGTGGGCGATCGCGACGAGCCGGCCGGTCGTGTCGGCGCCAAGGCGAAGGCGCTGGCGGGTGTTGGACCGTCGCGACGTCGCGTCGAACACCTGCTGGCGCGTCATCACGACTTTGACCGGCCGGCCGACCTGCTTGGCAGCAACCGCCGCCGCCACCGATTCCGGGGTGATGCCGAGCTTCGAGCCGAAGCCGCCGCCGACGAAGGGCGACACCATCCGTACCTGCTCCGGCGCCAGACCGAGGGCATCCGCCAGCTGCGCGCGGTTGCTCGCCAGCATCTGGTAGGAGCCGTAGAGCGTGAGACCACCGTCTTCGTCCCACACCGCGGTGGACGCGTGGGGCTCCATCGCGGCCGCCATCTGGCTCGGCGTCGTGTAGACCGCGTCGATCGTGATCTCAGCCGTGGCGAGCGCCGCTTCGAGGTCGCCCTGCTCGGTGAAGGCTTCGTAACCCGTGTCCTCCGGCCGGAAGGCGTCGTCGAGCGCGGCCGCGAAGTCGTAGGCGCCAGGCGCGGGCGCGACCTCCACCAGCACCGCCTCGGCGGCGGCGCGCGCCTGTTCGAAGCTTTCGGCGACGGCGATGGCGACCGGCTGCCGGTAGTAGCGGACCTCGCCCACGCCGAGCGGCGGCGACTCGCGTTTCAGCCCGTGCTGCGGGAAAGGGATCATGGCATCGAGCGCGGTGACGATGCCGAGGACGCCGGGCATGGCCCGCGCGGCACCGACTTCGATGTGCCTGACGGTGCCGACGCGGGTCGCCTCGACGAGATGTCCATAAGCCAGCCGGTCGACCGCGACTTCGGCGGCATAGGTCGCGGTACCGGTCACCTTGCGCACGCCTTCGATACGGCTGAGCGGCTTGCCGATCACGTCCTGCGCCCCGTCGAGGAGACTCGAGGCGACCCGCTCGTCCATCCTCAAGACGTGTGCCTGCACGACGGGGGCGCTCATCGGCCGGGCTCTTCGGTCAGCTCGCGCAGGCAGGCGATCAGCGTGCGTCGCGAGAGCGGGATCTTGAAATCGTTGGCGTCGTGCCCGCGCGCGTCGGCGAGCAGGGCGTCCGCCGCGGCGGCGAAGGTGGCATCCGTCGCGGGTCGGCCGACAAGGGCGACCTCGACGCGCGGATCGCGCCACGGCATCGGCGCGAGGCCGCCGAAGGCCAGCGCCGCCGCGGTGATGATGCCTTGCTCGGTGGCGACGATCGCGGCGATCGAGACCAGCGCGAAGGCGTAGGAGGCGCGGTCCCGCACCTTGCGGTAGAGTTGCCGTCCCGTCGGCGGCGGGGGGAGCTCGACGTGGGTGATGAGTTCGCCCGGCGCCAGCACCGTCTCGCGATGCGGACTGTCGCCCGGCGGCCGGTACAGATCGCCGAGCGCGAGACCGCGGCTGGCACCATCCGGGTGCAGCGTCTTGACGCTGGCGCCGAGCGCACGCATCGCCACCGCCATGTCGGACGGATGGGTCGCGATGCAGTGCTCGGATCCGCCGAGGATCGCGTGGATGCGATTGAAGCCGCCGAGCGCCGCACAGCCGCTGCCTGGCACCCTTTTGTTGCACGACGATGCGGTGTCGTAGAAGTAGTAGCAGCGCGTGCGCTGCAGCAGGTTGCCGCCAGTGGTCGCCTTGTTGCGCAACTGCGCGGACGCGCCGGCGAGGAGCGCGCGCGACAGCACCGGATAGCGCTCGCGGACCAGCCTGTTCGCGGCAAGGTCCGAATTCGGCACCAGCGCCCCGATCGCGAGGCCGCCGCTTGCCGTCGGCTCGATCTCGGTGAGACCGATCCTGCCGATGTCGACGAGATAGGCGGGCGTCTCGATTTGCAGCTTCATCAGATCGACGAGGTTAGTGCCGCCGGCGATGAAGCGGCCGCCGTTCGCCGCCGCCGTGCGGACCGCATGGTCGGCGCCGCTGGCCTCGCTGTAGTCGAAGCTTTTCACGCCCCCGCCGCCTCGGCGACCTCGCGTATGGCATCGACGATGTTCGGATAGGCGGCGCAGCGGCAGATGTTGCCGCTCATCCGCTCGGCGATCTCCGCTCGATCGAGCCTCACGCCGCCGTCGAGAGCGACTTGGCTTGGCAAGGCGTGGCTTGGCGAGGCGTGGCTTGGCGAGACGTGGCTTGGCCACCCCTTGGCGGCCTCGTCGAGCATGCCGACCGCGGAGCAGATCTGGCCTGGCGTGCAGTAGCCGCATTGGTAGCCATCGTGGCGGATGAAGGCCTCCTGCAACGGATGCAACGCTTCCGGCGAGCCGAGCCCCTCGATGGTGGTGATCGCGTCGCGCTGGTGCATGAAGGCCATCGCGAGGCACGCGTTGATCCGGCGTCCGCCGACGAGCATCGTGCAGGCGCCGCACTGGCCGTGGTCGCAACCCTTCTTGCTGCCGGTGAGCCCGAGATGCTCCCGGCAGAGATCGAGCAGGGTCGTCCTGGGATCGACCTCTAAGTCGTGGTCGCGGCCGTTGATGGTGAAATGCATGCGTTTTGGAAACCTTGGTGAAGCGATCAGCCGGTGGCCATTCGGGCTTGCGAGAAGGCGACCGTCCAACGCAAGAAGCCCCGCCGGAGGCAGGGCTTCTCTCGCGAGCCGCTTGGTGCGTTTACGGGCAGTTGGAGCTCGTGCGCGTCTCCGTATTACCGTCCGGATCGCTGCGGGTGACGGAGCGGCTGCCGCAGGGTTGATTGCCACCGACACCGAGAACGCCGCCGACGGTTCCAGTCGCGGCGCCGACGGCGCCGCCGACCACACCGCCGACCGGGCCAGCGGCGGCCGCGCCTTGATCCGCGCCCTCCTCGGCGCCACGGACAGTGCCCTGCGCCATCGCGTAAGACGGCAGAGCGACGGCGGCAGCGATGATGAGTGCATACTTGACCGACATTGCGACTTCTCCCTGGAAAACCAAGTCCTAGAACGACGCCCGGTGCAGGTCGTTCCTTTTTTGCTCATCGGGAATGGTCTTAGAGCGCGGCCGAAGCCTCGGATCAGAGGGCGATCGCCGAGACAAGGCGGCCGTAGTCGCCCTCCCTGCCATGCGTCGTGCGCCGGTAAGAGAACAGCCGCGTCTCGTCCGCGTAGGTGTCGAGATCGAGCGAGACGAACGCGCCGACCCGTGCCCTGCGCAGGCGATGGCCGATGAAGCTCGGCAGGTCGAACATGTGATGGTTCTCGCGCACGGACGGCTTGAAGAAGGCGGCGTTGTCCGGGTTCGCGGCGAAGAACCGCTCCCGGAACTCCGATCCGACCTCGTAGCTCGCCGGACCGATGGTCGGACCCAGCACGGCGATCACCGAGCCGCGATGAGCACCGAGGGCCTCCATCGTGTCGAGCGTCGCCTCGAGCACGCCGCCGAGCGCGCCTTGCCAACCGGCGTGAGCGGCGCCGACGACCTTCGCCTGCGGATCGGCGAACAGGATCATGCCGCAATCGGCGCCGGTGACACCGAGGGCCAACCCCGGTGTCGCGGTGGCGAGCGCGTCGGCGCGGGGGCGCTCCTGCCATGGTCCCGAAACGGCGAGGCAGATCGGCGAGTGGGTCTGGTAGGGGACCAGCAGGGTCTCGACGCCGAGGTGTTCGGCCATGCGGCGACGGTTCTCCGCCACCTTTTCCGGCGCGTCGCGCGAGCCGACGCCGCCGTTGAGGCTGCTGTAGACACCCTCCGAGACGCCGCCCTCGCGCGTGAAGAAGGCGTGGCGCACGCCGGCAAGGGCAGGCGCTACGATGGCAGGGAGGGTCATCGCAATTCCTCGAAGCCGGGGGGCGAAGGCGCGCCGCGAGGCGTCACGGCCATCGCCTTGAACAGCGTCGCCATCGACGAGTCCGGCGCAACGAGCCGCGCGAGCGCCGCATCGATCGCCTCGGCCTGCTTGCCATCCGCACCGCGCCGCAAGGAGCCGGCGCGCTCGACGATCCCGAGCCGCCTCAAAAAAGCGCCTTGCTGGGCCGGCCCATGGACCATGGCGCCGGCAGCGCTCGCGGCCCGCGCCAAAGCGGCAAAGTCGACGTGCGCGGTGAGATCCGCCGCGCCCGGGTCCGCCAGAACGTCGGCATAGGCGTGGCCGGCCACCGCCTGCAGCGTCTCGCCGAGCGAGGTGGCGGCGTGGCCGTAGTCGCAGACGAGCATCGCGCCGCCGTCGCGCGCGACGCGGGCGGCGAGCTGCTTCACAACGGCGAGCGCGGCATGACCGATCTCGAGGATCTGGCCTGGCGCTCCGACGCCATCCACGATCTCGATCGTTTCCACGCTTACCCCGAAGCGCAGCGCGCCGCCCTCGGTCAGGCCCACAACCCGCTCGTGCCAGCCGGAGGCACCGCGCAGGTAATGACGCACCGGCAGGGCGTCGAAGAATTCGTTGGCGATGACGATCGCCGGACCGGCCGGCAGATCATCGATCGCCCGGTACCAAACGATGTGCTTCGAGGCGCCTTCGAGACGCTCGCGCTGTGCGGCCTCCAGGCGCGGACTCGTTTCCACGAGGTCGACCCAGGCCGACTCCAGGAATCCCGGCACGATGCGGGCGGCGCGCAGCGCGTCGGCCATCAGCGTGCCGCGTCCGGGCCCGAGCTCGACGAGACGCAGCGCGTGGGGCGCGCCCATCCCCGTCCAGACCTCGGCCGCCCAGAGGCCGATCAGTTCGCCGAACATCTGGCTGACTTCGGGCGCGGTGATGAAGTCGCCGGGCCGCCCGATCGACTCGCGCGTCGTGTAATAGCCGTGACGCGGGTGCTGCAGGCAGAGCTGCATGTAGCGGTCGACGCCGATCGGCCCGTCCTGCGCGATGATGCCGGCGATCTCGTCGCGAAGCGCGCTCACGCCGGCATCCCGGCCGCTCCGGGCAAGGCATCCGCCGCGCGGGGCCGGCGCAGGGCGCGCACCAGGAGGACGAGGCCGACAAGCAGCAGCGGGAGCGACAGCAGCATGCCCATGGTGGCGCCGTGGAACAGGTAGCCGAGCTGCTTGTCCGGCTCGCGGAAGAGCTCGGAGGTGATCCGGGCCGCCGCGTAACCAATGCAGAACAGCGCGGTGACGAGCCCGTCGCGCCGCAAGCCTCCAAGGGAGACGACGGTCCACAACAGGATGAAGAGCGCGATGCCCTCGAGGCCAGCCTCGTAGAGCTGGCTCGGATGGCGGGGCTCCGTGTAGGTGCAGAAGGACGAGAGGCAGGGCTGCCCGTCGGCTCCGGGCAGCGGGAACTGCATCGCCCACGGCACATCGGTCGGCCGGCCCCACAGCTCAGGCTTGATGAAATTGGCGATGCGCCCGAGGAACAGACCGACCGGCACGACCGCCGCGACGGTGTCCGTCACGCTGTCGAGCCTCACGCCGTTGCGGCGGGCGAAAACGACCATCGCAAGGGCAGCGCCGACGAGGCCGCCATGGAACGACATGCCGCCCCTCCAGACGCTGAGCACCTGAAGCGGATGCGCGATGTAGTCGGACAGATTGTAGAACAGCACGTAGCCGAGACGGCCGCCCAGGATGATGCCGGCGGCAATGTAGACCACGAGATCGTCGATCGAAAGCAGGCTCGGGTGTGGCCGCGTGCCCCAGAACCCGGACCGACCCACCAGGACACGGGCGCCGGCCCAGCCCGCGGCCAGGCCGCCGATGTAGGCCAGAGCATACCAGCGGATCGGGTACCCGAAGAGTGTCACCAGCACCGGGTTGACGACCGGGTAGGCGATGAGGAGCGGGGGCACGAGGTCTCCACGCGCGAAATGGCCTGCGTGGCGGCGGTTTGCGCCGCCGATCAGGCAGCGTCAAGGCGGTGGCGAGAGGCTATGCCGCTTTCTGGTGCACTTCGGCCGCCGGCTGCGGCCAGACTTGGTCTCGTCCCTTGTTCTTGGCGGTATAAAGTGCGGCATCCGCGTCCGCGATGAGGGCGGAAACGTCCTCCTCATTGGTGATGCGGCCTGCCGCATGTCCGATGCTGATCGTGACGTGCGGCCCGTGTTCCGTGCCGGTCATGATGGCGGCTCTCGCGACGGCGGTGCGAATCCGCTCGGCCACGATGACGGCGGTCGTCGTGTCCGTCCCTGGAAGCAGCACCAGGAATTCCTCGCCGCCGAAGCGGTAAGCCGAATCGTCCGCCTTGCGCAGTTCGCCGGCGAGCAGCCCGGCGACCTGCCGCAGGCACGCGTCGCCGACGAGGTGGCCATTGGCGTCGTTGAAGGCTTTAAAATAGTCGATGTCGCAGAGGAGGATGGCGGTGCTGGGCGAGGCAGCGTCTTTGCCGGCGCGCTCCAGGGCCAAGTCCAGGGCGCGCCTGTTGCCGACGCCGGTCAGGGCGTCGCGGCAGCTGAGCGCCTCGAGCTCCTTGAGGCGTAGGCGGTCGCGGGTGCGCAGCAGGAATCCCATCCTTTGCTCGTGCTCGAGATTGTAGCAGCCGACGAGCGAGAACAGCACGACGCATGCGAACACGGCGTCGGCGACCAACGTCCGCTCGGGTGCGGCCGGGAAGAGTTGCCATAGGCAGCCGACGTAGAGCGCGAGCGAGAGAAGGCAGGCGACCAGAACGTACCAGAAGCGGATCGTCTGGATCATCGTCCCGAACAGGATCACGAGCACGATGCTCAAATGCTCGCTGGTGCGCATCGGCGCGCGGCTGAGCAGCATCAGGAGCAGGATGCAGAAGGTCGTGAGGATGATAGTGAAGGCGGCCAGACCTTCGCGCAGCCAGACCGGCGGCCGCAGCGTCAGTGTGTAGTTCGCCGCAAGCATCAGCGGCGTCATGATCGCGAAGTGGAGGACGACGCTGAAGGTGAAGACGTCCGGGACGAGCTTGCAATCGCCGAAGAGGAAGAGGTCGTAGACGGCGAGCCCGATGTAGTTGTGGCGGATCAGAGAGCGGCAGCGGTGGACGGCGTCCTGCTCGAACAAGCGTTCGAGCACGGCATCGAAACGAAGCCAGCGAAATCGAGTGCCGATCGCGGTGTCGATGGAAGCGATATCGATATCCGGCACGCAGTATTCCGCTCGATGGATGCCGGCTATCCTAAGGCGGGGAGGTTAACGAAACTGGCATCCGCGGACGCCGTCACGCCGTCTTGAGGTCGCCCCAACGCATGTCCCAAAGACCGTCGGGATCGACGATGTCGATGTGGCTCATCCGCTTGGCGGTCGCGAGTTCGCGGGCGATCCGCAGCGCAAATTCGACCGGCGGGTCGTCGCCTTCGGTCGAAGCCTCCTCGTCGCCGCCCTGGCCGGTTCCGACAGAGGTGACGCGGCCGAGCACGTGGCCGTCCTCGCCCTTCATCAGTCGCACCGTCACGTGCTCGGCGACGACGCGCGCCTCGTCGATCCTGGTGAAATCGAGCATCCCGTCCCTCCGCCGTCCTTTGTTTCGATTCGGAATGCCGACGTCGCCGCGCCGGTTTCAGGACACGGCGCGCATATGCCGAATGGGCCGCCCGGGAGCCAGCGCCTGCGCCGCCCGCACGATCGCCGCGGCGTCGATGCCGCAATGGCGGTAGAGATCCGCGACCGATCCGGTCTGGCCGAAGCGGGTAACGCCGAGCGCACGGGTGCGATGGCCGGCGACGGAACCGAGCCAGCCAAGCGTCGCCGGGTGCCCGTCGAGCACGGTGACGAGCACGCAGTTCGCCGGCACGTCGGCGAGCAGGCGCTCGACGTGGCTCATCGCCTGGCCCGCCGCCTGCGGCTTGCCGCTCTCCCGCACGCGGCTCGCGGCGGTCCAGCCGCCATTGAGCCGGTCGGCCGAAGTGACGGCGAGCAGCCCGATGTCGCGGCGATCCTCGGCCATCAGGCCGGTCGCGGCGATGGCCTCCGGCGCCACCGCGCCGGTGTAGGCGACGACCACCTGCGCGTTGGGGCCGGGCTTGCGCATCCAGTACGCGCCGTCGACGATGTCGGCGGCGAGCGCCGGCGTCATCGTGCGGCCCGGCTGCTCCAGCGTACGGGTCGAGAGCCGCAGGTAGGTCGCGCCGCCAACGGCGTCGGGCAGGAAGGAGCGGCGGTCCGGCTCCGCCTTGCCCGAGCGCTGCATGTAGTCGAACGCCCAGCGCAGGATCACCGCGAGTTCGTCGACGAACGACGGCTCGAAGCTGGCGAGTCCGTCCTGCGCCATGCCGATCAGCGGCGTCGCGATCGACTGGTGCGCGCCGCCCTCCGGCGCAAGGCTCACGCCGGACGGCGTGGCGACCAGGATGAAGCGGGCGTCCTGGTAGCAGGCGTAGTTCAACGCATCGAGGCCGCGCTCGATGAAAGGGTCGTAGAGCGTCCCGACCGGCAGCAACCGCTCGCCGAAGATCGAGTGCGACAGCCCGAGCGCGGAGAGCAGGATGAACAGGTTCATCTCGGCGATGCCGAGCTCGAGGTGCTGCCCCGCCGGCGACGAGGTCCAGTTGTAGGTCGACGGGATATGCTCGGCCTTGAACGTATCGGGCATGCCCTCGCGGGCGAAGAGGCCGCGCCGGTTGACCCAGGCGCCGAGATTGGTCGAGACGGTGACGTCCGGCGAGGTGGTGACGATGCGCCGCGCCATCGCGCTGTCGCCCTTGGCGAGCTCGTGCATGAGCAGGCCGAAGCCCTGCTGCGTCGACATTTCCGGCTGCATCGAGACGGCGAGCGCGTCCGGCACCGGCAAGACCTCCGTCTGGTGACGGCGCCGGCCCCGCTGGACGAAGGGCACCTCGCGGAGGAAGGTCCGCAGCTGGTCGGCCGGCACGTCGAGGCCCTCGAAGGGGTCCCACTCGCGGCCCTCGGCGACGCCCATCGTCTTGCGCAGCAAGTCGACCTGCGCCGGGTTCATCAGCCCGGCGTGGTTGTCCTTGTGGCCGGCGAGCGGCAGGCCGAAGCCCTTGATCGTGTAGGCGATGAAGCAGACCGGGCGGTCGTGCGCCCGCGCCGCTTCGAAGGCCGCGAGCAGCGAGGTCATGTCGTGGCCGCCGAGGTCGCACATCAGCCGGGCGAGCTCGTCGTCGGAGCGCCGGGCGATCAGCGCCGAGACGTCGCCCTGGTCGCCGAGCGCGTCCTCGAGCCGCCTGCGCCAGGCCGCGCCGCCCTGGAAGGTCAGCGCGGCGTAGAGCTGGTTGGGGCAAGCGTCGATCCAGTCCCGCAGCCGCTCGCCGCCGGGCTCCTCGAAGGCCGCCTGCTGCAGCACGCCGTGCTTGAGGATCACGACGTCCCAGCCGAAGTTGCGGAACATCGCCTCGTGGCGCGCCCACAGCCCCTCGTGGACCACGGCGTCGAGGCTCTGGCGATTGTAGTCGACGATCCACCAGGTGTTGCGCAGGCCGTGCTTCCAGCCCTCCAGCAGCGCCTCGAAGATGTTGCCCTCGTCCATCTCGGCGTCGCCGATCAGCGCGATCATCCGGCCCTCGGGGCGGTCGGCGCCGAAACCCTTGGCCTGGATGAAGTCCTGCACCAGCGCCGCGAACAGCGTCTGCGCGACGCCGAGCCCGACCGAGCCGGTCGAGAAGTCGACGTCGTCGACGTCCTTGGTGCGCGAGGGATAGGATTGCGCGCCGCCGAAGCCGCGAAAGTTCTCGAGCTTGTCGCGGGTCTGGTGGCCGAACAGGTATTGGATGGCGTGGAAGATCGGCGAGGCGTGCGGCTTCACCGCGACGCGGTCCTCGGGCTTCAACACGGCGAAATAGAGCGCCGCCATGATCGTCGCGACCGAGGCCGACGAGGCCTGGTGGCCGCCGACCTTCATCCCGTCGTCGGAGGGGCGCAGATGATTGGCGTTGTGGATCATCCACGTCGCCAGCCACAGGATCTTCTTCTCCAGCGCGGCGAGCGTCTTGAGCCGGGCGTCGGTCATGCGGGCACCTCCCGGCCAGCTATTATGCCCAAGCGGCGCGCCTGAAGGAGCCAAAGACGGTCTTACCTGCGGAGTGTTTTGGCGTATTCTGCCAATCCGACGGCTTGAAAAGGTACCCTGTGTCAATTCGGGCGATCGACGACATCGACCGCAAGATCATCGCGGCGGTTCAGGCGGACGGCCGCATCACGGCGCACGAGCTCGCGGCGCGGGTCGGCCTGTCGGCGTCGCCCTGTGCGCGGCGGCTTCGCCTCCTCGAAGAGGCGGGCGTCATCAAGGGCTACGCGGCGGTGATCGACCAGACGAAAGTGGGGCTGCCGGTCAGCGCCTTCGCCTCGGTCAAGCTGGAGCACCAGCGCGAGGAGCATCTGGCGCGCTTCGCCAGGGCGGTGGCGGACTGGCCCGAGGTTGCGGACTGCTACCTGATGACCGGGCGGCAGGATTATCTGCTGCGGATCGTGGTGGCCGACCTCGCCGCCTACGAACGGTTCCTCATGCACAAGCTGACCCGCCTCAAAGGCGTCGCCTCGATCGAGACGAGCTTCGCGCTCGGCCAGATGAAGCGCACCGAGGTGCTGCCGATCGGCGACGGCTAGCAAGGGAGCCGGCGCGGGACTTCGAGCTCTCGGGGCGTTTCCATCCGGTCTGGGCTTCGGGCTCGGATCGTTGTCGGACGATCTCCGTCGCTTCAGGCCTCCGATCAGCCCTGGAGTTTTCGGGGCTTCGTCCTCGTCGATCCGGCCGGCGTGCCATGCGCAGCGGAATGCGTTGCCTGCTCCTTCGCAAGAGCGGGCTGGCGGTCACTTGGTGCATTGGAAACAACGTCGTAGGACCTCGCGCCGCATGCGGAAGCGTTCGACCATTTAAGTCTTCGAACCGCGTGGACGATGCGGTATTCGTTCCGAGCCTCATCCCCCTCCCCACCCAGCGAGCCGCCGCCATGCCCACTCCGCTCGCGTCCCGTTCGCCGGCCATCGCGCCGTTGAGGCCGGCACGGGTGACGCCCCCGGCGACGCCGAGCCGCGCCGGCCTCGGCACCCTCGCCGTCGCGCTGGTGTGCATCGGCGCGCTCTACGTCGGGCGCGAGGTGTTCATCCCCCTCGTGCTGGCGGTGCTGCTCTCCTTCGTGCTGGCGCCGCTCGTCAACCTGTTCCGGCGCGCGCACATCCCGCGGGCGCCGGCGATCATGGTCACCGTCGTGCTCGCGCTCGGCGTGCTGCTCGCGATCGGCGGGGTGATCGGCATGCAGATCGCCGACCTCGGCAGCGACCTGCCGAAGTACCAGGCGACGGTGCAGACGAAGATCGGCCGGCTCCAGGAGGGCGTTTTCGGCCGGTTCACCGCGCTCATCCACAAGGCCAACGTGGCCGTGCAGAACGATGCGGGGGCGCCCCCCGGCGGCAAGACGGCGCCGACGGCCAAGACCGACCCTGGCGCACCCAAGGAGAAGGCGGTGCTCGTGCGCCTGCCGCACGAGGAGGTGACGCCGCTCGTCATCGCGCAGACGGTGCTCGGCCCGATCATCTCGCCGCTGACCACGCTCGGCATCGTCCTGATCGTGGTCGTGTTCCTGCTGATGCAGCGCGAGGACCTCCGCGACCGGATGATCCGCCTGTTCGGCTCCTCGGATCTCCACCGCACCACGGTGGCGATGGACGATGCCGCGGGCCGGCTCTCGACCTACTTCCTCACCCAGCTCGCGGTCAACACCTGCTTCGGGATCATCATCGGACTCGGCCTCTGGGCGATCGGGCTGCCCTCGCCCATCCTGTGGGGCGTCATCGCCATGCTGCTGCGGTTCGTGCCCTACATCGGCACCGTCATCTCGGTGATGCTGCCGCTGGCGCTCGCCGCGGCCGTCGATCCCGGCTGGACGATGGTATGGTGGACCGGCGCGCTGTTTCTCGTCACCGAGAGCATCACCGGGCAGGTCGTCGAGCCGCTGCTCTACGGGCACTCGACCGGCCTGTCGCCGTTCGCGGTGATCGTCTCGGCGCTGTTCTGGGGCTGGCTGTGGGGCCCGATCGGGCTGATCTTGTCGACCCCGTTCACCGTGCTGCTGGTGGTGCTCGGCCGCCATGTCGAGCGGCTCGAGTTCCTCGACGTGCTGCTCGGCGACCGGCCGGCGCTGACGCCGATCGAGAACTTCTACCAGCGCATTCTCGCCGGCGATCCGGACGAGGCGCGCGACCACGCCGAGAAGCTGCTGAAGGACCGCTCGCTGCTGTCCTACTATGACGATGTCGCGCTGAAAGGTCTTCAGCTCGCCGCCAACGACGCCCAGCGCGGCGTGCTCGGGGCCGACAAGACGCGGACGATGATGCTCTCCGTCGAGGAGCTCGTCGCCGATCTCGGCCGCCACGAGGACCGCCAGCCGGAACCGTCGGACAAGAAGAACAACGCCGATACCCCGACCATCGCCGAGCAGAGCCTCCCTGCGCCGGAGCGGGTGCCCGAGAAGATCGACCCGACGCAGCTGGCGCCGGGGTGGCGCGATCCCGGCGCGGTCCTGTGCATCGCTGGGCGCGGCCCGCTCGACGAGGCGGCGGCTGCCATCCTGGCGCAGCTCCTCGGCAAGCACGGGCTCGGCGCCAGGATGGTGCCCCACGAGGCGGTCTCCCGTCGCGGCATCGACGAGCTCGACTTCACCGGCGTGGCGATGGTCGCGGTCGCCTATCTCGAGGTGCGGGGTTCACCCTCGCACCTGCGCTTCATGCTGCAGCGGCTGCGCGAGCGTGTTCCGGGCAAGAAGCTGCTGGTCGGCCTATGGCCGGCGGACGACCTCGCGATGACCGACGATGGCGTGCGGCGCGAGATTGGCGCCGACGTCACCGTCTCGACCCTGCACGACGCGGTGGAAGGCTGCCTCGCGGAAGCCCGCGCGGCGATGCGGGAGACTGTCGCGGCGGCCTGAAGGCCGCGCATCCGCCGTGGCGGCCTGAAGGCCGCTCATTTGCCGCGGCGGCCTGAAGGCCGCCGATGCGCGTGCGTCAGGATTTCGCCATCAGGTCCACCGAGAACTCGTAGAGGCGCGCGCGCAGGTCGGGCGGCAGGGACGCCAGCACCTCGAGGTAGTGCTGCCCGGCCTCGCACATCGCATCGTCGGGGACCGGCGGGTTGGCGACGGTGCCGTCGAGCAGCGTGTCGATCTGCGGGCGGGTCAGCCCCTTGGCGACGAGCGCGTTGTCGAGGGCCTTGAAGTCCGCGTCCGACGGCGCGGGGCGTTCGATATGGTCGCCGCGGCCGCTGGCCATCGCATCGAGCGTCGCGATCGCCGAGTCCGCGACGAGGGCGCGATGGTCGGCCGAGAAGGCGGTGAAGCCGGCGACGTTGGCACCGTAGAGCAGGGCGACGCAGAGATGCGGGTCGCCCTGCCCCAGCGCCTGCATGGTCTTGAGCTGCAAGGCATAAACCTGGGCCAGCGCCTCGTCGGTCGAGCGGGCGGCGAGCGTGCCGTGCGCCTTGCGCAGCGCCGCGACCGCCTCGGCCATGACCACGTCGACGTTGACCTCCTTGCCGCCGTTGCGCGCGGCGAGCCCGATCAAGATCGTGTCGTAGTCGCTCGGGAAGGCGAGGCGCAGCCGGTCGAAGAAGCGCGCATAGTCCGGCGCATCCGCGATCGCGCGCTCGACGGCGCTGCGCGCTGCCGTCAGCGCGTCCGGCGACAGCGTCGGGCCGGGTCTCTCGGGGGCCGCGGCGTCGGCGTCGGCAAGAGCGTCGGAGACGCTCGGCGCTTTCGCGCTGGCCGACGAAGCACCCTGCGAGCCGGGCGCCTTGAAGGCGCGCGTCAGGAAGGCCCCGCCGAGCAATAGCGCGATGACCGCGGCAAGGCCGAGAAGCACCAGCCGCAATTCTCTCATCGATAAGGCCCCACGCCACGCAACATCTCATTTTGACGGCAACACCGTCCCCCGGCAAGTTTTGACGGCAACGCCGTCCCCCGGGCAAGGTCGATCACCGGCCGGTCACAGGTGTGCCGCTTGCGGGACGCGGCGACGCGGATCAGAAGGCCGCGCGCAGGCGGGCGAAGCCGGCGTCGAGGTCGGCCTGCAGATCGGCGACGTCTTCGAGCCCGATCGAGAAGCGCAGCGACGGGCCCTCCGGCTGCCATCGCGTCGCGCTGCGGTAGGGCGCGCAGTCGAACGGGACGACGAGGCTCTCGTAACCGCCCCACGAATAGCCCATGCCGAACAGCCGCAGGCCGTCGAGCATCGCGGCGAGCGCCTCGACCGGCGCCGGCTTCAGCACCACCGAGAACAGGCCGGACGAGCCGCGGAAATCGCGCTTCCAGTTGTCATGGCCGGGGCAGCACGGCAAGGCCGGATGCAGCACGCGGGCGACTTCCGGCCGTGCGGCGAACCAGGCCGCCATCGCGAGGCCCTGCCGCTGCGCCTCGTGCAGCCGCAACGACAAGGTGCGAAGGCCGCGCAGGCCGAGGAAGATGTCCTCCGGGCCGGCCAGGATCGCGAAGGCGTCGAAGGTCGCGCGGAGCGCCGGTGCCCAGGCGGCATTGGCCGAGGCGAGGCCGAGCAACAGGTCGGAATGGCCCGACAGATACTTGGTGCCGGCCTCGACCGCGATGTCGAAACCGGCGGCGTGCGGCGGGAAGAACAGCGGCGTCGCCCAGGTGTTGTCGAGCATGACGCAGAGGCTGCGCTCCCGCGCGAGCGCGACGAGCGCCGGCAGGTCCGGCACCTCGAAGCTCTGCGAGCCCGGCGCCTCGGTGAACAGCACGCTGGTGTTGGGCCGGACCAGGGCGGCGACCTCGGAGGCCGGCAGCATCGGATCGAAATAGGTCGTCGCGACGCCGAGCCGCGCCAGCATCGTGTCGCAGAAGGTCCGTGTCGGGCGGTACACCGAGTCCATCACCAGGATGTGGTCGCCGGCCTTCACGGCGCTGAGCAGGGCGACCGCGATCGCGGCGAGGCCGGACGGCGTGATGACGGTGTCGGCGGCGCCGGCAAGCTCGCTCCAGGCCTCTTCCAGCGCCTGGCTCGTCGGCGTGCCGTGAGTGCCGTAGCTGAAGCGGCCGGTGCGCGCGACGAGGTCGGCGTAGGTCGGAAACAGCACCGTCGAGCCGCGATAGATCGGCGTGTTGACGTAGCCGAACTGCTCCGACGGCCGGCGCCCGGCGATCGCCAGCCTGGTGCGCATCGAGAGGGCGGCGCGGCTCTCCGGATCGGTCTCGCTCATCATCGGCTCCGGTCTGCGAACGGTGACGCGGACAGGGCCAAACCCCAGCCCCGGCGTCAAGTGTCGACCGCCACCCGCTCGCACCCTCCGCCAGGCACCCTCCGCCGAGGGCCGATCCTCGCCACCCGGCCCGGCGGCGCACCCGCGGCGCACGGCGGCGCGCGGCCGAGGATTGTGCGCCACCACGACATCCGCTACACAGAAGCGACGCAAGAACCGCGCCCGCACCCGTAGCTCAGCTGGATAGAGCGCTGCCCTCCGAAGGCAGAGGCCAGAGGTTCGAATCCTCTCGGGTGCGCCAGTTTTCTTGTCGAATTCCCCTTGTCGAATGAACGAGCTGTCGGGTAGCCGTGCATGCTGAACGGTTCGCTGATCGCCGTGGAAGCAAGTCACCCGGCTCGCTCTGGATAGGATCGCAGGTGCGCCGTGAACGCTTCGTGCGCCGGAAACCGCAAGCCTTCTCTTGGCGTGATCGGGCGTCCGAAGCGCGTCGCTGCAAAACGCGTCGTTTAAAGATCCGGGATCAATCGGTCACCGAGTTTCAGTCTCAAAAGATCGAGTTTCCACGAAAGAGTGATGCCTCACCAAGAGTCGAGCCATCGAACGCCGGACGGCGATCCGATGCCGCCTTGCGACGGCTCGAGTCACCGCGACCTTCAATCAGGTCACAGAGACCCTAGCGGCCGCCGGCCATGATGGCGACGCCGGCGGCGATCACCACCGTCGCGATGATCTTGCGCGCGGTGAAAGCCTCGCCGAGCAGTACGGCGCCGGCCACGGCGACGATGACGAACCCGACGCCGAGGAAGGGATAGGCGAACGAGGCCTCGACGCGGCTCAAAACGAGGATCCAGACGACGAGGCTGATGCCGTAGCAGGCGATGCCGGCGATCACGCCCGGGCGCAGCGCGATATCGAGCAGCATCGCGAGCGGCGCCCCGCCCGAAGGCAGGCCGCCGCGCATCGCCGCTCGCAGCAGGAGCTGAGCGGCGGCGTTGAGGCTGACGCTGAGCAGGATCAGCGCCAGCATGCCGAGGCGCTTGCCGTCGAGGAAGGATGGGCTCAAGAGGCGATCGCCTTGCGAGCCGGTTTGGCGCCGCGCGAGAGCCATGTCCGCGCGAACAGGGCGACGAGGTCGAGCGAGGCCCGGGCACCGTTGCCGGCACCTTTCTCGAAGTCGCCCTCGGCGCGGCCGAGCTGGTTGGTCACATGCGCGAGGCAGAGCACCGGATGCCCGCTCGAGCGGGCGAAGGCGTAGAGCGCCGCCGCTTCCATCTCGACCGCAACGACGCCGGCCGCGGCGCGCGAGGCGATCGCCGTCTCGGTCTCGCGGAACGGCGCATCGGTGGTCCAGGACGCGCCGCGACGAACGGTCTGTCCCGAGCGCGCGAAGGCCGCCTCCGCCAGCGCCAGGACCCTCGGATCGGCCTCGCTCCACTCCGAAGGCGGCAGGTAGTGGTAGCTCGTGCCTTCGTCGCGCAGCGCCTTGTCGATGATCGTGTGGTAAGGCGGCGGCCCGAGGTCGCAAATCTGGCCGGCCGAGGTGATGCTCACGAGCACCTCGCATCCCGAGACGAAGGCCTGCTCGGCGACGAGGACGGCGAAGGAGGCGCCCACCGCGTGGCCGATGACGCCGTAGCGGGTGTCCTCTTCCCACCATTCCCACAGCTTGGTGTGGTAGCAGGCCCAGTCGGCCGAGCGTCTGGCGCCCTTGGCGGTCACAACGAAGTCGACGATGTCGCCGTCCGGATCGAGGATGCAGACGGGCGGCACCGGGCCGGGGCCGAGATCCTTCTGCCGGCGCGCCTCGCGCAGCATGTTCTCGGGGCGGAACGCCGACGGCTCCGCGAAATCGTCGCGCTGAAGCAGGGGAACGCCGGCGAAGGCCGGCTTCACGGTCCCACCCCGCGCGTGGCCGGCTCGCGGGCGACCCTCACGAAGGTCGCGATGATCCGGGAGCCGGCCTTGAGCGTACCGCGCAAGGACCCCGCGACCTTCGACGTCCCGCCGATGCGGCTGCGGTTGTCGACCGGCATCTCGAGGACGCGAAGCCCGGCGCGCGCCGCCTTCATCTGCATCTCGAGGTTCCAGCCGTAGGTCATCTCGCGCATATTCAAGGCCAGCAGCGTGTCGCGACCGATCGCGCGGAAGGCGCACATGTCGGTGTAGCGGGTGCGGTAGAGCGCGCGGATGGCGAGGCCGAAGGCGTGGCCGGCCGCCACCTGGTGCAGGCCCATGCTGCCTTTCTCGCGCACGCCGCGGGTCCGCGAGCCGATCACGAAATCATGGGTGCCGGCGGCGATCGGCGCGACCAGCGCCGGGATGGCGGCGGGATCGTCGGCGCCATCGCCGTCCATGTAGACCATGATCGCGTCGGCCGGAGCCATCTCCGCCGCCCTGAGGCAAGCGCGGCCGTAGCCGCGGCCGGCATCGAGGGTCTCGGCGCCTTCGGCGCGGGCCACGTCGCACGTGCCGTCCGTACTGCCGCCGTCGGCGACGATGATCGTGGTGATGTGGCCGCGATCGACCGATCGCAGAAGCGGACCGATCGACTCGGCCTCGTTCAAGGTGGGAATGGCGAGCACCACCGGTCTCGGCATTCAGCGCCCTCCTCGGTGGGTCGAGCGCGGCCCGTCCTTCTCCCGCTTGCGGGAGAAGGTGGCTGGAGCAGGCAAGTTTACGCGGCCTGCGTACACTTGGCTGCGAAGTCGGGTCGGATGAGGGGAACCGCCGGCTCTCCCCCCATCCTCGAGCCGAGCGGCACCGCCTCTCATCCGACCCCGCTCCGCGGGGCCACCTTCTCTAGCAAACGGGAGAAGGGTAAGCTCGCGCGGATCCATCAGAGGCTCCAGCGCAGTCCGCAGCTGGCGCAAGCCTTCGGCGGCTGATCGGACAGCAGCGCCTCGCGGAAGTCGGCGTAGGCATCGCCGTTCCAGATGTCGCGCAGGCTCTGCTGGGTGGCATCGCCGAGGGTGTAGTTCTCGTAGCCGCGCTGCGAAAATGGAGCGATGCAGCATGGCAGCGCGCGGCCGTTGGCGGTGAAGTACATCAGGCTCCAGGGGCGCCGGCACAGCGACCACGGCGAGCCGTCGTCGTGACGCTTGAGGCTCATGCCCGGCTCCGACGCCGCTCCCGAGGCGCTGAAGCTGAGGCCGAGCGAGGTCGCGAGACGCTCCGCCTCGGCGATCAGCCCGCACTCTTGCTGGTCGAGCTGCTCGTAGAGCGCCTGATCCGGCCGGGCGAGGCCGATCGACTCGTCCTCGAAGAAGACGAGGCGCTGGAGGTAGACCTCCTTCACGCCGATGTCGGCGGCGACGCGCACGAACTGCGGCAGCTCGTCGATCGTCTCCTTGAGGCCGGTGAGCCAGGCCGAGACCTTCGGCAGGGCGTGGCCCTCGCGCTCCTGGATTTCCCGGAAGCGGCGGACGTTGTGCAGGATGCGGGCGAAGTAGTTCTTGCCGCGCACGGCGAGATAGGACGACGGGTTGGAGGCGTCGAGCGAGACGCGCAGTTCGTCGAGCCCGGCCTCGATGAGCGCGCGCCCGTTGCGCTCGGTCAGCAGCGTCCCGTTGGTGTTGAAGAGCACGTAGACGCCGCGATCCTTGAGGTAGCGCACCATCCGCGGCAGGTCCTTCACCAGCATCGGCTCGCCGACGCCGTGCAGCACCGCGCGCTGCAAGGTGGGGATCTGGTCGACGATCGAGGTGAAGAGCTCCCATGGCATGTCGGCCGGCGGCTCCAGCTCGACGTAGGTGCGCGGGCAGGTCGTGCAAAGCAGGTTGCAACGGTTGGTCACCTCCAGATAGAGGCAGACCGGCTCGCGCTCCATGCGCCGCGCGCGCTGCGGCGCCACGGCCTCGAAGTAGCGTCGCGGGTCGGCGGGCTTAGACGGGGACAGCGTTTCCATGGCGCTTACCTTTCGGCCGGAGCCGGCGGATGGTTACATCGACGGCGAGCAAGGCGAAGAACGGCAGGTAGAAGACCGAGCCGCTCCAGAAGTCTGGCGGCCACCCCAACGTGTACATCAGCGTCGCGGACCCGGTGAGCCAGACCACCGGCCAGGACGGTACGAAGCACAGGAACGGCACGAGCCATGCCAAGTACCAGGGGAAGTGCGGCGAGGTCAAAACCGTAAAGGTCGTAGCCAACAGGAATGCACCCGGAATATCCGCTCCGCGACGCCCTACTCCAATGTTTTCAATCGGAGTTTTTGTCCTGCGACATAAAATATACAATCCCGAAGCAGCCAGTACCAACGCGGCGGCGACGGGATAGAACTTGGCGGCACCTTGCGGGAGGTCCGGCACGACGTGCTTAAGAAAAATCCAGGGATAGAAGCCGGTGCCGTTCTCGAACCCCTCTTCGGCGCCGTAGCCGGACAGGAAGCCGAAGACCATTCGGCCGGCGCCGAGGTAGGGCAGGTAGAGGACGACCACCGCGACGAGGCCGGCGAGCGGCAGCCGCCAGTCCCAGCGCCGGTACAGAGCCGGCGCGACCACGACGGGGAAGAACTTCACCAGCGCGGCGCCGCCGAGCGCGATCCCGGCGAGGAACGGCCGTCGCAGTTCGGCCGCCAGCAGCGCCAGCGAGATGCAGGCGATCGCGATCGCGTCGACGTGTCCGCTGCCAGCGAATTCCCACACCGGGAGCGGGTGCCAGACGTAGAGCAGGATGCGGGTCGGCGGCAGGTGCCGCAGCTTCAGAAGGCGCAGGATCGCCCAGGCGGCGACCGCCTCGAAGGCCACCATCGCGGCCTTCATGACCCAGACCTGCTCGCTGATCCGCGTCACCAGGAAGAAGACGATCTGCGCCAACGGCGGGTAGATCGTGTGCGCGTAGGTCTTGCGGTTGATCTCCGTATAGATCTCGTCGTCGCGGAGGAACTCGAGCGCAGGGTCGGCCGGCACGTAGAGGTAGGGGTTGATGCCGGCGGCCTGGACCCGGCCGTCCCAGATGTAGCGGTTGACGTCGGTCGAGACGGGATCGATGAACAGGAGCATGAAGCGCAGGATGGCGGCGACCACCAAAATGCCGGTGAGCGCGCGCCGGCTCGCCGCGGCATCGCTGCCGCGATCGCGCAGGATCACCACGACCGCGAGGGCATAGATCACCACCTCGACCCAGGCAAAGTTCATGATGACGGCGTCGGAATCGACGCCGAGCCGGCTGGCGAGCACGGCATGAACGGCGACGAGGAGGGTCGCCAGCGCGACCAGCGCCATCAGCGCGCGACGGGTCATCCCAGCTGCTCGAGCAGCGCGCGCGTGTGGCGCGCCTCCGACGGTTTCAGGCCCGACGCGCCGAACGGCACGCCGTCGAGCAGTTCGGCGCGCAGCAGGGCGAGCGCCGCGCCGTCGTCCACGTCGTACCATTCCGGCAGCACGTGGACGTCGAGGCCGATCTCCGCGGCGCGCTCGAGCGTCTGGCGCGCGACATGCCCGGTGCTCCAGGCGATGTCCTCAAACAGCCGCGCATGCACGCGCTTGAGGCCGAGCAGGTAATAGCCGCCGTCGTTCGATGGACCGAGCACGGCCCGGTCTCCCGGCTGCGCGAGGGTCGCGGCGGCTTCGGCGAGGATGGCGAGCGGCAGCGTCGGGCTGTCGGCATTGAGCACGCAGGCGCTCTCGTGGCCTCGCCCCAGCATTGTCTGGAGCGACCAGGCGAGCGTTTCGCCGAAGGTCGGACGCCAGGCCTCGAACAGGTCGATGCCGGGCGGGAGGAAGGCGAAGAAGTCGCCCTCTCCCGGCGGCCCGTAGGCCATGTAGCCGGCGACGGAGCCCTGTGCGGCGATCGCCACGAGGTTTTCCGCGATGTCTTGCAGAAACGCCGTGTTGAACAGCGCCGCCTGCTCGGGCGCGAGCGGCGGCGACAGCCTGGTCTTGGTACGCCCGGCCTTCGAGGCCTTGGCCATCACCGCGATTGCGCAGCGGGCGAGGTCTGGTGTGGTTTGGATCGGCGTACTCTCGACTGTGATGGGTAGGATGCGAACCGCGATCGCGTTACACCACCCGGCGGTTCCTTGCCCATCGGAAACCACCGCGGTTCGGCCGGAGCCTCGCGACGATCGCGGTATCCTGTCGCCGCGCCGGGTTCACCACCGCCGCGACCCGTCAGCGATCTTCTGGAAGGACCAGCGCACCTCGGATCGTCCGTCCGTGCGCGCCTCGATGGCGATCTGCGTCATGGGTCGCGGACCGCCGGTCGCGGCGAACAGGATGCTCGCCTCGACGACACCGGGTGCGTCCGCTTCGAAGAGCCAGCTTTCCCCGTCCGGCATGTCGAGGCGGATCGCGCTGCCGCCGTCGTTCCCGCGCGCGCGGATCGCCGGATGGAGGTGGAAGCGCAGCGCGTAGCGCAGAGCCTCCGGATTCGCGTCCGCCTGGCGTTTCTCGGCGGGCGCGAGCCGGTCGTGGCCGACGAGCCGGGTCCCGTCGCGCGACAGGCTCAACACGCGATGGTGCACGAGGCCGAACAGCGCGAGGTAGCCGTCGTGCGAGAGCATCAGCGTGACGCCCTCGCCCTGCGATCGATCGGCCGTGACGTCCACCGGACCGGCCAGGATCTCACCTCCGAGCCAGCGCTGCATGCCGCTGTTGGAAGCGATGCGGCAGGAGGACGTGTCGTCGATCGTCACCGTCGAGTGGGCGGCCGTCGTGCGCGCCGCCTCGCGCGCGTCGGCACGATTGAGCTCCGGGGAGCCGCAATTGACGACGAGGCGGTGGCGGCCCGAGGAGAATTCGAACGCGAGGCAGCCGGCGTGGGCGCGCGTCGAGAAGGCGGTCGGCGGGGGCCGGCCGGCGTCGACGACGAGGACGGCGGCCACGCATTCGATGCGCTGGTAGCCCGAGTCGCGGGCGTTGGCGAGCGGGAGCGCCAGCGCATCGTCGTAGGCCAGGATCGTGGCGACGAGCTCGGGGGCGGTTGCGCCCATGCCGTTGAACAGCGCCAGGGTGCCGTCGCCGTGCCGGAACAGCCGGAGCATCGGCATCATGCGGTCGATCGCGTTCAAAACCTGTTGCGGCGCCGTGATGCCGCGGGCGGCGTAGGCTTGGCGCAGCGGCAGAAGGTCGAGCAGCAGGTCGATGATCGTCTGAGGGTTGCGGCTGATATGGCCGCCGTCGGGCAGCACCTGGGCATCGATCTCGGCGGCGAGCGCCTCGGTGCCGCGCTTCTGGAAGGCGCTCGCGCCTTCGGCGCAGATCCCGAACTCGGCCAGAGCGAGGGCCGCCAGAAGGCGATCGGCGCCTCTGAGATCGCTCGACAGCCTGCGCTCGAGCTGGGCGCGATGGAGCGCCAGCGCTTGCAAGAAGCGATTGTAAAAGGCGCGATCGGCGCCCTCCAGGATTACCGGCGACTGCGACAGCCATGCGAGCATGCGGCGCGCCACGACGCGCGGCTCCCACGCGGTGGTCGGAGAGGGCCGCCCGTAGGCGGCGAGGAACTCGTCGACCAGGGTCCGCGCGCGGCGGCGTCCGACCTGGGTGTCGGCGGCGCGCAGGTGGCGCAACCAACCGAACCCGGCGAGCTGACGCAGCCAGTTCGTGTTGTCGCCGAGCTCGGATCCATCCTCGATCGCGAACGGCGAGCGGCCGTGCGCGTTCACGATACGGCCACCGAAGGCGAAGTAGCCTGCGATGATGTCGGCGGCGGTCGTCGGATCGCTGGTGCGGACATCCTGCGGCGCGATCAGCAGGCGCTCGGGCGGTTTCGCGCGCAACTGTCCCGCCGCTCGCCCGGGCGCGGCCAGGTATCCGCGCGCGGCACGGCCCGCGCGGCCGGCCAGGACCGTCGCGATGCGCAGGCGATCTTTGAACGTCGCGCCGCTCAGGGCTTGCACTCCAAAGCCGATCCGGTCGAAACAATTTTCCACGAGCCTGGCTTCGGGCAAAGACGCGACCGGTTCAATTATGACCGCAATGTCTTTAGCAATCGTTAACCATGAACGTTAAGAGAAGGCCCCGCTTCGCGGCAGGTGTGCTCGGGCTCGCTCCTCACTGCATGAAGCCCGGCAGCCAAGACTCGTTGGCCTGCCGCAACTCGGCGAGCGGAAGGGTCGCGCCGGCGAATGCAAGCGCGTCGCCGCCTGTCACGCCGATGCGCAGCACCGGCACATGCGATCCGGCTTCGCGAAGGATGCGATCGGCGTCGCTCGCCCCCACGACGATGATGTAACGGGCCTGGTCCTCGCCGAAGAAGAACGCGTGGTCCGGCGCGCTGGCGGGGAGATCGACGCAGGCGCCGATGCCGCCCGCGAGCGCCATCTCGGCGAGCGCCACCGCCAGCCCGCCATCGGAGACGTCATGGCAGGCGGCGATGCGGCCCTGCGCGATGAGCGTGCGGACGAAGTCGCCGTTGGCCCGCTCGGCGGCGAGGTCGACCGGCGGCGGCGCTCCTTCCTCGCGGCCGCAGATCTCGCGCAGGTAGAGCGACTGCCCGAGCCAGCCGCGCGTCGTGCCGACGAGCAGGACCGCCTCGCCCTCGCGCGCGAAGCCGATCCCGACGCTGGCGGCCACGTCGTCGATGACGCCGACGCCGCCGATCGAGGGCGTCGGCAGGATGCCGCGGCCGGCGCTCTCGTTGTAGAGCGAGACGTTGCCGGACACGATCGGGAAGTCGAGCGCGCGGCAGGCCTCGCCGAGGCCGCGCACGCAGCCGACGAACTGTCCCATCACCTCGGGCTTCTCCGGGTTGCCGAAGTTGAGGTTGTCGGTCGCCGCGCGCGGCAGCGCCCCGGTGGCGGTGATGTTGCGCCATGCCTCCGCGACCGCCTGTTTGCCGCCCTCGTAGGGGTCGGCCTCGCAGTAGCGCTGGGTGACGTCGGTGCAGAGCGCGAGGCCCTTGGGTCCGTCGCCGATCCGCACGACGGCCGCGTCGCCGCCGGGACGCCCGATCGTGTTGCCGAGGATGAGGTGATCGTACTGCTCCCAGACCCAGCGTTTCGACGCGAGGTCGGGCGTGGCGAGCAGCCTGAGCAGGGCCTCGCGCGTGCCGACCGGCGGCCTCACCGAGGCGGCGTCGATCACCGGCAGCCGCGGCGAGGCCGCATGCGGCCGATCGTAAAGCGGCGCCTGGTCGCCCAGCTCCTTGATCGGCAGGTCGGCCTTCGTCTCGCCGCCATGCCTGACGACGAAGCGCAGCGTATCGGTGGTCCTGCCGATGACCGCGAAGTCGAGGCCCCACTTGCGGAACACCGCCTCGGCGGCCTCGCGCTTCTCCGGGTGCAGCACCATGAGCATGCGCTCCTGGCTTTCCGACAGCATCATCTCGTAGGCTGTCATGCCGGTCTCGCGGCAGGGCACGGCGTCGAGGTCGAGCTCGATGCCGAGATCGCCCTTGGCGCCCATCTCGACCGCCGAGGAGGTGAGGCCGGCGGCGCCCATGTCCTGGATCGCGACGACGGCGCCGGTCCGCATCAGCTCGAGGCAGGCCTCCAAGAGCAGCTTTTCCGCGAACGGATCGCCGACCTGTACGGTCGGACGCTTCTCCTCGGCGTCGGCCTCGAAGCTCGCCGAGGCCATGGTGGCGCCGTGGATGCCGTCGCGCCCGGTCTTGGAGCCGAGATAGACGATCGGGTTCCCGACGCCGGTCGCCTTGGCGTAAAAAATCTGGTCGGCGCGGGCCAAGCCGACCGCCATCGCGTTGACCAGGATGTTGCCGTCGTAGCGGGTGTGGAACTCGGTCGAACCGCCGACCGTCGGCACGCCGAACGCGTTGCCGTAGCCGCCGATGCCGGCCACCACGCCGGCGACGAGGTGCTTCGTCTTGGGATGCGACGGGTGACCGAAGCGCAGCAGGTTGAGGCAGGCGATCGGCCGCGCGCCCATGGTGAACACGTCGCGCAGGATGCCGCCGACCCCCGTCGCCGCGCCCTGATAGGGCTCGATGTAGGAGGGGTGATTGTGGCTCTCCATCTTGAAGACGATAGCCTCGCCATCGCCGATGTCGATCACGCCGGCGTTCTCGCCCGGACCCTGGATCACCCAGGGCGCCGTCGTCGGCAGCGTGCGCAGGTGCAGGCGCGAGGACTTGTAGGAGCAGTGCTCGTTCCACATCGCCGAGAAGATGCCGAGCTCGGTGAAGCTCGGCTCGCGCCCGATCAGGTCGAGGATGCGCTGGTACTCGCCGGGCTTCAGCCCATGCGCTGCCACAAGGTCCGGCGTGATGGCGGGTTCGGCGGATGGCACGGGGGGTCTCTGGGCTTGCGGTGGCCGGCTGCGACAGCCATTGGCCTCATACCCCAGGTTCGGCGCGCATGTCGCCTGCGTCTTGGCTTCAGCCCCGCCGGCCGATCCAGATCACGTGGCGGGCGCCGCGCTTGCCGTGCCCACGAACGCGGATCTCCTCCGCCGCGAAGCCGGCCTTGCGCATGCGCTCGGCGAAGGCGTCGTCCGGGGCCACCGACCACACCGACAGAATACCGCCCGGGCGGAGAGCGGTGTGCGCCGCGCGCAGGCCGCGAGCGCCGTAAAGGCCATCGTTGCTGGCGAGCGTGAGGGCTTCCGGGCCGTTGTCGACGTCGAGCAGGATGGCGTCGTAGGTTTCGGCGCCGGCGCGCAAGAGGACCGCGACATCGCTCTCCACGATGCTGACGCGCGGGTCCTCGAGGCTGCCGCCGAAGATCTCGGCCATCGTGCCCCGCGCCCAGGCCACCACGGCCGGCACGAGCTCGGCCACCGTGATCCTCGCCTCCGGGCCGAGCGCGGCGAGCGCGGCGCGCAGCGTGAAGCCCATGCCGAGGCCGCCGACCAGCATATGCGGCCGCGCGCACCCCCTCAGGCGCTCGCAAGACAGCACGGCGAGCGCCTCCTCCGACCCGCCGAGGCGGCTGCTCATCAGCTGATTGCCGTCGAGCCAGATCGCGAATTCGGCGCCGCGCCGCATCAGCCGGATGTCTCCACCGCCTCCCGGAATCGGCGCGGTGGCGAGAACGATCCAGGGGATCAAGGCTTGCCTCTCATCGCATGCGGCGCCGATGACTCTCGGGATCTTGCGAGAGCATCGCGGACGAGCGCGGGGCGCCGGGAGCGATCGGGGTCCTGCCCTTGAAGAACGCGGGCTTCGGCCCGCGCTTCGAGACGACCTGAGCGGGCCGGATCAGGGAATCGAGACGACGGGCGTGCCGACGCTGACCCGGCTGTAGAGGTCGACCACGTCCTCGTTCAGCATGCGGATGCAGCCGTAGGACGCGGCGGTGCCGACCGACTTGCGCATCTTCATGGTGGTGCCATGGATGGCGACCTGGTCGAGCTTCAGCGTCAGGGCCGCGGCGCCCATCGGGTTGTTCGGCGAGCCGCCCGGGATGAACTGCGGCAGTTCGGGATGGTCGCGCGAGACGACTTCCGGCGGCGACCAGTCGGGGCGAATGAACTTGCCCTCGATGTAGGTCTTGCCGCGCCACGCCTTGCCGGTCTTGCCGATCGCGACGGGGTAGCGGTAGGCGGTGCCGTCACCGTTGGTGTAATAGAGCTGGCGCTCGCTCTGCTTGATGATGATCATGCCGGCCGGGTAGGTGCCGGGCACCGCCACCGACTGCTTCGCAGAGGCCGGCGCGAGGGCGGCCGCGCCGACGAGAAGTGCTCCGGCCACAGCCATCGACGTCGCGCAAGACGCAACGATCCGGCCGGCCGCAAGGCCGTCAAAATCTTTCCTGCTCATGTTATCCCCGTTGGACCGACTCACTCGAACCGAGAGCGACGCGACGCGCCGCAGTCCGTGGACGGACAATACCAAGCCAGGAGTTCAAACAGAGTTAAAAAACCGCGAGCCGCGCAGTTGACCGGCCGCTGTTGCGGCAGAGTCGCACATTCGCCGCATTCCCGCGCCGATCTCGCCGGGTTCCGCAACAGCCCGGATTTATTTTTTATGGCGGATGCGGCCGGATGCCACGCGGGATGCGAATTGGCGTTTGATACGCAGCCGAAGTCGTATCTCTGCGCGCTTTATCTGAACCCTGCCCGGTCATGGCCGGGCTTGTCCCGGCGATCCTCGCCGCGCGCCTGCCGCGGGATCGCCGAAGCGAGGCGCGATGTCCCGGCGTGGATGCTCGGCACAAGGCCGGGCGTGACGGCGCAAGACAGCTTCACCCGGCCGTGCGCCCGCGCACGTAACCGCGATCACTCCGACTTCTGCGCCGCCTCGCCCTGCGGGCGGTTGGCGAGGAGATCGTCGACGACGCTGGGGTCGGCCAGCGTCGAGGTATCGCCGAGCTTGTCGGTCTCGTTCTCGGCGATCTTGCGCAGGATGCGGCGCATGATCTTGCCGGAGCGGGTCTTCGGCAGGCCGGGCGCGAACTGGACCACGTCCGGCGACGCGATCGGCCCGATGTCGCGGCGGACCCAGGCGACCAGTTCCTTGCGCAGGTCGTCGGAGCCGTCCTGGCCTTCCATCAGCGTGACGTAGGCGTAGATGCCCTGCCCCTTCACGTCGTGCGGGAAGCCGACGACCGCGGCTTCCGACACCTTCTCGTGGGCGGCGAGCGAGCTTTCGACCTCGGCGGTCCCCATGCGATGGCCGGACACGTTGATGACGTCGTCGACGCGTCCGGTGATCCAATAGTACCCCTCGGCGTCGCGCCGGCAGCCGTCGCCGGTGAAATACTTGCCGGGGTAGGCCGAGAAGTAGGTCTGCACGAAACGCTCGTGGTCGCCGAACACGGTGCGCATCTGGCCGGGCCACGAGCGCGCGATCACGAGATTGCCCTCGCAGGCGCCGTCCTGCACCTTGCCCTCGGCGTCGACCACCTGCGGCTCGATGCCGAAGAACGGTCTGGTGGCGGATCCGGGCTTGAGCGTGGTGGCGCCCGGCAAAGGCGTGATCAGGATGCCGCCGGTCTCGGTCTGCCACCAGGTGTCGACGATGGGGCAGCGGCCCTCGCCGACGATATCGTGGTACCAGTGCCAGGCCTCGGGGTTGATCGGCTCGCCGACCGAGCCGAGCACGCGCAGGCTCTTGCGGCTGGTCTTCTTCACCGGTCCGTCGCCGGCGCCCATCAGCGACCGGATCGCCGTCGGCGCGGTGTAGAAGATGTTCACCTGGTGCTTGTCGACGATCTCCCAGAACCGGCCGATCGACGGATAATTCGGCACGCCCTCGAACATCAGCGTCGTCGCGCCGTTGGCGAGCGGGCCGTAGACGATGTAGCTGTGCCCGGTAACCCAGCCGACGTCGGCGGTGCACCAGTAGATGTCGCCGTCGTGATAGTCGAAGACGTATTCGTGGGTCATCGAGGCGAAGACGAGGTAGCCGCCGGTGGTGTGCAGCACGCCTTTCGGCGCCCCCGTCGAGCCGGAGGTGAAGAGGATGAACAGCGGGTCTTCCGCGTTCATCGCCTCCGGTGCGCACTCGGCCGAGGCTTTCGCCACCGCCTCTTCGTACCAGATGTCGCGGCCGTCCCTCATCGCGACCTTGCCGCCGGTGCGCTTGACGACGATCATCGTCTCGACGACGCCGACCTTGTCGATCGCCGCGTCGGCATTGGCCTTCAGCGGCACCGTCTTCGAACCGCGCAGGCCCTCGTCGGCGGTGATCAGCACCTTCGACTTGCAGCCCTCGATGCGCCCGGCGAGCGCGTCCGGCGAGAAGCCGCCGAAGACGATCGAATGCACCGCGCCGATGCGCGCGCAGGCCAGCATCGCGTAGGCCGCCTCGGGGATCATTGGCATGTAGATCGTGACGGTGTCGCCCTTCCTGACGCCGCGCTCCTTGAGGACGTTGGCGAGGCGGCAGACGTGCCCGTGCAGCTCCTGGTAGGTGATGTGCTTCGAATCGGCCGGGTCGTCGCCCTCCCAGATGATCGCGACCTGGTCGCCGCGCGTCTTCAGGTGCCGGTCGACGCAGTTCGCCGCGACGTTGGTGGTGCCGTCCTCGTACCATTTGATGGAGACGTCGCCCGGACCGTAGGAGACGTTCATCACCTTGGAATACGGCTTGATCCAGTCGATCCGCTTGCCGTGCTCGCCCCAGAACCCGTCCGGATCGTCGATCGAGCGCTGGTACATCGTCGCGTACTTGGCGCCGTCGACGAGGGCATGCTTGGCGACCTCGTCCGTTACCGGAAAGGTTTTCTCGGACTGAGACTTATCGGACATCCCGCCCTCCCAGAGGCTTGTTCGTTCTTGTCGCGACCTCGCGGACGCGATCCATTGTTCGATATCGCGGGTTCGGCCGCCGCACCATCCCGCAAACGTCGTGCGGACGGATTCGTCCGCTATGCACGTCGGCGGCGGCTTATAGTGATGCGAGGATCACCGGTCCGGCCGATCCGGCCGCATCAGACGCGAGGCACGCCATGGCGAGCGACAACGACGAGGCGCGCGACAACGACGAGGCGCGCGACAATGCAGCGCCGACGCCGTCGGCGACCACGACACCGAAGCTCAAGACGCCGCCGCACGAGGGCGACGAGGTCGTGCGGGCGACGGAGCCGCCGCCCGTCACCGAGCGCAAGCCGGAAGACCTGCCGGATCTCGGCGGCACGATCGATTAGCGCGAGCGATCGTGCGGCCGCCTTCGCTCGAAGCTCCGTGGACGGACGAGGGGTCGGCCGGCGCCATCGCCGATCCCGGGCGGGTGCGCGCGCTGCTGATCGCGGCGGCGCGGCGGCGCGAGGCGATGAGCTATTCCGAGCTCCTCATCGCGCTCGGGCATCGCTTCACGCGGCCGAAGATGCGGGCGCTGTGCCGGACGCTTGATGCCATCGACCAGGCCGGCGCCGCCGCGGGCGAGCCGGAGCTCGCCGTGCTGGTGGTGCGCGAGGCCGACGGACTGCCGGGACAGGGCTGGTGGACCGGCGGCCGACCGCTGCGCGAGGGCTACGAGGGCGCCTGGACCGGGCCGGAGGCGGCGGCCTTCGTGCGCGGGCTCCAGGAGCGCGCGTTCACGTATTGGAGGCAAAGCGGCCACCCCGATCCGTTTAGGCGGGATCGGCGGCTGGACGTTCGCACCCGGGCAAACCTGAGGACAGGTGCGAACGCCCGACGTCGCCAATAGGCCTCCCTTAAGGTAACTTTACCTTATGCCGCTGGAACAAAGCCGTCTTTTTGAGTTATCTTCGAAGTCTGGGAGCTGGCCGGCCCGCATCGCCTCGTCGCCGGCGATCGATGAGGCCGGCTTGTTCATCGGAGCGGACACCCGCCTGGCGCGACTGAGCCGCAGCGGCGGCCTCGCGCTCGCTGTCGATGGCGAGCGCCTGCTCGCGCTTCTCTCGGTCGCGGCCGGGCGTCCCGTTCCAGCCGAGATCCTCGAGCCGATCGCCGCGGCGGCGGGATATTGGCAACGCGGCGACAAGGCGCTCGCCAACCTGCGCCTCGTTTTCGCCGGCCTGCCCCGGCTCGAGTCCGACGCCGCCGTCGAGAACCTTCGCGACGCGGCGGACCTCCTCGACGGCGGCCTGCCGCCGCGCGCCCTGATGAAGGCGCTCGGCTTCGACACGGCGAGCCTCGACAGGTTCGACCCCAGTCAGCCGCGGGTACCGGCCGGCAGCGGTCCGACAAGCGGTCGTTGGACGAATGGCGCAGGCGGCGCGATGGCCATTGCTCCGGCCGCGTCACCCCGACAAACCAAGCCGGGTCTGCCCATTGTGCCGGTCGCCGACGACGGCCCGCTCGTGCCCGGTGGCGAAATGGTCATCCCGCACGACGGGATCGTCGACCCGCTCGACCCGGCGAATTTGAACACGCCGCTGAGCCCGGCCGAGCAGCAGACGATCGCTGATACAGTGAACATGATCCGCGCTGGCAGGCCGCAGGATCTTGCGATCTTGAACCCTCATTCTTACGAAAATAGGCCGCATAAGATCAAAGGGGCACAATTGCCGTTAAACGAAATGTACACGACACATTACGTCCGCGCTCTAGGTGCAGCTCCGGGCAATGCACGCATCGTAAAAGGCTCTGGTGGTTCTTTCTTCTATAGCAACAATCACTACAAGAGCTTCTATCCCATCGATCAAAGGTAGGCCCTGATGTTAAACGAAAAGAGTAAACCTATCATCGATGTTGACGCGTCTCGCTGGTCGTCTAGCCGTGACATCTACGAGGCCATCTTGCCTCGGCTAGGTGCACCGGATTGGCACGGGGATAGCGTGAACGCGCTCACCGAGTCGATGGTTTGGGGCGAGATTAACGCCATCGAGCCGCCCTATACGCTGCGCATTCACGGCACCGAAAACATACCGGCGGACCTCGTCGAGGAACTTGGTTGGCTCAAAGAGGATGTGGCGAGGGCGCGCGAGGAATTCCGCTCCATCAAAGGTTGCGACGTCGACGTCGAGGTCGAGATCATCAGATCGGGCGCGCCCTAACATCGGTTGGGGGCGCCGATCTCCAACGAGGAACAGCACTCCGTGGCGCATACTCGTTGGTCTTGCACGGCCCTTTGGCTGGCAGGCCAAGTGTGGCTTGGGGTGCCGAAACCTGTCTGGTTCGCATGGCGAAAGGCGGCCGCCTTGCGCTCGATGCCGACCGGGAGCGTTTGCTGACGCTGCTGTCGGTGGCAAAGGGACGGGCCGTAGCCATTGATGTTCTCGCGCCGGTCGAGGCCGCTGCGGGGTACTGGCTGCGCGGCGACAAGGCGCTCGCCAATTTGCGCCTCGTCTTCGCGCGCCTGCCCCGGCTCGAAGACCCCGCCGAGGCCGACCGTCTCCGGCAGGCGGCGGACCTGCTCGACGGAGGCCTACCGCCGCGCGCGCTGATGAAGGCACTCGGCTTCGACACGGCGGCGCTGGACAAGTTCGACCCCGGCTAGGCGCGCGTGCCGGCCGGCAGCGGCCCGACCGGCGGGCGATGGACGGATGGCGCGGGCGCCGGCGCATCCGTCGCGAGGCCGCGCAGTCCCGCGCCGCATCTGCCAATTGTTCCGATCGCCGCCGCAGGCCCGCTCTCGCCCGGCGGCCTGACCATCATCCCGCACACGGGCATCGACCCGCTCGACCCGCTCGACCCGCTCGACCCGCAGAACTTAAACAAGCCCTTGAGCCCGGCCGAGCAGCAGAGCATCGCAGACACGATGAACACCATTCTGGCTGGCAAGCCTCAGGATCTTGCCAGCCTTTTCCCGCAATACTACAGGAATGATCCAGACCCAAACACCGGCGCGCGATTGCCGCTGGGCGGCAACTACACCACTCATTACGTCCGTTCACCCATATCTCCCCCTGGCACGGCTCGCATCGTTACAGAAGATGGCGGATCCGTCTACTACACTAGAGCATTTCCGGCTTAGTCGCACGCATAGCCTGAGCTTGCGATGTAATTTCGGCATTCGTCGGGACCCAGCGCTCTGATGATCCGGCCGATTTCCTTCCACAGGGCGTCTTGTGTGCGGGCTTTTGCTTTGCGCAATTCGGCCTTCAACTTGGCGAACATCTTCTCGATGGGGTTGAGATCGGGACTGTAGGGCGGCAGGTAGAGGACGCTGGCGCCGACGGCTCTGATCGCCGCCTCGACGCCGACGACCTTGTGGGCGGAGAGGTTGTCCATCACCACGATGTCGCCTGGTGACAGAGCGGGCGCCAGGAACTGCTCGGTGTAGGCGAGGAAGATCTCGCCCGTCATCGGGCCGTCGAGGACCAGCGGCGCGATGACGCCGCTCTCGCGCAGGCCGCCGACGAACGTCGTCGTGAACCAGTGGCCGTGCGGGGTGGCATCGACGAGCCGCTCGCTTTTCGGTCCCCAGCCGTGAGTGCGCGCCATGTTGGTCGCGGCGCCGGTCTCGTCGATGAAGACGAAGGCGGCGCAATCCATGAAGCGCTGCCAAGCTTGCCACCGCTTCCGACGCACGGCGACATCGGGGCGATCCTGCTCGGCGGCTCTCATCGACTTTTTTTGTGTGACAGGCCGAGCCGGTGCAGCGTCGACCAGATCGCCGTCGTCGAGACCGCAACGCCACGCTCGGCGAGCGCCGCCTGGAGTTCGGCGAGCGTGATGCCCTTGCGAGCCTGCGTCAGCTCGCGCAGGACATCGGCGTGCTCTTCGAGGAGTGGCCGCCGATAGCCGCCGATCCGGGCTGGCGCCGTGCTGCCGGTTCTGCGTACACGCTGCATCAGCTTGATCGCCGCCGACGGGCTGACCGCGAACCGACGCGCCGCCTCGCGCGCCGAACTGCCGTCGTTGACGGCTTCCACGAGCCGCCTGCGCAAATCCTGGGAAAGAGGTGCAACCATGAGAGCCTCGCCGCTGAACAAGACTCTCGAATCTGACTCGTCGATTCCATGCAAGCTCGAAGTGCTCTAATAATCATTATAAGAGCTTTTTCCCTGTAGATATCAAGAGAAAATGAGATGTCAAACAAATATATAAAGAAGATATTCGATATAGACGCTTCTCGCTGGAAGGCGCGAACCGATCTCTACGATGCGATCTTACCGGTATTAGAGGCTCCGGAGTGGCATGGAGCCAATATGAATGCACTTATAGAGTCTATAATCTGGGGCGACATCAACGCTGTCGATCCGCCATACACGTTGCGGATTCGTGGTACAGCCAACCTGCCACCCGATGTCGCCGAGGAGCTTGGCTGGCTCAAGGAGGGCGTCGAAGAGGGCCGCGAGGAGTTCGCGGTCAGAAAGGGGCACGACATCGACGTCGACGTCGAGCTCCTTCCTTAAAGCCTAGGGCGACAGGGCACCGGCTCCCGCAAGGGAGTACGGCGGCGGGTAGTGGGGCAGTTTGAATTTAAAACTTTTTGCCCAATCCGGCCGGCGCGCAGATCGCGACGACTCTTCCGTCGGCGCCGGTCATAACGCCGCTTGAGCGATCAATGTGCTGAGGTCTTCCTTTCACGCCGAAATCGATCGCGTCTGACGTGATTTGAACAATCTGGTCGTCTTCATCTTGGCTCAATTGTGTTGGACAACCTACAAGTCTTCCTAGCGGCTTTCTAACATTATTTTGTATTTCTACCACTTCTGAACAGCCTCCGCCCATATCCATTTGTTCGGTCACAGACTGAGATTGATTGTTAATCGTAATTGTCAGCGCTTGAATGCCGCCTATTCTGCTTCTGCAATCAAGTACGATCTTATCAGCTGAAGCGTCACATCCCGTCTGTACTATAAAGAACGCGAACAGCAACAAACACGCCAAGCTAACTTGCCTCACGCTCAATGCGCTTCTTGTAAGGACCTCGTCGCCCAGGAGCGTGCTCAGCATCTTCGACCAGCTTCGCAACGTCGCCAATCTCCCATAGCCGATCCGACACACCTGCCGGCGGCGCACCGATCCTCAGTAGCGGTACTCGTTGGTCTTGAACGGCCCCTGCGCCGGCAGGCCGAGGTAGGTCGCCTGCTTGTCGGAGAGCCTGGTCAGCTTGGCGCCGACCTTGTCGAGGTGGAGGGCGGCGACCTTCTCGTCGAGCGCTTTCGGCAGCACGTAGACCTGCTTGGCGTACTCGCCCTGCTTGGTCCACAACTCGATTTGCGCCAGCGTCTGGTTGGTGAACGACGCCGACATCACGAAGGACGGGTGGCCGGTGGCGTTGCCGAGGTTCACCAGCCGGCCCTCCGAGAGCAGGATCACCCGCTTGCCGGACGGGAACTCGATCTCGTCGACCTGCGGCTTGATGTTGTTCCACGTCATGTTCTTCAGCGCTCCGACCTGGATCTCGGAATCGAAGTGGCCGATGTTGCAGACGATGGCGCGGTCCTTCATCGCGCGCATGTGGTCGAGCGTGATCACGTCGACGTTGCCGGTCGCGGTGACGAAGATGTCGGCGCGCGGCGCGGCGTCCTCCATGGTCGTGACCTCGTAACCCTCCATCGCCGCCTGCAGCGCGCAGATCGGGTCGATCTCGGAGACCATCACGCGGCAGCCGGCGTTGCGCAGCGAGGCGGCGGAGCCCTTGCCGACGTCGCCGAAGCCGGCGATCATCGCCACCTTGCCGGACATCATGACGTCGGTGCCGCGGCGGATGCCGTCGACGAGCGATTCCCGGCAGCCGTAGAGGTTGTCGAACTTCGACTTGGTGACCGAGTCGTTGACGTTGATCGCCGGCCACAAGAGCTTGCCCTCCTTGGCCATCAGGTAGAGGCGGTGGACGCCGGTGGTGGTCTCCTCCGAGACGCCCTTGATGGCCAGGCCGTTGCGGCCGTACCAGCCGGGGTGGCTCTTCAGCCGCGCCTTGATGGCGGCGTAGAGCACCTCCTCCTCCTCGTTGCCGGCGGTCTCGAGGAAGGCCACGTCGCCCTGCTCGGCGCGGATGCCGAGGTGGATCAGCATGGTGGCGTCGCCGCCGTCGTCGAGCACCATGTTCGGCGTGCCGCCGTCGTCCCACTCGAAGATCTTGTGGGTATAGTCCCAATAGTCCTTGAGGCTCTCGCCCTTGATCGCGAACACCGGCGTGCCGGCGGCGGCGATGGCGGCGGCGGCGTGGTCCTGCGTCGAGTAGATGTTGCACGAGGCCCAGCGCACGTCGGCGCCGAGCGCCTTCAGCGTCTCGATCAGCACGCCGGTCTGGATCGTCATGTGCAGCGAGCCGGCGATGCGGGCGCCCTTGAGGACCTGCTTCGGTCCGTATTCCTCGCGCGTGGCCATCAGGCCGGGCATCTCGGTCTCGGCGATGTTGAGTTCCTTGCGGCCCCAAGCGGCGAGCTTGATGTCGGCGACGATGTAGTCCTTGGGCGTGTGGGTCATTTTTTTCGCGGCTCCGTGGGTTGCCGGCGTTCTAGCAGGCAAAGGAGTTCAGAGCAATAAACATATAAGCATTTCTTTATGTGGTTTCCTGCGGGGACACACCCCCTTGCGATCGCGGACCTGTTTCTTGCGTCGCGATGCGTCGCGGCCCCGCTCTCCTCATGGTGAGGAGCCCGCAAACCCACCCTCATGGTGAGGAGGCCCGCAGGGCCGTCTCGAACCACGAGGGCTCCAGAGGGCGAGCTTTCCGGGACCGCCGCGTCCTTCGAGACGCGCCACCCATGTCGAGCCTGCTCGACATGGGCATCTGGGATCGTCGAAGTCGGGTAAGCCCGACTTCGATGGCCTCCTCAGGATGGAGGCTACTGAAGCTAAGCGGCTGATGCATAGGCGCTCCCGAGGCCGAAAATCCGATGTCAAAGGTAGAAATACCGCAGTCAGCCACGGAGGTCCAGCCCCGTGCCGTCATTGCGAGCCGAAGGCGAAGCAATCCAGGGGCGGCAGGGCACGCTCCCCGAAATCGCCCGCGAGACCCCTGGATTGCTTCGCTCCGCTCGCAATGACGGCGCTCCGACACCGATGCGTCGCGAGGCGCCCGGCGCGGACCGCGCAGGGATGGCCTTGGCACGGCGGCAGGGCAAACCCTCCGGAAACGTTTGTCAATGACGCGGGCAAAGCCCGCGCCGGCAGTAAAGTCGGGCTTGCCCGACTTTACACACCAAGAAGGTCCATATCGGGCAAGCCCGATATGGATGCGGTCGCGGATCATTGACAAACGTTTCCGGAGGGTTTCGGGTCGGCCATTCCATCAAAGACTGGCTCCGCCGCTCCGACCGGCGCGCTTCGTGCTCAAAGCATTTCGTTTGGTCGTCCTACGACCTCGTCATAACGTGCGAGCGCGATCCGCGCCGCCCTCGTCGCCTCGCTGTTGGCCGGTAATCTGCGTTGACTCTAAAGTGCGTTTGACTCATGGAAGACTTTAATGGCCGCTTTTGTATACCTGATTGAGGAGACGCCAGAGCCTGGTGAGCAATTAAGTAGTCGGCAGGCTAGCCGGTTGAGACCAAACGCTAATCTAGTTCCAAAACAGCGGAGCGATGCCGGCGAAGCGAAAGCGTCAGCGATCTGGCCTACTGGCCCCTCTCGCTGGGTTTATCGCCGCTGACAGCGTCGTCGCTAGGCTCTCGATAAGTCAAGCGATCCTCGGCAGCTTCGAGATGGATGTTCTTGCGTCTCTTTCGCGGCTGCGAGCTTCCAGGCGCACTGACGATGACGGTCTTTGCTAAATCCGGCCAGAACAGCTTAAGCCTCCGCGACAGCGCCGCAAGAAAGCCCATTTCGGCATCAATATTCGAGAGCGCCGCCAGAGGTGCGACTTCCAACGCCCAATGGGAGATCGACGGCGCATCCGTCCCGATCATATGCCTCAGGACGATTGGCGAAGGCGTCTCACAAGACGCGATGTCGGGTGCGAACACGTAGATCCATGCGGGCCTCTTGTCACGAGCCCTCCCCGGCGCGAGTAAACTCAGTGTCCCATCAGACTCCTCTTTAAGCCGCGGCGAGCCGAGGTGACGCTGCCAGCTATCCCAAACCGCCTGCGGGATAGCTAACACGCACCCCGCGCAACGATTGTGCTGACCAAGCTGAAACTTGAACATCATTTGGTAGAAGGTGCGCTTGAAAACGTTGGCAATGTTCGGCCCCTCGACTCCTTCGGAGAGCCACCATTGGTTTTCCTGAACCGTGGATCCAAAGCGGTTCGGATGCATCCGAAGCCCCTCGCGAAGATTGCGAACTGCGTCGCGATAGGAGCCATGGAAATCCATGGTCTGTATCTCCAGGATGCCGAAGCGGCCGATGTGCGGCTGATCCTTTTCGGATGTCAGCTCGACAACAGTCACATCAAATGAGAACTCCGGCGAGTGATCGGTGGCAGGGATCGAGAGTTCGCCGCTTGTCTTCTTATCGAAATAGATAAATATGGGCTGCTGCCGTTGCAGTCGATCAACAATGTCGTCTCGTATTTCCTGTTTCTTGAGCGTGACCGCTGGCGTGATAAACAGCTGAATCTCGATGGGCACAGCAAAGAGCTGCCTGATTGCCTTCGAAACCAGATCATCGCTCAAAGCGCGATATGGACAAACGAGCCAGTCCTGGCGAGGCCCGTTGCTGATGCTATTGATCGTACAGACGCCCTTGGCGGCCTCGGCCTTGATGCAAAGCCGGGTCTCCCCGGTCGCTTCGGTGAGGAAGGGGCACCGCTCTTTCTGCTGGTCGAGTACCGACTGAGCGGTGGTAATAATCTCAGGGTAGACGCGGTGCCCAAACCATTCGCTGACATAGTTGCCAGGCGTTTCTTTGCGCTTGCGAGTCATCAGACCGGCAGACCTATCAAAACAGTGTGGCTCATCCGATAACGGGATTTGACCGGCAGGCGGTAATCAGCAGCATCCTCGGCCAGCATCTGTTGGATTTCTCGACCAACCGCGCGAGCTAGCAACGGCGGCACAGCATTTCCAACTTGGTCATAAAGTTCAGAATAGCTTCCTTCAAATACAAACCAATCAGGAAAACTCTGAATTCTGGCGGCTTCGCGGATGCTAATGGTCCGATGCTGTTCAGGGTGGATATATTCGCCGGACTTCGGATCGCGGAAACGCGTGATGATTGAGCGAGCCACGCCATCCCATTGCATGCGACGGTAGCGGCGCGTGTGATCTTTCCGTAGCGCGCGCTGCATGCCGCGCGGCAGCAGCTCGTGTGGAAGGGATCGCCAGTCTTGGCCTGGCTTTAGCAACTCAAGTCGTGCCATGTTCTGCTTCGAGAGTCGGGCGGCATAATGGTTTGCGAGCGTAGTTCCACTGCCCGAACGCATCGCTTTCTGAAAAATAGATGCGGGCAGTCGAGTATATGTATCAACGATTTCGCCGCCGCCGACTACCGGTAGGTCGCCGATCGCGTCGCGGATCGTCACGAAGTTTGCAAGATCGGCCGAAGAAATCGTGCGGTTAGGAACGAGGTCGCCGATCCCAGCACGTCCGTGACTTGGCAGCGGAAAACCGCCATGCTTGCCGAGATCGAGCCGCCAGCCGATGAAAAACATTCGCCATCGCATTTGGGGCGTTCCGTACTGAGCTGCCAGCAGTTCCGCACAATCGGCAGAATAACCGGCTTCAGCGAACGTGTCCCCAATGTTGCGTAGAATCGCGCCTTTATCGAGGGTGGCAAGGCCAGGTACATTCTCGATGATTACGCACTTCGGCTTTAACTCTCTAGCAACACGCAGGTACTCGTGAATCAACCTGTTTCTCGGATCGAAGACCTCTCGCCGCCCAATGATGCTGAAACCTTGGCAAGGAGGGCCTCCGATCAGCAAATCTAGCTGACCTCTTCCAAGGCTCGTCACCTTCAAGAGATCGGCGCCTTTCAGCTGCGCGATGTCAGTGCGTATAAAGGGAATGCCTGGGAAATTGCGCCGATGGGTTCGCTCGCAAGCCGGGTTGTGATCCGAGCAGGCAAGCACGTCGAAACCAGAATTAGCCAGCCCGAGGGTGATGCCGCCCGCCCCTGAGAAGAGGTCGATTGCCGTAGGTCGCCCTGACGCCGGCAGTCGAGGCTGCATGAGACAATAGGGGTTCATCGCTGGTGGTTCTCGGCCGTGCACGTGCACGTTTCGTAATGCTCGCGCACTAGGCGCGCGATTAAGCTTAATCTTTGGGGGTCCTTAACGTGGCGATAGAAGCTGCATCGGGTATTATCACCTTCAAAAGAAACCTGAACGCAGATCGCGAACGATGCCGGCTTCTTCCATGAGTTTGCCATTATGCAGAAAGACTCTAACCGTCTGCCAGACGCCACAGAATTGCGCGCTGACCTGCAGTCATGCACACGAAAGTGAGAGTCGGACATTTCTCGAAAAGACATAATGGAACATAGCAGGAACAATAAGTGGATGCGAGCGAAAGATCACCGCCCCGCCCCTCATCTCCCCATCCGCGCCTCCCGCACCGCCGCGGCGCGCTCGCCTTCCCGCAGCAGGCGCACGCCGCGGTAAACTCTGGCGTGGTGCAGGTGTTCGCGGGTGAGGCCGTGGCGGGCGAGGCGGGCGGCGAGGCGGCGCTGGGTGCCGGGCGGTTCGCCGAGCGTGCGGGCGAACGCGCACCACGCGGCGAAGAGGTCGCCGGCGGTCTCCAGGCACGTCGGGGCGCGGTCGCACCATTCGGCGAGGAACTGGGCGACGAGGTCCTGGCCGGCGAGGTAGGTGTCGGTGGCGGTCGCCACCGCGGCGGGGCGGCCGAGGCCACCGTCCGGACCCTCGGCGGCCCAGGCGGAACAGCCCTCGATCATCCAGCGCAGGATGGCCGGCCATTCCGCCCGCAGCTTGGCCTCCAGCCTACGGTCGGGCACGGCCGGCTGGTGGGCGAAGGGCACGATGCAGAGGCGCCGGCGCAGCGCCGCGTCGACGGTGCGCAGCACCGGCATGTGGTTGCCGACGACGAGGAGCTTGAAGCGCGGCGTGAAGGTGAAATGGTCTTGGGCCAGGAAGCGCGCGGTGACGGGGTCGCCGCCGGTCAGGAGCTTGAGGCGCCCGTCGGCCCAGGTGCGGCCCTCCTCGGTCTCGCTCGCCGTCACCAGCCGGGCGCCGGCCAGCATCGCGATCTCGGTGGAATGCGCCTTCCCGGCGCGGCGCTCCGCCCCTTGCGCGAAAAGGTCCGGCGCGGCGACGGCGGCGTAGTCGCCGAAGAGGCCGCGCACGGTGTTGACGAACACGCTCTTGCCGTTGCCGCCCTCGCCGAGGCCGAACAGCAGCGCGTGCTCGCAGGTCTCGCCGGTGAGCGCGTAGCCGAGGAAGCGCTGCAGGAAGGTCTGCAGCGCGGCGTCGCCGCCGGTCGTCTCGGCCATGGCCTCTTGGAGGAAGCGCCGCCACAGCGGGCAGTCGGACGTCTCCGCCGGCGCGACCGAGGTCGAGCGGGTGATGCGGTCGGCGGGATCGGCGGGGCGCAGCGCGCCGGTGGCGAGATCGACCGTGCCGCCGGGCGTGCCGAGCAGGAAGGGGTCGGGGTCCCACTCGCCGGTCGACGCGAGCGCCGGCTCGGATCGCGCGAGCTGCTCGACGGCGGCGACGAGGCCCGGCCAAGGGTCGTCGTGGCCGGTTTTCCGCAGCGCGTCGCGGACCTGCCGGGTGACGCCGCGCTCGCGGCGCCAGATCGCGCCGTCGAAGCCGTACCAGGTCGCCCCATCGTGGAGCAGCGTGCCGGCGAACATTTCGGCGAAGCGCCGCGCCGCCTCATCCGCCCCGAGCGGCGCGTCGAGCTCGGCCGGCGCTCGCGCGCCCCTAAGCTGGATGGGCTCGCACCGCGTCGATCCATCCGGAAAGCTGGTCCAGCGCTCGAAGCGGCCGCCGCCGCACTCCTTGATCGTGACGACGGGCGGCGCGACGGGGTTGTCCGACACGGCGCCGACGGGATGGAAGCTGCGAAGATCGTCGGCAGACATCATCAAACGGTAATTATACCGTTTCGGTGGCAGATCAAGCCCTCGCCGCCGCGCGCCCTTTCCGGCCGTTGCCTAGTAGAGCGCATCCCGGTGGGGCGGATCCTCCCACTCGAAGAGGGGGAGGGGGACCATGCGAAGCATGGTGGAGGGGGCGGCCACCGTCTCGATCTTGGGCGAGACCCGTGCGCGATACGGCGGTGGACGAGGCGGTCGCCGCCCCCTCCACCGCCTGCGGCGGTCCCCCTCCCCCGCGCTTCGCGCAGGTGAGGATGCGCCCAGCGCTTCCATCCTTCCGGGATCAACTCTACACCGGCAGGACGATCACTTTCGTCTTGACCGGCGTGCGTGAATAGAGGTCGAGCATGTCCTGCGTTAGGAGGCCGGTGCAGCCGCTCGTCACGCCGGTGCCGATCGTCTCGGGGTCGCTGGTGCTGTAGATCGTGAAGAGCGTGTAGGCGCCGTTGCGATAAAGATAGAGCGTGCGGGCGCCGAGTGGATTGTCGAGACCCGCCGGCATGCCGCGGGCATATTTGCCCGCCTCCGGCTGGCGCGCGATCATTTCCCGGGGCGGCGTCCAGATCGGCCATTCGGCCTTGCGCCCGACATAGGCTTCGCCGCTCCACAGGAACCCGGCGCGGCCGACATTGGCGCCATAGCGGGTCGCGTTGCCGTCGCCTTCGATGCGGTAGACATAGTGATGGCCGGGATCGATGATGATCGTGCCGGGCGCTTCCTTGCTGTCGTAGCGCACCGTCGCGCGAAAGTATCTCGGGTCGATCTTGCGGACATCGACCGCCGGGATCGGGAACCGCTCCTCGGGCACCGCCGCGTAGAACTTCGCCGCCTCGGCGAGGCGCGGGTCTTCGGCGGTCGCGCAGCCGGCCAGTCCCAGCGCGACGAGCCCGATGGCGGCGCCGAACAGGAACGACCGGCGGTCGAGACGCACCGGCCGAGGCCGGCGCGAAGCGACCGCATCGATCTCGCCACCATCGGCATTTCCGCCGTCCGTACTCATGATCACTCGCAAGCTCGCGTCACGCTGGGATCGACAGAACATGCAGATTACGGCATCCGTCGGATCGGCGGTGCCTTCGGCTCATTCGCCGGCCATCTGTGGCCGAAAGCGCACAGTTGGGTCGCGAACCCTTCGTCAGCGGGTCGTCGGTGTCGTGCGGAGTCGGGGGATCCGTGGCGCGGTACCCGATCCTTCGCCCGAGGTCTCGGCCGGATCGCCGCCAGCTATCCTTCAGGCAGCGTCCGGGCGAGCGCGGCCGGCCCGCGCAGCGTCCGGCCGAACAGCGCCAGGACGAGGCGCGCCAAGCGCGGACCCATGGCGGTGGCGAACGCGTCGTGATGGCGCACGATCGCCTGCGCCGCGCGCGAGCGGCGCGCCCAGCGCGGCAGGCCGGGGTCGACATCGCCGCGATCGAGCTTGGCCAACAGCGCCACGAGGTTGAGCTTCAAAATGAGGTTCGGCGCGAACCGCGCGGCGCGCGCGACGACGTGGTCGATGAGGTAGAGCTGCGCCTTGACGTTGCTGTCGCCCTGGCCGCCCGGGGTAAAATTCAGCGTGCGGTCGAGCTGGGCGCGCGACGTGTAGATGTTGCCGCCGTGGATGCGGTAGGCGAACAGCGGCGCGTCGATGATGACGCTGCCCGACAGGCCGCCGCAGCCGAAGGCGAAATAGAGGTCGGTGCCGGTGCGCAGGGTCTTCAGCCTGTCGTTGTCGGCAAACATCAAAAGCGCGTCGCGGCGGTAGCAGAGGCCGGAGGTCGGCGACCAGATCCAGTGCGTCTTGAGCGGCGGCACGTAGTGGATGCGGTTTTCGATGTCGTTGCCCACCGCGGCGGACGGCCAGCCCGGCGTCGCCTCGTAGGGGCGTACCAGGTCCGGGCGGCGCCCGCGCCCGCTCCTGATGTAGCGGCCGGTCTCCTCGCCCGTCGCGACGACGACGTGGCGGCCCTCGACCTGCAGCATGTCGCCGGAGGTGAAGCCGACATGCGGGCGCATCGAGAGGTGCACGTAGACGTGGGTCTCGATGCAGCGCGCCAGCAGGTAGTCGTCGGCGTCGAGGAAGATGACGTAGTGCCCGGTCGCGGCGGCCAAGCCGTCGAGCGAGGCCGGAGTCTGGCCGTCGTTCGTCGCGCGGCGGATCACGACGAGGTCGGGGTGGGCTTCGCGCAGGGCGTCGAGCACCGCCGGCGTCTCGTCCGTCGAGGCGTTGTCGACGACGATGCACTCGACCGCCGCGTAGCTCTGGCCGTAGATTGAGCCGACGGCGTCGGCGAGGAAGCGGCCGTAATTGTGGTTGACCACGATCACGCTGACGATCGGCAGCGCCGGCTCGGGTCCCCTCGCCGAAGCCCGGGCACCCGGCGCGATGACCTCGCTGTCGTGGACGCCACCGCTCATCGGGCGTCGCGGCGCGAGGAGAGCAAGGCGCACCACAGCGTGCGCGGCGAGGCGCCGCTCACAATCAGGAACAGCAACGCCAGCCAGCCGTGGCCCGCGCGGGCGATCGCGGGGAAGCGATCGGCCACCGCCGCCGCCGCGTACGAGCCGCGGGCGCCGGGGTCATGGAAGTCGAGGTGGCGCAGCGTTCGCAGGAACTGCAGGGTCATCGCCTTCTTCGGGAGGAAGCGGTCGATGCGGCCGACGAACTGGTCGATGAGGAGGCGGCGGGCCAGCTCGTTGTTGCCCGCGGTGCGGCCGTGATCGTAGGACAGCACCCCGCTCAACTGCGCCCGGCTCGAGAAGGCGTTGGAGCCGTGCAGGCGGTAGACGAACACCGGCTCGTCGATGAGAATGCTGCCGGCGACGGCGTTGACGCCGGTGGTGAGGAAAAGGTCCGTCTGGGACGCCAGCGCATCGAGCCCGTCCGCGTCGCACAGCAGCGCCAGCGCGTCGCGCCGGAAGCAATTGCCCGACGTCGGCGCCCAGACCCAGATCTTCTGCGTCGGCGCGACGAGATGGACGCGCTTGGCCAAAGACACATCGAACGCGGGCCACAGCTCGCCGAGCGCCGCCTCGGTCGGGCGCAGCAGGTCGTCGTCCTGCCGGAGGCGCGCGCGAAGGAAGGTCGCCATCGGCTCGTTGGTGGAGAGCACCGTCTGGTCGTCCACCATCTGCAGCATGTCGGCCGAGGTGAAGCCGGCGTGGACGCGCGTCGTGAGATGGACCCGCATGTGGATCGCGACGCAGTCCGCCAGCAGGTAGTCGTCGGCGTCGAGGAAAATGACGTAGGGGCCGCGCGAAGCGGCGAGCCCCTCGACGCAGGCGGCGGTCTGACCGGCATTCGTCGCGCGGCGGATCACCGCGAGTGCCGGATAGGCCTCCTCGCTCGCCGCGATGACCGCGGCGGAGCCGTCGGTCGAGGCGTTGTCGACGAGCACGCATTCGACGTGCGGATAGGTCTGGGCGAAGACCGAGGCGAGCGCCTGCCCGAGATAGCGGCCGTAATTGTAATTGACGATGACGATGCTGACGAGCGGCAGCAGCGGCCGCAGGCGCATCCCGGCCGCCCCCTCCAACGAACAGGCCGCGCGCGACGCTGCGGCGTGATCGTCGGCGGCTTCATTGTCGAGTGTGCCGTCCGAACGCGTCATCGTTGCCGCCGAAAAGATCGATTTCTGGTATGAGGTCGATCGGGCCCAAGCTCTTGTCATAAGATGTTCGGGTATGACAAGGAAGCCGGCGCCGGACCTGCGGACCTCGATGGCGGCGGGTGCAAGCGCCCGGCGCCGTGACTCCCGAAGGCCGATGAATCAAACAAGCGATGAAGCAAACAAGCGATGAATCGAACAGGCTCGGAGTCCATGACGAGCGAGCGGGACTTGACGGCAGCGCGGCAGGCTCGCGGCATCGCGACCATCGCCAACGACAAGGTCTACGATTGGGTCGTGCCGTTCCTCGAAAGCTGGCGCGAGACGAACCGCGCGACGCCGCTCTACGTCATCCCCTACGACGACAATTGCGACCTCACGCGGCGCGCCTGCGAGGCGGCCGGAGCGCGGTTCGTCGAGCCGGACAATGCGGCGCTCGACGCCCTCGCCAAGCGACTGTATCCGCTCTACCCCAAGCACCGGCGCCGGCTGCGCAAGTTCCTCTCGCTCGCCTTGCCGCTCGAGGAGGTTCTCTACGTCGACGTCGACATCGTGCTCCTTCGCGACATGACCCCCTGCTTCGGCAAGCTCGTGCCGGGCAAGGCCGACTTCATCGTCGCCGCGGCGACCAACGACTACGTTTACAATCGCAAGCGCGCCGATCACCCGTTCCTGTCGGACGCGATGCTCTTCAACGACGGCTTCTTCGTCACCTCGAACCGCATCCTGCCGCTGGAAGACTTCTACGCCGTGATCGCCGCGGACGAGGACATCTTTCACGCCGTGCGCCAGCGCGGCATGCTGTTTGCGCAACCGCTGACCAATTTCGTCGTCCATCGCAGGGGGCTGGCGGTGGCGCCCCTCTACGACGTGGTCGAGAAGGCCTCGGGCGAGAGCTTCTACAAGGCCGAGGGCGTGACCTTCGACGCGGACGGGCGACCGCTCGATCACGAAGGCTACGAAATTTATTTCGCTCATTGGGCCGGCGCCGTAACATTGCCCAAGCGCCGGGCCTTCGATGCGGCCTGGCTCCGGTTCGCCGCGGCCGGCGCGGATCGCATCCGGCAGGCCGAAGCCGCTCTGCCACGTTCGGCGGCGCGGTAGAGGCCGCCTAGGAGAGGAATGCCCAAGCTCCTCTACGTCTATCTCGCCAAGCGCATGGCCCTGTCGGCTTTCGTCATCGAGCTGTGCCTCTGCGTGCCGGTGGTGTTGACGTCGATCCTCCATTACCTGCCGCCCACGGCGCTGCGCGGCGGCCTGCTGTGGCCGGCGCTGCTCGGCACGATGCCGACGGTGCTCTATATCGCGCTGCCGATCGCGGTCGGCGTGGCGATCATGCTGGAATTCGTGCGCATGTCCTCCGAGGGCATGATCGCGGTGCTCTACTCGCTCAGGCTCTCGGTATGGTCGATCTGCCTGCCGGCGGTGAGCGTCGCCGTCGTCGCGGTCGGGCTCGGCTACTACATGTCGTCCTACCTCGCGCCGACCTACGCCGGCGACATGCACGACGTGATCTACGTGATCCGCAACTCGCTCAACCACCGCATGCTCGAGCCGGCGCATTTCTACACCTTCGACGACGGCCGGCGCACGCTCTACTTCCAGCGCTGGCGGACGCCCGACGTCGCCACCAACATCTTCATCAATCAGATCAATCCCGAGAAGAAAGAAGAGCAGATCATCACCGCGTCGGAGGCCGAGTTCCGCCGCAACGAACAGGGCGTGGTGCTGATTCTCAGCCGCGGGTCGATCCAGACGCGAGCGCAGGGCAGCCAGACCCTGCGCGCGGCGAACTTCGACGAATATGTCATGCCGATCGCGATGCAGGGCTCGGGCGGCATGCCGAAGCGTTCGTGGCGCGGCGTCTTCGAGTTGTCGGGCGGCGAGTTCTTCGCCGACCGCGCCAACGAGGCCGTCGATCCGAACCGGCTCGCGGAATGGACCAGCGAGGCGGCAAAACGCCTCGGCATCCCCATCCTCGCGCTGACCCACGCGCTGTTCGGGATCGGACTGGTCCTGACCGTCTCCAACGCGACCGGACGCGGGTCGTCGGCGACGACGCTCACGATCCTCGCGGTGCCGGCGATCCACATCGCGGTCCTGATCGCGATGGAGACCCTGGTGCGCAAGGATCCGTCCCTCGTCTGGTTAATCGCGGTCGGGATCGCCGTCGAGCTTGGCGCGGCCCTTGTGATGCTCCACCGCCAGAACAGGGTGAAGGCGGTCGCACCCGGGCAGGGATCGCCACGGCTCGACGCGGTGGGGCACCCCGCGGAGTAGGCCGCCAAGCCGGAAGGATTCTACCCTTTGGCCTTGGCGATCGCCGGCATCAGCTGGTCGCGGATGTTGTCCTCGGTGAGCGGGCCGACGATCTTGGAGGCGATCGTGCCGTCGCCCTTCACGACGTAGGTCTCCGGCACGCCGTAGACACCGAAGTCGATCCCGGTGCGGCCCGAAATGTCTGCACCGACGGCCTTGTAAGGGTCGCCGTCCTGGCCGAGGAAGCGACGCGTGTTCTCCGGCTTGTCCTTGTAGGCGATGCCGACGATGGCAATGCCGGTCCGCGAGAGCAGCTGCAAGGCCGGCGCTTCCTCGTGGCATGGGACGCACCACGAGGCGAACACGTTGACGAGCGTCACCTGCCCTTTCTTGAGATCGGCGGCGGCGAGTCCCGGCTTGTCGAGCCCGGCCACGGCTTCGAGCGAGAAGGCCGGCACCTGCTTGCCGATGAGGGCCGAGGGCAGGCGCGAGGCGTCGCCCGCGAAGAGCCGGAGGAGGAGCAGGACCGCAAGGCCAAGGAACACCATCAGGGGGATGAAAACGAGCGGGCGAAACGACGCCGGTTCGTCGGCTTCGCCCTCCGGTGCCGCCTCGGTCATTCCCGACCGAGCCCGCGCGCGCCGAAGCGCCGCAGGCGGCGGCGCAGCGACGCGTAGTCGAACAGCGTCGTTGCGATCATCGTCCCGATCACCGAGGCGGCGATGACATAGGCCGCGACGATGAAGCCTGTATGGGGATCGTGCTCGATCACGGCCTTACTCCAGCTCACGGCCCAAGCCACCGTCGCCTTCGGCCGCCACGGCCTCGAGGATCGACAAACGACGCAGGCGGCGGCGCAGGATCTCGTTGCGGATCGCCATCAGGTGCAGCGTGAAGAACAGCACCGTGAACGCGACCGCCATCACGAGGAGCGGCCACAGCATCGAGGCGGCCATCGTCGGTCCGCCGAGGCGGAACACGGAGGCCGCCTGGTGCAGCGTGTTCCACCAGACGACGGAGAAGTGGATGATCGGGATGATCACGACGGCCGTCACGGTGAAGATCGCCGCCGCCCTCGCGGCGCGGCCGGCGTCTTCGAACACCTGCCAGATCGCGACGAGGCCGAGATAGATCAGGAACAAGATCAGCACCGACGTGAGGCGCGCGTCCCACACCCACCAGGTGCCCCACATCGGCTTGCCCCAGAGCGAGCCGGTCGCGAGACAGAGGAAGGTGAAGCCGGCGCCGAGAGGCGCGGCGGCCTTCTGCGCCGCGTCGGCCACGGGATGGCGCCACACCAGGGTCCCGAGCGCCGAGGCCGTCATCACCATGTAGATCATCATCGCCAGCCAGGCCGACGGCACGTGCAGGTACATGATGAGGACGGTGCGGCCCTGCTGGTAGTCGGCCGGGCTGCGCGCGGCGAGAACCAGGCCGGCTGCGAACAGAAGCGCCGTCGCCGCGGCGAGCCAAGGGATCAGCGCGCCGGCGACCCGCAGGAAGTTGGACGGATTCGCGAGCCGGACGAAAGAACCGGCCGGGGCGCCGAGAGGAGGGCTGGCGGGATTGGCGTAGCGCGACATGCACGAACTCTAGGCCGCGCGTTTCCTCAAGGCAATCGCGCAAGGCGCGACGTTTGGCGCGGCTTGTCGACCGATGCGCGGCTAGCGTCCGGCGCGGCGGCGTCCGACGTGCTTCTCGATGATCGCGAGGTTGCGGACGTTGGCCTTGAACCAGGTGTCGGCGAGGTCGCCCAGGACCGGCGTCGCGCCGAGCGCGAGGTTGACCGCGACATTGCCGGCCATCGCGGCGACCGCACGATTGGGCAGGCCAAGCCGCTTGCCCTCGTAGACGAAGTAGCACGAGATCACCGTGGTCGCGAGATCGCCGATGCCCGGCGCGAGGCCGATCAGCGAATCGGCACCGAGGCGGAAGCCGCCCGGCAGCGTCACCGCGGTGTCGAGGATGTTCGCGAGCCGGCGCAGCCGGCGCAGCGTCGCCTCCGTGCTCACGTCGTCCCGCAACGCGTCGTGGTGAACGTCGTCCTGAGGACTATAGCGGCCGGCAAAACCTGAGGCAGCAGTCATGGTGCGTGTTCCCGTCGGTCGAAGTGACCGCCGGGTCAAGAGATGGTGGGCCTGCGAGGGCGCGCAAGATCGTGACCGGGGCTTAAGACTTCGACCCGTTTGCGGGCGTCTCGAGGGTCGCGCGGCGCCGCGTAGCTCACCGGTTGAGGAACGAGGGCCGGCTGCAGGGCCGGCGCCATGCGCCGGGCCAGCCGGCGCAGCCCGACCGGCCGGTAGAGCTGCTTCGTCGCCTCGACGATCAGCACGCCGGCGCCGGGCAGCGAAAGCTGCGCGCCGATCCGCTCGAACGCCGGCGCCGAGCGCAGGAACAGGTTGCGCCCGAACGGCGGCGCGTAGAGCGCCTCGGCCCAGTGCGTCGGCGAGAACAGGGTCTCGCGCATCAGGTCGCGCATTTGGCTGCGCGAGAACGGCTGGCCGTGACCGAACGGCGTCGTGTCGAGCCGCGCCCATAGCCCGGCCCGGCTCGGCGTCACCGCGATCACCCGGCCGCCCGGCGTGAGGATGCGCCACACCTCGGCAAGCAAGTCGCGCGGCTGCTCGTTGATCTCGAGGGCATGGACGAGCAGCACCCGGTCGACGCAGCTGTCGGGCAGCGGCATGGCGGTCGTATCGACGAGGGCGGAGGCGGATCGGCCCTGCGCCGGCCAATTCACGACGCCCTGCTCGGCCGGCATGAAGGCCAGCACGCGCACCGCCTCGCTGCGGTAGATGTCGAGGTAGGGCGTGGCGTAGCCGATTCCGAGCATGGAATAGCCGAAGCAGGCATCGAAACGCTGCCGCACGATCCGGCCGACCAGGCGGCGGGTCACCTCGCCGAGCGGCGAGGAGTAGAAGGTGCGCAGATCGACGACGTCGAGGGCCATGGCGCGATTGTGGCACGTCCGGCGACGGCGCGCATCCCGGCGGCCGGCCGCCGCGACAATCGTGATTTCGCACCAGGCGAGGGCGCCGCGATGTCCAAGGCTCACTCGCCAGAACGCGTGCGTACTTCCGCTCCCACCATGATCGCGACGTAAAGGTGAGCCTTGAGATCGTAAGGGGTGATGGTTGAACTTAGGAGCGCCGAAGATGCGTGAGATCAGCCTCGACGCGACCAACGCAGCGCCGTTGATGCGTGAGATCGCCTAGCCCGTTTAGTGCCCGCCCGCCACCTGCGGAGCTGGTCCGGGCAACCGATCCGGCCAAGAGGATGTTATATCGGCGACCACGTCCACGTCCCGCCGAGGAGGGTCCGCCGCAATGGCCGCCCAGATCCACCAATTCATGTGCCTGTCGGACAATTACGGCGTGCTCCTCCACGACCCCGAGACGCGGCGCACGGCCGCCGTCGACGCGCCCGAGGCGGCGCCGATCCTCAAGGCCTGCGAGGAGAAGGGCTGGGAGCTGACGGACATTCTGGTGACCCATCACCACGCCGACCACACCCAGGGCCTCCCCGGCCTGAAGGCCCGTTACCCCGTGGCTCGGATCGTCGGCCCCGCCAAGGAAGCCGACAGGATCGGCGCGCTCGACGAGACGCTGAGCGAAGGCGACAGCGTCCGGGTCGGCACGCTCGAGGCGAAGGTCATCGAGGTCCCGGGTCACACCGCCGGCCATATCGCCTTCCATTTCGCGCAGGAGGACCTCCTATTTGCCGGCGACACGCTGTTCGCGCTGGGCTGCGGCCGGCCCTTCGAGGCACCGCCGGCCGTGCTCTATCATTCGCTGATGACGCTGGCACGGCTGCCTGGCTCGACGAATGTGTATTGCGGCCACGAGTACACGCAGTCGAACGCGCGCTTCGCGCTCGGCATCGACGGCGGCAACGCGCTTCTCGCGGAGCGCGCCAAGGAGATCGATCGCCTGCGTGACGCCAAGGCTTTCACGCTCCCGACGACGATCGCGATCGAGCTGGCGACCAATCCCTTCCTCCGCGCGGAAGAGCCCGAGATCAAACAAGCGGTCGGCATGGGCGAAGCCGACGCGGCCGACGTTTTCGCCGAACTTCGCGATCGCAAGAACCGGAGTTGAACCGCGTTCGCGTTTCCGCCGGCGTTGCTCGCCACAACAGCGTCTTCGCCACAGCAGCTTGTTTGCCACAATAGCTTCTTAAGGCCGGCCCGCTAAGCTCGGGCGTCGGTCGCGATCGGAGCGCGCGACGATCTTCGGGGAAGCGCGCAGTGCTGAGGCAACGCAGGGATCACACGGCGGTGCGCGAAGGAGAATCATTGCCGTTCACGCCGAGCCCCGACCTCCACGACGGCGTGTCCGAGGGTCTGCGGGAGGTCGTCTACGACTGGAACATCGCCACCGACGCGATCAGCTGGGGCTCCAACCTGAAGGTCGTCGTCGGCATCGACCGCGAGCGCCTCGCGACGGGTCGCGCCTATGCGGACCACCTCGTCACCGGAAGCCCATCCTCGCGCTACGAGGCGATCGTTTCGAGCGGCGGCCGCGACGCCGGCCAAGGCGTGCCCTACACCGCGATCTACGGGCTCGTGCGCGATCAGCGCGCGTCCGACCCGCCCGTGTGGATCGAGGACAGCGGGCGTTGGTTCGCCGGTGCCGGCGATCGTCCCGGCCACGCTCATGGCATCATTCGCGTCGTCACCGAGCGTATCGAGGCGGAACGTCTGCTGGTGGCGTCCGCGCGCCTGGACGAGGCGACGGGCACCTTCACGCGCGCCTATCTCGTCGAGCAGCTCGCCCGTCAACTGAGCTCGAACCAGCGGGCGCCCTCGAGCTTCGCGGTTCTGCTCATCGCGATCGTGCCGGCCGCGGGCGAGACCAAGCTCGCGAGCGAGGCGTTCAAGCCGGTGCTGGAGCGGCTGCGGCGGCAGATGCGCTCGCACGAAATCCTCGCGTCCTATGCCGGGGACAAATTCGCGGCGCTGCTCGAGAACTGCAACGCCGATCAAGCCGCCTCGGCGGCGGAGCGCTTCATCGCAACGATCGCCGAAGAGCCCTGCGGCGGTGTCGCCTACGCGGCGCGGGTGGGGGCCGTCATCTCGCCCGGTCATGGACGCACGCCACAGGCGCTGCTGCAGTTCGCCGAGGAGGCGCTGCAAGCCGCGCGACGGCCGTCGAGCCCGCATTACGTGCGCTACGAGGTCGAGGCGCCGGGCCGCAGAAGCCGGACGCTGCAAACGTCGGAGGAGGTCCTGATGGCCTTGAGCGACCATCGCGTCGTTCTCGCCCTCCAGCCAATCGTCGACGCGAAGACCCGTCAGCCGGCGTTCCACGAGGCGCTGGTCCGCATCAGGCGCCTCAACGGCAGCCTCGTCATGCCCGACGCGCTGGTGCCGCACGCCGAGAAGAACGGCCTCCAGCCGTTGATCGACAGGCGGGTGATCGAGCTCGCGTTCGGGCTGCTCACCGCCGACCGCAAGCGGGTTCTGTCCATCAACGCGTCGGTCGCGAGCCTCTACGACAGCTGCTGGCTCGGCGACTTGCGGGCCTCATGCAAGCTGCGGCCGGATGCCGCCCGCCGCCTCACCATCGAGATCACGGAGACGGGTGTCATCTCGGACATCGAAGCCGCGCGGCTCGCCCTGGCGGCGATCCGCCCGCTCGGGGTGAAGATCGCGATCGACGATTTCGGATCCGGTCATTCGTCGTTCCGCAACCTGCGGGAGCTGCCGGTCGACTACCTGAAGATCGACGGCGCTTTCTCGCAGAACCTCGCCAACTCCGCCGACGACCGCTTCTTCATCCGGACCCTGATCGATCTGGCCCGCAACCTTCGCATCCCGACCGTCGCCGAATGGGTCGAGGACGAGGCCACCGCTCGACTGCTGACGGACTGGGGCGTCGACTACCTCCAGGGGCACCTGTTCGGACGCGCCGAGATCGCTCCGACCGGCTCCGGCGCGCCAGGCTAAGCCTAGAGCCATTCCCGGACAGGCGGAATCGCGTCCGGACGGGCGGAGTTGCGGCAAATCTTCAATACCCTCATGGTGAGGGCGCCGTAGGCGCGTCTCGAACCACGAGGGCTCCAGGAGGCGAGATCGCGGGACCGCCGAGCCTTCAGCACAAAGGATGGTTCGAGACGGCCTTCGGCCTCCTCACCATGAGGCTACTTCAGCCTGGAGCCACTTAACCGAAAAATGCTCTAGGTCGAAGTCTGGCGTGAGCCGGAGGCTCAGTCTTTCGGCGCCAGCGTCTCCATGCGGCGCTGCAGATCCTCGAGCTGGCTCTTCATCAGCTCGACCTCCTCGCGGTTCGTCGGCGGCGCGGCCGGTCCGGGCGATGCGTCCGGCGCCGCCGCCGGCGGCGGCGCGGTCCCCGGCGTGAACATCGAGAGCGCCTTGCGGAACAAGGCCATGTTCTGGCGGGTCTGCTCCTCGATCTGGTTGAACATCGGGCGGGCCGCGGAGGCGAGCGGATTATTGCCGAGCGCCGCGATGTATTGATCGCCGAAGCCGGCCTTTTCCTTGCTCAGCTTGTCGAGCGAGAACTCGAGAAAGCTCGGCACCATCATCTGCATGCTGTCGCCGTAGAAGCGGATCAACTGGCGCAGGAACGCGATCGGCAGCAGGCTCTGGCCGCCCTTGCCTTCCTGCTCGAAGATGATTTGGGTGAGCACGGAGCGGGTGATCTCCTCGCCGCTCTTGGCGTCGAACACCACGAAATCATCCCCGCGCTTGACCATAGTCGCGAGGTCCTCGAGCGTCACGTAGGCGCTGGTACCCGTGTTGTAGAGGCGCCGGTTCGCGTACTTCTTGATCGTTACCGGTGGCTTGTCGTTGGTCAAGCTGGGCCTCTGGACGCTCGCTGGTCTGCCCGTCCCCCCGGCGCGTGGCACGCCTCGACTGTAGGCCCCATGGCTCGCGGCCAAAAGCGAATTTCGCTGCACCGCACTCTGTCTTGCGACCGAGGGCGGCTTGCTGTTGGGGCGCCTTGACCCGAGATGGGTGTTGGTGTCGAAGATGCCGTACGAAAGATGAACAAGCCGCCTCGTCGCCCGCGTGGCGGGAAAGGATTACCATTCCATGTCGTCAGATATCGTCATTGTCGCCGCTTGCCGCACAGCCGTCGGATCGTTTCTCGGCGCTTTCGCCAACATACCCGCCCACGATCTCGGTGCGGCCGTCATCAAGGATGTGCTCGAACGCGCGAAAGTCGACGGTGCCGAGGTGGACGAGGTCATCCTCGGCCAGGTGTTGACGGCCGGTCAGGGCCAGAACCCGGCCCGCCAGGCCGCGATGGCGGCCGGGATCCCTAAGGAAAAGACCGCGTGGGGCCTCAATCAGGTGTGCGGCTCCGGCCTGCGCGCCGTGGCGATCGGTCAGCAGCAGATCCTCGCCGGCGACGCCTCGATCATCGTGGCCGGCGGCCAGGAGAGCATGTCGGTGTCGCCGCACGCCGACTATCGTCGCGCCGCCACCAAGATGGGCGAGTCGAAGATGGCCGACACGATGATCAAGGACGGCCTGATGGACGCCTTCAACGGCTACCACATGGGCACCACGGCCGAGAACGTCGCCACCAAGTGGCAGCTCTCGCGCGAGGACCAGGACAATTTCTCGCTCGGCTCTCAGCAGAAGGCCGAGGCGGCCCAGAAGGCCGGCAAGTTCAAGGACGAGATCGTTCCCTTCAAGATCGCGTCGAAGAAGGGCGACATCATCGTCGATGCCGACGAGTACATCCGTGCCGGCACGACGCTCGACGCGCTCGCCAAGCTGAAACCGGCCTTCTCCAAGGACGGCACGGTGACCGCCGGCAGCGCCTCCGGCATCAACGACGGCGCCGCCGCCGTCGTGCTGATGACCGCCGAGGAGGCCAAGCGGCGCGGCCTCACCCCGCTGGCGCGGATCGCCTCCTGGGCGACCGCCGGCGTCGATCCCGCGATCATGGGGACCGGCCCCATCCCGTCCTCCCGCAAGGCGCTCGAGAAGGCCGGCTGGAAGGTGAAGGACCTCGAACTCGTCGAGGCCAACGAGGCCTTCGCCGCCCAGGCGCTCTCGGTCAACAAGGACATGGGCTGGGATCCCTCGATCGTGAACGTCAACGGCGGCGCGATCGCCATCGGCCATCCGATCGGCGCGTCCGGCGCACGCATCCTCGTCACGCTGCTGCACGAGATGCAGAAGCGCGACGCCCACAAGGGCCTTGCCACCCTCTGCATCGGCGGCGGCATGGGCATCGCCATGACGCTCGAGCGCTGAACGACGGGCTTGACTGTCGAGGGGCCTCACGCAACCTGCGTGGGGCTCTTTCCATTCCACGACGGGTCGCTAGAACCCGCGGGAGGTTGAGGGAAGGAAAGCGTTCATGGCACGGGTCGCGGTGGTGACGGGGGGTTCGCGCGGGATCGGCGCGGCGGTGAGCGTGGCTCTCAAGCACGGCGGCTACACCGTGGCCGCGACCTACGCGGGAAACGACGATGCGGCCGCGAAATTCAAGGCCGAAAGCGGCATCGCGGTCTACAAATGGGACGTGTCCGACTTCGCGGCCTGCGCCGCCGGCTTGAAGCAAGTCGAAGCCGAGTTCGGCCCGGTCGACGTTCTCGTCAACAACGCCGGCATCACCAAGGACGTGCCGCTCCACAAGATGAAGCCGGAGCAGTGGTACGCCGTCATCAACACCAACCTGAATTCGCTGTTCAACATGACCCGCCCGGTGATCGAGGGCATGCGGGCGCGCAACTTCGGCCGGATCATCAACATCTCGTCGGTCAACGGCCAGAAAGGCCAGTTCGGCCAGACCAACTACGCCGCCGCCAAGTCGGGCGACATCGGCTTCTCCAAGGCGCTCGCGCTCGAGAATGCCGGCAAGGGCATCACCGTCAACGTGATCGCGCCGGGCTACATCGCCACCGAAATGGTGTTGGCGGTGCCCAAGGACGTCCTCGACACCAAGGTCCTACCGAACATCCCGCTCGGCCGGCTCGGCGAACCGGCGGAGATCGCGCGCTGCGTGGTGTTCCTCGCGTCCGACGAAGCCGGCTTCATCACCGGCTCGACCCTCTCGGTCAACGGCGGGCAGCATATGCACTGAGCACATCCCCTCGGGGGACGCGGCTGAAATCCGCATCGCCGTGCATGGACGGGTACGCGCCGGCTGTCCTCGCACCTTGCGCGCCGGCTCACTCCGCCGCGTCGGCGTGGGTCTCGAACTGCAGCTTCGCCAGCCTCGCATAGAGGCCGTCCTGCGCCACCAGCGAGCGGTGCGTGCCTTCCTCGACGATGCGGCCCTGGTCCATCACCAGGATGCGATCGGCCTTCAGCACGGTGGCGAGCCGGTGAGCGATCACCAGCGTCGTGCGCGAGGCCATCAGCGTCTCCAGCGCGCCCTGCACCAGCGTCTCGTTCTCCGCGTCCAGCGATGACGTCGCCTCGTCGAGCAGCAGCACCGGCGTGCCGTCGAGGATGGCGCGCGCGATCGCGATGCGCTGGCGCTGGCCGCCCGAGAGGGTGATCCCGCGCTCGCCGACCATCGTCTCGTAGCCTTCCGGCATCATCCGGATGAATTCGTCGGCGGCGGCCTGCTCGGCGGCGCGGCGCACGTCGGCGACGGAAGCGCCGGGCCGGCCATAGCGGATGTTGTCGGCGATCGAGGCGCCGAAGATGACCGGGTCCTGCGGCACGCTGCGGATGTGCCGGCGAAGGTCGGCGGGATCGAGGGTGCGGATGTCGATCCCGTCGTAGAGGATGCGGCCGAGCTGCGGATCGTAGAAGCGCAGGAGCAGCTGGAACAGCGTGGTCTTGCCGGCGCCCGAGGGACCCACGACCGCCACCGTCTCGCCCGGCTTGATGGCGAAGCTCATCGCGTGGAGCGCGCGGTCCTCGCCCCGCGTCGGATAGGAGAACGCCACGCCGTCGAAGATGACGCCGCCGTCCGGGTTCGCCGGCAGCACCGCCGGCGTCGCCGGCGCCACGATCTGCGGTCGTATCGCGAGCAACTCGCCGATGCGCCCCGCCGCGCCGGCGGCGGCCACGATCTCGCTCCACACTTCGCTGAGCTGGCCGAGCGAGCTCGCGCCGAGCACGGCATAGAGCACGAACTGTGAGAGCTCCCCGCCGCTCATGCGGCCGGCCAGCACGTCGTGGGCGCCGAACCAGAGCACGACGAGGACGCTCGCGAACACCAGCATGATGACCACGCCGGTGAGGATCGCGCGCGCGGCGGTGGCGTGGCGCGACGCCTCGTAGGCTTGCTCGACCGCGCCGGAGAAGCGGGCCGCGGTTGAGCCCTGCGCGTTGTAGGCCTGCATCGCGCGAACGGCGCCGAGACTCTCGGCGGCGTAGGCGGTGGCGTCGGCGAGCGTGTCCTGCGCCGTGCGCGAGCGCTTGCGCACCGCGCGGCCGGAGGCGACGAGCGGCAGAACGATGATCGGCAGCACCACGAAGACGAAGGCGGAGAGCTTGGCGCTGGTCGCGAACATCAGCGCCAGCGAGCCGACGAAGAGGAACAGGTTGCGCAGCAGCACCGAGGCCGACGAGCCGAACGAGGACTTGAGCTGCGTCGTGTCGGCGGTGAGCCGGGAGACCAGCTCGCCGACGCGGGCGCGGTCGTAGAAGACGGCGTCGAGGCCGGTGAGATGGCGGAAGACGTCGCCTCGCACGTCGGAGACGATCCGCTCGCCCAGCGTCATCACCAGGAAGTAGCGCGCGGCCGATGCCGTCGCGAGGACCGCGACGACGGCGAGCATCGCCAGGAAGTAGCTGTTGATCACCCCCGCCTTGTCGGGCGTGAAGCCGAAATCGACGATGCGGCGGATCGCGAGCGGCACCACGAGCGTCGCCGCCGAGGCGGCGGTGAGCGCGACGATCGAACCCGCGATGCGGCCCTTGTAGCGGAAGGCGTAGGGAAGGATCGGCCGCAGAGCGCGAAGATCGGCTCGCGCGCGCTTCGTCTTCACGGGAGCGGCGCTCAATGTCGTGTCGGTCATCCTGGGCTTATAATCGTTCCGGATTGGCCGCGCACCTTACAATGATGCCGCGTCGCTCGATCGATGTCCGCGTCCGCCGGGCGCTAAAGAGCTTATTTCCCGTTTGCCATAGGGTCGGATCCCTTCCGGATCCGGTTCTCGATCGGAGCTTGCGAACGGCTCGATGCGCCGTCCCCGGCCGATGCCCCGGCAAACGAACATTTGATCTTCATTCTCTTCAAGGCGACGGAGAAGGTAATGCTGCTCGTGTGTGCCGCCGACTGAGCTGATGGCGGCTTATTCATCGGCGATGCCCAACGTCCACGTCGCGGCTTTCATTCGTCGCTATCGCTGTCACGGAGCAGTCGCTCGAAATCCTGGCCGCCGTAAAAGACCCCGAGGATCGCAACGACGTTCGTCGCGACGCGCCGGGCATAGCCTTTGATGCGAAGATCAGGACGAATATCGTCGCGTTTGTTGCCTCGCTCCGGAAATGTCGCCAGGGACAGACAATCGGCGACGATGCCGGCGACGTAAGCGTCGGCGCGCGTGGCTCCACCGGCCTCGCTCCGCGCGCGGCGTGAAGATCACGCTGTACTGCTGCATCAGGGTTTTGCCAGGCGCGCCTTGTAGGAGGCGCGTAGTCGCGCCATGACGTCGCTGGCCGGAATGCCGATGCTCGGATCGGCGGCATATTCATCGTAGCTCTTGGCGACCTCATCCCGCAGCCAGTTTTCGACGGCGGCGTCGCGAGCCTGGAGCGCGCGGAGGCCGTCGCGAATCACCTCGCTCTCGGTCGCGTATTCGCCAGAGGCGACCTTCGCCTTGACCATCGCCGCCATCTCGTGGGGCAAGGTGATGCTGATGGGTTGCGTGTTTCGCATGACAGCGGACATGGCGACGCGGTTCAACGCAAACCGCTTGGTGAATGTCTCAGTCCGGCCGCGGTGCCGTTGAGCGGGTTGGCCGGGTCCCAGCCGTAGGTCAGTGTCTCGAAGCGCATCGACAGCGTGTCGATCAACACGAGCCGGCCGACCAGTCCCTCGCCGAAGCCGACGATCTCGCGGGTGACCTCCAGCGCCATCATCGCGCCGAGCATGCCGGTGAGCGCGCCGAGCACGCCGGCTTCGGTGCAGGCGGGCACGCTGCCCTCCGCCGGCGGCGACGGGAACAGGCAGCGGTAGGTCGGGTTCGGCCGCCCGTCCGCCGCGCGCTCGAAGGGCCGCAGCGTCGTCAGCGAGGCGTCGAACGAGCCCACCGCCGCGGTCACCAGCGGCCTGCCCTCGTAGAAGCAGGCATCCGCGACCGCGTAGCGGGTGGCGAAATTGTCCGAGCCGTCGGCGACGATGTCCCAGCCGCGCACGATCTCGCGCGCGTTGCCGCCGTCGAGCCTTAGCGGCAGCGCCTCCACGGCGACGTGGGGGTTGAGCCGCGCGATCGCGTCCGCGGCGCTGTCGACCTTGCGGCGGCCGACGTCTTGCGTCCCGTGCAGAACCTGGCGCTGCAGGTTCGACAGCGCGACCTCGTCGTCGTCGACGATGCCGAGCGTGCCGACGCCCGATGCCGCGAGATATTGCAGCAGCGGCGAGCCGAGGCCGCCGGCGCCGATCGCCAGCACGCGGGCGGCCTTGAGCTTCTGCTGCCCCGGGCCGCCGACGCCGTGCAGGACGATATGGCGCGCGTAGCGCTCGATCTCGGAGGGGGTGAGCATGGCCTTGACCTAATCGCGCCCGCGCCCGCTGTCATCCCGCCCTCTGCGACCCCTCCGCTTCGCGCGCGGCCGCCCGGCACGGCCACTAACGTCTGGCGCGATCGGGCGACCTGCGCCATCAAGCGCGCCTATGACGAAACTCTGCCTGATCCTGTGCGCGCTGCTCTACTGCCTGCTCATCGTGCTGGCGCTGCGCCCGGGGTTCGACCTCGACGCGGCCCACGCTTTCACCGTCGGCACGGACCATTTCGTCGGCGCAACCCGCCTCGGCACCGTCGTGCGCTACGCGGCCTGGGCGTTGCCGTTCGTCGTGTTCCTCGTGATGGTGGTCGCGGCCATCCTCGTCCGCGCGGGGGTGCTGGCGAAGCGTCTTGCCCCCAGCGGGCGCAGTCTGCTCTTCCTGGCCTTGTCGCTGGCGATCGCGCCGGGCCTCCTCGTCCATGCCACGCTGAAGGAGGTCTCGCACCGGCCGCGCCCCTCCAGCATCACGCAGTTCGGCGGCTCGCAGACGTTCCGGCCGTTCTATCGCTTCGATGGCGCCTGCAGGCACAATTGCGCCTTTCCCTCGGGCGAGACCGCCGCCGCCGCCTGGATGCTGGCGCCCGCGAGCCTCGTGCCGCCGCCCTGGCGCGGCCCGGCGCTCGCCGCCTCGGTGGCTTTCGCCGCCGCCGCGGCGCTGCTGCGGATGGCCTTCGGCGCCCATTTCCTGTCGGACGTCGCGGCGGGCGCGCTGATCACGATTTTGACGGTGTTCGTGCTGCGCATGGCGCTCGTCCGTCGAACGCCCGCCGCGGCGGCCGAAGCGCCGCGCGAGACCAACGGCAAGCCGAGGGATGCCGCCTCCTGAGGCCGCGCTCGCTTCGCCCGCGCATCGCAAGGTTTTGCAGGACCGGCGCGACGCGGCCCGGCGCCGAGCCGATCGGTCGCCGCCTTGTCACCCGCGAGCGGCGCGCCTAAGAGCCGGGCACCGCTCTTGCAGCGCCAATCTTGCAGCGCCGCGAGCCCACACACTCGAGTGAGATCCATGAGCCAAGAGAAGATCAAGCGCGTCGTCCTCGCCTACTCGGGAGGGCTCGACACCTCGATCATCCTCAAGTGGCTGCAGACCACCTACGGCTGCGAAGTGGTGACCTTCACCGCCGACCTCGGCCAGGGCGAGGAGCTCGGGCCGGCGCGCGACAAGGCGATCCTGCTCGGCGTCAAGCCGGAGAACGTGTTCATCGAGGATTTGCGCGAAGAATTCGTGCGCGACTACGTGTTCCCGATGTTCCGCGCCAACGCGCAATACGAGGGCTGCTACCTGCTCGGCACCTCGATCGCGCGGCCGCTGATCGCCAAGACGCAGATCGAGATCGCGCGGCGGGTCGGCGCCGACGCGGTGTGCCACGGCGCCACCGGCAAGGGCAACGACCAGGTGCGCTTCGAACTCGGCTACTACGCGCTCGAGCCCGACATCAAGGTCATCGCGCCCTGGCGCGAGTGGGACCTCACGTCCCGCACCGCCCTGATCGAGTTCGCCGAGAAGAACCAGATCCCGATCGCCAAGGACAAGCGCGGCGAGGCGCCGTTCTCGGTCGACGCCAACCTGCTGCACGCCTCCTCCGAGGGCAAGGTGCTGGAGGACCCGGCGCAAGAGGTACCGGACTACGTCTATTCGCGCACCATCGCGCCCGAGGATGCGCCGGACAAGGCGACCACCATCACCATCGACTTCGAGCGCGGCGACCCCGTCGCCGTCGACGGCGTGACGCTCTCGCCGGCCGCGCTGCTGGCCAAGCTCAACGACTTGGCTCACGCCAACGGCATCGGCCGGCTCGACCTCGTCGAGAACCGCTTCGTCGGCATGAAGAGCCGCGGCATGTACGAGACGCCCGGCGGCACCATCCTCGCGGTGGCGCATCGCGGCATCGAGCAGCTGACGCTCGACCGCGGCGCGGCGCACCTCAAGGACGAGCTGATGCCGAAATACGCCGAGCTGATCTACAACGGCTTCTGGTTCGCGCCCGAGCGCGTCATGCTGCAGGCGCTGATCGACAAGAGCCAGGAGGCGGTGTCCGGACAGGTGCGGCTCAAGCTCTACAAGGGCAACACGATCCTCGTCGGCCGCTCCTCGCCGAACTCGCTCTACGACCAGGACCTCGTCACCTTCGAGGAGGGCGCCGTCGCCTACGACCACCGCGATGCCGCCGGCTTCATCAAGCTCAACGCCCTGCGCCTGCGCACGCTGGCGAAACGGGACCGCAAGCGCGGGGGCTGAAGGCGGGAACGGGAATGGAACGCTGGGAGGACTTGCTGGCACGGCTGGCCGAGAAGAACGCGATCCCGTTCGCGCGGCGCCGGCTTCCCGTGTCCCGGTTCTTCCCGACGCGCGACGGTTCGACGTTGCACTATCTCGATTGGGGCGGTCCCGGCCAAAGCATCGTCTTCCTGCACGGCGGCGTTCTGACCGCCCGCACCTGGGATCTCGTGTGCCTGGCCTTGAGCGACGCGTTTCGCTGCGTCGCCGTCGATCTGCGCGGCCATGGGCTGAGCGATTGGTCGGACGGCTATTCCACCGCCGGATGGGCCTCGGACGCAGCGTCCCTCGTCGAGCACCTCGATCTCGACGCATGCCATCTCGTCGGCATGTCGCTGGGAGGCAGCGTGGCCACGCACTACGCCGCGGCCGAACCCTCGCCGGTGAAGAGCCTCGTCGTCGTCGATGTGGCGCCAGGGGGCAACTTCGGCGCGACGGCCGGCATGCGTGAGTTCATGAGCCGCCCGATCGCGGCTTCATCCTTGGATCGCCTCACCGACGAGGCGCTCGGGATCAGCGCGACGGCGGATCGCGAGAAGCTCTTGTATCGCTACGCCCATATGACCCGCACCCGTGCCGACGGCTCGTTCGGCTGGCGCCATGACGATCGGCGCTCCTTCGACTTGGCGGGCATTTTCGACAAAATCCAGGAGCTCGCCGTCATCGCGCCGCGGATGACGTGTCCCGCCTTGATCGTGCGCGGCGGCCGAAGCCGCGTGCTCACGGAGGAGGCGGCCGAACGGTTCGCGGGGCTATTTCGCGACGGCGACTGGATGGTCGTGCCGGACGCGGGCCACAACGTTCAAGAGGATAACCCGAAGGTGCTCGCGGAAGCGATTCGCGCGTTCGTGGCGGTGTCATCCAAACCAGGCTTCGCCGTACGCCCTCCTTGAGGCTCACACCGTGACCTCGTTCACGATCGGGCCGCCGTCGAGCACGCTGCTCAGGTTTCGGATCGCGGCTTCGCGCAGACGCGACATCGATTCGTGCGAGACCCCGGCGACATGAGGACTCAGGACGAGGTTGGGGACGTCGCGCCAACGCTCCGGCGGGGTGGGTTCTTCCGCGAAGACGTCGAGCGCGGCAAGCCCGAGCCGGCCATTCCTCAGCGCCGCGATGAGCGCATCCTCGTCGATCACCGCGCCGCGCGAGATGTTGACGATGAGGCCGTCCGGTCCGACCGCCTCGATCGTCGCCGCGTCGATCAGCGCCGCGGCATCGCCACGCGTGGCGACGACGAGCGTCGTGCACCATCGTGCGAGATCAATCAGACTTGCCCGGCGTGGCCATCGAGCGGGCTTGTCGTGACGGCTCCACCACGCGATCTCGCCCCCGAAGGGCGCCAGGCGCTCCGCGATCGCCGTGCCGATGCTGCCCAAGCCGACGATGCCGAACCGCTGGGCCGACATGGCATGCCGACGTTCGGGAAAACTCGTCTTGGACCAGTGCCCCTCACGGACCCAGGCTTGCAGTTCGGGCAGGCGGTGCACCGATGCGAGCGTCAGCGCCACCGCATGATCCGCGACATCGGCGCTATGCGCACCTCCCGAGTTCGCGACGATGATCCCGCGGGCCCGCGCGGCGTCGACAGCGACATGTTCGTAACCGGCACCCGGCACGGCGATCAGGCGCAGGTTGGGCAGTCGATCCAGCAGCGCGGCGTCGAGCCGGGTCGTCAGAGTGGCGACGACCTCGTCGCCGCGCATGGCGAGCATCGCGTCGGGATCTTGCGTCTCCCAAAGGCGAATGATCTCGAAACGCTCGTCGAGTGCCCCGTCCAGCAGGTGTTCCCAAGTCGGGCTCAAGAGAAGCAGGGCCGGCGTGGTCATGTTGTTGTTCCTGTCGCCGTTGCCGAGCGCCCCGGGAGGACGGCGCGGGCGGCTTCGACCAGCGAAGATCGCGCGTCGGTCATGCGGTCACAACACCCATAGCCCCCGCGCCTTGATCTCGGCGTGCATGGCGGTCCGAACCCCTTCGCTCAGAATCAATGGCGCAAGCGGACGACCCATCATCCCCTCCGGCACGGCGACGCACCAGAGATTATGAATCAAACCTCTGATTCGAGACACTCGATCCGCTCCATCAAACGCAGGGCTCAAGAGCTAGCGCGGCTCCTCCCCGAGCGCGGGCGCCCGCGCGCCGGCACCGCGCATCGCCTGCTCCAGCCGCGCGAAGCTGATCGGCTTGCCGAGGAAGGTGTCGATACCGGCCTGCGAGGCGGAGCGGCGCTCCGCGTCGAGGAGGTCGGCGGAGAGCGCCACCAGCCGCGCCGGCGGCGCGTTGCGGGCGGCCTCGGCGAGGCGAACGCGGCGCGCCACCTCGAAGCCGTCGAGGCCGGGCATGCGCACGTCGAGCACCAGCGCATCGAAGGGGGTGTTGCCGTCGAGCGCGGTCTCGGCGAGCGAGACGGCGGTCAGGCCGTCGGGCGCGTGGGTCACGGCCGCGCCGAGCTTCTGCAGATGTTTCGTCGCGAGCAGCGCGTTGATCTCGTTGTCCTCGGCGAGCAGCACCCTGAGCGGGCGGGCGCCCGGCCACGCGGGCGCGGCGACGGGGCTCGTCGGCGGCGCCTGGTCGCGCCGGTGGGTCAGCAGCGCGAACAGCGATTGCTTGCGCAACGGCTTCACCAGCCATCCGTCGTAGTTGCGTGCCGAGATTTGGCCGAAGGCGCGACGCTCGAAGGGCGAGAACAAAACGATGCTCTGGCGGGCGCCGTGGCGTCGCGCGGCGATCCCGAGCACCCGCGTCGCGGCTTCCCCCAGCGCGCAATCGACGATGACGATGTCGCAGCGCTCGCCCGTCGCGAGCCGGGCTTCCGCCGCGGCCATGTCCCCCAGCAGGGTGACCGCGACGCCGCACTCGGCGAGCCGTTCGGCCAGGAACGGGACCTCGAACGGCGATCGGGCGACGACGAGGGCGGTCTGGCCGGCGAGCGCCGCCTCGGCGTCGGGGGCGCGGGCCGTCGCCGGCTCGTCGCCGGCCGGCAGCGGCAGCAGCACCGAGAACAGCGAGCCCTCCGCCCGCGGCGGCGCGAGCGTCAGGGCGCCGCCCATCCGCTCGGCGAGCCGTTTCGCGATCGCGAGTCCGAGCCCGGTGCCGCCGTGGCGCCGCGTCGTCGAGTCGTCGCCCTGCTCGAAATCCTCGAAGACCGCGGCGCGGCGCTCGATCGGGACGCCGGGACCGGTGTCGATGATGTCGAAGCGCAGCAGCGAGGCGGCGGCGTCGACGCACGTCACGCGCAGCCCGACACCCCCGCGATCGGTGAATTTCACGGCATTGCCGGCGAGGTTGAAGAGGATTTGCCGCAGCCGGACCGGGTCGCCGATGACGTGGCGCGGCACGGCGGCGGCGACGGTGCTGGCGATCTCGAGGTCCTTGCCCTGCGCGCGCGGCGCCAGCAGCTCGGCGACGCCCTCCACGAGGGCGATGACGTCGAAGCGCTCCTCGGCCAGTTCGACCTTGCCGGCCTCGATCTTCGAGAAGTCGAGGATCTCGTCGATCAGCGAGGCGAGCGCGCTGCCCGACGAGCGGATCGCCGCGACGTAGGTCTCCTGCTCGGCGTTGAGCGGCGTGCCGCAGAGCAGTTCCGCCATGCCGAGGATGCCGTTCAGCGGCGTGCGCACCTCGTGGCTGACGTTGGCGAGGAAGCGCGACTTCGCCTCGTTGGCCGCCTCGGCGCGTTCGCGGGCGGCGGAGGCTTCGCGCAGCTCCCAGATCTCGTCGCGCAGGCGGTCGACGTCGGACTGGAACGCGCGCTGGTGCTTGCGCCCGTCCAGCACCAGCAGCACCAGGACCGTGACGGCCAGGGCCGCCCCGATGGCGGCGAGGACCACCGGCGCATTGGCGAGAAGGACGTGCATGAAGCCCTCGGCGGCGACGGCCGCGAGGAGCACGCTAGCGAGGATCGCTCGCCCTTCCGTGTGCGCTTTGCCTCGAATGGGAAGGGTCGCGTTTACTTCCCGTCAACGCCACCGGCAGGCCGGCCACGATTTCGGAGACGCAACGGCGTCATGACGCGCCGCTATTGGAAAAGTCGCTGGCGTTGCACGATACTGGTCGCGGTTCGAGCCCGGAGAGATCTTGCATGACGACGATGGATACCGCGACCGAGCGCGAGAAACCGAAGACCCCCGAGACATGCGCCATCGTCATCTTCGGCGCGTTCGGCGATCTGACGAAGCGGCTCGTGATGCCGGCGATCTACAATCTCAGCTGCGAGACGATCCTGCCGGAGGGGGTGGCGCTGATCGGCGTCGATCTCGCCGAGGGCGATGCCAAGAGCTGGGCCGACCACCTGCATACGATGCTGCAAGGCTTCGTCGGCAACGCCTCCTCCGAGTTCGACGTCGACCATATCGAGGAGGACACCTGGAAGAAGCTCGCCGAGCGCATGGACTACGTGCGCGGCGACATGACCAAGCCGGACCTCTACGCCGCCATCGGCAAGGCGCTCGACAAGGCGGGCTTCGCCCGGGGCAACGTCATCTTCTATTTCGCCATCGCCGATCGCTTCTTCGCGCCGGTCGCGGCCGAACTCGGCAAGGCCCGCCTGTCCAAGCAGGGCGAGGACAAGGACGGCAAGCCGGCCTTCTGGCGCCGCGTCGTCGTCGAGAAGCCGTTCGGCCACGATGTCGCCTCCGCCACGGCGCTCAACGCCAGCCTCCTCGAGACGCTGGAGGAGGACCAGATCTTCCGCATCGACCACTTTCTCGGCAAGGAGACGGTGCAGTCGATCATGGCGTTCCGCTTCGCCAACGGCATGTTCGAGCCGATCTGGAACCGCGACCGCATCGACTGCGTGCAGATCACCGCCTCCGAAGTGGTCGGCGTCGAGCGGCGCGGCAAGTTCTACGAGGTGACCGGCGCCTTGCGCGACATGGTGCCCAACCACCTCTTCACGCTGCTCGCGATGGTCGCGATGGAGCCGCCGACGACCTTCGACGCGGTGGGCATCCGCAACCGCAAGGCCGACGTGTTCACCGCGATGCCGCCGATCGATCCGGACCACGCCGTGCGCGGGCAGTATCTCGCCGGCACCGTGAAGGGCAAGGCGGCCAACGCCTACCGCGACGAGCCGGACGTCTCGCACGGATCCGAGATCGAGACCTACGTCGCTCTGCGGGCCGAGATCGACACCTGGCGCTGGGCCGGCGTGCCGTTCTACCTGCGCACCGGCAAGCACATGAGCGACCGCCTGACCGAGATCGCGATCCGCTTCAAGCGGGCGCCGCTGTCGACCTTCCAGACCACCGACGTCGACGAGCTCGCCGCCAACTGGCTCGTCATCCACATCCAGCCGGAGGAAGGCATCTCGCTGCAATTCGACGTGAAGAAGCCCGGGCCGGACGTGAAGCTGGCGACGGTGAAGATGCACTTCGCCTACAAGGACTTCTTCCCGCACGAGCCGAACGTCGGCTACGAGACGCTGCTCTACGACGTGATGATCGGCGACGCGACGCTGTTCAACCGCGCCGACATGGTCGAGGACGCCTGGCGCGTGGTCCAGCCGGTGCTCGATGCCTGGAGCGCCGGCGGCGCGCCGGCGCGATACGAGTCGGGCTCGGCCGGCCCCAAGGAGGCGGACGAGCTCCTCATGAAGGACGGGCACCGGCACTGGCGGCCGGTCGACAGCAGCCGGACGTCCTGACCTCGGCTGACCTCGGCTTGCCTCGGCCGGGTTCCGCGACCAGAGTGCCGCCGAATTTCGGTGCAACCTGGCGCGACAGCCCCCTGTGGCGCGGATCGCTCTGTGGAGAACAGTCGCGTGGCGTCGTTGAGCGTGCGGATCTGTCTCGAACCCGGCGGCCGGATCGGACCCGGCAAGATCGCGCTGCTCGAGGAGATCGAGCGCCGCGGCTCGATCTCCGGTGCCGGCCGCGGCCTTGACATGTCCTACCGGCGGGCCTGGGAACTCGTCGAGGACATGAACAGGTTGTTCGAGGAGCCGGTGGTCGCGAGCCAGATCGGCGGCCGCAAAGGGGGCGGCGCCACGCTCACGCCGTTCGGGCGCGCCATCGTCACCCGCTACCGCGCGATCGAGCGGGCCGCCGACGAGGCCGCGCGCCACCACCTCGACCTGCTCCAGTCGCAAGTCCTCGACCGCCGCGGCGCGGCGGCCGACGGCTAAGGCCGCGAGGATCGATCCGCCGCCAAGCGGCGAGCCGTGGTGCCGGCGGGAACCCCGGCGTCCCCACCACCGAACTTCTTCATCGTGGCGGTGCTGCCGCATGGCACACCGCAATCACGGTGTCGCGCAGCCAGCGATGTGCCGGGTCGGCGTCCATGCGGGGATGCCACATCGCCGATATCGCGATCTCCGGCGTGCGGACGGGAAGGTCGAAGCCGGCGAGGCCTTGCGCGAGCGGGTCGGCGCTCGTCGCGCCGCTGCCGAGACACGAACGCGGCACGAGCGCAACCAGGTCGGTGTTGCGCGCGATGCGCATCGCATCCGGAAAACCCGGAACGACGGCGACGATCTCTCGTCTGAGCCCAAGCTCCTCAAGTGCGTCGTCCACCGGCCCCGCGAAGGCCCCCTTGCGCGATGCCACGACGTGACGGCACGCCGCGTAGCGTTCGGGCGTCACCGGGGCCGCCAGCAACGGATGTCCGACCCGGGCCGCGCCGATGAAGCCGTCGCGGAAGACGAGCCGGGTACGCACCTCCGGCGCGGACGCTCCAAGCACCCCGATCTCGAGATCGATCCGCCCATCCCGGAGCGGAACAGCATCCTTGTCGGGCTTGGGCGCGAAGCGCAGGCGGACACATGGTGCGATCTGGGTAACGGCGGCCACCAAGGGGACGGAAAACAGGTCCACAAACCCCTCGCTCGCACGAATGGTGAATGTCCGTTCGAGCGAGGCGATGTCCAAATAGCCGGTCTGCGGACCGAGGACGGTGCGTATGTCACGGGTAAGCTCATGGACCCGAGCACGCAGTTCGGCGGCCCGGGGCGTCGGAACAAGCCTGCGTCCGGCGCGCACGAGCAACGGATCGCCCGTCGCGGACCGGAGCCGCGCGAGGTGCGGCTCATGGCGGACGAACTCAAGCCGAGACGTCTAGCCGCCTCGGTCACGCTGGCCTCGGCAAGCAGCGCGTCCAACGCCGCGAGTAGGTTCATGTCCATGTTCGCCATGTCCATGTTCGCCATGTCCATGTTCGCCATGAACGAAGCTATTCGATCCGCCCGTGAACCCATAGCGTCCGGTGCAACTATCATATGCACGGGATGCGGCTGGCGCCAACCGACGAGGTCGCGCACTTTGCCGCGGACCTCTCCAGCGAAAGGCATTGCCCATGCTTCCCCCTTCGTCAGACCATCCCGGCTCGATCCTGCTCATCGGAGCTTCACGTGGTCTCGGCTTCGCGATGGCCGCCGAGTTCCTCAAGACGGGGTGGGACGTCGTTGGTACGGTACGCGGCAGTGCCAGGACCAAGTTGCACGAGCTGGCGGACGAATATCGGGGCCGTGTCGAGATCGCGTCCCTCGACGTAACCCAACCGGATCAGATTGCGGCGCTGCACGACCGCCTCTCCGGCCGCAGCTTCGATATCCTGTTCGTGAACGCCGGCACCGCCAACAGCAACCAGGGCGAAACGATCGCGGACGTGTCGACGGATGAGTTCGTGCGCGTGATGGTCACCAATGCGCTGAGTCCGATGCGTGTCGTCGAGGGCTTGCAAGACCTCGTGTCCGCGAACGGCACGATCGGCGTCATGTCTTCGGGACAGGGTAGCGTCGGCAATAACGAGAACGGTGGGCACGAGGTCTATCGCGGCAGCAAGTCCGCTCTGAACCAATACATGCGAAGCTACGCCGCCCGACACGCCGGAGGGTCGCGCGCCTTGGTGCTGATGGCTCCCGGATGGGTCCGCACGGATCTGGGAGGGCCGGATGCGCCGCTCGGCATCGAGGACAGCGTTCCCAAGGTCGTGAACGTGCTTCTCGCCGAGCAAGGCAAATCTGGCCTGCGATACCTCGACCGCGATGGGAACAGCGTTCCGTGGTGATGCCTCGGTCGGGCTACGGACCGGATTCACACAGCTTGGCGCACGGATTCTCCCCTGTGCGAAGCACGGGGGAGGGGGACCGCCGAAGGCGGTGGAGGGGCGGCCGCGGCTTCAAGCTCGGATGCTTGTTCTTCAGCGTCCTTCCAGACATCGGAGCGGCAGCGCATGGCGCAAGCCAAGGTTCGCATTGCAAGGCCGCTTTCAGTCCGCTCGACAAGCGCGAGCGACGCGCGAATCCATGCTGGCGGCCAAGGCTGGCGGCGAAGACGGCGCCGGCGGCCGAGACGGCCAGTCGAAATACCTGGCCGGTTCCGCTGTTTCGGCGGCACTCAGGCCTATCGCGCGCGTTGTCTAGGCGTAGCGCGGGCGGTTCCCGCGACAGATGGGAGCGACAATGACCGATCCGTCCGATCCGAAAACCATCCCCGGTGCCGATGCCGCCGCGAACAGCTTCGCAACCGCGTCGAAGTCCATGCAGTCATTCGCCTCGGAAATGCAGCGGATGACCAGCGACTCGATCGAGAACACGACCAAAATGATGGAGAAGCTCCGTGGCGCGAAAACCATGGAAGACGTCGTCCAGATCCAGACGCAGTATATGCAGCAATCGTTTGCCGCCTATGCCGACTACACCCGCAAGTTCAGCGAGATGATGATGGGCGTCCCGATGGAGATGGCGAAGCAGGGCCGCACCGCCTTGCAGCAGGGAACGGAGGCGATGACCAAGGCAACCGGGCAGGTGACGGAAAACATGCAGCGCGCCGGCGAGCAGTTCAAGCACCACGACTGAGGGGCGCGCTCGCGCAAACTTCGGTGGACCGCCGATCCACAGGCCTCTACAGGACGTGGGCCTGACAGCGTGGAAGCCGCATGTCCTCGACCTTGACCCTCATGTTGCTGCGACATGCCAAGGCCGTTGCGCAAAGTCAGGACGACCACGCACGCCGGCTCACGGAGTGCGGAGGCGCCGATGCGGCAGCGCTCGGGGCCTACCTTGGCGAGCACTCGTTGGTGCCGGCCGTGGCCTATGTGTCCGCGGCGGCCCGTACGAAGGAGACCTTCGAGATCGTGCGGAGCCGCACGGGCGGTAAGACCGAGCTCCATCTCGACGAAGGGCTCTATAACGCCTCGGCCGAGCGCCTGCGCGACCTGTTGCGGATGTTCCGAGACGACAGCGTCATGATCGTCGGACACAACCCCGGGATCATGGATGCGGCTGTAGCGTTGGCGCGCGACGGCGATATCAACGAGCTGCGACGGATGCAGGGGCGGTTCCCGCCTTGCGGGATGGCCTTGATCAGCTTCGACCAGTCCGACTGGCGCGATGCGCAAGCCTCCGGGGGCCGGCTCGACCTGTTCCTGACGCCTGAAGACCTCGGCGGCCAACGCTGACGCGGCACGCCTTTGTTGCCATCGCGGCGACGATGGTCTGGGCAGCGGGCGCTGCGGCAGAAAGCGGCTCTCGAGACGATGGTTTTCCGCGTCAGCCGGCAATTGCCGCGGCGCCGGCGATCGCCACCCCGCGGACGGGCAGCTCGGCCACCGGGGGGCCCCCTGCGCGCGCGGCCGTGTTCAGGCCGATCGAGCGGGCCGTCAGCACTTGGCGCAGCGAGGCGGCCGATCATCTGCTCGTGACGCCGGCCGAGGCCGACGCCCTGCGCGGACCAGGCGCGGCACCGGCGGTCGCGCGTTGCGTCAAGCTCAACAATTATTGGTGCATCAAGAGCGCCGGCTGGAACGGCGAGATCGCGGCCGACGGCGAGGGCCACGTCGCCTTCGCATCGGCGACCGAAGGCGCCGCCGTCGCGGCTCTGTTGCTGAAGCGATACTACGTCGATTTCGGCCGCAAGAGCGCGAACGCGATCATCTCGCACTGGGCGCCGGCGCAATGCGGCCTCGTGGCTGGCGGCGCCACGCGCGGGCGAGCGCGGCCGACGACGCTCGTCGCGGCCGCGACGGGCCTCGCGGCGACCTTGCGTGGCCGCTGGCTCGCGAGCCACCGGCGCGGCTTCGTCGCGCCGATCGCCGGCGCGCGTACCAGGCCGCGACGCTCCGTCGTCGACAATCACGTGGCGCGGATGATGCCGACGCCGACGATCGCCGAGGGCATGGGCGAGACTACCCGATCGACACGGCCGATGACGCTCGACGCTCTCCTGATGGGAAGTCGGAACCCGCCGCCCTCGCGCTCGATGCTTGGTCTGCCGCGCCGGACCGCCAGAGAGAGCCGCGGCTCCGATCTCGTGCTCGGCGCCGGCTCGATGAGCGTCTCGTCCTGCGGTACCGACAGCGCGCGGGTCGCGAGCTACGCCGTCGAGGCGGCAGCCGGCATCGTCGCGCGGCCAGACGGCGATCTCGCGCTGTTCCGGTCGGACGGGACGGCAGCCTCCAACCTCGCGAAAATGATGGCCAACATGGCGCGAGTCGAGATCGGCCCGCTGGGAGTCGAGCCGGACCTTATCGAGAAGGGGATCGCAGCGGCCTTCGCGGCCGGCCGCCAAGGGTCCGGACACTGACCGGTCCGCTCGACCCAGACGGAGCGCCTACACCTTGAGTCGGTAGCCGGTCCGGAAAATCCAGTATACGACGGCGAGGCAGACGGTCATGAACAGCACCGTCATGGCGAAGCTGACGCCGACGGCGACGTCCGACCGGCCGTAGAAACTCCAGCGGAAGCCGCTGATGAGGTAGACCACCGGATTGAACAGCGTGATCGAGCGCCACGGCTGCGGCAGCATCGAGATCGAGTAGAAGCTGCCGCCGAGGAAGGTGAGCGGCGTCACCACGAGCAGCGGGACGATCTGCAACTTCTCGAAGTTGTCGGCCCAGACGCCGATGATGAAGCCGAACAGGCTGAAGGTGATCGCCGTCATGAACAGGAAGGCCACCATCCAGAGTGGGTGCGCGATGTCGTAGGCGACGAAGACGCGCGCGGTGGCGAGGATGACGAGGCCGAGCAGGATCGCCTTCGTGGAGGCGGCGCCGACGTAGCCGATCACCGCCTCGTACCACGATACCGGCGCCGACAGGATCTCGTACATCGTACCGGCCCATTTCGGCACGTAGATGCCGAAGGCGGCGTTCGAGATGCTCTGCGTCAGCAGCGATAGCATGGTGAGGCCGGGCACGATGAAGGCGCCGTAGCTGATCCCGTCGACGTCGCTCATCCGCGAACCGATCGCCGAGCCGAACACCACGAAATAGAGCGCCGTCGAGATGACCGGGGCGATGATGCTCTGGGCGATGGTGCGGAACCACCGCCGCATCTCGAAGACGTAGATGGCGCGTACACCGTAGAGGTTCATGAGCGTGGGCTCACCAGGCTGACGAAGATGTCCTCGAGCGAACTCTGCTTGGTGACGAGGTCCTTGAAGCCGATGCCGGCAGCGCCGAGGTCACTCAAAAGCCGGGCGACGCCGGTCTCGTCGCCCTTGGTGTCGAAGGTGTAGACGAGCGACCAGCCGTTTTCGGCGCGCTCGAGATGGTAGGGCGCAAGGGTCGGGGGAAGGTCGTGGACGGGCGCCTGCAAGGTGAGCGTCAGCTGTTTCTTGCCGAGCTTGCGCATCAGCGCCGTCTTGTCCTCGACGAGGATGATCTCGCCCTTGGCGATGACGCCGACCCGGTCGGCCAAGTCCTCCGCCTCCTCGATGTAGTGGGTGGTGAGGATGATCGTGACGCCGTCGTCGCGCAGAGCCCGCACGAGGCTCCACATGTCACGGCGCAGTTCGACGTCGACGCCGGCGGTCGGCTCGTCGAGGAACAGGATGCGCGGTTCGTGCGACAGCGCCTTGGCGATCATTACGCGGCGCTTCATGCCGCCCGACAGCGCCATGATCCGCGTGTCCTTCTTGTCCCACAGCGAGAGATCGCGCAGCAGCTTCTCGATATAGGCCTTGTCGGGCGATTTTCCGAACAGGCCCCGGCTGAAGCTGACAGTGGCGAACACCGTCTCGAAGGCGTCGGTCGAGATCTCCTGCGGCACCAGGCCGATCAGCGAGCGCGCGGCGCGGAAGTCGGCGATGATGTCGTGGCCGGCAACGCGGACCTTGCCCGAACTCGGATTGGCGACGCCGCAGATGATCGAGATCAACGTCGTCTTGCCGGCGCCGTTCGGCCCCAGCAGCGCGAAGATCTCGCCGGCCTCGATCTCGAGGTCGATCGAGCGCAAGGCCCGGAAACCGGCGGCATAGGTCTTGGTCAGCCCGGCGACGGATATGATGGATGGCAAACGACGTTTCCTGTGGGCGGCACTCCTTCTCCCGCCTGCGGGAGAAGGTGGCCCGACGAATTCGGTAACGGATAAGGGCGCAGGGCGTTGGCATCGGAGTCGGTCGAACGCGCCTTTCCGCGATGCCCTCATCCGCTACCGCAACGCGGCGAAAGCTTCCCGCCTGCGGGAGAAGGAACGTCTAGGCGGCCTTGGCCAGCTGGCGCAGCACGTAGCTCAGGATGCCGCCGTTGTTGAAGTACTCGAGCTCGTCGAGCGTGGCGATCCGGCAGAGCAGCGGCACCGTCTCCTCGCGGCCGTCGTCGTACCTGACGGTCATCTCCATCTTCTGGCGCGGGCGCAGGCCTTCGCTAAGGCCGTGCAACGTGACGACCTCGTTGCCCTTGAGCTTCAGGGTCGACCAGGTCGTGCCCTCCTCGAAGGTCAGCGGCAGCACCCCCATTCCCACGAGGTTCGAGCGATGGATGCGCTCGAAGCTCTCGGCGATGACCGCGCGGACGCCGAGCAGCTTGGTGCCCTTGGCCGCCCAGTCGCGCGAGGAGCCGTTGCCGTACTCGGCGCCGGCGAAGACCACCAGCGGCACCTTCTCGTGCTGGTACGTCATGGCGGCGTCGTAGATCGACATCTCGGCACCGTCCGGCCAATGCTTTGTCATCCCACCTTCCGGCACGGAGCCGTCGTCGGCCTGGCGCATGAAGTTCTTGATGCGGATGTTGGCGAAGGTGCCGCGCATCATGACTTCGTGATTGCCGCGCCGCGTGCCGTACTGGTTGAAGTCCTTCACGGAGACCTGGTGCTCGGACAGGTAGGAGCCGGCCGGCGAGGCCTGCTTGATCGAGCCGGCCGGGGAAATATGGTCGGTGGTGATCTTGTCGCCAAACAGCGCGAGGATGCGGGCATCCACGATGTCCGTGATCGGGTCAGGCTCGATACGCATGCCCTCGAAGTACGGCGGGTTCTGCACGTAGGTCGAGCCCATGTCCCAGGCGTAGGTCTCGCCGTGCGGGGCGTCCACCCCGCGCCAATGCTCGTCACCGGCGAACACGTCGGCGTAGCGGGCCTTGAAGACCTTCCGCGTGACGTATTCCTCGATGTACGCGTCGATCTCCTTGGCGGTCGGCCAGATGTCCTTCAGGAACACGTCCTTGCCGTCCTGGTCCTTGCCGATCGGATCCTTCGAGAGGTCGAGGTTCACCGTGCCGGCGATGGCATGGGCGACGACGAGCGGCGGCGAGGCCAGGTAGTTCGCCTGGACGTCCGGCGAGACGCGGCCCTCGAAGTTGCGGTTGCCCGAGAGCACCGCGGCGGCGATAATGCCGCTGTCGTTGATCGTCTTGGAGATCTCGGGCGCGAGCGGGCCGGAATTGCCGATGCAGGTCGTGCAGCCGAAGCCGATCAGGTTGAAGCCGAGCTTGTCAAGGTCCCTCTGCAGGCCCGACTGGTCGAGATAGTCGGCGACGACCTGGCTGCCCGGCGCGAGAGAAGTCTTCACCCACGGCTTCGACGTGAGGCCCTTCTCGACCGCTTTGCGCGCCAGCAGGCCGGCGCCAATCAGCACGTTCGGATTCGAGGTGTTGGTGCACGAGGTGATGGCGGCGATCACCACGTCGCCGTGGCCGAGATGGTAGTCCCTGCCCTCGACCGGAAAGCGCTTCTCCTGGTCGTCGGGCTTCTTGTACTCGGACCCGAGCGCGGCGCGAAAACCGGTGCCGACGTTCTCGAGCGAGACGCGACCCTCCGGGCGCTTCGGGCCGGCCATCGAGGGCACCACATCGCCGAGGTCGAGCTCGAGCGTGTCGGTGAACACCGGGTCCTCGGTGTGCTTGGTGCGGTAGAGCCCCTGCGCCTTGGCATATTCCTCGACGAGCTCGACACGCTCGGACGAGCGGGCGGACATGGTGAGGTAGGCCAGCGTCTCCTTGTCGATCGGAAAGAAGCCGCAGGTCGCGCCGTATTCCGGCGCCATGTTGCCGATGGTCGCGCGGTCGGCCAGCGTCATGGCGTTGAGGCCGGGACCGAAGAATTCGACGAACTTGCCGACTACGCCCTTCTTGCGCAGCATCTGGGTGACGGTGAGCACGAGGTCGGTGGCGGTGACGCCGGCCTTGAGCTCGCCGGTAAGGCGGAAGCCGATGACCTCCGGCAGCAGCATGGAGAGCGGCTGGCCGAGCATGCAGGCTTCGGCCTCGATGCCGCCGACGCCCCAGCCGAGCACCGAGAGGCCGTTGACCATGGTGGTGTGGGAATCGGTGCCGACCAGCGAATCGGGATAGGCGACCTCGACCGTCTTCACCTTGCCGGAATCCTTTTCGATCTCCTCTTCCTTGGTCCAAACGGTCTGAGCGAGGTACTCGAGATTGACCTGGTGGCAGATGCCGGTGCCGGGCGGCACCACGCGGAAGTTCGCGAAGGAATCCTGCCCCCACTTGAGGAACTTGTAGCGCTCGCCGTTGCGGGAGTATTCGAGGTCGACGTTGGTCTTGAGGGCTTTGTCGGTGCCGAAGGCGTCGACGATCACCGAATGGTCGATCACGAGGTCGACCGGCACCATCGGGTTGATCTTCTGCGGGTCGCCGCCGAGCTTGGTCATGGCGTCGCGCATCGCGGCGAGATCGACGACGGCCGGAACGCCGGTGAAGTCCTGCATCAGCACGCGCGCTGGGCGGAAGGCAATCTCCTGTTCGCACTTGCCCCGGTTGTCGACCCAGGCGGCGATAGCCTGGATGTCCTGTTTCTTGACCGTGCGGCCATCCTCGTAGCGCAGCAGGTTCTCGAGCAGCACCTTCATCGAGAACGGCAGCTTCGAGATGCCCTTCAGCCCGTTCCTCTCGGCCTCCTCAAGCGAGTAGTAATGGTAGGTCTTGTCGGCGACCGAAAGCTTCTTGCGGCACTTGAAGCTGTCGAGTGAGGCCATCGTCGTTGTCCGGTCTTTCGAAAGGTGCGGCGCGATCGCCAGGTTATCGATAATCTGATCTAGGGGTGCTACCTGATGCGCCTAACCATTTCGCAATGCAAGATCGGCTTGCAAGCGCTTGGTCACCCTCCGCAGACCACCAGGGCGAACGCTTGCTTGCCGTCGAGAACCTCACCGTCGAACGCGGCGGCCGCGTCGTCCTTTCGGGTCTTACCTTCACGCTCGGCACCGGCGAGGCGATCCTCGTCGCGGGCCGCAACGGGGCGGGCAAATCGACGCTTCTGCGCACGCTCGCCGGCCTGCTGCCGCATCAGGCCGGGCGGATCACCTACGGCCTCGCCGACGAGGAGGTGCGCGGCGTCGAGACCCTGCATTATCTCGGCTATGAAGACGCGCTGAAACCTTCGCTCACGGTCGGTGAGAACCTCGAATTCTGGGCCGCGATGCTGGGCGCGGCTCCCGGCCACATGCCCGCCCGTCATTCCGGGGCGCCGCAGGCGAACCCGGAACCGGGGAGCACTGCCGCTGGCGATCAAGGCTCCCCGGGTCCGGGTTCTCGCTCCGCGAGCCCCGGAGTGACGCCCCGCGACGCCCTCGCCGCCTTCGGCATCGCCCGGCTGATCGACCTGCCGGCGGCCTACCTGTCGGCCGGGCAGAAGCGTCGCGTCGCGCTCGCGCGCCTGGTGCTCGCGGCGCGCCCGATTTGGCTGCTCGACGAGCCGCTCATCGCGCTCGACGCCGGCGCCCAGGCGACGCTCACCACCATCATGCAGGCGCATCTGGACGGTGGCGGTGCGATCCTCGTCGCCTCGCACCAGCCGCTCGCGCTGCCCTATCGCACCATCGACCTCGCGGCCAAGATAGCGGCATGAGCGATCCATCCCGCCGTCGTTCTGGGGCCGACAGCGAGCCCGGAGCCGGTGAGGGCAAGCCTTCTCGTCATTATCCAAGAGTCCCGTGTCCTTGCTCGGTGCGCCTGGAATGAGGAAGCGGTGAGCCCCCTGCTCGCCCTTTTCGCGCGCGACCTGCGCGTCGGCCGCCGCATCGGCGCCGGCGCCGCGCTGGGCGTCGTGTTCTTCCTGATCCTCGTGACGCTGATGCCGTTCGGCATCGGCCCGGACCTGAACCTGCTGTCGCGCATCGGCCCGGCGCTGCTGTGGATCGCCGGCCTGCTCGCGACCCTGCTCGGGCTCGATCGCCTGTTCCAGTCCGATCGCGACGACGGCTCGCTCGACCTCCTGCTGATGAGCCGGACGCCGGCCGAGGCCATCGTCCTCGTCAAGTGCCTCGTGCACTGGCTCCTCACCGGTCTGCCGCTGGTGATCGTGACGCCATTGTTCGGGCTGATGCTCGGCATGGGCGGACAGGCGCTCGCCCAGACCACCGCCTCCCTGGCGGCCGGCACGCCGGCGCTCACCATGCTCGGCGCGATCGGCGCCGCGCTGACCGCCGGCCTGCGCAAGGGCGGCCTGCTGATGGCGGTGCTGATCCTGCCGCTGTGCATCCCGGTCTTGATCTTCGGCGTCTCCGCCGCGACCGCCGGCATCGGCAATCCGGTGCCGTTCGCCACGCCGTTCCTGATCCTGTGCGCGCTCAGCCTCGCCGCGATGGCCGGAGCGCCGTTCGCCGCCGCCGCCGCGCTGCGAGCGATGAACGACTGATTCGGCGCCGTCCCGACGCGCGTGCTTCACCGTGCTCGGTCGTGTGCCTCGATATGGCGAGCGGCAGAGTTCCAACAGCCCGCGGCCGCCGACGAGGCTGACAAGCGAAGTCTTAAAGCAATTTCGTCGCTAGGTGCCTCGCACGACTGCAATCCAACGTGGTCATGGGCGACCTACGCCAATTGCGGAGGCCGGCCGCTTGCATGAATCCCACACGGCCTGTGACTGGGTTTGACGACTCCCGCACGTATTGCGATCGTCCGCTTTCACAGCGCGAAAGAGGATGCATTATGTTTGTCGAACTCATGACAATGAGCGGCCCCGTTCAGGTCAATATCGCAACGATCGGCTACATAAACCCTCAAAAAAAGGACAAGTCAGGCGGCCCCACTTCGTTGGTGGTTTGGGACAATCAGAATACACTGTTGGTTCTTGCTGAGGCCGCCGAATTACGCGAAAAATTCAATGTGTTGTTGATGAAGCCTCATCAATAAACAGTAAGCGCGCAGATCTGCATGGCAGGCTTCGAGGACCACCGGACGATCCGAGCATTCGGTGGAGCCGCCTTCATAGGAGAAATGAATCCTCCACGGTCCCTTTATCGCTCATACCTCCAGTTCGGCCAATGCGGGTGGAAACGACCGATCGGCTTAGTATCTTTGTCACGACCGGCGCGGCGTCAGCCGCGGCGCCGTGCCGTGCTCGGTCTTGTGCCAGTGATAGGGCGAGCGGCAGAGGTCCCACAGCCCGCACCAGGCGGCGAGACTGATGAGGAGCTGGTAGGGCAACAGCAGCGGCAGGCAGGCCCAGCCGCCGGCGATCGCGCGGAGCCGTACGCCGAGCGCGCCGCACCACAGCGTCGAGGCGATGCCGGTCGCGAAGACCGCCGCCGCGAGCGTCGCCTCGACCGTCTCGCCGGTCGTCCGCGGTACCGGCAGGCCGTGGCCTAGGTTGGCGGCCATGATGACCAGCACGAGGGGCGTGAGCACCGGGCCGGTGACCATATGGGTCAGCATCATCGCCACCAGCAACGACCGGCCGGCGCCGAGATCGCGGATCGCGCCAGGGTCTCGCGCGAGGACGAGGAGCGTCTGCATCCAGCCCTTGGTCCAGCGGCGGCGCTGCTTCAGCCAGGGCGCGACCGTGGCGAGCGCGTCCTCCCACGTCGTCGAGGGCAGGCTGCGGATCGCGTAACCGAAGCGCGCCAGCCGCAGGCCGAGGTCGGCGTCCTCCGTGACGTTGTAGGCGTCCCACCCGCCGACGGACCGCAGCACCGCGGCGCGGAAGTGCGGCATGGGGTAGCAAACTCCTAACGTAAAAATTTCTGCGCACTGCGGCGAACACCTGTGGACGACTCGTCATCCACAGCCTCGATCAGTCGATTCGCTATATCAATAGTTTCGCGGCATGCTCTGGCCAGCCGACGATTCGGCTTTTGAGCGGTCTCTAGGACCGATTCGCTCCAAACTAGCGGAGATATCATGAAGAAAAATGTTGAAGGGCTTAGACGCGTCAACGCCTAAGCCCTCTGCGAAGCGGGGGTGGCATAGTGCGGCGACGGGATTTCCAGCCATGCCGCCGAGGGTGCAAGTCCCTCCACCTCCACCGTCATCCACACCGTAGGACATGCTGTTGAATCGGTCTAGCCCGTTTTAGTGGCGGCCGAGGCCTTGTCCTTATGCCGTCCGGCCGAGATGCCCAATGCGTCGCCATCGAGCACAAAGGCAATCCCTTCCCGCTCCATCGCAGCTCGCATTGCCGCTAGATTGTTGGCGATCGGGGTCCGGCGTCCGCCCTCGAAATCCTTCACGGTCGAAAGCCCCGTACCGGAGGCCTTTGCCAGTTCTGACTGTGACCAGTTCAACCAGCCACGAGCGGCTCTGCAATGTTCGGGCGTCATCCCTTACGGCTAACATCACACAAAAAGTTGGTCAAGGTCAGCCTTTTAGGTTGACTCCATCTATATCAGCCATTACAAGTGAGGTCAGCCGAAACGGATGGCCTCGCAGTGTCAGAGCATTTCCTCAAATCCCGAGCCGCAAGGAGCCTTAGCCTCGCTAAGGTCGCGCGCCTCTCGGATGAGGAAGCTTTCGAGTGCTTCAAGATGGTGCGCTGGGCCGACACGGAAGGCGAGCCGGTCTGCCCCCGTTGCGGGTGCTGCACCTCCTACACACTGGCAAAGCGCAAGCTCTGGGATTGCAAGGCCTGCCGCCACCAGTACAGCGTCACGTCGGGCACCATCTTCGCCTCGAGAAAGCTCCCGATCGTTACCTACCTCTTGGCCATCGCCATCTTCGTGAACGGCGCGAAAGGCCATTCGGCTTTGCAGCTCTCCCGCGACCTGGACGTTCAGTACAAGACGGCCTTCGTGATGAGCCACAAGCTTCGTGAGGCGATGGCCACTGAGACCGCAGACGAGACGCTGGACGGCGAAGTCGAAGTTGACGGCGCCTATGTCGGCGGTCACGTCCGGCCGGCGAACAACAAGACCAACCGCGTCGATCGCCGCAAGGTCGAGAACCAGACCGGCAAGCGCCAGGTCGTTGTCATCATGCGCGAGCGGCGCGGCCTGACGCTGCCCTTCGTGTTCCGCTCCGAGGCGGAGGCCATCGCCACCATCGGCCGCCGCGTGGCGCCGTCCGCCACGATCCACGCCGACGAAGCGCGCGGCTGGGATGCGTTGCACGATCGCTTCCTCACCAAGCGGGTGAACCATCAAGAGTGCTACAGCGATGGCGAAGCCTGCACCAACATGGCTGAGAGCTTCTTTAGCCGTCTTCGGCGGGCTGAGATGGGCATTCACCACAAGATCAGCGGGCGCTATCTGCACGCCTACGCTGGCGAGATGGCATGGCGCGAGAACAACCGCAGGGTCTCCAATGGTGCGCAGTACCTTGGCGTGACGGCAGCGGCGCTCAATGCGCCCGTGTCGCGCCAGTGGAAGGGGTATTGGCAGAGGGCACTTAGCTAGACAGGCACGATCATGTCGTCGGTTATGAAGGCACGCCGATCGTTGACGAACTCTGGCAGTCCTGGGCCTAGAATTGGAATGCCATTCGCCTCATCCTCGGACAGCTTGAGATTCAACGACAACAACTCTGGTAGGGGGCTTTCCGCATGGACAAGTCCATATGCCGATGCGACAGCATTATCTAGGTTGGCCTGCAACTGCTTAAGCGGGTGAGCGCCCGGCATCTCGGCAGATCGATAGAGCTCACGGAAACTCATGTTAAACTCAACCTTAAGAGCGTTTCTGCCTAGTCGAAGCGCACGGGACGCATTAGCGACATCCCTGATAGCTGAGTAAGACGGCGACTGAGGCCATGGAAAGCTGTCGAATACGGTATTAGACGTGTATCTGAAACGTTCTGTTAGTGTTGAACACCGATTTGTAAACCATGACCAATGAATGTTGGATTGAAGGATACCGAAGGAATAGTCATCTTCATAAGTGAAGACTTGCAAGGCATCGTTCGGGCTTATCGAAGGACATATAAACTCAAATATTGGTCGCAGCGTAACGCGACCGCAGACAATATAACGACTCAGTGTCGAAATCGCCTGTTTCATCTCGCTTCTGGGATATGAGAACAACCACCACTTATTGAGAAAGTTTTCATGGTGATGGTTTACTTTTGCTTTTGGGTCAGCAGCAAGTATCTTGGCATTCCTTATTTTTTCGTCGTTAAATGCCTTCTGGCGAGCAGGCAATACGCTTACTTTAACTCGATCAAAAACGTCTTTATATTTTTGTGCAGCTAAAATATCTAGGCCCGAAAAGTCGATAGCATACCTTGATGGCTTACCATCTATTTCACCGATGAGGTCATCCGCAATCATGAAAGGCCGGACAATAGCCTCATATTTCCTATTTTTTGTTAAGATAGTCTTTGTATCCTCAGGATTTAGAAGGAAGGCTTTATGCCCGTGAGTTTGCCCCTGGAAACATCCGCCAAGAGCAGAGTTAACACAAAGAGCGGCTGCCTTTGTTACATCGTGGTTAAAGGAAAGAGATGAACCTATTCTTGCCAGGTCTTCGTGGTACCAATTTTTGTCCGGGTCATTACCTTCCTGTAGGTACAGTCTTTTGACGCCTTCTTGCTTCCCCTTCGTCCAATTTACAAGAGAAACGTGAAGGTCCGCTTCACCCGGCCACACCATGCTTGATACTGCCTCTGTAATTGTCCCGCCGTTTTCTATAATGTAGTCTGTTCCCGCCTCTCTTGAGTAGTTCTGCCGTATGGTATTGGTGCCTACTAGGCCGGCTCTATCGCCGGGCTTGAGATGATCATGCGCTAGTCGAAACCAGTGGACACAATAGTCAGCGCGTCCATCAGTCGTTGGAAAGCGCTCTCGAAGCTGGTGCAAATAATCGACGGCCATATTACGCTGTATCTTGTTCTTACTCTGATAAGGCGGATTGCCGATTATTACATCACAGTCTGGCCACGGGGCAAACAAGGCGTCGTCTCGAACAATGTTACTATCCAGGTTATCAAGTGGCAGTGCCGCGTCATCGTCTAATGACAATTCCCTTTGGCCGCCCGTGTTGAACTCCCGCACGACATCATCCATGGATAACTTCTTAGCAAGCATCAGCGTTACCTTAGCTAATTCAACGCCAAACTCATCAATATCTATACCAAAGAACTGCTTCGCGCTTATTGCGGATTGCAATTTAAATCGGTCACGAAATTGCTTGGCGGTGAGCTGGTTTCGCAAGAGTAACATAATTTTTATATCAAGCCTCGCCATTTCCCTAAAAGACACATAGAGAAAGTTTCCGCTTCCGCAAGCGGGGTCCAAGACGCGAAACGCCATCAACGATCGTCGAAGTTTGATCAATTCTTCCGTATTCTTTGCGTTATCTATTTGGTCTTGCCAAGGACGAACAATTGTTGGGCCTACAATACGTTGTATGTCGGCCTCGGACGTAAAATGTGCGCCAAGAGCGTGGCGTCGCTCTTTGTCCATGCTATCTTGAAATAGGGTTCCAAATATAGACGGATTAACCTTAGACCAATTATGGTTGGCCGCCCCTTCCTCCCCGCTGATTAGATCCAACTCGTTGGAAGTTAGCTCGATGGGATATATCTTACTGAAAAGTCCTCCATTGAAATACTGCACGCCCTCATAACGACCGCCGAACGCACGATTAGGATTGTTCATCTGCGAAAATAAACCATTGAAAAGATCATAAGAGTTTTGACTTCGGTTTCGACAATCGTCTACAATAGACCCGATAGTGTTGGCTGGCAGCAAGTCAATGTCTTCGGCGAACATTGACACGACTGTTTGAAGTACGAAACGCTGAGCATGCTCTTTCGGCACGGTCCGTTTAGAACGGCCAACAAGGCTTTTATACAACTCAGCCATCTTATCAGCCGCTTTACGAGAAACATCCTCACGGTCGTTATTAAAGTGCGGCTCTTTGGGTATTGGAAACAGAAAGTTGAAAGCGGGATAGCGTAGAGGAAGATCATCCAGTTCCACATGATCTACCGGATCGTCGATCTGTTTATCAAAATCATAAATCGAAAACTCGTCAAAGTTGCAAAGCACAACGTACCTGGGGCGGCTTGGTACGCAGTTAATCCAATAATCAAAAGCCTGTCTATAGTGTAGATGCAGCTTTTCTCTTTTCTTTTTCATTTCCATGATAAGACGAGGACGCCAAACTAGATCGGCGAAATTAACACCCTTGCTGGAAGACTTTCGTATGCGCTCCTCTAAAGTGGCGCCGGCCTCTTTATAGCCTTGATGGCCGAAGGCTTGGAAAAGCCGGTCGCAGTAAACCTGCGCTTCACCTTTCTCGTCCCCCCGCAACAGGTGTGCGTAGCTTACGAACTTCCGGATTCTTTCAACTTCGAGTGACATTTCATTCTTGGCCCCCACCAAGGAGGCTAGGCTGTAGCTAACCACTCGCTTTGATCAACCGGCACGAAAAGCGAACCTCCGCGCATGTGTCCGTCAGGTAACAGCGCGAAAAATACGCCACACCTGCCCGGCATCCGTCCGCTCGCCTTCCACCACGCGAGCCGCCCGCATCTTCCGCATGGCGCATCCCACGCGCCGCACCACGTCCGTTAGCAGCCGTCGATCCTGCCAGTCCTTGCCCTCGACCTGGCAGAGACGGCAGGCCAGCTCGCGCGAGGTCAACGGCCGATCGCTCTTGCGCAGCTCGGCTAGCAGGTACTCCCGCAGCTCGTTGCGATAGAACAGCACGATCCGGGCCGCCCGTGGCGTATCGCCCTTCATGACGCCCTGATAGCCGAGCGAGTCGAGAACCCGTTCCGCCGCCTCGATATCGTTGGCGACGATGGCCATCCGCTCGCGAAGGTCCGCATTGAGGGCTTGCAGCTCTGTGCGCTTCGCCAGCAAGCCGTTGATGAGGGTCTGATCGTCCATGGGCTACATGTAGCATTTTAGCTGACCTCAGCCCATATGGCTTGTTAGTAGTTTGCTACCCCATGCCGCGGAAGTGGTTCGACGTTCCACCGAGCGCCATCGGCAGCCCGAGCCGGCCGACGCCGACGTTGAAGAGGTCGAACAGTGCGGAATATTCGATCGCGAAAAGACGGGGCAGAAGGCCTTCACCCGCATTGGCGATGGCGAGCTTGGCCTGCAGGCACGCCACCCTCCCGGGCGCGACGGCGAAAAGCGCCGCCGCCTTTCTTAGCTGATCGGAGTCCGGGCGGTCCTCGGCATCGTAGACGGTGACGAATTCGCCCCGTGCGATCATCAGACCGAGGTTGAGCGCGCGGGGCTTGGTCTGCGGTGCGCCATTTGGGACGACGACGGCGCGGAAACCGGGCGGCAGGCCGCAGGCGAACAGGGCCTCGCGGGTCCGGGCGTCGTTCTGCTCGACGAGGAAGAGCACCTCCAGCTTCGATCGCGGATAGTCGAGTGCGTTCAGGACGGCGACAAGGCGCGGGACCATGCCCACCTCGCGAAAGAGCGGCACGAGTACCGTGTAGACCGGCGCCTCGCCGTCGCTCACGGTTGGAGACCCTTCGGTTGGAGGGGTGAGCCCGGCACCACAGACGAGAAGCCGGCAGACCATGCTGACGAGGAAGAGCGCGCCGAGCAGGTCGACCACGACCGGCGCCGAGACCCACAGCCCGACGATGCAGCACAGCAGACAGAGCGCCGCGACCAGGCCGATCCCGACATCCGCGGCGCCCTTGGCCGAGAGATGCGGCGCGGCACTCGGAAGGGCCTCGCTGGCGGCCTCGGCGATCGCGGCGCGGGTCGCGTGCCGCACCACGTCGCAGAAATGGGCAGGCGTCGTGATCGCGATCCCCGGCAAGGCCATTCCGCCGGAGCGATGGACCGACAGCAGCAAGGCAAGCTCGTCGTCGCCGGGCGCCACCAGCCAAGCGGCGGTCTGGTCGGCGGCGAGCCGCGCGCGGCCGCGACGCAGCGCGATGACCGGGTCGCAGCCCGCCGCCAGCAGCGGCCATCCCTCGATGAAGGGCAGGTCGAGGTGCCGGGCGAGGGAGCCGTAATAGCGGGACGCGCTGATCGCGCCGGAGGCCATCAGCGCTCGCGCGGCCGAGACGCCATCGCGGGTGGCGCGATAGGCGGCCGCCGCAAGGTGCTCCTCGTCGACCTGGCAATCGTTAAGGAAGGCGATGTCGCCCGGCAGCGAGGCCGACGGCGCCTTGTACCCCGATAATCCATCAGCATCGTCTCGAACACAACATTCACGCATGGACGCACGCAAACTCAAAGCGAGGCGGTAATTACGTAGGCTTCGAATGGGACCGTCCATAAACCTTGAGTTGATTCTCATCCTCGAATCCGATCGGCGCGTCGGAGCGTTGCAGACGTGCCGCATTTGGGAGAGATGAGCCTGGCGGCGAGACGCTGCCGATCCGAAGCTCGCGAGGCCATCATCCTGACCCGCTCCGTCGCGATCTGCGCGGCCGCCCTCCTCATCGAAGGCTCGATCGGCTATCCGACCGCCCTCTATCGGACGGCGGGCCATCCGGTCGGCTGGGTCGGCGCGCTCATCGCGCGTCTCGATGGCCGCCTCAACCTCGCCAACGATCCGCCGCGTCGGCGCCGCCGCAACGGCGCGCTGGCGATGGCCGCCGTGGTCGCGCTCTGCGGCGGCACCGGCGCGCTGGCGCAGGCGCTCAGTTTCGCGGTTCTCCCGCCCGCGCTCGCGCTCCTCGTGGTGGCCGCCCTCGCCTCGTCGTGCTTCGCGCAGCGCAGCCTCGACACGCATGTCGCGGCCGTCGCCGAAGCGCTGCGCGACGGCGGCGTCCCGGCCGGGCGGCAGGCGGTGGCGATGATCGTCGGGCGCGACGTCTCGCGGCTCGACGAGGCCGGCATCGCCCGCGCGGCGATCGAGAGCCTCGCCGAGAATTTCTCGGACGGGATCGTCGCGCCGTCGGTCTGGCTGGCGCTGCTCGGGCTGCCGGGCGGCGCGATCTACAAGGCGATCAACACCGCCGACAGCATGATCGCCCACCGCACGCCGCGCCACGAGGCGTTCGGCTTCGCCGCCGCCAAGATCGACGATGCCGTCAACTGGCCGGCGGCGCGCCTCGCCGCGCTCTGGCTCGTGCTCGCCGCGCTCGCGACGCCCGGCGCCTCGGCGCGAGGAGCCTGGCGCATCATGCGGCGCGACGCGCGCGGCCACGCCTCGCCCAACGCCGGCTGGCCGGAGAGCGCGATGGCCGGCGCGCTCGGCATCGTGCTGGGCGGCCCCCGCACCTACGCCGGCCGCACTGTCGCGGATGCCACGATGGGCGACGGCACCGCGCCGGTCGAGGCGGCGACGATCGCGCTTGCGCTGAACCTGTACCGCCGCGCCTGCGGGCTCAATATCGCGCTTCTGGCCGGTCTCGCGCTGCTCATCGCGCCATGGCGATGAGCCGGTCGAGGTCGATGTGCGCCGCCATATGCGCGGCGACGGCGTCGAGCGCCGCCTCCTGGTCGTCCTCGTAGCAGCGGCCGTCGCCGGCCGTGCCGAAGCGGGCGAGCAGCGCCGCGCGCTGGCGATCGTCGGCGAACAGCCCGTGCACGTAGCACCCCCAGATCCGCCCGTCGGCCGTGACGGCGCCGTCGAGGCGGCCGTCACTGAGGCGGGCGAACGGCCTGGCGCCGGGCGTGGTCTCGCCGATGTGCATCTCGTAGCCGGCGAACGGCGCGCCGGCGGCTTCGCCGCGGATGGCCGACAGGCGCTTCCCGCCGGTGAGCCTCGTCTCGACGTCGAGATAGCCGAGCCCCGCCGCCGCGCCGGGCGGCCCCTCGACGCCGTCGGGATCGGCCACCGTGCGGCCGAGCATCTGGTAGCCGCCGCACAGACCGGCGACATGGCCGCCGCGGCGCACGTGCGCGGCGAGGTCGATGTCCCATCCCTCGCGGCGGAAGGCGGCGAGGTCGGCGAGCGTCGTCTTCGAGCCGGGCAGCACCACGAGATGCGCGTCGCCCGGCAGAGCGGCGCCGGACGCGACCGTGACGAGGCGCACCGCCGGTTCGTGCCGCAGCGGGTCGAGATCGTCGAAGTTCGAGATGCCGGGCATGAGCGGCACGGCGATCGTCAGCGTACCCTGCGCGTTGGGGCGCCAGGCCCGCAGCGCCAGCGTATCCTCCGCAGGCAGCCGAGCGGCGTCGGGCGAGAACGGGACGAGGCCGAGCGCCGCCCAGCCGGTCCTCTCCGCGATCAGCCGGATTCCGTCGGCAAACAGCGCCGGATCGCCGCGGAAGCGGTTGACGATGAAGGCCGTCACCATCGCCGCATCGGCCGGATCGAGCACCGCCTTGGTGCCGACGATCTGCGCGATCACCCCGCCACGATCGATGTCGCCGACGAGCACCACCGGCACCTCGGCGGCGCGGGCGAACCCCATGTTGGCGATATCGTTGGCGCGCAGGTTGATCTCGGAGGCGCTGCCGGCGCCCTCGGCGATCACGAGGTCGGCCTCGGCCTTCAGGCGGAAGAAGCTGTCGAGCACGGCCGGCATCAGGCGCGGCTTCCAGGCCTGGTAGGCGCGCGCCTCCGCCTGCCCCGCCACCCTGCCCTGCACCACCACCTGCGAGCCGGTGCCGCTGTGCGGCTTCAAGAGCACCGGGTTCATGTGGACGCTGGGCGCCACCCCGCAGGCGCGCGCCTGCACCGCCTGCGCCCGCCCGATCTCGCCGCCGTCCACGGTCACCGCCGCGTTGTTCGACATGTTCTGCGGCTTGAACGGCCGCACCCGCATCCCGCGCCGCGTGAAGGCCCGGCACAGCCCGGCGACGACAAGCGACTTGCCGACGTCCGAGCCGGTGCCTTGGATCATGATGGCTTCGGTCATCGCGTCGCGGCATTCCGCTCGCCGAGCCGGGGCGGCTCAAGAGCGGCTTCGCCGAAAAGCAAAAGCCTTTTATGTGTGATGCGCGATGCTTGATGCAGGGAAGCGATCATGCGAGCCTCGCGATCGCGCCTCCGTGGTTTTGCGTCACGATGCGTCACGCGCTGCGCGTCCCCTGGCGCGGACGCGGCGGCCGCACGCCGCGACGGCCGCGCGCGTGACGCAGTCGCGCGCGCAAGCGACCCTGCCCGGGTCACGCGGAACCTCGATCGGACCCCAAGGATCATGCGAGAGCGCTCCTGCCAAACGAAACAGGTATTGGTACCTTTGGACGACCGGCTCAACAAGACATCGGCTCCCTGCCTCGCCTTACCCAACGAGGCGCCCGGCTGTTGCGGTTCGCTCCCCAGCGATGGGCTTTGCGCCCGGTCTCGCACGTCTTGGCCGGGCTTGTCCCGGCCATCCACGCCGAGACATCGCGGCTAACGACGAAGAAAGTCGCGACGGCTCGGCGTGGATGCCCGGCGCAAGGCCGGGCATGACGCGCTGTGGCGCATTGCAACCATTCGGGTTCCCGAACAGCCCCCGCACGACGAGGGATCAACGCCGATCGGCCCGGGATCTGCCGCACCTCGGCCAGCGGCCGTTCGGAACGGACGGAGCCCATCCGGCCGTCCTGCGTGAGCCGGAACGCGTGGGAAGTGCGCTCGATCCGCCGCGTGCCGAGATCGTCCTCCAACCGCGAGAAGCGCCGTCGCGCACCCAAGCAGGTCGTCGAGCGGCGAGCCGCCTCGGCCGGCGCCCGCTCGCCCGCGATAAACAGCAAGAACGTGCTCCCCGCCCGCGCAACGCCATGGTCCGGCGTCCCGTTGTTCCGGCGCAACCAAGGAGCGGCGCATGCCGACACCAAGCTTTTCCATGGCGCCCCGCGCCTATCTGACGACGCCCGAGACGGCGCCCGGCTTCTGGCAGCTCGGCAACCTGTGGCGAGTGATGGCGTCGGGCATCAAGACCGCGAACAGCTTCTGTCTCATCGATCAGCTCGTGACGCCGGGCGGCGGTCCCGGCGCCCACGCCCATCCCGCGGACGAGGGGCTCTACGTCGTCAGCGGTCACTGTACCTTCCACGCCGGCGGCGAGACCGTCTCGGCCGGCCCCGGCACCTTTATCTGCGTGCCGCGCTAAGCGCAGCATGCCTTCACGGTAGACGCGAAGGACACGCAGCTGCTCAACTTCTACCTGCCGGCCGGCTTCGAGGTGTTCGTCATGGCCTTCGCCCACCCGGCCGAGCGCAACGAGCTGCCGCCGCCGGGCGTGAGCCTGCCGCCGCGCCGCCTCGTCGAGCAATTGTCGCGCGACTACGGGCAGATCGCGATCGCCGGTCTGCCCGGCGCCGACGAGCCGGATCCGGAGAGCATGGCGACACGTCCGACGCTTGGCGCCGCCGTCCGGCCCTACGGCCGTCTCGCCGAGGACGCGCCCGCCACCTGGGCGGCCGGCGGGCTATGGAGCACGCTCGCCGACGGCGCGTCGACGGACGGGAGCTACAGTCTCTTCGACGTGCTGCTTCGCCGAGGCTCGGAGGAGCCCGCGCACATGCACCTCGGCGCGGACGAGGTCGTCTACATGCTGGAGGGCGAGGCGGACGTCTTCCTCGGCGGCGGCACCGAGCGCGCCGGCAAGGGCAGCCTGGTCTTCATCCCCCGCGGCACGGTGCACGCCTTCAAGGTCAGGAGCGACACGGCGCGCCTTCTCACCCTTCACACGCCATCCGGCTTCGAACGGGTCGTCGTGCAGCTCGGCGAAGCGGCGCCCAGCCGGGAGCTGCCGCCGTCCGACTGGCGCCCGCCCGAGGTGCCGGACGACCAGCGAATGCGGCTGTTCGCCGACCTCGGCCTGCAACTGATCGCGGTGCAGCCGTTCGCCGCGCAGTGACGCCGTGACGTGGCGCGGTGACTCGGCGCCTGTGCAACCAACCAGCCCTCTTCTCATTCGCGACCGATGAGCGGTTTGTTCGACATCGACCTCGGGACGGATGCCGTCGTGCGACAAGGCGGATCGGGGTGCGTGCGCCGTGTCCTGCACCGCGACATCGAATGCGAGATCGATGCGCGGGACGAGGTCGGCCTCGTCCTCAACCTGAGCGACGCCCATCGCGTCACCGGTCGCCTCGCAGGAACGTGGCGCTCGGACGTTCCGGACATCGGGACGATCTCCGTCCTGCCGCCGGGTCAACCGTTCCGCTTCAAGATCGCAGGTGAATGTCGCATCGTCGCCGTGTCGGTCCCGCTGGCACGGCTCGCGTGCGCCGCGGCGGCGGTGGACAGGGACGCAGCGCGGTTGGACGCGCGTCCTCGGCTGAACGAGCACGATCCCGCGTTGGCGCGCACGCTCTACGCCGCGACCGTCGCGGACGCGCGTGGCAGCGAGGACCGCCTCGATGACGTCGCCCTCCATCTTCTGCACGACCGTCGATCACGGGCGAGCGCCGACGCAGGCCGCGCATGGCAGAGCGGCATCGCGCCGGTCCGTCTCCGCCGCGTCCTCGACCGTATCGAAGCCGGGCTCGACGGTCCGTTGCCGGCCAAGCTGCTCGCCGCGGAGGCCGGCTTGAGCGCCTTTCATTTTTCACGGGCATTCGCCCGCTCGGTCGGGGCGCCCCCGCACCGATACGTGGCTCGACGTCGAGTCGCACGCGCCATCCGCCTGCTGGCCGGGACCGAGCTGACGATTGCCGCGATCGCCCGGCGCACCGGTTTCGCGCACGGCAGCCATCTCGTGCGGGCCATGCGGCAGGTCACGGGCCAGTCCGCGGCAACCTTCCGCGATTGCATCCTGCCGTGACGCATCCGGACCGAAACGGCGATGGACGAGTGAAGGAAGAGAATAGGGCCGTGAATGAGACGCGGATCTATCTAGCTGTTGATCACATCCCATCGTATTTTAAGCGACAGCGGCGTAGAAATCCTCGTCAGGGCTATCGCGCTCAAGCCTGCCATGATTCTTCAACAGGGTGTTGATCACCATTTGCGAGACAAAAAACTGATCGGCGACATCTTGTTGGCGTTCCTCCGAATAATCGCCGCCCATCCTTTCCTCCACTGCGTCGAAAGGAGCGAGTAGTTCGGCCGCAAACGAGCGCTGCGCCTTCTGACGGTAAGTATAGGCATGAGTGGCGGGGTGGAGCGCGCCCGACTTGTTCATCAATCTGTCGCCTAGCAAGCGCGCAAGCGCAAAGCGAAGATTCGTCTTGCGATGCCCCGGAAGGACAATGCGCGACCCCCGGCCGTTTGGATCATCAAGTGCGAAGGACAGCACCGCCTCACCCCGCACCCGAGCCGTCAGCGCGGTCGAGTTCGTACCGGCTAGTTCGGCGAGTTGTCGGTCCGAAATGGCCGCATCCCTAAGCTGCTCCTGCCGACGCACAGCGCCCGCCACTTCCGAGCCGAGCTTCCAGGCGGGTACGTCAACGGAGCGCGGCAGGCATATGTCCGGATGAAGGGTCAGTACGTCCCGGGTCGATGCTTTGAAACCGAAAGCCTTGGCGGCGGCCTCAAGCCCCCGCGCGCTCAGCGCGCTGCGAGCGGCTTCTCCCCTTCGGCCCTGCTCGGCGGCCACCTCGTCGACCGCTCGTTCGCCCAATCGCTCCGCGTCAGCGAGCAGTTCCTCGACCGCGTCGTCGGTGACCGCATCGGGGTCCCGACCCATCAACGCTTCGAGGCGACGCCGCTTGGCGACCTCCGGGTCGGCGCGCTCGGCGACCACATCGCGCCAAAGCCGATCCAGGTTAGTTTCAGCGACACCCTCCTCGCGAAGTCGCCCGATAACACGGGGCAAAAACTCGTCCACTGCCGCTTCGAACAGTGTCGAGGGCACAATCGTTGGAAGCGCGCCGACGTAGCGGAACGGCCTAGCGTCCGGCTTGGCAGAAGGGTGCGAGATGAGCATGGTGCGCACGCCGTCCGACCAGACCTCGAGAATAGGCCAAATATAGCCTTCGCCGATGGCTGTCATCCTGTGCGCACTGTGCCAGTCGGGTGCGCCCGAGCGCGGTTCCCATCGGAGCCGCCACCAATTCCACGCAAGCCATTCCGCGGCGTGATAGCCGGACACGAGCGGTCCTGGCCGATACCCATTGAGAAAATGATCAAAGCCCTCGGTAAGTGACTGGTTAGCTGTCCGCAAGGTGAAAAGCCCGAACGCGGCGCGCTCCTCGAGGCTGCCTTCGTCAAGGCGTTCGGGCGCAAGACCGAACTCTAATCCTACCGGCACCGCCGCTTCCATTCCTTCAAGACGTAGTCGCGCATGTCTCTTTCGTCGTCACCAAGGCGGTATCCATGATAATCAGTTTCGCGCTCGGGTCGGGTCTTAGCTTCGTAAACGTCATCCGCCTCATCAATAGCCCACACATACTTAGGAATGCCCCCAGGGTCGAATCGGCTCAGAATACCGGACATGATCCCTAACCGGAAAAGCGTTGAGGCTTCCTCCAGCAACACGGCACGGACCGCGTCACATGGTGACTTAGACGGCCGGGGATTGTGACTGGGCGCGAATCCATAGTCGCCGGGGCGGAGCTTATGATTACTTGAGCCGACATATCGCGTGCGTTTGCAAAGCGCTTCGCGCTGCGCGGTCGTCGTGAACGTCTCTTCGGCGATCCGCCGATCCGCCGATCCGCCGATCCGGGCGATTGCCCTCGCGCTTACGGATCGCCATCGATCATTCGCCTTATCCCGCCGAGCCTGTGATCTGGACGAGCAGTTTGACAGTGCCGAATGCCGACGGGGCACTCTCGAAACGAAGGTGGAACATTGAGTCACAAAGATGGCGACGCGCTCCCCTCCTCCGGCCGCCGCAGCCGGGCGCCGCGATAGACCCGCGCGTGACGGGTGCGCTCGCGCTTGAGGCCGTGGCGCTCCAGCGCGGCGGCGAAGCGGCGCTGCGAGCCGGGCACCTCGCCGGCGGCCTTGGCATGGGCGCACCAGGCGGCGTAGAGCGCGCTGGCCGTCGCCACGCACTCGCCGCCGGTCTCGCACGCCTCGTCGAGAAAAAGGCCGACGAGGTCCTGCCCGCCGAGATAGGCGTCCGTCGCCTCGGCGACGCAGGCCGGGCGGCCGAGGCCGTGCGCCTGCCACTCGAGGCAGCCCTCGATCATCCAGCGCAGGATCGCCGGGCCTTCCGCCCGCAGCCGAGCCTCGAGCGTGCGGTCGGGCCGCGCCGGCTCCGCGCAAAACGGCACCACGCACAGCCGCCGCCGCAGCGCCGCGTCGACGGTGCGCAGCACCGGCATGTGGTTGCCGATCACCATCAGCTTGAAGCGCGGCCGGAAGGTGAAGAAGTCCCGCCCGACGAACCGCGCGGTGACCGGATCGCCGCCGGTCAACAGCTTGACGCGCGCTTCCGCCCAGCCTTGCCCCTCCTCCGTCTCGCTGGCGGTGACGAGCCGCGCGCCGCGCAGCATCGCGAGCTCGCCGCTCGGCGCCCGCGCCATTTTCGCCGAGCCGGCGCGCGCGAGAAGGTCGGGCGCGGCGACGCGCGCGTAGTCGCCGAGGAGGCCGCGCACGGTGTTGGCGAAGACGCTCTTGCCGTTGCCGCCCTCGCCGAAGCAAAACAGCAGCGCCTGCTCGCCGGTGTCCCCGGTGAGCGCGTAGCCGAGGAAGCGCTGCAGGAAGCGCGTCAGCGCGCCGTCGCCGCACGCCGTCTCGTCGAGGAAGCGCCGCCACGCCGGGCAATCGGCCGTCTCGGCCGGGGGGACGGCGGTCGCGCGGGCGATGCGGTCGCGCGGGTCGGCCGGCCGCAGCGCGCCGGTCGCGAGATCGACCGTGCCGCCTGGCGTGCCGAGGGTCCAAGGGTCGGCGTCGAAAGCGGCGGCATCCCAAGGGACGGCGTCCCGATCGGCGTCTCCGGCCGCGAGCGCCGGGTCCGCGCGGGCGCTCGCCTCGACGGCGGCGACCCAGCGCGCGGGGACCCGCGCGTCGGCGGAGGCGGCATCCTGGCCACCCGGATCGGTTCCCGACGCCATCGCGCCGATAGTCCGGCGGATCGCGCGCCGCACGGCGCCGGTCCGGTCGCGCCGCCAGATCGCGCCGTCCCACACGAACCACGCCCGCGCCTCGTGGCAGAACAGAAAGTCTCGGGTCTCGGCGAAACGCCGGGCCGCCGCGTCCGGCCAAAACGGACCAGGCCAAAACGGATCGGGCCGGGTTGAACCATGCCAGCTCGGGCCGGGCTCGACCGGATGCACCGTGTTCGGGTCGACGATCGTGACCTCGGTGGACCCGTCGCGATGGGTGACGACCTCCTCGTAGCGGCGCCCGGCGGGCGGCGCCTCCAGGCCCTCGTCGCCGCGCTCGCGCCACGGCCCATCGAGCGGAAAGTAGCGGACCCGCGGACGTGCCGGCATCGGTGGGGTTTCCCTCAAGCGCCGCGAATAGGTAGAATTACCTTATCGCGTATTCCGCTCCATCCGCAAGCCGGCCGAGGCAGCCGGCTAAGGATGGTATCGATGTGCCTGCTCCGACGTCGTGGTCGGATCGTAACGCCGGCTGCCCGTGCGGGCGCGGCCCCGCATGCCTGCGCGGCCTTGCCGATGGTGGTCGCCGGTTTGCCAGCTTGCCGCTTCGCGCAACGGCCTCGCGTCCAATCCGTCTGCTTGGTGGGTGACGGCGCGGTTCCCGTCGTCGTAGACTGCGAAAGGAGGACATCGCATGGCCACCCTGCCCACGCCGGAAGAGAACGGACACTTGGTTCTCGGGATCTACGCTCACTTCGACAGCCGGCCGGGACACGCGCTGCGCGCCAATAACTTCGTCGCGGTCGCCGCGAGACGACGCATTCCGATCGCCGACGTTCAGGACGGCTTGGACTATGCGGCTCAGATGAAATGGATCGAAGAGACCGAGAACGGGTCGCTGCGCCTCACGGAAGGTGGTTACGCGGCGATGCCGCAGCCCGACCGACGATCCTGAGATGGCCGCCAAAGCGCCCGACCTTAGCCCGGGGCATTTCTCTTGGCTCGTGGACGGGCGCCCCGCGAACCAGCGAAGCACCTTGGAACTGTACCGAATCATAACGGTCGGTGAGCGCAAGCTTAACAGCAACGCGGAGCTTTACGAGGCCGCACAGGAACTAACCCGGATATCTCACGGAGGTAGAGTGCATCGGGGTTCCGAATCGGAGAAGTTGCTTTACGAGAACGACTTGTCTGACCCAGGACTATCTCCCCGATGCCGATAGAGTGTACGCAAGATTGCTCCGGTTTGCACCTGTCGAGGGGCGTTCGGTGGCCGCCGTTTCGACGGCGGCTCAATGACCGCGGATCAGGCCGGTCCAGATAAGGACAGACTACAAGTTTTTATTCGGCTGCCATCAATTCCGCGGTAGCCGGTGCATCCAGCTCCAAGCCCGCGCCTTCCATGTCCTTCGTGAAGACGATGGCATCGGATTGCGCCATGGCACGCGGATCAAAGGATGGATCTTTCATGACGCCCCAGATCTTGCGAACCTGCATGCCCAGGTTGCCCGCATCGTAAAGCGGGAAAACCATCGATTCCCGCATATAGCGCTCGACAGGATGCTTCTTGTCGAGTGCGTTGACGCCCATCACCTGCATCGCCTTGAAGACCGAGGTGGTCATTAGCTCGCCGCAGAGCACCTTCGACATGGCGCCGATCGCGTGTCCCTCGGAGTCGTACATGTCGAGGTAGTGCGCCGCCTTCCAAGAGAAGGCCCGGCACGCCTCGATCTTCATCGCTACGTCAGCCATGGCGTAGCCAACCGCCTGATGGTTGATGATCGGCTGACCGCCGCCCGCAGTGTAGGTCTTCGCCCATTTGAGCACGTACTCGTAAGCCGAGCGAGCTACGCCGACGGCGGCGATCGCCGCGACAGGGCCAGACCACGTGAACGCCTTGCTGATGATCAGGTCGCCGTCGCCGATGGCGAAGACGTTCTCCTCGGGGACGCGGCAGTCCTCGAAGATCAACGAATTGTTCTGGCAGGTGCGATGACCAATCTTGGAAATCGGCTGCTCGAACGACAGGCCGAGCGCGCCACGCGGCACCAGCATGCCGCTGAGCCCAGACTTGCCGCCCTTGCCGGCATCGGTGCGCACGATGCAGACGTTGACGTTGGCACCCTTTAGATCCCAGCCCCCCGCATTGCACGGCCAATACTTGGTTCCATTGAGCACGTACTCGCCGCGCCCCTTGTCCAGCGTCGCGGTAAGCCCGATACCGACTTTGCCAGTGCCGGGTGAGTCAAAGTTTGCCGTACCGCCTGGCTTGCCTGCCGCCTCGCTGACTGTCCATCCGGCGAGATACTCGTGGCTTGGATCGCTCGTCGCTTCGCCGATCCACTTACGCTTCTGCTCTTCCGAGCCGTACCAGGCGACCGGCATAAGGCCGAGCCCGTTGACCAGCACGATCGTCGCGAAGCCGGGGTCGACAGCGCAGACCTCCTCTGCGACAATCTGAAGATCGACGTTACTCACGCTGCCGCCGCCATACTCCTTCGGCAAGAATCCCATCGCTAAGCCTAGCTTATAGGCCTCCTTGTAGGGCTCCTTCATCATTGCGAAGCCCTTCTGGGTGTCTGGCTCCAGATCGGCTTTTGCCACGGCAGGAGCCAACACTTCCGTTGCGAATTCGCGAGCGGTCTTCTGCAGCTTCTTCTGTTCGGTTGTCAGTGTGAAGTCGATTGCCATGATGAGTTCTCCATGGACGATTAAAATCCTCGCGTTCAGGCTCTGACTGTCTTCTTTTCTTTGGCTGCCTCCAGCATATCTCCGGCTATGGCAGTGTAACAGGCTATCCATGCTTCGCGGACGGGCGCGGTGAACGCATCGCCCAAGCCGGCATCGAGCGTACCGATCAACGCCTGGCCGACCTTGTTGTAATCCTCGGGCTTGGCGCCGTAACTGGCGTGCCGCCGTCCGAGGTCCTTTACAGCCGGTGATACAGCATTCCATTGATGCAGGTTGTCGACCGCAGTCGCCAGCATAGCCATCAGTTTTTTCTTTTGTTCTGTCATGTCGTCGCTGAACAATCCGCGCAGCGACGGGTCTATCGCAAACAGTTTTGAATAAAACAAGTCGGCTGCCTGATCGGCGATCGGAACGACTTGCGCAAAGCTCGCCTGCACCAGCTTTGTTTGGTCTGGGGTCACGCGTCCTCCTTCGGTTAATCGCCCAGAAAAGGCGAACCAAAAGCAGCAAAGGCTGTACCACTTTCATTTGTGAGGAGAGGACGGCTGTCGTGGGGGCCGCCTGCCTCGCTCATGTTCAACTTTCGCAGGACCATCTGCCGCATTAGCCGTCACACTGACGAAAAGAGGACCAAGCTCCATTGTTTCGCGTCCAGGAGTCCGGGTACGCCAAAATGCCGCCGACGAGGCGCGTTCGAGACAAAGGAGACGACGCTGCGGCTGTCGTTTTTGCGGACTATTCGATCCGCCTGCTCATGTATCATGACGCCTCCAAAAACCTCGCCTGATTTCGTTTGATGTGATCCCATCCGCTTAGCGAGGTGGAGACTTGATTCGATGCGGGCTCAGGCGGGATGTTTCGATATCGACGAGCGGCTGAAGGACTTGTCGGCCTAGGGCGACGACCTCGAACGGCTGAAGAGGCTGGTCGATTTCGAGATGTTCCGGCCGGCGCTGCGGCGGGCGGTGCCGCGCTCGGACGGCTCGAAGGGCGGCGGCCGCCCTTCGACGCCTGAGACGACGAAAGCAGGCCCCGAAGACGGCTTGCCCCGACAAGGCAACGAAACCGATCAAGCTCCGGGGACGCCTTTCCCAACACCCAATGTCGAGCGCGTTCTTGAGCGCGTTCTTGGAGGCGTCCAATTTTGATGAATGCGCATGCGATACCGGCGTGCTGGGCGGTGGTGCCGAGTGTGTACGGCGCAGCCGCCCGACCCTCACACCACGATCGTCAGCCGCTCCGCCGCCCGGGTGATGCCGGTGTAGAGCCAGCGGTTGCGGTGCTCGCGGAAGGCGCCGCTCTCGTCGAACAGCACGACGTCGTCCCATTGCGAGCCCTGCGCCTTGTGGACGGTGAGCACGTAGCCGTAGTCGAAGGCGTCGGAGCTGCGCCGCAGCGCCGGGGGCACGCCCTCCTCGCCGTCGGTGAAGTACTCCGGCCGCACCGCGATGCGCAGCGGCTTGCGGCCCAAGTCGTCGTCCGGCACCACGCCGTAGCGCAGCTTGCCCGCGCGCGCCGCCGCCGCCGTTTTCACGATCCAGATGCCGCCGTTCAGCAGCCCCTTCTTGTTGTCGTTGCGCAGGCAGACGAGCTTTTCCTCTGGCCTCGGATAGGGGTCCGTGTGGCCGGCGAGCTGGCGCATCCGCGCGTTGAACCCGCGCCGCGTGCGGTTGAGGCCGACCAGCACCTGGTCGGCCCCCTGGACCAGCCCGGCGTCGGCATCGGCGCGGCGGATCACCCGGCTCTCGCCGTAGGCGCCGCGCGGGATGCGCTCGCCGGCGCGCACCATCATCGAGAGGCGGATGATCGGGTTGTCGGCCGCCTGCCGGTGTACCTCGGTCAGCATCGCGTCGGGCGCGGCGTCGGTGAAGAAGCCGCCGCCCTTCACCGGCGGCAGCTGCGCCGGGTCGCCCAGCACCAGCACCGGCTTGCCGAACGACAGCAGGTCGCGGCCGAGCTCCTCGTCGACCATCGAGCATTCGTCGACGATGATGAGCGCGGCCCTGGCGGCGGCGGACTCCTCGTTGAGGACGAAGGACGGCTCGTCGGTGTCGGCGTCGCGCAGGCGGTAGATCATCGAGTGGATGGTGCGCGCCTCCTTGCAGCCCTTCGCCCGCAGCACCAGCGCGGCCTTGCCGGTGAAGGCGGCGAAGGCGACCGCGCCGTCGATGTCGGCGGCGAGCTGCTTGGCGAGCGTCGTCTTGCCGGTGCCGGCGTAGCCGAACAGGCGGAACACCTGCGGCTCGCCGCGCCCGATCCAGGCGGCGACGGCGGCGAGCGCCGCCTCCTGCTGCGGCGACCAGCTCATCGGGACGGGGCCTTCGCGGCGAGGGGCACGGACGGCTCGGGCATGGACGGCTCGGGCATGGACGGCTCTTATTGGCGGACCAAAGGTTCTAATCGTTGGCGCCGGCGCGGCAAACGCGAACCGGCGCCGGGTGGCTCGGACGGCCCAGCGTACGCGGGGGATATCTCGCCCCCGCAACCAAGCCGATAGCCGCTCCTCGCAAACCTCGCCGATGGGCAAAAACGCGAGCGTGTCGCGTCCGGCGGTGGCGTCGGTTGGATGAGTGCTATATTTAGTTGGGTATAGCGCTGGAGGCGGCTGGTCACTCGCGCCCGTGTGTCAGTTGGAGATGCGACCATCCGGCGGTTTCGGAGAAGAGGATCGATGAGCAACAATCTGAACTTCTACATCGACGGCGCATGGGTCGAGCCGGCGACGCCGCGGACGATCGACGTGATCGACCCTTCGACCGAAGAAATCTTCACGCAGATTTCGGGAGGCAGCGCCGCGGACATCGATCGCGCCGTCAAGGCCGCCCGTGCCGCCTTCGCGAGCTTCTCGCGCACCACCGTCGCCGAACGCCTGCAGCTCCTGGAGAGCGTTTGCGCGGAATACGACAAGCGCTACGAGGACATTGCGCAGGCGGTGTCTCAGGAAATGGGCGCGCCGCTCGCCTTCGCGCGGGGACCGCAGGCTTGGATCGGTCAAGCCCACCTGCGCGAGATGGTGAAGGTCCTGAAGACCTACACATTCGAGCACATGATCGGCACGACGCAGATCGTGAAGGAGCCGGTCGGCGTCGTCGGCATGATCACGCCCTGGAACTGGCCGCTCAACCAGATCGCCTGCAAAGTCGGCCCGGCGCTGGCCGCGGGTTGCACCATGGTCCTGAAGCCGAGCGAGATCGCGCCGATCACCGGGATCCTCTTCGCCGAGGTGCTGCATGCCGCCGGTGTTCCGAAGGGCGTGTTCAACTTGGTCAACGGCGAAGGCGCCACCGTCGGCGCAGCCATCTCGTCCCACCCGGGGATCGACATGGTGTCGTTCACGGGATCGACGCGGGCCGGCATCCTCGTCGCCAAGGCCGCGGCGGAGACGGTGAAGCGCGTCCACCAGGAGCTCGGCGGAAAGTCGGCCAACATCCTGCTGCCGGACGCCGATTTCGCGCGCCGGGTGCCGGAGGGCGTCGCGAATTGCTTCAGCAACAGCGGCCAAAGCTGCAATGCGCCGACGCGGATGTTCGTGCCGCAAGCGCGGCACGCCGAGGTGGTGGACCTCGCCCGCAAGGCCGCGCAGGGGTTCGCCGTCGGCGACCCTCGCAGCGAGAACTCGAACCTCGGCCCGGTCGTCAGCAAGGCGCAGTACGACAAGATCCAGGGTCTGATCCAGTCGGGCATCGACGAAGGCGCCGAGCTGGTGGCGGGCGGCACGGGCAAGCCGGACGGTCTCAGCAGGGGCTACTACGTGCGCCCGACCGTTTTCGCCGGCGTGTCGCCGAAGATGCGCATCGCCCAGGAGGAGATCTTCGGGCCGGTGATCTCGATCATGCCTTATGAAACCGAGGAGGCGGTGATCGAAGAGGCCAACAACACGGTTTACGGGCTCGCCGCCTACGTTCAGTCCGAGGATCGAGAGCACGCTCGCCGCGTCGCCGCGCGCATGCGCGCCGGCACAATCTACCTCAACGCTCCCGCGCCCGACATCTCTGCGCCCTTCGGCGGCTACAAGCAGTCCGGAAATGGTCGTGAGTGGTCGGTCTTCGGGCTTGACGACTTCATGGAGATCAAGGGCGTCGTCGGCTACGAAGCCGCCTGAGGCAACAAGCGAGATCGCGCTCGGCCTGCGCTGGGCGCGAGGGTGTGCCGCGGTCCGGGAGTCCCAACGCCGGGCTGGTGGAAGGAGACGGTCCCGTCCTTCTCGCTCCCGCTGCGCCAAAGCATCGGTGGCATCGATTGAGGGGGATCCCAAACGCCGCTGCCTGGAGGAGCCTGCAGCCGCAGCAGTTTCAGAAGCCAGTTGAATGTCTCGAACATCGCGACGACCTGCCGAACGATCGCAGCGACCTCATTCCCGGCTTGCCAGTGATGCAAGCTCGGAGAAGGTCTTTCTTCTGCCAGGACGGTGCGTAGAAGGCGCGCGTGAAGAGAAGGCCGAAACAGGTGACGCCGAGCAGCATTGGCCAACCCTTCGCGCAAAGCGCTGGCTGGCCAGCGAAAACGAAGGCCACACGGCCAGAATGCCCATGATGAGGATCGTCAGGACGCCGCCAAGATAGACGCGCCAAGATAGACGCGCCAAGATCGAAGAGGATGGCCAGAATCATGAGGCTGCTACGTTCGAACCTTTTTTTCTGCTGGGACTAGCGCTCGGCGGATCGGATCGTCCCATTGCCGCCATTGGAGAGCCGCAACAATAAGCTACTTGAGCCGCTATCCCTACCCCGGAGAGCTCGAATGGGCGTTTTGACAATGAGGCACCGAGCCGTGCGGCTAAGTTCGGCCACGGCTTTAGCGACGATCCTGCAGATGCCGGCGGGACTTGTGGCCTTCGCGCAAGTCGGGACAAACACACCCGACGTAGCGGAAGCCGGCAAGTGTACCGGCGAGAATGCTGGCATCACTCTTCCTCAGGGCTTCTGCGCTACTATTTTCGCCGACCATATCGGTCACGCCCGCCAGATGGTCGTGGCGCCCGACGGCACGCTCTACGTCAACACATGGAGCGGCGCCTATTACAAGGGCGCCGCCATCAATCCCGGCGGCTTCCTTGTCGCCCTGAAGGACACCGACGGCTCCGGCCGGGCCGACAAACAGGTTCGCTTCGGCGCGACCGCCGATCAAGGCAATCACGGCGGCACTGGGATTGGCATCCACGACGGCTATCTCTATGCCGAGACCAACGACGACATCGTTCGCTACAAGCTCGACGCGGGCAAGCCGGCGCCAAGCGGCCAACCGGAGGTCATCGTCACGGATCTGCCGACGACCGGCGATCATCCGATGCATCCCTTCCTCATCGACGGGAAGGGCAACCTCTTTGTCGACCTCGGTACCGCGACCAACGCCTGCGAGATCGAGAACCGGCAGCTGCATTCCAAGGGCCACGAGCCGTGCATGGAAAAGGAGACCCGCGGCGGCATCTGGCGCTTCGATGCATCGAAGCAGAACCAGCGGTTCTCGCCGGCCGAGCGCTACGCCACGGGCTTGCGCAACGGCGAAGGCTTCTCGATGGACGCGTCGGGACAGATCTTCGTGACGCAGCATGGTCGCGACCAGCTGCACGAAGATTGGCCCGATCTCTACACGGCGCAGCAGGGGCACGAGCTGCCGGCGGAGGAGGTCGTCGCCTTGAAGAACGGCGCAGACTACGGTTGGCCCGAGTGCTACTTCGACCCCTATCAGAAAAAGCTCGTGCTTGCGCCCGAATACGGCGGTGATGGCGGCAAGAAGGTCGGGGTCTGCGCCGACCGGCAGGGGCCGGTCGCCGACTACCCGGGGCACTATGCGCCAAACGACATGAAGTTCTACGAAGGCGACCAGTTTCCCAAGGCTTACCGCGGGGGCGCCTTCATCGCCTTCCACGGCTCGTGGAACCGTGCCCCGGCACCGCAGAAGGGATACAACGTCGTGTTCCAGCCCTTCGCTGACGGCAACGCGGTCGGCAAGTGGATCGTTTTCGCAGACGGCTTCGCCGGGCCGCACATGGAGCCGAGCCGCGCCGCGCACCGGCCGTCCGGCCTCGCGGTTGGTCCGAAGGGCGCGCTCTACGTCTCTGACGATGTCGGCGGCCGGATCTGGCGCATCACCTACGCGGGCGGCAACCCCGATGCGCCGATCGAGGCCGCGCCTTCGCCGGCCAACGCGAACCGCGCCTCGACCTCGCCCGATGTACTGCCGCCCGAAGGCATGCACCCGGACGCCGGACGACTGGCGGCCGGCCTGCCGCCGCCGCCCGGCGCGACGCCGCAGGAGGTTGCGCTGGGCGATCGCATCTTCCACGGCGAGGTCGATCACGGCACGTGCGGCGGCTGCCACGGTGCCGACCTCAGCGGCACGCCCATCGGTGCCAACCTGATGGACGGCAAGTGGATGTGGAGCGACGGCAGCCTGCAGGGAATCACGCAGACCATCGCAAGCGGCGTACCGCATCCGCGGGCTCATCCGGGCGCGATGCCGCCGATGGGCGGCATGCAGATGTCCCGGGCCGACTTGAAGGCGGTCGCCTCCTACGTCTGGGCGGTTAGCCACCCCGACGGCCATTGAGCCGCCAGGCGCGGCGTCTTAGGAGCGCCGCGCCAAGAAGCGTGCGAAGGCGTCGAGCGAGACCGCATGACGCTGTTTGAACCGACACTGCGCACGTCAACGAAGCGAGCTTGCTGATCCGCTCGCAGCCTGGCCGCCGCACCTTCATCGAAATGGCCCTTCCTCCAGCTCAGCTGCGAAATAGCGCCTGAGGTCTCTGTCTTCGGCGCGCAAAAATGTGGCACGGGTTCGAAGGTGCGGCACCCTGACACGTCACGGCCTCGCGCTATATCTCTGACTTCATAACGGAGACTTTGATGCAGCTCAGCGCACTCGCCCATCGGCTCGGACTAGCCGCCGCCGTCCTGCTCGCCTCGAGCGCGGGCCGCCCGGCATCGGCCGACATCGCTCTGCCGGGCGATCGAGCTTTCCCAGAAAGTATCGGCTCGACGTCGGACGGCACGCTCTACGTTGGCAGTCCTGCCGTCGGTGGCGTACTGCGGATCAAGCCGGGCATGACGCCCGAGATGTGGATCAAGCCGGGGGCCTTCGGAACGCGCTCGACCTTCGGTATCCTCGCCGATGAGAAGTCTGGCACGCTCTGGGTCTGCTCGAATGACGTCTCGGCTTTGGGCGCTCAAGGACCGAGCGACGTCAAAGGCAGCTTCCTGAAGGGGTTCGATCTGAAGACCGGCACCGGCAGAGTCTCTGTCTCCCTGCCGGGTTCGCGGGCGCTTTGCAACGACATGGCGGTGGCCCCCGACGGCTCGGTGCTCGTCACGGACTCGTTGGCGCCCCTCGTTCTCAGGCTGAAGCCTGCGGCGAAGTCATTGGACGTGTGGGCAGAGAGCCCGAAGTTCGCGCCGCCCGCGCAGGGCGCCGGCCTCGATGGCATCGTCTTCGGAACGGACGGCAATGTGTATGTCGACCTCTTCAACGACGCGAAGCTTTTTCGCGTCGAGGTGAAGGACGGCAAGCCCGGCGCGATCACTCAGCTCAAGGCTTCGCGGCCGATGCAACTGACCGACGCACTTCGCAACGCCGAAGGTTCGTCGTTTCTGATGATCGAGGGCAGCGGCAAGCTGGATCGCGTGACGTTGGACGGTGACTCGGCGAAGCTTGAGACGCTGAAGGACGGCATGGCTGGCCCCACCGGCGTAACGAAATTCGGCGGCGCTGCGTTTGTGACCGAAGGTCAGTTGCCGAAGCTGTTCGGCCATCCGACCGGCGGCCCAACGCTGCCCTTCAAAGTCTTCGCGGTTCCGATAAAATAAGGTGAAGACCGCTCGCGCAGCGCAACGCGCTCGAGAACAAACTTAGCTTTGCTAACGGAAGCGGTGCCGGGAACGGCTGCTTCCGAGGAGCAGTCGCGGATCTCCGAATGACCGAGACGGGAGCGGAGAGTCAGCTTGCATGAGCACGCTGCGTTATATCGATCTGCGGAATCTCGGTGCACATGAGGAACGAGCACCAGATTGGCTGGGGCAAGCCCTGCTTCGCCAGCTTGCAACAGAGCGCAGGCGTAAGAGCTTCTACTCCGCGCACTCGACTGTGCCACATGGATGAGACACAACAAGGCTGCCGCAGCACGAAAGCCGAGTAGGAACGGGGGCTTAGGTATCGTCGAGGATCTAGCTGGGCGTCCATCCGCCTCACCTTGAAAGGCGAGCCGATCCCAGCTGCCGCACCCAATCGTTTGGCGGCGCGCCGGGCCGCCGGGGAACGCCGCGGGGGAGCCGGCGTTCATGGCGGGGGTAGCCGATGAGCCTGACGTCCAAGATATTCCGGCGCGCCTCGCGAGTGGTTCCGATGCATCCGACGCCGGTCCCCGGGCCGACGGTACGCCGATCTGACGAGCGCGCCTCCTCCGAGCTCATGGCCGCCGAGCGCGCGTCCGCGAAGCCCGCGCCTCCGAACCGCAAGGCCGACGACGGAACGACGCCACGGCCGCGGCGACGCCCGAGCACCGCCCCGCGCAGTCCCCACCGCCCGCGGCCGCTCACCGTTCCCTGGTACCTCATCGTTCTCGGCGTCGCGGTGGCGGCCTCGACCAGCGCCGCGCAGCGGCGTGCCGTGGCCATCCTCACGCGGGACGAGGATGCCGGCTACGAGCCGCTGCCCGAGGCCGCGCCCGGCTGGATGAAGCGGAGCCGGCGCGCCCGTTCGCTGTGGACCGTGGCGGTGCACGTCGTCGATCGGACCAGCCGCGACAACCTGATGCTGATCGCCGCCGGCATCGCCTTCTACGGCATGTTCGCCGTGTTCCCGGCGCTCGGGGCACTGGTCTCGATCTTCGGCCTGTTCGGCGACACCCACGTCGTGCAGGCGCAGGTCCAGCAGCTGACCGCGCTGCTGCCGGCGGAGACCGCCAAGCTGCTCAACGAGTCGCTCAACGCCTTGGCCGCGAAGCCCAACAGCAGCCTCAACTCCGGCCTGCTCATCAGCCTCGGCCTGGCGATCTGGGGCGCGCGCGCCGGCACATCGTCGCTGATGTCGGGGCTCAACGTGGCCATCGAGCGCCCGGAGCGCCGCAGCCTCATCCAGTTCAACGTAGTGGCCCTGGCGCTGACCTTCGCGGCCATCGTCTTCGCCGTCGTCGCGCTCGTCGCCGTGGCCATCGTGCCGATCGTCGTCAATGTGCTGCCGTTCGACGACGGCCTGCGGACCTGGCTCGCCTATGCGCGCTGGCCGATGCTCGGCGTCTTCGTCCTGCTGGCGCTCGACATCGTCTACCGGTACGCGCCGAGCCGGCTGCATCCGCACTGGCACTTCATCAGCGTCGGCACGCTCTTGGCCGGCGGCTTCTGGATCGTCGCGTCCTGGGCGTTCTCGTTGTACGTCACGCGCTTCGGCAGCTACGACACGACCTACGGCTCGCTCGGCGCGGTGATCGTCCTGCTGCTGTGGTTTTGGTTGTCCGCGCTGATCGTGCTGCTCGGCGCGGCGATCGATGCCGTCCGGGCCGAGATCAAGGAGCGGCAGAGCTGAGCCGGCACCGATCCGTACCGCCCTTCTCCCGCCAAGCGGGAGAAGGAGCCCACGCGTGGGCGCCGCAGGGGAGCACCCCATGACCCCGGGACTTCTCGTCGCCGCGCCGCGGTCGGGCAGCGGCAAGACCGTCGTCGCGCTCGGCCTGATGCGCGCCCTCGCCCGCACCGGCCTGCGCGTCGCGGGCCTGAAGAACGGGCCGGACTACATCGACCCGGCCTTCCATGCGGCGGCGACCGGCCGCGCCAGCCTCAATCTCGATAGCTGGGCGATGGCGCCCGACCTCGTCGGCGCGCTCGCGGCGGATGCCGCGGCCGGCAGCGACATCGTCGTCGCCGAAGGATCGATGGGGCTCTTCGACGGCGTCGCGGCGCCGCGCGGGCGAACCGGCGCGTCCGCCGACCTCGCCGCGCGCCTGCGCCTTCCGGTGCTCCTCGTCGTCGACGTCGGCGGCCAGTCGCAGACCGCCGCCGCCATCGTCAAAGGCTGCGACCTCCTGCGCGAGGACGTCGGCGTCGCCGGCGTGATCCTCAACAGGGTGGCGAGCGAACGCCACCGCAAGCTCGCCGCCGACGCCGTCGCGGAGGCCGGCTACGCGGTGCTCGGCGCGCTGCCGCGCTCCGCCACGCTCGCCCTGCCGGAGCGCCACCTCGGGCTGATCCAGGCCGGCGAACTGCCGAAGCTCGAGGCGACGATCGACGCGATCGCCGATTTCGTCGCCGCCCACGTCGATCTCGCCGCGGTGCGCCGGCTCGCCGCACCGCTCGTCGCGGCCGCCGGCTCGTATGCCGGTGCGGTCCGGCCGCCCGGCCAGCGCATCGCGCTCGCCAGGGACGCGGCCTTCTCCTTCGTCTACCCGCATCTCGAGCAGGGCTGGCGCCGGGCCGGTGCCGAGCTGCACCCCTTCTCGCCGCTCGCCGACGAGGCGCCCCCGCAAGACTGCGACGTCTGCTGGCTGCCGGGCGGATACCCGGAGCTCCACGCCGGCCGGATCGCCGGCGCGACCCGCTTCCGCGACGGGCTGCGCGTCTTCGCGGAGACGCGGCCCGTCCACGGCGAGTGCGGCGGCTACATGGCGCTCGGCGAACGCCTCGTCGACGCGGCAGGCGTCAGCCACCGCATGGCCGGGCTGCTCGGCGCCTCGTTCAGCTTCGCGCAACGCCGGATGAACCTCGGCTACCGCGAGGTGACGCTCGCCGACGCGTGCTGCCTCGGCGCGGCCGGCACCCGCTTCCGCGGCCACGAGTTCCACTACGCCACGACGATCGAGGCGGCGGACGCGCCGTTCGTCGTCGCCCGCGATGCCCAGGGCAATCCCCCGCGCGAAGCGGGAAGCCGGCGCGGACGCGTGACCGGCGGCTTCTTCCATCTCGTCGCCGGCGCCTGAGCTTCCCCGGCCGATTGCTCTAGCTGTTTGATCCCACCTCACCGTGGTACGAGGTATCTGGCGGACAAGGATCGTCGTGGCTGAGAAAAACCGGCTGACCCAAGCTGATTTCGAACGACTCGCGGAGTTTCGTCACGCGCTGCGGACGTTCATGAATTTCAGCCTCCGGGCCGCGCGCGGAATCGGTCTCTCGCCGCAGCAGCATCAAGCCCTCCTCGCGATCAAAGGCCATTGCGGGCCCGAGCCGATGTCGATCGGTAACCTGGCGGAACAGCTGATCATCGCACCGCATACGGCGGCCGAACTCGTTGGACGGCTCGAAATTGCCGGTCTGGTGGACAAATCGGAAGCGGCGGACGATCGTCGAAAAGTGCACCTCGCGCTCACGACATCCGCCGAGATCGCGCTGCTCAAACTCACGCGTGTTCATTTGGAGGAGCTTCGCATCATCGCTCCGCGTCTGATGCGCCTGATGCGGGACCTCGCATCGATAGCGGAAACGAAAGCGAACGCGCTATGACGTAGATGTCCGCGGACGTCAGGCCACGAGCCCGAAACTTTCGATCTCCGAAAGAGCATCGCGGCGAGCGCGGTCGAACGCGTCGAGCAGCGAAGCGCATACAGGCCCCTTTTGGCAGGCTTGATCAAGCCGAGCGCAGAGATCCGACAGCGCGGGAAACCCCAGCATCGCGGCCGCCGGCGTGATGTCGTGAGCCACGCGAGCAAGCTTGGCTTGGTCGTTGGCCAGCAGGTGAACGTCCGAAAGCCGGGTCGTGAGTTCGGTCGCGAGTTTCGCGAGCAGGGCCTCCATGCCGGCATCGCCGACGAGGTCGCGCAGCGTTCGATGGACGTCCCGGTCGAACGCGCTCGGATGGTCGGGACGTTCCCCGTCGCGTTCGCGGCCGCGGCGGTGCTCCGTCCATCTCGCGATCGCGGCGTGAAGCTCCTCGCGTTTGCAGGGCTTGCCGACATGATCGTTCATGCCGGACGCCAGAGCCCTCGCGACCTGCGCGGGCAGAACGTTCGCGGTCATCGCGACGATCGGGACGTCGGCCGCCGCTCCTGGCAGTTGGCGGATGCACCGGGTCGCGGTCAGCCCGTCGATTCCGGGCATCTGCACATCCATGAGGACGAGGTCGTAGGCCTTTGCCTGGACCGCGGCGATCGCCGCGGCGCCGTCGGCGACGACATCGACCAGGTGTCCGGCGGCCTCGATGACGGAGCGGGCGAGATCCTGATTGAGCTCGGTATCCTCGACGAGAAGGATCAGCGCCGGGCGCCGCGTCGCGGCCGATGCCGGTCGCGGCTCGGGCTGCGACGCATGTCCGATCGGTAGCGTCACCGTGAACCAGAAGATCGATCCACGCCCCGGATGGCTCTCGACGCCGACCGCGCCCCCCATCGTTTCGACGAGGGTCTTCGAGATGGCGAGCCCCAGCCCGGTGCCGCCGAACTCTCGCCGGATCGAGCCGTCCACCTGGGAGAACCGCTTGAAGAGGCGAGAGAGCTTGTCCGCGGCGATGCCCAACCCGGTGTCCTCGACGCTGAACCGAAGCGTGGCCGCGCCATCGTCGATGGCGCAACAGCTCACCGACAGCGTCACGGTTCCGGCGGCCGTGAACTTGACGGCGTTGTTCAAGAGGTTGAGCAAAACCTGACGGAGACGATTTGGGTCGCCGATGGCGCGGTTCGGAACGGTCGCGTCGATCGCGGTCGCGAGCGTCAGACGCTTGGCGTCCGCGAGACCCTGTACGATCGACAGGGACTCCTCGACGAGAGACGCGACATGGAACGGCCGCGGCTCCAGATCAATCCGACCCGCCTCGATCTTCGAGAAGTCGAGCACGTCGCTGACGACCGTCAAGAGCGCGTCGCCCGCGCCTTTCACGCGTTCGACACGCCTTCGGTGCTCGTCCTTGAGCTCGCGATCCTCGAGAAGCAGATCCGTGTAACCGAGGATTCCGTTCAGAGGCGTTCTGATCTCGTGCGACATCGACGCCAGGAAGTCGGTTTTCGCCAAGCTCGCCTGTTCGGCCGCGGCCTGCGCTTGTTCCGCGAACGCCTTCGCCGCCTCCGAGGCGGCGGACTGGGCGTGCCGCTCGGACACGTCGCGGAAGGTCGCGACGATCGTCGGATCGTCGCCGCGGGCCTCCAGGATGCGGCGAAAGCAGCCCTCGACCCAGATCCAGCCGCCTCTCTTGTGCAAGGCACGAAAGACGATCGAGGCTTCGGGCTTGCCTTCGGCGAGGCTGCCGGTCTCGTCGCGGAGCATCGCGAGGTCGTCGGGATGCACGCAGTCGCGCGAGCCCATCGCCCCGAGCTCTTCGGGCGTGAAGCCGAGGAGACGCACGGCCGACGGGGAGATGTAGGACCGCCGGCCATCGTCGTGAGCAAGGACGATCAGTTCACTCGTGTTCTCGGCGAGCAGCCGATAGCGGATTTCGCTCTCGCGAACGGCCGCCTCGGCGCGCTTGAGCTCGGTCACGTCGGTGATCGTGCCGAACAGGGCCTTGATCTGCCCGCGAGCATCGATTTCGGGAAGCCCCCGACACATGACGTTGCGCACCTCGCCGTCCGGACGGACGATTCGCAGGTCGAACTCGTAGGCGTCCTTCCGCGCCACCGTTTCCTCGAGGATGCGAACGACCACGCCGCGATCGTCCGGATGGTAGGCCTCGATGGCCGTCTCGATGGTCGGGGCGTAGCTGCCGCGCTCGAGGCCGTGCATGCGATAGACCTCGTCGGACCATGTGAGAGCGTCTGTCGCGAGATCCAAACGCCAGTGGCCGACCTTCGCGACCTGCTCGACGAGCCGCAGCATGCGATCGGCGTCGCGATCCGGATGTCTCTCCGGCCCTCGGAGGACCGCGAGGAGCCGCCGCACGGGCGAATGCCTTCTTCGCAACGTAAACCTCTTCGTCACCAACGTCGCCGCTGCCGGTCCGAAACCGGACCATGGGTGGTCCTGGAGCACGCGAGACGTTAGGGCACAATGATTAAGGCGCGATAACGGGATCGCCGCGCGGGCGGGCCGGAAGCTCGCCGGACTCAAATCACCTTGTTTCGAAGGCCGGCCTGACGAGCTCGACCCGATTTCTTCCCCGGGTTTTCGCGCGATAGAGAGCCGCGTCGGCGGCGGCGATCAGATCGTTGACGTCATGGCCCGCGCCGCCGACGAGACCCGCGCTGAAGCTGGCCGAGAACCGGCCCGCGGCCTCCTCGAATACGATATCGAAAAAGGCTTTTCGGATATCGTCGATGGCCGTTCGGGCACGGATGCCCGGCGTGTCCGGCAGCAGGACGGCGAACTCCTCGCCGCCGTAACGCCCCACGATGTCGGTGGCGCGAAGCCGTCCGGTGAGGACACGCGCGAGGGTCCGCAGGACCTTGTCGCCGACCGGGTGCCCGAAACGGTCGTTCACCTGTTTGAAGTGATCGATGTCGATCATCGCCAGACTGGCGCCACAGCCGTCACGCAAGCCTCGGGAGAGTTCCCGCGCGGCACGCTCCTTGAACCGGGCGTGATTCAACAGGCCGGTGAGACTGTCGCGCTGGACCAACGATCGGAGGGCACGGGAGCGCTCGGCCCGCATTTCGACGATCGACACGAGCCGTTCGGGCGCGACGGTTTTGGGGATGAAGTCGTCGCCACCGCAGCGCCGCGCGGCCATCCGGCGATTTTCATCCTGCTCCCCCGAGAGAAACAGGATCGGAATCAAGTCGTGGCCCTTGGATTGGCGAATCATGCGGGCAAGCTCGATGCCGTCGGTCCCGGGCATGTGCATGTCCATGAGGATGAGGTCGGGCACCGCGTCGTCGATCGCCATGATCGCGTCGGCCGGCGCCTTCATCACCCGGACGTGCATTCCCGCCCCGCGCAGGATCGTGGCGTAGATCTCGGCCGTCAGGGCGTGATCGTCGACGAGCAGCACGGAGACCGGACTTGCGTTGCGCTTCTCGCTGAACTGCTCGAGCCAATCCGACAGCTCGGTGACGTCGACGGGGCTCTTGACGACGGCGTCGACGTTCGCCCGGGTGGCGGCACGGCGGGTTTCGAACGAAGGATCCGCGCAGAGGAGGATTTTCGGAAGGGCGGCCGGCAAGCTCGCGCACAGGCCGAACGGATCGCGAACCGCGGTCCCGACGACTGCCGCGATAGGCCGCGCGTCGGACCACGGGAGACAAGGCGTCGGCTCCCGGAGATGGATCGCCCTGAAGTTCAAATGGGACAAAAGCCCTCCGAGCGCGCTGTCTCGGTACGAAAGATCGTCGTAGATCAAGACGAGCTCTCGGGCATCGCCTGTTCGCCGGTCGTCGGGCGGCACGCCGACTTGCGGCGCTCGCGGGTCTTGCGGCGTTCGCGGGTCATGCGCCGTTCGCAAGTCTTGCGGCGTTCGCGAATTTTGGAGGCAAGACGGCATGGCTTCCTCCGCTCGCGATCGAATCGCCCGAACGCTTCATGAAATCAACACTGTAGTGTTTAAAGAGCAATCCTCAACAAAGCCGCTCTCCGAACGATAAAACTGTAGTCATCGACACCGCCAGCTTGCGCCTGGAGCAGGGTTTTGCCCGAACTTTTGCATGTCTCGTTATCGAGGACGAGGCCCTGCTGACGATGCCGCTTAAGTCGAACGGCCGCCTCGATTGCGCGCAACAAATTCGCGTGTCTCGGATTGGCCTTCGCTCATCACGGGCATCTGGAGGTTTCATGACCATCACCAAGCTTTCGACGATCGTCGCCGCGGCCGCCATCCTTGCCTCCGCACCTGCGTTCGCGCAGAGCGCGGGCACCTCCGGCACCGGCACCACCAACGGCATGCAAGGCACGCCGGGCCAGGGCTCGGCCAGCCAGCCGGGCAACGGCGCGATGAAGTCCGGCGGCGGCTCGATGATGAAGTCGGGCGGTTCGCCCGGCATGAGCGGCAGCAGCTCCGGCGGCACCGGCGCGGCGGCTGGCGCCGGCCAGTAAGTCGGGAACGCGACCGGCGATCCCGTTGCCAGCCAGACCCAGCCATCGGGGATCGCCGGCCTCTCGCTCGACGATTCCCGCTAACGGCGCCGGGCAAGATTGCCGAAGCGCGGCAAAGGCCGGCTCGCGACCTTGCAGCGCGACTAGAAGGAGTATCGAGCCCTTCGATCATCCTACCGTGCCGGGTCAATCCGCCGGACGTTTGAACGCGCGGCGGCGATGCGCCATAGTCGCGCGATGAAATTACCCGCCCCCGTCCGCGCCGCCCGCCGCGCGCCGCGCCCCATAGCAATGGTCGTCGTGACCGGGTTGCTGGCCGCGCTCCTCGGCGTGCCGGCTCTCGCGCCGGTCGCGCAGGCCCGCGCGCCACAGACCGGTGCGCCGGCCCCCGCCGCCGCGCCGCCCGACCTAGCCGCCGCCTTGGCCGCCGCCTCGGCCGCCGCCGCGGCCGCCGGCCCGGTCTCCACCGCCGCCACCGGCGCCCGCTGCGTCGGCGCCGCGTTCGACGACACCGCCGCCTTCCAGGCCGCGATCGACACCGGCCGCACCGTCTACGCCCCGGCGCTGGGCGGGCGCTGCCACATCACCCGCGCGCTGGTGATGAAGACCCCGGGGCAAATCTTCCACGGCGACGGCCGCGCCCGGACGAAGATCGTGGTCGAGCCGGGGTTTTCCGGCGACGGCGTCTTCGTCGCGAAAACGGGCGAGCCGGGGCCGGTGTGGCGGGATTTTTCGGTGAGCTTCGTGCAGCCCGATACGGACGAAAGAGACAAACTCGAGCGTTACCCCCCGGCTTTCCTTGCCCGCGACACGCCGCGCTTCAGTACAGACGCACTGGGATGTTTCAATGCTTGGACATGCATCGATATGGTTGGAAACAGCGGGGGCGCATCAATAGAAGACCTACACTTTAGCGCTTTCGACTGTGGGATAAAAATCGACGGGTCGCTTGACACAATTCGCATCATCGACCCTCATTGGTTTCCATTCGCCATGACCAGCAAACAGCAACGACTCTTCTCGGCTCAAGGTGTAGGACGGCCGGTGGCTGTGCAGGTTGGGCGCGCTGACGACCTTCTCGTTCGTGGAGGCCTTTTTGTTGGGGGCCTTGCGCTCAACCTGTTTCAAGGAAAGACGGGTGCTTCGTACGGCACGATCGATGAGACCGATTTCGACAGCTTCTCCGGCATAATCATGCAGGCAGGAACATACACGGTCTCCTCTTCAGCGTTTACCCTCGCGGTGCCCGCTGCGCAGCTCGTCTTGCAGAAAGGCGGGAGTTTAGACATATCGAATAGTACGTTCATTGCAGCGGCCAGCTCGCCGCTTCCTGCCATCGAGCTTCAGGCAGGTGCTCTTACTATCAGCTCAAGCCTTCTCGCAAGCGCGTCAAGCGACATTACATACATCGACCAGTCTGGCGGCAGCGTCAGTTCGCTTGTTGGAAATCGCTTCGACAAAACACCGCGTATTTCTTATCGACGACCGGTGGTCAGACTGCGGGGAACCGGCCGTACAACAGCGATCGGAAATTATATCTCTGACAAACTTGGAGGCGTCGGAGTTTTTTTCTCCGTTGAAAATGATGGCCCGTTCAACAAACTCATCGGGAATACCAGCCCCGGATGGCCACCCTACTCCCCGGTTAAGCCCCTGGGTACATATGCTTTCAATTAATCCCAAAGGCTATCTGCGACGGAGGATCTGCGCGTGATTTCTCGCGAAGAAGTCATATGGCTCTATCGAGCACTCTTAAACCGAGAGCCGGAATCAGAGCAGGCGATAAAAGCTTCGATGGAAATTTATGACAGCTTCGCAAATGCTAGACGTCAAATAATGGCTTCGCGAGAATTCTCAAACAATAACATGTCCTCTGTCTTCTACAGGCCGGAGCAAGGGATCACACCCGCGGTTAGACCGATGCATCACAGTCTTGCTCTGGCAACAATATTAAAGAATGAGTCCAAAAATATAGAGCTGATGCTGACTTCCTGCTTACCTCTGGTCGATTTCGTCGTCGTTGTTGACACGGGCTCTCACGATGACACCGTTGACCAGGTTCGTCGGATCCTCGTAGGCGCGGGCATTCGGCATGTCATCGAAGAAACGGTTTTCGAGAACTTCTCGCATGCGAGGAACCTCGCTCTTGATGCTGTCCCGTTCGATCAAGATTGGACAATTATGATAGACGCCGATGAGCACTTCGTGCCGGAGGACTACTGGCGTCTGAACGCTCTCCTCGACGCGCCCTTCGATGCGTGGCAACTGCCTCGTTACAACTTCTACGATCAAGCCAAATCCGAGGCGCCGAAACCGTATCCTGACTACCAGCGTCGACTATTTCGCAATCGCCAAGAGAAACCGATTAGGTTTCGCGGCAACGTCCATGAAGAGCCTGTAAACGTGGAGACATGGGGCATAGCTCCCGCTAGCGAGGCAGGTCCGAACGGATTTGTCGGAGGGCCGCACATCCATCATATGGGACAAGTCAATCTATCGCAGGAGCGTTGGCAGCAAAAGCATGACTTCTACACGCGGCTAGGTCAAAAGAGCGGCTCAGCGTAACCTTGGCTCTCGTGTAGCACGCGCAAGCGCTCAGAGGAGTGTTTCAGTCGCGAACGAAGAAAGCGCTGACGTGCATGAAGCCAGTCAACCGGTAGTTCTTCGAGATCATGAACCCTACTACGTCGTTTTCGGCAGCGCGGGCTAAATCTAGACCCTCCGCCTCAACGATGACAAGTCTGGGCCTAAACTTATTCCAATCGTTGCCGCTGAGTACCTCAAGATCAACACCTTCGACATCGACAGATAAAAAGTCAATTTCTTGGCCCTGGGGAAGATAGTTCTCAAGTACCTCCGCAAGCGTGCAAGTCTCGACACTTGTACGGGAGATGATGGTCCAGAACTTCTCATAGTGAGCAGCCGTCTTAGCCGAAATCGTGTTGACTGCAGTGTCGGAAAAACGGTTGAAAGTCACAGTCTTCCTCTGATCCGATACGAACGCCGAAAGATTTATATCATTCGGGCGTGCATTTTTGAACAATTCAATGTTAGATGGATCGCCATCAATGTTGATGCCGCGCCATCCGCGATGGTGGAGCAAATGAGTGTTAGAGAACCGCTCCGGATGATGCGCGCCGACGTCAACATAAAACCCTGGTGTGCTCATGCCGTGAAAAAAGACATCGATCAGGCGATCCTCGCCGAATTGAGAAAACGAGAGATATGAGTGGCCGTTCGCGACCTGAGAAATGAGGGAGAGCGCCGGGTTGAAATTTCCGTGTACGTGCATGTCGAGGTAGCCTCGTTGTTCCATGCGGCCTGTCGAGGTGGCCGGCGTTGAGCTCAGGCAAGCGCGGTTTCGATCTGGCACAGTGCGAAATCCATTTCGTTGCTCAACGTCATGTTCTCCGCCAAAGCTTTGCCGCATTGCCCGATACGTTCGGCTCTCTCCAAATTCTTCGCTGCCCAGGAGACCTTGTCGACGAGGTCTTCCATCTGAGAAGAAACCGGAATGTAATGGAACCATGGCTTTAGTCGATCATAGTACCATTGACGATATCCGCTGGCAGACGTAACCTTAAAGACCGCTCCTCCTGAAAGCAGTTTCGTGAAGAGGCCGGGCCAGGAATTGCTGTTGCCGTCGATGTCTATGTGAAAGCGGTATCTGGCGAACTCTTTTGATCGGACTTCGGCTTTTACCAAGTCCGAATGCGTGATTTCGTTGGCTTCTTCTGGAGAGAGGCACTGGACAACGTTCGTTATTCCGCAATCGAACAATGTTGGATTCTGCGCGCCTATCTCACAAAGGATTGCGCGAGGAAGCGTTCTCCAGGTTGTCGTTCGCCGTCCAGTCGTCGAGCCGCGCCACATGGCGCGCGGCTCTCGTTTCGAGAAGGCCGGAGTGACAGCGAAGGATACGCGGAGAGTTTGATACCCTCCTGATTCGATAAAAAGAGGGTCGGGCAATAAAGTTCGGCCCGGTTCGTTGGTACAGAAACAGGCCTCGCCTCCATTGTTGTTATCGAGCATTCCCACCTGTAAACCACCGTCTCTACGTCTGAATTTTTGGCTGTGCATCAACATAGGAAGGATGCCGATGAACCGACAGGCAGCGAACCATTGCCCAGGTTCGCTCATGCGGGGATGGACGTAGAAAGCGATATCGTTCGCTACGCACTCCATCAAGATATTGTTATGATCAATGTCGTTGCTAAGATGCATGCTGAGGTTCGGTACAGAGAATTGTTGTCGGACAAGGCTCACGACTTTGTCAAAGGCGCAGGCTTGTAGAAGAAGAGAAACCGCAAGATTCCAGGTCTGATGTGGTATGACAACTCCGTCCTTTACGAAAGCTGAGGCGACGATCTGCAGCCATTTTGGTGACGCGAGGTAAGCAAGAAGGACACTCAAACCCGCGTCGTAGTCACCTCGGCTCCGCAGGTCGAATGCTCGGCTCAACTCGGCGTGGCGCCCCAAAACACCTCGGCTTATATCATCGACTTCGATCATTAATGATCCCGATCGGCTTGCTGAAACCGGCTAAAATGATTTCTAAGCAATGAGGCGTCGGTTACGCCAACCCTGAAGACCATCGATCTTTGGGTAAGGCTCTTTATCCACGTTCAAGATCGCAGGACGCTCGATTTCCAGTTGCCAGCCGGCGGTCAGAAGAGTTTCGAACAGCTGCCCTTCGATTTCCCGGGAGTGAGTGCCTACGACCAGGTAAGCGACCAAGGCTGAAAGTTCCTCTCGGCAGGAGCGAATGAAATCCGCCTCGCCGCCTTGGATGTCAATATGCAAAAGATCTAGACGTCCGCTGTTATCAGTCAGTTCGCTAAGCCCAATGGTCGGGAGCTGGTCGTAACGACCAGTTGCGTTAAGTTCTGCCAGCTTCGCGGGCGTGGCGTTGAGAATCGGCTCGTTACCCCAATGCTCTCCGGCTTGCTCCTGTCGCGGGAAGAGGGCGGTCCCTGCATCTGCAGACACGATCCCGCGTCGAAGCTCAAACTCGTCCTCCGTAAACTCATTCAACAAACACGCTTCGCGAGCAAACTCGATATGCCCCGCGTCGGCTTCAACACCTGCCACATGAACTTTTAAGCCTGCTGCCTTGGCTGCAACGCCTGTGTTTACCATCCAGCAGCCCCAGCCGCAGCCGAGTTCAAGCATATGAAATGTATTCTCGGCTAAGTCGACAGCGCGCAACGCTGCTGCCCACTCGGCTGTGTCGGCGTGCCAGTTGCCGGGAATTGGTACCCTATCGATCTGCCCTACCATGCTACTTAGGACGGAAGGAAGGAATTTAGGGTCGATTCTAACACCCAGAAAGTTGGTGCAGAGACCCGGCACCGCGACTATATCACGGCGCGCATGATGCAATATAATCGCTTCGCAATTCAAGGGTGAGTTATAGTGGTAGAGAACATTCCTCCCATTACGCTGCTGATACTCCGGAGATTTCGCTATGCTGTCGAGCAATTCAATCGGTGGTCGTTGCTCGTAAAAGTCTATGACCTGTTCGGATTCCGGCAGGCGGCCTAAGAATACGAGGTACGCCGCCTCGATAGTTGCACGATCGGCTCGTATTGTTTTTCGCAAGTTCATCGGCATTATCATCTCGCCCGCACCTCCGCCAGCCGGGCGGCGTAGCGGCGGCCGATCGCGTCGTAGGAGAAGTTCTCGCGGATGTGGGCGGCGGCGCGCTCGCCCTTGGCCTGGGCGGCGGCGGGGTCGGCGAGGAGGGCGCGCATGGTGGCGGCGGCCTGGTCGAGGTCGGGCTCGGCCCATTGGCTGCCGCGCTCGACGAAGATGTACTCGTCCTCGCGCACGCCGATCAGCCTATAGTCGATGAGGTAGGCCGTCTCGGGCGTGCAGAAATCCATGTTGCCGGCGTAGGCGGTGGCGATCACCGGCTTGCCCAGCTGCATCGACTCGATCATGCCGAAGCCCCAACCTTCCGAGCGATGGAGCGACACGTAGCAGTCGCAGGCGCTCTTGAGAGCCAGCAGGTCCTTGTAGGCGAAGGTCTCGTTGATGACGACGATGCGCGGATCCGCGAGCACCGCGGCATCGATGCGCTTCCACATCCGCAACTGGTAGGGATCGTAGACGCGGAAGCGGTTCTGCGTCTTGATCACCAGGCGCGCGTTTTCCGTCCCGAGCGGGAAGGCGCGGCCGAACGCCTCGATCGCGCCGAGCGGGTTCTTGCGCTCGATGAAGGAGAACGAATCGAACGTCGTGAGGAAGACGAAGCTGTCCTCGTCAAGCTCGAATCTCTCCCGCGGCGTGGCCGCGACGGTGGGCAGCGGTTCGACGGCCATGCCGACGTTGATCACCGGCTTGCCGGTGTAGCGGGCGTAGATCTCGCGGTTGTACTCCGACGACACCCAGATCTCGTCGAGCAGCTCGAGCGCGAGATGGTGGCACTTCGGGATCATGTTCAGCTCCCAGAAGAAGAAGCCGATGTTGTAGCTTTCCGCGAAGATCTCGCCGGGCTCGAAGGCGTAGACGAGCGGGACCGACTCGGCGTTGAGATGGATGAGGTTGATCGCGCGCTTGCCCGCATAGGGCTTGAAGTTCGTCGCCGAGGCGAACCCGACCGGCGCGGGATTGTCGAGGTCGAAGTCGAGCACGCTCGGGGCCACGCTCTCGCAGCGCGTGAGGATCTCGACGGACAGGCGCATCGCCTGCCCGAGCCCGGACGTCTTCTGCGCCGGCCCGATCACGGCGATGCCCGGCGACAAGGGGCCGAGCGGCGGGTCGGCCGGGATGAGGCACTCGCCGGTGTCGATCGCTCGCGGCCGCAGTGGCGCGTCGCGCTCGAGGCGCAGCCCCTCGCGCGCCAGCAGCGTTTCGCCGATCTCGCGCAGCCCGCGCGCCTCCGCGAGGCTCGCGTCATCGTCCTTCGTTCCGCCGGGCACCGCGCAGAAGCGGACGAGCGCCCGGTCGAGCGAGCTGGGATTGCCCTTCCGCTCGAGCAGCACCTTGCGCAGAGAGTCCCGCGGCAGGAAGCGCAGGATATGGGGATGCGCGAAGGAATAGAGCACGAGGTAGTAGAAGACGGCGGCGCGGTCGCGCGCGTTCCGCATATCGAGCGTGTGAAGCTCGGTGTGCCGGTCGAAAAAATAGGTCATGAAGCCGTTGAAGGCGAACTCCTCGCCGACCCACTGAACCTCGGCGCGCAGCAGCGCGACCTGCTCGTCGGTCACGAGGCGCGTCTCAAGCTTGCAGAGCGGCGCCTTCTCGATGCACCACCAGTACACCGCTTCGCTCAGCACGCCCGGGTCGGCGAGATTGGCGAAGGCCGGGATGTCGCGGAGCACGAAATTGTGCAGGGCCACGGTCACCGCCGGGGAGGCACCGGCGATCGGCGCCGGGGCGTTGAGAAACGCGATCTGCCGCGCCGAGAGCGGCACGAGATAGTCGTAGTGACGGTCGCGGACGTAGTCGCTGAGGTACCACATCAGCACCTTCAAGCGGTCGGCAAGGGTGCCGACCATGTCGTACTCGTGCTTCTCGCGGTGGATGCGGAAACTCTCGTACTGCAGGAACTTGGTGATGAGGCCTTGCGGATCGCGCGCCGGATTTGCCGGCTCGAACAAGGCAGCGGCGGGCGACGCGCGATGGGTCAGAGCCTTCGGACCCTCGAGCGAGGCGGACGTCACCGTTTCACCCGCGATTTGATCCCGATCTCGAGCCCGGCCTGCCTGACCTCGGTCGCGAGCGCCGCCATTGCGTGGACGAAGCTGCTCGGCATGTCGGTCGTGAGCGCGGCCCGCTCGGGGTCGAACTGGATGGGTTCGCGCGAAATCTCATGCTTGCTCTCCGCGAAGCGGACGACGACGCTCTCGCTTTCGAGCTTCAACTTCGAGAGATCGAGCACGAAGCCGCAGGTGCCATCGCCGTAGCCCGAATCCCGGACGTCCTCGCGGTAATGATGCGCGACCGCTACGACCTTCTTGCCTGTCGTCGTCACGGCTTCGATCGTCACCGGCGCCCCTGGGTTATGCGTGTCATAGGCCCAGCCCTCGATGGAGGACAAGGTCACGCGATCGATGAAGCCGCGCCAACGTTCGGTCTGAGCAGCCTCCGCACTTTCAGGGGTCCGCGGCGCCACGCCCGCCGTTCCTGCAGCGATCTCGACCTCCGACCCGGGCGTCTCCGCGATACCGCCGCTCCGCGGCCCGCCGGGTTCGAGCTGCGTCGCATCGGTGCTCGTCGCATCGGTGCTCTTGGAGCGCCCCTTTACCCAATCGCCGATGCCCAAGCCGCGTCCCCTTTGCCGCTTCCGGTTAGCTGTCCACCGGGGCACCGTCAACCCGCGCCGAAGCGTGGTGAAGTCTGTTCCGGTGAGCTCCGCCGGGCTCGTCGCCGGCAGGACATCCCGCTGGGGGAGGACGCCCCGCCGGGGGAGGCGCCCCGGGGCGAGGCGCACGCCGGCCGCGGCGAGAAGATCCTCGCCCATGTTTCGCAGGGTTCGGCCGGAGGTGGCCGGCTCGCCGCTGGTCCGTGGCTGGTTGGTCCGTGGCTGGCGGTTGCTTGGACGGCTCGACCGATCTGTCGGCCACGCCGGTCTTCGCAGGCTCTTCATCCTTCTTGCGAGCCCAGAAAGGCATCCAAAGATCCGTGACCGGCTCCAACGTGACGTGGCGATAGCCGCTCCGAACGCCCACTGCAAGGCGGGCACGGATGGAATTCGATGGAACCGGCGAGCGAGGCGAGGATGTCGCCGGGATGGTCGTGCGAGGGATGCCATCGGCGAACGGCCCGGACCTCGAACGACCGCGAGCTGTCGGGCGAGGACAGGCGGCCGAATGGCGCCAAGGCGAACCGCGCGGCCCTCGATGCGATGGTGCGCGACCATCACGACCGGGGGCTGACCGACCGCCGCGTCCAGGCCGAGGACGTCTTCGTTCCAGGCCTCCGCGGCACCTGAGCGACGTCGCTCAGGCCAGGTCGAGGGTCGAACCCGAGCCGGGTCGCGACGATCGCGGGCGTGCCATGTCCCTTTGAGTCATGCCCGTCGAGTGCGGACAGGCGGACATGGTCTTGGTTTTGTACGCAGCTGGCGCGCCCGAAGAGATTCGAACTCCTGACCCCTAGATTCGTAGTCTAGTGCTCTATCCAGCTGAGCTACGGGCGCCTGCCGATGCGTGGGCGGCCGAAGCCGCGCCGCCGCGGGGTTTTCTCCGCGAGGTGGTCGTGATAGCGGCTCGGGGGTCGGGTGGCAAGCGACGGCAGGCCTCGCGCTCCGAACACACCGCGCAAGACGGCCCTTCATCTGGTCGAAATTTCGCATAGGCTGCCCCCGGCGCGAGCGGCAGCCGCGCGGGCCGCGCATCGTGGGAGATCGAGATGACCGAAGAGGCCAACAGCGACGTCGCACTCGAAATGACGGTCGCCGGCGTCCAAGCGGCCTTCGCCAAAGGCGTGACGTGCGAGGCGCTCACCACGATCTTCCTGGCCCGCATCGCGGCGCTGAACCCGATCTTCAACGCCATCATCACCATGAACGAGGCGGCGCTGGAGGATGCGCGCGCGATCGACCGGCGCCGCGCCGCCGGCGAGACGCTCGGGCCGCTCGCCGGCGTGCCGGTCGTCGTGAAGGACCCGATGGACATGGCCGGTCTGCCGTCGACCGGCGGCTGGCATTTCCTCTCGAGCCGCGCCGGCGGCGTCGATCTCGTCCCGGCGACCGACTCGCCGGTCGTGGCGCGGATGCGGGCCGCCGGGGCGATCATCCTCGGCAAGACCAACGTGCCGGTGTTGAGCGCCACCGGCAGCCACGCCAACGACAGCTGGGCCGGGCCCACCATCAATGTCGCGATCCGCGACCGGATGCCCGGCGGCAGCAGCGCCGGCACCGCGGCGGCGGTCGCCGCCAGCCTCTGCGTGCTCGGTCTCGCCGAGGAGACCGGCGGCTCGATCCAGAACCCGGCCTCGGCGCAGGACTGCGTCGGGCTCAAGCCGACCTTCGCGCTGGTGCCGAACGCCGGCGTCATGCCGCTCGCCGGCGCCACCCGCGACGTCGTCGGGCCGATCGCTCGTTGCGTCCGCGACGCCGCGCTGACCCTCGACGTGCTCGCCGGCTACACCGCGGACGATCCCAAGACCGTCGCCGGCATCGGTCACAAGCCGAAAGGCGGCTACGCCGCCGGCCTCGATAAGGGCACGCTCAAGGGCAAGCGGATCGGCCTCTACGGACCGGGCTGGCGCGAGCAGCCGCTCTCGCCCGAGGCGGAGCGCCTCTACGCCCGGGCGCAGCAGGAGCTGGAGACGCTGGGCGCGACGACGATCGCGGACCCTTTCGCCGGCACCGGCTTCGCCGCGCTGGGCCAGCCGGCGCCGGGCCTCGATTGCTTCGACGCGCGCGGCATGGAATGCGTGCCCTACGATTTCGAGCTCTACCTCAAGCGGATGGGGCCGAAGGCGGCGCTGACATCCTACGCCGAGTTCGCCAGGGCGGTCGCCGCGGAAGACCCGTTCGCGCCGGGCGGCGTCCTGTTCTACATGTCCGCGCTGCCGGCCTTCAAAGCCTGCCAGGCCGATCCGCTGTCGCCGCCGGACCTGTCCGAATTCGTCGCGCTGAAGGAGCGCTACCTCGACATCTTCCACGAGGTGATGACGCGCCTCGAACTCGATGCGCTGGTCTACCCGCAGATGCGCGACGAGCTGCCACCGCTGAACGGCCCCGGCGGTCTCCACGAAACGGCCGTCTGCGAGATCAATATCGCCGGCCTGCCCGGCCTTACGGTGCCGGCCGGCCGCTACGCCTCCGGCTCTCCGTTCGGCCTCATCTTCATTGGCCGCCCGTTCGGCGAGGCCGGCCTGCTCGCGATGGGTCACGCCTACGAGCAGGCGACGCACCACCGCAAGGCGCCGGACTTAACCGCCTGAGGGCTCGTTCAGGAACGGTCCGACGGCGGCGGCGACGGCGTCCGGATATTCCTCGTGAACGGCGAGCTTGCCGCGATCGAGCTTGACGAGCCGCACGTTCGGCAGGTCTGCCAGCGCCTCCATTTCCGCGCGCGATTTCGCCGGGGTCTCGCCGCCGTAGACGACCAGGATCGGGACCGCCGCGGCCCGCGCCAGCGTGACGAAGGCCTCGCGGCTGGCCAGCCGATCGAGCGCTCCGGTGACGAAGCGCACGGATGCATGGCGCGCGCCGCCGCCGCGCGTCACCGCGCGCTTGGCGTCGAGCCGGCCGCCGGTGAGCCAGTCCGGATCGCTGTAGACATGCGCCCTCGCCATCCGCATCAGCACCGGTCGCGAGATGTTGAGGCGGTAGAGCAGCGCACCGACACCCGGCGCGTCGACCGCCGCCCGGACGCGGGCGAACCACGGCCGCGTTCCCCTGACCATGGTCGGGAACGGACCGCGCCAGGTCGGCGCGACGAGCGCGAGGCGTTCCACCGCGCCGGGATGATCGAGCGCGTAGCGCAGCGCATAGCTCGCGGCATGGCCGGCGGCCACGATGGCCCTGGCGTGCGGCGCCTCCCCGGCCATGAAGCGGGCGAGGAACTCGGTCAGGATGTCGGGCGTCCAGTCGACGCGCGGCCGCGGCAGATCCCCGAACCCCGGCCAGTCGACCGCGATGGCGCGGAACCGAGGCGCGAGACGCTCCACCATCGGCCGCATCTCGCCGCGCGTCGAGATCGTGCTCAGCGCCGGCAGGAGAACGACGGCCGGCCCGTCGCCCGCCTCGTCCGCCCGCAACGCGACCTGCTGTCCAGCCAGGGTGTAGCGCAGCATGCGCGCGGCCACCGCAACGCCGTCTCGCGTCATCAAATCCTCCTGCTCGCCCGCGGCCGGCGGAGCGGCGCGTCAAGCCGGGCGCCGCCTCCAACCGTCGATCGCCTCGATCGCCCGCGCCGCGCCCATCGATTTCGCGACGTCGGACGCCGTCAGGCCGGCGGCATCCCTGGCATCCGGGTCGGCGCCGCGATGCAGCAGCACCGCCATCATGTCGATGCGGTCGAACATCGCGGCGACCGTCAGCGGGCTGCGCGCGCCGTCCGACGGCCCTTCAAGCGCCGCGCCGTGCTCGACGAGCATCGTCATGATCGCGAGGTTGCCCTTGAAGATCACGCCGGCGAGCGGCGTCTGGCCTTTGTCGTTGGCGAGGTCCGGATCGGCGCCGCGCTCGAGCAGCAGGCGCGCGACCGGCTCGTTCTCGCTGTAGGCGGCGAGCATGAGAAGGCTGTCGCCCTTGTCGTTGCGCAGATTCGGCGGCAGGCCCTGATCGAGCAGGCCGCGCATCGTCTCCGTATCGCCGTCGCGGGCGAGCTGGAAAACCCGCGCCGCGAAGGCCAGGGTCTCGTCGTCGAGGCCCGCGCCGCCGTCCGGCCCCGTCCCATCATGGTCTTGCGCCATACCCCGTCCCTCATTCAAGGCCACACGATGGTAGGGCGAGGACGGACAAGCCTCAACTGATCTTCGGCGGAGCGCCGCTATTTCGCGGCCTTGCGCTATTTCGCGAGCTTGAAGGGCAGCGACACGCCCGCCGTCTTCGCCCCGTAGAGATCATGCAGCGTGGGGGTCGCGGTGTCATCGCCCGCTCGAAGTCGTGGAGATGCGGCGGCAGGTTCAGCGTCAGCTCCTGGCTTGGAGCGGTCGGTGGATCGGCAGCAAGGCGAAATCCTTCCGGCGGCGACGATGGTGCGGTCGGGCTTCATGAGCTTGGCAAGAGGCCGGACGGCCAGGGACGCGGTAGTCTGCGGACTTCAGCTGGCGCGAACGACGACACCAATGTTCCGTGTCATTCCGGGCACACCCGCGGCATTGAGGCAAACCCGTGACCGAAGCGCGGGCGTCGGCGCGCTTCTGTCACATGGTTGAAATGAAGGCATGATCCTTGGGAAGCGGGCTCAGCCTTGGGGGTGACGGATGGACAGATCTTTAGTGAGGCGCTTCTCGGCAATCGTGGCGATCGGGTCGCTGATGCAGACGGCGATGGCGCCGGCTTTCGCGACCCCGATCCTGACGGCGCAGCCGCCGTCGAACGATCCGCTCGTCGCGCAGTATTTCCGCGACCCCAACGCGGGTGCCGCGGCAGCGGCGGCCTCGACGGCGGCGCCGTCCGCCGCGGCGACGCAGGTCTCGGCCGCCGCGGCGCTGACCAACGCGCAGATGGGCGCTCTCGTCCGGCAGAAGATCCGGCGCGTCTTCGTGATCTTCAACGAGAACCAGTCGTTCGACCACGAGTACGGCACGTTCCCCGGCGTCAACGGCATCTATTCCGACGGCCAGAACCCGCGCGTTCCCGGCCTAACGCCGGGCTACCTGCAGTACTACCAGACCGCCGACGGGGTCGGGCACTACGTGACGCCGTTCCTGCTCGGCCCGGGTCAGAACGGCAACGTCGTGGACAGCGTCGATCACAGCCACACCGGGCTTGCGACCAAGCTGCACATCGTCGGCGGCGTGCCGCACATGGACAGCTTCTCGGAGGACGAGTACCTCGGCAAGTCCGGCACGCGCGTGACGGCCGCCTCGGACGCGCTCGGGCGCCAGTTCGCCAACATCGTGATGTCGCACATCGACTGCAACACGATCCCGTTCTTCTGGCAGTACGCCAACCGCTTCGTGATCTTCGACAACATCTTCGCCACCGAGGACACGCCCTCGGCGCCGAACGCGGTCGCGATGATCGCCGGCCAGTCGGGCGAGACGCAGTGGGTCAAGCACGGTCCCGCGGGCTTCACCGGGCCGGTCGCCGGCACGATCAACGGCACGACGTTCAAAGGCATGGGCACCACCCAGGGCGTGCCGCTCGTGAACGATCCGCAGCCGTTCTACGGCTCGGAATTCGACGTGAACACCCCCGCCCAGTACAAGGAGCCGACCTCGCCGAGCGAGAGCTTCGGTATCACCAATATCGAAGCGAACCTCACGTTCGCGAACGTGCTGCTGACGCTCGGCGGGACCGGCGTCAAGGATCTGCTGTCCGGCGATCTGCACAAGCCGGTCAACCAGGCCGACATCCAAAACGACATCAACACCATCTTTGCGACCGGCAACAACGCCGTCTCCTGGCGCTGGTACCAGAACGGCTACGATCACGAGCCGACCGATCCGACCAGCGTCGCGACGCACGTCAACTGGGTCTCGCATCACGAGGGTCCGGAGTATTTCGGCTACATCGCCAACAACGTGAACGAGCAGCCGAACCTGAGGGGTGAAGGCGACTTCTTCACCGACCTCGCCAACGGGACCATGCCGCAGGGCGTCGTCTACATCCGCGGCGGCTACCAGAACATCGTCGGGCTGCGCTCGTCGGTGCAGAACGGGAACTATCCGGCGCCGCTCACCGCGACGGACGTCAAAACCATCCAGACGGCCAAGGCCGGCGACGACGATCACCCGAGCTATTCCGACCGGATGATCTCCGAGGCGGCGACGGCCCGCGTCATCAACGCCATCGCCTCGAACCCGGCGATGTGGGCGGAAAGCGCGATCATCATCACCTACGACGAATCCGACGGCTTCTGGGATCACGTGCCGCCGCGCATTCTCTCCTACGGTCCCGACGGCCTGCCGCTGTCGCGCGGCATCCGCGTCCCGCTGATCGTGATCTCGCCCTACGGCTACGCCCACGTCGTGTCGCACGCCGAGGGCGATCACAACGCGATCATCGAAACCATCAACGCGATCTTCAACCTGCCGCCGCTCTCCACGCTGCCGGACGAGGCGTCCGCGCTCATTGCCGGCAACTCGGCCGCCTTCAACGCCTTCGGACCGCCCGGCTTCCAGCAGCTCTACCTCGGACCGCGCGACACCAACTCGCCGATCACCGACAGCCTGCTGTCGGCCTTCGATCCGAGCAAGCTGACGGGCACCACGCCGATCCTGCCGGCGTCCTACGCGATGATCCCCGACGCCATCGTGAATTCGCTGCCGCACTACGGCACGATGGGCTGCCAGGGAATCGGCATGACCCCGGAAGACATCCGCGAGGGCATTTCCGCGCCCCCGCCGGCGAACTTCAACCCGCTCGCCGCGACGCTCCCGGCCTACAACATCCCCTATCCGAACTGATCGCGATCGGAGCAGGCCACGGCCCGCTCCGTCCGCCGGCTTCACAGCCGGCCTTGGACCAACGACCCGCTGCCTCACGGCGGCGGGTCTTCTCTTGTGGGGGAGCCCGTTTGCGTAAGCCATCCCGTTTCGTCGTCGCCTTCGTGACAGCAGGCCTCCTGGCGTCGTGCCCGGCGGCCGCCGCTCCGCAAGCTCCCGCGCCGGCGCCGGCGAGGCCCGCCGCGCCACCCGCGCCGGCGACGATCGCACCGGCGCTCACAACCCTCCAGAAGGTGAGGGCGCAAGGCTTCCTCCAATGCGGCAGCACGGCACGGCCGGGACTGGCGAGGTCCGATGCCAACAACAACTGGTCCGGTCTCGAGGTCGAGGTCTGCCGGGCGGTCGCGATCGCGGTGTTCGGCTCGTCGGCGCGCTTCGCCTATCACCAGTACGAGTCCGACAAGGATTTCGACGCCGCCCGCGAGGGGAGCGACCAGATTTCGTTCCTGACCTTCGCCGAAATGTCCGAGCGGAAGCTGACCGACACGCTGCTGCCGGGACCCACGGTGTTCGTGGAAACGCACGACCTCATCGTCGCGCGGGGTTCGCCGACCAGGCACGCGACGGAACTCGGCGGCCAGGGTCTCTGCTTCATCATCGGAACGGCGCTCGAGAACAGCGAGGAGGCCTTTTTCCTGGAGCGGCACATCCCGGTCGTCCCGTTCGCGTTCCAGGAAGACGGCGAGATGTATGACGCCTACAATGTCCAACGCTGCCAAGCAGTGGTTGGCGAATCGACGACCCTCGCCAGCGTACGCCTGGACGGCGGCATCAACCGTCTCAAAAGCCGCTTCCTTCCCGAGCATCTCGCGGCGTTCCCGATCGTCGCGGCGACCCCCTTGAAGGACGATGCCCTGTGGGCCGCGATCGTGGCCTGGACCATCGACACGCTGATCAACGCCAACGCCACCGAGACGACGTACCGCCCTAGCGGTCTGAACGCGATGGGGGTGGACGGCGCGGGACTGGGCCTCGCGAAGGACTGGCAGAAGGCCGTCGTGAAGACGGTTGGAAGCTATGCCGCCATCTTCGATCGGACGCTCGGCGCCGGATCGCCGCTGAAGCTCGAGCCGGGCCTCAACGCGCGGTTCGTGGACGGCGGCATCCTGCTGCCGCCGCATCGGGATTAGAGCAACGTCCGCTGTCGCGGACTTGCTCAGCTCAGGACAGCGTGGCGAGGACAGGCCCACAAGCGTCGCGAAGCGACTCCGAATCTCGGTCCGATATTGTAGCGGCTCGGCAAACTTCATCGCGGCTGCTGCCACACTCCTGTTGTCTTCAGCGCGGCCGTCGCGGCACATGGCCGTTCGCAGACCTGGAGACACGCCTCATTCCCGATGATGCCGCGACCGCCCCGCTCGCCGGAACGCTAAAGGAGCGCCATGTGGCGATGATCGCGCTCGGCGGCGTCGTCGGCGCGGGGCTCTTCGTCGGCAGCAGCGCCGCCATTCTCGCCGCCGGACCCGCCGTGATCGTCAGCTACGGGCTCGCCGGTGCGCTCGTTTTCATGGTGATGCGGATGCTGGGCGAGATGGCGCTGGCCCGGCCGGGATGCGGCTCGTTCAACGCCTACATCCGCGACGCGCTCGGCACATGGGCGAGCTTCGTCTCGGGCTGGCTCTACTGGTACTTTTGGATCATCGCCGTGGGAGCCGAGACGATCGCCGGAGCCGGGCTTCTCCACGCCTGGATCGCGCTGCCGGTCTGGCTCATCGGGCTGTTGCTCATCGGCCTTCTCACCGCCACCAACCTGCTGGCGGTCGAGGTCTACGGCGAGTGCGAATACTGGTTCTCGCTCCTCAAGATCCTGGCCATCCTCGGCTTCATCGTCGTGGCCGCCGGCCATGCCGGCCTCGAACTCGCCTCCGGCCATCCGGCGTTGCAGACCCTCCTGATCGGCGGTGGACCGATGCCGCACGGGCCGCTCGCCCTTCTCGGCGCCTTGCCGATCGTCATCTTCTCCCTCACCGGCTCGGAGATTGCCTCGATCGCCGCCGCGGAATCCGACGATCCAGCCCGCAATGTCGCGCGGGCCTCGCGCACCGTCGCGCTGCGGATCGTGATCTTCTACGTGCTGTCCATCGCTCTCGTCGTCCTCACCGTGCCGTGGTCGAGCTTGCAGGTCGGGCAATCGCCGTTCGTCGCGGCGATGGCGACGATCGGGATACCGGGCGCCGCCGTCCTCATGCAGGCGGTCATCATCGTCGCCGTCCTCTCCTGCCTCAATTCCGGCCTTTACGTCACCTCGCGCATCCTGTTCGAATTGGCCGATGCAGGCGACGCGCCGCGCGCGCTCGTCGCCACAGGGACCAACAAGGTGCCGATGCGTGCCATCCTTCTCGGCGCCGCCGCCGGCATCGGCGCGGCCGTCGCCTCGATCGTCTCGCCAGGGCGCGTTTTCGCCGTCCTGCTGGAGACCTCGGGCGCGGTGATCCTTATCGTGTACCTGCTGATCGTCGTCGCCCATATCGTCGCGCGCCGCCGACGTGGCGAGACAGACGAACGTGGCGAGGCGGCCGGACGCACTGTTTCCGCGGTCCGGCTCTTCCCCTGGCTGAGCTACGCGACGGCAGGCGGCATCTGCGTCGTCTTCCTCGCCATGGCCGCGTCGCCGCCTCTGCGCCCGCAACTCTTCGCCAGCGGCGCCAGCGCCGCTTCCGTCGCCCTCGTCGGACTGCTCCGCCTCCGCGCCAAGGAGGCGGCGGCCTAGAGCAACGTCCGCTGTTGCGGATTTGCTCCGATCAGGAAAGCTTAGCGAGGACAGGCATATAAGCTTCGCGAAGCGACTCCGAATTAGCGTCCGACCCTGTAGCGCGCGTTGCTCGTCGACCGAGGACCCAAGGGCCAAGGAGCAAAGACCAAGAACCCAAGAACCCGAGCACCAAGGCCCGGACACGAAAAACCCGCCGTCCTTGTTGGCACGACGGGGTTTGAGTTTGGTTACAGGGGACCGGATTAGAACCTGTGACCTTCAGGTCATGAGCCTGACGAGCGACCGGGCCGCTCCACCCCGCGCCGAGTCCCGCTCCAGCCCGCGCCGAGTCTGGGGTCGGCGGGGTGCGGCCCCGGGGTGAGAGGAGAGTAGCGGGACAAACAGCGGCTTGGGAGTTCGACTTGCTCTACCTGGCCAGCGCGGCGAGGAGGACCGGTTCCATAGCCTCATAACCGGCCGGGCTGAGAT
>CBDICN010000002.1:902500-1527500 GCA_965277355.1 Beijerinckiaceae bacterium
CCGTAGACTCCAGCCGCGAGGCGCCACTCAGGAATGGTGGAGCCAGACGGGATCGAACCGACGACCTCATGCTTGCAAAGCACGCGCTCTCCCAACTGAGCTATGGCCCCTCTCTTTGAAAGAGAAGAACGCCGCATCGGCGGCGGCGCGCGTTGCGCTTGCGATGCTTCGCATCGAAGATACCGTAGCAGCAAGCTCATCTACGCCGATTGTTGGCGAACGGCGCAACGCGCCGCAAGCCCGACCGGGCGCTGGGCCCGCGAGGGCCCTCAGCTGTCGGCGCCTGAGACATAAGATGGTGGGCCTGGGAAGACTCGAACTTCCGACCTCACGCTTATCAAGCGCGCGCTCTAACCAACTGAGCTACAAGCCCCTAGCGGAGAACGGAAACCAGACGGCGGATGACGGAACGGAGATGATCCGTCCGCGGTCGTCCGACCTCCGAATGGAAACGTCCGTCGTCCGAATGGAAGAAGAGGAAACGAAGGCGGCGGCGTCCCGCATGATGCGATCCGACTAAGATCGCGTGATCCAAGTGTCGCGATAGGCCGGGCAAGGATCCAGATCGAACACCGATCGGGACCCAGGCGCGAGCCTGAAGCGACATCCTTAGAAAGGAGGTGATCCAGCCGCAGGTTCCCCTACGGCTACCTTGTTACGACTTCACCCCAGTCGCTGACCCTACCGTGGTCGCCTCCCCCCTCCAAGTTGCCTTGGCGGTCAGGAAAACGCCTTCGGGTAGAACCAACTCCCATGGTGTGACGGGCGGTGTGTACAAGGCCCGGGAACGTATTCACCGTAGCGTTCTGATCTACGATTACTAGCGATTCCACCTTCATGCACTCGAGTTGCAGAGTGCAATCCGAACTGAGACGGCTTTTTGAGATTTGCGCGGGGTCGCCCCTCTGCATCCCACTGTCACCGCCATTGTAGCACGTGTGTAGCCCAGCCCGTAAGGGCCATGAGGACTTGACGTCATCCACACCTTCCTCTCGGCTTATCACCGGCAGTCTCCCTGGAGTGCCCAACCAAATGATGGCAACTAGGGACGTGGGTTGCGCTCGTTGCGGGACTTAACCCAACATCTCACGACACGAGCTGACGACAGCCATGCAGCACCTGTGTTCCAGACCCCGAAGGGAAAGCCATATCGCTACGACCGGTCCTGGACATGTCAAAAGCTGGTAAGGTTCTGCGCGTTGCTTCGAATTAAACCACATGCTCCACCGCTTGTGCGGGCCCCCGTCAATTCCTTTGAGTTTTAATCTTGCGACCGTACTCCCCAGGCGGGATGCTTAAAGCGTTAACTGCGCCACTGAAGAGCAAGCTCCCCAACGGCTAGCATCCATCGTTTACGGCGTGGACTACCAGGGTATCTAATCCTGTTTGCTCCCCACGCTTTCGCACCTCAGCGTCAGTTCCGGGCCAGTGAGCCGCCTTCGCCACTGGTGTTCTTGCGAATATCTACGAATTTCACCTCTACACTCGCAGTTCCACTCACCTCTCCCGGACTCAAGATCCCCAGTATCAAAGGCAGTTCCAAGGTTGAGCCTTGGGATTTCACCCCTGACTTAAAAATCCGCCTACGTGCGCTTTACGCCCAGTAAATCCGAACAACGCTAGCCCCCTTCGTATTACCGCGGCTGCTGGCACGAAGTTAGCCGGGGCTTATTCTCCTGGTACCGTCATTATCTTCCCAGGTAAAAGAGCTTTACAACCCTAGGGCCTTCATCACTCACGCGGCATGGCTGGATCAGGCTTGCGCCCATTGTCCAATATTCCCCACTGCTGCCTCCCGTAGGAGTTTGGGCCGTGTCTCAGTCCCAATGTGGCTGATCATCCTCTCAGACCAGCTACTGATCGTCGCCTTGGTGAGCCGTTACCTCACCAACTAGCTAATCAGACGCGGGCCAATCCTTCGGCGATGAATCTTTCTTCAAAGTCGTAAAACCTTGAACGTATCCGGTATTAGCTCTAGTTTCCCAGAGTTGTTCCGAACCGAAGGGTATGTTCCCACGCGTTACTCACCCGTCTGCCACTCTGTCTTGCGACAGCGTTCGACTTGCATGTGTTAAGCCTGCCGCCAGCGTTCGTTCTGAGCCAGGATCAAACTCTCAAGTTGAAAGGGTCCGGAAACCCTTGAAGGGTCCAAACCCCCCGTGAGATTTCGATGCCGACTGGTCACTGACATCAACTACGGTCCACCGGCGGGCAGCCGGCAGACCCATCGACGAGTCCCAAGCCCATCCATCCCACGCCTCACGACGCCGAATAACCCGGATGAACTCAAGAACGTGACCGTCAAAGTCTTGTCTCGGCCACATCGAACAGACCCGGATCCCGTCGCCTCACGGCAACAACACCCGAAGCTCCGCCCGACCCAGCCCGCAAGGACCCCGCCGTCCACGTTTCTTCTTCTTCCGATACAATTGTCAAACAACACACGGCAGCCCAACCAGCCCGAAAGCCCCTTGGACAAACCGATCGACACCGACAAACAGAAGCCGAAGCCCCCATCTAAAGACAGAAACGCTCCCCACCTAGCTTCACAGCTAGACGCCACGAACCGAACAAATCGGAAAGGCCCGGACCAAACCGGAAAGAACGAAACGCCCGCCGCACAAAGCAGCGCCGCCGTCGTTGAAACCCATATAGGTCCCATAACCCAGGCCTGTCAACCGCGGCGTTGCAAAAAGCAAAGAGGCCTGCCGCACCGCTTCCACGAGCTCAGCCGCTGACCGCGTCGGCCGCCTTCGCGCCTCTCGCGCCGATCGGCCGATGGCTCCCGGCGGTCGAGTCCTTGCCGGTCTGCGTCTCCATCTCGGCGTTGACCTGGGCGCCGAGCAGCAGCACCGTGCTCGACAGCCAAATCCACGTCATGAAACCGATGATCGCGCCGAGCGAGCCGTAGGTCTTGTTGTAGCTGCCGAACTTCGAGACGTACCATGAGAAGCCGATCGACAGCGCCACCCAGGCGACCGCGCCGAACGCGCTGCCCCATGTCAGCCAGCGCCATCGTGCCACGCGGCGGCTTGGCCCGTAGCGGAACAACACCGCCAGGGCGGCGACGATAAGCGCCAGGATGACGGGCCAGCGCGCGATCGCGACCGCCGCGTCGAAGGCCGCCCCCATGCCGATCGCCTTGAAGAGGAGAGGGAGCACGACGACGAGGGCGAGCCCGAACACGAGCAGAAGAATCGCTCCGAGGGTGAAGCCGAGCGAAGTCGCGGTCAGCTTGACGAAGCCACGCTTCTCGCGCTCGCCGTAAACGTCGTTCAGCGCGCTGAACATCGCTTTGGTGCCCTGATTCGCGCTCCACAGCGCGGTGAGCACGCCGACAATGGCACCGATGCTGAGGCCGCTCGCGGGGCTTTGGACGAGACGTTCCACCTGCTGGCGGATGATCTCCATGCCTCCACCCGGCAGAAAGGCCGACAGAGTGTCGAGGTTTTTCTCGATGGAATGCGGATCGCTGAACAGGCCGTAGATCGAGACCATGGCTGCGAGAGCGGGGAAAAGCGACAGCAGCGCGTAGAAGGTGATGCCAGCGGCTTCCTTCATCAGATCGTTCTCGGAGAACTTCGCGACGGTCCGCTTGGCGATTTGCAACCAGCCGCGCGGCGGGATCTCCTCCGGCGTGTCGGCATCGCGCCCGACCGCCTTATGGTCGGCTGCTCGATCCTGCGTGGCCTGGGCGGTACGGAACCCGATACGCTCCGACTCCGCGGAACCGGGCCGCGACGGGCCTAGACCGCGCCGGCCCGGGGTCGCTTTAGAGCCCGACCGCAAGACGCTCCAAGCCAGCCCGGCCGTCGCGCCGAAAAACGGGAGCAGCGCGCGGCGCCGCTTGCGCGGGGCGTTGCGAGCCTTGCCGGGCTTTCGCCGTGTCATGAGCGCTACCGGCGAAGACGGCGACGCGCGACGACCGCACCAACGACACTTGCCGTCGCGGCGCCGATGAGCGCGAGCCCGGCCGGACTTTGCGCGAACGACCAGTACTGGACGAGCCAGTCGGGCGTATGCGCGCGCGTCGTCTCGAACGCCTCGTGCGCCAAGCTCGAGGGGCGCAGATTATCCTTCAATTGTTCGATCGTCGCGCCGAGATCGTGGCGAAGCTTCTCGGCGTGGCGTTCGGCCTCGGCCGCCGAGGTCGGACCATCGCTCACGACACCGCTCCCTTGGCGAGCTCGCCGGCGCCCTTGACCTCACGCAACGTCCGCGACGGCTTGAGGCGGCCGGAGGAGAGGTTTCGCAGCGCGAGGAGAACCGCGATCGCGGCCAACGCCAAAATCGCGCCGCCGACCGCGAAGCTCGCGGCGAACGTCGGCCAAGCCAACAGCTTGACCAGAAGCTCCACAAGCCCCTGCAGGAGGAAGATCAGCGCCACGATCATCAGCACCGCGGCGATGACAATCGCCACCACCGCCATGAGCGCGCCCACGAGTTTCTCGGTCAATTCGAGCCGCACCAAGCTGACTTCGGCGCTGAACAGCGCCGTGGCCTGTTTGATGGCGTCGCCAATCAGGCCCGGCGTGGATGGTCGCTCGAAGTCGGCTTCACTCATTTGGCACCCTCGTGCCGGGCGAACCCGGTTTCCGCCCAAGGGTTGCAGTGCGAAGCAAGTTTCCTGCAACGCTCGCCGACACGCTGGTTCAGGACGGACTTCGCGCCTCGCTCAGACGGCGGTCAGAGCCCGCAGGAAGCCCGCGAGATCGCTGGTGACATAGTCGATGTGGATCGGCGCGACTTCGCTCACGATCTCGAAGGCCTCGCGGGTGTCGATCGCATCGGCGCGCGGCACCACCAGCACCGTCGTCATGCCAAGCGCCTTCGGCACCTCGAGATTGCGGGGGATATCCTCGAACATGACCGCGCATCTTGGATCGACGGCGTGGCGCGCGAGGAAGGCGCGATAGGCGCCGGGATCGGGTTTCGGCACGAGTTCGCCGGCAACGATGTCGAACACGTCCTCGAAGAGGTCGTCGAGCCCGAGGGCGGCGGCGGTGAGCAACGCGTGCGAGCGCGACCCGTTGGTGAGGATGAGCTTGCGTCCCGGCAGCGCCTTGATCGCGGCCGCCAGCGCGGGGTCGGCGACGATGGAGCTGCGGTCGATATCGTGGACGAAGGCGAGGAAGTCCGCCGGATCGATCCCGTCGGAGAGCATCAGGCCGCGCAACGTCGTGCCGTAGCGCTGATAGTAGAACTTCTGCAGCGCGCGGGCGCCGATCCCGTCGAGACCGTAGCGCTGCATGATGAACAGCGTGATGCGCTGGTCGATCTTCGGCCACAGGTCGGAGTCGGCCGGATACAGCGTGTTGTCGAGATCGAACACCCAAGTGCCGATCCTCGCGAAGGCCTCCGGGGAGACGCGTCGCGGAGCGGCGGGCGCCCTCGGTGGCGCGTTCACCGCGTGATCAGCGTCCCGGCGCCGCCGTCGGTCAAGAGCTCGACCAGCACCGAGTGCGGCTGCTTGCCGTCGAGGATAACGACGCCTTCGACGCCCTGCTCGATCGCGTAGAGGCAGGTCTGCACCTTGGGGATCATGCCGCCGGTGATCACGCCGTCGGCGATCAGTTGACGGATGGCGTCGGCGGACAGCGTCTCGATCAGCGTCTTGTCGGCATCGAGCACGCCGGGAACGTCGGTGAGAAACAACAGACGCTTGGCGCGCAGGGCGCCCGCGATCGCGCCGGCGAAGGTATCGGCGTTCACGTTGTAGGTCTCGCCGTCGACGCCCATCGCGACCGGCGCCAGCACCGGGATGAGCTCGCGGCCGAGCACCTGGTCGAGCACCATCGTGTCGACCTTGGCCGGCTCGCCGACGAAGCCGAGGTCGATCGTCTCGTCGAGTCCGGTCTCGGCGATATGCATGGTGCCGCTGGCCTTGCGCGCGATCATCATGTTGCCGTCCTTGCCGCAGAGCCCGATCGCGCGGCCGCCTTCGGCGTTGATCATCCCGACGATCTGCTTGTTGATGGCGCCGGCGAGCACCATCTCGACGATCTCGACGGTCGCCTTGTCGGTGATGCGCAGGCCGCTCGCGAAGGAGGACTTGATCCCGAGCTTCGCCAGCATGGCGCCGATCTGCGGGCCGCCGCCGTGGACCACCACAGGGTTGATGCCGGATTGCTCGAGCAGGACGATGTCGCGCGCGAACTCGCGGGCCTTGGCCTCGTCGCCCATCGCGTGGCCGCCGTATTTCACGACGACGGTGGCGTCATCGTAGCGCAGCATGTGCGGCAGCGCCTGCATCAGGATTTCGGCCTGCTGGTGCGGGTCCGCCGGTATCGGGTTCATGCCTGCTCCTGGAAGGTCGCGAGCCTTGTAGCGGGTGCGGCGCACGATCTCAAATGCTTCGCGGCAGGGGTCGAACGACGACGGGCGTCGCACGGCAGGCGCCGCTTGCCTTTGACTCATCAGCCGGATTGGTTTTGACCGGGACGGAACAAGCCTTTCGCAACCGCTGTTGGCGGTCATGTCACAGCTCAGCCAGACCGCCCCGCGCTCGAACTCGCGCCTGACGACCTTCCTTAAGGTGGCGGGCCCGGGCATCGTCGTCATGCTCGCCGACACGGACGTGGGCAGCCTCGTCACCGCCGCGCAGAGCGGGGCCAAGTGGGGCTACTCGCTGATCTACTTGCAGCTCCTGCTGATCCCGGTCCTCTACATCGTCCAGGAGCTGACCGCTCGGCTCGGTACCGCGACCGGTCGCGGCCATGGCGCGCTGATCCTCGAGCATTGCGGACGCACCTGGGCCTGGATCTCGTTCGCCGGCCTGTTCGTCGCCGGTCTCGGCGCGATCATCACGGAATTCTCCGGCATCGCGGGCATCGGCGACATCTTCGGGATCTCGCGCTGGTTCAGCCTTGGCGTACCGGTCTTGCTGCTGCTGCTGCTCGTGCTCACCGGCAGCCATCGGCGGATCGAGTGGATCGCCGTGGCGATCGGCATCTTCGAGCTGGCCTTCGTTTGGATCGCCGTCGCGTCGAAACCGGACCTTGGCGCGATCGTGGGCTCGATCGCGCACGCGCCCGTCCGAGAGAGCGACTTCCGCGTCATGATCGCCGCCAATATCGGCGCCGTCATCATGCCGTGGATGATCTTCTACCAGCAGTCCTCGGTGGCCGAGAAAGGCCTCGGGAAGGGCGACGTGCATGGCGCGCGGTGGGATACGCTGGTCGGCGCCGTCGTCAGCCAGCTCATCATGGGCGCGATCCTCATCGCGGCGGCTAGCACCATCGGACAGGGCGGACAGGGCGGCCACGACGGACTGAAGACGGTCGGCGATCTCGCCGGCGCCTTCACCCCGTCGCTAGGCCCGCTCATGGGGAAGCTGGTGCTCGGCGTCGGCATCATCGCCGCGGCCTTCGTGTCACTGACCGTGGTTTCGCTCGCCTTGGCCTGGGGCTTCGGCGACGTGACCGGGGTCAAGCATTCGCTCGGCGATCGCCCGAAGAACGCGCCGGCGTTCTACGCGGTCTTCGCTGTGACGGTGGTCGCCGGCGCGACCGCCGTCGAGCTGGTCCCCGACCTCATCGCGCTCAACATCGGTGTCGAGGTGGTCAACGCCCTGCTGTTGCCCCTCGCTCTCGGCCTGCTTCTGCTGCTCGCGACCCGAGCTCTGCCGGAGGGGCGGCGCCTTAAGGGCGCCTACAAATGGTTCACCTACGCCATCGCCGGCGCCACCATCGTGTTCGGGTTCATCGGCGCCCTGTCGGAAATCGGGTTGTTCTAGCCGTATTCGACGGGGACTACGCGCCGCGCTGGGACAGCAGCAGTGCGATCGCGGCGCGCAACTCCGCGATGCCCGCTCCGTCCTCGGACGACGTGAAGATGACGTGCGGAAATGCGGCCACGCGCTGGCGCAATTCGGCCAGCGTCGCGTCGATTACCGGCTGACGGGCCGAGACCTTCACCTCGTCCTTCTTGGTCAGCACCACCTGGTAGGACATCGCAGCCCGATCGAGGATCTCGAACATCTCGCGATCGACCGGCTTCACGCCGTGGCGACCGTCGATCAGCACGAAGACACGCGCCAACGGTGCGCGTCCGCGCAAAAAGTCATGCATCAGCACGGTCCAGCCGGCGATCTTCTCCTTGGAGGCCGAAGCGTAGCCGTAGCCCGGCATGTCGACGAGACGCAGCCGCGCTCTCGCCTGATCCTCGCCGAGCGCGAAGAAGTTGAGCTGCTGCGTCCGCCCCGGCGTGTTCGAGGTGCGCGCCAGTGTCTTGCGGCTGGTCAGCGCGTTAAGCAGCGAGGACTTGCCGACGTTGGAACGGCCCGCGAACGCGATCTCCGGCGGGCCGCTCGGCGGCAGCTTATCGGCCTCGGCGGCCGCCCAGATGAACTGGCAATCGGCGGTGAACAGGAGGCGGCCCGCCTCGACGAAGTCGGACGCGGCATCGTCGATCGTCGCCGCGTCATTCACCTGGCGCGGTACCGTCCAGCGCGTCGAGCTTCCTCAACTCGGCTTTGCTCTCAGCGATGGCCTCCGCGCTCGTGCGCTTCGGCTTCGGCCGGAACATGCGCAGGACGTTGTCGAACAGCTCGAGCTTCACGCCGGCGCGCTTCATGATGACCGATTGCTGGATGATCGTGAGCGTGTTGTTGGCCGTCCAGTAGAGCACGAGACCCGACGGGAAGGTCCCGAGCATGAACGTGAAGATCACCGGCATCCAGGAGAAGATCGTCTTTTGGACCGGGTCGGTGGGCTCCGGATTCATCTTCATCTGAAGGAACATCGAGAAGCCCATGATCAGCGGCAGGATGCCGATCGCGAGAAAATGGCCGACGAGCGGCAGCTTGGTCGGGTCATAGGGGAGGAGGCCCAGGAGATTGAAGATGTTGGTCGGATCGGGCTGCGACAGGTCGCGGATCCAGAGGGCGAACGGCGCTTGGCGCATCTCGATCGAGACGAACAGGACCTTGTACAGCGAGAAGAAGACGGGGATCTGGATCAGCATCGGAAGGCAGCCGAGGATCGGCTGGATCTTCTCGCGCTTGTAGATCGCCATCATCTCCTGCTGCTGCTTCATCTTGTCGTCGGGATGGCGCTCCTTGAGGGCGGCGAGCTGCGGCTGCACGGCCTTCATCTTCGCCATCGACATGTAGGAGCGGTTGGCGAGGGGGAAGAACACCAGCTTGACAAGGAAGGTGACGAGGATGATCGCGAGCCCGTAGTTGCCGACGATCTTGTAGATCGAGTTCAGCAGCCAGAACATCTTTTGCGTGAAGAACCAGAGGTACGTGCCCCAGTCGATCATGAGGTTGAACTGCTTGATGCCGAGGTCCTTCTGGTAGGCGTTCAGCATCGAAACGACCTTGGCGCCGGCGAACAGACGCGAACTGGTCGTGGCGGTGGCGCCCGGCACGACGGTGAGCGCTGGATCGAAGGTGGCGGTCTGGTAGGTCTTGTCCGCCGAGCCGGTGGCGGAGAAGTCGGCCTCGAACGGCTTCGACTGATCCGGCACCATCGCCGTCGCCCAGTATTGGTCGGTGAAGCCGGCCCAGCCGCCGATGCCGCTCACCTTCTTGAGCGAGTTCGTTTCTTTCTCGATCTTGCCGTAGGCGATCTCTTCTTCGGTATCGCCGACGTAGCCGATGTAGCCCTCGTGCAGCACCGAATAGCCAGAAGTCTTCGGCGTACCCTCCCGGTTGATCAGCGAATAGGGGATGAGCGAGACCGGCGCGGAGCCCTTGTTGTCGACACTCGTCGACACGGAGAACATGTAGTCGTTGTCGATGCTGATCTTGCGCGTGAAGACGAGCCCGTGCCCGTTATCCCACGACAAGGTGACGGGGCTCGCCGGCGTCAGCGTGTCGCCGGCCGTCTTGCTCCAGACAGTCGAGGGGCCGGGCAGCGCGAGATTGGCACCGCCCTGCGCCAGGAAGCCGGACTCGGAATAATAGGCGGCCGGCGCGCCCGAGGGCGAGAGCAGCACGATGTCAGGGCTGTTCTTGTCGGGGGTCTCCCGATAGCCCTTCAGCTCGAGATCGTCGAAGCGCGCACCGGTGAGCGAAATCGAGCCAAGCAGGCTCGGCGTCTCGATTTCGACGCGTTGGCTTTCGGCGAGCGCCGCCTTGCGATCGCGCTGGACGGCAGCAGTTTGCGGCAATACGCCCCCCTGCGGCGGCGAGTTGATCGTCTGCGGCGGCAGCGCGTTCGGTGCGCCAGGGCGGCCCCCATCGTTCAGAGTCTTCCTTGAGGCGACCTCGGACTGGCTCTGGCGGGCACGCTCCACTTGCGGGCGGGTCACGAAATAGTTCCAGCCGATCACCACCAAGATGGAGAGGGCGAGCGCCAAGTAGTAGTTCTTGGTGGTGTCGGGCTTCATGACTAGACCCTGTTCTTTCTTGATCCCGATCTGTCGGCGCCGCGCGGGGCCGCCTCGTGGACGCCGCCGACCGCACGGTACAGTTCGCGCCTCAAGTCCTCGAACGGCATGCGGATGGCCTCCAGCCGGCCGACGAACACATAGTCGTGGGCCGGCCTGACCGGGAGATCCGGTATGGAACGTAGCGCTTCCTTAAGACGCCGGCGCGCCCTGTTGCGAATGACGGCGCAACCGACCTTCTTCGTCAGGGTGAATCCGCAGCGCGGCGCCAGGTCAGGCGCTTCGCAATCCTCGCGCCGACCGGCCTGCAGGCTGACCGCCTTGCCATGCCAGCGCCGGCCTTTACCCGCGCGCACGAAGTCGGCGCGTCGCCTGAGCCGGCCTATCGGAAGCGCTTTACCTGGGCTCCGCATCGCGCAACCCTTCGCGAACACGTGGCAGCGCCGCGGCCGCCACCATCATCGTTACGCCGACAACCGCTTGCGGCCGCGCGCGCGCCGGGCCGCGATCACCTTGCGGCCGCCGACGGTTTCCATGCGGGCGCGAAAGCCGTGGCGCCGCTTGCGCACGATTTTCGAAGGTTGGTACGTCCGTTTCACTGATCAAACTCCATCCCGACCGGCGCGAGGTGCGCAGTCCCAACAAGCAAGCCGAGAGCCTTGTGCTGATCTCTTGATCTTGACAGATCGCGCGACGATGCCGCGTCCATACCCGCCAGTTTCGGCGGTCTTATAGAGGGAACCTGTTCGCGAAGTCAATTTGTCCGCCAGCATCGAAGATGCGGGCATCGAGGCCGCCGGATCGAGCTCGCCACCCGGTTTGACCGCGGGTCGGGCCTCGCCTAAAGCCGCATCGACAGGCGAAACTGCCTCGCCGACAGTCCTCGCCTCCCGCCTAAGGCTGTCCATGCTTCGCTTGCTCTTCCGCTTCGTCGGCCTCCTCCTGCTCGCCGCCGCTTTCGCCGCTCTTGTTGTCGACGGGACACGCTCCGTTGCCGCTGGAACGATGGCGATCGTGCCGTTCGGCCGCACGTCGTCGGCGTTGTTCCCAGACGCGTTCCTGAAGCTGCACAAGACCATCGAGGCCCATCTCCCGATGCTCTGGGATCCCGTGCTCGTCACGCTGTTCTTGTTGCCGACATGGTTGGTGCTGGGCGCGCTCGGCCTCATCGTTTTCGCGATCACCCGGCGCCGCAGCCCGAAGATCGGCTACAGCCGGCGCTGACGCCGTGCCGCGAGCCGAGCGTCGGCAACATTGCCTTGGCGGGCCGCATTGCCCATCTCCGATCCCAACGACAGAGGAGCGCCGGATGTTTTCCTTTCGCAAGCCGATGACCTTGCCGACAGAGGCCGAAGCCCTGCCCGGCCGTACGAGCCCCATTCCGACGGCTGACCGACACTTCGTCAACGGCAGCGCGATCAAGCCGCCGTTCGAGGCGGGCGTCCAGACCGCCATCTTCGGTCTTGGCTGCTTCTGGGGCGCCGAGCGGATGTTCTGGACGATCCCGGGAGTTGTCTCGACCGCCGTCGGCTATGCGGGCGGCGTGACGCCGAACCCGACCTACGAGGAAGTGTGCAGCGGCCGCACCGGGCACAACGAGGTGGTCCTCGTCGCCTACGATCCGACGGTGGTGAGCTATCGCGAGCTTGTGAAGCGATTCTTCGAGGGGCACAACCCGACGCAGGGCATGCGGCAGGGCAACGACAGCGGAACCCAGTATCGTTCCGGCATCTACGGCTCGGAGGAGCAACTCGGCCAGGCCCGCGAGATCATGGCGCGATACGAGCCCGCGCTTGTCGCCAAGGGGCTGCCGCCGATCACGACGGAGCTGAAACCGACCCCGACCTTCTACTACGCCGAGCCCTATCATCAGCAGTACCTTGCTAAGAACCCCGGCGGCTACTGCGGGCTCGGCGGCACCGGCGTAAGCTGCCCGATCGGGACCGCCGCGGTCGCGGCGGAATAGCTATCGGGCGCCCATCTGCTGGCCGGGCGCCGCCGCCACGGTGCGGCAGGCCTCCGGCATCCCGGCCATCGTCAAGGGCGGCCGCGGGAATGGCGGCTTCTTGGCCGGCTTGGGATGCAGGATCGAATCGGAGAACCAGCGCTGGAGGGAGGCATCACATCCCTCGCCGCCCGGTACTTCGGCTTGGTGCTGACACGCGTTCTCGCCCGGTGGGCAAGCAAGCCGAACATGGAAATGATAGTCGTGGCCGAACATCGGCCGCACCTTGTCGAGCCAGGAGCGGTCGCCGCGCGCTTCGCGGCAGATCGCTCGCTTGATCGCGGCGTTGACGAAGATGCGCTGGACCTCGGGATCCTCGGCGGCGGCCTTGATGACGTCCATCGTGTCACGCGTGAAAAGCCGCGGATCGACGTCGCGGCGATCCTCGCGCACGACCATCACCGAGTCCATGAACTCGCGCTCATCTCGGGAAAGGCGGCGCTCCGGCATCGGGCGCAACCAGACGTCGACGTCGAGGCCGATCTGGTGCGAGGCATGGCCGCTGATCATCGGACCGCCGCGCGGCTGCGCCATGTCGCCGATCAGGATGCCCGGCCAACTGGTGGTTTGCCGGACGCGGTCGGCCAGGCGCTCGACGAAGTTGATGAGCGCGGGATGGCCCCAGAAGCGGTTCCGGGACGGTCGCATGACCTGCCAATCCGACCCGTCCATCGGCAGCGGGCGGGCGCCGGCGATGCAGCCCTTGGCGTAGAAGCCGAAGACCTGCGTCGCCATCGCGGCCGGCTCGGTCTCGCGGCCGAACACCTGCTTGGCCGGAAGCCGCGGATCCGAGGGGTCCGCGAGCGGGGCCATCGTGCGCGGCTCCATGGAGCCGCGATCCTGCGCATGAGCGACCAAGCCGCCCATTAGGACGAACCAACCCGAGACGACAGCCGAGAGTAAAGATCGAGTTTGCATTGACCTGATTCCTCTGCCCAAACACTGCCTTTTTGATGACGATCGCGCAAATCGGCCGACGCCGGCAGCGATTGCGGCTGGTCTACAGCAAAGATGCTCTGAAGACGTTGAGCCGCCTACCGGTCAATTTGGCCGATCCTATTCGAGCAAAGCTCAGGCTCTATGTCGCTGATCCGTCCGCTTTGGCAAACAACGTCAGATCACTTCAAGGCCATGATGGCGTTTTGCGGATGCGCATGGGCGGTTGGCGCGTCCTTTTCACCGACTCGGGAGAGGTCATCTCCGTCATCAGAATCGCGCCTCGCGGAGCTGCCTATGACGACGTTTAGGAGACACTCTGGTGGATGTTCAAAAAATTACCACCGAAAATGGCGATCGTCTCGTGGTGCTCGCTGAAGCCGATTATCTTGCTCTCGTTCGCGCCGCGGAAGATTTGGCGGACAGCAAGGCGGTAGCCGCGTTTCGACGGAAGCTGGAGGCCGGCGAGGAAGAACTCGTTCCCTCGGAGATCGTCGACCGCATTCTGAACGGCGAAAGTCGCATCAAGGTCTGGCGTGAGCACCGAGGCTTGACATCCAAGGCGCTAGCCGACCGTGCTGGAATCGCGCAGGGTTTTCTTTCCCAGATCGAGACGGGACGCCGCGAAGGCACGATCGACACCCTGTTGAAGATCGCCGCCGAACTTCATCTTGCTGTCGACGATTTGGTCGAGCAAAAGAACGTCCGCATCGAACGCCTTATCAATGTCAAACCTGGCATGACGGTCGCGGAGATTGCTCAGGAGGTTCATGCTTCCGAGAGCCACGTAAGAAGGGTTTGCGATTGGCTGTGCGACGAGAAAATCGGCAGGGCTTACAAGAACGGTATCCCCCACCGCTTTTATCCCTGCGGCGGAGAAGCCGCCAACCTGACGTAGGCTCCCAAGGAGTGTCGTCTAGAAGCCAGCCGGCTCGTCCGCCTCGCGCTTCCAGCTCTGCCGCGTCTCGCGCGGGTAATCGGGCCGGCGATCGAACATCGCGCGCGCCAGGGAGAACAGCGGCGAGGCAAGACGATTGACGTCTTCGGCCCGCGACACGATCTTCCCGCCACGCGTGAGTTCCTTGTCGAGCATGGCCATCGTCTGCGCCAGACCCGGATCGTCGTCGCGGAACCAGCTGCGCAGCACGCGGGTCCAGACCAGCACGAGGCCTTGCAGCTTGACGGTGCCGACAGGTCCCTCCGCATCGATCCCCGCGGCTTCGAGCATGAAGCGCATGGAATTGAGCTCGAGCCGGTTGACCGCGGCCGCCGCCATCGGCGCGCGGCCGATCCACTCGGAGACGGCCTCAAGGCCGAGCTTGTAGGGTGTCAGCGCGTCGAGGCGGCGCATCAGCACGTCGAACAGCCGTTCCTTGGCCGGCTCCCCAATCAGGTCGTCGGTCGTGCCGTCGAGCACGATCCTGTCGATCTTGCGGGAAAAGCCGGCGAGCACCGCACCCTTCGAGGGGAAGGCGTCGCGGAAGTCGGCAAGCGACCGGTTCGCCCGCGTCGCGATGTCGGTGATCGTGATGTCTTCCCAGGTCCGCTCGCCTGCGAGCTCCATCAGAGCTTCTATGATCGCGTCCTTCGGCGAGACCTTCGCCGACTGCTTGAGGTCCGCCTGAGGCGGCAAGGGGCCGGTCGCCTCCTCGGGTCCGTCGTGTTCTGGCGCCATGCGCGGTCCTCTTCGGCGAGACTGCCTCGCGGTCTGTTTACTCGCTCGCCGTCGACGTTCCAAGCTTCTGTTGGACGAAGCGACAGCGCGCCCCAGATGGGGTCGCGCGGCTAGCGATCGTGGCGCGTCAGCTGGAACACCGCCTGCGCGCCGAACAGGTTCCAGAACCACCATGGGACGCGCACCTGGATCGGCCGGCCGTTCTGATCGAGCGCCACGGAGCGCTCGATGCGGGCCTCGATCATCTCGGCGAGGGTGACGAAGTCGCGGATGGTGAAGGCATGGATGTTGGGCGTGTCGAACCATTGGTAGGACAACGCATCCGTGATCGGCATGCGCCCCTTGATGAGGAGCTGCCCGCGCACCCGCCAGTGGCCGAAATTGGGGAACGACACGACCGCGTGCCGGCCGATCCGCAGCATGTGCTCCAGCACCTGGCGCGGCCGGCGCGTCGCCTGTAGCGTCTGCGACAGGATCACGAAGTCGAAGGCGTCGTCGGGATAGTCGGCGAGATCGGTATCGGCGTCGCCCTGGATAACCGAGAGGCCGTTGGCGACGCAATGGTTGACGCCTTTCTGCGACAGCTCGATGCCGCGGGCATCGACGCCGTGCTCCTCGCTGAGATAGTTCAGCAGCGTGCCGTCGCCGCAGCCGATGTCGAGCACGCGGGTGCGCGGCTCCAGCATCCTGGCGACAACGTAGAGGTCGGGTCGCAGGGTGGCGCGACGGTCGCCCGGCGGGAAGCCTCTCGTCATGCCGGCGGCAGGCCGCGCGCCTTGGCGGCGCCTTCGAGAAACCCGTGCGCCGTGGCGCTGAACTCGGGATCGTCGAGGAGGAAGGCGTCGTGGCCCCGATCGGTCAGGATGTCGACGAAGGAGACGGAGGCGCCGCCGGCGTTGAGCGCATGGACGATCGCGCGGGAAGCGGAGGTCGGATAGAGCCAGTCCGACGAGAACGAGACAACGCAGAATTTGGTCTTCGACTTCTTGAACGCCTGCGCGAGCTGGCCGCCATAATCTTCCGCGAGATCGAAATAGTCGCAGGCGCGCGTGACGTAGAGGTACGAATTGGCATCGAACCGGTCGACGAAGGAGAGTCCCTGGTAGCGCAGATAGCTTTCGATCTGGAAATCGGCGTCGAAGGAAAAGGTCGGCGCCTCCCGGCTTTGCAGCTTGCGCCCGAACTTCCGTTGTAGAGCCTGTTCCGACAGGTAGGTGATGTGCGCGGCCATACGCGCGACGGCGAGGCCCTTCCCCGGATAGGTGTTCTCGTCGAGGTAGCGGCCCTTGCGCCAGTCCGGATCGGCCATCACCGCCTGGCGCCCGACCTCATGGAAGGCGATGTTCTGCGAGGAATGGCGCGCGGCGGTGGCGATCGGCATCGCCGAGAACACGCGGTCGGGATAGCTCGCCGCCCATTGCAGCACCTGCATTCCGCCCATCGAGCCGCCGACGACGCCAAACAGCGTCTCAATGCCGAGATCGTCCACAAGCATCGCCTGCGCACGCACCATGTCTCGGATCGTCACCACCGGCAGATCGAGCCCGTAGGGCCGTCCGGTCGCCGGGTTGGTCGAAGCCGGCCCGGTCGTGCCCATGCAGCCGCCGAGAACGTTGGAGCAGATCACGAAATAGCGGTCGGTATCGATCGTCTTGCCCGGCCCAACCAGGCTCGTCCACCATCCCTCCTTACCGGTCAGAGGGTGCTGGTTGGCGACGTGCTGGTCGCCGGTGAGCTGGTGACAGACGAGGATCGCATTGCTCTTGCCCGCGTTCAGCGTGCCGTAGGTCTGGTATGCGATCGTGAACGGCGTCAGCGCAACGCCGGCATCCATCGTCAACGGCCGGTCCGCGCCGAACGTCACGACACGTGAACTCGGCGTCTCGACCTCGCGCTGCGCGGCAGCCTTCGTCGTCATCAGGTTCATCGGCCGGGCCGGCCGTTAGCGGGATCGAGCATCGTCTAATCTATATGCGGACGGGGTAAAACGCACGTCAAGGCGACACACGTGTGCAGCGGCGGCAAGCGTCGTTCTCGTGGCAGCGCCGACACGCGACGCGGCTTTTGCCAAGCGCCGCGGCTTTTGCCTTGTGCTCATCTGGTGACTATGAAGCGCGGTGAATGAGCAGAACATGACCATCGGCACGAGCACCGCGGATGATGCGGCGGGCAACCTCGAGACGCTGCGCGGCGAGATCGACGGCCTCGACGAGGCGTTGCACGCCCTCCTCATGCGGCGCGGCGAGATCATCGACCGGCTGATCGCGGTGAAGGCGCGACAAGGCGGCGGCTCGGCGTTCCGGCCGAAGCGGGAGGCCGACATGATGCGCCGCCTGGTGACTCGCCACCGGGGCATCCTGCCGCTCGACACCGTCGAAGGCATCTGGCGCATCATCATCTCGACCTTCACCTACGTGCAGGCGCCCTACAGCGTTCACGTCGATGTGTCGAACGGCGATGCTCGCGTGCGCGACTCCTGCCGCTTCCATTTCGGCTTCACCGTGCCCTTCGCTCCGCATGACGGCGCCGCGGCGGTGATCGCGGCCGTCGCGGAAGCGACAGGCGATCTCGGACTGGTCCGCGTCGAGGATCGCGCCACGCCATGGTGGGACCGGCTGAGCGCGCCGGAGGCGCCTAAGGTGATCGCGCGCCTGCCCTTCGTCGAGCGCGCCGATCATGCGGCCGATCTGCCCCTCTACGTCATCGCCAAGCTTCTGACCGATGCCGCGCCGAGCGAGATCCTGCTCTATGCGGCGCAGGTCGAGAAGGCCGCCGGGCTTCCCCCATCCTCGCATCCCGCGCGGATCATCGGCGCGGCGGCGACGCGGCGCGGCTTCAGCTTGCTGCTGGAGGCCGAAGGGGCCGTGGACCGCTCGACGATCGTCGAGGCCCTCACCATCTCTGGACAGCCGAAGCCCGCCGTGGCCTTCATCGGTTCGCATGCCGCGCGCTTCGGGATCGGTGCCGGCACTCCTTGAGGCACTCATGACCGCGTCCGACCGAAGATCGCGCCCGCAGCCGCACCCCGGCGTGCTGGCGGTCGACCTCTACGTGCCCGGCAAGAGCAAGGCGGCGGGCGTGACCGGACCGGTCTACAAGCTGTCGTCGAACGAGACCCCGCTTGGTCCCTCGCCGGCCGCCAGGGCCGCCTTTCGCGCCGCCGACGACAAGCTCGCCGCCTACCCGGACGGCAACGCGACGCCGCTGCGCGAGGCAATCGGCAAGCTCCACGGGCTCGACCCCGCGCGCATCGTCTGCGGAGCCGGCTCGGACGAACTGCTCTTCCTGCTCGGCTCGATTTACTGCGAGCCGGGCGGCGAAGGCATCTACACGGAACACGGCTTCCTGCTCTATCGCGTCGCGATCCTCGCCGCGGAAGGCGCGCCGGTGATCGTCGGGGAGACAAACTTCACCGTCGACGTGGACGCGATCCTCGCGGCGGTGACGGCGAAGACGCGGATCGTCTACATCGCCAATCCCAACAATCCGACCGGCACCTATATCGACCGCGCGGCCGTGACGCGGCTTGCCGATGCGCTGCCGCCGAGCGTGCTGCTCGTGCTCGACGACGCCTATGCCGAATACGCGACCGCGCCGGACTACGACGAAGGCTTCGCGCTGGCCCGCGAGCGCGAGAACGTGGTCGTCACCCGCACCTTCTCGAAGATCTACGGGCTTGCCAGCCTGCGGCTCGGCTGGTGCTACGCGCCGGCGGCGATCTGCGACGCGCTGAACCGGGTGCGCAGCCCCTTCAACGTCAACGATCCGGCGATGCGTGCCGGAATCGCCGCGCTCGAGGATGTCGCTCACACCCGCGCCGCCGTCGCGCATAACGCGCACTGGCGCGAGGTGCTAACGCGCGAGATCCGGGCGCTTGGTTTCCCGGTGACGGCGAGCGCGGCCAATTTCGTGCTGGTCCACTTCCGCGACGAGGCCGAAGCCAAGCGCGTCGACGCCTTCCTCACCGCACGCGGCCTGATCCTGCGGATGGTCGGCGCCTACGGCCTGCCGAAGTGCCTGCGGCTCAGCGTCGGCGGCGAGACGGCGAACGGGTTGGTCATCGAGGCGTTCGCGGCGTTCGCGAAGGAGCGCGGTCATGACTGAGTCAGCCCCACCTTCTCCCGCTCGCGGGAGAAGGTGTCGCGGCGAAGCCGTGACGGATGAGGGATCTCGCGGTCTGCTCCCCGCGCGAACCAGGTCGGCGACGGTGCAGTGGCGAGCTCCCTCAGCCGACCCGACTGCGCCGGGCCACCTTCTCCCGCAAGCGGGAGAAGGAAGGCATCACGCTCGTGGCTGAAGCCCTCGGCACGCCCCTCCCGACACCGCTGTTCGAGACGCTCACCGTGATCGGCCTCGGCCTCATCGGCGCCTCGATCTGCCGCGTCGCGCGCCAGCAGAACCTCGCCCGCACGATCGTCGGCGCTGACGCCGATGCCGGCGTGCGCGCCCGGGCGATGGAGATCGGGCTGGTCGACGACATGGCGGAGAGCCTAAAGAAGGCGGTCGCTGGCGCCGATCTCGTCATCCTCTGCACGCCGCTGGGCGCGATGAAGAGCGTCGCCGAAGCCATCGGTCCGCACCTGATGCCGGGTTGCATCGTGTCCGACGTCGGAGGCGCCAAGGTCTCGGTCGTCGAGGAGGTGGCGCCGCACCTGCCGGCCCACGCCCATTTCGTGCCCGGCCATCCCGTCGCCGGCACGGAGTACTCCGGCCCCGACGCCGGCTTCGCGACGCTGTTCGTCAACCGCTGGGTGATTCTCACCCCCGCCACCGATACCGACGCCGGCGCGCTCGAGCGGCTGTCGGCGTTCTGGAGCGCGGCGGGCGCCAACGTCGAGGCGATGAGCGCGTCCCACCACGACATCGTGCTCGCCATCACCAGCCACGTGCCGCACCTCATCGCCTACAACATCGTGCGCACCGCCTCCGACCTCGAGGTTGTGACGCAGGCCGAGGTGATGAAGTTCTCGGCCGGCGGTTTTCGCGATTTCACCCGTATCGCCTCGTCCGACCCGACGATGTGGCGCGACGTGTTCCTCAACAACCGCGACGCGGTGCTGGAGGTGCTCGGCCGCTTCAACGAGGACCTCGCCGCGCTGCAGCGAATGGTGCGCGACGGCGACGGCGACGGCCTGTTCGATCTCTTCACCCGCACCCGCGCGATCCGCCGCGGCATCATCGCCCAGGGCCAGGAAACGGAGGAGGCCGATTTCGGCCGGCGCAAGGCGGGGGAACGGTTGTAGGGCCATATGACGACGGATTGCATGGTAACATTTGCGGTACTAAATGATCATTGTCGAGTACCTGGACGTTTCGGGTGAAAGTCCTTTCGCAAAATGGTTCGATGCTCTCGATGTATGGGCGGCACGAAAGGTGACGGCCGCCCTAGCCCGGATGCAACTTGGCAACCTAGCGAACGCGAAAGGTGTCGGCGCCGGCGTTCTGGAATTCAGGATCGATGTCGGGCCGGGATACCGGCTCTACTTCGGGAGAGATGGAGACACGCTCATCATCCTCCTGGCCGGCGGTACGAAACGGCGACAACAGGCGGATATCATGGCCGCTCAGGAGCGCTGGCTTGTGTACAAGCAACGCAGGAAAGGATGAGGCGATTGGCCCTGACCCGTAGTTTCAAGGAAACAATCATGGCACGGGTCGAACGCGAGCCCGCCTTTCGCGACGCCTTGCTTACCGAGGCGATCGAGCAATTTCTCGCCGGCGATATTGCCGTGGGCAAATCCATCTTGCGCGACTACATCAACGCGACCATCGGTTTCGAACGCTTGGCGGCCGAGATGGGTAAGCCCCCCAAGAGCCTGATGCGCATGCTCGGGCCGACCGGAAATCCCACGGCCTCGAACCTGTTCGCGGTGTTGCGCAAAGTTCAGGAAACCGCCGGGCTCCACTTCGCGGTCGCCGTCGTCTGATGCGGCGACGACGCTTGGCCATTCCATAGCATCCGGAGCACACCCATGATCAAAGGCAAAACCGCCGTCGTCACCGGCTCGACCAGCGGCATCGGGCTCGGCATCGCGCGAGCCTTCGCCAAGGAAGGCGCCACGATCGTGCTCAACGGCTTCGGCGAGCCGGACGCGATCGAGGCGGCGCGGGCCGGGATCGAGCGCGAGTTCGACGTCGCCTGCCACTTCTCGGGCGCCGACATGTCGGACGCCATCGCGATCGCCGCGATGATGGCCGAGGTGGAACAGAAGTTCGGCGGCGCCGATATCCTCGTCAACAACGCCGGCATCCAGTTCGTCTCCCAGATCGAGGACTTTCCGATCGACAAGTGGGACAAGATCATCGCCATCAACCTTTCGTCGGCGTTCCATACGATCCGCGCCGCGGTGCCGGGCATGAAGCGCAAGGGCTGGGGCCGCATCATCAACACCGCCTCCGCGCACGCGCTCGTCGCCTCGCCCTACAAGGTTGCCTATGTCGCGGCCAAGCACGGCATCGCCGGGCTCACCAAGACGGTGGCGCTGGAGCTGGCGACGCACGGCGTCACCTGCAACGCGATCTGCCCCGGCTACGTCTGGACGCCTCTCGTCGAGGCGCAGATCCCCGACACGATGGCGGCGCGCAAGATGACCAAGGACGAGGTCATCAACGACGTGCTCTTGAAGGCGCAGCCGACCAAGCAGTTCATCACCATCGACGAAGTCGCCGCGCTGGCCGTCTACCTCACCTCGGATGCGGCGAAGGGGATGACCGGCTCGATCCTCTCGCTCGACGGCGGTTGGACCGCCGCCTGAGGCTCAATAGACCTGCGCCTGCCGCAGCCCCGGCGCGGCAACCTCGCCCCGCTTCGCACGCATCCCCTTGAGCACGACGACCGCAAGAGCCGCGGTGACGAGGTCGAACGCGATGACGATGGCGAACACCGGCACCCAGCTGCCGACCGCCGCCTTGAGGGTGGCCGCCAGCGGGCCGCCGAGCACCGATCCGATGCCCTGCGCCATGTAGAGGAAGCCGTAGTTCGTGGTGGCGTGGCGCTCGCCGAAAATGTCGGTCAGGGTGGACGGGAACAGCGAGAAGATTTCGCCCCAGCCGAAGAACACCACGCCCGACATCAGCACGAAAACCGTCGGATCCGAGCGGAAGGCGATCATCACCGCGATGGCGATCGCCTCCAGGGTGAAGGCAAGAGCCATCGTGTTCTCGCGGCCGATATGGTCCGAGACCCAGCCGAAGAACGGCCGTGTCAGACCGTTGGCGAAACGGTCGATCGAGAGGGCGAGCGGCAGCGCGGCGGCGCCGAATACGACCGCATTGGCGTGGCCGAAGTCCTTGGCGAAGGAGGCGAAGTTCGACACGACCATCAGGCCGCCGGTCGACATCATCGTCATCATCGCGAACATCAGCCAGAAGATCGGCGAGCGGAGCATCGCGCCCGGCGCGGCGCCGGATTTCAGCTCCGCGCCGGAGCGAACCTCGGTCGTGCCGGGATCGCGGAGAAGCAGCGCCGCCAGCACTCCGATGCCACCGAGCACCAGCCCGAAGGTCAGCAGCGCGGCGCGGAAGCCCGACGCCTTGATCATGTCGTCGATCGGGAAGGTCGTGGCGAGCGCGCCGAAGCCGTAGCCGGCCGCCACCACGCCCACCGCGAAGCCGCGGCTGTCCGGGAACCAGCGGACCATCAGCCCGACGACCCCGACGTAGACGAAGCCGGTGCCGATGCCGCAGAACAGGCCGTAGGTCGCGTAGAGCGCCGCGAGCGAGGACACCTGGCTCGCCAGCACCCAGCCAAGACCGCTCAGCGCGGCGCCGAGCGTGATGAGAAGCCGCGGCCCGAATTTCTCGATCAGCCAGCCCTGGCCCGGCGACAGCCACGTCTGCAGAATGACGAGGATCGAGAACGTCACTTGCACGGCGCCGAGATCGTGACCGGTCGCCGCGACAAAATGTTTGGTGAACAGCGTCCAGACGTACTGCGGGCTGGAGATCGCCATCATGACGACGAGCCCTAGAATCAATTGTGTCCAGCGGCTGCCGGAGCGGGCGGACCACAATTCGCTAGAGGGTGCTGGGGTGAGCATGAAGGGTCCGGTCTTCGGGATGCCCGAGCTAGGCAACAATCATGCTAACGGGTGCCGATCCGCTTCCAATCACAGGTCTGATTCGCCTCACCGGTCGCGATACGGTCGGCGTGACGGACCCGGCGCCTTTCTTGATCGGTCGGTTCGAGCCGGCAAGGCGGTCAGCGCAGCGGGTACACCGCTTCGGCCACGTAGGGGCCGCCGCCGACGCAATCGCGGGAGGAAAACAGGGTGAATTCGCCGACATCGAACTCACGCGAGGCGAGCCAGCCGCGCATGGACAGGTAGCGCGCCACCGCAAGCGGCGACGCCTGCCGCAAGCGGGCGAGTGTCACGTGCGGCGTGAACTTGCGTGTCTCCGGAGCAATCCCGAGTCGCCTCAGAAGGCGTTCGTGCTCCGCTTGCAACTCGATCAAGGGCGGAGCCGGCTTCGCCGTGGCGATCACCGCGCGCGGCTTCGACCCGCCGAAGGCGTCGAGGCCGGAGAGCGCCACCTTGAAGGACGGGCGCCGGACCTTGTCCAGCGCGTCATGGACCTCGTGGGCGGTGTCCTCGTCGATGTCCCCGATGAAGCGCAAGGTGAGATGATAGTCCTCGGCCTCGATCCAGCGGGCGCCCGGCAGACCACCCCTCATCATCGAGAGTTCGCGCGCCACCGCATCCGGCAGCGCCAGCCCGGTGAAGAGCCGCGGCATGGTACAACCTCCTCCGCGCCCGAACGACCGCGGATCGTTTCGCCGGACCTGACGCCCGGACCTCCTCGCCCGGCTCTACTTGCCCGTGTCGCCACCGTCCGCCGGGGCTAGCTCGGGAGCCGGCGGCGCGGCGGCGGTGCGCTCGATCTTGGCGGTCTTGCGCAGCTCGATGATGAGGTCGCTCTGCGCCTTCTGTATCGCGTAGCGCACGAGCTGGTCCTTGACCTGGTCGAAGGGCGGGAAGGTTTTCTGCCGCCGCCCCTCGACCTGTATGATGTGCCAGCCGAATTGCGTCTTGATGGGGTCGGAGTACTGGCCCGGCTGCAACTTGAAGGCGGCGTCGGCAAAGGCCGGGACCATACGCTCCTTGGTGAACCAGCCGAGTTCGCCGCCCTCGCCGCCGGGATCCTTGGAGACGTCCTTCGCCACCTTGGCGAAGTCCTCGCCGTTCTTCAGCCGCTTCAGGGCCGCCTGCGCGTCCGCCTCCGTGGCCACCAGGACGTGGCGCGCGCGGATCTCTTCCTCCGGCTTCTGCGCCTTGGCGGCCTGGTCGTAGATGGCGTGCAGTGCGGCGTCGGAGGTCGCGCTCTTGGCAATCACCGTGAGGAGCGACTCCATCAAGATTTTGTTCTTGGCGTAATCGACCTTCTTGCCGAAATCGGAGGTCTGGTCGAGCTTGTCCGCCTTCGCCTTCTCGGAGACGAGCGTCCCGTCGATCAGGTAGTCGAGGAGATAGGCATCGCGCGCCTTGCCTTTCAGCTGCTGCGAAATGTTGGACCCGAGATCTTCGGTCGCCAAGGTCACGTCGAGCTGGGTGATCTTCTTGCCGTTGACTGTCGCCAGCACGGTGTCGGGCGGGAGCGGCTTCTCGTCGGCGGCCGGCGCCGCGGACGGGCTCATCGGCGCGGCAGGGTTGCCCGCGGCAGGAGTGGGCGCCTTGCTCGTTGTCTGTGCAAGAGCGGGCGCGCAGAGTCCGATCGCCATGGCAAATGCTAGGGTGCTCGCGGCGGAGCGTCTTGCTCGTGTCATGGCGTCTGTCTCCGATTACGCGGGAGGCGGCAATCGCCGAGCCCTGGAAGGCAAATCGGGCATAGTGTGCACGATGCGGCAGCACGCGAATAACGGCGCACCCCCACCCTTGTCGAGCCTCCGGAGGCCTGAAAACGTCAAATTGACAAGCGCGAGCGGCACTTTGTATCACCAAACGGCTCGGCCAGCCTCGCGTGACTGTGGGGTTCTCGGCTTCGCACCCCGTTATCGCGGTGCCGACGTAGTCGCGGATCGTGCCGGAGGTTGAACGCTGGCCTTTAAAACGGCGTCGTTTCCGACCATTTGCCAAGACGATAGCTCTCGCTCTCGCGCGACACGACCGGCTCCGGCGCGGACTGGGGATCGGGCTGAAAGGTCCTAAGATTATGTTGGGTAGCATCGCGAAAAAAGTATTCGGGTCTTCGAACGACCGGCGGCTGAAGAGCTTCCGTCCGAAGGTCGCCGCGATCAACGCCCTCGAGCCGCAAGTGGCGAAGCTCACCGATGACGAGCTGGCTGCCCGCACGGTCGAGTTCCGCGAGCAGGTCGCCGGCGGGAAGACTCTCGACGACCTGCTTGTTCCCGCCTTCGCCACCGTCCGCGAGGCTGCCAAGCGCGTGCTCGGCCAGCGTCATTTCGATGTCCAGCTGATCGGCGGCATGGTGCTGCACGAGCGCGGCATCGCCGAGATGCGCACCGGCGAAGGCAAGACCCTGGTCGCGACGCTCGCCGCATACCTCAACGCGCTCTCCGGCAAAGGCGTCCACGTGGTCACCGTCAACGACTATCTCGCGCGCCGCGACGCCGAGTGGATGGCGCGGGTCTATAACTTCCTGGGCCTCACCACCGGCATCATCGTCCACGGTCTCGACGACGAGGAGCGTGCCAAGAGCTACGCCGCCGACATCACCTACGGTACCAACAACGAGTTCGGCTTCGACTACCTGCGCGACAATATGAAGTACGAGCTGAGCCAGATGACCCAGCGCGGCCACAACTTCGCGATCGTCGACGAGGTCGACTCGATCCTGATCGACGAGGCGCGCACTCCGCTCATCATCTCCGGCCCGTCCGACGACCGGTCCGAGCTCTACAATGCCGTCGACAAGGTGATCCCCAAGCTCGTCAAGGAGGATTACGAACTCGACGAGAAGCAGCGCACGACCAACCTGACGGAGGCCGGCAACGAGCACATCGAGACGCTGCTCGCGGAGGCGGGCGTGCTGACCGAGGGCGCGCTCTACGAGGCGCACAACGTGACCTTGGTCCATCACGTCAACCAGGCGCTCAAGGCGCACAAGCTGTTCCAGCGCGACAAGGACTACATCGTCCGCAACGACGAGGTGGTGATCATCGACGAGTTCACCGGCCGCATGATGCCGGGGCGCCGTTTCTCGGAAGGGCTGCACCAGGCGCTGGAGGCGAAGGAGGGCGTGACCGTGCAGCCGGAGAACGTGACGCTCGCCTCGATCACGTTCCAGAACTACTTCCGCCTCTACAAGAAGCTGTCGGGCATGACCGGCACGGCGGCGACCGAGGCCGACGAGTTCGCAGAGATCTACAAGCTCGACGTGGTCGAGATCCCGACCAACAAACCGGTCGCCCGAGTCGACGAGCACGACGAGGTCTACCGCTCCTTCGAGGAGAAGCTGAAGGCGATCGTCCGCGAGATCGAGGACGCCAACGGCAAGATGCAGCCGATGCTGGTCGGTACGACGTCGATCGAGAAGTCCGAGCAACTCGGCGACTTCCTCGTGCAGCAGGGCTACACCCTGCTCGATGTGTCCCAGCCCGACGCGCTGCAGAAGCTCTACAAGGCGGCCCGCGACGGCAAACCCTCGAAGCTCTTCACCGTGCTCAACGCCCGCTTCCACGAGCAGGAGGCGTTCATCGTCGCCGAGGCCGGCGTGCCGGGCGCGATCACGGTCGCCACCAACATGGCCGGCCGCGGCACCGACATCCAGCTCGGCGGCAATCTCGACATGCGCATCGCGCACGAGTTGAAGGACGTCGAACCCGGCCCCGAACGCGATGCCCGCGAGGCCGAGATCCGCGCCGAGGTGGCCGACTTCCGAGAGAAGGCCAAGGCCGCAGGCGGTCTCTACATCGTCGGCACCGAGCGCCATGAGAGCCGCCGCATCGACAACCAGTTGCGCGGCCGCGCCGGCCGCCAGGGCGACGAGGGCCGGTCGAAGTTCTACCTGTCGCTCAAGGACGACCTCATGCGGATCTTCGGGTCCGACCGCATGGAGAACATGCTGGTGAAGCTCGGCCTCAAGGAGGACGAGGCGATCGTCCATCCTTGGATCAACAAGGCGCTGGAAAAAGCGCAACAGAAGGTCGAGGCGCGCAATTTCGACATGCGCAAGAACGTGTTGAAGTACGACGACGTCATGAACGACCAGCGCAAGGTCGTGTTCGAGCAGCGTCGCGAGATGATGGCGAGCGACTCGCTCGAGGATCAGGTCGACACGATGCGCTCGGGTCTTGTCGACGACCTCGTCAACCGTTTCATCCCGCGCGACGCCTACCCGGAGGCTTGGGACGTCGAGGGACTCTTGCAGGCCGTCGAGCATGCCTTCAACGTGGCGCTGCCGCTGACCGACTGGCAGAAGGAGGAGGGTATCTCCGACGAGGAGATGAGCGAGCGCCTCCACAAGGCGGCGGACGAGACCTATGCCGCCCGCGTCGAGAAGAACGGCGCGGACGTGATGCGCTACGTCGAAAAGCAGGTCGTTCTGCAGGTGCTCGACAGCCTGTGGCGCGAGCATCTCGTCACGCTCGACCACCTGCGCCAGGTCATTGGCTGGCGCGGTCTCGCCCAGCGCGACCCATTGAACGAGTACAAGTCCGAGGCCTTCCAGCTCTTCAACGAGCTGATCGCCCAGTTGCGAGAGACGACGACCTCGCAGCTGAACCGGGTCGAGCTCGCCCACGAGGATCATCAGCAGATCCCGCCGTTGCAGGCCTCCCAGTTCGAGCCGATGAACGGCAATCACGAGGACCTTCGACAGCTGATGATGCGCCTCGGCAATGCCGACGATGTCGTGCCGAACGGGGGGACGATGTTCGAGGCGCTCGGCGGGACCGAGGCCGACACGATCGCCCGCAGCACCGACGACCCCTCCACCTGGGGCCGGGTCGCTCGCAACGCGCCTTGCCCATGCGGCTCCGGCAAGAAGTACAAGCACTGCCACGGCGCGCTCGGCGCCTGAAATTGGAGGCCGCCGCAATACGGTGGCCTCTTGCGACGGGGGCGCATCGCGGCGACCGCGGTGAGCCGGCCTGACGTCCCGCTTTCGCCGAAATCCTGTCGCAGAGTGCGTGCCTCACCAACGAAAAGTCCGACGTGCCCGAAGCGCCGCGCCTGTTCTTGATCACGCCGCCCGTTGCGGACGCCGTCCTCTTCCGGCCGCTGCTCGAGGCGGCGGTCACGAGCGTCGATGTGGCCTGCGTGCTGCTGCGCAGCGGCGCCCGGGACGACGGCGAAGCCAAGGCGATCGTCCGTGCGCTCGCGGCCGTAGCCCGGGACGCCGGGGCTGCTCTGCTGGTCGAGAACGATCCGAGGCTCGCCGCGCGCGCCGACTCCGACGGCGTTCACATGTCGGGCGGGAGCGCCGGGCTCGAGGAGGCGCTTGCCGCGATGCATCCGAAGAAGATCGTCGGCGTGGGCGATCTCGCCAGCCGCGACGAGGCGATGGTCGCGGGCGAGGCCGGCGTCGACTACCTGATGTTCGGCGCCCCGGGGTCCGAGCGGAGCCGGGAGGAGATCATCGAGCGCGTCGCCTGGTGGGCCGAGATCTTCAACGTGCCCTGCGTCGGCTACGCGCGTGATCCCGACCAGGCTGCCGCCATTGCTGGGGCGGGCGCGGAGTTCGTCGCCCTCTGCGACGGGCTGTGGGAGCAGGATATCGCGACGACATTGCGGGAGGTGTCGCGCGCTATCGCCGAGGTCGGCGAGGCTGCGCGATGAGGCGCGCCGCTCTGTTCGTCGCCGTCCCGCTCGCGATGATAGCCGCTGGCGCCTTCGCGCAGCAGGAGCTGACCCCGCCTAGTCCCTCACAATTCGGGGCGCCCTCGATCGCGCCGCCGACCGAGCCGCCGCCGGCCGAGAACCGGCCGACCCTCCCCTCGCCGGCCGACCTGCCCGACACGGCGACGAAAGCCTCTCCCGGCGCCGATCTCGCCTTCGGCGCCTTCCAGCGCGGCTTCTACGTCACCGCCCTGCGGGAGGCGATGAAGCGCGTCGACAAGAACGCCAAGGACGGGGCGGCGATGACCTTGCTCGGCGAGCTCTATTCGCAGGGGCTCGGCGTCAAGCAGGACAAGGCGGAGGCCGCCCGCTGGTTCAAGCTCGCCGCCGACGCGGGCGATCCCCAGGCGATGTTCGAGCTCGGGATCGCGCGCATGAAAGGCGACGGTGTCAAGGAGGATCGCGCCGGAGCCCGCTCGATGTTCGCGGCGGCCGGCGCAAACGACAATGCCGGCGCGCTGTTCTATCTCGGGCTGTTCGCGCTTCAGAACAACGGCGTCGCGCCCGACTACGCGACCGCGAGTTCCTACTTCCGCCGGTCCGCCGAGCTCGGCAATTCGGAGGCGCAATACGCGCTCGGCCTGCTCTACCGGCAAGGCAACGGCGTGCCGAAAGACGACGCCAGGGCGGCGACCTACATCGGAGAGGCTGCCGCCAACGACAACATTGCCGCGATGGTCGAGTATGCAATCATGGTGTTCAACGGCATTGGCACGAAGAAGGACGAAGCCTCGGCGGCGCGGTGGTTCATCAAGGCGGCCGGCCACAACAATCCCGTCGCGCAGGATCGCGCGGCGCGCCTCTTCGTCGCCGGACGAGGCGTCAAGAAGGACCTCGTCGAGGGCATGAAGTGGCACCTCCTGTCGAGCGCCGCCGGGCTCAAGGACGGATGGCTGGACAGCCAGATGAGCCAGCTCACGCCCGAGCAGCGCGCCGCCGTCGATCTCGCGGTGCGCCATTACGTGGGTAGCTGAGGCGCCAGGCGCCGATAGCCTGCTCCGATGAAACCTCCGCCCCGGCCCCGACGAAGAGGTCGTCGTCGCGGCGGGATGGAAGCCAACGCATCCAGTCTTAGCCGTTCGCGGAAGCGCGCCGCTCCCATGGCCCAGCGCCGCCGCTGTCCCGGTTGAGGAGCACGACCATGGAGATGCAACAAATCCGCTATTTCCTCGCGCTCAGCGAGGAGCTCAACTTCACCCGCGCGGCGGCGCGCTGTCGCGTCTCGCAGCCGTCGCTCACCCGCGCCATCATGCGGCTCGAACGCGAACTCGGTGGCGCTCTCATCCATCGCGCCCGCAGCAGAACGCGCCTCACCGGCCTCGGCGAAACGGTACGGCCTCACCTTTCTGCGGTTCTGCAGAACGCCGAAACCGCGAAGCGGCAGGCCGAGGCCTTCATGCGGGCGGCGGCGGACGGCGAGCCTCCGCTCGGGACGCAAGCACCGCTCTCGTGCCGTCCGGCGTCGGCCGGTGCTCACCAGGCCATGGGCCTTGCATGAGCCGTCGAGTTATGGACTCTTCGCTGGCGACGAGCCCTTGAAGCAGCTCGCGACACAAGGGCGGGAGCCGCATGCAAAGCCGGTATCACGAGGTCTACGCCGGCTGGCAGTCCGACCCGCAGGCTTTCTGGCGCGAGGCGGCGCAGTCGATCGACTGGGTCGAGGCGCCCAAGGCGATCTTCGATGCGCGGGCCGGCATCTACGGGCGTTGGTTCCCCGACGCGAGCTGCAACGCCTGCTTCAATTGCGTCGACCGCCACGTGCGCGACGGGCGCGGCGACCAGGCCGCGATCATCTACGATTCGCCGCTCATCGATTTTTCCAAGACGATCACCTACGCGGAGCTGCTCGACGAGGTGGCGACGCTCGCGGCGGTGCTGCGAGACTTCGGCGTCGCCAAGGGCGACCGCGTGCTCATCTACCTGCCGATGATTCCGCGAGCGCATGTCGCGATGCTCGCCTGCGCCCGCATCGGCGCGATCCACTCGGTGGTGTTCGGCGGCTTCGCAGCCGGGGAACTCGCGACACGCATCGAGGACGCCAAGCCGAAGCTGATCCTCACCGCCTCGTGCGGCATCGAGCCGGGGCGGACCGTCGCCTACAAACCGCTGCTCGACGCCGCGATCGACATCGCCGACGCCAAGCCGTCCGCCGTGCTTGTCTGGCAGCGCCCGAAGCTGGAGGCAGCCCTGATCGAGGGGCGCGACCACGACTGGGAAGCGCTCGTCGAGAAGGCGGAGGGCCGCCGCGCCGAATGCGTCACGATGGCCGCGACCGACCCGCTCTACATCCTCTATACCTCGGGCACGACCGGCGTGCCGAAGGGCGTGATCCGCGATACCGGCGGCTACCTCGTGGCGCTCGCGTGGTCGATGGTTAACATCTACGGCATAGAGCCCGGCGAGGTGTTCTGGTGCGCCTCCGACGTCGGCTGGGTCGTCGGCCACTCCTACAACGTCTACGGGCCGCTGCTGATCGGCGCGACGACGATCGTCTACGAGGGCAAGCCGGTCGGCACGCCGGACGCCGGCGCGTTCTGGCGCGTCTGCGCGCAGTGGGGCGTCGTTTCGCTGTTCACCGCGCCGACCGCGATGCGCGCGATCCGTAAGGAAGACCCGGACGCCAAGTTCTGGCGCGAGCACGCGCCGAAAGCCATGCGGGCTCTGTTCCTCGCCGGCGAGCGCGCCGATGCCAACACCGTCGACTGGGCCAGCGAGCGCTTCGGCTTGCCGGTGATCGACCACTGGTGGCAGACGGAGACCGGCTGGTGCATCGCCGGCAATCCGGTGGGGCTCGGCGTGCTGCCGGTGAAACCCGGCTCGGCGACGGTCCCGATGCCGGGCTACACGCTGGAGGTCGTCGACGAAGCCGGCCAGCCGGTGCCGCGCGGCACGATGGGCTCGTTCGTCATCAAGCTGCCGATGCCGCCCGGATGCCTGCCGACGCTCTGGCAGGACGATCCCCGCATGCGCGAGAGCTATCTCACCGCGTTTCCCGGCGCCTACAAGACGTCGGACGCCGGTACGATGGACGCGGACGGCTACGTGTTTCTGCTCGGGCGTACCGACGACATCATCAATTGCGCCGGCCACCGCCTCTCGACCGGCGGCATGGAGGAGGTGCTCTCCTCGCTGCCCGATGTCGCCGAATGCGCGGTGATCGGCGTCGCCGACACCATCAAGGGCGAGGTGCCGTGCGGCTTCCTGGTGCTCAAGGCCGGCGTCGCCAGGGAGGCGGCCGCGATCGAGGGCGACGCGGTGGCGCTGATCCGCGAGCGCATCGGCCCGGTCGCCTCGTTCAAGACCGCGATCATCGTCGACCGGCTGCCGAAGACCCGCTCCGGCAAAATCCTGCGCGGGACGATGAAGAAAATCGCCGACCACGACAGCTACGCGATGCCGGCGACGATCGAGGATCCGGCGACGCTCGACACGATCGCAGACGCCGTGAAGGCGCGCGGGCTCTGAACCGACCGCGTTAACCGAGGGGTTGCGGGCCGTCGTCCGGCGGCTGGCCCCGGCTGGCCAGGATTATGCGAAGACGCGCCGCGCAGCGACCCGGCGCCAGCAAAGGAGACCCGCGATGTCCTGGCTCGATCATTCCATCATGACCCGCAGGGGCGTTGCCGGAGGCAAGCCGACATCGACCCACGCGATCACCGAGGCGACCCAGGGCAAGTACCATTACGTCTACGGCCCCTACGCCAAGCCGGTGCTGAGCGTCGAGCCCGGCGCGGTGATCTCCTGCGAGACCCACGACGCGATGGAAGGGCGGATCAAGAGCGAGTCCGACAGCCCGAGCGAAATCCTGAACTTCCCGTTCCTCAACCCGCAGAACGGGCCGATCCACGTCGCCGGCGCGCGGAAGGGCGACTGCCTCGCCGTGCACATCCAGACGATCGTCCCGCGCGGCCCACAGCCCGCCGGCACCACCTGCGTGATGAAGGATTTCGGCGGCCTCGTCAGCAACACGCACACGATGATGCTGCACGAGCCGCTGCCGGAGATCGTCAAGAAGGTCGAGGTCGACCCGGTCAAAGGCATCAAGTGGAGCGATACGATCACCCTGCCCTACGAGCCGTTCATCGGCACGATCGGCACCTCGCCGGAGATCGAGGCGGTCTCCTCGCTGGTGCCGGACTACTGGGGCGGCAACATGGACCTGCCGGACGTAGGCGTCGGCGCGATCATCTACCTGCCGGTGTTCGTCGAGGGCGCGCTGCTCTACCTCGGCGACTGCCACGCGACGCAAGGCGACGGCGAGTTGTGCGGCTTCGCGATCGAGCATCCGACCGTGACGACGGTGCAGGTCGATCTCATCAAGGGCTGGAGCTTCGGCTGGCCGCGGCTCGAGACCGAGCGCGCCATCATGACCATCGGCTCCGGCCGCCCGATGGAGGACGCCGCGCGCATCGCCTACCGCGAGCTGATCCGCTGGATGGCGCAGGACCACGGCTTCAGCGAGATGGACGCCTACATGCTCCTGACCCAGGCCGGCAAGATGCGGCTCGGCAACATGGTCGACCCGAAATACACGCTCGGCGCCTCGATCGCGAAGGCGCTGCTTTGCTGAGCAAGGGCGCTGCGCCGGTGGCGCCTCCGAACGCGGCCCGAAAGCGCTCCCCCAACCATCCTGCTTGATTTGAACGCGAGGCGTGCTTGTCCTACGGGTCGATCGTTGCAGTGTAGGCAAGGATAAGATGGCCGTCGGATCTCTGGCTAGGATGGGCATGCGCGCCGCGGCGGCTTGCCTGCCGCGTGCCCCCGTGACCGCCGCGGACCTCATCACGTCCTTCGAGAGCCTCGGCGACAATTGCGAATTCGGCACGATCCAAAGGCTCTGCGGGGCCGAACCGCAGGGACTGTTCCGCTTCAGCGCTTCGACCATCGACCACATCATCGACGTCATCGAGACGGAGGCCTCGCACCTCTACACCGACGAGGATCTGGAGCTTTTCCTTTACGATGGCCATGACGAGTACATGGTGAAGAGCAGGCACTACGACGATTTCGTCTTCCATACGCAAGTCAGCCCGAGCGCCGTGGATCGACGGAGCTTCGCCGGCAAAACCGGTCGGCGTTTGGAGTACCTGAAGGGCAAGCTGCAAGAGGATCTCCGTCTGGCGGAAAAGGTATTCGTCCGAAAGGGACAGGAGAACGCCGACAAAATCACTCGTCTTCACGATGCCTTGCGCCGTTTCGGTCCCAACTCGCTCCTATGGGTGGTCGAGGCCGCGCCCGCGCATCCTGCCGGCACTGTCGAGATCGTCGGCGACGGACTCTTTCGCGGCTACGTTTCGAAATTCAAGGACTTCGGCACGAGCGAACCTGCCGATCTCGCGAGTTGGGTGAAAATTTGCCAGCTCGCGCATCGTCGCCATGCGCTCGATCGCCGCGCGCGAAGCGAGGGACTATCGAGACCAAAAATCCGATACGAGGAGAACCGGATCGTCTCCACAGGCAACGCGTGGATGTTCGGACCGGCCTGCGACGTCAACGTTTGCGTCGACCCGTCCCTGGGTCAGCCTCCGGGGACGGTGAGGAGCGTTACCTTGCAGCGGCACTGCAATCACGACGAGACGCTGGCGCTCGTCGACATCAATCGCCGCATCAGGCCGCAGACAATGATCGTCTTCTCGGTCGGGGTGTGGGTCGCCGCCGGCGCCCCTCCGGCTTGCATCGACGCCTGCTTCCTGAATTTTCCAGGGCTTCACAATCATCCCTTCGACCTCTCGACCCCCGATCGATGGCAGCGCATTTGGGTGTCTGCGCAGGTTCCGCGCGGCGTTAGCAATGCCGTCGTCGCGGTCCGCGCGGGCGGCGGCGAAGGCAGCCGGATCAGGCTCGCGTCTTGGCGGCTCGAAGAGGGCGTGGTGCCGAGCGAGCCGCGTTCGCCGCCACGCGGCCTCTCGTTTGCGTTGCAGGCCGCACGCCGCGCCCCTGTCGAGCTTTGGACGGCGCGTCCGCGATCTTAGCGGCATGAAGGCCACCGCGCCTGCATCGAGACAGAAGCGCATCGAACGTCTCCGTTAAATCCTCAACCTCCGCGCAAGCTCACGCTTCCGCGGACAGGCGATCGGCGTGTGATCGCTTCGGCTCCGCCGCGCGCCGCCATTCTCCGTCGCGCAGCGTCAGTCCGCGGCGGTCGAAGGCCTCGAGGATTTCGATTGCCACCTTGCGGCCGTTGCCGAGGCGATCGCGAAAGGCGGAAGCCTGGAAAAGCCCGCCGCCTTCGCTGAGGGAGCGCGCGACGGCGAGCATGTCGTCGACGCTCGCGCTGAGAAAGAAGCGATCGCGCCCGATCTCGACCAGCTCTCCGGCGCGTGCGTAGGTCTTGCAGACGCGGCGCACGACCTCTTCCTCGACGCTCAAGGCGGAACCCATGTCGCGCACCCTCGGCGGTTGGAAACAAGACTGTTCGATGAGCGGGCGCAACGCGAGGAACAGGCGCTCGTCGGCCTCCGGGATCGCCGGCGCGAAGGTCGGCAGGCGGAGCCAGTGACCTGTGGCAGCGATGGTCCTGCTCGCCAGGATGTCGTCGCAGAGGCCGGCGAACAGCGCTTTCGGCAGTGCCGGTGCTACCCCTTCGCGGAGGCGGTCGACCGGCATCCCCGGCAGATCCGGGTGCTCGCGATGGAACGCCGTCAGGGTCGCGATGATCGCAGCCGCGATCTCGGCCTTTCGCGCCGGGCGGCACGCGAACAGCGACGATCCGGCCCGCAAGGTCTCGAGCCCGAGCGCGGTTCGCAGCGCCGCCAGCTCTTCGCTCCGCATCCCGCGCTGTCGTCCGAACGTCGTGAGGTCGACGAAGTTAGGCTCCAGCTCGAGCAGCCGTGCGAGAGCGAGGAATTTGTCGCGCGGACGCTGCGCTGCCAGCCGTTGCAGCCGCACCTCGCGACGCTCGCGCCGCAAAGGAGCGATGTCGAGGATCGTCCCGCCTCCAACCGTGCGCCGGGCGCTCTGATCGCGCAGCACGAAGCTGTCCCCGTGACACAGGGGGAGAGCGTTCTCGATGGTGATCTGCGCGAGCCCCGTCGATCCCGGCCGCAAGCCATCGGTCTCCAGCGCGACGATGCGCCCGCACACGTGGCTGGCGCCGCAGTGGAGATGGATGGGCATCCCACTTGCGAGCGTTCGCTTCTCGCGGGCGAGGACCCTCACGTCCGCGTCGAAGCGGGAGGTTACGACCGGATCGGGATCCGCACAGATCCAGGAGCCGCGCGCGACGCTGTAGCGATCGATCGCGGCGCCCTGCAAAGCCAAGGCGCAACGCTGGCCGGCGCAGGCTTCCTCGGCGTCGCGGTTTTGCACGTGCAGGGAGCGAACCCGTGCCTTGCGCGCGCCCGGCATCACGACGACGGTATCGTCGACCCCGACCCTGCCGCACAGCGAGGTTCCCGTCACCACCGTGCCCACGCCTTTCAAACTGAAGACCCGATCGACCGGCATACGGAAGAACCCGCTGTCATCCGGTGCCTGACGATCCCGCGAGGCGGTCGCGAGGTGATCGCGCAAAGCCTCCAACCCCGCGCCGCTCCGCGCGGAGACGAAGAGGAGGGGCGCCCTCGCCAGTGTTGTACCCGCGAGCGCCGACATCATGGACCCCGCGACCTCCGCGCGTCGCCCGGAGTCGGCGCGGTCGCATTTGCTCACCGCGACGGCGCCGCGGGCGATTCCCAGAAGGTCGAGGATCTCGAGATGTTCGCGCGTCTGCGGCATCACGCCCTCGTCGGCGGCGACGACCAGCAAGGCGAAATCGATGCCCGCGGCTCCGGCGACCATCGTCCGGACGAACCGTTCGTGGCCGGGCACGTCGACGAAGCCGATCGTCTCGCCCCCCGCACCCTCCATGAAGGCGAAGCCGAGCTCGATGGTGATGCCGCGCGCCTTCTCCTCCTTCAAGCGATCGGTGTCGACGCCGGTTAGCCGCCGGACGAGGCTCGTCTTGCCGTGATCGACGTGACCGGCGGTTCCAACGATCATGAGGACCCAGCGAGGCTTCCTGCGGAGGGCCGCCTAGAGCATCACCGCGCGACGGCGGCAAGCCCTTCCGGCGCCGTTCCCTCGATCTCGTCGACGAGAGCCCCGAGCCATGCCATTGCCTTCTCGAACTCGCCCCAGGGCGGGTTGCCGAGCGGGAAGTGCATCGCCATCACCACGCTGATGATGGCGTTGAGCCGCGACAGGCGCTCCTTGTCGCAGGCCCGCACCTGCTCCGCACGCTGGGTTAGGATCAGCTCCTCGCGAAAGGCCGCAAGGCATTGCGTGGCGAACGACAGTTCGTGGTCGTCCTTCTTGGGCCGCTGCTCGAGTACGCGGCGGCAATGGAAGAACGCCTTGCGGCCGGGGTGAAGCTCAAGCATGGGCGTGCGTCCGCGCGATCGTGCGGCGACCCGGCCTGATGTTGCAGGTGATCGCCTTGGTGGTGTGGATGCTGACATTGGGGTCGCCGGTGATGGCGAGCAGCACGTTGGCGATGTCGCCCCGCGCGTAGCCTTCCCACCCGAACACCCATGGCATGCCGATCTGGTGCACCGTTTCGCCGTTGATCCGGAAGGGGCGAACCCGCTCCGTCACCATGGCTTTGACCTCGATCTCGCCACGCAGCGTCGAAAGCGTCGTCCAGCCGAGATGAGCGATGCCGAGCTCGCGCGCGAGTTCCGGCGAGACCTCGACGAAGCCTTCCGGCTGCAGCTCCGCAGTGTGCGGCATCACCCGCGTCGGGATGCCGCCGCAGTGCAGCTCCGTCAGCCGGTAGGTCGAGAAGACGTAGGGAAAGCGCGGGTCGCAGGCCCCGTGCAGCTCGTTGCCGGGACGCTGCCACACCTTGGCGGCCGGGTTGGACTGCCGGTTCGGATGAAGCGCGTTGCGCACAGGGCTCTCGATGGGCTCGTAATGGGTCGGCAGCGGACCGTCCTTCAGCCCGGACGGCACGAACAGCATGCACTGGCCGTCGGCCTCCATGATGAACGGGCCGTCGCCCCCAATGGCGTCCATCCCGTGCGGACGCTTCGACCAGTCCGGCCGGTAGTCCGGGCGTTTGGCGGGCTCGAAGTCCGGCACGTCGGTGCCGGTCCACTTGCCTCCCGCCTCGTCCCACCAGACCAGCTTCTTTGCCTCCGACCACGGCTTGCCGTCGAGATCGGCGGAGGCGCGATTGTAGAGCGTGCGCCGGTTCGACGGCCAGGCGAAGGCCCAGCCCTGATGGTTGGTGTCGGCGCCCGGCTTGTCGGATATGCGCGAGCGGGCGACGTTGTGCCCCTCGCGCGGGTAGATCCCGCAATACATCCAGCCGCCGCAGGCCGTCGAGCCGTCGTCCTTGAGGTCGTGATACTTCGCGACCTGCTTGCCGGAGGCGACCTCGTAGCCGTTGATCTCCATCAGCACCGCCTCGGCGCTCGGCTCCTGCTGCAGGCCGCTCGTCGGGTAATCCCAGGTAAGGGCCTGGATCGCGCGGTCGCGCTCCTGCGTGCTGCCGGCGTAGAGCTCCTTCAGGCGCCGGCCGAGATGGTAGATGAACCAAAGGTCCGAGCGGCTGTCGCCCGGCGCATCGCAGACCTTGTCGTGCCACTGCACGAGGCGGCTCGTGTTGGTCACCGTGCCGTCCTTCTCGCCGGGAAGAGCGGCGGGCAGGAAGAACACCTCGGTGGCGATATCCTCGGATCGCAGCTCGCCCTTCTCATGGAGCCGGCTGTCCTTCCAGAAGTTGGCCGTCTCGGTGAGCGCGAAATCGCGCACGACCATCCACTCGAGCTTGGCCATGCCGCGCGCGACCATGTCGGAATTGACCGCGCCGACGATCGGGTTCTGCCCCAGCATGAACTGGCCCTTCACGATGCCGTCGGCCATCGCCATCGTCATCGGCTCCTGCGAGGCGTCACCCGTCAGCTTAGGCAGGAACTCGTAGCCGTAGCCGTTCTCCTCGGTCGCCGCCTCGCCGTACCAGGCCTTCAGGAGGCTCACGACGTACTTCGGGAAGTTCGACCACCAGCCGGTCTCCGGCGTCTCCGTCTTGAGGTATTGCGCGAGGTCGGCATGCTCGTGGAACACGTTCGGCTGCGGCAGATAGGTCGGCAGCATGTTGTAGAGCGTCGGAATGTCGGTCGAGCCCTGGATCGAGACATGGCCGCGCAACGCCATTATGCCGCCGCCCGGCCGTCCGATGTTGCCGAGCATGCCCTGCACGATCGAGCAGGCGCGGATGATCTGCACGCCGACGGAATGGTGGGTCCAGCCGACCGCGTAGCAGAACGAGCCGGTGCGGTCGCGGCCCGAGTTTCGAGCGATCGTGTCGGCGATCTTGAGGAAGGTGGCGCGCGGGCAGCCCGTTACCTCCTCCACGAACTCCGGCGTGTAGCGGGCATAGTGCCGCTTCAGGATCTGGTAGACGCAGCGCGGGTGCTGCAGCGTTTTGTCCTGCGGCGGCGGCCCTTTGGTCATGCCGGACGCCTCGCCGGCGCCCTTCTCCTGCGTCTGCGCGCGATGCTCGGAGATGCTGGACGGCACCACCTTGCCCTCGTACTGCCAAGTGTCCTCCTCGTATGACCCGGTGACGGGGTCGAAACCCGAGAACACGCCGGCATTGTCCTCGGTATCGAGGTAGCCCTCCTCGATGATGTGCGCGATATTGGTGTAGGCGAGCGCGAATTCCTTGAACCAGAGATCGCCCTCGATGAGGTGACGGATGATGCCGCCGAGGAACGCGATGTCGCTGCCCGAGCGGATCGGAGCGTGGATGTCGGCCAGCGCCGAGGTGCGGGTGTAGCGCGGGTCGACGTGCATGACGGTCGCGCCGCGACGCTGCGCCTCCACCACGAAGCGGAACGCGATCGGATGGTTCTCCGCCATGTTGGAGCCCATGATCGTGATGCAGTTCGAGTTCTGCAGATCCCATAGCGCCATTGTGGCGGCGCCTCTGCCAAACGACGTGCCCAAACTTGGGACGGACGACGAGTGTCAGATGCGGGCCTGATTCTCGATGCTGATCATCCCGAGGCCGCCGCCGAACAGCTTCTTGATGAGGTAGTTTTCCTCATTGTCCATCGTAGCGCCGCCGAGCGAGCCAAGCCCGATCGTCTGGTTGATGACACGCCCGTCCGGCAGCTTCTCGGCGAACGTCTCGTCGCGGACGCTCTTGGCGAGTTGAGCGATCCGCTCCATCGCCCAGGCGAGCGGGCGCTGTTCCCACTCCTTGGCGTGAGGCGCGCGGTACAGCACGGTGCTGATGCGCTTGGGAGAAAGCAGCATGCCCAGCGTCCCGGCGCCTTTGGGACAGAGCGTGCCCTGGTTGATCGGGCTGCGGGGATCGCCTTCGATATGAATCGGTCGCCCGTTCTTCGAGTAGATCAGCTGACCGCAGCCGACCGCGCAGTAGGGGCAGACGCTGGTGCCGACCCGGTCGGCCTCCTCGAGGCGCGGACGCAGCGTTTTCGAGGTCGTGCTTTGCGCGGCCTCGCCCATGACGCTTTGCCCGGCCAATTGTCGCGGCAAGCTCCAGTCCTTAACGAATGATGCGACTCTGGCGCCCAGCGCCTGTCGGAGTTTCTGCGACATCAAGGTCTCCGTCTGCGGCGCTCATATAACGCGCGATTCCGGCGGGGTTCTGTGGTCTAAGCGATTGATCGCGATCGTGTTCGCGATCGAGCACCGAGATGATAGAGCGGGCGGTCGATGCGCACAATGGATGGAGTCGTCACGCTGGTGCAGGAAAGCCGCTTCCAGCTGGTCGACGACCGCGGCATAGCGCATCTCTTCGTCTTGTCGCACGGCGCGTCCGCAGAACCGTCGCAATTGGGCCCGCTCCAAAGGCGCCAGGCCCGAGTGCGGGTCGGCTACAAGGAAGCATCGAATATGATCGCGAACGTCGCGCATACGGTCGAACTCTGCGCCCCGGGGCTCTCGAGATCGGACGGCCGCCGATGACCATCCATCCACGCGTGCAGGACCATACGCAATCGAGCCTGGATCGTATGATCCCCAATGAATCCGAGCTGACGGCGAATTGCCTGATCGAGCCGGGCAGGAGCTACGGCTTCTTCACCGACACCACCGTCTGCATCGGCTGCAAGGCCTGCGAGGTCGCGTGCAAGGAATGGAACAACCTGCCGGCCGACAATATCGGGTTGACCGGCGAAAGCTTCGACAACACCGGGGCGCTGTCGTCGAACACCTGGCGTCACGTGAGCTTCATCGAGAAGAGCGGCCTCGGCGGCGTCCGCGAGCAGGAGCAAACGCCGTTCCAAAGCGGCTGGCTGATGATGAGCGACGTGTGCAAGCACTGCCACAACGCGCCCTGCATGGAAGCCTGCCCGACCGGCGCGCTGTTCAAGACCGAGTTCGACACGGTCGTTGTTCAGCAGGACATCTGCAACGGCTGCGGCTATTGCGTTCCCGCCTGCCCCTTCGGCGTGGTCGAACTCAACACGTTTGACGGCAAAGCCCACAAATGCACGTTGTGCTACGATCGGCTGAAGGGCGGTCTCGAGCCGGCGTGCGCGAAAGCCTGCCCGACCGACTCGATCCAGTTCGGCGAGCTCGGCGATCTGCAGGAGCGCGCGCGGCAGCGGGTCGAGGTGCTCCACGAGCGCGGCGTCGAGAGCGCCTACCTCTACGGAACGCCCGGGGCGCCCGGTGCCACCGGAGATCTCGGCCACCTCAGCGCCTTCTTCCTGCTGACCGACAAGCCGGAGGTCTACAACCTGCCGTCCGCCCCTAGCCGCGCCTCGAATCGCGTCGTGCCGAGCCTGCTGTCCGGTCTCGCCACGATCGGCGGACTGGCGCTTCTCGCCACCGCATTCCTGGCGAAGGACAGCCGATGACGAGCAGTCGCGAGCCCGCCCCTCGCCAGGCCGAGGCGTGGCGTGGCGAGACCTATTACGGCCGCCCGCAGCTCAAGCCCGCGCCGTTCGATCCCTGGGTGGTGGGTGGCTACATCTTTCTCGCCGGGCTGTCCGGCGGCGCCGCCCTCATCGGCGCCCTCGCCGACGTCGAGGAAATGCGCCGGCCGCGGCGGCGCCGGCGCGACTCGCTGCAACCGCTGGCCCGCCGCTCGCGCTACCTGTCGCTGCTGGCGCCGACGATCGGCTCGATGCTGCTGATCTACGATCTTCATACGCCGCAACGCTTCTACAACATGTTCCGCGTGGCCAAGACGACCTCGCCGATGTCGATCGGCACGTGGATCCTGACGACCTTCAGCGTCTTCGCGGGCATCGCCGGCCTTGCCCAGATGGTCGGCGACCTGAGGCCGCGGTGGCGCTGGACGCGCGGCATCGCCGCGGCGGCGCAGATCCCGGCGGGTATCGCCGGTGCCGGGCTTTCGACCTATACGGCGGCGCTGATTTCCGCGACGAGCACGCCGCTCTGGGCCGCCGCGCCGCGCGCCACCGCGGTGCGGTTCGCCTCCTCCTCGATCGCCGCCGCCGCCGCCAGCCTGGCGGTGAGCGAGGGGTCGCGGCGGACGCGGCACTCTTTATCCGATCTCCTTCTCGCCGCCCTGACGACGGAAGCGGCGGCGACGCTCGTCGCCGAGCAGCGATACAAGACGGCGGGAATCGAGGAAGGGCGCCGCAACGCCTGGGGCACCTTGGAGACGATCGGCGCCACCGGGATCGGAGTGTTGCTGCCGATCGGCATCCTCGTCGCCTCGCGCGCAACGAGGACCCGATCGGACAAATGGACCACGGCCGCCGCGCTGGCCGCCATCGCCGGCAGCGCCGCCATGCGCGTCTCCGTGCTCGGCGTCGGCATGGAATCCGCACGCCACCCCAAGGTCACGATGCGCTTCGCCCAGCCCGACAACCTGCCGGCGTAGCGATAGCGGGCCTGCGGCAAGGCTGCGGCACCTCCAAGGCGCCTCGAGCGGCTTCGGCCGCAGGCCGCGTCCACGATCCGACGACAAGCGACACATGACGGCGGCCGGTGTTCGGGAACAACGCTACCCGGCAGCGCCTGAGGATCGGCCTGCCGTTTTCATTTGTTCTCTTGCGCGGCCACCTCGTCTTCATCGGCCGTTTCCGGCTTGCGGCCGGCTCCGATCACCATGATCAGGTCTTTCGCGTCCAGCAGATCTCCGGCTTTGACGAGGATCTCCGCGATCGTGCCCGAGGCCTGTGCCTTGAGCGCGGTCTCCATTTTCATCGCCTCCATGACGCCGAGCGTCTGGCCTTCCTTTACCGCCTCGCCCTCCTCGACCGAAAGCGACACGAGGCGCCCCGGCATCGGTGCGGCGACATGGGCGGCATTGCCGTCCTCGGCGTGGCGCTTGGCCTTGCCCGAGGGCGTCGCGCTGCGGTCGGGAACGACGACCGCGCGGGGCTGGCCGTTCAGCTCGAAGAACACCTTGACGTTGCCCTCGGCATCGGCGTCGCCGATGGTCGCGAGGTGGACGAGGATGGTCTTGCCGCGCTCGAGCTCGATCGCGACCTCGTCGCCCTGCGCCATGCCGTAAAAGGCCGTCGGCGTCGGCAGGATCGAGACGGGGCCGTAGGTCCCGGCGCGCGACGCGAAGTCCGCGAACACCTTGGGGTACATGAGCGACGAGGCGAGGTCCTGGTCGCTAATGACGCGACCGAGCTTTTCCGCGAGCGTCTTGCGCTCCGCTTCGAGATCGACCGGGGCGATCAGGCTCGCCGGGCGCACGTCGATCGGCGTCTCGCTTCCCAAGGCCTTCGTCTGCAGCGCCCTTGGCCACCCGCCGGGCGGCTGGCCGAGATCGCCGCGCAGCATGTCGACGACGGACGCCGGGAAACTGATCGGAATATCGGGGTCGAGCACATCCGCGACAGTAAGGCCGTGGCTCACCATCGTCAGCGCCATGTCGCCGACCACCTTGGACGACGGGGTCACCTTGACGATATCGCCGAACATCTGGTTCGCCTCGGCGTAGGCGCGCGCGACCTCGTGCCAGCGCGTGTCGAGGCCCATCGAGCGGGCCTGCTCCTTGAGGTTGGTGTATTGGCCACCCGGCATCTCGTGAAGATAGACCTCGGAGGCCGGCGAGGAATGTTCGGATTCGAACGCCTCGTATTGCCGCCGTATGATCTCCCACCTGACGCTCATCTCGCGGATCGCCCGCGGATCGAGCCCGGTGTCGCGCGGGGACAGGCGCAGCGCCGACACGACCGAGCCGAGGCAAGGCTGCGAGGTCGAGCCGGAGATCGCGTCCATCGCGAGGTCGACGGCATCGACACCGGCCTCGGAGGCGGCGAGAACCGCCGCGGCACTGATCCCGGAGGTATCGTGCGTGTGGAAGTGGATGGGCAGCCCGACCTCGTCCCGCAGCGCCTTCACGAGGAGCGTGATCGCGGCCGGCTTCATCAGGCCGGCCATGTCCTTGATGCCGAGGACATGACAACCCGCCGCCTCCAGCTCCTTGGCGAGGCCGACGTAATATTTCAAACTGTACTTGTCACTTCGCGGGTCGATGAGGTCGCCGGTATAGCAGACCGCGCCCTCGGCGAGCTTGCCAGCCTCGAGCACCGCGTCGATCGCCACGCGCATGTTCTCCACCCAATTCAAGCAATCGAAAACCCGGAAGAGATCGACGCCGGAGTCCGCCGCCGTGCGGGTGAAGTGCCGCACGACGTTGTCGGCGTAGTTCGTGTAGCCGACGCCGTTGGCGCCGCGAAGCAGCATCTGCAGCAGGATATTCGGCACCCGCTCGCGGATGATCGTCAGGCGCTCCCAGGGATCCTCGCCGAGGAAGCGCATGGCGACGTCGAAGGTCGCGCCTCCCCAGCATTCGAGCGAGAAGAGTTGCGGCAGTTTACTGGCATAGTCCGGCGCCATCGAGACGATGTCGTAGGTGCGCATGCGTGTCGCGAGGAGCGACTGGTGGGCGTCGCGCATCGCCGTATCCGTGACGAGTAGCCGCGTCTCGTGTTTCATCCAATCGGCAAAACCTTTTGGTCCCAAACGATCGAGGAGTTGTTTCGACCCGTGCGGCGCATGGCCGATCGCACCCGACGTTGGCGTCACCGGCGCCCTGATCTCGACTGGCCGCGGACGGCTCTTCGTCTCGGGGTGCCCATTGACGCTGACGTCGGCGATATAGGTCAGGAGGCGGGTCGCGCGGTCCTTCCGCGCGCGCAGCGCGAACAGCTCGGGCGTCTCGTCGATGAACTTCGTCGTATAGGAATTGCCCGCGAATTGCGGATGACTGACGATCTTGTCGAGGAAGGGGAGGTTGGTGGCCACGCCGCGGATGCGGTATTCGCGAAGCGCGCGCTGCATGCGCTTGATGGCCTCGCCCGGCGTCGGCGCCCAGCAGGTGAGCTTCTCGAGCAGCGAATCGTACCAGCGCGTGACGATCGCGCCGGAATAGGCGGTGCCTCCATCGACGCGCACGCCGAAGCCGAAAGCGCCGCGATAGGCGGTGATGCGGCCGTAGTCGGGAATGAAGTCGTTGTCGGGATCTTCTGTCGTGATCCGACATTGCAGCGCGTGACCGTTGAGCCTGATGTCGGCCTGCGCCGGCACGCCGGTCTCGGCCGTATCGCCAATATGTCCGCCGTCGACAATGCCGATTTGCGCCTTGACGATGTCGATCCCGGTGACGACCTCGGTCACCGTGTGCTCGACCTGAATCCGTGGATTGACCTCTATGAAGTAGAAATCGTCGGTATCGGCATCAAACAGGAACTCGACTGTTCCGGCGCCGACATAGTTTGTCGCGCGCCCGATCGCCAGGGCCGCGTCGCAAATGGCATGGCGCTGCTTGTCGTCGAGGAAAGCGGCCGGTGCTCGCTCGACGACCTTCTGATTGCGGCGTTGAATCGAGCAGTCGCGCTCGAAGAGGTGGACGATCGTGCCGTGCGTGTCGCCGAGCAGCTGCACCTCGATATGCTTGGCATGGACCACCAGCTTCTCGAGATAGACCTCGTCCTTGCCGAACGCGGCCTCGGCCTCGCGCTTGGCCGATTTGACCGCCTCGAGCAACGCGCTCTCGTCGTGGATCGGTCGCATGCCGCGGCCGCCGCCACCCCACGAAGCCTTCAGCATCACGGGGTAGCCAACCTCTTTCGCCACCCGCTTGATCTCGGCGGGATCGTCGGGCAGCGGCGCCGTCGCCGGCATCACTGGCACGTCGACGGAGACCGCGAGGTTGCGGGCCGAGACCTTGTTGCCGAGGATGCGCATCGTCTCCGGCCGGGGTCCGATGAAGACGATGCCGGCTTGCTCGCAAGCCTCGGCGAACTCGGGTGATTCCGACAGGAAGCCGTAGCCCGGGTGGATCGCGTCGACCTTCGCCTCGCGGGCGACGCGCATGATCTCCTCGATCGAGAGGTAGGCGTCGACCGGCCCCATCGTTTCGCCGGAGGGTTTGCGCCCGATCAGATAGGCCTCGTCGGCCTTGAATCGGTGCAGCGACAGCTTGTCCTGTTCGGCATAGACGGCGACCGTGGCAAGCCCGAGCTCGGTGGCGGCGCGGAAGACGCGGATGGCGATTTCGGACCGGTTGGCGACGAGCAGGCGTTTCATTGTCTCTGCGGGCATGGCGGGCGCTCTGCGGACATGGCGGGGTCTCTGCGGACATGGTGGGGCTCTGCGGACATGGCGGGCCTGCCCGCGCGGCGCGCCGAGCGCATCATCGGGTGCAGCGCCCACCTCGAAAGCGGTCGCTCCAGGTGAGGCCATGATGGATGTCAATCGGCTCGCTCGCAACTTCGCCGGCCGAACCGCAACCTCGGCGCGGCCTCGTCCTCGCGCGGGACGCTCGTTCTGCCCGTCGTCGGCGGCTTCTCCACCGCCGGCCCTTTCGCGGGCGCCCGAGGCCGAAATCGACCGAAGCCGCCGAAGCGCCGTTGCCTGCCGAGAACGATGCGCCAACGACGCTAGGCCAGACCGGCCCGATGACCAATCACGTCAACGCGGTCATGGTGGCTGACAGGCACGTCGGCGCCAGTGGCTGCGCCGGAGCCGGCCGGCTCAGGGCCGGCATGCAGCCCGCGAGGGCGGCCCCGACCGAGCATCAGGTCGGGCGATCGTCCGCAGGGTTCGACCTCGGGTTGGCGGAGGGAGCGGACTTCGCACTATCTCATAAAGAGCAATGGAAACAACATCTTAGGTTTTCCAGATATTTCCAACCCATACGTCTAGCCATACTATTTTTCACGCTGGCAGCGGCTCTCGGCGGACGCTGGCAGTATGACACGGCATCGGAATGAACGGAAATGAGCGGGTTTCCGGCCGGCCGGTTGATGCCGGTGTCCGCCAGCGCGCGCGTTAACGGCCGGCCACCATGGCCCTTCCTTCGCCGGGCGGCTGAAACTGCTCATTTTTGCTCAAACCCGGCCGCCCGCGCGCGAGGCAAAGGCGCCTGTCGAAAGGTATCCCTACCAGACGGATACCCGGCCGCCCGCCCGCGCGAGGCTGGGCAAGCTGTCACGCGTCACGATATCATGACACGTGATACCCGGCCGCCCGCCCGCGCGAGGCTGGGGGGCCAAATTCAACTGTGTACATATGTCTACAGTTTGGCCGCCCGCCCGCGCGAGGCTGGGGGCGCGAACCAAGCTGCAAACCAAGCACAGGATGAGCCGGCGATAAACGAAATTGAGCGGCGATGAGTGTGGCCGCTCGGCTTCGATCCTGTTCCAAGGTTTTCTAATTATCTGCGGCGTTTCGTGTTGGACGATGGGAGCGGTCGCGGCCCTCGCGGTTTCCTGAGTTTTAGAAGGCCCCTACCCTATGACGAGGGGCTTAACGACAACCCCATCGGCAGTTGTTGTTGCTGACCTCTTCTTTTCTCGAATGTCGTTTCCTCGCGTGAGCGGCGCCTCGGATCGATACCCTACCGGGCCGCCTCGATAAGCGCATCCGCCTTGGCCGCCATGCGGGCGACATGCTCGTCATGACAGGCGCGGTGCAGCCAATGGCGTTCGCCGGGCAAGGCCGTGAGCACGGGCACCAAGACGCATGCCGACGACTCGGGGCCGCCACAGACGTGGCAGAGGCTCGGCATGCCTTGCGGCTGATACAGCCTCGGATCGTTGCGCAGCTCGGCTCGCACGATCGCCACGGCATCCCGCCCGGCATCGGCTCGGGTCCGGCCTAACCCGATCAAGCGCACCGTCTGGCGTTCGATCCGGGCGGCTATTTCGGCCGGCGGCACCAACGGCGCGGCGATGCTCGAAAGGGCAATAGGCCCTGCTACACTTGCTACATCTGCTACAGTTTCGAGCGCAGCGCCTTCATTTTTGCGGACACACCCTGCTACAGTTGCTACGTTTGCTACGCTTTGGCTTTCATCGGCGTGAACCGTAGCAAGTGTAGCAACCGTAGCGGGGGTATTTGGCAAACGAAGCGAACGTAGCTCACGGGCTCGCGCCCTTCGCCAGCCGGAAGACACGCGGCCTTTTCGACACCTCTTCAACCCATCCGTGATCCGCCAACGTGACGAGGGCGGCTTCGGCCGCCGCTTTGGTGCGCAGTGCGCTTGGGCCGGCTTGCAGCACGTCTTCACGGAAGCGAATTGGCCTGCCGCCCTGCCCCCGTAGCCATTCGAGCAAGGTGTTCGCCGTGACAAGCTTCGGGTCGCGCCGGCCGGCCTGGTGCAGGCGCGAGGTTTCGGCAACGTACCAGTCCGCGAGCCGTATCGCACTTGCCATCGCTTCCCGGCCGATGGTGCTGGAGTGCGCATCCCCGACGATGGTGAGCACGCCGGCCATGCGCGCCGCGTGTTCCGCCGCCTTGGCCGCGAAGTCGCCGATCGGCTTCAACCCATCGGCCGAACCGCACTGCCCTTCGATACGGTCGGCGAACGCCGTGAGCAGCGCCGTGGCGTCCGGTTGGATCGTGAGCGCGCGCGGCGCCAGCTCGTTGCGCCCATCGGCGAGCGGTAACGGCGCCTCGAGCAAGGCCAGCATCCGCGCCCTGTAGGCTCGGATAGCGGCATCGTCGGCGGGTTCCACCTCGCGATGGAACCGGGCGCCCGCGAGGCTCTGAGGCGCGGCCACAAGCACCCGCGACAACAGCCCTTGATCGCGCAAGACGGCGTTGCCGAGAAACCCGGCCGCCGCGTCGGGCTGCACCATCAAGTGCATGGCGAGGCGCCGGCCCGGCAGGATCGTCACGCCGTCCAGCGCCCGAAGCCGCTTGATCGGCTCGCCACCCCACAGTTCCGACAGCATCCCCGCCGTTTTTAGGCGGTTGTCATCATTCATGCCGTGCCCGCCGATGAAGATGCCGGCTTCGGCCGTGAAGATGCCGAGCGCCGGATGAGCATCGGGCCAAACCTTGGCGAGCCCTTCAACCGTCAAGTCGCCGGTGTGCAGGAACGGCGCGAGCGGCTTCGCCGGTTCGCTGCCCAATGATCCGAGGACATTCTTTCGGGCCGGGAAGTCGAGTCTGCCGTTGCCTTCGATCTTCTTCCGCTCGGCCGTCCAGGCGCCGTGTTCGATGCGCCATACCTTCATGGCCTCGCCGTGCTCTTCCCGCAGAGCCTTTTCGCGCTTCGCCACCGGCCACAGGGCTTCGTTGTCGCACGTGCTCTTGCGATCTCCCGATGCCGCCACCGTGACGAAGAACAGCGACAGCGGCCGTGTTTGCCCGTAGGGCATCGTCACGTCGGCAAGGGCTTGCGCCGCGAGCGAGGCCGCCGCGAGCACCGCTTGCGCAGCCTCGGGCACTTGTACCTTGCGGGCGATGGCCGCCGCCGCGTTGCCGAGCACCGGGCCTAGCGAGGCCAAGGGATAGGGTTCGGCCGGCGGCAAGTCCGGGAACAGCGGCAACGGGCCATCGGCCGCCACCGGCCTCGCCAGCGGCACCACCGTGGGCCGGCCGGCATCCAAACCATCGGGCGCGGCGCGATCTTCGTCATCGAAACGAATGCTCATAGCCGCACCTCGCTGGCGAGGCAGCGCCATGCCGTGAGGGCCGTCAGCACTTCGGCCATCGATGACGCCATGCAATAGGGTGCGCCATGCACGATGCACCAATGTCGAAACGCCTGTTGATCCGGCGACAGACGGCCGCCGGCTCGTTTGAGTTCCAGCGAATGGAGCATGCCGCGATCGGGTGACAGCAAGACGATATCGGGCCAGCCGCGCTGCACCCCCATCGCCTTCAATTTCGCCGCCGTGCGAACGTCGCGGTGCTCGCCGCTGGCGACATGCGTCCATCGCCAGTCCGATCGAAGGAACCGCCGCAACAGGCCGGCGACGGCGAGGTGTAGATCCAACTCGCTCGGATCGACGCGAGGCGCTTGGCGCGGCCGGGCGCGGCGGCCTTCCGCGAGGGCGATGAGAGGCGGCGTCGTCATGCGCCACCCCCGATGCTGGCCAGCTCGGCAAGCGGCGCCGCGCCAAAGTCAGTTGTAGCCATATGGCTACACGTCGACAGGCTATCATGGCGACAGGCCCTCTTCCGAGGCGAAAGCCATTGAGAGGAAAGCGCGGGCGGGTTAAGCTCGGAACCGCGAGCGGGACAGCTCTGCACAATTCCGGGGCCGGTGCTTGTGGCGAGCGCCGGCCTTTCTGTTGTCTGGATCATGACGCGCGCTGGCCCCCGAACGTCGGCAGGCCGGCGAGATAGTCGGTTAAGTCGGATCGCAGGATGATGATGCGCCGTCCCAGCTTGCGGGCCGGCAGTGCCCCCGATGACAGCGCGGCATAAAGCGTGGTGCGGCCGATGCCGGCGACGCGGCAGGCTTCGGGAACCGACAGGCCCTCGCGCCGGAAGTCGGTGGTGTCGTCCTGTAAGCTCATCATTGGCTGTCCCGTCGAATAGTCGCGAATACTGGCGACGGGATGAGGATGGCCGCGCGCGATCGGGTACGGAAGAAGCTTTACCCTTCACTCTTCAAGTGTGAAGCTTCACTCTTCAAGCGTGAGAACGCATCTCACTAAGCCGACGCCGCAAGGTACCCTTGGAGAAGGCCGGCAGTCCTTTTGCGTTGGCGCATTGGTTCAAAGCCCGCTGCGCTTCACCGGTGCCGAATAGAGCTTCCAAAGTCTTCTCGACTTGCGTGACGGGCTTGTTGCCGAGAACATCGCGAAGCAGCGCCCTTTGTGCTTCGATGCGCTTGGTGTCGTTCGCCGCTCTTGCCATTCGGCCTCTCTCGGCAGCGCTTCCCTTGCCGCGCTTTTCGGCAGCCTTAGCTCTGTCCCGAGCGGTAGCGCTGTTCGTGACACGCCCGGCAACGAGGAAGACGCCGACGATCACCTGCATCAACCGATACATGATGACAACATCGGTTATTGTCGAATTGTAGAGCATCGCTCTTAAGGCAAGCATTTCCAGTAATTGCTTGGCGGAGTTGTCCAACTTTTCGACGCCTATTCTTGCCAGACGCGCATCTTCGTCACTGAGTTTTCCACGCGAGAGACTATCGTCGGCACCTGCTCTTATGCCGTTTAGAAAGTTGCCAACCCCTGCCAAATTGGTGGCAAACTCTGGCCCGAACGACTGTCTGCCGCTTGCTTTCAACCGCTCAAGTTCGGCTTGAAACTCGGCTTCCGAGGGCTCGTCTTGCGGCGGCCCTTCGTCGCTCACTCCCCGCCCTCGCAGAACGTGGCCCATGCGTCCATCAAGGCGCGGCGCTTGTCGAACAAGTCGCCGCGCCGGTAAGCGGCTTCCACCTTGCTGCGGATCGTATGAGCGAGCGCCGCCTCGCACACCTCGCCGGGCACGTCCGTGCTCTCTGAGGACCAGTCGCGGAAGGATGAGCGGAACCCGTGCGCCGTCAGCTCGCCGCGCCCCATCCGCCGCAGAAGCATAAGCAGCGCCATCCCCGACAGCGGCTTGGCGCGACGGGCGCCGGGGAACACCGGATGGGCCGGAACCGTCGCAGTCGCAAGTGTCGCAGGGGTACTTGCCGTTTCGAGCCCGCCAACCGTAGCAGATGTAGCAACCGTAGCAGGTTCCATCCGCATTTCGCGAAGCACCGCGAGGGCCGCGCCGGACAACGGAACCCGGTGCTCGCGGCGGCCCTTCATCCGGCTCGCGGGCACCGTCCAAATGGCCGCCGCGAGGTCGAACTCGCCCCATGTCGCGCCAAGCACCTCGCCGGTACGGGCCGCCGTGAGGATGGCGAAGCGCAGCGCCAGAGCCGCGATGCCGGCTTGCCCGGCGAGGGCGCCCATGAACGCGGGAATGTCGGCGTAGGGCAGCGCGGCATGGTGCCCGCCCTTGCCCACCTTGGCGCGTGGCGGAAGCACTTGCGCGAGGTGGCCGCGCCAGCGCGCCGGGTTGTCGCCCGTTCGCCAATGCCGCACGGTGGCGAAGTCCAACACGGCTTCGATCCGGCCGCGCACCCGCGAGGCGGTTTCGTTCTTCGCCGCCCATATCGGTTGAAGTATGGTAACGAGGTGCCCTGTCTCGACGGCCGCGACGGGCAAGGCGCCAATGACGGGATGGGCGTAGGTTTCGAGCGTCGCCGCCCATTGCGCCGCGTGCTTGGCGTTGCGCCAGCCGGCCCGGTTGGCCTCGATATAGGCTTTCGCCGCTTGCTTGAAGGTGACGGCCGAAGCATCGGCGAGTCGCCTTGCCGCCTCACGCTGGCGCCTGTGTTCGATCGGATCGACGCCGTCGCGCCGCAGCTTGCGCAGCTTGTCGGCTTCGATCCGGGCCTCTTTGAGGCTCACGTCGGCGAACGGGCCTAGCCCATAGTCCCGCAGCCGGGCGCCGTCGCGGAAGCGGAATTTCCAAGCGCGGCCGGCGCCGGTGGCGGATACGGCGAGATAGAGCCCGCCGCCGTCAGAGTGGAAGCCCGGCCCGAGCGCCTTGGCCGATACCGCCGTGAGCTTCAGCCTGTCCGCCATATCCGCCCGCCCGTTTCCAGCCATATGGCTAGCCATACTAAATGTATGGCTGGTGGCGGTTGTCAACGGTTTTCAGCGGATCGCGGCGAACACTGAATGGGTGGATAACAGAGCCTTATCAGTACGTTAGCGGTACTTGGCGGATATCGGCGATACGTCGTTTGGCGGAGGGAGCGGGATTCGAACCCGCGATACGGTTTCCCGCATACACACTTTCCAGGCGTGCGCCTTCAACCACTCGGCCACCCCTCCGATCGACGGTCCGGTCCTCGCGGGCCGGGTCCGCTGGCGCGACCCCTCGAGGTTTTGCCGCTTCGCCTCGCGGGCGAACCGGAGCACGGTCCGCCGCGACGGTGGCGCACTATCACCACGGCCGGGTCGAGCGCAAGCGCAGACGGCCACGCGCCCACGCGCGAATCATTTGGTCGTTTCTCTCGACAGAGTTACTTTAATCTGATAACATAAGGCGTGACGGAACGGCACGACCCGACGCTCGATGTGCTGCTCGACCTCGACGGCCAGGTGCTCGTCGTGGACCCGAAAGGCGGTCATTGGGTCCGATTCGTGGCGACGCGGGTGCCGGTGTCGCCGGAGAAACCGCACGGGGCTGGATTACTCGCTGACACTGCACGGTTTGGACGGCGAGAGGCTGGTCGGTTTCGACAATGCCCATCCGGTTGGGCGGCAGAAGCGTGGCGAGCCGCAGGACCATCTTCACCGGCTGCGAACGATTAAGGCTTTCGAATACCGGGACGCGGCGACGCTGCTTGGGGATTTTTGGACCACCGTGGACGCGGTATTGCGCGAGAAAGGAGTGATCCCGTGACGACTCTGAAAGTGGGCATCGCCAGCTACGAGGACATGAAGGCACGCACCATGGCGGTGGGGCGCGGGCAGCACCGCATCGCGCCCGATGAGCCAAAGGTGTGGTTCACCTCGACCGAGTCCTTCGCCAAGGTGCTGTCGGCCGGCAACCGCGACCTGTTGCGGGTGATCGTGGAACAAGCGCCCGGTTCGCTCGACGAACTGGCGCGGATCACCGGCAAGGCGAAATCGAATCTGTCGCGGACACTGAAAACGATGGCCGGTTATGGCCTGGTCCGGCTGGAACGCGGCGAACGCGGGCGCGTCACGCCAAAGGTGACGCATGACCGGGTGGAACTCGATCTGCCGCTGAGCTGGTCGCGGAAGGCGGGCTGAGCCTTGACCGCTTGCAGGCGAAGGAGGCCGGACCGTCGCCAGCCTGTCAAGGCCGGCCGTGCGGCGCTCGTCGTGCCGCGCACCGCTGCGCGGCTGTAGCCTCGACCGCCTGTCGCCGGCACGGCTGGTGGCCGACACGCGATCGTGGCTGAAGGTGAGCGGGACCGCTCGACCTTTGGCGAAGCGCCGAACCGTATGAATTCGGGCGGCCCTCGCGAGCCTCCCGACCGTAGCGCCTCTACTCCTCCGCTTCCTCGTCCTCGTCGACTTCGATACTTTCATCTTCGAGCTCGCGAGCAAGATCGTCGAAGTTGAGCGTTCCCCGGCGCAACAGCCGAAGTTCGTCGTTAAGCCGATCGGAGGTCATTCTTGGCCAGCCTTTGACGGCACTGGCCTTAAGCACGCCGATCGCATCGCCCGTTAGAACGACGAGCAAGTTGTGGTCCAGCAAGGCTTCGTTCATATCGGACACAAAGCGCCCGTCGATACGCCGACGACGCGTGAGCCGCTCGAACGCTTTCTCCGAAACACGCAGGCGAGCGAAGTCCTTGCCCGATTCCGTCTCTTTGCGCTTTACACACAAAGCTATAAGCATGGCCGCCTCAGCGGCCGAGGGAAGCTGTTTCATAACTGTCCTTCGCTGTTGAACGCCCGCGGGGGTGGCAGCCCCCGCGGGCACCCATCATATGGCTCAGTCGGCATATGGCTCAGTCGGCTTTAAAAGCAAGATAAGTGCCTATTTCGCACAAAACATGATTGTAAGCCCTGCTGTGGTGCTGTCGCTGCTTGGCAAGAATGGCGTACCCTCCAGGGGGAATGGTCCGATCTCGAATGTCCAATTGCGGGGCGACTGGATACTGCCCAAATCGAAGCAGCGCTCGAAGGAAGTGCTGGCGTAGGCGCCTCGATGGATACTTGACGTCTTCTCCCATCCATCGACCGTGTTCTTGGCGCAGAGCCGGCGCGTTCCGGCCCGGGAGCCGGAAAAAAGGCGCGATCGGAAGGGAGCACTATCCGACCGCCTTTTCGGGTCGACCGACCGGAGCGTGACATGCGCCGTCTGATCCTCGCCATCGCGACAAGCTTGCTCTTTCTCGCCCCGCTCGCATCCGGCGGCGCCCTGGCGCTGGACTATCTCAACGTCACCGTGCAGCCGGACCGGGCGGTGCCGGTCGCCTGTTTTAGCTTCACGACCGAGCTGCCGCGCGGCCGCGCCGGGGCGCTCGAGCCCTTCGTCGCCATCGAGCCGGCGACGGATCATTCGCTCGACGCGCGCGGCAAGGATCTGTGCATCGGCGGCCTGCGCCACGGCCAGCGCTACAGGGTGCGGGTCAAGGCCGGCCTGCCCGGCGCGGACGGCACGACCCTCGCCAAGGACACCGTTGTCGAGGTCCAGGTCCCCGACCGGCAGCGCCAGGTCTTCTTCGACCAGGGCAAGACGCTGCTGCCCTTCGCCAAGGGCGTCGGGCTGCCCTTGAAGAGCGTCAACGTCGCCAAGGCGCATATCACGCTCTACCGCTTCAGCGACCGCACGATGGTCGACCACCTCTCCAACGCCTGGTTCGGCCAGGCCGTCGGCGGCTACGCGCTCGAGCAGATCGAGGACCGCGCGACCAAGCTGTTCGACGGCTCGCTGGACATCCAGTCCGTGCGCAACGAGCAGGTCACCACCGCGATCCCGATCGAGGGGCTGGTCAAGACGCTGGAGCCCGGCGTCTACGTGGCGACGGCGACGAGCGACACCGACGCGCTCGACCGCGACAGCGAGCGCGCCACGCAATGGTTCAGCGTGTCCGACATCGGGCTGCTCACGGTGAAGACCGATGCCGGCCTCCTCGTCAGCGCCCATTCGCTGCGCAGCGCCGCTCCGCTCGCCGGCACCGAGCTTCGGCTGATCGCCCGCTCGAACGAGCGGCTCGGCACCTACCGGACCGATGCCGGCGGCCGCGCGACGATCCCCGGCGGCATCCTCAAGGGCGAGCATGGCGACGCCCCGAAAATCCTCGCCGCCGTCGACGATGCCGGCGGCTTCACCTGGATCGCGCTCGACGCGCCCTCGCTCGACCTCACCGACCTCGACATCAAGGGGCGCGCGCCGCCGCTCGCCAACGACGCCTTCCTGTGGACCGACCGCGGCATCTACCGGCCCGGCGAGACGATCCATCTCGGCGCGCTCCTGCGCGACCGCGATGCGCGGCCGGTCTCCGGCCTGCCGCTCACCCTGCACGTCGTCCGCCCCGACGGCATCGAGGTCGAGACCAAGCCGCTGCCGCTGCCCGATGCGGGTGGCGGCACGCTCGACATCCTAATGGCGGAGAATGCCTTCTCCGGGACGTGGCGGTTCTGGGCCGGCGCGGGCGGCAAGACCAAGATCGGCGAGACGCAGGTGTCCGTGCAGGACTTCGTGCCGCCGCGGCTGGAGGCCACGGTGACGCTGCCGCCGGGCCCGATCGCCGCCTCGAGCGCGATCACGGCGGAGGTCTCCGCCGACTATTTCTTCGGCAGCCCAGGCGCCAATCTCACCGGCACGCTCGAGGCGACGCTGCTGCCGGCGGACACGCCCTTCAAGGACCTCGCCGGCTTCCACTTCGGCCTCGCCGAGGAGCCGTTCCTGCCGAAGGCGCTGAAGGCCGAGGATTTCGCGACCGACGACAAGGGCAAGGCGGTCGTCGTGCTTGCCCCCGAGGATGTGCCGGACACGACCGTGCCGCTGGCGCTGCAAGCGCGCCTCACCGTCAACGATGTCGACGGGCGCCCGGCCAATGCCGAGGTGACGAAGGTGCTGCGCACCGCCGACCGCTTCATCGGCGTGCGGCCCGACGTCTCCGACCTGCCGGACGGGGCGCAGGCCCGCTTCACCGTGGCGCTCGTCGACGGCGACGGCAAGCCGCTCGGCGCCAACGGTTTGCAGTGGAACCTCGTCAAGGAGGACTACGACTACGACTACAACTACTTCTATCGCGACGGCCGCTGGCAATCGAAGGAGACGATCACCGACACCCGCGTCGACGGCGGCGACCTCGCGCTCGGCGCCGACGGGCGCGGCACGGTGGTGGCGCAGGTGCGCAACGGCCGCTGGCGGCTCGAGGTCTACGACGCCTCCGGCAAGACGGCGACCAGCGTGCGCTTCAACGCCGGCTGGTGGGCTGCCCCCGAGGCGGAGAACCGCAAGCCCGAGGTGATGCCGGTCGCGATCGACGCGCATGCGCCGGCCGGCAAGGTCCGCGCGATGGTCGAGCCGTCGTTCGACGGCCGCGTCCTCGTCATGCTCGACGGCAACGGATTGCACGGCGTACAGGAACTCGCGATGAAGAAGGGCGGGGGCGCCGTCGAGTTCGACGCCGCCGACGTGCCGCCTTCGGGCGCCTACGTGCTCGCGGTCGCGGTCTCGCCGGCCGGCGCCGTCGTGCCGCGCCTGCCCGTGCGGGCGGTCGGCCTCGCCTGGGTGCCTGGCGCGACGGCCGGGCGCAAGCTCGATGTGGCGCTCGCCGCGCCGGACGCGATCAAGCCGCGCACGACGCTCGCCGTCGACGTCGCCGTTCAGGGCGCGGAGCCCGGCGCCGACGCCTACGTGACGATCGCCGGCGTCGACGAGGCGGTGCTGCGGATGACGAGCTTCGCCACGCCTGATCCGGCGGACCATTACCTCGGCCGCCGTTCGCCCGGCTTCGAGCTGCGCGACATCTACGGTCAGCTGATCGACCCGGCCGGCCAGCCCGGCAGGCTGACCGAAGGCGGCGACAGCGCCAACCTCAAGATGGGCGGCCTCGACGTCAAGACCTTCAAGACCGTCGCCCTCTTCAAGGGGCCGGTGAAGCTCGACGCCCGGGGCCACGCCAAGCTCATGCTCGACGTCCCGGACTTCTCCGGCCGGCTGCGGCTGATGGCGGTAGCCTGGACCGGCGACCGCTACGGCGAGGCGGAGCGCGCAGTAACGGTGCGGCCGCCGCTCCTCACCGAGGTCACCCTGCCCCGCTTCCTGGCGCCGGGCGACAGCGTGCGCGCCCGCGTGATGCTGACCGACATCGAGGCGCCGGAGCAGACCTACGGCGTGTCGATGACGACGAGCGGCGCCGTCAAGCTCGATCGCGGCGACATCCTCTTCAAGGATATCAAGCGCGACACGCGCCGCTACGTCGACCGCACCTTGACGGCGGCGGCGGCGCCCGGCGCCGGGCATATCCACATGGTGGCGACCGGCGACGACGGCACCAAGGTCGAGCGCGACTTCGAGATATCCGTGCGCACGCCCAATGCCTACGAGACGAGGCGCCAGCTCGTCAGCATCGCGCCGGGCCAGCATCTCGCGCTCGACGACACGCTGGGCCAGGGCTTCGTGCCCGGCACCGGCACGCTCGACATCACCGCCTCCACCGTGCCGGCGATCGATGTCACCGGCCTCCTCGCCGCGCTGCGCCGCTATCCCTACGGCTGTGCCGAGCAGACGATCAGCCGCGCGTTCCCGGAGCTGTTCGCGCGACGGTTGGGAGCCAAACTCCCGGTCCCGGTCGCCGACGCGGCGACCAGCCAGGGCGCGATCCAGCGCCTGTTCTCGCTGCAGGGCAGCGACGGCTCGTTCGGTTACTGGACCTCGTTCGACACCGGCAACTTCTGGCTGACCGCCTATGCCGTCGACTTCCTGCAGCACGCCAAGGCGGCGGGGCTGCAGGTGCCAAACGACATGATGAACCGCGCCGTCGGCTGGCTCGCCGGACGGTTCGGCACCGTCAGCCTCGAGCCGGAGGAGATCGAGGGCGCGAGCTATGCCGCCATCGTGCTCTCGCGCGCCGACAAGCTCGACCTGTCGCAGCTGCGCTACCTGGCGACGCGCGTCAACGGCAAGCTGCCGAGCGACCTCGCCCGATTCCAGCTCGTCGCGGCGATGACGAGCCTCGGCGAGCGCGACCTCGCCAACGACCTCGCGCATGCGGCCGTAGTGACCCGCGATCCGCACGTCACCCTCAACGATTACGGCAGCGCGCTGCGCGACAAGGCGATGGTGCTGTCGCTCGCCGCCGAGGAGAAGCTGCTGCCGCAGAAGGTTCTGATCGAGCGCGCGACCGACCTCGCCCGGGCGACGAGCGGCGAGCCCTGGCTCAGCACGCAGGAAGAGGCGTGGCTTCTGCGCGCTGCGTTCGACCTGCACGCCAAGACGCCGCTCGACGTGGTGCTCGACGGCAAGCGCAACGCGCCGGCCGACCAGTCCATCCATGCCTCGATGCCGCTCGGCCCCACCCACAAGAGCGACCTCGCCAACGACGGCCGGGAGCCGGTCTCCGTCGCGCTGTCCTCGACCGGCATACCGGCCGGCGTCCAGCCGCCGGACGCCAAGGGGTTCTCGGTCGAGCGCACCTACTTCCACCTCGACGGCAGCCCCGCCGATCTCAAGGACGTGCACCAGAACGACGAGCTGGTGATCGTCATCGGCGGCGCGATGAGCGAGGATTTCGACCGCAAGATCCTCGCGGTCGACATGCTGCCGGCCGGGCTCGAACCGGAGACCGTCGGCCTCACCGCCGACCGCGACGGCGACGGCGACGCCGGTCCCTTCAAGTGGCTGAAGGACCTCACTGCGCCGACCTTCTTCGCGCTGCGCGACGACCGCTACATGGCCGGCATGACGCTCAACAAGGGCGCGGCCACGTTCAAGTTCGCCTACGTGGTGCGCGCGGTGTCGCCGGGCACCTTCGCCAATCCCGGGCCGCAGGTGGAGGACATGTACGCCCCCGCCTACCACGCGCGCGGCGCGGCCGGGACGCTGGTGGTCCAGGCGGCGCGCAAGCCTGCTGAACCGGCGCCGGCCAAATGAGACCTGCCGCGGGAGTTATCCTTCTCCCGATCGCGGGAGCGGGTGTTGTCCTTCTCCCGCTTGCGGGAGAAGGAACGCGCTCCACTCATGAGACGTAGGGCGGTCCTCGTTTTGACGTTGGCGGTGCTCGCGCTCCTTGTCGTCGTCGCCGACCGCATCTTCCCCCCCGATCTGTCGCGCCTCGAACCCTCGCGCGTCGTCGAGGACCGGCACGGGGCGATGCTGCGCGCGTTCCAGACGCCGGACGCGCAATGGCGGCTGGCGACGGCGCCGGCCGATGTCGCGGACGATTACCTGCGTCTCCTGGTCGACGTCGAGGACAAGCGCTTCTGGCACCATCCCGGCGTCGATCCGATCGCGCTTGCGCGCGCCGCCGGCCAGCTCGTCACGCACGGGCGCGTCGTCTCCGGCGGCTCGACGCTGACGATGCAGGTGGTCCGCCTGCTCGAGCCGCGCCGCCGCACGTTCGGCGGCAAACTGATCGAGATCTGCCGCGCGCTCCAGCTCGAGGCGCGCCTGAGCAAGGCCGAGATCCTGCGCGCCTATCTGACGCTGACGCCGATGGGCGGCAACCTCGAAGGCGTGCGCGCCGGCAGCCTCGCCTGGTTCGGCAAGGAGCCGCGCGTGCTGTCGCAGGCCGAGGCGGCGCTGCTGGTCGCTTTGCCGCAGGCGCCGCGCGCGGTGCGTCCCGACCGGCATCCCGCCCGCGCGGCCAAGGCCCGGGCGAAGATCCTCGCGATCGCGCGGGCCGACGGGCTCCTCGATGCCGACGCAATGCGCGATGCCGACGCCGCGCCGCTGCCGCGCGGCCGGCTCGCGCTGCCGCGGCTCGCGCCGCACCTCGCCGAGCGGCTCGCCTCCCTGCCGTCGCAGCCGGGCGCGGCGATCCGCACCGCGATCGACGCCCAGACGCAGGCCGGGGTCGAGCGCCTGCTCGCCCGAAGCCTCGACGACCTGCCGCGCCCGGTCAACGTCGCGGCGATCGTCGTCGACTGGCGCAGCGGCGAGGTGCTCGCGCGGGCCGGCAGCGGCGGCTACATGGACGCCACGCGCAGCGGCATGGTCGACATGACGATCGCGGCACGCTCGCCCGGCTCGACGCTGAAGCCGCTCATCTACGGGCTCGCCTTCGACGCCCTGCTGGCCCATCCCGACAGCCTGGTGCGCGACGAGCCGACCCGCTTCGACGATTACGCGCCGCACAATTTCGACGGGAGCTTCAACGGCGACGTCACCGTGCGCCGCGCGCTGCAGGCCTCGCTCAACCTCCCGGCCGTCATCACGCTGCGGAAGGTCGGGCCGGTGGCCTTCGCCGCGCGGCTGCGCCAAGCTCGCTTGCCGCTCGCCTTCAACGATCCGACCGCGGCACCGACGCTGCCGATCGCGCTCGGCGGCGTCGGCGTCTCGCTCGAATGGCTGGCCACCGCCTACGCCGCGCTCGCCGACGGCGGCACGGTGAAGCCGCTGATCGACCATTTCGGCGACGCGCCGCCGGACCCGGACCGGCCGCGCCTGATCGGGCGAGCCGCCGCCGACGCCGTCGTCGACATCCTCGCCGGCATGCGGCGGCCCCGCGGCGGGCCCGCCGGTCACATCGCCTACAAGACCGGCACCTCGTTCCGCTTCCGCGACGGCTGGGCGGTCGGCTTCGACGGCGCCCGCGTCGTCGGCGTGTGGATGGGCCGCGCCGACGGCGGCACCTGCGCCTCCTGCGTGGGGCTCGCCTCGGCCGGCATCCTCTTCAAGCTGTTCGACCTGCTGCCGCCGGCGCCGCTGCCCGCCCGCGCGCTCGCCGCCGTCTTCGCCGGGCCGCCGCCGCCGGCCCTCGCGCGGCTGACGCCAGGGGAGCACGACACCCGGAGCGCGCCGCACATCGCCTTCCCGCTGCCGGGCGCGCGTCTCCTTGTCGACGCCCGGACGCCGGCCGTCACCCTCTCCGTCGACGGCGGCCGCAGGCCCTACCGCTGGATCGTCGACGGACGCCCGCTCGACAGCCGCGCCTTCGCCCGCGAGGCCGGCTGGCGCCCCGCCGGCGAAGGGTTTTCGACCGTCACCGTCGTCGACGCCGCCGGCCGCAGCGACGAGGTCCACGTCCGCGTCGTCACCCGCGACGGCGGATGATGGGATATGTCAGCGCGAGCGCGACCAGGATTGCGACTTGCAGATCATCCCGCCGAGGGCGCAGCCCTTGGTCGTGAGATGGTTGCCGGCGAGCGTCATCGAGCCGTCGTAGTCGCGGCCGTCCTCGGGATTGTGCGCCGAGCCGGTCCAGGTGTTGGGGCCGGTCTGGCCCATGCCGAAGAACACCTGCTCGCCGACCTTGCCCGGGCCGTCCGGGCGCTTGAGCCAGACGATGGTGCCGCAATAGCCGTCGTTGCACGGCGAGAAGCGCACCTTGGCCATGCCGTCCGAGCGCACCCACACGCCGTCCGCTCCCGCCGCCGCGGCCGGCGTGGCGAGGGCCAACGCGAGCGCGGCGGCGGCGATGAAGGTGGCGGGCAAAACGGAAAGGCGCATGGGGTCCCCTTTAGCTTACATTGACGACAACTAACGTACCGACGGCCCGAAACCCTGTCGATCCGCCGTGCGGGGGAGGTTGGGATGCGCGGCATGTCGCCGTACGCCGACATCGCGCTGTTCACCGTATCGCCGTTCGGCGCCGTGCGGATGCGCCAATGTCGCCGTCGCCCGACGCCGGAACGCGCCCGTGTCGCCGTGCCCCGACACGCTCGCGGCCGGCCGCCCGTCGTGCAGGGGCCCCGACATCGTGCGTGAAGCATCGACTTGAACGAGCGCGCGGGCAAGCTTGGCCGCAAAGCCGGATTTGCGGGTTCGCACCGGCGCAAGCGGGACCTTAAAAGGATTGCGACCCTCCGGCGTGGTGACACTCGGAGACACCCGCCGCCCTCCTTCTCCCGCTTGCGGGAGGCAGGTGTCGCCGCGCAGCGGTGACGGATGAGGGACGGTGTCGCTTTGCAAAACCGCTGCCTCGCGCCTGGGAGCTCGCTCATCCGACCCGACTTCGTCGGGTCACCTTCTCCTATCAGGCGGGAGATGGAGGGCGACGCACTCGACCGCCTCAACGGTCGTCGAACACCCGCTTTTGCGCTTGATGCCGGATCATGAGGATCATGATCTCCTCTGGATCCACGCGGTAGTAGACCAGGTACCCATAGGCTGGCACGACCACTTTCCGAATACGCTCGGAGGAGATTTGGAGCCGGCCCGATAGGGGGAAGGTGGCCAGCCTTTCGATGCAGCGTCGGATCGCGTGACCGACCCGATCGGCGGTCGCAGGATTTCGTCGATAAAGATACGCGCCGGTTCTCGCCAAATCGCGCCGGGCGCGCTCGGCGTAGCGGATGTTCACCGAGGCGATTTGAACGCTGCGTACGCCGCCTCGATGGCAGCGTCGGAGGCGATCCGGCCGGCACGAACATCCTCCAGAGCTTCGGCGAGAGCGGCGCTGTCCGCCGGATCGATCGGCTCAGGAGGACGATCGTCCACCTCGCGCGCGAGGTCGTCGGCCCAAGCCAGCAACAGGCGCGCAGCTTCCTCCTGCGCATCGGAAGGCAGCGTCCGCACCTGGGCGATCGCGCGCTCGAGGAGGTCGGTCATGGCGGAATGCTATCACGATGGTCGGAGGAACATCCAGTGCCGCCGTGCACGGCCCTTCGCGTCGGATGGTGCTGCGCCACTGCGGGCCATCGTTTAGAGTGGCGAGCACGCCGCCACGCTGGCGACCGGTCGGGGCGCACCGCGCGGCGCAGGCCAGCCGCAAGCCTCGCGTCGCGCTTGCGCCGGTCGAGGCCGCTTCGCGCGCCTCTGGCAGTGACCTGCGGCCAGCCCTGAACGCTGCTGCGCACTCTTTGATGAAGACTCTGCACCTCCGTAATCCTCGAATGAATCTTGCCGAACGCTATTGACCGCCTTGGCATTCGACCGACATCTCTTTACGTTTGAAGGTAACATAAACTCGCCTGCCAATGCTATCGTTGAGAGCCTCATGTCATTCACTTTGTTCCAGATGCTACAAGATCAGGGAGAGGCTGGTATCGATCGGCTCATTTCCGAACGCAGTCAAGAAGGATTACAGCTTGATTTTAAACAGAAGACCGATCCTGAGAATGGAGACTTTTTCTCTACTGATCGTAAGGTGCTTGCCAAGGCGTTATCAGCGTTTAGCAACTCCGCTGGAGGCCTAATCATATGGGGAATTGAAGCGAAGAAAGGCTCAGATGGTATCGATTGCGCCCAAGCACCGGCGGTTCCAATAGCTGATATCGCAAAATTCTCCGGGCAAGCTAATTTCCTTGTTGGACAGCTTATCCAGCCAAAACATGAGGACGTGCAGATCCACTCAATATTATCTTCAAGAAAAGAGGGTTATGGCTATTTGCTGATTTGGATTGATCGTTCAGAGCGCCGACCACATAGATCGGAGGCAACAGATCAGAAACAATATTTTAAGCGGATGGGCGTAATTCGATTGCTATGGAGCACTATGACATCGAGGATGCCTTCCGACGCTTTTCTGTTCCGGATCTAACCGTTACCTGGAAGTTCGAGACGATCTTAACAAATGGCGCGGTGATAAATAAAGTTGTTTTCTACTCCGCCTCAATAATAAATCTACGCTCACCGCCAAATTTCCTTATTTGTACGTCCGCGACGAGATTGGCAATCTTCAAATAAATGATTCTGTAGCGTACAGAAGAAATGTAGACGGCCGGTTTCATTGCTTTTTTGCAGGCGCCGATCAGGTGATCAATCCAGGTACGGCCTCCGATGTATTGCGTGCCAGCCTTGGTAATACCTGGACAGGTTTGATCGAGAACGCCGCAGGGATGTTTACGGTCAACGGTGTGCGGCCGATCGGAAAATTAGCCGAACTGTCGTTCAAACTGGGCTGCGAAAATACGCCTATGAAAACAGGCATACTGACCGTCATGGCCGAAGATTTGGCCTCGCACAAACTTTGAGCCTACCCCGTCGCCTCCCTGACCAGCTCCGCCTCGGCTTCCGCCAGAATCGCCTCGCGGCCCTCGCCGTGGATCGGCTCGCGGCCGGCTTCCAGCATGATCGGCACCGCCAGCGGCGAGATGCGCTCCAAGTCCTTGTGCAGGATGCGGCCCTCGATGCGCCGCAGCATCGCGGCGAGGCGCACCAGGTCGAGCAGGCCCGTCGAGGCGTCGAGGCGCGCGGCCTGGAGCAGGATGTGGTCGGGCTCGTGGCGGCGCAGCACGTCGTAGATGAGGTCGGTCGAGATCGTCACCTGGCGGCCGGTCTTCGCGTTTCCGTATCTTCCGCCGCCGACGAAGTTGCGCTCGATCAGGCCGGAGACGATCGCGTTGTGGCGGAAGGTTCGCTTCATCAGCGAGCTCTCCTGCAGCCAGTCCTCGAGGTCGTCGCCGAGCATGTCCTGAGCGAACAGCTCGTCGATCGAGTACAGGCCTTTCGTGGCGCGCGTGCCGAGGTCGGTCTTGGCCCACACGGCGAGGGCGTAATCGTTGGCGACGAAACCGAGCGGCTTGAGGTAGGCGCGCTCCATCCGCCGCGTCAGCAGCATGCCGAGCGTCTGGTGGGCGAGCCGCCCCTCGAACGGGTAGCACACGAGATAGTGCCGGTTGCCGCGGGGAAACGTCTCGACCAGCAGGTCGCCGGGCGGCGGCAGGGCGGAGCGCTCGCGCTGCAGCTCCAGCCATTCCGCCACCTGCATCGGCATGGTGCCCCAATGGTCGGGGTCGGCGAGCAGGTTGCGCACGCCCTCGGCGAGGTAGGTCGAGAGCGGGAACTTGCCGCCGGCATAGGTCGGCACCCGCGGCGTGTCCGAACGCGAGCGCGACACCAGCGCCTCGTTCTCGACGATGCCCTGCAAGGCCAGAATTTCGCCGCCGAACAGGAAGGTGTCGCCCGGCACCAAGCTCTCGAGGAACCCCTCCTCGAGCTCGCCGAGCACCCGGCCGCCGCGCCGCAGCGGCCCGGTGTAGGGTCCGTCGGCCCCCGCCGCTTTTTCTTTAGAAGGGCGTCCCCGCACCAGCCGCACCTTGAGCACGGTCGCCTCGACGATGGTGCCGACGTTCATCCGATACGTCTGCGCGACGCGGCCGTTGGCGACGCGCCAGCGCGCCACGGTGCTGCCGTCCTTTGCCTTGTCGACCACCTCTTTGATCTTGGCGAAGCGCTCGTAGCCGGTCAGCGCGTAGCCGCCGTGGGCGACGAAGGCGAGCGCCTTGTCGAAGGTGGCGCGGTCGATCCCGGCGTAGGGCTCGGCGGAGGTGATCTCGGCGTAGAGCGCCTCGGCCTCGAACGGCCCGGCGCAGGCCATCCCGAGGATGTGCTGGCACAGCACGTCGAGCGCGCCGGCCCGCGCCAATGCGGTGTCCTGCGCGCCGATCGCGGCGGCGTCGAGCGCGGCGCGGCATTCCAGCACCTCGAAGCGGTTCGACGGCACCAGCACCGCGACGGAAGGCTCGTCGAGCCGGTGGTTGGCGCGTCCGATCCGCTGGGTGAGGCGCGAGGCGCCTTTCGGCGCGCCGATGTTGACGACGAGGTCGACGTCGCCCCAGTCGATGCCGAGGTCGAGTGTCGAGGTGCACACCACCGCCTTGAGCCGTCCCTCGGCCATCGCCGCCTCGACGCGGCGGCGCTGCGAGGCGTCGAGCGAGCCGTGGTGCAGCGCGATCGGCAGGCTGTCGTCGTTCATGCCCCACAGCGCCTGGAAGATGAATTCGGCCTGGCTGCGGGTGTTGGTGAAGATCAGCGTCATGCCGGCGCGTCGCACCATCGCGTAGACCTCGGCCAGCGCGTGGCGGGCGGAATGGCCGGACCACGGCATGCGCTGCTCGGTATCCAGGATCGAGAGATCGGCCTTGGCGCCCGGCGGCGCGACGATGAGCCGTGCGAGGTGGGGGCGTCGGGCGGAAATATCCTCCTCCGCGAAGCGGGGGAGGGGGACCGTGCGCAGCACGGTGGAGGGGGCGGCCGCTTCTTCATTCTGGGCCGATAGATCCGGCCGAACATCGGCTCGCGAATTGGAGCGGCGGCTGCCCCCTCCACCACGCTTCGCACGGTCCCCCTCCCCCGTGCTCCGCACGGTGGAGGATATCCGCGCCCCCTGCCCAACCAGCCAGCGCTGCAGTTCGGACGGGTCGCGCACGGTGGCCGACAAACCGGTCGTGCGCATCATCGGTGCGATCGCGCGCAGCCGGGCGAGGTCGAGCGACAGAAGGTCGCCGCGCTTGCCGGCGACGATGGCGTGGAGTTCGTCGAACACCACGCGACGCAGGTCGGCGAAAAGGTGGTGCGAGTCGGGCGACGCCAGCAACAGGGCGACCTGCTCGGGCGTGGTGAGCAGGATGTCGGGCGGTTTCACCCGCTGGCGCTTGCGCTTGGCCGTGGAAGTATCGCCGGTGCGCGTCTCGATGCGGATGCCGAGCCGCAGGTCAGCGACCGGGCGGCCGAGGTTGCGCTCGACATCCACGGCCAACGCCTTCAGCGGCGAGATGTAGAGCGTGTGGAGCCGGGTGCGGTTGGCGGGCTGCGCCAGCTCGACCAGGCTCGGCAGGAAGCCTGCGAGCGTCTTGCCGGCGCCGGTCGGCGCGATCAGCAGGGCGTCGTCGCCGGCCTGCGCGGCGGCGAGCAGATCGAGCTGGTGCCGGCGCGGCTCCCAGCCGCGCGCGGAGAACCAGCCGCGGAAGAGCTCCGGCAGCTTCGCCGCGGACTGAGGTGCGATGCGATCGCGGGGTCTGGTCACACGAGTAAAGTAGGCGTGGCCGGATGGCGCGACCAGCGAGCCCTTCAAGGCCGTGCGCCAACCGAGCCGGCGGATATCGAACAGGTTTGAGGCCAAATAAGTCCCTGCTCTCAGGCTCTCGCATTTTTGTGATGGCTTTTCCGAACCGCAGCGGCAACGCCGCCACCATATTCACCTGGAGTTCACGCTTCGAACTCGATGGTCTGGATCGTTCGAGCCCTGACGGCGTTACGAGCGCATCTCTCACAAATCCGCGGAGACGTTATGACTGGCATCCTCAAGAATACCCTTATTGCCGGCGCGACGGCACTGACCATGGTGGCCGGTGTCGCGGCCGTTCCCGGCGCGGCGGACGCGCGCGGCTTGGGCGGCGGCGGCTTCCATGGCGGCGGTTTCGGCGGCGGCTTCCACGGCGGCGGCTTCCACGGCGGCGGCCTCGGCGGTCGCGGCTTTGGTGGCCGCGGCTTCGGCGGTCGTGGCTTTGGCGGCCGCGGTTTTGGTGGCCGCTTCGGTTACGGCTACGGTCGCGGCTTCGGCTACCGGCGCGGCTTCGGCTACGGGCTCGGCGGCTTCGGCACCGGCCTGTTGCTTGGTTCGGCTGTCGGCTACGGGTACGGCTATCCCTACGGCGGCTGCGGGTACTACGGCTACGGCTACGGCTATCCTTACGGCTGCGGCTATTACGGCTACGGCTACTGAGCCTTCAAAGAAGAGCCCCGCTCAGGCGGGGCTTTTTTTTGCGCTTGAAGCCCTTGACACCTGCAACCAAACCCGATGGCGGCGGTTATCAGGTCACAGCACGGGGCGTGCATCAAAGTTTTCGGGGGACCAAATCATGGTCACGACACACAAGAGATTGAACCGCACGATCATAAAGCTGTCGATCGCCGCTTTCGCTTGCGCCTCGTTCGGCGCCGCGGTGGCCGCCCCGACCCTGTTCATTCCGAAGGCGGCAATCCACTCGTCTTCTGCCACGTTCGCGCCACTCGCGAATGGCCCGTCCATCCAGCTGGCGAAAGCCGGGGTTGGCGAGAGCGAAGATTGTGTCCGCGTCACCCGTATGACCGGCCCCGACGGCAAGGAGTACCCGACCCGCGGCATCGTCTGCAGCGGAAATACCGATTAACCTCTCCTGAATGAATCTAGGCAATCGGCTGTGTTTGGCTCCGGAAGGACTTTATTGTCCTTCCGGAGCTTTCTTTATCGACCCTGTTCGGCCGGTACCGCGTGCTCTCGTCTCACACGGTCACGCCGATCACGCGCGGCCGGGTCATGGTGACGTCTTCGCGACGCCCGAGACGCTCGGCATCATGGCGGTCCGCTACGGCCCGGCGTTTTGCCGCCGGCAACGGCCCGTCAACTTCGGCGAGACGGTGGCGCTCGGCGATGCCGCGGTCAGCTTCCACCCGGCGGGCCACGTGCTCGGCTCCGCGCAGGTCCGGCTCGGCTTCCTCGGCTGCACCATCGTGGTGTCCGGAGACTACAAACGCGAGCCCGATCCCACCTGCGCGGATTTCGAAGTGGTCCCTTGCGATGTCTTCGTCACGGAGGCGACCTTCGGCCTCCCGGTGTTCCGGCACTCGCGTACCGACCTCGAGATCGACAAACTGCTGGCCTCCCGCGCGCTGTTCCCGGAACGCGCGCATCTCGTCGGCGCCTACGCGCTCGGCAAGGCCCAACGGGTGATGGCGCTGTTGCGCGCCGCAGGCTACGACCGCCCGATCTACATTCACGGGGCGATCGAGAAACTGACCGCCTTCTACGAGGCGCATGGCATCGCGCTGGGCGAGATCCGCAAGGTCGGCGCCAAGGACCGCCCGAAGCTCGGCGGTGAGATCGTGATCTGCCCGCCAAGCTCCCTGCAGGACCTCTGGGCGCGAAAATTCCCCGATCCCGTCGTGTGCTTCGCCTCGGGCTGGATGCGGGTGCGCGCCCGCGCCCGCCAGAAAGGCATCGAGCTTCCGCTGGTCGTCTCCGACCATGCCGATTGGGAGGCGCTCTGCACCACCATCGCCGAGACCGGCTGCTCGCGCCTCCTCGTCACCCACGGCGAGGCCGATGCGCTGGTGCACTGGGCGCGCTTGCAGGGCATCGATGCGGAGCCGCTCCACATTCTAGGCTACGGCGAAGAAGACGATGACGTGGCCGCCCCGGAAGCGGCGTGATCCGGCCTCAGCGCGCCGAACTCCCCATGGCGCGCGAGGCGATCAGCACGAGCACCGCGACCGCGAGCGGCACCGGCGTGGCGAGCCACAGGCCCGATGCGGAGAGGCCGGCCGCCGCGGCGACGGAGATCGACAGCAACGCCTCGGCGAAGGTCGCGAGCCGGGACGAGGTCTGGCGCCGCCGGAAATTGGCCCGACTCGCCTGCGAGCGGAAAAACAGCTGCACCGCGCTTGCGCCGGCCGCACCGAGGGCGGCGCCCACCAAGGTCACGGCGGCGAGGCACGGTGCCGCGAACGCCATCGCGGCGACGAGCGGCACGATCGGGAGGGCCACGGCGACCAGCACCGCCTCGATCTTGGCGCGCAGCACGAAGCCGGACGTGAGCGGGGCCGAGGCGACGAGGTCCGGCGCGTCCTCGCCGGAGATCGCAAGCCAGGCGAGACCGCCGGCGAGCTGACCGGCCGCCATCACCAGGACCGGCACGAGCACGACCAGGCCGCGCCCGTCGGTCCCATAGTCGCGCCACAGCAGCAGCGCGGGCGGCGCCAAATAGAGCACCTGCATCAGGCTCTGCGACACCAGCCAAGGGTCGCGCCACAGCAGCTTCCACTCCTTGGCGCGCAGGGCCTGCCCGCGGGAGCGCCGGCGAAGGACGATCGTGCGGCGGCCAACGATCGCCGACTCGGCGACGCTCGCCACCCGCGCTGCGTTGCGGGCGAAAACCGAGGCGCAGATCGCGATCGCGACGGCCAGCGCGGCGAGCGCGACGCCGAGACAGGCCGCGAGCGCGCCGCCGTCGCCCAACGCCGCGCGCGCCGGCCACCAGGCGACGCTCGAAAGAGCCGGCGCGGCGGCGATGACGGCCGGCGACTGGAACAGCGCCCTCCGCGACACGCCGCCGTAGGAGAGGATCGCGATGGCCTGGATGGCCACCACGAAGCCGGCGCCGACGACCGCCGCGGCGACCTGCGCCACCAGCCGGGTGCGCTTGGGGCCGACGAGGTGGAACAGCGCGGCCGTCACGCAGACCGCGACGGCGAGCGCCGAGCACCCCATCGCCACGACCATACCGTAGCCAAACAGCAGGCGAGGCCCGGCGACGGCGGCCGCGACATCGATGACCGGGCCGATCAAGAGCACCGCCGCGGCGACCGTCGCGACGGCATTCGCGCCGATGCGGATCGCGAAGAGGCGGCGCGCCGCGGCCGGCGACGACAGGATGAGATCGAGATCGGCGCGCGCGTAGAAGCTGCGCGTCACGCTCTCCATGGCCTGAGACAGCAGCAGCATCCAGGCGAGCAGGGCCGAGCCGGTGAGCGCGACGAGCATCGGCTTGTCCGGTGCGCGAAGGCTCCCCGCCATCGGTGCGAGCAGGCCGTAGGCAAGCCAGTGCAGCACCGCCACGAACACCGCGACGGCGAACGCCGCCCACAAGGCGCGTCCGCGCCGGCCGCCCTGCAGCATCGTCGCCACGTCGCGCCAGGCGAGCCGCGCCTCGTGGCGGGCGAACCAGCCGAGCGAAGCCTGCCCCGTCATGCCGCGGCACGCTCCGCCACCAAGCCGAGGAAAACGTCTTCGAGGCTGGCTGCGGCGTCGCGCCGGCCGAGCTGGTCGCGCAGCTCGCCGAGCGTGCCCTCGGCGATGAGCCGGCCCTGCGCGATGATGCCGATGCGCTCCGCCATGCGCTCGGCGGTCTCCAAAATGTGCGTCGTCATCAACACGGTACAGCCGGCGCGGACCCGCTCCAGCAGCACATCCTTGACCTGCCGGGCCGAGCTGGCGTCGAGACCGGTCAGCGGCTCGTCGAGGATGATGAGGCGCGGATCGTGGACGAGGGCGCCGGCGAGCGCCACCTTCTGGCGCATGCCTTTCGAGAAGCTCTGGCAGCGCTCGCTGGCGTGGGGCCCAAGCCCGAGCCAGTCGACGAGCGCCTCGGCGTTGCGTTTCGCGACCCGCGGCTCGACCTGCCAGAGGCCGGCAACGAACTCGAGGTATTCGAGCGGCGTCAGCTTGTCGTAGATCATCGGCTCGTCCGATACCCAGGCGGTGATGCGCTTGGCCTCGACCGGCTGCTTCAGGGCATCGATGCCGAAGATCGCGATCGACCCGGCGTCCGGCGGCAGCAGCCCGGCGGTCATCCGCAGCGAGGTGGTCTTGCCGGCGCCGTTCGGCCCCAGCAGGGCGTAGAACTCGCCGGCGCGCACCGTCAGATCGAGCCCGCGCACGGCCGGCCGGTCGAACGTCTTGGTGAGACCGCGAATGGTCAATGCGTTCATGGGAAACTCTCGCGACTGGCAACTCGGTCGATCGAACCGACGGTAAAGGGCTTCGCTTGAGCTTTCATGAACGATCGAGCCGCTCGCCGTCGTCGGCGCCAACCGCCCCGCCCCGCCTCGTCGCGCCGCCGACCGATGCCCCGCCGCGCGAGAACCGCGCCATCACGGTCAGGCCCGGCGCGTTGTCCGACAGAACGAGGCGGCCTTGGTGGAGCATGACTATGGCGTTCACCAAAGCGAGCCCCAGGCCAGCTCCGCTCGTTTCCCGGCTCGCCTCGAGCCGGTAGAAGCGCCGCAGGACGTTCGCGCGTTCCGCTTCCGGGATGCCCGGCCCGTCGTCGGAGACCGCGACGACGGCCTCGTCGCCCTCGATGCGAAGCGCGAGCGAAACCAGGATGCCGCGCGGCGTATGCAGCAGAGCGTTCTCGACGAGGTTCGTGACGAGCTGCGTCAACAGCTCGGCATCGCCCATGAGGGTCGCCTCGGCGAGCGCGCCCGCGACGAGCGTCTTGCCCCGGTCCTCCGCCACCGGCGCGAAGGCCGCTTGGGTGCGCCGCAGAAGGAGATCGAGGGCGACGGGCCGGAACCGCGCGCGCAGGGCTCCGGTCTCGATCGTGCCGAGGCGTAGCAGCGCGGCGAAGGTCGCCAGCACCTCGTCGAGATCGCGGATCACGGCATCGGCGTCGTCTCGCGCGACCGGCGCCGCCGACGCGTCCCGTGTCGCCTCGAGCCGCTGACGCAGGCGGGTCAAAGGCGTGCGCAGGTCATGGGCGATGGTGGTCGAGAGCTGCCGATGCCCTTCCATCAACGCGAGGATGCGATCGAGCATCGCGTTCAGCTGTGCGGTGAGCCTGTCGAACTCGGCGCCCATGCCGATCGGCGGTATCCGCTCTTTGAAGGCGCCTCCCATGATACGGCCGATGGCGTCGTTGACGCGGTCGAGCCGTCGGAGAAAGACGGAGGCGATGAGCCAGCTTCCGCCGAGCGCGAGACCGACGATGCCCAGCGCGGTCCACAGCGCCGCCTGGTCGAGCCATTCCACGACTTCGCCGGCCGCGAACAAGCTTCGGCCGACGACGAGCAGCGAGCCATCTTCGAGGCGCGAGCCGAGGGTGAGGACGTCGACCGACTCGTCTTCCGGATCGTCCGGCGTGCCGGTGGCGGGAATGCTGATCGTGTGCCAGCCCACGCGATCGGCGCCGGGCGGGAGCGTGCCCGCTCGGCGCGCGCCATCGGGATCCGACACGCTGTAAAGGAATCGCCGGTCGTTCTTGAAATGAAGCGCCACCGCGTCCCTGCCGCGCCGCTCCTCGCCGCCGACGAGCGCCACCTCCGCCTCGATGGACGCCTCGAGCGACGTTCGCGCGAAACGCCGCACGCTGTAGTGGACGACGCCGACATAGGCGACCGCGCCGGCCGCGAAAAGCACGGTGAAAAGAACGGCGAGCCGAAGCGCGCCGCTGCGCAGAACCCTATGGCGCGTCATCGATCATATAACCGGCGCCGCGAACCGTCTTGACGAGCGGCCGATCGAAGCCGCGGTCGATCTTGGCGCGCAACCGGCTCATGTGACTTTCGATGATGTTGGTGCGCGGGTCGAAATGGAACGACCAGACCTGTTCGAGGAGCATGGTGCGGGTCACGACTTGTCCCGCGTGACGCACGAGGTATTCGAGCAGCTTGAACTCCTGCGGCTGCAAAGAGATCGGCTGGTTCGCGCGCGCCACGCTTCGCTTCAGCAGGTCGACCACGAGATCGCCGACCCGCAGCTCCGTCTTCGGATCGGCGAGCTGTGGACGCCGTGCCAAGGCGTCGATCCGCGCTGCCAGCTCGCGCAACGCGAACGGCTTGACGACGTAATCGTCGGCGCCGGCCTCAAGCCCCTCGATCCGGTCGTCGATCTCGCCCATGGCGGTGAGGAAAACCGCCGGCGCCCTGACGTCCGCCGCTCGGAGCGCCCTGAGCACGCTGAGCCCATCCACGCCGGGAACCATCCGGTCCAGGATCAGCACCGCGTGAGTACCGTCGGTTCCCATGACGATCGCGTCGCGCCCCGTCGCGCAGGTGTCGACGACGTGCCCCATGGCCCCGAGGCCGCGGGCGACGTAGTCGCGGACCTCGCGGTCGTCCTCGAGCAGCAAGATCTTCACGCCGTTCCCGCCGATGCGTCATGTGTCGCGCCGATGCGTCGCTTGGCTCGACTTCACGCCGGTCCCGTCGCGCTGGCAAGTTGGGAATTCCCAATGTGGCGGCGACGTCCGGCCAATCCAAGCCGTGGCAGGATGCCTTTGGCTGAAGCCGGAGAGACCATCATGAACGCCAGCGTCATCGTTACCACCCTGCTCGCGAGCGCCGCCCTGGCCCAGGGAGCAGCCGCCGCGACGCAGCCGAGAACCGCGCCGTCGAAGGCGCGCATCACCATGTCCGAGGCGCGCGCCACCGCGCTCAAGGCGCGCCCGGGGCTGATCACCGATGCGGAGCTCGAGCGGGAGAACGGCGGCAGTGGCCTTCGCTACTCGTTCGATATTAAGGCGGCCGGCAGGACGTTCGAGGTCGGCGTCGACGCGAAGACAGGCGCCGTTCTCGAAGACAAGGCCGAAGGCGCCAATCCGGATTGAGCCTCGCTCGGCCCTGCTTTGCTTGACGCAGGGGAAAGCGGCGCCGCCGAGCGGACCTCGGCGGCGCAGCGTTCTCGACGGATAGCGTGTTCCTCGACAATCGAAAGGTACGACGGATGACGACAGTCGCGAAAGACATCGCGAGCAAGGTTCCGGCGGTCACGCTCGGCTTCTGGATCATCAAGATCGCGGCCACGACGCTTGGCGAGACGGGTGGAGACGCGGTGACGATGAGTCTCCATTACGGCTACCTCGTCGGCACCGCGATCTTCGCCGCGATCTTCGTTGTCTTCGTGAGCGCGCAGATCGCGGCGAAGCGCTTTCATCCGTTCCTCTATTGGGCGGTGATCGTCGCCACGACGACCGTCGGCACGACGATGGCCGACTTCTTCGACCGCTCGCTTGGCATCGGCTACGTCGGCGGCTCGTCCATCCTGTTCGCCCTGCTGATGGCGTCTCTCGGCGTCTGGTACTGGTCGACGGGTTCCGTTTCGGTTGATACGATCACGAACCGCAAGGCCGAGGCGTTCTACTGGGTGACGATCCTGTTTTCGCAGACGCTCGGCACCGCGCTCGGCGATTTCCTGGCGGACACGGGCGGCCTCGGCTACGAGGGCGGCGCGCTCGTCTTCTCGGCGGGTCTGGCGATCGTCGCGCTGGGATACTATGCCACGAACATCTCGCGAGTTCTTCTGTTCTGGGCCGCGTTCATCCTTACCAGGCCGCTGGGCGCCACGGTCGGCGACCTCCTCGACAAGCCGGTCGCCCATGGCGGTCTCGCGCTGAGCCGCTTCTCAGCCTCGGCGGCGCTCGCGGCCTTCATCATCGCGTGCATCCTGGTCCTGCCGCAAGCCGCGGGGAAGCACCCAGGCGGGGCATCGACCTGACGATGATCAGCGCCCGCGCCAGCCATCGGACCGTCGTCCATCCAAGCTGCGGCGCCGCCGAGCGGCGCCGGAGCTTGAACACCATGTCATGAACCGCTTCGCCCTGCTGCTCGACCGCCTCAGCTACGAACCCGGCCGCAACAACAAGCTGCGGGTGATGACGGACTACTTCCGCACGGTGCCGGACCCGGAGCGCGGCTTCGCGCTGGCGGCGCTGACCGGCGCGCTGTCGTTCCAGCATGCCAAGCCGAACCTGATCCGCTCGCTGATGGCCAGCCGGGTCGATCCCTACCTGTTCAGCCTGTCCTACGATTACGTCGGCGATCTCTCGGAGACGGCCGCGCTGCTGTGGCCCTCGCCACCCCCGCGCGCGATCGGCATCGGGCACAACGAGGAGCCGCTGCACCTGTCCGACGTGATCGGCACGCTCGCCACGGCCGGCAAGCTCGACCTTCCGAGGCTCGTCGCGTCGTGGCTCGACGCGCTCGACGAGAACGGGCGCTGGGCGCTGTTGAAGCTCATCACCGGCTCGCTGCGGGTCGGCGTGTCGGCGCGGCTCGCCAAGACGGCGGTCGGCGACCTCGGCGGCAAGGCGGCGAACGAGATCGAGGAGGTCTGGCACGGCCTGGCGCCACCCTACATCGACCTGTTCGCCTGGGTCGAGGGCCGCGCCGACAAGCCGGATGCCACCGACCCGGCGCCGTTCCACCCGGCGATGCTGGCGCATGCGGTGGAAGACCGCGATAGGGCGCTGATCGATCCGGCCGCGTTTCGCGCGGAGTGGAAGTGGGACGGGATCCGCGTGCAGGCGACGCGCGGCGTGGAGGCGGACGGGCGCCCGGCCATCCGGCTCTATTCGCGGACCGGCGAGGAGATGTCGGAGACGTTCCCGGATCTCACCGAGATGCTGGCGTCGCTGCCGCACGAGCGGTTCTCGCTCGACGGCGAGCTCCTCGTGGTGCGCGATCGGAGGGTGCAGCCCTTCGGCGTGCTGCAGCAGCGGCTCAACCGCCGCACGGTGTCGCTGAAGCTGATCGCCGATTTCCCGGCCCACATCCGCGGCTACGACCTGCTGCAGCTCGACGGCGAGGACCTGCGAGCGCTTCCGTTCGTCGAACGCCGCGCCAAGCTCGAGCGGTTCGTCACCGACGCCGCGCATGAAAAACTCGACCTCTCCCCGCTGGTCGCCTTCCGCGACTGGCCGAGCCTCGCGGCCGCGCGAAAGGATCCGCGCTCCGCCGGCGCGGGCCCCGACGCCGAGGCGATCGAGGGGCTGATGCTGAAACGGGCCGATTCGATCTACGTGCCCGGGCGTCCCAAAGGGCTGTGGTACAAGTGGAAACGCGACCCGTTCACCGTCGATGCGGTGATGATGTACGCGCAGCGCGGACACGGCAAGCGCTCCTCGTTCTATTCCGACTACACCTTCGGGGTCTGGCGGGAGGTTGCGGAGGGCGACGGACTGGTGCCGGTCGGCAAGGCCTACTTCGGCTTTACCGACGAGGAGCTGGTGCAGCTCGACAAGTTCGTCCGCAACAACACGATCAATCGCTTCGGCCCGGTGCGCGAGGTCGTCCACGGCAGGGATGCCGGGCTGGTGCTGGAGATCGCCTTCGAGGGGCTCAACCGCTCGACGCGCCACAAGTCCGGCGTCGCGATGCGGTTCCCCCGCGTGGCCCGCATCCGCTGGGACAAGCCCGCGCGCGAGGCCGACCGCATCGAGACGCTCGAGGCGCTGTTGCGGGCGCCGGTTTAAGAGCGCTACTCCGGATCGCCGTCCAAGGCGGAGGCGAACAGCGCTTCGACATCGAGATCGAGGTCAGGCGAAACGAGCCGGATCTTTCCGGACGTGTGGTTCGACGAGTGGACGTATTCACCGACGCGTTCATGGTGAATAATGGTCCGGCTGTCCGCGACCACGATCAGGTAATGCATGATGCTGGTGTTGCGGAAATAGCGGGTGAACTTCAAAGAGGCATCCAGGCGCTGTGTCGAAGGCGACGCGATCTCGACGACGATGACCGGATCGAGGATCAAGATCGTTTTTTGAGGAAGGCGCGATCCGCACCGCACCAAGGCGTCCGACTCGAAGACGGTGTCTCGATCGACCCTGACCGCCATGCCGTCGGGAAAGACCTCGCATGGCATTTTCTTGCTGGAGATCTGTCCGGCGAATTGCGTCTGGATCGCGAACTTCAAGCGGGCATGACCCGCCTGCTCGGAACTCATGGCGTAGATCACGCCATCCAGCAGTTCGTGGCGCCTCGGCTGCACCTCGCTCCAGGCGACGAAGGTCTCCGCCGTCCAGGCATCGGTCAAGGTCCGCGAGAGTGTCATTGCCGCCATCCGAGTGGAGCAAGCAGTGTACTTCACCTGCGCACGAGACGACAGCTCGGCTCCGTCGTTTGGCCCACCGTCGCGCCACCCCATATGCCTCATGGGAGATTATCATGAATCAGGCTGTGGTGAGGGACCCCGCAGCGGGCGCCACCGCTCTCCGCGCCCGTCTCGCCATCACCGGGATGACCTGCGCCTCCTGCGTCAGGCGCGTCGAGACGGCGATCGCCCGAGTGCCGGGCGTCGCGTCCGCGCAGGTCAACCTGGCGGCCGAACGCGCCGATCTCGCGCTGGCGCCCGACGTCGACCGAGTCGCGGTGATGCAAGCAGCCGAGGCCGCGGTGGCGAAGGCCGGCTTCGGCGTGCCGGCGCTGCGCACCGCCATCGGCATCGAGGGGATGCGTTGCGCCTCCTGCGTCAAGCGGGTGGAGACGGCGATCGCGACAGTGCCCGGCGTCCGCACCGTCGGCGTCAACCTGGCGACCGAGCGCGTCGACGTGGAGGCGGCCGGCTGGGTCGATCGCGCCGCGCTAAACGCCGCGATCGTCAAGGCGGGCTACGCGCCGCAAGGCCTCGACGACGGCCATGCCGAGCGGGCCGCGGCCAAGGAGGAGGACGCGGCCGTGCTGAAGCGCGACGTCCTCGTCGCCGCGCTGTTAACCCTTCCGGTGTTCGTGCTCGAGATGGGCTCGCACATGGTGCCGGGCGTGCATGACGCCGTCGTCCGTGCCTTCGGCACTTTCGCGCCGGACGTTTTCGCCTTCGTGCTCACCACGATCGTGCTGTTCGGCCCGGGCTTGCGCTTCTTCCGTCACGGCGTGCCGTCGCTGTGGCGGCTCGCGCCCGACATGAATTCGCTGGTCGTGCTCGGCGCCACCGCCGCCTGGGCCTTTTCGACCGTGGCGACCTTCGCACCGCGGGTGCTGCCGTCCGGCACGGCGAACGTCTATTTCGAGGCGGCCGCCGTCATCGTCACCCTGATCCTGCTCGGGCGCCTGCTCGAGGCGCGCGCCAAGGGCCGCACCGGCGCCGCCATCGAGCGGCTGATCGGCCTGCGCGCCAAGACGGCGCGGGTCGAGCGCGACGGCGCCTTCGTCGATCTGCCGTTCGCCGCGGTGGCGGTCGGCGATGTCGTGCAAGTGCGGCCCGGCGAGACGGTGCCCGTCGACGGCACCGTGCGGGACGGCGGCTCCTTCGTCGACGAGTCGATGATCACCGGCGAGCCCCGGCCGGTCGAGAAGGTCGCCGGCGCGGCGGTGACGGGCGGTACGCTCAACACGCGGGGCAGCTTCACCTTCCGGGCGGACAAGGTCGGCGCCGATACGATGCTGGCGCAAATCATCCGGATGGTCGAAACGGCGCAAGGCGCCAAGCTGCCGATCCAGGCGCAGGTCGACAGGGTCACGGCCTGGTTCGTCCCGGCGGTGATGGCGGCGGCGGCGCTGACCTTCGTCGCATGGCTGGCGTTCGGCCCCCAGCCGGCGCTGAGCCTCGCCCTCGTCAATGCCGTCGCGGTGCTCATCATCGCCTGCCCCTGCGCGATGGGCTTGGCGACGCCGGTGTCGATCATGGTCGCGACCGGGCGGGCGGCGGAGCTCGGCGTCTTGTTCCGCAAGGGCGAAGCGCTTCAGACGCTCCGCGACGCGCGGCTCGTCGCGCTCGACAAGACCGGCACGCTGACCGAGAGCCGTCCGCGCCTCACCGATTTCGAGGTGGCGCCCGGCTTCGAGCGCAAGGCGGTGCTGGCTCTCGTCACCGCCGTCGAGAGTGCGTCCGAGCATCCGATCGCCGCCGCGATCGTGGCCGCGGCGGCGGCGGACGGAGTGTCGGTGCCGAAGGCCGACGCCTTCGCCGCGCGGCCGGGCTTCGGCGTCTCCGCCACGGTCGGGGGCGTCAAGGTTCTCGTCGGCGCGGATCGGATGATGCGGGAGGCCGGGCTCGACGTCGGGTGGTTCGCCACCGCGGCAGAACAACTCGCGGCAGAGGCGAAGACGCCGCTCTACGCCGCCGTCGACGGCAAGCTGGCGGCGCTGATCGCGGTGGCCGATCCGGTGAAGCCGTCTTCGAGAGCCGCACTCGCGGCGCTGAGCGATCTCGGCCTGCGGACCGCGATGATCACCGGCGACGCGCGGGCGACCGCCGACGCCGTCGGCCGCGGTGTCGGCATCGGCGAGATCGTCGCCGAGGTGCTGCCCGAGGGCAAGGTCGCCGCCGTCGAACGGCTGCGTCGCCACGGCAACGTCGCTTTCGTCGGCGACGGCATCAACGACGCGCCGGCTCTCGCGGCCGCCGATGTCGGAATCGCGATCGGCACCGGCACGGACGTGGCGGTGGAAAGCGCCGATGTCGTCTTGATGTCGGGCGATCTCGCCGGCGTCGTCACCGCGGTGGCGTTGTCGCGGGCGACGATCCGCAACATTCGTCAGAACCTCGCGTGGGCGTTCGGCTACAACGTGGTGCTGATCCCGATCGCGGCCGGCATCCTCTACCCCGTCGGCGGCCTCACGCTCTCTCCGATGCTGGCCGCCGGCGCGATGGCGCTTTCCAGCGTCTTCGTGCTCGGCAACGCGCTGCGGCTGCGTCGCTTCGCGCGGACTTGAACCGTCGACGGCAGCCGGACGCCGCCAGCTCCTAGACGGGCTCGGCCGGCGACGTCGCCAGCGACGCCGGCGTCGTGTCGAGCGCCCTGGCCAGCTCGCCGAGCAGATCGGCCGGCAAAGGCTTGCGGCCGGTCTCGAGGTCGCTCAGATGGCCCTGGCCGATCTTCGCGGCGGCGGCGAGCGCCTGCTGGGTCATGCCCCGGACCTTGCGGAAGGCGCGCAGCGGCGAGTCGCCGCCGCGCATCAGGCGGACCACCGGCAGCGGGTAGGCCGGCCGGCCGGCGGCGACCCATTCGCTCATGCGGCGGCCGGCGATGGCCGCGTCGGCCGCGTCCTCGCCTTCCTCCAGGGCGGCGAGTCGGGCCAGCAGGTCGTCATAGTCGCCGCGGAGCAGGACCACCAGCTGGTCGCCGCTCGGCGTGTCGATGAAGGTCGGATCGGCCATCAGAGGTCTCCTTTATAGGTCGTGGTGTCGCGCTTGGCGATCGCGATGGCGAGGATCGTCACTCCGTCTTCCGAGAAGATCACCCGGTAGCGACCGACCCGCATGCGCAGGTACTCGCTGCCCTTCAGCCGCTTAACGTCGGCGTTGCCCGTCATCGCGTAGTCGTCGAGTGCGGCCTCGATCGCGGTTTGCACGCCAAGCGGCAGGGCGAGCAGGTCCTTGGCCGCGGCGGTGGTGAGGACGATCGTCTTCATGGCGATAATTATCGCCGAACCTCGAGCAACATCCAAGATAATTATCGCACCATGACACCAGAGGAACACCCGAAACACCAGGCAGGCGGTCGCGTCACGATGGATCGACACCGACGCCGGCGAGGTCGCCTGTCGATCGCCACCGACGCCTCGAACCAAACTCAAACCTCCGCCTAAAACGTCTTCGTCTCGCCGGGCTGCATCACCACGATCTTGGTCGAGACGTTCGGGCCCATCGCCCGGATGAGTTCGGCCGGCGTTCCGGCGAGCAGCGGCGTGGTGCCGTAATGCATCGGGATCGCGTAGCGCGGACGCAGATAGGCGCGCAGCGCGTAGGCGGCGCCTTTGGGGTCCATCGTATAGTTGCCGCCGATCGGGACCATCACGAGATCGGGATGGTAGAGCTCGCCGATCGTCCGCATGTCGCCGAACAGCGCGGTATCGCCCATGTGGTAGATCGTGAACCCGTTCTCGAGCTTGAGGATGAAGCCGACCGGCTCGCCGCCCGGATAGCTGAACGGTTTGCCGGTGAACGGATCGACGTGGAGGAATTCCGAGGAATGGTCGGCGTGGACCATCGTGATCTCGATGTCCTTGCCGAGCGGGGTCACGGTGCCGCCCTTGTTCATCTTCGGCGCATGATCGGGTGTCAGCAGGCCGAGCGTCGTGAACGTGTCCTCGAGCCCGGCCGGCGCGTAGACCTTGGCATCGTTGGTCTTCGAAAGCTCGAACGTGTCGCCGACATGGTCGAGATGGCCGTGGGTGAGGAGAATGAGGTCGAGATGGCCGAGCTTCTTGAGGTCCTTCCACTCGGCCGGGGTCTTCGGGTTCTGCGTGATGAACGGGTCGATCTGGATCACCTTGCCGCTCGGCGTGGTGATGCGCATCGCCGACTGGCCGAGCCACAGGATCTGCACTTTTCCGTTCGCGGCCGGTGTCTCGGCGGCGGACGCACCCTGTGTCGTCTCCGCGGAAGCCGGCGGCTTCGCGGCGGGTGCCTGCGGCGCTTGGGCGGGTGCCTGCGGCGCTTGGGCGAGCGCGCCGCTCGCGATCATCACGAGGGCAAGAGCGAGGCCGATGGCGCCTCCTTTTCGCGAAATCTTCGGCATCCCTGATCCCCCGATCCTGCAGCAGCGTTGCGCGGCGCAGAATGGTGCGCCGTCGAACGCCCACGCAAGCCATTTCCGCGTGATTCGTTTGTCGACGGGTCCACGGGGCCCGAGACGTCTCCGGTCCCTCGCTCACCGTCTCGACGGTCGGCTCGCGCTCTGGCCACAGCTCGACGAGAGAAGGCCACCGCGGCGGCCCTTGCGGGGGCGGCCTCCGCGGGCGATACGCGATAGCGGGCCGACGAAAGGCGCTTTGACGCTTTCGGCACGCGTCGTCACAATGCATCGATGACGAGAAGATCATCGCCTCGGCTCACATCGCCTCAGCTCACCGTGCCCCAGCCCCCTTCTGATGCTGGAAGCCTCGATCTCGCCACCCTGTCGAATGCGCCCGTAGAGATCGCGAGGACGTTGGAGAGCGCCCTGGGCCTGCAAATCCGCGACCTGCGGCGGGAGCGCGGTCTCTCGGTCGGCGAACTTTCCAGTGCGGCCGGAATATCGATCGGGATGGTCTCGAAGATCGAGAACGGCCAAATCTCGCCGTCGCTGACCACCATCAACGCCGTCGCCAACGCCCTCAACGTGCCCCTGAGCTCGCTGTTCACGGCCTTCGAAGAAAAGCGGGACTGCTCCTTCGTGCCGAAGGGGGAAGGTGTCATCATCGAGCGTCGCGGCTCGAAGGCCGGACACGTCTACGAGTTGCTCGGCCACGCCCTCGGTGGCGACCTGGTCGTCGAGCCCTACCTCATCACGCTGGAGGAGGACGCATCGCCCTACACCAACTTCCGCCACGCCGGGACGGAGTTCATCTACATGTTGAGCGGCGAGGTCGTCTATCGCCACGCCGACCGCACGTTCCGTCTGAAGCCTGGCGACTCGATGCTGTTCGACTCCGGCGGTGTCCATGGACCGGAAACGTTGGTGTCCCTACCGATGACCTACCTCTCGATCATCATCCATACGCGCAGAGGAGAGTGACGCGCGTTTGCAACCGGCGCGCGGACGCCTTCAGCTCATCCTCGAACCGAGCCGGAAAAGGCTGACGTCCTCCTCCGGCTCTTTCTCTTCGACGAGGTCGGCCAGCACCTTGCCGAGCAGACTGACGAACTTGAAGCCGTGGCCGGAACAGGGCGAGGCGAGGATGATCCGCGGGTCCTCCGGCGAGCGGTCGAGCAGGAAATGGCCGTCGCCGGTGCGCGTGTACATGCAGGTGACCATCTTGTTCGCCGGACCGCCGACATCCGGCATGTACCGCCGAAACATCCGGGTGATGCGGTCTTCGTCCTCATGCGCGGTCGCCGGCTCAAGATCGCGGGGATGCTCGAGCGTGGCTCCCCTCACATGCGAGGCGGCCTTCACGCCGGTGCCGGCAAGATCCGGAAAGCCGTAGCAATGGTCGTCCTCCGCATCGAGGATGAACACGGGGCATCGCCCTACTCGAAAAGGCTCCGGCTTGCGCGGCGGGAACCAGCCGACGACCTGGCGGGTGATGGAGAGGTGGCGCTTGAGGTCGGGCGCGAAGTCCCCGATCCAGGCTCCCGCGGCGACGATCACGGTTGCCGCCTCGATCAAACCGTCGTCGGTGCGGACGACGATCGAGCCGGGCTTCGCATCGATGCCGCGGACCGTCGTGGTCCTTCGGACGTCGGCGCCCCGTGCCGCGGCGGCCGACACGAAGCGCCTCACGGCCAGCTCCGGACGCAGGAAGCCGCCGTCGGGCTGAAGCAGGCCGTGCCAATCTTTGGGCAGGTCGAAGGCGGGGAAGCGCTGCCCGACCTCGCGACCGTCCATCTCGGTCAGCGGGAGGTCATGCAGCCGCGCGGCTTCGAGCGAAGCGGCGACGGACGTCGATCCGGGATGCCCCGCCTCGAGAATGCCGGTGATGGTCATGAGGGATCCCATCGCACCGCCGTCGAGCGTCTCGAAGCGTCGCCATTCCTCGTAGGCCCGGCGAAGCAGCGGGACGTAGGACGGGTCCTCGTAGTACGACAAACGAATGATTCGGCTCTCGCCGTGCGAAGACCCCCGGTCGTGCCCCGGCTCGAATTGTTCGAAGCCGACGACCGTCAATCCGCGCTTGGCCAGGTTGAACAGCGCCGCGCTTCCGGTCGCGCCGAGCCCGATCACGGCCGCATCGAACATCTTTGCCACGGAGCTTCATCCTTTTAGGCGGTCGATCCCGCGACTTCGAGCGCGGGCGATGGGCTTCGGACGGCGCGAAGCCGCGCCGGCAAGCCGCCCTCAGCAATCGAGCGTGTTGTCGCGCTCCCACTGCGTGAGCTGGCGGGAATAGTCGTTCCATTCCTCGCTCTTCAGCTTGAGATAGGACGGCACGAAGCCGCCGAACGCCTCCTTGAGCACGTCGGACCGCGCGAGGGCGCGGATCGCGTCGAGCATGTTGAGGGGCAGCGTCTTCACGCCCTGGACCGTATGCCCCTCGGTGTACATGTTGATGTCGAGCCGCTTGCCGGGATCGCGAGCGTTGCGGATGCCGTCGAGTCCCGCCGCCAGGATCCCGGCCTGCAGAAGGTAAGGATTGGCCGCGCCGTCGGCGAGCCGTAGCTCGAAGCGGCCGGCTTCGGGGATACGGATCATGTGGGTGCGGTTGTTGCCGGTGTAGGTCACGGTATTGGGCGACCAGGTCGCGCCCGACAGGGTGCGCGGCGCGTTGATGCGCTTGTAGGAGTTCACCGTCGGGTTGGTGAGGGCGGCGAGCGCCTCTGCCGAGTGGATCAGGCCGCCGATGAAGTGGTAGCCCTCGCGCGAGACGCCGAGCTCGCCGTCCGGATCGGCGAAGACGTTCCGGCCATCGCGCCACAGCGAGACGTGGGCATGACACCCCGAACCGGTCAGGTCCATGAAGGGCTTCGGCATGAAGGTCGCGCGGAAGCCGTGCTTCTCGGCGACGGAGCGGGCCATGTACTTGAAGAAGGCGTGCCTGTCCGCGGTGACCAGCGCCTCGTCGTAGTGCCAGTTCATCTCGAACTGGCCGTTCGCGTCCTCGTGATCGTTCTGGTAGGGCTTCCAGCCGAGCGCCTGCATCGCGTCGCAGATCTCGGCGATGACCTCGTAGCGCCGCATCAGCGCGGACTGATCGTAGCAAGGCTTCATCTGCCTGTCGGCGGTGTCGGCCGGCGCGGTGCCGTCCGGCGAGATGAGGAAGAACTCGCATTCGACTCCCGTCTTCATGACGAGGCCGTCCTTCGCGGCGTCCGCGAGGAGACGTTTGAGGATGTTGCGCGGCGCCTGCTCCACCGCCGCCCCGTTCATGAAAAGGTCGGCGGCGAGCCAGCCGACCTCCGGCTTCCATGGGAGCTGGATCAGGCTCGAGGCATCGGGCTTGGCGAACAGGTCGGGATCGGCCGGCGTCATGTCGAGCCAGGTCGCGAACCCCGCGAAGCCGGCACCGTCCTCCGTCATCGCCTTGATCGCGGAGGCCGGCACGAGCTTGGCGCGCTGAGTCCCGAACAGGTCCGTGAACGAGATCAGGAAGTATTTGATGCCACGCTCCTTCGCGGCGGCTTCGAGATCCGTCATCGCATCCTCCTACACGTCTCAATCCGCTCATGGTGAGGAGGGCGAAGCCCGTCTCGAACCACGAGGGCTCCAGGAGGCTTCTGGCGGGGCCGCCTCGCGGTTCGAGACGCGCCTTGCGCTCCTCACCATGAGGCTACTGTTTCATCGCCGCGACCTCAGAGTGAGGTCTGTCCCGGTATCCAGCTCGTGCCGGCAAGCGGCACGCCAGCCATCGCCGCCGCCTCGATCGTCAGGGCCACCAGATCCTCCGGCTCGAGGTTGTGCAGATGCGACTTGCCGCAAGCGCGCGCGATGGTTTGGGCCTCGAGCGTCATGACCGCGAGATAGTTGGCGAGACGGCGCCCGCCAAGCACCGGATCGAGCCGGCTCGCAAGGTCCGGATCCTGCGTGGTGATACCGGCCGGATCGCGGCCTTCGTGCCAATCGTCGAAGGCGCCGGCGGTCGTCCCGAGCGCCCGGTACTCGGCCTCCCAGCGCGGGTCGTTGTCGCCGAGCGCGATCAGCGCGGCCGTTCCGATCGCGACCGCGTCGGCACCAAGAGCCAGCGCCTTCGCGACGTCGGCGCCGGAGCGGATGCCGCCGGAGACGATCAGCTGCACCTTGCGATGCATGCCGAGGTCCCGCAGCGCCTTGACCGCGGGGCGAATCGCCGCCAGCGTCGGGATGCCGACGTTCTCGATGAAGACGTCCTGCGTCGCGGCCGTTCCGCCCTGCATGCCGTCGACGACCACGACATCGGCGCCGGACTTCACCGCGAGCGCGGTGTCGTAGTACGGCCGGCTCGCGCCGACCTTCACATAGATCGGCTTCTCCCAGTCGGTGATCTCGCGCAGTTCCTCCATCTTGATCGCCAGATCGTCCGGCCCCGTCCAGTCGGGATGGCGGCACGCGGAGCGCTGATCGATGCCGGGCGGCAGCGAGCGCATCGCCGCGACGCGGTCGGTGATCTTCTGGCCGAGCAGCATCCCGCCGCCGCCCGGCTTGGCGCCCTGGCCGATCACGATCTCGATCGCGTCGGCCTTGCGCAGGTCGTCGGGATTCATCCCGTAGCGTGACGGCAGGTACTGGTAGACGAGCGTCCGCGAGTGGCCGCGTTCCTCGAGCGTCATGCCGCCGTCGCCCGTCGTTGTCGACGTGCCGGCGATAGTTGCGCCGCGGCCGAGCGCCTCCTTGGCGTTGGCGGACAGCGAGCCGAAGCTCATGCCGGCGATGGTGATCGGCGTCCGCAGCACGATCGGCGTCTTCGCGAAGCGGGACCCGAGCACGACGTCGGTGTCGCAGCGCTCGCGATACCCCTCCAGCGGGTAGCGGCTGATCGAGGCGCCGAGGAAGAGGAGGTCGTCGAAATGCGGCAGCGCGCGCTTCGCACCGGCGCCGCGGATGTCGTAGATCCCGGTCGCCGCCGCGCGCCGGATCTCCGCCATCGTCCCTGGATCGAACGTCGCGGAGAATCGTGGCAGGGTCCGCGCCACGCGGTCGTTCTCGTCCATCAATAGGCCCCCGCGTGATCGACGTGGAAATGGTAGAGCGCGCGGGCCGAGCCGTAGCGGCGGAACTCGGCGAGGTCGGCCACGCCGGAGAGACCTGCAGCCGCGAGCTTGGCATGGAGAAGAGCGCGATGGTCGTCGCGCATCGGCTTCTCGACGCAGTCCGTGCCGAGGCTCTTCACGGATCCCCGTATGAACAGTTTGGCCTCGTACAGGCTGTCGCCGAGCGCCTCGCCGGCGTCGCCCAACACGGTCAAGGAGCCCGCCTGCGCCATGAAGGCGGACATGTGGCCGATCGAGCCTTTCACGACGATGTCGACGCCCTTCATCGCGATGCCGCAACGCGCACCGGCGTTACCGTCGATGACAAGCAATCCGCCGTGCCCCGTCGCGCCGGCCGCCTGGCTGGCATCGCCTGTCACGTGTACGATGCCCGACATCATGTTCTCGGCGACGCCGACCCCGGCGTTGCCGCGGATGACGACGGTCGCCTGCTTGTTCATGCCGGCGCAATAGTAGCCGACGTTCCCTTCGATCTCGACGTTGAGCGGCAGATCGAGGCCACAGGCCAGCGCGTGCCGCCCATCGGGATTGGCGACGATCCAGCTCGTCTCGTTGCTGCCGGGCCGCAGCGCATGCAGGGTCCCGTTCAGGTCGCGCCGCGATGTGCGGCGCAGATCGACCCGCGGCATCAGGGACGGTCCCAGGCGTACACCTGGGCCGGCTCCGGCTCGAACACGCGCGCCTCGTCGATGCCCGGCAGATCGACCAGCGCGCGGTACTCCGAGCCGAACGCCACATAGTCCTCCGTCTCCGCCATCACCGCCGGCTTGCAGGCGATCGGATCGCGCAGAACGGCAAAGCCCGTCCGCGTTCCGACGACGAAGGTGAAGAAGCCGTCGAGATCCCGCAGGCTGGCTTCGAGTGCCTCCCGCAGCGACGCGCCTTCCGCCATGCGCCAGGTCAGGTAGCCGGCCGCGACCTCGCTGTCGTTTTGCGTCGCGAAGGCCATGCCTTTGTGCTCGAGCACCCGCCGCAGACCGTTATGGTTCGATAGCGAACCATTGTGGACGAGGCACTGGTCGGCGCCCGTCGAGAAGGGATGGGCACCGTTCGTCGTGACCTCGCTCTCCGTCGCCATTCGGGTGTGGCCGATCGCATGGGTGCCGCGCATCCCGGCAAGGTCGAAACGCTTCGTCACGCGCTCGGGCAGGCCGATCTCCTTATAGATCTCCATCCGCTGTCCGACGCTCACGACATCGACGCCTTCGGCGTTCCTGGCGAACCAGGCTCGAGCCTGATCCTCCGTGCCGGCGGCTACGACGATGACGGCATGCGTGTCGCGAAGCGTCACGGCGAGCGTCTGTTGCAGCGCGGCTCCGAGACCGGCGACGGCCTGTTCGAGCGACACGGCACCGTTGCCGCGCAGCGTGAGTTTCACCCCGTCTACCTCCGGCCCATAGACGGCGAAGCCGGCGCTGTCCGGGCCGCGATCGGTCATCGTCGCGAGCATGCGAGACGCGAGGGCTCCGAGTTGCGGCTCGAGTTTCGGCGTCTTGAGGTACAAACCGACGATCCCGCACATGCCCTGCTCCAATCGGAGGCAAAAACTATCACTTCAGGAGAAGCAGTCAACCTGTGAGAATGCAAGTTTCTTCGTAAGAAATGCCGGACGGAGGTTGAAGTGGCTCCCAAGGGGCGGGTTCGTGCATGGGCCTTAAGGTCATGGGCCTTACTTGCCGTTGGCCATAGGGTCGGAGCCTTTCCGCACTTGGTTTTCGACAGGTCCGGGCGAACCGGCGGTCCCCCTTGTGCTGGCGCCCGGACCAAGGCTCCCCTTCGCCTCCGAGCTCGTTTCAGGCTCGTTCGCAGACGGCTTCCCCGAGGTGTCGGGCTTGATCTGAGCGGATGCTCCGCTCGCGACGAGCATCGAGCCGATCATGACGTTGACGAACAACATTCGAAGCATGGCGATCTCTCCCGGCAGCTCATTCCGGGCGGCGAGGTGGACGTCAGAGTTCCACGTGCCGGCCGATCTCCACGACGCGATCGCTTGGCAGCGCGAGCACGTCGATCAAGTGCGCCTGGTTGCGCTCCATCCAGGCGAACAGCCGCTCCTTCCATGGAGCGAGCAGTCGGTGGTTGCGTTGCGCTCGAACGATCGTCTCGTGCGCAACGTAGTAGACGACCTTGTCCATGTCGATCTCGCAGCCGCTCCGCTTGAGTGCCGGCAGAATGCCCTCGAAGTCGACGTGCTCCATGAACCCGCAATGGACCACCAGCCGCCACACCCTATGGCGCTCCTCGACGATGTCGAAGCGCTTCTCCGAGGCGACCCTCGGCAGCAGCGACGGCGCGACGGTTAACATGATCACGTCGGCGTAGAGGCAGCGGTTCTGCCGCACGTGCCACACCATCAGGGGCGGCGTGTCGGTGCGCGAGCGGGTGAGGAAGACCGCGGTGCCCTCGACGCGCGCGACGCCATCTCGTTCCAGGCGATCGAAGAAGGCGTCGACCGGCTGACGGGCCGGCCCGAGCGCCTTGAGGATGGCCTCAATGCCTTGGTGCCAGGTCCGCATCAATCCGAACACGGCGACCGCAAGCAGCAACGGGACATAGCCGCCGTCGAGCAGCTTGGTGAGGTTGGCGAGCACGAACGCGGTGTCGACGATCACGAACAATGCGGCGACAGCGCCTGCGGCAGCCATCGACCACCCCCACACCTCGCGCATCGCGATGTAGAGCAGCCCGGAGGTCATCAGCATCGTGAGCGACACGGCGATGCCGTAGGCCGAGGCGAGATTGTCCGACTTGCGGAAGCCCAGCGTGAGGCCGACCGTCACGATCATCAGGAGCCAGTTGACCGGCCCGACGTAGATCTGGCCGTAGCCTTCCGCCGAGGTTTGCTTGACCACGAGGCGCGGCATCCACCCGAGCTGGATAGCCTGCCGGGTCATCGAGAACGCGCCGGTGATGATCGCCTGGCTGGCGATGATCGTGGCCACCGTGGCGAGGAGGATCAACGGAACCAGCAGGATCGGCGGGCACAGCCGATAGAAGATGTTGTCCTGCGTCGGAGCGCCGTTGAGAACGATCGCGGCCTGTCCGGCGTAGTTCACGATCAGCGCGGGAAAGACGACGCCGAACCACGCCAACCAAATCGGCCGTCTTCCGAAGTGCCCCATGTCGGCGTAGAGCGCCTCAGCCCCCGTCACGCAGAGGAAGACGCCGCCGAGAAGGCCGAAGGCCGTCCATCCGCCGTGCGCGAGGTACGAGACGGCGTAGCTGGGACTGAGCCCGACGAGCACCGCCGGATGCTGGACGATGCCACCGAGGCCCATCAGCGCGATCGCCGCGAACCAGACCAGCATGATCGGTCCGAAGATCTTGCCGATGCTGCCGGTGCCCCGCGGCTGCAGCGCGAACAACGCCAAGAGGACGACCACGGCGGCCGGCAGCACGTAGCGATCGAGGGCGGGGACGACGAGGTGCAGCCCTTCCAGCGCCGAGAGCACGGAGATCGCCGGCGTGATCGCGCCATCGCCGTAGATGAGCGCGGCGCCGAACAGCCCGATCGCGACGATGGCCGGGCGGTGCCCGCGCTTGATGCCGATCAGCGACATGAGCGCGAGGATGCCGCCCTCGCCGTCGTTGTCGATGCGCATGGCGAAAGAGACGTACTTGATCGTGGTGACGATGACCAAGGTCCAAACGAGCAGTGAGAGGACGCCGAGCGTCGTTGCCGGGTCCACGTGTCCGCCGGTGAGGCCGAGGACCGTCTTCATCGTGTAGAGCGGGCTCGTCCCGATGTCGCCGAACACGATCCCGAGCGCGGCGAGGCCGAGCACGGCGATGGGCCGGGGCGGCGGAGCGTCCACGCCGATCGCGTCGGCCTTGTCCCCCACGTTCTCGGATGCGGACCCGGTCAACGCGCTCTCCCTCGTCGTTCGAAGCGTTTCGCCAATACCAACGGAGTTGGTGAGCAAACGCGGCATTCGGTCAATGGAGTGCGCGGATGACGATTCGCGCGAGCCTGGCCGGCGGCAGGCTCTCGAGCGGCGGCACGCGCCAGCTCTTACGCCAGCTCTTGCGAAGGACGCCGTTGACGCGCTTGTCGCTCCTCAACCAGCTTTATTCGAGCCGGCAACCGACGCCTCCGATCGATTTGCGTCATGCGCTTCCGATCAGAACCCCCGTCGCCAAGACCAGGCCGCCGCCGAGCATGACCTTCGCGGCCGCCGAGAGGGGCGCGGTCTCCATGTAGCGCCACTGAATGTAGGCGATGGCGAGGAGTTCGAACACGACGACGATGGCGGCGACGATCGTGGCGGTGACGAAGTTCGGGATCAGGTAAGGCAACGTGTGTCCGATGCCGCCGGCGATGGTCATAAGGCCGCAGACCAGCCCTCGCAGGTAGGGCGTGCCGCGGCCCGACAGCTTGCCGTCGTCTGCGAGCGCCTCGGCGAAGCCCATCGAGATCCCGGCGCCGAGCGAGGCCGCCATGCCGACCTGGAACGCGTTCCAGGTGTTGTGGGTGCCGAAGGCGGCGGCGAACACCGGCGCCAGCGTCGACACCGAACCGTCCATCAGCCCGACCAGCCCGGGCTGCACGATCTGCAGGACGAAGCGGCGGCTGGCATCCTCGTCTTCGCGGACCTTGGCGTCGCCCGGCAGGTGCTTGGCTTCGATCGCGCCGGCGGTCGTCTCGTGGACCAGCTCCGCCTCGGCAAGGTCGCCCAACAACTTGCGGACGGAGGCGTCGTTCGTTCGGGCCGCGGCACGCTGGTAGAAGCGGCCGGCGTCCTGCTCCATCTGCCGCGCCTGATTGCGGACCGCGTCGACGCCATGGGGACGCACCTGCCAAAGCTTCTTGCGCTGCACGAAGCCGCGCACGTCCTGCCGTCTGACCAGAGGGATGTGGCTGCCGAACTTCGCCACGTGCAGGTCGATCAGCACGCGACGGTGCTCGCTTTCCTCCGCCGCCATGTCCGTGAAAAGCTTGGCCGTGTCGGGATAGGCCTCGTGCAGACCTTCGGCGAAGTCGGCGTAGATGCGCCCGTCCTCCTCCTCGCTGCTGATGGCGAGCGCGAGGATCTCGCGCTCCGAAAGTTCGTCGAACGCCTTCATGGCCGCACCTCACCTTAGAAAGGTTCTAATCGAGGTTCGGAGTGCCTTTGTCAATAGATTAAAACGATTCTAGATAGCCTCGCGACAGCAGTTCCGGTCGGCGGTTTCAGCTCATCTCACGGCCTGGAGTCCGAAGGGTGCGAGGGTGCGCTCGCCAAGGATCGTCTCGGCGTTGATGCATGGCGCTCTGGTACGCTCGACCTGTTCGATGATGTCGACTGCCTTCCCGACCCCTCCCGCGGCTTGGATGTCCTTGCCGATCCTATCGGCCGCATCGGCGAACGACGGATCGGCGAGCACCATCCTGATCGCGCCGGCGAGGCGCCGCTTCATGGCACGAGGTCTGCAGATGACGCCGGCGCCAGCGTAGCTCACCCGTGCGGCGATCGCCGCCTGGTCGAAGGCGAGCGGAACCACCACGAGAGGAACGCCGTGCGCGAGCGCATCGAGGACGCCGTTCATTCCCCCGTGCATGATGGCGACGTCGACGTTCTGGAGGATCTCGTCGTAAGGGATAAAGTCGACGACGCTGGCTTTTCGCGAGAGGCGGGCGACATCGGCCGGCGCTAGCAATCCGCCATGCGCGATCGTGAGGTCGAGCCCGCAGTCTTCGGCAGCCTCGGCGATGCGCTCGAAGATCTCGGCGCGATGCCCCATCAGCGACCCCAACGACGCGAAGGCGCGACCCGTCCTCCGACCGCTTTGGCGTCGGACGATCGTTGTCTGCGGGAAGCGGAGGGGGCCGCAATAATGGAAGCAACCGGTCAGCGAGCGGCGTGGAAAATCGAGCGCGGGGACCAGTTGGGCGATCTGCGCGAAAGGCGACGCGACTTCCTCCACTCGCAGGAACGGACGCAGATGCCAGCGTTCCGCATAGGTGCGGATGACGTCACGCAGCGGTCGTTTCATCCATTCTTCCGCCCGCCAGGACACCTGGTTGCGGTAACGGTGCCAAGGGGTTGCTCCAAACGCCCAGCCCACCGACGGCGCCGGAACGCCCGGTTCCGAGTTGAAGGGGAGGGCCGCACAGATCGAGACGAACGGCAGTCCAAGATGGTATGCGACAAGCCCTGCGGCCGGTTCGCCCCAATCGCTGACGATCATGTCGACCTTGAGCTTGCCGAACGCGTCGGGAAGCTCTTCGCAGTACATGGCGATGCCGCGCGAGAAATCGCGCAGCAACACCCTTACGCCGGATAGACCTTTCACGAGCCGCACCTTCGCGATGGCGGCATCGAGCGAACCCGGGCCGCCGAACGCGCTGCCGATGGGATGGAAGGCGACGCCGGCGCCTCGGATCACCGGTTCGAGATCCGGGTGATGGAAGAAGGTCGCGGAATGACCACGCGCGACGAGTTCCTTGGCGGTCGCAACAAGCGGATTGATGTGACCGGTTGTGGGAACGCAGACGAATGCGAAGTGCGCCATTCCTGATCGGGCCTTTCCTCATGGGAAGCGTTTCTCGCGCGAGATCCGACACCGAAGTTTTGCCGTCGGCACGTTTTTAAACCACCTGGGGTTCGACCAGCACGGACATATGGCCGATTTTCTCGCGGCGCGCGGCTGGCTTCACGACGACTTCCACATCCTGGCCGAGCACCGTCAGGAACTCCATCAAGCGGCCGATGGAGACCGAAACAGGTTTGCAGCGCATCAGCGCCGAAATTTGCGGCTGTGTCGTGCCGAGAAGCTGCGCGGCATCGCTCTGGGTGAGGTCGCGGGCCTTGATGAGCCGGTAGATTTGCAGCGTGAGCTTGGCCCTCAGAAGCTCCTGCTCGGAATCCTGAAAACCCATGTCGGCGAAGACATTCCCGCTGCCGACCTCGAAGTCCTTGCTCATCGCGTTTGCTCTTTCATTCGGTCCGCGTGCATTCGGTCCGCGTGAACAGCCTCGGCCCGCTTCAACCGTTCCCGGATTAAGTCGATCTCGTGGGCCGGCGTGCCGATCCCTCGTTTCGATTTCTTCTGAAAGACGTGCAGCACGTAGACCGCCGTTCCGAGCCGCACTGTGTAGACCGCCCGATAAGTACCGGACCGATCATCCTCGACCAGTTCCAGACGCCAGCTCCGCCAAATCCCTTCAGCGGCTTGGCGATCGGCGGCATCTCGCCGCTTTGAGCGGCGAACAGCGCGACGCCAAACGTCCGTTGCACTGCCTTGGGGGAACGCCCTGATGTCGCGACGACTGGAGGCCACCCACACAAGCTGTTTAGGCGCGTCGGCGATCATGAGAAAAATATACACATTTAGGTATGGAACAAGGCTTCATGGGCGTTGGCTAAGCTGCTGACGTTATCTGGTGGGCCGGGCAGGACTCGAACCTGCAACCAGACCGTTATGAGCGGCCGGCTCTAACCATTGAGCTACCGGCCCGGCCGATCATCAACGCGGGCGCTCCGCGTGCGCGCGGACGGGTCGATTAAACCGGTTTCGCGGCGGCTGGCAATCCCGCGGCGGGACCGGAACGGGCCGGCGCGGCGACCGGTGGCGGTGCCGACGGCCCGGGTGACGGTGCTCCCGGCAGCGTGCCGCGCAGGGCCCAGCCCGCGCCGACCGGCGGCCGCGGCGTAGACAACGCGCCGAGCGCCGCCGCCAGCGCGATGAAGGCGACCGCCGCGCCGAGCGACACCGTCGCGCTGTTTCCGCGGGCGGGCACGGTCGCGGCGGTGCTCGGCGGGTCGCCGCTCACTGGGTGAGACGCGCCACTTGCAGAGCCTGGAAGAACATCGTCTGCATCGCGTTGTTGATGTCGGTCGGCGTCTTGGCGGTGAAGAAGAAGCCCGGCGTCGCGCATTGCTGCAAAGTCGCCGATGCTTGATCGTTCGGCGGCGTTTGGAGGCCGTCCTGGCTGCCGGTTACGAGAAGATTGACTTTGCCGTCCTCGTCGCTGGCGAACGAGTAGTTCGGGTTAGCGATCGGCACATAGGGGATGTAGAGAACGGCAACCGTGAACTGGTAGGATGCGGCCAGGGCGCAGAAGCTCCCGATACCCGTGTTCGGCAGCTGCGGCTGAGACCCGTTGAAGGGGTAGGTCTGGTTGTTGTCGACGCCATCGGTCACGAGGAAGAGGAAGGGCTTCGGCGCAGCCGCTGTTTGTCCATTGCCGAACGTCTTGATGTAGTTCGGCATGTCGTTCGCGATCGTCTCGAAATGAGTGCCTCCGCTACCGATCGGCGTGCCGTTGCTCGACTTCGGCGTCGGCGGCGTCCCGGGATCGCCCCAGCCTTGATCGAGGTAGGTGGCGCCAAGGTTCGCGGCGACGGACGAAGCCTGGGTGAAATTCGAGCTGAGCGGCGCCGCGTCGATCGCATCGACGATGAACGGATAAAGTCCGATCCTGAACTCGTTGGCGATCGCCGCCTGGTTTTCCGTGGCGGTCGCCGTTGCAAGCAGCGCGCTGACCGCGTCGCCCACCGTGTCGACGCGAAGGGCGATGTTGTTTTGCGGTTGCTTCGCCAGGGTGTAGCCCTGGTATTGGGGCTGGGGCGGCTTGCCGACTGTGCCGCTGTAATGGCAGGCGAAGACGCAGCCGGTTGGGTACTGGGAGCGCTGGTCCGGATTGATTTTCGCCAAAGCATTTTGGCCGGCGGTCGACGTCGGGATACCCATCGATCCCGACACGTCGAGCAGGACGTAGAAGTCGATGTACTGGCCCATGGTCAAGCTCGAGGTGGCGCTTCCCGAGACGGGGAAACCCGATTTGAAACCGATGAGGCGGCCGAAATTCGTCGGCATCGACGTCGAATAGCTGACCGTCGCGGTATAGGTCTGGTTGTTGGGAAGGGGGAACGAGATTTGCGGCGTCACGCTCACGTTGAGTTCGGCCGAACCCGCGTTGACTGCGAACGTTTTTGCCGCCTGGGCCGCCCCAGCGCTGGTCGCCGCGGACACGGTGTAGCCCGGCTGTCCCGAGTGCGCGGTGACGTAGGCCTTGGCCGTGGTTATCGCGGCAAGCGCCGCGCTGTCCGCTGCGGAATCGAGGCGTTTCTTGTAAGATTGTTGCTGGAACCAATCCGTTCCCAGGCCCAGCAACGCAATCGTCGGAACAAGGGCGAAGGCATAAGTGATCGAAACGCTCGCGTGCCGACTGCGCAGCCAGTCTTGAGCCAGCGCGCGCAGGCGCCGGAGTCCACTTCGAACGCGTGCGTGGGACATGGGACCATCCATTAGGGGCAGACGGGCGAGGGGCCGGGGTCGCCGGCTATCGTTTGGTAACCGACGGACGAGACGTATCTGGGGGAGATGTAGAAGGATCGCGAAATCGTGAAGTTGAGGTGGAGGTTGTCAAGGAACTTCCTGGCGAGCGTCGGCCTGAAAGTGAAAACGACGTCGGTCACCAGCAACGAGGTTGGGCCGAACACGTCGGGCGGCAAGGTTGTCGTCGAAGGCGCGCTAGTATCGTACTTGGCCGCCGTCATCGGAGTTTTTGAGCTGCAGGATCGAGAATTGCTGCCCGAACTCCAGACAACCTTTGGTGTGTACGAGCAGCCGCTCGTGCACCCGGGCGGCGTTGCCGTAAACGTCACGCTCGACATCGTAATGGCGATGTCGTTGGACCAGGACTTGTTCTGCTGCTGTGCGTCGGCGAGCACCTGCGGGTAGATGATCATCGCGGAATCGTGGTAGAATTGCAGGTCGATGTAGTTGACCGTGCCGCTGGAGTTGACGGACAACATCTGGCCGATGGTGCTAGCCACATCGGAAATTCGCCCGGTGGCGATCGCGTAGCGCGTCATGTCAAGTCCGCCGAACATCATCAGGCACATGACCGGCGCCCAAATCGCGAACTCGATCGCGGAGACCGCGCCGGTTTCGCGCGAGAATGATCGGATTGCCGAAGAAAGGGGTCGCCGCATCGCTCAGCAAGCCGTCGTGTTTGCCTGGAACGGCTCGTTCCTGAAGGCGGCGGTCGATTGGATGATGTAGCTGGCCGTGCCGTTGAAGTTAGTCGCGAAGGCTTTCCAGAACGGGCTAAAGACGGGCATCGCGTAAAGAATTTGCACGAAGACATAGCTTCCGTCCGTCCCGATGCAGTAGCTCGTCTGGGAGTTGTTGAGGGCCGGACGTGTCAAGCCCGTTTGCGTTGTGTTCAGCAGGCTATAGAAGCCGTTTGGAGCGACGTCTTCGCTGACCTTTTGGACATTGGTGATGAGGTTGGCGCAGGACAGATGCGCCGATGATATCGCGGGGCAAAGCACGTTCGACCGGAATTGCGTGGCGGTGAGACCCTGACCCGAAACGTTGCCTGTGAGAATTTGTCGGGAGGCCGTCCACGTCGCGCGTTCAACGCCGGCCGAGTCGTAGAAATAGAGCCCGGCCTGCATCGCCTCGGTGAGGAGTTCCAGGCTGACGAGCGCGATCAGGGCGAACTCGACCGCGGCGGAACCTGAACGGTGACGACGGAAGCGCCGCAGGGTCCGCTTGGCGGCTAAAGGCAAGCCGATGCACGGGGCAGCGACCGGGCCGACCTCGGTCGAGCCGTCGCGCCTCGACAGGAATTTCTGCACGGACCTTGCTCGGTTGACGATCATCGCGGCCACTGACCGGACCTCGAGGGTCCGCATGACGCTAGAGCTAGCGGCAGCGCGTTAATTGCGGGATAAAATGTCCGCTCGTTTCGGCGCGACAGCCCACCCTCCCTGGCAATGCCGTCAAGGAAGTATGAACGGTTGAGCGGGCGCCTCGGAAAGCTGGCTCCGATCTCCGTCAACCCGGCATCGCACCGCCGCGCGCGGCGACGATGTGCGACGCCCGCCAAGCCTCGCAGCGTCGGGCTTGACGCCGGCGCGGACGGGGTGAGATCCGTTGCTGTGCCGACCGCGTGCTTGGGGCTTTGGGCTTCCGCCGAAAATGACGCATGACGCCTGACGCGTCCTCCTCCGCTTCGCGGGTGCGGATCTCGATCTCTGGCGCCGGATCGGAGGGTGTGGTGTCGTGAGGGCGTTCGCCCTGGCGCATGGATCAAGCCGATCGATGCGTCCATGCTTTTACTCGCCCTGCTGTTCCAGGGTTGGCGCCGCCCTATTTTCGGGTGTACATTAATTCTCATGCTGATGAGGTGGGACGAGCTGAAGCGCCAACGAAACCTTCAGGACCATCGGATGGACTTCGCCGACGCCCGCGATCGTTTCGATTGGGAAACGGCTCTCATTCTGTCGACCTACCCGAGCCGACTTGGTGGCAAGCGCCTCGTGGCGATCGGCTTCCTGGATGGGGCAATGGTGACGCTGGTTTTTTCGCGTCTCGGCACCGAGGCTGTCTCGGCCATCAGCCTGCGCACGGCGAGCAACAAGGAGCGGAGGCGATATGAGCAACGCTAAGTCGATTCCCATGCTGACCGACGAGGAGGAGGCGCGCCTGCAAGAGCGGATCGCAAAGGACCCCGAAAACCCTGAATTGACCGACGAGGAGCTGGCGGCGATGCGCCCGGCCGCCGAGGCGCTGCCGCCCCGGCTCTATTCCGCCCTCACGCGCCCACGCGGCCGGCCGAAGGCGGCGGTGACGAAGGTCCCGGTCAAGCTGCGCCTGGACCCTGGTGTGGTCGAGGCGTTCAAGGCGACCGGCGCGGGATGGCAGACGGCGATGAACGCCGCGCTCGCCGCGGCGGCGAAGCGGATCGGAAAGCGCCGGCCGGGGCAATGATCGACGCGCATCCTTAGCGTTCGTCGCGCGCAATACGCCGGTCGCGAAACTGGATGACGCATGACGCAGGCTGACGCGTCATTGTCGCCGCGGAAAGAACGAGAGTTCCATGATGTCGACGCGAAGACCACGAGACGCGTTGGAGCGCCGTTCTCGCGAGTTCCCGGTGCGGTCGGTCAAGGTCGCTTCGCTGCCGACGGCCTCGTGCCCTACGCGGGCTCGGGATCGACTTGCTTGGCGCGGACGTCGAGGCGCAGGTCCATCGCATCCATGATCTTGAACAACGTCGTCAGCTCCGGACTGCCCTCGGCGGAGAGCGAGCGATGAAGGTTCTCCGGCGACAGGCCGGCGCGTTGCGCGATCACCGTCATTCCCTTGGCGCGCGCGATCTCGCCCAGCGCGTCGGTCAAAAGGACGGAATCGTTCTCCTCCAGCACTGCCCGGAGCAATCCGACCACCGCTTCGGGAGTTTCAAGGTAATCGGCCAAGTCCCATACGGTGGTCTTCAAAGGCATGATCAGTTCTCCGCTTGCGCCGCGAGCGCCAACGCTCGCTTGACGTCCCTGCCCTGGTCCGCCTTGTCGCCGCCAAAGAGCACGATCCAAGCGTCGCCTCGGCGGATGTAGTAGACTCGGTAACCTGGCCCATGATGGATGCGCAACTCGCTGATGCCGCCACCGACCGCCGCCGTGTCTCCTGTATTGCCGCGCATGAGGCGCAGGAGCCGCACATTGATCTTGTCCTTGGCCGTCTGGTCCCGAAGGCCGCGAAACCACGCCGCGAACGCGTCCGTCTGGCGAACGTCCATGCAGGTTTGTAGCCTTCGGCCCAAGGAAGAGCAATTTCCGGGTTCACCCTCGGCGCTTCAGACCCATAGACCGCTCACGCCTCCTTCCGCTTCGGCGCGATCAGCTTGCGGTTGACCAGCGCCTCGGCGATCTGCACCGCGTTCAGCGCCGCCCCCTTGCGCAGGTTGTCGGCGACGATCCACAGGATCAGGCCGTTGTCGACGGTCGGGTCCTCGCGGATGCGCGAGATGTAGGTCGCGTCCTCGCCCGCCGCCTCGTGCGGGGTGATGGAGCCGCCCTTCTCGCGCTTGTCGATCACCAGGCACCCGGGTGCCTCGCGGAGGATGTGGCGCGCCTCGTCGGCGGAGATCGGGTTCGCGAACTCGATCGCGACCGCCTCGGAATGGCCGATGAACACCGGCACGCGGACGCAGGTCGCGACGAGCTTGATCTTGGGGTCGAGGATCTTCTTCGTCTCGACGACCATCTTCCATTCCTCCTTGGTGAAGCCGTCCTCCATGAAGTCGTCGATCTCGGGAATGACGTTGAAGGCGATGCGCTTCGAGAACTTGGCCGTCTGCACCGGGTCCGACACGAAGATCGCGCGGGTCTGCGCGAACAGCTCGTCCATCGCCTCCTTCCCGGCGCCCGAAACCGACTGGTAGGTCGAGACCACGACGCGCGTGATCCTGGCTTGGTCGTGGAGCGGCTTCAGCGCCACGACGAGCTGCGCGGTGGAGCAGTTCGGGTTGGCGATGATGTTCTTCTTGCCGAAGCCGGCGAGCGCATCGGCGTTCACCTCCGGCACCACCAGCGGCACGTCGGGGTCCATCCGCCAGACCGACGAGTTGTCGATGACCACCGCGCCCGCCGCCGCGATCTTGGGCGACCATTGCTTCGACACCGCGCCGCCCGCCGACATCAGACAGATGTCGGTGCCGGCGAAGTCGTAGTTGTCGAGCACCTTGCACTTCAGGGTCTTGTCGCCGAAGGAAACCTCGGTGTTGATCGAGCGCGGCGAGGCCAGCGCCACCAGCGCGTCGGCCGGAAAGCGGCGCTCGGCCAGGATGTCGAGCATTTCGCGGCCCACGTTGCCCGTGGCGCCGACGACGGCGACCTTGAAACCCATCGTGTTCTCCGAGAAGGGCGCGGGCGCGCGGGCGAGCCCGGTGCAAGCGAGCCGGCGCGGCCGGCCGGCATCGAGACGGTTTTGACGCTGCCCCACGTCCTAGCGCGCCGGGAAGGATCGACTCAAGCCCTCACGCGCGGGATCGCCAACGGCCCTGCCGTCCCTTGCCGGTTCTGGGCAGGTCCCGCGCGCCGGGTTTGAACGACGTCTCCGCCGCCACGACACGCAGCTCCGCAAAACGGCAACAGTCCGCAACAAACCGTGGCGCCGTTAAGGAAATGTTGCGGCGAGTCCGGGAGCTTGAACTAAGCATGGCGTTCGGCGTTTTGCTTGCTCAGGGGGATCAAACACATGCGTCTCATCGCGTCTCTTCTTCTGGCCGGCATCGCCGTCGTCGCGGCCACGTCGGACGGTTCGGCCCAGGTCCGGCGCCACAAGGTCGTGCGCGGACCGTCCCGCGTCGTCGCCGCGTCGTCGGGCATCGAGTCGCTGCCGCTCACCGTCAACCGCCGCAGCTGGCTCGATCCCGGGCCGGTGGCGTCGCAGGGCACCGGCACGGCGTACGTCGCGGCGAGCACCCAGTTCGCGCGGACGCAGGACCGGATCTTCAGCCCCGACAAGTTCGGCAACGACGTGATCATCGGCCAGCCTTACGTGCCCGGGCGCACCGTCCCCGTCGCCGAATTCAGCACCTATCCCAACGGCACAGCCACCGTCGACAACCTGATCGGGCCGCAGAATTATTATTTCAACCCGGCCGGCCCGGGCGTCGCGACCGACTACTCGTTCCAGGAGAACGCCGGCCGCGGCTCCGCCCCAACGTCGACGATCCCGACGACGATCCCCTAGAACTTGGTGTCTCGGAACCCGAGGATTTGTTACAGGGCGCCATGCGGCGCCCTGTTTGCTATGATGTCACCCGCCTGCTCACGCGCGTTCTCAACGCCACGCCGAACGGCATCGACCGGGTCGACTACGCCCTGGCCGAGCATTTCCTCGCCGGCGACCCGGTGGTCACGTTCGGCTCGACGGCGACCGGCGTCGGCGCCCGGCTCATGGCGGGACCGGCCGCGGCCGAGGCCATCGCCGGGATCGCGGCGCATTGGGGCGAGCGCGGCCGCGACGTCGCGACGGACCCGGCGTATCGGCGTGTCGTCGCGCGGCTGAAAGGGGACGCCGGCGAGCCCCTGCCCGCGCCCCGCCGCAAGCGCACCCTGCCGATCGATATCGGCGGCGTCGCCTCCTGGAGCCGACGCCACGGGCTTCCTATCGCGAGGACGCCGCGCGCCGATCTTCCGCGAAACAGCGTCTACATCAACGCGAGCCAGTTCCCGCTCTGGGTGGCGTCGTCCTTCGCCTGGCTCGAGGAGCGGCGCGACGTCAAGGCCGCCTTCTTCATCCACGATCTCCTGCCGGTGCTGATGCCGGAGTACTTTCGTGCCGCCGAACGCCCGCGGCATCTTAAGCGGCTCGAGAATTTCGCCCGCTTCGGCGCCGCGGCGATCGTCACCACGCGGACCGTGGCGGCGGATCTCGAAGCCCATCTCGCCACGCTCGGGAGCAAGGACGTGGCGATGTTCGTCGCCCCGACGCCGATCTCATCGACCTTCGCGACTCCGCGCGAGATCGAACCGGCGCTCGCAGGGGTGCCGTTCTTCGTGCTGTGCTCGACGCTCGAGCCGCGCAAGAACCACCTCATGATCCTCGCCGTATGGCGCGAGCTGGTGGCCCGGCTCGGCCGATCGGCGCCCAAGCTCGTCCTCGTCGGCACGCGAGGGTGGCACTATGATCCCATCATCGACCTAATCGAGCGATCTCCCGCCCTGCGCACGCACGTCGTCGAGATCGGTGGCCTGTCCACGCCCGGCCTTAAGCGGCTCATCGACAATGCCTGCGCCGTGCTGATGCCGAGCTTCGGCGAAGGCTACGGCCTGCCGGTTCACGAGGCGCTCGTCGCCGGAGCGCCGGTGGTCGCGTCGAACGTGGCGGCGTTCCGGGAGATCGACGCGCCGGGCTTGACCCTTCTTTCGCCGCTCGACGGAGAGGCTTGGCTGGAGACGATCGCGGCCCTCGCGGATCAGGAGCGGCGCGACGCGACATCCCGCGTTCTGCCGGAGGGCTGGTCCGACTATTTCGTCGCGCTCGACAGGTTCATCGAGGCCCTGTGATCAGACGCCGTTGCGCGCCGGATCGCGCAGTTCACGGATGCCGGCCGCCATTCGGACGAGGAACACCGACAAGAACGCCGCGCCGGCGAAGATCAGGACGGCGTCGTACCAGGAGAAGAACACGCCTCCGATCGTGAAGCCGACACGCCCGAAGAAGAACATCGCAGTGGTGATCAGGACGAGGCAGATGCGCAACTCCGTCGGTCCGAAGCCGAGGAAGGAGAGTTGGAGGACGCCCGACAGGTGGTTCTTGATGAACACGTACATGCAGAGGAGGTAGTAGCCGAGCAGCGCGAATAGCGCCGTGTCCATCCGCACGTCGAGCGAGAACCCGAGACCGCTCATGAGCAGGAGGTTGGTGACGGCGTCGACGGTATGATCGACGAAATAGCCGTAGATCGGTCGTTCGATGTGCCTGTAGCGCGCCACGCTGCCGTCCAGCGAGTCGCCGAACCAGTGGATGACGTACCCCAGCGAGGCGAGCCAAAGGAAGGCGGGATCGGTGCGGCTGGCGATGTAGCTCACGAAGGTCAACGCGGCACCGGCAACGCCGAAGATCGTAAGGCCGTCGGGCGTCACCCGATCCGGCAGTCGCGCGCAGAGCCAGTTGAGCAACTGCCGCTCCTTGCGCGCCACCATGTTGGCCTGGATGCGGGTGATGCGGAAGCCGCCGTTCCGCGCTCCGGTTTTCTCGTCCATACGATCCTCGTCGGAGCCGGAGTTGGGCTTGGCTTTGAGACCAAAGCTTGCGGCGGGTTTACCGGACCCGGCCGACGGCGTCACGCCCCTCAACCGGTTCGATCCGACGGGCATCGGCAGATCGTCAAGGAAAACACCCTCTCAGTTTGATGACGCCAGCTGTATCGAGCTGCGCTGCTTGGATCGCCTGTACGCGAGCCGACAAATAAGGCAGCGCGCCGCAAATGAGCCGGCCGGTGTTGCCGAAAAGTCATCGTTGATTAGGAGCTCTTTGGTTAGGGTGACTTATCGGGTCAGGCGTTCTTTGTACGGCATCGTTCTTGCCGGCAAGCGGAACATGAAGCTTGAGGTTCCGCGTTCGCGGTCGTTAGCGCGTTCGTTATTCGCGTGGAGAGCGGGTCGTATGAAACGAAGCACGGCTGATCTCGGGCTCGACAGACGCGGCGCTCTGCAAGATATCGTGGCGCGAAGGATGGACGCCGAGCGCAACATCGTCCGCCCGACGGAACGCGAACTCAACCCGTTCAGCCAGAATACCGATTTCTCGACGCTGCCCGGCATGCAGGAGCTGAAGTTGCAGCGCTCGGCCGCCGACGTGATCGGTCTTGCCAACCCGTTCTTCCGCGTCCACGAGGTCCGCGCCGGCGCGACGACGCAGATCGGCGGCCGCTCGTTCACCAACTTCTCGTCCTACGACTACCTCGGTCTGAACGGCCACCCCGAGGTTCAGGCGGCGGCCTGCGCGGCGATCGAGGGGTTTGGAACCTCGTGCTCGGCCAGCCGACTCGTTGCCGGCGAGCGTCCGCTCCATCGCGACCTCGAACGCGCGATCGCCGAGCACTATCAGCAGAAGGACGCGGTCGTCTTCGTGAGCGGCCACGCCACCAACGTGACGGTGATCGGCGCCCTGCTCGGCCCGAAGGACCTGGTGATCCACGACGCGCTCGCCCACAACAGCATCGTACTGGGCGCGACGCTGTCGGGCGCGGCGCGACGCTCCTTCCCGCACAACGACACCGAGGCGCTCGATCGCATCCTCTCCTCCGCCCGTGCCCAATATGAGCGCGTGCTGATCGTGGCCGAGGGCCTCTACAGCATGGACGGCGATTGCGCCGATCTTCCGGCCTTGGTCGAGATCAAGTCGCGCCATGGCGCCTGGCTGATGATCGACGAAGCGCATGGCCTCGGCGTTCTCGGGGCGAAGGGCAAGGGCGCCTTCGAGCATGCCGGCATCAAGCCCAAGGACGTCGACATCTGGATGGGCACGATGTCGAAGACGCTGTCGGGCTGCGGTGGCTATATCGCCGGCTGCCAAATGCTCGTCGAATATCTCAAATGCATGTCGGGCGGCTTCGTCTACAGCGTCGGACTGCCGCCGCCGATGGCCGCGGCCTCGCTCACCGCGCTCGATCTCATGACGCGCGAGTCGGATCGTGTCACCAAGCTTCAGCGCAACAGCGCCCTGTTCTGGACGCAGGCCAAGGCCCGCAAATTGGACGTCGGGTCAAGCGACGGGCACGCGATCATCCCGGTGGTCGTGCAAAGTTCGTTGGCCGCCGTGACGCTCAGCCAGAAGCTGTTCGAGCGCGGCATCAACGTTCAGCCGATCATCCATCCGGCCGTGCCGGAACGCCTCGCCCGACTGCGCTTCTTCCTGTCCTCGGACCATACCGCCGACCAGATCGTCTCGACGGTCCAGACCGTCGCCGAGTGCCTCGGCACAGCGGGCGCCGCGACGCCGGGTCTCACGCTTACGACTTAGCGGTCGTGCCCCGTCCTCTGCCAGGGCGCGACATGGGCGCTGTGGCCTGCGCGGCTTGACAAACACGTCGAGCGGAGCGGAAAGCTGACGCTCAAATCGATTGCCTTGCCACGGTCGTTGGGCACACAAAGGCCATCCATGCGCTCCAAGACGACATTCGGACCGACGATTTCTTCGGAAGAACGAATGGATTTGACGCTGCCTTCCACGGACATAGCCATCGTCGGCCGGGCGTGCCGGCTTCCCGGCGCTCCTTCCGTGTCCGAACTGTGGGCTCTGCTCGCCGCCGGCGAATGCGCGATCACGCAGATACCGAAGGATCGCTGGTCGATGGAGCGGCTGATCCATCCGCGCGGTTCGGAGCGGGGGCGGACCTACACCTGGGCCGCCGGCGCCCTCGACGACATCTGGGGCTTCGACCCGGCCGCGTTCGGCCTTTCGCCGCGCGAGGCCGAGCAGATGGACCCGCAGCAGCGCCTGTTGCTGGAGGTCGCCTGGGAAGCGATCGAGGAAGCCGGCATTCGCCCGACCAAGCTCGCCGGCAGCGAGACCGGCGTTTTCGTGGGCGCCGCCGCGCTCGATCACGCCAACCTCCGCATCCTCGATATCGCCGCCGCCGACGCTTACATGATGACCGGCAATACGCTGTCGATCATCTCGAACCGACTGTCCTACATCTTCGACCTTCACGGTCCGAGCTTCACGGTCGACACGGCCTGCTCGTCCGCGCTCGTCGCGCTGAACGAGGCGGTGGTGAGCCTGCGCAGCGGCCGCATCGATACGGCGCTCGTCGGCGGCGTCAACGTGCTGGTGACGCCGCACAGCTTCATCGGCTTCTCGCAGGCCTCGATGCTGTCGCGCCGCGGGCTGTGCCAGGCCTTTTCCTCGCATGCCGACGGCTACGTCCGCTCGGAAGGCGCCGTCGTGCTGGTGCTGAAGACGCGGGCGGCCGCCGAGCGGGACGGCGACCACGTCCACGCCTACATCACCGGGTCCGACGTCAATTCGGACGGCCGCACCAACGGTATTTCCCTGCCCTCGAAGGTGTTCCAGGCGCGGCTCCTCGAGAAGCTCTATCTCGAGCAGAACCTCGATCTCGAGGCACTGGCCTTCATCGAGGCGCACGGCACCGGCACGCCGGTCGGCGATCCGATCGAGGCGATGGCGATCGGCGAGACGCTCGGTCAGCGCCGTTCGAAGCCGCTGCTGATCGGCTCGGTCAAGACCAACATCGGGCATATGGAGGCAGCCTCCGGTCTGGGCGGCGTCCTCAAGGCGATGCTGGCGCTCGAGAACGACGAGCTGCCACCTTCGCTGCACAGCGAAGACCTGAACCCCCACATCGATTTCGACGCCCTCAATCTGAAGGTCGCGCGCGAGTGCACGCCGTTGCCGCGGACGAAAGGCAAGCGGCGGCTCGCCGGCGTCAATTCCTTCGGCTTCGGCGGCACCAACGCCCATGTCGTCCTCGCCGACGCGCCGAAGGTTCCCAATCCCGCGATCAAGACGCCGCCGTCCTTCCTGGTGCTGTCCGCGCACAGCCGCGGCGCGCTTGGCGCCCTCGTCGCCGACTACGCCGCGCGGCTCGATCAGGCCGACGACAGCGAGGCGGCAGCCATCTTCTCGGCGACCGCCCACCGCCGCGATCGGTTGCCGCACCGCGTCGTGGTGCCTCTGGCAGGCCGCGCCCAGACGGTCGCCACGCTCGACCGCCTCGGCGGCGAAGACGTGGACGCGATCGGCGCCGCCCGCTCCACCGCGATCGAGCGGGACGCTCCCGTCGCCTTCGTCTTCTCCGGCAACGGCAGCCAGTTCGTCGGCATGGGACTGGCGGCCTACAAGCGCAATCGGGTGTTCCGCGAGCAGCTCGACAAGATCTCCGAGGACTTCGCCGCCATGGCCGGCTGGTCGATCGTCGACACGCTGCATGCCGACGATCTCCTCACCAAGCTCGAGCTGACGCAGATCGCTCAGCCCCTTCTCTACGCGATCCAATCCGCCGCCTCCCGCGCGCTGCGCGCGAGCGGCCTCGAACCGTCGTTCGTGCTCGGTCACAGCGTCGGCGAGGTGGCCGCAGCGGAAGCGGCCGGCATCCTCGACAACGTCAACGCGCTCAAGACGATCTTCTCGAGAAGCCTCCACCAGGAGCTGACCTACGGTCAGGGCGGGATGGCGGTGGTGATCGGCTCGCGCGAGACCACCGAGGCCATTCTCGAACACCTGCCGAGTCTCGAGATCGCCGCCTACAACTCGCCGCGAGCCTTCACCGTGTCCGGCCGCAAGAGCGAGATCGAGCAGCTCTCCGAGCTTGCGCGCCGCCATAAGGCGCGCGTCCGCGTGCTCGACCTCGAATATCCGTTCCACAGCGCGCTGATGGCACCCGTCGAGCGCCCGCTGCTGCGTAGCCTCGCCGACCTGAAGCATGGCGACGGCACGGTCCCCTTCCTGTCGACCGTCAGCGGGGCGGACGCTTCTGGCCGGGAGCTCGACGCGCATTACTGGTGGCGCAACGTCCGCGAGCCGGTTCGCTTCTCGGACGCGGTGATGGCGGCGGCCAAGGGGGGCGCCAGAATCTTCGTCGAGATCGGGCCCGCGGCGACCCTGATGTCGCATGTCAACGATATCGTCGACGAGCGAACGGCCACCATCGCCACGCTGTCGGCGATGGACAAGCGCGACAAGGGCAATGATCCGATCGCCAATGCCGTCGCTCTCGCGATCGCACGCGGCGCCAGGATCGACGAGGCCAAGGCGTTCGGCTCGCCGCCGCCGGCCGGCACCAAGGTCGCGCTGCCGCACTACCCCTGGCAGCGCAAGACCTATCGCCTCGCCGAGACATCGGAATCGCCGGCGCTGATCCGTTCGTCCGCCTGGCATCCGCTCATCGGAGCCCGGTTCGGAACCGACGGCTTCGAATGGCGATCGAACCTCGACACGACGCTCTATCCCTCTTTGGCCGACCATTGCGTCGATGGCCGCGCCATCCTGCCGGGCGCCGCATTCGCCGAGATGGCGCTCGCCGTGGCGCGCGACTGGCTCGGGACCGACCAGGCGACCATCGCCGACCTCGAGATCACGAGTCCCATGCAGCTGACGCCGGACCAGGCGCGCGAGGTCGTGTGCCGGCTCTCGCCGATCGTCAGCCATCTCGAGATCGTCAGTCGCCCGCGGCTCGGGCAGACGCCGTGGCAGGTGCACGCAACGGCCAAGATCGTGCACGACTCGAACGTCGGCATCCTGCCCGAGGCGGTCGATCATGCGCCGCTGTCGCCATCCCACCCGGTGACCGGTGCCGAGATCTACGCGATGGCCGATCGTGCCGGCCTCCAATACGGACCGACGTTCCGCAAGCTTGCGACCGCGGCCGCCGTCCGGCCGGACCGGATCGTGCTCGACCTCACCAAGGAGGATGCCGATCCGGCCTACGGCGTCGATCCTGCGCGCATGGATTCCTGCTTCCACGCGCTGGTGCTGATCTTCTCCAGCCTGCGTGACGCGGTGCACGGCACCGCCTACATCCCCGTGCGTTTCGGCGAGATCATGCTCCGCAAGCCGGGCGTGACCTTCACCAAGGCGCGCATCGACGTGCTGCGCCGCGACGAGCGCATCATCATCGCCAATTTCCTGCTGACGGACGATGCCGGCGAGATCGTCGTCTTCATGCGGGAGGCGCGGTTCCAGGCGATCCGCACGTCACGCTCGGCCGATTCGATCCGGCAGATGGTCTACCAGAGCTCCATTCTGGCGAGCGAGCCGACCGCGGCGCGGAACGACAAGCCGGTGTCGCTCGCCGCCTTCCGACGCGGCATCAGTGCCGTCGCCGCGCCGGAGATGGCGGACGATTTCGTCTTGCTCGAAGGCTGGGCTACCGCCGTAGCCCTGCGCACCGCGCGCGACCTCGCCACCGCCAACTTCATCGACGTCGAGGCGCTTGTCGCCACCGGTCGGCTTCCGGCCAAGGCCAGGCCCTGGCTTGAGGACATGCTGGTCTCGCTCGATCGCTCGGGCCTCTGCCACAAGGATCGGCTCGGGCGCCATATCGATCCCAAGGTCGAGCTGCCCGATCCCGACTCCATCCTGCGCACGATCGCCGCCGAACATCAAAACCTGTCGGCCGAGATGCTGCTCGCGGCAAGCGCCATGACCGCCGTCCAAGCGATCGTCGCCGGGGACGGGGCCAACGTCCGCAAACCGCTGTCGGTCAAGGCCATCGACGGTCTCGAGCTCGGCTCTAGCCAGGTGCATCAGGCGGCGGTCACCCTCAACCAACTGATGCGCGCCTCCGCGCATGTTTGGCCGAAAGACCGAGCCTTGCGCATCCTGCAGGTCGGCTTCGGGCCGCTCACCAATTTGACGATCGCGCTGGCCGACGAGAAGCAGGCCCGCCTCACCATCTTCGATCCCGACAGGCGCCGCCTCGAGCGCGCCCGGATGACCTTCGCCGATCGCGGCGATATCGTCTTCATCGACAAGGCCGAGGATCTGCCGGTCGCGAGCTTCGACTTCGTCGTCGCGGCCAACACCTTGTACCGCCACCGGAGGGTCACCGGCTTCTGGGCGGCCCTTCGCCGAGCGATGGCGCGTGGGGCGATCTTCGCCGCCGTCGAGCCCTCGCCGTCATTCTTCCGCGATCTCATCCTCGGGCTCGACGCGAGGCTTGCAGACGGCGAGACGAGTTTCGACGGCCAGTCGGTCACCGAAGCCGACTGGCTCGAGGCGATGCAGGCGGTCGGCCTCGTCGACCCCGAGGTTGCGTCGGTCGGGACGGCGGGTGGCTCGGCCCTGCTGCTGACGGCGCATGTCGATGCCGAGCGCCGCAGTTGGACCGGCGAAGGCACCGCGATCATCGTCGGCGACGGCGACGCGCGCGGGACGCAGACGACATCGGCATTCGCGACCTTGATGGCCTCGTCCGGCGTTCACGTTTCGATCGTGCTCGACAGCGAACTCGATGCCGACCAGCTCGCCGAGACGCCGGCGCTCATCGTCCTCTTCTCGCGCGAAGCGGAGAGCCAGGTCTCTCCGGTGAAGAGCCTCGTCGAGCAGTGCATGCGGCTCAAACGACTGGTCGACTGCCTCGGGCAGCGGTCAACGAAGCTGTGGCTGGTCGCCTCGGGCGCGATCAGCCCGCATGGCGAGCGCGATGGCGACGTAGCCTCCGGTCTTTGGGGCTTCACGCGGACGCTCGCCAACGAGATGCCGACGCTCGACATTCGCCGCGTCGACGTCGCCGAAGAGATACGCCCGGACGTACTGGCCGATCGACTGCGCGATCTCGTCCTGTCCAACACGGATGAGACGGAGATCCTGCTGCGGCCCGGAGTCACCAAGGTCTTGCGCTTCGAGACTGGGTCCAACCATGATCGCGCCAAAGGCGGCCGCGCGGAGGCCGCCCGCCTCGTGCGCGGCGAGGGCTCCGGCATCGACCGCATCCACTGGGACGCCATTCCGCGATCGGCGCCGGGCGCTGCCGAGGTCGAGATCGCCGTCGAAGCGATCGGACTGAATTTCCGCGACGTAATGTTCGGGCTCGGGCTCCTGCCGGAGGAGATCCTCGAACACGGCTTCGCCGGCCCGACGCTCGGCCTCGAATGCGCGGGGCGCATCGAGCGCGTCGGCAGCTCCGTGAAGACGATGAAGGTCGGCGACCGCGTGATGGCGTTCGCCAAGAACGCCTTCTCGACGCATGTCACGACGCCCGCCGCGGTTGTGGCGCCGGTTCCCAACGATCTCCCCTTCGAGGCCGCCGCGACGATACCGGTCGCCTTCCTGACCGCCTATCACGCGCTCATGATCTGCGCTCGGCTGAAGCCGGAGGAATGGGTGCTGATCCACGGCGGTGCCGGCGGTGTCGGCCTCGCCGCCATCCAGATCGCACGGTGGCGCGGGGCACGCATCATCGCGACAGCCGGCTCCGCCGAACGTCGCTCGCTGCTCGCCTCTCTCGGCGCGGAGCATGTCTTCGACAGCCGCACCGGCGCCTTCGTCGAGGACGTCCGCCGGGTCACCGGCGCCGGGGTCGCCGTCGTCCTCAACAGCTTGTCGGGCGAGGCGATGGAACGCTCGATCGGCGTGCTGCGCCCGTTCGGCCGCTTCGTCGAACTCGGCAAGCGCGACTACGTCGCCAACACCCACGTCGGGCTGCGGCCGTTCCGTCGCAATCTCTCCTACTTCGGAGTCGATCTCGATCAACTGCTCATCGACGAGCCGGCGACGAGCAAGCTGCTGATGCGCTCGGTTATGCGCCTGTTCGCCAGCGGCGACCTCGTCCCGCTGCCCTATCGCGCCTTCGATGCGAGCGAGACGGTCGAGGCGTTCCGGTTGATGCAGCAGTCCGGCCACATCGGCAAGCTCGTGGTGCGCCCCCCTGATCTCGCCGAGATCGCAACCCGCCAGCGCCGCAGCTTCACGGTCGCGGCCGACAAGGTGCATCTCATCACCGGTGGTTTCGGCGGCTTCGGCTTGGAGACGGCGCGCTGGCTCGCCGCCAAGGGTGCGCGCAACATCATGCTCGTCGGCCGCAGCGGTGCCGCGAGTCCCGCCGCGCGCGAGGCGCTGGCATCGCTGGCGGCGCAAGGCGTCCGCGTCCGGGCGGAGGCGCTCGACATCGCCGACAAGGCGGCGGTCAATCGGCTGTTCTGCCGCTTCGGCAAGGAGCTCCCGATGCTCGGCGGCGTCATCCATGCGGCGATGGTGCTCGAGGACGGCATGATCGCGAACCTCACCGCCGAGAAGCTCGAGCGCGTGCTACGCCCGAAGATCGCCGGCGCCGACAACCTCGACCAGCTCACCCGGGACATCCGGCTCGACTATTTCGTTCTGTTCTCGTCCGCGACGACGATGATCGGCAATCCCGGGCAGGCCGCTTATGTTGCCGCCAACGCCTACCTCGAAGGGCTTGCCAGGCGCCGGCGCCGCGACGGGCTCCCCGCGCTCGCGCTCGCCTGGGGCGCCATCGAGGATGTCGGCGTGCTCGCCCGCTCGGACGCGACGCGCGAGGCACTTGCCAGCCGCGTCGGCATCAAGGGCATGCTGGCGCAGGACGCGCTGCTGCTGATGGGCGAGGTGTTGGCGATGCCCTCCTCGAACCCGGACGATGCCGTGGTCGCGATCGCGCCGATCAACTGGACGGCGGCGCGCCAGCATCTCGCCATCCTCAAGGCACCCGCCTACGGCAGGCTCGCGAGCCAGGACGTCGCCGCGGCGAGCGAGAAGGACAAGATCGACATCGCCAAGCTCGTCGCCTCGACGTCCCCGGACGAGGCGCGCAAGACCATCAGCGGCTTCATCGTGGAGGAGATCGCGCGCGTTCTCCGCCTCCCGCGCGAGGACGTGGCCCGCACAACCCCGCTCGCCGAGATCGGTCTCGATTCCTTGATGGCGGTCGAACTCGCGCTCGGGCTCGAGGAGCGCTTCACGCTGAAAGCGCCGCTCTCCACGACGGCGAGCAGCTTCTCCGTCAACGAGCTTGCCGATCACGTCATCGGACTTGCCACCGGCTCGCTCTCCGAGGACGAGGCGGTCGCCCGCACGATGGCCGAGCGCCACCTCGGCAGCGCGGCACTAGCCGACCTCGGCGAAACCGCCGAACTCGTCAAGGCCAAAAGCCAGACGATGAAAGGCATTCTGCAGTAGCTCGCCGGCTTAGTCTCCAATCGGCCTCGCTTGCTGGAGCCTACCCCGCCCCACCGTCGACTTCCTTGCCGGCCTTGTGAGCGTGGCTCGGGAGCGCGCCGGCGCCCGGCGTCAGGTCCTCGTTCACGAGGTGGCCCGCGGCGTGGGCGCCTGCCGCCGGCGGCGGCGCCGCATCCAAAGGTTCGATCTTCGCCCGGCCAACCGCATTGGGACCGGCCGATCCCGCATCCCTCTTGTCGCTCGTTCGCTCGCGGTACGGGCCCGTGCCACTCACACATTTCTCGACCGTGCTCATGCCCTGCTCCCTTGTACGGCCACAAGGCAGAACTCTAGCAAGCCGGCATGTCAAAATACAGTGCGCCGACAGGAAGACCCTACCAGCGCATCAAGCCGCTGCCCCAAGCCATGCCGGAGCCAATCGCCATCATGGCGATGAGATCGCCCTCCTTCAGGCGACCGGCGCGATGCGCCTCGTCGAGCGACAGCGGCAGCGATGCGCTGGACGTGTTGCCGTAGCGATCGATGTTGACCCAGCAGCGTTCGATCGGGATCCCGACCCGCGCGAGCACGGATTCGACGATCCGCAGGTTGGCCTGGTGCGACACCACGTGGTCGACATCGCCGGGGCGCACGCCGTTGGCGGCGAAAGCCTCCATCAAGGCTTCCGGCAGAACGCGAACGGCGAACTTATATACGTCGCGACCCGCCATGGAGATTTTGTGCAACTTCTGATCGAGCACGGTCTGCGAGGCCGGATGCCGGCTGCCGCCGCCGGGAATGGTCAGCAGGTCGGCCGCCTCGCCGTCACTGTGAAGATGCGCGGAAAGCAGTCCGCGACGGTCGTCGTCGGACGGCCCGACCACAAGGGCCCCGGCGGCGTCCCCAAACAGCACGCAACTGCTCCGGTCGGTCCAGTCGACCAGGCGCGTCAGCAGTTCCGCGCCGATCACGAGGACGCGGCGCGAGTCCCCGCTTCGGACGAACTTGTCGGCGATAGTGAGAGCGTATAGCGAGCCTGCGCAGGCTGCCGACAGGTCGAAAGCGAAGGCCCGACGGGCGCCGAGCTTGGCTTGGACTCGGACGGCGCACGACGGCATCGGCATGTCGGGCGAGATCGTCGCGACGATGATGGCGTCAAGCTCATGGGGCTCGCACCGTGCGGACTCGAGCGCCCGAGTGGCCGCTGCAACTGCCATGTCGGACGTCGCCTCGTGGTCGGCGGCAATCCGCCGCTCTCGGATCCCGGTTCGTTGCACGATCCAATCGTTCGACGTCGCCACCATCGTTTCGAGATCGGCGTTAGTGAGAATGCGCGCCGGGGCGTAGCTGCCAGTCCCGAGTATGCGCATCCTCATCGAGCGGGTCCAGTTTGGTTGTAGCCGAACGGTCGAGCCTTTCGATTATGGTATTTTCCTCGCGGTGGCTACCTTGGCCGCGGCAGAGCCCGCGCGAGTCAGCGCACGCCAGCCACAGGGCGCCGAACAGGCCGCGCCAGCGACTCGCTCGGAAACAGCTCGTAAGACGTCTGCAGCATCTCGATCGTGCTGCGGGCCGCGCGCAAAACGTTGTTGGCAACCCTCGGACGCACCGCCGCGAGCGTCCAATTCGTTCCGCCCTCGATCGACTCGCGTGGCTGGATCAAGATCTCATTGACGTGCTCGAATCCTTCACAACTCTTTAGCGATCGAAGGCAAATGCCCTGCAGCTGCGGACACGAACAGACCTCACGGGCCATACATACTTCTCCTGATTTTAAGCCAGCATGAAACGCGCGGGATCTCTGCCGTCAGCGTGTGGTCGCCCAGCCGACGAGATAACCAATCGAAATGGCCAGCAAAAGGGCTTCCAACGGCTGCTTCTTGACCTGTTCGACAACCTGGGCACTGCCGGTCTCGTACGCCTTCCGGCCTTGCGTCATGGCCTCAGATGCCGACCCCGGCATGGCATCGGCCATGTCGTGCAGCTTGGATCGTGCCTGCCCGTAGAGATCCGACGCGGAATCCGTCGCCTGTTCGGCCATCGAGTTGACCTGCTCCCCCGCTTTCGACGCGTAACCGCTTGCCGTGCCCTTGGCTGTCGCCGCAGTCTCCCGAGCATGATCGCCAGCATCGGCGACTGACTTTTTGACTTCGTCAGAACTCATTGATTTGTCTCGCTTCAGGCCGACCGGCTCGGGGTCGCGGAATAACGCGAAGCGAAAACTTCTGTTCCCCGCTGAAAGGTAGCCCTATGCCTCCATGCGTCGAATATGGGCAATGGAATTTGCTAGATGCTGAATTTCTACGCTTTTGACATAGAAGGTCCGATTGCGGTGGACACCGATGCCGCGCTTCCTGAGCATGTGAACTGGATCGATGCCTATCGACCCGACGACGCCGAAACCGCGTTTCTCGAACGCGTGCTGCACTCTCGCGTGCCGACCATCTCGGACCTTGTCGAGGTCGAGAGCTCTTCGCGCCTCTCTGTCGACGGCAACACGATCATGATGAGCCTCCCGGCGACGGTTTGGGATGAAACGGGCTATCCGAAGTCCACGCCGATCGGCTTCATGGTCACCAAGGAGCGTGTCGCGACGGTCCGCTTCGAGCATCTCGTATCGTTCGAGAGCCTGGCCAAGCAGATTTGTGCCACCGGACGGCTTTCCGCCGGCGGCACGGGCGCGACCATCACGATCCTCGAGATCATAATCGATCACATCGCGGACTTGCTCGAACGCGTCGGCGGCACGCTCGACTCGATGTCGCGCGAGATCTTCTCGAGCGGGCACCTCGCCGGCAAGCACCGGCGGCCGCGCCAGGCCAACGAGGCGCTGAAGGCGCTGCTCGAAACGGTCGGCCGCAGCGCCGATCTGTTGTCCAAAGTAAGTGAGAGCCTGCTTGGCCTCAGCCGCATCGGACCCTACCTGAGCACCAAGGCGGAAGACGCGATGACGGCCGACCTCAGGTCGCGCATCGAGGTCATCGGCCTCGACGTCAAGTCGCTGCACGAATTCAAGGAACACCTGATCACCAAGTCGCAGTTCCTGCTCGACACGCTGCTCGGGATCGCCAACATCGAGCAGAACAACGTCTTCCGCGTGCTCACCGTCGTGTCGGTCATCGGCATTCCGCCGACCTTCCTCGCCTCGATGTACGGCATGAACTTCAAGACGATGCCGGAATACGACTGGCACTACGGCTACGCCTATGGCCTGACCCTGATCGCGCTGTCCGCGATCGCCCCGGCCGTTTGGTTCAAGGTGAAGGGTTGGTGGTGATCGGCTTGCCCGGTGTCAGGGCGTGCGCCCGGAGCCTTCCGCCCGCAGCCGGGTCGAGGAGAGCGACGAGCGCTTGCCGTGCAGGAACATGTAAGCCGGCGGTGGCGCGGTGGCGAGCAGCGGGCCATCCGTCTCGTCGAGCCGGAACGCGCTGAGGTTCGCCGCCGCCTTGGCCTGCGCCGCACGCAGTGTCGAGCCGGGCCGATCGACGATCCCCAGCGGCATCGTCGCGGCGATCAGCCGCCAGTTCTTCCAAAGGTGGAAGGTCGCAAAGGAATCGGCACCCATCAGCCAGACGAAATAAACGGCTGGACAACGCGCGGCCAGCACGGCGACGGTGTCGCAGGTGAACGGCGACCCGAGCGATCGTTCGAACCCGGTGACGATGATGCGGGGATGAGCCGCTAGCCGGCGAGCGGTCTCGATCCGCTCCTCGACCGACGGCAGGCCGCGCGTGTCCTTGAGCGGGTTGCCCGGCGAGACGAGCCACCAGATCCAATCGAGCCGCAGCCGGCTCAGCGCGAGCAGGCTGGCGGTCCGATGCCCGTCGTGGGGCGGGTTGAAGCTGCCGCCGAACAGGCCGATCCGCTGGCCGCGCCCGTGCGGCGGGAGGCCGGCGAACGCCTTCGAGATCACGGCCGGGCCGTCAGGTGGCGGAGAGGCGGATCACGGCCTGACCTGCCCGTCGCCGCGAACCTTGTACTTGAAGGTCGTGAGCTGCTCGACGCCGACCGGCCCGCGGGCATGGAGGCGCCCGGTGGCAATGCCGATCTCGCCGCCGAAGCCGAATTCGCCGCCGTCGGCGAACTGGGTCGATGCGTTGTGCAGGACGATCGCGCTGTCGACCTCGCGCAGGAAGCGCTCGGCTTGCCCCGCATCCTCGGTCACGATGCAATCGGTGTGGCGCGAGCCGTGGCGCTCGATGTGGGCGATCGCGTCGTCGAGCCCGTCGACGCACTTCACGGCGAGAATGGCGTCGAGGTATTCCATGCGCCAGTCGTCCTGCGTCGCGGGCAGCACACGCGGATCGAGCGCGCAGGTCGCCGCGTCGCCGCGAATCTCGCATCCGGCATCGAGCATCATGACGACGAGATCGCGATGGAGCGGCGAGGCGCGATCGACGAGCAGCGTCTCGGCCGCGCCGCAGACGCCGGGGCGGCGCAACTTGGCGTTGCGGAGGATCGCCATCGCCTTGGCACGGTCCGCCCGCGCATCGACGTAGACGTGATTGACCCCCTCGAGATGCGAGAAGACCGGAACGCGCGCTTCCGCCTGCACGCGCGCGACGAGCCGGGCGCCGCCGCGCGGCACGATGACGTCGATGCTGCCGTCGAGGCCGGTCAGCATGGCGCCCACCGCGGCGCGGTCCCGCACCGGAACCATGGTGATCGCGGCATCGGGCAGGCCGGCTTCGCGCAGCCCCGCGACAAGACATTCGTGCAGCACGCTCGAGGTGGCGAAGCTCTCCGAGCCGCCGCGCAGGATCGCGGCGTTGCCGGCCTTGACACAGAGCGCGCCGGCATCGGCCGTGACCGCCGGCCGGCTCTCGTAGATGATGCCGATGACGCCGAGCGGCACCGTCACGCGCTCGATGCGCAGCCCGTTCGGGCGCTGGAATGTCGCCGTCACGCGGTCGACCGGGTCGGGCAAGGCGGCGATCGTCTCGAGCCCCCTGGCGACGCTCTCGATGCGGCCGTCGTCGAGCACGAGACGATCGATGAAGGCCGCAGCCGTACCGCGCGCTCGCGCCTCGGCGACATCCCGCTCGTTGGCGCTCACGATGGCGCCAACGCGCTCGCGGACCCGCTCGGCCGCCACCACGAGCGCGCGTGAGCGCGCGGCGTCTCCTGCCAAAGCGAGGAGACGGGCGGCTTTGCGGGCATCGCGCCCCAACGCCCGCATCACGACCTCGATGTCCGTCTCGCGCCCGGCGGCGATCTTGAGCTGTTCCATCCGCGCTTTATCGCCATCAAGCGAGATCGCCGCAAGCCGGACCCTACCGAAAGCCGCGGTGCGGGTCGCTCGCGGGACGCACAAGGACATCTCGTCGCCCTAGACGGTGGGCGCGGCGATGAGTTCAGCGCGCAGCTCCAATCCCGCTCGGTCGACGCCCGTCCTGAACTGGCGCGTCAGCGTCTTGAATGGAGCCTGCCCGACGAGATTGTCCACCACCTGCCACGTCTCGCCCCGGCCAGCCTCGCCGTTGAGGGACATCGTGAGCCCGCTGTTCCAAACCTCGTTCATGTCGTCCGTCGTCAGCAGATAGACTTGGCAGTTGTCGGCAGGCTGTCCGTCGGGCGCCTGCCCCCATGTGGCCGCCCAGTTGCTTGTGAAGCGCTGAACCGCCGGGTCGCCGAAGATGTCGAGCGACGATGCGCCGTCTGCCAGCAGCATGAAGTCGAAATGCGTGAACCCCGGGTTCCGGCCAACGCCGTGGACCAGCTTCCAATTGCTGTAGTGCGCGATCCCGGGCCGGCCGCTGAAGAACGGGTTATCCACCGTTCTAAGCCATTCCTCGTAGCCCCGCGCCGTGCTGCCCGATCTGGGCGTGTAGGACATGAATGCCATCGTCGCGGTCATCAGCTTACTTTCGTGTGCCTCCGGGTGGCTGTTGCATGGCGCTTTCACAGCCGTCCCGTGGTCCTTCATCTATACGACGCGGACGATTTGCTTCCCTCTGCGTCCTCCCGCCTCCATCGCCCGGTGGGCGTCGGCGATGCGGGAAAGGGGGAACACGGTGTCGACGATCGGCCTGATCGCCCCGCTGTTCACGTAGCCGGCCAACTCTGTGAGCAGCCTGGTGTCGGGCTTGGCGCTGAAAAAGCGCACGCGCCGCCCCCCATGGATGCGCGACAGCGCGAAGTACATCATCGAGGCCATGGGGTGCTTGGGGTCGGGGACGATGGCGGTCATGCGGCCCGTGGGTCCGAGGAGTCGGCGCCAAGCTCTGGTGTTGCTACCTACGGTATCGAGAATAACGTCGAACGTGCCGAGGTCCGCTGGAGCGGTCGTGGCGTAGTCGCGCGCTTCGTCGGCGCCGAGCTCGCGGACGAAGTGCAGGTTCGCGGCGCCGGCCAAGCCGGTCACCCGCGCACCGAGCGCGCGCCCAAGTTGGACCGCGACGCTGCCCACGCCGCCGCTCGCGCCACGCACGAGCAGCCGCTGACCCCGTTGCAGCCGGCCGACGTCGCGGATGGCGACGATCGCGGTCACGCCGACGACCGGAAGGGCGGCGGCGTCGACGAACTCGAGGTGGCTCGGGCTGTGCGCCAGCTGACCGGGGTCGACGCAGACGAACTCGGCGATAGCGCCGAGCTGATGCATCGGCAGGGTGCCCCAGACACGGTCGCCCTGCTTGAACTGCGGAGCGTTGCTAGCTCCCGTTACGACCTCGCCGGCGAAATCGAGCCCGGTGTGCTTAGGGAACTTGCGGCTAGTGAACATCCTGAGGGCACCCGAACGGACGATCACGTCGTACCCGTTCACGCTGGCGGCATGAACCTTGACCAGGACCTCCGCCGGCATGCACGTCGGCGCGTCGACCTCGGTCTCGCAGAGCACCTCCGGGCCGCCGTACCGGTCGTAGATCGCCGCTTTCATCGTTGCCAAGAGCATTGCCTTATGATGATCCGCTGCGGGGCCGGTGACGCCGCCGACGCGTTGACTCGAAAGCCCCGATGCGGGACAACACGTCTATGTTATGCTCTATAATACAGATGCGAAGTGCGTCGTCAATCGGAAAATGATGAGCTATCACATGAGTGCCGACCAGGTTCACGAAGGGCAGAGGCGTGAGCGCTACCACCATGGCGATCTGCGTCGCGATCTTCTGCGCGTGGCGCGCCGGGAGATCGCCCGGCACGGCGTCCAGGCCGTGTCCCTGAGCTCGCTTGCGCGCCTCGCAGGGGTCAGCCAACCGGCGCCCTACCGGCATTTCGCCGATCGGGACGCTCTGCTCGAAGCCGTCGCGGCCGAAGGCTTCGAGGAGTTCGTGTATGCGCTGACCGAGGCCACCGGGAGCCGGGGGCCATCGGAAGCACTGCATGCGATAGCGCTCGCCTACTTGGCGTTCGGGGAGTCCAACATCGAGATTTATCGGCTGATGTTCGCCTCGCGCCTTACGCCGCAGGCCGAAGACGGAAGCGACCTCGGCCAGGCATCATGCAAAGCCTTCGACCTGCTGCGGCTCGCGATCTCGGCGGTCTCGGCGCCGGCCATGGTGGACGACGACGCCTACCGCCTCTGGGCGCAGTTGCATGGACTGGTCATGCTCAAGGCCGACGGCTTCATCGTTCGCCCGCTGGGAAGGTTCGTGGACTTGTCCAGCTTGCTGGCTGAGCGATCAAATCGGACTCACGCTCCTTCCCATGTTCATGGGGATCCGGAAGTTTGATCATCGTTCGCTGAGCTTAAGCTAAACAACCCCGATGTCAGTCTCGGGACGGGGTTCGTGTTTCTTCCGGGAGCGATGGAGATGATTGTCGTCTCGGGTAACGCCTTCGCGCGTCAATCGGAGCTTCTCCGGATTCGGGACGATCATGAGACGAACCACGCGCCCTTGTCTCGATCAGCTTTTGCAGCCGCCTCCGCTCGGCGTCGCCGCGTCGCGATCTCCACGAGCGTCCGGTCGAGACCATCTCCGCGCGGGTCTCGACTACAAGTTCGACCTGTTCGGGCCGGTCGAAGGTGCGGTCATCGCGCGCTACTGACAAGCCGGGACATGATCGAACGTCCGGTTGCGGGCGAGCCAAACATCCATTCCAATCGGCCCGTCCCATGCTAGACCATCGACCATGACAGGAAGTGTGCCTCTCGAGGATGGCGGTGCCGAGCGCTCGCGCGACCGGCGTACCGCCGCCCTCGTGCGTGCCATGGGCCGACGGTCCGTCGTCCTCGTCGGCCTGATGGGGTGCGGCAAGACCTCGACCGGGCGCTGTCTCGCGCGACGGCTCGGCCTCGACTTCGTCGACGCCGACAGCGAGATCGAGTGGGCGGCCGGCATGCCGATCGGCGAGATTTTCGAGAAGCACGGCGAAGCCTACTTCCGTGACGGCGAGCGGCGGGTGATGGCGCGTCTCCTCGCCGGCGGCCCGCGCGTGATCGCGACCGGCGGCGGCGCCTACATGAACGACCAGACCCGCGCCCGCATCACCGCCGAGGGGCTGTCGGTCTGGCTCAAGGCCGATCTCGACGTGCTCTGGAGGCGGGTGCGCCGGCGTTCGCACCGGCCCCTTCTCAAGTCTCCGGATCCCGAGGGTTCGTTGCGCGCCCTCATGGAGCAGCGCTACCCGGTCTACCGCCGCGCGGACGTCACCGTCGTGTCGCGCGACGGTCCGCACGAGGCGGTCGTCGAGGACATCGTCGCCGCGCTCGAATTCCGCCTGCGCTTCTCCAGCGACATCCCCCAGCGCCCACCCTTACCGGGCTCGCGCGAGAGAGCTGCAGAGCCGCCCGCGGCGAACGCGGCGCTCGTCGCTGGCAGCTCCGCGACCGACCATCGCGTTTCCGTCGATCTGCCGGGGCGCGGCTACGAGATCCTCGTCGGCCCGGCCCTTCTGGAGAGCGCGGGCGCCAGCATCGCCGCGCTGGCGCCCGGCGCCGCTTGCGCCGTCGTGACCGACGACAACGTCGCACGCCACCATCTCGGGGCTCTCGAGGCGAGCCTCGCACGCGGCGGCATCCGCCACACGAGCGTGCTCGTGCGTCCAGGCGAGGCGTCGAAATCCTACGGCGTTTTCGAGACCGTGTGCGACGCCATCATCGCCGCGCGCCTCGAGCGAGGCGACCTCGTGATCGCCTTCGGCGGCGGCGTCGTCGGCGATCTCGCCGGCTTCGCCGCGGCGAGCGTCAGGCGCGGCATGCGGTTCGTCCAGATCCCGACCTCGCTGCTGGCGCAGGTGGATTCGTCGGTCGGCGGCAAGACCGGCATCAATTCGCGGCACGGCAAGAATCTGGTCGGCGCCTTTCATCAACCCTCGCTCGTCATCGCCGACACCGATGTGCTCGCCACGCTGCCGGCGCGCGAGTTCGCGGCCGGATACGCGGAGGTCGTGAAATACGGCCTGATCGGCGACGCGCCGTTCTTCGACTGGCTCGACCGCAGCAGGGCCGAGATCTTCGCCGGCGGACCGGCGCTCGGCGCGGCTATCGCGAAGAGTTGCGCCGCCAAGGCCGCCATGGTGATACGCGACGAGCGTGAGACCGGCGAACGCGCCCTCCTCAATCTCGGCCACACGTTCGGCCACGCCTTCGAGGCGCTCACCCGTTACGACGGCAGTCGCCTCGTCCACGGCGAGAGTGTCGCGATAGGAATGGCCTGCGCCTTCCGCTTCTCGCAAAAGCTCGGGTTCTGCCCCTCGCAGGACACGGCGAGCGTCGAGCGTCACCTGCGAGAGGCCGGCTTGCCGACTCGCATCGGCCAGATTTCCTCGTTCGAGGCCAGCCCGGAGGCGATCCTCGAGGCGATGCGCCAGGACAAGAAGGTGGAACGCGGCGCGCTCACCTTCATTCTCGCCAGGGGCATCGGACGGGCGTTCATCGCCAAGGCAATCGAGCCCGAGGCGGTCCTGTCCTTTCTCGAGGAAGACCTGTTCTCTAGGAAGACCTGAAGGCCTGATCCCATGGAAGGCGTGAAACACGTCGCGCTGCCCGTCGACATCTGGGTCGCCGTCGTCATCATCGTCGTCTGCATCGCCGCGTCCGCCTTCTTCGCGGCTTCCGAGACGGCGCTGACCGGAGCCTCGCGCCCGCGGATGCATGCGCTGGAGCGCAACGGCGACCGCCGCGCCGCGCTGGTCAACCGCCTGCTGCAGCGGCGCGAACGCCTCATCGGCGCGACGCTGCTCGGCAACACGCTCGTCAACATCGGCTCGTCCGCCTTCATGACGAGCGTCCTCGTCGTGCTGATCGGCGAGCAAGGCGCGGTCTGGGCGACCGCCATCATGACGGTGCTGTTGCTGGTGTTCGCCGAGGTGCTGCCGAAGACCGTGGCCATTAACAACGCCGACCGCGTCGCTCTGTTGTTCGTGCGGGTGCTGGCGCCCATCGTCGCGATCTTCGGCCCGGTACTGATGGCCGTCGAGGTGCTGGTGCGCGGCGTGCTCAAGCTGTTCGGCGGCCACGCCGACGACAGCGTCTCGATCCTGACGGGCGCCCAGGTCCTCAAGAGCGCGGTCGACCTCCTGCACAAGGAGGGCAACGTCGAGCGCTCCGATCGCGACATGTTCGGCGGCCTGCTCGATCTCGGCGACCTCACCGTGCTCGACATCATGGTCCATCGCACCTCGATGACGACGATCAACGCCGACCTGCCGCCGGCCGAACTGGTTCGCGAGGTCGTCGCCTCGCCTTACTCCCGCTTGCCGCTGTGGCGCGACGAACCGGACAACATCGTCGCCGTCCTCCACGCCAAGGACCTGGTGCGTGCGCTCACCGCCTCGAACGGCGACGTCGACCATCTCGAGATCGACAGGGTTGCGGTCGCGCCCTGGTTCATCCCGGCGACGACCTCGCTGAAGGACCAGCTCCAGGCGTTCCGCCGCCGCAAGACGCATTTCGCACTGGTCGTCGACGAATACGGCGTGGTGATGGGGCTCGTCACGCTGGAAGACATCATCGAGGAAATCGTCGGCGACATCAAAGACGAGCACGATCTCGCCGTCCAGGGCGTGCGCCCGCAGGCGGATGGTTCGGTGCTCGTCGAGGGATCGGTGCCGATCCGCGATCTCAACCGGGTGATGGCGTGGGATCTGCCGGACGAGGAGGCGACGACCATCGCCGGGCTCGTCATCCACGAGGCCCGCGCCATTCCGGAGAGCGGGCAGGTGTTCACCTTCCACCGCTTCCGGTTCGAGGTGCTGCGCAAGGTCCGCAACCGCATCGCGTCGTTGCGCATCGTCCCGGCGCCGGCGCGCGACGGCATCGTCGGACGGCCGTAATGCACCTGTTGTCTTAACGATAGACTTGATGCTTAGGGTATTGGCCGCAACCGAAATGTGTCCGGCCCGTTAAGCCCGGCCTTTCCAACGGCGTAACCTAGAGGGGATAGACAGTATGAAGAGAACCATCGCGAGCACGGCTCTGGCTTTCGCGCTCGCCCTTTCGATCGGCGGCGCGGCGTTCGCCCAGAACGCCTCCCCGCAGGTGCCGAACCCCGCCAACCCGACGCCTCGCAATCCGACCGCGACGTCGGGCGCCCCGGCCGCGATGCCGGGCGGGGCGGCCGCGCCGAGCGGTCCATCGAACGCCGAGCCGAGCAACGGCGCCGCTCCAGCCGCCGGCACCGCGGCCGAGAAGCCGATGGCCAAGAAGTCCATGATGAAGAAGGGCTCGATGAAGAAGGGTGCGATGAAGAGGAAAGCGTCGATGAAGAAGAAGCGGATGATGCGCAAGAAGCGCATGTGATCGCGAACGACATCGGGTTAAGCCACGCCCATCCCTCGTGCGAGGGGTGGGCTTTTTCTTGGCCCCGCGAGCCCCTCACAGCCCGTTGAACGAGCGTCCTCCTCCGGCATCGACCACGCCTCGGCCGTTCGTCGTCGCGAAGCGTCAGCCTGCGGTGCCTGCCGTTTGCGTCACCGCCGAGCGCGGCGCCGCGAACGTGCTGAAACGGCTGCGTGAAGGCGCTTCATCCGACTCGAAGGTGACCATGACGCTTCTGCTGTCGGGCGACAGATGATGCGGCGAGGACGAGAACTCGAGCGTGCGGCCGGACGGGATCGTTCGCGCCGGTGCCGTTTCCGTCCATCGGGCGAGCGAAGCGCCGGACTGGTCCCGCACCTCGTAGACAAGCCGCGGCACGGCGAGACGATGCTTGGCCCTGTTGCGGATCTCTCCGCTGATGATCACGTCGGACGAGGCCGCATCGCGCCGCGCCGTCGCCACGGCGGCGAAGTCGAGACCGCGAGAATGCACCTTGAGGCCAGCCGCGGCATAGAGCGGAGCGGCTTGCGGCGCCAGCAGCACCACGCCCTCTCGCCCGGCAACCAAGACGGCGGAGGCGGCAAGGACGATGGCCGCCATGGCGGCGGCGGGCGCGAGGCTGCCGGGCCGCCGCCGGCGCTTGACGACCTTGGAGCGTGAAGGATCGGCCTCGACCGTGAAAGGGCTGTCGACGCCGATGAGACGCTGGAGTTCGCCGCGCGAGGATTCGTGCGACCGGTCTCCGGCGAACCAGCGAGTCTGGCAGCGCGGGCAGATCACCATCCGCCCGCCCGGGCCGAGCTTGGGCTGGTCGACTTGGTAGCACCGTGAGCAGGTCGGACAATCGATGAGCATGAACGGGCCGGACCGATCGTGAAGGAACTCCTACAGGACTTGAACAATCGCAGCCTATGCTTAAGGCGGCGTTAACTGCGCGCCGGCTTGAATGAGCTGTCGGGGGCGGCTTTGGGGGGCGGCTTGGTCACTTTCGAAAACGTCGGCCTGCGCTACGGCATGGGCAGCGAGATCCTCAAGGACATCAGCTTTCGCATCGAGCCGCAGTCGTTTCAGTTCCTGACCGGCCCCTCCGGCGCCGGCAAGACGACCCTGATGAAGCTGATCCTGTTCACGCTGAAGCCGACGCGCGGCCTCATCAGCCTGTTCGGCCGCGACGCCGCCAAGCTCGACAAGGATTCGATCACCGCGTTGCGCCGGCGCATCGGCGTCGTCTTCCAGGATTTCCGCCTGCTCGACCATCTTACGACCTATGAGAACGTGGCGCTGCCGCTGCGCGTCCAGGGCCGCGACGAGGCGACCTACCGCGGAGAGGTCGTGGAGCTGCTCGGCTGGGTCGGGCTCGGCGAGCGCATGCATGCGCTCCCCGCGGTCCTGTCGGGCGGCGAGAAGCAGCGCGCCGCGATCGCGCGTGCGCTGATCGTACGGCCCGAGCTTCTGCTCGCCGACGAGCCGACCGGGAACGTCGACCCGACCCTGGCGCGGCGTCTGCTGCGCCTCTTCATGGAGCTTCACAAATCAGGTACATCGGTGGTGATCGCGACGCACGACCTCGCGCTCATGGATCAGTTCGACGGCGCCCGCCGCCTGGTGCTCGGTGACAGCCGGCTCCACATCTTCGAGTGAGGTCTTCCGTTTGCCCGATGGCGTGAACTAGGACGATGGTCAGCCCCAGACCGACCGTGTCACGCCCGGCCTTGCGCAGGAGGGTCACGCCAGGACATCGCGCCTGTGCCCGTGAAGGGACGGGAAGACGCGCGAGGTCGACGCGCGGCGCACGGTTCGACCATCGGCCGGCGACATCTCGCAGGCCGTCATGGTGACGGTGACCCGAGACCACTCGGCCGAAAAAGCCAAGACGAAAGCTGAGGACACCGCCCGGCCCTTGAAGCGGGACATGCCGCTCGTCCCCTCCGACACGATCGCCGGCCGCGCGCTCGTCACCGTCATCGCGATCATGACCTTTCTCGCCGCGCTCACCGCCGGCGTCGCCCTGCTCGTCTCCGACGCCTCGCGCGACTGGCAGACCGACGTGTCGCGCGAGATGACGATCCAGGTGCGGCCCACTCCCGGCCACGACCTCGATGCGATGACCGCCGCCGCCGCGGCGCTCGCGCGGGCCACGCCCGGCGTCGCCTCCGTCGATCCCTACACCAAGGTCGAAAGCGAGAAGCTGCTGCAGCCCTGGCTCGGCGCCGGGCTGGACCTCGGCGATCTGCCGGTGCCGCGCCTCATCGTCGTCAAGCTAGACCCCTCGAAGCCGCTCGACATCATCGGGCTGCGCAGCGCGCTCGCCGACAAGGTTGCCGGCGCGAGCGTCGACGACCACAGGATCTGGCTGGCGCGGCTCGCCTCCATGGCGAATGCGACGGTGGCGATCGGGCTGGTCATCTTCACGCTCGTGGTGACCGCGATGCTGTTCGCCGTCGCCTTCGCGACGCGCGGCGCGATGGCCGGCGCCAAGGAGATCATCGAGGTGCTGCACTTCGTCGGCGCGGCGGACGGCTACATCGCGCGCCAATTCCAGAGCCATTTCTTCCGGCTCGGCCTGCGCGGCGGCGCGATCGGCGGCGGCGCGACGATCCTGTTCTTCCTGCTCGGCGGCCGAATACTCGGCATCTGGCGCACCAGCGCCGGCGGGGAGCAGATCGAGGCTCTGTTCGGCAGCTTCGGCCTTTCCTTGAAGGGCTATGGCGCGATCGTCGCCATCGCCGCCGCCAATGCCGTGCTCACCGGCATCGTCTCGCGGATGATCGTCTACCGGCACTTGCGCAACATGGTTTGACGCGCCGGAATTGCTCCGCGCGAGAGAGAACGCTTCCGGCTCGATCCTACACGACGACCGCGTCGCCGACCCGCATCGCGCCGTCCCCGATTACTTCGAGGTACACGCCCATATAAGGATGGCCGTAGAAGGCCAGCAGTTCCTTGGGCAGCGACATGTCGCGGGCGCCGGTCAGAGGATCGACGTTGATCGCCGCGCAGCGCTTGGTCTCCATCACACAGCGGAAGCGAGCCGAGCCGATCGTCAGCTCGCAATCGAGCCAGTCGACTTCCGCGAAGGCCGGCAGACCCTCGATGTAGACGTTGGCGCGAAAGCGCAGCGGGTGGATCGGCCGGCCGAGCCGTCTCTCGAAGTCGCGGACGGAGGCAAGATTGATCAGCGAAACCGCCTTCATCATCGCGGGCGAGATGACGCTGACGTCGGTGAACTTGTGCCCTTCCGCCTCCACGAGCCGCGGCTGCCCTTCGCAGGCCTCGCCGAGATAATCGGAGAAGAACCCCTCGATGGCGGCGCGACCCGCCGGCGCCGTCATGTCGGCCTCAAGGCTGGGACGCTCCGGCGCCGCGACGGAAAAGGTGCCGCGTCCCTCGTCGTAGTGCGTCGAGAGGGCCGCGAGTTCCTCGTTGCGGCGGAGCATCAGGAAATATCCCTTGTCGAGCGGCTCAGGGCGGGCGGGGTCGAAGCGCGTGGTCCCGAGCGCGAGCGCGAAGCGCCGGTCGTCCTCGAGGCCGCCGCGCGCGGTCGCCTCGAGATGATCCGTTGCCTGCGGCGACAATCCCTTGACGGGATAGCGGTAGAGCGTCGCGACCTCGGCCTGCTTCGCATCCTGCATCGTTCTCCACCTTTCGTTTCGCCTTCGAAGCATCGCCCGGGCAAGGCCCGATGGTCCGCGCAAAGCCGCGTTCTGCCGAAAGCTATGGTTAACCATCGGCGGGCATCCTGCACGAATGGCGCCGCCCACGTCTCGACGAGATGGTCCGCGAGCCGCCATCTTTCGCTGCTAGGCAACACCATCGCGAGACGGCTTCACCCATGATGAGCGCCAGGCGGATGCAGATTAGACCATTGCCGTTGATCCTCGTCGTGCGCGCGGGTCGAATGCCTTTCCTGCGTCACGCGGCGGTCTTCGCGGCGCTGGCGCTCGCCGCCAGCCCGGCCCACGCCGACTTCCGGTCCTGCGTCGCCGGCTTGCGCGGCGCCGCGGAGGCCAAGGGCGTGTCGCCGCAGACGTTCGCCGCGCTGACCCAGACTCTCGAGCCCAACCCCGACGTCCTCAAGGCCGAGGCCTATCAGCCCGAGTTCAAGACGGCAATCTGGGACTATCTCGCCGGCCTCGTCGACGAGGAGCGCGTGCAGGACGGCGCGGCGGCAATGCAGCAGAACGCCCAGGCGCTGGCCTCCGCGCAGCGCCGCTTCGGCGTTCCGCCTCACGTCGTCACCGCGGTCTGGGGCGTCGAATCGAACTTCGGGCGCAACTTCGGCTCGAAGCCGGTGATCCAGTCGCTGGCGACGCTGACCTGCGCCGGCGGGCGCCGCGCCGGATACTACCGCGGCGAGCTGCTCGCGGCGATGAAGATCGTGCAGTCCGGCGATATCGATCCGGCCGACTTCAACGGCTCCTGGGCCGGCGCCTTCGGACACACCCAGTTCATGCCGTCGACCTTCCTCGCCACCGCCGTCGACGGCGACGGCGACGGCCGCCGCGACCTCGTCCATTCTCCGGCGGACGCGCTGGCCTCGACGGCGAACTACCTGCGCAAGGCCGGCTGGCAGCAGGGCCTGCCTTGGGGCTTCGAGGTGCGCCTGCCCGACGGCTACCGCGGCCCCTCCGGGCGAACCCACAAGCAGCCGATGTCGGCCTGGGCCGGGCGCGGCATCACCCGCATCGACGGCCGCCCGCTCGGCGACGATAACTCGAGGACAGAGAACGCCGGCCTGCTGCTGCCCGCCGGCCCCAACGGCCCGGCGTTCCTCGTGACGCGGAACTTCGACGCGATCTACGGCTACAACGCCGCCGAGAGCTACGCGCTCGCGATCGCGCTGCTGTCCGACCGGCTCGCCGGCCGGCCCGGGCTGCAGAGGCCGTGGCCGACCAACGATCCCGGCCTATCGCGCGCCGACCGCCGCGAGCTGCAGAGCCGGCTCGTCCAGCGCGGCTACGACCTGCAGGGCAAGATCGACGGCGTGATCGGCGACAAGACCCGCGAGGCGATCACCGACTACCAGGGCAAGGCGGGGCTGCGCCCCGACGGCCGCGCCAGCCAGTCCGTGCTCAGCGCGCTCCGGCGATGAGGCGACACTCCGGCCTCGCGGCGACGCTCGCGGCGCTCCTCGTGTCGTCGTGCGCCGTACCGGCGCAGGCGCAGGCGATCAAATGCTCGGCCTTCCTCGACGAGGGCGGCGGCTCCTGGCGCAGCTTCTTCACCGGGGAGGTGATCGGCCTGCATGGTCCGATCGCGGTCAAGACCGGAGAACGCCTACGCCGCGGCGACGGCGGCGGCAGGGGCGAGGTCGCCGCCCTGCTCGACCGGCTGTGCGGGTCGCCGTAGCTCCAATTTAGAAAAGAGTAGCAGCGCCGGCCATATCCTCCCCCACCGCGGAAAGAGGCGCACCGTCGGAGGGGCGGGTGCGCCTCGCATTCACCCTTTCGAGTATCCGTCGCCTCAATGCGAGATCGAAGAGGCGGCTGCCCCTCCGCCATGCTTCGGATGGTCGCTCCCCCGCTAGGCTACGCGCGCATGGGAGGATCCGCCTCCGCTCCGATCCGCGAGCCCCGCCCAGCGCGGCGCGGCAGCAGATATGGTACCGCGCTCGCCGCCTCCAGCACCGCCAGCGCCGCCCACACAAGCCGATGCGCCTCGGGCGGAAAGTGCCCGCCGTGGCTCGGCCACAGCCCGAGCACCATCCCGATGCCGGCCTGCAGCACGAAGATGAGCACGAACAGCACCAGCGTCAGCGTCGTGGTCACGCGCCCGACCATCGCGGGAGCGACCGCCTCGGCCAGCACCGCATAGGTTAGGATGCCGGTGCTCCCGAAGAAGCCGTAGGCGCTCCATAGCACCGCCGCCGGCAGCGGCGCACCGGCAACGATCAGGATCTGGTCGACGACGAACAAACCCATTCCGATGCCGCTGAAGGCGATCAGGCTCAAGCCGCGCCGCTCGAGCGCGCGCGCCGCGACCCCGAAGCCCACGCTGCCGGCCATCATCGCCACGCCGAGGATCGAGACCAGCGAGGCGGCACGGTCGATGTCGAGGCCGGACACGTCGCGCATGTAGGCGCCGACCCACAAGGACTGCGCGGCGTAGAACACGCCCTGCGTCAGCGCCGAGAACGGCACCACCCGCCAGAAGAAGCCGGAGCGCAGGATGGCGGCGGTGCCGCGCAGCTGGCCGGCGATGCTGGTGCCGCGCTCGGGCTCCGGCAGCTCCGGCGTGGCGAGCATCAGCAGCGCCGCCGCGCTCAGCGTGATCAGCGCCAAGCCGATGGCGGCCGTCCGCCAGCTCGCGACGGCAAGCACCCGGGTGAGCGGCGTCCCGACCAGCACCCCGCCGAAGCCGCCGATCGCCAGCACCAGCCCGTAGAGCAGCGGCAGCTGTCGCGCGGAGAACTGCCGGGCGATCGCCTTGTACGCGCCGCCGAGGCAGACCGACACGCCGACGCCGATCATCAGCCGCCCGAGCATCAGCGCCGCGAGCCCGTTTGCCGCGCCAAACACCAGGATGCCGGCGGCCGCGACCACCAGCAGAGCCGCGTCCGTGCGCCGGGCACCGAAGCGGTCGAGCGCCACGCCGGCCGGGATCTGCGCCGCCGCGAAACCGAGGAAGTAGAGACTCGTCAACAGCCCGAGATCGCCGGCGCTCAGCCCCAGGTCGTGCGTGATCTGCGGCGCGAAGCCGATGTTCACGCCGCGAAACAGATACGAGACGAAGTAGCCGAACGCGAAGGTCGCGAAGACGCGGAGGCGGAGAAAGGCCATGGCGCCGTCTTAAGGCCAGACCGCGTATCGCGCGAGACCCCGCGCGAACGAGCAGGTCTCGCATCGGTCCAACGCAACTCGCTCCTTGCGGGCGGTGCCGGCGTCAGCCGTGCTTCGCCGCCTCGACGAAGCGTCGGCTCTCGGTGATGGCGCGCTGCGCATCCTGCGCGGTGGCGTCGGCGCCCATCCGCAGGGCCATCTCGGGGTTCTCGACAAAGTACCGGCCGCCGACCAGGACCGCCACGGACCGATTGAGCGAAGCGTCCCGGACGCGGGCGATCAGCGTCTCGGTCGCGCCGGCATGATCGTCGAGGCTCATCGAGAGGCCGACGACGGCGAACCATTCGTGCGTCACCCCTTCGACGATCTCGTCCGCCGAGGACGCCGGCAGCGCGCAGACGGACCAGCCGGAGCGGCGAAACAGCTCCTCGATCATCACGACGCCGAGAAGATGCTGGTTGCCGGGCACGGCAGCGATCAGGACGCGGCCGAGAGAAAGGTCGAGAACGGCTTGCTCGTGCCGCGAAAAGGCGCGGACCATGCGGTGCAGCTTGCACAGCGCCAGCGTGACGTCGGAGAACGAGCACTCGTCGGTGTCCCACAGCTCGCCGAGCCGAACCGCCACGGGCGCGAACACGTCGAGGAACACGGCCTCGAGCGAGGTGCCGGTCGCCAGCAGCGTGGCGACCGCCGCATAGACGTCCTCGATGCCCCGGGCGAGTACGAGCTGGGTGAAGGTGGCGACCTTCGCGCTCGGCGCCGCACACGCAGGCTCGAGCCCTTCGCAGCGCCCCGCGCGCGTCAGGAAGAGGCGGGGAATGATACGGGTTTCGACAAGGCGTGCCAGCGCCAGACGGCTCGTTTCGGACATCGCGCCGCCGGTTGTCGCGAGAGATCGGCCGAACGATGGACCCGCAGGTGGCGCCGCGTAGCGCTCTTCAAAGCTATCGACCACGAGCCCCCCTGCCGCGCCTCTCGCGCCCGACAATTCGTTCAACCGCTTCTTTCTTCCAACCGCTTCTTTCTTCTCGGTACGGCCCGCGGCTAGCTTCTCGGCACTGCCCGCAGCCAGGCGTCTTCGTGCCAGGATCGTCAGTCCAAAAAGATAGACTCAAGCCGGTTGGCGGATCGACTGCTCTTTCGTCGGACGGCAGCGATGGGAAGGGCGTCGATTGCCGGGTTGCGGCGACCGTACGGGTGCGCTACATAGGACCATCATCCTCATCGCTAGTCGTTTGAGAGTGGGCCGCCGGGTCCGCTCTTTTCTGGTTTGCGGCGCATCTTATCCGCGCCGAATGCTTCCGGAAGGCCTTGATTGAACGGAATCGACCTTGCCTTGCTCGACGAGCCCCGCCTCTCGGAAGAGAGCGGCATGGCCCTCGCCGCCGCGCGGATCGCGGCGCCGGTTCTCCGCGGGCTTGGATTCCGGCTCGTGCGGGTGAAGCTATCGGCGCAGGACGGCACCACGCTCCAGATCATGGCGGAGCGCCCGGACGGTACGCTCACGGTCGACGATTGCGAGGCGATCTCCGAGGCCCTGTCGCCGGTTCTCGATGTCGAGGACCCGGTCAAGCAGGCCTATCGGCTCGAGATCTCCTCGCCCGGCATCGATCGGCCGCTGATGCGCGTGTCCGATTTTCGCCGGGCTGTCGGGTTGGAAGCCAAGATCGAGATGAGCGAGCTGACCGAGGGCCGCAAGCGCTTTCGCGGTCTCATCGAGCGGCTCGACGAGGACGGCGACGCCGTCATCGTCGTGACGCGCCACGACGCCAAGCCCGGCGAGCCCGAGAGCGTCCGATTGGCGCTGTCTTCGATCACGGACGGGCGCCTGGTGCTGACCGACGACCTGATCCGCGAGACGCTTCGGGCGGCGAAGGCCGCGCGCGAGGCTGCCGGCGAAGAGGACGACGAGGTGCCCGAAGACGGCTGTCAGCACGGTGGCGACGGGCCTTCCGAAGCCGCCCCCGCCAAAGGCCCCGGACGCTTCGCTGCCCGCAACGCGGCCAAAACCGATGCCGCCAAAACTCACTTCGCTAAGACCGATGCCGCCAAGACCATCAAGGCCCGGCCCGTTCTGCCGGCCGGCATCAGAGCGCAATTCAAGAACAAAACGAACGGCGCGCGCAAGCCCCGCTAGGGTCCGCGCAACAGGGAGAGCCGCCATGGCGATATCCGCCAATAAACTCGAGCTCCTGCAGATCGCCGACGCGGTCGCGCGGGAAAAATCCATCGACCGGCAGATCGTGCTGGAGTCGATGGAGGACGCGATGCAGAAGGCCGCTCGCTCGCGCTACGGCCAGGAGACGGAAGTCCGCGCCGAAATCAACCCGAAGACCGGCGAGGTGCGGTTCTCGCGCCTCCTGCTCGTCGTCGAAGAGATCGAGAACGACGCGACGCAGATCCTGCCGGCCGATGCCCGCAAGAAGAACCCGGCCGCCCAGGTCGGCGACTGGATCGCCGAGACGCTGCCGCCATTCGACTTCGGCCGCATCGCCGCGCAGTCCGCCAAGCAGGTCATCGTGCAGAAGGTGCGGGAGGCCGAACGCGACCGCCAGTACGAGGAATACAAGGATCGCATCGGCGACATCGTGAACGGCGTCGTGAAGCGCGTCGAATACGGCAACACGATCATCGATCTCGGTCGCGGCGAGGCGACCATCCGGCGCGACGAGGCGATCCCGCGCGAGCTGTTCCGGCCCGGCGACCGGGCGCGCGCCTTCGTCTACGACGTGCGCCGCGAGCAGCGCGGGCCGCAGATCTTCCTGTCGCGCACCCATCCGCAGTTCATGGCCAAGCTGTTCCGTCAGGAAGTGCCGGAGATCTACGACGGGGTCATCGAGGTGAAGTCGGTCGCACGCGATCCCGGATCGCGTGCCAAGATCGCGGTTACCTCGCGCGATACCTCGATCGATCCGGTCGGCGCCTGCGTCGGCATGCGCGGCTCGCGCGTTCAGGCGGTGGTGCAGGAGCTGCAGGGCGAGAAGATCGACATCATCCCGTGGTCGCCCGATTCCGCGACCTTCATCGTCAACGCGCTGCAGCCGGCCGAAGTGGTCAAGGTCGTCCTCGACGAGGACTCGAACCGTATCGAGGTCGTCGTCCCCGACGACCAGCTGTCGCTGGCGATCGGCCGGCGCGGCCAGAACGTGCGGCTCGCCTCTCAGCTGACCGGCTGGGACATCGACATCCTGACCGAGGCGGAAGAATCCGAGCGCCGGCAGAAGGAGTTCAACGAGCGCACGCAGACCTTCATGGAGGCACTCGACGTCGACGAAGTGGTCGGCCAGTTGCTCGCCTCAGAAGGCTTCCGCTCGGTGGAGGAACTCGCCTATGTCGAGCCGGACGAACTCGCCGCTATCGAAGGCTTCGACGAGGAGACCGCGACCGAGATCCAGCAGCGCGCGCGCGACCATCTCGGCAAGATCGACGCGGAGATCGACGCCAAGCGCGTCGCGCTCGGCGTGAACGACGAGTTGAAGACGATCGAGGGCGTCACCCTGCCGATGTTGGTGAAGTTCGGCGAGCACGATATCAAGTCGATCGAAGACCTTGCCGATTGCGCCACCGACGATCTGTCGGGCTGGAACGAGCGCACCGGCACCGATATCGTGAAGCACGACGGCGCGCTCGACGGGCTCGACGTCTCGCGCGACGACGCGGAACTGATGATCATGCGCGCCCGCCTCGCGATGGGTTGGATCGACGGCTTGCCGGAGCTGTCGAGCGACGAGGAACCGGCCGAACAGACGGTGGAGCACCGGGCCTAGGCGCGCCGCGACGGGACTGGACATGTCCGACGACGACGAGCGCGGCCCGGAGCGGACCTGCATCGTGACCCGGCGCAAGGGCGCGCCGGAGACGATGATCCGCTTCGTGATCGGACCGGAGGAGATCGTCGTGCCCGACGTCCGGCGCAAGCTGCCCGGTCGAGGCGTCTGGGTCAGCGCCGAGGAGACCGCGGTCGCGGAGGCCGCGCGCAAGGGCAGCTTCGCCCGCGGTTTCAAAGCGAAAGTGCTGGTCCCAGACACTTTGGCGCTCGACGTGGGGGATCTCCTGCGACAGGACGCGCTTCAATCGTTGGCGATGGCGAACAAGGCTGGTGCGGTCGTGGCCGGCTTCGCCAAGGCGGAGGCGGCGATCGCCAATGGCAAGGTGGCGGCGGTACTCCACGCTATGGAAGCGGGCGAGGACGGTGTCCGCAAGATCGATTCGCTGCTGCGTCGCTCCGCCGTGCGGCCAACCGCGATCAAACTCTTCGCGGCCGAGCAATTGGAATTGGCTTTGGGGCGCACAAATGTAATACACGTGGCGCTTGCCGCGGGCCCGGCGAGCCAAGCTTTCCTCACGCGCTGTCACCGGTTGATCCACTATCGATCGGGCGCGGTGCATGATCAGGGCGCCGACGCGACGGTGGCGTCTGCTTAGATCGGCCATGTGAAAGTGGCCGTGACGGCCTATCTTTTGGTTTCCACGTCGGGCGCGGCTGTAGGGTCGCCATCACGTGTTCACACCTGGTGCGTCGGCGCATCACTCGGACGTTTGTTGGGACGCGATACATATGAATGATACGAAGACTCCTTCCAAAACGCTGTCGCTGAAGCGACCGGTCGAGGCAGGCGTCGTAAGGCAAAGCTTCTCGCACGGCCGGACCAAGACCGTCGTCGTCGAGAAGGTGAAGCGTCGCGCCATCGGACCTGGCGAGCCCCTCGCCCCGGCCCGGGAGCCAGCGCCGCCGCTGGCGGCCAAGCCGGCCGCTGCGGCGCCCCCCACACGGGTTCCCGTTGCCGCTGCGCCTGTGCCGGCTGCCCCTGCCGTCGCAGCACCGCCACCTGCCAGCGCGGCGCCGTCGGCTGGCGCCGCGCCGCAGTCTCCGCGTGTCGCGGCCGTGGCGGCGCCACGCACGGCGACGGCGGCCCCGCGCCCCATCGCGCCGCGCTCGCCGAGCGGCGTCGTGCTGCGTACGCTGACCGAGGAGGAGCGTGACGCGCGGACCCGCGCGTTGTCCGGCGCCCGTGAGCGCGAAGAGGAAGACCGTCGCCGCGCCGAGGCCGAAGCCAAGGCGCGTACCGAACGCGAGGAGCGCGAGCGCATCGAGCGCGCTGCCGCCGAGGCTCGCAAGAAGGATGAGGAGGCACGACGCCTCCACGAATCCGAAGCCAAGCGCCGCGCCGAGGCCGAGGCGTCGCGCCGGTTTGCCGGCGGCGAGCCCGCGCCGGCCGCCTCGCCGAGCCAGGTTCGACGTCCTCCTCCGCCGTCCAGCACCGCCGCTCCCGTCGGCCTGACACCGGCCGCGCCGCGCGCCGTGACCAGCGAAGAGGACGACAAGAAGCGCATCATCCGCCGTCCCGGTATGCCGACCAAGGTCGTGCTGCCGCCGCGCCCGACCCGCGCCGGCCCTCAGAAGGACCGCGGCCGTCTCACCGTCGCCACCGCGACCGGCGATACCGCCGAGGAGCGGACTCGTTCGATCGCCGCCTTCCGCCGTCGCACGCAGCGCCTCAAGGGTCACGTCAGCGAGCAGAAGGAGAAGATCTCCCGCGAGGTGCGGTTGCCCGAGACCATCACGATCCAGGATCTCGCCAACCGCATGTCCGAGCGCGCGGTCGACGTCATCAAGCTGCTCATGAAGCAGGGTCAGATGGCGACGATCAACGACGTGATCGACGCCGATACCGCACAGCTGATCGCCGAGGAACTCGGTCACACGGTGAAGCGTGTCGCGGAGGCGGACGTCGAGGAAGGCCTGTTCGACAGCCCGGACGGAGACGATCACCTGCTGCCGCGTCCGCCGGTCGTGACGATCATGGGTCACGTCGACCACGGCAAGACGTCGCTGCTCGACGCGCTGCGTCACGCCGACGTGCAGTCCGGCGAGGCCGGCGGCATCACGCAGCACATCGGCGCCTACCAGATCACCACGCCGGCCGGCGCGGCGGTCACCTTCATCGACACGCCCGGACACGCCGCCTTCACCCAGATGCGGGCGCGCGGCGCCAAGGTGACCGACGTCGTGGTGCTGGTGGTCGCGGCTGACGACGGCGTCATGCCGCAGACGGCGGAAGCCATCGCCCACGCCAAGGCGGCGGGCGTGCCGATCATCGTCGCCATCAACAAGATCGACAAGGCCGACGCCAAGCCCGAGCGCGTCCGCAGCGAACTGTTGCAGTACGAGATCCAGGTGGAGACCCTCGGCGGCGAGGTGCTGGAGGTCGAGGTCTCCGCCACCAAGAAGACCAACCTCGACAAGCTGCTCGAGATCATCGCGCTGCAGGCCGAACTGCTCGACCTCAAGGCCAACCCCGACCGCGCGGCGGAAGGCACCGTCATCGAATCGCGGCTCGACCGCGGTCGCGGTCCGGTCGCCACCGTGCTTGTGCAGCGTGGCACGCTGAAGGTCGGCGACCTCGTGGTCGGCGGCTCGCAATGGGGTCGCGTGCGCGCGCTCCTCGACGACACGGGCGAGAACGTGACCTCGGCCGGCCCCTCGATGCCGGTCGAGATCCTCGGCTTTTCGGGATCGCCGGAAGCCGGCGATCGAGTCGGAGTCGTCGAGAACGAGAGTCGCGCGCGCGAGATCACCGAGTACCGCGACCGTCAAAAGCGCGAGATCGCCGCCGCCCGCGTCGGCGGGACCCGCGCCTCGCTCGTCGACATGATGAGCCAGCTGAAGACGGCCGGACGCAAGGAATTCCCGCTCGTCATCAAGGGCGACGTGCAGGGATCGGTCGAAGCGATCCTCACCACGCTCGAGGAGCTCAACACCGACGAGGTCGCGGCGCGCGTTTTGCAGGCCGGCGTTGGCGGCATCACCGAATCCGACGTTACGCTCGCCGAGGCGTCGAACGCGATCATCATTGGCTTCAACGTCCGTGCGCTGAAGGAGGCGCGCACCGCCGCCGAGCAGGCCGGCGTCGAGATCCGCTACTACAACGTCATCTACAATCTCGTCGACGACGTGAAGGCGGCGATGTCGGGCATGCTCGACCCGACGTTGCGCGAGGACATGCTCGGCAATGCGCAGATCCTCGAGATCTTCGACATCTCCAAGGTCGGCAAGGTCGCCGGCTGCCGGGTGACCGATGGCCGCGTCGAGCGCGGCGCCCATGTACGCCTCATCCGCGACAGCGTGGTCGTGCACGAGGGCATGCTCTCGACGCTCAAGCGTTTCAAGGACGAGGTCAAGGACGTCGTCGCCGGCCAGGAGTGCGGCATGGCCTTCGAGACCTACAAGGACATGCGCGTCGGCGATATCATCGAGTGCTACACCGTGACCTCGATCAAGCGATCGCTGTAGCGGTCGCGGTCTCATCCTTCTCCCGCTCGCGGGAAGGTCTCGCCGCGAAGCGGTAACGGATGCGGGGACTCTCCGTCAGCTTCGTTGCTTCGTCAATTGAGAATCCCGTTGCGGCGCCGCTCATCCGACCTCGCCTGACGCCGGGGCCACCTTCTCCCGCAAACGCGGGAGATGCGATCAACGCACCAGCAAAAGACCATCGAATTATGTCCCGTACCCACCAGCAGGGCGGCGAGCCGTCCCATCGCATGCTCCGCGTCGCCGAACTGATCCGGCACGCGCTGTCCGATCTTCTCGCGCGCGGCGTCGTCAACGACCCCGTGCTGAACGGTCACGTCATCACCGTGCCGGAAGTGCGGATGAGCCCGGACCTGAAGCTCGCCACCGCCTATATCATGCCGCTCGGCGGTGGCGACATCGCGCCGGTGATCGAAGCGCTCGACCGCCACCGCAAGGCGCTGCGCACCGAGATCGCCCACCGCATCGACATGAAATTCGCGCCCGACTTGCGTTTCAAGGTCGATCAGAGCTTCGATTACGGCGCCAAGATCGACGCGCTTCTGGACTCGCCCGAAGTCAGGCGGGACCTGACCGCCGAGGAAAAAGATAAGAGCGGCAAATGACCGAGGGAAAAGCTGTTCTGCTGGGTTTCCTCGCGGTCGCGGCGGCCATGGTCGCGGTTCCGGTTTTCGCATGTGTCGCGATGGTTAGGAACGAGCCACAGCCACCCGGACCGTCGGATGCCGCCCTGGTCAAGGCGTTTCTCGCCAGCAAGCCCGGGACGGAAACGCCCATCACCGTCACCGGCATCGACCAGATCTTGCCCGCCGGCCTGCCGCAAGCTGATGCCATCCGCCTGATCAATGCCAACGGCTTTACCTGCGGCCAAGCCTCGACCGAGATCATCTGCACGCGAAGCGTCCGATGGGCCTCGGGGCTTGGTTGGTGGCACCGTCACCTGACGTTCGACAGCCGGTCGCTACTCCGCTCGAGCGTGGGTCTGAGCCGGTCGACTTTTCTATGATTAACCGCCAGGATCAGGTCCGCTCCAAACGCGTCGACGTCAACGGTTGGGTCGTGCTCGACAAGCCGGTGGGGATCGCCTCGACCAATGCCGTGTCGCGTTTGAAACGCATCTACAACGCCAAGAAGGCGGGTCATGCCGGCACGCTCGACCCGCTGGCCTCCGGCATCCTGCCGATCGCCTTCGGCGAGGCGACGAAGACCGTGCCCTTCGTCCAGGACGGCGAGAAGGCCTACCGCTTCACCGTCGTCTGGGGCGCCGAGACCGACACCGACGACCGCGACGGCAGCGTCGTCGCGCGCTCGGATCTGCGCCCGAGCGAGGCGGCCGTGGCCGCCCTGCTGCCGCGCTTCATCGGCACGATCGACCAGAAACCGCCGGCGTATTCCGCGATCAAGATCGCCGGCGAGCGGGCCTACGATCTCGCCCGCGGCGGCGAGCCGGTCGACATCGCTCCGCGCGCCGTGACGATCCACGAATTCACCATGGTCTCGATGACGGCGGACGAAACCGTCTTCGAGACGCGCTGCGGCAAGGGCACCTACGTCCGCGCGATCGCCCGGGATCTGGGTCGCGCGCTCGGCTGCCTCGGTCACGTCAAGGCACTGCGGCGCACCCGCGTCGGGCCCTTCCTGGAGGCGGACGCGGTAGCGCTCGAGGCTCTCGAGCAGCTCGGCACGGCGGAGGCGGCGTTGTTGCGCGTCGAGGCAGGTCTCGGCGAGCTCACCCGCGTCCTGATCGACCGCTCGGATGCCGCACGGTTGCGTCGAGGCCAGTCGATGCTGCTGCGCGGTGCCGATGCGCCTCCCGCCGGGAAGGCCTATGCCGCCTGTGCGGGCGTCGTGATCGCGATCGGCGCGATCGAGGGTGGCGAACTCGTCCCCGCGCGCGTCTTCAACCTACCCTTCTGACCCGGACCGCCGCGGAGGCAAAACGCCGCGCGGGAACGGCACGAGTGGCACGATCCCCTCGCACGGGCGCGCGATCCGGCCTAAGCTTGGGGCATCATCGGAGAATGGCGCCATGAGTAAGCTCCGCGTTTTGGCCGCGGCCACCGCCTTCGTGTTCGCGCTGGCACCTGCCGCGCGGGCGACGACGCTCCCGGACGACGAGACCACGAGGGGGAAGGGCGGCGCCGACGATGCCGCGACGAAGAGCGAGATCGAGTCGGTGATCACCAAGCAGCTCGACGCGCTGCGCCGGGGCGATGCGGCAGGCGCCGAAGCGTTCGCCGCGCCGGCGATCCAGGAGCAGTTCGGCGAGCCGGACAAGTTCATTGACATGGTCAAGGAGCATTACGCGGCCTTGATCAATCCCAAGAGCACGTCCTTCGGCGAAACAGCCGCTTCGCCGCACGGCCCGCTTCAGAAGGTGACCGTCGTGGCCGCGGACGGCACGGTGTGGACGGCGGTCTACTCCTTCGAGCGCGTCAGCGGCGCGTGGCGCATCAGCGGGGTGGGACTGATGAAGAACGAAGGTCAGCAGGACATCTGACGCAACTTCAATCGTCCTCGCCGAAGCGACGCGTGACGAGGGCCTCGATCGCGTCGAGCGCTTCCCGCGCCTGGGCACCGCGAGCGGCGACCGTGATGATGCAGCCGATGCCGGCTCCGAGCGTGAGGATCCCCATGATCGACGTGCCGCCCACCGTCTCGCCATGACGCGTCACGGTTACCTCGGCGTCGTAGCCCTCCACGAGCTGAACGAATTTGGCGGTGGCCCGCGCGTGCAGCCCTTTGCGATTGATGATCTCGATCTCGCGCGTGATGATCGGGCGGTCGGTCTCGCCGGAGCCGGCTTCCATCGTCATTTTCCGCTGAGAACGCGGCTCGCGACGTAGATGTACTTGCGCCCGGCGTCCTGCGCCTGGATGACCGCCTGTTCGAGACTCGCCGCGTCCCGCACAGAGGCGAGCTTGATCAGCATCGGCAGGTTGATACCGGCGACCACTTCGACGTGGTGGCCGTTCATGACCGATATTGCGAGGTTGGACGGCGTGCCGCCGAACATATCGGTCAGCAGCACCACGCCGGCCCCGCTGTCGACGGAGCTGACGGCATCGATGATGTCGCCGCGACGGCGCTCGATGTCATCCTCGGGTCCGATCGAGATCGTGGCGACCTGCTTCTGAGGCCCGACGACGTGCTCGAGCGCGGCGCGAAACTGGGTCGCAAGCTCGCCATGTGTGACGAGTACCATTCCGATCATGGCCGGCAACGCGCCCATCGGGCCCCTCTCGCCGCTTGCTCGCCGGTCGCAATCCGACGTCTACCCACGGGAAACACTCTCACAGGATCAGCTTGCCCGGAACGTCATGGCCGGAAGGCGGGTATATATGAGCCCGCTTTTCTTACCAATTCTAATCTTATGTGACGGATTAGCGCCGCCACGCTTCGTTTCCGGCACACCTGTGGTGCTTATGCCGCGCGCATGATGCCGCTCCACCAGCCGAGCACCGCATCGCGTTGATCTGCAATGGCAATTGTTCTTACGATCGCGAGGACGGGAAAGTTCTTCCGGCCGATCAAGCACGTGGTCTTAGGTCCGATCGCAGCGGGCTCGGCGATACCCTCGACGAGATCGACGACGCAACCCACCAAGGCTTCGCTCACGAACGGCACGGCGACGATCCCCAGGCCGCGCCGCTCGATGAATCCGGCGATCCGCGGGTGCGGACGCACCACGACGGACCCCTGCACCCGGGAAAGTAGAACGCGGTCGTCGCCCACCAGAACGATGGGTCGCCGCCTTGTGGAAACCGCGATGAGGCCCAACGCAAGCCGGCTCTTGCCGGCCTTGGATGGCGCTCGGATCAGCAGCGCACGCGAGCCGATCGCGACTGCGGTCGCATGAACCGCGGCCGGCCTCCGATCGAAGGCGTCGCCGCAACCGGACACCGTGCGATCAGCATCGTGCTGGTCCATGGTTTGGAGAAGCTCCGATTGAGATTGGTCCAAAGCGTCTGTCGGGTTGGTGCTAGGGTCAAAACTCAATTGCGATGACAGCCAAGCCGCTGTCATCGGTCATATGCAAGATGCCGGACTTAAGGCTGCGGTTTGATTTGGAAGTGGCACCAACCTACGCGGGCTTCCTGTTGTGACGAGCGCGCGATCATGATCTCCTCGACTTGAACTCGATGCGCGTTACCCCACTCGCAAAGCGGCATGAGTGCTCGCACGAGCGTCATGCCGAAAGGGGTCATGGTGTAGTCCACCATCGGTGGCACCCGCTGGTAGTCGTGGCGGACCAGCACGCCCGCTGCGACCAGCTCGCGCAGCTGCTGGATCAGCACCTTCTCACTGATGCCCGCGACCAGCCGCCTGAGGTCCCCGAACCGCTTGGGGCCTGAGTTGAGGTGGTAGAGGATCAGCGGCTTCCATTTCCCGCCCATCACCGCCAACGCGACATCGAGGCCGCACACAGGTTCTCCGGTCGTCATGATCCCACTCCCATACTTACCTTTAGGTAGGTTCTACCGTGGCTGAGGGTGATGGTCCATATCGCGTCCGTCAGCGGACAGGAGACAGCGTATGGATAGGCTCAGGGGCAAAGTGGCGGTCATCACGGGCGCCAGCAGCGGCATAGGGCTGGCGAGCGCGAAGCGCTTCGCTCGTGAGGGCGCGCGCGTGTTCATGACCGGTCGACGACAGGCTGAACTCGACGCGGCAGTGGCCGCGGTCGGAGGCAACGCCCGTGGAATCCAGGGCGACATCGCGAACTTGGGCGAACTCGATCGGCTCTACGGTATCGTGCGTGAGGAGGCTGGGCAGATCGACGTTCTGTTCGCGAACGCCGGCGGCGGCGAGTTCCTTTCGCTACCCGAGATCACGGAGGAGCACTACGACCGCACCTTCGCCAGCAACGTCAAGGGCACGCTGTTCACCGTGCAGAAAGCGCTGCCGCTTCTGCGCGACGGTGCGTCTGTGATCCTGACCGGATCGACGGCCGGCAACACGGGGGTGCCGTCATTCAGCGTATACAGTGCAAGCAAGGCGGCCATTCGCAACTTCGCCCGAAGTTGGATCCAGGAGCTGGCACCACGCCGCATCCGCGTGAATGTGCTCGTGCCGGGCGCGACGTCCACACCGGGCTTCCATGGACTCACCAAAACCGAGGAGCAGAACCGCGGATTTGTGGCTGCCTCGGAAGCGGCGGCGCCGCTCGGCCGGATGGGTGATCCCGACGAAATAGCTGCTGCGGCTCTCTTCCTCGCTTCGGATGACAGCAGCTACGTCACCGGCAGCGAGTTGTTCGCCGACGGTGGTTCAGCTCAGGTATAGCGGGACTGTCCTGAACCCACCTTCGACGCCATCAGCACCAGAACGCAACAACGGCGGCGAGCGCGACGGCGGAGGCGAAGTTGGCCGCAAGCTTGTCGTAGCGGGTGCCGACGCGCCTGAAATCCTTCAGGCGGCAGATCGCGGCCTCGATGCGCCAGCGGTCGCGGTAGCGCGCCGATACGTCTGGACTGGATGGATCAGAACTCGCGGTTCGCGGCCGGAAGCCATACCGTGAAGCGCGCACCGATGATCGCGTTCGTCTCGCCGTCGACGTCGTGGACCGGCTCGGTCCTGTTGACGCCCGAGACGTGGCCGCCGTGCGCCTCGACGATCTGGCGTGAGATCGACAGACCGAGCCCGGAATTCTGCCCGAAGCCGTGGTCGGGCCGATCGGTGTAGAAACGCTCGAAGATGCGTTCGAAGGCGTCGGCCGGAATGCCGGGACCGTCGTCGTCGACGATGATCTCGAACCCATGATGCGGCGAGCCGCCTGTCGGCGATGCACTTCGCAGCGGCCCGATGGAGACGCGCACGCGGCCGCCGTCCTTCGAGAAGGATCGCGCGTTGTCGATGAGATTGTTGAAGACCTGCCCCAGACGAGAATCGTAGCCTAGCACCGTGTAGGTGTCGGACGGCTCGTCCGTCAGCGCCTTCACGTCAAGGCTGACGCGGATGCCGTTTTTGCCGATGCCGTTGGCGACCGCCACCACCGCCTCCAGCACCTGAACCAGGTCGACCTCGCGATCGTCGGCGCGCGCCAGTTCGGCATCGAGCCGCGACGCGTCGGAGATGTCGCTGATCAGGCGGTCGAGCCGTTTGACATCGTGCTGGATGATGGCGAGCAGACGCTCCTGCGCCGACGATGTTCGCGCGATCGGCAGTGTCTCGACGGCGCTGCGCAGCGACGTCAGCGGGTTCTTCAACTCGTGCGCCACATCGGCGGCGAAACGCTCGATCGCCTCGATGCGGTTGTAGAGCGCCTTGGTCATGTCGCGCAGCGAGCCGGAAAGATGACCGATCTCGTCCTCGCGCCCGGTGAAATCCGGGATCTCCTGACGCGATTTGGTACCGCGGCGTACGCGGTCGGCCGCTTCGGCGAGCCGGCGCATCGGCTCGGCGATGGTGCCGGCGAGGAACAGCGACAGCAGGAACATGATGACGGCGGAGATGAGGAAGATGCGCACGATCGCCCAGCGCTCGGTCGCGATGATCGAATCGATGTCGCCACCGAGGGTCGAGAGCAGCAGTGCCCCCTTGACCGAACGCAGCTGCATGATCGGCACCGCGACCGAGATGATCGTGTCGCCTTTCGCGTTCACGCGCACCACGTTCTGGACGTTGCCCTTGAGAGCGTCGGCGACTTCCGGCAGAGTCTGGCCGTTGCGGCCCGAGAATTCCGCGGCCTGTGGCGCATCGGTCTTGCCGAAACGGCCCTTGACCGCGTTCCAAGTGCGCTCGATCAACGTCATCGCCTCGTCTGGCGCCGGGCTGGCCGGGAGTTCGGAGCGTTGGATCGAATCGCGATGGTTGAAGGACCGCGAATCGAGGAGCAGGTAGCCCTCGTAGTCGAAGATGCGTGCCCGCGTCCGCGTCGGCAGCACGAGCTGGCGCAGGACCGGACCGATCCGCTCCGGGTTGATCGAGAATTCGAGCGAGGGGCTCGCGTCGTCCTGGGCCTTGGTGCTCTGCCCCGGCGCAAGCTGCAGCAATTTTTCGGGATCGACCTGAATGGTATCCGTCTCGACGCTCGCCGACCCGGAGATCGCCGCGGCGATGATCTCGCCCTGGGTCTGCAGGCTCTGCACGCGGGCATCGATCAGGCCCTCGCGGAACTGATTGACGTAAAGGAAGGCCACCGCGAGCGCGACCAGGCCGCCGAGGTTGAGGAAAACGATTCGTCGCGTGAGCGAGGAGGCGAACCGCGCGGAAAGAATCCGGATGAGAGCGCGGCTTCTGCGGGACAGCCCGCGCTTCATCAGGCGCCGGCGGCGACCGGCGACGGCAAGCGCCTCAGGCAGTGAGTGCGCGCCGAGACTCACCGCGCGCGATCGGCAGAAAATAGACCCAACCCGACGCTATTCCTTGAAACGATAGCCGACACCATACAGCGTCTCGATCATCTCGAAATCGTCATCCACCGACTTGAACTTCTTGCGCAGCCGCTTGATGTGGCTGTCGATGGTGCGGTCGTCGACGTAGACCTGATCGTCGTAGGCGGCATCCATCAGCGCGTTGCGGCTCTTCACGACACCCGGGCGGGTGGCGAGGGCCTGAAGAATGAGGAACTCGGTGACGGTCAGCGTCACCGGATCGTTCTTCCAGGTGCAGGTGTGACGCTCCGGGTCCATCTTGAGGAGACCGCGCTCGAGGACCTTGGCCTCCGACTCCTTCTGGGCCGCCGCTTCCTTCGGATTGGCGCGCCGCAGGATCGCTTTCACCCGCTCCACGAGCAGGCGCTGCGAGAACGGCTTTCGGATAAAGTCGTCCGCGCCCATCTTGAGACCGAACAGTTCGTCGATCTCTTCATCCTTCGAGGTCAGAAAGATCACCGGCACATCGGACTTTTGCCGAAGCCGGCGCAACAGTTCCATGCCGTCCATGCGGGGCATCTTGATATCGAAGATCGCGAGGTCCGGCGGGTTGGTCTTGAGCCCGTCGAGCGCCATCGAACCGTCGGTGTAGGTCTGCACCCTATATCCTTCGCCCTCGAGGGCGATCGACACGGAGGTCAGGATATTGCGGTCGTCGTCGACCAAAGCGATGTTCGGCATCTTCGTCTCACTTACCTTGACCGTCGAGGGCCGGCGATCGTCGTTCTCGTCAACTGCCTCCCTCACGCATCAGCTCGGGCGAACGCTGGCGTGACAACCGTTATCCCAGTCATGCCGGCCGAAATGTGGCAGCCATGTACTTAAACGCTCAACTGCTAAGATGAGGCATGTCCACGGCAACGTCAATTATCGCGTTTGCTAAGCGCACGGCTTTTATCGGACGCCTTTATTTTGCCGGAGCGGTCGCAAACCGGGAAGACAGAAGCACTCTTCAACGCCTGTTCATATTGCCGGGAGGCGGGAGGCCCGCGCAGGCACGCGACGGGCACCCGCCGGCCGAAGCTTAGAAATTCACCGTCTTGTTCTCGCCCATGCCCTTCGGCGACTCGCCCGTGAGCCGGGCCTTGGCATAACCGTAGGCGTAGACCCAGGTGGAGGACGGCGAATCCCAATACTCGGCGCTGTCGACCTCCACGCAGATGAGCGCCAGTTCCGGGTCGTCGGGGCCCTTGGGGAACCACACGCGTAGCCCTTCGCTCCACAGCTCCTTCATCTTGGAGGTGTCGCGGTGAATGCTGGCATGGCCGGCAACCGAAACGTAATCCTGACTCTTCGGCTCGGAGTAGGCGAGCAGCACGTGCGCATTCCCTTCGATCTCGTCGAGCTTGGGAGCGTGCTCGCGAGAGGCGAACCAGAGGCGGCCGTTGAAGTCCTTGTTCAGCGCCGCCATCGGTCGGCCGCGCATCTGGCCGCCGTCGCCGGTGGTGACCATCAGGGCGATCTTGATGTCCTTGATGAGCTCCCAGACCTTCTGCTTGTCGTCCAGGGAGCTTGTCGTCTCGGCCATTTTGGTCTCCTTCTTCGATCAACGCCGAACAGGCCCTCGACACGATGGTTCCCCTTAGGCGGAAGGGCCGCAAGCGCGACCGTGGCGGGCTTGCCGCGCCCATGTCAGAACGAACGACGGCCAGCGGAGTCCGACATGAGCAATGACGAGCGTCCTTCCGAGCCGGAGCGACCGATTCGCGACCCAGACTTCGATCCGCTTGCCGAGGCCAAGCGCCTGCTGCGCTCGATCAGGGCCGGCTCGCTCGCGACGCTGAACGGATCCGGGGATCCGTTCGCCTCGCTGATCACGGTGGCGACCGATCACGACGGGACGCCGCTGTTTCTCGTCTCGCAGCTTTCGGCGCACACCCGGCACCTCGACAAGGATCCGCGCGCCTCGCTCCTGCTGGCGGAGACCGGGGAGGGCGACCCGCTCGCGCACCCGCGACTGACGATCGTCGGCATCGCCGCCAAGGTCGTGGAGCCGGCGGCGAGGGCGGCGGTCCGCGCGCGGTTCCTGGCGCGCCACCCGAAGGCCGCGCTTTACGCCGACTTCGGCGATTTCTCGTTCTGGCGCCTGGCGATGGAGCAGATCCACCTCAACGGAGGGTTCGCGCGCGCGGCGCGCTTCCCGGCCGACCGCCTGCTGACGCCGCTCGGCGGTGCCGGCGAGCTGATCGCGGCCGAAGCCGGCGCCGTCGCGCATATGAACGTCGATCACGCCGACGCTTTGGCGCTTTACGCGCAGGTGATCGCCGGCAAGCCGCCCGGCGCCTGGGTCGCGACCGGTCTCGATCCCGACGGCATGGACCTCGCCTGCGGCGACCTCGCCGCGCGCATCCCGTTCCCCGACCGGGTGACGAACGCGCACGACCTCCGCAAGGTGTTGGTGAAGCTCGCGCATGCGGCGCGTGCCGCCTAGCGCGAGCCTCACGACCAGCGGGCGAGGATGCGCACCAGCATGCGGCTGAACCACGTGTAGGGTGGATAGAGCATGAATCCGCTGGAAAACCGGGACTGGATGAAGACCGGCTTTTCCTTCGAAAGCCGCTCGAAGCCGTGAGCGCCGTGGTAGTGCCCGGTGCCGGACGGGCCGACGCCGCCGAACGGCAGGTCCTCCTGGACGAAATGCATCAGCGTCTCGTTGACCGAGACGCCGCCGGAGATCGTCGTTGCCAGCACCCGTTCGCGCGCCGCGGCGTTGGAGCCGAACCAGTACAGCGACAGCGGCCGCTCCCGCGCGTTCACGAAGGCGATCGCGTCGTCGACAAGGTCGTAGGGGATGATCGGCAGCACCGGGCCGAAGATTTCCTGCCGCATGACCTCCATCGTGTCCGTCACGTCGAGCAGCAGCGTCGGCGCCATCGTCCGCGTTCCGGGCGCGGCTGCTCCGACCTCGATCACCCGGGCGCCTTTCGCCCGCGCGTCGTCGACGAGCCCGCGAAGCCGCTCGTGGTGGGACGCGCTGATGAGACTCGTGTAATCGGGATTGCCGCCGATCGTTGGGTACTGCTTGGCGATCGCTGTTCGCAGCGCGTCGACGAACGGGTCGAGCTTGCCGCGCGCCACGAGCGCGTAGTCGGGCGCGATGCAGATCTGGCCGGCGTTGAAGAACTTGCCCCAGGCGGTTCGCTCCGCCGCCAGCTTGAGGTCGGCGGACACGTCGACGATGAGCGGCGACTTGCCGCCGAGTTCGAGCGTGACCGGCGTCAGGTTCTTGGCCGCCGCCTGCGCGACGAGCCGGCCGACGCGCGTCGAGCCGGTGAAGACGAGATGGTCGAACGGCAGCGCGGCGAAAGCCTGCCCGGTCTCGGGGCCGCCGGTGACGACCGCCACCTCGTCCTCCGCGAAGGCCTCCGCGACGGCGGCCCTCAGCGCGTCGGCGAAGAGCGGCGTCAGCTCGGGCGGTTTGATCATCGCCCGGTTGCCGGCGGCGAGCGCGCAGACGAGCGGCGCGAGCGTGAGGTTGAGCGGGAAGTTCCAGGCACCGATGATACCGACGACACCGAGCGGCTGCCGCATGATGCGCGAGGAGCCCGGCCGCGAGGCCCAGCCGGTCGCGGCGCGACGCGGGCGCATCCAGCCGCCGAGATGCCCGCGGGCGTGGCGGATCGCGGCGCGCACCGTGTTGATATCCGCGATGTGGGTGACGAGCGCCGGACGCCTGCCGAAGTCGCGCGCGATAAGCTCCGCGAAATGCGCGGCGTTGTCCCGCACGAGAGCGTCGAGACGCCGGAGCCGGTCGTCGCGGACGGCCTTTGCCGGTGCCATGTCGCGCGCGAAGGCTTCGCGCTGGCGCCGCAGGATGGCCGCGAGATCGACGATGGTGTCCGGCGGCAGGGCAATGACGTTGGTGGTCACGGCGTGCTCCTCGAGCGAAGACGGCAACTCTAGCACCCGGTTACGATCGGACCAGCATACGAAGGTGGAACGGGAGAGCTCTCGTCGCGGGCGCGTCATCGAACGCGACCATGAAAAAAGGCTGGCCCGACGCTTGCTGGCCAGAGCACCAGGCCGCGGAGACTTAAATGCGTTACAAGCTTGGGTGTAGGCTCGGCTATCGCCAACTCTCGCAGACCCCTTTCGTCTTTAACATCGAGGTGCAGAGCTTCGGCAACCAGAGCGTCGTTCAGGAGTGCCTCACGACGATCCCCAGGCTCGAGGTGGAGCCCTGGTTGATGCCGGAGACCGGCAACCGCTACCTCCGGCTGAACGCGCCGGCCGGCATGCTCGATGTCGAATATACCGCCGTCGTGAACTGGACACCCGAGCTGGAGGAGCCGGGGGCCGTCTCGGAGGTGACGCTATCGCGTCTCCCACTGTCGGTTTTCCCGCACCTCTATCCGAGCCGCTATTGCCAGTCCGACAAGCTCGAGCGCTTCGCCCGCAGCACTTTCGGCGGCCTCGAACGCGGCTATGCCCGCGTCAACGGCATCTGCAACTGGATCCACGACTACGTCGCCTACGAAGGCGGTGTGTCGGACGCGCTCACCTCGGCGTTCGATACCGTCACCCAGCGTGCCGGCGTCTGCCGCGACTTCGCCCATCTCGGCATCGCGCTCTGCCGCACGCTCGGCATCCCGGCCCGCTACGCCAGCGTCTACGCCTCGCAGCTCGCCCCGCCCGACTTCCACGCCGTCTTCGAAGCCTACCTCGACGGCCCGAACGGGGGCGGCTGGTACCTGTTCGACCCGACGAGGCTCGCCGATCCGGCCGGTCTCATCCGCATCGGGGTCGGCCGTGACGCCGCCGACGTCGCATTCTGCAGCCCGTTCGCCTTCGTCACCTTCGACAAGCCGCAGGTTTGGATCGAGCCTCTCGAACCGCTCGGCCTGCGGACCACGATGGCGATCCGTGCGCAGGCCGGCTAAGCGCGCGACCGCTCGATGCAAGCTGGGGAAACCGCGAATTTTTTCGGTTCCGTTAACACCCCGTTAACACTTTTGGCGAAGTTTCGATCAGCTTGGTGCGCGGCGGCGGCGCCGAGTCCGACGACAATTGGAAGAGGCCTTCACGATGGATCTCGCGCAAAACGCCCATAACGGCGCGGCAGCTCTGTGCGGCGTCGTCACGACGCTCCGGCGCCTCTACAGGCCGCAGTTCGAGGCGGAGCCCGCCTTCACGACGGCGCTGAGTGCGTTGCAGCGCAACGAGCAGCGGGCGCTCTCGCAGATCGCCTCGATGGCGCGCCGGCCGGCGATGAGCGGCAACCCCGCTTAAGGGCGTCGCAGTTTCGCGATCGTCCGCCTCGGGCGCCAGTCTCAACTCTCGAGCGCGGCGTAGATCATCGTGCGAGCCAGCGTGCGGTAGTGCTGGCGCTGCTGCGGGCTGGAGGTCTGCATCATCAAGATCGCGAAGAACCCGCGGGCGGGATCGACCCAGAAATACGTCCCGCCGACCCCGCTCCAGAAAAAGTCGCCGACCGTGCCGGGAAACGGCGCCACGCCGGCGACGAGCCGCACCGCGAAGCCCAGTCCGAAACCGTAGCCCGGTCCCGGCGGGTAATAGGCCGCTTTGGCGATGTCGCGGCCGAGATGGTCCGCGGTCGCCAGATCGATCATCGCCGCGCCGACGACGCGCCGGCCGGCGAACCGGCCGCGCGCCAGCAGCATCCGCAGGAAGCGCGCCTGGTCGTCGAGCGTGGAGACGAGGCCGTGATTGCCGCGCTGGCCGCGCCGGGGCACGCAGGGATCATAGAAGATCGGCCGCTCGTCCGACCGCTGCGGCAGCGGTTGCGCGACGCGCCCGCGCATCGTTGGCGGCGGCCGGAACGTCGTCTCGGCCATGCCGAGCGGCTCGAACAACGTGTCTTCGAGCACGCCCTGGAGATCGCGGCCGGCGACGACCTCGAGCACGCGCCCGAGCACGTCGGTGGCATGGGAATAGTGCCAGACGCGACCCGGCTGATGCTCCAGGGGAAGGGCGGCGATCCGCGCCGCGAACTCGGCGTTGCAGAGATCCTCTTCGAGCAAGCCGTCGGCGACGTAGGCGCGCTTGGCCGCGCCGTCGCCGAGAAAGCCGTAGGCGAGCCCGGCGGTGTGCCGCATCAGGTCCTGGATCGTCGGCGCCGCCTCGGCCGCCGTCGTGGTGCCGTCCGCTCCGGCGACGCGCAGGTCGGCGAAGGCCGGGATGATGTCGGCGACCGGCTGATCGAGGCGCAGAACGCCGCGCTCGGCGAGGACGAGGGCGGCCACCGTGACGACCGGCTTGGTCATGGAATAGATTCGCCAGATCGCGTCGCGTAGCAGCGGCGCGCCGGCGGCGACATCGCGGGAGCCGGAGCAATGGGCGTAAACGTCGTCCCCGGCATCCCCGACCAGGATCGCGGCGCCCGGGATCGCACCCGCCGCGACATCCGCGTCGAGCCGCGCGCCGATAGCCGCGAGGCGCCGCTGGTCGAAGCGCGGGGTATCCAGCAGGCGGTGTGGCTCCGGCATGTCGAGGCTCCTACCACGGCACGGTGATCGGCCGAAGCGCGCGCCTTCCGGCCAACTGGGCCACGCGGACGACGATCTTGCCGATAGGCTTGCCGCTTTGGCGATGCCCGAAGTTTGAAAGCGCCCTCGCCCGCTTGCCGAGCGGCAGCCCGGGCTTAAGTTCGACAGGCGGCAGGGAGAGACAGCGTGGCGGACAGGAAGATCGCGATCGTCGCAGGGGTCGGCCCGGGCACCGGTGCAGCGCTGGCGCGCCGTTTCGATGCCGAGGGCTATCGCGTCGCGCTGCTCGCGCGCGACAAGGCCTTCAGCGAACAGCTCGCTCCCACGCTGGACGGCGCCAAGGCCTATGCCTGCGACGCGTCCGACGAAGGCTCCGTCGCCGCGACGATGGCGGCCGTTCGCGCCGACATGGGCGAGGCATCGGCGCTGCTCTACAACGTCGGGTCCGGCACCTTCGGCGACGTCATGTCGATCACGCCGGCGCAGTTCGAGACGACCTGGCGGGCCACGGCGTTCGGCGCGCTGCTGATGTCGCAGGCGGTGGTCCCGGCGATGAAGGCGCGCGGCGAAGGCGCCATCATCTTCACCGGGGCCACCGCCTCGCGGCGCGGCGGCCCGCGCTCGGCGGCGTTCGCCCCGGCCAAATCGGCGCAACGCGCGCTCGCGGAATCGATGGCGCGTAGCCTGTGGCCGGTCGGCATCCACATCGCGGTGATGATCGTCGACGGCGTCATCGACATCCCGCGCACCCGCGCGATGATGCCGGACAAGCCCGACGACTTCTTCCTCAAGCCCGACGCGATCGCGCTGATCGCCGCCGATCTCGTTCGGCAGGACCGCTCCGCCTGGAGCTTCGAGGTCGAGGCGCGACCCTTCAAGGAGAGCTGGTGAGCGAGCTGCTGAGCCCTGCCGGCCGCGAGGCCGGGACCGTCGTCGCGGTCAGCATGAGCCCGACGCACGGCTTCTCGAAGACGCCGCGCCCGAGCATCACCCTGCTCGCCGGCCAGGGCGTCGAGGGCGACGCCCACGCCGGCCGCACCGTCCAGCACCTCTACCGCGTCAAGCTCGACCCGCGCGCGGAAAACCTCGCGCAGGTGCACTTCCTCCATGCAGAACTGTTCGAGGAGCTGGCGCGGGACGGCCATGCGATCGAGCCGGGGGCGATGGGCGAGAACGTGCTGACGCGCGGCCTCGACCTGCTCGCCATGCCGGCCGGCACCCTGTTCCGGATCGACGAGGCCCTGGTCGAGATCTCCGGATGCCGCGATCCGTGCAAGAAGATCGACAGCCTCGGCAAGGGGCTGACGAAGCGGCTGTTCGGCAGGGCGCCGGACGGCAGCCTGATCCGCAAGGCCGGGATCATGGGGATCGTGCTCGAGGGCGGCACGATCCGGCCCGGCGACACGATCGCGGTGACGCTGCCGGCGCAGCCGCACCGGCGCCTCGAGGTGGTGTGAGTGCCAGGAAGCCCTCGCCCGTTGGCAGGGCGCACGCCCCGCCGGACCTTACTGCGTTGCCTCTTCGAGGAGATAGGATCGTCGCCTTTGTACGGTGCGTCTCCTTCGGTTAGGATGACCCGATCGCGTGCCGCATACGTCGGCTCGTGACGCTTGTGACGCTTGTGACCCCTGTGACACAAGATTGAGAACGCGAGAATGCTCCGCGGTCCTGCGGGTATAAGGATATGCGTTTGACCAAGGAGATACCGGGCCGCCGGCGTGCAGACAGGTCCGACCGATGGTTTTGCTCGTAGCGCATCCTCCGCGTTAGACATGACGCATCCTGACGCGTGTTTGTCGACGTTTCGGATTTTTAGACCGCGCTGAAGCGGACAGCCGCTGGCGTCGCGACAGCGCCGGGCGTCGCTCCTGCGAGAAAGAGGGGAAGCGTGACCACGGAGAAAGCTCCCACGGACAGCAAGATCGCCGAACGTCTCGCAGCGCTGCCGTACTGGCGCTACGCCGACGGCGCGATCCAGCGCACCTACAGGACCTCGGGCTGGCGGGCCACGCTGATGGTCGTCACCACCGTCGGGCATCTGTGCGAGGCGGCCTGGCACCATCCCGACCTCGTCGTCACCTACGACAGCGTGACGGTGAAGCTCTCGACTCATTCGGCGAAGGGCATCACCGAGAAGGATTTCGCGATGGCGGCGAAGATCGAAGCGGTGGTCGCCTGGCAGCCGGCCAAGGAGGGCGGCGCGCTGACCGGGCCGCCGGCGAGCCACGCCTACTTGATCCACGATGCGTGAGGCCGGCTCGCTCACCGACGCGGTCGCGGACCTGCACGGCAGGCGCGATAGCCGGCCGGCGTCGGCTCGCGGTGGACCCGCGTCTGCAAGGTGACGGCATTGACGACACAAAGCTCGGCGATGCCGAACACCGCGTAGAGGCCGGCCTTGCGTCCGAGGTCGTAGTTCAGGCTCGAGATCGGAGACTCGTGCTCCTGGAGAATACCGCCGGCGGTCGGCGCCTCGATCTCGGCCACGGTGAAGCGGCGGCGCGGCAAGCCCTCGGCCGCCGTGGTCGTCGGTATCGCGGTTCCAGAACGGTCGCGCGCTCCGTCAGCGCCGCAGGCAGCGCTTCCAGTCGGCGTCACCGCGGGCGCGGGCGACGATGCCGCTGGCGAGGCGGCGCTGGAACGGACGCGGATGGCCGGCGTCGCGCGAAAAGGGATTGGGCAGCGCCGTCGCCAGCAGCGCCGCCTCGCGGGCGTCGAGCTTCGCGGCGGCCTTGTGGAAATAGTGCCGGGCGGCCGCCTCGACCCCGAAGATGCCGTCGCCCCATTCCGCGATGTTGAGATACACTTCGACGGTGTGCTGCTTCGACCACAGCTTATCGAGGCCGAGCGCGATGGCGATCTCGGCCGCCTTGCGGATCTTCCAGCGCACCGGCCACAGGAACAGGTTGCGCGCGGTCTGCATGGTGATGGTCGAGGCGCCGCGCGAGGGCCCCTCGCTTTCGGCGTCCTGCATCACCTGGTGCAGGCTGTCCCAGTCGACCCCGTCGTTGCCGCAGAAGGTGGAATCCTCCGAGGCGACGACGGACTCGACCAGCACCGGGGCGATCGCCGTCAACGGCACGTAGTCGCGCTCGTAGCCGCGAAAGGTGAGCGTGCGTGAAAGCATCAGGGTCGAGACCGGTGGCGCCACGGTGTCGATCAGGAACAGGCCGACGAACACGAGGACCAGGGTGATTGCGCCGTAAATGACGCATCGCATCAGGATTCCGAAAAGCCCCGGCCCACGCCGCCCAACTGCCATGCGGCAGCCTTGACCCAACCCGATCGATCGGGCAAGCGGAACCAACTTGGCCGCCATTTGAGACGTTGGCCGTCGCTTGAGCGAGTGCATGACGCGTTACGCCGAAAGCAGCGAGTTCCAGGATCGGTTGACCGCGGTCGCCGAGACGACGGAGCGCATGCTCGGTTCGCTCCTCGGCGACGCGATTCTGCCGGGCGAGACGGTGCGGCCGGCGCGTTTCATGGATGCGATGCGCTACGCCGCGATGGGTGGCGGCAAGCGGCTGCGGCCGTTCCTCCTGGTCGAAACGGCGCGGCTGTTCGGCGTCGGCGGCGAGGGCGTGCTGCGCGCCGCCTGCGCGCTGGAGATGATCCACTGCTACTCGCTGGTGCACGACGATCTGCCGGCGATGGACGACGACGATTTGCGCCGCGGCCGCCCCACGACCCACAGGGCCTACGATGAGGCGACCGCGATCCTAGTCGGCGACGGGCTGCTGACCTACGCCTTCGACATCATGGCCGATCCGGCGACGCATCCCGACCCGGCGGTTCGCGCCGAGCTTGTCCTGCGGCTCGCCCGCAGCGCCGGCATCGGCGGCATGGCAGGTGGCCAGATGCTCGACCTGGAAGCGGAGGCCTCCGCCGAGCCGCATACCGCCGAACACGTGATCACCCTGCAGGCGATGAAAACGGGTGCGCTGCTCCACTTTGCCGTCGCTGCCGGTGCGCTCCTCGGCGGGGCCGATCAAGCCGCCAGGGCCGCTCTGTCGCGCTACGGCCAGGCGCTCGGCGCAGCGTTCCAGGTCGCCGACGACATCCTCGACGTCGAGGCGGACGAGGCGGCACTCGGCAAGAAGGCCGGCAAGGACGCCGAGCGGAACAAGGCGACGCTCGTCGCGGCCCTCGGGCTCAAAGCGGCGTGCGCGCGTCGCGACCGGCTGGCGGCCGTGGCGATCGCAGCGCTCGAGACCATCCCGCAAGGCCGCGATGCCGACGTCCTCAAGGATGCGGCACGCTTCGCCGTCGAGCGGAAGAGCTGAACACCACCGACACCGATCACGAGCCGAGCCGCTCCCGCTACCTCGGCTACCGTCTGACACTCGGTCGACCACGCCTGCTGATCAGCGTGCTCGTGGCGGTTCTCGCCTATGTCGTGCTGCCCTCAAGCATGGAGACGGTCACGCGTCTCCTCGTCGCCTGGAACATCGGCACGGTGCTTGACCTCGTGCTCAACGCCATCATGATCAGCCGCTCGAGCGCCCGCAGCATGCGCTGGCGTGCATCCGTGACGGACGACGGCAAGTGGGTGATCCTGGGGCTCGCGGCCACAGCGGCTATGGCGGCGATGGGTGCGATCCTCGTCGAGATCGGGATCGCGAAAGGCCTCAAGAGCACTGCCGCGGGAGAGCATTACCTGCTCGCCGGGCTGACCATCATAAGCGCCTGGGTGTTCATCCACTTGTCCTTCGCGCTGCATTACGCCCACGAGTTCTTCGACGAGCACAAGGCGCTGGACGGCGAGGTGTCGAGGCTGAAGGGCGGCCTCAACTTTCCGGGCACGGACGTGCCGGACTATTGGGACTTCATGTACTTCTCGTTCATCATCGGCGTGGCCTCGCAGACCGCCGACGTGTCGATTTCCTCGAAACAGATGCGCCGGCTGTCGCTCGCCCACTCGATCCTGTCGTTTTTCTTCAACTCCGCGATCCTCGCGCTCACCATCAACCTTGCGGCCGGCCTCGTCTAGCGAGCCGCGGGATCGATGGCCTCTCTGAAACGGCGGATTTCAGCCGCGAGCGTGGTAGCGAGGCGTCGCGCGGCATCGATCGAAGGGACGGTTTTCCTCGCGTCGAACGTTCCATAGGACCGCATCGCGATATGCCTGAACCTGCGCGTTTCATCGAGATCTGACGCGACTTCGGCCGAAAGAACCGCCGGACGGGCGTGCTCCCCGGAGAGCGGCTTGGCCAGTCGCGCGATCAGCGTCCGATGCCAGTCCTCGCCGACGGGTTGATCCTCGTCCAAAATCCGCAGGACGCGCTGCAAGGCCTTTTCCGCGGATGTGTGGGCTGCTTGCAGAGCGTGCATCAGCGCCATCCTGTCGCGATAGCCGTTGAGACCACCATCATCGAAACGGCCGCTCTCAAAAAGAGCAAGCGCGCTCGTGAAATGGCCCTCCGCATCCGTGATGTCATCCTCGACGTCGATCCATTGGGCGTTGCTCACGAGAGCACGATCGCGTCACGCCGAACGCGGGCCATCAGCCGGTCCGAGGCTTCGGCGGCCAGATGCACGTCGGGAACGAGGCCCAATCGCCGACATACGGCCTCCGCATGATGCCGGGCTTGACGCTCGGAAGCCTCTGGAAAGTCCACGAGAACGTCGAAATCGCTCGCCGGCACGAGATCGCCCCGCGCCGCCGATCCGAACACCAGGTATCGGCCGCCACACGCGGCGGCATGGACGCGCAATTCCTCCAGCGCCGACTCCGATGCAGATCGCAGGCGCTCGATCTCCCTCGCTTTCCGGGCCGCGACGGTCACGTACACGCCGGTCTCATGCTCCCTGTCGAATGGTTTGGGGTGCTATTCCCCTATTCCGCCGCCTTCGTGCCGAAGCGGCGCTCGATATACTCCTCCACCAGCGTCTTGAACTCGCCGGCGATGTTGCCGCCCCGCAGCGTCATCGCCTTTCGCCCATCGATGAACACCGGCGCGGCCGGTGTCTCGCCGGTGCCGGGCAGCGAGATGCCGATGTCGGCGTGCTTCGATTCGCCGGGGCCGTTGACGATGCAGCCCATCACCGCGACGTTGAGCATTTCGACGCCGGGATAGCGCGTCTTCCACTCCGGCATCGAGCGAACGATATCGTCCTGGATGTCGCGCGCCAGCTCCTGGAACACGGTCGAGGTCGTGCGCCCGCAACCGGGGCAGGCCGCGACCTGCGGCACGAAGGTGCGGAAGCCCATCGTCTGCAGAATCTCCTGCGCGACCTTGACCTCCACGGTCCTGTCGCCGCCCGGCTCCGGCGTCAGCGAGACGCGGATGGTGTCGCCGATGCCCTGCTGCAGCAGGATGCCGAGCGCCGCGGAGGACGCGACGATCCCTTTCGAGCCCATGCCCGCCTCGGTCAGACCCAGGTGGAGCGCGTAGTCCGAGCGCGCCGCCAGCATCCGGTAGACGGCGATGAGCTGCTGCACCGCCGAAACCTTGGCCGAGAGGATGATGCGGTCGCGACCGAGGCCGATCTCCTCCGCTCGCCGGGCGGAGAGCAGGGCCGACCGCAGCATCGCCTCGCGGGTGACCGCGCCCATGTCCTTGGGCTCGGCGAGCTTGGCGTTCTCGTCCATCAGATGGGTGAGGAGCTCCTGGTCGAGCGAGCCCCAGTTGGCGCCGATCCGCACCGTCTTGCCGTAAAGGATCGCCTTCTCGACGATGGTGCCGAACTGGGTGTCGCGCTTGGCCTTGAAGCCGACGTTGCCGGGATTGATGCGATATTTGTCGAGCGCCTCGGCGCATGCCGGATGGTCGGTCAAGAGCTTGTGGCCGATATAGTGAAAGTCGCCGATCAGCGGCACATGGCAACCGATGCGGGCGAGCCGCTCCTTGATCTTCGGGACGGCGGCCGCGGCCTCGTCGCGATCGACGGTGATGCGAACCATCTCGGAACCGGCGCGGGCGAGGTTGGCGACCTGACGCACGGTCGCGTCGATATCGGCCGTATCGGTATTGGTCATCGATTGCACGACGATGGGGGCGCCGCCGCCCACCACCACCGCCCCTTCGCCGACACCAACCGCCACCGCCACGGTGTTTCGCCTGGCCATCGGCAGGGCAACATCCTGATCGGCGGGATCGGCGGGAGAGAGCGCGGCGTCGAAGGACTGGGTCATCGGGACCTTGTGAATTGGGCCGGAGTGCGAACGCGGCAGGCCTCCGGCACCTTTCGCCGGCGACGTGCCTTCAGATAGAGCAAAGTGCTCCGAGACGGAAGACACCCGAGATGGCCATGCGCTATCGAACGCAACGACACGAGCGGTGAAGCCGGCCGGACAGCCGATTGGAACGATCACCGAGTTGTGATAGTGACGCGGTAGAGCTGGCGTGAATGGACGATCGTGAGTTTCGATTCATGCTCAATCCGGATGGATTAAGACCTAAAGCCAATGGTCGGCCCAAGGTTTCGCTCCTATAGTGCCAGCGGCGAGGACTGCGCCATGTAAACAATTGCTGAAACGCGTGTTCACGGTAGGTTAACGCGCGAAGGTCGATCCAGCCTATATCAAAGTCGACACCTCGACTTGCCTGAGGGGGTAAGCTTGGAGGACACCATGACCATGCTTCTCGACGAGTGCAAGACCACCGCGGACAACAAGACCGGCGAGGCGGCCGCGGAGACGGTTCAGATCATCATCGCCGATGATCACCCGCTGGTGCGCGCGGCGCTCCGGCAAGCGTTGGCCAACGGGATCGACGGCGTCGCGGTTCGCGAAGCGCAGGACCTCGCTTCGCTCAGCGCGGCGCTTCGCTGTGGCGAACCAGCCGACCTCGTGCTGCTCGATCTCGCGATGCCGGGCGTCAGCGGCTTCTCCGGCCTGCTCTACCTGCGCTCGCAGCATCCGGAGATTCCCGTCGTCATCGTCTCCGCGACGGAGGAGCACGCCATCATGCGGCGCTGCATCGAGGTCGGCGCCGCCGGTTATATCCCGAAGAGCACCGAGGTCGAGACGATGCGCGAGGCCATTCGCGTGGTGCTCGCGGGCGAGATCTGGACGCCCAGCGATCTCGACATGGTGCTGCCGCCCGATACCGCCGTCGCCGACATGATGCGCCGGTTGTCGAACCTGACGCCGCAGCAATTGCGCGTCCTGATGATGCTGACCCAGGGCCTGCTCAACAAGCAGATCGCCTACGAGCTCAAGGTGTCGGAGGCGACCGTCAAGGCGCATGTCTCCGCCATTCTGCAAAAGCTCGGCGTGGACAGCCGCACCCAGGCGGTGATCGCCGTCTCGAAGATCGATCAAGGCCGCTTCGGCAAGACCGGCGGCGCGGCGTGACCGATCGCGCCGACGCGACCGGCGATGCGGTCACGATAGCGCCTCACCAGCGCCCTACCCGTTGAGCGCGCGGCCCGGATGCGCGCTTCACTGACGGACAAGACCCTTTGACAGAGCACCCGCCGCAAACCGAGCCGCCCCGCTACTGGTCGCAGAGCGCCACGGCGTCACGCTGGCACCAGCACGATACGCCTTTGCGGCGCTTCCTCGGCGGCTCGCCGCTGGCCGTTCTGGTCAAGCTCGTCGTCGTGTCGCTTCTCGTCGGCGTGCTGCTGATCTGGAACCACGTCACGCCGGCCGCCGTCTACCGCGCCCTGTCGAACCTGGTCGACTGGGCGCTGACGCTCGGCTTCCGCTCCGTCCAGGACTTCGGCAGCTACATCGTCGCCGGCGCGGTCATCGTCGTGCCGATCTGGCTGATCCTCCGGGTGCTCAGCTACCGCGGTCGCTGACGAATGGCGAGTGCCGAGCAGCTGCTCAGCCAAAAGCTCGAGTCCGTCTGGAAAAGCTTCATCGTCCTGCTGCCGAACATCGTCACCGGCATCATCGTGCTGATCGCGTTCTACTTCGGCTCCTGGGCGACGGAGCGTGCCGTGACGCGGCTCTTCCATGGGCGGGGCCAGATCGACCTCGGCGCGTTGCTCGGCGGCTTCGTTCGCTGGGCGCTGATCGGGTTCGGCGTCCTCGTCGCGGCAACGATCATCTTTCCATCGGTCAAGCCGTCCGACGTGCTCGGCGCCCTGGGGATCGGCTCGGTCGCGATCGGCTTCGCCTTCAAAGATATCCTGCAGAACTGGTTTGCCGGCCTGCTCATCCTGTTGCGCCAGCCGTTCCGTCGCGGCGACCAGATCGTCGTCGACGGCTACGAGGGCACGGTCGAGCACATCCAGGCGCGGGCCACCGCGATCAAAACCTACGACGGACGACGCGTGGTGATCCCCAACAGCGATGTCTACACCAAGATCGTCATCGTCAACACCGCGTTCAAAACGGTGCGCTCGAGCTACGACGTCGGCATCGGCTACGCCGACGATATCGAGGCCGCGCGCAGCGTCATCCTCGATTCGCTCGACGGCCTGGAGGGAATCCTTCACGACCCGGCGCCCGAAGTGATCCCGTGGGAGCTCGCCGGATCTTCGGTCAACCTGCGGGTGCGATGGTGGAGTTCGTCGACGCGCATCGCCGTCGTGCTGGCGCGCGGCAGGGTCATCGCCGCGGTTCGCGACGGGCTCACCGGTGCCGGCATCGACATGCCCTACCCGACCCAGGTCATGCTGTTCCACGACCAGACCGAAGAGGTCGACGGCGACCGCTCCCGGCAGCGCGAGGGCTGGCCGGCTGGCCCGCGACCACCGGAATCCCGCGCCGCGGTCGAGCGGCGGCTCGCTCCGCCGCGCCGCCCCGAGCACCCGCGAAGCGACGCCGTGTCCTCCGAAGGCGAGTTGTAGCGCGCAAGTCATGTGAAAAATGCATGGACGGTCCTTCGCGCCAATGCTCCTTCTTCGGCGGACACCGTCATCCTCGCGGAAAACGGCCGTCGCAAAAGGTGATTCTTTAGTCCCTGCCATCACGATGGTTCGTCGATGATTCCCATATCGATCTTCAGCCATGCGTAAATGCATGAGCTGACTGGGCGAAGGGACATGGAGCCGCCCTTGAACTTCTTGCCGGGATCAGCCATTTCCTAGTCAAGAAACAGGCATATGCCAACTAAACCGGGCAAGCCTTTCGACAGGAGATCGCCATGAACATCCGCAGCATCGTCACCACCGCGGCCCTTGCCGCCGGCCTCGCCGCTTCCGCCGCGAGCCCGACGCTCGCCGCCGGCCGCGCCCACTCTCACAACGGCGTGTCCCGCCAATACGAGAGCCTCGTGGAGTCACGCGACGTCGTCGCCGCCCCCGTCCATCAGAGCCGCACCATCAACGTCTGGGGCAGCTACTTCACCCTCGACTAAGCTTTCCACGCCTCGATAGAGGCATATGCATCGATTGGAGATCGTCATGAACCTTCGCACCGCCACCACCACCGCCGCCCTCGTCGTCGGCCTTGCCGCGACCGCGTCGACCCCGACGCTCGCCGCCGGCCGCGTCCACCACCACAACGGCGTGTCCCGCCAGTACGAGAGCCTCGTCGAACCGCGTGAGGTCGTCGCCGCCCCCGTCCATCAGGGCCGCACCATCAACGTCTGGGGCAGCTACTTCACCGTCGACTAAGCCCCGAGTCACGCCTCCATGGAGGCCTAGTATCGAGAGGAGATCGTCATGAATCTTCGCCGCATCATCACCACCGCCGCAGTCATCGCCGGCCTCGCCGCGACCGCGGCGACCCCGACGCTCGCCGCCGGCCGTGGACAGACCCCCGACAGCATCGCCCGCCAGTACGAGAGCCTTGCCCTGCCGAGCGACACCTACACGGTGGGCGTCGAGCACGGCGCCCGCGCGGGCCGCACCATCGACGCCTGGGGCCAAACCTTCGCTGTCGAGTAGGGCAGCGATGGTGACCTTGCCCCGGAGCCGCTGCCATCGAGACCAAAGGCCCACGTCGACCTTCGACGCGGGCCTTTCTCGTTAATCCGCGTAATCGCCGGCACGCGAGCCCACGAGCGCCGAGAGGGAGCGCTCCGAGCCCAGACGCTTCAGCAAGCCCGCCTTGATGCCGGTCACGACGCCGGGACCCGCGAAGACCAGCGCCGAATAGAGCTGGACCAGGCTGGCGCCGGCCTCGATCTTGGCGAAGGCCGCGTCCGCGCCGTCGACGCCGCCGACGCCGATCAGCGGGAACTGCCGCTCCACCCGCACGAACGTCGCCGCCAGCATCCTCGTCGACGGCGCGAACAAGGGCCGCCCCGACAGGCCGCCGGTCTCGCCGCCGTGCTTATGGGCGGCGATCGCGGCAGGCCGGGAGATCGTCGTGTTCGAGACGATCATGCCGTCGAGGGTCCGCGCGCGCGCGACGCGCACGACCCTGTCGAGCTCGCCGAGCGAGAGATCGGGTGCGATCTTCAGCAGCACCGGCTTGCGGCCCCATCGTTCCGCCGCGGCATCGCGGGCGTCCAGCACCCGGGCCAGCAGATGATCGAGCGCATCGGGTGCCTGCAGATCGCGCAGGCCGGGCGTGTTCGGCGAGGACACGTTGATCGCGAAGTAGTCGGCCAAGTCCGCGAAGGCGCGAATGCCGGCGACGTAATCGGCGACGCGGTCGGCCGCATCCTTGTTGGCGCCGATGTTGACGCCGCGCACGATCCCGCTTTCGCGCAGGCGTTCGATCCCGCTTGTGCGCAGGCGCACGATCGCGCTTGCGCGCAGGCGCACGATCGCGCTTGCGCGCAGGCGATGGTGCGCGAAAGCATGCCCCCGGTTGTTGAAGCCGAGGCGATTGATTATCGCGTCGTGCTCGGGCAAGCGGTAAAGCCGCGGCTTGGGGTTGCCCGGCTGCGGCAAAGGGGTGACGGTGCCGACCTCGGCGAACCCGAAGCCGAGCGCGCCCATCTTGCGGGCGGCGACGCCGTTCTTGTCGAAGCCGGCGGCGAGCCCGACCGGATTGGCGAAGCGCAGCCCGAACGCGTCGACGGCGAGGCGGGGATCGTCCGGCGCCGGCGGTCGCGCCGGCATCAACGCGAGCGCCGCAAGCGTGAGATCGTGCGCCCGTTCCGGGTCGAGCGCGTGGAGCGCGGCCCGCGCCAGCGGCCAGGCTCGCATCACGGCGGCAGGCAGGAGAGATCATGCCGGCCGGCGGCGTCGGCCGGGATCGGGCGGACCCACAGCACGTCGGCGAGCGCGAGCGGCGCATAGAGGTGCGGGAACAGCGCGCCGCCGCGCGACGGCTCCCATCTCAGGGCGCCACCCAGCGCGTCGGCCTCGACCGCGACGAGCAGCAGATCGCGCTGCCCGGCGAAGTGCTTGGCGGCGGTCTCCTCGACCTGCTCGGGCGTGGAGAAATGGATGAACCCGTCGGCGAGGTCGACCGGCGCGCCGGCGAAGATGCCAGCGGCTTCGGCCTGGCGCCACAGCGCCGCCGGGACGATTTTGAGGATCAGCGGCACGAAAGCCTCAAAACATGAAAGCGCCCTAGTGCGAGTACAAACGCTCCAGATCATCATGAAGCGGCTTTGCAGCCTCCACTTGATCGTTCCAAAGCCCACGCAGCGCACAGAGTTTTTTCGCCTCTTGCAACGGTATCTGATAGATCTCCTTGACGGCCTTTATGGCGTCGATGATCGGCAATCCCGCGCCTTTTAATATTGTCAATATTTGGGTTTGGTCAGCGCCCAAGCGAACCTTGATCTTTCCTGCTTCGACAAGAACTGCATGATCATTCATAACCGCACCGTGAGTTTTATAGCGCGTCCCGGGTTGATCGATGTGCTCGACGACACACGCACGCCCGTCAGCATCAGAAGCTCGAAACCCCAACCGCGGGCCATGTCGGCTATCGTCGCTCGCGCCGCGAGGATATTCTTCGATAACCCCGAGAGCGGTGTTTCGGAATCTGAATAGACAACGATATCTTTGAGGCTCAGCGTTTTCTTTAAAATCTCGACTTCGCTAGCATTCTCACCGGCCCCTTGGACGTCTGGATTGTCAACTCGAACAAATCTCCGGTCTTCGGCGGTGGTCGCATAGAGCGCGCGGGGTCCGCCGCGTACCCTGCGTCAGCCCGCGAAGGCGGGATTGATACCCTTGCAGGCCTCGATCAGCGTCTTCACGGAGGCGACGGACTTCTCGAACATCGCTTTCTCGCCGTCGTCGAGGTGGACCTCGACGACCTTTTCGACACCGTTGGCGCCGATCACGACCGGCACGCCGACGTAGAGATCCGAGTGGCCGTATTGGCCGGTCAGCTGCGCGGCGCACGGCAGCACGCGGCGCTTGTCCTTAAGATAGCTCTCCGCCATCGCGATCGCCGAGGTCGCCGGCGCGTAGAAGGCCGAGCCGGTCTTCAACAGGTTGACGATCTCGCCGCCGCCTTTTCGGGTGCGCTCGACGATGGCGTCGAGCTTGTCATGCGAGGTCCAGCCCATCGTCACGAGATCCGGCAGCGGCACGCCGGCCACCGTCGAATAGCGCAGCGAGGGCACCATGTCGTCGCCATGGCCGCCGAGCACGAAGGCGGTGACGTCCTCGACCGACACCTTGAACTCCTCGGCCAGGAAGTAGCGGAAGCGGGCGGAGTCGAGCACGCCGGCCATGCCGACGACCTTCTTGGCCGGCAGCCCGGAGCTTTTCTGCAGCGCCCAGACCATCGCGTCGAGCGGGTTGGTGATGCAGATCACGAAAGCGTCCGGCGCGTGTGCCTTGATGCCCGCGCCGACCGATTCCATCACCTTGAGGTTGATGCCAAGCAGGTCGTCGCGGCTCATGCCGGGTTTGCGCGGCACGCCCGCGGTCACGATCACGACGTCGGCACCAGCGATGTCCTGGTACGAATTGGCGCCGGTGAGATGCGCCGTGAAGCCCGCGATCGGCGCCGATTCGCAAAGGTCGAGCGCCTTGCCTTGAGGGGTGCCCTCGGCGATGTCGAACAGCACGATATCGCCGAGTTCCTTCAGCGCCGCCAGATGCGCCAGCGTGCCGCCGATCTGGCCGGCTCCGATCAGAGCGATTTTGCTGCGCATGTGTTCCTCTTCGAGCCGCGAACCGTCGCGAGGTTCTCTTGCCCAAGATCGGGGGTGCTGACAAGCCCGCGGCGCGACGGGTCGAGCCCTCAACGCCTTGCGGCCACCTCGGTGTCGTTACGACATGCCCGAACAGTGTCGAAAAGCTCGGTTTAGGTCAGCCGCACCATCCAGGGCCGGCCTTGAAGGTCACGTGCTTCTGGTCGATATCGCCGCCGCAGGTTGCGCAGACCAGCTTGAGGCCGGCCGCTCCGCCACAAGCGTGCTGAACCACCACGGGTGCGCCTCCAGGCGACACATAAGCATCGCCCCAGGCCATCAAGGCGGCGACCACCGGGTAAAGGTCCGCGCCTTTCTTGGACAACTTATAGCCCGCGCCATCCTTGCCGGTCGGACCGGCGACCTTTTCGACAATGCCCAAGTCGTTCAGCTTCTCGAGCCGCGAAGCCAGCGTGTTTTTGGCGATCGGTAGGCGGCGCTCGAGCTGAGAGAATCTAAGCGGCTTCACAAGCAGCTCGCGAACGATCAGCAACGTCCAGCGCTCGCCCACCGCCTCCAGCGCGCGGGCGACCGAGCAGTTCTGGCCTTCGTAGTCGCTCCTCAACATCGCTGCTAAAGTTAGGAGCCCTCGGCTGAGCGAACAAGGCGGGCTTCACCGCCCGCGGGAGCCAAAGTTGCATGAAGAGACAGAATCCGGTTGCGTGAATAGACCAAACCGCTTAGCCTCCCCCACATGAGGCGGCAGATCGAGTTCAAAACGGAGGATCGCACTGTGCTCCGCGGCGTCCTGCTCGGAAGGGAGGGCGTCAGCGCTAAGGGAATCGTGATGGCTCACGGCTTTTCCGGCGTAAAGGAACAGGTTGACGCCTATGCGGCCAGCTTCGCGGATGCGGGCTTCTCCGTCCTTCTTTATGATCACCGCGGCTTCGGAGAGTCTGAAGGGACGCCTCGCCAGGACGTCGATCCCGCTCGCCAACTCGCCGACTGGCGCGACGCCATCAGCTTCGCCCTGGGCCTGCCCGAGTTCGACGCTGCATCCGGTGTCGGCGTCTGGGGCTCGAGCTTCGCCGGTGGCCTCGCGATGGTGCTCGCCGCCGATGATCGTCGAGTCGACTGCGTCGTCGCCCAAATCCCCAACGTCGGCGGCCGAGCTAACGGCCGGAAGCTGTTCAGTGTTTCAGACCGCGCACGCTTTCAGGACCTGTTCGATGAAGATCGCGAGCGACGATTGGCCGGGAACGCGCCGCTACGCGTGCCGGTCATGAGTTCTGAAGTAGGCGCGCTATGCGCGCTGCCGATATCGGTGAGCGCAAACTACATCCGTGCCGCTGAACAGGCCGCGCCGGCCTGGGTGAACGAGGTCACCGTGCGCTCCGTGGAAGTCATGCTCTCCTTCGAGCCGTCGGGCTGGGTGGCCCATGTGACGCCCACGCCGCTGCTGATGATCGTCGCGGCCAAGGACACCTGCACCTTCCCGGAACCGCAACTCGCCGCCTTCGCCGCGGCAGGTGAGCCGAAGCGTTTGGTGGTCCATGACGGCGGACACTTCGAAACCTACACCCGCCATTTCGCTGAGACGAGTGGGGCGGCCGTGCAGTGGTTCCGCGAGCATCTTCAACCCACCTCTTGATAGGAGACGGCCATGCCGATGTGCGACATCTTCATCCCGACGGGAGCGCTGGAGCCGGAGGCTGAGCGCAAGCTCGTCGCCCGCGTCTCCGATCTGCTCGTAGAGCACGAGATGCGACGTATGGTCGATCTCATGGACGATCCAGACGCGGTCAAGGCCAGCACCGAGCGGGCCAACTCGATAGCTTGGATGTTCGTGCACAGGACGGAAACCTATGTGGCCGGTAGGCCGGTCGAGCTACCGCACTATAAGTTCGTGATCACCATTCCGGAGGGAATGATCGACGACCGGTTCCCACCGGCGATCAATCGCGACATCTACGCCGCCATCAAGGAGGCGGAGGGCGGCGCGCGGCCCAACCTCGCCCAGCGGGTCTGGACGCACATCCACGAAGTGGTGGACGGGCGGTGGGGCGCGGGCGACCGTGTGGTGCCCATCGAAGGCACCGTAAACTTCGTCGCTCCGGGCTGGGGCGCCGCCGCCCGTACACGATTCGAGCAGAAGAAGCGCGATCACGCCGCTGCGTTTACAAGATTAGCCCAAACACCGGACGCGGCTCAATGACGGCGGCGGCTGGCTCCGAAGCGCCCGGACTATCCTTGCAAATCTACACGAGCGCTTCGCGCCCGATTGGCGGTGAGCGGACCTTCTCGCCGGTGACCTCCTCTCTCCTGCTCGGGCGGGAGGAGGCGGTGCTGGTGGACGCCCAATTCATGGAAGAAGACGTGAATGCGCTGGGTGACATGATAGAGGCGTCCGGTCGGCGGCTGACCAACATCGTCATCACCCACGGCCATGCAGATCATTACTTCGGCGCGGACCGTCTCGCGCAGCGCTTCCCGGGCGCCGAGGTCGTCGCGGCACAGGCCGTGGTGGATTACATCGCAGTCCATCGCGCGGGTGAGATGCGGACCTTCGGCGTCATGTTCCCTCGCGGGTTGGTTCTCCCAGATCGACCGCCGTCTCCGCTCCAAGGCGATGTGATCCGCTTAGACCAGCAGGACCTTCACGTGATTGAGATCGGGCAAGGCGATATTGCCCCAAGCACTCTTGTTCATGCGCCCGGTTCGGGGGTCGTGGTGGCGGGAGATGTTGTCTACAACGGCATCCACCAAATGCTCGGGCTGACCGGACCAGAGGAATGGCGGCGCTGGATCGAAAGTGTCGACTCCATCCAGGCCCTCGGTCCGAAGATCGTGGTCGCAGGTCACAAGAAGCCGGGCGCACGTGACGATGAGCCGACGCGTATACTCGATAGCACGCGCGCCTACATCCAGAACTTCGCTGATGCGGCCGAGACCGCATCCTCAGCGTCCGAGATCATCAGAGTTATGAACGAGCGGTATCCGGATTACGGAAATCCCACGACCCTCTGGTTTTCTGCTTCGGCTGCGATCAAGGCTCGGGACGCACGCACGATGGATTCCGGGTTCAAGCACCCGTGAGCGGCGGGGGTTGTATGTAGATAGGCTTATTGGAGAGCTTCCTTCCGAGTCATCCGCGTCAGATTCGCCGTGCATCTAGCCTCGAGCGGTCGAGCAGAACGATGAATGGCGGTCCAGCGCTTACGCTACTTGAGCCTAGAATCCGCCGCCCGCTTGAGCGATTCTGCCTTCATCAGCCTGCCAGACGTGGCGGCCCGACCGATCCCGGCTTGCCGGAGATCATGGTGGCAGCGTCTGAGGAGCTACACCACGCCGCGGGACACGATCCGCCCACGCGGCATGCCGGGCCAAAGCATTGCCCGATGCGCGGATAACGCACATATTCGACGCATCGCGAACTTGGGGTGATGTCATGAGCGTGCGCTTCAACGTGGTCTTGTCGGACGATCTGAACCGCGAGATCGATCGCGCCGCAGCCGAGACCGAAACGAACAAGAGCGAGATCCTGCGCAAGGCGCTGCAGCTCTACCTTGCCGCGCGGGACGGACGCCAGCGTGGGTTGAAGCTCGGCTTGGTCGAACCTTCAACGCAAAAACTGCAGACGGAAATCGTCGGCTTGTGAGCACGATCGACCTCGACAAGCCGCCGCCTCAACACGTCTACACCGTCTCGGTCGAGCCAGAGGAAAGCCGCGCCGAGCGCTATGTGCGATTGTTCAAGGATATCGCGCTCTTCCTCGTCGCCGTCGGCTTCGTCATCGCGATCGCGATCATCTGCTTCCGTACGCTCTACGAGGCGACGAGCACCTCTGACGAGAAGAAGTGGGCGATGTCGGTTCTCTCGGCGGCCGCTGGCGGGATGGTTGGTTATTTGATCCGAAAATGATGTTGGCTCACGACCGATCACTCATCAAGGCGCCCGGCGATCTTGAGCACGGTCGACCAGTTGCGGGCGGTGCCGCGGGTGCCGAGATGCCGTTCGATCAGCGCCATCGTCAGCTTGGAGCGGCCGATCCCGTCCGGGTACGTGACGTAAGCCGCATCGTTCGACACCACGACCTGCTCCGCCCCCTTCACGGCGCCGCGCAAAGAAACGTCGGCCGCCGCTCGGGCACGCCGCTTCAGCACCACGACAAGCAGATGCGCGGGATCGCGGTCGGCGAAAGCCGCGAACGGGTTTGCCTCGACGAGCCGGCGCCAGTCGTCTGCCGAACGCACGACGACCTCCGTCTCGCAGCCAAGGCGCTCAACCAATGTTCGTTCGAGACGGTGCTCCAGCTCCGCCGGGCCGCAGATAGCGGAGCCGACGAGAGTCCCGCTCTGCAATATCGTCGCCACGTCGTTGAGCCCGCTGTCCGCGGCCGCTGCCCTTAGGTCGGCCATCGTGAGCTTGCCCGTGCCGCCGACGTTCACCGCGCGCAGAAGCGCGACGAAGCGTTTGCGCATGCTCACCGCTTCTCCTGCTGGAGCCGGCGAAAGACCTGCGAGTACTCGCAATAGGTGGCGACGTTCGCCGCCATGCCGGTGCGGCGCGCCTCGTCGAGCCTCGAGATCGGCTTCGCCGGACGCCCGCCCCACATCCATCCGGATTCGAGCACCTGCCCCGGCTCGGTCGTCGCGCCGGCCGCCAGCAGCACGTCGTCCTCGACGATCGTGCCCTCGCCAAGCACCGTGCCGATGCCGACGAGCGAGCGGGCGCCCACCCGGGCGCCGCCCATCCGCACGTTGTGGCCGATCGTCGTGTCGCGGCCGATCGCCACCTCGGCACCGCCGGCGCGGATGATGGTGTTGTCTTGCACGTTGGTGTTCTCGCCGACGAAGACCGCGCCGGTGCCGGCATCGATGACGCAGCTGAAGAACAGGCTCGAGCCCGGCGCGCAGGCGAGGCGTCCGGCGCGCTGCGCGGTCCGCGCGATGAACACGGCGTCGCCGAAGTCCTGGACATCGGTCGAAAGCGGCCGCTCGCTGCCCTGCCGGGTCCGCAACGCGGCCGCCCGCGCGGCGAGCTCGCCCGGATCGAGCCGGCGTACCGGCTTCGCCGGGCTGCCGGCATGGAGCCAGCCAGCGTCGAGCCTTTTACGCGGGAACACCGTCGAGCCGGCCCCGATCAGCACGCCGCGCTCGACCATCGCGTCGTCGAGCACGGTGACATTGTCCTCGATGACGCAATCGTCGCCGACCGTGCAGGCATGGACGATCGCGTTCTGGCCGACCGTCACGTTCGATCCGATGATCGCCGGCGTCGTCTCGTGGACGATGTGCACCGTCGCGCGGTGGGACAGGTGGACGTTGTCGCCGATTCGCACGACCTCGCCGTCCGCGCGTACGACACAATCCTCGCCGAGCCAGGCTCCCGCCCCGATCGTCGCCCGCCCGAGCACGGCGGAGCGCGGCCCGGCGAACACCGGCTCGCCCGCGAAGGAAGGCCAGGTTTCGGCGAACGGCAGGATCAGCGACGGCTTCATGCTGGGAACCTCGCTGGATGATCAAATCGTGGCGCGGCCGTTCGGGCGCGGCCGTCACCGCGACGCCGCCGAGCGGCAGCCGCGACCGATCCGACCGACGAGGCGGCCGCCCTTCCCGCCATGTATCCACTTTCGATGATCTCGAACAGCGCCTCTCTGCGGAACGGCTTGCCGATACGGTCTTGCGTACCCGCCGCTCGAAAGCTCTCGATCCGATGGGGCGGCACGTCGCCGTTGACCGCTTCTCGTACCAACGCGACGTTGACGGCGGCCTTCCCTTACCTTTGCCGGTGTGCCTCCCGTCCACACGATCGGCCAAATTGTAGGCAAGTCTGACCGCTCGACTGGTCCGTCATCAGGAGTGCCCCATGGCCGAACGCCAACGTGCGACTCTCGAGCATCACATGCCGATCGAGCTCACCGCCCCCGCGATCCAGCGGCTGGCGCGAAAAGGGCTGCGCGAGCCGCTCACCGACGCCGAGCGCCAAGAGCTTTGCGAATGCGTCGTCTTCCACATCGACGCCATCTTGGACCAGCGCAGCGTCCCGAAAGTGTTTCACGGCGAGCCTTTGCACGCCGACCCTCCGCAAGCCGGCCGGTGACAATGCCGGCCGGTGACGATCACCGGCCCTCACCCGTAGTCCACGCCGACGAGATACAGCCCCGCCGCCGGCGCGACCATGCCGCAGCGCGCCCGGTCGCGGGCCTCGAGCGCGTCGCGCAGATCGGCGGCGCGCCAGCGGCCGGAGCCGACGTGCTCCAGCGAGCCGACCATCGAGCGGACCTGCCGGTGCAAGAAGGAGCGGGCCGCGACCTTCATCAGGACGAGGTCGCCCTGCTTCATCACCTCGAAACGCTCGAGCGTTCGGATCGGGCTCTCGGCCTGGCACTCCGAATCGCGGAACGTCGAGAAATCGTGACGGCCGATCAGGATCTGCGCCGCCTCGTGCATCGCGCCGGCATCGATGCGGCGCTTGATCAGCCAGGCGCGATCGGCCTCAAGGGTGAGCGGCGCGCGGCGATTGACCAGGCGGTAGACGTAGTGCCGCCGGACCGCCGAGTGCCTCGCGTCGAAACCGTCGGGAACCGGCTCGGCCACGATCACCGCCACCGGGTCGGGGCGCAGATGCGCGTTCAACGCCTCGCGCAGCACCTCCGGCCGCCACGCGCGGCGCGTGAGATCGACGTGGGCGACCTGGCCGGTGGCATGGACGCCGGCATCGGTGCGCCCAGCGCCGCGCACCGTCGCCGCTTCCCCCGAGATCGCGTGGAGCGCGGTCTCGAGCACCTCCTGCACGGCGAGGCCGTTGGCCTGGCGCTGCCAGCCCACATAGGGCGTGCCGTCGTATTCGAGGGTGAGCTTGAAGCGCGGCATCGGGGGGTTGGTCCGGCCCTATGGAACGTGTCTTCTTCGCAGATCTTGCAAAGGCGCGCGGTCCTTCTCCCGCTTGCGGGAGAAGGTGGCCCTTGCGTCAGCAAGGGTCGGATGAGGGCGGTGCCGGTCGATCTGGCGGACAGGGTCGAGTCGGAACGCGTGTTTCGTCGCCGATGCCGCATTCAAGCGTCAGCCTGCGTCATGCGTTATGCCCCGGGGCTTCCGCGGCTTGCCGGATGAAACCGGCGATCGTGGATCATAGCATCGCGCCGCGCCTTGGTGGAGGGCCGGCCCGGATGACGATCCTACATCCGCTCGACACGCGGATCGCTGGCGCTAAAATCTTTCAAGGGCCACACTTGCGCCTGACCGCAGCCAACCAGTAGCCTCATGGTGAGGAGCGCGCAGCGCGTCTCGAACCAACCTTTTCGCAACGCTGGCGGTCCCTCATGGACGGTGCCACGCTCTACATCCTGCGCTGTGCCGACGGCAGCTACTACACCGGCCTGACGCGCCGCAGCGTCGAGGAACGCGTCAGCGAGCACGAGAACGGCCTGTCCGACTACACGAAGCGTCGTCGGCCGGTGGTAGCGATCTTCTCCGAACATTATCCGACAATCATCGACGCCATCGCAGCAGAGCGCCGGATCAAGGGCTGGTCGCGCGCCAAGAAGGAAGCCTACATGCGCGGAGACTTCGAGCGCCTTTCAGCCTTGGCGCGGCGCCGGGTCAAGGATCGGGCGTAGCGAAGCCTCGTGGTTCGAGACGCGCCTGCGGCGCTCCTCACCATGAGCGACTGTCTTGGCTGTCAAGCGGTTTGCCATTCTTTTCTGTCCCTCATGATGGCGTTGAGCACGGTGATGAGCTTGCGGGCGACGGCGATGAGCGCGACCATCTTTGGCTTACCGGCGCCGACGAGCCTTGCGTAGAACGTCCGCAAGTTTGGGTTGGATCGCGACGCGACGAGCGCCGCCATGTAAAGCGCGGTCCGCACGCTCGCGCGACCGCCGCCGATGAAGCTCTTGCCCTTCCATGAGCCGGATTGCCGGGTGAAGGGCGCGAGCCCGACGAGCGCGGCGATCTGCTTTCGATCGAGTCGGCCGAGTTCGGGCAGCTCGGCGATGAGCGAACAGGCCGTGACGCGGCCGACGCCCGGCACGGACTTGAGGAGATCGTCCGCCTCCCGCCAGGCGGGCGATGAGCGCACGGCGGCGTCGATGTCCAGGTCGAGATCGTCGAGTTCGCGTTTCAGGGCGGCGATCAGCCGCTCGAGGCTTTTCTGCACCCGCTTCGGAGGTTTGCGCCGCAGCCGTTGCGTTTCGGCACCGATCATTTCGACGATCTGCCGCCGCCGGCCGACGAGATCGGCGAGAAGCCGGGTCTCGTCGGGCAGCGTCCGCACCTCGGGGTTCGTGGCTTCGGCAAAATGCGCGATGACCGCCGCGTCGATCGGATCGGTCTTGGCGCGCTTGCCGAGCGCCTTGGCAAAGGCGCGTACCTGCGCCGGATTGACCACCACCACGGGGAGGCCGGCGCCGGCCATCGCCGCCGCCGTCGTCGTCTCGTAGCCACCGGTCGCCTCGATCGCGACAAGCCGCGGGTCGAGCGCTTTCAACCGCTCACAAAGGTCCGCGAGACCGGCCCCGTTGCGATCGGTACTGAACACCGCCCCGGTCGGGCGGATGTGGACGTCGAGCTTGTTTTGGGAGACGCCGATCCCAACGGTGATCTGTTCCAGCATGACCCGTCCTTGCCTAAGCGAGCTCTTGCGGCCCCGGCGACTGTTCGGGTTCGAAGGAACGACGGATGGGGAGCCCAACTCATGGACGGTCTCTGGCGACCCAGGGGTTGACGGTCTCCCACCCGACACCGCGACGGATACCTTATCCGATCGCGGCAAGATCGAGTTACAAGGGGGTTGTGGCGGTTGCTTGGATGAGCATTGATCAGGCCTGCCGTAGGCCGCGGCCTTTCAGGAGCCTCATGGTGAGGAGCGCGTAGCGCGTCTCGAACCACGAGGGCTCGCTGGCCCAGATCCTACATCCGCGTCCCCGCCGCTACCTTGGTTCCGCGCAAGAAGGCGTCGGCCGGCATCGGCGGCTTGCCGGCGCGCTGGATCATGACGAGCCGCACCGCGCCCTCCCCGCAGGCGATCGTCAGCGCGTCGTCGAGGGTGACGCCCGGCGCGCCCTGCCCGGCCGCGAGGTGGGCGCGCAGCACCTTCACGCGCTCCGGGCCTTTGCCGAAGTCGGCCTCGAAGAAGGCGCCGGGGACCGGGGACAGGCCGCGGATGAGGTTGTGCACCTCTTCGGCCGGGGGGCGCCAGTCGATGCGGGCCTCCGCCTTGTCGATTTTTTGCGCGTAGACCACGCCCGACTCCGCCTGCGCGCGGAAGCTCAGCGTGCCGGCCGCGAGCCGCGCCAAGGCCTCGACCATCAGACCCGCGCCGATCGCGGCGAGCCGATCGTGCATCTCGCCGGCGGTGGCGTCGGGCGGGATCGTCACCCGCTGCTCCAGCGCGATCGGCCCGGTGTCGAGCCCTTCCTCCATGCCGATGACGGCGGCGGCGGTCTCGCCGTCCCCGGCGATGATCGGGCGCTGGATCGGCGCCGCGCCGCGCCAGCGCGGCAGCAGCGACGGATGCAGGTTGAGGCAGCCGTGCTTCGGCACCGCGAGGATCGCGGGCGGCAGCAGCAACCCGTAGCCGACCACCACCGCCAGCGCGACATCGAGTGCGGCGAGGCCGGCCACCTCGGTCTCGTCGCGCAGGCTCTTGGGAGCGAGCACCGGCAGGCCGCGCGACGCGGCGAAGGCGTGCACCGGGGAGGGTGTGAGATCGAGACCGCGCCGCCCCGCCGGCTTCGGCGCCCGGGTGTAGACGGCGGCGATGTCGTGGCGCGCCGCGATAAGCGCCGCGAGCGTCGGGACGGCGAAAGCGGGAGTGCCAAGGAACGCGAGACGCATGCCGGGCGATCCGCGACGTCAGGCGCGCGAGGCGGGGCGCGGGCGCGGCGCCGAACGGTCCGGCTCGTCGGCTTCCCCCCGCGCCGCCTTCTCGAACTTCTTGACGATGCGGCTGCGCTTCAACCGCGAGATGTGGTCGATGAACAGGACGCCGTCGAGGTGATCGATCTCGTGCTGGACGCAGGTGGCGAGGATGCCGTCGGCCTCGATCTCGCGGGCCACGCCGTCGCGGTCCCGGTAGGCGACCCGCACCGCCGCGGGACGCTCGACCTCCTCGTAGAACTCGGGGATCGACAGGCAGCCCTCCTCGTAGACGCTCTTCTCCTCCGACGACCAGGTGATCTGCGGATTGACGAAGACCATCGGCTCGGGCTTGGCGTCCTCGCCCCGCCGCTTCGAGACGTCGACCACCATGATGCGGCGCAGGACGCCGATCTGCGGCGCGGCGAGGCCGATGCCCGGCGCCTCGTACATCGTCTCCAGCATATCGTCGGCGAGCGCGCGCACCTCGTCGTCGACCGCGGCGATCGGCGCCGCCCGCTGGCGCAGCTTGGCATCGGGAATGACGAGGATCGGGCGCAGGGCCATGGACGCTTCACTTGATCGAGCTACGCGCCGGAGATAAGGGCGCGCCGCGGCCAGGTCAATTTGCGCGGCGAGCGGACGGGCACCCGAACGCCTCGGCCTTGTCCGCGAAACGCTATGCTTGTACGCGGCCCGCGAACATGAGAATGGAGCGCGGTGCGCCTCATCGCCGTGTCGACACTGTCGGCTTACTGGACCAAGCATCCTGAGACGCGGATCGCGCTCGAGCGATGGGTCGACATCGTGAAAACGGCTGAGTGGCGGACGCCGGCTGACATTCAGCCGGCCTTCACCAAAGCGAGGGTGCTCAACGGCGATCGCGTGAGGTTCGAAGTCGCGAGCGGCGATTACCGGCTCATTGCCGCCTTTAAGTTTTCGCGCCAGATCGCGTTCGTCAAATTCATCGGCACACATGCCGAATACGACCGGGCTAACGCTCTGACCGTGTCGCAGTTCTGAAAGGAGTTCGCGATGGAGATCCGACCCATCCGCAACGACGATGATCACCGCGCCGCCGTTCAGGAGATCGCTCGTCTCTGGGACGCTCCCGAAGGCAGCCGCGAGTACGACACGCTCGACGTGCTCGCGACCCTGGTCGATGTCTACGAGCGCCGCCGCTGGCCGATCGCTCCGGGGACCCCCCGCGACGTGCTCGTGTATGCGATCAGCGACATGGGCCGGTCGCAGGCGGAGCTGGCGCAACTGCTCGGCTCGCGGTCTCTTGCCTCCGATCTTCTCAGCGGACGTCGGCGGCTATCCCTCGCGACGGCGCGAAAGATCAGCGCAGCGTGGGCGCTTCCGATTCAGCTTCTGGTCGCGCCGTATGACGTGGCCGCAGCCTAGCCGCCGTATCGGCGTCCCGCATCTAATCCGTGTGACTGCTCGCCGCGGCGAACGGTACGCCCCCGCCGTGCCGTACACTTCGCACGCCACATCGCGCGACTTCGCAAACCCGTCGTGGCTTGCGTAGGGTGGGGGGCTATGCCAAAAGGCGCCGATGGTCCATACCGTCCGCGAAAAGCAAAAACTGCTGGCACGCGTCCGCCGCATCAAGGGCCAGGTCGAGGCGATCGAGCGCGCGCTCGATAAAGAGGCCGGTTGCGAACAAGTGATGCATCTCATCGCCGGCGTACGCGGCGCGACCGCCGGGTTGATGGCGGAAGTCGTCGAAGATCACATCCGCGCGCACCTGGTCGATGCCGAGCGATACCCGGACGCTCTCGATCCCGACGCGACGGAGCAATTGCTCGAAGTCGTCCGCGCCTATCTGAAGTGAGGATTGCCATGATCCAGGCTGACAACGCCGCGCCGTCGGGTTTTCACAGCCATGTCTTTCCTTCTCAGAGCCATGTCTTTCCTTCTCAGAGCCATGTCTTTCCTTCTCACAGCCATGTCTTTCTCGGCGAAGGCCATGAAAGAAGCGAACGCCGGACCTGGGCGGTCATCTGGCTGTGCGGCGCCATGATGATCGCCGAGATCGTCGGCGGCCTGCTGTTCGGCTCGATCGCGCTGGTGGCAGACGGCCTGCACATGAGCACGCATGCCGGCGCGCTGCTGCTGGCCGCGCTCGCGTACCGCTATGCCCGCAGGTACGCGAACGATCCGCGCTTCAGCTTCGGCACCGGCAAGCTCGGCGACCTCGCCGGCTTCACCAGCGCGATCGTCCTGGCGATGATCGCGGTTCTGATCGGCTATGAATCGGTGATCCGCCTCTTTTCGCCCGTGCCGATCCATTTCAGCGAGGCGATCCCGATCGCGTGTCTCGGCTTGGCGGTCAATGTCGCGAGCGCCTGGCTGCTCGGCGGCGGCCACGGGCATGGCCATCACGGGCATGGCCGGCACGGACATGGCCAGCACGGACATCGGCAAAATGCCCATGGCCCCGAAGCTCACGACCATGACGAGGCGCACTGGATCGAGACCGCCGGCGGCAGGGTCCAGCTCGAGGTGTTCGAGGACGGCGTCCCGCCGCGGTTCCGGCTGCGCGCCGAGACCGGTGCCGCGCTCGGGGACGCGGCGATCGAGATCGTGCGGCCGGACGGGTCGCGCCGGCTCTTCGCGATGCGAGATCAGGGGGCGTACCTGGAATCGGTCGACGAGATCCCGGAGCCGCACGCCTTCACCGCCAACGTGCGCATCGATCACGGCGAGCATCCGGTCGTGTTTCAAGAGCACGAGCACGATCATGCGGCCGCCGCCGCCGGTCGCGACAACAACATGCGAGCCGCGGTGATCCACGTCGCCGCCGACGCCGCGGTGTCGGTCCTGGTGATCGTGGGGCTGGTGCTCGCCCGCGCCTTCGGGTGGCTCTGGATGGATCCGCTCGCGGGCGTCATTGGGGCCTGCGTCATCGCCAGCTGGTCTTACGGCCTGATCCGCGACACCGGCGCGATCCTGCTCGACATGAACCCCGACCGCGGCATGGAAACCAGGCTGCGGCAGGCCGTCGAGAGCGATGGCGACACGCTCGCCGATCTGCACCTGTGGCGGCTGGGGCCGGGGCATCTGGGCGCGATCGTCTCGGTCGTCACGACCAAGGCGCGGGATGCGGGCTTCTACCGCGGCCGCCTCGCCCGCTTCCAATCGCTCTCGCACCTGACCGTCGAGGTCCTGCATCAAACGTGACCGTCGAGCCGGCGACAGCATCGGACGGTGATCCGGAGTCGCTTCGCGACGCTTATATGCCTGTCCTCGCTACGCTTCCTGATCGGAGCAAGTCCGCAAAAGCGGACGTTGCTCTAGCTCAGTGCCCGAGCCGCTCCAGCAGATCGCGCACATGGACCTGGTCGGCCTTGTAGTTGCCGGTCAGCGTGTACATCACCAGGTTGACGCCGCCGCGCAGCGCCATCTCGTGCTGGCGCGCATCGCCCGGCACCAGCGGGTAGAGCGCCTCGCCGTACTCGTCGCCGGCCCAGCCGCCGGCGAGGTCGTTGGAGGTGAGCACGATCGGCGAGACGCCGTCGCCGGCGCGGGCCGGGCGCTGCTGGTTGTCGCCGATCGGCGGCGGCAGGGCCTCGATCCAGGTCTGCCCGGAGGCGTAGCGCCCGATAAAATTGTCAATGAGGTAGAAGGTCTTGGTCACGACGTGGTCGCGCGGGACCGGCTCCAACTCGGGAACGTCGACGCCGGCCAGCAGCTGGCGCAGCCAGGCCGCCCCGGGCGACGGCTCGCCGCTCGGATGCACGCTGAGCGCGTCGCGGGTGTCGAACACGATCGTGCCGCCCTGGTGCATGTAGGCGGCGATCTTCTCGACGGCCTGGCGCGACGGCTGCGGGTTCGCCGCCACGATCGGCCAGTACAGAAGCGGGTAGAAGGCGAGCTGGTCCTTCGCAGGATCGATGCCGATCGGCTCGCCGGGATCGAGCGAGGTGCGCGTCGCCAGCGTCGACGAAAGCGACGCCAGCCCCTGGCGGCTGATCTCGTCGACCTTGGCGTCGCCGCTGATCATATAGGCGAGCCGCGTCGTGAGCGCCGAGGCGAGATCGCGCGGCGCGATGGTGATGGGCGGCGCGGGTCCGGTCGTCGCGGGGGGCGCCGGATCGGCTCGTGCCGGGCCGGGCGCCTGGAGCAGGCCGAGGCCGGCGACGATCGCGAGCACGATGGAGGCGGTGACGGCCGCCCGTCGCGGCGCGAGGCGAAGCTTGCCGCCAAGCCAAAGCGACGCCAGGCTGTCGAGCAGGAAGAGGATGAACGCCGCGGCGATGAGCCAAGGCCGCAGATCGATCGGCTCGGCCGCCATCAGCGGCGCCTTGTCGAAGGGAAGCCCGGAGAAATCCGCCGCTGGGATCGTGTCCCCGGCCGCCAGCGTATTGATCGCCAGCAATCCGTCGCCGGTCCCGTAGAACCCCGGCGGATGCTCGGGCGACGCCACGCCGCCATAGCTTGTCGCCACCGGCTTGGCGGTCGGCGGCGGCGGCCCCAGCACGCCGAACCCGTCGAGTGTTCGGCTCGGCGAAACCGTCGCCGTGGCCGGCGCCGCGGACCCGGCTTCCGCCGCCTTGGCTTCGGTCGCCGCCGCCGCGCGCGGCGCCGCGCCCGAGAGCGCGACGATCTTTTTCAGCATGTCCACGAAGAGCCCCGAGATCGGCAGGTTGGACCAGGTGGTGTCGGCGGTGAGGTGGAACAGCACGACGCGACCCTTGCCCCGCATCGCGGCGGTGACAAGTGGCGTGCCGTCGGACAGTTGCGCCCAGGTCTTGCCCGGCAGACCGGGCTCCGGCTCGGCCAGCACCTGCCGCATCACCGTCACCTCTTTCGGCACCTTGAGGCCGACGAACGGGCTCGGCGGCTCGAACGCCGCCAGCGTCTTGGGCTGTTCCCAGGACAGCGAACCGCCGAGCACCCGGCCGCCCCGCCGCAGCTTGACGGGGACAAGGTCGTCGGTGGCGCCCGACAGCCGCGTTCCGGCGAAACGCACCAGCAGGCCGCCGCCGTCGACCCATTGCGAGAGCCGGTCGCGGATCGGCCCGGTGATGGTGCCGACGTCGGCCAGGACCAGCACGTTGACGCGGTCGTCGAGCATCGCGCCGATCGGGTCCACCGCGCCGGGCTTGGGCTGGTGCACGTCGGCGAAGGGAGCGAGCGCCTTCGCGAGATAGTAGTCGGGTGCGAGCAGCGGCTGCGCGGTGTCCGCCGTCTCGCCCGAGACGATGCCGACGCTGCGGCGGCGCCACCGCGCATCGAGCAGGGTGACCGCGCCGGCGCTGTGGGCCGCCGCGAGCTCGAGGCGAGCGATCTCGTTGCGCAGCTCGGTGGGGAGATCGAACCTGGCATCGACGGCGTCGGCCTTGCCGAACGCGAACGGCGACTCGCCGATCGCGAGCCCCTTCATGTCGAGCGCGCGGACGATGCCCACTCCCTTCCGGGCCTCTCCGGCGCCCGACCTCAGCACGCGGACGGCGAGGCTGCCGCCGTCGTTGCGCGGGTCGGTCAAGGCGAGCACCGGCCGCGCGTCCGCCACCAGCACCGTCTTGACCGGCAGCGCGGCGAGCCGCTCGGCGAACGCCCGCGCGCCGCCGCGCTCGAGCCCGTCCGCGAGCCAGACGACGGTCGTGTCGGGCCGGGCCTTGACGAAGCGCTCCACCGCGGCGGCGGTGGGCGCGCGGTCCGGCGTGTACGGCGCCGGCTTCAACGCGCGCAGACGCTCGAGCGCGGTGGCGGCATCGACCGGAACGATGTCCCGGCCGCCCTCCGACATCGCGGCGACCGCCACCGTCTGGGCGTTCTGCCGCGCCGCCTCGATGCGCTGGGCCGCCGCCGTCACCCGGCGGTCCCAGGCCGGCGCCGCCGCCCAGCTGTCGTCGATGGCGATCAGCAGCGGCCCCTTGCCGGCGGTGCCGACGGAGAGCGGGTTCCAGATCGGGCCGGCCATCGCGAGGATCACCATCGCGGCCAGCACGAGGCGCAGGAGCAGCAGCCACCACGGCGTCGCGGCCGGCGTCTCGTCGCGCGGCCGAAGGTCGAGGATCAGCTTCAGCGGCGGAAAATGCACGCGCTGCGGCCGCGGCGGCGTCACCCGCAGAAGGACGTAGAGAACCGGCAGGCCGGCCAGCGCCAGCAGCGCGAAGGGAACGGTGAAGGCGAGCGGCAGGCCCAGCATCAGGCCATGCCCGGCATCGCGAGGTCGGCGCTCTGCTCGAGACGGATGCGCAAGGCGAGGAGCGCCTCCGAGGCCGGACGATCCGTGCGATGGATCGCGAGACTCCAGCCCTTGGACCTGCAGAGGGCGGCGATCGCATCGCGATGGGCGGCGAGCCGGCGGATATAGTCGCCGCGGAACCGCTCGGCCTGGCCGACGCGCATGGTCGCGGCCGAGTCGACGTCGCGGAACTCGGTGTGACCGGAGAAGGGGAAGGTCTCCTCGATCGGGTCGGCGATCATCACGAGATGACCGTGGGCGCCGCGCGCGGCGATGTCGGCGATGCGCGCCTCGAGCTCGGCGATGGGCGTGAGGAAGTCGCCGAGCAGGACGGCGCGCACGCGCGGCGCCAGGGTGCCGGCCGGCGGCAGTTCATCGTTTTGCGTCGTACCGTCGGCGATGAGCGCCTCGGCGAAGCGTTCGATGATCGCGCGCGAGGCGAGCGGGCGCGTGAGGCCGATCAGGCCGACCCGCTCGCCGCCGCGCACCAGCAGATCGGCGGCGGCGAGGCCGAGCACGATGGCGCGATCGAGCTTCGACTGCATCGCCAGGCCCGACGCGAACGCCATCGACCGCGAGCGATCGATCCACACCCACACCGTATGCGCCGATTCCCATTCGCGCTCGCGCACGTAGATCTTGTCGTCGCGGGCGGAGCGGCGCCAATCGACGCGGACGGCGGACTCGCCGGAGACGAAGGGGCGGAACTGCCAGAAATTCTCGCCGGCACCGGCGCGCTTGCGCCCGTGGACGCCGTGCATGGCGGAGGAGGCGATCTCCTTCGCCGCCACCACAAGCGCGGGCAGACGCCGCGCGAGATCGATCCCACCGCGCTGGTGGGCGTGGCCGACGCGCTGCTCGTCGCGTTCGAGGAGCCGGGTTTCTAGCGCCATGAAAAATCTCGCCGCGTCTCCTCCCCTGCGCGCAGCGCGGGGGAGGGGGACCGCCGTAGGCGGTGGAGGGGGCTGCCGCAGCCGCGATGCCGAGAGCGCCGGCCCGAGCGCGTGTCTTGCGAAAGAGAAGCGGCGGCCGAGGCGGGCTGCCAACGCGCTATTTGCCGGCAGGGAGGCCGCCGGCTAAGCTCGGCGCACCCCCTCCGAGTGCTTCCATGCGCGCTGCGGTCATCACCTTCAAGAGGGCTCGTCGCCTCCGCCGCGAGATGACGCTGCCGGAAGTCCTGCTTTGGCAGGCCTTGCGAAACCATGCTCTGGCCGATGAGCGCTTCCGCCGCCAGCATCCGTGCGGCCCCTATAGTCTCGACTTCTTCTGTGCCGCGGCGAAACTTGCGGTCGAGATCGACGGCGCTGTTCATGACGATCCGGCTCGTTTTGCGAAGGACCGGTCTCGTGACCGGTTTCTCGACGAGCAGCGCATCAGAGTTATTCGGTTCAATGCTCGCGACGTGCTCGATGTCCGGGCGCGGCAGGACGTTCTGGACACGATCAACGCCGCTGTCCGTGGTCGCATTTCGCCCTGATGGGGTACCGGCGGCCGCCCCCTCCACCATGCTTCGCATGGTCCCCCTCCCCCGCTTCGCGGGGGAGTATGCGACCTGCGCCTCCTTCACGTGAATTTCTTCGTTAGCGTCGCCACCACCTTGCCGACCGTCTCGCCGTCGGCGCGGGCGGAGAAAGTGAGCGCCATGCGGTGCTTCAGGATCGGCGGCGCCAAGGCGACCACGTCGTCGAGCGAGGGCGCGAGCCGGCCGGAGACCAGCGCGCGGGCGCGCGTCGCCAGCATCAAGGCCTGCGCGGCGCGCGGGCCGGGCCCCCAGGCGATCGACTTCGTCACCGCCGCATCGCCCTCGCCAGGGCGGGCGGCGCGCACGATGTCGAGGATCGCCTCGACGACGCTCTCGCCGACCGGCATGCGGCGCACCAGCCGCTGCGTCGCCTGCAGGTCCTCGGCGCTCATCGCGGCCTTTGCCTCGGCCTGGTGCTCGCCGGTGGTCTCGACGAGGATGCGCCGCTCGGCCGCCCGATCCGGATAGGGAACGTCGATCTGCATCAGGAAGCGGTCGAGCTGCGCTTCGGGGAGCGGGTAGGTGCCCTCCTGCTCCAGCGGGTTCTGGGTGGCGAGCACGTGGAACGGCGCGGGGAGGTCGTAGCGTTCGCCGGCCACCGAGACATGATACTCCTGCATCGCCTGCAGCAGCGCCGACTGGGTGCGTGGGCTCGCGCGGTTGATCTCGTCGGCCATCAGCAGCTGCGCGAAGATCGGACCCTTCATGAAGCGGAAGCTGCGGCGATGGTCGACGCTCTCCTCTAGAATTTCCGAGCCCAGAATGTCGGCCGGCATCAGGTCGGGCGTGAACTGAATCCGTCGCGGATCGAGGCCGAGCACGATGCCGAGCGTCTCGACGAGCTTGGTCTTGGCGAGGCCCGGCACGCCGACGAGCAAGCCGTGGCCGCCGGCCAGCAGCGTGACGAGCACCTCCTCCACCACCTGCTCCTGGCCGAAGATCACTGTGCCGATCGCGGCACGGGCGGCGGCGACCCGGTCGAGCGCGGCCTCGGCGCTGCGCGCGACGGCGGCCTCGAGCGAAGTGGCTTCGAGAGAACGGGCCCCGGTCGAGCTGGCATGGGCCGCGTCGGCGTCTGGCCAAGGGGCTTGAGGCATGGACGGCTGGCTCCTCGGGGCTTAAGCGTCGTCTTCGGCGAGAGTGCCGACTTTCCCGTTCAATGGGTTGCAATTATGTCTGACAATGCCGCCGACAAACAGGGGCAACCCGCGCCGGGGAGGCTGGCCAGTCTCGCCGAGGCGATCGGTGCGACCAAGATACGCGGCTCGGAGACACGCGGCGCGGAGATACGCGGCTCGGAGGCGCGCGGCCCGGCGCCGGTCGACACATGGCATCCGCCCTATTGCGGCGAGATCGATCTGAGGATCGCGGCCGACGGCACCTGGTTCTACGCCGGCACCCCGATCAACCGGCCGGCGATGGTCGCGCTGTTCGCCGGCATCCTGCGCAAGGACCCGGAACGCTACGTGCTGGTGACGCCGGTCGAATGCGTCGGCATCGCGGTGGACGACGTGCCGTTCGTCGCGGTGGCGATGGAGCACGACGAGGGCGGCGCGCTGCGCTTCGTCACCAACCTCGGCGACGAGGTGGCGGCAGGGCAAGAGCACCCGCTGCGCTTCGAAACCGAGCCCGGCGGCGGCGTGAAACCCTACGTCCATGTCCGCGGCGGCCTGTGGGCGCGGCTCACCCGCGCGCTCGCGCTCGACCTGCTCGACGGCGCCGAGGAGCGCTACGAGGGCGGAGTGGCCACGGCCGGCATCGCCAGCGGCGGGTCGTTCTTTGCGATCGGACCGGCGGGGTGACTCATGTTGATGAGCTGAAGCTTTAGTGAAATAGTTGCACTACAGGCCGATTGCGCATGCCCGTTCTGCAACGCTTCGGATCGGTCAGCGTGCGGATGTATGCCGACGATCACCGGCCGCCGCACCTCCACATCGTGGCTCCTGACTTTCAGGTGCTCGTGCGGATCTCCGATCTGGCCGTGATCGCGGGAGAGGCTCGCCCAGCCGACATCGCGGAAGCGGTCGGATGGGCGCGGGGCAACCGTGAATTACTCGCTCGCAAATGGGCGGAGTTGAACGAACGAGGCTGATGATGCCGAAGAAAAACCTGCCTCGCATCAAGTCGGTCAAAGCGGACGACAGACCGTTGACTTTGCACGTCCGCTGGACCACGGGCGAGGAGAGTCACGTGGACGTAGCGGCCATGATCGGTGCCTACCGGCGCTACGAGCCGCTTCGCCGATCGCCGGACATGTTCCGCGATGTGCGCTTGGGTGACCTCGGAACCGACATCGTCTGGACCGACGACATCGACATGGCGGCCGACACCGTGTGGCGCCTCGTGCAGGAACAGGCCGGGGCCACCTTGTCGCCGGATGCCTTCAGGCAATGGCGCGAGCGCAATAAATACACCCTCGACACCGCCGCGGCGGCGCTCGGGATCAGCCGCCGCATGGTCGCCTATTACGAGCAGGGCAGAAAGCCGATCCCGCGTGTCGTCGCGCTCGCCACTCGCGCGCTCGAACTCGCCTGACCAGTGCAACGGGCGTATAAGGACGCCCCGGGAGACTTGAAATGGCGATCACGCTGACACCCGAGCAGCAAACGTGGCTTCAGGCGCACGTCGCGAGCGGTGCCTACGCGTCGATCGAGGAAGCCGTTCGCCACCTCGTCGACGAGCGCATCGCCGAGGAGCACGACGATCTCGCCTGGGCCAAGCCCTATGCCGACGAGGCGCGGGCCGACATCGCGCAGGGGCGGGTCATCACGCTGGAGGAGCACGAGAAGCGTAACGATGCTCGCTTCGACGCCATGAAAGGCTGATGGCACGTGTCGTCTTCACCGAGGCGGCCGACGCCGATTTGGCCGCCATTTACGACGACCTCGCACAACAAGCGGGCCTTGCCTCAGCCGCGAGATATCGGTGCTTGTTCGGAGCTTTGTTCGCGCGGCTCGCCGATCATCCCGACAGTGGACCTCGACGCCGTCATCTTGGCGCGGACATGCGGATAGGCGTGGTCTGGCCTTACCTCGTCGTCCATAGCGACGCGATGTCTGCCGACACGGTGACGATCGCGCGTATCGTGCATGGGCGCCGAAAGATCAGCGGGCGACTTCTGCTCACCTCGAGCCGACCGCCGGGGCAGACGCCTTGAAAGCCGACCATGCCCTGACCGCAGAGGCGGTTCATTCCTTCACCCCCGGCGCCGTGTTCGCCCGCGTCGCGGCGCGCGTCGCGCCGACGCTGGCGCCGGACGCGCTCGACCGCGCGGTGACGCCGCTCACCGGCGATCACGCGATGAACCCGTGGTCGGTCACCGCCGACTTCCTCGCCAAGGCGCGGGCGGCGGCGGTGCTGATCGCGCTGATCGAGCGCGAGGACGGCGTCCACGTGCTGTTGACCCGGCGCACCAGCGGCCTGCGCGACCATTCCGGCCAGATCGCCTTTCCCGGCGGGAAAGTGGATCCCGACGACGCCTCGCCGGCCGCCACCGCGCTGCGCGAGGCGTGGGAGGAGGTCGGACTCGCGGCGGACCATGTCGAGGTGATGGGCTATCTCGGCGCCTATCTGACGCGCACCGGCTTCCGCATCGTGCCGGTCGTCGCCCGCGTGCGGCCGCCGTTCGCGCTGACGCTCAACCCGGCCGAGGTGGTGGAGACCTTCGAGGTGCCGTTCGCCTTCCTGATGAGCGAGGCCAACCACACTCTCAGCCAGGCCACCTGGAAGGAGACGCCCTGGCACTTCTACAAGATCGACTACGAGGCCCGCGCGATCTGGGGCATCACGGCCGGCATCCTGCGCATCCTCTACGAGACGCTGTACCTCTAGCGCCGACCCCAGGCGCGTGTATCCTCCTCCGTGAAACGGGGGAGGGGGACCATGCGGAGCATGGTGGAGGGGGCGGCCGCCGCTCCGATGTCTGGACGTTCGACCGAGAGCAAGCTTCGAGCTTGCAGCGGCGGCAGCCCCCTCCACCGCCTGCGGCGGTCCCCCTCCCCCGCTGCGCGGAGGAGGATACGGCCCGGCACTTCCACCTTGCCGGATTCGCGCTCGAGACTCTGCCCCGGCGGCGCCGTGCTTGCCACGAATCGTGCGACAATGCTCCTCATGAGCGAGCCGACATGAGCGAGCCGACATGAGCGAGCCGAGATGAGCGAGCCGAGACCGCGCCTGCGCCTGGCGGAGATCGTCCAGGATCGCACCCTGGCGCTGATGCTCGCGCTGGGGTTCAGCTCGGGCCTGCCGTTCCTGCTGGTGCTCGGCGACCAGGCGCTGCGGCTCGCCGAGTCCCATGTGGCGATCGAGACGATCGGCCTGATGAGCTGGGTCGGCCTGTGGTACTCTCTAAAGTATCTTTGGGCGCCGGTGATCGACAGGGTCGACCTCCCGATCCTGGCGCGCGCGCTCGGACGGCGGCGCGCCTGGCTGCTGGTGTTCCAGCTCGCGGTGGTCGCGGGCCTGATCGGGCTCGCCTTCGCCGACCCCCGGCCGCACGCGCTCGGCCTGGCGATCGCGTTCTCGACCTTCACGGCCTTCGCCGCAGCCTCGCAAGACATCGTCATCGACGGGTGGCGCATCGACGCCGCGCCGACGCAGCGCCAAGGCGTGATGGCGGCGACCGGCAACCTCGGCTATCGCCTCGCGCTGATCTGCACCGGCTACGTCGCTCTCGTCCTCGCCCAGCGTTACGGCTGGACCCGCGCCTACCTGGCGATGGCCGGGCTGATGACGATCGGGATCGTGGCCGGCCTGCTCTCGCCGCGTCTGCCCGAACGCGAGGGGGTCGTGCGGCCATCGCTGGCGCGGAGCTTCATCGATCCGCTGGCCGACCTCGGCAAGCGTCACGGCTGGACCTTGATCGCCATCCTGCTTCTCGTCGCCCTCTACCGGCTGCCCGACTTCCTCACCGGCGTGATGGCCAATCCGCTCTACGTCAAGCTGCACTTCTCGAAGGACGAGATCGGGACGATGGTCAAGCTCTACGGCGTTTGGGTCGGCATCGCCGGCGCTTTCGCCGGCGGCTTCGCGATCCTTCGGCTCGGCCTGATGCCGGCGCTCCTGATCGGCGGCGTCTGCGCGTCGGCCTCGCACCTCTGCCTCGCCCTTCTCGCCGCCTCCGACAAGAGCCTCGCGCTGCTGGCGCTCTCCGTCAGCGTCGAGAACTTCGCCGGCAATTTCGCCGGCGCGGCGCTCATCGCCTACATGTCGTCGCTGACGTCGCCGCTGTTTGCTGCGAGCCAATATGCGCTGCTGAGCTCGCTCTACGCGCTGCTCGGCAAGTTCTTCGGCGGCTTCTCCGGCTTCGCCGTGAAGGCCTACGGCTACCCGAGCTTCTTCATCGCCTCGTCGACGATCGGGATCCCGGTCGCCCTGCTCTGCCTGTTCGTCTGGGCGCGGCAGCGCAAACCGCAGCCCGACGCCGCGCTCGTGGAAGCGTGACGGCCCCATATCGCCCTGGCCGATGCCCGCCAAGCATCGGCCTGTTCCGTCGCGCGCCGTTAGTCTTTCGTCGCGCTCCCGGCGGCGTGGGTGACGGCCTCGCCGAGCGCCTTGATCTTCTCGGCGCTCTTGCCGTCCGCCTTGCCGGCGATGCGCACGGTCTCCTCGCCGAGCTTCGCCATGAGGTCCTTGACCTTGGCGCCGTCGATCTCGTCGGCCTGCAGCAGCTTCCTCAACCGCTCGAGGTTGCCGTGGATGGTCTTGGCGCCGGACACCTCCGACTTCTCGAGCGTCGCCTCCCAGCCCTCGATGTTCTTCACCGCGGCGGAGACCGTGAAACCCTTGATGCCTTCCTTGAGGTGCTTGATGGTGGCGTCGAACTGCGGCATTCCCAACTCCCTGGCAATCACCGTCGCCCGACGGCCAAACCGGTCAAGCTGCAAGGCGCGGGTTTGGTTCTGCCGCGCCCGCTGCGCCGCCTTGTCGCAAGCGCCGCTGTCCGCCTTACGGCCGCGTCAGTCGGGAAGCCGGGTGATCCGCGGCCGCCAGATGCCGAGCACGACGTTGGCCGTCGCCACCGCGAAGAGCACCCACAGCGTGGCGCGCTCCGTTGCGAGCGACCCGGCGAGCGACCCGGCGAGCGCGGCCGGATCGGCGTGGGCCGCCAGCGCCGCGGCGCTGCGCCGCGCCTCGTCGTGCATCGGGGCCTGGACGCCTTGCAGGCCCCCCTCGAAGAGGAGGACGCCGCTGACGAGCTTCACCCAGGCCCAGCCGGCGTTGTGAAAGGCGCGGTTCACGGCGATCGCGAGCAGGCCGGCCATCAGGCTGAGGCTTAGCGAGGGGAGGAAGACCCACGAGGAGATCGCGCCCATCGCCGCGCGCACCGCGGCGTAGCCGGCGAGCGAGGACTTCGGCGGCGCGACGCTCGAGAGGACGAGCAGCGAGGCCATCGCGCCCAACAGCCCGATCGCGCCCATCGTGTGGAGGAATTTCAGGAGGCGTCGCACGGCGTGAAGAGGCCCCCGTTGGTCGGCTGGCCGGAACCCTACCGCGGCCGCCGGGATCGCGGTAGCGGGATCGTCCGCGCCCGTCACGTGCCGCGCTACGATCCGGTCGAGGCCACCGTGTATCCTCCCCCGTGAAACGGGGGAGGGGGACCATGCGGAGCATGGTGGAGGGGCTGCCGCCGCTCCGTTGACGAGAAGTTCACCGAGAACAGACATCCGACCTCGAAGCGGCGGCAGCCCCCTCCACCGCCTTTCGGCGGTCCCCCTCCCCCGCTGCGCGGTGGAGGATATGCCTTGCCGCGATTCGCTCTAAGCGCCACTCTCGGCGGCTTTCATCCGTTCCAGATGATGGGCGCGTCGCTCCGCGAACACCCGGTCGGCCTGGGTCGTCGCACGCGGCGATCCGTCAGCCGGCCGAGCGGAGCCGCGCAAGCTCGCTGCGGAACTCGGACGTCAACGCTTCGGCCTCGTCGGCGGGGAGCAACGCGGCGAGCAGCGGAAACCGCGTCTCCCGGCTCTCGGCCTCCCCTCGCTCCACGGCATGATCTCGGCGTCGCGGGCGAGACGCAGCAGCCGATGGAGGCTCTTGCGGATGTAGGGCAAGTCGGGCGGGCGTTGGTCGGGCGGGCGGGGCGCCGGTCGTTCCGGGTGGAAGAGCTGAAGCTGGGTCATGGGCGCGATCTCATCGGCGTGATCTCATCGGCGTGATCTCATCGGCGCGAGCCTACGCGGATCGCGCCCGCGCTTCACCCGCCCGCCGGCGCCGCGCCGCGGCGCCCGGCTCGTTCTCCACAAGATTCCGTTCGTCCGGCGACAGCGCGTAAAGACCGTAGAGCGTCTCGTTCATCGCGCGCTCGTCGGCCTCGATCGCCGCGACCTCCCCGGCCAAGGCCGCCACGCGCTCGATGAACTGCGCCGCCGCCGGCGCGTCGGAGGGGGCGGGCGGCCGGCGCAGCTCCGCCGCGGACCGCTCCGCCTCACGCGCGGGCCCGCTCAGCAGCAGCCATGCCCAATAGGCCTCCGCCAGCCGCCCGGCCGCCTCGTCGAGATAGATCTTGCCGAGCACGATCGTGCCGTTCGCGGTGAGACGAAGCTCGCCGCCCTCGTTGAGCCTCCAGTCGCCACGACCACCGTCGTTTAGGCGAACCAAGCCTGATATGCAGCTTGCATGACAGCAATCGCGCAAAAGACTTCGATTCGAGAGTATGCGCGCCGCGTCAGGGAAGCACGAGGCGCTCATCCTGGAATTTCCGAGCCAGGGTTGGCGCCTCAGTTCCAGCGGTTGCTCGAAGCGCTCCTGCCGACATTGCCGGCCGCGCCCGCTCTCATCATCGTGCCGGAATTTCAGAATCCGGGCGTCGGCAGGCCCGACATCGCCCTCAAGCGCGCGGGCGAACCGGCGCGCGCCTTCGTCGAGATGAAGTCGTCCGACAAACTCACCGAGGGATCGAGCTGGAAGGACGCGCACGATAAGCGCCAGTTTCAGCGCTTCGGCGAGCTGGCGCACTGGGCAATTTGCAATTTCCACGAGGTGCGGCTCTACGAGCGCCGAGAGGACGTCGGCTACGCCTCGTTCGTCCCGCTCGGCGCGCTGGACCCCACGCGTAGCGACGCCGCCGCCGATCGGCTGATCGACGCGCACGATCCCGATGCCGCCCTTCGCCTGCTGGAACGCCTCGCTCAGGCCTCGCAGCCGAACGCCAGAGACGCACCGGAACTCGCGGCTTTCCTCGCGCACTCGGCCCGTCTGGTCAACGGCATCGTTCGCGACCGACTCGCCGAGATGCGCGAGCAGGCACTGGAGAACACGGCACTCCAACAGGTGCGGCAGGATTTCCGCGACGTGCTCTATTCGCATCCCGAGGCGGCCGGCTATCCGGCCCGCGATTTCGATGCGCTCTTCGCCGGCGCCTTCGCCCAGACCCTCGCCTTCGGTCTACTGCTGGTGCGCGAGGCCACTGGCGCTTCGGTCGACCGGCATGCCGCGGAGCACATGCCGGCCGAGCACCCGTTCATGCGCACGGCGCTCGGGGTGCTGAGCATGGCGCCGGTGGTTCGCGAATTGGGCGCCGGCTTCGAGGTCATGCTCGACACAGTGAACGGCTTCTCGCCGGAGATCCTGGCGATCGGCGCCGATGGCCGCGACCCGATCCTCTACTTCTACGAGGACTTTCTCGAAACCTTCGATCCCGAGGCGCGCGGGCGATACGGCGTGTATTACACGCCCGTCGAGGTCGTCCGCTACATCGTCGGCGCGCTCGATCGGGCGCTGCGAGAGCGCCTTGGCACCGATGGGTTGGCCGACGAGCAGGTTCATATCCTCGATCCCGCGGCGGGGACGGGCACGTTCCTGCTGGGGGTCGCCGACAGGCTTCGACGCGGCGTCATGGCTGACGCCGGGCCTGGCCAGCTGCCTCCGGCGCTACGCGGTCTCGCCGCCAGAATGTTCGGGTTCGAGCTTCTGGTCGGACCTTACGCGGTGGCGCACTACCGCCTCCACCACGCCCTTTCGCGCGACGAGAAGGGAGAGCTGATCGTCGAGGACCTGCCGCGGCTCGGCGTCTATTTGACCGATACGCTGGCGCGGCCGGGAGCCGCGGCACCCGCGGGGGTCCTCGGCTTCGTCTCGGACGGAATCCGCGACGAACGCATCGTGTCGAACCGGATCAAGACCGAGCAGCCGATCCTGGCGATCCTCGGCAACCCGCCCTACCGGCGCCTGGAGACCGGCGAGAACGAGACTCTCGTCGGCCGCTGGATGGACGAGCTGTGGGACGACCTGAAGGCGCCGGTGCGCGACGCCGGCCACGGCAACCAGCTCAACACCTTCCCCGAGCTATCGGTGGCTTTCTGGCGCTGGGCGATTTGGAAGCTCTTCGAGGCCGAGAACGCGCCGCGACGCGGCGTCGTCGCCTTCATCACCAATCGCAAGTTCCTGACTGGATGGCCCTACGCCGGCCTGCGCCGGATGATGCGCGAGCGCTTCGATCGCATCGAGATCGTCGACCTGCGCGGCGACGTTCGCAGGGGCGAGCGCGCGGGCGTCGACGCCGACCAGGGCGTGTTCAACATCCAGGTCGGGACCGCGATCACGCTGGCGATCGCCGACGGCAGCAAATCCTCGGGCGCGCTCGCCGCGGTGACGTACAACGACAGTTGGGCTCACGACTATATTTCCCGGCAAGCCAAGCTGGATTGGCTGCGAGGCGCGGCGGAAGTGGGCTCGCTCGACGGTGCGATCGAGGTCGAGCGAGGTGCGCTCGACGACTTGCGGCCTTTGCCCTTCCATAACGGTGGCCTTGTTTCGATCGCAGAGTGCTTTCGATTCTACAGGAGCGGCTTGCAAACTAAGCGCGACAGTTTCGTCTACCATTTTTCGCCGGAGGTCTTGAGCAGCCGCATCAGAAGCTTTCTGGCCGCGCCGGCCGCCGACGCGGCTCGCCTCTTCCACGACACGCGCGATCGAAGCTGGGTGCGCGCTCGTGAAATTGCCTTCGATCCAGCCTGGCTGAGAGAGACATCGTATCGCCCGTTGGATCGCCGGTATTTGTACAATCATCCGCGTTATGGTGACTTTCTACGTCCCGAATTACAGGAGGTCTGGGGAACCCGGAATGTTGCCCTGTACGCCATGCCTTTCGGCACCGGCGCCGGGCCGGCCGTCTGGTGCCACGGTTTGCTGCCGGACTACCATGGTTTTAGCGGGAGAGGCGGCTACGCGTTTCCGCTCTACGATCTCCGTCCGGGGCATGGCTCCAGCAATGTGAACGCCTCGCTCGTCGAGGCGCTCGGGGCCGCTTATGGCACGAACGTGACGGCGGAAGCGGTCTTCGCGGCCATCCTCGCATTGCTGTCAGCGGCCTCCTACACGACACGATTCGCTGAGGACCTGGAAGACGTCTTCCCCCACATACCGTTTCCGAGCGATCTGGCGGCGTTCCGCGACGCGGCGGCGGTCGGAGCCGAAATCCGCGCCGTCGAGACGTTCGCACGCCGGCCGCGACCGGCGTTCCTGCAAGGCCGCGCCCGCGCCTCGACCGCGCCCGACGGACCGCTCGGCGCCGTCGAATGGAGCGACGGTTCCATCACGCTCTGCTCCAACGGCTCCGGCAAGATCGAGAACATCCCGCACGCCGTCTGGGAGTTCGCCGTCAGCGGCTACAGGGTGCTGCCGCGCTGGCTCGCCGCGCGGGAAGGCATGGTAATCGGAGCGGCCTTCATCCCGGACCTGCGCGACCTCGTCGGGCGGATCGCCGAGCTCATCGAGCTGTTCGCAACCGCCGACGGGGTCTTGCAACGCACGCTCGACTCCCCTCTTAGTCGAGCAGCGCTCGGGCTCGACGATCAAGACATCGCGGCGAACGATGACCCAACCGACTGACCTCTTCGGCTACCCGACAGGCCCAGATCAGCTCAGCATGTTCGGCGAGGGCGCCGATCGCCTCGAGACCCCCGCGCAACGGCTTACGCCCGACCCCGAGGTGATCCGACGCCGCCTCAACGCCCTGCTCGACCGCGCGCGTCAGGCCCGCTCTATGCCATGGTCCCCGCGCGACGCGCGAATGTGGCAGACGGTGTTCCCGAACATGGCGAATTGGCTCCCCGTCGACGAGGCCGAGCAACTTCGCTCCGCGTTCGCGGCCGAGATGAAACGACTGGGTGAGGCCGCGTAGAAGACGCGGGCGCAGCCTGACGGCGGCGCTGGTATTCCCGCGGATGTCCGAGTGGCTGCCCGAAGGCGTGCGCGAACTCAAGCGAGCCGAGTTTTCGCTGAGAGCGACCTCGTGCTGCGACACCTCGCATCGGCGAACTGAGCAGCAGCGGCGGCCGTCCCGCTTCCGACAGCAGCATGTCGCGGGAGAACAGCTTGGCGAAGAGATAGCGGTCGAACCGCGCGTCGTCGGATTCGCCGAGCAGGTCGTAGCCGCCCGACAGCAGGTCCTCGCGGCGGATGAAGAAGCGCATGTATTCGGCCGGCGCGCGGTCCCACCAGTACAGGCGGACCTCGTTCATGTCGGTGACGAGGCCGCGGCTGGCCCGGCCCGTTGCCGAACAGGCCGCGGCGCGCGCCGCGGACATCGGCACTGCTCGACCGGGCTGCGCGTGCTGCCCTTGCGGCTCTGCTTGGCGTCGCGTTTCGAGCGGATGTCCTTGAACTCGCGCAGCACTTGCGGGACGCCGTCCCTGAGGTCGCGGAACCAGCCGAGCGCGAGGTCGGCTTCGCCGGCGCCGCCGCCGGCCCCTTCGCCGGGGACCGGCAGCTTGGCGATGATCGTGTGCTGTTCGGGCGGGACCCGGCCGGCTTCGCCGTAGCCCGGGTCTCGACGAAGAAGGCCTGGGTGAAAGCGCCTTCCGCCTGCGTCTCGCCGAGGCGCAGACGCCCGTCCCAATCGCGCAACCTTTGCAGCAGCCCGGTATCGCTCTCCGCCGTGTAGGCACGGTAATCGAGATCGAATTCCGCCCGCAGGAAGGCCCGGGTCAGGAAGGACCGGCTATCGTCGAACACGCGAGGGCTCCCGGCACCATGGTGGGACGCCGACGCTAGTGCCGCGCAACCGGCTCCGGCGCAAGCCGTTGCAAGGTGCGCCGGTCGGGTCCCGACCGAACCTTCGTTCACGACGCGAGTTCGGTTCGAGCGCGTTGCCCCGGACCCATCGCGGTCGCGGATTTTCCGCCCTGCGTGCTACATCGCGTGACGCATCGTGACGCAAAACGCCGGTGTGGCGATCGGGTCCGCGCCGGTTGACAACCCTTTCTCCCCTTGCCACCACCCTCGCATGACCTTGTCCGCCAGCCATCTTGCCTCGACGACGGCCGACCCCGTCGCCCGGCGGCGGACGTTTGCGATCATCTCGCATCCCGACGCCGGCAAGACCACGCTGACCGAGAAGCTGCTGCTGTTCGGCGGCGCCATCCAGCTCGCCGGCGAGGTGCGCGCCAAGGCCAACCGCCGGCAGACGCGGTCGGACTGGATGGGCATCGAGAAGGAGCGCGGCATCTCCGTCGTCACCTCGGTGATGACCTTCGAATACGGCGACTGCGTCTACAACCTGCTCGACACGCCGGGCCACGAGGATTTTTCCGAGGACACCTATCGCACCCTTACCGCCGTCGACTCGGCGATCATGGTGCTCGATGCCGCGCGCGGCATCGAGGCGCGCACGCGAAAGCTGTTCGAGGTGTGCCGGCTGCGCGACATTCCGATCGTCACCTTCATCAACAAGCTCGACCGCGAGACCCGCGACCCCTTCGACCTCCTGGACGAGATCGAGACGACGCTGGCGCTCGACGTGGCGCCGATGACCTGGCCGCTCGGGCAAGGCCGCGGGTTCGTGGGCACCTACGATCTCGCCCGCCGCCTGGTGCGCCGGCTCGACCACGACGCCGAGGCGGTGGCCGTCTCGGGCCCGGGCGACCCCTATATCGAGGCCCTGATGAAGCCGGCCGACTTCGCCGAGACGGTCGAGCAGATCGAACTCGCCGAATCGGGGCTGAAGACATTCGACCGGCAGGCGTTTCTCGAAGGGCACCTGACGCCGGTGTTCTTCGGCTCGGCGCTGCGCAACTTCGGCATCCGCGACCTCATCGACGCGCTCGCCCTGTTCGCGCCGCCGCCGCACGGGCTGGAAGCCGCCTCGCGCACCGTCGACGCACGCGAGGCGAAGATGAGCGGCTTCGTGTTCAAGATCCAGGCGAACATGGACAAGAATCACCGCGACCGCATCGCCTTCATGCGCATCTGCTCGGGCAAGCTCACGCGGGGCATGAAGGCCAAGCTGGTGCGTACCGGCAAGATGGTGGCGCTGAATTCGCCGCAGTTCTTCTTCGCGCAGGACCGCCAGCTCGCCGACGAGGCGTGGCCAGGCGACGTGGTCGGCATCCCCAACCACGGCATGCTGCGCATCGGCGACACGCTGACCGAGGGCGAGGACCTCGTCTTCCGCGGCGTGCCGTCGTTCGCGCCCGAGATCCTGCGGCGGATCAAGATCGGCGATGCGATGAAGCAGAAGAAGCTGCGCGAGGCCTTGGGCCAGATGGCCGAGGAAGGCGTGGTGCAGCTGTTCATCCCGGCCGACGGCTCCGGCGCGATGGTCGGCGTCGTCGGCGCGCTGCAATTGGACGTGCTCACCGACCGGCTCAAGGCGGAATACGGGCTCGACACCGCGTTCGAGACGAGCCGGTTCACGCTGTGCCGCTGGATCACCGGCGCCAAGGCCGAGATCGACAGGTTCGCCCGGGCGCACGGCTCGTCGATGGCGGAGGACCTCGACGGCTCACCTGTCTTCATGGCGCCGTCGGCGTGGGACCTCAGTTACGAAGCCGAACGCTGGCCGGACATCGCCTTCGCCGACATCAAGGATTATCAGAAGGAACACGCGTAAGCCTGCCAGCTTCGCTGGACGCGAGCTCATTGCTCTCAGGAGATCTCCACCGGATGCGTCGGCTGCTGGTCGCAGGGCCAGCGCGTGCCGAGGTCGCGCAGTTGTGCCTCGATGCATTCGACGTGCAGCCGAACCGCCGCGTGCCCCGAGAAGGTCAGCGTGATGTGGCCCGCCGGGGCGTCGGTCGGCTCGAAATGGATCGAAAGAAGGTTCAGTACGCGCTCGGTGTCGCCCTGGTCGAAGCCCGATCGCGACACGCCGAGAACGCGCTCGAAATGCAGGCCGGTCGCACAGCGCTCGCAACCACCTGCCGCCGCCTTCACCCAGTCAAACCGCTTGCAGGCCAGCGCGAAACGCTTCTCCGTCGGCAGATAGGCGAGGTCGGCGATCCCGATCCGCGCGTCCTGCAGATTGGCGGACACGATCGCGAGATCCTCCTTGTCGAGCGCGAAGAGGCGGAGCAGGTTGGCAGGTTCGGCCGTCGTCATGGATGCCTTGCGCTTGCTGGCGGGCGGGAGGGTTCGCTAAGCCGGGCTCGACAGCCGTTCGACGATGGCGCCGCAGCGGCCGAGCTTCTTCTCGAGGTGCTCGAAGCCCCGGTCGAGATGGTAGACGCGGTTGACCATGGTCTCGCCCTCGGCGGCAAGCGCCGCGATCACCAGCGACACCGAGGCGCGCAGGTCCGTCGCCATCACCGGCGCGCCCTGCAGGACGGACACACCCTCGACGAGCGCTACGTCGCCCTCGAGCTTGATGCGCGCACCGAGACGGACGAGCTCCTGCACGTGCATGAAGCGGTTCTCGAAGATCGTCTCCCGAATGCGCGACGAGCCCTTGGCCTTCGTCATCAGCGCCATGAACTGCGCCTGGAGGTCGGTCGGGAAGCCGGGAAACGGCGCGGTCGCGACATCGACCGGCATTAGCCCGGCGCCGTTGCGCTTGACCCTGATGCCTTCGTTGGTCGCGGAGATCGTGGCGCCCGCGTGCGTGAGAATGTCGAGCGCGCTCGCCAGCAGGTCGGGTTCGGCGCCGGCGAGCAGCACGTCGCCGCCGGCCATCGTCACCGCCATCGCGTAGGTGCCGGCCTCGATGCGGTCGGGCAGCACGGTGTGGTGCGCCCCGCCGAGCTGGGCGACGCCGTCGATCTCGACGATCGCGGTGCCGGCGCCCTTGATCTTGGCGCCCATCTTGACGAGGCAGGCGGCCAGATCGCCGATCTCCGGCTCGCGGGCCGCATTGCGGATTACCGTGTGGCCCTTGGCGAGCGTCGCGGCCATCATCGCCGTATGGGTGCCGCCGACAGTCACCTTGGGGAAGTCGATCTCCGCGCCCTTGAGGCCCCGCGGCGCCTTCGCATGGGCATAGCCCGCCTCGATCTCGATCTCCGCGCCGAGCCTCTCGAGTGCCATCAGCAGCAGGTCGACCGGGCGGGTGCCGATCGCACAACCGCCCGGCAGCGAGACCCGAGCCTCGCCCATGCGGGCGAGCAGAGGCGCGATGACCCAAAAACTCGCCCGCATGCGCGAAACGAGTTCATAAGGTGCGGTCGTGTCGACGATGTCGCGCGCGCAGAGATGGATGGCGCGCGAGGCGTGCGGATCCTCGCCCACCCGGCGGCCGTTCTGCGAATAGTCGACGCCGTGATGGCCGAGGATGCGCACCAGCATGCGCACGTCAGCGAGATTGGGCACGTTGTGAAGGGTCAGCGTTTCGCGCGTCAGCATCGAAGCGATCATCAGCGGCAGGGCCGCATTCTTGGCGCCGGAGATCGGGATCGTCCCGTTCAGCGCCTCGCCGCCGACGATGCGAATGCGATCCATGCTCTACCCTTCGTTCCCGTCCGCCGGCGCAGCCGGCAAGGTCGGCGCCTCTTCGTTGGCGGTCTTGTTGCTTTTGGCCGCCGTCTTGCGCCGCCTGAGATTGGCCCGAAGCGCATCGGCCAGCCGCTTTGTCTCGGCGGCCTTAGCGTCCCGGCTCTTGCTGCTCTGCGTCATGATGAATCCGGCGCTCGCATCATCAGCTTGTAGGCGCTCCGTTGGAGCGCCACAAGCACGGGCTCAGCTAGCTTCCTTGCTGTTGCATCGCGAAAGCGCCCAGCAGCAGCGCGACCCCGGCTCCTGCGCCCAAAATCACTCGCAGCCGGCCAAACCAAGGCGGCGCCAGACCCTGGCGGACGAGTCCGAGATCGATCGGCCCCAACGCCAGCGCAACGAGAGCGAGCAGGGCGAGCCTCCACGGTTCCGGCGCGGCGAGACAGGCCCAAGCGACCAGTGACGGCAGGACGGAGATGACGTAGTTGGCGTCCTGCCCGTCCCGCACCACGGCGAGACCCCAGCGGATGCCGCCGAGGAAGGAGATGATGATCGCCGCATAGGTCGCGAGCGACAGATCGAGGGCGTGCGGCGAGAGCCCGAACGTGCCACGGACGACAAGCGCGACGGCCAGAGCCCAGAACGGGATCAGCCCTGCGAGGCCGAGCGCCAGCGGCACGATGGCGATCGTTCGCGATGAAGAGGTGGACAATGACGCGCTTCCCGACGAGGGCACCCGATCTAAAGCCTCGATCCGCCAAGAGGAAGCGGCGAAACGGCACGGCTAGCCGGGCGGCAGAGCTCACTATGTCCTCCTGGCCTACTGACAAGGGCGCGAGGCCCTCAGCTGGCCCTCAGCACCTGCACGCGTGCAAAAGAAGTAGGCGGCGCATGAAGGTCACCGGCGTCGACTTCGCAGTCTCTGTGACACTGTCCTAGGTGAAGGAAGCGTAGCTGCGGCGCTCGAGGATTTCGCGGTGCTGCGTTGGCGCGACAGGCTCGCCGCGTTGCAGCAAGGAGAAATACCCTTCGGCCGCGGCAGGCCGCCGCTTGAAACGATGGCGTGACAAAGCCTTGCATTCACAAAAACGAGCCCCTAGGTTCGCGCTGGGCCCTACCTGCCGCCATAGCTCAGTTGGTTAGAGCGCTTGATTGTGGATCAAGAGGTCCCCCGTTCGAGCCGGGGTGGTGGTACCAGCCTCAAGGGCGTCGCGCGCCACGGGCCGTCTTGCACAAAATGCCGCCGGTCATCGGGGCGGGAACCCCGGTGGTGGTCGGAAAGCTGATCGGCAAGCCGCGTAGGGCACGCACGGCGAGCAGGGCGAAGCACTCCGCCTCGATCGCATCGCCGCGCCAGCCCTGGTCCTCCGCCATGATCGGCGTCACGCCCGCGCGCAGCGTGATCGCATCGACGAGCGCCGGGTTCTTGCGGCCGCCGCCGCACAGCACGAGACGTGCCGGGCGTCGCGGTAGCAGGTCGAGCGCGCGGCCGACCGCTCCGGCGGTGAAGGCGGTCAGCGTCGCGGCACCGTCTTCAAGACTGAGGCCTTCCGCCATGCTGGCGGGGAAATCGAACCGGTCCAGCGACTTCGGATAGGGCGCGCCGAGGTAGGAATGCGCGAGCAGGCGCTCGAGGCGCCGCTCGTCGACCTTGCCCATCCGCGCCAGCTGTCCGCCGAGGTCCATACGCTGACCGGTGGCGCGCTGCACCCAATCGTTGATCGGCGCGTTGGCCGGCCCGGTGTCGAAAGCGATCAGGGAGCCGTCCGCTCCAAGCCAAGTGAGGTTGGCGACGCCGCCGAGGTTGAGCACCGCCGTGTCGGGTGCAACGTCGGCGCGCCGCAGCAGCGCGGCGTGATAGCTGGCGCAAAGCGGCGCGCCTTGGCCGCCCGCCCGGACATCGGCGGAGCGGAAGTCGTTGACGACGTCGATGCCGGTCAGCGCCGCCATCAGCGGCCCGTCGCCGAGTTGGCGGGTGGCGCCGTAGCGTCCATCGCGCGGCGCGCGGTGAAGCACGCTCTGCCCGTGGAACCCGATGGCCGCAACGTCCCGCGGCTCGATCGCGTGCGCGGCGAGGAAGGCCGACACCGCGCCCGACTGCCCACGCGTGAGCGCCTCCTCCGCCGGCGCGAAGACGGCGGGTTCGCGACCCTCGAAGCGCCACTCGCGGGCCTCGGCAAGGGCACGCGCAAGCAGCGCCTGAACGTCCTCCGCGTAGGGCGCGAGCGTCCAGGGGCCGAACTCTTGCACGCTCTCACCGTCCGTGCGGATCATCGCGATGTCGATCATTCCGTCGAGTACCGTACCCGTCATGAGGCCGATGGCCCAGATCGGCTGCATGACGTCTCCTTTCGTCGCACCCACTAGGCCCGATCCTAGCCGCGCGCTCGGCTGTCCCGGTAGATGTTTCTCGCGCCTCTTCCGGCGTCAGGCCGCGTCCAGAGTGAAGGGCGCCAACGCCGGATCCCGCGACACTGCTTGCGCGTTGACGCAAGGCTGACGCGTTCGCGCGACCCTCTCCACGATGTCGGCGGCTCTTTGCGTTCCCCCGGCCTTGCGGATGTCGGCGCCGACCCGCGCCGCGTTTTCGGCGAACGACGGATCTTCGATGACGGTCTTGATCGCGCCGGCGAGGCGCCAACGCATCGCATGAGGGCGGCACACCAGCCCCGCCCCGGCGTGACGCACGCGCGAGGCGATGGCCCCCTGCTCGAAGGCGAGCGGCACCACGACCAGCGGCACGTCGTCGGCGAGTGCGTCGAGCACGCCGTTCATGCCGCCATGCAGGATGGCGACATCCACCTCCTTGAAGATCCGGTCGTAGGACACGAACTCGTGGACCGTCGCGCGCCGCGCCAGCCGCGCGGCCGCCTCGGGCGCAAGCAGCCCGCCGTGCGCGATCGTCAGCTCGAGCCCGGCGGCCGCGGTGGCATCCGCGATGCGCTCGAAGACGTCGGCCCGGTGCCCCATCAGCGAACCGAGCGACGCGAAAGCTCGCCCCGTCTTCCGGCGCGGACGCCGGGTGTCTTGATGGGGCGCGGCGCGAAACGGGCCGCAGTAGTGAAAGCAGCCGATCAGCGACTGGCGCGGATAGTCGAGCGACGGCGTCAGTTGCGCGATCTGCGCGAAGGGGGAGGCAAAATCCGCGGTGCGGAATATGGGGCCGAGGTTCCAGCGCGTCGCATAGCCGCCGGTGACCTTGTGCAGCGGGGATTGCGCCGCCTCGACCACATACTGCGCGGCGATGTTGCGATAGCGATGCCAGCGCGTCTCCCCGTGGCGCCAGCCGACGAAAGGCGATGGGATCCCCTGCTCCCAGTTCAACGGCAGCGCGGCGGCGACCGAAATATAGGGCATCGACAGATGATGGGCGACGAGCCCGACCGCCGGCTCGAGCCAGTCGCCGACGATTGCGTCGATCGACAAGGCGCGGAGCGCGTCCGGCAGTTCGTCGCAGAACATCTGCGTCTCGCGCGCGAATTCCTTGATGAGCGACCGCATGCCAAAGACGCCGTGCACGGCGGATGCCTTCTCGATGGCCGGCTTGAGGCTGCCCGCAGGGGCATGGGCTTCGCCGATGGGATGGAAGGCGAGCCCAGCGTCCTGGATGGTGAATGCGAGATCGGGATGGTGGATGAACGTCGCGGAATGACCTCGCCCGACGAGCTCCTTCGCCAGGACGAGCATCGGGTTCATGTGACCGATGGTAGGCACGCAAACGAAAGCGAAATGCAACAAATGACAGCCGCGCAAGCCGTTACGGAAGACGCTCATATAGAGGGTCTGAGGCCGTTTGATGAGCGATCGCCCTATTTGTCGTCATCTTTTTTGTCGGCCGCATCAATTCGCGATGCAGATTAAGGGCAGGCTTGTCCCGGCCTCTTCGGTCACGACAAGCACTAGTCGAGCTTCTACGGGCCTGGCTCAAGCGGCGGGCGATCAGGCCGTGGGCCGAAGTCCCGCGAGGTAGGTCCGCACGAAGCCCCCGAGTTCGTCGTCGATGGCGCCCATCGGGAGCGCCACGAGCTTCTGCTCGAGGCCGAGGAGCACGATGCCGTGCACCGCTCCAAACAATGTTCGCGCACGCAGCTTCAAAGTGCTCTCGTCGAGGCTCGGCATCAGCGGTGCCAGTTGCTTCTCGAGACGGACGAAGATGCGAAGCTGGTCGGCGGCGAACCACTCGGGCAGCTCGGCGCCCGGCTTCTGCATGCGGAAGTCGAACAGCGCCCTCCATCGGTTGCGCTCGGCATCGGCGAAGGCGCGGTAAGAGAGCGCCCACGCCACGAGCTGCGCCTCGCACGTCGCGCCGGCCGGCAAGGCGGCCGCCTCAAGATGGACATCGAGGTTGGCCATGGTGCGTTGCGCGACGCGAAGCGCGAGTTCATCGAGGTCGGCTACGTGATTATAGATCGCGCCGACGGAGCAGCCCGCGCATTTCGCGATGTCGCGGGCGCGCAGACCCGACAAGCCGTACTCGGCGACAGCCCTTTCAGCGCAAGCGATGAGCCGATCGAGCTGCTCGGCTTTTCGGCCGAAAGCTCCGCTCATCGCCAATTGCCTCTTGAACAATGTTCATTAGTGCTGTACATCAGCGATGAACGTTGTTCAAGACCGTGCGGGCTTCGCAAGCGCCGACCGGGCCGGTACAAGCTGGAATGCTAACGAAGGCGGACCCCATGAGCGGCCATTTGCTGAACACGCGGAAATTCGCGCCCCTATTCTGGTGCCAGTTCTTCTCCGCCTTCAACGACAATTACCTCAAGGGAGCGATGATCTTCCTGCTGCTGTTCCGTTTCCCGCAGCAGTCCGGCCCACTCATCATGGCCTCGACCGCGATCTTCATGGTCCCGTCGGTGCTGCTGTCGGCGCTCGGCGGCGAATGGGCCGACCGCCACGACAAGGCGCTGATCGCGCGCCGGCTGAAGCTCGCGGAGTTCATCGCCGTGGCGGTCGCCGCGGCAGGCTTCCTCGTCGATTCGGTGCCGCTGCTCTTCACCGCGCTCGCCATGTTCGGCGTTCTGTCGGCGCTGTTCGGCCCGGTGAAATACGGCATCCTGCCCGATCACCTCGCCACCAGCGACCTGCCGGCGGCCAACGCCCTGGTCGAAGGCGCGACCTTCATCGCCATCATCGCCGGCTCGACGCTCGCCGCCATCGCGTCCGAGGTCGGCCACAACAACCCCGTCTGGGCGTCCGTGCTGACGCTCGTCTTCGCCGCCGCGAGCTGGGCCGCCGCCCTGTTCATCCCGCGAACCGGCGAGGGCGCACCCGGACTCCACGTCGACCCCAACGTCGTGCGCTCGACCATCGGCCTCGTCGCCAGCCTCCACGGTGACACGCGGCTGTGGCGCGGCGGCCTTATTGTCAGCCTGTTCTGGATGGTCGCGGCGATCGTCTACGGCCTGCTGCCGCCGCTCGTCACCCATTCGCTCGGCGGCGACCAGCTCGTACTCACGACCTACAACGCCGTCTTCGCCATCGGGATAGCCCTAGGATCCGGCTTCGCGTCCTGGCTTCTTGGCGGTCGCACCCTGATGTTGCCGACCCCGATCGCCGCCGCCTTCATCGGCGTCATCGCGTTCGACATGGCTTTCGCGCTGAGCGGCGTCTCGGCGCACGGCGAGTTGATGGGCGTCGGCGCCTTCTTCCATCATTGGATCGGCTGGCACGTCGGCATCGATCTCGCGCTGCTCGCGATGGCCGGCGGCCTCTACATCGTCCCCTCCTTCGCCGCCGTGCAGGCCTGGGCGCCGGCCGACCGACGCGCGCGCGTCGTCGCCGCCGTCGGCATCCTTTCGGCGCTGGCCATGGTCGCCGGCACCGCGGCCGTCGCCGGGCTGCAGCATCTCGGCCTGTCGCTGAGCGTCGTGTTCGGCCTCCTCGGCCTGCTCTGCCTCGGCGGCGCGGTGGCGATCGTCGCGCTGCTGCCCACCAATCCGCTGCGCGATCTCGCCTCGATCCTGCTGCGTCTCGTTTATCGTCTCGAGGTCACCGGCCTCGAGAACATCGCCAAGGCCGGTCCGAACGCGATCATCGCCCTCAACCATGTGAGCTGGCTCGACGCCGAGATCGCCTTCTCGATCCTCGACCACAACCCCGTCTTCGCGATCGACCACACGGTGGCGCAGCGCTGGTGGCTGAAGCCGATCGCGAAGTACATGAACGCGCTGCCGCTCGATCCGACACGGCCGCTCGCGACCCGCACGCTGATCCAGGCGGTGAAGGACGGCGCCTCGCTGGTCATCTTCCCGGAGGGCCGGATCACCCGGACTGGCAGCCTGATGAAGGTCTACGACGGATCCGGACTGATCGCCGACAAGGCCGGCGTCCCGGTCGTGCCGGTGCGCATCGAGGGCGCCGAGGCCTCGTACTTCTCCTACCTCACGGACAGCCAGGTGCACCGCACCCTCCTGAAGCGCATCAAGGTGACGATCCTCGAGCCGCGTCGCGTCGTTGTGCCCGAGGAACTCAAGGGCAGGGTCCGCCGCCGGGCGGCCGGCGCGGCGCTCTACGCCATCATGTCCGACATGGTCTACAAGACGACGTCGATCGACCGTACGCTGCACCAGGCGCTCGTCGATGCCGCGCTGCAGCACGGCCCGAAGCACACCGTTCTGCAGGATCCGGTCTCCGGCGAGATGACCTACAAACGCGCGCTGATCGGCGCCCGCATCCTCGGCAAGAAGCTCGAGCCGCTGGTGCCGCGCGGCGGCACGATCGGCCTGATGCTGCCGAATTCGATCGGCGCGGCCGTCTCGTTCTTCGGCCTCATGTCGGCCGGACGAGTCGTGGCGATGGTCAATTTCTCCGCCGGCGCGGCGACCATCACATCGGCCGGACGGGCGGCGCAGTTCGATACGATCGTCACTTCACGCTCCTTCATCGAAAGGGGCAAGCTCGACAAGCTCGTCGCCGAACTCGGAGACGCGTTCCGCTTTGTCTACCTCGAAGACATCCGCGCCACGGTCGGCATGGTCGACAAGCTTAGCGCCGCCCTCAGCTGGAAACGCCCGCTCGCCCCGCGCGCTTCCGACGACCCGGCCGCCATCCTGTTCACCTCGGGTTCGGAGGGCGTGCCCAAGGGCGTGGTGCTCTCCCACCGCAACATGCTGGCGAACTGCGCGCAGTCTCGCGCCGTGGTCGACTTCAGCCGCGAAGACACCGTTTTCAACGTGCTGCCGATGTTCCACGCCTTCGGCCTGACGATCGGTACGATCGTGCCGCTGGTGTTCGGGGTGAAGGTCTACCTCTACCCCACCCCCCTGCACTACCGGATCATCCCCGAGCTCATCTACGGCAGCAACGCGACCATCCTGTTCGGGACCGACACCTTCCTCGCGGGCTACGCGCGGACGGCGAACGCCTACGATTTCCGCTCGCTGCGCTACATCATGGCCGGTGCCGAGCCGGTGAAGGACTCGACGCGCGCCGTCTACATGGAGAAGTTCGGCCAGCGCATCCTGGAGGGCTACGGCATCACCGAGATGGCGCCCGTCCTGGCGCTGAACACGCCGATGTTCAACAAGAACGGCAGCGTCGGCCGGCTGATGCCGGGCATCACCGCCAAGCTCGAATCGGTCGACGGCATCGACGGGGGCGCGCGGCTGGTGGTGAAAGGCGCCAATACCATGCTCGGCTACCTCAAGGAGGATCGTCCCGGCGTCCTACAGCCGCCGCAAGACGGATGGCACGACACCGGCGACATCGTCGCCATCGACGACAGCGGCTTCGTCACGATCAAGGGGCGCGCCAAGCGCTTCGCCAAGATCGCCGGCGAGATGGTCTCGCTGGCGGCCATCGAGCAGCTCGCGGATGCGCTGTGGCCGGAGGCGATGTCGGCGGCGGCGAGCCTGCCTGACGAGCGCAAAGGCGAGCGCATCGTGCTCGTCACTCAACACCAGGGCGCGACCCGCGGCGAGTTCGCGACCTTTGCCAAGGCCAGCGGCGCGTCCGACCTGATGGTGCCCGGCGAGGTCGTCTCGATCGCGGCGATCCCGCTGCTCGGCACCGGCAAGATCGACTTCCCGTCCGTCAAGCACCTCGTCGAGGAGCGCGAGGCCCGCAAGGCTTCCGCGGCTTAGGCGCTGCTTCCAGGGGCATCGAGGCCCCTCAGGGATTGTCGGGCTGGCACTGCAGCGTGCGCTCGCGGTAGAGTTCGGGGTCGGGCAGGCCGGGCTCGCGGGGAACGTGGTGGCAGACGACCGGCGTCGGCGGCGTCGTCACGTAGGTCGCAAGGCTGTCGAGCGGATAGGCCGGCAGAGGCACCGTCAAATGCGGCGGCTCTTCGGGACGCGGCAGCGGCACGAGCAAGGTGACACCAGCCACTGCTGGGCGCTCCAGGTCCAGCGGGACCGCGCGATAACGATGGGCCACATGATGACGGAGTTGGGCGTGACGGCTCGCATGCTTGCGGGCTTCGGCCGGCTTCGCGCCGGCGCCGATCGTACGCTGGATGAGCGGCGACACCGGCGGCTTGCCGCCTGGAGGATTGCCGTTTGGAGGATTGCCGCTCGGCGGCAGGCTGGGCTGCGCAGCCGAGGGCTCCGGCGGCGCCCCCGCCGCTCCGGCTGGCGCTCCGACGAGCAGAGATGCGACGAGGACCGCCGCTGCCGCGAGTTGCGCCGGCGCACGAGAAAAGACGCTGTCCATACCCTACCCCCGAAAGCGATCTGACAGGCCGCATGCGCGAGGCGTTCGCGCAAAAACACCTTTCAGCGTCCGAGCGCCGCATGTCGACCTGTAACCTTTGCGCAGCTCGCGTCGTACATATCACAAACCCAGCTTGCGCCAGCCCGGCTATCGCTGAATGCCAGGCGTCGTCGGCTTCAAGGAGGATAACGTGAATAGCAGACGCGCATTCATGGCCACAACCGGCCTCGGCTTCACAGCGGCAACGTTAGCCGCGCTCGTGGTCGGCTCCCGCAACAGAGCGCTTGCGGGCATGACGGGCAAGTTCCCGATGAGCCTCACCGAGGCCGAATGGCACAAGCGTTTGACGCCGGCCCAATACGACGTGCTTCGCGAGGAGGGCACCGAGCGGGCCTTCACGAGCCCGCTCAACGACGAGCACCGCAAGGGCTTTTTCGCCTGCGCCGGATGCGGCCAGCGGGCATTCCGCTCGGAGACTAAGTTCGATAGCGGGACCGGATGGCCGAGCTTCTACGAGGCGATACCTAAGGCAGTGGGCGAGACCACCGATCGCTCGTTCGGCATGTCGCGGACGGAGGTCCACTGCGCCACTTGCGGCGGGCATCTCGGCCACGTCTTCGATGACGGTCCGCAACCAACGGGTCTACGCTATTGCATGAATGGCGTGGCGATGAAGTTCGAGGCGGCCTGAATCACCGGGCAGGCCCATGCCGCGGCCCCGCGCCGCCCGAGGAGTTCCCATGGACACCATCAAGAAAACCGCACGCGCTCTGTTCTATCTGAGCGGCGGCGCATTGCTCGTATCCGCCGGCGCGACGCTTTGGCCGCAGCACCCTGCCTCGGCCGATGAGATGCATCGCGTGCCCCCGCCGGCCGGCGATGCGTCGGCGAGCACCGCCAAGAGCGCCACCGCCGTGCTCGCCGGCGGCTGTTTTTGGGGCGTGCAAGGCGTCTTCCAGCACGTGAAAGGCGTCACCAGCGCGGTGTCGGGCTACGCCGGCGGCTCGAAGGAGACCGCCTCCTACCCCGTGGTCAGCACCGGCGAGACCGGCCATGCCGAGACGGTCAAGATCACCTACGATCCGACCCAGATCAGCTACGGCAAGCTCCTGCAGATCTATTTCTCCGTCGTCACAGACCCGACCCAGCTCAATAGTCAGGGTCCCGACGAGGGCACCCAGTACCGTTCCGACATCTTCGCCACGACGCCGGAGCAGGCCAAGATCGCCAAGGACTACGTTGCGCAGCTGCAGAAGGCCCATGTCTTCGGCGCGCCGATCGTTACCAGGGTCAGCGAGTTCACGGCCTTCTACCCGGCCGAGCAGTATCATCAGAACTACCTGACCCTGCATCCCAACCAGCCCTACATCGCCGACAACGACATCCCGAAGGTCGAGGGACTCAAGAAGCTGTTCCCGCAGGACTACAAGACGAGCCCGGTCCTCACCGCAACGAACTGAGGATAGACGAAGCCCTCGGGGCCGCGGCGTCTCAGCGGCGGACCTTCGTCGACGGCCCTTTTTGCTCAAGGCCATGCGGGCGGATGTAACGGCACCGACGCGGCGGCCGAAGTCCCATCATGGCGTTAACGGGATGAATCATGCGGATCACGCTGGCAGTCGTACTTGGAACGGCGGTCGCCTCCGCTGGCGCGCAGGCCGCGTCGCGGCCGGTTGTCGTTGAACTCTTCACGTCCGAGGGCTGCTCGTCGTGCCCGCCCGCCGACGCGCTCCTCACAACGCTCGCGGGGCGGCGGGACCTGCTCCCGCTCGCCTTTCACGTCACTTACTGGAATTCGCTCGGCTGGCGCGATCCCTATTCCTTCGAGGGCGCGACTAGCCGGCAGGCCGGCTATGCCGCCCAACTCGGCGGCGGATCCTATACGCCGGAGATGGTGATCGACGGTCGGCGAGGCGTGGTCGGCTCGGAGCATGGCGCGGTCGCCGACGCTATCGCGGCAGCCCGCGGCGAGGCCGCTGAGGCCGCGCCGGTGCGCCTGCAACGCGGCGGCCGCGGATTAGCGATCTCGGTGGGGCGAGGCAAGGGAAGCGGGCGCATCCTGCTGATCGGATTTGATCCCCAGCACGAGACCCATGTCGGGCGCGGGGAGAACAGCGGACGCGTACTGCTCGAGTCGAATATCGTGCGTTCGATGCGCAGCATCGGCGAGTACCGCGGTACCCCCGTCGAACTCTCCGAGCCGGCAGGTGCGGGGCAGGAGACGGCCGTCATCATCGAAGGGAGCGGCGGCAGAATTCTCGGTGCGGCGAGGCTCTGACGCGAAGGACCCGGTGAGACGATCGGCAGGCTCATTTTGGTTGAGCGCGCGCGTTTGCCGCCAGGCTAGAATACCGCATGAAACGCGGTGACGCCGACGATGATCCAGAGGATCGCGATGGCGAGGAAGATGTAGAAGCAGATCTTCGCGATGCCGGCGAAGGCCGAGGACGTGCCGGAGAAGCCGAGACCGCCCGCGATCAGCGAGATGACGAAGAAGATAATTGCATACCTGAGCACTGTAGACCCCCTCGAACAGGACGTTGCATCGACGTGCAGGCAAACAAATGCCCGGTCAAGCTGGAATGTTCCTTGAGAACGGAGGCGGCCAAGACCGAAGAAGACGCCGGGCAAACCGCCGGCGGATCGTCAACCCCGCGTGACGAGGGCCGCCAGCGTCCAGCCGGCGCACAGCAACAGCCCCGCGTCGCGATTGGACCGGAACAGGCGCAGTGCGGCCGCGGGGTCGTCCGATCGTAGAGTGCCGACCTGCCAGCCGAGATGCGCCGCGAACAGGCCGACGCCGAGCTGGGCCACCAAACCTGTGCCGACGCCGGCAGCAATGAGGGCCGCCTCGACGCCCGCGGCGCAGATCGCGTAGAGGATACCGACCGCGAGCCGAACCTGCGACCCGAACAAGCGTGCCGTCGACTTGATGCCCGCGGCCGGATCGTCGCGGGCATCCTGGAGCGCATAGATCGTGTCGTAGCCGATCGTCCACGCCACCGCGCCCCCGTAGAGGAGAAAGGCCGGAAGGGCGAGCGCGGCGAACTGCGCGGCCCAGCCGACCAGCGCCCCCCAGGCAAAAGCGAGCCCGAGGACCAGTTGCGGCCAAGACGTCACCCGCTTCATGAAGGGATAGATCGCCACGATGGCCAGCGACCCGATCCCGAGAAGGATCGTGAAGAGGTTGAACTCTAAAACGACAACGAAGCCGACCAGCGCCTGGGCTAAGAGGAAGAGGCGGGCTGCCGCGACGCTGACTCGGCCGGAGGCCACCGGCCGATGCCGCGTCCGTTCGACCTTGGCGTCGAGCTCGCGATCGACGATGTCGTTGTAGGTTGAGCCGGAGCCGCGCATCACGATGGCCCCGAGGAGGAAGAGCAGCAGGTGGACGACGTCGGGCTGCCGGTGGCCGGCGAGACTGGCCAGCACGCTCGACCACCAGCACGGCAGCACGAGCAGCCAATATCCGACCGGCCGGTCGAGACGCGCCAGCTGCAAATACGGGTGCCAAACCGGCGGCGTCAGGCGGAAAAGCGCCTGGCGGCGCACCGCGTCCGGCAGCGCAGCGGAGGCGGTCGATGAGCGGCCTAGTTCGTTCAAGTCGATGGGTTCAACGGTAAGGTCGGATGGGCCGCCGAAGAGCGAGGCTAGAGCGGACCGGTCGGCAGCTTCTGGGCCTCGATACCGAGCGCGTTGCCGCCGGACGCCTGCTGTTGCTGCTGCTTCTTGACCTGTACGGCGAGGGTGCAAGCCTGAGTCGCGAACTGCTGCGACTTGGCATTCGCGGCCTTGAGGTTGTCTACCGCGGCGTCGGGGACGTTGCACCAGTTCTTGTTGGCCTCGAGATACTTCAGCAGGGCGGTCTCGGTCACGACCAGGCCCTTCAACGTCGGGCACGAGGCGACAGGATCGAGCTTGCCCTTGGTGGCCTTGGCGAGAACGTTCAGCTTTTCCATCACTCCCTGCCGCTTCTGCGACAGCGCCGCGATGTCAGTGTTGCAGTCGCCGGCGGAAGCGGCGGTACCCGACAAGCCGATGACGAAAACCGCGACAGGCGTCGCGCGAGATGCCCAGGAAGCGAACCCCATGACCACAAGCCCCTCTCGTGAACGCCCGGTAGACCGGCCGAATGCGGGGACGACCTCGCCGCGGCCGTGGCGCTGGTGTACCCAGGCGCGATGGCGGCCTACAACTTCTCGACTCCGCGATTGTACGTCGATTCAGCTCTCGAGGCCGGTCGCTTGCTTACGCTCGACCCGCCTCGACAGAACTACGTTCGCAACGTACTCAGGCTTTCTGAAGGCGAACCGGTTCATGTTTTCAACGGGCGCGAGGGCGAGTGGCGCGGCACCGTCGAGCCGCTCGGCCGCAAGCAATCGGGGTTGCGCCTTGCCGAGTTGGTGCGACCGCAGACGCCGCCGGGCGACCTCCACTACCTGTTCGCTCCGCTGAAGCATGCCAGGCTCGACTACATGGTTCAGAAGGCCGTCGAGATGGGCGCGAGCTGCCTGCGGCCGGTGGCGACGCGTCGAACGCAGACCGCCCGCGTCAACTCGGAACGGATGCAGGCCAATGCCATCGAGGCGGCCGAGCAATGCGGGATCCTGACCATACCTGAGGTCCGGTCCTTCGAGCCGCTCGAGGCCGCCTTGGCCGACTGGGACCGTGGGCGGACACTGGTGTTCTGCGACGAAGACATCGAGCCGGGCGGATCGCTCGCGCCGCTGCGGGAGATCGCCGGTGGGCCGCTCGCCGTCCTCGTCGGCCCAGAGGGCGGCTTCGAGCAAAGCGAGCGCAACATGCTCCTCGCGCTGCCGACGGTCGTGCGGCTTTCGCTCGGGCCCCGCATCCTTCGCGCGGATACCGCCGCGGTGGCGGCGCTGACCCTAGTGCAGGCGGTGGTCGGCGATTGGCAATGATGCGAACGAGATATCATCAACCTTATGTTCGCCGGATTGTGGGACCATCGTGGTGCGGTCGCTGGATGATGCAAAGGTTGTGATGATTCGTTTCTCGAGCACTCTGATCCCGAGCACCTTGGCTTTTATCGGAGCCCTGTCCGCGACGATGATCGCGAACGGCACGACAGCTGGTGCCGGCGATATCATCGATACCGCTAGAGTTATTCCTTCGGCCGATCGCTGCACCGCCTACGGTCCCGATGCGGTCAATCTAGGGAACGGCATCTGCGGCAGGCTCGGCGCGCGTACGCGCATCGAGGTTCATTCGCGCAACGCCAATGCTCAGGCATGGACCGTTTACGGGACCTCGAGCGCCAACCTGAGGTCCGACGGGATAGGCGGCATGGTTCCGGGCGCGAATGCTGCCCAGCACCTGCGGGTCAGGAGCGGGCTCGACAGCTACAATCCCTTCCGGTAGCGGCACGTGCCCAAGGCAGGCTGGCGTTTAGTAGACGCAGGCCTCGAAGGCAGGATCGACCCGGCTGCCCCATTGGCCGTCGTAGAGCGCGATGAGGCGCTCGGCCTCTGTCCCGCGCAGCATCACGTCTTCCAAGCACTCCAGGTAGATGATCTCGGTCTCGCCTCTCGCGTTCCGTCGATTGCGCTCGAGCAATCCGAGCCTGGATATGTCCAGCGCCTCACGCGCCACGTCGCGGAGCGAGCGGCTGGCGATCTCCGCCGCCAAACCTATCCGAGACGCGTCGTCGCGTAACGCGGCGCGTTGCTGCGCTGTCCATGATTTCACGAGATCCCAAGCGGCATCGAGCGCCGAAGAACCGTAGAGCAGGCCGGCGAAAAAGGCCGGAAGCGCTTCGAGGAAGGGCAGCGGGCCGGCGTCCGCGCCGCGCATTTCGAGGAACGTCTTCAATCGCACTTCCGGGAAGATCGTCGAAAGGTGGTTGGCCCAATCCGAAAGCGTCGCCATTTCGCCGGGGCAGGCTCTGTGCTGTCCGACCAGAAGATCACGGAAGCTCGAGCCGGCCACGTCGAAATAGGTATCCCCGCGCTTTATGAAGTACATCGGCACGTCGAGCGCGTAATCGACGTAGCGCTCGAAGCCCATGCCGTCCTCGAAGACGAATGGCAACATGCCAGCCCGGTTGTTGTCGGTGTCGCGCCAGACGTTGGAGCGTTCCGACAGCTGGCCGTTTAGCTTGCCGTCGGTGAACGGCGAGTTGGCGAAGAGGGCGGTGGCCAAAGGTTGCAGCGCCAGCGAGACCCGAAGCTTCTTCACCATGTCCGCCTCGCTAGCGAAATCGTAGTTCGCCTGGACGGTCGCGGTGCGGAACATCATGTCGAGGCCGCGCGTGCCGACCTTCGGCATGTAGCGCGCCATGATCGCGTACCGGCTCTTGGGCATCACCGGCGTCTCGGCGCGCGACCATTTCGGGCTCATGCCAAGCGACAGGAAACGGATGCCGAAGCGGTCGGCGATCGGCTTCAGGGCGGCGAAATGGCGTTCGAGCTCCAATCTCGTCTCGTGCACGCTGTCGAGCGGGGCGCCCGAGAGTTCGAACTGGCCGCCGGGCTCGATCGAGATCGCACCGCCGTTGGCCTCGTCCGCGAGACCGATGATGGCGGCGCCGTCGAAGATCGGCGTCCAGCCGAGGCTCTCCCCTATCTCTTCGAGAACGGCTCGAATGCCGCCCCGCTCCACATCGTCGTAAGGCACGGGACGATGATCGACGCGGTAGAAGCCGATCTTCTCGTGCTCAGTTCCTATGCAATGCCGTGATGCCGGTTTGCACCCGGCCGCGAGCCAGCCGACAAGATCGTCCCGCCCGGTGATCGGCGTAGAGTCCGAGACATCGCGGGCCATTCATCAGCTTTCGTTCGTCACTCGAAACCGAGGCCGCGCCCATCCTTCGACGGATCCGCTCGGCATCGGCATGCGGCTACATAGTGGGGGCCGAAGCATCACGCAATCCGCGAACGCCTCCGCGACCGGCGCCATGCGCGCCGGATCGGTCGGGCCGATTAATCAAAAGATTATTGATTTGACGGATGATGGAGTGATGCGAACGCCGATGAAGACGATGATGATGTTCGGGGCGGCCAAGCGCGGCGCGTCCTCGATCGAGTATGCCGTCATCGCCTGCCTGGTGTCGCTCCTCCTCATCGCGGGCGCGCGCACGATCGGCGTGAAACTCTCGTCTAATTACTTCACGCCGGTCGCGGCGAACCTCAACTGAGGCTCAGGCCTTGTTGCCGCCGAGGATCGAGCTGATCTGTCCGCCGAGGTTGTCCGGCTGGGCGCCGGGCTCGGCCCGCACGCCCGGATGGAACATCTTGCTCAAGGCGTCCATGCCGGCCTGCATCTGCGGCGAGGCACCCTGGGCGCCTCCGGCTTGGCTGCCGCCCGGCTGGCCGCTGCTCCCGCCGAGCAAGCTGCCGAGAATGCCGCCGAACATCCCGCCGAGCCCACCGCTCTCAGTGCCGACCTGATTGCCGGTTCCGCCCGTCGGCTGACCCTGCGGTGACCGCTGGCCGCCGAAGAGGCCGCCGAGCATACCGCCCAAACCGCTGTTCGCGAGTTGCCCCAGAAGGCCGCCCATGCCCTGGCCGTGCATCTCGCTCGCGATGCCGCCGACCACCATGGAGATGATGACCGGCAGCATCTGCTGCAGCGTGGCTGCGGGAATGCCGGTGTATTGCGAGGCTTTCTGCGCCACCTCCTGGACCAGCGCGGTGTCGCCGAAGATGTTGCCGGCGATGGCGCCGCCCTTCCGCTGGGTTGCCGGATCCTGCGCGACGCTAGGGTCGCTGTAGGCCTGCCGGTGGTGATCGTCGGTCATCGCTCCGGCGATCTCGCCGAGACCGCCGGGCTGTTGCGCCTTCGTCATGAAAGCTGTGGACAGCGAAGGCAGCAGGGCCTTGACCGCGCTGTCGGCCTGATCGCGGCTGAGGCTGAACTGCTGCGCCAGGCTGTCGATGCCTTGACCGCCGTGGGCGTTGTCGATCAACTGGTAGAGATTGAACACGGCTGCTCTCCTCCGCGACGCCCGCTGCCAATCGTCCTCAAGGCTGCGTGACACGGCGGGCGAGCCGAACCACGACGGTGTAGGACACCACGATCGCCGCGCATCCGAACAGGGCGGCGCCGACGATCATGCCAACGTAGCCGCCTTCCGGTCCATAGTGGAGAGCGCCGAACGTCACAAATGGCATCGTGCCGAGCGTCGCACGACCCCAATTGAAGGCCGTCGAGAGAAACGGTGCGCCGAGATTGTTGTAGGCGGCGTTCGCGACGAAGATGCCGCCGAGGAAAAACCATAGGATCCCGCTCGCGCGGCAGAAGAAGAAGAGAAGGTCGGCCGTCTCGCCTTTGGCGTCGAACAGCGCCACGACGAGGGGTGCGGCAAGCCAGAGCACGACGGTGACCGTGGCGACGTAAGCGCCAGCGACGGCGAAACAGTTGGTCAAAACCGTCCTGATGCGGTCGAAGGCGAGCGCGCCGAGGTTCTGTCCCATAATCGGTCCGACCGAGCCGGAAAGCGCGAAGAGCACGCCGAACGCCACGGGCGTGACCCGGTCCATGATCGCGAAGGCCGCGACGACGCTGTCGCCGAACTTGGCGAAGATGTGCATCGCGTAGATGTTGGCGATCGGCGAGGCGATATTGGTGAGCACGGCCGGCGCGGCGATATAGGCGATCGGCGCCACATCCCGCACGACCGCATCGAGCCGGGGTCGCTCGACGAGATGGTGGACGCGGACCGCGCCGTACCATCCCACCAAAAGCAAGCTCAGGCGCGAAATCACCACGACGATCCCCGCGCCGTAGATGCCGAGGTGCAGGCCGAAGATGAAGACCGGGTCGAGGCAGGCGGTGACGATCGCCCCGCCAAGCGTCGTGTACATCGCGCGCTTGGCGTCGCCGACGCCGCGCAGCACGCTGGAGAATGCCATGCCGATGCCGAGGAAGACGGTCGCCGGAAGCGTGAGGCGCAGGTAGACCGAGCCGACCGCGAGCGCATCGCCGCGCGCCCCGAACAAGGCGAGGATTTCGTGGGTGAACGGCATGGCAACCATGCTGAGGATGCCGGAGACGAGGGCGACATGGACGAGGCCGGAGGCGCCGATGCGCCGAGCCCTCGCCCGGTCGCCGGCGCCGAGCGCCCGCGACACGAGCGCCCCGATCGCGATCGAAAGCCCGATATTCACCGACAATAGGAGGAACGTCAGCTGCGAGGCGAAGCCGACGGCCGCGGTGAGGTTCGTGTCGCCGAGCCGGGATATGTAGAGGAGCGAGAGGAAATCGACGAAGAAGACGGAGACGAGCCCGACCGCTCCCGTCGCCGTCATGACGAGAACGTGATTGAGCGTCGAGCCGACCGTGAAGATACCCGGCTCCGGCTGGAGGCTCTGCGCGTCGACCGGTTTCGTGGCGATGTTCATCGGTCGCTGCTAGATTGTGCGTCGCGGGACAGGCTGCGGGCGGATCCAGCCAGGGGCGCTTGTAGCTCATCCGCGCGCCGACGCATACTTGAGCGCGGCACGGGAGGTTCGGCTTGGAGAAGTCGGGATCGGGCGAGCACGACCACGCGGGGCAAGACCACCATGGTCACGCGCCAGCGAATGTCCGGCACAGCCATGCACCGATGTCGTTCGGAACGGCTTTTGCCATCGCGACCGGCCTCAACGTCCAGATCGTCGCGGCGAAAGCGATCTTCGGCTTCGTCGGTTATTCCGTGGCGCTGATCTCGGACGCGGTCCACAACGTGTCGGACGTGCTCGGACTGGCGGTCGCCTTCGCGGGAGCCGGCTCGGCACACGGGCGCCGTCGACCCGCTTCACCTACGGTCTCGGTGGTACTACCGGCTGGCCCTCCGGGCGACGCTTTCCTGATGGACACGTGCAGGACGTTGAGCGTGAGGCACAGGATCGGCCACGCAACACTCCAGATCGAGACCGATGCAGCGTTCACCTGCACGCTCGCACCCGACGAGGTCGTCTAGCCGTCAGAATTCCGTGGTCGGCGGCAGCATGAAGGGGCGCGTCATCGCCGCTGGCGGCTCGCCCCTGATCATCAGGCCGGTGTCTTCCGGTATCGGGCTGCCGTCCCAACCGAGCCGATCCGGCGGAAACAGCGTCTTCAGCCGCCCCGCAAGACACCCTCCGGCGGTCGCGAGAACCACGTCGAGGGGCGGGATCTGCGCGGCCACGATATCCACGAGGGTGAGGCCGCCATCATCCTCGACCTCGGAGACGACGAGCAGGCCGCGATCGGCATCGCAGGTCAAGGCGAGATCGTCGGCCGCGATCACATGGTCCATAAAGAGCGCCGGCGCGAGCATCGCGCAGCGCTCGGAGACCGGCGTCCGCGTCGCCAGCAGGGTCTCGACGAGCATGCGGTCGTCGCGTCGTGCCATGTCCAGAGTCCGCACGCCGCCTGCGGCTGCGACGGGGCCGACGATGCCCACGAAGGCATGCTGCGCCAGCGGCGCGAAGCCGAAGCGCGCGTAGATGTCCTGATCCGCGGTATAGAGAAGACACGGATCGTCCGACACGGTCGTGCACCACACCAGTGCATGTTGCATCAGGTCACGAAAAAGACCCTGTCCTCGCCAGGCGGGATCGGTCGCAACGCGCCGCAGCGCGGTCGGCTTGCGCTCGACGCCGTCCAGCACCATTCGCAGCAACGCGGTCTCCACGCTAGCGACGCAATGCTCGCCTTCGTAGAAGGCGAACGGTGTCCATTGCGGAGCCGAAGCGGGCGGCGCTCCGAGGGCGAGCCCGAAGACGCGCCTCATCAAGTCTCGGTAGGTAGCGCAAGCCGCGGCGTCTCCGAAGAAGCTTCGACGCAACGCTAGATTGTCCTTGACGATGCGAGCCTCTTCCCTTTGATGGCGCACGATCTATTATGCTGATCGAATGCTAAAATATTTGGTTAAAAAGGTTTTCGAATGACGAAAAGTCCCGTAGCCGCGGGCAGCAAATCGGCGGGGCCGAGGCGACGTCAAGCGAAAGCCCAGATCGAAGACAAAGCTTCTGCCGCCGGACCGCAGGCGCGCCGCATCGATCGCCTTGTTGCCCTCGCCGATCATTGCGCGGCCGCCCTCACGCTCGCCGAGGGGATGGACGAGCGGTTCCTCGCCTATTTGCTGGCCATGGCCGTCGAGGAGGCAGGACTGGCGATGCGACAGAGCGGCAGCGACAAGACACGATAGGTGTCACCCCGGCAAGCCCGGTCGGGGGCGATGAAGGGTCAATGCTCAGGCCAAAGCCATCGTCGTGTCCGGCGACATCGGCTGCGGCGAAGACGGGATTTCCTGCGGTGCGGAGGGCGGTATGTCCGTGGGCGCTTGCCGGCCCGGGTCATTCACCTCGTCGGGAGCCGGAACCGGGACGTTGACGGGTTCCGCCGCGGGCTGCTCGGAAGGTGGCGGTTCGCGGACCGGTTCCGGGTTAGGCTGTTCCGGAGTCGGATCGGCGGGGCCTGGCTCGGCAGGGTCCGGCTCGGCGGGAGGTTCGGCCGGTTTCACGGGAACGGTAAGTGGTGGCTCGCCCGGACGCGGTTCACCGGGCAGCGGCGGAGCCTGAGGGGGCACCGGGACGCTGAGCGGCGGCGCGCCCGGTTGTTCCGACGGCGTCTCCCGCTCCGGTGAAGGCGGCACCGGGACAGAGAGTGGCGGAAGGCCGGGCCGCTCGCGCGGAACGGGGTCCGGCAACGGCTGCCGCTCGGGCTCTGGCTCGATAACGGGATCTGGCATGCGCCCTCGCGTGTCTCGGCAATTCACGTCAAAAGATGGGCATGCCGCCAGCCACGACAACCATGGCTCCCGTTGTATAGCTCGACTCCGGCGAGGCAAGCATGACGTAGGAGGGCGCCAGTTCCGCCGGCTGCCCCGGACGCCCCATCGGCGTGTTCGACCCGAAGCTTTCGATCTGCTCGGGCTCCATGCCCGAGGGGATGAAAGGTGTCCAGATTGGGCCGGGAAGCACCGCGTTGACGCGGATGTTCTTCTCGGCCAGCGACTGGGCGAGACCAACCGTGAAGTTCGCGATCGCCGCTTTCGTCGCGCTGTAGGCCAGCAGCGAAGGCATTGGGTGTTTGGCGTTAACAGAAGAGGTATTGACGATGGCTCCCCCCGCTTTGATGTGCGGGACCGCGAACTTGGTGATGTAGAACATCGCGTTGATATTGACCTGGAAGGTCTTCTCCCAGTCTTCGATGGTGATGTCCTCGAAAGACTGGGTCACCTTCTGGTAGGCGGCGTTATTGACGAGGATGTCGAGGCCGCCAAGACCGCCGATTGCCGTGTCGACGATCGCCTTGCAGTGATTTGCCGAGGCTATGTCACCCGGAACGAGCATGCATTTGCGGCCGGCTTTCTCGACCCAGGATTTCACCTCGCGGGCGTCGTCCTCCTCGTCGAGGTAGCTCACCACCAAATCGGCACCCTCGCGCGCGAAGGCGATTGCGATGGCGCGGCCGATGCCGCTGTCGCCGCCAGTGATGATCGCGCGCTTGCCGGACAGCCGGCCGGACCCTTTGTAGCTCTCCTCGCCGTGATCGGGCTTCGGATCCATCTTCGAGCCGTGACCCGGGAAGTCTTGGGTCTGCCGCTTGAATGGCGGCTTCGTGTCGGTCGACGCTTTCGGCATGGCTGGGCCTCCCTCGCCAGTGGCAGTGGCCGGGCAATCGACGCGGTGCCGGCCGGTTCCGGATCGCGCCACGGCCGCTTCCGTGGGGAGCCGCGGCGCACGCCCAAAGGGCCGCAGATAAGCCGCGGCCCTAGCTCTTAGAAGGACGAAAGCGTTATTTGCGCTTGCATGCCTCGCGGAATTTCTTGCGCTCCTCGCCGTGCAGCTTCTTGGCGTCGGCCTGGCGCGAACAGTCGCTGGCTTTGGCGCGCTTGTCGGCTTCCGACATGGCCGGCTTGGCCTCGGTGGCCGCGGCCGGCTTGGCCTCGGTGGCCGGCTCGGCCGAGACGCTCGTCACTAGCGGCGAAAGCAGCGTCGCGACGATGCTCAACAGCGCGAAACCTTGGACCGAATTCATCTTCCGTCTCCCTGACGATGGCGCGGCGGCGAATCCCGGACCGCAAGTCGCTCACCGTGTCATATGGGCTGGGCGTGTGTATCGTCGATGAACGTTCGCGGAGATGAGGCGAGGACATGCGGCAAGGGCGCCCGACGAAGCCGGACGCCCTTGCCCACCCAAATCGATGGTCGCCTGGAATTAGCGGCGATATTCCGGGTTCGCGAGGGCCTGGAACGGCGCATAGAGGCTGCGGACGCCGAAGTCGTTCTCGGCGTTGTTGACCGGGAGCGGCGTCCCGTTGGTGGCGATCGGGTCGGCCGGGGTCGGGTTGGCGGGGCTCGGGATGGTCTGCGCCTGAACGGAGACAGCGAGGCCGAAGGTGAGAGCGCTGGCGAGCGCGGCGGTGTAGATGGTCTTCATGATCGTCTCCTCTGCACGACATCTGCCGTTTGGCATATGCCGTTCGACGGATACATAAGGCGCTTCGCACCAAATCGATCCATGCTGCGATGCATAACAGGGCATCTTGCAGCGCAATGCGGCAAACCTGGCGAAGTGCGTGGCGCCGACGTGCAAGCTTGCTCGCCGAGCACCAGAAGGCGATGACCGCGGCATGACCACTTCACGCCTCGCCGACCTGCTCGCGTCACGCTCTGCTCACGCGATCGCAACCTTCGGGATCGCCTTCGTGCTTGGAACGGCGATCGGCTTCGAACGACAGTGGCGCCAGCGCAATGCGGGTCTGCGCACCAACGTGCTCGTGGTGATCGGCGCGGCCGCCTTCTCGGAATTGGGCGGCCGGCTTCTCGGCGCCGACGGCGCGACGCGGATCATCGCCTATGTGGTGTCGGGTATCGGCTTCCTAGGCGCCGGCGTGATTCTCAAGGACGGCACCAACATCCGCGGGCTCAACACCGCCGCCACGCTGTGGTGTTCGGCGGCGGTCGGCGCCTTCACCGGAAGCGGCCTGTGGCTGGAGGCCACGGCGCTGACGCTCTTCATCCTGGCTGGAAATACTGTGCTGCGACCGATCGTCAACTGGATCGATCGCCGTCCGATCGTGTCCGACGTGACAGAGGCGTCCTACCAGGTCCACGCGGTATGCGGTTCGGGAGCGGTCTCCGACGTTCGCGACCTCCTTGATGCCGCCCTTAGCAAGGCGAGCTATCCGATCAGGGACGTGGAAACCGTTGCCGGCGAGGACATTGTCGAACTCGCGGCGACGCTACTGCCTACTACGGCGCGAGCCGACGTTCTCGATGCCGTTGTCGCCGATCTCGAGACCTCGCCGCTCATTAAATCGGCCACTTGGACCGTCGAGACCGCCGCGTAGTTCTAACTTGGCGCGGGAGGTCCCGTTGAACGGCAACGCCCCGCGCGAGCGGGGCCATCCTTCTTGCATTTGGCGACGATGAGTTCAGATCGCGGCGTCGATCCACTTCTTGAGTTCGCCCTTCGGGGCGGCACCGACCTTCTGGGAGGCGACCTTGCCGTCTTTATAAAGCATCAAGGTCGGGATGCTTCTGATCCCAAGCTTACCGGCGATCGTCGGGTTCTCATCGACGTTGACCTTGGCGATGCGGACTTTGCCGTCCAGCTCTTTCGCGATCTCTTCCAGAGAGGGTCCGATCATCTTGCAGGGACCACACCACTCCGCCCAGAAATCGACGACAACCGGGATGGTGGAACCGACCACGTCGGAGTCGAAGCTGGCGTCCGTGACTTTTACGGTGCTCATCAAAAGACCTTTTCGTGGGCACGTGGCGATTCACGACCCTTGTCAACAAAGTAGGAATAGCGGCGGGGAGCGTCAACCCGCAGGCTTCCGCCACCCCCCGTCCAGCTCCACGACGCGCGGTGTCGCGGTCCAGACGAGCAGCACCTTGAGTGGCAGTTTCGGCCACAGCGGCGCCAGAACTTCGGCGTAGAGGGCGAGTTGCGCGCCATAGCGCTCCGGCACCTCCGTCTGCGGCGTACCGGATTTGAAATCGGCGATGATGAGAGCCTCGGACGTCGCCACCAGCCTGTCGATGGTGCCCCTGACGGGCAGCCAACCGCCGTCGCCCCGCGCGACCTGACCGATGACGGCGACCTCCGCCCTCGCGCTCGCTCCGAACAGCAGCGCCAAAGCGGGCATCGCCAGCACCGCAAGCGCTTCGGTCAGGATCTCGTCGTGCTTGCCGGCGTCGAGAAGGCCCGGTCGCGCACGGAGGAAGGCGCGTCCGGCGTCCTCGCGACGGGGAGGCTCGACCGTTGGCAGGTGTTGTAGAAGAAGATGCAACGCCGAGCCGTAGGCCATGCCTTCACGCCGCTCGGTGCCGCTCGCGACCTCGTTTTGCAGACGCGAGGGGCGAAGCGGGCCGGCGGATCTCGTCGCGGCGACGGGGCACGTCAGCCAGTCCGGGCACAGGCCAAGCGAATGCTGATCGTCGGCCGGCTTCGGCTGGGTCCCAGGCTCTCCATCGTCGGAAGTCGTGATCCGCCGCACGACATCGGCCTCATCCCAGAACGCGGGCGCCTCCTCCGCGTCCGGGAACGCGTTCTCGATCATCGCGCTCCAGCAATCGTCGGGTGGCGCCTTGGTGTTGTAGAAACCGGCGATGTAGAGCCGCTCCTCCGCCCGCGTCAGCGCGACGTAAAGGAGCCGGCGGTACTCGCGCATCGCGGCGAGCCGCTCGGCTGCCCGCGCGGCAGCGACGATCGCGGGATCATCGGTCATGCGCGGCGACCACACCAGGACCGGCGACAATCCGGAGTCCTTGTTGAGATCGAACACGGTCGGATCGAAGCGCTGGCTCGGCACGGCGCAGGTGTCGGGCAGAAAGACGATCTTCGCCTCGAGACCTTTGGCGGCGTGCACCGTCATCACCCGTACGGCGTCAGCGCCCCCTTCCATGTCGCGCTTGATCGAGGACTCGAGCGCTTCGACATCGGCGACGAACGCGCCGAGGGACGGCGCGCCCTGCTGCTCGTGCGCCAGGGCGAGACGCAGGAACTCGTCGATGGCGTCCTGCGCCTCCGGTCCGAGCCGCTCCTCCATCAGGCGCCGGCCGCCGTCGCGCCCGAGCAGCTCGATGTAGAAGTCGAACGGCGTCACGGCCGAAACGCGCTTCGACCAGCGGCGTATGGTGGCGTGCGCCGCGCGATGGCGCTCGACCGCCGAGCCGGCAAGCGCGTCGAAGAGCGCGCCGCGGCGAGGCGGGGCGAGCATGATCAGATCGTCGTCGGCGAGGCCGAACAGCGGCGACTTCAGCACGCAGGCGAGGCTGAGATCGTCTTGCGGCAACAGCGCGGCGCGGCCGGCGGCACAAAGGTCCATTACCGCGATGTGGTTGGCGATGTCTAGGCGGTCCGCGCCGGCAACATGGACGTGGTGGCGCTTCAGCGCCCGGATCACCGCCTCGAAGAAGGCGTTGCGGGTGCGCACCAGGATCAGGATGTCGCCCGGCGTGATGCGGCGCCTCGCCCCGTCCTTGCCGTGCACGAACTCTCGCGAGTCGGCTGCGACGAGGCGCTTGCATTGGCGCGCGACGCGATCGGCGACGATGCTCGGCGGATCGCGCTCGCTCGGCATGTCGATGGGAATTGTCCATTCCGCGGATTCGTCGGGCGCGACCGCGCCGAGCCGCGGCCAGATCTCGACCAGGCTCGGCAGCTTGCCCTTGATGCTCTCGTGCTTGGGCCAGGCATCGGTCCCCTGCACGAGCCCGTCCTGGTGCGCCTGCCTGTCGAACAGCGCGTCGACGGCATCGAGGATGCCGGCGACGGAGCGGAACGAGGTGTTGAGACTGACGCGCTCGAAGGGTTTGCGTCCCGCCCTGAACCGCCGTTCGAAATCTCCTCGCATCGTGTCGAACATCAAGGGCGCGGCGCCCTGGAACGAGAAGATCGACTGCTTGTCGTCGCCGACCACGAAGAAGCTGCGCTGCTGGCCGCGGCTGCCGCGGCCGGAGGCGAAATCACCTGTTAGGCGTTCGAGGATGCGCCACTGCGCTTCGCTCGTGTCCTGCGCCTCGTCGACGAGGACGTGATCGATGCCGGCATCGAGCTTGTGCAGGACCCAACCGCTATCGGAGCGATCGAGCAGCGAGCGCGTGCGCTCGATAAGGTCGTCGAAATCGAGCACGCCCTGCGCCATCTTGGCGTGCTCGTAGCGCTTACAAATCGCGTCGGCGAGGAGCAGCAGCGCTTGCGTGCGATCGATCGCCTCGGCGATCTTGAGTTTGGCCCGCAGCGTTTCGAGCCGCGCCTGCTCGGCCTGGAGCTCGGCCGCAAGCGCCTGGTAGGATGTGCCAAGCTTGTTCGTGATCAAACCTTTACGCTTTTCGCCGCCGTCGGTGAAAAAGACGGGCAGGTAGAACGCCAGCGTCTGCGACAGCCGCGTCGGATCATCCCTGCCGGTATCGGCCGCCGCCGCCTGGCGCAGACGGTCCGCCTGCTTGCGGTCGTTGGACGCGCCTTCTTCGAAGACGAGTGCGATCTCCTGCCAGCGGCTAGGTGCGATCCCCTCCATGATCATCGCGCGCTGCACCGCCTCGACGCTGATGAGAGTGCCGGCACCGAGCCGCGACGGAAGGGTCTTCTGCAGGTCGGGGGCGCCGCGCCCCGCTGCCCGCAGCCGCATCGCGGTCGCGACGAGCGCGTTGATGCCCATGGCGCCGGCGAGATCGGCGACGAGCGCCAGCGCGGCGCCGCTCTCGTCGCTAGCTCGCCGCGCCTCGGCGATCGCGGCGCGCCTGGCGAGGGAGAGCATTTCTTCCGCCCGTTTCTCGTCGGCGACCTCGAAACGAGCCGGCACGTTGGCCTCGAAAGGGAAAAGGTGCAGCAGCCGTTCGCAGAAGGCGTGGATCGTTTGAATCTTCAGGCCGCCCGGCGTCTCGATTGCGCGGGTGAAGAGCCGTCGCGCCAGCAGCAGATCGGCCGGCGCCGGATTTGCCGCGCCCGTCTCGACGATGGCTGCGCGCAGCCAATCGTCGTCCAACGCCGTCCATCCCGCCAGCGTGTCGAAGACACGCGTCGCCATCTGCGCGGCCGCCGCTTTGGTGAACGTCAGGCAGAGGATCTTCGAGGGCGCCACGCCGGCGAGCAGGAGGCGAATGACGCGCTGCGTCAGCACGTGCGTCTTGCCGGAGCCGGCATTGGCCGAGACCCAGATCGAGCGCTGCGGATCGGAGGCGGCGTGCTGGCGTTCGCGCAGGTGCCGCGGGATGACGAAGGCCGTCACGATCGCGTCCTCACGGCGCCACCTCGTCGTCGGCGCCGAGCGACCATTCGCGCACGCGGGCGAGATGGTCGTAATCGCCGTATTTCCTGGCGAACTTCGGGAACGGCCGCGATGGGTAGCCGATATCCGCGTTGCGGAAGCTCGAGATCAGGCGCTGCAGCCCGTCGACATGACGGCTCACGACATCGTCGAACGGTTCGTTGTCGAACTTGAGTTCGCGCTCGAAGCCGCCGTCCTTGCCGCCGAGCTTGAGGTAGGTGGCTTTGATGGCGCCCTCGTGAAGAGCGCCGAAGCCGCCCTCGCGCAGCATCGCCGCCTCCAGCGTCAGCTGCGGCGCGAAACCGACCTGCACCTCCTTGAGTCCCGGCGGCTGACCGGTCTTGTAGTCGACGAGGACGGCAGAACCGTCGTGCAGCCAATCGATACGGTCTGCGCGCGCCGACAGGGTGAAAGGTGAACCGTCGGCCAAGGTGAGCGCCAGACGACCGGTCTCCTCGACCTTGATCTCGCGGGCGGACAGCCGCTGTCTCATGTCGAAGCGGAGAAACGTGTCGATCGTCTTGAGGATCGCGGGCCAGCGGAAGGTCTCGAAGACCGGATCCTCCATCGCCTCCTCGAACGCCTCGGCGGCCATCGTGCGCAGCAGCTGGCGCTCCATGGCCGGCGTCGACCCGGAAGGCTTGATGCCGGACTTGCTGTCGACGTAGCGGCGCAGCACGTCGTGCATGATGGTGCCGAACTCGGACGCGTCGATCGCCTCGCCGAGCTGCGGCAGGGGTGAAAGCCGCAGGATCTTTTCGGCGTAGATTGAATAGGGGTCACGCCGCAGCGTCTCGATCTGCGTGACGCTGAGTTGGTCCGGGCGCAAGTCGACCGGTGGCCTTGGCTGCGGGCGCGTCGCCGGCACCGCCGCCTTGGCCGAACCGTCCAGCGCCACCGCCATCTCGATGAAACGTCGGCCGCGGTCACGCGCCGTGCGCCACGCCTTCTCGCCGAGCGCCTCCAGACGAAGCAGGAAGCGCGACGGCACACAGGGTGATCCGCCGCGCTTCCTCGCCCGCGAAAGGATGACCGTGCGATGGCCCATCGCTTGAGCGAAATCGTGCGCGGTCTGCCCGATGCGACGCTCCGGCGGCGTGAGACCGAGTTCGTGGCGCATCGGACGATTGAGAAAAGCGTCGCTCTTGGCCTGCGGCGGCCAGATCGCCTCGTCGAGACCACCGAGCAGCATGACGTCGGCCGGCATCAGCCGCGCCTCGAGCAGACCGTAAATGGTGAGACGCGGGTGCGGCTCGTCGGTGGTGCCGAGGGTCACCTCGCCGGAGAGCCGACCAAACAGCAGCCCGTAGCTCTCGGCGTCGAAGGCGAGACGCGCCTCGCCGCCGCGCGCGAGCTCGTCGAACAGCGCCTCCAGCGCGTCCGCCTCCGCGGGCGCGCCGGCATCGGCGACCGCCGCCATTGCCCGGCGATGCGCCTCGACCCAGCGCGCGAGGTCGTGCCGACTCTTCAAGGCGCAGAGCGGCTCGAGCGCGGCGACGAGCGTGCGCCATAGCGCAGCCATCGCGGCCCAGTCGTTGTCCGTGACACGGCGTTGGGCGTCATGCGCGCGCTTGTCCCGGGAAGCGCCGCGAGCGTCCTCGAACAGGGTCTCGGCCGCCCTACCGCTCGTGGCGACGACCCGCAACACGCCGATCTCGAGCAAAGCGCCCAGCCGCGCGACGGTCTCGCGCGCCATGCCGAAGGTCGCGAGCGGGTGGGCGAGGAGCGCGGCGACCTCGCGCGCGGCGCATCGGCTCGCGGCCGCAGCAGCAACGAGGCGCGCCAACGTGCCGAACGGGCGTAGCGCGAGTGGCTCGCCGCCGGTGTCGTGCACCTCTATCGACCAACGCGCGAGCTCTCCGCGCACGCGGCGGGCGAGCTCGCGGTCCGGCGTCACGAGCGCGGCGGTGCGGCCCGGCGTTTCCAGGATCTCGCGCATGGCGATGGCGAGGCAAAGCGCCTCCTCGCGCTCGTCCGCCGCCTCGATGAGGCTGACGCCGTCGAGAGCGGCGGCAAGGCTCCGCTGTGGCATTTTCCGGCGATAGGCGCGCCACATATCGGTCGTGTCTGCGGGGCGCAAAGCTTCGGCGACGAAGCGAGCCCGCTCGGCGTCGATCGGATCGGCGCAGCCGAGCGCGCGCACATCCTTGCGCTCGATTTCGAGAATCGGCAGCAGCCGCGCCATGGCCGCCTGCGGATGGCCGAAGCTCGGCTCCTGGCCGGCCTCCAGCCGACCGGAGACGATCGCCCAGGCAGCGGCGTCCAGCGCGAGGTCGAGTCCGGGCAGCACGATGCCGCCGCGGGGCGAGTGGGCGATCGCGGCGAGCAGACGCGCGGTCGCCCGGTTGGTGCCGGTCGAGCCGATCGCGATCACCGGACCCTGCGTGTCGCCGTCGGCGAGTCGCTGCGCCTGCGCATCGACGAGCGCGATCTGGCGAGCGGCGGGATCGACCAGGCCGTTCTCCTCCAGCACCCGTGGCCACTGATCGATGGCAACGGTGAGGAAGGTCGTCGTGATGCGCCAATAATCGTCGTAGTCCGCCATGCGGAGTTCGTCGAAGGCGCGCCAGGCGACGCCCTCGATCTGGAGTTCGTCGATGAGGGCGGCGAGATCGCCGGCGAGCGCGAAGGCATCGACCGTCGAGGTGGCGACCCGGAAGGCTTCCTCCACGTCGACGATGGGCGTACCGGAGACATCGACGCGGCGCAGCGCGCCGCCGACCGCTTCGGCCCAGCGCTGAATCAGCGCCGCGAGGCGAAGGCGCCGCCAGATCGAACTCGCCGCCGGCGGCAGCGGCAGTCCCGCCGCGGCGGGATCCGGCTCGGCGAGGATGAGTTCGGTCTCGGTCGTCTCGAGGGCACCGAGCGGCAGGATTCTGGGAAGCACGGCCGTGCGGCCGCCGGTCCGACGCAGGATCGCCTCGGCGAGCGCACGTCCGGCCCGCCGCGTCGGCACGTAGATCGTGGCATCCGCCAACCTGAGCGGATCGTCGGCCGAGACCGCGTCGGGAACGATCGCCCCGGCGAACAGGGCGGCCGCGACCGTTTCGAGGAAAGGAAGAGCGGGCGAGATCGTGAAGACGTTTGGCGCGCGCATACCGCGTGGTCGCGCAACCGCACGAGTCGGTCAAGCTCCCGCGAACTTAAACCGGACCTGTCGATCTGTGCTCATGAGCGCCGTCGCGGCCGGGCCATCAATGCCGCGAGGTTCATGCGTCTCAGCCGATCGGCGGCTCCGTCTCGGCGTGGGTGCCCGGCACAAGGCTGGGCGTCACCTGTTATTGCGGGGCTCAGGCGCTCTTGCGGGCGCGGCGGTCGGGAGCCGGCTGGTAGGCCATGCGGCTGTGGAAGCTGCAGTACGGCCCCTCCCCAATTGGGGCCTTGCCGCCGCAATAGCGGAACTCCGACGAGGACGGATCGCCGACCGGCCAACGGCACATCGACTCGCGCAGGTCCATGATCGTCACGTTCTCGGCCATCGGCACGACGTTGCTTTCAGACGAAGCGCGGTGAGGCATGAGAGCGGGCATCGAACGCGTCTCGACGGCAAGTGCCGTGTTGCCGCGCATCGGCATTGCGACCGCACGCTGCTGCATCGGCGCGCGGGTCGGCGCCTGCGGCCGCGTGGCGCGCCGCGCCATTGCCGTCTGCGCCTTGACGCGTCCGGACAGCCCAAGTCGATGAACCTTGCCGATGACGGCGTTGCGGGTCACGCCACCGGCAAGTTCGGCCGCGATCCTGCTCGCGCTGAGTCCCTCGAGCCAAAGCTTGCGAAGAAGCTCGACGCGCTCTTCGGTCCACGACATTGCCGGTTCCTTGGTCTGGTCCGCCATTTGGTCCACCGTCGTTCTGCTTGCAGCCGTCGTCGCGGCGCGGATCGGTCGCAAAGCCCGAATCCATCGCGCGACGCAGCACCGGAAAACCGGCGACGCTCAGATGCAAGGCGCTAGAGGTAAGCCCGTCCCACGAGATGTCGTAGTCGACAGGGCAAACGATACACTACCGGTTGAATCGGGCGCAAGAGTCGCGACGTTTCTTTAAATGTTTTCAACAGCAGCTTGCGCCGCCGGCTTGGCTTAATAGGACAGCATCGAATCATAACGGGAACAAACCGGAATCGATCTGCGACACGCGGATAGCTGCGCTCTCGGTTGTTTGGCAGCGTGATGAATTTACCGCGACCGCCGTGGGACGGTGCCGCGCCGTATCGCAACTCGAACGTCCTAGGCGTGTAGGCGCTTGCCGCAGGCTCTGCCATTTGACCGGTATGGACGAACTCCCTAGATTAACTGGCGTCCATGCCGCCCCCCCAAGGCGGCATTTTCCATTGGAGCGCGACGGATGTCGGTCCCTCGCGCAGCGCTGCTAGGTTTGTCCCGCGAACGATCGATCAGGAGTGAGACGTGACCTCGTCCTTGCTGCCGACCTACAACCGTTACCCGCTCGCGTTCGTCCGCGGCGAGGGCGCCTGGCTCGAGGCCGCCGACGGCGAGCGCTACCTCGATCTCGGAGGCGGCATCGCCGTGGCCTCGCTCGGCTACTCCCATCCCCATCTCGTCGAAGTGCTGATCGAGCAGGCCAAGCAACTGTGGCATACGTCGAACCTGTTTCAGATCCCACAATCCGAGCGGCTGGCACAGCGCCTCTGCGAGGCGAGCTTCGCCGATCTGGTCTTCTTCTCGAACTCCGGTGCCGAGGCGCTCGAGGGGGCGGTCAAGACGGCCCGGAAGTACCATGCGGTCGGCGGCGATCCCGAACGCTTCCATATCATCACCTTCGAGGGTGCTTTCCACGGCCGCACGATCGCGATGGTCGCGGCCGGCGGCAACGACAAGCATATCGAGGGATTTGGACCCAAGGCGCCCGGCTTCGATCGTGTCGCCTGGGGCGACCTCGACGCCGTCAAGTCGGCGATCGGACCGCAGACGGCGGCGATCCTGGTCGAGCCGATCCAGGGCGAAGGCGGCATACGGGTTCCGCCGCGCTCGTTCCTGCGCGGGCTCCGCGAGATCTGCGACCAGCACGGTCTTCTTCTCATCGCCGACGAGGTCCAGTCCGGGGTGGGGCGGACCGGCAAGCTTTTCGCCTACCAGTACACCGGCATCACCCCGGACATCATGGCGATCGCCAAAGGCATCGGTGGCGGCTTTCCGCTCGGCGCCTTCCTCACCACGGCGGAAGCGGGCAAGGGCATGACCTTCGGCACCCATGGGACGACGTACGGCGGCAATCCGCTGGCCAGCGCGGTCGGCAACGCCGTGCTCGATGTCGTGCTCGCCGACGGCTTCGTCGAGGACGTCGCGGCCAAGGGCGAGCGCTTCAAGGCGAAGCTCGCGACGCTCAAGGCTAGGCACGGCGACGTGGTCGCCGAAGTGCGCGGCGAGGGCCTGATGCTGGGCCTGAAACTGCGGGTGCCACCGGCCGAATTCGCGGCCGCAGGCCGGGACGAGCGCGTCCTCGTCATTCCCGCCGCGGAGTCCGTCGCGCGTCTGCTGCCGCCGCTCATCATATCCGAGGCGGAACTCGACGAAGGCGTCCGGCGGCTCGAGGCGACCTGCCGCCGCCTCGCGGGGCCGGCCACGCTCCAGCGTGGCGCCGCCGAATGACGCGTGCGAACCTCTATGGCGAGCTGCGCCATTTCCTCGATCTCGGCGAAATTCCCGCCCTCGAACTGCGGCGCATTGTCGACCACGCCGCCGCTGTGAAGTCGGCATGGCGCAAGGGAATGCCAGCGCGCGACAGGCCGCTGGCAGGCCGCACGCTGGCGATGATCTTCGACAAGCCGTCGACCCGCACCCGCGTGTCGTTCGACCTCGCGATGCGCCAACTCGGCGGCGAGACGATCATGCTGACCGGCAAGGAGATGCAACTCGGCCGTGGCGAGACGATCGCCGACACCGCTCGCGTGCTGTCGCGCTTCGTTGAGGCGATCGTGATCCGCATCCTCGACCATTCGGCGATGGCCGAACTCGCGCTCCACGCGCAGGTGCCGATCATCAACGGCCTGACCAAGCGCTCGCATCCCTGCCAGATCATCGCTGACATCCTGACCTTCGAGGAGCATCGCGGGCCGATCGCGGGCCGCACGATCGCCTGGTGCGGCGATGGCAACAACGTGCTGGCGAGCTGGGTGCAGGCCTCGCAGCGGTTCGGTTTCGCCCTAAGGATCGCGACGCCGAAGTCCCTCGGTCTCGCCGCCGAGGTGCTGGACTGGGCGCGGGCGGCGAGCGCCGACGTGGCGGTCACCGAGGACCCCTACGGGGCGGTCGCCGGCGCCGACTGCGTCGTCACGGACTGCTGGCTGTCGATGGGCGACGAGGAGAAAACGTCGCGCTACAAGCTCTTGAAGCCCTATCAGGTGAATGCTCAATTGATGAGCGCGGCCGCCAGGGACGCGATCTTCATGCATTGCCTGCCAGCCCATCGCGGCGAGGAGGTCACCGACGAGGTGATCGATGGCCCGCAATCCGTGGTGTTCGACGAGGCGGAGAACAGGCTGCATGCGCAAAAGGGCATCCTCGTGTGGTGCCTTGGAGCCATGGAATAATGAACGGAGCCAACCTGTCTCGTCCGGTGTCGGATCACGGCCCCGACGATCGCATCCTGCCGTTCGCCGTCGAGCCGCTCGACGTTAGAGGCCGGGTCGTGCGTCTCGGCCCATCGGTCGATCATATCCTCAGCCAGCACAAATACCCGGCGCCTGTGGCGCGGCTCGTCGGCGAGGCAACGGCGCTGACCGTACTGCTCGGATCCGCGTTGAAGATGGAAGGGCGCTTCCAGCTGCAGACGAAGAGCGATGGATTCATCGACATGCTGGTCGTCGACTTCGATGCGCCGGACCGGGTTCGGGCCTTCGCGCGGTTCGACGAGACGAAGCTCGACGAAGCGGCGAAAGGCGGCGACCTGCTCGGCAACGGGCATCTCGCCTTCACGATCGACCTCGGCAGCGAGACGTCGCGTTACCAGGGCATCGTAGCCCTCGACGGTCAGGGGCTCGAGGCGGCGGCGCACCAGTACTTCCGCCAGTCCGAGCAGATCCCCACGCTTGTCCGTCTCGCCGTCGCCGAGAACGTGACCGGAGAGGGCGCGGCGTGGCGTGCAGGCGGCCTGATGGTCCAGTTCCTGCCGGACTCGCCCGAGCGTCGGCGCCAGATCGACCTCGATCCGGGCGACGCCCCGAACGACTATAAGGCCGACGCGGAGGCGGTCGACGACGCCTGGACGGAGGCGCGCGCGCTCGCCGAGACGATCGAGGACCACGAGCTGGTCGATCCGACGCTGTCATCGGAGCGGCTGCTGTACCGGCTGTTCCACGAACGCGGCGTCAAGGTGTTCGAGCCGCAGACGGTGCAGGACGCCTGCCGTTGTTCGCGCGAGCGCATCGACGCGATGCTGCGTCGGTTCACGCCGCGGGAGCGTACCGACATGATCGGCGACGACGGCAAGATCGGCGTCACCTGCGAGTTCTGCTCGGTCTATCGCGCCTTCGACCCGAAGGACTTTGACAAGCCGGATTAGATGTCTTGACGCCTGAGGTGACCGGTGTCCGATGTTGACAGCAGAACCAAGGATGCTTATGTTTCTTGCGTAAACATTGAGAGAGGCTGCCATGCCGAGCATTGTCGAGACCGCGATACGCTCCACCATTACGCAGGGCGTGATCCTGATGGCGGGCTACAATCGCCGCCGGATGCCGAAGGCCGCTACGCCGCATCCGTTCCTGACCGGCGTGCACGAGCCGATGCGCGAGGAGAAGACGCTGCTCGATCTCGCCGTCACCGGCACGCTCCCGGTCGCCCTCGACGGACGCTACCTGCGCATCGGGCCGAACCCGGTCGAGGCCGATCCGCAGGGCTACCACTGGTTCATCGGCGACGGCATGGTCCATGCCGTGGCGCTGAAGGACGGCAAGGCGCAATGGTACCGCAACCGCTGGATCCGCTCGAAGGCGGTCGCCGCCGCGCTCGGCGAAGCCCCGGCGCCCGGCCCTCGGCGCGGCCGCAGCGACATCGTCAACACCAACGTCGTCGCCATCGGCGGCCGCACCTGGGCGTTGGTCGAGGCCGGCAGCTACCCGGTCGAACTCTCCGACACGCTTGACGAGCAGCGCTACGACGCCTTCGACAGCACGCTCGGCGGCTCGTTCACCGCGCATCCGCATCGCGATTCCGTGACCGGCGAGCATCACGCCATCGCCTATGACGGCGCCGACCCGGAGACGGTGCGTCACGTGGTTGTCTCGCCGGGCGGCAAGGTGACGCGCGAGCACCGCATCGCTGTCGAGCATGGCCCCTCGATCCACGATTGCGCGATCACCCAGCGCTTCGCAATCGTGCTCGACCTGCCGGTCACCTTCTCGATGAAGGCGCTGATCGGCGGCCATCGCTTCCCGTTCCAGTGGAACCCGGCGCACCACGCCCGCGTCGGCTTGCTCCCGCGGGAGGGGACGGAGGCGATCTGGTGCGACGTCGAGCCCTGCTACGTTTTCCACACCGCCAACGCCTACGATCTCGAGGACGGGCGGGTGATCCTCGACGTCGTCGCCTACGACACGATGTTCGCGCAGAGCCTGCGCGGCCCCGACACGTCCGGCCGCTTGGAGCGCTGGACGATCGATCCCGTCACGCGCTCGATCGATCGGCGGGTGGTGGATGCGAGCCCGCAGGAATTCCCGCGTCCCGACGAGCGGCGCATCGGCCAACCCTACCGCTTCGCCTACACGATCGCCGTGCCGGACGACGGCAACGAGCAGTTCATCGGCGCGACCAAGCTCTACAAGCACGACCTCGAGACCGGCGCGCGCGAGACCCACGATTTCGGCGAGGGCCGCAACCCGGGCGAGTTCGTGTTCGTGCCGGCGGCGGCGGATGCCGGCGAGGACGAGGGCTGGATGGTCGGCCTGGTGATCGACCGCGCCAAGGAGGTGACCGACCTTGTCATCCTCGACGCGCGGGACTTCGCCGGCGAGCCGGTGGCCTCGATCCGCATCCCGCACCGGGTGCCCCCTGGCTTTCACGGCAATTGGCTGCCGCGGTAGCACCTGGTCAAGTGAAGCGCCCGCTAATAACCTGAGAGCACCCATGCCCCTTCCGGCCCGTCTCGCCACAAAGCTTCGCCTGCCTGTCGTTTGCGCGCCTTTGTTCATCATCTCCAACCCGGAGCTGGTGATCGCGCAGTGCAAGGCCGGGGTTGTCGGCTCGTTCCCCTCGCTCAACGCGCGGCCGCTATCGCGGCTCGACGAGTGGCTGGATCGCATCGTCGAGGAACTGGCGGCGTGGGATCGCGACAATCCGGACCGTCCGGCGGCGCCCTTCGCGGTCAACCAGATCGTGCACAAGACCAACGATCGGCTCGAGCAGGACCTCGCGCTGTGCGAAAAATACAAGGTGCCGATGGTCATCACCTCGCTCGGCGCGCGGGAGGATCTCAACAAAGCCGTGCATGGCTGGGGCGGCTTCGTGATGCACGACATCATCGACGACCGCTTCGGACGTAAGGCGATCGAGAAGGGCGCGGATGGATTGATCGCAGTGGCGTCGGGCGCCGGCGGCCACGCCGGGCGGTTGTCGCCGTTCGCGCTCATCCAGGAGCTACGCCAGTGGTTTTCCGGGCCGATCGCGCTGTCGGGCGCGATCTCCAACGGCTCCGCGGTGCTCGCCGCGCAGGCGCTGGGCGCCGACCTCGCCTATATCGGCTCGCTGTTCATCGCCGCGCACGAGGCCAATGCGCAGGACGGCTACAAACGCATGATCGTCGAGAGCCACGCCTCCGACATCGTCTATTCCAACCTCTTCACCGGTGTGCACGGCAATTACCTGCGCCCCTCGATCGTCGCCGCCGGTTTGGACCCCGACAACCTGCCGGAAAGCGACGCCACCAAGATGAGCTTCGGCTCCGGCGGCTCAAGCAAGGCCAAGGCATGGCGCGACATCTGGGGCTGCGGCCAAGGCGTCGGCGCGGTCGACGCGGTCGCCCCGGCGGCCGAGCAGGTCGCGCGGCTCGCTCGCGAATATGCCGCCGCCAAGGCGTCGCTCGACGCGCGCTACGTCGCCGGGCCGCAAGGCGCGGAGCCGTTGGTGCTAGCCGGCGCCCGGATGCGCACGCATGGCGAGATCCGCGCCCGCGCCGTTCGTGCCGCCCGGGGTTTCCGTGAGATCGGCGTCGGCGAAGGCGACACGGTCGCGCTGCTCCTGCGCAACGATTTCGCGTTCTTCGAGGCTGGGCTCGGCGCCACCTTGGCCGGCGCCTATCCGGTGCCGCTGAACTGGCACGCGACGGCGGACGAGGTCGGCTACATCCTGCGCGATTGCGGTGCCAAGGCCCTCGTTGCCCATCGCGACCTGCTGCCGGGGCTCGCCGCCGCCGTGCCCGCCGGCGTCTGCATCCTGGCGGTCGAGACACCGGCGGAGATCCTCGCCGCCTACCGCGCGCGGCCGGGCGCCGCGCTGCCGGAAGGCGCGATCACCTGGGACGGCTGGCTTGCCGCTTACGAGCCTATCGCGGCGCCGGCAACGGCATCGCGCTCGGCGGTGATCTACACCTCCGGCACGACCGGCAAGCCGAAGGGCGTCCGGCGCCAGCCGAAGGCTCACAGCTCGCTCAGTCAGACGGCGTCGGTCGGTTATGGTTTGACGCCTGACGAGCCGATCGTCGCGTTGATGAACGGCCCGATGTACCATTCCGCGCCGAACGCCTACGGCATCGCCGCTTTCTCGCTCGACGCCAGGATCGTGCTGCAGCCGCGCTTCGACGCGGAGGAGATGCTGGCGCTGATCGAATGCCACCGCATCACCCACATGCATATCGTTCCGACGATGTTCTTTCGCCTGCTGCAACTGTCCGACTCGATCAGGACGCGCTACGATCTGTCGTCGTTACGCTTTGTCGTTCATGGTGCCGCGCCCTGCCCGGCCGCGATCAAGCGCGCGATGATCGACTGGTGGGGTCCGGTGATCCACGAATATTACGGGTCGACCGAGACCGGGCTCATCTGCGGCCACGGATCGAAGGAGGCACTGCGCAAGCCCGGCACCGTCGGGCGGCCGCTGCCGGGGATCACCGTCAGGATCGTCGGAGAGCATGGCTCCGATGTCGCCGCCGGCATTCCAGGCGACGTCTACGTGCGCAACGAGGCCAAGTCCGACTTCGACTACATCGGCCTCGCCGACAAACGTGCCGAGATCGCTCTCGGCGAGTTCGTCACGGTCGGCGACATCGGCTACCTCGACGAGGACGGCTACCTGTTTCTGTGCGACCGGCGTCGGGACATGATCATCTCCGGTGGTGTCAACATCTATCCGACCGAGATCGAGGCGGCGCTCGCGGCGATCGACGGCGTTGCCGATTGCGCGGTCTTCGGGATACCCGACGCCGAGTTCGGCGAGATGGTGTGCGCCTACGTCGTGGCGCGCGAGGGCGCCACGCTCGCGAGCCACGCGATCCGCGACGCGCTCGCCGATCGTCTCAGCCGCTTCAAGGTGCCGAAGGTTGTCGAAATCGTCGACGCCTTGCCGCGCGAGGATTCCGGAAAGGTGTTCAAGCGCAAACTGCGCGAACCGTACTGGGCCGCGCGGGAGCATGCGATCTAGAAGACCTCCGCGACGGCGGATGGCGGGCTACCTTCCTGGACCTCCTTTAACTCGGCCGTCAGCACGGCCGGAAAGGAGTAGATGATGGGAAGGATGAGGAAGCTCCCGAAAAGGGTAGCGAATGTCTTTACCTGCGGGCCGCCGAAGGCGACAGCAAGGACCTGGATCACCGCAGACACGATCGCCGGCACTAGTAATAGAATGAGCGTGGCCGCGATGCAGCGAAACCGGTTGGACCGCGTCAGATCGGCACTGCGCGAGAGGCTCGCGAACGGACCACGCCGCTCGATCACGCAAAGCGTCGGCGCGAGCCCGTAGACCGCGCCGACGATGATCCCCGGTATGATGATGAGGACGAAGCCGATGATCATCATGATGTACAAGACCAGGGCCGACCCCAGAACCGGAAAAAAGCGGAACAGCCCGACCTTCACCCCGCTGCCGAGTCCGGCGTTCTCCCCGTGACGATCGCGGATCGCCAAGTAGCTTATCGTACCGAACACGACGAGCGAGACGACTGTCTGGACCAGGTAGGTCGCGCCCATCTCACCGAAGATGCCGGGCGGGAGGTCTGGAGACTGACGGGTCGTTTGAGCCAGCCTTACCGCTTGCGTGATCTCGGCGAGCAGGACCGCAGAGGGAATGCCGATCACCGCGACGATGAGCGACAGCACATAGAATTTGACCCAATTGCGGCCCACGACACTCAGGGTATAGCCTACCGTCTTGCCGACGGGCAGCTTGCGAGTCGCGAGCACCGCACGTCTCTGGCCTTGCAGATTGAGATCGGCCACGCCAGCCTCTGAAAGAGCGTTCGGCAAGCCGCAGAGCGCGGCCTGTCCTCAAGTGTAACGCCCGGCGGGTGGCCTTTCCAATTCGACCGACTTTGATATCGCCGCTCTTCCCTCTCTGAAAGCCTGCAAAAAACCCGGCGCGCGAGCACCGGGGTTTTAGCGAGCCTTTGAGGTCAAGCCTATTCCGCCGCGATCGGCTTGACGTCAGGCGCTGCGTGGTAGGGCTCGATCTCGGCCGAGTCGGAAAACTGGTGCATCGTGTTGTCGGCGCCATGCGCCTTCAGCGCCGCTTCGCCGGCGAAATACTCCTTGTGGTCGTCGCCGATATCGGAACCGGCCATGTTCTGGTGGCGCACGCAGGCGATACCCTCGCGGATCTCCTTGCGCTGCACGTCGAGCACGTAGCCGAGCATGCCCTGTGGCCCGAAATAGTCCTTCGACAGACTGTCCGTCGACAGCGCGGCAGTGTGGTAGGTCGGCAACGTGATGAGGTGATGGAACACGCCCGCCCGCTTGGCGGCGTCCGCCTGGAAGGTGCGGATGCGGTCGTCTGCCTCCTTGGCCAGATCGGTCGAGTCGTAGGACGCGTTCATCAGTGCCTTGCGGTCGTACTTCGAGACATCCTTGCCGACCTTCTGCCAGGCGTCGAACACCTGCTGGCGGAAGTTCAAGGTCCAATTGAACGAGGGCGAGTTGTTATAGACGAGCTTGGCATTGGGAACGACCTCGCGGATCCTGTCGACCATGCTGGCGACCTGCTCGATATGCGGCTTCTCGGTCTCGATCCACAGCAGGTCGGCACCGGCCTGCAGCGAGACGATCGAGTCGAGCACGCATCGGTCGGCACCGGTTCCGGCACGGAACTGGTAGAGGTTCGACGGCAATCGCTTCGGCCGCACCAGCTTGCCGTTACGATTGATGATGACGTCGCCGTTGCGCGAGGTCTCGGCGGTGACCTCCTCGCAATCGAGGAAAGAATTGTACTTGTCGCCGAGGTCGCCCGGTTCTTTCGAGACCGCAATCTGCTTGGTGAGACCGGCGCCGAGGGAATCCGTTCTGGTGACGATGACGCCGTCGTCGACGCCGAGCTCGAGGAAGGCGTAGCGCAGCGCGCGCACCTTGGCGAGGAAGTCCTCGTGCGGGACGGTCACTTTGCCGTCCTGGTGGCCGCACTGCTTCTCGTCGGAGACCTGGTTCTCGATCTGCAGCGCGCAGGCGCCGGCCTCGATCATCTTCTTGGCGAGCAGGTAGGTCGCCTCGGCATTGCCGAAACCGGCATCGATGTCGGCGATGATCGGCACGACATGGGTCTGGTGGTTCTCGATATCGGAAAGGAGCTTCTTCTCCTTGGCGCCGTCGCCGACTTTACGCGCTGCGTCGATCTCGCGGTAGAGCCCGCCGAGTTCGCGCTGATCGGCTTGGCGCAGGAAGGTGTAGATTTCCCCGATCAGGGCCGGCACCGAAGTCTTCTCGTGCATTGACTGGTCGGGAAGCGGGCCGAATTCGGAGCGTAGCGCGGCGACCATCCAGCCGGACAGGTAGATGTAGCGGCCTTGGGTGGTGCCGAAATGCTTCTTGATCGAGATGATGTTCTGCTGCGCGACGAAGCCGTGCCACATGCCGAGCGACTGGGTGTATTTGGTGGGGTCGGCGTCGTAGGCGGCCATGTCGCGGCGCATGATGCCGGCAGTATAGCGGGCGATGTCGAGACCAGTCTGGAAGCGGTTCTGTAGGCGTATGCGGGCGACCGACTCGGGATCGATGCTGTCCCAGGTGCCGTGATTGCCGTCGACAAGCTGCTTGATGCGGGAAATATGGTCCTGATACGACACGTCCGTGCTCCTCTTGGCGCAGCGCCCCTGCCCGCGACTTTGAACGGCGCTCGTCGCCGCGCCGGTGGCCCGATTTCCGCCGCCCGATGTTCTTAACAGCTGTTAACAACACGCCGTCTTCGCGGCACGCGCGACGAACCGCTAACATCCGCATGGACAAGCCGAATGCAAGGAAACTCTCGCTGAAATAAGGTCATGCTGAACAAACTTCACACAGCGATCCTGTAATGCTGTAAAGAGTTTACATGACGGATAGCCGCGCCTCTTCGACCCGGAAGATCCTTTCTGGGCCACGCCTCAAGCGGCTCCGCCGTGAGCGCGGCCTCACGCAGGCGCGCATGGCCCAGGAACTTACCGTTTCGCCATCCTACCTCAACCTCATGGAACGCAACCAGCGGCCCATCACCATGCCGGTGCTGGCACGTCTCACCAACACCTACGGTATCGACCCGCGCGAGTTCATGGAGGACGGCGCCGACCAAGCGGTCGCGGCCCTGGAGCGCGTCCTCGCCGACCCGATCTTGCGCGACACGCCCGTAGCGCGCGCGGAGCTGCAGGATGCCGCCGAGCACGCCCCCTCGATCATCGCCGCGATGCAGCGGCTCTACGCCGCCTACTCCGCAGCCCGCGAGGCCGGCGAGGCGCGAGTGATCGCCAGCGTTGACCCCGACCGCGCCGAAGGGTTCGTTGGCGACGATCCGATCGAACGGGTGCGCGCGATCCTCCACGAGAACCGCAACCATTTTCCGGAGCTCGACGACCTCGCCGAAACCTTCGCGTCCGACCTCGCGCTCGAAGGCCCGGAGCCGTTCCACGTGATGGCCGAGCGGCTGCGCAGTCGCCACGGCATCCGCGTGCGCGTGCTGCCGCTCGACGTGATGGCGGACCGGCTGCGCTGGTACGACCTGCATCGGCGCCAACTGCTGATTTCGGAGGTGATGGATCAGCCAGGCCGCACCTTCCAGGTCGCCTATCAGCTCGCGATCTCGGAGCACGGCGCGCTTGTCAACGCGATCTGCGCTCGGCTCGAGAAGGACGATGTCGCCCGCCGGCTGCTGCGGGTGACGCTCGCCAACTATTTCGCCGGCGCGGTTATGATGCCATACGCACGCTTCCTCGAAGCGGCGGAGGCGACGGGGCACGACCTCGAGGTGCTCGCCGCCCGCTTCGGCGCGAGCTTCGAGCAGGTCGCCCACCGCCTCACCACGATGGGGCGACCGACGGCGCGCGGCATCCCGTTCTTCCTGGTGCGCGTCGACGTCGCCGGCAACGTCTCGAAGCGCTTCTCCGCAGGCCGCTTCCCATTCGCGCGGGCCGGCGGCACCTGCGGCCTTTGGAACCTGCATGCGACCTTCGCCGAGCCAGGCCGCATCCTCACCCAGGTCATCGAACTGCAGGACGGCGGCCGGTGGTTCTCGATGGCGCGCACGGTTCGGCGCGCGATCAACCCGCACGGCACCATCGCGCCCCGCTTCGCTCTCGCGCTCGGCTGCGAGATCAAATACGCACACCGTCTCGTTTATGCGCGGCGGCTCGACCTCGTGGCGCCGGACATCACTCCCATCGGCATCAACTGCCGGCTCTGCGACCGGCCGAACTGTCCGCAACGCGCCGCGCCGCCGGCGCTGCGCCCGCTCGAGGTCGACGAGGCCATGCGCTCGATCTCGCCGTTCGCGTTCAGGGAGATATGAGCCGACGCGAAGGCGGTTCGCGCAACTCGCAAGCGTCGCCAATTAGTTGTGTTAAGCTCCCCTTAGGGCAATTCTTGCTAGAGTTTGGTACGGATCAGTCATGAGGACTGTCATGCAAGACATGATCGCGGCCATTCAGGCCCGCATAGACGCCATTATCGAAGCGCCGGAGCCGGAGCCGTGCGCGCCGCAGCAGCGCGCCATCGGCTTCGCCTGCCGCGGATTGAGCGATCCCCGATCCCTCAGCTTCCAGGAGCTGCGCGAGGTTTGCTCGGCCCTGATCGCTTGTTCCAGCGACATGCGCGGGGCCGCGGCGGTCTAAGACCGCGTACGCTTCTGGTCCTGGCCAGCGACCAGCTGAGCGTCGATCTCCGCGGTCCGGAGTGCCGCCGGCCGCCTCATCACCCGCGTGACGTAGGCCTCGACGAACGGCGTCTTCGGCACCAGGCCGAACATGGTCCCCCAAGTGAGCGCGTTGCCCCAAAGGATATCAGCCGCGGAAGGCGACGGTCCCAGCAGATAGGGCTCGGCGGCAAGCCGGTCGGTGACCGCGGCCAGCATGGTGTCGAAGTCGCCGTAGGGGCTCATCGCGACAGCGCCGGGCTCCCGCTTCATAGCCTTGTCGACGAGCGCCGGCTCGTAGCAGGCTGCGTAGAAGACCATCCAGCGCAGGTAGGGTCCGCGCAACGCACTCGCGAGCGCGGGCGCGAACCCCGCCTCCGGAAAAAGGTCGGCGAGATAGCTGGCCGGCCGGCATATCGAGCACCTGGAGGTCGTAGGGCACCCCGAGTTCTTCGAGCATCGTCAGCGCGCCCGTGGATCGAGTGCGCGGCGCATGGAACAAGGTGATGATGTCCGAATCCGCCATAGGCCCTCCTCGCTAGACGGGAGAGGTCGTGACGCCGTCAGCGCGGCAGCACGGTCTCGCCCATCAGCGCCTTGTCGACGGCATGCGCCGCCTGCCGGCCCTCGCGGATCGCCCAGACGACAAGCGATTGACCGCGGCGCATGTCGCCGCAAGCATACACCTTGGCGACGGACGAAGTGTAGCTCTTCTGATCGGCGACAACGTTGCCGCGCTTGTCGAGCTCGACGCCGAGACCCATCAAAAGCCCTTCCGGCACCGGCGAGACGAAGCCCATGGCCAAAAGCACGAGATCGGCCTTGAGGCTGAACCCCGAAGTCTCCAGCTCCTGCATCTTGGCATCGACGCGCACGCAATGCAGCGCCTTCACGTTGCCGTCGGCATTGCCCTCGAACTTCGTCGTCAACACCGCGAAATCGCGGTTGGCGCCCTCTTCCTGCGACGAAGACGTGCGCAGCTTCAACGGCCAGTCCGGCCAGGTCAGGAGCTTGTTCTCCTTGACCGGCGGCTCGGGCATGATCTCGAGCTGGGTGACCGAAAGCGCGCCCTGGCGGATCGAGGTGCCGATGCAGTCCGAACCGGTGTCGCCGCCGCCGATCACCACGACGTGCCTCCCAGTGGCGAGGATCGGATCGTTCGACAACACCTCTTCGTGGCTGACGCGGCGGTTCTGCTGCGGAAGAAAATTCATCGCGTAATGGATTCCGTGGAGCTCACGCCCCGGGATCGGCAGGTCGCGCGGCTTCTCGGCACCGCCCGACAGAACGATCGCGTCGTAATCCGCGACGAGGTCGGTCGGCCTGACGTCGTTGCCGACGTGGACGTTGCAGTGGAACTTGACGCCCTCCGCCTCCATCTGCTGGACGCGGCGATCGATGAGCACCTTCTCCATCTTGAAGTCCGGGATGCCGTAGCGGAGCAGACCGCCGGGCTTGCCGTTCTTCTCGTAGACGTGGACCTCGTGGCCGGCGCGGGCGACCTGCTGCGCGCAGGCGAGCCCGGCGGGACCCGACCCGATCACCGCGATCCTCTTGCCGGTCGGCTTACCGAATACCTCCGGCTTAACCCATCCGTTGGCGAAAGCCCGGTCGACGATCGCACATTCGATCGACTTGATGGTAACCGCCGTCTCCGTGAGGTTCAGTGTGCAGGAAGCCTCGCAGGGCGCCGGGCATATGCGGCCGGTGAACTCCGGAAAGTTATTGGTCGAGTGGAGATTGCGCGACGCCTCTTCCCAGTTGCCGCGGTAGACGAGATCGTTCCAGTCCGGGATCTGGTTGTTCACCGGGCAACCGTTATGACAATACGGGATACCGCAATCCATGCAGCGCGCAGCCTGGTCCCGCGTCGCCTCCTCGGAAAGCGGGATGACGAACTCCTTGTAGTTGCGGATGCGATCGGAGGCCGGCGCATAGCGCCGGTCGCGCCGGTCGATCTCGAGGAAGCCCGTGATCTTGCCCATCTACTATCCAGACTTGTCGTTTTGGAGGTTTGGCGCCGCCTGGCTCAGGCCCCGGCGGTCTCCAGAAGCTGCTTTTCCGTCAAGGCGAGCTTTTCCATCGCCTGACGGTATTCGACCGGGATCACCTTGCGGAACTTCCCGAGAGCATTGCTCCAGTCCGCCAGCAGCGCGGAAGCACGCGTCGAGCCAGTCAAGGCGTGGTGCCGCTCCACGAGGTGGCGGAGCCGCGCAGTATCGAACTTGGTAAGGTCGCCGACGATTTTGACCTTGCCGTGCCGCAGGAGATCGCAGGCCTGGTGATAGGCTGCCTCATTCTCCCTTTCCTCGTCCCGGATCGGCTCCAGATCGACCATCGCCATGTTGCAGCGCTGCTCGAAGGTGCCGTCCTCGTCGAGCACGTAGGCGACACCGCCCGACATGCCGGCGGCGAAGTTGCGCCCGGTGATCCCGAGCACCACGACCACGCCGCCCGTCATGTACTCACAGCCATGATCTCCGGTGCCCTCGACGACCGAAACCGCGCCGGAGTTGCGCACGGCGAAGCGCTCGCCCGCGACACCGCAGAAGTAGCTCTCGCCCTCGATGGCTCCGTAGAGCGCGGTATTGCCGATGATAATCGACTCCTCCGGCACGATCGCGGTGTTCTTCGGCGGCATCACGACGATGCGGCCGCCGGACAAGCTCTTGCCGACATAGTCGTTGGCCTCGCCCTCGAGGATGAGGGTCACGCCCTTGGCAAGGAAGCCGCCGAAGCTCTGGCCGGCCGTGCCCTTGAGACGCACGGTGATCGTATCGTCCGGCAGGCCCTCCTCGCCGTAACGCAAGGCGATCTGGCCCGACAGCATCGCGCCGGTGGTGCGATTCGTGTTGTTGATCGCCTCCTCGATCTCGATCTTCTCGCCGCTGGCGATCGCTCGCTCCGACTGCGCGATCAGGCGGCGATCGAGCACGTGGTCGAGCTTGTGGTCCTGCGCCTTGTCGCGGAAGATCGAGTCGCCTTCGCGCGCTTCGGGCTTGTGGAACAGCCGCGAAAAGTCGAGGCCCTTCGCCTTCCAATGCTCGATCACCTTGGCCTGATCGAGCATCTGCATCTGGCCGACCATCTCATCGTAGCGGCGATAGCCCATCGCCGCCATCAGATCGCGAACTTCCTCGGCGACGAAGAAGAAGAAGTTGATGACGTGTTCCGGCGTGCCGACGAATCGCTTGCGTAGAACCGGATCCTGCGTCGCCACGCCGACGGGGCAGGTGTTGAGGTGGCACTTGCGCATCATGATGCAGCCGACCGCGATCAGCGGCGCGGTGGCGAAGCCGCACTCGTCGGCGCCGAGAAGCGCGCCGATGACGACGTCGCGCCCAGTGCGCAGCCCGCCGTCAACCTGCACGGAGATGCGCGACCGCAACCGGTTCAGCACCAGCGTCTGGTGAGTTTCGGCAAGGCCGATCTCCCATGGGGAGCCCGCATGCTTGATCGAGGTGAGCGGCGAGGCGCCGGTGCCACCCTCGAAGCCGGAGATCGTGACGTGGTCGGCGCGCCCCTTCGAGACGCCGGCGGCAACGGTGCCGACTCCGATCTCCGAGACGAGCTTCACCGAGACCCAGGCTTTCGGGTTGACGTTCTTCAGGTCGTAAATGAGCTGCGCCAAGTCCTCAATCGAGTAGATGTCGTGGTGCGGCGGCGGCGAGATCAGACCGACGCCGGGCGTCGAGTGCCGCACCTTGGCGATGACCGCATCGACCTTGTGGCCGGGAAGCTGGCCGCCCTCGCCGGGCTTGGCCCCTTGCGCCATCTTGATCTGGATCATGTCGGCGTTGACGAGGTACTCCGCCGTGACGCCGAACCGCCCCGAGGCCACCTGCTTGATCGCCGAGCGCATTGAGTCGCCGTTTGGCAGCGGCTTGTAGCGGTCGGACTCCTCGCCGCCCTCGCCGGTGTTCGAGCGGCCGCCGATGCGGTTCATCGCGATGGCGAGCGTGGTGTGCGCCTCGCGCGAGATCGAGCCATAGCTCATCGCGCCGGTCGAGAAGCGCTTGACGATATCGGCCGCGCTCTCGACCTCCTCGAGCGGCACCGGCTTTCGCCCATCCTCCTCGGCGGTCTTGATGCGGAACAGGCCGCGGATCGTGAGGAGCCGGTCATCCTGCTCGTTCAACGTCCTGGCGTACTCGCGATAGCGCTCCTGCGCGTTGTCGCCCTCGCCGCGTACGGCATGCTGCAGCAGCGACACCGACTGCGGCGTCCACGAATGGACCTCGCCGCGGACGCGGTACTGGTAGTTGCCCCCGACATCGAGCGCGGAGCGATACACCGGACTGTCGCCGAAGGCATCGCGGTGACGCAGCGCGCTTTCCTGGGCGATCTCCGCAAGACCCACGCCGCCGATCCGCGTCGCCGTGCCGGTGAAATACTGGTTCACGAACGGTTCGGCGAGACCGACCGCGTCGAAGATCTGCGCCCCGCAATATGACTGGTAGGTCGAGATGCCCATCTTGGACATGACCTTGAGCAGGCCCTTGCCGATCGATTTGATGTAACGGTAGACGGCCTCCTCGCCCTTGATCTCTTCCGGAAAGGTCTTGGCCATGCCGTAGATCGTCTCGAAGCCCAAGTAGGGATTGATCGCCTCCGCGCCGTAGCCGGCAAGCAGCGCGAAATGGTGCACCTCGCGCGCCTCGCCCGTCTCGACGACGAGACCGACCGACGTGCGCAGGCCGGTGCGGATCAGGTGATGGTGCACCGCGGCGGTCGCCAGCAGCGCCGGAATCGGGATGCGATCGGCACCGACGAGCCGGTCCGACAGGACGATGATGTTGTAGCCGCCGGAGATCGCCTGGTCGGCACGCTGACACAAGCGGTCGAGCGCAGCCGCCATACCCTCAGCGCCGCTTTGGGAGGCGTAGGTGATGTCGAGCGTCTTGGTGTCGAAGGAATCCTCGAACGAGCCGATCGAGCGAATCTTCTCGAGGTCCTCGTTGGTGAGGATCGGCTGGCGCACCTCGAGCCTCTTGCGCTTGGCAGCGCCCTTGTGGTCGAGGATGTTCGGCCGTGGCCCGATGAACGAGACCAGGCTCATCACGAGCTCCTCGCGGATCGGGTCGATCGGCGGGTTCGTCACCTGGGCGAAGTTCTGCTGGAAATAGGTGTAGAGCAGCTTCGAGCGCGACGACAGGGCCGAGATCGGCGTGTCCGTCCCCATCGAGCCGGTCGCTTCCTGCGCCGTCATCGCCATCGGCGCCATCAGGATCATGAGATCCTCCTGGGTGTAGCCGAAGGCCTGCTGGCGATCGAGCAGCGAGACGTCGCCGCGGGTCACCCGCGCCTCGACGCTGGCCAGCTCCTCGAGCTGGATCTGGGTGCGCTCGACCCACTTGCCGTAAGGATGCAGCCCGGACAGGTGCTCCTTGATCTCGGCATCCGAGATGATGCGGCCCTGCTCGAGGTCGACGAGCAGCATCTTGCCGGGCTGGAGGCGCCACTTCTGAACGATCCTCTCCTCCGGAATCGGCAGCACGCCGGCCTCCGACGCCATCACGACGAGCCCGTCGCCGGTGACGAGGTAGCGCGCCGGACGCAGGCCGTTGCGGTCGAGCGTGGCGCCGATCTGCCGCCCATCGGTGAAGGCGACAGCCGCCGGGCCGTCCCACGGCTCCATCATCGAGGCGTGGTATTCGTAGAAGGAGCGGCGCTGCTCATCCATCAGCGGGTTGCCGGCCCACGCTTCGGGGATCAGGATCATCATCGCATGGGCGAGCGAGTAGCCGCCCTGCACCAGGAACTCGAGAGCGTTATCGAAGCAGGCGGTGTCGGACTGACCTTCGTAGGAGATCGGCCACAGCTTCTGGATGTCGTCACCGAACAGGTCGGACGAGACCGAGGCCTGACGCGCGGCCATCCAGTTCACGTTGCCGCGCAGCGTGTTGATCTCGCCGTTATGGGCGACGTAGCGATAAGGGTGCGCCAGCTGCCATGACGGGAACGTGTTGGTCGAGAAGCGCTGGTGGACGAGCGCGAGCGCCGTCGTCAGGGTAGGATCGCGCAGATCCTTGAAGTAGTCGCCGAGCTGGCCGGCCAACAGCTGGCCCTTGTAGACGATTGTGCGCGACGACATCGACACCGTGTAATATCCGGCGAAGCGCTTGTCCTTAAGGCTGTAAACGGCATTCGAGATCGACTTGCGCAGCACGTAGAGCCGGCGTTCGAAGACGTCCTGGTCGACATGCTCCTCGCCGCGCCCGACGAAAACCTGTCGGGTTCTCGGCTCGCTGGGAATGACGCTCTCGCCTAGCCCGCTTGAATCGACCGGCACGTCGCGCCAGCCGAGCAGCGTGAATCCTTCCGCTCCGACCATCTCGTCGACGATCGCCTCGATGTCGGCACGCGCGCCGTCGTCCTGCGGCAGGAACATGACTGCGACGGCGTAATGGCCCGGTTCCGGCAGCGTGAACCCGATCTCCTTCGCCTTCGCCAAGAAGAAGGCATGTGGGATCTGCAGGAGCATGCCGCAGCCGTCGCCGGCGTTGACATCCGCTCCCACCGCGCCGCGATGGTCGAGGTTGAGCAGGATCTCCAGGCCCATCCTCACGATGTCGTGCGAGGCGGTGTTGTGCAGCTGGGCGACGAAGCCGACGCCACAGGCGTCATGCTCCTTGGTGGGATCGTAGAGGCTCTGCCCGTCCGGCCAGCCCGGCTCGCGCACGACCATGTCCCGTCGCACGCACAGGTCGTGCGCGGCCTTGGGGGCGGGTACGGGCGCGATCCTGCCGCGCGGCTCGTCCGATCCCAAAGCGCCTTCGTTCAGAGCGGGAGCCTTCATGTCTAACCTCGATGCGGCCACTCGCTGGAGGCCATGAGCATGCGTCGTCTTCAAGACAGGCGATCGGTCAGCAATCCTGTCCTATTCGCGACATTCGCAGTTATGGCCTTGACAGACAAGCGAAGCCACAATTGCTTTCGTCCTTGTGGCGATCAAGCGCATCGCAGGACGGCAAGTCAACCGCAAGCGGCGGCGCCTGGGCGCGCCCGCAGGGACGACCCTTCCGACCCTTCTGATTCGCGGGATGGAGCCCTCTTGCGCCTGCGGCTGCAACGAATTGGTTGATCGTACAAGCGGAGATTTCGCGACTGCGGCGGGCATGTCACAGCCGGCATTTCCCGCCCGTCCGCGATTGCGCGGATCAAGTTTTCGCCTCAATTGGTGCAGAGTTTCGGCCGCGTTTGGCGGGGGCCACCGGGGGAGTTCAGATGCAGGACGAATTTCGGGCCAACGCTCGGGCCTCGACGCATCTCGCGCGCGTCGCGGTACTCGCCGCTTCCATGGTGATCGTCGCACCCGCGATCACCTCGGCTCAAGTGCTCGATCCGATGCGGGGCTACGCCTTCGACGGCACACCGATCGGCCCACAACGCGACATGCCCCGCGAGCGCAACACGGCAATCCGCGAGAGCCGGCAACGGGTCCGCGAGGCCCGCGAGTCCGCGCCCGTCAGACGCGAACGCCCGACGGTTTTCGTCGTCTCGCTCGCTCACATCCGCCGTCTCGCCAGCCGCCAGGGTTTTGATCTCGCGACGACGCCGCATCGGCATGGCCGGGCCTATTTCGCGATCGGCGAGAACGACACCGGACATCGCTTTGAATTGATGTTCAACGCCTCCAACGGCGCCATCGTCGCCCAGCGCGATCTGGGACCCGTCGTCAAGGCGCCCGCTGCGGCCCCGGCCAAACCCATCGCCCCGGCGGTTGCGGCCGCGGGGCCGGTGGCGGCGCCCAAGATTGCGGCAGCCAAAACTGCGGCGCCCAAGGCGGAGGCCGCTGCCGTGCAGGCGACCCCCGAGGTGGCGGCGGCCAGGGAGGCGGCGCAGAAAGCGGCGCAGGCTGAGGCCGAGGCTCGGCGGACCGCAGAGGCCCGCGCGGCCGAGAGCCGGCAGGCGCAGGCCACGCTCGCCGGGGCGGAAGCCGCTGCGCGCAAGGTCGCCGAAGCGAAAGCCCAGGAGCAACGTCGCCAGGAAGCAGCTGCGGCCGAGCAGCGCCGCGCCGAGGCTCGGGTGGCGGAAACCAAACGTCAGGCTCTCGCGCAGGCCGAAGCCAAGCTGAACCAGGCCAAGGCGATGCAGGCCCGTGTCGAAGCAGAATTGAAGAAGGCTCAGGCGCAGGCGGAGGCCGCGCGCGCCGCGTTGATGCCGGCCGAGATGAAGCCCACCGCGGCGAAACCGGCGGAAATGGCCCCCGTCGCCAAAACCGCCGCTCCGGAGCCGAAGCAGGAAGCGAAGACGCCGGCGGATCCGACCTCCAGTGAGGCCGCCCGGAGCGAGGCGACCAAGAGCCAGGCCCCCAAGGGCGAGCAGGCCAAGAGCGACGCGAGCAAGGCCGACGCGGCCAAGGCGAACGCAGCCAAGGCCGACGCGGCCGGCGGCGAGGCCGCGGATGGCGAGGCCGCCAAGAACGATACGTTGAAGCCGGACACCGCTTCGAGCGACCCGGTTCCGGCGCCTCAGCAGGCGGTGACACCGGCGACATCCGATCGTCCGAGCGGGTCGGCCAAGGCCGCGACGCAAGGCCCGGAGATCGACACTGCTCCCACCGGCAGCACGCCGAACGCTGCGGCTGCGGCTCCCGACCAGGAGAAACACTGATCGTGATCTCCTTCCGTTCGTCGCGTCGGCTCGCAGCCTGCGGCATCGCTCTCTCCGCCCTGTGCGGGACAGCCCAGGCCGCATCCGAGCCGTCGCATTCGGCGGAACTCGACGCGATGATCATCCGCGCGGCGCAAGCCCACGGCGTTCCGGAGCGTCTCGTGCGGCGCGTGGTGATGCGTGAGAGCCGCTACAACCCGCGAGCCCGCAACCACTCGTTCTGGGGTCTGATGCAGATCAGTTATCCGACCGCGAGGAGCATGGGGTTCAAGGGCAGTCCCGAGCAGCTCCTTAACCCATTGACCAATCTCACCTATGCGGTCCCCTATCTCGCTAATGCGTTCATCATAGCCGGCAAGCGCGAAGACGCCGCCGTCCGGCTCTACGCGAGCGGCTATTACGCCTCCGCGAAAAACCATGGACTGGTCGGCGCGCTGCGCACGGCCGACTCGGCACCCGTCCAGGGCGCGCCGCTGCCGGAGGATCCGGCGACGATCGTCACCGCTTCCTACCAGGACGCCGCACAACCGCAGGAGGCCGCTCCTCAATTCCAGCAATCTCCGCAGGCTCAAGCGGTAGTGGCCTCCTCGGCGCATGCCGACAGCGATGCCGGCGGTGCGGTCGAGATGACGAAGGACCGGCACGGTAGAATCGAGCCGCCGCGCAAATGGATGCACGACGGCGGCATGACGACCGTTGTGCGGGGCGAGCAAGGGATCGAGAAGATCGCCGCCTACCGCATGACCGATCATGCTGCCCGCCAAGGCAAGGGCTCGCACGGCCATGACCGCAAGAACCCGGTCTTTGCCGCGATCGAAGCGCCGCCCGCGAGCGCACAGGCCTATGCGGCCGACGCCGGGCAAGCCGCTCAGCTGGCACAATCTGCGTCCCAGGCTGCCATCGCGCAGGCGACAGCCGGCACTCCCGCGGCGACCGATCAGCAGGGCACCGCACAGACCGCGTCCGACGACCCCAAGCACAAGCATCGCCGCCACCATGCGTCGCACCGATCGCGGCACGAGGCGGATGCGTCGGCCCAAGACATCGCAGCGGAGCCGGCCGCCACACCTGCCCAGGCGCCGCAGTAGCCACACGAGGCAACGCGGCTCGGATCTTCGAACGAAAAAAGAGCGCCTCGGTCGAGGCGCTCTTCGCATTTCGATGTAGAGTGCGGTCAGGCCGCCTTGCTGGTCTCGACGGCGCGGGGTCCAGCCTTGCCGATCGGGATCTGACGGGGCTTCTGAGCCTCTGGAATCTCGCGGACGAGGTCGACGTGAAGCAGCCCATTGACGAGGCTGGCGCCGGCGACGATCACGTGATCGGCGAGCTGGAAGCGGCGCTCGAAAGCGCGGGCGGCAATGCCCTGATGCAGGACCTCTCGCTTGATGCCTGGCTCGACCGGCACATTCTCCTTCGAGCCGCGGATCGTCAACGTGTTCTCGCGCGATTCGATGGATAGTTCGCTCTCGGCAAAGCCCGCAACAGCCACGCTGATGCGGTAGTCGAGCTCACCGGTGCGCTCAATATTGTAGGGCGGGTAGCCCGGCACGCTGTCGGCACCGGACGCCTGATCGAGCATGGTGAAAAGGCGGTCGAATCCAACCGTGGAGCGATAGAGCGGAGACAGATCGTAGGTACGCATGGACATATCCTCCTGAAGAGCGACATGGGGATTGGACAGAACCGCCCTAAGGCCGGCCAGTCCAGCTTTTCTGCGCGTCGTTGCGACCGCGCAGAACTGAGGTGGGTGCCGAAAAAAGGCTTCGCAAGAGCCCGGCGAAATCCGGCTGAAAAATATCCGTCGTCTGCTGACACCTTGCCGTTAGCCTAACGCCGCGTTGAACCTTGCATCGAGCGCGTACCTTGGGCGACAAGCTCTCATCTTCTTTCCCGCCTTTTCCAGGACGACGGCCACGATGCAGTTGTTCGAGACCGCCGGCAATCCGACGCCGCCGCGCGCCACCGTTGCCGCTATCACGACAAGCGACGGGGTGCGGCTGCGCACGGCGCGCTGGTCGTCGGACGCGTCGCGCGGTAGCGTCGCCATCGCGGTCGGGCGCAGCGAATTCATCGAGCAGTATTTCGAGATCGTCCGCGGGCTCCTGGCGCGCCGGTTCGATGTCGTGGTGTTCGACTGGCGCGGCCAGGGACAGTCCGACCGCGAAATCGCCCACGGCAGGCGGGGCTACGTCTCGAGCTTCGCTGGCTACCGGCGTGACCTCGAGGCGCTCGAGGCCTACGTGCTGCGACCGTCCGCGCCGAAGCCCTGGTACGCGCTCGGCCACTCGATGGGCGCCTCGATCCTAATCGACCAGGCCCACGACGGCGCCTCCCCCTTCGAGCGACTCGTCCTCTCGGCGCCGATGATCGATATCCCGCTGCGCCACAAACGCGCCATCCGGCGTTGCGTCCGCGTGGCGGATCTGCTCGGCTTCGGCACCAGGCTCATCCCCGGTGGTCGCGAGGACCCGATCTTCATTAAAAGCTACGAGGGCAACATCCTGACGACGGACCTGCGCCAGTACCAGCGGATCGCGACAGCGATCCGGGTACTGCCGGCGCTTACCGTCGGCGCGCCGACGATCCGTTGGCTACGCTGCGCCTTCGACATGATGCAGCGCTTCGAAAAGCCCGGCTACGCGCCCTCGACCCTGGTCCCGATCCTGATCATCGCGGCCGGCGCGGACCGCATCGTCGACACTGCGGCGACGGAGCGTTTCGCGATTCGTTGCAAGGCGGGGCACTGCATCACGATCCCCAACGCCCGCCACCAAATCATCATGGAGAGCGACGCGATCACCGACCAGGTTTGGGCGGCGATCGATGCCTTCATCCCGCCCTACGAAGCCACGCGACCCGAGCCGTCGCTCACGTTTCGCCTGCCCTTCCCGGAAAAGGTCGGGCTGTTCTGAAGCCGACCCTCGGCTTCAGGCGAGGGCGTCCGCGGTTCAGAGCACCACGACCTTCGTGCCGACCGGGACGCGCTGGTAAAGGTCGATCACGTCAGAGTTCATCATCCGGATGCAGCCCGACGACACCGCCTTGCCGATCGTGTCCGGCTCGTTGGTGCCGTGAATGCGGAACAGCGTGTCGCGGCTGCCCTTGAACAAATAGAGAGCACGCGCGCCCAGCGGATTTTCGATCCCGCCCTCCATGCGGTCGGGGAGATCGGGACGACGCTTGACCATCTCGGACGGCGGAATCCAGGCCGGCCATTCGGCCTTGCGCTCGACCTTCGCGACGCCCTTCCAGGCGAAGCCTTCGCGGCCGACGCCGATGCCATACCGCAGCGCGTTGCCGTTCCTCTCGGTAAGGTACAGATGGCGCGAGGCCGTATCGATCACGATCGTTCCGGGCGGCTGATTGGTGCTGTTGGGCACCTCGACCATGGTGCGGCGCTCGTCGGCGCGAAGGTCGTAGTCGCTCGGCGCCAAGGCTGTCGCTCGGCCGCCATCGTAGGGATCGACGTAGTAGGGCGCCGACGGGTAAGCGTAGCGCGGGCGGTTGACCGGATAATTCAGGGCGTCGCGACCCCGATCGTAGCGGAAAGGCTGGTAAGCCGAGGCCCCGCCGTTGCCAGGATCGGCGTAGAACCCCGGGCTGGAACTATCCCCGCCGCCGTAAGCGTAGCCGTAGCTGTCGTAGCCATAAGGGGCATTCTGCGCGAAGGCGGCGCCACACGTTGCGATACCCGCCATGATCATCGCCGAGGCGGCGGTTGCAACGAACCTGCGAGACATGACCAACCCACCATGAAGGGACAGCAGCGTCGTTGCTCATCATAGAGGCTAAAACGAGAAACGACGGCGCAGGAGCGATCCTGCGCCGTCATTCGTCTCGTCTGTGACTTGAAAGACGCTATGGTTTGCCGCGAAGCAGCACCCCAACTCGCCGGCCGGCCTGGAGGCTCAGAGCACCACGACCTTGGCGCCGGTCCTGACGCGGCTGTACAGATCGATTACGTCGGCGTTGAGCAACCGGATGCAGCCCGAGGACACGGCCTGCCCGATGGTGTCGGGCTCGTTGGTTCCGTGGATACGAAAGCCGGTGTCGCCCTTGCCGTTGTAGAGGTACATGGCACGCGCGCCGAGCGGATTGTCAATGCCGCCCTTCATGAAGTGCGGGATGTCGGGCCGGCGCTTCAGCATGTCCGCGGGAGGCGTCCAAGACGGCCATTCCGCGCGCCGGGCCACGTAGGCGGTGCCGGACCATGCGAAGCCTTCGCGGCCGACCCCGATGTCGTAGCGAACCGCCATGCCGTTATCGAGCGAGAGGTAGAGCCAACGATTCTTGGTATCGACGGTGATCGTGCCGGGCCTCTCTTCCGTCGGATCGGGCATGACCGCGCGGGTACTGCTGGCAACCTGCGCGTTGACGTCGCCAGGGATATTGGCCCGCTGGACGTTGCCCTGTGGCGCGGGCGTGAGCAGCCAACCGAGATCGAAGCCGCCGGCGGCATAGGCGCTGCCGGCAAACGACAAAGAGAGTACGGTGGCGGCCAACCCGCCCTTGAGAAAGTTGATCCCCATCATAACCCGGTCCTCGCTACGCGGCCACCCTCATGACCTGCCGGTGGTACAATGCGGGGCGGAGCTTCTTCGTTCCTCAACGACGCCACAAAATCGCCACCATTCCAGGCGCGCGCGGTCGCAGTGGGCGCGTCAGACGACGATCTACTTCGGCATGCTGTCGGTGGGCCAGTGCAGATCATCAGCGCGTCCCGCGGGAACCGCCTGCGCCTGACCTTTTACCAGCGTGGTCTCGACCAGCGGGTCCTTGCCGGGAAGCGGGCGGAGGGCTTTGGCAACCGCGAGTTGGCCTTTAGAGGCTGCCGGCATCTCGTTGAGGTTCTTGATCGGGCCGGCATCGGGCTTCACCGCCGCCACGGCCGGCTCGCCCGGCTTGCCGGCGGGAGCCGCCGCGACATCGGGCTGGTCTTGCGTCGGCAATTCCGCCGGCGGCGTCTTGCCGTCGAGCGCGCGGCGAATGTGAGTCTCGACGAAATGCGCGAGCTTGCGGGCGCCGGCCCGCGTGAAATAGATACCGTCCGTGGAGCGCAAGCGGACGGTTTGGCCGTTGATATCGGGGCCGAAGGCGCTGAAGTCGCCGTTGTCGTCGCTGAAGGCTTCCCAGGTGTCGACGTAGACCGCGCCGGTCTGGGCCGCGGTCGTGCGGTAGATCTCGTTCAAGGCCGCCATGTCATCGGCGAAATCGTCGTTCTTGGTGATCGGCACGCCGACCCAGACGAGCGGTACGCCTTTCTTGCGGAAGGCCTCGTCGATCGCCAGCACCCGCTTGCGGTAGGCGGCCGTCCAGGCGTCGGTCCCGAAACCAAGCGTCGTGCCGTCCTCGTGGATCGGCTGCCGGTCGTTGGAGCCGATCATCATGACGGCGACGTCGACCCTCTCGGGCTTCTTGTCGGACGCTCCCTCGTCCTGGGCGCCTGCCGCGGCTGGCGGCTTGTCCGCCTTCCCGGCCTGGTCGGCCCTGCCGGGCTGATCCGGCTCGCCTGGCTTGGCCGCCGGCTCCTTCGCGCCCGACCTAACCGACGCGACGCGCAAATCCTCGATCGCCTTCGGCCAATCGTAGACGTCGCTCGAAACGAGCCCCGTCGCCCCGCGAGCTTTGTGAACCACCGCCACGTCCTGGCGATCGCTCAAGGCGTCGTCGAGGCCGGTCGCCAGCAACTGCCCCAGGCTGTCGCCGTAGACGTAGACGAAAATGGAGGCGTTCTTCGGCGGCGGGCGCTCGGCCTGCTCGCGCGGCGCAGGCGGTTCCACCGCGCGATGGCGCACGATATGGCGCGGCGGGCTGGGCTGCGCATTGTAGGATGGCGGCAGCGTGGGCCGGCGGTAGACCTCGCGGGGCGGCGACGCACGATAAGGCCGCTCGTGCCCCGGGAAGGCCGGCTGCTGTGGCTGCTGTGTGGGCTGACGCACCGGCGGAGGGCCGCCGAAAAGATTCCCGAACCAGCCGAAGCCCTGCGCGGAAACGTTCGTCGCGCCGCTGCCCGCAAGCAGCGCGGCCAGACCCATGACCGCCACTGTTCTCGAGACGAGAGCGGCAGAAGCTCGGGATGTCAGAAGACGCGCGGGCTTGGCCATCCTCGATCTATAACGCGGCTCGAGCGGATGACCAACCTCGGCCTTGTAATTCAAGTCGTTACTCTCCAAGGGGCGTTGCGCCTTTGACACAGCGTTGTCACATGGTGCGGCGCTGGCGGAGACAAGAATGAAATCCAACGAAAGCAACCATGGGGTCTACGGATTGCCGCCTCGAAGCCTGGTCGAGGTGTCCCCGACGGCGCGGCAATTGTCCCCGTTGATCCCCGGTTCGGATGCGCTCGAAACGCTCGAGATCGCGTCCGCCGGGGGCATGGCGATGCTGGCGCCGCCCGGCACGATCGAGCGGCGTTACGCGCTTGCTGGCATGCTGCGGGCGCTCGCCGCGGGTCAGCCGTTCACCGTTCTGGCGCCGAAGGACATGGGCGGGTCGCGGCTCGGCGGGGAACTCGCGCGGTTCGGCTGCGCCTTCGAGGAGAGCGCAAAACGCCATCATCGCATCTGCGCCGGCCGCCGGCCGGAAGCGCCGGAGGCCATCGAGGAGGCGCTCGCCGAGGGCGCGCCGAGGATCGTTTCGGAACTCGGTCTTTGGTCGCAGCCCGGCATCTTCAGTTGGAACCGGATCGATTCCGGCACGGCCCTGCTGCTCAGGGTTCTGCCGCGACTGGCCGGACGCGGCGCTGACCTCGGCTGCGGCATCGGCATCCTCGGACACGGCGTGCTGGCCTCCGACAAGGTCACCCGACTCGACCTTGTCGACATCGATCGCCGCGCCGTCGAGGCGACGCGGCGCAACCTCGCCGATGCGAGGGTCGTCGTACACTGGGCCGACGTCGCGCAGGGGACGGGGTTGGCCGCGCTCGACTTCGTCGTGATGAATCCGCCCTTTCACGACGGCGGCGCGGAGGACAGGAGCCTCGGTCAGGTGTTCATCGCCCGCGCGGCGGTGGCGCTGCGCCGCGGCGGCCACCTCTGGCTGACCGCCAACCGTCACCTGCCCTACGAAGCGGTGCTGAAGCCGCTTTTCAAGCACACGACCCAGGTCGCCGAGGCCGACGGCTACAAGGTCATCGAGGCGCTGAAGTGAGGGACGCCGCACGCGTCGACAAGCTCTTGGCGGGCCTCGGCTACGGCTCGCGCCGCGAAGCGCAGACGATGGCGGCCGTCGGCCGGATCCGGCTCGACAGGGAGACGCTTCAGAAGGGCGACCGCAAGGTCACGCCGAAGGAAGCGGCCCGCCTCGAGATCGACGGCGTGCCGATCGATCCGCTGCCCGGCCTCGTCCTGCTGCTCAACAAGCCGGTCGGCACGACATGCTCGCACAACGAAGCCGGCGCGCTTGTCTACGACCTGCTGCCCGAACGCTGGCGACGGCGCGATCCGCCGCTGTCGTCTGTCGGCCGCCTCGACAAGGACACCTCGGGCCTGTTGCTGATCACCGACGACGGTGCCCTGCTCCACAAGATCATCGCGCCCCGGACACGGCTAAAGAAGCGCTATCGCGCCCGGCTCGCCCGTCCGCTGCGCGGCGACGAACAATCCCTGTTCGCCGCCGGCACGCTGATGCTCGCCGATGAGATCAAGCCGCTGCTGCCGGCATGGCTGGAACAGCTCGGCGGACGCGAGGCGCTGGTGACGATCGAGGAAGGGCGATACCATCAGGTGCGCCGCATGTTCGCCGCGGTCGGAAACCATGTCGAGGCGCTGCACCGCGACCGGATCGGGGAACTCGCGCTCCCGGACGATCTCGAACCTGGCGCTTGGCGCTTGCTTGACGAGGCGACGGTCGCCTCGATCCTGACAAGCTGATCGGCGAGGTCGCGCCACCACCGGAAGGGACCAGGCGCATGGCGTTTCTGATCGTGGTCGGCGCCATCGTGCTCGTCGCGGGGGCGATGGCGCTGTTTACAGCCCTCGTCGCGACTCTGGTCGAGAGCGCGGTTCCGCCGATCGGCCAAGAAATGGTGATCGACGGCGCCAGGATCCGCTACATCGATGTTGGCAGCGGTCCTACGATCGTCCTCGTCCATGGGCTTGCCGGGACGCTGCGTCATTTCACCTACGCTCTGGTCGATCGCTTGCAGGCGGATCATCGTGTGATCGCCTTCGATCGGCCCGGCTGCGGCTATTCCATCATGGCGCCCGGTTCCGGCGCCGGCCCGCGAGCTCAGGCCGCGGTGGTTGCCGCCTTCATGGAAGCGCTCGGGCTCGAACGGCCGCTCGTCTTGGGCCATTCGCTCGGCGGCTCGCTTGCCCTCGCGCTCGCCCTCCACCATCCCGGCAGCGTCGGCGGGCTCGCGCTCGTGGCGCCGCTGAGCCATCCGCCGGAGGACGCGCCGCCGCCGTTTCGTCAACTGGTGATCTTCTCTTCGTCGCGGCGCTGGCTCGCGGCTTGGTTGTGGGCTGTGCCGGCAACACTGGTCTCGGGCACCGCCGCCGTCAGCTACGTGTTCGCGCCCGATCCCGTGCCGAAGGATTTCGGCGCACGCGGCGGCGGGTTCCTGACCTTGCTGCCGCGGAATTTTCGGGGTGCGTCCGCCGAAATGGTGGCGACACGCGACGACTTGCCGGCCATGGTAAAGGCCTATCCGACTCTGACCCTGCCGGTCGGCATCCTCTACGGCACACAAGACCAAGTGCTCGACTACAGGCTGCAGGGCGAAAGTTTGGCCGCGGCGGTCCCTGGGGCGGTCCTCGAGCTGATCGAAGGCGGCCATATGCAGCCCATCGTCAATCCCGACAGGACCGCCGCCTTCGTCAGGGCGAACGCAAAAAGTTCGGTCGCTAGCAAGAATGTCGGTCGAGAGGAAGCGTGCTCTTGAAGCGCCGCCACCTTGTTGAAGCGTCCGCTTTAGTGGACCTCGGCTTCGATCTCGCCAAGGTGGCGCTCGACGATGCGATGCGTCTCCGCCGCGAAGGTCTTGAGGTCCGGGTTGGTGCCGCCCCTCGCCTCCTTGGCAAAGGCGGCGCCATCGGCCTCATGGATTTTCTTCATGTCCACCAAATAGGCCCTGTCGAACGCTTCGCCCTTGAGCGCGCTGATCTTATCGAGCCGAGCTTGGAACTCATCGTCGAGCTTGCCCGGGAACGGGAGGCCCGCGCCAGTGACGATCCCCTTCAGCTTGTCGCCGACGAGTTCGTGGTCGTGGGCCTCTGTGTTGCCCTGGTCCCTTATGTCCTGCGTGGCACCCTGCTTCTCGGCGACCTTGCCGAGCTCGACCTCGTACATTCCGCCCTGCGAGACCTTGGCGACGAAAGCCTTATCGGCGTCGGACATGGTGCCGGCGGCCACGGCCAAGGTAGCCTCCGCGATAGCCAGCACCAATACGCCGCTCGCGACAAGGGCTGTCATTCGACTAATCATCATAGATCTCCGGACGCGTCCCTCCGGGACCGCGCCGCGCCAACGCCTCGATTTCGGTGCGGCTGCATCACAAAGCGGTGTTCCGGTCGCTTTGATCTTCGACCGGGTCCTCGGCCTGATCCCGGAAGTACGGTTCGACCCTGCCTTTCAGCTTGATTGTCATGGGATCGCCAGTGCGCGTCTTGGCAGTACCGGCGGCGAGCCGCACCCATCCTTCGCTCACACAATATTCCTCGACGTTGGTCTTCTCCTTGCCATCGAAGCGAATGCCGACGCCGCGCTCGAGAACGGCCTCGTCGTAAAACGGACTCTTCGGGCTCGCGGCGAGGCGATCGGGAGGGGTATCGGTCATGGGCATCGCTTCCGTCTTCCGTGTCGCGCGCTCGTATAGGACCTGCGCGCACGGGAGGCTAGTTCATCGAGAGGGGCGGCCCCGTTGCCGCCGCGTCCGCGATGGGTGGCGGCAACGCGAGCGGTTTGTAGAGCGCGTAGGCAGCGGGGGTGGCTTGCAGCGCCACCGGACCGAGCGCGTAGGGAAACGGCAGGGTGCGTGCGTCGGCATCCGAGAGAGCGGCCGTCGCGAACGCCGCCCAGGCGATCGACGCGACGAGCGGCTTGTCGTTGGTGTGGGCGGCGACCACATGCGGGACGGCGTGCCGCACGCGTCGCGCAGGGGTGAGGGTGACGTCGATGCCGGCGTAGGCGAGCGCCTCGGGCCTGCTGACGTCGCCGAGGTTGGCGCCCTTCTTCAGGAGCGCCGCGAAGATCGCGTTCTGCCCGCCGTCGGAATAGGTGGTGCGCACCGCCGCCGACCCGTCCTTGACGAGCGTCGCGATCCTGGCCTCCTCGTCGGCATGGTAGGTCTTTGCGGCCTGTTCCTTCACCGGATCCTTTGAAGGCGCGAAGGCGTAGCGCCCGGCGATGATGCTCGTCTCGAGGGATTCGCCCGTCGCCTCGAAGCGATCCGAGCCCTCCTTAAGCTGGCGCCAGAACGCGATGTTGGCGTCGTTGCGGTAGAGCGCCATGTTCTTGGCGGTCATGTGGAAGGGAAAGGCCTGCAGCTGAAAGGCCGGCTGCCCGCCTCTCAGGGCGTCGCGGGCGATCGCGTAGAGTTCGCCGACCTGCTTGTCGGTCATCGCGAAGCAGCCCATCGACGAGCAGGTGCCGTGCACCATCACGGCCGAGCCGGTGGCGCCATGGGCGCGATCGTAGGCGTTGGGAAAGCCGGTGTCGAACGAGAGGTAATAGTGCGAGTTCGGGTTCATCTGGTGCGGGCCGACGGAGTAGAATCCTTCCGGCGTCTGGCGATCCCCCGAATGCGTCTTAGGCCCGAGTTGGCCGGACCAGCGGCAGATCGGGAACGTCTTGATGGAGACGTAGCGACCGTCGCGGTTCAACTTCCAGACCTCGATCTCGGATTCCTTCTTGTAGCTGCGCAACACCAGCGGCGCCGATGGGGAGGTTCCTTTGGCGCTCATGATCGCGACGGTCGCCGCAGGGATCGGCGCCAAGGCCTTGCTCGGTTCCGCGCGACCCTGCACCGGCGCGAGGCACGCAAGCAACGCTGCCAAAAGCCAAACGACGCTTGTGCGCCATCCTGTCATGTTTCGCCGGCTCCACGTCCGCAAAGAGCGTGGCAAACGCGGCGCTCGGCGGGCATACCCTAATGCGGAGCGCTTGTCTCGGCGCTTGCGGTAGGGGGTGTGTCGGCGTTGGCATGACTGAGCTGCCGCGAAATCGTCAGCGCCATTAGCGCCAGAGCCAGCAGGACGAGGGTGCGTACGACCTGGCCCGCGTTGACGGCGGGACGGCGCTTGCAGTCATCCGACGTGGTCAAGCTGGTCGCGGCGAAGGTATAGAGGCTCATGATCGCTCCGCCCGCGCTTCTTGTCGGCCGCGGGTTCAGGAAACGTAAAGCAGCTTTGTTGAAGGCTGGTTAAGCATCGCACGTCCGTTTCCGGCCGAGCCGCATGGCAAGCCGCTTGCTTTGAGCAGAGTCAGAGTGAGAAGTCCGGAACGGGCCGTGCCAAGCCCTGGGGAGTGATGTTTTTGTCAGGCTTGCCGTGCTTCAACGAGATGACCTTTGAAGGCGGTAAGACGCGTGCCGCCTACGAGGGGATCGCCCGCTGGCTCGATGAGACGCCGAAGGAGTTCTTCGCCACCCGGCGTGGCCATGCCGAACTCATGTTCCGGCGCATCGGCATCACCTTCAACGTCTACGGCGACAAGGACGCGACCGAACGGCTGATCCCGTTCGACATCATCCCGCGGGTGCTCCAGCGCAGCGAATGGACGAGGCTCGAAGCGGGCCTTGTTCAGCGGGTGACGGCGCTCAACCGCTTCCTCGCGGACGTCTACGGCAAGCAGGAGATCATCAGGGCCGGCATCGTCCCGGAGTCGATGATCAAGAGCAATCCGGCCTACCGGCAGGAGATGGTCGGCCGGCCGGTGCCGCACGACATCTACGTGCACATCGCCGGCATCGACGTCGTACGGGTCGATTCCGCTGACTTCTACGTCCTTGAGGATAACGTCCGCACGCCGTCCGGCGTCTCCTACATGCTCGAGAACCGGGAAGTGATGATGCGGGTGGCGCCGGATCTCTTCGCGGACCATCGCGTGGCGCCGGTCGAAAACTACCCCGACGCGCTACTCGCCGCCCTGCGCTCGGTGAAAGGCTCGCATTGCGGCGAGCCCGCCGTGGCGCTGCTGACGCCCGGACCGTTCAATAGCGCCTATTATGAACACTCGTTCCTCGCCGACAAGCTCGGCTGCGAGTTGGTCGAGGGGCGCGACCTGATGGTCGAGGACGACATCGTCTACATGCGCACGACCGAGGGTCCGAAGCGCGTCGACGTGATCTACCGCCGCATCGACGACGACTTCCTCGATCCGCTCTTCTTCAAGCCGGAGAGCGTGCTTGGCGTCCCAGGCATCATGAAGGCCTATCTGGCAGGCAACGTCACCATCGCCAACGCGGTCGGCACCGGCATCGCCGACGACAAGGCGATCTACGCCTATATGCCGGAGATCATCCGCTTCTATCTCGGCGAGGAGGCCAAGCTCAGGAACGTGCAGACCTGGTGCTGTCGCGAGGAGGACTCGCTGCGCTACGTGCTCGGGCACCTTCACGAGTTGGTCGTCAAGGAAGTCAGCGGCTCCGGCGGCTACGGCATGCTGATCGGCCCGCATGCCAGCAAGGCGGAGATCGAGGCCTTTGCGGCGAAGCTGAAGCACGAGCCGGAGAATTTCATCGCCCAGCCCACCCTCGCGCTCTCGACTTGCCCGACCTATTTCGACAGCGGCGTCGCGCCGCGCCATGTCGATCTGCGGCCCTTCGTTCTGTCGGGCTCGAACGGCGTGCGCGTCGTGCCCGGCGGGCTGACGCGGGTCGCGCTGAAAGAGGGTTCGCTCGTGGTCAATTCGAGCCAAGGCGGCGGCACCAAAGACACCTGGATCATCGACGATGCGGATGGTTCTGGGCCGGGCCTCGCTTCCGATCTACCCCGCGCGCACCCGGTCGGCCGCCAGACGCAAAGTCAAAGTCAGGGGTTCGGAAGCCAGAGCCAGAGCCAGGGTTAGGTCATGCTGGCGCGCACCGCGGACGCGATCTTCTGGCTTTCCCGCTACATGGAGCGGGCGGATTTCCTCGCGCGCATCATCCAGGCCACGCAACGACTGGCCGGGCTGCCGACTGTCTACGCGTTGGACGGCAACGCGCGGCAAGGCACCGAATGGGACAGCGCCCTCGAGGCGTCCGGCGCCTCCGAAGGCTTCCGCGTCACCGGTGGCGTCGTCAACGAGACGAACGTCGTCGAATATCTCGCTTTTTCGATCGAAAATCCTTCGTCCATTCGCAATTGCATCGCCAACGCCCGCAGCAACGCCCGCTCGATCCGCGTCGCGCTGACAAGCGAAATGTGGGAGGCGATCAACAGTGCCTGGTTCGAGTTGCTCCGCTTCGAGCAGCAGCGCGGCGGCGACATGCTGCAGCGCGAGGACATCACCCGCTTTCTCGACTTCGTGAAGAAGACGTCGCTCGACTTCGACGGCTGCGCTTATCGCACCATGCTACGCAACGACGCCTACTGGTTCTCCCGCCTCGGGGTTTTCATCGAGCGGGCCGACAACACCGCCCGGATCCTCGACGTGAAGTACAACGTGCTGCTTCCCGAAAACGAGGTGGTCGGCGGCTCGCTCGACTACTTCCAGTGGACCGCGATTCTCCGCGCGGTCTCGGCGCACACGGCCTACCACTGGGTCTACCGCCAAAGCATCAAGCCGTGGCTCGTCGCCGATCTCCTGATCCTTAAGCCGGACATGCCGCGCTCGCTGATCGCCTGCTACGACGACATCGTCTACTTCCTCGACTGCATCAGCCGGGCTTATGGCCGGCAGGGCCCGGCGCAGCACCATGCCCGCGACATGTTCGAGCGGCTCTCCAAGGCCTCCACGCGCGAGATCTTCCAGGCGGGGCTGCACGAGTTCATCACCGCCTTCGTTGAGGAGAACAGCCGGCTCGGCGACGCGATCAGCAAGCAATATCTGGCGCTCGCCGGTTGAGAAGCGGCGCGCGGAAGCCATGTCTTCGCAGACCATTCAGGAGGTATCCGTGTCGAAGATCGCCATCACCCCGCATGACGGACCGATCAAGGTCGTCTGGAACGGCCATGCCGTCGCGACGTCCACCAATGTGCTGGATCTGCGCGAGGGCGGCGCCGAGCCGGTCCTCTACGTGCCGCGCGCCGACGCCGACATGCGCTTCTTCGAGCGGACCGAGCGCACGACGCACTGCCCCTACAAGGGCGACGCCAAGTATTTTTCGCTCCATGACGGCGACACCCGCGCCGACAACGCGGTCTGGACCTACGAGGCGCCGATCGCCGGGGCCGAGCTGATCAAGGATCATCTCGCTTTCTACCAAAACAAGGTGACGATCGAGGGCTGAGCGGATTCGGCTCGCGTGTCGAGATGTGGGCCTTCGAGGCGCTGTTAACCCTGTCTCTTCACTCAGTATAAGGCCCGAGGACTGCGTTATCCTTTAGGTAACCATACCAATGCTTTAAACGTTACTCTTAAAAATTATCCTTTATGATGCCCTTGTCGAAGTAAACGTTGGTGAGGGCTGGGTCCGATGTCGCGTCGTATTCTGTACAGTCTGTTTCTTGCGGGTGCGTGCGCGCCGCCGACACTGGCGCACGCGCAGGATCTGTCGTCCATCGTCGCCGTGGACGAGGGGGTGACGCCGCGGCCGAGCTACCGCAAGGCGATGAAGGATTTTCCGCCGCCGGGCGGCCGCTACGGCGGCGGCGCGCTGGAATACGTTCTGACCGGCGGCCGGCCGGAGCCGATCGCGCCACAATACGAAGGCGTCGCGGCGCCGCAGATCGGCTACGTCGCGCCGGTGCCCCCCTACATCCATCCGGTCCCGAAGTCTCCGGCCTATGACCATGGCCACCGCGTCCGCGCGCCGCGCGCCTACGAGCAGCAGGGCTCCTATCAGCGGGTTCCGACCTACGCGCCGGGCGCCTACGGTCCGCCGCCGTCCCCGCCCTTGTTCGGGTCGCTGTTCGCTCCGTCGCCTGCACCGGCCTACGCGCCCGCGGCGCAGGCGTCGCTGCCGGCCGGAGGCCTGCCCGACTACGATCCTCATTCGGGGGATTTCACCGGCAGCTCGCCGTCTCCGCAGCCGGTGTCCTACGGTGCGCCTGGTGGGTCCTACGACCCTGTCGCCGCCGACCCCGGCATGGTGACGAGGCCGATGAACCCGATGTACTACCGCCAGCAGGTCGCCTACGCCGGACGCGAGCGACCAGGCACGGTCGTCATCGACACGCCGGACAAGTTCCTCTACTTGGTCGAGCCGGGCGGCCGGGCGGTGCGCTACGGCATCGGCGTCGGTCGGCCGGGTTTCTCTTGGTCCGGTGTGAAGACGATTTCGCGCAAGGCGCAATGGCCCGGCTGGACGCCGCCGACCGAGATGCTGGCGCGCCGACCCGACCTCCCTCGTCACATGGACGGCGGCCAGGCCAATCCGCTCGGCGCGCGCGCGCTCTACCTCGGCTCGTCGCTCTACCGCATCCACGGCACCAACGAGCCCTATACCATCGGCACCAACGTCTCGTCGGGCTGTATCCGCATGATGAACGCCGATGTCGTCGACCTTTACGACCGCGTCGATGTCGGCACGAAGGTCATCGTGCGCTGACGATGGCGCAGACCGAATAACCAGGAGAGAGCGACCGCTCTCGCCTTCCCTTTCGTGGCCTCGGCGTGAACCTCAGACGTCGAAGCTGCCGTCGTCGCTTCCGCCGAAATCGCCGGCATCCTGAGCGGCGTCCTGTTGGTAGTCGGCCGCGGTGCCGCCGGCATTGCCGTAATCGCCGGCGTCCTGCGCGGCGTCCTGGTCCTGATCGGCATCCTGCTGCCAGTCGGCGTCCGTGCCGCCGCTGTTGTTTCCGTCGCCGTAGTAATTGTTGACGACACTCTCGCCGCCCATGCCCGAGCCGATGCCGAGCGGGCTGTTGTGACCGCCCATCAGGCCGCGGATCGAATCGGCCAGCAGCACGCCGCCGGCGACGCCGGCCGCCGCGCCCAGCGCGCCCTTGAGGAAGCCGCCGCCGCCCGCCTGCTGCTGCGGTGCCGCGCCACCCCAAGGTCCACCCTGCTGCTGGGGCGGATAACCCTGCTGCGGCGGTGCATAGCCCTGCTGGGGCGGATAGCCGCCGCCCTGCTGCGTGGCCCCTTGGTTCCACACCGAGCGCTGCGGCGGGGGCGGCGCCTGCGTCTGGCTCGCACCGCCGCCGAACAGGCCGGAGAGAAAGCCGCCACTCTGCTGGGGGCGCGCCTGCTGCAGCTCGTGCACCTGCTGCTCGAGCTGCTGCAGCCGCTGGTTCGCCGCCTGCAGCGCTTGATCCTGCACGATGACCGTTTGAGACAGCAGGTACGGCGCGTAAGGCTGCTGCCGGACGTTGTCGGCGATCATCTGCTCGGCTTCTTGGTCGCGCTGACCGTTCGATTGATTGCGCATGCGATCGAACAAACCCTGCAGAAGCTGACGCTCTTCGGGTGACATGGTCTTCTCCCAAGATGGACGCGGGCTTTTCATCCCGCGCGCCTGATATGGGGCGCCACGACGCAGGCGGAAGACCGCGACCTTGCTCCCGTGGTCTACCCCTTCTAGAAGACGGCCTCTTCACGCGAGGCGACGATGTCGACAGCAAGGAAAGAAGGCGCCGAGGCGCGCCTGCCGCGCGGCTTCGGCGATCGCGGCGCGCGCGACATCGCCGCGACCGCGCGCATGCTCGACACGATCCGTGAGACCTACGAACTCTACGGCTTCGAGGCGGTGGAGACGCCGCTGATCGAGTTCACCGACGCGCTCGGCAAGTTCCTGCCGGACCTCGACCGGCCGAACGAGGGTGTGTTCTCCTGCAAGGACGACGACGAACAGTGGCTGTCGCTGCGCTACGATCTCACCGCACCGCTGGCCCGCTACGTCGCCGAGAACTACGACCGTCTGCCGAAGCCGTACCGCTCGTTCCGCGCCGGATACGTGTTTCGCAACGAGAAGCCGGGGCCGGGACGGTTTCGACAGTTCATGCAGTTCGACGCCGACACCGTCGGCTCGGCCTCGATCGCGGCCGATGCCGAGATGTGCATGATGGCGGCCGATACGCTGGAAGCGCTCGGCATCGCGCGCGGCGCCTACGTGATCAAGGTCAACAGCCGCAAGGTTTTGGACGGCGTGATGGAGGCGATCGGCCTCGGTGGGCCGGAGAACGCCGGGGGGCGCCTCACCGTACTGCGCGCCATCGACAAGCTCGACCGGCTCGGAGTTGAGGGGGTGCGCCTTTTGCTCGGGCCGGGACGCAAAGACGAGAGCGGTGATTTTACCAAGGGTGCGGGGCTGGACGAGGGGCAGACCACGGCTGTGATGAACCGTCTGACAGTCGATCTGGCCAGCGACGACACCGGCATCGTCCTGGGAGGACCGGGGCGCGACATCGGCCAGCCACTCGGCGAAGCATCCGAGTCCGCAGGTTTCGTCGAACTCGTCGAGATCAAACGACTTGTCCGCGCCGCCGGTTATGGACCGGAACGCATCCGTATCGACTCTTCGGTCGTGCGCGGCCTCGAATATTACACCGGCCCGGTATTCGAGGCCGAGCTCACCTTCGAGGTGAAGGACGACGACGGGCGTCCGATCCGCTTCGGCTCGGTCGGCGGCGGCGGGCGCTACGACGGGCTCGTCGGCCGTTTTCGCGGCGAGGACGTGCCGGCGACCGGCTTCTCGATCGGCGTCTCGCGGCTCTATGCGGCGCTCAAGGCGATCGGCTCGCCTATTGTCGCCCAGGCCGCGCCGAAAGCGCCCGTCATCGTGCTGGTGTTGGACAAGTCGGAGATCGCCCGCTACCAGGCGCTCGTCACCGCGCTGCGCCGCGCCGGCATGCCTGCCGAACTCTACCTCGGCGCGTCCGGCATGAACGCGCAGCTGAAATATGCCGACAGGCGCGGCGCCCGCTGCGCCGTTATCCAGGGTTCGAACGAGCGCGACCATGCCGACGGCCCGCAGGTCGTGGTGCGCGACCTCGTTCTCGGCGCCGAGCTCGCCAAGGCCACCAAGGACCGCGCCGACTACGTCGAACTCCGCGCCAAGGCGCAAAGCCCGGTCGCGGAAGCCGACCTCGTCGCCAAGGTCCGCGAGGTGCTGGCGCGGCACTGACGACGCCGGGGCGGCCGGCTTTCAACGTCCGCTGACGCTAGTTCGAGCAACGACCGGCTCCTCGTCGTCATCGTTACGGCGGCGGTCGCCGCGATACGGGGCACGCGGCGCCGCATCGCGATCATAGTCGCGCGGCGGCGGCCCGCGATCGTCGGGATCCTCATAACGGCGGCGTTCGGGCGGCGGTTCGTCGTCGCGATCGTAGCGGCGGCGCTCGGCGCGATCGTCGTCGCCGGCCCCGGGATCGCCCGTCTCGTAGCAGCGGCCGTTCTCGTCGCAGCTGGTCCGCGCCTCGACGAGCGGCACCCGCGCCGCAGCGAGGCTCGGGGTGGCGCGCGCGGGCGCAGCGCCAAAGGGGAAAGAGCATATCATTAACGCTGCGAGCGCGCCGGCCGGGACATGGGTCATCGCATGGTCCTCCTGGACCGGATCGAACGCCGTTCAGTAGCCGTAAGGTCCCGGACCGTAGCCGAAGTGGCGTACGGCGACGTCCCATGGAGAGCGACGCGCGTAGAGATAGGGCCGCCGCGGGTACCGTGGCGGGAGAACGCGCACGTAGGGGCGCGGATAGACCACACGACGCTCGACAACCACAGGCGGCTCGACATAGACGCGCCGCTCGATTGGACGCTCGACGACCATGGGACGTTCCACGGCGACCCGCCGCTCGACGACGACCGGCCGCTCCTCGACGATGCGGCGTTCTTCGACGACGCGACGCTCCTCGACCACGGGACGCTCGTAGGCGGCAGGGCGATCGTAATCGTCGAGGTCGGCGGCTTTCACGGTCGTACCGGCAACCGTCGCGACGAGGCTGACGAGAAGGGCGGCGGACAGGATTTGGGTCATCGTTGGTTCTCCTACGATATGCAGGATCGCCTCGCCCGGCTGAACGGGACATGAAATGCGCGATGTGCCTCCCCCGAACAGGCGCCGTCGTAGTCGTAGATCGTTCGGCTAGAAGTGATAGTTCACGCCCGCCCGGATGAGGCTGATGTTGGCGCCGGCGCTCGTCGCGTCGCGCGTTCCGCCGAAGTAGCTCTGCGAGCCGAACCCGGTGAAGAGGTACTCGCCCTTCACCGAAATCTTGGTGGTGATGGCGTATTCGACGCCGGCGCCGACGGCGAAGCCGTTCAGGTAGTGCGACTGGTCGATCTGGAGGTTCGGCGACTGGGCGTAATCGTTGAGCTTGCCGTTGAGCGCGGTGCCGGCGTAGCCGCCCGTCGCGTAGACCAGGGCCTGGTTGAAGACGTAGCCGACGCGCACCCGCGCGGTGCCGAGGCCGTTGATGACGCCCGACGATTGACCGCCGGCGCCGGAATAGCCGTTGCCGCTGATCGAGCCGAAGGCGGCGTCGACTTCCGCGCCGACGAGCAATTGGCCGGACTGATAGTTGTAGCCGGCCGTCAGGCCGCCGAGACCGCCCACCGGGGTGCCGAACGACCGGCTGCCGCCCTGCGTGAAGCCGCCGAGGCCGAACTGCCCGTTGACCCCGGCATAGAAGCCCGTCCAGGTGAAGATCGGCGCCGGATTGTAGTAGGGCGCGATCGGCTCGCGGTAGCGGCTCGGCAGGTCGGCCGCAAGAGCCGGAGCGGCAAGGCAGGCGAACGACGTGACCAGGGCGAAGCGATTCATGAAAGTCTCTCGAAAGGACGCTTGGACGATGCTTTCGAGTAGACCTCTGTGGTTAGTAAAACTTGATTGAAGATGGTGAATATACATAAATAATGCTCGGATGCGCGTCGAGCGGCCATCTTTGAGTGAAAGCGCTAACCTTGCCGATCTCGCGAAGTATTCCTTACTGGTCGGCGGCGTTTCGCTTGACGCGTTCAATCTGGTTTGGTGAACGATCGGTTTCGCCCCTGGCGCCCGGCCGGCTCGGAGCCGCTGGCGCTCGGGAGTTTGGAGGATTGATGGGGCGATCGGGCAAAGGCGCGGCGCTGGTGACGGGCGCGACGCGGCGAATCGGCCTGCGCATCGCGACGCGACTTGGCGAAGCCGGCTACCACGTGGCGCTGCACGCCAGCGCCCGCTCGCGCATGGCGGCCGAGGCTGAAGCCGCGCGGCTCGAAGCGGCCGGCACGCGCACCTGCGTCGTCGACGGCGACCTCGCCGACGTCGACCGGTGCCGCGCGCTGGTCGAGGAAGCAGCCGCCGCGTTGGGCGAACTGCGGCTCCTCGTCAACAACGCGGCGATCTTCGAGGTGGACGCCGCGGACGCCTTCGATGCCCCGACGTGGGAGCGCCACTTTGCCATCAACTTGCGGGCGCCGGTCGTGCTGGCGCAGCACTTCGCGGCGCAGGTCCGATCCGGCGATGCTGCCGTGATCAACCTCATCGACCAGCGGGTGCTGCGTCCGACGCCGCAGTACTTCTCCTACACGCTGGCGAAAGCGACGCTTTGGACGGCCACCCGCACGATGGCGCAGGCTTTCGCCGAACGAGGGATCAGGGTCAACGGGATCGGTCCGGGGCCGGTGCTGCCCAACGCCGACCAAGGCGGAGCCGGCTTCGAGCACGAGGTCGAGGGCGTGCCGCTGCATCGCGCGGTGGACCCGGACGAGATCGCCGCGGCGGTGCTCTACCTCGCCGAGGCGCGCACGGTGACAGGGCAAATGATCGCGGTCGACGCCGGCCAGCACCTCGGCTGGCGCACCCCCGACATCGTTGGTTAGGGATCGGAGCGGCGCTTCCGGCTTCGACGCTAGAGCGAGGCCTGCGGCTTCGGCTTGTCGCCCGTGCTAGCGGCGGCCGGCTTCTTGATCGACGACGTGCGGTCGCCGTCGTCGGCGAGCGTCGGCGCGGACGCCTTGGCCTTGACGAGCGTGTTCGGCTTGGCGGTCTTCTTCGCGGCGGCGAACTTCACCACCGAGGAGACATTCTTCGCCTTGGAAGGGGCATCGTACTGCCAGTCGGTCGGCCCGGCGGCGAGGGCCTCGGGACGGCTCACATCCTCGAGGTGGGTTCCTTTGAATTCCGGGTTCTGGCCGCCGTCGGCGTAGATCGTACGGACCGAGGCGGTGCCGGCGGCGATCAGCGAGGCCACCTTGGCATCGTCCTTCGACTCGCGTGCGGCGACCTCGGCCTGAATGCCGTCGTGCTGCAGGGTCGGGCAGGCGCCCGCAGGATCCATGTGCGAGGCCGGCGTCGTCGTGTTGAACACGTAGTGCTTGGCACAGACGCCGACGCTGACGTCCTGGTTCGACACTTCGAAGTTGTCGGCGCCTTCCTTCAACTGTTTCCAGAAGGCGATGTTCGGGTCGTCGCGGTATTTCGCCATGTTCTCCGGCGTCATGTGGAACGGGTAGGACTGCATCTGGATCGCCTGCTGGCCCCCGGCGAAGGCCTCGCGGGCGACCGCGTAGATCTGGTCGATCTGCTGGTCGGTCATCGAGAAGCAGCCGGCCGAGGAGCAGGCGCCGTGCACGAAGATGGAGCCGCCCGAGGCGCCGTGCGCGCGATCGTAGGCGTTGGGATAGCCGACGTTGAACGACAGGTAATACTGCGATGTGGGATTCATTTGCGCCGGCGTGATGCGGTAGAAGCCCTCCGGCACCTGGCGGTCGCCTTCGCGCAGCTTGGGGCCGAGCTGGCCAGACCAGCGGCACATCGGAAAGGTCTTGACGTGCACGTAGTGCCCGTCCGGCTTCATCTTCCAGACCTCGAACTCCGCCTCCTTCTTGTAGGTGCGGATCAGGACCGGGGCGTTCTGCGCGACGCCCTTCTTCTCCATCAGCGCCGCCATCTCGGGCGAGAGCGGATGCGATGCGCGCGCGGAGCCGGCGATTCCGGCGCCCGTCGTCCCCGTCTCGTCGCACCCGGCAAGACAGGCGGAGGCCAAGGCGATCAGGGCCGACGCGGCGAAACGACGGAAGGCGGATGTGGAACGCATACGGTGCCGAACTCTGTCCTCGGAGGCTGCGCGCATGCCCCTCCGCCACACTCGGCAGTACCCTGGTAAAAAGGCAGCCGCAAGGCTGAGACCATCCGCGCCAAAGGTGAAGAGAGCTTAAATTCCTCGGCTGTCGCTTTCGCGAGACTCGCGCCGAAGGAACAGCCCAAGGAACGGCCCAAGAAACAGGCGGGCCCGACAGGCGGCCGACGAAACAGGCGGCTTGTACGAAGGCGCCGGAGCGCGGCTTGCCCGGCGCCGCGCAATAGGTAACACTACCTGAACGGTCGCGCGGCGCCGCCGATGTCGTCCCACGGCGACGAGCGAGGCCGGCGCGTCGGCGCCCGGCGACGCCGATCCGGCCCGATGTCGCCGGGCGGCGAACCGCGTTCCCGTACCGGGTCGGCGCGCGGCGACGCCGATCGGCCCGCGTGCCGGGCCGGTGTCGGCGCCCGGCGACGGGGTCCGTCCCTGTCGCCGTTCGGCGACGCTTTGTCTCTCTGTCGCCATCCGGCGACACGATGGAGGACGCGCATGCTGGTGGCGACGCCGAAGGAGATCGGGATTTTGCTGGCCGCGATCCGCCGCAGCCGGCACATCCGGCAGGCCGACCTCGCCGCCCGCGTCGGCGTCAGCCGGCAATGGCTGGTCGACCTCGAGCACGGCAAACCGAGCGTGTCGCTCGGCCTCAGCCTGCGCACCTGCGCGACGCTCGGCTTCTCGCTCGACATGAGCTCGCTCGACCCGGTGCCGTCCTGGCAGACGGCGATCATCGCCCACGGCGAGGAAAAGTTCTGGCGCCTCGCGCAACAGCGCCGCCGCCGCCGCAACGAGCGCCGCCAGGCCGCGGCAGCCCGCCGCCTCGCCGCCGCCTCCGCCCGCAAAGCCCTCGCCGACGCCGAAGCCGCGGCAGGCGTGCAGCTCGAGTTGCTGTGACGACCGGCCGGAAGGCGACAGGGGCGTTCAGAAAGGCGGAAACGAGGCGTTTCAGCGGTCCTCATCGGCTTCGGACGCAACACCCTCGTTATCCGCGTTCGGCGCTTCCGCCGAGGCCTCGCCGAGCGAGCCGGCGGCGCGCAGCGTGTCGCTGTCGATCGTCGGGGCGTCCACGATGCGGGCCAGCAGATCGGCCTGGCGCGGCTCGAGCGCGACGAGCCGGGTGAGCACGCGCAGGAGCGCAAGAAGCTCGGTGGTGTATTCCGCGAGCCAGGCGGCCGGCTGGATGGCGCTCAGCTTGGACGGCGGCCGCTTGTCGCCCATCGGCGGCTTGGAGCGATCGGCCCGCCGGTAGCTCCACCATTGCCGGATCACGTTCTTGCCCGAGACCTCGTAGGCCCAGACCTCCGGCGCGACGTTGGCGACGTGGCCGGTGCCGACCTTCAGCCGGCGCAAGGCTGCGTCGTAGTCGAGCTCGTGCGGCATCGCGGCCAGAGAGCCGGGCAGCGCGCCGCCGGCCGGGATCGTCGGCTCGTCGCCGGCGACGCGCGGCGGCCCGGGCGGGTCGCGGTCTAGCAGCGGGCGCAACGCCTTCGCCGTCTTTCAAGCCCGATAAGCTTCTCGGCGACGCGCGTCATGGCGGCGGTATCGAGCGTTTGGCACTCCCAGATCACGAGCACCGTCCAGCCAGCCGCTACAAGCGCCGATCGGTGGCGCTCGTCACGGGCTCGATTACCGGCCAACTTTTCGGACCAATAGGGGACGTTGCTTTTCACCTTGCGAGTGCCGTTCACGCAGCGCGGACAGCCATGCCAGAAGCAGCCGTGGACGAAGACGCAGGCGCGACGGCCCGCAAAGACTAGGTCCGGCTTTCCGGGCAGAAGCTTTTGATGGAGGCGAAAGCGCAGACCCGCACCGTGCAGAAAGCGCCGGACAACCAGTTCGGGCGACGTATTGCGGCTGCGGATGCGGGCCATGTTGCGGCTTCGGGCTTCAGGGGTCAGCTTGTCCATCTCGCCTCTGTGAAAGACTCCAATCCTCGACGGTCTAGGTTATTGATCCGATCCAGGATTTCCGAGGGTGCTGATTCGCACCCGCAGGTACGCGGCGGGACATGGCGTCGGACTCACCGTTTGGCCAAGCGACACGTATGCGCGTGCTCGAACAGTATCTTGCTCGCGCTGGCGCGCTTACGGCGGAGAACGCCTGGGAACACGTCTACCGCTGCCTTCTATGGATGAACCTCGGCGCCGGCCTCGCCCATATCTACGATTCCAACCACATGCAGCCTGACGGGGTATTCCACGGCCGCGCCAAGCGCTTTACCGAGCTGCTGTGCACGCGCTGGGGAATCGAGCGTGGGGAGCTGGCCGGCCGGCTCGATGTCTTGTTCAAAGGCTGTGTCGCCGAGCTGAACCGGCAGCAAGTAGCCCCTATAAACACCATTGACCAAGAGATCGAGTCCGAGCTGATCTCTGCCGTCGAGGCGATCCTGCGGGAGGAGGGTATTACCGAGCCTCGTGCGCTCAGCGTTGCCCGCAAGATCGAGGGACTGAGCCGGACCTTTTTCACGATCGGCCAAAAACGCAAGAATGCGCTCGGCGAGGGGTTCGAAGACCTTTTGCTGATCCTGCTACAGCGGGTGGCGTCGATCCCGTTGGCGAAGTTGAAACTGCGAACGCCGGTTTCTCAAATGCCTGGCTTCCGGCGCGCCGCACCCTTCCAATCGGGCGAGAAGCGCAAGCGCGAGCCGCATCCCGATATCGCGGTGATCGAGGACAACATCACCCACGTGATCGCCACCGCCAAATGGTCGATGCGGCAAGACCGGGAGACACAATTTCAGTCGGAATACAGCTCGTTCCAGAGGAACAAGGTGCAGTCGACCGAGCTAACCTATGTTTTGATTACAAACGAGTTTGATTTAGCGCGTCTGAAGAACGTCGCCAGCGCGATGCCAGGCAGCGACGGCGGCTACATTTTCCACACGATCTATCACATTTCTCTGCCGCTTCTCCGGCAGACCCAAGGAGCGCGTTTTGCCGATCTGGAGCCATGGGTAGGAACAGGCAAGCTCAAGTCGCTGTCGGACTTTCTGACGGACATGCGCGGCCGGTATGGCGACGTGTAACGTCACTCCGCGGCGACCGGCGGCGGGTGGGCTAGCCGATCGTGAGCCCTGAGAACCGGGATCATCGCCGTGGCGATGGCCCGGGCAAAAAGGGGCGGCACGGCATTGCCCACCTGGCGGTAACGGCTGTGCCGATCGCCGTGCAGGAAATGGTAGCTGTCGTCGAAGGAATGCAGACGCGCGAACTCACGCACTGTGAGCGCCCGCGGCGTCTCGTAGTGGTAGACGCAGTCGGCCTTGGTGTTGAGGGTCCAGCTAAAATGGTCGGGATGGAGCTTCCGGTAGGCAAAGAAGTACTTGCGGCTTAGGTTTTCGCGGCCCAGCTCAGGCCCCCATTTCTGGCCGTTCAGGTAGCGCGCCGACAGAGCCTCGGTCAGATCGCGAAAATTGCCGCCTTTCGGGATGGCCTTCAATCTGACGACCGTGTCCTCGCGAATGGACGGCACGTCGGCGTTGAACAGCTCACGCGATCCCGCGCGGCGCGCCTGCTGATAGGCGCTCGCGGCGTCGTCTTCGTAGGCAAGCGCTTCGTTGGAAGGATACCGGAGCAGCTTTTCGCTTGGCCTCAGGTGGGTCAGGTCGCCGATCGCCTGGCGAACCGTCACAAGCTCCGTGCGGTCGGGATCGCGTAGCCAGTCGAAACTCGGATTTGCCGCATCGTGCTTCGCGTGCCGGTAAGTGGCACCTTTGCATCCCTGGACGCGGATAAGGCGCGGCAATTCAACCTCAGCGGCTGGAAAGACCGGCTCGGCGCGAAGGTCGCCCCTCACGCCGACAAATACGACCCGTAGCCGGTTCTGAGGGACGCCGAAGTTAGCGGCGTCGAGGACACGGCTTTGGACTCGATATTCTCCACCAAGCGCAAGGTCTTCGACGATCTGCTTACGAATCGCACCACCCGCGAGGTTTTCGAGCCCTGGCACGTTCTCCATCACGAACATGCGCGGCCGGACGGTCTCCAAGAGCTGCACAAAATGCCGATAAAGGCTGTTCCGGGGATCCTCGATGATCCGCTGGTGGTTGCGGACTTGCGAGAACGCCTGACATGGCGGACCGCCTGTGATGACGTCGATACCGGCGCTGACGGCGTGGTGCAGAAGCTCCTCTTTGACCTCTGGGTCGACAACGTCGCCCAGCACGAACTTTGTGCCGTGCTTTGCATGATTAAGGGCGTAGGTGCCTCCGGCCCATGCGTCGAAATCGTTCGCGGCGACAGTATGAAATCCAGCCTGCCGGAACCCCTCGGACAGGCCTCCAGCGCCACAGAACAGGTCAAGACAGCGGTAGGCTGTCTTGTATGGCCGCACCCCTCGTGGGCTGATCGTTTCACGGTCGGCCGAGTCGATCCGGAACATGACTCAAGGCCGCCGGAGCAAATCGAGCGGAAGCTGTAGACTGTCAGCCTGCTCAACGAGCCGGCTGACAGCATAGCGGACAAGCCAAGCGACGCTGACCTGATGTTGGGCTGCCAAAGCGCGAAGCACGCGGTCTTGTTCCTTGGTCAGACTTGTTGTCACGCGAACACCCATAGCAACGGTTCTTGCGGCCATTGGTGCTGCATCCTGCTGCGATGTGAAGCACCGTGCCGCAGCTTTCTGGTTCATGTCAACCGCTCCCCGCCGTCGGCGAAGAGCACCTTGTATGTTCTCTTTTTGTACTCGAAAATCGGCGCTATCAATGCTACTTTCGATGGGGTCTTGGTATGCCGCAGCGCCTTTCGCGGCTCGGCGCGAGCGAGCTGCTCCGCCACCTGCTCGCGCAACAGGCGGCACAGCCGCGCGGCCGTTTCCGCGAGCTGGCGCGGTTTCGACGGCGCGATCGGGCTCCAGTCGTAGAAGGTGGCGAAGAGGTCGAGCAGCTCGGGGCCGGCTTTCAGCGCCTTTCCCGCCGTCCGCACGTCGCCTTGCATGAAGGCGGAGGCGACCCGCTTGCCGTCGCGCCACAGCGTGAAGCCGTTGCCGTCGGTGTAGACGAGGTTCGGCAGCGACTTCAGTTTGTCCCACTGGACACGATCCGCCGATTTCGCCGCGAACGCGGTCGGGTCCGAGCCCTTCCCGGGCGCCTTGACCTCGATGAAGCCGATCAGGCCTTGCCGCGTCACCGCGTAGTCCGGCCGCGTCATGAAATCGGCAAGCCGCACCTCGCCGATCGCGGTGACGCCTTCGGCCTGTTTACCGATCCTCGCATTGATATCGGTCATGAGGTTTTCCAGCGGGCCGCGAAGCTGATCCTCGGGCTCGCCGGCCGCCGCCGGGTCGTTCAGCTTGTCCCGCACGTCTTGGCCGAAGCGGGCGACGGCGGCGGCGAGGGTCGTTGTCATTTCGGAGAATGCGACTCACGGTCGGAAAGCATTTTCTGTGCGTACACCGCCGGGCGGCGCTTTTCGAGCCTTCCAAGATGGCCGCGAGCTTGGCATGATCGCGCATGGCTCAGCTCGAGATGTTCGCGCCTCCCGCTCAAAAAAAAACCGCGATGCCGACGGCCGACAGCGTGCGCCCGAGGCTCGAGGCCGTGCTTGCGCAATTGCGCGACGGCACCGCCTCGGACTGGTCGGAGGCCGAACGGCGGCGCTGGTACGTCGTGTTTCCGCAGATGTGCGAATGGCTGCCCGAGGGCGAGCGCGACCTCAAGCGGGCGGAGTTTTCGCGGCTGCGGGGCTGAGCGCGTTCGGCTGAGGATGCCGCCCTTCTACGAAAGTGCGATGCGAGCGCTCATCCCGCGTCGGCGGCTTCAATCCAACGTCATTCCGGGTCTCGCCTTCGGCTCGCCCGGAATGACGGTTCTCTATGGTTGCGGTTCTATCGACGCCGGCGCGCCCCTAAATCTTCCGCCCCATTGCGAGGAACTTGTCGGTGAGGGCGGCGCGGATGGCGTCGCGGTCGAGCGGCGCGAGGTCGGCCAGCGCGGCGTCGATGGCGTCGCCGGTGGCCCGGGTGATGGCCTCGTGGCCGCGGTGGGCGCCCCCGGCCGGCTCGGCGATGATCGTGTCGATGATGCCGAAGCGCAGCAGGTCCTGCGCGGCGATCTTCATGCTCGTCGCCGCGTCCTCCGCCCGCCCGGCCTCGCGCCACAGGATCGAGGCCTCGGGCGAGGCGACAGTGTGGATTGCGTGCTCCAGCATCAGCACCCTGTTGCGGCTCGCGATGGTGATGGCGCCGAAGCCGCGGCAAGCGGCATTACGACGGCATCCGCTTCTGGCCGGAAGCTGACCGGCCGCTCTGAAATGCGAACCAACGTCCAAGGCCTCGGCCGCCCCTTGCGGGCTCCTAGGCCAACCGCATGATCATGTCGCTTGGCGTAACGCGATCAGCGTCAATTCGGATGGGCGACCCAGCCGCACCGCGAAGCCGGGCCACAAGGCGGTGCCATTGTTGACGTAGAGCGTCATCCCGTCGACGTTATAAGGACCCGAGACAAACCCCGCGTTGGCGCGCGCGGCCAGCCGGTCGATCCCTGCGATCAGGCCGCCGTGCGTATGACCGGACAGTTGCACATCCACGCCGAGCCCCGCGGCAAGCCGTGCCTCGCTAGGCTGGTGGTTCAGCAGGATGATCGGGTGGCCCTCGGGGACGCCCTTGATGGTCGCTTCAAGGTCCGGGACGCCATGGTGACGACGCACCGATCGGTCGCTGACGCCGACAATGATCAGCTTGCCACCGTCGCGGTCGAGAACGACGTGATCGTTTTCTACCGACAGCAACCCCATCGCCGTGTAGTGCGCCATCCAGGCGCGGTAGCCGAAGATGGTCTCGTGGTTACCGGAGACTACGTACACGCCATCGGCTGCATGAAGGTTTCGTAGCGGCTCGATGTCGGCTCGTCGCGCATCGATCGTGCCGTCGACGAGATCGCCCGTCACCACGATCAGGTCCGCGCCGAGGTTATTCGATCGCTCGACGACGGCGTCCGCCCATCGCGCGGGAAACAGCCGGCTGATGTGAAGATCGGTGAGGTGCAAGATCGTGTAGCCGTCGAATGGATGCGGAAGTCCGCGGATGTAGACTTCGATAGTCTTCAGCGGTGGGACGCGCACGGCCTGCTGGACGCCGAACGCGGCAGTGGCAGCAGCCAACCCGCCCATCCCGTAGCGAACGCCGTCGGGAGCGATCACGCGTCCGCCGTGGACCAGCATGCCGATCAGCAGTCCGCCATCCAGCGAGAGCTGCAGCAGCGTCAGAAGGAAGATCGCGCCAAGCGCCCAGTTGAAGAGGATGACCAGGGGGCGGGGAAATTCCGGCGAGAAGACCGAACCCGACGAGAGCTTGCACCACTGGTGGTACTGCGACACGATGAGCACGAACGTCGCCGACGCGATCTTTGCCGAGAGCGGGAGGTGCAGCGGCCAGATGAACCGGGTCGCGATCACCAGATAGACCAGGCCGAATATGAACAGGCGGATCGGTTCTCTCCGAATTGGATGCGCATCGAGGATCAATCGACGCTCGTCTTGCCCGCCTCTATCAAAGAGGCTTCGGCGTCAGCGGCAGCAACTGGCCGTTTGCAGGCTGCCCTCTGGCCGAAGATCTAGGCCAACCTTCGGTGAGAACGCATTGCCATGAGCGGTTGAATCAGCTGCGGCCACGCGCGGTAGACGGCCGGGGGAGCGAAGTCCAGTTTATCCCGCGCGTGATCTTCGTCTCGCCACGTGCCCGCGGCGGCCGCTGTTGTCGACGAGATAACGCTCGTGCTCCAGCTCGCTGAACGCCGCGCCGAAGCCTTCTCGCAGCAATTCCGTGAAGAGGCCGCGCAACGCCTCGTGTCGCGGCCGCAAGGCCATCGATCGGACGCAGGGATCGCCTGCCCGAGATTCGAACGGCCGGGGAGGGCGCTAAGTGGAAATTCCGTTTTCCGGCAAGCATCTCATGTCTCGTTGTGGCCTCAACCGCGACCCGCATATCGGCTCAGCGTCGATGACCGACATGGGCGCAGCCGCTCACCAGATGATCCCGGCCGGCCGGAGCCGGAAGGACTTGCCACGTTGCGCGGCGCACGCGCCCAAGAGCATGTCCGTCCTGCTCGAAGCGGGCCGCGCACATCCTCCCCCGCGCAGCGGGGGAGGGGACCATCCGAAGGATGGTGGAGGGGGGCTGCCGCCGCCGCGACCTCGGGCCGTTTCGACCTGCGGCAACCGACTGAAATCCGCGAGGCGGCAGCCCCCTCCACCGTGCTGCGCACGGTCCCCCTCCCCCGTTTCACGGGGGAGGATGTGCGCGGCATCGATCCGGACGCACGCCCTAAAACTTCCGCCCCATCGCCAGGAACTTGTCGGTGCGGGCGGCGCGGATGGCGTCGCGGTCGAGGGGTGTGAGGTCGGCCAGCGCGGCCTCGATGGCGTCGCCGGTGGCCCGGGTGATGGCCTCGTGGCCGCGGTGGGCGCCGCCGGCCGGCTCGGCGATGATGGTGTCGATGATGCCGAAGCGCAGCAGGTCCTGCGCGGTGATCTTCATGCTCGTCGCCGCGTCCTCCGCGCGGCCGGCCTCGCGCCACAGGATCGAGGCCGAGGCTTCGGGCGAGGCCACGGTGTAAATCGCGTGTTCGAGCATCAGCACCTTGTTGCAGCTGGCGATCGCGATGGCGCCCCCCGAGCCGCCCTCGCCGAGGATGACCGCGACGTTGGGCACGCCGAGCCCGAGGCAGACATCGATCGAATGGGCGATCGCCTCGGCCTGGCCGCGCTCCTCGGCGTCGACGCCGGGGAAGGCGCCGGGCGTGTCGACGAGCGAGACGACCGGCACGTCGAAGCGGTCCGCGAGCTGCATCAGCCGCGCCGCCTTGCGGTAGCCCTCCGGCCGGGCCATCCCGAAATTGTGGCGGATGCGGCTCTCCGTATCCGACCCTTTCTCCTGGCCGATCACGCAGACGGAGCGGCCGCGGAAGCGCCCGAAGCCGCCGACGATCGCGTGGTCCTCGCCGAAGACGCGGTCACCGGAGAGCGGCGTGAAGTCGGTGATCAGATGCTTGATGTAGTCGAAACAGTGCGGGCGCTGCGGGTGGCGCGCGACCTGCGTCTTCTGCCACGGCGTGAGCCCGGCGTAGAGTTCGGCCAGCGCCTTCGCCGCCTTGCCCTCGAGCCGGGCGAGTTCTTCACCGATGGCGGGCGCCTCGCCGTCGAGCTTCAACGCGCGGAGTTCGTCGACCTTGGCCTCGAGATCGGCGACGGGTTTCTCGAAATCGAAATGGATCCGCATCTGTCCGCTTGGCTTCCGCAAGGCGGCGGAGCCTTGCGGATTTGGCCTCGCAGTGTCAATCGAGCGAGTTTCATCCTCAAGCCGCATCGCGCGGGAGCGGGTTTCGCGAGCTTCGACGATCAGGCGAGCTTGGCATCGACCAGCGGCTCGCGCAGATCGGGCACGGGCCGCGCGTCCTCCACTGACCTTCTCATCAGGCCGGCGATGCGGAAGCCGATCTTGAGAAGCGCGCCTTCGAGCGCGCGGGCGATGTCCGTTTCGCCGTTCTCCCGCGCCAGCGCACTCGCCATCAACGTCAGGTCGGCGATGCGCTCGACCTTGGGCAGGTTCGCTCCGGCCGAGGACTCGCAGCCGCGTTCCGGCCCCATCACGCCGCCGGCGCGGGCGAACGCATCGGACCGGGCAAGCGGGCTGATCGAGCCGAGATAACCGATCGGCGCGCCGGTGATCTCGGAGACGAACGGCATGCCGCCGACCAGCGCCCAGACGTAGGTGCCGTCGCGGCGCTGGTATCGCCACCAGCCGGCGAAGCTCTGCTTGCGTGCGCAAACGTCGGCGAAGAACGCGCGGACATAGCCGATATCGTCCGGATGGACGATCTCGTGCCAACCGGTGCCGTCGGCACTCCCTTGCCCGCGCCCCGTCAGCTCATAGAGCGCCGGGCTCGCGTAGAGGTTTCGGCCGTGCATGTCGGCCAAGTAGACCAGGCCGTCCTCGATCTCGCTCACGATTCCTGTCCCGCCCGGCGGTCCCGCCGGCGCTTCTCAGCGCCGCTGCATATCCGGCGGAAGATGGCGTTCTCGCTTCTCCCGCTCTTCCTTCTCGCGAATGAGAGCCTCGTAGGCCTTCTTCGCGTCCTCGCCGATCGCAACGCGGCGCCCCTTCTCCGACTTGCGTTTCGGCGCCTTATTGAAGGTCGTTGGCGATCCGCTCATCTCGGCTCCCCGAAAGTGGGTGGCGATCCGCGCTCCGGCCCACCGCTTCAGTTGGCTACTCCACCGTGACCGGGTCGGCGAACGCCGGACCGCCCGGGGATTATAGTCAGCAAGGAAGACCAGCGGGCTCAACCCCGTTCGCCGCGTGTGCCGTATACTTAAACGGCGGGGATCATGCCACCTTTTCCTCGCGCAGATCCTTGCCGATCCGGCGACTGAGGAGACCGAGCAACGCCGCCTCCTCCGGCTTCAGCCGGTCGACATCGTCCTGCAACTCCGCTTCCACCTCGTGTTTGATATCTTCGAGGAGGTGACCGTCGAGATACGAAGTGACCACATGGGGATGGACGTAGCACTTCTTGCAGATGGTCGGGGTGTTGCCGAGGCGCATGGCGACCTTCTCGATGGCGGCCTTGACGTTCTTTTTCATCAAGGCCTGGCTGTCGACCGTCTCGAATTCCTTCAGCGCCATTGCCGCCAGCACAGTCCCGGCCCAGGTCCGGAAGTCCTTCGCGGTGAAGTCCTCGCCGGTGATCTCGCGCAGATACTCGTTGACGTCGGAAGAAGAGACCGGCTGGCGCTGTCCATCCTCGGCTATATACTGGAACAGATGCTGGCCGGGCAGCTCCTGAATCGAACGCACGACTTTCGCGACCCTCCGGTCTCGGAGATCGAGGTTCCAGGTCTTGCCGCTCTTGCCCTTGAAGTCGAAGCGCAGCGTCGAACCCTCGATGTCAAGGTGGCGGTTGCGCAGCGTCGTCAGTCCGAAGCTCTTGTTGTCCTTCGCGTAATCCTCGTTGCCGACGCGGATCAGCGTCCTCTCGAGCAGCGCGACGATCGTGGCCAGCACCTTCTCGCGGCACAGCGACTGCTTGCGCATGTCCTGGGCGACGCGCTTGCGCAGGCCCGGCAGCATTCGCCCGAACTCGGCCATCCGCTCGTACTTCGCGCTGTCGCGCGCCTCGGTCCATTTCGGGTGGTAGCGGTACTGCTTGCGGCCCTTGGCATCCCGGCCGGTCGCCTGAATGTGGCCGTTCTCCTCGGGGCAGACCCAAACGTCGACGTAGGCCGGCGGTATCCCGATCTTCTCGATGCGCTTGCGCTCCCAATAGTCCTTGATGATGTGACCCCGAGGATCGATGAAACTCCAGCCCGTGCCGGATTTCTTGCGCGTGATCCCCGGCATCTCGTCGTTGACGTAGACGAGGCCGACCGCCTCGGCGGCTTCGCGGCATTCGTTCCCATCGTCCTCGCAGGCCTCGATCGTCGCGGCGACCGCCTTGCCTGTGGCTGTGTCCCCGGCCGAAGACGCTGCTGCCGCGACGGTCTCAGACTTCGCTACGCTTCTCGTCATCGCCCTGCCTGCCGGTCCCTGACGCAATCGGTTGCTAATCTTGCGGATTTCGCCTTCGTTCCGGGGACGCCGCGTCGCAGCCGAAAGAGCCGCGGCTCGCCAGCATCCTTGACGAAGGCCCGGCGCGTTCCCAAACTAAAGGTCGAAGCCGAGGGGATCCCCGTCAGGGGGCTGAGAGGCCGGCAGCGTCGATCCGGTGGGATCGACGGCCCGGCGACCCTTTGAACCTGATCCAGCTCGCATTGGCGTAGGGATGGCGTTGCGGACCATCCGCTTCCCCCCCATCCGCGCCTGTCGCGATCCTACGAAGGCGAAGCATGCGCATCAGCGTTTTCGGCGCCGGCGTGGCCGGCCTCACCGCCGCCTACGAATTCGCGCGCGCCGGCTGCGACGTGACGATCCTCGAGCACCGTCCGGCAGCCGGGCGTGGCTGCTCGTTCTACGCCGGCGGCATGATTGCCCCGTGGTGCGAGGAGGAGGCCTCCGAGCCGGTGATCGCCGAACTGGGCATCGAGGCTCTGCGCTACTGGCGCGAGACGATCCCGGTGGCGCTCGCCAATGGCAGCCTGTTGGTCGCGGCCGCGCGGGACCTGCCCGAGCTCACACGCTTCGGCCGCCGGAGCACGCATCACGAAACACTCGATGCCGCCGGCATCGCCGCGCTCGAGCCGGATCTCGCCGGGCGCTTCGGCAGGGGCTTGTTCTTCGCCGACGAGGCCCACCTCGATCCGCGCGAGGCGATCAACGCGCTTCACGATCGCTTGCGTACGGAGCCGCGGGTTCGCTTCCGCTTCGACACGGCGGCCGGGGACGACGGGCTCAACGCCGACTGGGTCATCGATTGCCGCGGCATCGAGGCTCGCGATCGTCTCGCCGACCTGCGCGGCGTGAAGGGCGAGATGCTGGTGCTGCAGACCAGCGACATCGCGTTCGCGCGCCCGGTGCAGCTGCTGCATCCGCGCAACCCCGTCTACATCGTGCCGCGCGGCGACGGCCGCTTCATGATCGGCGCGACGATGATCGAGAACGAGGAGCGCGGCCGGGTGCGCGCCCGCGCGCTGCTCGACCTCATCGGCGCGGCCTATACGGTGCACCCGGCCTTCGGCGAGGCGGAGGTCGTCGAGATCGGCTGCGACCTTCGCCCGGCGTTCCCGGACAACCTGCCGCGGCTTCGCGTCGAAGGGCGCCGGATCTTCATCAACGGGCTCTATCGCCACGGCTTCCTGCTGGCGCCGGCCCTCGCGCGGCGGGCCTGCGCCCTGGTCCTCGACGACGCCTATTTCCCGGAGGTGATGGATGCTGATCAGCGTCAACGGCAGCCCGCGTGAGGTCGAGGCGGCGACCCTCGCCGCCCTCCTCGCCGAACTCGACTATGCCGACGCGACCGTCGCGACGGCGTTGAACCAGGCTTTTGTGCGCGCGGTCGACCGGCCGGCGACGCCGATCCGCGACGGCGACGCGGTCGAAATCCTCACGCCACGGCAGGGCGGCTGATGCGGGTGAATTCGGTTCCACAAGCCGGCGCGAGGGCCACGGCATGAGCGACGCCCTCACGGTCTACGGAGAGAGCTTCGTCTCGCGGCTCATATCCGGCACGGCGCTGTTCTCGTCTCCCGCCACGCTCGCCGACAGCATCCGAGCCTCGGGCGCCGAGATCGTCACCGTCTCGTTGCGCCGCGAATCCGGTGCCGGCCGCGCGGGCGAGAAATTCTGGTCGCTGATCCGCGACATCGGCGTCCGCGTCCTGCCCAACACCGCCGGATGTCACACGGTGAAGGAGGCCGTGACCACCGCGCAGATGGCGCGCGAGGTGTTCGGCACGCCGTGGATCAAGCTCGAGGTCATCGGCGAGGCGGATACGCTGCAACCCGATGTCTTCGGCCTCGTCGAGGCGGCGGCGATCCTCGCGCGCGACGGCTTCCACGTGTTCCCCTACACGACCGAGGACCTGAGCGTCGCCGAAAAGCTGCTCGCGGCCGGCTGCGAGGTGCTGATGCCGTGGGGCGCGCCGATCGGCTCCGGCCGCGGCCTCAACAACCGTTACGGTCTCAAAACCCTGCGGGCGCATTTCCCCGACGTGCCGCTTGTCGTCGATGCCGGCATCGGCACGCCGTCGCACGCGGCGGACGCGATGGAGCTCGGCTACGACGCGATCCTGCTCAACACTGCCATCGCCAAGGCCGGCGACCCGGTCGCGATGGCGCGAGCCTTCGCGCTCGCTGTAGCGGCCGGCCGCATGGCCTTTCGAGCGAGCCCGATGGAGCCGCGCGACATGGCTTCGCCCTCGACGCCGGTGATCGGGCGGGCGTTCAGGTCGTGACAGCCAAGGCGCCGGCAAATCATGCAGACGAACCCGCTCTGCATTAACGTCCTTTCTCACAAGCTTCGCTCTTGACCTCGTTTTGTTCTCCTCGCAAAATGATGGTGTATGAATCTCCGCGTCATTCCCTCAAGCGCCAACATCAAGCCAGATCCCGGTGCGGAGTTGCTGGCTTTCGCGAGAGGGCGCTGCTTTGGCACCATCATGGCGGACCCGCCATGGCTATTTAATAACTCGACCGGCAAGATTGCGCCAGGTCATCGCCGGCTGAACCGGTACGCTACCATGACACTGCAAACTATCATGGCGCTTCCTGTTGTAGACTTGGCCGCCTCGCCTTCGCATCTGTACTTGTGGGTGCCGAATGCTCTTCTGCCCGAGGGGCTGGCGGTGATGAATGCCTGGGGATTCAACTACAAGTCGAACGTCGTTTGGCATAAAATCCGCAAGGATGGCGGCTCTGATGGGCGCGGCGTCGGATTTTACTTCCGCAACGTGACCGAACTTCTTCTCTTCGGCGTGCGCGGCAAGAACGCCCGAACCTTGGCGCCGGGCCGACGGCAAGTGAACATGTTGCAGACGCGCAAGCGCGAGCATAGCCGGAAGCCTGACGAGCAATACAGGCTTATTGAAGCGTGCTCGCCAGGACCGTTTTTTGAGATGTTCGGGCGCGGCGTCAGGCCGGGCTGGACCGCTTGGGGCAATCAAGCCGATGAGAGCTACGCGCCAACGTGGAAGACCTACTCGCATCATTCACAAGCGGCGCGTCCGACCGCGAGCGTCGCCGATTAGACATCACCCGCATCGTCTTCATCTTCGGCTTCAGCCGCTTGCACCTCCGCTAAAGCTGCTTCCTACTCGTGGAACGTAACGATCGAATCGGGAAGTCCAATCAGCAACAGCGGGCACGGATTGCCAACGCCGCGATGAACCCGATCCTCTAATTTGCGCCAACGGGTCGTAGCCTCTCCAAACTTATCCGACACGAATTTATCGACGAACGCGTCGCGGAAAGTGAGCGGGTTGCGCTTCCGCGAGATCCTCGCGTGAGTAAAACTCAACCTGAAAGCCTGCTGCCTTGAGCGATTCGAGCATGCCGTACTCTAGACATCGTAAACGACGACGTAGCGGGCCCATACGAGCAATGCTTCCGCTATGATCTTGTATCCCGCAAGAGATGTCCGACATCGAAGAAAATGGCCTTGCCCTTGCGCCCCCTCGACCCGTTCTACCTCATCGTCGATTCGGCGGACTGGATCGCGCGGTTGCTGCCGCACGGCGTCCGGCTGGTGCAATTGCGGGTCAAGGACAAGCCGCACGACGTCGTCCACAGCGAAATCGCGCGGGCGAAGGACCTTTGCGACATGGCCGGCGCGCAGCTCGTCGTCAACGACTATTGGCGCACGGCGATCGACCTCGGCTGCGACTACGTCCATCTCGGCCAGGAGGATCTCGACGACGCCGACCTTCCGGCGATCCGGCGCGCGGGCGTGAGGCTCGGCCTCTCGACGCATGACGATGAAGAACTCGAGCGCGCGCTCGACGCGGAGCCGGACTACGTCGCGCTCGGACCGATCTACCAGACCATCCTGAAAGCGATGCGCTTCGCGCCCCAAGGCCTCGACAAGGTGGCGCTTTGGAAGCGCCGCATCGGCGAAATCCCGCTGGTCGGAATCGGCGGCGTCACCCTCGAACGCGCGCCCGGCGTGCTGGGGGCGGGAGCCGACAGCGCGGCCGTGGTCACCGACATCACGCTGGCCGCCGACCCCGAAGCGCGGACCCGCGCTTGGGTGGCGGCGACACGGCGCGCCGCTCGCGCCTGAGCGCCCGCGGAGAGCCCGACTGCCGGCCTGCGAAGCTGCGACATCTCACCCTTCACAAGCATGTCGCGAACGCGGTAGAGTGTGGCGGCGCGAAGAGCCTCGGCTTTGCCGGGACGAAGCAACGGGGTGCCCGGTTTGTCGGTTCACTTCCAGTCGATGGTCTCACCGGAAGCCTGTCCGGCTCTCGTGTTGAACGCCGACTTCCGTCCGCTGAGCTACTACCCTCTTTCGCTGTGGTGCTGGCAGGACGCGATCAAGGCGGTCTTCCTCGATCGCGTGAACATCGTCTCGACCTACGACAAGTACGTACGCTCGCCGACCTTCGAGATGCAGCTTCCGTCGGTCGTTTCGCTCAAGACCTACATCAAGCCCTCGCGTCACCCGGCCTTCACGCGGTTCAACGTGTTCCTGCGCGACCGCTTCACCTGCCAATATTGCGGCGACCGCGACGACCTGACCTTCGATCACGTCGTGCCGCGCTCGAAAGGGGGCACCACGACCTGGGAGAACGTCGTCGCCGCCTGCTCGCCTTGCAACCTGCGCAAGGGCGATAAACTTTGCCGGGACGCCGACATGCACCCTGCGGCGAAGCCGTTCCAGCCCTCGATCAACGACCTGCATCACAACGGCCGGTCCTTCCCGCCCAACTACCTGCACGACAGCTGGATGGACTACCTTTATTGGGACTCCGAACTCGAGCCGTAGGGCTTGTTGCTCGGATCGTCCAGCATGGCGTCGTTGAGCCGCCGCTTGCCTCCTGCACCCGCATTGGTAACGCTCGCGCGAGCGCGCCGGTGACGCTGGAGGCCCGATGAGACGCGACGACAGATCCCGCGCGGCTCGGCGAGCCGCGCGATGACGCGACGCGCGCTCATCACGCTCGCGGTCGTGGCGGCCCTCATGATCGTCATCGAGGGGGTGATCGGCTGGTCGGTACTGCCCGATTCCTACGATGCCGTCATCAATCTCGTCTGGCTTGAGGCGCCGCTCTACATCGTCGCCGTCGTCATGGTGCTGCGCGACGAGGGCGGCGACCCGACGTGGCGGCGGCGCGCGACCGCCTTCATCCTCGTCGTGGCGGCGGTGCTGCGGATCATGCTCGTGCCGGTCGATCCTGAATCGACCGACATCAACCGCTACGTCTGGGATGGCCGGGTCCAGGGCGCCGGCATCAACCCCTACCGCTACATCCCCGCCGATCCGGCGCTGCAGTCGCTACGCGACGAGGACGTCTACCCGCAGATCAACCGCAAGGATTACGCGCCGACGATCTATCCGCCGCTGGCGCAGATCGTGTTCTTCTTGACCACCCGGATCAGCGAGCAGATCTGGTTCATGAAGGCGGTGATGGTCGTCTTCGATGCGATCACGATCGCGGCCGTGATGCGCCTCATGAAGGCGCGCGACGTCCCGCCGACGCGCATCCTGCTCTACGCTTGGCACCCGGTGCCGATCTGGCAGTTCGCCGGCGACGGCCATGTCGACGCGATCGCCGTTTCCTGCGTCTTCCTTGCGCTGCTGGCGGCGGAGGCGCGCCGCCCGATGCTCGCCGGCATCGCGCTCGGGGGCGCCGCTCTGACCAAGTTCTTCCCGGTGCTGATCGGTCCGGCGCTCTACCGCCGCTGGGACTGGAGGCTGCCGATCGCGGGCTTCCTCACGCTGGTGGCGGGCTATCTGCCCTACCTCGGCGCCGGCAAGAAGCTGCTTGGGTTCTCCTCCGGCTATTCGAACGAGGAGGGCTTCAACGACGGCTCCGGCCTCTACCCTTGGCTGCTGCTGAAGCATCTCGTGCCCGGCCTGCCGCAGAGCGCGTTCGCCTTGTACTGGCCAGCGGCGGCGTTGATCCTCGGCGGCCTCGGCCTGTGGGTGCTGTTCCGCCGCCGCGCCCCTGCCGCCGATCTCGCCGGCGCCTTCACCATGGCGACGACCTTCGTGATCCTGACGTCGCCCCATTACATCTGGTACGTCGCCTGGCTGATCCCGTTTCTCTGCTTCTACCCGGTCTGGTCGGTGATCTGGCTCACCTGCGCCGCGACCTTCATGAACGTGCTCGCCTGGCCGACGGATTTTGTCGGCGGCTCCGTGACCTTCCTGCCGTTCTTCGCCATCGCCGCGTTGGAGGCCGCCGTCCGTCTGCGGTCCCGCACCGTCGAGGGTTTAGGCCGATGACGGCAAAGCGTCAGAGCCGCCGCGCTTCCGCGAGCAGCCCTTTGACCTTCGGCAGTTCGCGCACCGCGAGCGCCCGCAGATCTTCATCGTCGCCGTTCTTGATGAAGTCGGTATAGACCGCGACGAGACGGGCGAGCGCGTCGACCTGCGCCGGGGCATAGAGCGCGTCGAACTCCGCGCCGGCCAGCGTCCCGAGCCGCCCGAGCGCTTGGCGCTCGGCGAGGTCCGCGCGCAGGCCCGGGGGCAGCACCGCCACCGACACGTCGTAGGAGCTGCCGAGCCCGAGCAGCGTGCCGAGCCCGAACACCGGGCCGAGCATGTCGAGCGAGCGGGTCTCGACGGCGGCGACCGACCGGGCCCGCTCTCCCTCTCCCCACGCCACGAACGCCTCGGCCGCCCGCGTCTGGACGGCATCGTCGCGTCTCGCGAAGCGTCGGATAGGGGCATTGCGCGACCGGGTCAGCGCGAGGCGGCTGGCTCCATCGGAGAAGGCGATCGCCGGCGTCGCGGCGGCAACGAAGGTCACGGTCGTCAGCGACGCGGCGTGGCCCGGCAGGATGCCGAACCACAGCAGCGCGGCCGCCAGCGGCACCACCCGGCTGGACAGGCGATGAGCACACGACGACGGGCGTCCCTCGCAAGCCGTTCCAAGCCTCGCACTCATGACATCGTCACTCCGCTTCCGTCCACGCGTCGAGCGCTCGACGCGCGGGCTTCCCGTAGCCCGTCGATCTCGACCTTCACCGTCACGTCTCCGCGAGAAGCCGGCCGGCGGCGGCGCGCGCCTCGGCGGTGACGGTCGCGCCGGCGAGCATGCGGGCGATCTCCTCTTGCCGCGCGGCCGAGGACAGCACGTTGACCCTTGTCGCCATGCGGCGCCCTTTGTCTACCGCGTCCTTGGCGATGCGGAAGTGACCGCCGGCGCGCGCGGCGACCTGCGGCGCATGGGTAACGGCGAGGACCTGAGCGGCGGCGGCGAGCCGCGCCAGGCGCTGGCCCATCGCGTCGGCCACCGCGCCGCCGACTCCGGTGTCGATCTCGTCGAAGACGAGCGTGGGCGCGGATGCCTTGGCGGCGAGCGCGACCTTGAGCGCCAGCATGAAGCGGGCGAGTTCGCCGCCCGACGCGATCTTCATCAAGGGACCGGGCCGCGTGCCCGGGTTGGTCGAGACCCAGAACTGCACCGCGTCGACGCCGTCCGGGCCGGCAGGCTCCGGCTCGACCTCGGTAAGGAAGCGCGCCGCCTCGAGCTTCAGCGGCGCAAGTTCGGCGTTGACGGCCTTGTCGAGCGCCGTTGCCGCCTTCTTGCGCGCGGCCGACAAGGTCTCAGCCGCCGCGCGATAGTGCGCCTCCGCGGCGGCGAGGGCGGCGGCGAGGGCGGCGAGCTTCGCCTCGTCGGCATCGAGCGCGACGAGCGTCGCGGCATAGCGCTCGGCCAGCGCCGGCAGCTCGTCCGCCGGGACGCCGTGCTTGCGCGAGGCGCCGCGGATCGCGAACAGCCGCTCCTCGAGGCGCTCCAGCTCGTGGGGATCGAAGTCCGCTTCGCCGATCGCAGCATCGAGCGTGTCGCGGGCGGCGTCGAGCGCGACCAGAGCGGCATCGATCGCCCCGGTGCAGGGCGTGACGAGTTGTGGCGCCTGCATCTGGCGGCGATCGAGCCGGCGCAGCGCGCTGGTGAGCGCGGAGATCATGCCGTCGCCCGAAAGGGCGTCCCGTGCGTCGCGGAGATCGGCGACGACCTTCTCCGCGGCCTGCATCTCCTGGCGCCGCCCGGTCAACGCGGCCTCCTCGCCGGGGTCGACGGCGAGCGCGTCGAGCTCGGCATGAGCGTGGCGCAGGTAGTCGGCCTCCACGCGGATGGCGGCGACGCGCGCCTCCTCCGCGCAGCGCTCGGCATCGAGCGCCCGCATCCGGGCATGCCCCTCGCGAACGGCGGCGAGCGGTTGGGCCAGGCCGCCGAACCCGTCGACGAGCTGGCGGTGCATCGCCGGCTCGACCATCGCGCGGTCGTCGTGCTGGCCGTGGATCTCGACGAGCGTGCGGCCGAGCCCGCGCAGGGTCTGCGCCGAGACGGCCTGATCGTTGACGAAGGCGCGGGTGCGCCCGTCGGCCATCTGCACGCGGCGCAGGATGAGGTCGCCGTCGACGGCGATCTCGTGGGCAACGGTCATCGCGCGCGCGCGATGACCGGGTGGCACGTCGAAGACGGCGGTGACCTGGCCCTGGGTTTGCCCCTCACGCACGAGGGAGCCGTCGCCGCGGGCGCCGAGCGCGAGCGCGAAAGCGTCGAGCAGGATGGACTTGCCGGCGCCGGTCTCGCCGGTGAGCACCGTCATGCCGGGCCCGAGATCGAGATCGAGCCGGTCGATCAGAACGATGTCGCGGATCGACAGCTGGACGAGCACGGGGCAGGCCCTTGGAAGCCTATGAGACGCAGTGTCGTTACAAGGATAACTGCGCGCGTCAATACATTGGCTCGTTAGCCACTCACGTCCGCCACTGTATGATCCCTTAGCCTCATGGTGAGCGCGCCGAAGGCGCGTCCCGTAACTACGAGGGATTGAAGCGGACGACGTCTAGCCGACCCCGGGCAGGCCGTGCATGGTGCGCGAGATCCACGACCCCTTGTCCTCGTTGGGCGAAAGGCCGCCGCCCCGCAGCAGGCTGAAGGCCTGCTTGTACCAGGGCGAATCCGGATAGTTGTGGCCGAGCACGGCGGCGGCGGTCTGCGCCTCGTTGGGCAGCCCCATCGCGAGGTAGGCCTCGGTCAGGCGCTCGAGGGCCTCCTCGGTCTGCGGCGTGGTCTGGTACTTGGCCAGCACGGTGCGGAACCGATTGACGGCCGCCGTGTACAGGTGGCGGTTGAGATAGTAGCGGCCGACCGTCATTTCCTTGCCGGCGAGTTGGTCGCGGGCGACGGAGGTCTTGTAGCGCGCGTCGGCGGCGTATTCGGAATTCGGATACTTGGCGAGCAACGTGCCGAACACCTCGACCGCCTTGTCGGCCCGCTCCAGGTCGTGGTTCACGTCGCTGATCTGGTCGTAGTACGCCATACCCTCGAGGTAGGTCACATAGGCCGAATCGGTCGAGTTCGGATAGAGACCGAGGTAGCGCTTCGCCGAGCCGATCGCGTCGTCGTAGCTCTTGTTGCGATACTGCGTGTAGGTCGTCATGATGAGACCCTTGCGCTGGTATTGCGAGTAGGGATAGGCCTTCTCCAAGGTCGAAAACGTCTTGGCCGAGGTCTCATAGTCGCTCTTCTCGAGCTCGCGCACGCCCTTCTGGTAGAGCGTGTTGGGCGGCGGATCGTTGATGACCTTGGTCTCGTACTTCTCTTTGCCGAACCAGTTCATGGGGTTGATGTTGTCCATGAAGTCGGCATGGGCGGCGACCGGCGCGCCCACGAGAACGAGGCCCGCGGCGAGGCTCGCCGCGAGACGGCCCGCTCCTGCTTGACGGGACGTGGCCGAGCAAGACGAAGAAGACATTCCCAACCCTCGAGACGGCCCGATCGGCCGAGGCGCCGCGACACCCTGGCGTCGCGCTGGACCTTTCGTCGGATCGGCGAGCGGCGACAATGTGGCATGCTTCGCCGGCGTCGAAACTAATCGCCGAATGATGCCGGAATGCAACAAAGCGGCATTCCGGACGGCAAAGCCCGGCGAGGGTGACGCCGGCCTTCGCGGGATCGCGTGTCGATCAGTTGGTCTGGCGGCGCAGGAACGCCGGGATTTCCAGCTGATCGTCCTCGCTGGAGCGGACCGACGGCGCCGCCCGGCCATGGTGGTCGAGCGAGGGCTGGCCGGAGCGCGGCGCGTTCGACTGCATCGCGGCTTGGGCCGGCATCGGCGCCGGTGGCCGCTTGGCGTATTCCGCGTGCGACGGCGAGAGACCCGGCGCCTGCGGGCGCTGCTGGTAGGCTTGCTGGCCCTGCTGCGGCGCTTGGTAACCCTGCTGCGGCGCCTGGTAACCCTGCTGCGGCGCTTGGTAACCCTGCTGGGGCGCTTGGTAGCCCTGCTTTGGCGGCTGGTAGCCGATCTGCGGCATGGCCGGGCGCTCGGGCGCGACGCCATCCTCGCGGCTCATGCCGAAGGCGGCGAGCCGCTCGAGCAGGGTGCGCCGCTTGACGTCGCCATGCTCGCCGGCCGCGTACTGCTGGCGGATCTGGTTCTGCACCGGCACCGGCAGATCCTCGATCTGCGGCATGCGCTGCCGCACGGCCGGAGCTTCCGGCGCCGGCGGGATGTACGGGCTGGCGTCGTAGCGCTCGGGCTCCGGAGCGGCGGCACGCGGCTGCTCGGCGTAGGTCGGGGCCGGCTGCGGCATCACCGGCTGCAGCTGGACGCCGGCGGCAACCGGGCTCGGCGAATAGTGCTGCTGCACCGGCTCGCGGACCGGGGCGTGCTGTTGGACCGGAGCGGGAGCCGGATCCTGGTAGGCCGGAGCCGAAAGCTGCGGCGGCGTGTGCCCCTCGACGCGGCGGGCTTCCGACTGCGCGCGCAGGCGGGCGGCCGCGTCCGCGATCCGGGCTTCGGCGGCGATCAGTTCGCGCTGGTCGGCGACCTTGTCGATGCCGGTCGCGACCACGGACACGCGGACGATGCCGTCGAGCGATTCGTCGAAAGTGGCACCGAGGATGATGTTGGCATCCTCGTCGACCTCCTGGCGGATGCGGCTCGCCGCCTCGTCGACTTCATACAGGGTGAGATCGTTGCCGCCGGTGATCGAGATGAGCAGGCCCTTGGCGCCCTTCATCGAGACTTCGTCGAGCAGCGGGTTGGCGATCGCCGCCTCCGCGGCGAGGATCGCGCGCTTGTCGCCGGAGGCTTCGCCCGTGCCCATCATCGCCTTGCCCATCTCGCGCATGATCGCGCGGACGTCGGCGAAATCGAGGTTGATGAGGCCTTCCTTCACCATCAAATCGGTGATGCAGGCGACGCCCGAGTAGAGCACCTGGTCGGCCATCGAGAAGGCGTCGGCGAACGTCGTCTTCTCGTTGGCGATGCGGAAAAGGTTCTGGTTCGGGATCGTGATGAGCGTGTCGACGGCCTTGTGCAGTTCGCTGATGCCGCCATCGGCGATGCGCATGCGGCGCTGGCCCTCGAATTGGAACGGCTTGGTCACCACGCCGACGGTGAGGATGCCCATGTCGCGGGCGATGCGGGCGATCACCGGGGCCGCTCCGGTGCCGGTGCCACCGCCCATGCCGGCGGTGACGAACACCATATGGGCGCCGGCGAGATGATCGCGGATCTCTTCGAGCGCCTCTTCGGCGGCGGCGCGTCCGACTTCCGGCTGCGAGCCGGCGCCGAGGCCTTCGGTCACCTGGAGGCCCATCTGGATGATGCGCTCGGCCTTCGAGGCCGTGAGCGCCTGGGCATCGGTGTTGGCGACGATGAAATCGACGCCGACGAGGCCCGAGACGATCATGTTGTTGACCGCGTTGCCGCCGGCACCGCCGACTCCGCAGACCATGATGCGGGGCTTGAGTTCTCTCAGCTCCGGGGCTTTCAGGTTGATTGTCATCGCATGGCCTCTTGCGGGTTCAAGCGCCGGAGCGCCGTTTGATTTCAACTGATTCGTGCCGGAACCGAAACTGGCCGCCGCGCCATTTCCCGCTCCTGCGACTTGCTAGAAACTATCCTTCAGCCAGCGTCCGACCCGGCTGATGTAATTGTCGTTGGTCGGCTCGCGCAGCACCCTCGAGCCGACAGGGTTGAAGTGCTCGATACCGCTGACCTGCGGATAGACGAGCAGCCCGACCGATGCCGAGAATGCCGGTCCTTTCGCCGATTCCGGCAAGCCCTGGATGCCGAGGGGACGCCCGATGCGGACCTGGCCGGAGATGATGCGCTTGGCCGTTTCCGGCAGGCCGGCGAGCTGGGAGGCACCGCCGGTGAGCACGATGCGACGGCCGGCATGGGTCGCCAGACGGGCCTCCTTCAAACGATCGCGGACCAGCTCGAGAATCTCCTCGATGCGCGGCTTTATGATGCGGGTGAGCTGCGACTTCGGCAGGTTGGTCTGATGGTCGCCGTCGTCGCCGACGAGGTTGACCGCGATGGTCTCGCGCTCGTCGGAGCTCGAGGCAAGGCAGGTGCCGTGAAGCGTCTTCAGCCGCTCGGCGTCGGCGAGCTTGATGTTGAGGCCGCGGGCGAGGTCCATGGTGACATGGCTGCCGCCGACCGCGAAGGCATCGACGTGCGTGAGGTTGCCGCCGGAGAAGATGCCGACCGACGTGGTGCCGCCGCCGATGTCGATGATCGCGGTGCCAAGCTCGGCCTCGTCGTCGACAAGGGAGGAGAGCCCGGAGGCGTAGGGGGTCGCCACGACCGACTCCACGGAAAGATGGCAGCGCTCGATCGCGAGCATCAGGTTGCGTGCCGCGATCGAGTCCGTCGAAACGACGTGAATGGCGGCGGAGAGTTCGTCGCCAAGCAGGCCGCGCGGGTCGCGCACGCCGGTAGCGCTGCCGAGCGAGAAGCCGGTGGGCAGCGAATGCAGCGCGCTGCGGCCGGCCGGCGTGCTGGCATGGCAGGATTCGAGGACGCGATGGACTTCCGAGTCCGACACGGCATGGCCGCCGACGGCGATCTTGGCGTCGAAGAAGCGTGAGGACAGCCGACCGCCGCTCATATTGACGATGACGCTCTGCACCTGCACGCCGGCCATCCGCTCGGCGGCATCGACGGCGAGGCGGATCGCGCCCTCGGCCGCCTCCATGTCGACGACCGTGCCGCTCTTGATGCCGCGCGAGCGCTGGTGCCCGATGCCGAGGATGCGGCAGCGGTGGGTGCGTCCCCGCAACATCTCGGAGGGCTCGATTGGCTGCAGCCGGGCGATGAGGCAGACGATCTTCGACGTGCCGACGTCGAGCACCGAGAGGATGGCGCTGCGCCGGGCGGACAACGGACGCATGCGCGGCGGCATCGTGGCCGTACTCATGTCGTGGCGCCTTTCTTCTTCGGGTTCTTCTTCTCGAGAGCGGCCGCGTGGGCCGCACCGGCATCCGGGGTCAGATGCACGACGACCCGGCCGTGGATGCGCAGGTCGAGCGAGAGAATGTCCTTTTCCAGAATGTGCCCGTCGTGCTCCAGCACGGCGAGGCGCGAGACCGCTTCGGCCGGGTTCTGCTCCGGCAGATCGATCGCGACGCGGGCGTCGGTCTGCAAGGTCCAGCGCCGCCCGGCGACGTAGATCCCCGCGCGCACGCGGTCGCGGAGGTCGCCGGCGGCCTCGAGGATGCCGAGGTATTCGACGAGCTTTTCGTTGGCGCCCTCGCCGACGACGAGCGGCAGCCGCTGGAAGCGCGGGTCGTGAAGGTCGTCGATCGGGGTGCCGTCGGCGGCGACGATCGAGACGGCGCCGTCCTTCTGCCACAGCGCCGAAGGCTGGCGCTCCTCGATCTCGATCAGCAGGCGATGCGGGTAAAGCTTCGAGACGCTGGCTTCCTTGATCAGCGGCACCGCCTTGAGGCGGCGGCGGATGTCGCCGACGTCGAGGAAGACCAGCGAGTTCAAGGACGAGACGCCGGCGAGCTTGAGGATCTCGCCCTGACTCAGTTCGCGCGTGCCGGTGATCGTCACCGCCTCGATCGAGAAGCCGACGGCCTTCGCCAGAAGGTCGGGAAACGCGCCGTTGCGCGACACGAAGTCGGCATAGGCGCCGCCGCGGACCGCGCCGAAGCCGGCGGCGGCGCCGAACAGGGCGAGCGCGAGCATGGTCCCGAGATAGCGGGCGTGGGCGATGCGTTCGAACCCGTGACGGATGAGGTGTTTATGCGCGACGCGGCGGGGGAGACGCGGCTCCGCCGCGCGGGTGTCGGCCGCGCGGGTGTCGGCCGCGCGGGTGTCGACTGTGGCGAAAGGATCGTTCGAGCCGGCGAAGGCGAGCGTCGCGGGAGCGAACCGCCCGGCCACACCACCTATCGATCGCAGGAGGCGTCCTCCACCATCCATCGAACAAGCTCACCGAATGAAAGGCCGACATAGGCCGCCAATTCGGGCACCAGCGAGGTCTCGGTCATGCCGGGCTGCGTGTTGACTTCCAGTACGACGAGATCGCCCGTACCTCCGGGGCGGTCGTCGTAGCGGAAGTCGGCACGACTGACGCCGCGACACCCGAGAGCGCGATGCGCCCTTAGTGAGAAGTCTCTTACCAATTGGTAAATATTTTCTTTAAGATCCGCCGGAAGGACGTGAATCGATCCGCCCTTGGCGTATTTCGCGTTGTAATCGTACCAGCCCCCGTCGGCGGCGCGTATGTCGATGACATCCAGGGCCTTGTCGCCGATGACGGCGCAGGTGAGCTCACGTCCGGCGACGAAGCGCTCGACGAGGACGATGTCGCCATGCTCCCAGTCTGAGCGCGTCAACTCCTGCGGCGGGTGGTCGTGGTCCTCGGGGACGATGAGGACGCCGACCGAGGACCCCTCGCAGACCGGCTTCACCACGTAGGGCGGCTTCATCGGGTGGCCCTTCGCCACCTCGAGCCGGTGCATGGTGAGGCCCTCCGCCACCGGGATGCCGGCTGCCTTCAGGACGTCCTTGGCACGGTCCTTCTGCATCGCGAGGGCGGAGGCGAGCACGCCGGAATGGGTGTAGGGAATCGCCAGCATCTCGAGGATGCCCTGGACGATGCCGTCCTCGCCGAAACGCCCGTGCAGGGCGTTGAAGGCGATGTCCGGGCGCAGATCGGCGAGGCGCTGCCCGAGCGAGCGATCGGCATCGATACGAGAGACCTTGAAGCCCTGGACCTCGAGCGCGGCGGCACAAGCCTCGCCCGAGCGCAACGACACCTCGCGCTCGGCCGACAGCCCGCCGAGGAGGACGGCGACATGCTTTCTCATGGAGGTGTCCTCTGTTGCAGAAGCGCATCCTCCTCCGCGCAGCGGGGGAGGGGGACCATGCGGAGCATGGTGGAGGGGCGGCCCGTGGTAGCCTGTCGCCGTGCGCGCACCATCGAACACTTTCGTCCACGCCCGCCGACCTCGTCGCGAGATGACGCTTCCTGAGGTGCGGCTCTGGAAGGTGCTGCTCTGGAAGGTGCCGCGTGGGTCGAAGCTGAACGACACGCGCATACGGCGCCAACATCCGGTTGGACCTTACGTCCTCGATTTCTATGTGCCTGCCGCCAAGCTCGGCATCGAGGTGGACGGTGCGGCACACGACATTCCGACCATGGCCCGGCGAGATGTCGAACGTGACAGATGGCTGGAGGAGCAAGGCATCCGTATCTTGCGTTTCAATGCCAGCGATGTGCTCGATGCGGAGCGCAGAGAGAATATCATCGAAACGATCGTTGCCACGCTTGTCAGGACGATCTGAGCGCCTCGTGAGACGTCTCACCGAGGAGGGCGCGGCGGACGCCCCCTCCACCACGCTTCGCGTGGTCCCCCTCCCCCGCTTCGCGGAGGAGGATGCGCGCGCCACCGTCATCGCGCCCTCCCGACCCGGGCGATCTCCCACTCGAGCTCGACGCCGCTGGTCTCTAGCACGCGGGCGCGGACGATCTCGCCGAGGCCTTCGAGATCGGCTGCGGTGGCGCTGCCGCGGTTGACGAGGAAGTTGGCGTGGAGTTCGGACACTTGGGCGTCGCCGTGGACGAGCCCCCGGCAGCCGGCGCGGTCGACGAGTTCCCAGGCCTTGGCACCCGACGGGTTCTTGAAGGTCGAGCCGCCGGTGCGGGTGTTGACCGGCTGCGTCGCCGCCCGGGCGGCGGTGATCTCGACCATCTCCCTGCGGATGGCGGTGGGATCGCCGAGGCGGCCGCGGAACTCCGCGGCGGTGAAGACGAAGTCGTCCGCGACAGCGCAATGGCGATAGGTGAAACCCATCGCGGCAGCCGTGTACTCGCGCCTCGTACCGGCGCGGTCGATGCCGCACGCGCGGACGAGCGCGTCCTTGGTCTCGACTCCGTAGGCACCGCCGTTCATCCGAATCGCGCCGCCGACGGAGCCCGGTATGCCGCGCAGGAAGGCGAGGCCGGCGAGGCCGGCCTGCGCCGCCGTCGAGGCGAGCTTCACGTCGGGCACGGCGGCACCGGCCCTGATCGTCTCGCCTTCGATGGACAGCCGCGCGAACGGGCGGCAGAGCCGGATCACCACGCCGTCGACACCGCCGTCGCGAACCAGCAGGTTCGAGCCGGCACCGATCGTGAGGATCGAAACTTCGGACGGGCAATGCTCGAGGAAATAGGCGAGGTCCTCCTCGTCGGCCGGCATGAACAGAGCCTGCGCGGCGCCGCCGGTCTTGAACCAGGTCAGCGGCGCCAGCGGCACCCCGCTCCGCAGCGAGCCCCGCAGCGTCGGCATCGCCGCGACGAGCTCCGAGGCAAGCTCCCCCCTCGAGGTCAAGCGCCGTTCCCGGAGGCAAGCTGGTCCGGCAGCGCGTAGGCCCACTGCGTGATGCTGCCGGCTCCGAGGCAGACCACGTAGTCGCCGGGCTTTGCAAGCGAACGGATGATGTAGGGCAGATCGCTGGGGCTCGCGAGGGCCAGCGGCCGGCGGTGGCCGTGCGCCTTGATCGCCGAGACGAGCGTGTCGCGGTTGATGTCGGCAATGGGCGCCTCGCCGGCGGCGTAGACGTCGGCGACGAGCACGGCGTCGGCGTCGTTGAAGCAGGTCGCGAACTCGTTGAAGAGCGACTGCAGCCGCGTGTAGCGGTGCGGCTGGACGACGGCGACGACCTTGCCGTCGGTCGAGGCGCGCGCGGCACGAAGGACGGCCGCGATCTCGACCGGATGGTGGCCGTAGTCGTCGAAAATGGTGACGCCGTTCCATTCGCCGGTGCGGGTGAAGCGCCGTTTGACGCCGCCGAACTTGGCGAGACCCTCGCGGATCGCCTCCGCGCTCATGCCGAGCTCGTGCGCGACTGCGACGGCCGCGGTGGCGTTCAGCGTGTTGTGGAGACCTGGCATCGGCAGCTCGAGATCGCCGACCCTCGTTTCCCCTCGCGTGAGGCGATCGCGGACGATGACCGCGAAGCGCGAGCGACCGCCGGAAAGGTCGACGTCGACGAGGCGGACGTCGGCCTGCGGGGTCTCGCCGTAGGTTACGATGCGGCGGTCCTCGATGCGGCCGACCACCTCCTGGACAGTGGGATGGTCGAGGCACATGACCGCGAAGCCGTAGAAGGGAATGTTCTCGACGAAGGTGACGAAGGCGTTCTTGATCGCGTCGAACGTGCCGAAATGGTCGAGATGCTCGGGATCGATGTTGGTGACGACGGTGACGTCCGCCGGCAGCTTGAGGAAGGTGCCGTCGGACTCGTCGGCCTCGACCACCATCCAGTCGCCGCCGCCGAGCCGCGCGTTGGTGCCGTAGGCGTTGATGATGCCGCCGTTGATGACGGTCGGATCGAAGTGGCCGGCGTCGAGCAGAGTGGCGACGAGGGAGGTGGTCGTGGTCTTGCCGTGGGTGCCGGCGATCGCCACGCAGTGCTTCAGGCGCATCAGCTCGGCCAGCATCTCGGCGCGGCGGACCACCGGAAGGCGCGCGGCACGCGCGGCCACGAGTTCCGGGTTGTCGCGGCGGATCGCGGTCGAGACCACGACGACCTCGGCTCCTCCCAGATGCGCCGCATTGTGCCCGGTCTGGACGGTCGCGCCCTTCTCGCGCAGGCGCTGCACGTTGGCGTTCTCGGAGGCGTCCGAGCCCTGCACCTTATAGCCGAGGTTGAGCAGGACCTCGGCGATGCCGGACATGCCGATGCCGCCGATGCCGATGAAGTGGATCGGGCCGAGCTCGGAAGGCAATCTCATGCGGTCTCCTTGCTTGCAGCCCTTCTCCCGCTTGCGGGAGAAGGTGACCTCGCGGAGCGAGGTCGGATAAGGGTACTCGCCGCCTCTCCGGGCGTCACCCCGCATGTGAGACACGCCCTCATCCGCCCGACCACGCCGGACTTCCTCCTCCCGCAAGCGGACGCAAGCGGGAGAAGGACGTCAGCCCGCCGGAAGCATCAAGCTCGCGACAAGGTCGGCGAGCCGTTCGGCCGCGTCGGCGATGCCGGTCGCCTTCGCGGCGAGCGCGCGCGCCTCGAGCCCCTCACGGTCGGCGAGAGCGAGACGGAGCGAATCCTCGAGCCATTCCGGGCTGAAGTTCGTCTGCTTGACGACGAGTGCGGCGCCGGCGCGCTCGAGCAGCGCGGCATTGGCCGCCTGGTCCTGGTCGAGCGCGTGCGGGAACGGCACCAGGATCGAGGGCCGACCGATGACGGCGAGCTCGGACACGGTCGAGGCTCCGGCGCGCGCGATCACCAGATGAGCCTGCGCGATCCGCATCGGCAGGTCGGCGAAGAACGGCTGCACCTCCGCCCTCATCCCCAACGCCGCATAGGCCTCGCGGACCCGCGCCTCGTCCTCCCCGCGCGCCTGCTGGACGATGACGAGCCGCTCGCGTTCCGCCGGCGCGAGCCGCGCGATCGCCGCCGGCACAACGTCCGACATGACGCGCGCGCCCTGCGAACCGCCGGTGACGAGCAGGCGCAGGGCGCCCCCGTTGAAGTCCGGATAGGGCACGCGCGCCGCGGCGAGCACGCTCGGGCGCACCGGATTGCCGATCAGCCGCGTCTTGGCGGCCACCTTGGGATTGTTGATGACGAGGTTGTCGAAACCTTTGGCCACCGCGCTCACGCGGCCGGCGAGCAGCTTGTTGGCGCGCCCCATCACGGCGTTCTGTTCGTGCAGGATCGTCGGCACCTTGGCGAGCGTGGCGGCGATCATCGGCGGTACCGTCGGATAGCCGCCGAAGCCGACCACGGCGCGGGGCTGGACGCGGCGGATGATGCCCCGCGCGGCTTGCGTCCCTTTCAGTAGTGTCAGGACCGCGCGGACCCTCGAGACCATGCTGCCGCCGGTCGGCGTCGCCGCCTGGACGTGATGGATCGTCCGCGCCGGGAAGTCGGCGCCGTAGCGCAGCGCTCGGTCGTCGGTGACGAGTTCGACGGCGATGCCGCGCGCGGCGAGCACGTCGCTCAGCGCCTGAGCGGGAAAGAGATGGCCGCCGGTTCCGCCGGCGGCGACGAGCACGGGACGCTCGCTCATGCCGCGCGTCCGAGCGCCGTCGGCTCGCGCTCCGCGAGCGGGACCGCGCGGTCGAACAGGACCTCCGAGCGCGGCCGCCTGCGGGTGACCGCCAGCAGGAAGCCCATCTCGATCGCCACCGAGACCAGCGAGGATCCGCCGTAGGAGATAAAGGGCAGCGTCATCCCCTTGGCCGGCATCAGGTGCAGGTTGACCGCCATGTTGATGGCTGCCTGGATGCCGAACAGCATGGACAGGCCGGCCCCGGCGAAGGCGCAGAACGGATCCTCGGCCCTGGCCGCCTTGAGGAGCCCGCGGATGACCACGAAGCCGTAGAGGCTGGCGAGCGCCATGCAGGCCAGCAAGCCGAATTCCTCGCCGGTGACCGCGAAGATGAAGTCGGTATGCGCGTCGGGGAGGATGCGCTTCACCGTGCCCTCGCCAGGCCCCTTGCCGAGCCAGCGGCCGGACTTGATCGTCTCCAGCGCGGTGTCGACCTGGAACGTGTCGGTGACGCCGTTGCCGCTCGACGGATCCATGAACTTAAGGATTCGGGCGCGCACGTGGGGCACGAACTTGTAGGCGAGCATCACGCCCGCCGCGCCGAAGCCGCCGAGCCCGGCGACCCAGAACCAGTGCAGCCCCGCCATGAAGAAGAGCGCCATCCACACCAGGGTGACCAGCATCGTCTGGCCGAAGTCGGGCTGCAGCATCAGCGGCACGATGGTCGCGGGAAGCAGCAGCAGGGCGATGAGAGTGCCCGGCACGTCGCGCCGCTTGCCGCCTTCGGAGAAGGCCCAGGCGACGAGGACTACGAAGGCCGGCTTGAGGAATTCCGAGGGCTGAACGCCGAAGATCCAGCGCCGCGACCCCTTCACCTCGTGGCCGAACAGCAGCGCCACGACGATGAGCGCCATGGATATGACGAAGAGGATCACAGCCGCGCGCCGCACTTGGCGCGGCGTCATGAAGGAGACACCGATCAGCACCGCGATCGCGGGGATCAGCGACAGCGCCTGCCGGTTGACGAAGTGGAAGGTGGAGAGCCCGAGGCGCTCGGCGACCGGCGGGCTCGCCGCCATCGTGAGGATCATGCCGGCGACGATGATGGTGGCGATCGATGCGAGCAGCCAGCGATCGATCGTCCACCACCAGTTCGCCAGGGCTGTTCTGCGCGCGCGCGATACCATGGGCCTGATCCGGTGCCGCCGGGCAGCGCCCGGCCTCGTTGGCAGACTATGGCTAAAAACGATTAACCATGCCTTTCAAAGGGCGACGCCCGGCAAGCTTTTCACGATCGCGCGGAAGGCGTCGCCGCGCTCCTCGAAGTTCGGGAACTGGTCGAACGAGGCGCAGGCCGGCGCGAGCAGCACCACCTCGTCCTCGCCGGTCTGCTCCGCCAGCGCCGCCGCCTCGGCGGCGGCCAGCCGCGTCGCGGCCTCGAGCGTGCCGCAGGTCTCGAACGGCGCGCCCTCGAGGAGCGTCGCGGCAAAGGCCGGCGCCGCCTCGCCGATCAGGTAGGCCTTGGCGACACGGCAAAACAACGGGCGCAGCGACTCGATGCCGCCCTCCTTGGCAATGCCGCCGATGATCCAGTGCACGCGCGAAAAGGAGAGCAGCGCCTTCTCCGCGGCGTCGGCGTTGGTCGCCTTCGAATCGTTGATGAAAAGCACGCGCCCGCTGCGGCCGATCTGCTCCATGCGGTGGGCGAGACCCGGGAAGCCGCGCAGCGCCGCCTGCAGCCTTTCGCGGTCCTCGGCGTCCGGGCCGAGCGCGAGAATGGCGGCGGCGGCGTTCTGGCCGTTGTGCGCTCCGCGTAGCGACGCGATGCCGGCGAGATCCGCGATCGGCGTGACGACGTGATCGCGATGGCGCACGAGGACGGCGCCGTCGAGGGTAATGCCTTGCGCGACCGGATTGCCGGCGACGGAGACGGTCTCGACGGCATGGCCGGCGGCGGCGAGTTCGAGCGCGATGGCGGCGCTGTCATCGTCGTCCACGGACACGATGGCCGTCTCCGCGCCGGCGACGAGGCGCGCCTTGATCGCGGCGTAGTTCGCCATCGAGCCATGGCGGTCGAGATGGTCCGGCATCAGGTTCATCAGCACGCCGGCCGTCGGCCGGATCGACGGCGCGAGGTCGATCTGGAACGACGAGCACTCGACGACATGGACGAGGTCCGCGGAAGGCGGCGGCAAGTCAAGGATCGGGGTGCCGATATTGCCGCCCACCGCCACGGCGTAGCCGAACGCGCGATAAAGATGCGCGGTGAGCGCCGTCGTGGTCGACTTCCCGTTGGTGCCGGTGATCGCGATGAAGCGAGCCCGGGGCGCGATCTTGGCGCGCTCGCGGCAGAACAGTTCGATGTCGCCGATGATCTCGACGCCGGCCGCATGGGCCAGGTCGACGGTCCAGTGCGGCTCGGGGTGGGTCAGCGGCACGCCGGGCGCGAGGACGAAGGACGCGAAGCCGGTCCAATCGGCGTGGTGCAGGTCGACGATCGCGACGCCGGCCGCCGCCGCCTTGTCGCGCGAGGCCTCCTTGTCGTCCCACGCCGCGATGGTCGCGCCGCCGGCACTGAGCGCGCGCGCGGCATCGATGCCCGACGCGCCGAGGCCGAACAGCGCGACATGCTTGCCGGCGAAGGATGTGAGCGGTGTCATGCGACATCCTCCCCTGCGCAGCGCAGCGAAGCGGGGGAGGGGGACCACCCGAAGGGGGGTGGAGGGGGCTGCCGCCGCTCCCATGCCGGGACGGTCCCGGGCCAAGAGAACCTCCGAAGGTCTAGGCGCCCGCAGCCCGCTCCACCATGCTTCGCATGGTCCCCCCCCGCTTTGCGGGGGAGGATAAGCGCTTCGCGACTCGTCATCGCAGCTTCAGCGTCGAGAGGCCGATCAGCGCCAGCATGAAGGCGATGATCCAGAAGCGGATCACGATCTGCGACTCCGACCAGCCGAGCTGCTCGAAGTGATGGTGGATCGGCGCCATCTTGAACACCCTCTTTCCGGTCAGCTTGAACGACGTCACCTGCACGATGACCGAGACCGCCTCGAGCACGAACAGGCCGCCGACGATGACCAGCACGATCTCGTGCTTGACCGCGACGGCGATCGTGCCGAGCAGGCCGCCGAGCGCCAGCGATCCGGTGTCGCCCATGAAGATCTGCGCCGGCGGCGCGTTGAACCACAGGAAACCGGTTCCGGCGCCGATCAGCGCGCCGCAGACGACGGCGAGGTCGCCGGCGCCGATGACGAAGTTGACGCCGAGATACTTGGAGAAGATCGCGTTGCCGACGAGATAGGCGATGAAGCCGAAGGTGCCGGCGGCGATCATCACCGGGACGATCGCGAGCCCGTCGAGCCCGTCGGTGAGGTTCACCGCGTTGCCGGCAGCCACGATGACGAAGGCGCCGAAGATCGGGAACAGCCAGCCGAGATTGGCGACGTAGCCGTTGTGGCCGGGCAGCGAGATGCTGCTCGTGTGCACCGCGCCGAAGTAGAGCATCAGCAGGCAGGCGACCAGGGCGATGGCGGTCTCGATCAAGAGTCGCAGGCGGCCGGAGAAGCCGGCGTGCGACTGGCGCGTCACCTTGAGGTAGTCGTCGTAGAAGCCGATCAGGCCGAAGCCGATCATCACCAGCAGCACGATCCAGACGAAATAGTTGGCGAGGTTCGCCCAAAGCAGGGTCGAGACGATGAGCCCGGACAGGATCATCAGCCCACCCATCGTCGGCGTGCCCTTCTTGGTGAGCAGGTGCGAAGCCGGCCCGTCGACGCGGATCGGCTGACCCTTGCCCTGCTTCAGGCGGAGCCCGGCGATGATCCTGGGGCCGAAGAAGAAGACGAAGAGCAGCGCCGTGCCGATCGCGCCTCCCGTGCGGAAGGTGATGAAGCGGAACACGTTGAACGGCGCGTGATGCGGCGTCAGGTCCGCGAGCCAGGCGAGCATGCGGGGTTCCTTATGCGTGCGCCGGAGCGGCGTGAGCGTCGGCGACGTCTGGATTTTTCGCGGGGCTGGATTCGGCGGAAAGCTGCGAATGGCGGACGTGGTCCTTCAGTGCGGCCACGATCGGCGCCATCCGGCTGCCGTTGGATCCCTTGACCACGACGACATCGCCGGCGCGCACCGCGTCGAGCACGAGCGGCTGAAGGGCCGCCGCATCGGGCCGCCACTCGGTCGACAGGCGGCCGTCCAGCGCATCGGCGAGCGCGCTCATCATCGGACCGGCGGCGAGGACGAGGTCGAAGCCGTTCGCCGCGATATCCTTGCCAAGATCCGCGTGGAGGCCGCGCGAAGAGTCCCCCAATTCCAGCATGTCGCCGAGCACCGCGATGCGGCGACCGCCCTCGCCCGGCGCCAGCGTGCCGGCCATCGCCAGCGCGGCGCGCATCGAGGCGGGATTGGCGTTGTAGCTCTCGTCGATCAGCGTGAACGAGCCGCCGGCCGTCGCGATGGTCGCGCGCAGGCCCCTGCCCTGCTGGGCCTGGAAGAAGGCGAGTGCCGCGGCGGCAACCTCGAGGTCGGCGCCGACGGCGTGCGCTGCGAGCAGCACGGCGAGCGCGTTCTCGGCGAGGTGCCGGCCGGGCGCGCCGAGCCGAAAGGCGATCTCGCGGCCGGCGATCCGCGCCCTGATGCGGGAGTGGTCCGGCGCCGGCGTGAAGTCGAGCAGGCAGGCGTCCGAACTAGGGTGGGCGCCGAAGCTCGCGATGTGTCCGGCCGGCGACGCGCGGGCGGCGGTCTCGAGCCGCTCGTAGAAGGGACTGTCGCGATTGATGATCGCGACCCCGCCGGGCTCGAGCCCGGAGAAGATCTCGGCCTTGGCGTCGGCGATCGCCTCGATCGAGGAAAAGAACTCGAGGTGGACCGGCGCCACCGTGGTGATGATCGCCACATGCGGGCGCACCATCGCCACCAGGGGCGTGATCTCGCCGGCGTGGTTCATGCCGACCTCGGACACCACGAACTTGGCCGCCTTCGGCAGCCGCGCGAGAGTGAGCGGCACGCCCCACTGATTGTTGTAAGAGGCGGCCGAGGCATGCACCAGGCCGGCCGGCGTCAAGGCGAGGCGCAGCGCCTCCTTGGTCGAGGTCTTGCCGACCGAGCCGGTGACGGCGATCACCCGCGCCTGCGAGCGGGCGCGGGCGGCACGGCCGAGATTCGCCATCGCCTCGAGCACGTCCTCGACGATGAGCAGGGAGCCGCGCCCGGCGAGCGCGTCGGCATGGGCTTCGTCGACGACGGCGGCCACGGCACCGGCCATGAAGGCGCGCTCGACGTAGTCGTGGCCGTCGCTGTTGTCGCCGTTGATCGCGAAGAACAGATCGTCCGGCTCGAGCGTCCGCGTGTCGATCGAGATGCCGCCGACCGGCTTCGAAACGCCCCCGTGGACCCGCGCGCGTAACGGCGCAACGAGGCCGAGGCCGCTCCACAAGGGATCGTCGCGCGTGCTCATCGGGGGTGCTTCTGCAAAGCGTGCCTCGCACAGTCAAGGTCGGAGAACGGGAGCACCTTGTCGCCGACGATCTGGCCGGTCTCGTGGCCCTTCCCCGCGATGACGAGGGCGTCGCCGTCCTCGAGCGCCGCGATGGCCTGCTCGATCGCCGCGGCGCGATCGCCGATCTCGAGCACCTCGGCGCGGGCACCGCGCGTGCCTTCGATGATCGCCCGGCGGATCGCCCGCGGATCTTCGGAACGGGGATTGTCGTCGGTCACGATCACTCGATCGGCCAGGCATGCGGCGATCTCGCCCATGATCTGGCGCTTGCCATGGTCGCGATCGCCGCCGCAGCCGACCACCACCGCGAGCCGCTTGCGCGCCAGCGGCCGTAGCGTCGCGAGCACGTTGTCGAGCGCGTCGGGCTTGTGGGCGTAGTCGATGAAGACGGGCGCCGCACCGCGCCGGCCGACGAGCTCGAGCCGGCCGGGAGCACCTTCGAGCGTGGCGAGCGCGTCGAGCACCGCCTCGGCCGGATCGCCGGTCGCGATGCACAGCCCGGCGGCCACGAGCGCGTTCGATACCTGGAAATCGCCGGCGAGCGGCAGCGTCGCCGTCATCGGGCGGCCGTCCACGGCGAGCGCGAGCCTGACGGCGAGATCCTCGCGGACGGTCTCGAGAAGGCGGATGTCCTCGCCTTTACGGCCGACGGTCGCCACCGCGAGGCCGCGCGCGCGGCAGGCCGCGACGACCCGCTCCGCGACATCGCTGTCGGCGTTGACGACGGCGGTGCCACCGCGCGGCAGCAACGTGTCGAACAGCCGCAGCTTGGCAGCGAGATAGGCGTCCAGCGTGAGGTGATAGTCGAGATGGTCGCGCGAAAGATTGGTGAAGGCGGCAGCCGACAAACGCACGCCGTCGAGCCGCTTCTGCTCGATGCCGTGGGAGGAGGCCTCGAGCGCGAGATGGGTGACGCCCTGCCCCGCGAGGTCATCGAGGCTCTCGTGAAGGCCGATCGGGTCGGGTGTCGTCAGCGAGCCGTAGACGCTTGCGTTCGGCGCGACGATACCGATCGTGCCGACCGAAGCCGCCGCGTGGCCGAGGCGCCCCCAGATTTGCCGGCAGAAGGCGGCGACCGAGGTCTTGCCGCTGGTGCCGGTGATCGCGACGATCGTCGCCGGCTGCCTGGCGTGGAAGGCCGCGGCGGCCAGGGCGAGCGCGCGGCGCACGTCGTCGACGAGGATGAAGGCGACCCCGGCGATCGCCTTCGGCGGCTGGCGCTCGGCGACGATGGCGACGGCGCCGTTGGCGATCGCCTGTCCGATGAAGGCGAGTCCGTCCGCCTTGGTCCCGGGAACGGCGAAGAACGCGAAGCCCGGCCGGACGCGGCGGCTGTCGGCGGCGAGACCACAGATCTCGATGCAGCCGAGCGCGGCGGGGAAGACAGCCTCTGGCAGGAGCGACGCGAGGCGGGTCAGTGCAGGCCCTCCTTCGAGTGCTGCGGGATGTTGGCCTGCCCATAGCCCATTCGGGCCAGCAACGGGAAGGGCAGCACCGGCAGCTGAAGCTGCGGCGGTATGCCGAGCAGAGGCGTCACCCGCTCGATGATCTTGCCGGTGACCTCGCCGGAGTTCCAGGCCGCGGTGTGATAGCCGTAGGTGCCGGGGATCGCCTGCGGCTCGTCCATCAGGGTCAGGAACAGATACTTCGGCTTGTCGGCCGGCAGCACCGCCATGAAGGTCGTGAACACCTTGTCCTTGGAATAGTGCCCGTGGACGAGCTTGTCGGCCGTGCCGGTCTTGCCGCCGATGAAATAACCTTGAACGTTGGCGTTGCGGGCGGATCCGACCTCGGCGTTGAGCCGCATCAGGTAACGCAGGCTTTCAGACACTTCCGGGCGCACCACGCGCGGCGCGTTGGCTCTCGCCTCCTCTTCCGTGCGCTTGAGGAAGGTCGGCTTGATCATCACGCCGCCGTTGACCAGCGCGCCGACCGCCATCAGCGCCTGGAGCGGCGCCACGTTCAGCCCTTGCCCGAAGGCGATCGTGATCGTGTTGAGCTCACCCCAGTGCTTGGGGACCAGCGGCTCGGCCGATTCCGGAAGCTCGGTACGCAGCCGGGTGAGCTGGCCCATCTTGCGCAGGAATGCCTGGTGGCCGGTGACGCCGACCAGCATCGCCATGCGCGCGGTGCCGATATTCGACGAGTGCACGAACACCTCGGGCACGCTCAGCATGCGGTGCTCGGGATGGAAGTCGTGAATCGTGAAGCGGCCGTACTGCAGCGCGTTGCGGGCGTCGAGCTGCGAGCGCAGCGTCACCTTGTTGGCTTCCAGCGCCATCGCGATCGAGATCGCCTTGAAGGTCGAGCCCATCTCGTAGACGCCGACCGTCAGGCGGTTGATGTTGTCGGGCTTGAGGGCGTCCGCCGGCTGGTTGGGATCGAAGTCCGGCAGCGAGGCCATCGCGACGATCTCGCCGGTGTTGACGTCGAGGATCGCGGCGGCGCCCGACTTCGCCTTGAACTTCTCGACGCCCTTGGCGAGCTCGTCGCGCACCGCGTAGGTCGCCCGCAGGTCGAGCGAGGTCATGACCGGCTTGAGATCGGTCGCGGCGACCTTGAAGCCCATGCCGGTGAGATCGGAGAGGCCCTGGCCGTCGATGTATTTCTCGAGGCCGGAGATGCCGACGCCGTCGAGATTGGCGAAGCCGAGAACGTGGGCGGCGATCGGGCCGTTCGGATAGACCCGCTTGTTCTCCGGCAGGAAGCCGACGCCCGGCAGACCGAGGTGGAAGACCTCCTGCTGCTCCTTGGGCGTCACCGCACGCTTGACCCACACGAAGCCCTTACGCGAGCCGAGCTTACGGCGCAGGTCGGCGGCGTTGACGTCCGGCAGCGCGGCGGTGAGGAGCTCGACCGCCTCGTCCTTGTCGATGAGCCGACGCGGCTCGGCGAAGATGCTCGTGACCTTGATGTCGGTCGCGAGGATCTCGCCGTTGCGGTCGAGAATGTCCGGGCGCGCCGCGGCGACGGCATCCGAGGCGGCGCTCTTTACCGTCTGCGGCGGCTCGGGCTTGAGGCCGAACATCACCAAGCGGCCGAGGATCACACCGAACAACAGGGTGAAGAAAACGGCGACGAGGCGCGAACGCTTGGCCGACTTGTCGAGCCGCGTCTCGAACATCGCCCTGGCGAAGGCGCCGACGCTGAAACGGCGCGCGGCCGGGGTCGGCACGACCGGCATCTCCGGGGGCGCGCTCATCGCTTGACCTTCTTGGCGGCGGAGGGAGTCGCGCTGTTGGCGCTGTTATCGCCGGGCGTGCTGGTCGGCTCGCCGAGGCCGAGTTCGGCCAGCTCGCGGCCGATCGCGTCGACATGGCCGCCCGGCTTGTCGGGGATTGCGTCGACCTTGACGATCTGGTTAAGCGCGAGCGGCTGGAGATCGAGCAGCTTGTCGGCGAGCGCCTGCACCCGTTCGGGCCGCACCAGATGCGCCCATTCCGCCCGCAGAAGCCCGATCTGGTCTTGCTCCTTCTTGATCTCTGACTTGAGGCTCGCGACCGTCTCGGCGTGGAGCATCGTGCGGTACTTGATCGAATAGGCGTAGATCGCCGACCCGATCAGCGCGGCGATCGCGAGGAAGTTGAGAATGCGGATCATCGTGATTTTCCGGGTTGTGACTTGCCAAGCTGTGACTTGGCGGGTTTGGCCGCGCCGGCTGGCAGGAGGGAGAGATCCAGCAGCGACGGGTCGATGGGGATCGCGGGCTGGTCCGTGCGGATGGCGAAGCGTAGCTTCGCCGATCGGGCGCGCGGGTTGGCGGCGCTCTCGTCCGCACCGGGCATCATCGGCTGGCCGCGCGGCAGCGAGAAACTCGCAGGAATCGGCTCGGGCTCGCCGGGCAGCCGACGACCCGCAACCACGCCTTTGCCCGAGCGCCTGGCGAAGAACTGCTTCACGATACGGTCCTCGAGCGAATGGAACGTCACGACAGCGAGGCGGCCTCCCGGCTTGAGGACGCGCTCGGCCGCGGCGAGGCCGGCGACGAGCTCGCCCAGTTCGTCGTTGACGACGATGCGCAGCGCCTGGAAGACGCGAGTCGCGGGATGGATGTCGGTCGGCTTGTGCGGCACGATGCGCGCGATCATCTCGGCGAGCGGCCGCGTCGTCAGGAACGGCTGCTTCGTCTCGCGGTCGAGCACGATGGCGCGGGCGATGCGGCGCGACAGGCGCTCCTCGCCGTAATGATAGAAGATGTCTGCGAGCGCCGCCTCCGGCGCCGTGTTAACGATGTCCGCGGCGCTGCGGCCGCTCTTGCCCATTCGCATGTCGAGCGGACCGTCCTGCCGGAACGAGAAGCCGCGCGCGGCCTCGTCGATCTGCATCGAGGACACGCCGATATCGAGCGCCACCCCATCGAAGGGGCCGAGCTTTTGCCGTGCGGCGACAGCCTCGAGTTCGCCGAAGCGCGCCTCGACGAGGATCAGCCTTTCCGCGAACTTATCCACAAGGTATCCACCGCCGGCGACTGCCGAAGGGTCGCGATCGAGGGCGAGAAGCCTCGTTCCTTGATTGTGCAGGATCGCGCAGGCATAGCCGCCGGCGCCGAACGTGCCGTCGAGGTAGAGGCCCGGTTCGGCAGATTTTCCGTCGCGCGGCAGCCCCAGCGCGGAAAGGACCTCCTCGCGAAGCACGGGAACGTGTCGGGCTGGTCCGCCAGCGGCGCCGTCGTCCCGGCCGCCGCCGCCCGTCATTCCCGTGCTCCAGGAGGCCGCGGCGTCTCCGCCGCGTGTCTGGAGCTCAGCTGTTTCCGCAGGTCGCGCAGTCGAAGCTTGGCCTCTTCGAGATGCGCTTGGAAACGACCGGGCTCCCAGATCTGGAACTTGTGGCCCTGCCCCACGAAGGTCACCTCGGAGGAGATGCCGGCGTAGCTCTTGATCGTGTCGGTGAGAACAACGCGGCCCTCGCCATCCACCTTCAGGATCTCGCTCGTGCCGAGAAGCGCGGTCGAGAACAGGCCCCGTTCTTCCGAATAGGGGGAATAGCGATCGAGAAGATCGTCGATGTCCTTCAGCAGCGCATGGCCGCCGCAGTCCACCGCATCCGCATCGAGGGCGGGATGCACGTAGAGCCCCTCGAAGCCGTCGCGCGTCAGAACCGCTCGAAACGCGGCCGGGATAGAGACCCGGCCCTTCGCATCCAGGCGATTGGTGAAATACGAGACGAAACGATCCACGCCAGACGCCCCCATCCGTCGGGCTGCCGGATCGCGCGACCGGGCCGCAAACAGCAGCACCGATCAGGTCGAATGAGGCCCGAGACGGGATGATTTGGGATAGCATGGGATTTCTTGGGAAGCAACGCGGATTGGGCGACGATCGGGGCCGGGAGGCACCTTGGCGCAATAGACGCTCTTAGGGTTAACGGGCGGTTAGACGAAGATGGCCCTCGCGCGCCGTGAAGGCGGGCGACACTGTCTGGACCGTTTGAACCTTGCGCATTTCGTCCAGCGGATCAGGCTTTTCCGGAGCTTACCGTCGCGGTCCGTTCGTGCTAGCAACTGCCATGCGCCTTCGGCGCGGCCGTTCAGGACGAAGCGTTGCGATCGATCATTCACCCGTTGGTTCGGCTTGCGACCGATCCCTGGCGGATAGCCGTAGTGGCGGCCCTTGCCGCGACGCTCGGTGCCTGCACGCCGACGGTCAGCACCATCGGCGGTAGGCCCGGCCGCGACGCCGACCTTTCGCTGAACGCACCAATCGGCAAGGTCGAGACGCAGGCCCTGCCCGGCACCGCGACCGGCGGCGATATGATCGGCAACGGCAGCGTCAAGGTGGCGCTGATCCTGCCGCTGACGGGGCAGAACGGACAGCCGAGCGCCGTCGGCCAATCGCTGCGAAAGGCGGCCGAGCTCGCCTACGCGGACTCCGGCGGCAATAGTCTTACGATTCTGGTGAAGGACGATCATTCCTCTCCCGATGCCGCGCGCGCGGCGGCGGAGGCGGCGATGGGCGACGGCGCCGAACTGGTGATCGGCCCCCTGTTCGCGCCCGACGTTCGCGAGGTCTCGCGCGTCGTCCGCGCCGCCGGCAAGCCGATGATCGCCTTCTCGACGGACACCTCGGCCGCCTCGCACGGCACCTACCTGCTCTCCTTCCTCGTCGAGAGCTACGTCGACAGGATCATCGATTTCGCCGCCTCGAAGGGCAAGAAGTCGATCGCCGCGCTGATCCCAGACAGCGACTACGGGCGCCTCGCCGAGGCCGAGTTCCAGGCGGAAGCGGCCAAGCGCGGCTTGCGCGTGCTGTCGATCGAGCATTTCACGGCGGCCAATCGTGATGCCGCGGTGAAGAAGATCGCAGCGCTCGGCGATCAGATCGACGCCCTGTTCATCCCCGAGCAGGCCGATGCGATGGGCGCCATGTCGGACGCGCTCACCGCCGACGGCATCACCCCAAAACGCGTGCAGATCCTCGGCACCGGCCTTTGGACCGACAGCCGCGTCCTCAACCTGCCGGCGCTTCAGGGGGCCTGGTTCTCGGCGCCGGAGAACAGCGGCTTCAACGCCTTCGCCGATCGCTACCGCGCCAAGTTCAACGCCGATCCGACGCGCCTCGCGACCTTGTCCTACGATGCCGTTTCGCTCGCCGCGGCGCTGGCGCGCTCGCAGGGCGCGCAGCGGTTCGCGGACGAGGCGCTGCTCGGAAAAATGGGCTTCAACGGCGCCGACGGCGTGTTCCGCTTTCGCGGCGACGGCCTGAACGATCGCGGACTTGCGGTCCTGCAGATCGCTAACGGCAGGGCGACCACGGTCAGCCCGGCACCGAAGACGTTGCCGCCGCCGTCGGCGACCTGACGGGCGCGGATTTCGGCGCCGTCCTTCTAGGGCCGTCCGGCTGGAAGGTCATCCTTCCCGCGGACCGACCTCCTCGTTACCACAAGTGCTCCGTGCCGGTGGGCCTGGCGCTTGGATCGCCGGGCGCGATATGCGAGGGCCGCCCGCGCGGCGCTCGGACCTCCCTCGAACGGCGTGCGGCGGCATACCCATCCGTCGAAGTACGGATGGCCGGCTTCCATCAGCGTGTTGACCGATCCTTCGACATCGTGACTACGTCGATCGTAGCACGACATCGCCGGGCCAAGCCCCGCGACGATGGCGTACACGACGGGAAACGCGTCCGTCCGGGACGTTGGCAACAGATCCGCCGCGACAATCGGGTCGAGCGACAGGCTCGATCCCGCAGGCGATCGTCAAAGGGGTTGTGTCGTTTGGACTTCTTCGTGCAGCAAGTCCTGAACGGCTTGACGATCGGATCCGTCTACAGCCTCGTGGCTTTGGGTCTGACCCTCGTCTACGGCATTCTTCAGATCCCGAATTTCTCGCACGGCGCGCTCTACACGGTCGGCGCCTATGCGGCCTTCCTGTTGATCGACCGCTATCAGGCCAACTTCTGGCTGGCGATGCTCGGCGCGGCGGTGGTGACGGCGGTGATCGCGGTCATCACGGAGCGGCTGGTCTTCGAGCCGTTGCGCAAGGCGCCGCCTCTGCATGACATGATCGCGGCGATCGGGCTGCTGCTGTTCTTCGAGGCCGGGGTGCAGGCGATCTGGGGCGCCGACTTCCATCGCATCCAGCCGCCGTTCACCGAGATCGTGCGGTTCGCCGGGCTGACGCTGCCGGCGCAACGCATCCTCATCGTGGCGGCGGCGGTGGTGCTGATGCTGGCGCTGCACCTTTTCCTCACCCGAACGATGGTCGGTTCGACCATCATCGCGACCGCCCAGAACCGTCAGGGCGCGGCCCTGGTCGGTATCGACGCGACCAGGGTGTCGATGCTGACCTTCGCGATCTCGGGGGCGCTGGCGGCTATCGCCGCCGTGCTGTTCGCGCCGATCAATCTGCTCTCGCCCACGATGGGCGAACTCGTCATCACCAAGGCCTTCGTCATCATCATCCTCGGCGGGATGGGCAGCGTCGTCGGTGCCATTCTCGGCGGCATGATCATCGGCTTCGCCGAAAGTTTCGGTGCCTTCTACATTTCGACCGATTACAAGGACATCATCGCGTTCGTCCTGTTGGTCGTGATCCTATCGATCCGCCCGCAGGGTCTGTTCTCCCGCGCCGCCGCGTGACCGCCATGCGCCTGAGCCCGTTCCTCTCGATCTGCGCCGTCCTCCTCGCGTTGGCGGTCGCCTTCCCGTTGCTGACCTCGAACCCCTACTACCTGTCGGTGGTCTCGCTGGCCTACATCTACGCGCTCGCCGCCGTGGGACTGAACCTGATCGCGGGCTACGCCGGCCAGCTCAACCTCGCCCACGCCGGTTTCATGGCGATCGGCGCCTACACGGTCGGCATCATGACGGTCGACTACGACGTCCCGTTCTGGCTGGCTTTCGCCGCCGCCGGCGTGATCACCGCTGTGCTGGGGGGCATCATCGGCGTGATCTCGCTGCGTCTGCGCGGGCAGTATTTCGCGATCTTCACGCTCTGCGTCGGCGTCATCATCGCGCTCGTCATCGAGAAGTGGGACAGCCTCACCCACGGCGTCAACGGCATCATGGACATCCCGCAGCCGACGCTGATCGGGCCGCTCGCCGCCACCGGCAACGTCGGCCAGTACTACATCGTGCTCGCCTTCCTCGTCGTCGGGCTCGTCATCATGCAGCGCATCGTCACTTCGCTGCTCGGGCGCGGCTTCGTCGCCATCCGCAACAGCGAAGGCCTTGCCCAGGCGCTCGGCATCGCCCCGATGCGCACCAAGGTGACGGCGTTCATGCTGTCGACCTTCTATGCCGGGGTCGCCGGCGCGCTTTACGCCGGATACGTGCGCTTCCTCGGACCCGATCTCGCGAGCGTCGAGCATACGTTCGACATGATCACCTTCGCGATCGTCGGCGGCCTCGGCACGCTGCTCGGGCCGATCGTCGGATCGCTCGCGATCTCCGGGCTCAGCCAGTACCTGCAGGCGCTGCAGGGCTATCGCATGGTGGTGTTCGGGCCGCTCCTGATCATTCTCATCATGTTCTTTCCGCAGGGCATCGTCGGCTCGATCGCCAAGGCCGCCGGGCGGCGCCGCGCGAGAGCCATCGACGCGCGCATCGCCGCGCAGCGGCAGGCGGCCAACGCGCCGGCGCGATCCACCGGCGGCCGCGACGAGGCCGCGATGCCGGCGCAACCCCATGCTTGAGGCGCGTCATGCTTGAAGTCCGCGGCCTCACCAAGCGGTTCGGCGGTCTCGCCGCCGTCCGCGACGTTGACGCGACGTTCGCGACCGGCCACATCAGCGCCATCATCGGCCCCAACGGCGCCGGCAAGACCACATTCTTCAACCTGATCAGCGGAGCGTACCGGCCGACCGAAGGCCAGGTGCTGCTCGAGGGCCACGACGTCACCGGCCGCAAGGCCGATGCCGTGGCAAGGCTCGGCGTCGCCCGCACCTTCCAGGCGACCAACTTGTTCGAGGAGGCGACCGTCCTTGACAATCTCATCGTCGGGCACCGGCTGCGGACCCACTCGAACCTTCTCGACGTGCTGGTCAATTCCAAGCGCCTGCGCGGCGAGGAGCGTGCCTGCCGCGCCAAGGCCGAGGAGGTGCTCGAGTTCGTCGGGCTCTCCAACGTCGGCCACCGGCTCGCGGCCGACATCTCGCAGGAGGAGCGCAAGCGCGTCGCCTTCGCTCTCGCGCTGGCGACCGAGCCGAAGCTGCTGCTCGCCGACGAGCCGGCCGGCGGCGTCAATCCGGGCGAGACGGAGGGCCTCGCCGAGTTGATGCGCAAGATCGTGCGCTCGGGCGTCACGCTCTGCCTCGTCGAGCACAAGATGAGCATGATCATGGCGCTCGCCGACCACATCGTGGTACTCGACCACGGCGAGAAGATCGCCGACGGCACGCCGGCGCAGATCCAGGCCAACCCAAAGGTCATCGAGGCCTATCTCGGAGCCGATTATGCTGCGGCTTGAGGAGGCCTGCGTCGAGTACGGCGGCTTCCGCGCGCTCGACCACGTGGACCTGCGCGCCGAAGAGGGCGAGCTGGTCGTGCTGCTCGGCGCCAACGGCGCCGGCAAGACCACGATCTTCATGGCGATCAGCGGCCTCAACAAGCTCGCCGAAGGCCGCATCCGATTGATGAACAAGGACCTCGCCGGGTTGAAGCCCTCCGCGATCGTCGAGGCCGGCGTGGTGCATTGTCCCGAGGGGCGCAAGCTGTTCCCGGCGATGAGCGTGCGCAAGAACCTGCTACTGGGGGCCTACATCCATCGCGGCGACAAGGCCGGCTGCGCGCGCGGCCTGGAGGAGATCTTCGATCTCTTCCCGATCCTGCGGGACAAGCAGAACCAGCCGGCCGGCTCGCTGTCGGGCGGACAACAGCAAATGGTCGCCATCGGCCGCGCCCTGATGGGCCGGCCCAAGGTGCTGCTGCTCGACGAGCCGAGCTTGGGGCTGGCACCGCTTGTGGTGAAGCAGATGTTCGAGATCATCGCGGCGATCAACGCGCGCGGCACCACCGTGCTGCTCGCCGAGCAGAACGCCTTCGCCGCGCTGAAGATCGCGAGCCGCGCCTACGTCATCGAGAGCGGCAGGATCGTGCTGGAAGGCACGCCCGACAACCTCGCCAATGACGAACGCGTCCGCGCCGCCTATCTAGGCGGCTGACCTCATAAGCAAGAAAACGCCTCGATCAATCACGCAAAGGAAACGCCCATGACCTTCGACAGACGCCAGTTCGGCCTCGCCACGGCGGCGGCGGCTCTCGCCTCGACATTCCCGCGCCTCGCGCTCGCCGACGACGGCGACGTTTCGATCGGCTTCACCGGCCCGCTCAGCGGCGGTGCCGCGCTGTACGGACGCAACTGCCTGACCGGCCTGCAAATGGCCGTCGCCGAGATCAATGCCGCCGGCGGCGTCGATGTCGGCGGCAAGAAGGTGAAGTTCAACGTCGTAGCTCTCGACGACCGCTATTCGCCCTCCGAGGCGGCGCTCAACGCCAAGCGGCTGGTGGAGCAGAACAAGGCGGCGGTGGTGTTCTGCCCGCATTCGGGCGGCATCTTCGCCATACAGGCCTTCAACCAGCAGGAGGGCTTCCTTCTCGCCGGCTATTCGAGCGTACCCTCGATCACCCAGCGCGGCAACACGCTGACGCTGCGTATCCCGCCGGCCTTCGACGCCTACATCGAGCCCTTCGTGCACTACGAGATGAAGCACTTCGGCAAGCGTCTCGCGATGGCCGGCGGCGACCACGAATATGCGAAGGTCTGGGCCAAGATGTTCCAGCCGGCCTGGGAAAAGGCCGGCGGCACGGTCGTGGGCTCGAACCCGATGTCCTACAACAAGGCGACCGACTTCTACAGCGGCGTCAGCAAGGTACTGGCCGACAAGCCCGACGTGATGTTCATCGGGGGCGCCTCGGAACCAAGCGCCCTTGTCGTGAAGCAGGCCCGCGAGCTCGGCTTCCAGGGCGGCTTCGCGATCATGGACCAGGCCAAGCTCGACGAGATGGCCAAGGTTCTCGGCGGCCTCAAGCCGCTCGACGGCTCCATCGGCGTTCTGCCGCTGGTCTACGACGAAGAGGCGCCTGCGCAGAGCTTCGTCAAGAAGTACAGCGCGACCCACCCGGAGAACCCGAACTTCGAGGCATCGTTCAACTACACGGCCGTCTACGTCGTGACCGGCGCGATGACGCTGGCCGGCACGACGAGCGACGCGAAGGCGATCCGCGCCAAGGTGTCGGAGGCCGCCAAGACGATGCCGCGGGAGCACAATCCCGATGGCGTGACCGGTATCGGCGAGAAGGGCGGCTTCATCAGCACCGTGGTCGCCGGCGCGGTCGAGAACGGCAAGGTCGTGCAGGTCCCCGTCGGCGGCGCGACGCAGTAGACGCCTTTGTTCGAGGCGAGCGGCGCGATCGGCTCGGGGGCGCCTTGCCGTCGCTCGTCATACCCGATCGCGTGCCGGGCATCTACGCAGAGACGGCCCGACGCGGGTGGCAAAGACGGCGCCGAAACACCCCCTACTTGCCGTCTTTTTCGAGCTGCGCCTTCAGAGCGGCCAGCTTGGCGAAGGGGGAGTCGGGATCGGGCGCACGCTCGCGCGACCTCGGCCCTTCGCTCGATTGAAGGCTCGGGCGACGGTCGTCGCGGTGCCCCTTGGCCCGATCGCCATTGCGGCGGCCCCCGGCATGATCACCGCCGGCCCGCGGGTCACCGACCCCTGCCTCCCGGCCTTCGCCACCACGTCCTTCGCCACCACGTCCTTCGCCACCACGTCCTTCGCTTCCAGGCCGCTTAAAGTCGCGATGCCGGTTGCGGGCGTTGGGCCGGCTGTTTCCATCGGTGCGTTCTGGCCGCTGGCGCGGCTGGGCCGCGGGCTCGCCGGCCGCCGTCGCGTCCGCGATCTGCTCCGCCGGCGCCAGATCCGGCGCGCGCTGCTCGGGCGCGGCGCCCTGCATCGGCGGGCGGCGGGGCGGCCTCGACCGCCCGCGGTCGCCGGCAGGGCGGCGATTGTGGACGTTCTGGCGGTGCGGGCGCCACACCTCGATCAACGGGATCTCGGCCGGCTCGGAGGCGACCGACGGCTCCTCGCCCGCAGCGGTGGCTTCGGCGGCGGACCCGGTGCCCACCTCGGACAGGTCGGGCGTCGATGCGGGGTCCGTCGGAGCCTTATGGCCTTGCTCGGCGGAATGGGTGTCTTCGGCTGCTTGCGCATCTTCGACGGGGTGAGCGTCCGACGCCATGACCGGTTCGGCATGCTCCTCCGACGCCGCCCGAACCTCTGCCGAAGGTTCGGCTACGGCCTCACGCGGCTGCTGTGCCTCGGGGCGCGTAACGGGCTCGGCCGCGATGTCGGCGCTCGGCGAGCCCTCATGATCCGGCTCGACCCCGCGCGCAGGCTCGACGACAGGCGCGGCGGTCACCTCCGGTTTGACGGCGTGCTCGGCCGGCACGTCCTTCCCGGCGGCAGCTACCGCCGCAGGGGCCGGCTCGTCGGCGAGCACGGCGACAGGCAGCGGCTCGATCGCCTCCAGCGCGCCTCCTTCGAGCGCCGCGGCGATCAATTCGCTCTGCCGCGCCAGGCTCACACGGCTCTCGAGATCGTCGGCAGCAGCGGCGGGAGCCTCGACCGTCGTCGCGACGCCGGCGTCATCCTGCGCGGCCTCAAGTTCGCCCGCCCCGCCGGATGTCGTTGCGCTCTCTTCCGCGCCGTCACGCGGCGTCGCGTCGTGCGGCGTCGCGTCGTGCGGCGTCACTTGGACCGGCTCGGTCGCAGCACGGGGCAGCAGCGGCACGGTGATCGGCGGCCCCTGCCGGCGGTCGACGACGTAGCCGAGCGAACGTAGGATCGAGCCGAACGCTTCGCCGGAACAACCGGCAAGCGACGTCATTCCGACGGTCACGACGAAGCCGTCGTTGTCGGCCGTGCCTTGCGGCGGGTCGCCCGGGGTCGTGCCGGGACGGTAGGTGATCGCCGGGCGGATGAGGTCGGCGAGGCGCTCGAGAATGTCGATGCGCACGGCACGCTCGCCGCACACGCGGAACCCGGCCGCGCGATAGAAGCCCTTGGGGACCGCCTGGTCGGCGACGAAGCTGGTGCGCCCGGAAGACGCGAGATGGGGCACCTCCTCGAGGCCCTTGACCCCTTCGACGCCACCGTTCTTCAGCGCCCAGAGCTGGGCCGCCAACGCGCGCGGCGCCGGCTTCACCAGAGCCGGCAGATAGAGGTGGTAGGCGCCGAAGCGCACGCCGAGCTTGCGCAAGGCGCCGCGCGCCTGCTGGGGCAGGTTCTTCACCTCGTCGGCGACCTTGGCGCGCTCGAGCACGCCGAGCGCCTCGGCAATCTGGAAGGCGATCCCGCGCGCGATCCCGTCGAGCTCCTCGCCCTTCTCGAGTTCCCTCAGCGGGCCGAGCAGCTTCTTCACATGCTGCGTGATCCACAGGTCGAGCCGGCGCTGCACCAGATCGAGCGAGGACCCGGTCAGCTGCTCGTCGGCGATGACCCTGATGTGGGCCTCGAGAATATGCGCGCCGGCCGTCATGCGCCCGACAGGCTCGCCGAGCCAGCGGATCAGCCCGTCGTTGGCGAGCACGAACGCCTCATCGACCGCCTCGCTGACGCGGTTCGCCCGGCCCTCGATCTCGGAGGCCAGCGCCTTCTGCGCGGCGGCATTGAGGGTCTTGGCTTCCTCGCCCGCCGCCTGCGGATCGGGGGTGAAGCGAAAGCCGTTGAGCTGACCGACGTGCTGGCCTTCGACCATCACGTCGCCGCCGGAGGTAATTTCGGCTTCCATGATCGCATTCTCTCGCAGTCGCCGCCGCAGGACGCTGGTCCGGCGATCGACGAATCTCAAAGCCAGCCGCTCGTGCAGGGCGTCCGACAAGGTGTCCTCTACCCGACGCGTCACGCCCTGCCAATGCTCGGGATCGCGAAGCCAATCCGGGCGGTTGGCGATGAAGGTCCAGGTCCTAACCTGTGCGATGCGGGCCGACAGGGTGTCGATTTCTCCGTCAATCCGATCGAGCGCACCGATGTGGCGGGCGAACCAATCGTCCGGTATGCGCCCCGCGCGCACGACGAACTGATAGACCGAGAGCACCAGCTCGGCATGGGCGGCCGGCGACAGCTTGCGATAATCCGGGATCTGGCAGCATTCCCACAGCCGCAGCACGTCGCCGCGGTTGCGGGCGACCTTGCGGACGTCCTCGTCGCGCGAGGCGATCTCCAGTGCGATCTGGTCCTGCGCCAGCGGCGCCCGCGTCAGGCCGGGCTCCCCTGGCAGAAGGTCGAGCGAGTCCGCGAGCGCCTCCACCGAAGCGAAGTCGAGGCGAGTGTTGCGCCACTGCATCATCCGCACCGGCTCGAAACGATGGTCCTCCAGCATCTCGACGAGGTCGATGTCGAAGGGCGGGCAGCGCCCGGTGGTGCCGAACGTGCCGTCACGGAGGTGGCGCCCCGCACGGCCGGCGATCTGCCCGAATTCGGCCGGGTTGAGGCGGCGGTAGTGCCAGCCGTCGAACTTGCGGTCGCCTGCGAAGGCGATGTGGTCGACGTCGAGGTTCAGCCCCATGCCGATCGCATCGGTGGCGACAATGTAGTCCACATCGCCGGCCTGATACATGTCGATCTGGGCGTTGCGGGTGCGCGGCGACAGGGCGCCGAGCACCACCGCCGCCCCGCCTCGCTGGCGCCGGATCCACTCGGCGATGGCGTAGACCTCCTCCGCGGAGAAGGCGACCACCGCCGAGCGCGGCGGCAGGCGGGAGATCTTCTTCTCGCCGGCGAAGCTCAACTTCGACAACCGTGGCCGGGTGATCGCATGGGCGCCCGGCAGCAGGTCGAGCAGCGCCCGCTCGACGGTCTGCGCGCCTATCAGCAGCGTCTCGTCGATACCGCGGCGGTTGAGTAGGCGATCGGTGAAGACGTGGCCGCGGTCGAGGTTGGCGGCGAGCTGGATCTCGTCGATGGCGATGAAGGAGAGATCGAGGTCGCGCGGCATCGCCTCGACCGTGCAAATCCAGTAACGCGGCTGGCGCGGCTTGATCTTCTCCTCGCCGGTCACGAGCGCGACGGCCTCGACGCCGACCTTCTCGACGACGCGGTTGTAGACCTCGCGCGCGAGCAGGCGCAGCGGCAAGCCGATCATCCCGGAGCGATGCGCCAGCATGCGCTCGATCGCGAAATGGGTCTTGCCGGTGTTGGTCGGACCGAGCACCAGCGTCACGTTTCGCGCGCGTTCCCGCGCGACATCGATGCGCGACGGGTCGACCTGGGCAGCGAACGGAAGGTTCATCAGAGGGCGAGGCGCCTCGGGTGCGTTGAAAGGTAAATTGTACTCCGGCGGGGAAAACGCAAATGCCGAAGGCAGCCTCGCCGATCATGTATCAGATCGCGCCAAAGCCGCGCGCGGATCGTCACGATTCGAACGATGGTCGAACAAATCACGCCCGAATCGGCTTAGGCGCGAGAATCCTTGTTTGTTCGAGCCAGATATGGTGGGTAAGCCGAAGATCGGCCATAGATATGGGTTTTGTTCGTCCTTTGCAGGAAGACGATCGTCGCCTTATCGCCCGGTGGCAACGGACTCCGAAACGACTCGCTGTCAAACCCTCAATCGCAGCCTCCCGATGCGAGCCGCGACCATGGCCGTGCGGCGGGCGGGGTTCGGCCCGCTGCTCGCGCTCGTTGTCGCCGCGCCGACGCTCTCGGCCATCGGCATCGAGGGTCTCTTGTCGTTCCGCAAGGTCCTCGGACAAGGCCGCTCGCTTATCGAGGCGCAATTCCTTTTCCTTCGCTATTTCACCAACATCGCCGTCGCGATCCTGAGGTCTTCACCGTTAAGCATCGCCATCGCGCGGCCTGCTGCTTACCGGTGTTGCGCGGGCAGTGGGCCAGCAACCTGAGCCGAGGCGCGGTCGTTGCTCGTCGGGTCTTCGGCGGCTTGGCGTGGTCGAACAGCACCCCGCAAGGATTCGAACAGCGCGCCCGCGGCATGGGAGAGGGTCGATGGCAAACCAGCATGTCCCGCGAACGCCCTCGCCGTGCCTGCTGCGCCGTCCCGGCGCGCCGGAGAGGGTGGACGGCGTCGGTCTGCAAATCGACGACGATCGCCTCGCCGAGGTCGTCGACCCGGATGCGCCTCTGCTGCGGCTCCATGGCAAGGCGGTGCACACGGAAGGACCGATCTGGGAGCCGCGCCGCGAGCGGCTGATCTTCTCCGACGTCACCAACCGACGCGTGCTGGCCTGGTACCCCGACGGGCGGGTGGAGGTGGTGGTGGACGCCACGCCGTTCATCAACGGCAACGCGCTCGACGGGAACGGTCGGCTCGTTCACTGCGAGCATCTGCGCCGCTGCATCAGCCGCTCGCCGCCCGACGATGGCATGCCCAAACCTTTTATCACCCACTACGAGGGCAAGCGGCTGAACACGCCCAACGACATCACGGTGGCGGCCGACGGCGCCACCTGGTTCACCGACCCGATCTTCGGCCTGATGATGCCACAGCAGGGTTGCCTTGCTGAGCCGGAACTCGAGCACCGCAGCGTTTACCGCCACGATGCCGTTACCGGCGAACTGAGGCGCATGGCCGATTTCGACCAGCCGAACGGCCTCTTCTTCGCGCCGGACGGCAAGACGCTTTACGTCTCCGACACGTCACGCTCGATCGGTGGCCCGACACACGAGATAATCGCCTTCGACGTTGCCGCCGACGGTTCGCTCGCGAACCGACGGTTCTTCTGTCACACCGATCACGGCGTGCCCGACGGCTTCCTCGTCGACAGCCGGGGCTGGGTCTGGACCACCGCCGGCGACGGCTTCCACATCTACGACGCCGAGGCCAAAAAGCTCGGCTTCATGCCGACGCCGAGCACCTGTTCCAACATGGCCCTCGGCGGCCCGGACGGGCGCAGGATCTTCGTCACCGCGGAACAGAACCTGTTCGCGCTCGACCTCGAGGTGAGCGGGACGTAGCACCTCGATGCCGTCGCAAGACTTTTTTCCGCCTTACTTCATGGCGGGCGCGAGATCCTTCACGCTGGCGACGCTGTCGCCGAGCCACTTCGGGTTCTTCGCGGTGCCATCGAAGGTCGCGCTGGTCTTGAACAACTCGTACTTGCCTTCGAGAGCGAACGGCCGGCTGCGCGCCAGCAATTCCGCGACCTGCGCCTTGTCCATCTTCTGGAACGTCTTGACCGCCTCGAAGGCCTGGTCGAGGTCGCGCTGGTTCTCCATGCCGGTGATGACGACGGAGGTTGGCAGGTTCAGCGAGTAGTGCAGGAACTCGATCGGCTTGATCGGGGCGTTGGCCTTCAAAAGCACGCTGTCGCCGAAGCTCTTCATCCCGAGCGCCGCGATCCCGTGCTCGACGAGATAGGGCAGCACGAGATGCGCGAACGAGCGGAAATGCGCGTCCATGACGTTGAGCGGCATCTGCACGGAATCGAAGTGGAAGCCGCGCTCCTCCGCGACATGCAACATCTGCTGATGGATGCGCGGATCCTTGTGCCCGGTGAAGCCGATATAGCGCAGCTTGCCCGCCTTCCTGGCCTCCTGGAAGGCTTCCATCGCGCCGCCTTCCGCGAAGATGCGGTCGGGATCGTCGTAGCGCAGGATCTCGTGATGCTGGACGAGATCGATATGGTCGGTGCGCAGGCGCTCGAGCGACGTATCGATCTGCCGCGCCGCCTCTTCCTTGGTGCGCCCGTCCATCTTGGACATCAGGAACACCTTGCTGCGGTGGCCGCCCTGCTGAAGCGCGGCGCCCATCCGCAGTTCGGAGTTACCTTCGTTGTAGTCCCAACAATTGTCCATGAAGGTGATGCCGCGATCGATCGCCTCGTGGACCAATCGCGTCGCCTCGGCCTCGCTCACCGCTTTCTTGCCGAGGTGGAAGCCGCCCATGCCGATGGCCGAGATCATCTCGTCGGTGCGGCCGAACTTGCGATAGAGCATGTCGCCGCGCCGTTCGCCGGGATCGGCGACGAAGGGCAGGTCGGCCGGGTCGGCCGGTCGGGTGACGGGGAGTGCCGGCGCGTTCACGGACGCACCCGCGCTATTGGTCGCGGCAAGGCCCGCGCCGAGCGCGGCACCCTGGAGGAAGCGACGACGTTCCATGTAAAATCTCCTTTGCAACGGGACGCGCCCGCGCGACCATGGATGCGATACGACAGACGACTTCCGAGCATCAGGGTTGCTCCCTCAAGCGATCCGCCGCGTTCAGCAACCGCAGCGCCGCACAGGCTGCGCCATAGCCGTTGTCGATATTGACGACGACAAGACCCGGCGCGCAGCTCGCCAGCAACGCATCGAGCGCGGCGCGACCGCCGGCCGCGACCCCGTAGCCGACGGATGTCGGGACCGCGATGACCACGCTCCCGACGAGCCCGCTGACGACGCTCGGCAACGCCGCGTCCATGCCGGCCGCGACGATGACGATGGCATGCGAACGGATTTCGTCGATCCGGCGCAGGAGACGCCAAAGGCCAGCGACGCCGACATCGGCGATCAGCGTCGCCGTCTCGCCGCTATAGGCGAGCGTGCGCGCGGCCTCCTGCGCGATCGGCAGGTCCGACGTTCCCGCGCAGACGATCGCCACCTTGCCGGCGCTCCGCGCATCTCGCGGCTTGCCGAACACGGCGGTGCGCGATGTCGCGCAGAAATCGAGCCGGTGGCGATGCGCCGGTTTGAGCGCGGCGTATTTTTCCGCGCCGAGCCGCGTCAGCAGGATGGAGCCGTCGCGTTCGGCGAGTGCGTCGAGAATCGCGTCGATCTGCGCCGCCGACTTGCCAGCGGCGAACACGGCCTCCTCCAGTCCGATGCGATCTTCGCGCTCGAGGTCAAGGACGAACTCGTCGGACGCGCTCAGGACGCCACTCCCACGAGTTCGGTGAGGAAAGCGCTCCCGGTTCGGTAGGGCGCGAAGGCTACCGAAAGGCTCGCGAGACCCTGCGGCGCCGCGCGAACGATCGTCTCACGCAAAGCCATGCGCTCGCGCTCATCGAGCGCGGCGAGGCTGGCACGGTCGAGTTCGACGACGATGCCTTCGGCCCGCACGCGGCAACGGATGGCCCGGTCGGCGCGCCCTTCGCCGACGCGCGCGCCGACCGTCGTCTCGACCTGATGGACGAAGCGAAGCATGGCGGGCTCGATCCTGATCCCGCTTTCGACCCGGCTCGACAAACAAGGGGCCGCCGGCAGTTCGGCGATGCCGCCGAGGCCGAGTTCGCGCGCCAGCGTCCGCACGGCCGCCTTGTCGAAGCCAGCCTCGACATAGGGGTGGCGCACGCCATGGTCGCGCGCGGCATCAAGGCCGGGACGGTACTCCCCGAGGTCGTCGAGATTGGCTCCGGAGACGATCTGCCGCTCGGTGACGCGCGCGATCGCGCCGTAGAGGTTCGTCTTGCAGAAAAAGCAGCGGTTGACCGGGTTGGAACGGTACCTCGGGTCGGCGAACTCGCCAGCCTCGATGACCCGCAGGGTCCATCCCTCCCGCCTCGCCAGCGCCTCCACGCGCCGCGTCGCTTCCGCTGGAACGGCCGGCGATACGGCATGGACGGCAAGCATCCGATCGCCGCCGAACTGCGCGTGAGCGAGGCTCGCGAGGGTCATGCTGTCGACGCCGCCGCTGACCGCGACCGCTAACGGCGCGGTCGTCCGCAGCACCGCCTCGAGCAAGCCACGATCACTCAAGCGCCTCTCCATAGGTCTCGAGCGCGATCCGCTCCGCCGCGCGCCGCAACTCGGCCCGTCGCGCGTGAGTCGCGTGCGCCAGCGCGTCGTCGGCTTCAGCCTTGGCGGTCCGTCCGCCAGGCCGGTCCACCGTCTTCACCCGCACCGGCAAGCCTTCGACCTTAACCGTCAGCCCATGCCGATCGAGCGTCGCGCCCGCGACGACATGGTGCCGCAGACCGATCGTCGTCGTCTCGCGGAAGCAGGCGGCGATAGCCTCCTCCATCGCCGTGGCGCGAACGAGCACGCGCACGTGGGTCATCATCCTACCCTTCTTCCCGCTGACCGGCATCTGCACGACGTCGAAGATGTCGGGATGGCCCCGCAAGTAATCGAGCCCCATCGCCAGATCCTCGGCCGACTGGTCGTCCACCTCGAACTCGACGACGCCGATCTCGCGGTGGCCGCCGGGCCGGGCCAGGGCCGCTTCGTCGAAGGCGATGACCCGCAGGCAATTGCTGAGACCGGGCAGTATGCGGGTGCCGAAGCCGATGCCGGTGCGCGCGATAGTCCGGATGCCGGAAGCGGGAGAGGCGCCCCCGCAAAGGTGCTTGAGGATCGCGGCGCCGGTCGGCGTCACGCGCTCGCCCGCGATGTCGTCGTCGATCGTCGCGAAGCCGCGCAACAGCAAAGTCGTCGCCGGAGCGGGGACCGGCAACGGGCCGTGAGCCGTCATCACGCGACCGGAGCCGAGCGGGAGAGGCCCGACGCTCCAGCGATCGGCACCGATCGCAACGATCAGATGCGCGGCCGCCACGATATCGGCAATCGAATCCCAGGCGCCAACCTCGTGGAAGACCACGTGCTCGATATCGATGCCGTGGACCTGAGCCTCGGCCGCAGCGAGATGCTCGAAGATCGCGATCGCGTTGTCGCGGACGCCAACGGCGAGATCGGCTCGGCACAAGCCTTTACGGATGGTCGACCAATGCCGATGCTCGGCTGGCTGGTGTTCTCCCGATCCTCCGTGGCGATGATGCTCGTCGTGGTCATGATGGCGGGGTTCGGGCGATGGCTTCAGCGCGACGCTGAAGCGGCGGCCCTGCAGGACGTCGTCGCGGTGCGCGAGCGACGTGCAAGCAACCGGGGCAAGGCTCGCTTCGACGCTCGCGAACGTCGCGGCCTCGTGCTCCGGAAAGGCGTCAAGCAGCGCCGCGACGACCATGTCGCCCGCCACGCCGCCGAGAGCATCGAAATGAATCTGCATGGAGTTCCGCAAGCCTCCTAAGTGCAACCGAACGTCGCGCGGCGAGCAAAGTTCGCCGCGCGCTCATCGCCTGCGCGGCAGCTCGCTCTTCTTGGACGTTCGCAGCCGGATCCGGCCCGCTCTCTCCCAGAAGGCGGCCAGCGCCGCGAAGAGGATCATGTCGATCAGCAGCAGGACGCCACCGGTCACGCTGAGATCGATCGCGGCGATCGTCGAGCGCACGCTAGAGATAAGGGCGAGCAAAAGGCACCTCCCAAGAGGATAGTTGCAGGCGTCGTCCTCCCGAAGACCTTCGGCGCGCCGCGTCGACGGCGACCTTTGGCGAGATCATGCGGACGGCCTTGATTTTCAAGGGTTAGCGCGCGGTCGCGGCTGCGGCCTATGTGCTGAGCCGCGCCGGCGGCGAGGGGCCTGGCACAATCGTCGCGAATCCAGCTACGACTCGCAAAGGCAGCTCGACGGCTGCGGAACAGACCCTTGCAGAGGCCATGCTCACCTATCTCTACATCGCCATCGGCGGCGCGCTCGGTTCGGTGGCGCGCTACGCCGTCTCGGGGGCGGTCGCGCGCGGCACCAACGAGATTTTCCCCTGGGGCACGCTGACCGCGAACGTCACGGGCTGCTTCGTCATCGGCCTCTACGCGATGCTGACCGGGCCGGATGGCCGCCTTGTCGTGGCGCCGGACACTCGGTCCTTCGTCATGGTCGGGGTCTGCGGCGGCTATACGACCTTTTCGTCGTTCAGCCTGCAGACGTTGACGCTCGCCCGCGACGGCGATCTCGCCCGCGCCTCGGCCAATGTCATCGTCTCCGTCCTGTTTTGCCTCGTCGGCGTATATCTCGGCGCGGCGGCCGGCGGCTACATCAATCATGTCAGGGGCTCGTGAGCGCTCGCTTGCCGCACATCGAGCCGGCTGGGCGTGGTTTCGCCGTCCCGCAGCGACCAAAACGACACACTGTCGCCGCATGAGTGCCACGACGCCTGCTAGCCGCTAACCTCGATTCTCAAATCGGCGGGCGGCCGCTAAAGTGCCCCGATTCGACCGGGGCGGCTTGTCGAATGGGGTGGGGCTAGGCGGCGCATGCGACTGCGGCAATCGAGTGCCGGGTATCTACGCGTGCGTTGTTGCGCAAGTCGTTGCGCAAGTCTTACCGGTTGCTCGTTGGCATGGCAGCCGGCGGCTGCGCACGCCGATCCGGCGACCCACCTCGCGCTTATCGGCTTGGTCGGCGGCAACCAGGACGTCTATCTTCTGTCGATCTTCGTCGGGCTGGTGCTGTTCGCCGCCACGGTCGCCCTGCTTCACCTCGCGGGACGGCGGCGGACGCAACAGCGCGAGACGGCTCTCGTCGCCGCGCTCAACGAGACGCGCCTAAAGCTCGACCGTGCCGAGACCTTCCTCGCCGCCGAGCCGCAGATCACCATCGCCTGGGGTCTGCAGGGTAACGAGGCCGAAATCGAGGGCGACGTCAGCCTAGTCAGCGACGCGCCGGTGCTGCGACGCGTGCTCGGCTTCGGCTCCTGGCTGCCGCCGGAGCAGGCGCAGCGGCTCGAGATCTGCGTGGTTGCGTTGCGCGAGCGCGGCGAGGCCTTCCGCCTTGCCGTCGTGGCTCTCAACGGGCGGCACCTCGACGCGGAGGGCCGCGCGGTTTCAGGCCGGGCGGCGATGCGCATCCGCGACGTGTCCGGCGACCGGCTCGAGGCGACACGTCTGCGCGAGTTGCAAGCCCGCACCCACGCCGACCTCCACGGATTGCAGGCGCTGCTCGACGCGATCCCCTGCCCAGTCTGGGCACGCGACGTCGCGGGCCGGCTCGTCTGGATCAACATCGCCTATGTCCGCGCCGTCGAAGCCAGCGATGCGCGCGATGCCTTGTTGCGTTCCGTGGAGCTGTTGGAGAGCCCGGCGCGCGAGGCGTCCGCGGCGACACGGGCGCGCAACGAGACCTTCCGCACCCGCGCGCCGGCGGTTGTCGCCGGCTGGCGGCGCAGCCTCGACATCGTCGAGGTCCCGCGTGGCGAAGCCTCGGTCGGCATCGCCTTCGACGTCTCCGAACTAGAGGCGGCGCGCATCGATCTTGCGAACCAGATGCGCGCCCACGGCCGCACGCTCGACCAGCTCTCCACCGCTGTGGCGATCTTCGACCGCCGCAAGCAGCTCGTCTTCCACAACACGGCCTATCGCCAATTGTGGTCGCTCGATCAGGCCTTTTTGGAGACGCTGCCAAGCGAATCCGAGATCCTGGACCGGCTGCGCTCGCGGCGCATGTTGCCGGAGCAGGCCGACTTCCGGGCCTGGAAGGAATTGCACCTCGCCGCCTACCAGTCGCTCGATACGACCGAGCAGGTCTGGTACCTACCGGACGGCCGCACGTTTCGCGCCGTTGTCAATCCCAATCCGCAGAGCGGCGTCACCTACCTCTTCGACGACATGACAGCGCAGTTCAACCTCGAGTCGCAGTTCAACGCGCAGACGCGGGTGCAGAGCGAGACGCTCGACACCCTAAAGGAGGGTGTCGCCGTGTTCGGCACCGACGGTCGTCTGAAGCTCTGCAATGCCGCTTTCGTACGGCTCTGGCAGCTCGATGCCGGCGAGCTCGACGCCAAGCCGCATGTCGACAGGCTCGCCGCGCTGTGCATGCGGCTGGCGCCTGACCATGAACCGTGGGACGCGCTGCGCACCGCCGTCGCCGGGTTCCACGACCAGCGCACCGGCATCGAGCTTCGCCTGTTCTGCCGCGACGGCTCGATCATCGACTGCACCGCCGCTCCGCTGCCCGACGGCGCCACGCTGCTGACCTTCACCGACACGACCGCGAGCGTGAACGTCGAGCGCGCCCTGACGGACCGCAACCAAGCGCTGCTGGAGACCGAGCAGCTGCGCAACGATTTCGTGCATCACGTATCCTACGAGCTGCGTTCGCCGCTCACCAACATCATCGGCTTCATCCAGCTCCTGGGCGACGGCTCGATCGGCTCGCTCAATCCCAAGCAGAGCGAATACGTCGGCTACGTCTTGAAATCGTCGGCGGCGCTGCTCGCCATCATCAACGACATCCTGGACCTCGCGACGATCGACACCGGCGCGCTCGAGCTCAACCTGAAGCGCGTCGATGTGCTGGAGGCCATCCGCGGCGCCGCCGAGGGCGTGCAGGACCGGCTCGCCGAGTCCTCGCTGAGCCTGCAAATCGTGGCGCTGCCCGACATCGGCAGCTTCAAGGCCGACGCCAAGCGGCTGCGTCAGATCCTTTTCAATCTTCTCTCCAACGCGATCGGCTTCTCCGCGCCGGGGCAGACCGTGACCTTGGCGGCGCTACGGCGCGGCGAGGAGATGGTCTTCAAGGTGTCCGACCAGGGGCGCGGCATCTCACACGAAGTGATCGCGCACGTCTTCGACCGTTTCCATTCGAACACGATCGGGTCCCGCCACCGCGGCGTCGGGCTCGGTCTCTCGATCGTCAAAAGCTTCGTCGAGCTGCACGGCGGCCGGGTCCTGATCGACTCGGCGCCTGGCGACGGGACCGCCGTCACTTGCATCTTCCCGACGCAAGATGAGAAGCTTGCCGCCGCCGAAGACGCTGAGGAGACGTCCTGATGTCAGCCGAGCCGCTGCTCGAGCCGAGCCCGCCAACGACCTGGTACGTCGACGTCGCCGACGAGACCGGCACGGCGTCGCTCGCCGCCGACATCGCGTCGCTGGTGCAACCGGGCGATCTCGTCACGCTGTCGGGCGAGCTTGGCTCCGGCAAGACGACGTTCGCGCGCGCCCTCATTCGGGCGCTCGTCGGCCAACGCGACCTCGAGGTCCCCTCTCCGACGTTCACCCTCCTCCAGGTCTACGAGAGCGCGGTGAAGGACGCCGCGCAGTTCCCGATCGTTCACGCCGACCTCTTCCGCATCAAGGAGCCGTCAGAACTCGCCGAACTCGGCTGGGACGAGGCCTCGGAAGGGGCGCTCGTGATTGTCGAGTGGCCCGAACGCGCCGGCGGCGGCCTCGCCGGCGATAGGCTCGACATTACCTTCCACATGGCGAGTGAGCGCGGAGAGACGCACCGCAACGTCTCCGTCGTCGGCATCGGCGCCTTCGCGCAGCGCCTTACCCTGTCGCGTGCCATCCGAGACATTCTCGCGCGCGGTCAGTTCCTCGGCGCCGAGCGCACCTTCATGATGGGCGATGCCTCGACGCGCGCCTACGAGCGACTGCGGAAGCCCGACGGCGCCAAGGCGATCCTGATGGTCTCGCCGCCGCGTCCGGACGGGCCGCCGATCCGCTTCGGCAAACCCTATAGCGCGATCGCGCATCTCGCCGAGACCATCCGGCCCTATCTCGCGATCGGAGCCGGGCTGCGCGCGCTGGGCTTCTCCGCGCCGGCGGTGTTCGCTCACGACACCGCCACCGGCTGCGCGATCATCGAGGACCTCGGTTCCGAGCCGCTCGTCAACGAGACCGGCATCATCGTGGAGCGCTACGCCGACGCGGTCGCCGCGCTGGCCCATCTCCATGCGCAGCCGACGCAGACGGTGATTTCCGACGGAGATGGCGGCGAGTACCAGATCCCGTCATACGACCTCGAGGCGCTCTCGATCGAGATCGAGCTTTTGCCGGAGTGGTACGCGCCGCACGTCGCCAAGGTGATGCCCTCGTCCGGCGCTAAGGCCACCTTCGTCAATCTCTGGCGCGAGGTTTTCGCCGACGTGATCGCCGCGCCGGCGACCTGGACGCTGCGCGACTACCACTCGCCGAACCTGCTATGGCTGTCCGACCGCGAGGGGCTCGGCCGCGTCGGCATGATCGACTTCCAGGACTGCGTGCTGGGGCACCCGGCCTACGACGTCGCCTCGCTCCTGCAGGACGCCCGCAGCACCGTGCCGGGCGACATCGAACTGCGGCTGCTCGGCCACTACGCGCGCCTGCGCCGCGAGCGCGACCCGGCCTTCGACATGGCCGCCTTCGCGAAGGCTTACGCCATCCTCGGCGCCCAACGCGCGACGAAAATCTTGGGTATTTTCGCCCGCCTCGACAAACGGGACCGCAAACCGCAATACCTCGTTCACATCCCGCGCATACAAACGTACCTGAAGAAGAACCTCGCGCATCCGGCGCTGACGGAGCTAAAGACGTGGGTCGAGCAGAACGTGCCAAGCATTTTGGCGACGTCGTCCTGACGCCGGTCTTCGAGCCGCGATCGGCGCTATGCCCGACGGTGCAGTCCGCGGTCGTACCTCATCTTGCCATGCCAAAGACCGCGATGGTGTTTGCCGCCGGACTCGGAACCCGCATGCGGCCGGTGACGGACACAATGCCGAAGCCGCTGATCAAGGTCGGCGGCAGAACGCTGATCGATCACATGCTCGACCGTTTCGCCGAGATCGGCCTCGAAACGGCGGTCGTCAATGTGCACTACATGGCGGACCAAATCGAGGCGCATCTCGCCGGGCGCGAACGGCCGCGCATCGTGATCTCAAACGAGCGAGAGCTGCTGCTCGACCAGGGCGGCGGCATTTGCAAGGCCATGCCGTTGCTGGATGGCGACGCCTTCTACCTCTGCAACACCGACGCGTTGTGGCTCGAAGGGCCGCGCTCGAACCTGGCCGCGATGACGGCGCGCTGGGACCCGGCGGTGATGGACGTCCTGCTCCTCGTTGCGGCCACCACCTCCAGCATCGGCGTCGACTGGGCCGGCGACTTCACGATGGGCACCGACGGCCGTCTGCTGAAGCGGGAGGAGCGGGCGGTGGCGCCGTTCGTCTATGCGGGCGTCGGGATCATCAAGTCTTCGCTCTTCGCGCACGCACCCGACGGGGCGTTCCGCCTGGCACCGACCTTCTTCGAGGCGGCCAAGCGAGGCCGGCTGTTCGGTCACCGGCTCGACGGTCAATGGCTCCACGTCGGCACGCCGGAGGCGATCGAACAGGCGGAGGCGACGATCAAGCGCTCGATCTACTGAGCCGTCCACCGGCATTCGCGCTCATCTTCCCGACCTCCCTGATTTGCGCGCAATCGGACGGCGGGCTAGGACGAACTCGCAAACTTGCATCAATCGATCTTTTCACGGGCGGTTGCCGCGGCGGCCGATCGTTCATAGAGCTCTGCACGACATTTCAGGAGAGCCTCGGGTCGACGCCGCCACCATGCGTCGTCCCGCATTTTGGCTGGAAGCTTTGGTTCGATGGTCGAAGTCACGCGCCTCTCTACGGAACGCTACGTCAACGCCGTCGCTTGGAACAAGGAGGGAACGCGCGTCGCGGCCCTCAGCGGGTTCGGCTGCTTCGTCACGATCTGGGACGCCGCCACATACGAAGTGCTCGCCGACTTCGAGCGCTACGGGGGCGCCTACAACGGCAATTCCTTCGCCTTCCTTCACGACGGCAGCCTCCTGTTGCCGGCGCCGATCGGGCGCTCGCCGGACCCGCCCTACCAGGAGCTGTTTCTCAGCTCGTTCGAGCAGATCGACGCCGACAGCGGCGAGCGGATCCGCTACATCAAGGATGATTTCTACGATCGTGGCCGCCGCCGGATCATGGATACGTTCGCCGTGGCGCCGAGCGGTCTCCTCGCGGCAGGCATTCCGACCGGCAATCCTTCGTTGATCTCGCTCTTCGATACGACGTCGTGGACCCTTTCTCGCAATATCGATCTCTCGCGGGACCCGAAGCCGCGCGGTTTCGCACGCTCCTTGGCCCTCTCTCGCGATGGCACCAGGCTCGCGGTTGGAACAGCCAACGGCTTCCTTAAGGTTTACGATACAACGAGCGGCGATGCGCTCCTCGAGAAGGATTTCGCCGACGCCTCCTACGCGATCAGCGCGGTGGCCTTCAGCCGCGACGGCGCCACGATCGCGGTCGGCGGATCAAAACCCTATGGCGCCAATGGCGGCGCGAAGCGCATGGTGCGTTTTCTCGTCGTCGACGGCGCGGATGTGCTCGGTGTCGCCCTCGATAGCGCGGTCGGCAACGTCTACAGCCTTTGCTTCGCCGACGACGGCCTTGTCGCCATCGCCGGGAGCAACAGCCTGTCGGTCGCGCGGCTCGTCCCGACGAGGCCCCTCGATACGCTCTCGTCGGTGGCGGGGCGCGACTTTTACAGCGTCAGCTTCTCGTCCGACGGCCGGCTCGCTGCATCGAAAGGTTCCGCCGTGCTGATCCATCCGCGCGTCTAGCCTTCCGAGCCTAGGCCGCGGCTTGGCGGACACGCTCGGGGAAGGCGGCAGCCAAGGCGGCCTTGGTTGGCTCGATGACACCGCGCTCGGTGATCAGGCCGGTGACGAGATGCGCCGGCGTGACGTCGAAAGCGTAATTCAGGACGGGGCTGCCCGCTGGCGTCACCTGGATGCGAACGAGGCTGCCGTCCTGCGCGAGGCCGCTCATGTGCGTCACTTCCTCGGCGCCGCGCTCCTCGATCTCGATCTCGACGACGCCGTCTTCGATCGCGAAGTCGATCGAAGGCGACGGCGCGGCGACATAGAAGGGGATGCGGTGCGCCTTGGCGGCCAGCGCCTTCAGGTAGGTGCCGATCTTGTTGCAGACGTCGCCGGTGGCGGTGGTACGGTCGGTCCCGACGATGACGCAGTCGACCTTGCCGTGCTGCATCAGGTGGCCGCCGACGTTGTCGACGATAACGGTGTGCGGCACGCCGTGGCGACCGAGTTCCCAGGCGGTGAGAGAGGCCCCCTGGTTGCGCGGGCGGGTCTCATCGACGAAGACATGGACCGGTAAGCCGGCCTCGTGCGCCGCGTAGAGCGGAGCGGTCGCGGTGCCCCAGTCGACGGCGGCGAGCCAGCCGGCGTTGCAATGCGTAAGGACGTTGAGGGGTCTGCCGGGATCGCGCCGGGCGAGGTCACGCAGGAGCGCGAGCCCGTTCTGGCCCATCGCCTGGCAGAGCGCGATGTCTTCCTCGGCAATCGCGGCGGCCTTGGCATAGGCGGCGTCAGCGCGCCGTTCGGGAGGCAGAGGAGCCAGCACGGCGCGCATCGTCTCGAGCGCCCACGCGAGGTTGACCGCGGTAGGGCGTGTCGCATGCAGCGTCTTGCGGGCAAGCGACAAATTGCCGTCGCTCGGATCGGTTCGCATCGCGAGCGCCACCCCGAAGGCGGCGGTGACGCCGATCAGAGGAGCGCCTCGGACGTGCATGTCCTTGATCGCGCGCGCGGCGTCGGTCGACGTCGCGAGGCGCATCGTTTCGAAGCGATGCGGCAACAGAACCTGATCGATGACATGAACATCGCGGCTGGCGTCATCGAGCCAGATCGTCGTCCGCTTGGTTCCGTCGACCAGCATGCACGGGGTCCCCTACCGACGCCGGCGCTCATACAATGGAATCAGCATCCTTTGCAGATGCCGTTCGAGATTTTGTTGTCTTCCTGATAGATGCCGCGGTCCATCGGCGTCACGCCGGCACCCTGGGAGGCTCCGGGATTGGGCACCGTCTCGCCGGTCGACGTGATATTATTGTTGCGGATGCCGGCGCCACCCGGCGCGGCCGAGGTGTCACCCGGCGAGTTCTGGGCCTGCGCCGATCCGGCCGCGACCAAGGTCAGAGCGGCGAGGGCGAGGAGGGACTTGACCATCGAAGCAACTCCGTTCAGCCCGGAAAACGCCTTTTTATGGCTTCGGTTGCGCGGAACGATGCTGATAGCGACAGATGGCACGATTAACGAGAGATGCCGTTCGATTAATCCAACCTTAAGCAAACGAACGCTAAACCACGAGTCCCGAGCGATGGAAGACGATCATGACCTTGCCGGCGGGCGCGAATTCCGAAGACGCGGGCAATAAGCCCGGCACCGGCCTCTCTCCTATCGAGGAGAATGCGGCCGTCGATTCATTCCTAGCCGCGATGGGCGAGCCGGAAGCGCCGCAACCGCGCTCGTGGCGCATGCGGCTGTTCGACTACAGCGCGCACGCCGCGATGGTCGTCGGGCTGATCGGCTTTGCGTGGACGGTCAGCGACCATGTCGTCCACCGCCCGGGGGCGCCGACCAACGGCCTCGTGACGACGGGCGACGCCGGTCGCGCGCCGCGCAAGGTCGCCGCGGTCGCGCCGGTCGTCGTCAAGCCCGAATATGCCAAGCCGGATGCGATGGCCCCGGCGCAAGCCCTGCCCAAGCAGGAGGGCAAGCAAGACCAGCGCAAGGAGAAGGGCAAGCAGGACCAAGCCGAGGCCGGCGCCAAGCCTGCTCAGGCCGACCCGGACGAACTGGCGGAGTTGCGCCGCGCCAACGCGCGCATGGCCGAGGACATCAAGGCGTTGCGGGCCGATCTCGCGTCGCTGAACAAGACAGCGAGGGTCGACCAGATCCATGAGCAGCAGTTCCGTTCGCTGTCGGCCAGCGTCGAAGGCGTGAACGGCGGCCTCGCCGCCGCGAAGACCGAGACCAATGCCGCGCTGGCCCAGCTTTCGGGCAGGATCGACAAGATGCAGCGCGAAGCACGGGTGCAGTCGGTCGACGCCGGCGCGACCGGCTCGCTGCCGCCGAAACCGGCGGTGGAGGTGAAGAGCGCGCCGATGCCGCCGGTGAAGCCGGCCACAGCGAGGCTTGCGAGTCTCGAGGAGGAGCGCAGGCCGTCTCCCGAAGCGCGGCCGCCGAAGCCCGCCACGATCCCCGGGTGGTCGGTGCTCGACGTCTATGAAGGCGCCGCGCTCGTCGAAGGCAAGCGCGGCGCGATCGAAGTAGTGCCGGGCGTCACCATACCTGGCGCGGGCGTGGTCCGCTCGATCGATCGCTCCGGCAACGGCTGGACGGTCACGACGACGAAGGGCGTGATCGCCTTCGGACCGCCAGGCCGCTACACGCGCCACGCCAGTTCGCGCGAGCCCCTGTCCCCCTACCGCTACGACTTCTAAGCCTCGCTTCAGGCACGTCTTGCCCGGTATGGCGCCGGCGGCCTAGAGAGCTTCCTCGTCACGGTCGCGAGCCAGCGGCGCGCCTCGGGCGAGACCAGCGGCCCGATCTCCCGGCGCACGCGGGCATGATAGGTGTCGAGCCAGGCGCGCTCCTCCTCATCGAGCAGTCTCACGTCGATAAGGCTCTGCTCGATCGGCGCGAGCGTGATGGTCTCGAAGCCCAGCATGGGCCGGTCCCCGTCGGCGAAGACGCGCTCCTCCACGACAATCAGATTCTCGATGCGGATGCCGAAGGCGCCGACCTTGTAGAAGCCCGGCTCGTTCGAGACGATCATGCCGGGCTCGAGCGCGACATGGCCGGCCTTGGCGATGCGCTGCGGGCCCTCGTGCACGGAGAGATAGGCGCCGACGCCGTGCCCCGTGCCGTGGTCGAAATCAAGGCCGGCCTTCCACAGCGGCAGCCGTGCCAAGGCGTCGATCTGCGCGCCCGTCGTTCCCTTCGGAAAGGTCGCGGAGGCGATCGCGATGTGGCCCTTCAGGACCCGCGTGAAGCGATCGCGCATCTCGGCCGTCGGACGACCGACCGCCAGCGTGCGGGTGATGTCCGTCGTGCCGTCCTCGTATTGCGCGCCCGAGTCGACGAGGTAGATGCCGCGCACGAGCTTTCGGTTGGTGGCGGTCGTGACGCGGTAGTGCGGGATCGCTGAGTTCGGGCCGGCCGCCGAGATCGAGGGAAACGACAGGTCCTTCAGCTTGCCGGTGTCGCGCCGGAAGCTCTCCAGCGCCTGCGCCGCTTCGATCTCGGTGAGCTTGCCGGGCTTGGCCGCGCCAGCGAACCAGTGCAGGAATTCGGTCACGGCCGCGCCGTCGCGCAGGTGCGCCGCGCGCGTGCCGCGCAGTTCGGCCGCGTTCTTGCGCGCCTTCATCAACGCCACCGGATCGGTGCCGACGACCGGTGTGCCACCGGCCTCCTCCAGGGTGCGGGTGAGACGCGCGGACGCCGTGGCGGCATCGAACAGCACGCTCTTGCCGGCCTGCCCCATAGCGTGCAGCACGGTCTCGACGGAGGCCGGCTCGGCGATGGTGGCGAATTTCGCCAGCGCCGCATGCTCGCGCTCGGCCATCTTCTCACGCTCGACGAACAGGGTTGGGTGGCCGACCTCCGGCACGAGGGCGAAGGCGAGCGGCAGCGGCGTGTGGCTCACGTCGGCGCCGCGGATATTGAAGAGCCACGCGACCGCGTGGGGATCGGAGAGAAGCAGGGCGTCGGCCTTGCCGAGCGCGCTTACGACGCGGCCGATCTTTCTGCCCGCGGTCTCCCCGGCGAGCTTTTGCGCGCGCAGGGTGATGGCGCCACGCGGAGGCGCCGGGCGATCCGCCCAGAGTGCATCGATCGGGTTGGAAGCGACGGCGACGAGTTCGCCGCCGGCCGCTTCCGCAGCCGTCGCCAGGCGCGCGGCCTGAGCCGGCGTGGTAAGCCACGGGTCGTAGCCGAGCTTCCCGCCGGCGAGGTGCCGGCCGATCCACGCCTCCGGCGTCTCCTCGGCGATCGCGACCGGCGTGATCACGCCGGTATCGACTTGGTCGCGTACCGCGAGCGTATAGCGCCCGTCGACGAAGATCGCCGCCTCGCGCCGCAGCACGATGGCGAGTCCGGCCGAGCCGCAGAAGCCGGTCAGCCAAGCCAGACGCTCCTCCGACGGCGGCACGTACTCGCCCTGGTGCCGGTCGGCCCGCGGCACGACGAAGCCATCGAGACCCTGCCGATCGATTTCGGCGCGCAGGGCCGCGATGCGCGCCTGCCCCTGCGTGCGGTCAGCGGTTTCCTCGAAGGATTGGTAGAGGCTCTGGAACATGGACCGAGAATAGAGCATCTCGCCGGCACGGTCATCGGGGTGCATGCGGGCCGTGCGGCCAGCGAGCCTATCGACAAGGCGGCACGGCGATTGTAGGGACCTGTCGAAGCGATCAGCCAACGGCGAAAAGGGTTCCGAGTGGCCAACACCTCCACCTTCGACACGCAGGGCACAGCCGAGCCGTCTCGGCGCGACTTCCTCTACATCGCGACCGGCGCGGTCGGCGTCGTGGGTGCCGCCTCCGTCGTGTGGCCTTTCGTCAGCCAAATGCTGCCCGACGCGCAGACGATCGCGGAAGGCGCGCCCATCGACGTCGACATCGGCGCGGTGGCGTCCGGTCAGCAGATCCTCGTGAAATGGCGCGGCCACCCGATCTTCATCGTCAACCGGCCCGACGCGGCGCTGAAGGAATTGCAGAACACCGAACTCGTCGGCAAGCTGTCCGATCCGGATTCGAAGGCGATGCAGCAGCCGGACTACGCGGCGAACTGGCACCGCTCGGTGAAGCCGGAGTTCCTCGTGCTCGTCGGCGTCTGCACCCATCTCGGCTGCATCCCGACCTTCCAGCCGGACAAGGGTTCCGTCGACCCGAGCTGGCCCGGCGGCTACTTCTGCCCGTGCCACGGCTCCAAGTACGACTTGGCCGGACGGGTGTATTCCGGCGTGCCGGCGCCCTACAATCTGCCGGTGCCCCCCTACATCTTCACGAACGACAAAACCATCCGCATCGGCGAGAATCCGTCGGGCACCACCTTCGAGCTGTCGAACATCGTCCAGCTCTGAGCGCCTCGGCCGGAGCGCTTCGGGACGCCGCACCGGACATCAGCGAGCAAGTTCGGCCGCGTCCCGCGACGAGTCGGGCGGCCGAAACCGTAGGACGACCCTGCCGCGAGCGTTGTTCCGGCAGCCTCCGCATCACGCGGAGGACCAACGTTTCCGCCGGTTCGGCCGGCGGATTTGGTCCAGCTGAAAGGTCATCATGCGCAAGATCATTGTCGCCCTCCCCATCCTCCTGGTCTGTGGCGGCATTGCCCGCGCCCAGACCGAAGCACCGGCCCAGCCGGCCGCCAAGGGGGGCATGATGAAGGAGATCCGGCCGGCGTGCCGGGCCGACATCAAGTCGTTGTGCTCCGACGTGCAGCCCGGTGGCGGGCGCATCGCCAAATGCATCCGGTCGCACGAGAGCGACCTATCTCAGCCTTGCCGCGACGCGGTGACCAAGTTCCGCCAATCGCGCTTCTCCAACGGTGGCGGCGGCGACGCACCGGCGACCGCCCACTGAGGTTACGCGATGGCCGGTCGAATGCCGGTCGGCGCGCTTCGGCCGCGGCCGGCAGGACAGCTTTGCGATCGCTCGAGGTCCTCTGCTATGGCTCTCTCGAGCAAGCGCGGTCGCTCGGCCGCCGACCTCAGGAGGAGCACGCTCATGCCGCGCCATGCCCGGGCCACCACCGCGCTCGTCCTCGCGCTCACCGCCGTGCTGGTACTGCCGGTCTTCGCGGTCGACACTTCTCCCGTCAAGCCAGAGGAGCCCAAACCTTTGGAACCCAACCCCGCCGATCGGAAGCCGTTCGAGACCAATCCGCTGAAGCCCGGCGAGCTGACGCAGGGACGACCCATCCCGGGCACCAACACGCCTCTGATCGGAACCGATTTCCTGACGATGGAGGCGGTGCAGAACGCCGCCAACTACACGCCCGGTCCGCGCCAGGTGCCCGGCCGCAAGATCCCCTTGCCTTCGACGATCAGCGAGGCCTTCCGGATCCAGGTCGCGGCGCCTTACAGAATACCCGACTGGGACGCCCACCCGAAGACCGACGAGGATTGGAACGCGCTGGTGGCCAAGCTCGCCGAGAACGGCGCCGCCAAGCTGCCGGCGCTCCGCGACAAACTCGGCGTGACGATCGAGCCGACGACGCTCGGCGGCGTGAAGGCCTACGTCCTCCAGCCCAAGAGCTTGCCGGACGCCCACAAGAACAAGATCGTGTTCGCGATCCATGGCGGCGGCTACGTCTACAATCCGGGCGAGGCCGGCACGCTCGAGGGCACGCTGATGGCCGGCCTGGGCGGCTACAAAGTGATCGCCATCGACTACCGGATGGCGCCAGACCATCCCTATCCGGCGGCGATGGACGACGCGATGGCCGCCTACAAGGCGCTGCTGCGGCAGGCCAAGCCCGGAAGCGTCGCGGTGGTCGGCACGTCGGCCGGCGGCGCGATGGCGCTGGCGCTCTGCCTGCGCGCCAAGGCGGACGGCGTGGCTTTGCCGGCGGTGGTCGCGCCCGGCACGCCGGAGGCCGATCTCACCGGCGCCGGCGACACGGTCCAGACCAACGAATGGCTCGACAACGTCATCGTCAGCTTCGACGGCTACATCGCCAACGCGATCAAGCTCTACGCCGCCGGGCACGATCTGCACGATCCTCAACTGTCGCCCATTTTCGGCGACTTCAAAGGCCTGCCGCCGATGATCCTGACGTCGGGCACGCGCGATCTCTTCCTCTCGAACACCGTGCGCGTGCACCGCAAGCTGCGCCAGGCCGGCGTCGAGGCCGAGCTGCAGGTCTTCGAGGGGATGAGCCACGCGCAATACCTCTTCGACGCCGACGCACCCGAGACTAAGGAGGTCTTCGCCGAGATCACCCGCTTCTTCGACAAGCATCTGAGCAATTAGCCTTGGACGCGAAGACTGACCGCGCGCTTGGCGCGCTACTTGGCCTTGCCGTCGGAGATGCGCTCGGCACCACGCTCGAGTTCAGCCGGCGCGACAGCCAGCCGAGGCACGGCGAGATGACCGGCGGCGGCCCTTTTCGGCTGAAGCCCGGCCAATGGACCGACGACACCAGCATGGCGCTGGCGCTCGCCGACAGCCTCGTGCATCGCCATGGTTTCGACGCCGCCGACCTGATGTCCCGGTTCGTGGGCTGGTATCGCCGCGGCGAGTATTCCTGCACCGGTTCCTGCTTCGACATCGGCGTGACGACGGCGAGCGCGCTGCGGCGCTTCGAAGCGACCGGCGAGCCGTTCGCCGGCTCGGCGCGCGAGACCGACGCCGGCAACGGCTCGCTGATGCGGCTCTCGCCCGTCGCGCTGTTCGCGCTCGACGATGCGGCGCTGGCCGACGTGGTCGCGCGCGACCAGAGCCGCACGACGCACGGCGCACCGCAAGCGGTCGAGGCCTGCGCCTTCTTTGCAACGCTGCTGCGCGAGGCGATCCTTGGCAAACCCGACGTGCTGCGAGACCGCCTCTGGGCAGGGCACGAAACGATCGCGGCGATCGCCGGCGGCGGCTGGCGCGACAAGGGCCGCGACGACATCCGCTCGTCCGGCTACGTCGTCCACACGCTGGAAGCGGCGCTGTGGTGCGTGGCGCGGACGAATTCCTTCGAGGACGCGCTGGTCCTCGCCGTCAACCTCGCGGATGACGCCGACACCGTGGGCGCCGTCACCGGCCAGCTCGCCGGTGCGATCCACGGAGCGTCCGCGATCCCTCGACGCTGGCTAGCGCCGCTCGCGTGGCGCGGCGACATCGAGGACCGCGGCCGCAAGCTTATGGCCTCGCGCTCGGGCTGAGCGTGCGCTTGACGCGGGCCGGGCAGCGACGCATCGTCCGCGCGACCTTAGGAGAAGGACATAGCAGGCCGAGTACGTCGAAAGCAGGCCAAGTACGTCGAAAGGTCCATTGGGGGTCACAATGCTCGCGCGTCGCCTTCGTCTCACCATCTTCATCGCCGCCGCCGCGCTCCTCGCGCTGACCTCGGCCGCAGCGCAGGCGCGGCCGCTGACTCCGGCGGAAACGCGCGACTCGCCCTATTCCGGGCTGGTGCGCGCCTGCCAGGATCCGATGGCGACCGGCTACATCCAGGGCGCCTTCGCCGGCCGCGAGGCGGAATACTGGCATTCCGGGCTCTCGATCCTCGGGTTCGACGATATCCGCGAGATCGGCTTCCGCTCCAACGGGCTCGACTACATCCCGCGACGCTACTGCACCGCGCGCGTCATCATGAACGACAACAAGGTGCGCCTGGTGAGCTATTCCATCGAGGAAGGCGGCGGCAGCATCGGCTTCACCGACAACGTCGTGTGGTGCATCAACGGGCTCGACCGCCTCGACGCCTTCTCGCCAGCCTGCAAGATGGCACGTCCCTGATGAAGCTTCTGACGTCGCGGGGCCTGGCGCCGCGGGGGCTGGCTTTGGCAATGCTGTTCTCGGCGGCATCGGTCGCGAGCGCGGAGTGCATCCTCGACCATTGCGCCGACCAGCGGCCGGCCCGCGGCGCCAACGCAGACTCCGGCGGCTCGGGCTTTCGCCGCAACGGCTCCGGCCCAAGGGGTGCCAGCGTGCCGGGTCAGTTCGACTTCTACGTTCTCTCGCTCAGCTGGGTCCCGGGCTTCTGCTCAACGGGCGGGGACGACAAGGGCCGTGCGGAGTGCCGACGCGGCGCCGGTCAAGGATTCGCCGTGCACGGGCTGTGGCCGCAGTACGATCGCGGCTATCCGTCGGATTGCCGTGGCGGCCGCCCGTCGCAAGCGGCGCTCGCGATCACCGACGGCGTCTACCCCGACGAAGGGCTCGCCCGCTACGAGTGGCGCAAGCACGGCACCTGCTCGGGCCTCTCGCCCCTCGCTTATTTCACCGCCGCCGGAGCCGCGCGCGACGCCGTGACGATCCCGCCCTCGCTGAAGGACCCGCACCAGGGTCAGACCACGGCGCCGCTCGACGTCGAGCGCGCTTTCACCGCTGCCAACCCGCGCCTGCGCCCGGGCATGCTGGCGGCGATCTGCCAGCGCGGCACGCTCGACGAGGTGCGCCTCTGCTTCACGAAGGATCTGCGCTCCTTTCAGGCCTGCCCAGAAGTCGTGCGCGAGCGCTGCCGCAACCAGAGCCTCTCGATCCCGCCGGTGCGCTGAGGGCTTGGCAGCGGGGGCCGCCGTTTCGCTCACCAAGGCCGAGGCCCGGCAGGTCTGGTTGCGGGCGCAAGGCCTCGACCGGCCGGCGCCGTTCGGGAGCGGTTTTGATGCGACCCCGGCGGCGGTGCGGCAGCTCGGCTACGTGCAGATCGACACGATCGCCGTCATCGAGCGCTGCCACCATCATATCCTGTGGACCCGCATTCCCGATTACCGGCGCGAGCACCTGCACCAGGCCCAGAGCCTCGACAAGCGCGTGTTCGAATACTGGACCCACGCCCTGTCCTACGTGCCGAGGGAAGACTGGCGCCTGCACATGCCGGCGATGCGGCGCCACCGGCTGCAGCCCCAAGGTCGGCTCGGCGCCGTCGCGCCCGAGGATTTGCGCAAGGTCCTGAAGCGCATCCGCGACGACGGCCCGCTGACGATCCGCGACATCGACGACGACGTCCTCGTCGAGAAGGACCATCCCTGGTCGAGCCGAAAACCATCGAAGCGGGCGCTGCAGCTCGCCTTCTACAACGGCGACGTGACGATCAGCGCGCGGAGCGGCATGCTGAAGACCTATGAGCTGACGGGCCGCCATTTCGGCTGGGAAAGCCCGCCGCGTCCGGCGAGCGAGCGACAGGTGGTAGAGCACCGCCTCGAGCGGGCGCTGCGCGCGCAGGGCCTCGTCAGTCTCGACTCGGTCTGCCACCTCGAGCCGCGGTACAAGCCGGCTGTCCGCGCCGCCATCGAGGCGCACGTGCGGCGCGGCCGGCTCCTCCCGGTCGCGATCGAGGATGCCGAGCGGGTCGGACACTGGGCGGCCCCGGACACGATCGAGGCGCGGGCGTCCGCGGCGGCGGCGCCGGTGCATCTGCTCTCGCCCTTCGATCCGCTGGTGATCCAGCGCAGGCGGCTCGCCTTCTTCTTCGGCTACGAGCATCGTTTCGAGGCCTACCTTCCGCAGGAGAGACGGCGCTTCGGTTACTTCGCGCTGCCGGTACTCGTCGGCGACGCGGTCGTCGCAGCGATCGACCTCAAGGCCGACCGCGCGGCGGGCGCGCTGAAGGTTCGTCAATGGACTTGGATCGGAGCACCGGCCGCCGGCCTCAAGGCGAGGATCGAGGCGGCGCTGCACCGCTTCGAGGCGTTCCAGCTGCACAAAATCGAGGAGACAAGATTGGTTTGAACTACAATCATGACTACCATGCCGGCAATTTTGCCGATGTGCTCAAGCACGTCGTGCTCACGCGCATCCTCGAGTACCTCAAGCGCAAGCCGGCACCGTTCCGGGTGATCGACACGCATGCCGGCAGCGGGGCTTACGATCTTGGCGAAGGGGCGCCCGGGCGCGCCGGCGAGTGGCGCGACGGCATCGGGCGACTCGATCGTGGCGCGCTCGACCCGGAGGCCCGCGCCCTCCTTGCGCCGTACCACGATCTCGCGGCGGGCGCGGCGCGGGGCGAGGCACCCTACCCAGGGTCTCCGGTGATCGCGCTGGCGCTGACTCGGCCGTTCGACCGGATGATCTTCTGCGAACTCCACTCCCGCGCGCTCGCCGCGCTCAAGACCCGCGTCGGCCGCGACAGGCGGGCGAAGGTCATCGCGCTCGACGGCTACATCGGGATGAACGCCTTCATCCCGCCGCTGGAGCGGCGCGGCCTGGTGCTGATTGATCCGCCGTTCGAGAGGTCGGACGAATTCGAGCGGCTCACGACGGCGCTGATCGCGGCGCATGGCAAGTGGCGCGACGGCACCCTGATGGCCTGGTACCCGATCAAGGACCGGCGCGGCGTCGAGCAGCTGACGGCGGCGCTGGTCGCGGCGAGGATCGAGGCGCTGCGCCTCGAGTTCAGGGCCGAGCCGGCCCGCGCCGACGGGCGGCTCGGCGCCTGCGGGCTGATCATCGTCAACCCGCCCTACGTGCTTGAGACGGAGATGGCTTGTGTTCTGCCGCAGCTTGCCCGACAGCTTGCCGCGACCGGCACCTGCCGCATGGATCGGTTCGGCCGCATCGAGCGAGGAGAGAAGCGCCCGTGATGATCCTACGCAGCGCCGGACCGTCGCCGTTCGGCCGCAAGGTGGAACTCGCCGCCGCGATGCTCGGCCTCGACGGCGAGATCGAGGTGGTGGAGACCGACACCGTCGATCCCGGCGACACGATCCGGCACCAGAACCCGCTCGGCAAGGTTCCCGCCCTCATCGTCGACGGCGAGGCGCTCTACGACAGCGCGATCATCCTGGAATACCTCGACCACCGGGTCGGCCGCGGCGATCTGATTCCGACCGATGCGACGCGCTTCCGCGTGCTGACCGAGCAGGCGCTCGCCGACGGCCTCATCGAAGCGGCGATCCTCGAGGTCTACGAGAGCCGTTTCCGCGATGCCGCCAAGCACGAGCCGAAATGGATCGAGCACCAGCGCGGCAAGGTCGCGCGCTCGCTTGCCGCCTTCGAGCAGCGCCAGCCGCAGGGGCCACGCAGCGTCGCCGACATTTCGCTCGCTTGCGCGCTCGGCTACTTGGACCTGCGCTTCGCAGGCGAATGGAGAGGGAATCACCCGCGCCTGGTGGCTTGGCTCGACGTCTTCGCCGCCGACGTGCCGGCGTTCGAGTCGACGCGCTTCAAAGGTTAGCCGCAGGCCAGTAACGGGCGAAGACCGGGGCCAAGAGCGGTGAGAACATGTCGAAATCTTAGCTGGAGCCGGCCTGCACCTGACGCGGCCGTTTCGACCCTGCCGTCTTCACCCTGCCCCGCGAAACGGGTCGCGCTCCGGACGCCGCCTTGCTAAGAGGGCGCGTTTGCCGGAAGCCCGATCTTGAACGCCCACGCCTCATGAGCACCCCCCCGCTGCCCTTCGCCGAAGACCGGCGGCGCCAGGATGCGCTCGTCGCGCATCTGGTCGGCGCCGGCTACGCGCGCTGCGAGCCGCCGCTGCTGCAGCCGGCGGCCGCGTTCTTCGAATCGGGCGAGAACATGCGGGGTCGGCTCTATATGACCAGCGATCTCGTTGGCGCCGAACTGTGCCTGCGGCCGGAATACACGATCCCGGTGTGCCGGCATTATCTGGCATCCGCCGACTTCGGGCGCCCGGCGGCCTATTCCTACTGCGGTTCGGTGTTCCGGCTGCGCAAGGACGGCCCGGGCGAGTTCGTCCAGGCCGGAGTCGAGAACCTCGGGCGAACCGATCGCGAGGCGGCGGACGCCGAGATCCTCGCGCTGTCGCTCGAAGCGGGCGGGCTCGCGACCGGCGCCCGGCTCGACACCATCATCGGCGACGCCGGGCTGTTCTCCGATCTCATCGACGCGCTCGCGATCCCCGCGCAATGGCGACGGCGGATCACCCGCGGCGTGGCGCAGGGCAAGAGCCTCGGCGCGATCCTCGATGCGCCGCGCAATGGCATCGACCATTCCGGCGTGCTCGCGGCCTTGGGCAATGTCGACAGCAAGGGCGCGCGCGCGCTCGTCGAGGATTTGCTGTCGATCGCCGGTATTACCTCGGTCGGCGGGCGCACCGCCGCGGAGATCGCCGATCGTTTCCTGGAGCAGGCGGCGCTCAAGGGCGGCTCCGGCGTCGCCTCGGAGGCTCGCTCGGTCATCGAACGTTTCCTCTCGATCGATACCGAACCGGACGAGGCGGCCACCACGCTGCGCGGGCTCGCCGAGGACGCCGGGCTCGACATCGTGCCGGCCCTCGACCGCTTCGAGCATCGCCTCGGCTTCATCGCCGCGCGCGGTCTCGCGGTAGCGGGCCTACGCTTCTCGGCGCGCTTCATCCGCAATCTGGACTATTACAGCGGCTTCGTGTTCGCCGCCCGCGACGCCGCGCGGCCCGATGCGCCCCCGCTCGTCAGCGGCGGCCGTTACGATCGGCTGCTGACGACGCTCGGCGCCGCGACCGAGGTGCCGGCCGTCGGCGCCGCGCTCTGGGATGATCGCCGCTCCTCGGGAGAGCGACTATGAGCGCCAGCCTCCAAGGATCCGACGATAGCCTGGTGATGGCCGTTCCGTCGAAGGGGCGGCTGCAGGAGAACGCCGCCGCCTTCTTCGCCCGCGCCGGCCTCCAGCTGGTGCGGGGCCGCGGCGCGCGCGACTACCGCGGCACGCTGGACGGCGTCGACGGCGTCGAGATCGCGTTCGTCTCGGCCTCGGAGATCGTCGGCCTGCTGGCCGCCGGCCACGCCCACATGGGAATCACCGGGGAGGACCTGGTTCGCGAGACCATCGAGGCGGCCGACACCAAGCTGGCGCTCTTGAGCAAGCTCGGTTTCGGGACCGCCAACGTCGTCGTCGCGGTCCCGCAGGCCTGGATCGACGTGCGCACGATGGCCGATCTGGAGGACGTCGCGGCGGCCTTCTACACCCGGCGTCACGAGCGGATGCGGGTGGCGACCAAATACGTCAATCTGACTAGGCGGTTCTTCGCGGAAAATCACGTCACCGACTACCGTATCGTCGAGAGCCTGGGGGCCACCGAGGGCGCGCCGGCGGCCGGCCAGGCGGAACTCATCGTCGACATCGCGACAACCGGCGCGACGCTCGCCGCCAACGCGCTGAAGGTCCTCGACGACGGCGTGATCCTGAGATCCGAGGCCAATCTTGTCGCCTCTCTGACGGCGCGCTGGGACGATTGTGCCAAGGAACAGGCTCGCCAGGTCCTCGCCCGAATCGCGGCGGAAGAGACCGCGCGCCTCACGCGCGACGTGATCGCGCAATTCGCGCAGCGGCGGGAGGGCCTCGCGGAGCAGGCCGCGGCGGGATTTGGCGCCGGCCTGCGCTCGGAAAACGTCGCCGGCCGCTTGACCTTGACATGCCTCCGCGACAAGGTCGCGCCGCTCGCCGACTGGCTGATCGCGCAAGGCGCCGAGCACGTGACGGTCGCCGCGATGGAGTACGTCTTCTCGGCGGCGAACCCGCTCTACGAGACGCTCCTCGCGCGGCTGGGGTGAGCGCTGGCGCGCCGTCGCCGCGCCGCATGTTCCGACAGCTGGGGACCGTTCGATTTTGGCCTATTCGACGGCTCCCGAGACCGACGCGACGCAACAGACCCCCACGCGCGGGCCAAGCGGGCGAGCGGACTTTTCCGACAGTGAACGCCGCGAACCCGCTGGCGTGGCGCCGGGGCGCGAGAACCCCGCCGACAAGCTGGCGGACCAGGTGCTCGACAAGGTCCTACCCGGCAGCGTCCAGAACAAACACGCCGCGCGGCGCAAGATCGGCAAGTATGTCGCCCTCGGCCTGAGTCTCGGCATCGCGGCTCTCGCAATTTTCGTGCTCACGCAGACCTTGATGGCCATCGACATGGCCAAGCTCCGCCAGGCCATCACCAAGACGAGCTTCGAGCAGATCGGCCTGGCGCTGATGTTCACCTGCATCTCGTTCCTGGCGCTCACCGGCTACGACGCCTTGGCGCTGCGGCAACTCAAGCTGCGTGTGCCGTACCGCACGACGGCGCTGGCCTCGTTCACGAGCTATGCCGTCTCCTTCACGCTGGGTTTCCCGCTGATCACGGCGGGAACGGTGCGCTACTGGATCTACTCGACGAAGGGCTTGTCGGCCGGCAAGGTCGCGAGCCTGACGGTCATCGCGGGCCTGACGTTCTGGCTCGGCATGGCGCTGGTGATCGGGATCGGCTTCGCGATCCGCCCCAACGGCATTTCCCACATCGACCATCTCGATCCGTTGGTGAACCGCCTGATCGGCATCGGCGTCATTCTTGCGCTGGCCGGCTATCTCGCCTGGGCGGCGCGGGGCAAGCGGCGCGCCACCATCAGCGGCTTCACGCTCGAACTGCCGGGCTTCGGGCTGACGCTCGGCCAGATCGGCCTTGGACTGATCGACCTCTGCGCGGCGGCCGGCGTGCTCTACGCGCTCATCGCGGCGCCACGCCAGATCGACTACATCACCTTCGTCGCCGTTTACGTGTTCGGCTCGCTGATCGGCATCGCCTCGAACGCGCCTGGCGGCATCGTCGTGTTCGACGCGACCATGCTGAAGATCGTACCGGGGCAGCAGGATGCCTTGTTCGCGGCCCTGCTGCTGTTTCGTATCATTTACTACCTCCTGCCGTTCGCAGCCGCCGTCGTGCTGCTCGGCTTCCACGGCGGCTTTCGCCGCTGGAAGGCGATGCGGCAGGCGATGGAGCATCGCGACGACGAGGCCGAACGCGTCGATTGAGACCGCCTGCGCCCGCACGGCGCAAACGACAGAGCCTTCCTCCCCTGGACCCCTGCGACAATGAGACGGTAAGGTCGGTGACCGCGCCGCCGCGAGAGCGGCCGACAGGAGGAGCCTATCATGCCCGACGAACGCCTCGTCGCCTGCGAGGAGCCCATTCCGGCCGATGTCGAGGAGGGTGACGTGTACTACTGGTGCGTCTGCGGACGATCGCAGCTCCAGCCGTTCTGCGACGGCTCCCATGCCGGCACGGACCTGCGGCCGCTCGCCTGGGTCGCGGACCGTACCGGCACGGTGCTGTTCTGCGGCTGCAAGGCCTCCAAGACGGAGCCGATCTGCGACGGCTCTCACGAGACGATCTGAACCGCCCGCGTCATCGCGGTCGTCGGCGATCGGCCACACCGCGACCTTCGAGGACGTCGTTCGCCGCCGTCGCGACACGTGAAAGTGGCCACTCGGCGATACCACATCGGCCGGCAAGTGGCCGTTCGCAGATGCCGCGGCGGCCCCCTTTTCGAACGGTCGCGCCGAGCGCGATGTCGTCGCGTTGCCCGTCCACGAGCCATCGCCTCGTTCCGCGCGAACGGCAAGCTTGGCCGCGGGCGAGGTTTTACACGTTCGCATCACCTGATGACGGCGACACATACGGCAGCTATCTTCGAACCGGCGTGACACTCGAAGACGGCTCTCGGGCAATCGCACCTGACGAGCTATTCGGCGTCCTCTTCGTCAGGCTCTGGCGCTGCGGCCGAGGCTTCGCCGAGCGATCCGGCGGCGCGAAGCGCAGCGCCGTCGCCAGCGGATGCCCCTCGTCGGGCTCCTCCGTGAACAGCGCCAGCGCCGACCCGATCAGCGTGTTGGTCTTGCGCAGCGCCTTGGCGGCCGGCTCGATGGTCTCGCCGAGCGGGATGTCGCGGGCGCGCGCCATCAGCAGTCCGAAGGTGACGGCCTGCGCGTAGCCGTCCGCGAACTCCTTGTCGGCCTCGGGAAACAGCAGCTTGCCCCAGTCGGCCTTGAGGCTCGTCAGCCGCGGTTTCGACGGCGCGATCGGGCTCCAGTCGTAGAAGGTGGCGAAAAGGTCGAGCAGCTCGGGGCCGGCTTTAAGCGCCTTTCCGGCCGTCCGCACGTCGCCTTTCATGAAGGCGGAGGCGACCCGCTTGCCGTCGCGCCACAGCGCGAAGCCGTTGCCCCGGGCGGCGCTTTTCGAGCCTTCCAAGATGGCCGCGAGCTTGGCATGATCGCGCATGGCTCAGCTCGAGATGTTCGCGCCTCCCGCTCAAAAAAAACCCGCGATGCCGACGGCCGACAGCGTGCGCCCGAGGCTCGAGGCCGTGCTTGCGCAATTGCGCGACGGGTCGTCGTCGGCGTGGACGCAGGCCGAACGGCGGCGCTGGTACGTCGTGTTCCCGCAGATGTGCGAGTGGCTGCCTGAGAACGAGCGCGCGTTGAAGCGCGCGGAGTTTCTGCGGTTGTGGGCCGAATGCGGAGTCTAGAGCAACGTCCGCTGTTGCGGACTTGCTGCGATCAGGAAAGCGTGGCGAGGACAGGCACATAAGCGTCGCAAAGCGACTCCCGAATTACCGCCCGATGCTAAGCCGAGTGGCAATTCCGGCGCGCGGCGATCGAGCGAGGCGACCGCCGCGCCGAGCCGTCAATGGATCGCGCGCGATCCGCGATCCGGCGGCGTCGTGGTGGCGAAACCCGCCGCCGGCAGATCGCCGATGATCAGCCCGTCGGGGCCGGTCCCGATCGTCAGTTCGCTGCCGTCCATGATCTCGCCGGAGAGGATCTTCCCGGCGAGCTGATCCTGCACGTGCTTCTGGATCACCCGCTTCAAGGGGCGCGCGCCGTAGGCCGGGTCGTATCCCTTCTCGGCGAGCCAGTCGCGCGCGGCAGGCGACAAGTCGAGCGTGATCTTCCGATCCTCGAGCAGATGCGCGAGCCGGCCCATCTGGATCTCGACGATCGCTCCCATGTCCTCGCGCCGCAGCCGATGGAACAGGATGATCTCGTCGACGCGGTTGAGGAACTCCGGGCGGAAGTGCGCGCGCACCGTCGTCATCACCTCCTCGCGCACCGCGGAGGAATCCTCGCCGTCCGGCTGCATCACCAGGTAGTCCGCGCCGAGGTTCGAGGTCATGACGATCAGCACGTTGCGGAAATCGACCGTGCGACCCTGCCCGTCGGTGAGCCGGCCCTCGTCGAGCACCTGAAGGAGCACGTTGAACACGTCGGCATGCGCCTTCTCGATCTCGTCAAACAGAAGGACCTGGTAGGGCCGTCGGCGAACCGCCTCGGTGAGCGCACCGCCCTCCTCGTAGCCGACGTAGCCGGGAGGCGCGCCGATCAGCCGGGCGACCGAGTGCTTCTCCATGTACTCCGACATGTCGATGCGCAGCAACGCCGTGTCGTCGTCGAACAGGAAGCTCGCGAGCGCCTTGGTGAGCTCGGTCTTGCCGACGCCGGTCGGGCCGAGGAACATGAACGAGCCGATCGGCCGGTTCGGGTCCTGCAGGCCGGCACGGGCACGGCGCACGGCGGTGGCGACCGCATTCACCGCCTCGGGCTGACCGATGACGCGCCGGCCGACGACGTCCTCCATGCGGAGCAGCTTCTCGCGCTCTCCTTCGAGCATCTTGTCGACCGGCACGCCGGTCCAGCGCGACACGACATGGGCAACCATGTCCGGCGTCACCGCCTCGTCAACCAAAACATCGCCGCTCTTGGCTTCGACCTCGGCAAGCCGCTTCTCGAACTCGGGAATCGTGCTGTAGGTCAGTTCGCCGGCGCGCTGGTACTCGCCGCGGCGCTGCGCGATCGCGAGTTCGTTGCGCGCCTGCTCGAGCTGCTCCTTCAGCTTCTGGGCATCGCCGAGCTTCGACTTCTCGGCCTGCCAGCGCTGGGTAAGGGCGGCGGACTGCTCCTCGAGATTGCCGAGTTCGGCGTCGAGCTTGGCGAGCCGGTCCTTCGAGGCGGCGTCCGTCTCCTTCTTCAGCGCTTCCTGCTCGATACGCAGCTGGACGATGCGCCGGTCGAGCTCGTCGAGCTCCTCGGGCTTCGAATCGACCTGCATGCGCAGCCGCGACGCCGCCTCGTCGACGAGGTCGATCGCCTTGTCGGGCAGGAAACGGTCGGCGATGTAGCGGTTCGAAAGGGTCGCGGCGGCGACGATCGCGGCATCGGTGATGCGAACGCCGTGGTGCAGCTCGTACTTTTCCTTGAGCCCGCGCAGGATGGAGATCGTGTCGGCGACCGTCGGCTCGGAGACGAAGACGGGCTGGAAGCGCCGTGCCAGCGCCGCGTCCTTCTCGACGTGCTTGCGGTATTCATCGAGCGTGGTCGCGCCGATACAGTGCAGTTCGCCGCGGGCGAGAGCCGGCTTCAGCAGGTTCGAGGCGTCCATCGCGCCGTCCGCTTTGCCCGCGCCGACCAAGGTATGCATCTCGTCGATGAACAGGATGATGCCGCCGGCGGCCGCCGTCACCTCGTTGAGTACGCCCTTCAGCCGCTCCTCGAACTCGCCCCGGTATTTCGCGCCGGCGATCATCGAGCCCAAATCGAGAGCCAGCAGCTTCTTGTCGCGCAGGCTCTCCGGCACGTCGCCGTTGATGATGCGCAGCGCGAGACCTTCCGCGATCGCTGTCTTGCCGACGCCCGGCTCGCCGATCAGCACCGGATTGTTCTTGGTGCGCCGCGACAGCACTTGGATCGTGCGGCGGATCTCCTCGTCGCGGCCGATGACCGGGTCGAGCTTGCCCTTGCGCGCCGCGTCGGTGAGGTCGCGCGCATATTTCTTGAGCGCGTCGTAGGCGTTCTCGGCCGACGCGTTGTCCGCGGTGCGGCCCTTGCGCAGATCCTCGATCGCGGCGTTCAGCGTCTGCGGAGTCACACCGGCGTTCGCGAGGAGTTTTCCCGCGTCGACCTGCTTGTCCATCGCCAACGCCAATAACAGGCGCTCGACGGTTACGTAGCTGTCGCCGGCCTTCTGCGCGATCTGCTCGGACTGGTCCAGCACGCGGGCGGTCGCCGGCGCGAGATAGGTCTGGCCGGCGCCGGGTCCCTGGACCTTGGGCAGCTTGGCAAGGGCGAGTTCGGTCTGCTGCAGCGCTTCACGGGAGCGACCGCCAGCGCGATCGATGAGACCGGCCGCGAGTCCTTCGGGATCGTCGAGAAGGACTTTCAAAAGATGTTCGGGCGTGAACTGCGGGTGCCCCTCGCGCGTCGCCAGCGTCTGCGCACTCTGGATGAACCCGCGCGCCCGTTCGGTGTACTTTTCGATGTTCAATCATTCCTCCTGTCGCACACGGCCCCGAAGCGACGGTGCGCGTCATGGTGTTCCGGCCCTGCGAAGCAGCGGCCCGAAAGGAATGTGGGGAGCGAAGAAGCCCTCGTTAGACCACCGTGCTAAAAAGTCGGCGCGCTTGCGCACGCCGACTTGACATTGGCTTTTCTGACGACGATGCCGCCTGACCGCTAATCGCCGACGGGATCGCCGGCAGGCGTCTCGTGCCCATCCGACTGGCCCTCGACGGGATCCGGTTTCGGACGGCGGCGACGGCGGGGACGCAGATGAAAACCGGCATCCTCGGCAGTGTCGCCCACGGGAGCCGTCTCGACCATCGCCGGCTCCGTCTCGTTCGAACCCTCCGTCGGCACCCTGGTCGGCGCGGTGATGAAGGCCGGAAGACCGTTCGCCGGTTCGTCGATCGCCGGCTCGCGCGGCTCACGCGCCATGCCGCTCTCCCGACCGTTCTCGCGCGGAGCGCGGTTGCCGCGGAAACTGCGGTTGTCGTAGTCGCGCGGCGCGCGCTGGTCGTAGGGGCGGTCCTGCGCCCGATCCTGAAGGGTGCGGTCCTGCTGCCCGGGTCGGTCCTGCTGCTGGGGCGGACGGTCCTGATTGAAGCCACGATCCCGCTGCTGATTGCGGTCCTGGTAGCCGTTCCGCTCGCCCCGACCATTACGGTTGTCGTAGGAGCGCTCCTGGGACCGGTCCTGCTGGCGATCGTAATTCGATCGGTCGAAGGTCTGGCGGTCGCCGTTCTGGCGGTCGCCCTGCGAACGATCGAGGGTGGGCTGCTGACCGTTTCCCCTGTCGTAGCGTTCGGCGCGCGGCTCATAGGGCTGGCGGTCACCGCCGTTGTGGGGCTGCTGCGCGATCGGTTGCGGAGGCGGCACCGGCGCGGCGCGCTCAGTCGGCGAGGCGAAACGATCGGGCATGTTGCCGAAATCGTCGTCGTCGCTGTCATCTTCCTGCTCGATCTGCTCTCCGGGCGGTCTCTGATAGCCGTAAGCGGCCTGCTGCTGGGCGAGTTGGGCGGACGCGATTAGCCGAAAGTAATGCTCGGCGTGTTGCAGGTAGCTTTCCGCCATCACCGGATCGCCGGACGATTGCGCGTCGCGGGCGAGCTGCAGGTACTTTTCGCCGATATGATGGGCCGTCCCGCGGATCTTGACGTCCGGTCCGTTCGACTCGTACGAGCGCGTGAGGGGATTTGGCCCTTTACGGTTGCTGTTATTGTTGATGCTACGACCGCGCATACGTTTGTTTTGACCAGGTCTCATCGATGATCCTTGATTGGCATCGGTTTTGACGGCTCCGCCGGAACCGATGGAGCGGACACTTCTGCTGGAGGTCGACCGGGAGACCGAAGATTCAGCCGAGACAACCGATGACACGCCGACGCGTCTGGTCCAATCGCTAGACCTTTGGAGCTTGGGTCGACGTGGGTGCTGAAGCCCCGCACCCCACACCGCTTCTGTCTCAGCGAAGGCGGTTCGAATTCGCCGTTCGCACGATGAGTAGCAAGACGAGGACATATCCGACATCAGCCGCAGCGTCGTTCGACGGCGAAAGACTGTCTTTGAAGTGGTCTAAACGCTTTTCCCCGAAACGCCAAGGGATTTCGCGTCCCCATCACGGTCGTCCGGCCGATAGGACAAACTCCGCTATGCTTTCGCACCGACGACGACGCGGTCGTGACCGGCCAGATCGCGATAGACCATGGTTCCGACGAGGCCGAAGTCCCTCATCATCGCGGCGACGAGGGAGCCCCCGTCGGACGCGCATTCGAAGACCATGATGCCGCCGGGGCGCAGAAGCGAGCCGAGACGCGGGACGATGGCGCGATAAGGCTCGAGGCCGTCCGCCCCGCCATCGAGGGCCAGCGGCGGATCGTACACCCGCACAGCGCGCTCCAGCCCGGCCATCGCGCATGTCTTTACATAGGGCGGGTTCGACGCCACGACATCGAAGCGGGCGCCGATTGCCTCCGCGAAGTCCGCGCAGACGATCGCGGCGCGGTCCGCGAGCCCCAGCGCCCGCAGATTTGCCTCCGCGACGCGGCACGCCGCCGCCGAGCGATCGACCCCGACGCCGAAGGCGAAGGCCAGTTCGCGCAGCAGAGCGCCCAGGATCGCGCCGGAGCCGGTGCCGAGATCGAGCACGCGCAAGGGCGCCTCGCGCCGCCGCCCCAGCGCATCGAGCACCGAGCCCACGAGCCCCTCGGTCTCCGGCCGCGGGTCGAGCACGTCGGGGGTGACGGTGAACTCCAGCCCCCAGAACTCGCGGCGCCCGAGGATGCGCGAGACCGGTTCGTCCGCGAGCCGCCGCCCCAGGTAGCCGTCGAGCAGTGCGGCAGCGCTTCCAATGGCTGTGTCGGGATCGCGGATCAGCCCTGCATGGTCGATCGCGCAGGCCCCACACAGGAGAACTCGGGCGTCGAGGTCCGCGTCCGGGCCGCCCGCATCGCGAAGAGCGGCCGACAGGATCAGGCGGGCCGCGGCGCGCGATAGGCTCGGCGAGAACCGGTCACGCGGCAGCCTGAGCGGCCTTTGTCAGGATGCGCGTGAGCCGCGCGGAGAACCCGGCCGCGTCAGCCGGCTTCTCGCCTTCCATCAGCCGGGCTTCGTCGAACAGAAGCCAGACGATGTCGTCGAAGGCGGCCTTGTCCGACGCCTCGACCTTCGAGGAGAGCGCGCCGATGAGGGGGTGGTTTGCATTGACCTCGAGGATCGGCTTCTTGGCGCTGCCGCCGAGTTGGCCGTGCTCGGCCAGCATCCGCTCGAGACGCAGATCGAGGCCGCTGTCCTGCGCGACGAGGCAGACGGCGCTCTCCGATAGCCGGTCGGAGGCGCGCACGTCCTCGACGACCTCGGCCAAGGTCTGCTTCATCAGCGCGAACAGCGAGGCCTGCGCGGAGGTGGTTTCGCCACCCGGCTTCTCCTTGCCGTCCTCGAGCGGAATATCCTTGATGTCGGCCGCGCCCTGCGAGATCGACTTGAACGGCTTGCCATCGAAGCCGGCGGCGCCCCCGACCCAGAAGGCGTCGATGGGATCGGCCAGCAGCAGCACTTCGATGCCGCGGGCGCGGAAGCCTTCGAGCTGCGGGCTGGCCTGCAGCCGCTTTTGGTCCTCGCCGAGCATATAGTAGATCGAGGTCTGGTTCTGCTTCAGCCCGGCAACGTATTCGGCGAGCGTGCGCTTGCCATCGGGATGCGTCGAGGTTGCGAAGCGCGCGAGCTTGAAGATCGTGTCGCGCCGCTCGTAGTCCTCGTAGAGGCCTTCCTTGATGACGCCGCCGAAATTCTCCCAGACCTTGTCGTAGCCGTCCTTGTCGTTCTCGGCGAACTTCGACAGATCCTGGACGATGCGGTTGGCGACGCCCTTCTTGATCGCACCGTAGACCGCGCTCTCCTGGATCAGCTCCCGCGAGACGTTGAGCGGAAGGTCGGCCGAATCGACGACGAGGCGGATGAAGCGCAGCCAGTTCGGCAGGATCTCGGCGTCAGACGAGATCAGCACGCGCCGGACATAAAGCTTGGCCTTACCCTTGCGCTGCGGGTCGAACAGATCGAAAGGCTTCGAGCCCGGCACGAAGGCGAGCACGGTGTATTCGTGGCGGCCCTCGGCACGCCAGTGCACTGTCAGCGCCGGCTCGTCGAACTGGCCGGCGAGGGACTGGTAGAAGTCCTTGTATTCTTCCGGCGTCACCGCACTCTTCGGCTTGGCCCAGAGCGCCGTGCTTTCGCTGAGCTTTTTCGGCTCCTCGCCGGGCTTCTCGACAAAGTCGATCGGCACCGCGATCGCACCGGAATATTCGCGCACGATCCGCTCGACCGTGTAGCCCTCGAGATAGCTCTGCGACTCCGCGTTGAGGTGCAGCGTCACCCTGGTTCCACGCACCGGGGCGCTGTCGAGAGCGAGCGGCGCGATCGCGTAGGATCCCCTGCCGTCGGACGTCCAGCGGTAGGCGTGATCGGATCCGGCGCGACGGGTGTCGACCTCCACGTGATCGGCGACCATGAAGGCCGAATAGAAGCCGATGCCGAACTGGCCGATGAGGTCCGCGCCCGCGGCCGACGCTTTCTCCTCGCCATCGGACCTGTCCGCGGCGGCGGGAGAAGGCGCCGCGCCGGCGATCTTGTCGAGAAAGGCACGGGTGCCGGAGGACGCGATCGTGCCGAGCGCCTCGGTGAGGTCTCGCTCGGTCATGCCGATGCCGTTGTCGGCGATCGACAGCGTCTTGGCGTCCTTGTCGATCGCGATGCGGATGCCGAACGGCTGGCCGTCCTGCACCAGAGCGGGATCGGCGATCGCCTCGTAGCGCAGCTTCTCGCAGGCGTCGGCCGCGTTGGAGATAAGCTCGCGCAGGAAAATGTCGCGCTCGGAATAGACCGAGTGGACCATGAGGTGCAGCAAACGTGCGACATCGGCCTGGAAGGTGTGGGTGGTGCCCTCCGGCTTCGCACCCATGGCGATCGTCTCCGCCGGCGTCGAGCCGGTCGGCGCGTCGGCTGTGTCTCCCTCGCCAATCGTCATGCGATGAACTCCGATGGATTAGGTGGAATGGCCTGACGCGCCGGCCGGCGTTCGGTGGCGGCGCGATTGCGCGCAGATATCGCGTTGGCAATTCGAGAATGCAAGCCGTCAACCGGCGTCGACCCGAAGACGGGCCGCGAGCCTTGCGAAGCGGCGCGAGTCATCCGAGTCGTGACAGAGCCGGCCGAAGCAAGCGCTTACGGCCGGCTCGTCGTCGCACGCATTTCGTGTCATGCCCGCGGGCATGCCCCGGCTGGCTGGGGGGCTGACGTACCGAGCGTCCAACGGGCAGACGGCGACGCTCCCTCTTTCGCCGCTTGATGCGGCTCAGCGAGGGCGCGCTGCCGGCGAATTCGTGGCGCGCGATCACGTCGAGGCGCGCAGAAGACCGTTGTAATCCCCGTGCGGCAGCACGCACGACACGCCCTCTTGCAGGGCGTCGCCGGAGCGCGCACTCTTCATTCTCGGCAGGAGGCGGCACACGGTGACAGACGAGACGCGGGTCGAGACCGGCATCGCCGAAGTTCGGGTGCTGCGGCCACCCGACGCCCTGAGCGAGACCGTCACCTTCGATCGTCACGAGTTGCGCGAGATCCTCAATCTGTACGGCCGCAAGGTCGCCGAAGGCGAATGGCGCGATTACGCGATCGACTTCACCGGCGAGAAGGTCGTCTTCTCGATCTTTCGCCGCGCATCGGAATACCCCCTCTACCGCGTCGAGAAGACCCCCAAGCTCGCCCGCAAGCAGGGCGCCTACAGCGTGGTGACCGCGACCGGCCTGATCCTCAAACGCGGACACGAGTTGAGCCGCGTCATCGACGTGCTCGACAAGAAACTGAAGCTCGTCATCACCTAGCCCCGATCGCGCCCCGTCATTGCGAGCGCTGCGAAGTAATCCAGAGGCGCCGCTCAGCCTTGGATTGCTTCGCCTTCGGTTCGCGATGATGTCCAGGAGCAAACCAAAAGAAAAGCCCCGGCTGGCGAAGCCGGGACTTGATTGTCGCGCGAGCGGCAAGAGCTTAGTTGCGGCCGCCCGTCAGGCGCAGTATCGACGTGAACATGTTCACGAAGTTGATGTACATCCATAGCGCGCCGAGGATGGACTTCTTCGACAACGTCTCCTGGCCGCCGCCCTCGTAGTAGAACTGCTTCACTTCCTGGTTGCTGTAGGCCTGCAACCCGGCGCTCACGAAAACGATGACGAGCGAGATGCCGATCTGCAGGGCCGAGCTGTGCAGGAAAAGGCCGACGATACTAGCCAGTATGGCGCCCCACAATCCCATGATGCAGAACGACGCGACGCCGGAGAGATCGCGCTTGGTCGTGTAGCCATAGATGCTGACGGCACCGAAACACGTGGCCGTGATGAAGAACGCGTTTGCGATCGACGGGCCGGAATAGATGAGCAGCAGCACCGACAAGGAGACGCCGAGCATCGCGGCATAGGCGAAGAAGCCGGCGCGCAACGCCGACGCCGACCAGTTGTTGAACTGATACTGCACGAACATCACGAAGGCCAACGGCGCGAAGATCACCACGTACTTGAAATTCGATTGAAAGAGCAGCGAGCCAAGCTGGGTCAGCCCCGTGATAGTTCCGGCGCTGTCTCGCTCGAGGGCCAGATAGCTGGTGAGATAGGCGATAAGGCCGGTCACGCCGAGACCGAGCATCATGTTATTGTAGACGCCGATCATATAGGACCGCAGTCCCTGATCGATCGACGCGCGGGTCGGCGCGGCGGCCTGGCCCCAGCGCGCTGAATTCGGATCGTAATCGGACATCGAACCCTCGAAAGAAGTGGAAGCTGAACCGCCTCCGGGCGCGTTGCCAACGAAGGCTGAGCGGCCAACGAAGGCTAGACGACAATCGGCAATATGGAACTTTACGTGAAGGCGAGCAAGGCGCCCGTCGTGAGCTTCACCTTAAATCGCTGTAATGTCGCCCGCATTCCTCATGACGAGTGCTAGAGATTGCGCAAGTACGGCGCCGGCTTGCGTCCGAGAATGCGCCAGGTGCCGAGGAGGCCGAGCAGCACGGTGAGCGCGAGCGCGCCGAAGGCGGCGACCAGCGCCTGCGGCCAGAGCCACACGAAATCGAGCGACATCAGCCTGGCGACGACCCCGTAGGCCGCGGCGCCCCCGGCGAGCACGCCGAAGATGGCCGTCGCCAGGCCGATGATGCCGTATTCCAGCACGTAGGCGGCAAGAAGCCGGGTCCGCGTGGCGCCCAGCGTCTTCAGCACAACCGCATCGTAGAGCCGCGCCTCCTGCCCGGCCGCCAACGCGCCGGCGAGCACCAGCACGGAGGCGATCAGCGCGACGCTGGCGGCGCCGCGAATCGCCGTGGCGAGTTGGCCGACGACGCCGGAAACGGCGTCGAGCGCATCCTTGACCCGGATCGAGGTCACGCTCGGAAAGGCCTCCGCCACCTCGCGCAGCAGCGCGAGTTCGCGCGGGCCATCGCCGGCCTTCGGGAACGTCACCGTGGCGAGATCGCTGTAGGGCGCGCCTGCGAAGGCGTTGGGAGAGAACACCAACACGAAATTGATGCCGAACTTGCGCCAATCGACCTTCCGAGTGTTGGCGATGATTGCCGAAACGTCGCGGCCCAGCACGTTGACGGTGATGGAATCGCCGATCCCGAGCCCGAGCCCGGTGGCGATGTCGTCCTCGAGCGAGACCAGCGGCTTACCAGCGTAGTCGTCCGGCCACCAGGCGCCCTTCACCAGCGTCGAGCCGGACGGGACGCCCGAAGAAAAGGTGATCCCGCGATCGCCCTGCAGCACCCAGGCCGCCTTGTCCGACGGCTTCACCTTGTCGACGGGCGTGTCGCCGACGCGCACGATCCGCCCGCGCATCATCGGTACGAACTCGAGCTTGCCGTCGCCGGCTTTCTTCTCGAGGAAGTTGCGGAAGTCCCGGGCTTCGGCGCTCTGGATGTCGATGAAGAAGAAACTCGGGGTCTGGCCCGGTACGGTTCGGTTGAGTTGGGCGCGGATGTTGCCGTCGATGAGGGTTAGCGACACCAGGAGCGCGAGGCCAAGGCCGAGCGAGAGCACGACGGTCGGCGTCAGCGCTCCGGGGCGATGAATGTTGGCGACGGCGAGACGCAGCGCGACGAAACGCGAATGCGGCAGTCGTCCGGCGGCGCGCATCAGGAGCCACGCGACCAGGCGCAGCATCACGAAGCCGCCGGCCGTCGCGACCATGTAGTAGATCGCCAGCGATCTCTGCTCGGACAGCAGCAGGATGGTGGCGACGAGGCCGGCGCCTGCCAGCGCGACGAGCGCCAGGTAGCGCGTCCGCAGGCGACGCGCGTCCGGCTCGATCTGGTCGCGGAACAGCGCTGACACGGGGATGTCGTGGGCGCGACCCAGCGGCGCGAGCGAGAAGGCGAGCGCCGTCCAGCCGCCGTAGAGAAGGCCGGCCGCCACCTGCGCCGGGTAGACCGAAGGCACGAGCGGCACCGGCAGGACGGCGGCGAAGGCGGAGGCGGCGGCAAACGGCATGGCCACGCCAAGGGCGAGCCCGAGCGCGATCCCGAGCGCGGCGATGAGCATCACCTCGATGAGCATCAGGCCGAAAACGAAAGTCCCGGTGGCGCCGAGCGATTTCATGGTGGCGATCGAGGGCCGCTTGCGTTCGACGAAGCCGCGGATGGCGTTGGCGACGCCTGCGCCCCCGATGATCAGGGCGGTGAGGCCGACCAGCGTGAGGAACTGGGTGAACCGCTGCAAGTCCCGCGAGAATTGCGGCGAGACGTTCTCACGGGTTCGCACCTCCCAGCCGGCTTCGGGGAAGCGCTTTGCCGCCGCTTCGACGAGCGCGTGGACCGCCGCGGCAGGAGCCGGCTTGCCGGCGACATCGGGCAGTGAGACGCGGTACAGCCGCCGCACCAGCGAGCCCGGCTGGATCAGCCCGGAGGCGGCGAGCCCGGCCTCCGACATGAGCACGCGCGGTCCGAAGCCGATGCCGGCCGCGAGCTTGTCCGGCTCCTGCACCAGCACTGCGCGCAGGGCATAGCGTTGGTTGCCGATGAAGAACGTGTCGCCGGTCTTCAGCCCCAGCCGCGCCTGCAGGGCGACATCGGCCACGACACCGTAAACACCGGACTCGTCGGCGAGCGCCTGGTCGAGCGGGATCGCCGGGTCGAGCACGGCGGTGCCGGCGCTCGGGTAGCGCGCGCCGACCGCCTTCAGCTCGACGAGAGCCGTCGAGCCGTCGTCGCGCCGCGCCATGGCGCGCAGCACACTGACGGGGGCAAGGGTGCCTTCGGCCCTGAAGAAAGCCTGCTCGTCCGGCGTCGCCTCGCGCTGGACGAGATCGAACGAGGCGTCGCCGCCGAGAATGACGCGGCCCTGCTTGGCGAGTCCGTCGGATAGCGCGCGCGACACCGATCCGACACCGGTGATGGCGGCGACGCCGAGCGCGATACAGGCGAGAAAGATGCCGAAACCGCCGAGGCCGCCGCGCAGGTCGCGTAGCGCGAGCCGGAGGATCAGCGGCATGGATATGAAGGCCCAAACGCGACGCCGAGGAAGCGTGGGAAGGTCTGGTTCAAACGGGCCGTCGCTTTCGTCTCGCCGTCGGCTCTCGGGTTACGCGGGGTTGTATCATGCGTCCCGCGGGCCGCGCCAGCGCCGGGACGCTGCCGCTGTTGCGACCGTTCAGTGCGTCGTCTCCGGCGCGCCGGAGGCCTCGAACTCTTCCGCGACGATGTCGAGCGTACCGGTCATCGTCGGCATGGTCACCCGCAGCGGCACGACGACGTGCGCGTGCTCGATGGGAGCGAGCCAAACCTCGATCCCGTCGTTTTGGGCCATGAACGCGGTCGAGCGCGAGCCGACGAGATGACCCGAGATCGGGTGGTAGCGCGCCGAACAGACCGCGACCGGTCCGTTGTAGCCGGCGATCGCGACCTGCTGCGTGCCGGTATAGCGCAGGGCGATGTCGAAGCGCGCATAACCGTCGAAGATCGGCAAGGTGCGGGAGCAGGCGGCCGGGCCGATCAGCGGCTCCTTCATCGGGACCGGCATGATGAGCGCGCTCGTCGGGTCGAGCACGTTGCGCTTGTTGGCATCGGTCACCGGCACGCGCTCGCCATGGTACTCGAGAGGCGGCGTGATCTCGACCGCCCTCACCGTTCCGGCACTGAGCGCCATCCGCAGCGTACGCGTCTCCGTGGAATTCACCGCGCTGGTGGCGTAGGTGCTTGGCGCGAGCAAGCCCTTCCTGAAGGTGCCCGACGAGGCCAGCGCCATCTTCACGTTCGACACCCACGAGGCGATGCCGGTCAGATGGGCGGTCAGATCCATCTTGTAGCTCTGCGGCTGCAAGGTGCCGTTCGCGTAGAGATCGCCGATGCGCAGGCCCATCAAGGCGACGCTGTAGTGCGCCTTCAGCGTTTCGGCACCGGTCGGCTCCGCCGACCCCGGGACGGCGAGCGTCGTCAGGCAGACGAGGGGCAACAAGAGCCGTCGAACCGCCCGGCTTCCCATCGTCATATCAACCATCGCTCTGACACCACTTCGACGGGACGGACGCTCGCGGCGGCATAAACCTCAGCAATTCCGTCGCTTTCAAGGCTCGACGCATCCAACCCCGTTGGTTAATCGTTTACCAATCATTACGCCCCGAATGGTTAACAACAGTGTTACGCCGGCCACGTCGCGCCGGCCATGTCACGCCGGCCATGGCGCGCCGGCCATGTCGCGTTCACGCGGACTGGCCTCGGGCAGCCTCGCTAGCCCGATTTTGCGCTGCGGCAGAAGCTGCTGTATTCGGGGTCAAAGCCATTCAGCGCACACGGAAGCCCATGTCGATCAGCCAGACCCGCCCGGTGGTGGAGGTCGCCGCCAGCAAGGACGAGCGCGGCGAGAACTTTCCCGTGGCATCGCGGCTGATCGCACCGCGCCATCGCGCGACGGTGCTCGCGTTCTACACGTTCGCGCGCGCCGCCGACGACATCGCCGACAGCCCGACCGTCGCCGCCGCGGAAAAGATCCGCCGTCTCGATGCCTTCGAGGCGACGCTGCTCGGCCGGTCCGACGAGGTCGCCGCCGCGCTGCCGCTGCGCGCCGCGCTGGCGCGGACGAGCCTGACTCCGCGCCACGCGCAGGACCTGCTCGTCGCTTTCCGGATGGACGCGACCAAGCCGCGGTACGCCAGCTTCGACGAGCTGATGCACTACTGCCGCTACTCGGCCGCGCCGGTCGGACGCTTCGTGCTGGCCGCCCACGGCGAAGACGAGACGATCTGGCCGGCCAACGACGATCTGTGCGCGGCGCTGCAGATCATCAATCACCTGCAGGACTGCGGGAAGGACTACCGCGAGATCGATCGCGTCTACATTCCGCGGGACGTGCTGGACCGCCACGGCGCCCGCCTCGAGGATCTCGGAGCGTCGGCGGCGTCCCCGGCGCTGCGGGCGGCCATCGAGGATCTGGCCGAGCGCGCGACACCGCTGGTGCGCCATGGCGCCGCGATGTCGCCGCAGGTACGCGACTGGAGGCTGCGGCTGGAGACGGCGATCATCGCCAAGCTGGCCGGCAAGCTGAACGGCTGGCTCATGACGCGCGACCCGCTCAGCGAGACGGTCCACCTGTCGAAGCCGGCCGCGCTCTGGCAGGCGCTCCTCGGCGCCGGCGGAAGCCTCGTCGCCGGGCGCGCCACCGTGCCCTCGCCGCGGCCGAGCGCGGATCGCGCGTGAGCGAGACGATGACCCGGGCCGCGAGGGAGCAATCCGACGCCAGCGCCGGGGAGGCGCGGAAGAGTTCGTTCTACCTCGCGATGCGCATCCTGCCCAAGCCGCAGCGCGAGGCGATGTACGAGGTCTACTCCTTCTGCCGCCTCGTCGACAACATCGCCGACGAGGGCGGCCCACGTTACGAGCGTCACCTGGCGCTCGATCGCTGGCGTGTCGACATCGATGCGCTCTACGCAGGCAAGCTGCCGCGCCCCGCGCTGACCCCGCTGGCGACGGCGATCGGGCAATTCGGGCTCGATCGCGCGGACTTCCACGCCGTCATCGACGGCATGGACATGGATGTGGAGCGCGATATCAGCGCGCCGGACTGGGCGACGTTGGAGCTTTATTGCGACCGCGTCGCAAGTGCGGTCGGGCGCTTGTCCGTTTGCATCTTCGGCACCCCCGAGGCCGAGCGCGAGCCGCTCGCGCACCATCTCGGCAAGGCGCTCCAGCTCACCAATATCCTCCGCGACATCGACGAAGACGCCGCAATCGGTCGGCTCTACCTGCCCAAGGAAGCGCTCGAGGGGGCCGGGATCACCTCGACAGCGCCGCGCGCCGTCGCTGCCGACCCGCGGCTCGCGGCGGCCTGCGGGCCGGTGATCGCGCGGGCGGAGGCCCACTTCGGCGAGGCGGAGACGATCATGCGGCGCCAGCCACGCGCCACGGTCATCGCCCCGCAAATCATGGATGCGGCCTATCGTGAGATCCTGGCCAAGGTGAAAGCACGGGGGTTCGAGCCGCCACGCGCCAGGGTCAAGCTTTCCAAAGCCCGTTTCATGCTGACGTTGCTGCGGCACAAATTGTTCGCCTGAGGCGATCAGCAACCTGCTTGTGTGCGTCCATCCGGCATGGCTGCGCTGCGTCCTCGTCTCGCACCTCGCTCGAGGGCTTCCCGCAAGGGCGTGAACCGCGCTATCAGGCTGCGCGCGGTGTTCCCGCTCTCGAGGAGGGCGCTCCCGCGCTTCTTGAGAAGCCCTGGAATCCTGTCTTTGAATTAAGGGTTGGCGGGCCGGCCGGACCCGTGAGCCAGCGGCTGCGTTCCGACCCCGCGGCTCTTCACATTTGAGAGGCATTGCTTGAGCCAAGGCACCACGCACGTCATCGGCGCCGGACTGGCGGGGCTTGCCGCCGCCGTCGCCCTCGCCGGGCGCGGCCGCCGCGTCATCCTCCACGAAGGCGCGCGGCAGGCGGGCGGCCGGTGCCGCTCCTATCATGACGCCACGCTCGACATGATGATCGACAACGGCAATCACCTGCTGCTGTCGGGAAACGCCGAGGCACGCGCCTTTCTGCGAACGATCGGCAGCGAGGACCAAATGAAGGGACCGCCCGGCGCGGCGTTCCCGTTCGTCGACCTCGCGAGTGGCGGCACATGGACCGTGCGCCCGAACGCCGGACGCTTGCCGTGGTGGGTCTTCGCCAAGAGCCGCCGCGTGCCGGGAACGAAGGCGACCGACTACTTCGCGCTCGCGCGGCTGCTCGGCGCCGGCAAGACCGCAACGATCGCCGACAAGATGCGCTGCAACGGCGAACTCTACCACAAACTGTGGCAGCCGCTGCTGCTGGCGGCGCTCAACACCGATCCCGCGGAGAGCTCGGCTGCGCTGGCTGGTGCGATCGTCAGGGAGACGCTGGTGAAGGGCGGCAAGGCGTGTCGCCCCCTTGTCGCCGCCGAAGGGCTCGCTGCCGCCTTCGTCGACCCCGCCATCGCCTACCTTGCCATGAAAGGCGCCGAGCTGCGTCTTGACCATTCACTGCGGGCTCTGACGATGGTGGGAGACCGCGTCGAAGCGCTCCAGTTCGGCGAGAAGACGATCGCTCTTGCGGTTGAAGACCGCGTCGTCCTTGCCGTCGCCGCGCCGGCGGCAGCCGCGTTGCTGCCCGGTCTCCAGGTGCCGAAGAGCTTCCGCTCGATCGTCAACGCGCACTTCAAGATGCCGGCGCCCCCGAACCTCCCACCGATCCTCGGCCTCGTCAACGCGACCGTCGAATGGATCTTCGCCTTCCCCGACCGCATCTCGATCACGATCAGCGGGGCCGACCGGCTCCTCGATATACCGCGCGAGGAGCTGGCCATCACGCTGTGGTCGGACGTGCAGCGCGCCTCGAACATTGCAAAACCGCTGCCGCCATGGCAGATTATCAGGGAGAAACGCGCGACATTCGCCGCGACGCCCGCGGAGGACGCGCGGCGTCCCGGAACGCGGACGCGGTTCGTGAACCTGTTCCTCGCGGGCGACTGGACGGCGACGGGTCTCCCCGCGACGATCGAGGGGTCGATCCGATCCGGCAACAGGGCCGCCGCGATGCTGCGCTAGACCCTCGGCCCGGCCGCGGCTGTCGAAAGCAGATGAGGCTTTTACGACACGAAAGCCTTGCAACGCATGTGTGGACGCCAGGAATGGTGACGATCGCTTCGCATTGCGGCAACGACGCGCTAGAGATTAGTGCAGAGCATGTTCTTGCCGGACGTCGGCGACGGCCGATGGTCGTGCATGGGGAGTACACAAGTGTTCCAGACGGCTTTTCGCGAAGCGGCTCCGATGAAGGACGAACTGGACGGGCTTGATCGCGCGATCGCGGGTGCTGAACAGGCTCTCCTCAAGACCCAGCGAGCCGATGGTCACTTTGTATTCGAACTCGAGGCCGACGTTTCGATCCCGGCCGAGTACATCATCTTCAAAAGCTATCGCGGCACGCCGATCCGGCCCGAGCTTCAGCAGAAGTTCGCCCGCTACCTTCGCGACCACCAGACGGCGAACGGCGGGTGGCCGCTGTTCCAGGACGGCGGCTTCAACATGTCCTCGAGCGTGAAGGCCTATTTCGCGCTGAAGATGCTCGGCGAGGATCCGCAGGCGCCGCACATGGTCACCGCCCGGGCGGTAATCCTGCGGCACGGCGGCGCCGCGGAGTCGAACGTCTTCACGCGGGTGACGATGGCGCTGTTCGGCGAGGTCCCCTGGTCGGCGGTCCCGGTGATGCCGGTCGAGATCATGCACCTGCCGCGCTGGTTTCCCTTCCACATGGACAAGGTGAGCTACTGGGCTCGCACGGTGCTCGCGCCGATGATGGTCGTCAACGCGGTGCGGCCCATCGCCAAGAACCCGCTCGACGTGCACATCCAGGAACTCTTCGTCGTGCCGCCGACCGAGGTGAAGCGCTGGCCTGCGGGCGTCGGGCAGTCTCCATTCTGGTCCGCCGTCTTCAACGGCATCGACAGAGTGCTTCGCGTCGCCGAGCCGCATTTCCCCAAGGCCTCGCGCCGCAGCGCGATGGCCAAGGCCGCCGCCTGGACGACCGAGCGCCTCAACGGCCTCGGCGGCCTCGGCGCGATCTACCCGGCGATGGCCTATTCGGTCATGATGTACGAGGTGCTCGGCTGTCAGCCCGACGACCCGAACATCGAGGTGGCGCTCCACGCCATCGAGAAGCTCGTCGTCGAACACGACGAATACGCCTATGTCCAACCTTGCGCCTCGCCGGTATGGGACACGGCGCTTGCCGCCCATGCCCTTATGGAAGCCGGTCACGACCGCGACTCCGAACACATCAAGAGAGCGCTGGACTGGCTGGTGCCGCTGCAAATCCTCGACGTGAAGGGTGACTGGGCGGTGCGCAAGCCGGACGTGCGTTCCGGTGGCTGGGCCTTTCAATATGTCAACACGCACTACCCCGATCTCGACGATACCGCCGTGGTCGCGATGGCGATGGACCGCGCCCAGACGCGAGAGACCTCGGCCATCCCGCAACGCTACCAGGCGGCGATCGCACGGGCCCGCGAGTGGATCGAAGGGTTGCAGAGCCACAATGGCGCCTGGGGCGCCTTCGACGCCGACAACGACCACGAGTATCTCAACAACATCCCCTTCGCCGACCACGGTGCCTTGCTCGACCCGCCGACCGCCGACGTCACCGCGCGCTGCATCTCCATGCTCGCGCAGCTCGGCGAGACGCAGGAGACGAGCCCGGCGATGAAGCGCGCCGTCGACTTCCTCGTCCGCACGCAGGAGAAGGACGGCAGCTGGTTCGGCCGCTGGGGGATGAACTACATTTACGGCACCTGGTCGGTGCTGTGCGCGCTCAACGTCGCGAAGGTCGATGTCGGCTCGCCGACGATCCGGCGCGCGATCGAGTTCCTCAAGCGCATTCAGAACCCGGACGGCGGCTGGGGCGAGGGCGCGGAGACCTACGAGCGCCAATACGACGGCTTCCAGCAGGCGGTCAGCACGGGTTCGCAGACCGCTTGGGCGCTTATCGCGCTGATGGCGGTTGGCGAGATCGACGATCCGTGCATCGAGCGCGGTGTCCGCTATCTCGAAGCCACGCAAGGTCCCGACGGATTCTGGGACGAGAAGCGCTTCACCGCCACCGGCTTCCCGAAGGTGTTCTACCTTCGCTACCACGGCTACCCGAAATACTTCCCGCTCTGGGCCTTGGCGCGCTATCGCAACCTGAAATCGAGCAACCACCGCCAAGTGCTGGTGGGGATGTAGCGGGCGCGGGTCGGTCTCGCGCGCCACGATGGTCGACACCTCCCTTCTCATCGTCTGCGGCCTCAAGGCAGAGGCCGACATCGCCATCGGCGCGGACGGGAGCGATCCTAGGGTGACATTGCTGGCCGGGGGCGGCGACGCGCAGCAGCTCGAGCGCAGGCTCGGGCGTCTTGCGCCGCGCGCCAGTGCCGTACTCAGCTTCGGCGTCGCCGGAGGATTGGCGCCCGACCTCGTTGCCGGCAACCTTCTTGTCGCCGACGCGCTCGCAACTCCGGACGGCCGAGTCATCCCAACGGACGCCGACTGGGCGGCGGCGCTGGCAACGCGCCTTGGCGCTCAACGCGCCATCTTCGCCGCCGTCGATGCGCCGCTCGCCGACATCGCCGGCAAGGCCAAACTTCACCGCTCGACGGGCGCTGCCACGGTCGACATGGAAACCCACATCGCCGCGCGGGCGGCGGTTGCCCATGGCCTCCGGCTCGCGGCGATCCGCGTCGTCACCGATGCGGCGAGCCGGTCGTTGCCGCATGTCGCCACGGTGGGCATGCGGTCGGACGGCAAGGTCGACGGCGCGGCCATCGCCCGATCGCTGCTGCGCGACCCGCGTCAGATCCCGGCGCTGATCCGCACCGGGCTCGACGCGCGGAAAGCGTTCGCAGCCCTACTCCGCTGCCGTGAGACGCTCGGCCCGGGCTTCGCGCTCTTCGATCTCTGAGAGCCGAGCCTGCACGTGGCGGCTGAACACGAACTCGGCCGGGCGCTGGTTGGCGAGCGGAATCTCAGGTGCCATCGGACCCGTGGTGCGAATGCCTTTCCCGGCGAGGCCGAACAGCTTCCACGGCTTGCGGAAAGAATCGGTGACGGCGGACGCTTCGAACCCGGAATGAACCATGCAGTCGGCGCACTTCTCGTAATTGCCGGTGCCGTAATGGTCCCAATTCGTGTCTTCCATCAGCTCCTTGAAGGTCTTGGCGTAGCCTTCGCCGAGCAGGTAGCAGGGCTTCTGCCAGCCGAACACCGTGCGCGTCGGGTTGCCCCAGGGCGTGCAGTGATAGTTCTGGTTGCCGGCGAGGAAGTCCATGTACAGGATCGACTGGTAGAATGGCCACGCCCTGCCGCCCTTGCCCTTGGCGAGGATGGAGCGGAACAATTCCTTCGTCTTGGTCCGGTTGAGGAAATGCTGCTGGTCGGGCGCGCGCTCGTAGGCGTAGCCCGGCGCCACGGTGATGCCCTCGATGCCCCACGTCTTGGCCTCGTCGAGGAAGCGGGCGACGTTTTCGGGATCGGCGTCGTTGAACAAGGTGCAGTTGATGGTCACCCGGAAGCCCATCTCCTTGGCCTTCCTCAAGGCGGCGAGCGCCTTGTCGTAGACGCCCTGCTGACACACGGACTTGTCGTGCATCGCCTTGTTGCCGTCGAGGTGGACCGACCAGTTAAAGTACTTGTTGGGCCTGTATTTCGGCAGGTGCTTTTCAAGCAGCAGCGCGTTGGTGCAAACGGTGACCCATTTCTTCTTGGCGATGGCGCCCTCGACCATCTGCGGCAGCTCCTTGTGCAGGAGCGGCTCGCCGCCGGCGATCACCACGACGGGAGCGCCGCATTCGTCCATCGCGTGCAGGGCGTCGGCGAGCGGCAGGCGCTCGTTGAGGATCTTGTCGGGATAGTCGATCTTGCCGCAGCCGGCGCAGGCGAGATTGCAGCGAAACAACGGCTCGAGCATCAGCACCAGAGGATAGCGCTTCGTGCCGGAAAACTCCTTGCGCGCGACGTAGGCACCGACGCTCGCCATCTGAAGAAGCGGAATACCCAAATGACTTTACCTCGTTGCTGCGAGACCAGCCCGGAGCTTGCTCCGGCTAAGCGGTCGATGGTTACGCTCTAGTGGGCCCGAGTGCCGGCCGCACCCCCTAGTTCTACTACTACAAAGATCTCAAGCTTCGGCTCGGCTCTCGATTTTTGCTTGCCGGTCCCGGCGAGGAATGACATTGACAACGCAAAAATACAAGACTGCGGCGAGGATGCTCCGTCCTAGGCCTTCGAGCCGCCGCACCCAGGCCACAGCGATCGTTTTCTGGTTGCTGGCCGCAAGGCGCCCGCTCTCTCCCACCGCAACGGTGCACGCAGGACATGACGACTTCGAAACAGGCCGCCGAACACGACATTCCGGCCGAGCCGATCTCCCATGGACCGATCACGAGGACGGTGGTCGCCGTGGTGATGGCTTGCGCCCGGTGGCGGTGGCTCGTTCTCGTCGTGGCCGTCGCGCTGACGGTCGTGAGCGGCTGGTACGTCGCAGGGCGCTTCATGGACCCGAACGATTCGGCGATCAATACCAACACCGACGATTTCATCGCGGCTTCGGTGCCGTGGCGGCAGGACGAGATCGCCTACAGCAAAGCGTTCCCCGATCAGGACAACCAGATCATCGTCGTCGTCGACGGCAAGACGCCCGAGATCGCCGACCAGTCCGTGAACGCGCTCTATCGCCGGCTCCTCAACCAGCCGAAGCTTTTCAAGGAGGTCGTGCGGCCGGATGGCGGTCCTTTCTTCGCCAAGAACGGCCTCCTGTTCCTCTCGAAGGAGGACGTTAAGAAGACCGTCGGCGGCCTGCAGCGGGCGCAGCCGGTGCTGGCCATCATCGCGTCCGATCCGTCGCTGCGCGGCGTCTTCGACGCCTTCTCCTATATCCCCAAGGGCGTCGCCAACCACCAGGGCAGCTTCGACCAGTTCAAGAAGCCCATCCAATCGATGAACACGGCGCTCGAGAACGTGCTCGCCGACAAGCCGGCCTTCTTCTCTTGGCAGAACCTGCTGTCGAACGGCGAGCAGCCCGGCGGCCGCCAACTCCGTAAGTTCATCCAGATCACTCCGATCCTCGATTTCTCGGACATCCAGCCGGGCGCGAAGGCGAGCGACTTCATCCGCCAGCAGGCGCGCGACCTCAAGCTCGATGCCGCGCACGGCGCAACGGTGCGCATGACCGGCCAGGTCCCGATCTCCGATGCCGAGTTCTCGACCGTCCTCGACGGGTTCGGGCTCAACGGCCTCATCATGATCGCCGCCGTGATCATGATCGTCTGGGCGGCGGTGCGGTCGTTCAAGCTCGTCGGCGCGATCTTCTTGACCGTGCTCGTGGGGCTCGTCGTCACCTTCGGGGTCGGGCTTCTGCTCGTCCACCAGCTCAACGTGCTGTCGATCGCCTTCGCCGTTCTGTTCGTCGGCATCGGCGTCGACTTCGGCATCCAGTTCACCGTGCGCTTCAAGGCGGAGCTCTACGACCATTCCGCCTTCATGGACGCCCTGCACATCGGCGCGGCCAAGGTCGGCCGGCCGCTCGCCCTCGCAGCCTTCGCGACGATGGCCGGCTTCTTCGCCTTCCTACCGACCGCCTATCGCGGCGTCGCCGACCTCGGCGAGATCGCCGGCACCGGCATGTTGATCGCCTTCACCTGCGCGATCACGGTGCTGCCGGCGCTGCTCGCCCTCATCCGGCCGCCGTCCGAGCGCGAGCCGGTCGGCTACAAGTTCCTGGCGCCGGTCGACGACTTCATCGAGCGGCATCGCTACGTCATCGTGATCGGAACCCTGGCGGTGGCGCTCGCGGGCAGCCCGCTGCTCCGTGACCTGCGCTTCGACTTCAACCCGCTGAACCTCGACAACCAGAACAGCGAGGCGATCTCGACCCTCATCAGCCTGATGAAGGATCCCGAGACCGACACGCAGACGATCAGCGTGCTCGAGCCGAACCTCACGACGGCGGACTTCATGGCGGACAAGCTGCGTCAGCAGCCCGACGTCGCGCGCGTGACCACGCTGTCGAGCCTGGTCCCGACCGACCAGGACGAGAAGCTGACGATGATCGCGCAGGTGAAGCGGTCGGTCGGCCCCGCGCTGAACCCGGCCGCGCCGCTCGACCCGCCGAGCGACGAGGACGTGGTGGGCTCGATCAAGAAGGCCGCCGGCATCTTCACGTCTGTTGCCGGCGACGGGAAGAGCGAGGGCGCGGCCGCCGCGCGCCACTTCGGCGATCTCGCCAACAAGCTCGCCGACGCCTCGCCGCAGACGCGGCAGCGCGCGGCCGATACGCTGCTGCCGCCCCTGAAGACGACGATCGCGACACTGCGCGACTCGCTCGAAGCCTCGAAGGTGGCGATCGACTCGATCCCGCAGAGCCTGAAGAACCTCTATATTTCGAGGGCCACCGGACAGGCGCGCGTCGAGGCCGCCCCGAAAGGCGATCCCAACGACAACGAGAACATGATCAAGTTCGCGCAGGAAATCGAGTCCGTCGCCCCGCACGCAACCGGGCAGCCGGTGTCGATCCAGGAAGCCGGCAAGACGGTGAAGGCCTCCTTCCTCGAAGCCGGGGCGATCGCCATTGCGGCGATCTTCGTGATCCTCTTGATCGTGCTGCGACGCGTCGGCGACGTGCTGATGACCCTCGTTCCGCTGCTGCTCGCCGGTCTCGTCACGCTCGAGATCACCGTGCTCATCAAGATGCCGCTGAATTTCGCCAACATCATCGCGTTGCCGCTCCTGCTGGGGCTCGGCGTCGCCTTCAAGATCTACTTCGTGATGGCGTGGCGTGCCGGGACCAAGAAGCTCTTGTCATCCAGCCTGACGCGGGCGGTGTTCTGGAGCGCATTGACGACGGCCACCGCCTTCGGCAGCCTGTGGGCGTCCAAGCACCCCGGCACGTCGAGCATGGGCAAGCTGATGGCGCTGTCCCTTGTGTGCACGCTCGCCGCCGCTATCCTGTTCCAGCCGGCGCTGATGGGTCCGCCGCGCAAGACCGAGGTTCGCTAGTGGATAACGTCATTCGATAGAGTCCGTCGTGGGATTCCCGTTGGGCCGCGGTCGTGCGAGTCTTCGGGATGCGCACAGGGATCAGGATCGAAGTCACCATTGCCGACGAAGCCCGCATGAAGGCGATCGTCGCCGATCGCGGCAGCCCGCAGAACCATGTCTGGCGCTGCCGCATCGTGCTGCTGACCGCCGCCGGGCTCGGCACCAACGCGATCATGCGCGAGGCGAACGTCGCCAAGACCGCGGTGTGGCGCTGGCAGGAGCGTTTCATGCGGGAGGGCGTCGCCGGCCTCTTGCGCGACAAGACGCGGCCGCCCGGCAAGCCGCCGCTGCCGAGGGAGGTCGTCGACAAGGTCGTCGCCCTGACGCAGTCCGAGCCGCCCGGCGAGACGACGCATTGGACCGCGCCCGCCATGGCCGAAGCCATGGGCATCAGCGTTTCCTCGGTTCAGCGTATCTGGAAGGCGCATGGGCTGGCGCCGCATCGCGTCCGCCGCTTCAAGCTGTCCAACGATCCCCTGTTCGCCGCCAAGCTGCGCGACGTCGTCGGCCTTTACGTCGATCCTCCGGCGCACGCCATCGTGTTGTCGCTCGACGAGAAGAGCCAGATCCAGGCGCTCGACCGCACCCAACCCGGCCTGCCGATGAAGAAGGGCCGGCTCGGCACCATGACCCATGACTACAAGCGCCACGGTACGACGACGCTGTTCGCCGCCCTCGACGTGCTCGAGGGAAAGGTCATCGGGCGCTGCATGCAGCGTCACCGGCATCAGGAGTTCGTCCGCTTCCTCAACGCCATCGAGGCCGAGGTGCCGGCCGGAAAGACGGTCGAGGTCATCCTCGACAACTATGCCGTCCACAAGCACCCGAAGGTTCTCGCCTGGCTCGGCCGCCACCCGCGCTTCACCTTCCACTTCACGCCGAAATCGGCTTCCTGGCTGAACGCCGTCGAGGGCTTCTTCGCCAAGCTCACGCGGCGACGGCTCAAGCGCGGCGTCTTCCGTTCGATCGTCGATCTTCAAGCCGCCATCAACCGCTTCCTCGCCGAGACCAACGAGGCCCCGAAACCCTTCCATTGGAAAGCCGATCCGGACAAAATCATCGCCGCCGTCAAACGCGGGCACCAAGTGTTGGAATCTATCCACTAGCCTCGACTGTATGAGCGCCATCTAGCGCGACGCGGGCGCATCGGCGAGTCTGACGCCCAGCTTGGCAAGCGCGTCGCGGATCATCGGGGCGCGGGTCTGGTTGGCGTAGGCGGTCGGGTGGCCGTCGCCGGGTATCGAGGCGTAGATGCCCTCCGCCGGACGGTCCGCGAGCGTCATGTCGACGGCCTCGACCCCTTGCGCCTGGAGATCGCGGAGGATCGTCGCGTCGTCGTAGCCGGTCCCGTCGAGATAATGCGGGTCGGGGGAATGGAGGTAGGGCACCAGCGTCTCGACGCCGTAGCGATCGCGCGCGACCTTCACCGCCTCGGCGGTGATGCGGATGTAGAGCGTGATGTCGTCATGGGTGAGCCGCGATCGCAGCGGCCGCAGAAACACGCGGTAGGCGGCGCAATTGGCGATCCATTCGTGGACGACGCCGGCAAAACCGTTGTAGCAGCCGCCGACGAAGGTGACCTTGTCGTCGACGAGCGCGTAGCGTGGCGCATACGTCGTCCACGGTTCCTTGCAGGCGGTGCGCGCGGCGTGGAACGGCACGGTGAGGAAGACAAACCCCGCCGGCTTTTCACCGATGACATCCCTCTTGTAGCCCGTCTGAACGGCGCGCAGAAATTGCTGCGGCCCATATCCCGTGACGCCAAGGTTGACCGTGTTCTGCCGCCCGCCGAACAGGTCGGCGAATTGCCGCGGCATGGTCGCGGCGTCGTCGATCCCATCGCCAAAGGTGAAGCTGCCGCCGAAGAAGACCAACGCGGACCCCTGCCCCGCCGTCCTGGTGACGCGATCCCCGTGATCATCGATCGTGTAGCGGGCCTTGTAGGCGAGCGCGCCCGTCCTCGGGTCGAGGCGCTGGGCCTCGATCACGCCGGGACGAGCGATCGCCCAGCCTTCCGTCCGGTCGTATTTGGCCCAGCCGGACGTGATGGTCAGCGGATTCTTGGGCTCGAGCGCGTCGGCGCCGAGTTCCACGGCGAAAAGGCCGAAGCCGAAGGCGGCCACCACGACGAAGCCATCGCGCAGGCGGCCCGACGCGAGATGGGCGGCGACGGCCAGAAGCAGGAAGACAAGCGCGAACGTCCAGGTGCGGAACGCGAGGATCGCGTGGTGCGTCTCGACGAAGACGATGGCCGCCAAGACGACGACGAGCGCGACGATGCTCACCGTGCGCCCGCGTCGCCGTGTGCCTGCCTGCATGGATTTCGGTCCTCCCGGCGCGCGAGGCGGTGTAGGGCAGCGGGCCGACCGGCGCAATCGACCGATGGAGTCCCTCGACAGCCGAAATTCGACGCGCTTTAAGAACGAACCCCAATGCCGGAGAGGCTTTTGGCCAATCATTTCCACGACAACATCCCGAGCCGCGGCGAGGCGGCCGCGGTCTTCCTCCGCCAGCCGGATGGCGAGGCCCTCACCTATGGCGCGATGCGCGAGCGGGTGGCGCAAATGGCCGGCGCGCTCCAGGCACTCGGCGTCGTGCCCGGCGACCGCGTCGCGGCTCAGATTGAGAAGTCGGCGCAGGGGCTGATGCTCTATCTCGGCACGATCCAGGCCGGCGCGATCTTTCTGCCGCTGAACACCGCCTATACGGCGGCGGAACTCGGCTATTTCCTGCACGATGCCGAGCCGCGCGTCGTGGTCTGCGACCCGGCGCGGCGCGAGGAACTCGCCGCTCTCGAGGACGCCGTCGCTCAGGGCACCATGACGGTCGAGACGCTCGGTGCCGATGGTCGCGGCACGATGGCCGACAAAGCCGATGCCGCGCCGCATAGGTTCGCGACGGCGGCGCGCGCGCGCAACGACCTGGCCGCCATCCTCTACACGTCCGGCACCACGGGGCGATCCAAGGGCGCGATGCTGATGCATGGCAACCTCGTCTCGAACGCGATCGCGCTGGCCGACATCTGGCGCTTCGGCGCGGGCGACGTCCTGCTCCACGCGCTGCCGATCTATCATACTCACGGGCTGTTCGTGGCTTGCAACACCTCCATGCGCGCGGGGGCCGGCATGATCTTCCTGCCGAAGTTCGATCCCGCGGCGATCATCCGAGCCATGCCGGACGCGAGCGTGATGATGGGAGTCCCCACCTTCTACACCCGCCTGCTCGACCGCGAGGAGTTCGGCAAGGACGTTTGTGCGGGCGTACGGCTCTTTACGTCTGGCTCGGCACCGTTGCTCGCGGAGACGCACCGCGCCTGGTGCGACAGGACCGGCCACGCCATTCTCGAGCGATACGGCATGACCGAGACGAACATGAACACGTCGAACCCCTACGACGGCGAGCGCCGCGCCGGCACGGTCGGCTTTCCCTTGCCGGGCGTAGCGGTGCGCGTGGCGGATCCGGAGACCGGCGCTGTGCTCGGCCGCGAGAGCGTCGGGGTGCTCGAAGTGAAGGGCGACAATGTCTTTCAGGGCTACTGGCGCAATCCCGAGAAGACGGCGGCGGAGTTCCGGAGGGACGGATACTTCATCACCGGCGACCTCGGCGCGATCGACGCCGACGGCTACGTCAGGATCGTGGGGCGCGGGAAGGATCTCATCATCACCGGCGGCTTCAACGTCTATCCCAAGGAACTCGAGATCGAGATTGACGCGATCGAGGGCGTCGTCGAGAGCGCGGTGATCGGACTGCCGCACGCCGACTTCGGCGAGGGCGTTGCGGCGGCCGTGGTACTCCGCGAGGGCACCGCGCTCGACGAAGCGGCGATCCTGAGTCGGCTCGCCGGCAAGCTCGCCAGGTTCAAGCAGCCGAAGCGTGTCTTCTTCATCGACGAACTGCCGCGCAACGCGATGGGCAAGGTGCAGAAGGCGGTTCTGCGCGACACGTTCCGCGATGCCTTCGGTGCGACGCACGATGGCTCGTGAACGAACGGACAAGACGATGCGCATCCTGATCCTGGGAGCCGGCGGTATCGGCGGCTACTACGGCGGCCGCCTCGCCGCCGGCGACGCCGACGTCACCTTCCTCGTGCGCGAGCGCCGCGCCGGGCTGATCCGCGAGCGTGGCCTCGTGATCGAGAGCCCGATGGGCGACGAACGGATCGATGCGCGCGTCGTCACCCGCGACGCGATCGACGGCGCCTGCGATCTCGTGCTCCTCGGTTGCAAGGCCTACGATCTCGACGACGCGGTCGCCGCGATCCGGCCGGCCGTCGGCCCGGCCACGACGATCCTGCCGCTCCTCAACGGGATCGCGCATCTCGACGTCCTCGACGCCGCCTTCGGCTCGGAGCACGTACTCGGCGGCGCCGCGCACATCAGCGTGACGCTCGGCGAAGGCGGCGCCATCCGCCACCTCAACAAGCTCCACCTTCTCACCTACGGCGAACGCGAGCCCGGTGCCTCCCCGGCACGCTGCGACGCGATCGAGGCGATCTTCGCGCGTGCGCGTTTCGAGCCGAGGCGCAGCGACGCGATCATGCAGGAGATGTGGGAGAAGTTCGCCTTCATCACCGCCGCATCGGGCATCACCTGCCTGATGCGCGCCAGCATCGCCAAGATCATGGCGACCGTCGACGGCGCGCGTTTGACCCGCGATCTGGTGGAGGAGTGCGCCGCGGTCGCTGCGGCCGAAGGCTTTCCGCTGCGCCAGAAGTCAAAGGAATGGGGCCTCTCGGTGCTGACGAAACCGTCCGAGTTCACCGCCTCGATGCTGCGCGATCTCGAGGCGGGTCGGCAGGTCGAGGCCGACCATCTGCAAGGAGACGTGATCCGGCGCGGCGAACGCCACGGCGTGACGACCAACCTGTTGCGCGTCGCGTACTGCCACTTGCAGGCCTACGGCAACAGACGTCTCGCGGCCCTGTAGCGTTTGAGACCGCGAGGTCCGATCGCCTGAATTCCGGTTCGGCGGGATCCGGCGCGGCGTACCGTTCCGACTCGCTAACGAGGATGAAGCGCCATTCGCAGCCGAAAACGCCGCTCTGAAGAAGAAGGCCCGGCAAAGCGCCGGGCCTTCGATGTCCTGGATGAACGAGCGCGACCTACTCGTCGCCGCCCTTCTTGTCGCGCGCCTTGAGCGCCGCGCCGAGGATGTCGCCGAGCGAGGCGCCGGAATCGGCCGAGCCGTAGGCGGCGATCGCCTCCTTCTCGTCATGCAGCTCAAGCGCCTTGATCGACACCGAGATTTTTCGCGCACGACGGTCGTACTGGGTGATGCGCGCGTCGACCTTCTCGCCGACCGCGAAGCGCTCGGGGCGCTGGTCGGGCCGGTCCCGGGCAAGCTCGTTGCGTTTGATGAAAGCGACGAGGTCGGAGTTGGCGATCTTGACGTCGATGCCGCCTTCCTTGACGTCGATGACTTCGCAGGTCACGACGCTGCCCTTCTTGAACTCGCCGGCCGAGGCGTCCTCGCTTGGGGATGGCGCATGCGCGTCGGCGCCGAGCTGCTTGATACCGAGCGAGATCCGCTCCTTCTCGGTATCGACGTCGAGCACGCGGGCGCGCACGACGTCGCCCTTCTTGAAGTCCTCGATGGCCACTTCGCCCGGCTTGTTCCAGTCGAGGTCGGAGAGGTGGACCATGCCGTCCACGTCGCCGTCGAGCCCGACGAACAGGCCGAACTCGGTCTTGTTCTTGACCTCACCCTCGACGTCGCTGCCGACCGGGTACTTCTCGGCGAAGCTCTCCCACGGGTTCGACAGCGTCTGCTTGAGGCCGAGCGAGATACGGCGCTTGATCGAGTCGACCTCGAGCACCTGCACGTCCACCTCCTGCGAGGTCGCGACGATCTTGCCGGGATGCACGTTCTTCTTGGTCCAGCTCATCTCGGAGACGTGGATCAGGCCTTCGATGCCCGGCTCCAGCTCGACGAAGGCGCCGTAGTCGGTGATGTTGGTCACACGGCCGCGGAAGCGCGCCTCGATCGGATACTTGGCCTCGATGTTCTGCCACGGATCGTCGAGCAGTTGCTTCATGCCGAGCGAGATGCGGTGGGTCTCGTGATTGATCTTGATGATCTTGACCTTCACCGTCTGGCCGATGGTGAGCACCTCGGTCGGATGGTTGACGCGGCGCCACGCTATGTCGGTGACGTGGAGCAGCCCGTCGATGCCGCCGAGGTCGACGAAGGCACCGTAGTCGGTGATGTTCTTCACCGTGCCGTCGATCACCTGCCCCTCTTCGAGGTTGGCGACGATCTCGTGGCGCTGCTCGGCACGCGACTCTTCCAAAACAGTGCGGCGCGACACGACGATGTTGCCTCGGCGGCGGTCCATCTTGAGGATTTGGAACGGCTGCGGCACGTTCATCAGGGGCGTGACGTCGCGGATCGGGCGGATGTCGACCTGGGAGCGCGGCAGGAACGCCACGGCGCCGTCGAGGTCGACGGTGAAGCCGCCCTTGACCTGGTTGAAGATGACGCCTTCGACCTTCTCCTGCTTCTCGAAGGCCTTCTCGAGCTTGACCCAGCTCTCCTCGCGCCGCGCCTTGTCGCGCGAGATAACCGCCTCGCCGAGCGCGTTCTCGATGCGCTCGAGGTAGACCTCGACCTCGTCGCCGACGCCGATCGGCCCTTCGCGGCCGGGACCCTGGAATTCCTTGAGGGCGACGCGCCCTTCCGTCTTGAGGCCGATGTCGATGACGGCGACATCCTTCTCGATGGCGACGACGCGGCCCTTGATGACCGAGCCTTCGAAAGCCTCGTTCTCGCCGTAGCTCTCGTCGAGCAGCGCGGCGAAATCGTCACGCGATGGCGTGTACGTGGAAACGTCTGACATTCATTCTCCTGGGATGGCCTCGCATCCTGTTTCGACAGGGCGGCCCGGCGCCGGCGGTTCGTTGTCGCGGATGAGCCCGGTCCGCCGGCAGCCCGTCGCCTCCCTGATGGGGGCAGTGACGGACCAACGCGTCGAAAAGGACGCGGCCGACGCAAGGACGGCAGTCGAGGCTCTGATGAAACCTGCATGTAGCAAGCCGAGGAGGGACCAGCAAGCCTATCGCTCGGCCGTTGCCGCGGTTCGAGCGATCCGGTCATATAACCGGATTGGCCGATCGCGTCTCCCCGTGCCCCTGCGGAGGTGGCGCAGAGGCTCGGCGGCGGCCGCCGCCGAGCCGAAGCCGCGGGACGAGCTGGCGCGGCCCTTGACGACCATGCCCGATCTCGGCGAGTTCGTGCGCGGCCTGCGCGCCGGCCTGTCGATCCGCCAGGCCGAGCCGGCGACCCGAGCCGGCGTCAGCCGGCAATGGATCGTCGCTTTCGAGCAGGGCAAGCCGACGCTCGAAGCTCCAAGGTGCCGCGGATGCTGGAGACGCTCGGCTTCGAGGTCGTGGTGTCGCCCGACGACTCGCCGCTGCCCTGGATGCTCCGCGCTGCCGCCGCCGAGGCGAAGCGGAAGGCGCTGGCCGCCGGCCGCCCCCGCCGCAACACCCGCCGCGCCGCAGCCCGCCAGGCGCGGCTTTCAGCCAACGAGGTTTGGCGGCGGGTCGATGTGGAATGAGGGGCGAACCTCGCGTGCGGTGTGCGTCGCGGCGGCTCGTGTTCAGGCGGCCTTGGTGCCTTGCGTGAGTGGGGCTTGCGTGAGCGCGAGACTCTCGCAAGCCGGCCCGGTCCAGCCGCGCACGGTGCTCGGCTCGAAGGCGAGGTGCAGCAGCAGCGGGCCGGCGAGGCCGGCGAGCAGCGCGGCCGGCACCACCAGTTCGCCGCTGGTCCAGCGGTAGTGCAGGCCTTCATGCCGCTCGCCGGCGTGGAAGCTCTCGCGCAGGGCCGCGCCGTCGAGATCGAGCGTGCGGATGGTGCCGTCGCCGTCCTCGACCGTGATGGCGTAGACCGCGATGCCGAGCCGGCGCGGGTCGGCCTCGCCGAACGCCGCCGGTACGAGGGTGTCGGTCGCGATGCACACGTCGCCCGCGCCCCGCGGCAGGCACACGAAGCCCTCGCCCTCGCTGACGCGTGCCGGCACGCGCGAGCCCCCCGCCGTGGCGCTCAGCGCCACCGCGCGCGAGGCCCGCCAGCCGAGCCGGGCCGCCCGCGCCGCGAGCCGTGCCCGCACCGCGTCGAGCACCGGGCCGGCGTCGACGAAGGGCCGGCAGAAATCGGCGTGGGTGCGCGCCAGCGCGTCGAGCGGGGCCTCGACGTCGCCGTTGGCGGCGAAGAAGCGGCGGTTGGCGCCCATTTCGAGGAAGCTCTCCGCCGGCAGGTTGTTGGCGAGCAAAATGTCGTGGCTATCGAGCTCGACGTGCCAGTACGTCACGGTATCCATTCCGGCGTAGGCGACGGTCGCGCCGTTGAGCAGCGCCACGGCGGGGATCAGCAGCTCCTCGCCGCAGCCGACGCAGATCGAGTGGTCGGGCGAGACGAAGAGGTCGCGCGACGGCCGCGCCGGGCCGAAGGCGTCCTTGGCGATGCGCACCGGCTGGGCCTTGCGCGGATCAGGATCAGCGCGGCAATCGATCGTGCGCGAGCCGAGCCAGCGGATCGGGCGGTGCGCGCCATCAGCGGTGACGGCGAGGTCGCCGACGGCGAGGTCTTCCACCGTGACATCGCGCACCTCTTGGCCGCGCGCGACGCGGATCAGCGTGCCGGAGGCGTAGCAGGTGACGGAGACGGATGCGCCCTGCTCCGGGTTTGGCTGCAAGATAACGGCTTCGTTTCCATTGTCCTCGGCGTAATAGTCGGCGTTTGAAGTGTTGTTGTTGCGGTAAAAATCCACGAAACCTGTCGCACCGCCGGCGGCCGACTGCGTTGTTGGGCTTATGCTGTAACCCAACCCATTGAAATCGAAATAGCCGGGAGCACCCCCGGCGCCGAAGGCGTTGTCGTTGGGGAAAAGTAGGTTGTCGGCGGTGTCCGTCGTCGAAAGACCGTTGATCGTCTCCACGATCGAACCGACAGTCCGGGTTCCCGTGATAGCTTGTATTGTATAGGAACCGGCGGCGTCGTTGTTGGGGGTTGCCGTGAGTGTCGCCTGAACGGACACGGATTGACTGCCCCCACCGGCCGGAATCGTATAACTCAGCTCAAATGTTGCCATGACCGCTCCAAAGGGCAATCGGCCGACAAGGCGCCGCTTTCATTCAGAAAGAACCATCTTCCTAGACGCAAATCAAGGTTGGTGTTGCGCGGCGTCGCCCTCTGAGATCCGCTGCGAACACCGCATCAGCGGATCGTTGAAAACAGGGACCGAGTCTGCGGCGCAATCCTTGATCGAGCGGCCGAAACGCTTCGATACCGCCCTTTTGCTGAAGGCGATTCCGTAGTTCGGCCATTGTTGTTCGCAGGATACCGAAAGTTTCAAACGCAGGCGTCAAGGATGATCGCGGAATCTGGCATGGCCGAAGAGTTGAGGCGTCTGAGCGCGGAGCTGCCGAGGGCCATTCAGCGGGCGGCGGCGGCGTCCCAACCGGAGCCGCCGCGCAGCGAGCTCAGCGGCGTAGATCTTGCGCGGGCAAGAGCGCTCGACGCGGAGGTCGCTTGGATCATGAAGCGGATCAGGGAAATCCGGGCCGCGGAAGCACCGGAGCAGTAGTCGCCCGAGGACAGGAGCGGGACTGACGAAGGTCGCTCCTTGTCTCGTCGCCAGGGGCAGGTTAGGACGAAGCTGCTTCTGGCCCTGTCCGGAGGATGGTGAATGTCTGACCCGTTCATAGGCGAAATCCGGATATTCTCGGGCAATTACGCTCCAAGAGGCTGGATGATGTGCGAGGGACAAATCCTGCCGATCAGTCTGTATTCGGCTTTGTTCACCATTTTCCGCAATACCTACGGCGGCGACGGGGTCACGAATTTCGCGTTGCCCGATCTGCGCGGGCGCACGGTCGTCGGCATCGGCCAGGGGCCCGGTCTCAGCCCCTACACGGAAGGACAGCAGGGCGGTGCCGAGAGCGTGACGCTCAACACCAACCAGCTGCCGCCGCACTCGCACCGGGTGACCGCCTCGGACCAGCCAGCGTCGCAGCCGGGGGCGGCTCTCAGTTACCTGCCCAGCAATCCTGCCAGGGGTTCACCGCCTCTCTACGCCGGCTCCAAAGGCGGCGCGCCGAGCATGGCTCAGGACATGATCCAGCCGACCGTCGGATCGGCGTCGGTCGCGACGGTGACGCCCTACACATGCATCAACTACATCATCGCGCTGGAGGGCATCTATCCGGCGCGTCCCTGAGACCCCACCGCGGCGGGAAGCGTCCGATCTGACAGGATTGGACGTTTCGCCTGGCGGCTTAAGCCTGCGCGCAGCCGACGCTCGAAGCCTCCAAGGTACTGCGGACGCTGGCAACGCTCGGCTTCAAGATCGTGGTCGCGCCCTACGACCCGCTGCCGCCCTGGATGCTCCGCGCCGCCGCCGAGGGTGATTCTCTCGTTTGTGAGTGGCATCAAGTTATTCTCGGTGCGACGGCTCGTAAGACTTCGGTCGAAAGCCTAGCCGAGGAAGCGCTGGACGATGTCCACGGTAGCCTGTGGGTTCTCCTCCATCAGCCAGTGCCCCGAGGCCGGCACGACGGCTCCCTCCACGTGATCGGCGACAAACCGCATGATCGTCTCCGCCGTGCTTCCGGCGGCCGCCTCACCGCCCATCGCCAGCACCGGGAACGCGAGTTTGCCGCCGTCCTCGATGAGCCTCCTGTTGTCCTCGGCGTCCTGCGGGAAGGCGTTGAATTGCGCGAAGCCCGCCCGCATCGCGCCGGGTAGCGCGTAGAGGGCGGCGTAGTGCGCCCGCATCGGCTCGCTTATGTCGGCGGGATCGGCCGAGAACTCGTTCCAGAAATGGTCGAGATAGATGCGCTCTCGGCCTGCCACCAGCCGTTCCATGTCGGGGCCGCCGAAGCCAAAATGCCAGGTCCGGGGGATTGCCGGTGATCTGGTCCCAAGGACCGAGCCCCGGGATCGGCGCTTCCATCTGCACCCAGCGCGTCACCCGGTTACGATGCTGGGCCGCAAACGCGAAGGCGACAAGGCTGCCCATATCGTTGGATACCAGCGCCGTTCGCTCGATCCCGAGCGCATCCAGCACCCCCGCCACATCCCCGGCTTGGGTCTTCTTGTCGTAGCCGCCGTCCGGCTTGGAGGATAGCCCAAGGCCGCGGAGATCGGGGACGATGACGGTGTGCGTGCCGGCCAGCGCCGCCGCCAGGGGCGCCCAAGAATCGCCGGTCAGGCCGTAACCGTGCAGCAGCAGCACCGCCGGACCAACGCCGCCGATCCGGGTATGGATGGTAGCGCCGTCGGTTTCGATGTCCTTCGTCGTGAAGCTGGCCGGGAACGGCATCAACACGCCATCGAGATCGGGGAAAGCCATCGTCGGGGAACTCCTTGGCAATAGGCGGAGCGGAATGTTGAAAGGACGCGGTGCGCTGGATTTAGGCGAAGCGATGAACCGCTTGGCTGGCGTTGTCCTGGTAGGCAGGGTTCGCCAGGTCCGGGACGATCTCGCTCTGATCCACCACGGGGCCGGTCAGCGCGCTGGCCTTGCTGGCGTAGAACACGCCACTCTTCAGCGCGGGGTCGTTCAGCCCGTCGATCAGCCGCTCGGCACCCTTGTCCACGCCCTGCGCCAGCCCGACCGCCGGCAGGACGAAGGGCATGAGCACGGACTTCAGCAGCAGCCTGAGTGGCAGCGGCATATCGCGGGTGACCTGCGTACCGCCCGTATTGCCGGGACTGACCGTGACCAGCTTCAGGCCGGGATGACGCCGCGCCGTGGCGGCCATCCACATCGCGGCAATGTACTTGACCTGCCCGTAGGCCAAGGTGCCGTCCGGCTTGCGCCCGCGGAAATAGCTCCCGTCGCACAGCGAGGCGAACTCGTCGGCCGAGGATGTGGCCATGACGGGCCGCTTCATCCCAAGCTTCGGGACGCCCCTCGCCGCCTCGCTTCCGGCGAACACGGCCGCACGCTTGAGCTTGCCGGTCCCGATCAATCCGTCCAGCAAGATCACGTGCCCCAATACGTTGGAGGCGAAGATCTCCGTCACGCCGTCCTTGGTCAGTGCCAACGGCGTCTTGCCGCCCGAGCCGCCCGCGTTCATCACCAGGTCGTCGATCGGCTGGTCCATGGAGGCCAGCGCCGCCCGGACCGAGGCCGGGTCGGCCACGTCCATGATGGTGACGGCGAAGATCGCCTTCCCCGTTGCCGCTTGCAGCTCCTTCTTCGCGAGGTCCGCCTTGGTGCGGCTGCGGCACGCCAGGATGATCTTTCCGTATTGGCTGGCCAGGGCCAGTTGCCGAGCGACCTCCTTGCCGATGCCGACATTAGCGCCCGTGATCATCGCGACCCGGCCTGCGGGACGATCCATGTTGCTCTCCGCCGGTAGATTAGCTACCGTAGCGTACGATATTATATGAATGAGCAGTGGCGTCAAGGGTTGCGTACTCAATGGTAGAAAATAGCTTCGTCAAACGGCTTCCCGGGCGCCCCCGCGAATTCGAGCCGGAGGAGGCGCTGGACCGGGCTGTCGAGATGTTTTGGGCCGACGGGTTCGAGGGCGTCGACGTAGACCGCATCGCCCGCGCCGTCGGCGTCACCAAGCCCAGCCTCTACCGGCTGTTCGGCGACAAGTCCTCGCTGTTTCTCCGGGCTTTGCAGCGTTATGGCGAGACGGTCGGCGCCGCGCCCCTCGTTGCCTTCAACGCGCAGCCCAAACTCGCTGACGCGGTGCGGGCCTTGTTGGAAGCGTCGGTGACGGCCGGCACCACGGAAGGAGGGCCGAAGGGCTGCCTCATGGCGTGCGTGGCCGTCGTGCAAGCTGAACACTCGCCGGAGATACGGGCCGCAATCACGCGCGGACTTGCTGCCCTCGCGGGCATCCTGGAACGACGGTTCGAGCAGGAGACGAGCAATGGTGTCCTGCCGCTCACCCTGTCAACTCGGGCGAGAAGCCGCCTCGTCGTGGATCTGATGCAAGGGCTTCTGCTGCGTGCCCGTGCCGGAGCCTCGCGCAATGATCTTCTTGAGGACGCGCGAGGCTATGTGCCGCTCATCCTAGGTTAGGGCGCCCTTCCCGTTCAGGCAGGCGGTAAAGAGTTCCATGCCGCGAGATGACGTTATCCATGAGGCGGGTCGATGAGCCCGGAGCTACGCGGAGAGCGAGTCACAGGTCGCCAGCCTACTCGCCTGACCACGCCTTCGCTTGAATCGCGACTTGGATCGCTCGCTTCTTCAAGGTCGGAGACGCGGGATCTGAGATAGGCCCCTGCCGGCGCTCACGGCGCTGCGCATCTCTCCGACATCCATGGTGCGCCTGGCAACCCACCGTCAAAGGCCGAGCCGCTTGCCTCTCGCCATCCGCCGCACCTCAAGCGAATTGCGGCATCGCCTGCAGTTCGACCATCGCGCGGCTCGCCGATTGCGCCAGCGTCTCCGCCGCGTTCTCTTCCTTCAGCCCGCCGCCGGCCCGGATCAGGTCGCGGCTCGTGCCGAACAGGAGCTTGGCGAGATCCGAGACGGCGTCGGCATCGGCGATGCCGGCTTCTTCAAGGCCATGGCGCGCGCGGGAATAAGCATCGCGGAGGACCCGGAGATCCTGCTGATCGAAGACGGCGGAGATGGTGTTCGCTTGCGCCATGGACGTGGACTCGGAGAGGGAGAGTGGTGTCGCGACGCCACAGCTAAGAAGCAAACCCCAGGGCGTCAAATTAAATCTTGACAGCCATACTAAAGTCTAGATCGGCGGCGGATCAAAGCGCGCGACTCACACCTTTGAGACACAATCGGCGCGGGAACTTGAGGACGATACCGATGAGAGATTGCGCGATCCGCCGCCGCGCCGGCGCGACGACAGCCCCGGCCAATTGTCGGGCCGACGGCGATCCTCTAGCCGATCCTATTGGTGTAGCCTGGCCAGGCAGCCCGGAAAACCACATAAAGGCCGCCCTCGTCGTCGCGCTCGCCCTGGTGCCCGCGTCGCCCGTCCCGGCCGAGTCCTCGTCCAGCCACACCAACGCCTTCGGCCGCCAGACCAAGGCTCCCAAGCGGTCGCTGTTCGGCGTCCTCGGCTCCAAGGCGACGTGCAGGGATCCGGGCACGGCGGCGTCCAGGGGCTTCTGATCGTCTCCCGCGAAGACCGTCCGCCCGTCGTGGCGCCCGGGCGCGATCGACCTCGGGGCATCTGCGCTCCCGCGACGAATCAGGCATAAGGGGACGATGAACGCTCCTATCGGACGGCTCGAAGCCGGCGAGAAGGTCCTGCGCCTGCACGGATCGGCCTTTGTGGCCGACCCGTCCGGCGCGCTGTACTGGCCGGACGAGCACCTCCTCGTCGTCGCCGACCTCCACCTCGAGAAAGGCTCGTCCTACGCGGCGCGCCGCATCTTCCTGCCGCCCTATGATACGTCCGCGACGCTCACCCGCCTCGCGGAGGTGGTGACGCGGCTCGCTCCGCGCCGGGTGGTGGCGCTCGGCGATTCCTTCCACGACGACGGCGCGGCCGGACGGCTGCTGCCGCACGATGTTCAGGCGCTGCAGGCGATCCAGACCGGACGCGACTGGACCTGGATCCGCGGCAACCACGACCCCTCGCCCTACGCGCTGAGCGGCGACCATGCCGAACACCTCGCGATCGGGCCCATCTGCTTGCGGCATCACCCGTCGGTCTCGCCCTGCGACGGCGAGATCGCCGGCCACCTCCACCCGGTCGCGATCGTCGGCGGCCGGGGCGGCGCGGTGCGGCGGCGCTGCTTCGTCGCCGATGCGCTGCGCTGCATCCTGCCGGCCTTCGGCGCCTATGCCGGCGGGCTCAACTTTCTCGACCGAGCCGTCGCCGGCCTGTTCGCGGACGCCGAACCCTACGCCCACGTGCTCGGGCGCGGCGCGGTGTTCACCGTCGCGCGGCGCCAGTGCCTGGTCGAGAGCCGCGGCGCGCGGCTCACCTGGTAGCTCAAAAGCCCGTCGGTCCGACCGCGCCGACCCACCGGGCGACCTTGGCCTTCTCGTCCATGTAAAAGAAGTGGGTCATCGTCGGCCGCACGCTGTCCATCGCCGGATCGTCGAAGGTCATGTTGACCTTGCCGTGGAAGATCTTCAGCGCTGGGCTGTCCCAGAATTCGACCACGTCGTGATGCGCGGTGAAGCCGCGGTCGATGAACCGCCGCAGGTTCTCGCGGATCGTCTCGCGGCCGCGCCAGTCGGCGACGCCGAGATTGCAGATCGCATCGTCGGCGAAGCAATCGAACCCGTCGCCGAAGGTCTTGTCGTCGATCTCCTTCCACATCGCGAGCAGCCAGTCCGGCGCGGCGGTCTTGGTGAAGGTCATGGTGGTCATCGTCATCTCCTGTAGATGGCACGCGAGGTGCCGGTTGCTTGATGCCGGCGATCGAGTCGTGGGCGAAGGATCGTCTTCCGCTGCGTCCGCAGGCGAACATCATGGGGAGGCTTCTAAACGACTCGGCTTCGGCGAACTCGCCAATCAGCCCTCGCTTCTTGCCATTGCGATGCCGAGCTTGCAGGCGACCGCTCGGGCGGTCGCCTCGCGCCGCCCGGTCATGTCGGCGAACGAGCGGCGGGCCCTGTCCAGGATCGCCGGCGGCGCGGTCTCCGGGGTGCCGCAATCGAACGGCGGTTCGGGCGCATAGGCCATGAACAGCTGGATTTCCTTGGCGACGTCCTCGCCGCGTAGCTCGGCCGCGAGCCGCAACGCGCCATCGATACCGGCGGTGACTCCGGCGGCGAACACCCACTCGCCGTCCACAACGACCCGCGCATCGACGGGGATCGCCCCGAAGTAGGGCAACAGGTGGAACGAGGCCCAGTGCGTGGTCGCCCGCCGCCCTTTCAGGAGACCGGCCGCGCCGCAGAGGAGCGCTCCGGTGCAGACCGAAAAAAGGCGCGCGCACCGCGCCTGCCGGCGGATCCAGCCCAGCACCGCCTCGTCCTCCATCATCGCTTCCTGACCGAAGCCGCCCGGCACGTGGAGCACGTCGAGTTGCGGCGCCTCCGACAGGGTGGCGTCTGGGGTCAGGCGCAGTCCCCTGATGTCGCGGACGGGCGCGAGGGTCTTGCCGTAGATTCGGTAGGTCGCGTGCGGGATGCGCGACAGCACCTCGAAGGGGCCGGTGAGATCGATCTGGTCGAGGCCTTCGAACAGCAGCGAACCGATCTGCAGGTGGGTTTCGGGCGGGATCATGCGGGACTCCTCGAGTCTCTTCGGCGAGCGTTGGACAACGACATCCTACGCGAGCATGATCTGGCAAGAATGCCAAGCACCCCTCCTATTTCGCCAAGGACGCCACGCACTGTCGAGATGCTGGCGTTTCCTTCGGTTCAACTGCTCGACGTCGCCGGGCCGCTCCAGGTGTTCGCGTCCTGCAACGATCTCGCCGTGCAGGCGGGCGGTCTCGCACCCTACGCGCCGCGCGTTGTGGCGCAGGACGGAACGAGCGTCGCCGCCTCCGCCGGACTCGACCTCCTCGTGCACCCGCTCCCGCGAGCCGAGCGTGCGGTCGACACCCTGTTGGTCGCGGGTGGCCCGGGCGTCGAGGCGGCGGCCGCGGATCCCGCGCTGGTCGGCTGGGTCCGCGAACGCGCCAGCCATGCCCGGCGCGTGGCGTCGGTCTGTACCGGCGCCTTCCTTCTGGCGGCGGCAGGCATGCTGGACGGCAGGCGGGCCGTGACCCACTGGTCGTTCTGCGGCGAACTCGCCCGCCGCTTCCCCGCCGTCGCCGTCGAGCCGGACCCGATCTTCGTGCGCGACGGCCCGGTTTGGACCTCCGCCGGCGTGACCGCCGGCATCGACCTCGCGCTCGCCTTGGTGGAGGAGGACCTCGGCCGCGCGGTCGCCCTCGACGTGGCGCGCTACCTCGTGGTTTTTCTCAAGCGCCCCGGCGGCCAGGCGCAGTTCAGCACCACGCTCTCGTTGCAGGCGGCGGAAGACACGTTCGGCGCTCTGCATGACTGGATCGACGCGCATCTCGAGCGTGACATCACGCTGCCGTTGCTTGCCGAACGAGCCGGCATGAGCGAGCGCAGCTTCAGCCGGCGCTACGCCGAGGCGACCGGCATGACGCCGGCCCGCGCCGTCGAGCGGTTGCGCGTCGAGGCCGCGCGGCGCCTCCTGTCGGACTCGGGCCTGCCGGTGAAGCGCATCTCGCAACGGTGCGGCTTCGGCTCGGAAGAAACGATGCGCCGCAGCTTCCTGCGCCTGCTTGCCGCCACGCCGCGGGACTACAGGGCGAGGTTCCGCTCCTAGCGCCTCCGGCAACCGGGGCCGCGCTTTTGGTCACGGTCGTACCCCCGCGGGCGGCGCGCTGGGAGATCTGGGAAAGAGAACCACACATGATTCAGAGGGCGCACGCTGCCCGTCGACGCTTATCGGCCTTTCTCGAAAAGGCCGTGCCGCGCGCTGGCCTCCTGGTGCTTCCTCCTTTCGCAGGCCTCGGCCTTTCCGCGCCGACGCCCCCGGCGGTCGGCGCGCTCGACAAGTCGTCCCTGAGATCGGGCCGGGTAGAGCGACCGAGATCAGCGGGTGGACTGAACCGAATGCAGGATGGGCAATTAGCTCGCCACACGAGGCTCGAGGCATTTACGGAGAGCGCGCATGAGCTCGGAATGGATTATCGGGGCTTTGGCCTTCATAACGATCGGCGGCGTGTTGGGGATCTCCGTCTTCCACTTCGGCTTTCACCTGAAGGATCCGAAGAATATGGCCGCCGCGAAGTCAGTTGCCAAGGACCGCGAGTCCGCTACCACCAAGGTGGCTCCCAACGTGGGGCAGCCCGAGGCTGCTCTCCGCACCCGGCTCAATAATTCCGAAGCCTCGATCAAGCGCTGAGACAGTGAGAAGCTCAGACGAGGCTGGCTCGAAGCGCTTCTGCAGCACGAGCTGTACGAGCCGGTTCACGCGAGGTACGGGCAGAAGTCGTTTCGCTACGTGCTTCAAGAACGCTTGATGGTCGATCAAGCTTGCAGTCCATAGCTGAGACCCAATCTGCTGATCGGGACCAGTTCCTATCGTCACGGCCGAACAGAGGCTCGTGTTCGGATTCGACGCTTTGCGGCTATGGTCTGCGTTCCCTTCAAATGCTCGCGACTTGGATGCTCGGCAGCTTCGTGCCCCGCCTGCCCGCTATGCCGCGGGACTACAGGGTCAGAATCGGCTCCCAAGGCCACCGGCAGCGCGCGTTGCGCGTCAGTCGCGCGTCGAGTCACGTTGCGCCCTACCAGCTGGCGCGCTAGGGAGCCTGGAAAGAGAACGAAATATGATTCAGAGCCCGAACGCCGCTCGCCCACGCTTATCGGCCTTGATCGACTGGGCCGTCTCGTGCGCCGGCGTTCTGGTGCTTCCGCTCGCGAGCCTCGGCCTCGCCGCGCCGGCCGCAGCGGCGCAAAGCCCCTGGTCCAGCTCCGATCACGTTGAGGCGCGGCTGCTCGGCGCCGTCACCGGCACCGGTGCCCTCGCCACCGTACCAGCCGGCGTCGAACTCAAGCTCGAGGGCGACTGGAAGACGTACTGGCGTTCTCCGGGCGATGCCGGGCTGCCGCCGACGCTCGACTGGGACGGCTCGACGAACCTGCGGGGCGCCACCCTGCTCTACCCGAAGCCGGATCGTCTCACCCTGCTCGGCATCCAGACGTTCGGCTACAAGCACGACGTCGTCTTCCCGGTGGACGTGACGGTGGCCAAGCCTGGTCGGCCGCTCGACCTCAAGCTGAAGCTCGACGTCCTCGTGTGCGCCGAGCTGTGCATCCCGAAGACCTTCGACCTCGCGCTCGCGATCCCGGCTGGCCCGGCGTTGCCCGACGCCGACGCGCAGGTGCTCGCCAGGGCGCGCGCCGCAGTGCCGGGCGACGCGCGGACCGCCGGGCTCGCCGTGACGAGCATCAAGGAGGTGTCGGACAACGGCGCCCAGACGCTCGAGATCAAGGCCAAGGCCGCTGAGCCGTTCGAAAAACCCGACGTGATCGCCGAGATCGACCCCGCCGTCGCGCTGGGGCAGCCGCGTGCCGCCCTGTCGGCCGACCGGCGCGAGGCGGTCATCGACGTGCCGCTCGCTCACCCATTGCCGGCCAACGCCAAGCTCGCCGGCCGTAGGGTCGTCCTCACGCTCACGGACGGCGAGCGAGCGCTCGAGACGCCGAAGGAGACGATCGCGCAGGGCGCCTCCGCAGCTCAGGAGACGGGCGGACCGTCGTTCCTAGCGATGCTCGGGATCGCTCTCGTCGGCGGCCTCATCCTCAACCTGATGCCCTGCGTGCTGCCGGTTCTGAGCCTCAAGTTCATCGCGGTGGTGAGCCAGGGCGGCCGCGCCCCGGCCAAGATCCGCGCCGGCTTCCTCGCGACGGCCGCTGGCGTCGTCGCGTCCTTCCTGGCGATCGCCGCCGGCCTTATCGCCGTGAAGGCGGCCGGGCGCACGATCGGCTGGGGCATCCAGTTCCAGGAGCCGGCCTTTATCGCCGGCATGGCGGTGCTGGTGACGCTGTTCGCCTGCCATCTCGCCGGCCTGTTCGAGGTGCCGCTGCCGCGCTTCATCGCCAACGCCGCCTCGACCCGCACCGGGACCGACGAGAGCCTCGCCGGCCATTTCGCCACCGGCGCCTTCGCGACGCTGCTGGCGACGCCGTGCTCGGCGCCGTTCCTCGGCACCGCCGTCGGCTTCGCGCTGGCGGGCGAGACGGAGCAGATGCTCGGCATCTTCCTCGCCCTCGGCATCGGGCTCGCGCTGCCCTACCTCGTCATCGCCGCCGCCCCGCAACTCGCCGCCGGGATGCCGCGCCCGGGCAAATGGATGCTGTGGCTGAAGCAGGCGATGGCGGTGCCGCTGGCGCTGACCGCGGTGTGGCTGCTGGCGATCCTGGCGAGCCAGACCGGGCTCGCGATCACCGTCGGCATCACCGTCCTGCTCATCGGAATTGTGGCGCTGCTCGCCGCGCGCGAGCGCCTGCCCGCGGCGCGGCGCGGCGCCGTGTTCCCGGTCGTCGCCGTGATCGCGCTCGCGGCGATCGTCGCGCCGGATCTCATCGCCGCGCAGGGACGCGGCCACGGCGTCGACGCCAACGACACGATCGCCTGGACGAGCTTCGACCGCGGCCAGATCCGCAGCCTGATCTCGCAAGGCAAGACGGTGTTCGTCGACGTTACCGCCGACTGGTGCCTGACCTGCCAGGCCAACAAGCGGCTCGTGCTGTCGAAAGATGCCGTCGCCCAGCGCCTCAACAAGCAGGCGATCTCGATGCAGGCGGATTGGACGCGGCCAAACGCCGCCATCGCCGCATACCTCGCCAGCTATGGGCGCTACGGCATTCCGTTCAACATCGTCTACGGCCCCAAAGCGCCGGCCGGCATCCCGCTGCCGGAGTTGCTCTCGACGGCCGACGTCGAACACGCTCTCGACGAGGCCTCGGGCATGAAGGCCTCGAGCCTGCGATCCGCACTCGAGACGGTCGCCGCCGATCGCTCCAGCACGCAAGGACCCCGATGATCCCGCTCCCCATGAGCCGCGCCCGCGCGGCGCTCGCCGCCCTCGCCTTCGGCGCCTTCACCTTCGCGCCTGCCAACGCCGTGGCGCCGGCCTTCGCCGAGGATGCCGCGATGCCGACCGGCGGCCGGGCCGTCTACGCATCCTCGTTCAAGAACCTCAACGACCAGATGGAGAGCCTCGCGGCGTTAAAAGGCAAGGTGATCGTCCTCTACTTCTGGGCGACATGGTGCGTGCCCTGCCGCGTGGAGACGCCGAAGCTCGTCAAGCTCTACAACGACTACAAGGCGAAGGGCGTCGAGGTGATCGGCATCGCGCTCGACAACGCCGACAAGGTTCGCGCCTTCGCCAAGGACATGCACGCGATCTACCCGATCTTCTACGGCGGCCACGATGCCGTCGAGCTCGGCAAGACGCTCGGCAACGACCAGGGCGCGATCCCCTTCATGGTGGTGATCGACAAGGCTGGCAAAATCGTCGAGACCTTCAAGGGCGACCTGCCGGACGGCAAGCTCGAAGCCGTCATCAACCCGCTGATCGGCTGATGCGCTCTTCGCGCGCGACGGTGGCGCGCCAAACCGATCCGCAACAGCGGACATGGCCCGGCAAACGGGCGTTTAAGGAGGACGCTTGATGGTATTGAGACGAGGTATGGCGCCGAGCGGGAGGCATCGACGCATGATGCTGCTCTCGGCTGGCGCGGCGCTCTGGATGGTCGCAGGCGCGACCGCATCCTGGGCGGCGACGAGCTACACGCCGGACAACACCGTCACCGTGGTCGATCCCTCGCCGGTCAACTGGCTGTCGGTCACCTGGAACACGATGGAGGAGGCCGACCGCGTCGACATGAACGGAAAGACCCAGCATGCGCTCGCCGAGAGCTGGCACTGGATCAACCCGACGACGCTAGAGCTGAAGCTTCGCCGCAACGTCAAGTTCCAGGACGGCACGCCGTTCACGCCGGCGATCTTCAAGGAAGCCTTCGACAAGGTCAACGACTGGTCGGCGCCGCATCCGCCGGGCAAGTTCCTCAACTACGAGAAGGGGTCGCAGGTCAAGATCATCGACGATCACACCGTCCACATGATCTTCCCGACGCCCGACAGCGCGGTCTTCATGAAGCTGCGCGGCATGCATGTCGGTTCTCCCGCCTTCTGGACGAAGCTCGGCTTCGTCGACAAGAAGACCGGGTCGGCCAACGGCCATTGGTGAGTCATCGACGCTGCCGGTCCGTGGGGGACTGGTCCGTTCGTACTCGCTTCTGGTGTGTCGCAACTCGAAAAGCGCTCGCCCGAGGTCGTCCTCGACCCTAACGAGACCTATTGGAATCCCGACCGCAAGCCGACCGTGCGAATCGTGTTCGACAACATCATGTCGAAGGCCGATGCCCTCAAGGCCGTCGCCGCCGGCGACAAGAAGATGGACATCGTGACGATGCTCACACCCGCCGAGGCGAAGGCCTTCAACGGCAACGGCCACGCTCACATCCAGTCCAAGAACGCTAAGACGCTGCTCGCCGCGGTCTTCAACCAGACCGGTGCCAAGTCGCCCTGGAAGAACATCGCGCTGCGCAAGGCCATGAACATGGCCATCGACCGCGCGGCGCTTCTCAAGGAGGCCGGCGGCGGCTATGGAGTGCTAATGCCGGCGTTCATCCAGCCGGGACGGTTTGGCTTCAATCCGTCGATCAAGCAGTACCCCTACGCCGTCGAGCAGGCCAAAGCGGAGATCAAGAAGGACGGGATGGACGGCAAGACCGTCACCATCGGCGCGGCGGAGGAATACACCCCTCTCGTCAAGCAGATGGGCGACGAACTGCAGAAGGTTGGCCTCACCCTGAAGCAGGTTGATGCCAAGGACAAGTCGGCCGACATGACGCTGGTGTGGCATTTCGATTGGTCGCCGGAGTACCCCGTGGGCGTCGTCCATCGCGAATTCTTCGGGGCCGGTGGTGCCTTCCGCGAAGGCTCCGACGACGCCAAGTTCGACGAGCTGGCCGACACTCTGATCCGGACGGACGACCTCAAGGCGCAGGAAAAGGTGGTGCGGGACATCGAGGCCTACGAACACGACCAGGCCAATGTGCTGTTCCTGTATTCGCCGGCGACCCTCTTCGCGGTGTCGAACCGCACGGTGTTCACGCCCTACGACACGTTCATGTTCGAAGGTGCGGAGATCAAGCTGAAGCAGGTGAAGGCCGAGAGGTAGGTTTTATGTCAAACGGGATGGCCGGGCGTCGAGTCCGGCCATCCGACCCGGCCGGGGCCGTCAAGCGAGAGGCGTTGACCGTCCGCACGACCGCGGACCATCTCGTGACAATCGGTGGCAAAGGGTTTTCATGAAGCACGGCGCGCGCAACGACATTCCGGCCGAGGTCGTCGAGATCAGGACCGGCGGCATCATGGCCCATGTCACGGTGAAGTTGCAGGGGACCGACTACCAGATGTCGTCGGTCATGACGATCGACTCGCTCGAGGCGCTCGGCATTGAAAAAGGCGCGCTGGTCCATGTCATCGCCAAGGCGGTGAACGTGCTCCTCGTCAAACCGTGAGCGGCGCCAGCGTGGGCAGCCGTTCGTCACCGAACCGATAACGATCCGGTCGGATCCGTGCGACGGATTGGCTAGAAGCTCTCGATTGTAGGGAGATTTCCGCTGTTTGGCGGGGTCGAGATCGGTGGCCGGCATAGGCTTCTTTCGCGGTGGAAGAGGGGGCTCGGCCGGTTGAGGCGTGAAAAGGATCGACGCCATGCCTCTATCGGGTGCGATTGTTTTGGGGTGCGATTGAGTTGGCAAGTCCGTTATCATTCGAACTCGCCACGTCGCGTCGCCTTTCCAATGCGATAAAGCATGCCCGGGCGATACCGCATGCAATCTAAATCCATCGCGGAGGCCCTTCGGAAGTCCCGTTTCGACATAATTACCCTGTCGACATAAGAACCCTTTCGAAAAAAGGGCTGCCGTCCCGCGGTGTCAGGTATCGACGATGTCGCCTCCATCGTCTGCTTCCCCGCTTGCGTGCGACAGCGCCATGTAGTCTTTCGACCGCATCTCATTCAATCTCGATATCGTCCGTTGGAATTCGAACGCTTCAACGCCGTCCGTTGCCTTGAAGATCTCGGCGGGCAGCGCCGCGGCGGAGGCGAATAGCTTGACGTGCGCCTCGTAGAACGTGTCGATGAGGATGATGAAACGCTTGGCCTCGTTGCGCTGCGAAGCCTTCAGGACTGGGATGTCGTCGATGACGACGCTCCGGTAACGCCGCGCGATCGCAAGGTAATCTTGCGCGCCCAGAGGCTTGCCGCACAGATCATCGAAGGTGAAGCGCGCCGCCTTGCCGCGCTCCTCCCGTACGGAAATAGTTCGACCCAGCACTTTCAACGTGGTGGAGCGTCCGCTCGCCGCTCCCGTCAGCGTCTCGAGGATCTCGTCCAGCCGGGCGCGCGCCTTGGCGTCGGCCGGAACATGGAAGGTTTCCGCGCCGGCGAGCTTCTCCATCCTGTAGTCGGCCCGCGCCTCGAGATGGAACACGTCCATGTGGTCTTCGAGCATCGCGATGGACGGCAGAAACAGCGCGCGATTGAGACCATCCTTATACAGCATCGACGGTTCGACGTTGGAGGTGGCGACGATGACCACGCCGCGGGCGAACAGGACCTTGAAGAGCCGCCCCAGGATCATCGCGTCGGCGATGTCGTTGATCGAGAACTCGTCGAAGCAAAGCAGGGTGGCGCGGTTCGCGATCTCCTCGGCCACCGGCTCGATTGGATCCTCGCCTTTGACGGTACCCTTCTTGAGCGCCTGCCGATGGCGGAAGATCGCCGCGTGCACCTCTCCCATGAAGGCGTGGAAGTGGACCCGGCGCTTCTTGCCGACATCGGCCTGCTCGTAGAACAGGTCCATCACCATCGATTTGCCGCGCCCCACTCCGCCCCAGATGTAGAGTCCCTTCGGCGGTGCGCTGTCTCGTTTGGCGCCGAACAGCCAGCCGAGCGCGGCCGACTTGCGGGCCGGCACGTAGGCCTCCAGCTCATCGCGCAGCGCGTCGAGGATGCCGATGACTTGCAGTTGCGCCGCGTCCGCGTCGATCGTGCCGGAACGCGCTTTGGCCTCGTACGTCTGGAGAATCGTCATTTGTTAAGCTTTGTATGTGCTTTCTGAACCACGACACGGCGCCATAATCCTGGTTCGGCGACGCGTCGCAAGCCGAGCCGGCTCGTTGCCGGCCGATGAGGTCGATCCTGCCTTGATTTAAGCCAAACCTGTCGGCAAAGTCGTGCTACTTTCGGTCGGAAGCGGGGGACGAGGGATGCGGTTCAGAGGTGGATGGTCGATCGCCGATTTGGTCCTCGCCGCTCCTCTTGCTCTCGGCTCGCTCGCCATAGGGTCATCGGCGATCGAGGCCGCACCGCGGTCTCTGTCGGGGCTGGCGGCCGCGACCGGCATGCCGGCAGTGATACCGGTCGTCGTGTTCGGATCCGAGGCACGCCAGGCACCCTACGCCTTCGCGCAATCGCACGATCTCGACGCGGCCGAGGTGGCCCGCAGCCATGTCGCCTCTGGCCTCATCCAGTGCGGCAATGCGCACGGCGCCGGCCAACTCACCCTCACCGACGACGTCATCACCACCGCCGCGCACGTCTTCTATGACGAAAACGGCCTTCCCCGCGCCCGCTCCTGCACCTTCGACCTCACGATCAATGGCCGCGAGACCCACGTACCGATCGACCTGTCGAGCGTCGTGGCCGGCAGCACCAACCCCTACGACGTCGCGGTCGCCCACGACTGGGCCGTCGCGCGGCTGAGCCATGCCGTCAGCGGCGTCAAACCGTATGCGCTCTCCACCGACATCCGCGGGAACCAGCCGGTGACCTTCGTCGCGCGCGGCCATATCGATTGGGGCGACGCCAAGGACCTGTCGTTGCAAGATTGCACGCTGCACGACAGGATCTCGCAAGGGGAGGAAGGCACGCAGGAGTTCTCGTTCGACTGCGACACCGGCGACGGCGCCTCTGGCGGCGCCTTGATGCTCGATGGCGAGCGCTCCCGCGTCGGCGCCATCCTGGTCGGCTGGCGGTCGAACAAGCCGTTCAAGGCGATGCCCTTCTCGCACACGCATTACAACTTTGCGGTCACCATCGAAGGTGCCTTCCGCAGGGCCGTCTATGCCGCCGCCGGCCAGATGCTGGTCCAGAAATAGGCGGGTCGCCTGCGCGCAGGCGCTCGCGACACCGATGATCGGGCGTGGGCCGTCTTCGTAACGCTCAGCTTGGTAACGCTTAGCTGGGTCGCTTAGCTGGGTAACGCTCAGCTTTGTTACTGCTCAGCTTGAACAAATAAAAGCCATTCCGGCCCCGCAATTCGGCGCGATTCCGAAGCCTGCCGTTGTGCGCCGGCTACAGCACGTGGTGAGCGTTTGCTGTAGTTTTACCTTGTCCACGTCGTTCAAGGTCTAGGCTCAAGGTTTTGCCCATGTCTATTTACGGACGTTCCGCTGCCGAACGTCGCTTTTTCCCCTGCGCCGCGTTCGCCGGCGCGCTCGCGCTCGCCGGCTGCGGCGGCCCCGACGGCACGCAGCTTGTCACCGCCGCGCCTCATCCGCCAGAGGCCGTCAAGGTCGCAGCGATGGAGGCGCCGCCGCCCCCCGCGCCCAAATTCAATCCGAGGTTCGCGGCGCTCTATCAGCCGGCCCAGGACAAGTTCCCGGTCCCGGGGGTCGAGCCCGCCTTGGTGCGCAAAGGTTTCGAGCGCAGGGAGGTCGACTACGTCACCAAGGAAGCGCCGGGCACGGTGATCGTCGACCCCCACGCGCACTACCTCTACTACGTCGAGCCCAACGGCAAGGCGATGCGCTACGGCGTGGCGGTCGGCAAAGCCGGCTTCTCCTGGTCCGGCCAGGCGATCATCAGGACCAAGCAGGAATGGCCGGACTGGTATCCGCCCAAGGAAATGATCGAGCGCCACCCGGAGCTGAAGCCGCAGCTCGACAAGCTACAGAGCGGCATCGGCGTGCCCGGCGGCTACCGCAACCCGCTCGGCGCCCGCGCGATGTACCTGTGGCAGGGCAACAAGGACACGTACTTCCGCATCCACGGGACGCTCGAGCCGCATTCCATCGGCACGAACGCGTCGTCGGGCTGCATCCGCTTGATCAACCAGGACGCGATCGACCTCTACAATCGCGTCCAGGAGGGCACCAAGGTCGTCGTGCTGTGACGCCGTTCGGCGGCGGCCCGGTCAGATCTTGCGTTGGCCGCTCGCCCAGCGAGCGGCAGTCTGATCGGCGAGCCAACCCGCTTCGCTCGGCACGAGCACCAGCGTATCTTTAGTCGCTACCGACCAGCAGCGCTTTCAGCTCGCGACTGGCGAGATCCATACGCTCGCCGAGACCTAGCCCTGGGTCGTCGAGCCAGGAGACCGTGGCATGCACGAAGGCAGCCATGCCGGTCCTTGCTGCAAGATTAGCCCGCAGGTCAGCGACGCCTCTTACCTGCAATGCGACGGCAAGCGCATCGGCCAGCGCGGCCATTTTCGCCAACTCACGCTCGTGAAGCGCGGGCGTGTTGGAGATCACCTCGTGTCGTGGCTTCGAGAATGGCCGGTTGTCCTCCAGCGCCGGCTGGACGGACCGGAACGCTCGGAACAGCGTGTCGAGCGGCCCGAGTCCGACGGGCGCGTCGGCGATCGAGGCCGTCAGGGCCGCTCGCAACTTGGCCTCGCCGTCGAACAGGACCTCCCGCTTGTCCGAGAAATGACGAAAGAAGGTCCGCTCCGTCACGCCGGCGCGCGCGGCGATCTCGGCAGCCGTGGTGCGGTCGTAGCCTCGCTCGCGAAATAGCTCCAATGCCATCCGTTGCAGGCGAGCGCGCATGTCGTCCTCTTTCTTTGCCACCCGCCACCTTCCTCGTTGTCAGTGACTGACAGAGTCACTATGTCAGTGACTGATGCGACGACGTTGGTACGTCCCCGCGCGATGTGGTCAAGGAGGTAGCATGCGAGTGTTTCTGACGGGAGCGAATGGCTGGGTCGGATCGGCGATTGCACGTGACCTGCTCGAAGCGGGCCATGCTGTCGTTGGTCTGGTGCGTTCGAGGGAGAAGGGCGAGCCGCTCGCCGCGGTCGGCGGCACGCCGCTCATGGGCTCGCTGCGCGACCTCGACGTGCTCCGGCGAGGCGCCGGCGATGCCGACGGCATCATCCACACCGCCTTCGGTCTCGACTTCTCGAAGATCGTGGAACTGAGTGAGGAGGAAGGCGCCGCGCTCGAGACCTTCGCGGAGGTCTTCGCCGGTTCGCAGCGCCCGATCGTCGTGACGGGCGGCCTCGGCCTGTTGCCTCCCGGCGAGACGTTCACGGAAGAGGCGCGGCCGCCCATCATTCCTGACTTTCCACGCGCGTCGGAGCAGACGGCGTTCGCGCTCGCCGAGCGCGGCTTGCGGGCGAGCGTCGTCCGCCTTTCACGCTCGGTCCATGGCGTCGGGGAACGTCACGGCTTCGTTCCCATGCTCGCCGCCGTCGCCCGCGAGAAAGGCGTGTCCGCCTATGTCGGCGACGGACGAAACCTCTGGCCATCCGTGCACCGGCTGGACGCGGCGCGCGTCTTCCGCCTCGCCCTCGAACGCGGTGCCCGGAACGAGGCCTTCCATGCCGTCGCCGAGGTCGTGCCGTTCAGGCTGATCGCCGAGGCGATCGGGCGGCAGGTCGGCGTGCCGGCGCAATCCCTGACGCTCGAAGAGGCCGAGGCGCATTTCGGCGGCCTGGCGATGTGGGTGGCGGGCAACGGCCCCGCCTCCAGCGAGACGACAAGGGCAGCCCTCGGATGGGAGCCGAAGGAGATCGGCATCATCTCGGATATCGCTCGGCCGGACTATTCCGGATGACCGGCCTGTTCGGCTCCGCATCGCGATGAACGCGATCAGATCTCCTTCTTGATCGCGTCGACCGCCGCCGGCATGTCCTCGCGGACCTTTTCCCGTGCCTCGTTCTCCGGCAGGCTGCGCAGTTCCTGCTTCACCGGCGCGGGGGTGCCGGGCTCCCTGTAGGTCTTCTCGCGCTTGGTGTTGGGCTCGGCCTCGACCGGCTCCGGACCGACGTTCGGGTTGTCCGCCATGGTTCGCTCCTCGTCCTCATGTCTATCGCAATGATCCAGCGCGGCCTTCGATCCGCCGCGGATCAGCGCTGACAGGCCGAGCAGAAGAACGTCGAGCGGCCGTTCTGCACGATCCGCCGGACGACCCCCGCGCAGCTCAGGGTCGGACAGGGGTGCTCGTCGCGATCGTAGACCCGGAAGCGGTGCTGAAAGTAGCCGAGGCTCCCGTCGGTCCGGCGATGGTCGCGCAGCGACGAGCCGCCGGCCGCCACCGCCTCCTGCAGAACCTCGCGGATCGCGCTGGCCAGGCGGATGGCGCGCGCGGTCGGCGCGCCGTCGCGCCGCACAAGGGTGCCGGCGGCGCGGCGCGGCGACAGGCCGGCGCGGTGGAGCGCCTCGCATACGTAGATGTTGCCGAGACCGGCGATCAGAGACTGGTCGAGCAGCGCGGCCTTCAGGGCGGTCGAACGGCCGGCGAACAGCCGCGCGAGCGCCGCGCCGTCCAGGCCGCCATCAAGCGGCTCGATGCCGAGACGGGCGAACAGCGGGTGCGCTTCCAGCGTCGCCGCCTCGGCGAGCAGCATGAAGCCGAACCTGCGAGGGTCGTTGTAGACGACTCGGGCGCCATGCGAGAGCGTGAGCACGACATGGTCATGCGCAGCGAGGCTCGAGCGCGGATGGTGGAACAGGCCTGGCATCCCCGCGCCGGCCGCCGCCTCGATGCGGAACGAGCCCGACATGCCGAGATGCATCACGAGGACGGTACCGTCGTCGAGATGGGCGCGCAGATATTTCGCGCGGCGGTCCAGCGCCTCGATGCGGCGAGCGGTAAGCCGTGCGGCGAAATCGGCCGGGAATGGAAAGCGAAGGTCGGGGCGGCGCTGTTCGACGGCTTCGATCGTCGACCCGGTGAAAACGGGGTCGAGACCGCGCCTGACGGTCTCGACCTCGGGCAATTCGGGCAACCGTGATGTCCTTCCTGGAGGAGGGGAGCCCGACTTATATGGCGACGGCCTCCAAGGCCTACTTGGCGACCTCGACCTGACCGCGGATCTCGCCTTTCGGGTTCTTGGCGGTGTGGACGTTGAAGTAGGTCACACCGGTAGTGAGATTCTTCGCCTGCTCGTCGGTCAGCGTCTTCTCGCCCTTGATCGGGCTCGCGAGGGGGCCGGTGATCGGGATTTCGATGCCGGCGTTCTTGCCGGCCGGCGCGGGCGCATGGAAATGGGCGGCGGACGCCGGTCCCGTGAGGTCCGAATAGGTGACGTCGTAGGTCAGGACCTTCGTCGCCGTATCGTAAGTACCGGCCAGCTGGCCCATGCCCTTCGACGTCGTTGCGGGCACTTCGCTCGCCCCTTGCAGCGACGCGGATACTTTCATGGATTCGGCACGGCTCGGGCTCGCCGCGGCGAGAAGGACGGCGGCAGCAAGGGCGTAACGGGTCGAGACGATTGTCATAAGCGCGACTTTCCGTGGACAAAGGAAGGCGATTTTAACGCCGGCATGCAGATTAGCCGGCCCCGCGTCCAACTCAAGGGCGAGGCCATCGTCCGAAGGGCGCAGGCACCGCTCCCGCGCAACCGTGCTCAGTGAGATCCGTCCCCATCGACGCATCCGTGACGCATGCGTCCGGTCGTCTCGGAGGCAGACGATCGAGTCGCTCAGTTTCTATCGGAAAAGCCGCCGGCGTTTCCACCTGTCGCCGTGGTGCGGCGCGGACCGCCGAAGCCGACGCCGCGATAAAGGTGCCGTCCGACATGACCGGAGCGCCGGCATCGGCCAAAAGCCCCGCGATGGTAGCCCATGCCGCAACCGCCGCCGACGAGCGTGACCTGCGGCGCGACCAGCGTTGGCGCCCCGACGGCCGACGGCATCGCCTGAGCGGCGAGGCCGGTCAGCAACAGAGGCGCGGCGGCGGCGATAAAGGCGAAACGCATCGTTGAGCTCCTAAGATGTCGAGACCGATGGGACCCTATAACCTCAGAAGTATCGGCCGACAGCTAAGTTCCTGTCGCCGCCGCTGTGGAGTGGCCGGCGATGGTACTCGCCGAGGGTGTCCGCAGAGAACTCCGTCATCGTCACGCCCCGCCAGGTGTGGGCCTGCGATTGTCCGGCACGCGCGAGCGGCGCGGCCGTCTCCGCGTTGCCTATCCCGGGATGGCGGCGGCCAAACGCCCCTGCGCACGCCGCTCCATAGCCACGGTCCCGCGCGCCCGCTATAGACACGCTCGGAGACGACAACGATGACACGCCCCGGCGACGATACCACCCACTTCGGCTTCGAGAGCGTCCGCCTCGACGAGAAACAGGGCAAGGTCGACGACGTCTTTCACAAGGTTGCCGGCCGCTACGACGTGATGAACGATCTCATGTCGGCCGGCCTGCACCGAGTGTGGAAGGACCGCCTCGTCGCGATGGTCAATCCGCCCAAGCGGATCGCTTTCGATCATCTCGACGTCGCCGGCGGAACGGGGGACGTGGCCTTCCGCGTCGCGCGCGCCGGTGGCCGCAACACGATCGTGAGCGTGCTAGACATCAATGCCGACATGCTGGAGGTCGGCAAGGAGCGGGCGCGCAACAAAGGGCTGTCCGACCGGCTCCGCTTCTTCGAGGCCAACGCGGAGGCGCTGCCGCTGCCCGACAAGAGCTTCGACGCCTATACGATCGCCTTCGGCGTCCGCAACGTGCCGCGCATCGAGCTGGCGCTGCAGGAAGGCTATCGCGTGCTGAGGCGTGGCGGCCACTTCCTCTGCCTCGAGTTCTCGCCGGTCGATCTGCCGGCCTTGGCCCGTATCTACGATGCCTATTCCTTCAACGTCATTCCGCGCCTCGGCCGGGCGGTGACCGGCGACGGCAGCGCCTACCGCTACCTCGTCGAGTCGATCCGCCGGTTTCCGGTGGCCGAGACGTTCGAGGGGATGGTGCGGGCCGCCGGCTTCCGCAACACGCGCTTCGTCCGCCTGTCGGGCGGCGTGGTCGCGATCCACACCGGCTGGAAGCTCTAGCTTGAACAACAGCCGCAAGCGGCGGGGCGCGGCATGATCGGCAGGCTGGGGGCCTTCCTGCGGCTGGCCCGTGCCGGCTTGACGCTCGCGCGCGCCGGCGTCTTCAGCGACGTCGACACGACGCTGCTGCCGGCGACCGCCTCGCTGCCGCTGGCCCTCGCCAAGCTGATCGCCAGGAAGACCGACGGACCGAGCCTCGCGGCGCTGCCCGGCGCGATCTCACGGCTGGGACCCTCTTACGTGAAGCTCGGGCAGTTCCTCGCGACTCGCCCCGATGTCGTCGGCCCCGCCGTCGTGCGCGAACTGGAGCGGCTGCAGGACCGCACCGAGCCGTTCCCGCGCGAGCAGGCGGTGCGACAGGTCGAGGCCGCCTTCGGCCGCAAGATCGAGACGATCTTCCTGTCGTTCGGCGAGCCGGTCGCGGCCGCCTCCATCGCGCAGGTGCACAAGGCTCGTATGCGCGACGGCGCCGGCGAGCGCGAGGTGGCGGTCAAGGTGCGCCGCCCGGGCGTCGAGCGCCTGCTTGCCCGCGACCTCAGCGACATGAGGGTGGCGGCAACCTTCATCGAGGAGAATTTTCCCGAGACCAAGCGGCTGCGGCCCACCGGCGTGGTCGAGATCCTGGCGCGCTCGCTGCGCATGGAGACCGACTTCCGGCTCGAGGCGGCCGCCGCGTCGGAATTCGCCGAAAACGTCGCCGACGAGGTCGATTTCCGCATCCCGAGGATCGAATGGGACCTGACCGCCGCGCAGGTGCTGACGCTCGAGTGGATCGACGGCACCAAGCTGACGGACCAGGCGGCGCTGGTGAGCAAAGGGTACGACCTCCCCAAGCTCGGCGCGGTGGTGATCCAGACCTTCCTGCGGCACGCGATGCGGGACGGCTTCTTCCACGCCGACATGCACCAGGGCAATCTGTTCATCGACCGCGAGGAGCGCCTCGTCGCGGTGGACTTCGGCATCATGGGCCGGCTCGGCCGCAAGGAGCGGCGCTTCCTCGCCGAAATCCTTTACGGGTTCATCACCCGCGACTACCTTCGAGTCGCCGAGGTTCATTTCGAGGCCGGCTACGTTCCCGACGTCTACCGCGTCGAGGATTTCGCGCAGGCAATCCGCGCCATCGGCGAGCCCATCCATTCGCGTACCGCCGACCAGATCTCGATGGCGCGCGTGCTCACCCTGCTGTTCGAGATCACTGGCCTCTTCAACATGACGACCCGCACCGAGCTGGTCCTGCTGCAGAAGACGATGGTGGTCGTCGAGGGCGTCGCCCGCACGCTCGATCCCCGTCTCGACATGTGGACCACCGCCGAGCCGGTCGTGCGCGCCTGGATCGAGGAGAACCTCGGTCCCGTGGGCCGGATCCAGGACGCCGGGCACGCCCTTCGCTCGATCACGAAGGTGCTGGGCAACCTGCCGCAAACGATCGTCGACGCGGATCGGACGCTGAAGACGCTGGAAGAGTTCGCCGACAGCGGCATCCACGAGGCGGTTCAGGAGATGGGCAAGATGCAAAAATCCGCCCAGCGGGTCGGCCACTACGCGCTCTGGGCGATCGTCGCCATCGCGGTATACTATCTCTTTTGGAGGCATTAGCGTCGGCGCCCGCGCCGGCCGTCGAGCCCGAACCTGATGAGCCTCGCCAACAAGCGCATTCTTCTCGTCGTCGCAGGGGGCATCGCCGCCTACAAGGCGCTTGACCTCGTCCGCCGCCTGCGCGAGCGCGGCGCCGCCGTCCGCCCGGTGATGACCGCCGGAGCGGAGAGCTTCGTCACCCCGCTGTCGCTGGCGAGCCTCGCCGGAGCCAAGGTCCACACCGCTCTCTTCTCGCTGACCGACGAGGCCGAAATGGGGCACATCGAGCTGTCGCGGGCGGCCGACCTCGTCGTGGTCGCGCCGGCGACCGCCAACATCCTCACTAAGATGGCGCACGGCCTCGCCGACGACCTCGCGACGACGCTTCTCCTCGCCACCGACAAGAAGACGCTGGTCGCGCCGGCGATGAACCTGCGCATGTGGCTGCACCCGGCAATGCAGCGCAACATCGCGGCCCTGCGCGCCGACGGCGTTCTGTTCTGCGGACCGGACGACGGCGCGATGGCCTGCGGCGAATACGGGCCGGGCCGGATGAGCGAGCCGCTCGCGATCGTCGCCGCCATCGAGGCGGCGCTGGCGGAGGACACGCGGCTGCCGCTGCCGGCCGGCATCGCCACGGCGCCGTCGCCGGAGTCCGGCTCGAAGAGGCCGCTCGCCGGCCGCCGCGTCGTGGTCACGTCGGGCCCGACCCACGAGCCGATCGACCCGGTGCGCTACATCGCCAATCGCTCGTCCGGAAAGCAGGGCCATGCCATCGCCTGCGCCGCGGCCGACGCCGGCGCCGAGGTGGTGCTGGTGAGCGGCCCGGTGGCGCTCGCCGATCCGGCCGGCGTCCTCGTGCGCCGCGTCGAGACCGCACGGGACATGCTGGCGGCCGTCGAGGCGGCGCTGCCCGCCGACCTCTTCATCGCCGCCGCCGCCGTCGCCGACTGGCGCGTCGCCGCAACGGCGCCGGGCAAGCTGAAGAAGCAGGGCGGCGGGGCGCCGACGCTGGCGCTGACGGAAAATCCGGACATTCTCGCGAGCGTGGCGCGGCGCAAGCGCGACAGGCCGGCCCTTGTCGTCGGCTTCGCCGCTGAGACGGACGACATCGTCGCGAACGCCCGCGACAAGCTCGCCCGCAAGGGATGCGAGCTCATCGTCGTCAACGACGTCGGACCGGCGACCGGGACATTCGGCGGCGACGCCAACGAGGTGACGATCATCGACGCCGCCGGCGCGACGGCTTGGCCGCGCATGAACAAGACCGCGCTCGCCACCCGCCTCGTGCGGATGCTCGCCGATCGCCTGGCGGGGTCGCCTTGAGGATGCGGCAAGACTTTCGTGCCCGTCATGGCCGGGCTTGTCCGGCTTGTCCCGGCCATCCACGCCGGGCTATAGCGGACATCCCGCCGGGGTCGCTGTAACGCCTCGACGCGGATGCCCGGCACAAGGCCGGGCATGACAAGCCGAGCCCGACGAGACTCTCCTCATGACGACCGACCCGCCGGAATCCGCCGTGGCGGTGCAAATCCTGCCCCACGGCGAGGGACTGGCGTTGCCGGCCTATGCCAGCGTGCTTGCGGCCGGCTGCGACCTCCTCGCCGCGCTTCCTGCCGATCGAGCGCTGGTGCTCGAACCAGGCGCGCGCGGCCTAGTCCCGAGCGGTCTCGCCCTCGCGCTACAGCCCGGCATCGAGGCGCAGGTCCGGCCGCGCTCGGGTCTCGCGCTGCGCCACGGCGTCACCGTCCTGAACGCACCGGGGACGATCGACGCGGACTACCGTGGCGAAGTGCAGGTGCTGCTGGTCAATCTCGGTCGGGAAGCGTTTCGCATCGAGCGGGGCATGCGCATCGCGCAGCTGGTGCTGGCTCCCGTCACCCGCGCGCGCTTCGTGCCGACCGACGATCTCGACGCGACGGCGCGGGCCGCCGGCGGCTTCGGCTCGACCGGGCTCTGATCATCGAAACCCGCCGACAGGCGGTATTGCGGTTTGCGCCCGATGGCCGACATTACGCCCAAGGGTCTCGACACGCCAGAATGTCGACGTCCCGGGGGCTCGACGCCCCAGGTCTCGTTCGGTCCGCCACCTGCCGCAGGAGGGCAGCATGACAAAGACGTTTCCCCAGGGCGCATCGCAGGATGACGCATTGAAGGATGACGCCGCGCCGCGGCCGCCAGGTCGCGGGCGCATCTACGATTCCATCACGGACACGATCGGCGACACACCGCTGGTCCGCCTTGACAGGATCGCCAAGATGAAGGGCGTCAAGGCGCATCTCATCGGCAAGCTCGAGTTCTTCAATCCGACGTCGAGCGTCAAGGACCGCATCGGCGTCTCGATGATTGAGGCGATGGAGAAGGAAGGCAGGATCAAGCCCGGCGAGACCCTGCTGGTTGAACCGACCTCCGGCAATACCGGCATCGGGCTCGCCTTCGTCGCCGCCGCGCGAGGCTACAAGCTGACCCTCGTCATGCCGGAGAGCATGTCGATCGAGCGGCGCAAGATGCTGTTGCTGCTCGGCGCCGAGCTCGTGCTCACTCCCGCGCCGCAGGGCATGAAAGGCGCGATCGCCCGTGCCCACGAGATCGTCGCCGAGACGCCCGGCTCGGTCATGCCGCAGCAGTTCGAAAACGCGGCCAATCCGGCGATCCATCGCAAAACGACGGCGGAGGAGATCTGGAACGACACGCGGGGCGAGATCGACGCCTTCATCGCGGGCGTCGGCACCGGCGGGACGATCACCGGCGTAGGCGAGGTCCTGAAGGAGCGTCGGCCCTCGACCCGGATCATTGCCGTCGAACCCGAGGATTCGCCGGTGCTCTCCGGGGGTAAGCCCGGACTGCACAAGATCCAGGGGCTCGGGGCCGGCTTCGTGCCGCCGATCCTCGACACCGACGTGATCGACGAGATCATCAAGGTCGGCAACCAGACCTCGTTCGATCTCGCCCGCCTGCTCGCCCGGGTCGAGGGTATTCCCGGCGGCATCTCGTCGGGCGCGGCGGTCGCAGCGGCGATCGAGGTCGGTCTGCGCCCGGAATTCGAGGGCAAGACCATCGTCCTGATCATCCCGTCCTTCGCCGAACGGTATCTCTCGACAGCGCTGTTCGACGGGCTATGATGCCGGAACCCGAATGGAGAATCGGGGGTTAGAGTTGCGCAAGCGGGCTTGCTTGTTGCCGCTTGAGGCATTCGAACCGAAGCTTGAGGGGCGACGAGATGCACGTGATCGCGCTTTTGATGTTGATGCTCGCGACCGTCGCCTTCCTCTTGTCGTCGATGGCGCCCGGTCGCGGTGAACAGCGTATCGCGGTCCGCGTCAAGCGCCGTCGGTGACGCTCCAATAGACTTTCCGCGCTTGTAGGGTTGGGCGCGCGCGGGTGATCGTGCATCTCGCTTTGACATCAAACTCTTTCGTCGTAGGTGTCGTCTGCCCGGTCCTTGTCATCGATATGGTCCGCCCGGCATGCTAACCTGGGGTGCGAGCGCTCCCACGACGTCGCGCGGCAAGACACGAGATTGAACCATGCCCGAGGCCCGCTACGACGTACTCGGCTTGGGCAACGCCATTGTCGACGTCATCGCGCGGGCGCCTGACGACTTCCTGGTCCGCCACAGGCTCGTAAAGGGGTCGATGGCACTAATCGACGAAGTCCCGGCCGAAACGCTCTACCAGGCAATGGGCGAAACGGTCACCGTTTCCGGGGGCTCGGCGGCCAATACCGTTATCGGCGCCGCGACTATGGGTTGCACCGCCTCGTTCGTGGGCAAGGTCAAGAATGACCGGTTGGGCGAGCTTTTCACCGCCGACATCGAGAAGGCCGGCGTCGACTTTCCGGTACCCCATGCCGAACAGGGTCCGGCGACGGCGCGTTGCTTCGTACTGGTAACGCCCGACGGGCAGCGCACGATGAACACCTTTCTCGGCGCCTGTCAGGATCTCAGCGAGGCGGATGTCGATCCCGAAACGGTGAAGGCCTCCAGGATCGTTTATCTCGAAGGCTACCTGTGGGACCCGCCCGCCGCGAAGGCTGCATTCTTGAAAGCCTCAACGCTCGCGCACGAGGCCGGCCGTCGCGTCGCGCTGAGCCTTTCCGACGCGTTCTGCGTCGGCCGCTACCGCCCCGAGTTCCTCCAGCTCATCCGCGCCGGTCACGTCGACATCCTGTTCGCCAACGAGGCCGAGCTGAAGAGCCTCTACGAGCAGGCCGACGTCGACACGGCGCTGACGCGGCTGCGCGACGAAGGTATTCTCGCCGCCGTCACCCGCGGCGAGCATGGCTGCGTGGTGGTGCACGACGGCCAGGCGAGCGCCGTGCCGGCGGCGCCGGTCCGGAGCCTCGTCGACACCACAGGCGCCGGTGATCTCTTCGCCGCCGGCTTCGTCGCCGGGCTCGTGCGCGACTTCGACCATCGCTCCTGCGCGAGGCTCGGAGCGCTGGCCGCGGCCGAGATCATCCAGCATATCGGAGCCCGACCGAAGACGGACCTTAAGGCGCTCGCCGCTGCCGACGGACTGTCGCTCTGACCCAAGGCTCGCCATGGGGTCGAGCGGGCGCTAAACTGGAACGATGCTCGCGAGAGCGTGTTTTTCGCTTCGATCTTCCGGGGGAATATTCTTGTCCGCATCCGCCCAACGCAGCCGTGTACTCGAAGGAAGACCATATCCTCTCGGCGCCACCTGGGACGGCAGAGGGGTCAATTTCGCATTGTTTTCCGCGCACGCGACCAAGGTCGAGTTGTGCCTGTTCAACCATTTTTCCGAGAAGGAAATCGAGCGCATCGAGCTGCCCGAGTTCACCGACGAGGTCTGGCACGGCTATCTGCCGGACGCGCGGCCGGGCACGATCTACGCCTATCGCGTGCACGGACCCTATGACCCCAAGGCCGGCCATCGCTTCAACCCCAACAAGCTCGTTCTCGACCCCTACGCCAAGGCGATTGAAGGGTCTCTGACCTGGAACCCCGCCGTCTTCGGCTACACGATGGAAACCGGGGACGACACCACGTTCGACGAGCGCGACAGCGCCAGGTACATGACCAAATGCCGGGTCATCGATCCGGCCTTCACCTGGGGCGCGGACCGGGCCCTGCGCACGCCATTCGATCAGTCGATCATCTACGAAATGCACGTCCGCGGCTTCACCAAGCAGCATCCCGACGTGCCCGAGCGCCTCCGCGGCACGTTCCGCGGACTGATCCAGCCCAAAGTCATCGAGCACATCAAGTCGCTCGGCATCACCGCGGTCGAGCTGATGCCGATCCAGATGTTCGTCAACGACGACCATCTCCTCAACAAGGGGCTGACGAACTACTGGGGCTACAACACGCTGGGGTTCTTCGCGCCGGACAGGCGCTTCGCCAGCGTCTACGATTTCGCCTTCTCCGAGTTCAAGGAGATGGTCAGCCACCTGCACGCCAACGATCTCGAGGTGATCCTCGATGTGGTCTACAACCACACCGCGGAAGGCAACGAGCTCGGTCCCACCTTCTCGTTCAAAGGGATCGACAACTTCTCGTACTATCGGCTGCTGAAGGACAAGCCCCGCTATTACATCAACGACACCGGGACCGGGAATACGTTGAACCTGTCGCATCCGCGCGTGTTGCAGATGGTGACCGACAGCCTGCGCTACTGGGTGCAGGACATGCGCGTCGACGGCTTCCGCTTCGACCTCGGCACCATCCTCGCTCGCGAGGATTACGGCTTCGACGAAGGCGGCGGCTTCCTCGACTCCTGCCGCCAGGATCCGGTCCTCTCCAGCATCAAGCTCATCGCGGAGCCGTGGGACTGCGGTCCCGGCGGCTATCAGGTCGGCCGATTTCCGCCCGGTTGGGCGGAATGGAACGATCGCTTCCGTGACAACGTCCGCGCCTTCTGGGTCGGCGGGAAGCACGAGTTGCCGAACCTCGCCAAGCGGCTCACCGCGTCGGCCGAGAACTTCAATCACCGCGGCCGCAAGCCATGGGCGAGCGTCAACTTCGTGACCGCGCATGATGGTTTCACCCTCAACGATCTCGTCAGCTACAACGACAAGCACAACGAGAAGAACGGCGAGAACAACCGCGACGGCCATTCCGACAACCGGTCTTGGAACTGCGGCGTCGAGGGGCCGTCGGATGACGCGGAGGTCACGGCGCTGCGCGAGCGCCAGAAGCGAAACATACTGGCGACGCTGTTCTTCTCGCAGGGCCTGCCGATGCTGCTCGCCGGCGACGAATTCGGTCGGACCCAGCAGGGCAACAACAACGCGTACTGCCAGGACAACCCGATCGGCTGGGTGGATTGGAACATCTCCGAGGACGGCAAGAAACTGCAAGCCTTCGTGCAGAAACTCGCGCACCTGCGCCACGACTATCCGATCCTGCGCCGGGAACGGTTCCTCACCGGCCATTACAATGAAGAAATCGAGGTCAAGGACGTCACCTGGCTGCGCCCGGACGGCAGCGAGATGCGCGACAGCGATTGGTCGGACGGCAACGCGCTCAGCCTCGGCGTTCTGCTCGACGGTCGCGCCCAGGCGACGGGCATCAGGCGCCGCGGCAGCGACCGCACGCTGCTCATCGTCTTTAACGCCTACCACGACGTGGTCAACGTGACGCTCTTGCAAGTGACCGGCGGCAAGCGCTGGGTCCGCCTGCTCGACACGAACCAGCCGGAGGCCGACGAGGCGGACACGTTCGAGTTCGATCACGTCTACGCGGTGACCGGCCGCTCGGTGGTGATGTTCAAGCTGCAGATGTAGGTTCGCCATTCGCGGCGGGGCGCAGACGTTTGCCTCACGACACAGGTTGATCTATTCCAAGGTGGCCGCCGTCCGCATGCCAATCAGTCGCCGTTATTGTGCCGGCGCGGTGAAATACCGAAGTGAGCTTGTAAGTCTGACAAAATGCACTCTGTGACATGTAGCCCAGCCGTGCGGCGGTGCGGGGATGTGGGCCGTTCCTTTGAGCGCTTGTTGCGCTAGAGTTAGTTCGCTGAGCGCTTGTTGCACGAAAATCATGCGCGAATGCCGCGTATCGTCGAACGGTGGGGCCCACGAGGCGATTGAAGTGCAACGAGAAGGCCGAGCGCGACATTCCGACCTGGGTCGCGAGCCTCCACTGTCCAGGGGGTGAGCGACAACTCCATGAATCAGCCGCCGTTCGTTGATGAAGGTAATGCCTCCGCCCAACATTACCGTTTCTTCGCCACCTAACTGCACGATGTCGCCGTCGGGCGCCTCCTAGAGCGACATGCCGTCGAGTGCACGGATCGCCGAATCGCCCGCCACGACATGGGAGATGTGGCCGAGCAGTTAGGTGTCGCTAGCGACCAGGAGGTGTCCCGGCTGATCCGGCAGCACGAGCCGGCAGTGGCCCCGCAGCACTGCGACGACTTCAGCCGGGCAAGCGCCGGGAAGGCGAGCGCCCGGTCGCCGGCTGCTTCCAACCGTGTGCGGCGGACGCTCCGCGTGCCGAGCGTCGCGAGCACGTCGAAGAGCGGATCGACATGGCTTGTGGACGAATCGCGACAAGCCGGTGGCTCCTCTCGCATGGCCGTCTCGACTTCACCTCCTACCTCTTGACCAAGGGAGACAAAGCATGGCTATCGAAAATAAGGTTGTCGCGATCACCGGGGCCAGTAGCGGAATCGGACGCGCGACTGCGCTGCTGTTGGCGGCGCGCGGCGCGACGGTGGTTCTAGGCGCGCGGCGGGAAGCCTTGTTGGCAGCCGTAGCCGACGAGGTCACCGCTGCCGGAGGCCATGCCGCCTACCGGTCGACCGATGTGACCCGTCGGCAGGATCTCCAGGCGCTGGTCGACCTCGCCTGCGACCGCTTCGGGCGGCTCGACATCCTCGTCAACAATGCCGGCATCGGGCCGATCTCAAGGTTCGACGCGCTCAAGGTCGACGATTGGGACGCGATGATCGACGTCAACATCAAAGGAGTTCTCTACGGCATCGCCGCGGCCCTACCCATCTTTCAACGCCAACATGCCGGTCACATCGTCAACGTTATCTCGACTGCGGGGCTGAAGATTCTGCCGACGATGGGCGTCTACGCCGGCACCAAGAACGCCGTGCGCACGATTACCGAGGCACTGCGGCAGGAGGCTGGCCCGCACCTGCGGGTGACCGAGGTGTCGCCCGGCTACGTTGCGACCAACTTCGGTGACTCGATGACCGACGACGCGATGAAGGAAGCGATCAAGAAGCGATTGGGCGACATCGCGATCTCGCCCGACGCGATCGCTCGCGGCATCCTATTTTCGATCGAGCAGCCGAACGATGTCGATGTCGGCAGCATCGTGATCCGCCCGACAGCTCAGGACTGACGCTGCCGGCGGTCGAGACGGGATGCGTTATCGGCGGAAGGGTGGTCGCGCACGCTGTCCTGCACACACTGCAAGTAGGGCTTCATGACAGGTAGAGCTTGATGGCGCTGATCCTTGGCGTCGAGCCTGAGGCAGCGGCGACAACACCACCCGCGCGCCAGCGCTTGTTATGAAAGAGGCGTCGGCATGATACAAGATCTGATGCTTTCGCCTTACGACCATGGCTTCGTCCGCGTCGCGGCCTGCACCATCGCGGGTCGCCTCGCCGATCCCGCCGCCAATGCCGCCGCTGTGCTCGCCGAGGTGGAAGCCTGCCACGCGGAGGGGGCGGCGTTGTGCGTGTTCCCGGAACTGACGCTGTCCGCCTACGCCATCGACGACCTCCTCATGCAGGACGCGTTGCTCGACGGCGTGGCCGCGGCGGTGGCGGTCGTGGTCGAGGCCTCGAAAGCGCTACGCCCTTTGATCCTCGTCGGCGCGCCGCTGCGCTGGCGCCATCGCCTCTACAATTGCGCTGTGGCGATTCACGGCGGCTTGCTGCTCGGCGCGGTGCCGAAGAGCTATCCCCCGAACTACCGCGAGTTCTACGAGCACCGTCATTTCGCCTCCGGCGCGACGATCCTCGCCGAGAGCGTGCGGATCGGCGCGCTCGAGGCGCCGTTCGGCGTCGATCTCATGTTCGAGGCGAGCGACGTGGCGGACTTCGTGGTGCACGCGGAAATCTGCGAGGATCTCTGGGTGCCGGCGCCGCCCTCGTCGGTCGCGGCGCTGCGCGGCGCCACCGTGCTCGCAAACCTCTCGGCGTCGAACATCACCATCGGCAAGGCCGACACGCGTCATCTCCTGACCAGGGCGCAATCGGCGCGTTGCCTCGCGGCCTACGTCTATGCCGCCGCAGGGGCCGGTGAATCGACGACGGATCTCGCCTGGGACGGCCAGGTCACGGTGGACGAGATCGGCGAGACGCTGGCGCGCTCGGAGCGCTTCCCGATGGGCGCGCACCACGTGATGGCCGACGTCGATCTCGATCGTATCCGCCAGGAGCGCCTGCGGCAGGGCACCTTCGACGACAATGCCGGGCGCATCCTCGGCATGGCGTTCCGCCGCGTGGCCTTCCCGCTCGATCCGCCGCGGGACGCCTCCGGGCTGATGCGCACCGTCGAGCGGTTTCCCTTCGTGCCGGCCGATCCCGCGCGGCTCGAGCAGGATTGTTTCGAGGCCTACAATATCCAGGTCTCCGGACTGACGCAGCGGCTGCAGGCGATCGGCGTCAAGCGCGTCGTCATAGGCATTTCCGGCGGTCTCGATTCAACGCACGCGCTCATCGTCGTCGCTCGTGCCTTCGACAGGCTCGGCCTTCCACGCCGCGGCATCCTCGCCTACACGCTGCCGGGATTCGCCACCAGCGATGAGACCAGGGCCAACGCGCACGCGCTGATGGCGGCGCTCGGCGTCACGGCGGCGGAGATCGACATCCGGCCGGCCGCGCGTCAGATGCTCGGCGACATGGACCATCCTTTCGCCAAGGGCGAGCCGGCCTACGACGTCACGTTCGAGAACGTCCAGGCCGGTTTGAGAACCGACTATCTGTTTCGGCTCGCGAACCAGCACGACGCCATCGTGATCGGCACCGGCGACCTCTCCGAGCTGGCGCTCGGCTGGTGCACCTACGGTGTGGGCGACCAGATGAGCCACTACAACGTCAACGGCGGCGTGCCGAAGACGCTGATCCAGCACCTGATCCGCTGGGTCGCCGACACCCGTTTGTTCTCGGACGACGTCGGCGCGACGCTGCGGCTGATTCTCGCGACCGAGATCTCGCCCGAGCTCGTGCCGGTCGCAGAAGGCGAGCCGCCGCAGAGCACACAAGCCAAGGTCGGACCCTACGAGCTGCAGGACTTCAATCTCTTCTATACGCTGCGCTACGGCTTCCGGCCGTCGAAGATCGCCTTCCTCGCCGAGCACGCCTGGCGCGACGCCGAGGCCGGTGCATGGCCGCCGGGCTTCCCTCCGGAACGCCGCCGCGCCTACGATCGCTTAGCGATATCGCACTGGCTCGAGCTGTTCATCCGCCGCTTCTTCGCCTTCAGCCAGTTCAAGCGCTCGGCGATGCCGAACGGGCCGAAGGTGTCGGCGGGAGGCTCGCTTTCGCCGCGCGGCGATTGGCGGGCGCCCTCGGACGGCAACGCGGCCGCGTGGTTGGCGGATCTCGCGCGCTACCGCGAGGAGGCGCCCTGAAGCGCGGTCAACAGGCGACTTTGGCGAAAGCCGTCGGGCGCCCTAGATAGCGTTGGGCCCGGCGCATGCTTCGCCGCGCGGCAAAGCCATGGAAAAGTATGAGCATCAATATCGCACTCACCGTCAACGGCGCGTCACGCGCGGTGATCCTCGAGGATCACCGCGTCACGTTGCTCGATCTTCTGCGCGAACGTCTCGATCTCACCGGCACCAAGAAAGGCTGCGACCGCGGGCAATGCGGGGCGTGCACGGTTCTCGTCGATGGGCGACGGATCAATTCCTGCCTCGCGCTCGCCGTCAGTTGCGACGGCGCCGAGATCACGACCATCGAAGGCCTCGCGCGCGGCGATATCCTGCATCCCGTGCAGGCCGCCTTCATCGAGCATGACGGCTTCCAGTGCGGCTTCTGCACGCCGGGCCAGATCATGAGCGCGGTCGGCCTCATCGCCGAAGGCCATGCCGGCGCCGATCACGAGCGGGTGCGCGAGGGCATGAGCGGCAATCTTTGCCGCTGCGGCGCCTATGCCGGGATCATCGAGGCGGTGCTCGAGGCGCATCGGCGAATGAGCGCCGATGAGCAGGGAGAGGCCGCTTGATCGATTTCGACTACGTTCGCCCCGCGAGCATCGCGGAGGCCGTCGCCGCCGCATCCGCGTCCGGCGCCGTCTACCTCGGCGCGGGCACCAACCTGCTCGACCTCATGAAGGGCAATGTCGTGCGGCCGAACCGGCTCGTCGACGTGACCCGCCTGCCCGGCATGGATGAGATAGCCTGGACGCCGGAGAGCGGGGTGCGCATCGGCGCGCTCGTCCGCAACAGCGATCTCGCCTACGACGCGCGGTTCGCGTCCACTTACCCGGCCGTCGCGGAAGCGCTGCTGTCGGGCGCGTCGGCGCAACTGCGTAACGCGGCCACCGCCGCCGGCAACGTCCTCCAGCGTACCCGCTGCCAATATTTCTACGACACCGCTGCCGCCTGCAACAAACGCCAGCCCGGCGCCGGCTGCGACGCCAAGGGCGGCATCAGCCGCCTCAACGCCGTGCTCGGCTGGAGCGAGCAGTGCGTCGCGACGCATCCGTCGGACTTCTGCGTGCCGCTGGTCGCGCTCGGCGCCATCCTCGAAATCGAGGGGCGCGAGGGTCGCCGCGAGGTGCCGCTGGAAGCCTTTCACCTGCTGCCGGGCGACACGCCGCAAGACGAGACCGTGCTCGCGCCGGGCGATCTCGTCGTCGCGATCCGCCTGCCGCAAGAGGCGGCGCGCTACGCCGCTCATCAGCGCTACCTCAAGGTGCGTGAGCGCACGTCCTACGCCTTCGCCGTGGTCTCCGCCGCGGTTGCCCTGCGGATGGACGGCGTCGCCATCGGCTCGGCCCGCGTCGCGCTCGGCGGCGTCGCGCTGAAGCCGTGGCGCGCCGATGCGGCCGAGGCGGCGCTCGCCGGCAAGCCCGCGGCGCCGGAGACGTTCCGTGCCGCCGCCGACGCCGCCCTCGCCGGCGCCAAGCCCGCGGGCGACAACGGCTTCAAGATCGAACTGGCGCGCCGCATCGTCATGCGTGCGCTGACCCTCGCCGCGGCCGGGACGCCGAAGCGCCTGCCGGCGCTGCCCGCCTCGGCCTTCGCCACCAACACGGGAGCTTCCCTCCATGCCTGAGACACGTGTCCGCCACGGCGCCTCGATCGGCCAGCCGCTCTCCCGCCGCGAAGGCGTCCTGAAGGTCACCGGCGGCGCGCGCTACGCCGCAGACCATCGTCCCGAAGGCATGCTGCACGCGGCGCTGGCGGTGGCCAGCATCGCGCGTGGCCGCGTCACTCATCTCGACGTCGCGGCGGCGAAGGCCCATCCCGGCGTCGTCGCCGTGATGACGCCGGAGAACGCTCCCAAGCTGGCGGTGCACCCGGACGAGAAGCAGGGGCCGTTCGACTTCCGTCTCGACATCCTGCAGAACGACGCGGTCCGCTACGCCAATCAGCCGATCGCGGTCGTCATCGCCGAGACGCTGGAGGCGGCGCAGGAGGGCGTGGCCCTGCTTGCGCCCGGCTACGAGGCGGAGGCGGCGCGCATCGGCCTCGACGGCGAGACCTACGATCCGGGCGCGGTCGGCGCCGGCGCGCCCTCGGCCTACGGCGGCGGCGATGTCGCCGACGGGTTCGGCAAGGCGGACCGCACGGTCGAGGCCACTTTCGAGACCCCGCCGCAGTACCACAACGCGATGGAGCCGCATGCGACCGTGGCCCGCTGGGACGGCGGCAAGCTGATCCTCGACACGCCGAGCCAGGCCATGTCGATGGGCCAGGCCCGTCTCGCCGCGCTGTTCGGCATCGAGCCCGGCGACATCCTCATCCGCAGCCCCTTCCTCGGCGGCGGCTTCGGCTCGAAGGCGCTGATCACCGGCCCGCAGGTACTCGGCGTGATGGCCGCCAAGCTGGTCAACCGGCCTGTCAAGCTGGTGCTGCGTCGCGAGCAGATGTTCGGTCCGGTCGGCCATCGCGGCGCGACGCGGCAGGTGGTGAAGCTCGGGGCTGACGCGCTGGGCAAGCTGACCGCGATCGAGCACCATACCGTGTCGCCGTCGAGCGCCTTCGACGATTTCTGCGAGCCGGCCGGCCTCGTCGCGCGCCACCTCTACGCCAGTCCGGCGATCATGACGACGCATGCCGCGATCCGCAACGACGTCGGCACCCCGCTGTTCATGCGCGCGCCCGGCGAGGCTTCCGGCAGCGTCGCGCTCGAGATCGCGATGGACGAGATGGCCGAGCGGTGCGGCATGGATCCGCTGGCGTTCCGCCTCGCGAACTACGCCGACGTCGAGCCGATCACCGGCAAGCCGTTCTCCTCCAAGCAGCTGCGCGAGTGCTACGCCGCTGGGGCCGAGCGCTTCGGCTGGCGCGATCGCCCGCTCGAACCACGCCGCATGCGCGACGCCGACGGACTGCTGGTCGGCTGGGGCATCGGCACCGCGACCTTTCCGGCCTTGATGTTCCAGGCGCAGGCCAGCGCGACCCTGCGCAAGGACGGCTCGGCGCGCGTTGCCATCGGCGCGCACGACATGGGGCAAGGCGCCTGGACGAGCCTCGCGCAGATCGCCGCCGACGGCCTCGGCGTCGACTACGACGCGCTCGATTTCGCGATGGGCACGTCGGACCTGCCGAACGGCGGCATGGCCGGCGGATCGGCCGGCACCGCGACCGCCGGCTCGGCGATCCACGGCGCGGCGCGGGACGTGATCAAGCAACTCGCGACACTGGCCACCGGCGACGAGCGCTCACCGCTGTTCGGCGCCGGCAATGCCGGGCTCGTGTTGCGCGACGGCCGCCTCGTGCGGGAGGACGACGAGAGCCGCGGCGAGGCGGTGACCGCCATTCTCGCCCGTGCCGGCAAGGACGAGATCGAGGGCAACGGTTCGGCCGCTCCCGACCAAGCCGTGACGGAGACCTACGCCATGCACGCGCACGGCGCCGTCTTCGTCGAGGTAAAAGTGGATCCCGAGCTCGGACAGATCCGCTGCACCCGCCTCGTCGGCGCCTTCGCGGCCGGCCGCATCGTCAACCCGCGTCTCGTCAAGAGCCAGCTCTACGGCGGCATGATCTGGGGCGTGTCCTTCGCGCTCCACGAGCACGCCTTGTTCGACAAGCGCTCCGGCCGGCCGATGAACCCGAATTTCGCCGAGTACTATGTGCCGGTGAGCGCGGACATCGCCTCGCTCGAGGCGATCCTGGTCGAGGAGCACGACACCCACGTCAACCCGCTCGGCATCAAGGGCGTCGGCGAGATCGGCATCACCGGGACCGCCGGCGCGATCGCCAACGCGGTCTGGCACGCGACCGGGGTCCGCGTCCGCGAGACGCCGATCACGCTCGACAAGCTGTTGTAGCGGTGCTCCGCCAATGCAGATGACGGTGTCGCGGTAGCGCGGGCGGCATGTCGTGGGTGAGGAAGTGCGGCGGCTCGCCAGCGGCCGCGCGACCTCACATGTGGATCGCGCGCTTCTCCACCGCCATCGCCGCTTCCTTGACCGCCTCCGCCATGGTCGGGTGGGCGTGGCAGGTGCGCGCGAGGTCTTCCGACGAGCCGCCGAATTCCATCAGCACCGCGCATTCCGCGATGAGATCGCCGGCGGCGGCGCCGATGATATGGACCCCGAGCACGCGGTCGGTTTCGGCATCGGCCAGCACCTTCACGAACCCTTCGGTGTGGCGCATCGCCCGGGCGCGACCGTTGGCGGTGAACGGGAACTTGCCGACGCGGTAGGCGATTCCGGCCGCCTTCAGTTCCTCCTCCGTGCGGCCGACGGCGGCGACCTCCGGCATCGTATAGACCACGCCGGGGATGACACCGTAGTTCACGTGGCCGTGCTGCCCGGCGAGCATCTCGGCGAGCGCGACGCCTTCGTCCTCGGCCTTGTGGGCGAGCATCGGGCCGCGGATCACGTCCCCGATCGCGTAGATGCCCTGTACGTTGGTCGCGAAGCCGTCGTCGACCGTGACGCGGCCGCGGTCGAGCGCCACCCCGGCCTCCTCGAGGCCGAGCCCTTCCGTGTTGGGACGGCGGCCGATGGCCAGCAACACGACGTCCGCCTCGAAGGTCTTCGCCCCGCCGCCGTCCTTCGGCTCGACGGTCACTTTCGCGCCGCCCTTGGTCTTCTCGACGCCGGCGACCTTGTAGCCGAGGTGGAACGAGAGGCCCTGCTTCTCAAGCACGCGCTGGAACTGCTTCGAAACCTCCTCGTCCATGCCAGGCAGGATGCGCTCGAGAAAGTCGATCACCTCGACGTCGGCGCCGAGCCGCTTCCACACCGAGCCGAGCTCGAGCCCGATGTAGCCGCCGCCGACGACCAGCAGTTTCTTCGGCACGCTCGCCAGCTTCAGCGCGCCTTCCGACGAGACGATCACCGTTTCGTCGATTTCGACGCCGGGGATGCGCGCGGCCTCCGAGCCGGTGGCGATGCAGATCGCCTTCGTCTCCAGCGTCCGCGTTGCGCCGTCCTCGGCCTTCACCTCGACGGCGCCCGGCCCCTTGATCGAGCCGGTGCCCATGAAGGTCTCGACCTTGTTCTTCTTGAACAGGAACGACACGCCGTTGACGTTGGCCCCGACCGTGTCGTCCTTGTGCTTCATCATCGCCTTTAGATCGAGCTTCGGCTTGCCCACGGAGATGCCGAGCGCGGGGAAATCGTGGGCGATCTCCTCGAACTTCTCGCTCGCGTAGAGCAGCGCCTTGGAGGGGATGCAGCCGATGTTGAGGCAGGTGCCGCCGAAAGTCGTGCGCTTCTCGACCACCGCCACCTTGAGGCCGAGTTGGGCGGCGCGAATCGCGCAGACATAGCCGCCCGGGCCGGTGCCGATAACGATGAGGTCGTAGGTCATGGACTCCAAGTTTCAGCTCGAGTTCGCTCTAGCGGCCGCCGGACACGGTCAGCACGTTGCCTGTAACATAGGAGGCCGCGTCGGAGAGGAGGTACAGCACGGCCGACACCGCGGGTTAGCGACATCAGGAGCGAGCACCCTCGCCCGTTTGTGTCGACCGGGCTTCGCCGAGCAGCTTCTTCCGATCAATATAGACCGGAAGCCGTGTATCCTCGTCGATAATTGCTCCCGCAAGCTGCTCGACCGTCAAGTTCTTGGCGTCCGTGAGATCCGCTCCACGCAGTATCGTACCGTTTAGGCGGGCATCGCGAAAGTCGGAACGCCTGAAATTAGCATGGCTGAAGTCAGCCCCAGATAGATTGGCGTTCCAAAGCCGCGCATTGCTTAGATTGGTTCGCCGTAGAAAAGCGCCATGCAGATCCACGACTGGGTAGGTCTTAGTCAACGAGCCGCTTGTCATCTTGGACAACTCTCAACTGCAAAATTTCCATGATCGCACGGATATCGACCGGTGGTTCCGCTTCGCCGAATTCGCCCTCGCGCTCGCGAAGATGAGCTTGGAGCAACTCGAACACCGGATCGGCCAAGTCACGAAAGTCCAAGCCGATCGTCTTCAGCACATAGATGGCCCCAAGACGAACCTCAAGGCGCTCATCGAGCAGCTGTCCAACGGCACGATTGAAAAGCTCGGTGACGTGGGCACGACGCGCGAGTTCGGCTTGCAGGGCAGCCGAGCCGGCCTGCAAGGCTTCCGGGGTCAGGCGTCGCCAAGCCAGGAACAAGCCGCCAAAGGCAGCCAGTGCTAGGCCCAGGTTTCGGGCGATTTCAGAAAGTTGAATCCAAGCCGGCACGGTCTTGCAGCGGCAAGGTCGGCCCTAAAGATCCAGCACAAGCCGCGCCGGATCCTCGAGCGCCTCCTTGACGCGGACCAGAAAGGTCACCGCCTCCTTGCCGTCGACGATGCGGTGGTCGTAGCTGACCGCGAGATACATCATCGGTCGCGCCTCGATCTTGCCGGCGACCACCATCGGCCGCTCTTGGATCTTGTGCATGCCGAGAATCCCGGACTGCGGCGCGTTGAGGATCGGCGTCGACATCAGCGAACCGTAGATGCCGCCGTTGGTGATCGTGAACGTGCCGCCTTGCATGTCCTCGATCTTCAGCTTGCCATCGCGCGCCTGTTTCCCGAAGCTTGAGATCGCCTTTTCGATGCCGGCCAACCCGAGCCGGTCGCAGTCGCGCACCACCGGAACGACGAGGCCTTTGTCGGTGCCGACCGCGATGCCGATATGGTAATAGTTCTTGTAGATGAGGTCGGTGCCGTCGATCTCGGCGTTCACGGCCGGCACGTCCTTGAGGGCCTGCACGCAGGCCTTCACGAAGAAGCCCATGAAGCCGAGCTTGGCGCCGTGCTTCTTCTCGAACAGGTCTTTGTACTTCGCGCGTAGCGCCATGACCTCGGTCATATCGACCTCGTTGAAGGTCGTGAGCATCGCGGCGGTCGCCTGCGCATCCTTGAGCCGCCGCGCGATCGTCTGGCGCAGCTTCGTCATCTTGACGCGCTCTTCGCGCTCGGCGTCAGACGGCGGCGAGGGCGCGCGCATCGCGGCGGGGCGCTCCTGCGCGGGTGGCTGCTCGGCCGGCCGCGGTGCGCGGGCTTCCTCCGCAGCCGGCTCGTAAGCCAACACGTCGCCCTTCATCACCTGCCCGCGCCGGCCCGAGCCCTCGACTTCAGCGGGATCGACGCCGCGGTCGGCGGCGATCTTCGCGGCGGCGGGCGCCGGCGGCATCGGCTTCGGACCCCTGACGGCTTCCGAGCCGTTGGCACCGGCGGCCGCGGCCGCGCGGGACGCGGCCGGCGCCGCCTTCGGCGTCTCGGCCGGCGGCGTGCCCTCGGCCTTCGCCTCCGGCTGCTTCGGCTCGGCCTTCCTGCTCTCGGCCTTGCCGGCAGCCGGCTTGGCGCCGGCACCGCCCTCTGAAATTTGCCCGAGCAGGCCGCCCGGCTCGACCGTCTCGCCATCCTTCGCGGTGATCTCGGCGAGCACCCCGTCAGCCGGCGCGTTGACTTCAAGCGTCACCTTGTCCGTCTCGAGCTCGACCAGCGGCTCGTCGGCCTTCACCGCGTCGCCCGCCTTCTTGAACCAGCGCCCGATGGTCGCCTCGCTGACCGATTCACCTAGCGTCGGAACGCGAATCTCAGTGCTCATTCTCGGTTGCCGCCCGTGGCGGCCCTCCATTCGGTCAGGTGGCGCGAAAGCGTCAGGCAAAGGCCTCGTCGGAGAAAGCCTTCATCTGCGCGAGATGCTTCGACATCAGGCCGGTCGCCGGTGCGGCCGCCGCCGGGCGGCCGATATAGCGTGGGCGCGTCTGACCGTAGTTCACCTGACCCAGCACCCACTCAAGGTAGGGATCGATGAACATCCAGGCGCCCATGTTCTTGGGCTCCTCCTGGCACCAGACGATCTGCGCATTGCTGAAGCGCTGCAACTCGTTGACGAGTGCCTTCAGCGGCATCGGGTAGAGCTGCTCGATACGCAATAGATAGACGTCGTCGATCTCGCGCTTCTCACGCTCCTCGAAGAGGTCGTAGTAGACCTTGCCGGAGCACAGGATCACGCGGCGGATCTTGTCGTCCCCGGCGAGCTTCACCTTGTGCTCGCCCGCCTTCTCGGCGCCGTCCCGCAGGAGGCGGTGGAACGTGGTGCCCATCTCCATCTCGTCGAGGCTCGAGACCGCCCGCTTGTGGCGCAGCAGCGACTTCGGCGTCATCAGGATCAGCGGCTTGCGGATGTCGCGCTTAAGCTGGCGGCGCAGGATGTGGAAGTAGTTCGCCGGCGTCGTGCAGTTGGCGACCTGCATGTTGTCCTCGGCGCACAGCTGCAGATAGCGCTCGAGCCGTGCCGAGGAGTGCTCCGGCCCCTGGCCCTCGTAACCATGCGGGAGCAGGCAGACGAGGCCCGACAGCCGCAGCCACTTGCGCTCGGCGCACGAGATGAACTGGTCGAACACCACCTGAGCGCCGTTGGCGAAATCGCCGAACTGCGCCTCCCACAGCACCAGCGCGTTGGGTTCCGCGACGGAATAGCCGTACTCGAAGCCGAGCACCGCTTCCTCCGACAGCATCGAGTTGATGACCTCGAATCGCGCCTGCTCGTCGCGGATGTGGTTGAGCGGCACGTAGCGGCTCTCGTTGTCCTGGTCGATCAGCACGGAATGGCGCTGTGAAAAGGTGCCGCGCTCGGTATCCTGACCGGACAGCCGGATGCGATAGCCCTCGTCGGCGAGGCTCGCGAAAGCGAGCGCCTCACCCATCGCCCAATCGATGTTCTCGCCCGTGTCGACCGCCTTGCGGCGATTGTCGAGCAGCCGCTGGATCGTCTTGTGCAGGTGGAAGCCCTGCGGCACCTGGGTGATGCGGTGGCCGAGCTCGACCAGGCGCGCACGCTCGACGCCGGTGCGGCCGCGGCGGTCCTCGTCCTGCGGCGTGCCGGACCGCAGCCCCGCCCAGCGCCCGTCGAGCCAGTCGGCGTGGTTGGGCTTGTAGTGCTGGCCGGCCTCGAACTCCTCCTCGAGCGTCTTGCGCCAGTCGGCGATTGCGGCGTCGACCGCCTCCTGAGAGATCGTGCCTTCCTTGACGAGCTTGGCCGCGTAGATCTCAAGGACGCCCTGATGCGCGCGGATCTTCTTGTACATCAAGGGCTGGGTGAAGGACGGCTCATCACCCTCGTTGTGACCGAAGCGGCGATAGCAGAACATGTCGATGACGACAGGTTTGTGGAAGCGCTGCCGGAACTCGACCGCGATTTTGGCCACGTAGACCACCGCCTCCGGATCGTCCCCGTTCACGTGGAGGATGGGAGCCTCGATCATCTTGGCAACATCGGACGGATAGGGCGACGAGCGCGAATAGCGCGGGTAAGTCGTGAAGCCGATCTGATTGTTGATGATGAAGTGGATTGAGCCGCCGGTGTTGTGACCCTTGAGCCCCGACAGCCCGAAGCACTCGGCGATCACGCCCTGGCCCGCGAAGGCGGCGTCGCCGTGGAGCAACAGTGGCAGCACCTTCGAGCGCTCGACGAGGTCGTCCTTCTGGTCCTGCTTGGCGCGGACCTTCCCCAACACCACCGGATCGACGATCTCGAGATGCGACGGGTTCGAGGCGAGCGAGAGATGCACCGTCTTGTCATCGAAAGTGCGGTCGGACGAGAAGCCGAGGTGGTACTTGACGTCGCCCGACCCTTGCGTTTCGGCCGGCGTGTACGATCCGCCCTTGAACTCGTGGAAGATCGCGCGGTGGGGCTTATGCATCACCTGCGAGAGCACGTTGAGCCGGCCGCGATGAGCCATGCCGAACTCGATGTCCTCGACGCCCAGCGCGCCGCCGCGCTTGATGATCTGCTCGAGCGCCGGCACCATGCTCTCGCCGCCATCGAGGCCGAAGCGCTTGGTCCCGGTGTATTTGACGTCGAGGAACTTCTCGAAGCCCTCCGCCTCGATCAGCTTGTTGAGGATCGCCCGCTTGCCTTCCGGCGTGAAGGAGATCGCCTTATCCGGCCCCTCGATGCGCGCCTGCATCCAGGCCTTTTCGGCCGGGTCGGACATGTGGACGAATTCGTAACCGATCGTATCGCAGTAGGTGCGGCGCAGGATCGGCATGATCTCGTTGATCGAGGCCCATTCGAGCCCGAGCACGCCATCGATGAAGATCTTGCGGTCGTAGTCGGGTTCGCTGAAGCCGTAGCTCGAGGGATGCAGCTCCTCAAAGTCCTTGGGCGGTGCGAGTCCCAGCGGATCGAGCTTGGCGTGGAGGTGGCCGCGCGTGCGGTAGGCACGAATCATCATCAGGGCACGCGTCGAATCGCGGGTGGCCTGGTTGACCAGCGCGGGCGCCACGGGTTTGCCGTTGATCTGCTCGGCGGAAGACTTCTCGGCGAGTTTCGCCGCGATCGCCTCCCCTGCCGCCGACCAGTTGCCGTCGAGGGCGGAGGTCGTCTCGCCGTTGCCGGCGATCGGCCAGTTGGGATGCTTCCAGGCCGGACCATGGGCGCTGCGTTCGACGGCCTGCGGGTCGTCGTTCAGATCGGCGAAGAATTCGCGCCATTGCGGGTCGACGGAATCTGGATCCTTGCGGTAGCGCTCCTGGAGCTGCTCCATGTAGGCGACGTTACCGCCGTAAAGAAAGGACTCGCTCGCGAACTGCTCACGCCCGGCTGGTCGAGCCGACCCGCCTCCACCGTTTCCCGCTCCATTGCCGTCCCGCCGTGCCATCCTTCTAAACCTCCGACCCGCACCGATCTCGAATCGCGCGGGCGCATTCTCGACTTGCCCCAAGTGGGCCTCTGTTTGCCGCCCGGAAGGCGGCGAAAGCGCGTCGCGACGCTAGTAAGCGTGCCGCTCGTCGCGCGTGACGACGAGCGCCCAGATCGTGGCGGGAATCCAGCCGATCAGCGTTGCGTGCAAGAGGATGCACAGCACGCCTTGCCAGATGTGTCCCCGCAGGAACATCGCCAGCCACGGCGCGATGAAGCAAAGGAGAATCATGACCATGGCTAATCTCCGCGGTTCAGGCGCCGGCCTAGCCCCTCAGGACATCGACCAGCGTCTTGCCGAGCCGGGCAGGCGACGGCGAGACCTTGATCCCGGCCGACTCCATCGCCGCGATCTTGTCCTCGGCGCCCCCCTTGCCGCCCGAGATGATCGCGCCGGCGTGGCCCATACGACGGCCGGGCGGCGCGGTACGCCCCGCGATGAACCCAACCATCGGCTTCTTGCGGCCGCGCTTGGCCTCGTCCACCACGAACTGCGCCGCGTCCTCCTCCGCCGAGCCGCCGATCTCGCCGATCATCACGATCGACTTGGTAGCGTCGTCGGCGAGGAACAATTCGAGCATGTCGATGAACTCCGTGCCCTTGACGGGGTCGCCGCCGATGCCGACGGCCGTGGTCTGGCCGAGGCCTTCCCGGGTCGTCTGGAAAACTGCTTCATATGTAAGCGTTCCCGACCGCGATACGATGCCCACACTGCCGGTCTTGAAGATGTTTCCGGGCATGATGCCGATCTTGCACTCGCCCGCGGTCATCACGCCGGGGCAATTGGGTCCGATCAGCCGCGACTTCGATCCCGAAAGCGCGCGCTTCACCTTGACCATGTCGGCCACCGGAATGCCCTCGGTGATGCAGACGATGAGCGGCACCTCGGCATCGATCGCCTCGCAGATCGCGTCGGCCGCACCCGGCGGCGGCACGTAGATGACGCTGGCATCGGCATCGGTCTCGGCGCGGGCTTCCGCCACGGTTTCATAGATCGGCAACCCGAGGCGGAACCCACCGCCTTTGCCGGGCGACACGCCGCCGACCATCTGAGTTCCGTAGGCGATCGCCTGCTCGGAATGGAAGCTGCCATTCTTGCCGGTCAACCCCTGGCAAATGACTTTGGTGTGCTTGTCGATGAGAATGGACACGCGGCGACTTTCGTTCATGGCGGGCGAAACGAGGGGTGCGGCGCAGGCGCAGCGTGGCGGCGCAACGATCCCGTCGCCAGCGCCGGTATAAAGAGTTTTCCGCGCAGGCCAATAAAAACCAATCGGTCGTGGATCATGGCGGTCGATCGCCTCGGAAGGACGGGCGTCGCGTGGCCGATAGCGCCGCGACGCCGGTCCGGGCAATTGGGTGAAGATCGCTTCACCCGATTTCCCTGTAGCGCCGGTACGGCCGGGTTGCGTGGTTCCCTACGGCGGGCGATGATCGGAGCCATCGGCGCTAGCCGCGCCTCCATCGCGCCGCACTTCGATCGAAAGGAATGTCCCATGACGTCACATGCCCTGAAGGTCGCGCTGCTCGGATCTGCGCTCGCCATGAGCGGGAGCGGTTTCGCCGCGGCCCAGCAGGCGGCGCCGCGATGCGGCGGCTTGTTCTGCGACATGGGGCTGATCGGCGGAGCGCCGGACCGGACCACGTTGCCGTGCGACGACTTCTTCTGCCGCGCCTTTGGCGGCGGTCGCACCGCCGAGGCCGCTCCGCCGGCGCCTGCCGCCGCGGCCGAGCCGGAGCCGGCGAAGTCCACGAAGACGATGCGCCGCAAGCGCATGGCCAAGGGTTTGCCGAAGGCCAAGGCGAAGAGCGAGGCTATGGACGAGACGAGGAGCGAGCCCAAGGCGGACACCGCAGGCAAATGATGGCGCTCGGCGGCGCGTCTCGATCGCCAAATGAAATGCTGCCACGTGTAACCTATGGCGGCATCGAACCGTAGAGGTCCTGTCGCGAGCGCGTCTTGCGGCCCGAAACAATGGAGCTTTAGATGCATCGCTTGCGCCCCGCGCCGCGTCTCGGCAGCCTTTTAGCCGCCCTCGTCTCCGCCCTCTTCGCCGTGCCCGCCTGGGCTGCCGAGCAGGCGACCTACACGCCGGCCGCGATGCAGGCCGCTCAGGCAGCCGGCAAGCCGGTGGTGGTCGACGTGACCGCGACCTGGTGCTCGACCTGCAAGGCTCAGGCACCGCTGGTGCAGTCTCTGCTTCAGAAGCCGAAGTTCAAGGACCTGCTTCTGCTCCATGTCGACTTCGACAAGCAGAAGGCCGTGCTGCGCACGTACAACGTGCGCGAGCAGAGCACCTTCGTCGTGTTCAGAGGGAAAAGCGAGGTCGGTCGCTCGACCGGCGACACCGACAAGGCCTCGATCGAGAAGCTCTTCGAGAAGGCAAGCTAGCCCTCACCAGCCATCGGCCCGCGCGGACATCCGTCCATGATGATCGTTTTCGCCTTCCTCGCCGGCATCCTCTCGATCCTGTCGCCGTGCGTGCTGCCGCTGATCCCGATCGTGCTCGGCACTGCGGTATCGGAGCATCGGTTCGGCCCGGTCGCGCTGAGTGTCGGGGTGGCGATTTCCTACACGGCGATCGGGCTCTTCGTCGCCACGATCGGCTTCACGGCCGGCATCGACAACGACGTGTTCCAAAAGGCGGCCGCGATCCTGCTGGTGCTGCTCGGGATTGTCCTCCTGGTGCCGGCGCTGCAGATGCGCTTCGCCACCGCCGCCGGCCCGGTCGGCGTCTTCGCGCAGGAGCGGTTCGGCGGCTTCTCCTCGAAGGGGCTGATCGGCCAGTTCGGGGTCGGCCTGTTGCTCGGCGCGATTTGGAGTCCCTGCACCGGGCCGACGATGGGCGTCGCCGCAACGATGGCCGCGTCCTCGCAGCATCTCTGGCTGGTCGCCGTCACCATGCTCGCCTTCGGCATCGGCGCCGGCGTGCCGATGATGGCGCTCGGCTTTCTTTCCCGTGAAACGATGATGCGGATGAAAGGCGGCCTGCTCGGCGTCGGCAAGGGCCTCAAGCAGGTGATGGGCGTCCTGTTGCTGGTGCTTGGCGCGCTGATGCTGTTCGGACTCGACAAAGTCGTCGAGACCAAGCTCGTGAACCTCTCGCCCGATTGGCTGACCAGCCTCTCGACGCGGTTCTGACGGCCGACCCCTGTCGCCGGTCAGACCGGCTGCAACTCGCGCTCGCGGAGCACCTCGGCGCCGACCTCGTCGGTCCACACCTTGAAGATGTTGAGAAAGTGCGGCCCGAACGAGGTCGCGAGAGGGATGTCCGTCGCGTCGCGACCGCGAGACACCGTGATGCGCCCGATTCGCGGCATGTTGTGACGCGCATCGAAGATGTACCACTTATGATCGAGGTAGACTTCGATCCAGGCATTGTAGTCCATCGGCGCCGGATCGGCCGGGACGCCGATGTCGCCGAGGAAGCCGTTGGCGTAACGCGTGGGGATGTTCATGCAGCGGCAGAAGGCGACCGCGAGATGCGCGAAGTCGCGGCACACGCCGACGCGCTCCTCGTAGGCCTCGAAGGCGGTGCGGGTCGAGCGCGCGTGCTGGTAGCCGAAGGTGAGATGCGCGTTGACATAGTCGCAGATCGCCTGGACACGGCGCCAGCCCGGCGGCGTGTTGCCGAACAGGTTCCAGGCGATGTTCGACAGCCGGTCGGTCTCGCAATAGCGGCTGCCGAGCAGGTAGACGAGATAGTCCGCCGGCACCTCGTCAAGCGGCACCTCCTTGGCATCGACGACGACAGGATCGACCTCGCCGTCGCACTCGATGATCTGGTCGCGCGAGATTTGCAGCGTACCGGCAGGCGCCATGAAGCGCCGCACGTCGTTGCCGTGGGCGTCCCTGAACAGCTCGCAGGCGATAGCCGGCGCCGATTGGAACGCACCCTGCCATCGTATTTGGTGGGTGAGGTCGGCATGCGAATCGAGGAGGCAGAGCATCATGACCGGGTGCGGACAGTAGAATTGCAGCTCGTATCCGTAACGGATCAACATCGGCCGCGGCTCCAACGTGACATCCCAAGCGCAATGCAACGCGCAGGCCACAGCCACGTCTAGAGTGGCAACGTCGAGGGCTGTACCTTGTTGCCTGCCGAGCCCCGCCGAACAGGCTCGGCGATCGCGTGGCTATTCCGCCGCCAGCTCGGTCGTTTCGCCCTGATCCAGCGCCGTCGCGATGTCCTCGATGAGATCGTCGACGTCCTCCAGCCCGACCGAGAGGCGCAACAGGCCCTCGCCGATGCCCATCTTCAAACGGGCATGTGGGGTGAGCCGCTGATGCGTCGTCGTGGCCGGATGGGTGATGATGCTTTTGGCATCGCCGAGGTTGTTCGAAATCTTGATGATCCTGAGCGCGTTGGCGAAGCGGAACGCGGCGCCCTTGCCGCCGTCGATCTCGAAGGCGACGAGCGTCGAGCCGCCGCTCATCTGCCGCTTGATGATCTCGGCCTGCGGGTGGTCCGCGCGGCCGGGATAGATCACCTGCCCAACCTGCGGCTGGTCCGCGAGGAAATCGGCGATCCTGCCGGCGCTGGCGGTCTGCTGCGCCACCCGCACCGGCAGGCTCTCGAGCGATTTCAGCATGACCCAGGCGTTGAACGGCGAGATGGCCGGCCCGGTCTGGCGCAGGTAATTGTGCAGGTGCGTGTCGACGAAGGCCTTGCTCGCGAGCGCGATGCCGCCGAGGCACCGGCCGTGCCCGTCGACGTGCTTGGTCGTCGAGTACACGACGCAATCGGCCCCGAGCGCCAGCGGCCGCTGCAGCATCGGCGTGGCGAACACGTTGTCGACGACCAGCGTCGCGCCGGCGCCGTGCGCGATCTCGGCGACCGCCGCGATGTCGTAGATCTCGAGCGTCGGATTGGTCGGGGTCTCGAGGAAAAGCACCTTTGTCGAGGGCCGCAGCGCGGCACGCCACTGGTCGAGGTCACCGCCGTCGACGAGCGTCGTTGCCACGCCGAAGCGGGGCAGCAGGTCCTCGATGATGTAGAGGCAGGAACCAAACAGCGCGCGCGCCGCGACGACATGGTCCCCGGCGCGCACCTGCGACATGACCGAGGCGGTCACTGCCGCCATGCCGCTGGCCGTCGCGCGCGCCGCTTCCGCGCCTTCCAGAAGCGCCATCCTTTCCTCGAAGACCGAGACGGTCGGGTTGGAATAGCGCGAGTAGATGAAACCCGGCGTCTGCCCCTTGAAGCGGGCCTCGGCCTCTTCCATCGTTTCGTAGGCGTAGCCCTGGGTGAGGTAGAGCGCTTCCGACATCTCGCCGAACTGCGACCGGTTGGTCGCGCCGTGGACGAGCTGAGTCGCCGGACGCAGGCCGTTGCGAGATTTTTCCACCATCGAGCCGCTCTGTTGCCGTCGCCACTGGCGCGTGTGACGAAGGGCGAGGTGTGCCACAGGTGCGGGCCTTTTGGCATGAAGTTTTTGTGGCGCCAACTCCGCTCCGCCTGCATCGGCCGGAACGAGACAAGGTTCGGCCCGCTTCGACGCCTCGCGGGGAGCCGAGAGCCTGGCCGTCTGCGGCGTCTCGATGCCTTCGGCGTCACGCTCCTTCCGTTGCACACAGGGGCGGAGCGCCGGGCGCTTGTGCCGCCGAGCGCCAGAAAGCAATGCTAGCTCGACCCGTCACACCGGAGCGCACGCATGTCCCTGATCTGGCCGTCGCAGCGGATCGCCGGCGCCATCGCCGACGGGACCATCGTCACCGAGAGGCCGCTCGACGCCGATCAGCTCCAGCCGGCGAGCCTCGACCTGCGGCTCGGCTCCCGGGCTTACCGCTTGCCGGCGAGCTTTCTGCCCGGACCGGGGCGCACCGTCGCGGAGCGGCTGGCGGAGCTCTCCACCCATGCCGTCGATCTCACGACGCCGACCGCGCTCGAGCGCAATTGCGTCCATATCATCCCGCTCATGGAGGGTCTGCGCCTGCCGCAGGGGGTTGGGGCGAGGGCCAACCCAAAGAGCTCGTCGGGCCGGCTCGACATCTTCGTGCGGATCATCGTCGATGGAGGCGCCACCTTCGACGAGATCCCGGACGGCTATCGCGGCTTACTCTACGCGGAAGTGGTGCCACGCTCGTTCCCGGTCGTCGCCACGGCCGGCACACGGCTGGCCCAGCTGCGTTTCCGCGAGGCCGGCGCCGGTGCCCGCCCGCGGTTGGTCCCGGTGACGATCGACCTCGACCCCGCCGGCAAGCCCGGCGGCATCGTGGGCTATCGCGCGCGCAAGACCTCCGGGCTGATCGACCTCGCCAAGATCGACGCCTATCCGCGAGAATCCTTCTGGGAGCCGCTGATCGCGCCGGCCGGGCGCCGCGAGCTGGTCCTCGACCCGGACGAGTTCTACATCCTCGCCTCGGCGGAGGCGGTCGTCGTCGGGGCCTCGGAGGCGGCCGAGATGATCGCCTACGACACCGCGGTCGGCGAGCTCCGCTCGCACTACGCCGGCTTTCTCGATCCCGGGTTCGGCCTCGCCGAGGCCGGAGGCGCCGGCAGCCGCGTCGTCCTCGAGGTGCGAAGCCACGACGTCCCCTTCCTGCTCGACCACGGCCAGCGCGTCGCGACCCTCGCCTACGAGCCGATGAAGGAGCGTCCCGACCGGCTCTACGGCGATCAGCTGCGCTCGAATTACCAGGGCCAGGGCCTGAAGCTCTCCAAGCATTTCGTCTGAGCGACCGGCACCCTCTTGACCTCGATCCCGACGGCGGCAACGCCGCGCGCGCGGCTGCCATGTGGGTGCCGCGATTGCAGCCTTTATTGCGGCGCACAATATCCGTCTTACGACAGAGGGTTCGACCATTCGCATGGAGGATCGGAGCGTTGGAGCCAACCGCCATGGACGACATCATCCATCACACTCATGCGGTGAGGCGCCTCTACAAGCCTGACCTACCGGTGTTCCGCGAGCACCTGCTCCGCCTCGATCCGCAGACCCGCTACAATCGCTTCGGCCTGCAAGTCTCGGATGCCTATCTCGAGCAATATGCGGACTTGAGCTTCCAGCCCGGCGGTCTCAACTACGGCTACTTCGAGGACGGGGTGATGCGCGGCGCGGCGGAACTGCGAATGTTCTCGTCGAGCGCCCAGGCCGGCCACAAGGACGCCGAGGCGGCGTTCAGCGTCGAGCGGGACTGGCGCCGTCGCGGGATCGGCAGCGAACTGATGAGCCACGTCGTGCTCGCCGCCCGCAACCGCCGCATCGACAAGCTCACCATCTTCTGCCTGCGCCACAATCAGGCGATGGTCCGGCTCGCCCGCAAGTTCGAGGCGGATCTGACGTTCGAACTCAACGACGTCACCGGCCGGCTGGCGGCCCGGCCGCCGAGCGCCCTCTCGCTGTGGCGCGAGATGGTCGACAACACCTTCGATCTCGGCTCGTCGATGATCGACTACCAGGCTCGCGTGATCCGGGCCGCGACGCACCATTCGTCCTGACGGCGAGACATCGTCCCGACCGGCGAGTGATCCATTTTTGCAACGGCGCCGGGCAAACGCCCGGCTTTCTATCTTAAGACATAAATCTTTTACTGCGATCGTGGGAAAAGCGGCCAAGGCTCATGGAGATCAACGTCTTGAAGATTGCACTCACCTCCCTCGCCGCTCTGGTGGTCGCGTCGACGACCGCTCTGGCCGCGGACCTTCCCTCGCGCCGGGCTCCCCCGGTCTATGTTCCCCCGCCGCCGATCCCCGTCTTTACCTGGACCGGGTTCTACCTCGGCGTGAACGCCGGCTACGCCTTCGATGCGAAAAGCAACTACACGGTCTACAGCGCCGACCCGGCGCTCGCCGGTGCCGGTTTCTCGAACTATAACAACCTGCGCTCCGACGGTTTCACCGGCGGCGGTCAGATCGGCTACAACTACGAGTTCGGTGCCGGCCCGGCCGGTGGCATCGTCGTCGGTGTCGAAGCCGACGCCGCCTACACCGACCTGCGCCACACCACCAGTAATAACGGCCTCTACCAGGCGTTCGGGGCGAACGAGACGTTCGCCTCGCGCACCGACTTCGTCGGTACCGTCCGCGGCCGCGTCGGCTACGCCTTCGACCGCGTCCTGATCTACGGCACCGGCGGTTTCGCGTACGGCGGCGTTCGCAACAATGCCGGTTTCGGCTTCCTCAACAACAATTTCGCCGGCACCAGCGACAAGCTCCTCACCGGCTACGCCTACGGCGGCGGTATCGAATACGCGCTGCCCACCGCCTCGTTCCTGAACTTCTTCAACTCGAGCGCCGTGACGATCAAGGGCGAGTTCATCCACTACGACCTCGGCACCAGCAACTTCAACCTGCCGAACGTCAACGCCTTCGGCTATAACGTCGCCGTTCGCACCTCGGGCAACCTTGCCCGCGCCGGCCTGAACTTCAAGTTCGGCGACGTGTCGCCGGCGCCTGTCGTCGCCCGCTACTGAGGCAGGCCGGCCTCGGCCTGGTCGCCCGCGCGCTCTCCGTCGCCGCACGCTCAGGCTTGCGGCGACTTCGTTTTCTCTGCATTGTCTTCCGTGCACGTCCAATTTTTCCGTTCATGTCCAAGTCTTCCGTGCAGGTCTGACCAGAGGCGCGGAGACGGGCGTGCGGGCATAGTTCAGGCGTGCGGGCGTAGTTCAATGGTAGAACGGAAGCTTCCCAAGCTTCATACGAGGGTTCGATTCCCTTCGCCCGCTCCAGTCCAAGCCCATCGAATCGTCGTCTGCTCCGCTCTCCGGCCGTTGCGTCGCCTGGACGAGGCAGTAAGTGAACGAAACGCAATCGACGGCCGCCGACCATCACGGTTCTTTCTCTGCTTCTTGATCGCGTCGAGGATGATCAGTTCCAGCGTCAGCTGCTCGCGGAAGGCGACGAACTCATCGTCGCGGCTGTGAGTGGTGAGAATCAGCGAAGCGACAACGAGGGCGGCCAACCCCGTGAAGCCCTTCGGCCAGGCGAACGGCGGCGGGTCGCTAGGTGTGATGCTCGCCGGAGAGACGGCGAAATTCAACGCCATTCAGACGATCGTCGCGACGAGGACCAAACACACGAACAGGGGTTCGCTCACCCGAGCCTTACACCGATCGACATCCTTTGCGGCGGTTGGGTCGGTTCGTGGTGATCGGCGCGGAACTTCGCTATCGCCTCGGCCATGTCTTCGATGCGTGAGCAGAATTGGCGTCTTGCCGACAAGCCCGGAACGTCTCGGCGACGCTCCATTCCTCACTGGCGTTCCCAATCGATCGAAAACGTCTCTGAACCGTCGGTCTGCCGTTCGGCGGCGGTTTCTTCCGAACCCGAGCAGCGCGGGTTCGCACGGTCAAGACGGGAATGGTCAGCGCAGGGTGGCCTCTGCCTCGTCACGACGAGAGCGCGGGCAAGCGGCGCTCCAACAGGATGCGCAAGGGCGCGCCTCGGCTGAAGACGACCCTGATCCAATGCGCCTGAGCCGGCGCCCGCAAAAAGGGGAGCTATCCGCAAGCCCAGTTCCAGCGCCTGCGCGCGCGAGACGCGCTAAGCAAGCGATCGGCGCCGTCGATCATGACCGCGACCCACCATATGCTGACCAACGCAGCGACCTACGAGGATCTGAGACACTACCGGATCTCGGCGGCGACCACTTCGATCGCCGCGCCAAGACCGCCCAGACGAAACGCCTCGTCACCAGATTACAAAGCCTCGGATACAACGTTCTGCTCAGCCAAGCCCCAACCTCAACGAACGCTGCTTCTTTCTAGAGCACCTTGGCTCCGGCGGGGATGTCGGCAATCTCGAGGTCTTGCTCGACGTGTAGAAGCGTGCTTGGCGACGTTTTTCGCAAAGCCAAGAACCAAGCCGCGCCCAAGCCCATGTAGACGACGAAAATGTAGGGCAGCAGGTTCAGCGGGTACGCGGGGACGGGATAGAGGCTACCGAGCAGCGCGAGCAGCATGAGCACCGCGCCGGCTACCCCGGACGTGACCGTACCGGCGGTGAGTTCGCCGGTCTTGCGCAGGTAGACCGGCGCGGCGAGCGAGCAGAGCAGGTAGACGACGATGAAGCCGTAGGAGGCGAGCGTTCCATACCAACCGAAGGTGTCGAGCTCGGCGTTGCGGCTGAAGGCGGCGCAAAGCAGGAAGTTCAGCACCGCGCCGCAGCCGAGCGCGAGGTACGGGGTCTGATGTCGCAGATGCACCCGCCCCATCGAATGATGGAGGAAGCGGTAGCGGCCGAGCGAATACAGCATGCGACCGAACGCGTTCAGTGACGCCAAAGCGCAAGCGAAGCTCGAGATCGCCGCGCCGAAATACACCAGCGCCACGAGCAACGGGTGACCGGCGAGAATGTCGCCGAGCGGTGCGCCGCTGGCCCCGAGCTTGGTCGCGTCGTCGCCGAAACCCTGGGTGACGACGTAGGTGGTGAAGACGAAGAAGATGCCGGCGGTCAACGCCGTCATCTGGATCGCCCGCGGGATCGCCGAGCCGGGGTTGCGCGCCTCTTTACCGAGCGTCGCGGCACTCTCGAAGCCGACATAGGAGAAGATCGCGAAGACCACCGCTTGCACCGACTTGCCGACGTCGAGGTTGGCCAGGGTCAGTTGCTTCGAATCCAGCCTGAAGCCGGAGGTGGCGAGCGCCGCGCCGCTGACGACAAGGATGATCACCACGGATATGGCTTCGAGGCTCAACCCGACCCGCGAGGACAGGCGCATGTCGCGCATCGCGAGCACGAGCGCCAACCCGGAGACGAGGAAATAGAGCACGAGAGTGTTCGGCATAAAGGCAATGCCCAGCGCCGTAAGCAGCGTCTTGACGAAGATCGAGGTGGCGACCGTCAGGGCCATGGCGGTGGTCAGATAGGCGGCCAGCATCGCCCAGCCGGCGAGCAACCCGTAGGAGGGGCCGAGCGAACGCGACACGTAGATGAAGAACGAGCCTGCCGCTGGAATGCGCTTGGCGAGCTTGCCGATGTTCACGCCGACGATGAGCAATGCGATCGTTGCGACGATGTAGACGAGCCAGGATGCCGTACCGGCCATCCCGGCGACGACCGCGACGGCGAGCGCCGGCGTCAGCGTCGGGGAGACGTTGGCGACCGACTGGCCCAGCGTTTCCAGGAAAGTGAGGCTGTCCTTCTTGAGCTCAGACATCTTCTTGCGCCGGTCCCTTCGCCGCGGGAGGTTTCCCGCAGCTAAAAACATTAGCGCATCAAGAAACATGCCAGAAGCTCGATCGGCCTTGCAAGGCTTCATATCGGGCCACGCGGCGAAGCGAAACCGCTCCAGGACGTCCGTCGCCCGTTGCCCTTCCGCCATGTTCGCCGGCACCTTCAATGCCGCTGCGTTGGCGACCCTCGGCGCGCGTATTCATCTTTCGGCGGCGCGGCGGGGAAGCGCCGGGTTAGAGACACGACCAGCGTGTACGTGCCCAACTTATATCTCGGTCAACCCGGTCGGCAACGAGACTGCAACAAACGCGGACCGCCACGCGGGACCCGCGGTCAAACCTTGTTGATGGGCGGCCGGCTCTGCATTTGCCGTCTTGGGAAAGCCTGCTGCTTGTGGGCCGCCGCCGCAGACTTGAGGGTCGCCGCGCCGGCCGACGTCAAGCTGTAGGCGCCGGTCACGTTCTTCACGACCAGTCCGCTCCCGATCATCTCGTCGACAGCGGCCTCGCCTCGTTCCGGCTCGGGGAAAGCTCCCGAAAACGACTTTCCGGAGAAAGATTGACCTTCGTAGATGCAGTTCATCACCCTACACCTGTCCAAGATCGTACGCACGTCGTTGGAAATTTCCATGGAGTTCCCGCAGCCGCCGGCAAGAAACGAAGCGCTCTCGATACTGTGGAATGCGAACGCGAAGTCGCTCAGATGGCAGTCGAACACTCGAAATACAAGGCTGGCCTTCGTCCGATAATCCATGGTACCAATACTCTATCGTCGTTCGGCTTCAAGGGCATCGACGGCTGAGAGACGTGTGCGCTCCCGCCTTGAGGAGCGCGCAATTCATGACGTCCGGCATGCCGATGTCGCTCCGCGGAGCGCACGATCGTTTACGCGTGGCCCAGGTGGCACCCCTTTACGAAGCTGTCCCGCCGAAGCTCTACGGCGGAACGGAGCGGATCGTCGCCCATCTCACCAATGCGCTGGTCGACCTTGGTCACGACGTCACGTTGTTCGCAACGCGCGACGCCGATACGCGGGCAACCCTGGTGCCAGTACGGGACGAGCCGATCCGGCTCGACGCGTCGCTGCTTAAATCCGACCTCGCCTCTCACCTTTCGATGCTGCACGAGGTCCACCGCCGGCGTGACGACTTCGACATCATCCACTTTCACACCGACATGTTGCATTTTCCGTTGTTCGACCACTGCGCGACGCGCACGGTGACGACGCTGCATGGGCGGCTCGACATGAAGGATCTGGCCGGCGTCTACGCGCGCTGGCCGGCGTTTCCGCTCGTCTCGATCTCCGACAACCAGCGGCTGCCGCTCGCGGCCGCCAGCTGGATCAAGACCATCCACCACGGGGTCGAACCGTTCTCCGACACGATGGCCGCGCGCGACCCCGGGGCCGAACCCTACCTTTTGTTCCTGGGACGCATCTCGCCCGAGAAACGCCCGGACCGCGCGATCGCCGTCGCCAGGGCCTGCGGTATCAAGCTTAAGATCGCCGCCAAAGTCGACACCGCTGACCGCGCCTATTTCGTGCGTAAGATCGAACCCATGCTCGAAGACCCGACGATCGAGTTCATCGGCGAGGTCGGCGAAGCCGAGAAACCTGCCCTGCTCGGTGGCGCCAAGGCGCTGCTGTTCCCGATCGACTGGCCGGAGCCCTTCGGCTTGGTCATGATCGAGGCGATGTCCTACGGCACGCCCGTGGTCGCGTGGCGCTGCGGCTCGGTCCCGGAAGTGATGGAGGATGGCGTGACCGGCTTCATCGTTGAGACCGAGCCGGAGGCGATCGAGGCGGTCGGGCGGCTCGACTCGATCGATCGCAAGCTCGTCAGGGCCACGTTCGAGCGCCGGTTCGCGGCGAGCGTCATGGCGGCAAGCTACGTCGCGCTCTATGGGGAGGTGATCCTCGCCGACACGCTGCGCGTGCGCCAGAGCTTGCGAAGGGAGCCGGTCTCATGATGACCAAGACCGAACCCGCGCCCGATCTTGCCGCGTCGAAGGACGAGGCGCCGGGCGATCCCCGGCCCTCGTGCGTGCTGAAGAACGGCGACATGTTCATGGTCGCCGACGCGATCGGCAACGTGTCGGACCCGTCGGAGGGATTGTTTTTCAACGACACCCGCATGCTCTCGCATTTCCGCCTATGCGTCGGCGGACGCGCGCTGTCGCTCCTCGGTGCAGCGGTGGGGCAGGACGACGTCACGTTTCAATCGAACCTGACCAACAAGCCGCTGCCGCCGATCGGCGGCGCGCCGACGCCGGAAGGCATCATCCACATCGAGCGGACGCGCATGCTCTGGCAGGCGCGCCTCTACGAGCGGATCCGGATCACGAACTACGGCCGCAAGGCCAACCGGCTGGCGCTGCGGCTCGATCTCGATGCGGACTTCCGCGACATGTTCGAGGTGCGCGGCATCGCGCGTCGGGCCCGCGGCACCATGGAGGCGCCGGTTATCACGAGCCATGGCGTGGTATTCCGTTATCTCGGCCTCGATGCGATCACTCGATCCTCGGTCATCAGCCTCTCGACCGAGCCGACGAAGATCGAGGCGACCGGCATGACGATCGACATCGCGTTGACGTCTGGCGAGATGCGCGACCTCTACCTGGAGGTCGGGATCGAGGCCGCCGCGCTGCCGTCGGAGGAACGTTTCCGGACCGCGACCACGTTGGCGCAGGCGCAGGTGCGGGAGCGTCGCGCCGCCGGCGCCACGGTCGAGACGAACGGCCGGCTCTTCAACGAGTGGCTCGGCAAGTCGCGCGCCGATATCGCGTTGCTGACGACCGAACTCGAGACCGGCCCCTATCCCTACGCCGGCATTCCCTGGTTCTCGACGGCGTTCGGCCGCGACGCCATCGTCACCTCGCTGCAGATGCTGTGGCTCGATCCGTCACTGGCGCGCGGCGTGCTGCGCTTCCTCGCCGCCCACCAGGCGACCGAAACCTCCGAGTTCTACGATTCCGCGCCCGGCAAGATCATGCACGAGATGCGCAAGGGCGAGATGGTGCGGCTCGGCGAGCTGCCGTTCTCGCGCTACTACGGTGGCGTCGACACGACGCCCCTCTTCGTCCTGCTGGCGGGCGCCTACGCCGAACGCACCGGCGATCTCGCCCTCATCGACTCGCTCTGGCCCAACCTCCTCGCCGCCGTGCAATGGATCGAGGGCGCGACCAACGCCGACGGCTTCCTCGACTACGCGCGCGGCGCTGCCACCGGCCTCGCCAACCAGGGCTGGAAGGACAGCGAGGATTCCGTCTTCGACGCCGCCGGCGACGACGTCCCAGGCCCGATCGCGCTGTGCGAGGTGCAGGGCTACGTCTTTGCGGCCTTCGGCGCCATGGCCGATCTGGCGGCGCGGCTCGGATCTCCCGGCGAGAGGGCGACTTGGCACGCCAAAGCGGAGCGCCTGCGCCGCGCCGTCGAGGATCGGTTCTGGCTGGAAGACCTCGGAACCTATGCGGAGGCGCTCGACGGCAAGGGCCGGCCATGCCGCATCTGCACTTCGAACCCCGGCCATCTGCTCTTCTGCCGGCTGCCGAGCGCCGAGCGCGCCATGCGCGTGTCGCGCATGCTGACGGGGCCGCGCTTCAACTCGGGCTGGGGAGTCCGAACCCTCGCCGAGGGCGAGAGCCGCTACAACCCGATGTCCTACCATAACGGCTCGACATGGCCCCACGACACCGCGCTGTGCGCCGCCGGTATTGCCAACTACGGCGGGCGGGCCAGCGTGGTCGGCCTGCTCAGCAACAGCTTCGAGGCGGCGGTCAAGTACGAGATGCGCCTGCCCGAGCTGATGTGCGGCTTCGAGCGCCGCGAGGGAGAACCGCCGATCGGCTATCCCGTCGCCTGCAGTCCTCAGGCCTGGGCGTCGGGAGCCGTCTTCATGATGCTGCAGGCGGTCCTTGGTCTGACGATCGATGCCTGGCGGGGCGTGATCCACATCAATCGACCGAGCCTGCCCCACGGCATCGACAGACTGACCCTGCGCCGGATCGCCGTTGGCGAACGTATGATCGATCTCACCTTCCAACGGTCCGGCGAGCGCGTCGCCGTGTACCCGCAAGGTGCCGGACCGGATCCGATCCCCGTGCTGATCTACGGATGATTTCGAGAACGAAGCCATCTGGAGACCACAACAGCCATATGGCCCTGGTCGCAGCGCCCGAGGCTGATTGGCGCGCACGTCAAATGGTTAAGGGCGAGCGGTCAGTCGCTAATTATGTGGGTGTGGGTCGCTAACTACGTGGGTCGCTAACTACGTGGGTTTGTCATCACCGCGCTTCAACAAAACCTAAGCCTCGATTATTGGTCGGAGTGAGAGGATTCGAACCTCCGACCCCCTCGTCCCGAACGAGGTGCGCTACCAGACTGCGCTACACTCCGACACTCGGCCCGGCGAAAGGCGTGACCGAAGCCGGCTTATAGCCACGCGAGCCGGCGCTTACAACCTCAAAGCCGCCAGTCGGCGTCAATCTATCTGCAGATCGGACGTCCTTCACGTGCTCTTTGACACCTTCCAGCCGCGGGCGCGTCACCTCGGTGCGGCGTGAGGCCCGGCGTGTCAAAGATAGCTAGACGCCATCACCGGCTTCTCCGCCAGCGCGTGGGCCATGAACTCGAGCGCGCCGGCGATCCGCTCGCGGCTGGCGGGGCCGCCAAGGCAGACTCGCACGGCTTCGCCAGGTTCCCCCGCCACGACGAAGGCGTCGCTTGCCACTACCCCGATGCGCGTCGAGCGCATGTGCCCGACGAACGCCGATCGGGTCCAGGGTCGGGGAAGGGGAACCCAGAGGTTGAAGCTCAGCGGGTCCGCCCGGTAGCTGTCGTGCGGCAAGGTCTCCGCCGCGAGGTGCTGGCGGGCGCTGGTCTCGGCGCGGATGAAGCGCAGGATCATGTCGGCGGTCCCATCCTCGATCCAGCGCGTGGCGAGCGCCACGGTGAGCGGCGACGCCATCACGTTGGCCGCGCGCAGCGCCGCCGAGAACGGCCAGCCCGACTTCGCATCCGGCACGACGACGTAGGCGGCGCGCAGGCCGGCGCCGATGCATTTGGCGAGCCCCGCGATGTGCCAGGTTAGTTCGGGGGCAATCGCCGCAAGCGGATGTACGCCGTGGCTCGGGATGAAGCCGTAGGCGTCGTCCTCGACGATCGGCAGACGGTGGCGTCGCGCGACGGCGACGATCGCCGTACGGCGATCCTCCGGCACGGTGAGGGTGGTCGGGTTCTGAAGCGTGGGATTGAGATAAAGCGCCTTGGGCGCAAGCGTCTCGCACGCGCGGGCCAGCGCCTCTGGATCGATACCGTCGCCGTCCATCGGCAGCCCGACGAGGTTGATGGCGAGTTGCGCGGCGATCGAGCGGACGCCGGGATAGGTGACAGCCTCGCAGAGCACGGTGTCGCCGGGCTTCGCCAGCAGTGTGAAGATGCCGAGGATTGCCGCATGTGCGCCCGGGACCACGAAGATGCGCTCCTGAGCCGGAACCAGCGCGCGGCGGCCGAGCCAGGCGGAAGCGGCATCCTTGTCGGCGCCGGACCCGCCGAAGCCCTGGTAGCGGAGGAGGGCGACGACGTCGCGCGAGACCTCGATCATACCTTCGCGCATGCGCTCGAGCAGCGCGGGATCGGTCGGCTCGGGCGGCAGGTTCATCGAGAGGTCGACGGCCTCGGAGCGCGCGCCGCGCTCGAGCCGGCGCACGCGCTGCGGTCCGCGCACGAAAGTACCCTGGCCGACGCGCGAGTCGACCAACTCACGACGCTGCGCCTCGACGTAGCCGCGGGCGACCGTGGTGAAGTCGATCGCAAGCTTCGCCGCAAGTTTGCGCTGCGGCGGCAGACGATCGCCTCCGGCGAGACGACCAAGCCGGATGTCGTCGGCGATGGCATCGGCGATCGCGAGATAGCGCGGCTTGCCGCTACGCGAGAGGTCGGGTGTCCAGTCCAGCATGTCGTCCACGCGTCGATCACCTATGCAAGATCCGCTCCACATTGAATGGATGACCTGCGATCAGCGGGCTTCGGTGACAGGCGACTCCGCTGCCTAAGCCGCTCCAGATTCGCGTGTTTAACATGCAGACTGCCCAAGCCGGCGGCAAAGCGCCTCCCCGGAGGCGCAAGCCTATTGACCGTATCATTGTATGGATAACGACCGCTCATGTCGCGGGATCAAGGATTTGAGGGGCTGGCACGCGCATTGCGAAATCCGGAGCACCCCCGCGAGCGTCGGGGCTCATTCACGAGGAGAACGCGATGCCCGCCGTATCAGCACCGGCTCACAAGAAGGGTGACTATTTCGTCGATTACGAAGACAAGAAGTTCGAGGACGTAAAGGCTCAGCCCGGCGAGAAGGCGCTCATCACCTTCCACACCGTCGCGTTCGAAGGATCGATCGGCCTCGTCAACCTGCTGCAGGCGACGCGCATTCTCCGCAAGGGCTTCGACACCAGCGTGCTGCTCTACGGCCCGGGCGTGACGCTGGGCCTCCAGCGCGGTTTCCCGACCCTCGGTGACGAGGCCTTCCCGGGTCACCTCGCGATGAACAAGCAGGTCGAGAAAATCATGTCGGAAGGCGGCAAGGTCTACGCGTGCCGTTTCGCGCTCCAGGCGCTGTACGGTCACGGCGAGCCTTCGCTGATCCCCGGCATCACGCCGATCAGCCCGCTCGACGTGCTGGACCTCATCCTCCTGCACCGTCGCGCCAACGCCTTCATGCTCAACACCTGGACGCTCTAGCATCCGAGCCGGGCGTCCGGCCTCTTGCCGGACGCCTCGGAAATGGAGTCTCGACTATGGAAAAGCGAACCCTCCGCGTCGCCGCTGCGCAGGTATCGCCGGTTCTCGACCAGCCGGGCGGCACGCTCGAGAAGGTGTTGAACGCGATCGACGAGGCCGCCGGCAGGGGCGTGCGCTTCATGGTCTTTCCTGAGACCTTCCTGCCCTATTACCCGTACTTTTCGTTCGTCGAGCCGCCGGTGACGATCGGCGCCGCGCACCTCAAGCTCTACGAAGAATCGGTGGTCGTCCCCGGCCCCGTCACGCAGGCGCTCGGCGCCGCGGCCAAGAAGCACGCGATGGTGCTCGTCATGGGGGTCAGCGAGCGCGACGGCGGCACGCTCTACAACGCCCAGCTCGTCTTCGATGCCGATGGATCGATGGTCCTCAAACGGCGTAAGATCACACCGACGTACCACGAGCGGATGATCTGGGGCATGGGTGATGGTGCTGGCCTCAAGGTCGTCGACACCGCCGTCGGCCGCGTCGGCGCGCTCGCCTGCTGGGAGCACTACAACCCGCTCGCCCGCTACGCCTTGATGGCGCAGGGCGAGGAGATCCATGCCGCGCAGTTCCCCGGTTCGTTGGTCGGGCAAATTTTCGCCGACCAGATGGAGGTGACGATCCGCCACCATGCGCTCGAGTCCGGCTGCTTCGTCGTCAACGCGACCGGTTGGCTGACCGACGAGCAGATCACCACGATCCAGCCCAACGAGAAGCTGCAGAAGGGCCTTCGTGGCGGCAATTGCACGGCGATCGTTTCGCCCGAGGGCAAGCATCTCGCGCCGCCGATGACCGAGGGCGAAGGGCTGCTCATCGCCGATTGCGACATGGCGCTCATTACCAAGCGCAAGCGCATGATGGATTCTGTCGGCCACTACGCGCGGCCCGAACTGCTGCAGCTGCACGTCGACGCCCGGCCGGCGGCGACGATGGTGCAGCATCATGGCGAGCGCGGCGGCGTGCCGATGCCCGCGATGCCGATCCCCGCGATGCCGATGCCCTTGACGCCGCAGCCGGCTCCCTGTCTCCCGCGGAAGGACGAAGCCGCATGAGCGAGCTTTCCACGGAGCAACTGATCAACGAACTGCAGTCCTACGGGCTGCGGCTCGCCGATACGAAGGTCGGCGTGCAGAGCCGCCGCGGCGGCGCCGGCCCCTCGGACCACAAGGCGATGACGATCGGGGGCCGGACCGTGATGGTTCCGGTCCATACCGCATTGGCCTACGAGTCGCCCTATACGTCGCGTCGGCCCGATGCCGGCGGCATCAGCGTCATCGAGCGTGATGGCATAGCCGTTGGTCGTGCCTCGTTCCCGCTGCAGCCGCGGTTCTACGCGCTGCAGACGTTCGACGGCATACCGTACTCGAAGATCGCGGTGCTGCATTCGAAGGACGTGCTCGCGACCACCGTCCTGCAGACTTGCATCCGCTACCAGAGCCGGACCAAGACCTGCCAATTCTGCGCGATCGGCCAGTCGCTGGCCGCCGGCCGAACCGTCGCCCACAAGACGCCCGAGCAGCTCGCCGAGGTGGCGCGCGCCGCCGTGTTGCTCGACGGCGTCAAACACATGGTGATGACGACCGGCACGCCGAACGCGACCGACCGCGGCGCCGCCGTGCTGTGCGAGAGCGCCTTCGCCGTCAAGGCCTCGGTCGACCTGCCGATCCAGGCGCAGTGCGAACCGCCGGACAGCGATCGCTGGTTCGCGCGCCTCAAGGCATCGGGCGTCGACACGCTCGGTATGCATATCGAGGCGGTGACGCCGGCGATCCGCGAGCGGATCATGCCCGGCAAGGCTAGCGTACCCCTCGAGCGCTACATGAAGGCCTTCGAGGCGGCGGTCCCGCTGTTCGGCCGCGGCCAGGTCTCGACCTACATCCTCGCTGGCCTCGGCGACACGGGCGAGTCGATCCTTGCGATGTGCGAGCAACTCGTCGCGCGCGGGGTTTATCCCTTCGTGGTGCCGTTCGTGCCGATCTCCGGCACGCCGCTCGAGGATCATCCCGCGCCTTCGCCGGCATTCATGCATGAGATCCTCTCGCCGCTTGCCGGCATGCTGAAGGCGGCGGGCATCAGCAGCGGCGCATCCAAGGCCGGCTGCGCCAAGTGCGGCGCCTGTTCGGCGCTGTCGTCCTACGAGAAAGCCGGCGAGAAGCCTGAGGACATCGTCCGCGCCGAAACCGAAGCGGCAGCGGCGATGTCGCCTTGGATCGCGCCGGCCGCCGCGGACCTCGTGCTCGAGGGGGTCCGCCCTTGATCGCCGACGCCTTCGGCCCTTTCGCCGCCTGTCATTTCCGGCTGAAATACGTGACCGATCGCTGGGAGAAGGACGGCGCGAGAGCGTTGCGCCGCAGCGTCTTCTGCGAAGAGCAGGGGATCTTCGAGAGCAACGACCGCGACGAGATCGATGACACCGCGATCCACCTGGTGGCGCTGTCGACGATGGCGGTCATGGCCGACGAGGTGGTCGGGACCGTGCGCATCCACGAAAACGAGCCCGGCATCTGGTACGGGTCGCGCCTCGCCGTCGACCGGCGTTACCGTCGCGTCGGGGCGCTCGGCGCGGCCTTGATCCGCCTCGCGGTGTCGAGCGCGAACGCGATCGGTTGCACGCGCTTCTACGGCAATATCCAGGCGCGGAACGAGCTGCTGTTCCGCCGCCTCGACTGGCGCCGCGTGTCGGAGAGCGAATTGCACGGCGTCCCTCATGTGCTGATGCAGGCCAACCTCGACGCCTATCCGCCGCTCGCAAATCCGCCGGAGGGCTTCTACGCGCTTGCCAAGAAGGCCGCGGCATGACGGGCGCGACGCTCAATGAGATCGCGGCCAAGGTCATGGCCGGCCGCGGCATGGCGCACAAGACGGATATCGCCAGCGTCGTCGAGCGACTCGGCCTCGCCGGTCGAACCGGTTCGTCGATCCGCGCCGGCGACGACTGCGCCGCCATTCCCGATGGCGACGGATACCTGCTGCTGGCGATCGAAGGCTTCGTCAACGACTTCGTCGAAGCAGATCCGCGGTTTGCCGGCTATTGCGGCGTGATGGTCAACCTGTCCGACATCGCGGCGATGGGCGGCCGGGCGATCGCTGTCGTCGACGCGCTCTGGGCCTCGAGCGAGGAGGGTGCCGAGCCGATCCTCGCGGGCCTGCGCGAGGCATCCTCCATTTACGGCGTGCCGGTGGTCGGGGGCCACACCAACACCCGGACAGACCGCGGTCAGCTTGCGGTAGCGGTCCTTGGGCGCGCCAAGGCGCTGATTACCAGCTTCGATGCCGGCGACGGCGACGTGCTGATGGCAGCCGTCGATCTGCGCGGCGTCCTTCGCGAACCGTCGCTCAATTTCGATGCCTCGACCGGCGCGCCGGCCGCGCGGCTGCGCGGCGACCTTGAGATCCTGCCGGAACTCGCGGAGGCGAGGCTCGTCACCGCCGGAAAGGACATCAGCATGGCCGGCCTCGTCGGTTCGGCGATGATGCTGCTCGAGGCGTCCGGCCGCGGCGCGCGCATCGATGTCGACGCCATTCCGTGTCCCGCCGGCGTGCCGCTCGATCGCTTCCTGCTGGCGTTCCCGAGCTTCGGTTTCGTGCTGACCGCGAGGACCGAGAACGTGCGAAAAGTGCTCTCGCGCTTCGCGGCCCGCGACATCGCCTGCGCCGCCGTCGGCACGGTCGATTCATCCGGCCGCGTGCGGCTCTGGCGCGACGACGAGGAAGTCGGCGTGTGGGACTTCGAGCGTCCTTTCATCGGCTGCGCGCCCGGCAGCCGCGCCGCGGCCGTCTCCGGGAGAGCCTGATGCCGGCCGTCCACTTCCAGTTGCGCTGGCCCGACGGGGCCGTCGAGACCTGCTACTCGCCCTCGACGATCATCAAGGACTATTTCGAGATCGGCCGCGCCTACACGCTGGCCGAGTTCCTCGAGTTGAGCCGACGGGGGCTGCACGCCGCCAGCGATCGCGTGCGCATGATTTACGGCGGTAGCGGCTGCTCGCTCGCGATGGCGCAGCTCGCCGCGATCGAGGCCAAGGCCAAGCGCCAGCCCGCTGACTTGGATGTCGTCCGGATCGAAGCGTTCACGTCGTGACAAGAAAGGCCTGAGGCCATGGTGGACGAAATTGTCGGCGTCAATGTCGACGGGACCCACAAGGTCAACGCCGAGGCTCCGAGCATGGGGCACATTCCCGTCGTCGTTGTGGGCGGCGGCCAGGCGGGGTTGTCGACGAGCCATTACCTGAAGAAGAAGGGTATCGCCCACGTCGTGCTCGAGCGCCACCGCATCGGTCACGCCTGGCGCAACGATCGTTGGGACTCGTTCTGCCTCGTGACGCCGAACTGGCAGTGCGCCTTGCCGGACTTCGCCTACACGGGGAACGATCCCGACGGCTTCATGCTCAAGGAGGAGATCGTCGCTTATGTCGAGGCCTTCGCGAAAATGGTCGATCCGCCGATCCATGAGGGCGTGACGGTCACCAAGGTGCAGCGTGGCGCCGATGGCCTCTTCCGAGTGTCCTCGACGATGGGCGAGTGGACGTCGGACCATGTCGTGATGGCGATCTCCGGCTACCACGTGCCGGCGATCCCGCGCGTGGGCGAACGCTTCCCGCTCGATCTTTTCCAGCTGCATTCGCAGAGCTACAAGAACCCCGACCAGGTCCCGGAGGGCGAGGTTCTCGTCGTCGGGACCGGCCAGTCCGGCTGCCAGATCGCTGAAGACCTGCATCTCGTCGGTCGCAAGGTGCATGTCGCGGTGGGCGACGCGCCACGCTCGCCGCGCAAGTATCGCGGCAAGGACGCCATCCGTTGGCTCGACGAGATGGGCTATTACGAGACGACGGTCGACACGCACCCGCTCGGTGTGGAGGTGCGTAAGAAGGCGAACCACTATTTCACCGGCCGCGATGGCGGCCATGAGATCGATCTGCGCCAGTTCGCGGCGGAGGGCATGAAGCTCTACGGCATGCTCGACAAGGTCGACGGCGATCTCGTGACGTTCCGCCCCGATCTCGCCGCCAACCTCGATGCCGCCGACAAGGTCTACCTGCGCATCCGCGAGATGATCGACGACCATATCACCAAGGCCGGCATCGATGCGCCAGAAGCGGATCCCTACACGCCGCCGTGGACGGTGACGGAGGAGCCGCGTGCGCTCAGCCTGAGGGAGTCCAACATCAACGCCGTCATCTGGTCGACCGGCTTCCGCGCCGATTTCTCAATGATCGACATTCCGGTGTTCAACGGCGCCGGCTATCCGGCCCACCATCGCGGCGTGACGACGGTGCCGGGCCTCTATTTCCTCGGTTTCGGCTGGCTGTGGACCTGGGGTTCGGGCCGCTTCTCCGGTCTCGCGCAGGACGCGGAGTACGTCGTCGAGGCCATCGCCAAGCGCTTCTGGTCGGCCGACCTCTCCAGCGCCCCGCAGCAGAAGGTGGCGTAAGCGGCCGAGCGGAGAACGCTCCGGCCGCCTAGCCGCGCGCTAGCGGCCGGACCTCGCGGGGCCGGCCGTCGAGGTCGAGCGCGACGAAGGTGAAGATTGCGCCTGTCACCTTATGCACGCTTTCCGCGTCGCGACGGCGGCGCCAGGCCGAGACCTGAAAGCGCATCGAAGTGCGCCCGGTCGATACCAGCTCGGCGTAGACTGTGACTTCGTCGCCGACCTTCACCGGCTGTAGGAAGGCGATCTTGTCGATCGCAATGGTGGCGCAGCGCCCGCGTGAATAGCGGGCTGCGACGTTACCTGCGGCGAGGTCCATCTGCGCCATCAGCCAGCCGCCGAAGATGTCGCCAACCGGGTTGGTGTCGCCCGGCATCGCGATGGTGCGGATCGCGGGATCGAGAGAGGGCGGCGTCTCGGCGCCTGGAGCCTCGTCACGCGTCGAGCGCTTGGCGTCGTGGGTCATTCTTCGCCCGGGAGAGTGGCCTTGCGGCGCATAAGGTTGGCGGCGCATAAGGCTGGCAAAAGCGGATCGTCGTCAACCGGCAGATGCCTCGGGCAAGGCGTCGGCGTGCAAGCCGCCGTCACGTTTGCTCGCGATCGTCGATCAGCAGACGGCGGCTGGCGATGCACGAGATGAAGGCCGCGTAGCTCCACGCGAGGTGCTTGGTGGAGCGCTGCTCGCCGCTCGTCGGGTCGATCTGCTCGGCGAGGTCGCCGGACGGCGGCGTGAACGCCTGCACCGTCGCGAGGAACGCGTCGCCGTGCGCCAGCAGCGCAGAGGCGCGGCCGGGCTCGGCGGCGACGGCGGCGGAGTAGCAGAGTTCGGCGCAGCCGAGTGTGGCGAGGTACCAGGCGCCGCCCGATTGGTAGACGTCGCCGTGATAGCGTCCCATCGCCGGCGCGAGGCCCGGCGCGCGGGCGCGGTTGATGGCGAAGTCGGCGGCGAACATTCGCTCGAGCCGTTCCAGCGTCCGGTGCGTCTTCTCGTCGGCGACCGAGTGCGCGCCGGACAAGTCGCCGGCGTGAACGGCGGCCAGGATCACGGCGATGTCGCAAGCCTTGTCGCAGTTCCTGGCCGAAGGGCCGCCGGCGGCAAGACGCCGGGACTCGTAGATCCCCGCGTCCTCGCGCCAGAAACCATCGAGCTGGCGCAGGATGTGTCCGGCGGCCTCCCGGTAGCGCTCTGCTTCGGCCGCCTCGCCGCGTTCGTCGCGCCACGCGGCGCCTTCCGCGAGCGCGGCGGCCTGGACGCGCAGCGTATAATAGTGCCGGCCGAACTCCTCCTCCCAGATGTCGAGGCAGGGCTCCCGCCAACGGTCGAGCGTGAAGGCGAGAACGGTGTCGAGCAGCGTCGTCACGTCGGCCTCGAGCGCGGCATCGAAGGTCGCGCCGCCACGCGCCCAACGCAGAACGGCGAGCGCCGTCAGGGCCGGTCCGTCGTGCTGCGGGCGGCCCCATCTGGAGACGTCGAGCGTGCCGTCGGGGTTGACGCGGGTCTCCGCGAAAACGGCGTCGCCGTGCACGCCGGCGAGTTCGTCGTCGGGGCGGACGTAGCCATCGAACGCCGGCGCGACCGCGCCGCGCCACTCCGGCGCCGCGACGAGAATGCGTCCGTCGAGCGCGCGCAGCGAAAGGGTGAAGCGCACGAAATCGGCGAAATGCGCGAACGCGTCCGACCCCAGCGTGCCGTCCTCGTGGATGAGCCGCAGGGCGTCGACGACGATGGCGGCATCGCGGAACCAGTGGAAGAAATAGTCCGGCTCGGGGTTCCAGTCGCCCGGCACCGGCGAGGCGACGATGGCGCCGGGCCGCGGCCGCACGACTTGGCCGAAGCCCGGCCGCGCCTTGAGCATTCCGACCGGCGACACGCTGCGCAGCATCGCGGCGGCCGCGTGCCGGCACTGCCGGTCGATCCAAGAGGTCATGCGTCGTCTCCGGCCGTTCGCTGTTTTCGATAGGGGGCGCGACGGCGCGCGAGATCAAGGGGACGAGGCAAGAGGCCGCCGGAACACGCGTGCGGGATCTCCGCTGCGATCGTGTTTTCTTGCCAGCACGGTGTCATCGTTTTCGCTTACGGCATTCACGACGGTTGCGCGGCTCTACTCAAGAAGGCCCAACACCGAAGGAGGCGCCTTTGTCGTGTTAATAGTACATTCCCGCCATAGGTTTGTTTCAGGGTATCGCGATGGCGTTTGCCCTGTACACGTCGTATCATGTTTATAGACGACTGCGCTGTCCAAGACACAGCATTCGACCTGAACGGTCACCGACCTTCAACGGAGTTGACGGGCCGCTCTTTTCTGTCATTGGTCGAGGCGGGCCACCTCTCCCCAACGAGAGGCACACCATCTGAGAGGATGGATCGATGACCGACATGCGACCCGACATGCGACCCGACATGCGACCCGACACAAAGCCGGGTAATCCCTGCTTTTCGTCCGGCCCGTGCCCCAAGCGCCCAGGCTGGGCCTTGCAGGCCCTCGAAGACGCGGCGCTCGGCCGCTCGCACCGGGCCCCGGCCGGCCTCGCCAAACTCCGCGAGGTGGTCGACCTCACCCGCGCCATCCTGCAAATCCCCGACGACTACCGCATCGCGATCGTGCCGGGCTCCGACACCGGCGCGGTCGAGATGGCGCTGTGGAGCCTGCTCGGCGCGCGCGGCGTCGAGGTGCTGGCCTGGGAAGCCTTCGGCAAGGAATGGGTCACCGACGTCGTCAAGCAGCTCAAGCTCGCCGACGCCAAGACCCATCTCGCGGCCTACGGCGCGTTGCCGGACCTCGCCGCCGTCGACTTCGCCAACGACGTGGTCTTCACCTGGAACGGCACCGCGGCCGGCGTGAAGGTGCCGTCCGGCGCCTTCATCCCCGACGACCGCGCCGGGCTCACCATCTGCGACGCCACGTCGGCGGTGTTCGCGCAGCCGATCGAATGGCGCAAGCTCGATGTCGCCACCTTCTCCTGGCAGAAGTGCCTCGGCGGCGAGGCCGCGCACGGCATGCTCGTGCTGGGTCCGCGAGCCGTGGAGCGGCTCGAAAGCTACAAGCCGTCGTGGCCGCTGCCGAAACTGTTCCGGCTAACCTCCGGGGGCAAGCTCAACGAGGCGCTGTTCGACGGCTCCACCATCAACACGCCGTCGCTGCTCTGCGTCGAGGACTGCATCGACGCGCTGCGCTGGGCGGAGCGGACCGGCGGCCTGGCGGCGCTGATCGCGCGGGCCGACGCCAACCTCGCCGTGCTGGCCGGCTGGGTGGCGACGACGCCCTGGATCGACTTCCTCGCCGCGGACCCTGCGACACGTTCGAACACCAGCGCCACGCTAAAGATCACCGACCCTGCCTTGGCGGGCGGCGACGGCGGCGCGGGTTTCGTGAAAGGCCTCGTCAAGCTGCTCGAGGCGGAGGGCGTCGCCCACGACATTGGCGCCTATCGCGACGCGCCGCCCGGGCTGCGGGTGTGGTGCGGCCCCACTGTCGAGGCGGCCGATGTCGCCGTGCTCACCCGCTGGCTCGACTGGGCCCATGGCCAGTCCAACGCGACGCTTTCCGCCGCCGCCTGACACCCGCGCGCGGAAAAACGTCATCCCGGGACGCCGCAGGCGAGCCCCTGGACCCATCCCTTTCAGCTTCTCGAGGTCCGCATGACCCGCCCCCGCGTTCTCATTTCCGATGCCCTGTCCCCCGCCGCGATCGCCCTGTTCGAGGAGCGCGGCATCGCCATCGACTTCCGCCCTGAACTCGGCAAGGACAAGGTCAAGCTTGCCGCCATCATCGGTGACTACGACGGCCTCGCGGTGCGTTCGACCACCAAGGTGACGGCCAAGCTGCTCGACGCCGCACGCCGCCTGAAGGTCGTCGGTCGCGCCGGCAGCGGCATCGACAATATCGATTTGCAGGCGGCGACTGCCCACGGCGTCGTCGTCATGAACACGCCGTTCGGCAACTCGATCACAACCGCCGAGCACGCCATCGCGATGATGTTCGCGCTCGTCCGGCACATCCCGGCCGCGACCGTCTCGACGCGTCAGGGCAGCTGGGACAAGAGCCGCTTCCTTGGCGTCGAGCTCACCGGCAAATGCCTCGGCGTGATCGGCTGCGGCGCGGTGGGTTCGGTCGTGGCCGACCGCGCCATCGGCCTGCGGATGCGGGTGATCGCCTTCGATCCGTTCCTCTCGGCGGAACGGGCGCTCGAGCTCGGCATCGAGAAGGTCGAGCTCGACGACCTCGTCGGGCGCGCCGACATCATCACGCTGCACACGCCGCTGACAGAACAGACCCGCAACATCCTTTCCGCCGCGATGCTCTCCAGGACCAAGCCCGGCGTGCGCATCGTCAATTGCGCGCGCGGCGGCCTCGTCGACGAGACGGCGCTGAAGGACTTGCTCGACGGCGGCCACATCGCCGGGGCGGCGCTCGACGTGCTTGCCGACGAGACCGAGCTGATAAGTCCATTGCTGGTTCATCCCAAGGTCGTGTGCACGCCGCATCTCGGCGCCTCCACCGTCGAGGCGCAGGAGAACGTGGCGCTCCAGGTCGCCGAGCAGATGTCGGACTATCTTCTTCGTGGCGCCGTCGCGAATGCCGTCAACGCGCCCTCGATGACGGCGGAGGAGGCGCCCAAGCTGAAGCCTTTCATCGCGCTCGCCGACCGGCTCGGCGCGTTCGGCGGCCAGCTCGTCACCGGCTCGATCGAAAAACTGCGCATCACCTTCGAGGGCGAGGTCGCGAGCCACAAGATCAAGGCGCTGTCGGCGGCGATCATCGCCGGCGTGCTGCGTCCGGCGATGCCGGCGATCAACGTGGTCTCGGCGCCGGCGATCGCGCGCGCCCGCGGCATCGCCATCGACGAGGTCATGCGCGAGGCCGACAGCGACTACGAATCGCTGATCACTTTGCGCATCGAGGCGGCCGGTGTCGTGCACACCTTCGAGGGCACCGTGTTCCACGACGGCAAGCCGCGCATCGTGGGTATCAACGGCATCAAGATCGATGCGCAGTTCGGCGCGCAGATGCTCTACGTCCAGAACGTCGACCGGCCGGGCTTCGTCGGGCGGCTGGCCGGCGCGATCGGCGATGCCGGCTTCAACATCGCGACCTACGCGATGGGCCGCCATTCGGTGGGCGGCAGCGCCATCTCGCTGGTCGAGATCGACGACGCGCTGCCCGAGCAGCTGCTCGGGCACATCGCCACGCTGAACGGCGTCGAGGAAATGCACGTACTGCGGTTCTGACGGGGACGATCGTCATGGGCGTCGCGACCGACCACGCTTTACCCAAGCGTACCCCGCTGCATGCCTTGCATGTGGCGCGCGGTGCCAAGATGGTACCGTTCGCGGGCTACGAGATGCCGCTGCATTACAAGCCCGGCTTGCTGAAGGAGCACCTTCATACGCGCGCCGCCGCCGGCCTGTTCGACGTGTCGCATATGGGCCAGCTCGCCATCGTCCCGCGCTCAGGCCGCTATGAGGACGCCGCGCGCGCACTCGAAGCGCTCGTCCCGATCGACGTGCTCGGCCTGCCGCCGGGGCGCCAGCGCTACGGCTTTCTCACCAACGATGGCGGCGGCGTCCTCGACGACCTGATGGTCTCGCGCCTTGGCAACCGGCTGATCCTCGTCGTCAACGCCAGCCGCAGGGTGGCGGATGAGGCGCATCTTCGCGCCCATCTCGCCGACACCTGCATCATCACGGCAAACCCGGATGCGCTTCTTGCGCTGCAAGGGCCCGGCGCGGAGGAGGCCCTCGCCAAACTCGCGCCCGAAGTGGCGGGGCTGCGCTTCATGGACGTGCGCGAGATCGTTGTCTCGGGGACGCGCTGTGTCGTGGCGCGGTCGGGTTACACCGGCGAGGATGGGTTCGAGATCGCCGTTCCCGCGGACGGCGCGGCGGATCTCGCGGAGGCGCTCCTGAGCGACGAGACTGTGCTGCCGATCGGACTCGGCGCACGCGACAGCCTCCGGCTCGAGGCCGGACTGTGCCTCTACGGCGCCGACCTCGACGAGGCGACATCGCCGATCGAGGCCGGGTTGAGGTGGGCCATCCCGCCGGTTCGACGGCACGGCGGCGCGCGCGAAGGCGGCTTTCCGGGCGCGTCTCGTGTTCTCGACGAGATCGAGCATGGCGCTGCAAGGCGCCGCGCGGGCCTACGGCCTTTGGAACGGACGCCGGTTCGCGCCGGAGCACCTCTCTTCGCCGGCGCGGACGAGGAAAAGCCGATCGGACTCGTCACCTCGGGCGGGTTCGGCCCCAGCCTCGAGGCTCCTGTCGCGATGGGCTTTGTGCCGACGGCTTGGGCCGAGCCCGACAGCCGGCTTTTCGCCGAGGTTCGAGGCCAACGTCTTCCCCTCGCTGTGTCGAAACTTCCGTTCGTCCCGGCCGGGTTCAAGCGAAGCTGACAGTCTGCAAGCGTTTTTAAGGGAGGTCTCGATGTTGAAATTCACCGACGAGCACGAGTGGCTGAGGCTCGACGGCAACGTCGCGACGATCGGCATCACGGCTTACGCCGCCGAGCAGCTCGGCGACCTTGTCTTCGTCGAGCTTCCGAAGGTCGGCGCCAAGCTGCAGAAAGGGAAGCCCGCGGCCGTCGTCGAGTCCGTCAAGGCCGCCTCCGACGTCTACGCGCCGCTCGCCGGCGAGGTCGTCGCCGTGAACGAGGCCGTCGTCGCCGATCCGGCTATCGTCAGCGGCGAGCCGCGCGGCGCCGGCTGGCTCTACAAGCTGAAGCTGAGCGATGTCTCGGCGATCGACGCCTTGATGGACGAGGCCACCTACACGGCGACGCTGAGCTGACACGTTGGATCACGCCAGAATCGAGAGGGCGCATGTCGACCAATGATGACCGCTACGATCCCTACGACTTCGCCAACCGCAGGCACATCGGCCCCTCGAAGGAAGAGATCGCCGAGATGCTCGAGGTGGTCGGAGCGCCGAGCCTGCATGCGCTGATCGACGAGACGCTGCCGGCCGATATCCGGCAGAAGGACCGCATCGATTTCGGGCGCTCGCTCTCCGAGCGCCGGGTGCTCGAGCGGATGCGCGACATCGCCGGCAAGAACAAGCTGCTCGTCTCGCTGATCGGACAGGGCTATCACGGCACCACGATGCCGCCGGTGATCCAGCGCAACATCTTCGAGAACCCCGCCTGGTACACCGCCTATTCGCCCTATCAGCCCGAAATCAGCCAGGGCCGGCTCGAGGCGCTCATCAACTTCCAGACCTTGGTCTGCGACCTCACCGCGCTCGATGTCGCCAACGCGTCGCTGCTCGACGAGGCCACCGCCGCCGCCGAGGCGATGAGCATGGCGCGCCGGGTCGCGGCGTCCGACAAGGACGCCTTCTTCGTCGACGCGGACTGCCTTCCGCAGACCATCGCCGTGCTGAAGACGCGCGCCGCGCCGCTCGGCTGGAGCATCGTCGTCGGCGATCCCCTCGCCGATCTCGATGCCGGCGCGGTGTTCGGCGCGATCTTCCAATACCCCGGCGTGTGCGGCGCCTGCCACGATGTCTCGGGACCGATCGCCGCCTTGCACGCGGCCGGCGCCATCGCCGTCGTGGCCGCCGACCCGCTGGCGCTGACGCTGCTCAAACCGCCCGGCGAGATGGGCGCCGACATCGCGGTCGGCTCGATGCAACGCTACGGCGTGCCGATGGGCTACGGCGGACCCCATGCGGCCTACATGGCGACGCGCGACGCGCACAAGCGGGCCTTGCCGGGGCGCCTCGTCGGCGTCTCGGTCGATGCGCGCGGCAACCGCGCCTACCGCCTCGCGCTGCAGACGCGCGAGCAGCACATCCGCCGCGAGAAGGCGACGTCGAACATCTGCACCTCCCAGGTGCTGCTCGCCGTGGTCGCCTCGATGTACGCCGTCTTCCACGGGCCGCGCGGGCTGAAGGCCATCGCCGCGCGCGTCCATCGCGACGCGGTCCGGCTCGCCGACGGCCTGGCGACGCTCGGCTTCACGGTGCGGCCCGAGACTTTCTTTGACACGATCACCGTCGAGGTCGGCGCCTTCCAGGGCCTCATTCTCGCCAACGCCGTCCGCAACGGGGTCAACCTGCGCAAGGTCGGCGCCGACGGGATCGGCATCACCGTCGACGAGCGGACGCGGCCGGACATCCTCGAGGCGGTCTGGCGCGCCTTCGGCGGCGACCATCTGCGCTACGACGAGGCCTATCCCGACAGCCGGCTGCCGCGCGACCTCGTGCGGACCTCGGCCTACCTGACCCATCCGATCTTCCACATGAACCGGGCCGAGAGCGAGATCACCCGCTACATGCGCCGCCTCGCCGATCGCGACCTGGCGCTCGACCGGTCGATGATCCCGCTCGGCTCTTGCACGATGAAGCTCAACGCCACCGCCGAGATGCTGCCGATCTCCTGGCCCGAGTTCGCCGAGATGCACCCGTTCGTCCCGGCCGACCAGGCGGCGGGTTACCGCGAGCTGATCGACGACCTTTCCAAAAAGCTCTGCGAGATCACCGGCTACGATGCGATCTCGATGCAGCCGAATTCCGGCGCGCAGGGCGAGTACGCCGGCCTGCTGGCGATCCGCGCCTATCACCTGTCGCGCGGCGAGGGGCACCGCACTGTCTGCCTGATCCCGTCCTCGGCGCACGGGACCAACCCGGCGTCGGCGCAGATGTGCGGCATGAGCGTGGTCGTTGTCGGGGCCGACCAGCACGGCAACATCGACCTCGAGGATTTCCGCGCCAAGGCGGAGGCGCATGGCGCCGATCTCGCGGCCTGCATGATCACCTATCCCTCGACCCACGGCGTCTTCGAGACGCGGGTGCGCGAGATCTGCGACATCGTGCATGCCCACGGCGGCCAGGTCTACCTCGACGGCGCCAACCTCAACGCGCTGGTCGGCCTCGCCAAGCCGGGCGAGATCGGCGCCGACGTCAGCCACCTCAATCTGCACAAGACGTTCTGCATTCCGCACGGCGGCGGTGGGCCCGGCATGGGACCGATCGGGGTCAAGTCGCACCTGATCGCGTTCCTGCCCGGCCACCCCGAGACCGGTGGCGATTTGCGCAGTAGCGATCCGGGGACGGTCTCGGCGGCGCCCTACGGATCGGCGTCGATCCTGCCGATCTCCTGGAGCTATTGCCTGCTGATGGGCGGCCGCGGGCTCACCCAGGCGACCCGCGTCGCGATCCTCAACGCCAACTATATCGCCAGACGGCTGGAGCACGCCTATCCGGTGCTTTACGCCGGCGCGCATGGCCGCGTCGCCCACGAATGCATCATCGATACGCGCCCGTTCGTCAAAAGCGCCGGGATCAGCGTCGACGACATCGCCAAGCGGCTGATCGACTGCGGCTTCCATCCGCCAACGATGAGCTGGCCGGTGACCGGCACGTTGATGATCGAACCGACCGAATCGGAGACGAAGGCGGAGATCGACCGGTTCTGCGACGCCATGCTGGCGATCCGCGAAGAGATTCGCGCGATAGAGGACGGCCGCGCCGACAAGACCAACAATCCGCTCAAGAACGCACCTCACACGGTGCAGGATCTGATCGGCGCCTGGGAGCGACCCTACACCCGCGAGGCCGCCTGCTTCCCGGCCGGCACGCTCGGCATCGACAAATACTGGCCGCCGATCAACCGTGTCGACAATTCCTATGGCGATCGCAATCTGTTCTGCAGCTGCCCGCCGATCGAAGATCTGGAAGCGGCTGAATAGACCCTCGGCGGCGACCGCGTCGGGGGTGCGGGGCGCGCCGCGTCACCTCGAGCGTCGGCGACGCGCTCGGCGGCCGTACGCTTGCAGCGAAAAGCTTGCCTTCAGCAAAAACTCGACCGTGGTTGAAACAGATTCGGCCGGCTCACCGTAGGTGATGACGAGGGTCGCTGGCTTGACCTTGGTTTCCTGTCATCGGACGGTCATCGATCCAATATATGAGAGTTGCGCGCCGTGTAGCGATCGTACTGTATTGATCTTATCGCGTAAATTTACTAGAGGACCGCGCTGCATGTTCTTAACTTTTCTGCCGAGGCGCAGCTACGTCTGTTTGTTTTCGACACTGTTGCTTCCAACACTGTTGCTTCCGGTTTTGTTGCTCGCGCCGTCGGCCGCATCGGCCCACGTCAAGTGGTTCGTCGAGAATGCAAACGTCGCCCTCAGCCCGGAGGGGCCGGGGACCGTCTTGACGCCGCTTTTTCTGGCCGTCTGCGCGACCTTCACGGTCCTCGTCTTCGCCGGCTTCCTCCTCGATGGCGTCTTCGCGCGCCGCTGGCCATGGCTCGTCTCGATGGGCAGCCGCCACGTCGCCAAGGAAGAGGCGCTCGTGCGCATCGCCGTCGGCGCCTATTTCCTGCTGCTGTGGGACAGGGGCGCCGTCGCGACCTGGGAGACCGGCCGCGTCCTGCTCACCCCGGAACTCGCGGTCCACATGCACTGGCTCGCGCTGCTGCAGTTCGTCATCGCTTTCTTCGTGATCTGGCGCTCGACCTGCATTTTTTCGGCGGCCGCTCTTTGCATCCTCTACATCGACGGCATCAGGATGTTCGGCCCCTTCCACATGACCGATTACGTCTTCTTCCCGGGCATCGCCGCATATCTCGCGCTGACGACCATCGGCACCCCGCGGGCGCTCAGCTTCCGGGTGCCGGTGCTGTCGGGTGGCCTCGCCTTCGGGCTGATGTGGACCGCCGTCGAGAAGTTCGTCTACCCGCAGTGGACCGCCGAGATCATCGCCCGCCACGCCGAACTCTCGTTCGGCTTCCCGCCCGGCTTCGCCATCGTCGTCGCGGGCTTCGTCGAGTTCACGCTGGCCTATTTCATGATGACGGGGCAGGGCTTGGTGCGGTTTGGCGCCGCCGGCTACGCGCTGATCTTCCTGGCCGCGATCCCGACTTTCGGCCATCTCGATGCCGTCGGGCACATCCCGATCGTCGGCATTCTTCTCGTCGTCTGCATTCACGGCGCCTCGCCGCTGCAGCGCATGCTGGGCATCCTGGAGCGCGGTCGGGTCGCTAACGCCGCCGCCATCTCCGGTCTTTACCTGGCGACCCTGCTGGCGTTCTTCGGCATGTACTACGGCATGCATAACGCCGAGTTCGGCACCGCCGCGACATCCGCGACCGCGGCACTCCCCCAGCCGGAGATCGGCGGCAAGCTCTGCCAGAAGGGCGCCGGCACGCTGCGGGTATCGCGCTAGACGAAGGCCGAGAAGCCGGTGATCGCGCGCCCCACGATGAGCGTGTTCACCTCCCGGGTGCCCTCGTAGGAATAGAGCGCCTCGGCATCGGCGACATAGCGCGCAACCTGGTAATCGAGCAGGATGCCGTTGCCGCCGAGCAGTTCGCGGGCGTAGCCGACCGTCTCGCGCATCTTCATCGTGCAGAACATCTTGGCGAGCGAGGCCTGCTCGTCCTTGAGCCTGCCGGCGTCCTGCAGCTGCGAGAGCCGGTAGACCATGGACAGCGAGGCGGTGATGTTGGCCAGCATCCGCACGAGCAGGTCCTGTACCAGCTGAAAGCCGCCGATCGGCTTGCCGAACTGGAGGCGCGTCTGCGCGTAGGCGAGCGCGTGCTCGTAGGCGCCCATCTGACAGCCGACGGATTCCCACGCCACACCGGCGCGGGTAATGCGCAACACGTCGGCGGTGTCGCCGAAGCCGTCGCTCTCCTGAAGCCTGTTGTCTTCCTTCACCCGGCAACCGGTCAGCGTGATCAGCGCGTTCTGGGTGACGCGCAGCGCCATCTTGCGCTCGATCTTCTCGGCCTTGAAGCCGGGCGTCTCCCTCTCGACGATGAAGCCCTTGACCTTGTTGTCGGCCTCGTCGCGAGCCCAGATGATCGTCAGATCGGAGAAGGTGGCGTTGCCGATCCACTTCTTCTGGCCGTCGAGCACCCAGCTGTCGCCGTCGCGGCGCGCGGTCGTCATCATGCCCTTGGAGACGCCGGAGCCCACCTCCGGCTCGCTGAGGCCGAACGCGCCGATGAGCTCCAGGCGCGCCATCGGCGGCAGCCAACGACGTTTCTGCTCCTCCGAGCCGCACAGGTAGATCGAGCCCATCGCCAGCCCGCTGTGCACCCCCCAGAAGGTCGAGATCGAGGAATCCGTGCGCGCGAGCTCCATGTTGATGACGCCGCTCAGCATGGTGCTGCCACCGGGGCAATCGTATCCCTCGCAGCCGATCCCCATGATGCCGAGCGCCTTCATCGGCTCGATGATCTCGAACGGGAAGGTCGCTTTCGACCAGTGCTCCTCGATCACCGGCTGGACATGGGCCGCGCAGAAGGTGCGCACGGCTCGCACCGTCGCCTGCTCCGTCTCGCTCAGCGTCCCGAGTATGTCGTAGAAATCGCCGTCCGGCAGCGGCAATGGCTTGTCCTTGTGGAAGTGCTGTTCGGTGGAGACGCTTCCTGAGCTGGTCATGGAGGGATTCCTTGTCGTCTTGAAGCCGGCGTCGCCAAGCGACACGAAGCCAACCACAGGGCTCCGCGTGAGTTCACGTCTAGAGCCCTGCCGCCGCGCGCACCGCCTTTAAGTCTTCGACGAAGCGGGTGTACTCCTTCGCCTTCGCCTCCTCGTCGGGCAGCCGCAGAAGGTAGGACGGGTGGACGGTGACGAAGACAGGCGCGTCGTTGCCCTGCGGGATAGGACGGCCGCGCTCGGCACCGATGCGCACGGTGCGCCCGAGCAGCGCCTTGCCGGCGGAGGCGCCGAGCGCCACGATGATCTTGGGCTCGAGGAAGCTTTTCTCGAGATCGAGCCAGTACCGGCAGGCGGCGATCTCCTTGGTCTCCGGTGTCTTGTGCAGCCGGAACTTGCCGCGCGGTTCGTATTTGAAGTGCTTCACCGCGTTAGTGACATAGGCCTTGTTCCGGAGGATCCCGGCATCCTTCAGGGCCTTGTTCAGCACGGCGCCGGCCGGCCCCACGAAAGGGTGACCGGCGAGGTCTTCCTTATCGCCTGGCTGCTCCCCGACGAAGATGATCTCGGCCGTCTCCGGTCCCTCGCCGAAAACCACCTGCGTGGCAGGCTTGTGCAGGTCGCAGCGCGTGCAATTGGCAGCCGCTTCGCGGGCCTCGGCCAGCGTCCGCGGCACTGCGGGGTCGCCCATCTCGGCAATGAGCAGATCCGCCGGCATGGTCTCCCCCTCCTCGTCGCGGGCCTCCCCGCCGCGCCGGGCGTGGCCCTCTCTTGTCAAGGCTTGCCTCGTTAAGGCTTGCCTCGTTAAGGCTTGGGCAAGGCGCGACGGCTCGCTCGGTTCCGCCGCGATCATCCGCTGCTCGCGCGTCGCGGCGTCGCGGACGAGACCGCCGATCATCACCGCCTCCGGCAGGTTCTTCCAGTACTTCTTCGGCATCTCCTTTCGCATCGCGGCGATCTTCAGCCGCGCCGGGTTGAAGATCGAGGCATAGTAGGTCCGCCAGTGCGCCTCGAGCCGGTCGTCGTCGGGCACCAGGCTCTTGTCGGCGCCCGGGCCATAGGTCAGCGTCTCCAGATCCCAGAGCGCCGAGCGGTGCGGGGTCAGGATCGACCAGCGCATGCCGGTGAAACGGCGCACGAAGAAGTCGCCCACGGCCTCGACGATGTAATGGTCCGGCTCGAACCAGGCGATGTAGGCCGCGCCGCCGTCCGGCGCCTCGACCTCCTTGAAGCGCACGAAGGCGTGCATCTTGTGGATGTCGCGGTGGATCGCCTTCGCCATGACATGCGTCATGTGGACGTCGGGGTCGCTGGCGTCGGCGAGCAGGTGCGGCGTCGTCCGCAGCCGCCACAGGATGCGGTAGAGCAGCGCGAAGCGCTCGGGGTCGGAATGGGCGACGAGATCCTTCGCCAGCGCCACGAAGGCTTTCGGCACGTTGAACCTCGGCTCGTCGACGGCGGCCACGCCGACGGCCGCGATCTCGTCGGTGCCGAGCAGGTCGCCTTCGCCGCCCTCCACGGTCCACACGATCTGATCGGAGGCAACCTCGGCGAGCACCGCCGACCGCGCCGCCTTGCGCCAGCCTTCGAAATCGGTCTGCGAGGCGAGGGTGACGCGCTTCATGACGGCCTCATTTTCATCCCACGCCATGTGCTGTTCTCCCAGCGGCGGAGTAAAGAGCCCCTCGCCGCGGTGGAGTGTCATGGCGATCACGAGAGCCTTCTCGATAGTCGGAGCCTTGGCCCGCAATACGCCGCGCCAGGTGCGACGCGCCGAGCATCCATCCGCGCAGCAGGCGCCTGGCAGCCGCAAGGCCGGCCGAGCGGTCGCCGCGGCGGCGCGCTTCAAGCTCGACCTGCTCGATTTCGTCGTGGCGCTCGCCCGTAAGGTCGGCGGCTTCTGCGCGCTGCTCACGCTCGGCTGGATCTACTTCCGCGAATTGGCGCTGGGCCAGAGCCTGCAGGAGATTTTTCCGGGCGCCGCCGACCCGGACCTGCGCCAGACGATGTGGGTCGCGCTGTTCCTCATCATGGCGCAGGGCTGGGACATCCCGGTCGACGAGATCGCGGTGTATGTTTCGCGCCTGCGGACCCGCTTCCCGCAAGCCGCGAGCGCGCGACGGGCGGCGCGCGAGCCCCTGCTGCGCCCGGCGGCAGCGTGGCGCATGATCGAGCCGGTGGTCACGCGGCTCGGCCGCTTCATGGATCTCTGCGTCGCCATCGCCAACAAGGTCGGCGCGCTCGCGGTGATGATCTTCCTTTGCGTGCTCGCCAAGCAGCTCTGGTGGGACGGCATGAGCCTGCGCCAGATGTATCCCACCGCCACCGACCCGATGGTCTCGCTTCTCGCCGACCTCTGCGTCTACGTCGTCGTGCTCGGCTGGTGGGCGATGCCGATGGAGCAGGTCAGAATTTTTTGGCATCGGCTGAAAGAAGTCGGCGGCCGCTGATGGTCCCGGGTCCTACGCGGGGAACGACCACTTAAGCGAACAGCTCCATCTGCTTCGGCGGCGCGATCCGCGCCCTCAAATCCGCCTTGTCCGTCAAGCCGCCCGGATGCCAGTCGGCGCAGGCGATCCACGGCATCGTCGTCTTGACCGAGTGGCAGAGGCGGGCGAGATCCTCCAGCCGCAGCGCGTGGTAGCGGCGCGACGACAGGATCTTGGCGATCGTCTTGACCCCGAGGCCCGGCACCCGCAGCAGCGTCTCGCGCGTGGCCCTGTTGACGTCGACGGGGAAGTGCTCGCGGTGCTTGAGCGCCCAAGCCGTCTTCGGATCGACGGCAAGGTCGAGCATGCCGCTCTCGCTGGCGCCGACGATCTCCTCGACCCCGAACCCGTAGAACCGCAGCAGCCAATCGGCCTGGTAGAGCCGGTGCTCGCGCATCAGCGGCGGCTTGACGAGCGGAAGGAGGCGGCTCGCGTCCGGGATCGGCGAGAACGCCGAGTAATAGACGCGGCTCAGCTTGAAGCTCGAGTAGAGCGTCGAGCTCTGGCGCAGGATGATATCGTCGCCGGCGGTATCGGCACCGATGATCATCTGCGTAGACTGGCCGGCCGGGGCAAAGCGCGGCGGCGTCTTGCCGCCTTGCCGCGACCCCTTGCGCTCGCCCTTGGCATCCTCGATGCGGATACGCATACCGCCCATCGCCTTGCGGATGCGCCCGGCATCCTTCTCCGGCGCCAGCCGCGCGAGACTGTCGGCCTGCGGCAGCTCGACGTTGATCGAGAGGCGGTCGGCGTAACGGCCGGCTTCGGCGAGCAACGCCGGATCGGCATCCGGGATCGTCTTCAAGTGGATGTAGCCGCCGAATGTTTGTTCGGTGCGCAGCTTGCGCGCCACCGCCACCACCTGCTCCATCGTGTAGTCCGGCGACTGGATGATGCCCGACGAGAGGAACAGCCCCTCAATGAAGTTGCGCTTGTAGAAGCCGATGGTGAGGTCGACCACCTCGTCCACCGTGAAGCGCGCCCGCTGCACATTCGACGACACCCGGTTGACGCAATAGTGGCAATCGAACCGGCAGTAGTTCGTCAGCAGGATCTTCAGGAGCGAGATGCAGCGCCCGTCCGGCGCATAGGCGTGGCAGATGCCCATGCCCTCGGTCGAGCCGATTCCCTTGGTCTTCAGCGACGACTTCTTATCCGTGCCGCTCGAGGCGCAAGAGGCGTCGTATTTCGCGGCATCGGCGAGAATCGCCAGCTTCTCGAGTGTGGTGAGCATCGGTTCTTATCTTGTTCAAAGACGCCGATATAGGCAACCTCGCCCTCCGGGATAGAAGGGGACGGTCGATGCGACGAGAGGGCGCGGCGACAAGAATGGCGGGGACAACACGACCGGCGACATACGCTGCTGTTTTCGTCGCGCGACGAGTTCGCTTCAATGCGATCGGCATCGGGAGAGCGACATGCCTCGGGCGGAAACGAGACAATGGATGCGAACGGCGAGGCTGCCGCCCGTCGGTGAGATCGAGAAACGCTCGATCATCGAGCGATGCGACGCCTTCGTGCGGGACGTTCTGAAGCCGCGCTTTCTGCCGGAGATCCGGCCCACCGAATGGAACTACATCGTCGACATCCGAGGCGCCTGGGCGGGAGGACGCTACCGGTTCATCCAGCGCTACAGGTCCGGCCATGCGGAGAACGCCGGCGAGGAATTCGATGCGCCCTTCGCGCGTCTCGATCGCATGGGTCCGGATCGTTTCAACATTCAGTGGATGCGTCACACCGGCACCTGGTGGCCGCTCTATCGAGGCCTGACGCTCGCCGACGCGCTGAAGACACTCGAGACGGACGGCATCCTGCATCCACACTGACCCACCATCCCTCCTGCTTCGCGAGAGCGCTGTGAGCGAATATCAATATTACGAGTTCCAGGCGGTCGACCGTCCGCTCGCCAAGGCCGACCAGGACGCACTGAGGGCGATCTCGACCCGTGCCCGCATCACGAGCACGAGCTTCGTGAACACCTACGAGTGGGGCGACCTCAAAGGTGACCCGCTCACGATGGTGCGGCGCTGGTTCGACCTGCACCTCTACCTAACGAACTGGGGGACCCGGCGGCTGGTGATGCGCTTGCCGAAGCGTCTGGTCGACGTCCTTTTCGTTCGGACGCTCCTGTCGAAGGTCGAGGAGGCCGAGGCGCACCTCGAGGGCGATCATCTGATCCTCGCTATCACGCGTGAGACCGAGCCGGGTGACGACTGGGACGACGGGTCCGGTTGGCTTTCCGCACTGTCGCCGCTCCGCGCCGATGTGCTCGGAGGCGATCGTCGTCTCTTCTACCTGCTCTGGCTGATGGCGGTCGAAACTAATGCCTGCGAGGCGCACGAGCGGGAACCGCTGCCAAGCATCGCTCCTATGACGAGCGCCCACAAGGCCTTCGCCGAGTTCTTTCAGCTCGATCCCGACCTCCTCGATGCCGCCTCCGAGCGCGATACCGCGACCAACGCGCCGATGGACGGCCGCGCCGCCATCGCAGCCTTGGCCGACGAGGAGAAGACAAATCTGCTGGTTCGACTGTTCGACGGAGAACCGCACATCGGCGCCGAACTGCGGGCGAAAATTCGAAGGGCGGAACCAGCCGACGCCTTCGCGGCCCGGACCGTCGGAACGCTGCGCTCCCGGGCCGAGGCGATCGCCCTTCGGCGTAAGGTCGCCCTGGCCGAGCGAGCGGCGGATGCGGAGCGGCGGCGGGCCGAAGCAGCGGAACAATCGCGCCGCATGCGGATGGACATCGTCAAAATGCAGGGCGAAGGCGCCTGGCGGGAGATCGAGGCCGACATCGAGCGCCGGAACGCGTCGGGATACGACAAAGCGATGAGCATTCTCCTCCTCCTGCACGCCATTGCCGACGACGAGGGCACCATCGAGACGTTTGGCGATCGGCTCGTCGCCATCCGCTCTCGGCACGAACGCAAGAAGGGCTTCATCCAGCGTCTCGACGATGCCGCCATCGCTTAAGCTTCGGTACGGATCGCGGCAGATCGAGCGCGGCTCCGCCGCACCGATCTCGACGGGCTTTGCTCAGTAGTGCGGCGGCGGCGGTTCCGCCTGGCCCGGCTCGCGGCGGCCGAGGTCGTGGAGGCGCTCGGTCAGCATCGCGACCTCGCGAGCCAGCACGTCGAGCGTGCGCCATTGCGCGGTGATCGCGGCGTCGAGGTCCGCGATGGTCGCATCCTGGTGGGCGATGGCGCTCTCGAGGTTATCGAGGCGGCGGGCAAGGTCGTCGGTCATCGGTTGCTTGTAGACCTGGGACGCCCGCCGGCCGATCGTCAAAGCAGATCCTCGACGCGGATCAGTAGCCGCCGCACCCGACGCCCGGTGGCGGCGAAGACGGCGTTGGCGATCGCTTGGATCGGCGTCTCATAACGGGCCTCGACCACCGCCGCGGCGCGGGCGAGTGCGGCGTCGACATCGCCGACCTGCACGTCCTTGTCGTCCCTCTTGATGGCCGAGAGCGGCTCGGCCCCTGCAGCGTCAAGCACCGCCTGAGCCGGTCGACTCGCGAGCGTCACCGAGACGGCGCAAGCCGCCTCGGCCGCCGCTTCGATCGTCTCCGCCACTACCAAGGCGACGACCTGGCCGGGATAGGCCACCTCCGCCGACCCCAGCGGCCGCCAGGTCGAGTTCGCCCAACCGCCGCCCATCGCGTGCTTCACCGGTGCGACGGCATCCGCGAGCGTCTCGTGGTTGAGGATTTCGAGGACGCCGGGCATTTCCCGCGCCGACGCCATGTCGAACCTTTCCAACGTGCCGGTGGTCGGCGCCAGCACGAGCGCGGCGTGCGCCATGCCGGGCAGATGTCCGACTCGTAGGCTGCGCGACCGGTGACCTTGAGCGGTCCCTCCACGCGTGTATGCGGGTACCGAGGATGGTGTTCATCGCTGTCGAACGCGCGAGCTGCGCCAGCGTGCGCGCGGCATGATGGCAAGATCGCGAGGCTCCTTCCGCCAGCTGGGGCCTTAGAATACTTTGCGGTATTGCACGAAGCCGGAGCGGTCGGCCATGCGGTCGTAGAGCAGCATCGCGTCCGCGTTGGTCTCTTCTGTCAGCCAGTGCACGCGGGAGCAGCCTTCCGCTCGTGCGACCGCGTAGACGTGATCGATGAGGGCACGGCCGACGCCTCCGCCCCGCGCGCCGGCCTCGACGTAAAGGTCCTGCAGGTAGCAATAATCGCCGGCCGTCCAGCAGGAGCGATGGCGGATGTGGTGCACCATGCCAATCGCTTCGTCGTCGCCCCACGCGAGCGCGCCACCCATCGGCTCGGCGGAATCGATCAGCCGCGACCAGGTTATCGCGCCGACATCGTCCGCGATCGTGACTCGGTAGAAGCTCTGGTAGGCGCGCCAGAGCGGGAGCCAGTCGGCATGGTCGCGGGAGCGCAGCGGTCGGACGTGGACGGGCATAGGCGGATCGCCTCCGAACTGGCATTGATGAGCGCGCCGAACCCGACGCTCTCCGAGCCGCACCTTGTCCGCATCCCTCGTCATCGACAACCTGCGCGGCGCCGTCGTCGGTCCCCTCAGCCTCGCCGTCGCGGGCGGCAGCTGCGCGGCGATCACCGGGCCCTCCGGCGCCGGGAAGAGCCTGTTCCTGCGGATGATCGCCGATCTCGATCCGAGCGCCGGCGCGGTGGCGCTGGGCGAGCTGGGCCGCGAGGCGGTGAGCGCGCCCACCTGGCGGCGCGCCGTCCGCTACGTCGCGGCGGAACCCGGCTGGTGGGCGGAGACCGCGGCCGCGCACATCGCGCCGGACGCGTGCGATCAGGCCCGCGACCTCGCGGCGCGCCTCCATCTCGACGGTTTCCTGTTCGAGCGGCCGATCGCATCGCTCTCGACCGGCGAGCGCCAGCGCTTCGGCCTGGTGCGCGCCTTCTGCGACGCCCCTCCGGCGCTGTTGCTGGACGAACCCTCCAGCGCGCTCGACGGCGAAAGCGCGGCGTCGCTCGAGGCGCTGCTCCGCGACACCCTGGCGGCGGGGCGTGTGATCGTGCTCGTCACCCACGACAGGGCGTTGGCCGACCGGCTCGGCGACCAGCGCCACGAACTCGTCGGCGGCAGGTTCTTGCCGCGATGAACGCCATCGCGCTGACCCCGCTCGACCTCGCCGTCGCCGCCACGCTCGTCGTTGTCGACGCGGCGATCTCGATCGCCCTTCGGCTGGGGCTGCACCGCCGCATCGCGATCGCGACGATCCGCATGGTTCTTCAGCTCGTTGCCATCGGCTTCGTGCTGCGGTTCGTCTTCGCGTTGCGCGAGCCGGCGGTGACGCTGGCGCTGGTCGTGGTGATGGCGCTGGTCGCGGCCCGCGAGGTCGCGACGCGCCCGGCGCAGCGGCTCGCCGGCTTCGGCAACCATCTCGTCGGCGCGGCCAGCGTCGGGCTCGCGGTGATCCTCACCGCGTTGCTGGCGCTGACGACGGCGATCCGGCCGCAGCCCTGGTACGACCCGCGCTACGCCGTCCCACTCGTCGGAATCATCCTCGGCAACGTCCTCAACGCCGCCAGCATCACCCTCGACGTGATCCTCGGCGGCTTCGCCCGCGAGCAAGGCGCGATCGAGGCGCGGCTGGCGCAGGGCGCCACCTTCCGCGAAGCGTCGCGCCCGCTGGTGATGCGCGCGATCCGCCAGGGCCTGCTGCCGATCATCAACGCGATGTCGGCGTCTGGCATCGTCACCCTGCCCGGGATCATGACCGGGCAGATCCTCGCCGGAATGGATCCGCTCGAGGCCGTCAAATATCAGATCCTGCTGATGTTCCTGCTCGCCGGCGCGAGCGGGCTCGCGGCGGTAGCGATCGCCTTCCTCGCCGCCGCCCGGCTCACCGACGAGCGGCAGCGATTGCGGCTCGATCGCCTGCGATGAGCGCGCGCACCGCCTGCGTGCCCTCCTCGAAGGCGCCGTGCGCGGTCGAGAAGAAGGTCCGCGAGGTGGCCTCGCCGGCGAAGAGTATGCGCCCGTCGACCGGCGTCGCCAGCACGGCGCGGGCGTCGGCATGGCCGGGCAGCGCGTGGGAGTACGAACCCAAAGAGAGGGGATCGGAGGCCCAGGCGGTGGCGACCAGCGGCGTCAGGCGGCCGCCGATGTCGCGGCCGAGGGCTTGCCCGATCTCGGCGCGAGCGGCGTCGGCGAAGGCGGCCAGTCCGCCCTTCTCGAGGTGGCGCGCGTAGTCGCCCCCGAAATAGCCATCGACGATCGCGCGGCCGCGCGGGCGAAGCGTATACGTGCCGGTATCGACCCGATCCGGCGCGCCGATCAGGCGGGTGTCGGGCTCGAAAGCCTCCGCGTCTTCCAGGGTGAAGAAAAGCTTGTCGGCGACGCCGAGCGGCAGGTGCGCGGCGGCATGGAGGTGCCCGTCGAGCTGCGGGTCGAAGGCGATCGCGCCCGCCGCCAGCACGCTCGTCGGCACGGTGACGACCACGCGGCCGGTTTCAAGCGTCCCGCTCGAGGTATCGATCCTGATCACCGGTCCGGTCGCATCGATCCGCGTGACGGCGCAGCCAAGCCGTACCGGCAAGCTGGCTCCGGCGGCGGCGATCATCGCGCCGTAGCCGCCGACGACCCGCCAGTCCTCCTCGGTGTCGGCGTAGCGGTCGAAGTCGATCACAGAGACGCGCTCGAGCGGCGCGCCGTTGTAATAGGTCGAGACCGCGTCGATGAAGCCGTTCCAGCATGCTCGCGGGTCGAGCAGCTCCGCCGCCGGTCGGTCGCGGCCGGTGCGTCGGGCTTCCGCGGCGGCCTCTTCGAGACGCTGGTAAAAGGCCGCTTGCTCGGCGCCGAACTGGTCCTGCTCGGCCGCGCCGAACCCTTCCTGCAGATGGCGGCGGCGCCACGGCGGCTCGGATTTGTCGAGGGCAAAGCCGAGCGATGGAGCCAGCTCGGCCAGCACGTTGTTGTCGGCCGAATGCAACCACTCGCAGCCGAGGTCGAGCGGGTACGGCGTCCCGCACGGGTTGGTCCAGGCGCGCCCGCCGATCCGCCCGCGGGCTTCCAGGATGATGTGCGGGATGCCGCGCCGCGCGAGTTCGCGCCCGGCGGCGATGCCGGCCGCGCCGGCACCAATGACGACCACCTCGGGCCGCCTGGGAAGGGATGTCATGGCTGGTAGATAGAAGGCGCGGCAGCCGATCGCAACGAAGGCTGGAAGCTCACCGTCCGTGAGCAAACCGATGACGCCGGGATGGGCTTAGGTGCGGCGCGCCTCAGAACAGCCCCACGATCTCGCCGTCTCTGCCGAGGCCGATCTTGTGAGCGGAGGGCTCCTGCGGCAGGCCGGGCAGGGTCATGATGTCGCCGCAGGTCAGCACCACGAAGCCGGCGCCGGCGGAGAGCCGCGCGTCGACGATCGGCACGACATGGTCGGTCGGGGCGCCCACCACCTTTGGGTCGGCGGTGAACGAATATTGCGTCTTGGCCACGCAGATCGGCAGGTTGCCGAAGCCCATCTCCTCGATGGTCTTGATCGCCGTCGCGGCCTTGGCCTCGATGGCGATGTCGGAGGCGCGGTAGATCTCCCGGGCGACGACGCGCATCTTGTCGGCGATCTTCATGTCGAGCTCGTAGAGCGGCTGCATGTGCGCCTCGCCTTTCTCGGCGACGGCGACGACCTTCTCGGCGAGCTCGATGGCGCCTTTTCCGCCGTCCGCCCAGTGCTTGCACAGGAAGGCCTCGGCGCCGAACTCCTCCTTGGACACCTTCTGGATGAGGGCGAATTCGGCGTCGGTGTCGGAGCTGAAGGCGTTGATCGCGACGATCGGCGGGACGCCGAACTTCTTCACGTTCTCGATATGCCGCCCGAGGTTGGCCATGCCCTTGCGAAGGGCGTCGACGTTCTCGGTTCCGAGCTCCTTCTTGGCAACGCCGCCGTGCATCTTCAGCGCGCGCACGGTCGCCACGATCACCGCGGCGGCCGGTTCGAGACCGGCCTGGCGGCACTTGATGTCGAAGAATTTTTCCGCCCCGAGATCGGCGCCGAAGCCGGCCTCCGTCACGACGTAGTCGGCGAGGCCGAGGGCGAGGTTCGTCGCGATCACCGAGTTGCAGCCGTGCGCGATGTTGGCGAACGGGCCGCCGTGGATGAAGGCCGGCGTGCCCTCCAGCGTCTGCACGAGGTTGGGCATCAGCGCGTCCTGCAGCAGCACGGTCATCGCGCCGACCGAGTGCAGGTCGGCCGCCGTGACCGGCTTGCGGTCGCGGCTGAGGCCGACGATCATCCGTTTCAGCCGGGCCTGCAGGTCGTCGAGGTTCTTGGCGAGGCAGAACACCGCCATGATCTCGGAGGCGACGGTGATGTCGAACTTGGTCTGGCGCGGGTAACCGTTGGCCACCCCGCCGAGGGCCACCACGATGTCGCGCAAGGCGCGGTCGTTCATGTCGACCGCCCGAGCCCAGGAGACGCGCCGCGGATCAATGCCGAGCGCATTGCCGTGATAGATGTGGTTGTCGATCAGCGCCGCGAGCAGGTTGTTGGCCGAGGTGATGGCGTGGAAGTCGCCGGTGAAGTGCAGGTTGATCTGCTCCATCGGGATCACCTGCGAGTAGCCGCCGCCGGCCGCACCGCCCTTCACGCCGAAGCAAGGCCCGAGCGAGGGCTCGCGCATCGCGACCGCCGACTTCTTGCCGATTTGGCGCAGCGCGTCGGCAAGGCCGACGGTGGTGGTCGTCTTGCCCTCGCCGGCCGGCGTCGGGTTGATCGCGGTGACCAGGATGAGCTTGCCCTTGCCGCCGGTCTTCGACGTCACGGCCTCGACGAACTTGGTCTCGATCTTGGCGATGATCTTGCCATAGGGTAGCAGCGCCTCGTCCGGGATGCCGATCCGCTCGGCGACCGCGGCGATCGGCTCCGGCGTCTTCGAGCGGGCGATCTCGATGTCGGTCAGCATGGCGGATGTCTCCCGGACGAAGGCTCTTGGCGGCGGCGCTCTGCGACGCCGCTTGAGCGGTCGGCATTGCCATGCATCCTACCCGCAGGGCAAGCGGGCGAATGGTTGAAATCGCTTCAAGAGAGGCCGCGGCCTGCTAAGTTCGGGACATCGATTCGAGAGCCGCAGGACCATGACCTCGCATCCGCCGCACGGCATCAACGACGTCGATTACGAGGCGATCGAGGCGGCGGTGACCGAGACGGTCCGCGGCCGCTGGTTCCTCAACGAGTTCGCCCGACGCAACCGCACCACAGAAATGCGGCAGCTGATGGCAGCGATGGGGCGGCTGGAGACGATGGTGGCGTCGAACCAGAGCCAGCAGGCGCTGCCGTCCGCCGATCCGTCGATCCGCCTCCTGATCCAGCGCATCAAGGACATCGCCGGCCAGATGGACGGGTTGGCGCGCGACATGCGCGACGCGGGCGTCGACGAGCGGTTCTGCGATGCGGCCGATCTCCAGGCCCGGGCCGTCGCCGGCATGATGCGCAACACCGTTCCTGCCAGGCCGGCGCCGGCAGAGGCTTTGCCGCGGGTCTCGTCCCGGACAACGCCGCCCGTGGCGGCGCAGGCGCCGGTCCAGCCCCCGGAGCCGGCCCTTGTCGTTTCCCGCGTCGAAGAGCCGATGGCGCCGCCTGTCGAGAGTTTCGCGACGCCTCGGGAACAGCCGGCGGACGCTCCGATCGCGCCGGCGCAGGACCCGCGCCGTGCCGCCCTGTCAGGGTTTGACGATCTGCCGCTCGCGAAGAAGCTGGCCCTGTTCTCCTGACTGCCCGGTGTGCCGCGCGGCATGCGCGGCCTTCGCAGCGGCGACGTTAGCCAGGAATTGCCCGGTGGCATGCGACCAGGTGAAGGTTTCGGCATGCGCGCGCGCTTGTTCCCGCGGGATGTCCATCGCCGTGAGGCAAGCGGCCCGCAGGTCGCGGTCGAGAACGCCGGCAGCGCTGGCGCCGACCACGTCGAGCGGGCCGGAGACGGGAAAGGCGGCGACTGGGAGGCCGCTGGCCATCGCCTCGAGCAGCACCATGCCGAACGTATCCGTGCGGCTCGGAAAGACGAACACGTCGGAGGACGCATAGGTCCGGGCGAGATCCTCGCCGCGCCGGACGCCGAGAAAATGCGCGCCCGGGTAGGCGCGGCGCAGCGCGGCGGCCGACGGCCCGTCGCCGACGACCACCTTGCTGCCGGGCAGGTCGAGCGAAAGGAACGCCTCGAGGTTCTTCTCCGGCGCGAGACGGCCGGCATAAAGGAAGATCGGCCGCGGCAGGTTCCACGGCTGGCGCTTCGTCGGGCTGAAGTGGAGGGCATCCACGCCGCGCGACCATTGCATCAGGCGCTCGAAGCCGCGCTCGCCGAGTTCGCGGGCGAGCGTCGGCGTCGAGACCATCGTGCCGTAGCTGGCATTGTGGAAGCGGCGCAGCAGGGCGTAGGTCAAGGACCGCGGGATCGGCGACCGGGCGGCGATATATTCGGGAAAGCGGGTGTGGTAGCTCGTGGTGAACGGCAGCCCGACCCGAAGGCAGTACGAGCGAACGGCGTGGCCCACAGGACCTTCCGTGGCGACGTGGACATGGTCGATGGGGCGGCCGGCGGCTTGCAGCGCCTTGACCCGTTTGGCCACGCCCTGGAACCCGGTCATGGCAAGGCGGATCTCGCTGTAGGTCGGAAGCGGCAGGGTCGGAAAACCCTGCGGGCTCAGGAACTCGATCCCGGCGCCCAATCCGGGTGCCGTCCGCGCCAAGGATTCCAGCGAACGCACGACGCCGTTGACCTGAGGGCGAAACGCGTCCGTGGCGACCAGGATGCGCATCAGGCGACAGCCTGCTCCGGCCCGACCACGCTGGGCTTCCCCTGCATCGTTTCCGCCTGATCGGCGAAGCTCGCCTGCCAGTAGACGATCTCGAGGCGCCCGTCGTTGTGTTCCGCCACAGCGGTGCAGCTTTCGACGAAGTCGCCCGTGTTGATGTAGGTAATGCCGCCGATTTCGCGGATGGCGGCGTGGTGGATGTGGCCGCAGACCACGCCGTCGCAGCCCTGCTTGCGGGCTTCGTCGACGAGCGTCTTCTCGAAGGAGCCGATGAAGTTAACGGCGTCCTTCACCTTGAGCTTGGCCCAGGCCGAGAACGACCAGTATGGGAAGCCCAGCGCCCGGCGCGCCTTGTTGAACCAGAAGTTCGAAAACAGCGCCGCCTCGTAGGCCCAATCGCCGAGCAGCGCCAGCCAGCGGGCGTGGCTGACGACGATGTCGAACTGGTCGCCGTGGATGATGAGGAAGCGCCTGCCGCTCGCCATCATGTGCACGGCCGAGTCCATCACCTCGACGCCGCCGAAGTTCATGCCGAGGTAGTCGCGGGCGAATTCGTCATGGTTGCCCGGGAGGAAGATTATCTTCGTGCCCTTTCGGACCTTGCGGAGCAGCTTCTGAATGACGTCGTTGTGGGACTGCGGCCAACACCAGCCGCCCTTCAGCGCCCACCCGTCGATGATGTCGCCGACGAGGTAGATCGTGTCCGCGTCGTGGTAGCGGAGGAAGTCGAGGAGCAGGTCGGCCCGGCAGCCCCGCTTGCCGAGGTGCACGTCGGAAATGAACAGCGTGCGGTATCGCGTCGTCTCGGGATCATCGTTCACGCGGGACCTGCTCCGTTCGAGTGACCAAGCCGGCAATGGAGCTGTAGACCAGAGTCGTATTGCGGTGCGATGACAAAGTTGGCCGCGCTATACGCCACCTGTTGATGATTTCGTGACATCGCACAATTGGCAAGGCGGCGGCGCAAGGGCAGCGCGGGATTGTGGGTGTCTCGAGCGCTTAGCCCCATAGGTCCGTTCGAGCGGGCATGATCGTCGAGCCCTCGTATGTCAGTCCTCCCGGGCGGTCTTGCGCGAGCAGCAGCGGCCCGTCTAGGTCGACGAAGGCGGCGCGGCCGGCCAGCATCAGCGCCGGCGCCATCGCCAGCGACGTGCCGACCATGCAGCCGACCATCAGCTGGAAGCCGAGCGCCTCGGCCTCGGCTGCGACCGCCAGCGCCTCGGTGAGGCCGCCGGTCTTGTCGAGCTTGATGTTGACGGCGTCGTAGCGCGTCCGGAGCGCGGCGAGGCCGTTCCTGTCGTGCACGCTCTCGTCGGCGCAGACCGGCACGAAATGGGCGAACTCCGCGAGGGGCGCATCCTCGCCGGCCGGCAGCGGCTGCTCGACCAGCGCCACCCGCAGGTCGGCGCAGAGCGCCATCATCGGCTCGAGGTCGGTGGGCGTCCACGCCTCGTTGGCATCGACGATCAGGGTGGCCTGCGGTGCCGCCGCCCGAACCGCCGCGAGCCGGTCGCGGTCACCGGCGCCGGCAAGCTTGATCTTCAGGAGCGGGCGGGCGGCCGCGCGTGCCGCCGCCGCTGCCATGGCGTCAGGGGTGTCGACCGAGATCGTGAAGGCGGTGGTCACCGGCTCCGACCGGACGACGCCCGCCCGCGCGAACGCGGGTACGCCAGTCTGCTTGGCCTCGTGATCCCACAGCGCGCAATCGATCGCGTTGCGCGCCGCGCCGGCCGCGAGCAGAGCCTGCAGCGCCGGGCGGTTCGGCGCCGCCTCGATGGCTGGTCGGACGCTCTCGATCGCGGCAACGACGCTTTCGACGGTCTCGCCGTAGCGGGCATAGGGTACGCATTCGCCGCGCCCGACGGCATCGTCCGCCGTGATGGTCACGGTGACGACGCGCGCCTCCGTTTTCGCGCCACGCGCGATGACGAAGCGGCCGGCGATCGGAAAGGTTTCGACGGCGCAGCGTAGTGTCGTCATCGCGGGGGCGGCCCGGCCCGTGGGCGGCGCCCTATTTCAGCGGAAGCGGACAGCTGTCACCTTCCTTGCACGCCAGATAACCTTTCAGCGTCCGCGTGCGGGTCTCCGTCAACGTCGCGAGACAGCCTGTCACGACCATGGGATGTATGCTGCCACCTTCCGTATCGGAGGACGAGAACGCGCATTCCGCGTCACGGAAAGCGAGCCACGCCTTCTGCGCCTCGACCATCAACTTGCGACCCGAAGCCTCGCCGGTCAAACGATCCATGATCCTCTTGTACGCCGCATTCAGCTTCGCGTCGGCCTTGCGGAAATCCTGGTCGGCGCATCGATCGAGGTCGTATTGAGTTGCGCTGGCACCGCATGGCTCCGCTCGCGACCCCGCCGGTGACATCACTAGGATGCCGCGCATTACAAGCGCGATCGCCCGCATCTATCCTCCTATTCAATCCGCTGACTAATCTCGGCACTTGGCGCGTTAACCAAGTGGCGCGGCGTGTCTCGACTTTGTTCAATCGAAACCTTAACGCTTTTACGTTAATGCGTCTTAACAGTCGTCGGGTTCTCCGAAAGCCATGCCGCTGCCGCCTGCGTTTTCGAGCGAGACGAACGGTTCGTCGATCCGTTTCAACCTGACCGGAAACTGGACGATTGATGCGTCCGACGCGCTGGAGAGCGGCGCGGCGGCGATGATCGCGTCGGCCGCGGCGGCGAGCGATGCCACCTTCGATCTCGCGCTGGTCGAGCGGCTCGACACCGCCGGGGCCTGGCTCGTCGACCGTTCGCGGCGCACGCTCGACGAGAAGGGCATCGCCACACGCGTCGAGCGGCTCAAGCCAGAGTACAAGATCCTGCTCGACGAGGTGCAGCTGCGCGAAGGCGCGGTTCCGCCGCAGGTCAGCTCGTCGTCGCTCGTCGGCTACCTCGCCGACATCGGCGAGGGGGTCGTTCATTTCGGACAGGACCTCGTGGCCGGCGTCGCCTTCCTCGGCGAGCTGGTCGCCACGCTCGGCAAGCTCGCGCTGCGGCCCTACAAGTTCCGCTTCACCTCGCTCGTCTTCCACGTCGAGGCCTTCGCGCTGCGCAGCGTGCCGATCATCGCGCTGATCAACTTTCTCGTCGGCGCGATCGTGGCGCAGCAGGGCATCTACCAGCTGAAGCGGTTCGGCGCGACGACCTTCGCGGCCGACCTCATCGGCGTCCTGATCCTGCGCGAACTCGGCGTGCTTCTAACCTCGATCATGATCGCCGGACGCTCCGGCTCGGCGATCACGGCCGAGATCGGGTCGATGAAGATGCGCGAGGAGATCGACGCCCTGCAGGTGATGGGTCTCAGCGCGATGGACGTGCTCGTCGTGCCGCGCCTCTTCGCGCTCGTGATAAGCCTGCCGATGCTCACTTTCGTCGCCGACGTCGCCGCCATCGGCGGCGGCTTCACGACCGGCTGGATCTACGGCGGAATCTCCCCGGCGGCGTTCGCCCACCGTCTTCAGGCCGCCGTCAATTTCGAGACGTTCTCGGTCGGCCTCATCAAGGCGCCGTTCATGGCGCTCGTCATCGGCCTCATTGCCGCCGTGGAAGGGCTTAAAGTGCAGGGCTCGGCGGAGTCCCTCGGCCGACAGGTCACCGCTTCCGTCGTCAAGGCCATCTTCATGGTCATCGTCGTCGACGGCCTTTTCGCGATGTTCTTCGTCGCCATCCACTACTAGGGAGCCCTTCGCTGTCGGACGCCGTCCTCGATTTCGCACCGACCCGCCTCGACGCGCCGGTGCCCGCCAACGCCAGGGGCGCGTCCGAGCAGCCGGCGATCAGCGTCCGGGGCCTCTCCGTCGCCTTCGGCGACAAGGTCATCATGGATGGGCTCGACCTCGACGTCCTCACCGGCGAGGTGCTGGGCTTCGTCGGCGGCTCGGGCATGGGCAAGTCGGTGCTGACGCGCACCATCCTCGGCCTGTCGGCCAAGCAGGCCGGCACGATCCGCGTCTTCGGCGAAGACTTGGATAGGCTGACTCCGGCCTCGCGCGTGACGCTGCAGCGGCGCTTCGGGGTCATGTTCCAGATGGGGGCGCTGCTGTCGAACCTCACCGTCAAGCAGAACATCCAGATCCCGATGCGCGAGCATCTCACGATGTCGCCAAATCTCGCCGACGAATTGGCGATGCTCAAGATCGACCTCGTCGGCCTGCCTCCGGACGCCGCCAACAAGTATCCGGCGCAGCTCTCCGGCGGCATGGTCAAGCGCGCGGCGCTCGCCCGCGCGCTGGCGCTCGACCCGGAGCTCCTGTTCCTCGACGAGCCGACCTCCGGCCTCGATCCGGTCGGTGCGGCGGAGTTCGACGACCTCATCGCGACGCTGCAACGCACGCTCGGCCTCACCGTGTTCATGGTCACCCACGACCTCGACAGCCTCTATGCGATCTGCGATCGCGTTGCCGCTATGGCGGACCAGAAGGTCATCGCGGCCGGCCCGATCGAGGAGATGATGACGTCCGACCACCCGTGGCTGCGAGCCTACTTCCACGGCAAGCGGGCGCTTCGTTTCGCGGCCCCGGCGGCATCGCGGCGTCCGGCGATCCGTTCGTAGAAAGCGTCAGAGGCCAAGATGGAAACGCGCGCCAATTACGTCATCATCGGCGCCTTCACGCTGGCGATTCTCGGCTTCGCCTTCGCGTTCGTCGTGTGGTTCTCGGGCGCCGAGAAGCCGTCCAGCCTGCATTCCTACAAGGTTGTCTTCGACGGCTCGATTTCCGGCCTCGCGACCGGCAACCCGGTTCTCTTCAACGGTGTGCGCGTCGGCGCGGTGTCGAAGATCGACTACATGCCGGACGATCCTTCGAAGGTCTACGCCCTCATCGACGTGGACGGCCGCGTGCCGGTGCGCACGGATACCAAAGCGCAGCTCGAATACACCGGCCTGACCGGCAGCGCATCCGTCGGGCTGAACGGCGAAAGCAGCACGGCCGCGCCGCTCGCGACCTCGGCCGACAATCCGGCGGTGCTCCACGCCGACCGCTCCGATTTCCAGGATTTGCTGAAGACCGCACAACGCATCGCCAAGCGCGCCGACGACATCCTCGACAAAGGCGACCAGCTGATCAGCGACGCGAGCCCCGGCATCAAGGCCTCGGTCGGCAACCTCCGGAAGTTCTCCGACGCGCTCGCCTCGAACTCGGACGGCATCAAGGATTTTATGAGCGCGATGGCCGACGTCGGCAAGTCGATCAAGCCGCTGACGGTGAAGCTCGAGAAGCTGACGACCGACACCGACAGGGTCGTCGAGGCGGTCGATCCTAGGGAGATCAAGCAGATGGTCGCCGATTTCACCGGCACCGCGGCCAAGCTCAACGCCGCCGCCGGCAAGGTCGACGGCGTCCTGACCAACTTCAACGGCTTCCTCGCGACCACCGACAACAAGGGCGTGTTCCAGGAGGTCTCTGACGCGGCGAAATCCTTCAGGCGCCTGTCCGACAACACGGACGCGCGGACCAAGGAGCTGTTCGCCAACATGACGCGCTTCTCGCGCGACGGGCTGAAGCAGTACGAGGGCCTCGCCTCCGACGGCCGCGGCGCGGTGACCGAGATAACCAAGCTGATCCACTCGATCGAGGCGAACCCGCAGCAGTTCCTGTTCGGACGGAAGTAGCGAGAAACTGACTTTACTTCATGGGAGCTGGCTCTGGAACGTAAGCAACACGAGCTTCAAACCAGGTAAGTCTTCCTCGACAACGTTCGTAAAAAGCGCAAGGCGAACGGCCTGATAATCGTGTCGTAGCACATTGCCGATGCCGGCGATCTGCCGCCAGGGGATCTCGGGAGCGGTGGCCTTCATCTCGTCGGGTATGTGACTACTGGCTTCCGAGGATAACCTCGATCGCCCGTTCCATGTTAAGGGCGATGATTGGCGAAAGCGAGCTGTCCGACGACGCACGAGCCTGCATGGTCTCGATCGAGTCGATTGCCGTCAGCATGTCGTAGACCCTGGCGTGAACGCCACGTTCGCCATCAGAAGATCTTTACCGCTTCGTGTTCGATCTCATCCTTCATCAGCGGATGCAGCCCATCGCTCATCGCGACATCAACCGCCATGCGCAGGTCGTCCTCGACCATATGCTTGGCGGCAACCAGATCGAGAAGGGTGAAGCTTGTGTCCCCCGGCACCTCGAGAACGATGTCGAGATCCGAAGCTTCAGTCGCCTCGTCGCGCGCGGTCGAGCCGAAGAGGAACAGCGATGTCGCGCCGAGCGCACGCAAGCGCGGCTCGAAAGTCTTCAACCTCGATATCGCCTCGGCCCGTCCCATGGCCGCAAAATAACAGAAGCCTCCTGCGCAACCAAGCGGGCTCCAGCCTCTCTATCCCTCTGCAATCCCCGGACGGCTAGATCGACAGCACCTTCGCGTGGTGGGTGAAGTGGTCCTCCATGAAGGTCTGCATCGTATAATACGAGTGGTCGTAGCCCTCCTGCATGCGCAGGTTCAAAGGCTGCCCGGCCGCCTTGCAGGCCGCCTCGAACAGATGCGGGTGCAGCTCTTTCTCGAGGAACTGGTCCGCCGTGCCCTGGTCGATCAGGATGTGCGACTGTTTCTTGCCGGCCTTGACGAGCTCGGTCGCGTCCCATTCCTTCCAGGCCGCCGTGTCGGGGCCGAGAAGCTTGCCGAACGCCTTCTCGCCCCAGGGGCAGGACGACGGCGCCACGATCGGCGCGAAGGCCGACACCGACTTGAAGCGCTCCGGATGACGCAGCGCGGTGACCAGCGCGCCGTGGCCGCCCATCGAGTGGCCGAACACGCCCCAGGTACCGTCGACCGGGAAGTGCGCCTCGATAAGGTCCGGAAGCTCCTTGGCGACGTAGGTGCCCATCTGGTAGCCGTTCTTCCACGGCGCCTGCGCCGCATTCACGTAGAAGCTGGCGCCAATCCCGAAATCGTAATTTTCGTCATCGCCGGGATAGCGCTTGTCGCGCGGCGAGGTGTCGGGCGCCACGAGGACGATGCCGTGTTTGGCGGCAAGGCGCTGCGCGCCGCCCTTGATGATGAAGGTCGTGTGATCGCAGGTGAGCCCGGCGAGGTAGAGCAACGCCGGGCATTTGCCCGACTTCGCCTGAGGCGGCAGGTAGACGGTGAAGTTCATCGGGCCGCCGATCGCCGACGACTGGTGCTTGTAGAACGTGTTGTCGCCGCCAAAGCAGACGTGCGACCCGGTCTTCTCCGGTGCGGAAGTTTTCGATGACTCCTGCATCAATACACGACCACGGTGCGGATGCCCTTGCCCTCGTGCATGTCGTGGAAGCCCTCGTTGATCTGATCGAGCTTGATGTGATTGGTGATCAAGTCGTCGATGTTGATGCGGCCTTCCATGTACCAGTCGACGATCTTCGGCACGTCGGTGCGCCCGCGGGCGCCCCCGAAGGCCGAACCACGCCAGTTGCGGCCGGTGACGAGCTGGAACGGACGGGTCGCGATCTCGGCGCCGGCCGGCGCCACGCCGATGACGATCGAGGTGCCCCAGCCCTTGTGCGCGCATTCGAGCGCCTGGCGCATCACCTTCACGTTGCCGGTGCAGTCGAAGGTGTAGTCGGCGCCGCCCTTGGTCAGCTCGACGAGGTGACCGACGATGTCCTTGCCGTCGAGCTTTGTCGGGTTGACGAAGTCGGTCATACCGAACTGGCGCGCGATGTTGGACTTCGCCTCGTTGACGTCGACGCCGACGATCTGCTGGGCGCCGATCATCCGCAAGCCCTGGATGACGTTGAGGCCGATGCCGCCGAGGCCGAACACCACCGCGCGGCAGCCGTATTCCGCCTTGGCGGTGAACAGCACGGCGCCAACGCCGGTTGTCACGCCGCAGCCGATGTAGCAGATTTTGTCGAAGGGTGCGTCCTCGCGCACCTTGGCCAGCGAGATCTCGGGCAGGACGGTGTAGTTCGAGAAGGTCGAGCAGCCCATGTAGTGGTGGATCATCTGCCCCTTGTACGAGAAGCGGCTGGTGGAATCCGGCATCAGCCCCTTGCCCTGGGTCGCGCGGACCTTCTGGCAGAGGTTGGTCTTCGGGTTGAGGCAGTATTCGCACTCGCGGCACTCGGCCGTGTAGAGCGGGATGACGTGGTCGCCCTTCTTCAGCGACGAGACCCCGGCGCCGACCTCGACGACGACACCGGCGCCCTCGTGGCCGAGGATTGACGGAAAGATGCCTTCTGAATCCTCGCCCGACATGGTGAAGGCGTCGGTGTGACAAAGCCCGGTGGCCTTGACCTCGACGAGAACCTCGCCGGCCTTCGGACCTTCGAGGTCGACCTCGACGATCTCGAGCGGCTTCTTGGCCTCGAATGCTACGGCGGCGCGGGTCTTCATCGTCGGGCTCTCCGTTGGATCGGTCCTGGGTCGGTTGTTTAGCGTGTCCCTATACGGATTTAGAACCTGGGGCTAGACTGGCAAAGTGGCAATATTTTCCGTCGCCTTGCGCATCGGCACGCGTTCGCCTCCGATGCGAAGGGTGGGTGTCCCGAAGGGTCTGAAGGAAAACGACGCGGCCCGGAGACGTGCCGCCGATTGGTCTGCCATCCGGGACGCCGTCGCCTCCGCCGCTTCGCTCGGGACCCGCACCCATGCCGTCGATCATCGTCACGCCGCGCATCGCCATCGAGGAGAGCGAGCTCGATTACGCGTTCGCGCGCGCCAGCGGCCCAGGCGGGCAGAACGTCAACAAGGTGGAGAGCGCGGTGCACCTGCGCTTCGATGTCGGCGCCTCGCCGTCGCTCGATGAGGGGACCAAGGCGCGTCTTGCGCGTCTCGCCGGCAGCCGGCTCACCAACGAGGGCATCCTGGTCATCTTCGCGCAGAGCCACCGCAGCCAGGAGCGTAACAAGGCCGACGCGCTGGCGCGGCTGCTGGCGCTGATCGGCGAGGCGGCCGAGCGGCCGAAGTTCCGGGTCAAGACCAGGCCGAGCGTGGCCGCGAAACGGCGCCGCACGGACGCCAAGGTGAAGCGCGGCGAGACCAAGCGCATGCGCGGCCGGCCGCCGGAGTAGGCAGCATTCTCCGCTGCGCCTGCCTGCTTTTGGAACGGACCCGCTTTTAACAAAGCTGCCAGGGCTCCAACGAGGTGTTGCCACCGGAACTCCCCTTGAGATGCGCTTGTTGTGAGATGCGCTTGTTGTCGCGCGTGTCTGGCTGCCCTCGACCTCCCATCGCGGCCCAAAGGAATCGGTAGCATGCGTAATTCAGCTTTCGCCATCACCGTCTTGGTGGCTGCATTCGTCAGCACGCCGTCGTTCGCAATGACCGTCCCGAATCTGGATGCCGCGACGTCCAAGCCGATCGTGCTCGCCAGTGGCCCCTGTGCGCTCGGCTACAACTTCGACGCTTATCGCGGCAAGTGTCGCTCGGCTCGCTTCGGCTTCGGCCGCAGCTACTATCCAGGCGGTCGCTGCATCATCCGCCCGACGCCGTATGGGCCGAAACGCTTCTGCGGCTGAGCTTTCATTCGCCGGTAAGCACCATCTCGTCGCGATGTATCAGCTCGGCTCGCCCCGGCGCGCCGAGCACACTCTCGATGTCGCTCGAGCGGCGACCGATGATGAGTTCGGCCTTGTCCGCCGAGTAGGCGACGAGCCCACGTCCAACCTCGCCGTGTTGCCCCCGGATGAGCACGCAATCGCCGCGCTTGAAATTGCCTTCCACCCGCACGACGCCCGCCGGCAGCAGGGAGTTGCCGGCGAGGATCGCGCGTGCGGCGCCTTCGTCGACGTAAAGGATGCCGCGCGGCTCCACGGAGCCGGCGATCCATTTCTTGCGCGCGGTCACGGGATTCGAGGGTGACGGAAACCAGGTGCACGCGCCTCCGTTCATGAGGTGCCGGATCGGATGCTCGCGGCGCCCGTCGGTGATCGCCATCGTGGTGCCGCCTCCGGTCGCGATCTTCCCGGCCTCGATCTTCGTACGCATGCCGCCGCGCGCGAACGCCGAGGCCGGGCCGCCGGCCATCGCCTCGATCTGTGCGTTGATGCGGGGCACCAGCGCGATCAGCGTGGCGGCGGGATCGCTCGCCGGCGGTGCCGTGAACAGGCCGGCGACGTCGGACAGCAGGACTAAGAGGTCGGCGCTGGCCATGGTGGCGATGCGGGCGGCGAGCCTGTCGTTGTCGCCGTAGCGGATCTCGGCGGTGGCGACACTGTCGTTCTCGTTGAACACCGGCACCGCCTTCATCGCCAGCAGACGGGCGATGGTGGCGCGGGCGTTGAGGTAGCGGCGGCGCTCCTCGGTGTCGCCGAAGGTGACGAGGATCTGCCCGGCTGTGATCCCGACGTCGCCCAGCACCTCCGCCCAGGTGCGGGCCAGCGCGATCTGCCCCACGGCGGCGGCCGCTTGGCTGTCCTCCAGCCTGAGCGCCCCCGCCGGCAGGCCGAGCACGCGGCGCCCCAGCGCGATCGAGCCCGAGGACACGACCATCACCTCGGCGCCACGCGCCTGCAGCGCCGCGATATCCTGAGCCAGCGCGCGCAGCCACGCCTGCCGCACCCCATCCCTGTCGACGAGCAGCGAGGAGCCGACCTTGATGACGATCCGGCGGAAGTCGGCGAGGCGGGGAAGAGGCTGGTCGGGCGAGATCATGGGGGCTTGTAGCGGCGCCGCGCGACGCTTGTCATCAGGGCGTCGAAGGCGGATCGCGCGGAACGGGCGCGATTGCGCCCCCGCTCGACTCGAGCGCGGTGAAGCGGGGTGCTGTTGGACTCGCTGGGGCCGGCCGACCTCCGACGCTACAGATCCGGCGTCTTCGCCGCCGCGAGGATCGGACCCGGCTTGTCGGGGCGCCCGGCCTGGAGCAGGACGACGTAGCCTTCTCCGTCGCCCTTGAGCTCGGGCATGTCGAAGTCGACGGCCTGTCCGGTGTAGTCGCCGAGCTTCGAGATCGCCCGCACGACGTTGGTATAGGTGACCTTGCGGCCGGAGTTCTGCCCGCGCCCGATCTCGACCGCTTCGGCGCGCACCACCCGCAGCACGTAGACACCGGCCGCCTCGCGGCCCGGCCTTTCGCCGACCGCGACATGGAGCCTGCCGTCGGGCTCCGACAGCCTCATCGGCACGCTCATCGCGCCGCCGCGGCCGGCGATCAGCGTGGCATCGCGCGCGATCGCGGCGCGGTCGGCGCCCGCCTCGACACCGACGCCGTCGACGATCGCCTGCGGGGTGAAGATGCGTCGATCGCCGCGCGCCGCCGCGTAGTCGCGCTGGCGCTGGGTGAAGGCGGCGGAGGCGAGCGTGTCCTTCCAGCCCTCGAAGTCCCACAACGAGACGGGATAGGTCACCGCGATGGTCTTCGGCTGCCTGGCCAGTTCGGCGATCAGCCTGTCGGCCGGCGGGCATTTCGGGCAGCCCTGGCTGGTGAACAGCTCGACGACGCCGGGCGGTGCGCCGTCGCCCGCCAACGCGGCATGCGCGCCGTCGGCCAGGTCTCCCGCGGCGCCCGCGCTCGCCCATGAGGCCGCCAGGAGAACACAGCCGGCGACCAGCGACGCGGTCGAGGCGCGCGCGGCGGCAAGGGTGCACAGGACCGCTGTTCTCATGATTCAATCCGGGAGGTCGCCGTCATTCTCAACCCAACTAGCCACTTGCCGGTGGAACGGTGCCAATCAAATGAGGGTGAGGTTCATCACGGTTGTCGCGAGCCGGCCTGGCGCTCGATCCCCGCGATCGCCTCGGCGAAGTCGCGGGCGGCGAACGGCGCGAGGTCCTCCGCCGTTTCGCCGACGCCGACGAAATGGACCGGCAGCTTGAACGTGTCGGTGATCGCCACGAGGATGCCGCCGCGCGCCGTACCGTCGAGCTTGGTCATGACGAGGCCGGTGACGCCGGCGACCTTGCCGAAGATCTCGACCTGGCTCATCGCGTTCTGACCGACCGTCGCATCGAGCACCAGCAACACGGCATGCGGCGCCCCGGCATCGAGCTTGCGCATGACCCTGATGATCTTCTCGAGCTCCGCCATCAGCTCGGTGCGGTTCTGCAGCCGCCCGGCGGTGTCCACCAGAAGGATGTCGGCGCCCTTGGCCCGCGCCTCCTCCATCGCCTCGTAGGCGAGGCCGGCGGCGTCCGACCCCTGCTCGCGGGCGATCACCGCGCAACCCAGCCGATCGCCCCAGATCGTGAGCTGGGCGATCGCCGCGGCGCGGAACGTGTCGCCGGCGGCGAGCATCACCTTCTTGCCCTCGCCGGAGAACTTGGCGGCGAGTTTGCCGATCGTCGTCGTCTTGCCGGAGCCGTTGACGCCGACGACGAGGATCACGAAGGGTTTGCGCGCGTCGATCGCGATCGGCTTGGCGTAGGGCGCGAGCACGCGCTCGACTTCGCTCGCCAGCACCGCTTTGACCTCCTCGGGCGAGACGTCCTTGTCGTAGCGGCCCTTGCCGACCGCCTCGGAGATGCGGGTCGCGGTTGCGACGCCGAGATCGGCGCGGATCAGGACGTCCTCGAGATCCTCCAGCATCGCATCGTCGAGCTTGCGCTTGGTGAAGATGTCGCCGATGCCGGTGCCGATCGACGAGGATGAGCGCGCGAGACCCTCGCGCAGCCGCGACCACCAGGAGCGCTTGGCGGCAGGCTCGGAGGGGAATGGCTCGGCGGCCGGCTCGGCGGCGACGGGTTGTGCGGTGACCGGCGCGGGGTCCGCCGGCGCGGGGATGGTCGGGGCGGGTTCGCGCGGTGGGATGTCCGGCGAAGGATGCGTCGGCGGCTCAAGCTCCGCGACGGCCGGCTCGGCTGGGGAGGCCGCAACAGGCTTCGGCGGTGCGGCCTCGATCTCGGCGGCTGGCACGGCGGCCGGGCGCGGCGCCTCCGGCGCCAGCACGACCGCCGTGGCCGGCTCCTGCAACGGCACACCTGCGTCCAAAGGCACACCTGCGTCCAAAGGCACACCCGCGTCCAAAGGCACACCCGCGTCCAAAGGCACACCCGCGTCCAAAGGCACACCCGCGTCGATCGCGGCGAGTTCGCGCTCGATGCCGGCGTCGGGTCGAGCCTCGGGCAGGATATCGATCGGCGCTGCCGCTTCGTCCGCCTTCGGCGGGACCGCCGGCCCCTCTTCCGTCCGCGTGAACAGGCGGCGGAAAAACCCCGGCTTCGGCTTGGCCGGCTCGCTCTTGTCGCTCAATAAGCCTCACGCATGTGCGGAATGACCGTCGCGTCATATCGGGTCTCGGCCGTCGCCGCAAAAGCTCGACCTTACCCGGTGGCGTCAAGCGGTCCTGATCCTGGCGATGAAGCCGAGGACTTCCTCATTGAGCCGGCCGCTTTCGTCGGCGAGTTTGGCGGTCTCGATCAGCATCTCGGCGGCGGCCTCGCCTGTCTGCGACGTCGCGCGACCGACATCGACGATCGCCGCTTTAAACCGCTGCGTGTTGGCCACGCTGCCTGCGAGCGATTGCTCGATCCGCGACGTCGCCTCGCCTTGTGCCGTCACGGCACCGGTGATCGAGGACGATATCGCGTTGATCTCGGCGACGGTGCCCCCGATCATGGTCAGCGTCTCGGCCGCCTCCTGCGCGGTGGCCTGCATCGCCTTGATTTGATCGTCGATCTCGCCCGTCGCCTCGCTCGTGCGCGCGGCCAGCGCCTTGACCTCCTGAGCGACGACGGCGAATCCGCGACCGGCCTCGCCGGCCCGCGCCGCCTCGATCGCCGCGTTGAGCGCGAGCAAGTTGGTGCGCGACGCGATCCCACCGATCATCGCCACGATCTCGCCGATTCGGGAGGCGCGCGACGACAGTTCGGCGGTGACCGCGCTCGAGGTCGCCGCCTGCGTGGACGCCTCTTGCGCGATCCGGCGCACCTGGCTCGCCTCGATGGCGACGCCGTCGATCGACAGCCTGAGTTCGTTCGCCGCCGCGTCCACCGCTACGATCTTGCGTTCGGTCCCCGCGGCGACTCCCACGATGACCTGCGTCCGATCGGCCGAAGCCACCGCCGCCGCCGCCACGGCTTCGGCGCGACGCATGATCGTGCGCGAGGTCTCCTCGACGGCGGACGCGACCGATTGCACCGATCGCGCCAGCCCGTCGGCAAGCTGCTGCTGCTCGGCGCGGCGCGCCGACGAAAATTCCGCCTCGCGCGCGACCTCGGCGCGTCGCAGCCGGCCGACCTCTTGCTCCGAGCGCTTGAACGCGACGAGCGTTCTGGCGATCGAGCCGATCTCGTCCCTGCGCGAGGTCTCGGCGCAGCCGTCGGCACCGGTATCCTGATGGAGCGTCTTGATGAAGCCTTCGATGTTGGACAGCGGCTTCGTTACGATCTCCCGCACCGCGAGGAGAATGACGGCCGTCATCGCCGCGATCACGCAGAACACGGCGACGGCGCCGGTCGGAACTTGCCTCAGCGGCGCGGGGACCGCGGCCGCGTCGATCGGCATGTCCGAAATGACGTACCATGGCGTCCGCGCGGACTTGAACCAGACGGAGCGCCAGCTGCGCAGGACCGGCCCCGCGGCGCCGGCGATCAAAGTATCGCCGAGGCGTTGGCTTTCCGGACGCGCGAAGTCGGCCGCGAGGTCGCCGCGACCGCCTTGCTCCGCGAGCGACGTGCCCACCAGCTGTGGCTTCGTCGTCGCCACCACGGTGCCGCTGTGCGACGCCAAGGTGATGTCGCTGCCGATCGGACGCGCCATCGCGGCGATCGCGTCCTGAAGAGGCGCGACCTCGATGTCGACGCCGGTCGCGCCGAGCACCCTGCCCTCGACAATGATCGGCTCGGCGTAGGAGACGACGGCGACCGGCCGCTCGTCCTGCAGAAAATAATAGGGATCGCTGAGGAAGGCTTCCCCCGCGTCCAGCGGGGTTCGGAACAGCGCCGCGTTGGGGCCGTCGTAGCCTTTGACGATGTCCCTCTCGATCCCGCGGTCGGTCCGATGCCAGTAGGTAAGATAACGGCCACTCTTGTCCGAGGTGGCCGTCCCGGCGAAGTCCTTGTCGCGCGCGTCGAAGGCGTCGGTCTTCCACACCGCCCAAGCGCCGTAGTGGACGCGATCCGTATCGAGCAGGTGCTTGAGCAGGAGGTCGGCGACATGTCGGTCGGGATCGTAGCGATGCAAGGCGGCAAGGCTTCCCTTGATGCCGGCCCCGCTCCCCAGCGAGCGCTCGAACACCGCGCGGACTTTTTCGGCCAGCGCGTCGGATTTCTCGACCGCGGCCATCTCGGATCTGGCGTTCGCCTCGAGCTGGGCGCGGCGAAAGAAATAGCCGAAGCTGAACAGGGCTGCTGCCAGCATGCAAAGCACGAGAATCGTCCCCAGGCGCGCGCCAAGGGTGAGCCTGCGCCCCGCCAGCCTGCCTGCGAACGACGACCGCGCGCCGCCGCGGTTCGGTTCGGTCGGGTGTTCGGCGATCGTCGGCAAGAGGAGCCACCTTCAGCTGAGACATTTTGTCTTTGAAGCATCAAGGTTAAGGTTTCGCCTTCGATCTCGCGGGTCGCGCTCCGGTTCCTCGCCGCCCCGCCATGTCCGCGGACCGCTTGATCAGTTCGGGTCGGGCGCCTCCCGTCCGTCTCCATTAATGTCAAACGTGCCTCAATGGAGGACGTGCTCGAGGTCTACGTGCGCCCGCACGACGTGCGCCGGCCGCTGGTGTGCCTGGACGAGACCTCGAAGCAGCTGATCCGCGAGACCCGTAGGCCGATTGCGATGCGGCCGGGCCAGCCGGCGCGCCACGACTACGAGTACGAGCGCAACGGGACCGCCAATCTGTTCATGCTACTGGCGCCGCTCGAAGGCTGGCGTCGGGTCGAGATCTCGGACCGCCGTGCCGCCCTGGATTACGCGCAAGTCCTGAAGGACCTCGCCGACATCCACTTCCCCGATGCCGACAGGATCGTCCTGGTGCAGGACAACCTGAGCACCGGCACGCCGGCCTCGCTCTACGCGGCGTTCCCGCCAGCGGAAGCGCGCCGCCTCGTCGAGCGCTTCGAATGGCACTACACGCCAAAGCACGGCAGCTGGCTGAACATGGCGGAATGCGAGCTCGCCGTGGTGGCCGGGCAATGCCTCGATCGACATATCGAAGACAAGGCGACGCTGATCTGCGAGGCCAACGCCTGGAACGCAGAGCGCAACGCGCGCAACGCCAAGACGAACTGGCGCTTCACGACCGCCGACGCCCGCATCAAGCTCAAGCGTCTTTATCCTCGCTTCGAGTGACTCGCCCGACTAGGGTTCCAGCGAGGCGCCCCCGCCCTCTTGCGGCGGCGCGGTCAGGAGCGCGCGCAGACGCACCGCCTTGATCGGCTTCGGCAGCACCGGGATGCCGAGCGCCGCGCTCCTCGATGCCAAGGTTTCGCAGGACTCCCCGCTCGCGAGGAAAACCCGGAGACGATCGCCGCCCTGTCGGCGCAGGCGCTCGGCGAGCGCGAGGCCATCCTCGCCGTCGCCTAGCCGGTAATCGACAAGGGCGCACCAGTGCTCGCCGGGGCGACGCTTGGCGAGCGCGGCGAGCGCTTCCGCCCCGGTCGCGCAGACCTCGGCACGGACCCGCCAGCGCGCCAGCAGCCGAGTCATCGCCTCGCGAACGAGAGGGTCGTCATCCACGACGACCAAGGGATAGAAGCGTTGCCTGTCCTCCGCCAGATCCGCCTCGCGGGGATACCCCGTCGCCGCTGTTTCGCGAGCGGCCGGTACGGTGACGGAGAACAGGCTGCCACGTCCGACTTGCGAGAGAAGGTCGATTTGCCAGTCCATCGCTAGGCAGAGCCGCCGCACGATGGCAAGCCCGAGGCCGAAACCGCGCTCGCGAACGCGGCCGCGGTTCGCAACTTGGTAGAAATCCTCGAAGATATGGCCGCGATCCTGCGCGGCGATGCCGATGCCGGTATCGGCGACGCACAGACGCACGCCGCCGCCGGACGGTCGCGCCCCAATGACGACGCCGCCCCGCTGGGTATAGCGCACCGCGTTCGAGGCGAGATTCAAGACGACGCGCTCGAGAACCTCGGTGTCGGCGAGAACGCGCAGGCTCGACGGCATGCGTCGAAGGCGAAGGCCCTTGGCTTCCGCCTCGGGCAGGACCTGCGCCGCGACCGCGTCGAGAATCGCCAGAACAGGGACGACACGGGGCGTCGCCCGCCCGGTCGCTTGATCGGCTTCGCTGACTCCGAGGATCGCGTCGAACTGCCGGTTCAGGCTCGTCGCGCATTCGACGAGCCGGCGCTCGATATCGCCACGCTCGTCGCCACGGGCATCAGGCAGGAGCGCCGCGTAGAGGCCGAGCGCATGGACCGGCTGCCGAAGGTCGTGGCTGGCGGCGCTGTAGAACCGCGCGCGCTCCCGCTGCGCTTCCCGTGCTTGATTTAGCAGCGAGGCGACCTCCAGCTGGGCGATCACCGCCGAGCGAATGTTTCGGGAGGCGAAAAATCCGATGATCCCGATGAAGGGGAGCGACGCCGCCATGCAGACCGCGACCGCGTGATCGCTGCCGTCGCCGTAAAGCGCAAGATAGATGGTGGCGGGTGCCAGCGCCGCGACCATCGATGCGATGACGCACGGCAGAAAGCTCGCGCAGGAATAGATCACGGCCGAGCTGAAGATCAGGATGGCCCAAGCGGGCGCCAGGATCGAGATGAAATTGCCGGGCTGATGCAGCAGGATAGGCCCCAAACCCCAGGCCATGCTGTGGCTCACGGTCAGCCCCGTCTTAGCCCAGGCCCAGATCCGGTAGCGTGCCTCGGGTGGTGGTTGCCGCTTGAAGCGCCGATCGATCGCGGTCAGCGTCGCCTCAGTCAACGCGACGAGCCCGCACCAGGCGGCGATGTTGCCGAACGGCGACGCGCCAAACGCGCCGGCAACGATCCCGACAGCGATCGATCCGACCGCTGAGAACGCGACGAAGAAATGTTCGGCCGCGATCGCGCTGAAGAAACGCTTGATGCTTTCATGAGAGATCGCGATTTCCGAAAAGGCGCCCGGTCGCGCCATCAGACCAGGCCGAGGCGATTCGCCTTGCTGACCGAGGCGGCAGGACTGGTCGCGCGAAGATGCTTGAAACTACGGTGCCAGCGGTTTCGCACCCCGCTGCTAGAGATCCCGAAGATCCTATCGTCCCCCAACAAGGTTCCGGCAAGGCGGCCTTCGACGGCGTGCCGAACTCCGTCGCTATAGCTTGGATGATCTTCAATAAACAAAATAAATCCGGAGGACATCTTGGCAATTCCCTCGATGCGATCAGTCCGCGGCGATTATCATTATCCTAGTTTCAATACATGCAGCCTTATCGTCGGACACGATTAATTGCAAGCAACCGATTCGTTATGGTCTGCGAACAGGCGCCGGTGGAGGCGCGCGGCCGGGTGTGCCGGGTGTGCCGGGTGTGAACCGTCGGCCGCCGATAGAACACCCCCCGATTTCGGGAAGCTCTTTCCTTCCGGTTCCGCCGCATTGACGCCGTCCGATCACACCGCCATGAGTACGCGCCCTGAAACCTCAGCCCAGCTTCCGAGTCCTCCTCCGATATGTCTCGTCTCGTCATGAAGTTCGGCGGCACCTCCGTCGCCGATCTCGACCGCATTCGAAACGTCGCCCGCCACGTGAAACGCGAGGTCGAGTCTGGCCACGAGGTGGCGGTGGTGGTCTCGGCGATGGCCGGCAAGACCAACGAGTTGGTCGGATGGGTCAGGGACGCGTCGCCCGCCTTCGATGCGCGCGAGTACGACGCGGTCGTGGCATCCGGCGAGCAGGTGACCGCGGGCCTGCTCGCCATCGCGCTGCAGCAGAGCGGACTGCCCGCCCGCTCCTGGCAGGGCTGGCAGATCCCGATCAGGACCTCGGACGCCCATGGCGTCGCGCGCATCGAGGACATCGACGGCTCGGCCATCCTGGAAGGTTTCGCGCAGCGCAAGGAGGTGGCGGTGATCGCGGGCTTCCAGGGCGTCCACGACGCCAGCGGCCGCATCGCGACGCTGGGGCGCGGCGGTTCGGACACCTCGGCGGTGGCGGTCGCGGCGGCGCTCAAGGCCGACCGCTGCGACATCTACACCGACGTCGACGGCGTCTACACGACGGACCCACGCATCGTGCCGAAGGCGCGCCGGCTCGATCGCATCGCGTTCGAGGAGATGCTTGAGATGGCCTCGTTGGGCGCCAAGGTGCTGCAGGTTCGCTCCGTCGAACTCGCCATGGTTCACAAGGTGCCGACGTTCGTGCGCTCCTCGTTCGACGATCCCGATGCGCCGAAGCCCGGCACCTTGATCTGTGAGGAGGACGATATCGTGGAACAGCAAGTGGTGACCGGGATCGCGTTCTCGCGCGACGAGGCGCAGATCACGCTGCGCCGGCTCTCCGACGCGCCGGGCGTCGCCGCCAGCGTATTCCTGCCGCTGGCCGAGACCAACATCAACGTCGACATGATCATCCAGGTCGCCTCCGACGACAACAAGCACACCGACATGACCTTCACCACCTCGACCGCGGATTTCGATCGCGCTTGCGCCGTGCTGGAGGGGCTCAAGGGCCAGATCGGCTACCAGACCCTCGAGGGGTCGACGGACGTGGTGAAGGTCTCCGCGATCGGCGTCGGCATGCGCTCGCACGCCGGCGTCGCGGCGCAGGCCTTCAAGGCTCTGTCGAGTAAGGGGATCAACATCCGCGCGATCACCACCTCCGAGATCAAGTTCTCCGTGCTCATCGACGCCGCCTATACCGAGCTTGCAGTGCGCACCCTGCACACGTTGTACGGTCTCGACCGCAAGCCCTAAGCACCCCATCCCGCCAAGCCGCCGTCCGGCGGTAGAGACCGCGAGGCCGATGCCTGCTCCCCGCACACGCCTGGCAGCAGGAACACAGCTCCGCCTCAAACCCGCATCGGCGGTCACGCGCTCAAGCCTTTCTCCATTCAATCCTGCCGTTCGCGCGGAAACGGCCCGCCTCTTGCTATCGGAGGTCGGCGTTCGAGCCTGACGGTTCGAGGCAGGGGTGCGGACCAGCGTTCTAGTCGGAAGGGGATCGAAGCGATGAAGCTCGTGATGGCGATCATAAAGCCGTTCAAGCTCGAGGAGGTGCGGGACGCCCTGACGAACGTCGGGGTCCACGGCATGACCGTGACGGAGGTGAAGGGTTATGGGCGGCAGAAAGGCCACACCGAAATCTATCGCGGCGCCGAATACGCCGTGAGCTTCCTCCCCAAGCTCAAGCTCGAAGTCGCGGTGGCTCCGGACCTGCTGAGCGCCGTCGTGGACGCGATCACCAATGCCGCGCGAACCGGCCAGATCGGTGACGGCAAGATCTTCGTCACCGATGTCGAGCAGGCGGTGCGCATCCGCACCGGCGAGCGCGATCTCGACGCCCTTTAGTCTTTACCGAAATCTCAATGTTGTTTGTGTGGGGAGCGATACATGACTTTTAGACTGCCGAAGGGCGCGATGACCGCGCTTGGTCTTGGCCTGCTCGCGGCTGTCGTCGTAGCCGGCGTGGCCTACGGACAGGCGCCGGCTGCAGCGCCGCCAAGCCCGGCGGCTGCGGCGCCGGTCGCCGCTGCGGCCTCGGCCGCGTTGCCGGCGATCACCGTCAACAAGGGCGACACGGCCTGGATGCTGGTGTCCACCGCGCTCGTGCTGATGATGTCGATTCCGGGCCTCGCCCTGTTCTACGGCGGCCTCGTCCGCTCCAAGAACATGCTTTCTGTGCTGTCCCAGGTCTTCATGATCGTCGCGCTCGTGTCAATCGTGTGGTGCCTCTACGGCTACTCGGAAACCTTCACCAGCGGCCCGTCCGGTTTGCTCGGCGGATTCGTCGGAGGATTCGACCGCGTCTTCCTGAAAGGTCTCACGCCGGATTCGCAATCCGCGACCTTCACCAACGGCGTCGCCATTCCCGAATACGTCTATATGGCGTTCCAGATGACCTTCGCCTGCATCACGCCGGCGCTGATCGTCGGCTCCTTCGCGGAGCGGATGAAGTTCTCGTCGCTGATGCTGTTCATCCTGCTCTGGGTTACCTTCGTGTACTTTCCGATCGCCCATGCCGTGTGGTTCTGGCAAGGACCGGACGAGGTCGCCAAGGCGGCAAAGGCGCTGGCCGACGCGCCCGCCTCCGGCAAGCAGGCGGCTCAGGCCGCGCTCGACGCTGTCCAAGCCAATGCCGGCTACTTCAACCAGCTCGGCGCGCTCGACTTCGCCGGAGGAACGGTGGTGCACATCAACGCGGGCATCGCCGGATTCGTCGGCGCGCTCGTGCTTGGCAAGCGGGTCGGTTATCCGCGCGAGCCGATGCCGCCGCACTCGCTGGTGATGACGATGATCGGCGCCTCGCTGCTCTGGGTCGGCTGGTTCGGCTTCAATGCCGGCTCCAACCTCGAGGCCAACGGCACGACGGCGCTGACCTTCGTCAACACCTTCATCGCCACCTCCGCCGCGACGCTCGCCTGGCTCTTCGCCGAGTGGCTCGTCAAGGGCGAGCCCTCACTGCTCGGCATGTGCTCGGGCGCGGTGGCTGGTCTCGTCGCGATTACGCCAGCGTCGGGCTACGTCGGCCCAATGGGCGCGATCGTCCTCGGCCTTGTGGTCGGCGTGGTTTGCTTCTTCTTCGTGTCCGTGGTGAAGAACAAGGTCGGCTACGATGACTCGCTCGACGTTTTCGGCGTGCACTGCATCGGTGGCATCATCGGCGCTCTCGGCACGGGTATCCTCGTCGCCCCGTATCTCGGGGGCGTCGGCCTGACCGACTACACCGCCAAACCTGGCACCGGCGCGCCCGGCACCTACGACATGCTCACCCAGCTGACGATCCAGGGTAAGACGGTCGCCTTCACGCTGCTCTGGTCGGGCATCGTCTCGGCGATCCTCTATTACCTCATCGACTTTACGCTCGGTCTGCGCGTCTCCGTCGATGTTGAGCGTGAAGGGCTCGACATCGCCGAGCACGGCGAACGCGCCTACAACGTCTGATCGCCGCTGTCGACATCGAACGCGCTCCGCCGTCGCGAGACGGCGGAGTTTTCTTTCGGCTCACGGCCGCGCGGACGCGGTCGTACGGGACCGAACGGGTCCAGTAAGGTTAAACCGCCATTAACCGCGCCTCGCTACTCTGCCACCATAGGTCCCGCGCGCGCTCGTTCTGCGTTTGGGCCGGCGGCGGAACCGATGCGCACGACGACCCATTTCACGGCCTTCGACCACGTTCCCGAGTCTGTGCGCATCTTCGTGGCGCGCCGGCTGGCTGAAGCGGCCGGAGCGTTCCTGCTCGCGGGGCTCGTCGGTCTGAGCTTTGCGCTCATGACCTGGTCGGTCCAGGATCCTAGCCTCAACCACGCCACTTCCGCCCATGTCCACAACCTGCTCGGTACGCCGGGCGCGATCGTGGCCGACCTCGTCATGCAGATGTTCGGGCTCGCCTCGATCGCCATCCTGATGCCGGTCGCCTTCTGGGGCTGGCGGCTTCTCACGCGCCACGACCTGCCGCGTCTGCCGCTGCGGCTCCTGCTGCTGCTCGTCGGCGCCCTGTGCGCCTCCGGGGTCGCCGGCCTGCTGCCGGTCAGCGCCCACTGGCCGTTGCCAACGGGACTCGGCGGCATCCTCGGCGACCTTGTCATGGCGCTGCCGCGCAAGCTCTTGACCGGTTTTCGCCCGGCGATGATCGTCGCGGCGCTCGCGATGGCGGTGGCGGCGGTCCTGTTTCTGAGCGCTTCCGTCGCCTTGCGCGAGCGCGCCCGCTTCGAGGATCTCGACGACGTCGAGGTTACGCCCCGCGCTACACGTCGCGACGATGACGTGGCCGATGCCGAGGGTGAGCCGGGCCTCGGCTTGTTGTCGCTCGGGGCGCTGATCCACGGCCTCCTCACCGTCAAAGGCGCTCTCAAGCGCCGTCTTCGGCGCTGGCAGCCGAAGACGGCCCTCGCCTCGGCAGGCACGTCGCGCAAATGCGACTTCGACCTTCCCCTCGATCTCTCCTTCTCCGCCGACAGCCTCGGGTCTCGCGTCGCTGAGCCGCGCTTCGACGCGCATGCCTACGCGCCACCGGCGCTGCGGGCGGCCGCCCGTGCCGAGCAGGCGACCGACGACCCCCCGCTCGCCCGCGTCATCCCCGCCGCCGGGGCGCCGGCGCCGAGCCAACGGGCTCTGCGCGAAGTGCAGCCGCGGCCCGAACGTACGCCTGGCAGCTATGTCATGCCGCCGCTGCTGATGCTGGCGGAAGCCAAGCGTTCCGTCGGCACCGGCGTCTCCGACGATGCCTTGCAGCAGAACGCCCGCCTACTCGAAGGCGTGCTCGACGACTTCGGGGTCAAGGGCGAGATCATCAACGTGCGGCCGGGGCCGGTCGTCACCCTCTACGAGCTCGAGCCTGCGCCCGGCATCAAGTCGTCGCGGGTGATCGGGCTCGCCGACGATATCGCCCGCTCGATGTCGGCGGTCTCGGCCCGCGTTGCCGTGGTCTCCGGCCGCAACGCCATCGGCATCGAGCTACCGAACCAGCGCCGCGAGACCGTCTACCTGCGCGAACTCCTCGCCAGCCAGGACTTCGACAAGTCGAAGCAGAACCTCGCCATTGCCCTGGGTAAGACCATCGGCGGCGAGCCGATCATCGTCGATCTCGCCAAGATGCCCCACCTGCTCGTCGCCGGCACCACCGGTTCCGGCAAGTCGGTCGCCATCAACACGATGATCCTGTCGCTGCTCTACCGGCTGCGGCCGGACCAGTGCCGGCTCATCATGGTCGACCCGAAGATGCTGGAACTCTCTGTCTACGACGGCATCCCGCACCTGCTCACCCCCGTCGTGACCGACCCCCGCAAGGCGGTCGTCGCGCTGAAATGGGCGGTCCGGGAGATGGAGGATCGCTATAAGAAAATGTCGAAGCTCGGTGTGCGCAACATTGACGGCTTCAACACACGCGTCGTCCAGGCCGCCGCCAGGGGCGAGCAGCTGATGCGCACGGTCCAGACCGGCTACGATCGCGAGACCGGCGAGGCGATCTACGAACACGAGTCGATGAGCCTCGAGCCGCTGCCCTACATCGTCGTCATCGTCGACGAAATGGCCGACCTGATGATGGTGGCCGGCAAAGACATCGAAGGCGCGATCCAGCGCCTCGCCCAGATGGCGCGAGCCGCCGGCATCCACCTCATCATGGCGACGCAGCGTCCGTCGGTCGACGTCATCACCGGCACGATCAAGGCGAACTTCCCGACTCGCATCTCCTTCCAGGTCACCTCGCGCATCGACTCGCGCACCATCCTCGGTGAGCAGGGCGCCGAACAGCTGCTCGGCCAAGGCGACATGCTCTACATGGCCGGCGGCGGCCGCATCGCGCGTGTCCATGGTCCCTTCGTCTCCGACGGCGAGGTCGAGAAGGTCGTCGCCCACCTCAAGAGCCAAGGCCAGCCGGACTACCTCGACGCCATTACCTCGGAAGACGAGGACGGCGGCAACGAAGCAGGCGGGGATACGCCGGCAACCGGCAGCATGGACGCCGAAGAATCCGGCAGTCTCTACGATCGCGCCGTGGCGATCGTGCTGCGCGACCGGAAATGCTCGACCTCCTACATCCAGCGTCGCCTTTCGGTCGGCTACAACAAGGCGGCATCGCTGGTCGAGCGTATGGAGAAGGAGGGTACCGTCGGAGCGCCGAACCATTCCGGCAAGCGCACGATCCTCGTCGGCGGCGGTATCGATCGCGGCGCCTTCGAACTGCAGCACGCCGACGAGGACTGAGCTAAGGTCCTATTGCCGCCACAACCGCACCTTAACCAGAGTGAAAGCGACGGCAGGAACTGTGATGAAGAAACTGGCAGTTTGCCTAACGATTGCGCTGCTTTCCTCCCTGCCTTCCGCCATTGCGTTCGCCGATGCCGGCACTCCGCCCAAGCCTGCCGATACCGTGACGCTGTCTGGAGCAGACGCCGACAAGGCGATCCGCAAGGCCGATGCGTTCCTGTCCTCCGCCTCGACCATGGTCGGCGATTTCGTTCAAAACAACGCCTCCGACGGCCGCCAGTCGGAAGGCAAAATTTACATCCAAAAACCGGGCAAGTTGCGCTTCGAATACGCCGCGCCCGCCGCGCTCGAAGTCATTGCCGACGGCTCGCAAGTGGCCATCAACGACCGCCGGCTGAAGCATCAGGACACCTACGACATCGGCAACACGCCGTTGAAGTTCCTGTTGCAGGACAAGATCGATCTCAAAGCCGACACGCAGATCCTGGCGGTACAGAAGATCGCCGATCCCGATCGCGTGATGATCCTGCTCGACGATCGTGCGACGTGGGGAGGCACCTCGCGCATCCGCCTGATCTTCGATGCCTCGTCCTACGAACTGCTGCAGTGGCAGGTGCGAGATCCGCAAGGCTACGAGACCTTGGTCACGCTCTACAACATCGACCTCACGCAGAAGCCAGATCCCAAGCTGTTCAAGATCAGCAGCATGGCTTCGGCGAAGAACTGAGGACGCAACGTCGTCTTCCAGTTCAATGTCGCCGAAGGCGAAGGTACCCGGGCCAATCTTCGATCTCTCGCTGGCCCTTCGGCTCCCCGGTTCGCTCGGCTTGCAGAGACGCGCCCCCCAAGCATAGGACCTACGACCACAGTCCGCGCGGCCCATCCCGAATTCCGCCCGCTTCCGCCAGCTAAGTGGAATCGTTAACCCTGCGCGAACGGTTTTGCCGGAAGCTCAATCCATGATCCGACCTGTCTCGACTGCCGCCGCTTGCCTCGCAACGCTCTGCCTCGTCGCCGCGCCTGCCGAAGCGCGCAGGAAGGCCGACCCCGACGCAACCAAACTCGCCCACGCCTCCGACAAAAAGGCGGACACATCCGCAGGCAAGCCGGTCGAAGTCGGCAAGTTCGGGGATTGGGGTGCCTATCTCGCTAAGGGCAAAACAAAGACCTGCTACGCGCTGGCAAGTCCCAAAGAGCGAAAGCCCGACGCCAAGCACGACGAAGCCTACGTCTTCATCTCCGATCGCCCCGCCGAGAACGTCCACAACGAAGTCTCGATCATCATGGGGTTCCCGGTCAAAGAGAACGGCGAAGCTGAGGCGAAGGTCGGCTCAACCAACTTCGATCTCGTGACGAAGGGCTCGAATGCCTGGATCAAGAACCCGTCCGACGAGGCGAAGTTCGTCGAGGCCCTGAAGCATGCCGGCAAACTCATCGTGAGAGCGCCGGCCGCCCGCGGTCCGGCGACGACTGACCTTTACTCACTAGCCGGGCTGAAACCAGCGCTCGAGAAGGTTTCCAAAGACTGCAAATAAACCAATCGCCCGCTCGAAAGGCTCAGATCTTGGTGAGCGACGCCAAACGGTTCATGATCTTTGGCAGCTGTCGCTGTGACAAAGCAACGAGAGCCGGGTCATCTCCGTGACTTATGTACGTGCGGTAGTCGCTTTCGAGCTGGCTCAGCGCGTCGAGTTGCTTTTCCCAGTACAGGTTGTCGAAGGCTCGACCCTTAAGCCCTTCGAGCTGCGCTACGTCGGCCTGTCCGATCGGCGAGCGGCCGTTCGCGGCGAGATCCGAAGCCTCGCTGGCTGGCCTCTCGTCAATCGCGACGGAGCGGCCCGTCAGAATGGCATCACCCTCTACGGCCGCAATCTTCGAGGGACGCTCGGCCGGCACCGAATCACCGAGAGCGCTCGCGACCTTGGCGGCCTCCTGCGCCTCGGCGCGTGCAAACGATCGCACGGTCCAAGCATCGGAATGATCGAGGGCAAGCCGGCTCGATCGATCAAGAAAGCCGACGTTGACACCGACATTCGCGAGAAACGCATCTGTGATCGGCGAGGCCGCATGAACGGGCGACAGCGCAACAAACGCCAAGGCCGTACCGGCAAAGAGCGAAACGGTTGTCTTTACCATGATCATGTCGCTGCCCCCTCAGATAGCCCACATAGAACGCCGCCTCTAGCAACAAGGTTCCTGCGCAAAAAGGGCGTGCCGCACCCACAAAAAAAAAGCCGCGCATCGCGCGGCGTTTTGATCTTACCCCTCGATGATCAGAGCTTTTCCAGCACAGCCAGGCGGCGCCTCACCTTCGGCAACTCCTGGTTGGCAATGCCCAGCAACAAAGGATCGTCCCCTCTGGCAATGTAGGCCTGGTAGTCGGTCTCGATCTGCTGCAGAGCGTCCTTCTGCTTTTCCTTGTAGAGCGCATCAAACTCGCCGTCGGCCACACCGTCGAGACGATCAAGGTCTTCCTGTCCCGAGGGCAACCGCATATCCGCAGCCTGCGCGGCCTCGCCAGCCACAGCTACGGAGCGCCCGGTAATCACGCCATCGCCGTTCTGCTGCGCGACCCTCCGTTCGCCCTGGCTCCAGTCGTACAGAGCGTCGACCGCATTGGTCTGCTCCACCGCCTCGCTATGGGCAAACTCACGAACGCGAGCATTCTTGGTGTGGTCTAACGCCATCCGGCTCGAACGATCGAGGAAGTCGACATTCGGCAGCGCATTGTCCATGAACACGCTGGTCATCGGAGACGCGGCGTTCACTGGCACGAACGATACGGCCAAGGAGAAAAATGAGCCAGCCGCAGCAGCGGCAACCTTCGACATTGTCATCTCGCCAACCCCTCAGAAAGCGAAATGTAAACACCAAGCACTCGCAAGGGTTCCGGTCGGCTCAGAGGACGGTCGATATCGCTTGCTGAAAACAGCCGAGCCCAGGTTACGCCGAAAGGCAAAACAACCCATCGGCCGTGCGAGTCGCGCCTGCACGAAGGCCGGACTTGAAGCTATCGTTGTCGATGCTGTTGAAGCGAGCGGCACAGACCTTCACACACTGCGCTCGGACGCGACACGCCACCTTTGGCCTCAACGCTCCTCGTCGCTCTCGATGTCGCCGTCGATGAGGTCAGATACGTCGCCGTCGTCTTCTTCCTCTTCCTCAAGGAAGGTGTCGTCGTCAACGGCCGCGGCATCGTCTTCCTCGACGTCTGGATCCTCGTCCGGAACGGCGGCCGTGACCTTGCCGTTGTCGACGGCATCGACGTCTTCAAGCGGCACGACCTCCGCGTTTGGCTCGATCTCGGCTTCTTCATCGTCCTGTATACGTGCGCGCGAAGCGCTGCGTGCGCTCGCCGCCGTCACCTGGAAGACCGTTCCGCACTTCGGACAGACAATGGGATCCTTGTTGAGGTCGAAGAACTTGGTGCCGCAGTTCTGGCACTGACGCTTGCCACCGAGGTCGGGTTTGGCCACTGACGAGACCTTTGCAGGGGAGAACGGGATCGGCCCTTTTTCAGGCGCCCGGGGTGCGATTTGCGTGGCGGCCCGGTTAGTTTGACCGGCGCCGCGAGTCAAATAGAACTTGCCAGCCTATCGGGCTCGTCTGGGGTCCTTGGTGACAGCCTTCGGCGTACCATGCTAGTGGCCGCTCCTATCGAACTCGGACCTGAACGGAACGCAACGCTTGACGTCTCCTTCCAGCCCGGCGCGCCCGCTCACCGCGTCTGCCGGCGCGCCGCTTCGTGGACGTCTGCGGCCGCCGGGTGACAAGTCGATCTCGCACCGCACCATGATCTTCGGCCTGCTCAGCGTCGGCACGACGCGCGTCGATGGTCTCCTGGAGGGCGAGGACGTGCTACGCACCGCGGCGGCCTGCACGGCGCTCGGCGCGACGGTCTCCCGCGAGGGCACGACCTGGCTCGTGCGCGGCGTCGGGATCGGCGCCCTGCTCGCGCCGCGCGACACGCTCTATTTCGGCAACGCCGGGACCGGCTCACGGCTGATGCTGGGCGTCGTCGGGGGCCATTCCATCCGGGCACGCTTCGATGGCGATGCCTCACTCCGCAAGCGGCCGATGCGGCGCATCTTGGACCCGCTGGCCCTTATGGGCGTCCGCATTCTCGAGGAAGCGGAAGGTGGCCGCTGTCCGATCATGATCGAGGGGACCGCCGAGCCGACGCCCATCGAGTACCGCACGCCGGTCGCCTCCGCGCAGATCAAGTCCGCGGTTCTGCTCGCCGGCCTAAACTCGGCGGGCCGCACGACCATTATCGAGGCCGAGGCCAGCCGCGACCATACCGAGAAGATGCTGGCCTTCCTCGGCGCCGATATCAGCGTGGAGCCGTTCGGCGAGAGCGGCCGCAAGATCGTGCTCCAGGGACGTCCCGAACTCACGCCTCGCCCCATCGTGGTGCCGGCGGATCCCTCCTCCGCCGCCTTCGCGATGGTCGCGGCCACGATCGTGCCGGGCTCCGACATCGTGGTCGCCGATGTTATGATGAACCCGTTGCGCACCGGCCTTATCGCGACGCTGATCGAGATGGGTGCGCGCATCGAGGTGGTGGCGCGGCGCATCGACGGTGGCGAGGAGGTCGCCGACTTGCGTGTTCGCTCGGCGGAACTCGCCGGTGTCGACGTGGCCGCGGCACGCGCCCCCGCGATGATCGACGAGTACCCGGTCCTCTCCGTCGCCGCCGCCTTCGCGAGCGGCGAGACGCGGATGCGCGGGCTTCAAGAATTGCGGGTGAAGGAAAGCGATCGGCTCCAAGTGGTGGCCGACGGGCTGGCGGCGGCGGGTGTCGACCATGCGATCGAGGGCGACGACCTCGTCGTGCAAGGCGGCAGCGGCGCGGTCGCCGGGGGCGGCTTCGTCGCGACCCATCTCGACCACCGCATCGCGATGAGCTTCCTCTGCCTCGGCCTAGCATCGCGCATGCCGATGACGATCGACGACGAGCGGATGATCGCGACGAGTTACCCGAGCTTCAAGGCCGACATGGCACGGCTCGGCGCGAGCCTCGCATGATCATCGCGATCGACGGGCCCGCAGCCTCCGGCAAGGGCACGCTGGCGAAGCGCCTCGCGAGAGCGTTCAGCCTGCCGCATCTCGATACCGGGCTCCTCTACCGCGCGACCGCCCACATCCTGCTTGATGCCGGCCGATCGCTCGATGACAAGGCAGCGGCGGTCGAGGCGGCACGAAGCCTCGATCCGCGCACCTTCGATGTCGCGCGGCTGCGCACCAAGCCCATGGGAGAGGCCGCCTCGGTGATCGCCGCCGATCCCGACGTGAGGGAAGCCCTCATCGATCTGCAGCGCAGTTTCGCGCGTCGGCTCGAAGGAGCGGTCCTCGACGGGCGCGATATCGGCACCGTGATCTGCCCGGATGCCGACGCCAAGGTCTTCGTGGTGGCGACTCTTGAGGCTCGCGCAAGGCGCCGCCTGCTCGAGCTCGAAGGACGCGGCGAAATCGCCGACGAGGCGGCGGTGCTCGCCGACATCGAGCGACGCGACGCGCGGGACCGCAACAGGGCGTCGGCTCCGCTGAAGCCGGCCGAGGATGCCGTCGTCCTCGACACGACGACTCTCGACCTTGAGGCGGCCTACCGCGCCGCGATGCGGATCGTCACGGCGCGTCTCGCGATCAGCCCTGCCGAACCGAAGCCGGCGACCTGATCCGACAGATCACGACGTCAGAGCGCGCTCGATGCCCGCGACTTTGGCGTCCCGACCGGCAGCACGATCTTCACGCTGGCGGAATCGGGCTTGTCGGTCGCAAGCTTCAGGTCGAGATTGCTCGAGCCGATCGGTTGGTTGGTTGAGGTGAAATAATAGGCGGTCCCCCGTAGGTGACTGCCTTCGCGCGCGAAGGTGCCCTTCGCCGCGTAGAACGTCGTGCCGTCGTAACTGTAGACGGCGTTGAGATCGCCGCTGTCGGCGATCTCGCCTCGCACGAGGCCATGCGTGGCGCCGTTGGTCATGACGCCCTCGATGGCGCCGTTCCCGTCGATCACCAGCAGGAATGAGCCGGATTGTTTGAGCGTGGTCTCCTGCCACGGCCCGACCCAGTTGCCCGTAAAGGCCGAAACCGCGCAAGCCGGAGCGGCGCTCATCGCGAACAGAAAAAAAACGCCGCAAGCGCCGAGGCGCCCGAGTGCATAAGATGCCTTGGCTTGCATGGCCCGTCCTCCGGTAGGGTTGAAGGCTAGAGGGCGCGCCATGCCCGCGCAAGCCGGACCCGCTGCGGCATCGGAGGCTGAGGGCGACGATAGCGGAGAGAACGTGTCATGACGTCACACAAGCACGCGCCTGCCCTCAAGCCTGTGAGGCCGCCCAAGGAGCGGCGTCCCGCCCTCAGCATCCAGGTCGGCCCGACCACGATGTTCAAGTCCGGGCTGGCGCGGTTCGATCCGCGCGATCCCTACGCCTTCGCGATCTCGCTCTCGGGGCGCGACTTCGCCCTGCTGTTCCTCGCGGCCGAACTCTTGATCAACACGATGTTCGCGCTGCTCTACATCGCCCTCCCCGGTTCGATCGCGAACAACAACCCGCCGGGCTTCATCGGCGCCTTCTTCTTCTCGCTCGAGACGCTGGCGACCGTCGGCTACGGCCAGATGTATCCCGGCAGCGTCTATGGCCACGTGATCTCGGCCCTCGAAATCCTCACCGGCGTGATCTTCACCGCCATCGTCACCGGCCTGCTGTTCGTCCGTTTTTCGAGGCCCAAGGCCAAGATCGTCTACGCGTCGCATCCGGTCGTCACGACGCACAACGGCAGGCAGACCCTGATGCTGCGCATCGGCAACGCGCGCTCCAGCCTGCTCACGAACGCCACCGTCACCATCCACACGCTGATGCTGCAGATCTCGTCAGAAGGCCTTCAGTCCCGGGTGGCGCTCGAAATGCCGCTGCTGCGCAAGACGCTCCCGATCTTCGCGATCATGTGGACCGTGATGCATACCATCGACGAGCAGAGCCCGCTTCACGGCATGGATCCCGACACGATCGCCAATGCCGATCTGCGGCTCTTCATCACTGTCTCGGCGAGGGACCAGTCCCTGAACCAGGACGTGTCCGACATCCATTCCTTCGAGGGCCGCGACATCCGCTTCGGCATGCATTACGTCGACGCCATCAAAGCAAAAGAGGACGGCCGCGTTTTCGCGGACTATGCTGCCATCAGCGAGGTGGAGGCCGATACGAACGGGGGCGCCCGACTGCCGGATGTCTGACCCCTCCGCTGCCGATCACGGGAGTTCCCCTTGGATAGACGCTTCTTTAGTCGCACCGGCTTCGGCCTTTTCGCCGGTCTTACCGCGCTGTTCGCGACCCGCGTCGGGCCGGCCCGAGCGGCGGACGACGACAGCGATGCGCACAAGGTCGCCATCCAGGTCAGCTCCGGCGAGCGTCAGACCCAACAGCTCGCGCTCGGCAACGCGGCCAATTACGCCAACTTTTACAAGGCCAAGGGCGAGCCCTACCAGATCGAGATCGTGGCCTTCGGCCCCGGCTACGGGATGCTGCGCGCCGACATGTCGATGGTGAAAGGCGAGATCGAGACCCTGCAGAAGGAGCTCGGCAGCGCCCTGACCATCTCCGCCTGCCAGAACTCCCGCAGAGGCATCGCGCGGAGCGAAGGCAAGCAGCCCGAGGAGATCGTCCAGCTGCCGGGTGTCAAGGACACGCCGTCGGGCATCGTGCGCTGCGCCGAGCTGCAGCGCGACGACTGGAGCTACATCCGGCCATGAGCCGCCATGCGCCGGCCGGCACGTCGGCTCTCACACTCGCGGTTTTGACCGCGCTGGTCACCGCCGGGTGCGGCGGGGCGGCTAAGGCCGAGGAGCTGGTGTCGGGCTGGTCCGTGGACCTGATCGAGGCGCCGGCCGGCGAGGCCCGATCCTGTGCCGCGACCAAGATGACCGGGACCGACCGCGGCATCGGCTTCACCCAACTCGCGAGCGGGATGGAGTTCCTGACGGTGGCGGTCGAGGGCTGGTCCTATCCTGTCGGCGACGAACTGTTCGAACAGCTGAAGATCGGCGAGGGGGCGCCCTACGAGCTCAAGGCCTTCGGTCAGAACAACGCGACCTTGGCAAGCGGCAAGTTCTCGACCGATCCGGCGCTGAAGCGCGCCAAGACGCTCGAGGTCGCGATCGGCGACAAGCACGCGACGTTCGACGTGGACGGCCTCGATAAGGCCTTCGAGGCTCTCAGGACATGCGTGCTGCCGAAGGTGTGAGCTACTGCAGCAGCGGTCTGCGCTCGGTGTAGATCGCCGCGACGATGACGCTCGGGCCGCGACGGCCGAGCGCCTCGCGCACGGCGTCGCGGGCATCGCCGGGCGTCGCGACCTCCTTCGCCGCACAGCCGTAGCCGCGCGCGATCGAGACGAGGTCGAGCCCCGGCAGGTCGAGGCCCGGCACATCGGGCGTGTCCTCGAGCAGCGCGAAGCTCTTCAAGATCGCATATTCGCTGTTGCTCGCCACCACGACGATCACCGGCAGCTCCAGACGCGCCGCCGTCCACAGCGCCTGGATCGAGTACTGCATCGAACCATCGCCGATGAAGGCGAACACCGGCCTGTCGCGCCCCGATTGCCGCTCCGCCAGAGCCACGCCGACAGCCGCAGGCAGCCCGTAGCCGAGACCGCCACTGGACGGGAAGAAGTACGAGTCCGGTTCGGTCGCCGGCCAGTACCGCACCAGCGCGGCCATGTTCGAGGGCGTCTCCTGAACCGCGATCGCGTGCGGGGGCCTCACCTGCGCCAACGCATGGAACAGCACGTCAGCCGTCATTGGCTCGGCCGAGGGCGGCGCCGGCGGCGTCTCCCGCGATGGCGGCACGGCGCGGGTGGGCGCGGCGACGAGGGTCGCCAGCAGCCGCGCGGCTTCCGCCGGATCGGCGAGGATGGCGTCGCCGACAGGCGCGCGGGCGATCTCCGCCGCATCGTCGTTGACCTGGACGAGTTTCGTGCCGGCCGGCAGGTAATCGCCGGGCACGTAGGGATAGTAGCGGAACACCGGCGCGCCGAGGACGAGCACCAGGTCGAAGCCCTGGAGCATCTTGCCGAGCGGGCCGAGGGCCGGCGGCAGGACACCCTTGTAGAGCGCGTGATCCTCCGGGAAGCTCGCAGCCTCGGTGAGAGGCGCCAGGAACACCGGACAGCGCAGCCGCTCGGCCAGGGCCACGACGGCGTTCCAGCCCTGCGATCGGGCGACGCCGGCGCCCAGCACCAGCATCGGGTTGCGCGCCTTGTCGAGCGTTTCGGCCAGCGGCCGCAGCGCCGCCTCCGACGCTGCGAGCCGCGTCCCGATCGAGCGGGGCGGCACCGGTCGGCCGGCCGGCTTGTCCCAGTCGTCGAGCGGGAAGGAGACGAAGACGGGTCCGGTCGGCGGCTGTGTCGCGAGCGCGTGCGCCCGCAGCAACGCACCAGGGGCATCCTCCGCCCGCGCCGTCTCCAGCGCCAGCTTGACGTAGGGTCGCGGCAGCATCGTCGCGTCGGCGTTGGTGAGGAAGGGCTCGTGCAACAGCATCTCGCGGGTCTGCTGACCGGCGGTGACGATCATCGGCGTCTTGTTGTGCCAGGTCGTCATCAGGTTGCCCATTGCATTGCCGAGGCCGGCGGCGGTGTGCAGGTTGACGAGGACGGGGCGATGCATCGCCCGCGCCCAGCCGTCGGCCATCGCGATCACGCTCGCCTCCTGAAGGCCGAGTACGTAGGTGAAGTCGGACGGCCAGCGTTTGAGGAAAGGCTGCTCAGTCGAGCCGGGATTGCCGAAGACCGTCGTGAGGCCGAGATCGCGCATGAGGTCGCGGGTGGCGGCAAGCACGGTCGTCGATGCAGATGACATGGACACTCTCCTGGACGGGTGCCCATTGTGCCCGAGTTCGCGTGTGCGCGCCAACCCTGAGACCGCAAGCCGCTCGCGCAGTAGCGAAGCCGACGACCGCAACCGCGGCAGCCACAGGAGCGGCCGAGAAGCCGACAATCCGGAAAAAACAACCTGGAGCGGGCGAAGGGATTCGAACCCTCGACCCCAACCTTGGCAAGGTTGTGCTCTACCCCTGAGCTACACCCGCATCCGTTCCGGGGCACGCCCCGGCTCGAACGATATGGCGCAAACGGCGGCGGGATGCAAACGCAAATCGAGCAAACGAGGCGACGCGCTGCAGCCGCGGCATCGTTGCCGACGGCGGCGGGGCCGGCGAACCCGGCACGATGGTTGCCTGCCGTTCGACGGACGGACGGCATCTCAACCACGGCAGCCGCGTGCACGTCTCACCTCGGCATTGGACAAACAGACACAGCATGAGCGAGCCTCTCGTCATCGTCGGCCAGGGCATGGCCGGCACCAAGTTCGCCGAAGAAATCAGCCAACGCGCGCTCGGGCGCTACAGCGTGATCCTTGTCGGTGCCGAGACGCGAAGGGCTTATAATCGGGTCTTGCTGTCTTCGCTTCTCGCGCGCGAGGTCGAGGCCGACGACATCGAGTTGAAGCCGCGAGGCTGGTGGGCGAAGAACGGTATCACCAACGTCTTCGGCCGCCCTGTCACCGCTATCGATCGCTCGAGCAAGAGCGTGACGATCGGCGACGGCGTCACCTTGCGCTACTCCAAACTCGTGCTGGCGACCGGCTCGCACCCGATACGGCTGCCGAAGCCGGGCATGGACCTGCCGGGCGTAATCACCTTCCGCGAGATGGACGATGTCGACGTTATCTTGAACGGCGTGAAGGCTGGCCGCCCCGCGGTGGTGATCGGCGGCGGCCTGCTCGGGCTGGAGGCCGCCTACGGGCTCGCCAAGGCCGGCGTCAAGGTCACGTTGCTGCATCTCGGCACCCGCTTGATGGAGCGCCAGCTCGACCAGCCGGCGGCGCTTTTGCTGAAGGCCGCCATCGAGTCGAAGGGCTGCGAGGTCCTGCTCGGGGCCGACACCGCGCGGGTACGCGGCTCTTCGCGCATCGAGGCGGTCGAACTCGCCGACGGGCGGGTTATCCCTGCCGATCTCCTGGTCTGCGCCGTCGGCGTACGCCCCAACGTCGATGTCGCCAAGCCCGCGGGCCTCGAGTGCGGTCGCGGGGTCCTCATCGACGACCAGATGCGCACCTCCGATCCCGATATCTACGCGATCGGTGAGTGCGCCGAGCACCGGGGCATTGCCTACGGCTTGGTCGAGCCGGCCTACGAGCAGGCGCGGGCGCTGGCCCGGACGCTCGCCGGCGAGCCCGACGCCACCTACGAAGGCTCCGTGCTGGCCACGAACCTCAAGGTGTCGGGCGTTTCGCTGTTCTCGGCCGGGGACTTCCTGGGCGAAGGCAAGCAAGCGGTCGTCTACCGGGACCACGGCCAGCACATTTATAAGAAGATCGTCATCGACGACGATCGCCTCGCCGGCGCCGTCCTTTACGGCGATACCGCAGACGGGCTCTGGTACCTCGATCTCATCAAGTCGAGGCGTCCGCTGGCGGAGATGCGCAACGATCTCATCTTCGGGCGCGGCATCGCCGAGCAGGTGGCCGCGGCGGCCTAGCGCCGTCGTATCCGTCCTTCGGCATAGGCCTTGCTCGAGTATGGTCCGTCGCGCGCCCCCAAGAACGGCTGGGCTTGGAGCCGGAGCTTGGATTTCCCGGTCGGCGGAGATCCGGCCTCATCATGCGTGTCCATTTCCTCGGCACGGCTGACGCTTCGGGAGGCACGGCCGCCGAGGTTTTTGGCACTGCACAAAAGCTGGGTGCAAAGACCTCGATGCAACGCACCTTGGTTCGACATGGAACGCGTGAAGACATGGAACGCGTTAAAGGAGAGACGATGGGCGGCGACTTCACGGCCGAACAGAAACGCTTTCTCGAAGGGTTCACCTCCGGTATCCAGGTCGGACGGGTGCGGGCGCCGGGCAGCGGTAGGGCAGCCGCCACGCCGGGCGTGCCGTCAGCGCCGAGCGGGCCGGACGCGTTGCATCTTGCGGCACAGGCCAAGCAGGAAGCCGCCGGCAAGAAACTTGTCGATCCCGAGAAATGGAAGCGCGAGGAGCATCCTTTCGACGCCTACCAGAAGCTGAAGGACCAGGCGGCAAAGAACGAGTTTCCGAAGGCCGCAGACACCTTCCGGTGGAAGTTCTACGGCCTTTTCTATACCGCACCGAACCAGGACTCTTTCATGTGTCGGTTGCGGATCCACAACGGGATCCTCACGCACTGGCAGTTCGCCGGCATCGCCGATCTGTCCGCCCGGGCAGCCGGCGGCTACGCGCATGTCACCACCCGAGCCAACCTGCAAATCCGCGAGATTCCGGCGAAGGACAGCGTCAAGGTGATCGAGCGGATCGTCGACCTCGGCCTTGCTTCGAAGGGGTCCGGCGCCGACAACATCCGCAACGTAACCGGCGACGCCACCGCCGGCATCGCACCGGGCGAGCTGCTGGACACGCGCCCCTATGCCAAGGACTGGCACTTCCACATCCTCAACAACCGCGTGCTCTACGGGCTGCCGCGCAAGTTCAACGTCGCCTTCGACGGCGGCGGCCCGATCCCGACGCTTGAGGATACGAACGACATCGGCTTTCAGGCGGTCGAAGTGATAGCCGGCGCCCCCATCCAGCCCGGCGTCTACTTTCGGCTGATGATCGGCGGCATCACCGGCCACAAGGACATCGCCCGCGACACCGGCGTTCTCCTCGCGCCCGAAGAGGCAACGAAGGTGGCGGACGCCATCGTCAAGGTCTTCATCGAATCGGGCGACCGAACGGACCGCAACAAGGCGCGCCTCAAGTACGTGCTCGACGATTGGGGCTTCGACAAATTCCTGAACGCGGTCGAATTAAAGCTCGGCTGGCGGATGCAGCGGGTGGCCGCCGAGCATGTGGCGCCGCGGCCCACCCAGGACCGGCACGCGCATATCGGCGCGCACCCGCAGAAGCAGACGGGATTGAATTATGTTGGCGTGGTGCTGCCGGTCGGTAAGATGCTCTGCGAGCAGATGCACGAACTGGCCGCCGTCGCCGGCGACCTCGGCGACGGCGACATCCGCCTCACCGTCTGGCAAAATCTGCTGATCTCCGGCATTCCGGACGACAAGCTCGACCAGGCTAAAGTCCGAATCGAATCGACCGGTCTCGAATGGCGCGCCTCGTCGATCCGTGCCGGGCTCGTCGCCTGTACCGGTTCGCAGGGCTGCAAGTTCGCCAACGCCGCCACCAAGGTGCATGCGACGGAGATCGCCGAGTGGTGCGAGCCGAAGGTCGCGCTCGACCAGCCGGTGAACATCCATCTCACCGGGTGCCATAATAGTTGTGCCCAACACTATATCGGGGACATCGGCCTCGTTGGCGCGCGCGTGTCGATCAACGAGGACGGCGACACGGTGGACGGCTACGACATTGTCGTTGGCGGCGGCTTCTCGGACAAGCCGTCGATCGGCCGCGAGCTCTACCCCGGCGTCAAGGCGGAGGACGCGCCACGTCATGTGGAGCGTCTGCTGAAAAGCTACATGGCCCATCGGTCCGGGCCCAAAGAGACGTTTCAGGACTTCGCGGTGAAACGCGAAGTCGAAGAGTTAAAGGAGCTGGCTGAGAAGGTGTCGTCATGAGCTACGAGGCCCCGACGCCGACCGTCGCGCCGATCGTGCCTGAGAACGCGCCGTTCTCCGGTGAGCAACGCGACTGGCTGAACGGTTTCTTCGCCGGCTTTCTGTCGCAGCTGGATAACGAGCTGCAGCCGATCAGCCTTGAGGAGGCTTTCGGCGGTCAAGGCGGCGCGCCCGCGGAAGAGGATGACGAGGCCCCGTGGCACGACCCGGCGATGCCAATCGACGAGCGCATGGCGCTCGCCGAGGGCAAGCCGATCCAGCGTCGCCTGATGGCCGCGATGGCGCAGCAGGACTGCGGTCAGTGCGGCTACGATTGCCACAACTATTCGAAGGCGATCGCCGACGGTGCCGAGCCGAAGCTCAACCTCTGCGTTCCCGGCGGCAAGGAGACGGCGCGCAAGGTGAAGGAGCTCGCTGCCAATCTCGGCGGCGCTCCGACGGGGCAGGGCGGCGCCAAGGCGCCCGCTGAGCTGAAGGCCGAGACGGCGCCGGCCGAGGACGCCGCCGCGGGCTACTCGCGCGCGACACCGGTCGACGTCGTGTACGTGGACCGCCGCCGCCTCAACAAAGCCGACTCCGAGAAGTCGACCTTCCACATCGAAATCGACCTCTCGGCGGCGGGCATCGAGTACAAGGTCGGCGACTCGTTCGGCCTGTTTCCCGAAAACGATCCGGAACTCGTCGACCTCGTCGTCGCGGCGATCGGTGCGCCGCGCGACTTCCCGATCGGCGACAAGGGCTTCGCCGACTATCTGCGCACCGAGGTGTCGCTCGGCATGGCGCCCGACGCCCTGTTCGAACTCGTTTCCTACATCACAGGCGGCGAACGCCGGGCCAAGGCCAAGCTGCTCGCCAAGGGTGAGGATCCCGACGACGACGTTCATACGCTCGACGTGCTCGCCGTCCTCGAGAAGTTTGAAGGTCTGCGCCCGGATCCCGAGGCTTTCATCGAGGCGCTCGATCCGTTGCAGCCCCGGCTCTACTCGATCTCGTCCTCGCCTAATGCCACGCCGGGCCGTGTCACGCTCACCGTCGACCACGTGCGCTATCTCATCAAGGAGCGCACGCGGCGCGGCGTCGCGTCCTCCTGGCTCGCCGAGCGGCTGCCGGAGGGCTCGAAGATCAAGGCCTACGTGCAGAAGGCCCACAATTTCGCCCTGCCCCAATCCACGGACACGCCGATCATCATGGTCGGGCCGGGCACGGGCGTCGCGCCGTTCCGCGCCTTCCTCCACGACCGCAAGGCGGCCGACGCGCGCGGCGGCGCGTGGCTGTTCTTCGGCCACCAGCGACGTGCGGCCGACTTCTTCTACGAGGAGGAGATGGACGCCTTCATGGGCGACGGCACGTTGTCGAAGCTGTCGCTCGCCTGGTCACGCGACGGCGACAAGAAGACCTACGTGCAGGACAAGCTCCGCGAGGACGGCAAGGAAGTTTGGTCCTGGCTCGAGCGCGGCGCGCATTTCTACATCTGCGGCGATGCCAAGCGCATGGCGAGCGACGTCGAGAAGGCGCTCACCGAAATCGTCGCCAAGGAGAGCGGCCAAGACGAGGCGGCGGCGCGCAGCTTCGTCGCCAGCCTCAAGAAGAACGGGCGCTACCAGTCCGACGTGTATTGAGAGTCTCCGCGGTGGCAAGCGCGGTCGACAAAGCCGTCAAGACGACGTGCCCATATTGCGGCGTGGGCTGTGGGGTGCTCGCGACGGCGGACGGCAAGGGCGGGGCCGCCATTGCCGGCGATCCGGACCATCCAGCCAACTTCGGGCGGCTCTGCTCCAAGGGGTCGGCGCTCGGGGAGACGCTCGGTCCCGAAACGCGCCTTCTCTACCCGCTGATCAACGACGTCCGCGTCGGCTGGGACCAGGCGCTCGACCATGTCGCCGACGGTTTCAGGCGGGTGATGAATCGGCACGGGCGCGGCGCCGTCGCCTTCTACCTCTCCGGCCAACTTCTGACGGAGGATTATTACGTCCCCAACAAGCTGATGAAAGGGTACATCGGCACCGCCAACGTCGACACCAACTCGCGGCTCTGCATGTCGTCTTCCGTCGCCGGGCACAAGCGGGCGTTCGGCTCGGATACCGTGCCCGGCTGCTACGAGGATCTTGACGAGGCCGATCTGCTCGTGCTGGTCGGCTCGAATGCGGCGTGGTGCCATCCGGTTCTCTACCAGCGCATGATCAAGGCGCAGGAGACGCGAAACGCCTTACTGGTGACGATCGACGTGCGCAAGACGGCCACCGCCGAAAGCGCCGCCTTGCACCTCGGCGTCGCACCGGGACAGGATTCCGCTCTGTTTTCCGGCCTCCTCGTCTACCTCGCCGATAACGGCTACCTCGACGAGGCCTACATCGCCGCCCATACCGAAAACTTCGACGCGGCGCTCGCCGGCGCCCGAACGATCGCGCCCAACGTCGCGGCGACGGCGCTGCGCACGCGGCTGCCGCCGGACGATATCGCCCGTTTCTTCAGCCTTTTCGCGACGACGGAGCGCGCGGTCACGCTCTACAGCCAGGGCGTGAACCAGTCCTCGCAGGGTACCGACAAGGTCAACGCGATCCTCAATTGCCACCTCGCCACCGGCCGGATCGGAAAGGTCGGCTCAGGACCCTTCTCGCTGACCGGCCAGCCGAACGCGATGGGCGGTCGCGAGGTCGGCGGCCTCGCCAACCAACTTGCCGCGCACATGGGCTTCTCGCCGGCCGAGGTCGACCGGGTCCGCCGCTTCTGGCAGGCGCCGGCCGTCGCGCAGAAGCCGGGTTTGCAGATCACCGACATCATCAAGGCGGTGGCCGCGGGGACGATCAAGGCGCTTTGGGTGATCGGGACCAATCCGGCGGTCAGCCTGCCGCAGGCGGGCGACGCGCGCGACGCGTTCCGTAACCTCGAACTGTTCGTCGTCTCAGAGGTCGTCGCCTCCAACGACACGCTGAACTGCGGCGCGCAAGTCCGGCTTCCGAGCCAGGGCTGGGGCGAGAAGGACGGCACCGTCACCAACTCGGAGCGCCGCATCACGCGCCAGCGTCCGTTCCTCAAGCCAGTGGGCGAGGCTAGGCCGGATTGGTGGGCGGCGAGCGAGGTCGCCAAGCGGCTGGGCTTCTCAGGCTTCGACTTCTCCGGTCCCGCGGACATCTTTGCCGAACACGCCGCGCTGTCCGCCTTCGAGAACGACGGCAGTCGGGATTTCGACATCGGGCGTTTCGCCGCTCTCGACCAGATGGGCTACGCCGATCTCGCGCCGACGCAGTGGCCTGCTCGCGCGTCGATCCCGGCGCAGAGCCAGCGCCTGTTCGCCGACGGCGAGTTCTTCACACCCTCCGGCAAGGCACAATTCATCGCCGTCGCGCCGCCGCAACTCGCCGAACAGCCTTCGACCTCGTTCCCACTTTTGCTGAACACCGGCCGCATCCGAGACCAATGGCATACGATGACGCGCACCGGGCTTTCACCCCGCCTCGGTAGCCACATCCAAGAGCCGTTCGTCGCCGTGCATCCGGCCGACGCCGTTCGCTTCGGCCTCGTGGACGGCGGCCTCGCCCGGCTCATCAATCATCATGGAGCCGGCACCTTCCGCGTGGCCGTGACGCCGAACCAGGAGCGCGGCGCCGTCTTCACACCGATGCACTGGAACGACGAGACGGCAAGCGACGCGCGCGTCGGCTCGCTCGTCCACGCCATCGTCGACCCGATCTCCGGTCAGCCCGACTCGAAAGCGACGCCGGTTGCGATCGAGCCGCTGGCGATGCGCTCCGGCGGCTTTCTGCTGTCGCGGCGCCGCTTCGCGCTGCCGCGCGACAGCTACTGGGCCTGGAGCGCGATCCGCGGCGGTTTCGCCGCACGTATCGACACGATGAGTGACGGCGCCGATCTGCTCGCTGCCCTAACCGTGGCTAGCGGCGAAGCAACGGACGTGCTACGCATGGAGGACGCCTCGCGGGGCCTCCTGCGCGTCGCCTTGATCGCCGCCGACCGGCTCGCCGGCATTCTTTTCCTGGCGCCGATTGACAAGGCGCCGTCGTGGTCTGTGCTGGCGGACGTGTGGTCTGCCAAGACGATCGAGCCTTCGCAGCGCCGAACCATCCTTTCCGGCAAACTGATGGACGGCGCGGCCGACGAAGGCCCAAACGTCTGCGCCTGTTTCGGCGTGCCGCAAGGACGCATCGTGGGCGCGATCTGCACCGGCGCGGCGTCCGTCGAGGCGATCGGCATCACGATCAAGGCCGGTACGAATTGCGGCTCGTGCATCCCCGAACTGAAGCGGTTGCTGGCGGACAACTTGGGCGCCGCGGCGCGCGCCCAGCAGAGCGGATGCTAGGTGCCCGTGCGCTTCTCGTCCGCGACCGGCTTGCCGGTGAGGCGCGCCCAGGTGTTCTGGATTTGGGTCGAGAAACCTCGCATGTCGTCGTTGACGACGTCCCAGTTGACCATGCGCCGCGCCACCTGCTGATTCGGACCGGGGGCGGAATGCATCATGTCGATGACGTAGACACCGCCTATCGTCAGAACGATGCCGATAATCACCCCGAATATGAAGCGCATCGCGACGTTTCCCCCAGCTGTATAGCCCAGGCAACGCTGACCAGCCTTGGCCGTTCCGGAAGGGTCTGATGCTGGTTCAAAGCCCATGTCCCTGAAGATCGAAGACTACGCCCTGCTGGGTGATTGCCAGACCGCAGCTCTGGTCGGCCGTGACGGCTCGATCGACTGGCTCTGCTGGCCGCGCTTCGACTCCGCTTCGCTGTTCGCACGTATTCTGGGGGACGAGGAGAACGGTCGCTGGCTGATCGCCGCGAGGGATCCCGCGGCGAAGGTCGAGCGATCTTATCGCGACAAGACGCTGATCCTCGAGACGCGTTACGTGACGGACGAGGGTGAGGCGGTCGTCATCGACTTCATGCCCACGGACACGCGGCCGGCCTGCCACCTGGCGCGCTGCGTGCGCGGCATCCGCGGCCGAGTCGAGTTCCACAGCGAGCTCGTCATCCGGCCGAACTACGGCGTCGCGATCCCCTGGATCCGGCGCGACGAGGGCGGCGACCTCCACGCGGTGGTCGGGCCTGATGCCGTCGTCGTCCGCTCCCGGGTCGATTTCGAACCCGATGGTCGGCGCCACTGCGCCAGCTTCTCGGTGTCGGCCGGCGAGCACCAGGATTTCGTGATGAGCTATCACCTTCCCTTCCAGCCGGCGCCAGATCCCATCGACGTCGACAAGGTTCTTCGCGAGACTGAAAGCATGTGGCGCCAGTGGACGGCGACATTCACCGTGCAAGGTCCCTATCGGGAGAAGGTGATGCGCTCACTGATCACCTTGCGAGCGCTGATCTACCAGCCGAGCGGCGCCATCGTCGCGGCACCGACGACGTCGCTGCCGGAGGAGATCGGCGGCGGACGCAACTGGGACTACCGCTTCTGCTGGCTGCGCGACGCGACGTTCACCCTCTACGCGTTGATGAACGGCGGCTACGTGAACGAGGCGAAGCGCTGGCGGCGGTGGTTACTGCGTTCGATCGGCGGCGACCCTTCGCAGATCCAGATCATGTACGGTATCGGCGGCGAGCAGCGCATCCCGGAATTCGAACTCCCGCATCTCGCGGGGTACGAGAATTCTAGACCTGTGCGCGTCGGCAACGCGGCGTCGTCCCAGTTGCAGATCGACATCTACGGAGAACTTCTCGACGCCCTGTTCCAGGCGCGCAAGCACGGGATCTCAAGCGACGACGAGGATTGGAACGTGCAGATCCAGTTGCTCAAGCATCTCGAGACGGTCTGGCACCAGAAGGACGAAGGCATCTGGGAGGTGCGCGGCGGACCGCAGCATTTCGTCTATTCCAAGGTGATGGCGTGGGTCGCGTTCGACCGCGCCATCAAAACGATCGAGCAGTTCGGACTCGAGGGCCCGATCGAGAAGTGGCGTGGGCTGCGCGCAACGATCCACGCCGAGATCTGCGAAAAGGGGTGGAACCAGGAGATGCGCGCCTTCACGCAGAGCTACGGGTCCAACAAGATGGACGCCTCGATCCTGCTGATGCCGCTCACCGGTTTCCTGGCTCCCGACGATCCGCGCATCCGTGACACTGTCGAGGCGGTCGAGCGATACCTGATGAAGGACGGCTTCATCAGGCGCTACATCAACGACAACGACGACGGACTGTCCGGCACGGAGGGTGCGTTCATCGCCTGCTCGTTCTGGTTCGTCGACAACCTGGTGATGATCGGCCGCAAGGACGATGCGCGCGCGATGTTCGAGCGGTTGGTCGCGATCTCCACCGATCTCGGCTTCATCTCCGAGGAATACAGCATTAGGGAGAAGCGACTGATCGGCAACTTCCCGCAGGCGTTCTCGCACATCGCGATGATCAACTCGGCCTTCAACCTCGACCAGCCCGGCAGCGCGCCGGCGGAGGAACGCTCCGGGCACAGCGCCGACGGCTAGCTTCGTCCTCTTTTCCGAGCGTGACCCGGGCTCGCGACGACCCGGGCCGTTCTGCGGTCACGCCATCGTTGGCCGCCAAACGTCCGGAACGATCTCGTAGCCCTGCCCTGAGCGCTCGAGATGCGCCAGCGCCGGGAAGTCGAGATGCGAGCCGGCGACGAGCAGCTTGTCGGTCGCGACCTTGTCGAAGATGCGCTTGCGCTGCGCCTTGGCCTGGTCGGGATCGGCGTCGAAGGCGACGTACACCTCGGGATGACGGGTCTGGAGCACCGGCAGGTGGACGACGTCCGCCCACATCAGGAGCTGCTCGTTGCCCGAGCCGATATGGAAGCCAGTGTGGCCCGGCGTATGCCCAGGCAGCGGCTCCGCCTCGATCCCGGGCGCGACCTGCCCCTTGCTAAAGGTGTGGAACCGATCGCTGTAGGGCGCAACCGCCGAGCGCGCGAGCTCGAAGAAGGGCTTCATCTCGTCGGGCGGCGTATCGGTCCCGAGCCAGAATTTGGCTTCGGCCTCGTGGGCGAACATCTCGGCGTTGGGGAACACCGCACGGCCGTCCTCGGCGGCGAGGCCGCCCGCGTGATCGGGATGGAGATGCGTCATCAGGATGATGTCGACCGCGTCCGGCGAGACGCCGGCGGCGTTGAGAGCGAGCGGCAGCCGTCCGCCGTCGAACATCGGGAACTTGCCGCAACCGGAGTCGATCAGAACCACCTTGCCGCCGGTGTGGACGATGAAGCAGTTGACCGTTAAGATCGGATGGTCGCCGCGGAAGTTCGAGACGAGGAGGTCGCGCGCGTCGCCTTCCTCGATGCCTTTCACGATTTCGAAATTGCCGTCGATAATGCCGTCGTTGATGGCCGTGAGGACGATGTCGCCGATCTTCTTGCGGTAGATCGCCGGGACCTGCTGGGTAGGTGAGTTCTGCATGTTTCCTTCTGGAGCTTGCGGTGGACGCACCGGAATATGGCGCGCGGAGCTCCGCCGCCCACCATTCGAGGATCGCTTCGACGGGCTGCGTCGGCGAGGACGCTTGCCGAGCGCGGCGGCAGCGGCTCTAAAGGAGGAACGCTGGCGGCGACCGGCGAGGATTGCTCCCATGCTGTCGGCTCAGGCTTTCGCCCTGTTCAATCTCGCTCTCTATGGCGTCATCCTCGTCGTGATCGGCATCGTCGAACGGCGCGGCCGCAATGTGTACCGCAGCCGCGACCGCCGTGTCCGCTACCGCCGCCTCAGCACCGAGGCGGCGTTGAAGCGCATTCGCCGGGAGACGCTCGGCGGCTGAAGCATGCGAGTCTTGACGAGCGGCCGCCTTCCCCTTGGCCAAACGAGGGCCTATCTCGCAGGAACCGCAAGGATGAAGTCATGACAGCCGCCACCGAGAATGCGCTGCTCGCCCCCTGGACGGGACCGTTCGCGGGGCCGCCGTTCGCCGCGATCACGCCGGCCGATTTTCGCCCCGCGTTCGACGAGGCGCTGGCCGACAACGTCAGGGAGGTGGCGGCGGTCGCCAACGGTCCCGAGGCGCCGAGCTTCGACAACACGATCGTCGCGATGGAACGGGCCGGCACCAAGCTCGACAAGGTCTGCTCGGTGTTCTTCAACCTCGCGTCGTCCGATTCCAGCGAGCCGCTGCGCGCCATCGAGCGCGAGATGGCGCCGGTGCTGTCGCGCCATTCCTCGGCGATCTACCTCAATGCCAAGCTCTACGGGCGCATCGACGACCTGTGGCAGCGCCGCGACGCCCTGGCGCTCTCGCCGGAGCAGGCCCGCGTGCTCGAGCGTTATCACACGATCTTCTCTCGCGCCGGCGGCGGGCTGCCGGACGAAGCCAAGGCGCGTCTTGCCGCCATCGGCGAACGGCTGGCGACGCTCGGCACGCGGTTCTCGCAGAACCTGCTGGCGGACGAGAAGGACTGGGAACTGGTCCTCGGGAGCGAGGCCGACCTCGCCGGTTTGCCGCAGGCGCTCATCGACGCCGCCGCCGGCGCAGCGGAGGAGCGCGGCTACGCTGGCAAGCGCGTCGTCACCCTGTCGCGCTCGTCGGTCGAGCCGTTTCTCCAGTTCTCCGCGCGGCGCGACCTGCGCGAGCAGGCGTTCCAGGCATGGGCCAGGCGCGGCGAGAACGGCGGCGACACCGACAACCGGGCGATCGCCGCCGAGACGGTGGCGCTGCGCGCCGAGAAAGCCGCGCTGCTCGGCTACGACAATTTCGCCGCCTATCGGCTCGCCGACTCCATGGCCAAGACACCGGCGGCCGCGCGCGAGCTGCTGCGCTCGGTCTGGGAGCCGGCCAAGGCGCGGGCCGCCCGCGAGGAGCACGAACTGCAGGCGCTCGCCGCCAGCGAGGGCGGCAACTTCGCCGTCGAACCGTGGGACTGGCGCTACCTCTCGGAGAAGCGCCGTAAGGCCGCCTTCGACCTCGACGAAGGCGAGATCAAGCCGTACTTCCAGCTCGAGCGGATGATCGAGGCGGCCTTCTTCACCGCGCACAAACTTTTCGGCTTGTCCTTCGAGCCGCGCCCGGACATCCCGCTCTACCATCCCGACGCCCGCGCCTGGGCAGTGAAGGATGGAGCCGGCCAGCCGATCGCGCTCTTCATCGGTGATTATTTCGCGCGGCCGTCGAAGCGGAGCGGCGCCTGGATGTCGAGCTTCCGCGAGCAGAAAAAGCTCGACGGGGATACGCTGCCGATCGTCGTCAACGTGATGAATTTCGCCAAGGCGCCGAAGGGCGAGGCAAGCCTGCTCTCCTTCGACGATGCGCGGACGCTGTTCCACGAATTCGGGCACGGCCTGCACGGCATGCTCAGCGACGTCACCTACCCGTTGCTGTCCGGCACCAGCGTCGCGCGCGACTTCGTCGAGTTCCCCTCGCAGCTCTACGAACATTGGCTCGAGCAGCCCGAGCTGCTGCGCCGCTTCGCGGTGCACAAGGACACCGGGCGGCCGATCCCCGAGGCCCTTCTCGCGCGGCTGCTCGCGGCGCGCGACTTCAACCAGGGCTTCGCCTCGGTCGAATACACCGCCTCCGCCCTTGTCGACCTCGACCTCCACGCCAGCGCCAACGCGGGCGCGGTGGATGTCGTGGCCTTCGAGCAAGCGACGCTGGCGCAGCTTGGCATGCCGCGCGGGATCATCATGCGACACCGCATGCCACACTTCCAGCACGTGTTCGCCGGCGACGGCTACTCGGCCGCCTACTACAGCTATCTGTGGTCCGAGGTGCTCGACGCCGACGGGTTCGACGCCTTCAAGGAGGCCGGCGACATCTTCGATACCGCGACGGCGAAACGCCTGCGCGAGCACGTCTACGGCGCCGGCAACAAAGTCGATGCGGAAGCGGCATATGCGGCGTTTCGCGGTCGCGCTCCTTCGCCCGAAGCTCTCCTCAAGAAGCGTGGTCTCGCCGGCGAAGCGATGGCCTGACCGCTCTGGTCAGGCGCCTCCCAATTTCGGCCTAAACCTTGCTGCAGGTTGCTCGTTAACGCTCCCTTAACCATCGCGCCCGTCAGATAGGGTGCAAGCGCGAAGGAGAACGGTGGGGTGTTCGAGGATCAACGCTTAAGCCTTGACGACTTGGACCTTGCGCCGGCCTCTTCGCGGACGCATAGCCGGCACCCCGCGAACTGCCGGGTGCTCGTCGTCCTGCATCAGGAGCATTCCAATCCGGGCCGCATCGGCCGGCTGCTGCGCGAGCAGGGCATCAGCCTCGACATCCGCCGGCCGCGTTTCGGCGATCCGCTCCCGCGAACGATGGAGGCGCACGACGGCGCGATCATCTTCGGCGGCCCGATGAGCGCCAACGACGACGAGGATTACCTTCGACAGGAGATCGACTGGATCGGCGTGCCGCTGGCCGAGCGCAAGCCCTACCTCGGCATCTGCCTCGGCGCGCAGATGCTGGCGCGGCATCTCGGCCATCGCGTCGCTCCCCATCCCGATGGCCGGGTCGAGGTCGGCTTCTATCCGATCCGCGCGACCGAACCCGGCCACGCGGTCTGGCCCGCCGGCTTCCCGCAGAAGGTCTACCAGTGGCACCGCGAAGGCTTCGACCTGCCCGCCGGTGCGACGCTTCTCGCGGAAGGCGACGACTTCGAGGCCCAGGCGTTCCGGTACGGCCCCTGCGCCTACGGGCTGCAGTTCCATCCGGAAGTCACCTACCATATGATGTGCCGCTGGACGACACACGGTGCCGAGCGGATGGCAATGCCCGGTGCCTTGCCGCGCGATCGCCATTTCAGCGACTGGTACACCCATGACGGCGCCGTCGCACGCTGGCTCAACCCGTTCCTGAGACATTGGATCGGCGCTCCGACGAGGCGGCAGCGCCTCGACGCCTGAGGCTGGCGAACCTCGACAGGCTAGCAGCGGTTATGGGATGGTGACTTCACCACCACCACCTGGGTTCAGCCATGCGTCGTACTTTCCTCTTTGGTACTGCCTTTGTGGCAGGCTTCTTCCCGATCGCCGCCTATGCGGCGGCGAAAGCGACCTGGAAGGACAGGTTCGACCAGATCATCTCGACCTTCATGGGCGATCCGGCGGCGGGCGTCGATATCGACATGAAGCACGTGCTCGACACGTGGCGCGCTCTGCATCCAAAGCCATTCGAAGGCCTCTCTGCCGAAGAGGCGCGCCAGCAGCCGACGCCGATCGACGCTGCGGCGAAGCTGCTCCAGCAGCACAAGCAGACGCTCAATCCCTATGATGTCGTCTCGGCCGACACCACGTTCCCCGGTCCGGACGGCTCGCTGAAGGTCCGCATCTACACGCCCGCGAAGGAGGCCGGAGCAAGCACGGGCAAGGGGGGCGCCTTGCCGGTGGTCGTGTTCTATCACGGCGGCGGCTTCGTCCTGGAGAACGGCGCCTCGACCGATGCCTCGTCACGCGCGATCGCCGCGCTGACCAACGTGATCGTCGTCGCGCCGGACTATCGGCTCGCGCCGGAACACAAGTTCCCGGCAGCCCTGCAAGACGCGCTCGCTGCCTACCGATGGACGATCGCCAATGCGGCGAGCTTCGGCGGCGATGCCGACAAGATCGCGCTGGCCGGCGAAGGCGCGGGCGGCATGCTCGCCGCCGACACCGCCATCGCCAGTCGTGGCGCCGGGCTGGCGCGAGCCTCGGGGCTCGTCCTGATCACGCCGGCCGCCGGCATCGACCTCAAGACGAACTCGTGGCTCGAGGATAAGGCGGCTCGCCCCTGGAACGACAAGGCCGTCGATTGGGCCTTCCGGCTCTTCCTGCCCCAGCAGAGCGACAAGAACGATCCGCGCATCGACATCGTCGGCAAGGCCGATGTCGACGGCCTGCCGCCGACCACGATCGTGACGGCCGAGATCGACCCGCTCCGCTCCGACGGCGAGCGCCTTGGCGGCAAGCTGAAGCTCGCGACGGTGCCGGTGGCGATGCGCGATTATCCCGGCGTGACCCACGACTTCTTCGGCATGGGCGCGGCGGTCGACAAAGCGGCGCAGGCCCAGAGCTTCGTGGCCGACCAGCTGAAGAAGGACTTCTTTCCGCCGAACGACGACGCCGTGGCCTTGCAGGACCTCGGCATCGCGCCCTATCCCGAAGCCCCGGATCCGACGACGACGCCGCCTCCCGCCGGCACGCCCAACCAGCCGGGAGCGGGGCAGAACATGCAGGGAAAGCAGAACCCGGAAAAATAGTCCGGCGCCTCTTATCCGCAGCATTCGCCGGCACCTTCTTCCGGAAGAAAAAGCTTTCTTGTCCTTGCGCGAAAGAAGGTGCCCGAGGAGCGGGTGAGGGGACGGCTCCCCGAAGGATGATCACAGTGCCTGCAGAAAACTCTCCAGCACCATCTTCCGCCCGGCCTTGTCGAAGTCGACGGTGAGCTTGTTACCATCGACTGCCGCGACAAGACCGTTGCCGAATTTCTGGTGGAACACGCGGGCACCCTTCGCCAAACTCGAGGCAACGGTGGATTTCGCCACCAGCTCGCCCTCGATCTGCAGCGGACCCCGTCGTGCCGACATGGCCGCAAAGCCGCCCTTGTCCGAGGTTCCCGCCGACCGCTTCTGCGCACGCTGCCATCCGGGCGTCGCGTAGGGCGAGACGAACTGGTCCATGTTGGCGAAGCGCGATTGCGCGTAACCGCCATAGGCGTTGCCGTTGGCTGCCTCCATCACCTCGACGTTGCGCTCGGGCAATTCGTCGAGGAAGCGCGACGGGATCGTCGTTTGCCACAGACCATGGATGCGGCGGTTGGTGGCGAAGTAGATCTTCAACCGGCGCTTGGCCCGCGTGACGCCGACATAGGCGAGGCGTCGCTCCTCCTCGAGCCCGGCGCGGCCCGACTCGTCGAGCGAGCGCTGGTGCGGAAACAGCCCCTCCTCCCAACCCGGCAGGAACACCGTCTCGAACTCGAGCCCCTTGGCGGCGTGCAGGGTCATGATCGAGACCTTCTCGCCGCCACTCGCGTCGGCCGCATCCATCACCAGAGAGATGTGCTCCAGGAACGCCGCGAGGTCGGGAAACTCCTCCATGGCGCGGACGAGCTCCTTCAGGTTCTCGAGGCGGCCGGCCGCCTCGGCGCTCCGGTCCTTCTGCCACATTTCCGTGTAGCCGGACTCCTCGAGGATCATCTCGGCGAGCTGACCTTGCGGCCGCTGGTCGATCAGCGACGCCCAGCGCGCAAAATCGGCGAGCAGCGCATGCAGCGTCTGGCGCTGCTTCGGCTTCAGCTCCTCGGTCTCGACCACTATGCGTGCCGACGTCATCAACGGGATGCGCTCGCGCCGGGCGTGGTCGTGCAGCAGCTGCAGCGTGGCATCGCCGAGGCCGCGCTTCGGCACGTTGAAGATGCGCTCGAACGCGAGATCATCCTGCGGCTGCGCCGCGCAGCGAAGGTAGGCCAAAGCATCGCGGATCTCGGCGCGCTCGTAGAAGCGCGGGCCACCGATCACCCGATAGGGCAGCCCCAGCGTGATGAAGCGCTCCTCGAACTCGCGCATCTGAAACGAGGCGCGGCAGAGAATTGCGATCTCCTCCAGCGAGTGCCCTTTGTGCTGGAGCTGCTCGATCTCCTCGCCGATCGTGCGGGCCTCTTCCTCCGAATCCCAGATGCCGGTAACGGTCGCCTTATCGCCGTCCTCGCCGTCACTGAACAGCGTTTTGCCGAGCCGACCTTCGTTGTGGGCGATGAGATGCGCGGCTGTCGCCAGGATGTGCCCGGTGGACCTGTAGTTCCGCTCCAGGCGGATCACCTTGGCGCCCGGAAAATTCTTCTCGAAGCGCAGGATGTTGTCGACCTCGGCGCCGCGCCAGCCGTAGATCGACTGGTCGTCGTCGCCGACGCAGCAGACGTTGGGGCGTCCGCCCGCCTTGGCGGAGCCCGCGAGCAGCTTCAGCCAGAGGTACTGGACGGTATTAGTGTCCTGGTACTCGTCGACGAGCATGAAGCGGAACCGCTCCTGGTACTGCGCCAGAACGTCGGCATTCTCGCGAAACAGCCGCACGCATTCGAGCAGCAGGTCGCCAAAATCCGTTGCGTTCAGGATCTTGAGACGGTCCTGATAGTGTGCGTAGCAGAGGCCGCCCTTGCCGTTGGCGAAGGCCGCCGCCTCGCCGGCCGGCACGTGGGCCGGGTCCAATCCGCGGTTCTTCCAGGCATCGATCTGGTGCGCGAGCGCTCGCGCCGGCCAACGCTTGTCATCGATGTTCTCGGCCTGGATCACCTGCTTCAGGAGCCGGATCTGGTCGTCGGTATCGAGGATGGTGAAACCGGACTTTAGGCCGACCAACTCGGCGTGACGGCGCAGGATTTTCGTCGAGATTGCATGGAAGGTGCCGAGCCACGGCATGCCCTCGGCCACCGGTCCGGCGAGCAACGCGACACGCTCCTTCATCTCGCGCGCCGCCTTATTGGTGAAGGTGACAGCGAGGATCTCGTACGCCCGCGCGCGGCCGGAGGCGATGATATGCGCGATGCGCGTCGTCAATACCCGCGTCTTGCCGGTGCCGGCGCCGGCGAGAACCAACACCGGCCCCTCGACCGCCTCGACCGCCTCGCGCTGCTCCGGGTTCAGCCCGTCGAGGTAGCGGCTCGCGCCCTGGCGGGCTCGGGCGCGGTCCGCGATTCCGCCCAGGCGCGGCGCGAGATCGTCCACACGATCGGCATTCGACGCGGCAGGCCTAGGCGGCACGGTGGCGCGCCAACTGGGTGGAGAACAAAGATCGAATCATACATCCAATGTGGAGGGTTTGCCGCCCGATGTCGACCGAGCGACCTGAGACGCTGTCGTCCCGGCCGAACAAACCAGCTCGGCCTCAGCTGCGGCCGATCATTTCGTAATCCTGCCGAAGGTCCTGCTCGATCGAGCGGAGCGCGAGCTTGCAGGCGTACCGATCGCCATTGCCGGGATCAAAATGATAGATGGTCCAGTTGAACGGGAGATCCGGATCGCCGACCAGATCGAGCATGATGCTGCGGGCATCGCGGCAGGCCGGCCGAGCGTGCAGTAGCGCCATGATCTTTTCATTGAGAAGCTTTTCACTGATCGGCGTTCGCGCGTCCATTAACTACTCCTCAGTCGCCGAGTCTGTAAGAAGATGGTGACAATTCATGATCTTTAAGCAATCAGCAGGCTATCAAATGATGCTTGACATGCGCCTGTCAAGTCATCGAGCGTAGGCTAAGTCGCGTCTCGAAGAAGATTTCGCCGCCAACGCGAACTTATGTGGTACACAGGCTATGCGCTGAAGCGGCCACTGTCGTCTCTAGGCCTCGTCGCGTCAGTCACGTCAAGATAACGCCTCTTCGATGCGCGACAACTCTCCTGACGAAGAAAGGGCTTATGATGGCGCACAAGTACGAGATCGGACAGCGCGTTCAGCTCACTGCCGCGGATCCGACGTCGAGTCGCATTCATTCCATGCGAGCCAAAACCGATGCCAAGGTAAAGTCCGACGGCATCTACGAGATCACGCGCCTCATGCCAGAAGATCAGGCTGGCGTGGTCTCTTACCGCTTGAAGTCCGACGCGGGAGAGCGCGTCGCGCCAGAAAACGATTTGGCGGAGGCCGACGCGACCGTCGCGTGATATCGCTGCTTGCGAAGTCATCTGCGCGACGCTTCTTGGCAGACAGCGGCATAGAGCTGGAGTCCTGCCCTCTATTTGCGCCAGTCCGCTCCTTGCTTCTTGTTCAAGCCGCCCTGCGCGTTGGTGCCGTTGAGAGTGTCGCCCTCGATCGTGGTCTCGCCTTGGGCGTCTTCGAGATCGTCCGGCGACATGCCGGCAGCGGTGGCGCCCTTCGAGCCGCCGATCATCGGATTGCCTTTCAAGTCGGCATCGGAAGGGACTTCGGTCTTCGGTTGCTTGCTCATGACGGCTCCGGTCGGTTCGGAATGAGCGAGCTCAACCGGCGTGGAACGGGCTTGTTCCGCGCCGGCCAAGCCGTCGCACCGCGCGATAGGCCGGCCCGGCGGCGCCGTTGGTATGGAGCGCGCGTGATATGAGGTAGGGTCGGCGCCAGCGGCGTCATTAGGTCAACCCGTGCGCGATTTCCTCACTGGCCTTGCCATTGTCCTCATCGTCGTCCTCACGGCGGCGCTGTCAGCCCCCTATTTCGTGGATTGGAACGGCCAGCGCGGCTTCCTCGAGGCACGGCTCACCCATGCGCTCGGGCAGAAGGTGACGATCGGCGGCAATATCGACCTGAAGCTTCTGCCGACGCCCTATCTCGTGCTCGATCAGACGGTAATCGGCGGCGACGACGGGCCGATCACGATCGGTATCCACCACCTCGACCTGGAGCTCTCCGTCGCGCCGCTCCTGACCGGCGCCTTCGACATCACCGACGCCCGGCTGGACGAGCCGATCATGCGGGTGACGCTGCAGCGTGACCGCTCGCTGCCGGCTTTGCCGCCGGCGCCCGCCTTCAAGGCCGACGTGCGGTTCGATCACGTCCGTATCGTGGACGGCACGCTGGCGATCGCCGACTCCCGCAGCGGCCACACCTTCGTTTTCGACCATCTCGATTTCGACGCCGAGGCGCCGGCCCTGGCCGGACCCTACAAGGGCAGCGGCGCCGCCGGCGAGCCCGATGCGCGCACCCGCTTCCGCTTCGGGACGACCGCGTCGGACAAGGGCAGGACCCACGCGCATCTCGCAATCGACGAAACGCCTGTCCATGCCGGGCTTGAGTTCGACGGAACGCTGGCGCTCAGCGGTGGCCCGGGCGACACGCTGCGCCAGACCTTCAATGGCACGACGGTGCTGTCAGGCCACCTGCGGCCAGCCGATGCGGTGCCGGTGGCGTGGCGGCTGGGGGGCGCCCTCAAGGCCGATCCGGCTGGCGCGACCCTCACCGGAGGCGAGTTGCGGATCGGCCCGGAGATCGCCGGCCTGACCCTGAAGGCGAGCGGAAGCGGCGACTTCGATGCCGTGCCGAAGCTGCATCTCGACCTCAAGGCCAAACAGCTCGATATCGACCGACTTTCGGGGGCGCCGGTCGACGCCGTCAAGGCGCCCCCGCCGACGCTGCCGGATCTCGCGAGCTGGCGCCTCGCGCTCGCGGCGGCAGCCCCGCCGCTCCCGACCTCGGTGGATCTTGCCGTCTCGTCCGCCACCTGGGGCGGCGAGGCTTTCGGCGACGTGGCGCTTCACCTCGGTGACGAAGAGGCTAAGAGGAGACTGACGGTTTCGGGCACAGGGCCCGGCGGGAGCGCCGTCGCGCTCGACGGCATGCTCTCGCGGAACGGGCTGAAGGCGGACGGCCCACTACGCTTCGACGGGACCATCGACGCCTTGGCCGACAACCTGCCCGCGGCGATCGACTGGCTACGGTCGGTCGCGCCGGGGAATGCCCTGGCGGCAAGCGAATTGCCCATCAAGCACATCAAGCTCAGGAGCCACCTCGCCGTCGACGAGAAGGGCGTGGCCGCCGACGGCATGGCGCTCGATCTCGACCGTTCTGCCCTGACCGGGACCGCGCGCCTCGATGTCGCGCGGCAGCCCGCGCTGCTCATCGCCGACCTCCGGGCGTCGGTGCTCGATTTCGACGACGTGCCGAGCGCACGGACGCTCGGCACCGCCACTGGCGCGCTGGCGCTCGACGTTGCGCTCGATGCCGCGGCTGTGCACGTGGACCGCGTCGGCGGCGACGGGCTGAAGACCGGTCATCTCTCGATGGCCTTCGTCAAGAACGGCAAGCACCTCGCGCTCACGCGGTTCAGAGCCGATGATCTTGGCGGCGCGACCATCGATGCGACCGGCACGCTCGACACGCAGGGAGGCGCCGTCGCGTTGACGCTCGATGCCGCGCAGCTCAATGCAGCGGCATCGCTGGTGCGCACGCTCTACCCCGGCGATGGCGCCGAGGCGCTGGTCTCGCGCGCCCCCGCACTGTCCCCAGCCAAGCTCAAGGTCGACGCCACGCTGGCCGCCGACAAGACGGGCGCCTTGCGACCGCGCAGGCTCGCCGTCGCTGGCCGGCTCGGTGCGACGACGATCGATGTCAAACTCACTCCAAAGCCGGACGGCGCCCTCGAGATCGGCGCCCGCGCCGAGGCGCCGGAAGGGAGTGCACTGTTGCGGCAGCTCGGCTTCGCAGCACTGCCGATCGACACGGTCGGGGCGAGCACGATCACGCTCGACGCGCATGGCTCCGCCGACGCGCCGCTCGCTACGACGATCGCCGCACGTTTCGGTGAAACGAGGCTCGGCGTCACCGGCCGGTTCGATCTGCTGGCGTCTGGCCACCCGTCGCGTCGCGTCGGGGGGGCCGGCACCGCGACGCTGACAAGCGTCGACCTGAGCCCGTTGCTGCAGAGCCTGGCGATCTCCTACCCCGATCTCACCGGCCGGATCCCTGCGGACGGGACCGCAGGTCTCGCGTTCGGAGGCGCCGGCTTCGGGCTTAGCGATCTTCACGCCACGGTCGGCAGCGTCGAGGCGACAGGATCATTGCAGTGGGAGAAGACCGGCGGGCGTTCGATGCTGACGGGCCAGCTCGATCTCGACCGAATCGCGCTCGGCGACATGCTCGGGCTTGTCCTCGGGCCGCCGCAGCCGCCTGCGCCCGGTGCCGAATGGTCGAATGCCGCGTTTGGCTCCGGCCTGCTCGACGCACCGGCGAGCAGGATCGCAGTCAAAGCGAAGCGTCTCGATCTCGGCCGCGGCCTCGTTGCCACCGATGCCGCTTTCGACCTCAGCCTCGCACCGCACAGCGTCGCCCTGCGAAAGGTATCGGCGACTTTGGCCGGCGGCCACCTCCAGAGCGATGTCAACCTGCGCCGCGACGGCTCGCAGGCGGCGCTCGAAGGCAAGCTCGCGCTCGCCGACGTCATGGTCGAGCTGCCGAGCCTCACGACGCGTTTCAGCGGCAATCTCGATTACGCCGGCAGCGGACAGACGCCGGCCGGCCTCGTCGGGAGCCTCGCCGGCACCGGCTCGGCACGGCTGGCCGACACCACCATCCCGAATGCCGGACCGGCCGGTCTGCAGAAGGTCTTCGAAGAAATTGAGGCCGACACGCTCGCCGTCGACGGGGACACGATCGTGCGCGCGCTCGAGGCGAACAGCACGCCGCTCGATCTCGGTACGCAGAGCTTCGGTGTGAACCTCGCTGCAGGGGCGCTGCACTTCACCGCCAACACGCTCACGACCAACACGCTCGCCGCGCAGGTCCCGCTCGGGCAGGCTCCGCTCCCGCAGACGCCTGCGACCGTCGCAAGCACAGCCGAGGCGACGCTTGATCTTGGCCGGGGCACGCTCGGCGAGCGCATAGACGAGACGCTCGACGCGCTGCCGAAAGGCTGGTCCGGATCGGCACCGTCAATCGTGGTCGTCATGTCGGGGCCGCCGCAAGCACCCAGACGCAGCTTCGAGACCGGCGCCTTCATCAACGCCGTCGCGACGCGCGCCCTCGCCCGCGAGAGCGCGCGCCTCGAAGCCTACGAGTTCGACATCAAGGAACGCGCCTTCTTCAACCAGCGTCTAACCTCGGAGAATCGCCGCGAGCAGGACCGGATGCAGGCGGAAGCGGAGGCCCGCGCCGCCGCCGAGGCCGCGCGCAAGGCCGAAGTCGAACGCCGAGCCAGAGCGGCGCTGGTGGCCGACCGAAGGGCCGAAGCGGCACGGCTAGAGAAGCAGCGACGAGAAGAGGCGGCGCGTGGCGCGCAGAAGACGGCGCGTGAGAAGGCGGAGGAGGATAAACAGATAAAGGCCAACGCCGACCGTGCCAAACCCGGTCGAGCCAGCCAACCCTCTCCAGAGCAGCCGGCCGCGCCGCAACAGGACGGCGCCACGCAAGCCGACCGGCGCGCCTTCGAACCGCTGCCCCGCGGCGCAACCGTCGATCCCGGCGCGGCAGGACGCTACTGAGTCGCTCGCGGCTGCAACGTGGTGGCGTCATGCCGCGCCAGGAACAGGTGCACCCTGATCGCGGACGAGAGATTGGCGCAGCCGCGCCCGGCGTCTATCTCCGCCACCAGAGCCGCCAGCGACATCGAGCGCGATACGGCCTCCTCCTTCAGCGCCTCCCAGAAGACGGTCTCGAGCGAAATGCTGGTGCGATGACCGGCGATTAGCAGGGAGTGTTTGGCGATCGTGGTGGCCGCGCCGGCAGAGCCTTTCGCCGCGGACGCCGCGCGGTCAGTCATCGCCCGAGGCGGGCTCGCGCCGGTGATTGTCAAGCGTGCGCGCGAGGCGCTCCGCATCGCGCTCTTGCGCGTCCCGCTCGCCGCGGCTGCGGCCGTGGCGTTGCCTGCTGGCGTCGGCGTCAGCGGCGCGGTCGTCGCGAGCCCTGGCCTTGCGGACGCGCCGCAGGTTGACGACCTTTGCCGTCACGGCTTCTTGCGGAAAGCGTCGATCGAAACGACCTTCGCGGCGTCCGAAGCCGGAGCCCCGGCGTCCGGCACCTGCTCCAACGGCGGCTTGGCCGCGGCGTCCTCCCTCTTGCGGAGGGACGAGCTCTTGGGCCTCTCGATCGGAGCCGGCAAGGCACGCGGCGCGGCGGGCGGTCCTGCCTCGAGGCGTGGTGCACCCGGTTCACCCGACTCCTCGTCCAGTTCGGGCTGCGGCTCGAACTTGGCGGAGAACTGCACGGAGGGATCGAAAAAACCAGTCAAAGCGTCGAAGGGAATCAGCAGCATCTCCGGGACGCCCTTGAAGGAGAGACCCACCTCAAAGGCGTGATCGGTCACCTTCAGATCCTCGAACTGATGCTGGAGGATGATCGTCATCTCTTCCGGATAGAGGCCGCGCATGCGGCTCGAAAGCCTGACACCGGGCGCGTGCGTCCTGAACGTGATGTAAAAGTGGTGGTCGCCCGGCAGGCCGTGTCGCGCGGCATCGCCCAGCACCTTTTTCACGACGCCGCACAAGGCTTCCTGCACAAGAAGGTCGTAGCGGATCAGGTCGTTGGGCATTCGCAATCCAGGAACGTTATACGCGAGGCGAGACGTTGGCACGGGCGCGACGTTGGCACGAAAGATAGCGGCACGAAAGGGCGCTGACGCCGTAGCGGAGCAAGAGGCACTTCGACGCGGCAAAAGTGGAGGCTTCTGTTGCCAGGTGCCTCCGAACCCCGCCTTTAAGTGCTACCCTAAAGGACTTGAAATCGGTACCATCACCGCATTACGCGGCGAGGGCCACCGGAGCATAGTTGTCGTTGGCAACTATAAGTTTAGCCCGATAACGGCGGTACAATGCCGAGCAAAAGACCGTCCTTTACACTTCCCGTCGAACCTATTTCGCCCCCGCCCAAGCGCACGCTCGGCAACAAAAAACTGTGCACTTGGGTGGAGGCGCCGGGTACCGCCCCCGGGTCCGAAAAGCTTATTCCGACGCCGTTTATCGCCATAGCCGTGGCAAGCACGGCGAAACGAATATAGGCGAGGTTTCGCGAGTTAGGAAGAGCAACACGCGCTTGGGGCTGATGGATCACGAGACAGGTGCGTATGGCGAAGCCGATGCAGGGTCGGCCTTCACGGTGGACGGTGCCCGACCGCTCGCGCCCTTCGCCCTGTTGGTCAGTCTGGTCGCCATAGCTGCTGTGGCCCTGCTGCTTTGCGGGCTCGTGGTGGTCATCGTCCTGCTCATCCTCACCGCGCGGCTGGGGGGCGAGGGTCGCGTCGAGTACCTTCAGGATCTCCGCTTCGATCTGCCGCTCAGGCTACGCCTTGGTGCGGGGGCCGTCGGCGTCTTCTATGCCGGCGTCGGCATCGCCACGATCGCCGCCGCCCTGTGGCAAGGCCGTGCCGGCTGGACCGGACTCGTCGCGCTCAATCAGGTTCGCTATGCCCGCCGCCGCACGCTCGCCCTCTTCCTCGCGTCGTTGGGCTATGCCGCCGTGGCATCGTTGGCGCTCGATCGAATGCAGACGCACCGGGTCATCATCGATGGTCCGACCGATCTTCTGCTCGTCGCGACCATCGTGACCAACCTCGTCCTGCTCGCGCCCCTTTCCGAGGAGCTCGTGTTCCGAGGGTGGCTCTATACCGGGCTGCGCCAGCGCTTCGGCTTCTGGCCAAGCTTTCTCGTCACCACGCTCGCCTTCGCCGCGATCCACTGGGACCCGAACCACAGACGCATCCTGCTGGTGCTGCCGCTTGCCGTCGCGCTCGGCCTGCTGCGAGAGATCGCCGGCAGCATTAAGCCGACGATCCTGCTGCACGGCTGCTACAATCTCATCATCGTCGCCCTCACGCTTGCGAGCACCGCATGAAACAAACTGACACGGCGCTCGATGGCGATCGGCTCGCGCTCGTCTCAAACGGCTTCTCGGAACCGGCCGCCGAAGGGGGAGCCGAAGCCGTGCCTTACGGGCCGATTGGTCTCGTGCTCAGCACCCTTGCCATCCTCGGCGCGATGCTCGTGATCGTCATTGTCGTCGCGCTCGCCGCCTTCGGGATCGCGGCCGCGATTTACGGCCCGCGCACCGTGCTTGACCTCTTGCCCAGCAAAGCGAAGGCCTCCGAGGAAGCGCTCGGGCTCATCGCCTCGCTCGTCGTCTATGCCGCGCTGGTCGGGGCAATCCTCGTGGCCGCGCGGATTCGCGGCGGCGGGAGATGGCGCGACCTCGTCGGCTGGCGCTCCTGGATCCCGCTGAGGGGCTCCCGCTCCGTGTGGATACTCTACGCCGGGGCTATCGCCTACAACATTGCAGCCTCGGCGGCGATCACCGCTTACTATCCGCCTGCGAAGGACTGGATCACGCTGCCCAAGGGACCGGGGCAGATCGCGATGTTCGCGGTCATCGCGGTCATCGCCGCGCCGGTCGCCGAGGAACTCCTGTTCCGCGGCTGGATCTACACGTCGCTGCGCCGCTCCGTCGGAGTGACGGCAGGCCTGATCATCTCGGCGGCGCTGTTCGCCCTCGCGCACTGGGAAGGCACACATCTCTACGCGCTGGTCGTCTTTCCGCTCGGCATCGTTCTCGGCTACGTGCGCCAGCGAACGGAATCGATCCTCGCCTCGATGACCTTTCACGCGCTCTACAACGGCTTCGCGGTGACCCTGATGACCGCCGGCTTCTGACCCACTTGTGCCTACCGGCGTGGCGAAGCGTCGGCCTCAGGACTTCTGCCAAGCGGTGATCGCCTCGTTGAGATCGCGTTGACCGGAATCGCTCTTCTCGAACGTCAGCTTGGCGATCTTGCCGCTGGTGAGCAGCATCGGAATGTCGATCCATTGCTGACCTTTGAGGAGCCGCAGGTTCGCCGTCTCCGCATTGCCTGGGCTGAGCCCGACCAGGAACGAGTTCTGGATCACGGGCACCGTGACGCCGGCCAGCGACTCGCCGCTCGGGCTGTCCTCGTTGCGGACCTGCGGCACGCTGATCTGCTTGACGTCGCCCGTCGCGCTGCCCGGTACGATGGAGAAGCGGATCTTGATCGTGTGCGAGGCCGGGAGCGAGGCGTCTGTGTTCTTCTCGAAGGTGACGACCGCCTTCATCTTGTCGTCGGGCAGATCGACGTCGGCCTCGACGGCGAGGCTGGCGGCGTCGTTCGGGCCCTCGTTGACGGTGTTGAGCTTCCAAACCACGTTACCGAGGTAGGTCTTGACCTTGTTGGTTTCCTCCGGCGCCTCGACGAGCAGCGCCGCGCGATGGGCGACCGGCAGATCTGGATTCGCGGCAGTCGACTGCTGGTCCGCCGGCGCCGCCGCAGGGGCCGGCGTCTGCGTTGCGGCAGGCGAGCTCTTCTGCGGCTCGGCGGCGGGCGCGGCGGGTGGCGGGGCCGGCGTCGAGGACGCGGGCGCCGAGGTCCCGGTCGTCGGTGCGGCGGCACCGCCGATGCGCTCGGCGATCTTGCCCTGATCGCCGGACGTCTGCTCGGTCGGCTTCAAGCGGGCGACGGTCTGCGGACGATCCCGCATCTTCCACGCCGCGACCGCGACGAGCGCCACGACGAAAATGCCGACAGGGATGATCCACATGCGCCGCTTGGGACCCTTCGGCATCGGCGGCTGCGGCGCGATCGGACGCTGTGCCTCGAGCCGCGGCTTGGCGCCGTTCTCGCCGCGCGTCGGCCGGATCTCCTCGGCTAGCGGTGCCGTCAGCGGCGCCCGAGCGTCGGCGGCGACCGGCTCCGCCTCCATGATGGCGGCTGCGACGGGGGCGGCAGGCGCGGGGGGCGCGGCAGCAGGTGCGGGCGGCGCGGACGACGCTCCGATCGGAGGAAGAGGCTTCGCCGAGGGCAGCTTGGTGCGTAGCGCGGGCATCGACTTCTCTGGCGGCCCTAGGCTGCCGCCGGCGCTCGTCGGCAGACGCGGGCTCGGCTTGATCGCTGGCCTCGGCGGTGCCACCGCGGGTGCAGAGCCTGCCGGCGCCGGACGGGGCGGCGCTGTCGACGGCTGTGGCGAAGCCGGATGTGGGGGCGCCCCCGCCGCCATGTTGGGCACGGGTGCCGTGGTCGGCGCCTTCGCGGGTGCAGGAGGCGCCGCGGCGAGTTCCGCCTCGAGGCGCTCGATCGCGCGGTCGAGCTCCAAAGACTCGTGCTCGATGTCCTCGTCGGGGACAGGCGGATGCAGCGTGCGCAGCTGGCCGATCAGCGCCTTGCGCGCGCGCTCGTAGACGACGCGGCGGGTATCCGACGTCGAATTGGGCAGGCTGCCGACAGCCTTCGCCAACAAAGGATAATATTCCGCCATGCCGGTCTCAGAGCATTCCCCGTTGCCGTCGTCAATCCGACAGCCATGGTCCGTCCGCGTGCCCTTGGCCCGGCATCAATCGCGGAACGGGTTGTGCACAAGGATCGTGTCCGCGCGCTCCGGGCTCGTCGACAGGAGCGCCACCGGCGCTTCGATCAATTCCTCGATACGGCGCACGTATTTGATGGCCTGCGCCGGCAGGTCCGCCCAGGAGCGGGCACCCGCCGTCGTGCCGCTCCAGCCTTCGATCGTCTCGTAAATAGGCTTGACGCGGGCCTGAGCGGCCTGGCTCGCCGGCAACCGGTCGATGCGCTGGCCGTCAAGCTCGTAATGCGTGCACACCTCGATGGTCTCGAACCCGTCGAGGATGTCGAGCTTGGTCAGGGCGATCCCGTCGATGCCGGAGGTCTTCACCGTCTGACGCACCAGCACCGCGTCGAACCAGCCACAGCGGCGGCGGCGGCCGGTGTTGACACCGTATTCGTGCCCGCGATCGCCGATGCGCTGGCCGATCGCGTCATGGAGCTCGGTCGGGAACGGCCCACCGCCGACGCGCGTCGTGTAGGCTTTGGCGATACCGAGCACGTAGCCGATCGCTTTCGGACCGAGGCCCGACCCCGTCGCGGCGTTGGCCGCCACCGTGTTGGACGAGGTCACGAACGGATAGGTGCCGTGATCGACGTCGAGAAGGGCGCCTTGCGCGCCCTCGAAGAGGATGCGCTTGCCCTGGCGCCGCAGCGTTTCCAGCTGATCGTAGGTCGAGCTCATGAAAGGCAGAATCTTCGGGGCGATCGCGAGCAACTCGTCGCGGATGGCCTGCGCGGTGACCGGCTCCAGTCCGAGCCCGCGGCGCAGCGGCTCATGGTGGGCGAGCAGGCGCGCGATTTTCTCATCGAGCGTGTCCGGCTCGGCGAGGTCGGAGAGGCGGATCGCGCGGCGGCCAACCTTATCCTCGTAGGCCGGCCCGATGCCGCGCTTGGTGGTGCCGATCTGCGTGCCGGCGGCCATCGACGACTCGCGATGGGCGTCGAGCTCGCGGTGCAGCGACAGAATCAGCGTGACGTTCTCGGCGATCGCCAGGGTGTCCGGCGTGATCGACACGCCCTGCTTCTCGATCTTCGTGATCTCGTCGACGAGATGATAGGGGTCGACGACGACACCGTTGCCGATCATCGAGAGCTTGCCTCGCACCACGCCGGACGGCAGCAGCGCAAGCTTGAACGTCTGGTTACCGATGACGAGCGTATGGCCGGCGTTGTGCCCGCCCTGGAAGCGTACCACGACGTCCGCCTCGTTCGACAGCCAGTCGACGATCTTGCCTTTGCCCTCGTCGCCCCACTGGGCTCCGACCACCACCACGTTCGCCATCGCTCGTCGATCACCAGCTCGCGGCCCGCGCCGCACCAATACAGAAAAACCCGGATGCAAAGCATCGGAGCCATTTGCGGGTGAGCACTACTTAACCGGTTGTCGGGAGTAAAGCATGCCAAGGCTTATCCGATCCGGGTTCGAGAGGAGGATTGCGCCTTCGCCCTGATCAAGGACGCGAGTTCGACGATTTGAGCGCCTGGCGTTTTGCCTTTGCGTATGAGGACGAAGTCGAGGGCGCCGAGCGGCGGAAGCGGGCTCTTCGCGCCAATCTCCCGCAGACCTGGCGGAATGAGGTTTCGCGCCAGCACCGTCAGGCCGAGGCCACCTTCCGCGGCCGCCACCAGGCCACTGAGACTGTCGCTCGTGCAGCTGATGCGCCAGGGGATCTGGGTCCGGCCGAGCGCGGCGAGCGCGAGAGATCGGGTGATACTCGGCGGCGGGTAAAGAATGAGCGGCACCTGTCGCCGCGCCTCGTAGCGCTCGGCGTCCGCGCCGATCCAGACGATCTCGTCGCGCCAGACGAGCTCGCCATGCGTTTCGCCGGGCCAGCGCTTGCAGAGCACGACATCGAGTTCGCCGGCATTGATGCGTTTGGTCAGCGTGCTCGACAGCGCGATCGTAAACTCTAAGTCCACGTCAGGGTGGTCTTCCGCGAAGCCGGCGAGTACGGAGGGAAGCCAGGTTCCCACGAGATCCTCGGAGGCACCGAAGCGGATCCGCCCGCGCAGCTTCACGCCGGCGAAATGGCGCTCGGCCCGCTCGCCCGTCTCGAGGATCGACCGCGCGAAGGCGATCAACGCCTCCCCCTCCGCCGTCAGCGCCACCGAATGCGTATCGCGAAGGAAGAGCTGGTGACCGACGCTTCGCTCCAGCCGCCGAACGTGGTCGCTCACGGTCGATTGCCGTAGGGCGAGCCGGCGGCTCGTCTCCGAAAAGCTACTACCTTCGACGATGGCCAGGAAGGTGCGAAGGAGATGAGGGTCGAGCATGGCCGATCGGGTTCGTCGATAACTGTTATCGCGGGCGAAGGCATTCCGCGTCTCGTCGCCGACGATCATAGTCACCCCCAAACACAACGTCGCGCCGCAACGGGCGGACACGGGGGCGAGCGATGAGCGCTTTTCCCCGCATTCAGGAGGAAACCGACGTGGACAGCAACAGACGCGCCTTTCTGGGCAGCGCCGCGCTCGGCGCGGGCGGGCTCGTGGCCTTGGCCGGCGTCGCCCATTCCGAGGCTCCGGTCTACGCCGGCACCGATAAGGGCAGGCCGGGCGACGGCGGGAGCGCGCTCCAATCCACGCAGCTGCCGCCGGGCGCGACCGTCGCCTACCACAATCCCGAGGATGTCGGGACGATGCCCGACTTCCATTACGCGATGGACGCGACCGCGCCCAAGATCACCTCCGGCGGCTGGGCCAAGGAGGCAACGGTTCACCATTTTCCGATCAGCAAGGGGCTGGCGGCCGTCCATATGTTCCTCAATCCCGGCTCCTCGCGCGAGCTGCACTGGCACGCGATCGCCGGCGAATGGGCCTTCATCATCGACGGCCAATGCCAGACGGTCGTGCTGACGCCCGAGGGCACCAGCGAGATCAACAATTACAAGCCGGGCGACCTGTGGTTCTTTCCCAAGGGCCACGGCCACTCGATCCAGGCAATCGGCGACCAACCATGTCACTTTCTTCTGTCGTTCGACAACGGCGCCTTCTCCGAGCACGGCACCTTCTCGATCACCGACTGGATAAACGTGACGCCCAAGGAAATGCTGGCGCTCGACTTCGGCATCCCAAAGGACGCGTTCGACGCTTTTCCGAAGGGCGAAACCTACATCCAGTCTGGCTCGATCGTCCCTCTCTCTGAAGCGCTCGACGCGCCCTGGCCCAAGGAATCGACCCACAGGTTCGCCCTGCTCAAGAACCCGCTGGCGGTCCGCGACTTCGACGGCGGCACGTTCCGCCTCGCGACCGTCGACGAGTGGCCAATTTCGAAATCCATGTCGGGCGGCGTGATGACGATCAAGCCGGGCGCGATGCGCAAGCTGCATTGGAACGTCAACGCCAACGAGTTTCACTATTATCTCAAGGGCCGGGGCCAGGTCGCGATGTTCGGATCGGGCGGACGCGGCAAGGTGGCCGCGTTCAACCCGGGCGACGTCGCCTACATTCCGCAGGGTTTTGGCCACGCGATCAAGAACACCGGCGACGAGGATCTTGAGATCATTCAGACCTGGGACAACGGAAAGTTCGAGGAGATCGACCTCAACAAGTGGGTGCAATCCAGCCCGCGCTACCTCCTGTCCAACAATTTTGCCGGGGTGCCGGAGGCGACGATCACCAAGCTCAAGCAGGCGTGAGGTTCTCGCCGACCCGACGTCAGAGCGTCGGGTCGGCTTCGGTTGCCGAATGTGGTAACCACCCGGCATGAACCTCTTCATCCTCACCGGAGCCGGCGTCTCTGCAGAGAGCGGGATCGGCACGTTCCGCGATCCCGGCGGCCTATGGGAAAAGCACGATCCGCGCGACCTCGCCACGCCTGAGGCGTTCGCGCGCGACCCGCAGCTGGTCCATCGCTTCTATAACTGGCGCCGCACGACCGTCGCCGAGGCTCGGCCCAACGCCGCTCACCACGCGCTGGCCAAGCTAGAGCGCGACCTCGCCGCGCGCGGCGACCAGCTTACGCTGGTCTCGCAAAACGTCGACGATCTCCATGAGCGCGCAGGCTCGAGCGTGATCGCGATGCACGGCAAACACAACGAGGCACGTTGCGCCGCCTGCGAAGCGGTGCAACCCTGCTTCGGGGAGCTCTCGCTGGAGACGCTCTGCCTCGCCTGCGGGCGCTCCGGCGCGATGCGGCCCAACATCGTCTGGTTCGGCGAGATGCCGATGCACATGGACTTGATCGGCGACGCGCTCGAGAAGGCGACCGTGTTCGTCGCGATCGGCACGTCAGGCGCGGTCTACCCGGCCGCCGGCTACGTGGCGGCCGCCCGCTCGCTCGGGATCACCACATGCGAGCTCAACCTCGAGCCTGCCGACAACGCGAGCTTATTCGACACCGCGATGTATGGGAAGGCGACGGAGACCGTGCCGCGCTTCGCCGAGGCCGCGCTCGCCGGAACTCTGGCGTGACCGCCGCCGGCATCAGGACGCGTGCCATCGACGCCAACGGCCTCACCTTCATGGTCGACGAGGCGGGCGAGGGACAAGACGTCGCCCTCCTCCTCCACGGTTTCCCGGAAAGCCGCTTCTCATGGCGCCATCAGCTCGAGCCGCTCGCGGCTTCGGGTTGGCACGCGGTCGCACCCGACATGCGCGGCTACGGCGAGAGCAGCCGCCCGGCCGAGCTAAGCGCCTACCGCATCGACAACCTCGTCGCCGACGCGGCAGCGCTGTTCGATGCGCTCGGCGCGCGGCGGCGCCTTCTCGTCGCGCACGATTGGGGCGCGGTTGTCGCTTGGTTCTTCGCCATCCGCAAGACGCGGCCGCTCGACGGCCTCGTCATCATGAACGTGCCGCATCCGGCCGTCTTCCGCGCGGTGCTGCGGCGCTCGCGCGAGCAGCGGCGCCGCTCCTGGTACGTCGCTTTCTTCCAATTGCCGGTGCTGCCCGAGGTTTTGCTCAAGGCCGGGCGCGCTCGCGCGATCGGACAAATGTTCAAGGGCATGGCCATCGACAAGTCGGCGTTTCCGCCGGACGTGCTCGACCACTATCGCGAGAACGCCATGCGACTCGGCGCGATGACCGCGATGCTCAACTATTATCGCGCCAACGCCCGAGCCTTCATGGCCAGGATGCCCACGCCCGTGATCGAAACGCCGACCCTGATGGTCTGGGGCGAGGTCGATGCCGCGCTGAGTCTCGAGTTGACCGAAGGCTACGGGCCTTATGTCGCCGATTTCACCCTGGAGCGCCTGCCCCGCGTCTCGCACTGGGTGCAGCAGGAAGCGCCCGCGATCGTCAACGCCAAGCTCACAGGCTGGCTGCGCAACCGCGGCCTCATCGGCGCGGACATCCCGCCTTCGCTCGATCCAGGCGAACACCATGTTTAGCATCGAACGATAGGTCAATCATGGCAAGAGCACGAACGCGACCCCGCGCCTGGTTCTTCCGAACCAAGCAGCCTCACCACTACACGTTCTTGATCGCGCTTGTTCTCGCGTTGATCGGTGTCGTGAGCACCCGCGTGCACATCGATTTCGTGTCGGCGCACGCGTTCTGGATCGTACTCGTAGCCTACGTCGTGCTCGCGCTCGGGGTCCTGATCGATGGCCTATGACGTGGGATACGAGGAATCGCGACGAGCATTCCGAGCCAATGCGCCGACACGCTTTTACGCCACAACATAGCCGCGGCCACCTTCGAACAAGCATCCATGGATTCGTCAATAGCGCTTATCGGACCAACCGAGCGCCGTCCGCAACGCGGTGTTTCCGATAGGCTCGTTACGCGGCAGAGCCGAAAGGAGGTCTTCATGTCGTCAGCAACGCAGGTCTGGCGGTCTCTGTTCATTGTCCTCACGGATCTGTTGGCGCTTGTACATAAATTCGCATTGTTTTTGTTGCAACCATCTTTCCTCTTGCAATCATCGGCGGCTCCCGCGAGCCCGCGACGGGCTGCGGCAACATTGACAAAGAAGCCTTCGGGTAAGCATCACCTGCCATGCTCGATCCACCTGATGCCTCCGATCTTCAATCCGTCGTCCGCGTCATTCAGTCCTCGCTCACGCCGATTTTCCTGCTCACCGCCGTTGCCAGCCTCCTCAGCGTGTTCACGACGCGTCTGGCGCGCATCGCGGATCAGGTCAAGACGATCGCCGACGCGGCAAACGAAGGTCGCGACGGGACTGCGAGGCGCAGGCTCGCTTTCCTGAAGCGGCGCTCTCACATGCTGGACCTCGCCGTGATCCTGGGCGCGATCGGCGGCGCCTGCACCTGCGGTACGGTGCTGGCGCTGTTCCTGTCCCTGTTGCGTGCGAAAGCGACGGCCTCCCTGCTGTTTCTCCTGTTCGGGCTGGCGATCTTGTGCACGATCGGCGCGCTCGGCGCCTTTTTGACCGAGGTCTTGCTGGCCAGCCGCGGCATCAGGGCGGACGTCGCCGAGCATGTCGACGCATGACGTTCATTGGAAACAAATCCTGGAGAGCGTGTCCCTATGCTGATCGTGCACCACCTTGAGCAGTCGCGCTCGCAGCGCATCGTCTGGCTCCTCGAGGACCTGAAGCTTCCCTACGAGCTGAAACTGTACAAACGCAATCCGGCGACAATGCTGGCGCCACCGGAACTGCGCAAGGTTCATCCGCTCGGTAAGGCGCCGATCCTGGAGGACGATGGTACGATCCTCATCGAGTCCGGCGCGATCATCGACTATCTCATTTCCCGTCACGGCAGCGGGAGCGGGCTGCGGCCCGTCGAGGGCACGCAGGAGCACCTCGACTACATGACGTTCCTGCATTTCGCGGAGGGCTCGATGATGCCGCCGCTGCTGCTTCGCCTCATCTCGCAGCGCATGAGTACCGGGGCGCCGGCCCTGTTGCGGCCGCTGGTGCGCACGATCCTGGCGCCGCTCGAGAACGGCTTCATAGCTCCCAACATCAAGCGAACCTTGGACTTTCTCGAGGCGGAGCTCGCCAGGAGGCCCTGGTTCGGCGGACTGTCCTTCAGCGGCGCGGACATCCAGATGAGCTTCCCCCTCGAGATGGCGCAACAGCGCGGCGGCCTCGACAAACGGTGGCCGAAGCTGATGGACTTCCTCGGGAGGATACGCGCGATGCCGGCCTACCAACGGGCGCGGATCAAGATCGGCGAGGGTTGAGTGGGTCGGCCCCCGCCTTCCCTTCCTCGTCGCGCCCGCCTATGTAGGGCCTCCTCGAAGCGAAGGTTGCGGAGCGGCGGGAACGGAGCATGGCCGGGCACAGTCAGTTCAAGAACATCATGCACAAGAAGGGCAAGCAGGACGCGATCCGCTCCAAGCTCTTCTCCAAGCTCGCCCGCGAAATCACCGTCGCCGCCAAGATGGGCCTGCCCGACCCGGCGATGAACGCGCGTCTGCGCGCCGCCGTCATCGCGGCCCGGGCGGAGAACATGCCCAAGGACAACATCGAGCGCGCCATCAAGAAGGCGTCCGGCGCCGATGCCGAGACCTACGACGAGGTGCGCTACGAGGGATACGCGCCCGGCGGCGTCGCCGTCATCGTCGAGGCGCTGACCGACAACCGCAATCGCACCGCCGGCGAGGTCCGCTCGTACTTTACCAAGTCGGGGGGCGCCCTCGCCGAAACCGGTGCCGTCGCTTTCATGTTCGACCATGTCGGTCTGGTCGAGTTCGAAAAGACAGTCGCCTCGGAGGACCAGATGCTCGAGGCGGCGCTCGATGCCGGCGCCGACGACGTCGCCACGTCCGAGGATGGTCACGCGGTGACGACGTCCCTCGAAGGGCTGCGCGATGTCGCGCAGACCCTCGAAAGCAGGTTCGGCGAGCCGCGCAAGGCGACGATCGTCTGGCGCCCGCAGAACACGATTGCCGTCGATGACGAGGTGGGCGAGAAAATCCTCAAGTTGGTCGGCGCCCTCGAAGACAACGACGACGTGCAGACCGTCTACGCCAACTTCGAGGTGTCGGACGCGCTGATCGCGAAGCTGGAAGGCTGATTGACGATCGCATCCGCTGACCCGCCCGGCGCTCGCGGATGAGAACGGCGACCGTGAGCTACCCAGAGCCCTTGCGGGGCGCCAACGCCTCGCGGAACACGCCTGCGAGGCCGTCGTGGAAGATGCCGATGGCATGCGTCGCGATGTGCGATGAATCGGTGTACATCGAGACATCGTCGCGAGCATAGAGGCAGTCGTCGCCTTTGCAGAGGGTCGGACGCGGATCGTAGACGAAGGCGCCGATGTCCGTCGCCGCCGCCCGCAGACGCTCCCTCGTATAGGTGAAATCTTCCCGGCGGAGCCCCGCGACGAGGTCGTGGGTTCTCAGAATATCGCGCAGGGAACCCAGAGCGGCGCGGCTGATCTCGAGTTCCGGAATCGGCAGGTTGTAAATCGGCAAGGGCAGCATGACGATGACCGTCTTGCCCTCGCGGCGAAATTTCCCCGCCATGTCACGGACTTTCTCGACGATCCGGTCGGCGGCTTTTCGGCCGCTGGACGGCGGGACGCAGGCTCCGGCGGCGATCAGGCAGGTCGTGGCGGGCTTGACTTCGCTCAGCGGCGAGAACCCGATGAACACCGTGTCGACATCGTCTTGCTCGATGCGCGCGATTGCCGCGTCCGAGAAGGCGGCGCAATGATAGTCGTCGTCGATGCGCTCGACGCCGGTCGCGGGCATACATCCGCCCGAGACGAGAAAGAACAGACCGCGTGCGCCGAACAGCCCTTCCGCGTCGAGCCGGGCGATCAGAGGACGCAACTGGTCGACGTGTGAATCGCCCCAGAAGGCGATCTTCCGCTCACCGCGGCCGATCGGGCAAGAGAAGATGTCCTCCGTCCGGTGGACCGAACGCCTCCAGTTCAGGCAGTCGAAGGACGGATGATCGTCCGCGCGTTCGATGTTCTGGGCTATGATGCGGTTGGTTCGCGCATCGTAGCGCTGCTGCAGGCCGTGGCCGGCCACGAAGACGAGGCCGCAGGCGGCCGCGGTCGCCATGCAGCTGGCCGCTGCGGCGAAGACCTGCCGCCTTTCGAGCAGCGGCGTCCGGCCTCGGAACGGCCGCTCGATGAAGCGGTAGGAGAGCGCGGCCGCTCCCAGCGACACGGCGACGATCAGCACCGCGCCTCCGAGCGTCGGGACATCGAGCGACAGCGCCTCTACGATCACGACGACCGGCCAGTGCCAAAGGTAAAGGGAATAGGAGATCAGGCCGACATAGACGACCGGTCTGAGCGACAGCGCCCGTCCGACCCAGGTGGGGCCGGTGCGGCCGGCGAAGATGACGAGCCAGGCGCCGGCGACCGGTAGCAGGGCGGCAGCGCCGGGAAAGAGGGTCCGCCTGTCGAGCCGGACGATGGCGAACGCGATGAGCCCGACACCGAGCGCCGCCGCGATCTCCCGCGCCCCGCGGCTTGGTGCCGGCGGAGCCACGCCGAGCGCGAGCAGGCTGCCGGCCAGCAGCTCCCAGGCACGCGGGACCACGATGTAGAACGCGTAAGCCTGTCTGGTCGACACGCTCGCGGCGCCGATCGCGAACGACAGAAGGGCGAGGACGATCAAGCCGGCTTTCATCCGCCTGTCGCCGAGACGGCGCAGCAGCAGGAGCACGGCCGGGAACACGATGTAGAACTGCTCCTCGACCGCCAGCGACCAAGTGTGCAGCAGCATCTGCGTGTCGGTGCCGCTCTCGAAGTAGCCTCGGCCGGTCGCGATCGCGCGGAAGTAGACGTTGCTGGCGAAGACCGTCGTCGCCAGCAAGCTCTTGCCGAAGCCGATCAGATGGCCGGGATCGAACAGGATCGTCGCCGCGACGACGCAGAAGAAGGCCATCGCGAAGAGGGCCGGAAATATGCGGCGGACACGCCGCTCGTAGAAGGCGACGATCGAGAACTGCCCGACCCGCAAATCCTCGGCGATCGTCGCCATGATCAGGTAGCCCGAAATGACGAAGAAGATGTCGACACCGGCGTAGCCGCCGCTGATGCCCCCGAACCCCGCATGGTAGAACACCACGGCGAGCACGGCGATGGCCCGCAATCCATCGATGTCGGGCCGGTAGCGTGGCCCCTCTGCGCGCGACACGTCCTCCGCGACCCCTCTCACCTTCGAAAGGAGGTGGCGTAGCTTATCGCGGCGACACACGCATGTGAAAAAAGTGGCCAGGGCCTTGGCAGCCGCCAAGAATAAACGACACCGCGAAGGACGCTTCCAGGCCGCCAGCCAGGATGATAGGAGCGAGGCGGAGGCCGGGAATGCTGTCGCCGTGCGCGCGGTGAAGGACTTGTCTACTTCTATGGGCGGGTGCGTCGCACGTACTACGGCTACCTTTTCCTGTTCTCCGTGGCGCTCGCCGTTTTGGTTTTCGACGCCGTGAGCGCAATGGGCGAACCGCCGAAAGTTGAGGAGCTGCCCCTCTTCATCGTTGGCGGCCTCGTATTCGTGGTCTGGTTCATCGCAAGCATCAGCTTCACGGTGCGGTGGTTGCACGACAACGCCGGCGCGGCTTGCCGACACCACTTATGCGAAACGGCTTCGCCCGGCATGCAGAACAAGCGCGACGAGTTGGTGGCATATGCCGCCTAAGCGCCTTAGATGACGTTGACGTGTCGCACCGCACCACGATGGAGAGCCCATGGTTTCCCTGTTAGACCCGATCCGCCTCGGCGCCCTCGAACTGCCCAACCGCATCCTGCTGGCGCCGCTGACTCGCGGCCGGGGCACGCGCGAGCACGTCCCAACGCCGATCATGGCGCAGTACTACGCGCAGCGGGCAAGCGCTGGGCTGATGATCTCGGAGGCGACCGGCATCAGCCGGCAAGGTCTCGGCTGGCCCTACGCGCCGGGCCTTTGGAGCCGCGAGCAGGTCGAGGCCTGGCGCCCGGTCACGGAGGCCGTCCACAAGGCCGGCGGCCGCATCTTCGCCCAGCTGTGGCACATGGGTCGCCTGGTCCATTCCGATCTCATCGGCACGCAGCCGGTCTCCGCGTCGGCCACCACAGGTCCCGCCAAGGCCTACACCTACCAGGGCAAGAAGCCTTACGAGCAGGCCCGCGCGCTTCGTCGCGACGAGATCCCCGGAATTCTCCAAGATTACCGCAACGCGGCCCTTAACGCGCACCAGGCAGGCTTCGACGGCGTCCAGATCCACGCCGCCAACGGGTACCTCATCGACCAATTCCTCCGCGACGGTACCAACCTGCGCGACGACGAGTACGGCGGCAGCATTGCCAATCGCACGCGTCTCCTGCGCGAGGTGGTGCAGGCGGTCGTCGAGGTCGCCGGCGCCGACCGCACCGGCGTGCGGCTGTCGCCCAACGGGGAGACGCAGGGCGCCGACGACAGCAACCAGGAAGAGCTGTTTTCCGTCGCAGCCGCGGGGCTGGCACCGTTCGGCCTCGCCTTCCTCGAATTGCGCGAGCCGGGCTTCGAGGGCACTTTCGGCAAGGCTTCGACCGCGCCGGTCGCTCCCGCGATGAAGGCCGCTTTCAAAGGGCCGCTGGTGTTGAACTCCGATTACGACGGAGCCACCGGCCAGGCCGAGCTCGACAAGGGCGTCGCCGACGCGATCGCCTTCGGTCGCACGTTCCTCGCCAACCCCGACCTGCCCTATCGCATCAAGCACGGTATCGCGCTCAACAAGGACGAGGCGAAGACCTGGTACAGCCAAGGACCGCAGGGCTACATCGACTACCCGACCGCCGATAGCGCGGTAGCCCGCGTGGCCTGACGCGATCGAGCCAACAAGCGCGGATCGTCGGCAGGAGCCGACCAGGTGGCATCTATCGCGGTGGCGAGGTGACGATGCGGCCGCGCGTGGTCACGATCTCGGGTTGTGCCCCGGGCGTGATCGCCAGCACCTCGCCCGCACCCGGCACGATGTCGCCGACGCGCACGACCATCGCGTGGCCTCCCATCACGATCGTCGCCTCGCCGGCATCGGCGCTCTTCAGCGCGACGAACGGAACGATGCCTGTCTGGGTGTCAGGCGGCCTGCCCGCTCGACCCGATCGCCGGGGGATCGAGGCTGTCGTCTCGAAATCGAGGTCGTCCCCGCCTTGCGGCGGCGGCTTGGCGGGGGCGGCCTCGACATGGCGGCGCGGCGCCAGTTGCGCGAAGACGGTGAAGTCCTTGCTGTTGCCGAACGAGCCCGGCGGCGGCCCGACGACGACCATATAGAGCCCGAACGTCGCCGAAGCGGTCGCGAGCCCGCAGCCGAAAGCGCCGAGAGCGAAATCCGTCGAGAGTTTCGCGAAAGGTGCCCACGTCATGATCGTGTCCTGTTCAGAGCCTCTGCAAGCTCGCGGAACGCATCGGTGCTGGCCGGAGCATGCGGCAGCTGCGTCAGCGCCTCGTAGATGATCGGGGTGAGCAACACCGCCTGGTCGAGATCGGGGTCGGCACCCGTCTGCAGGCCGCCCATCAGTCGCAGGTCGCGGCTATCCTCGTAACGCGCGATCATCGCGCGGAGCTTGCCCGCAAGGAGCCGCTGGTCCGGCGTCCAAATCTGATGGGCGAGCCGCGAGATCGATCCGAGCACGTTGATCGCCGGATACCGCGCGGCGTCCGCGATGGCGCGGTCGAGCACGATATGGCCGTCCAGCGTGCCGCGGATACAGTCGGCAACGGGATCGTTGTGGTCATCGCCGTCGATGAGGACGGAGAAGATGCCGGTGATCGAACCGCCGCCCTCAAGCCCCGGTCCTGCTCGCTCGAGCAGCCGCGGCAGGCTCGAGAAGACGCTCGGCGCGTAGCCCCGCGCCACCGCCGGCTCGCCGGCCGACAGCGCGACGTCGCGCGCGGCATGGGCGTAGCGAGTGATCGAGTCGATCATCAGCAGAACGCGATCACCGCGGTCGCGGAAGTACTCGGCCACGGTGGTTGCCGTAAGCGGCGCCATCTGGCGCATCATCGCGCTCTCGTCACCGGTGGCGACGACCGTCACCGCGATCGAACGGTTCGCGCCCAAACTCTCCTCGATGAATTCGCGCACCTCTCGGCCGCGCTCCCCGACAAGCCCGATGACGACCGTGTCAAAGCCCTTCGAGGCGGCGAGCATGCCGAGCAGGGTCGATTTGCCGACTCCCGATCCGGCGAAGATACCGATACGCTGGCCGTGACATAGCGGCGTGAAGATGTCGATCACCCGCACGCCGCTCTTCAGCGCGTCCTTGACGCGTCCACGACCGAGCGCCGCCGGCGGCTCGGCGTGGATCGGGCGCCGCGAGTTTCCCGCGGCGAGCGGCCCGCAGCCGTCGATCGGTTCGCCCATCGCGTCGAGGATGCGGCCCTTCCACGAGGCCGCAGGGGAAATCGTGACCCGCTCGGCTTTCGCAACCCGCGAGCCGAGGCCGACGTCCGCGGTTGTCGCGAAAGGCTTGATCGTCACGCAATCGGCCTCAATGCGCACGATCTCGCCGTGCCGCCGCGAGCCGCCGCCCTCGATCGCGACGCAATCGCCGAGTCTTCCGAAGCGCGACAGTCCGCGCGCGCGGTAGGCGGTCGGCGTCACCTCGCTCACCGCGCCGGAGACGCGGAGCAAGAAGCCGGGCTCGGCAAGCCGGATGCTGACCTGCGCAAGGTTCTCGAGCGCGTTCACGACGGGCGCCTGACGCACGTCACGAGGTGGACCCCAACGTCTTTATCGCGTCCTGCAGACTGTTCTCGCTCGCCTGCGAGGTGTTGAAGAGCCCGTCGAACGCGCGCTGGATCTCCATCATCTTGGTCATTTCCAGGACGGGATTGACGTTGGAGCTCTCGGAATAGCCCTGCACCACGCTGGTCCGTGAGAAGTCGAGGACAGGCGTCGGTGCGACCTCCGGGATCACCGCGGAATTGTCGTAGCGGGCGAGCTTGGAGTTTTCAGGGATCGTGAAAAGCCCAACCGCCGCGATTTGCTGGCCGTTCTGCGTCATCATGCCGTCGGCGGCGACGACCGGCGGCCCACCATCGGAATTGAGCAGCATCTTGGATCCGCCAGCATCGAGCACCGGATAGCCGTTAAGCGTTTGCAGTTCGCCGGCCGCCGTCATCTGGAAGCGTCCGTCGCGCGTATAGGCCGGCCCGTCCGGTGTCTGCACCGAGAACCAGGCGTCGCCTTGGATCGCGACATCGAGCGGATTGTCGGTCTTCACGGCCGCGCCTTGCGCGCGGGAAATATAGTCGGTGCCGGTCGAGACGAACGCCGTCGAGCGTTCGCCCGCCTTCGAGAGCACGGTCGAAAAGGCAACCCCCTGAGCGCGGAAGCCGGCCGTGTTCATGTTGGCGATATTGTTGGCGACCGTCTCGAGGCGCTTCTGCAGGGCGATCTCAGCCGACATCGAGACGTAGAGGTTGCCGCGCATCAGTTGCCGCCGAGCTTCAGACCTTGCAGGCTGAGGAGGAGGTCGCTGGAGAAGCCGAACGTCGTCGACGAGCCGGAGAAGATCTGCGCCACCGACGAGGCGTTCGACGAGGCGTTGCTACCGGAAAGGTCATACATCGCGGTGAAGCGCTCGGCGATCGTCTGGACCTTGGCCGGGTCCTGCAGATCGGACACGCTGACGAACTTGCCCAAGGTCTGCGCCTCGGAATCGATGTTGGCCGTTGCCGAGGACGGCAGTCCGAAGGCCGTCTGCACCACTTGGAGGAGATTCTTGTCGGCCAGCAAACCGTAAATGTTGGTGACCGAGGATGCATTGCGGGTGAAATAGAGCGCAAGCTGAACGCCGGGGTTCTGCTGGCCTTGATTATCCTCGAGGCTCTGTTCGACATATTTGGCGGTGGTTTCAGTCGTTGCTGCGGCCGAGGATGCGACGCTCGCACCCTGGCCGAGGAAGTCGAACGCCGTGGCGAACGCCTTGTAGCGCGGGTCCGTCAAGGTGTTGGCAAGCGCCTTGGAATTGCTGATGCCGCCCTGCAGCACCTGAGTCATCAGACCCTTCGCATAGTTCATGTTTTCGAGGCCGTAGGCCTTCATCGCATAAGAGAACAGCCGGTAGTTGCCGACAAAGTCGGCGATACTTGTCACCTTGCCGATGTTGGCGAGGTAATAAGCCGTATCGTTCTTCACCTGCGGATCGGCTGCCGTCGCCGCCTGCTGCCGCACCAGGTTGTTCGAGACGGAAAGGTATGACGCGGTCGTCGAGAGCACAGCTTGGGCCTCCGGGGCCGGCCGCCCGCCGGCTCGATCCATTCCGAGGATCACGTTCGAGATCTAGACGGCTAGACTTGTCCGAGGCTTGCGAGAGGATGGCGCCTCCGGCGCGGCCGCGTCCGATGCGATACGACGCCCGGAAGTCTCGAGCTCCGCCTTGATCCGATCGCCATTGGTGCGCCGAAGCGCCTGAACGCTTCTGAATTTAACGACGATGACCACGTCCTGCACGTTCGCGATGAAGCCGCGCACCGTAGCGGGCGCTCACCGGAAGCGACAACGCGATCTCCCTCCGACAGCTTCGTGCCCGTGGCGCTTAGGCAGCCTGGAGCAAGCCTTCGCTGGTGAAGTGGTGCTCGTTGAGGGAGAGCCATTGTGAGCTTCGTTATCGGACTTGCCGTTGCGCTCGGATGCATGCTCGGGGGCTTCGCCGCATCCGGCGGACGCGTCGCAGTGATCTGGCAGCCTTACGAGCTCATCATCATCGCCGGCTCCGCGCTTGGCACCTTCATCGTGGCCAACCCACTCGCCACCATAAAGGACTCCGGTAAGGCCTGCCTCGAGGCGATCAGGGGCGCGTCTCCGAAGAACCGCGATTATCTCGACCTTCTCGGCCTCCTCTACCTGCTGATGCGGGAGCTGCGCGGCAACGCCCGCAACGATCTCGAGGAGCAGATCGACAATCCCAAGGAGTCGGAGCTTTTCAAGCGATTCCCGAAGGTGCTCGCCGACAAGGACATGACGGCCTTCATCTGCGATTACGTCCGCCTCATCCTCATCGGCAATGCCCGAACGCACGAGATCGAATCCTTGATGGACGAGGAGATCGAGACCATCAAGCGCGACAAGCTGAAGGCCTATCAGGCGCTGATGGCGGTATCGGATGGACTGCCGGCGCTCGGCATCGTGGCCGCCGTGCTCGGCATCATCAAGGCGATGGGGGCGCTCGACCAGTCGCCCGAGCTGCTCGGCGAGCTCATCGGCGCGGCGCTCGTCGGCACCTTCGCCGGCATCTTCATGTCCTACGGCATCGCCGGTCCGCTGGCGACGAAAGTGAAATCGACGCGCGAAAAACGCTGTCGGCTCTACGTCATCGTCAAACAGACCCTGCTCGCTTTCATGAACGGGGCGATGCCGCTGATCGCGCTGGAGCACGGGCGCAAGACGATCTCTGCCTACGACCGTCCCTCGATCGACGCCGTCGAGAACGAGACCATGGCAGGCGGCAAAGACGGCGCCGAACCGATGAAGCAGGCTGCCTGACATGTTCCCGTTCGCCGTACCGCCCGGCGAGGCGGAACGCACCTTGGCCGCCGTTGGCACTACGCCGCTCGAGCGCGCTCCGGCGCTGAGAGAGGCGAGCGACCGCCTCGCCAACGCGCTCGTGAAGAACCTCCGGACGATGGCCGGCACGGCGACAACGATCGAGGGCATGACGGCAGGGCTCGCCACCAGTAACCCGCGCGATCTCGCCAATATGCATCATGCCGCCTGCGTGGCGGCGTCCCTCGAATGCGCGTCGCCGCCCTGCACCATCGTGGCGATGCTCGATCCTGTGCTCGTCCACATCATGGTCGAGCTGCTCTGCGGTGGCAACGGCGCCGAGGCGCCGCAGGAGACGCCGCGTGCCGCGACCGCCATCGACCAGCAGTTCGCCAACACCCTCGTCGGCCTCGCCGGCGCCGCGATCCAGCGCGAGTGGGAGCCCTTCGGCTTCGGCAAGCTGCGTGCGACCCGGATCGAGGGCGCCCTATCTCCCGACGTCTGCGGACTGCGCGTGACCTCGGTCGGGCTCGTCAGCATCTCGCTCAGCGTCTTCGGTCTTTCCGGCACCCTGCGGCTTGCCCTTCCGCCCGACGCGCTCGCGCCGTTCGATCGCGCGGAACCCGAGCCCGCCATAAAAGAGGATAGGCCTGACACAGCCTGGAGCACCTTGCTGAAGCGCGAACTCGGGCACGCCCCCGTGCGACTCCAGGCCTATCTCGACGGCCGAAACCTTTCGCTGGGGGCGATCGCAGACCTCAAGGTCGGTCAGATCCTGTCGCTGCCCGCCGAGACGCGGCGCCGGGCCACGCTCGCGTGCGATGGGCGTGTTCTCTACCGCGGCGAAATCGGCCAGGACAAAGACTGTTTCTCGCTGCGCATCGACGAGATCGTGGCCGAGCTTCCACCCCCCATTCCGAGCGACACGCATCAGCGACCGCTGTTCACCAAGGTTTGAGCGACGACCATGGACACCATCGAAGCGACGCGGACGACCACCCAGATGCAGAACGCCGACGCACCTCATCTCGACTCGATCCTGAAGATACCGGTCGTGGTCCAGGTCTTCCTGGGCTCGGCATCGATGCCCATCGCCGATCTGATGAAGCTCGGGCGCGGCGCGGTCGTCTCGCTGGACCACCACATCGCCGATCCTGTCGACCTTGTCGTCAACGGCCGGATCATCGCGCGCGGCGAACTCGTCGCCGTTGACGGCGACCCGACCCGGATCGGCGTGAAGCTGGTCGAAATCGTCGGTCGGCCCGATGCCGGCTGACCGCCGAGCCCGGCCCATCCTGGGCCGCGGCCATCCGCGTAGCGTGAATGGCCGCGGCAATCTCGGGAACCAAGAACGCGGCATCGTGCGTGCGGCAAGGGCCTCGGCATGACGATGGATGCCACCTATGAGACGGCTTATCCTACGCTGAAGGGTCCGCAGAAGGTTGCCGCCCTGTTGCTCGTCATGGGCAAGCCCCTGGCGAGCCGCCTGCTCGGTCATTTCGATGCGGCCGAGCTGAAACTCATCACCCGCTCCGCGGCGGAGCTCGGCTCCGTCCCGGTCGATGTCGTGGAAGACCTGGTCGAGGAATTCGGCGGCGCCTTCTCCAACGGCGTGGAGCTGCGCGGGAACGCGGACAGGGCCGAGAACCTGCTGTCCGGCGTCCTGCCGCCCGAACAGGTTGCCGACATCATGTCCGACGTGCTCGGCAATTCCAACAGCTCGATCTGGGAGAAGATCGGGGCGCTCCCGCCGCAGACACTCGCCGATTACCTCGGCCGGCAGCATCCGCAGGTGCTGGCGCTCGCCCTCTCGAAGCTGAGCGCGGGCGGGGCCGCCGCCATCATGGAGCTTCTGTCGCGTGAGCGGCGCAACGAGACTACGCGGCGGCTGATCGCCCTCGCCCCGGTGGCGGATGCGGCGCTCCGCGTCATCGAGCTGCGCATCAACCAGGACTTGATCCTCAATCCGCCGGCGCAGGCCGGAGCCGGCACCTCGCGACTCGCCGGCATCATCAACAAGATGGCGCCGGAGCACGTCGAGGACGTGCTCCGCTCGCTCGAGGTCGACCGCCCCAAGGAGGCCGAGGCCCTGAAAGGCAAGCTGTTCTCCTTCGACGACCTCGTCACCCTGCCGCAGAAGACGCGCCAGGCCCTGTTCGAGAAGGTGGCGAGCGACGAAATCGTCAAGGCGCTCACGGGAACGGACACGACGTTCCGCGTGAACGTCCTCTCCTCCCTGACGGCTCGCGCTCGACGCCTCGTCGAGAACGAGATGATCTCGGCCGGCGCGACACCGGCTCGCGACGTTGCCGCGGCGCGGCGCCTGATCGTCGATATGCTGCTCGCAATGGCCGAGCGGGGCGAGATCGAGCTGCGCCAGGACGCCGCCTAGCCGATGGCCGGTGAGGACCAGGGCGCCGAGAAGACCGAGGAAGGTTCGGAGAAGAAGACGCGGGAGGCAATCGAGAGCGGCAACGTGCCGTTCTCGCGCGAGGCATCGGTGTTCCTCTCGCTCGGCGCGATGCTCGTCGTCGCCGCGCTGATGCTCGCCAACAACGTGCAAAGTCTTGCCGGCGCGCTGATGCAACTCTTCGCCAATCCCGCACGGGCGCCTTTCGCGACGACGGCGGACACGCTCGCCGTCTTCCGTTTCGCCGGCGTCGCTGCGGCGACCTTCCTGCTGCCGATCCTGGTGGTTCTCGCCCTCGCCGGCCTTGTCGCCGGCTTCGCGCAGGGTCTGCCGCGCTTCGCGTTCGAGCGGATCAGGCCGAAATGGTCGAAGATTTCGCCAGCGGCCGGCCTGAAGCGGCTCGGCGGCCGCGACGGCCAGATCGAGTTCCTGAAAAATCTCGTCAAATTCGCGATCGTGTCCGCGGTGGTGGCCCTCGTCCTGCGCGGCGAAGGCGAAACCGTGCTGCAGACGCTCTACCTCGACCCGGCGGCGCTCGGCCCGCTGATCCTCGCCATTGTCGGACGGCTGCTCGCCGGCTGCCTCGCCGCCTACGCGGTGCTCAGCGGGGCCGATCTCGTCTGGGCGCGGCTGCGCTGGCGTGACGGCCTGCGCATGACGAAGCAGGACGTCAAGGACGAGATGAAGCAGGCCGAAGGCGATCCGCTGATGAAAGCCAAGCGCCGCAGTCTCGCGCTCGACCGATCGCGCCGCCGCATGATGGCGGCGGTGCCGCGGGCGACGCTTGTCATCGCCAACCCGACGCATTACGCGATAGCCTTACGCTATGTCAGAGAGGAAGGAGGCGCCCCGCTCGTGCTGGCCAAGGGCCAAGACCTGATCGCGCTTAAGATCCGCGAAGTCGCCGAGATGAACGCGATCCCTGTCGTCGAAGATAAGGCTCTGGCAAGGTCTATGTACGATGCTGTCGAAGTATCGCAACTCATCCCTGCCGAATTCTACAAAGCCGTTGCCGAACTGATCCACTTTCTCCAGTCCCGCAACGGCACGCGGGCCGCCCCGAAAGCTTCCGATGCGCAACGCTGATGTGACTGCCCGCTCCGACCTTATCGCGGACGCGCTGTGGGCCACGATCGCGGACCTGCGCCTCGTCGATGCGGCCGATCTCATCGCCTACATCCGCGCCGAACAATGGGCCAATATCGCCGATCTTGTAGCATCGTCTGCCGAACTGTCCTTCAAGGAGGGCGTGCTGTCGTTCGGTTGCGCGGCCGATTTCGCGCTCGGCTGGGACAAGACGCCCTCTGTCGGCATCGAGCTAGAGTTCCAGAACGCCGCTCTGTCGGCCTTCTTCACCCTCACGCTCGGCCGGCATCACAGCGCCGTCGAGCTGAAGACGCTGTGGTTCGCTGTCGAGCCGGTCGATGCGGCAGAGAGCACGCGCCTTCTCAAGGAAGCGCTCGACGAGGCGCGCGTCGAGACGAACGCGGCCGCCTGGGTGTTCTTCGAGCGCCGATGAGCCAGAGGCGCCATTGCGAGGTCGTCGGGCGCCGAGTGGCGCCGGGACCGGCGCCGCAAGGCGAATTCACCTACTCGATCGTCGTGCCGCCGCCGATCGCCAGAGTCGCGGGCGAGCGCCGTGACGAGACGCGGCGCCGCACGCATTTGCGCGACGGCCTTCTGACCGAACATCGCGGTCGTCCGCTCGTGGATTGTCAGATTCGCGACCGCTCGCGCCTCGGGGCCCGGCTGCGTCTCGACAAGGACCGGCCGCTTCCGCGCACATTCCTGCTGACGGATGCCGGCACCCGCTTGCTGTTCCTGGCGACGCTCGTCTGGCAGGTCGGCCGCGATGCCGGCGTTCGGCTGCGTCCGACCGACACGACCTAGCGGGCCGACGCACTCCCGCGTACAGGCCGTCGCGCGCCTGCTGTCAAATGAAGTCGCGGGCTTCCGCCATCGTCTTGAAGAGGCGCGTGCCGAGGATGGTGTCGACCTCGACCGAGCCGTCGGCGCGCAGGCGGTAGGGCCGCTTGGCGGTCGCCCGTGCGGGCTCGCGCTCGACCGGTGTCGCCTGCATCGCGCCCGGTACCGGCGCGCCCGGTCCGTGAGACGCCGCCTGCGGCGAGGGCATCGTGCGCTGCGCGGAGCGCATCAAGACCGCCTCGAAAAAACGATTGAGCGCGCTGAATCCTGTCTGCAGGGCACCAATGATCGCGAGCCCGAAGCCGCTGCCGACAATGCACTTCGCGATGTCGGCAAGATCGGCCTGGAAGGTCGGGACGACCGGGCGGCGCATGGCGAACATGTCAACGCTTGCCGTCGCGCCGAGCAGCAGAGCCCAACCGATGCCTGCCAGTGCGAGGCCGATCCAGGTGAGACGACCGAGTTCCCGCCCGTCGAAGTGGCTGGCCTCGATCCCGCCGTCGCTCGTAGGCAGCCTCATCGCTCGTTCTCTTCCTTCGAGATGAAGGTGAAATCCTGGATCAGGACATCGTGCACGAGATCGCCGCCGAGCCGCTTGTTCGTCGCGGCGACGAGACGCTTGGTGAAGCCGTCGATGTCGTATTTCGCCAGATGTCGGAAGTCGAGCTTCTCATCGGTGTAGATGGTCCGGAACGCTTCATCGAGCAGGAACACCTCCGGGGAGATCGGCAGGCTCTTCGCCTTGCCGGCATCGACGGTGTAGTTGAACTGCGCGACAATGAAGCCGCGGACCGCGCCGCCGGCAATCACCGGCACGTTGATCACGCGCGTCTTGGCGACCTCGAGGGCGACCTTGGCCTCTCGCGCGTCACGCTTGCCCGAGTTCTCGATGAAAGCGACGGCATAGCTCGATCCAAGGCAAACGATCATCACCCAGAGGCCGACGAGAAAGGCCTTCATGGCAGATCATAGTCGACGCGACCATGGGCGCGCGAGTAGGTGCCGTCCGACTCCGCGTCGCGCATCGCCCGCACGATGATGTCGTTCACGTCCTTCATCGCGGCGAGATGGACGGACAGCGCATGTTCGTTGCCCTCGAGCGTCGTCCTGAAGGTGGCGAGACGGGCGATGATGTCCTGGCTCGGGATCGCCGCGGTGATCTGGCGCTTGATGCGGCTGAGCTCGAGCAAGCCCTGACGCTTCTGGACGGTCAAGCGAGCGAGATCGCCGAGCCTGTTCGACGCGAGCGCCGCCGTCTCGGCGGCGACCGTTGCCTCGAGCCGCTCGACGACGGCGAAGAAGGCGTCGTAGACGGCCGGCGAGACGAAGGGTCTGTCGCTCGGGAATACGTCCGCCATGGCTTGGTTCATCGCCTTAGACCTTGCTGCTTGCCTTGGTGGCGGAGGCGGGATGAGCGTGTTCGACCGCCGCGGCGATCCCGATGCCGCCTGCCTTGGAGAGCTGCGAGGCGAACTGCTCCGCCATCATCGACCGGTAGGCACCGGCGGATTCCTTGTCGCCGAACAGTTCGTCGTCCTTCGGCAGCATCGATTCGACGAAGTTCTGCAATAGGATGGCCTCGAATTTCTGGTAGACCTCGCTGCTGCCGGCGATCGGTTTCACGGAGGCCGGCGACATCTGCGGCAGCGTCGCCGCGGGCATCGGCGGCGCATGCGACACGGCAAGACTGCTCGGCGCCTTGCCATCACTTTGGGCCGTCGCCAGCGCTTTCGAGAACGCCTCGTTGCCTGCCGCCGGATCGGCCGCAAGCTTGGCGAGCCGCTCCGTCGCCGCGCGCACCTTGACCGGGTCGGCGGCATTGACGACGTCGAGCAGGATATCGGATGGCGGGGCGATCGCCATGGCGGCTCCACGGGCTGAGGTGGGTCCGATTGTGCCCGACCAGCCTTACGGCAGGCTTGCGCCCTTTGCTGCAAGCCAGGCTTCCATCGTCGTGGCGAGGTCGCGATCCTCGCTCGCTTTGCGCGCAACGGCAGCCGCCGCATCGGCCATGGTCGCCACGGTGCGTTCGCGCCGCCGCAGCTGATCGAGCGCCGTCTTCTGCGACACTCGCTCCTGTTCGGCTCGGGCGAGCCGCCGGTCGAGCAGCGTGATGGACTTCAGCGCGGCGCGCGCGAGCGGCATGCCGAGCGCACCGTCTCCGGCCACGTACTCGCGAAGCCTTGCCTGGTCGCCGGCTGTCTCGCGGCATGCGTGCTCTGCCGCCGCGAGACGCCATTCCGCCAGCCGCACCATCTGCGCCTGGACGGCGTCGATGCGGCGCAAACTCTTCAGCCGGCCGTCCATCAGCCGGTCCTTAGCCAGGCGCCGAAGGCGGCGATGAAGAGGTCGAGCGCCGGCCGCGCGGTGAAGTAGAGGATGAGCAAGCCGCCGGCGATGAGGAACGGCGTCGCGATGAAGGTCACCGGGACTTGCGGCACGAGCTTGTTCACGAGGCCGATCGCAAAATTCGCGACGATCGAGAAGACCAGGAACGGCGCGGCGATCCGCAGGGTGAAGGCGAAGGTCTTGGTCGCCTCGTTGACGAGTTGCACCAGCCCGATGCGCGGGTCGAACGCCGTCTTCACGGGCAGCACGGTGTAGGAGGCGGCGAGCCCGCGGAAAATCTCCCAGTGCAGGTCGGTGACGAAGACGAGCAGCACGGCCGCGAGCGACACGAGCGAGACGATGGTGGGCGTCGCCTCCTCGTCCTCCATTGGATTGCCGAAGCTCGACGAGAGACCGATCGTAAGCGAGATGGCATTCGTCATCGTGTCCAGCGCGACGAAGAAGAAGCGCCCGAGCAGGCCAATCAGCACGCCCTTCAGGCTCTCCGAGAGCATGAGGGACAAGAGCTTGATTGGGTCCGCCTTGGCGATGTTTGGCTGCACCTCCGGCAGCAGCAGCGGCGTGAGCGCCAGCGAGACGGCGATGGCGACGAACAACCGGGCGCGGACAGAGACGCGGGGACTGGAAAAACCGGGTATGACGAGCAAGCAGCCGCCGATACGGCAGAAGACGATGAAGGCGGCGAGGACGAGTTCCGGGGTGAGCGCGCTCACGGGTGGACATCCTCCCCCCTTCGCGGGCCTGCGCAGCGGGGGAGAATGGGCGCCCCTCTCATGAGATCGAACCGAGCGTCTTGATCTGCACGCCGCGCGCGATCTCGAGGTGCGAGAGGACGGGAAGCGTCGCGAACATGCGCTCGATGATCATGCGCACGTAGATGCGCGTCTCCGGCGTTGCCAGAAGGACGAAGCTGTCTCCCTTGTCCATCCGCTCCCGGATCATCGGCGAGGCCTCCTTGCCGAATTGCTCGACCATTCGCGGATCGAGATCGAACTCGGCCGCGTCGGTCTTGGGGTCGCGCTTCAGGCTCTGCTGGAAGGCTAGATCCCAGCGCGGGCCGAGCCGCAGCACCTTCAGTTCGCCGTTCTCCGAAAGGTCGCCGCAGATCTGCTGGGCGACCCTCATCCGCACGTGCTCGACGACCTGTTCCGAGCGCCGCACGTGCGGCACGATCTCGGCGATCGCCTCGAAGATCAGGTGGATGTTGCGGATCGAGACGCGCTCGGCGAGCAGGAGCTTGAGAACCGCCTGCAGTCCGGAGTGCGAGATATGGGCGGGGCAAATCTCCTCGACGAGCCGCTTGTATTCCGGCTCGATGCGATCGAGCAGCGCGCGCAGGTCCTTGTAGGACAGGAGCTGCGCGAGATTGTTGCGGATCGTCTCGCCGAGATGGGTGAGGATGACCGACATCGTGTCGATCCCCTTGAAGTTCTCGCGGGCGAGCTCGCCCGCGAAGGTCTCCGAGACGGACACCGCCTTCATGCCGAAGGACGGCTCGCGGATCAACTCACCTGGCACGCTCGGCACCCTCCCCTCGCCGACGATGACCAGGAGCTGGTCGAGCCGGGCGTCCTGCTGCGCGACGACCGTGCCGTGGATTTTGATCTCGTAGGTCTTGGGACCGAGCACGAGGGAATCGCTCACCTTGATCTCCGGCACGACGATACCGTACTGCAGCGCGAACTTGCGGCGCAGCTTGGCGACCCGCGCGGCGAACTCGCCCTGCGCGCCGAGCAGCTTGACGGTGAGCTGTTTGCCGAAGACGAGCTCGATCTCCACGGTGCGCAACGATTCCTTGATCGAGGTCGACGCCTCCGCCTGCGCCTGGCGCGCCACCTCCTCCGCCTTCGCCGCCTCGAAATCGCGCTGCCGCGCCCGACGGCGCGGGATCGCGTAGCCGACGAAGGCCATCGTGCCCCCGAGCACGGCGAAGGGAAACATCGGCAGGCCGGGGATGAGCGCGAGCAGACCCATCAGCAGCGCGGCGACGAACAGCGCGCGGGGATAGTTCGCGAGCTGCGAGAGCACGGCCTGATCGGCCGAGCCGCGGGTGCCGCCCTTCGAGACAAGAAGGGCCGCGGCGAGCGAAACGATCAGCGCCGGGATCTGCGAGACGAGGCCGTCGCCGACGGAGAGCTTGGTGAAGACGTCGGCGGCCGACGACAGCGACATGCCGTGGCGCGTCGCGCCGATGATGATCCCGCCGAAGATGTTGACCGACAGGATGATGATGCCGGCGATGGCGTCGCCGCGGACGAACTTCGAGGCGCCGTCCATCGAGCCGAAGAACGCGCTCTCCTCCTCGAGCTCGCGGCGGCGGCGCTGGGCCTCCTTGTCGTTGATGAGGCCGGCGTTGAGATCGGCGTCGATCGCCATCTGCTTGCCGGGGATGGCGTCGAGCGTGAAGCGCGCGCCGACCTCGGCGATACGGGTCGCGCCCTTGGTGATGACGAGGAAGTTCACCGTGATGAGGATGGCGAAGACGATGAGGCCGATCACGAAATCGCCGCTCATCACCAAGTTCGAGAAGCCGCCGATGATGTAGCCGGCGGCCGTCGTCCCTTCCGGACCGTTCGAGAGGATGAGCCGTGTCGTCGCGATGTTGAGCGACAGCCTGAGCAGGGTCGACACGAGCAGGATGGTCGGAAAGGCCGAGAAATCGAGCGGGCGCTGAATCCACAGCGCGACCATCAGGATCAGCACCGAGAGCGCGATCGAGAAGGCGAGGCCGAGGTCGATGAGGAAGGCGGGGATCGGCAGGAAGAAGACGACGAGGATCGCCATGATGCCGGCGGCGAAGCCGACGTCGCGCGCGCTCTTGCGCTCGACCGGCTGCGCGCCCCTCGCCATCGCGTTCGCCACCGCCATGCCACGCCACCCTCGAATGCCCGCGAGCGACCGTGCCGGATCAAGCTTGCGCGGGCGTGACGGGCGCACGAGGTGCGCGAAGACGGCTGGTCGAGAGGCGGCCTCGCGCCCAGGCAAGCCGGGCGTGGTTCGGCCATTAAGGAAGCGGCGTTGCCTCAGCGGGCATCAGAGCCGAGGACCGCAAGCGTCGATCAACGGACCAGGCGCAGTTGCGGCCGCACCCGCGTTGGCTCCGGCGCGGTCCAGCCTCGGATCGTGCCGGGCTCGTAGGTGAGGCGCAGCAGCAGCGGGTCGGCCAAGCCGGCAGTGAGTTCGACCGGGATCGAGAACGTGCCGCGGGTCCAGCGGTAATGCAGCCCGTCGAGTCGTTCGCCGGGGTGGAAGCTGCCGGCGAGCGCCGGGTCGTCGAGGTCGAGGGAACGCGTCGTGCCGTCGGCGCCGGTCAGGGTGATCGCGTAGACGGCGAGGCCGAGGCGGCGGTAGTCCGCCTCGCCGAGCAGCGCCGGCACCAGCGTGTCGCTCGCGATCTCCAGGGCGGCGCCGGCCGGCACGGCGGCGAACAGCGTGCCCTCGGCGATCTGGGCCGGCAGCAGCCGGCCGTCGGCGCGGCAGGCGATGGCCACCTCGCGCGAGGGGCGCCAGCCGAGCCGCTCGGCGCGGGAGGCGAGTTGCGCCCGTACGATGGCGAGGATCGGGCCGGCGTCGTGGAACGGCCGGCAGAAGTCGGCGTGGGTACGGGCGAGCACTTCGTCGGCGAGCACTTGGTCGGCGAGCACTTGGTCGGCGAGCACTTGGTCGGCGAGCACTTGGTCGGCGAGCACTTGGTCGGCGAGGGCGTCCTCGGATGCCAGCCCGAGCAGCGCACGGTTGGCGCCCATCTCGAGGAAGCTTTCCGCCGGCATGCCGTCGGCCCAGAGGATGTCGTGGCTGCCGAGCTCGACGTGCCAGTAGGTGACGCTGTCGCACTCGACTTGGGCGACGGTCGAGCCGTTGATGAGCTTTTCCGCCGGGATCAGCACCTCCTCGACGACGTCGACGCACAGCGAATGCTTCGGCGAGACATAGAGGTCGCGCGCCGGCCGGTTGCGGCCGAAGGCGTCGGCGGCGACGCGGATCGGCCAGACCTTGTGCGACACGGGATGGGCGCCGCAGTCGATCGTCCGCGAGCCGATCCAGCGGATCGGACGATGCGCCCCGGCTGCGGTGACGGCAATGTCGCCGACGGCAAGGTGCTCGACTGCGATGTCGGCGGGGGCGCCGTCACGCAGCACGCGGATGCGGGTGCCGGTGGCGAAGCAGGTGACGGCAATGACGACCTTGCCGGCGCCGGTATTGGCGCCGGACCTCGTCTGCGCCGCGATCGCGGTGCCCTTGTCGATGGACCCGCCGCCGCCGCCGGCGCCGCCGCCCCCCGCGCCGCCGCTGTAGCCGCCACCGCCGCCGCCATCGTTGTTGCGGTCGTCATCGCCACCGCCGCCGCCGCCGAAGCCGCCCTTGCCAGCATTCCCGCCAACGGACGCGCCACCAGTGTAACCGCCGGTGCGGTTGTTGCCGCCGCTCCCACCTCGATTCATGCCCCCGTCGCTTTTGTAGCCGGAGCCGCCACCGCCACCATAGGAACCGCCGGCACCGCCTGCCCCAACAACGCCGCTTGAGCCGCTGCCTGCATTGGCGGTGCCCGCGCCTCCGGCGGCTCTCCTGCTGGCCGCGCCCCCGCCGCCACCTGCGGCCAGCAGCAGCGTGTAGCCGGAACCCGTATTTCCTAGAACAAAGCTGCCGCCGCCCCGCCGCCAGCGTCTATCCCATAGCGGCCGGCGCCTCCGGCTACGATCTCAAGCTTCTCGCCAGCCTGCAGCGCGAATGTGCCGCCGACCTCCGCGCCTGCGCCGCCAGCGTCGCCGGAAGCACCCCCGCCGGCACCCCGTAAGCGGTGATGTCGTAGATGCCGGGGGCGCCCACCGTCACGAACTGCGCGCTTCCGCTATAGCTGTACGTGCCCAAGCTTACGCTCCGCATCCTGGAGATAACGGTCGTCAGAAACCACGCTCATGTTTGGCCATCAAGGCAACAGTTTAAGCGCTGGTCAATGTCTTGCGTTTTTCGTGACTAGCGCTTGTTTTACTAAGACAATGTTGCGCAGAAGACACGCGATCAAACGAGCAGACACCCTATGCAACGCCGTCCTTCACCCCGACGCCGCGCTTGTTGAACGCGGGATTGCGCCAGATGCTGGCGCCTTCCCAACGCTGCCACAGATCCGGCGGCAGGATCGTCTCGCGCTCTTCGCGGCGCGCCTGCGGGCGCACGTGGTGCAGGCCGGGCGTGCCGAGCCGGGCGTCGAACTCGCTCGCATCGAAGCCGATGGTCTCGAAATCGTGCTTGAAGGGCGGCAGCCCGGTGAAGGCATAGACCGCCTCCATCGCCGCCTCTGGTTGGCCCGCCAGCGTGTCGTAGGGCAACAGCAGCAGCCGACCGGACTGTGCGCCGTGCATCGCCTGCTTCATCGCGTTGAGCGGGTAGCCGATCAGCCCGTTGGCGCTCATCATGCCATCGGCGCGCGTGTAGACCGTGCCGTCCTTCTCGAAGGAGAAGATCTTCGAGAGCTCGTAGACGTTGCGGCGGATCAGCCGCTCCACGGAGTCGATGATCCACGGCACGTGGCGCACGCAGCAGATGACCTTGGCCTCGGGAAAGAGGTGGGCCAGCAGGTCGAGCCGGGCCGTCCAGCCGCGGTTGGTGTCGAACACCGTCCTGGTCGGGTGGATGCCGGCATAATAGGCCTCGAACACGCCGCGCAGCAGCGCGGCACGCTTGGCCTCGTCGATGAACAGGGAGGTCTCGTTGCCCTGGCTCATGTCGGCGAGGAGAGCGCCGACGAGCGAGCCGACCGGGCTCGTGATGTTGGCGTGAACCGCGGGGTTCTGCAGCAGCAGCGCCGCGAGAAGGGTGGACCCGGATCGCGGCAGGCCGGAGATGAAGTGGATGCAGTGCTGCATGATTGACTCTTCTTCAGCCTCGCCCTCGTCGACGCGCCGCCCATAAAGCGTGCCTTGGGCTGGCCGCGCAAGTGACGGGAGCCGATGACGCCGCAACGGCCGCCGCGCCGGCTGACCGTGCAATCGCGGCCGATCCGACCTATGTCCCGCAGGCGCCGACACGACGCCTGGAGCAAGACATGTCCGACACGTCCGACTATACGCCGCCCAAGGTCTGGAGCCCGCCCAAGGAAAGCGGCGGCCGGTTCGCCAACATCAACCGGCCGGTCTCGGGGCCGACCCACGACAAGGAACTGCCGGTCGGTCGTCATCCCCTCCAGCTCTATTCGCTGGCGACGCCCAACGGGGTCAAGGTCACGATCATGCTGGAGGAGCTGCTCGCCGCCGGCCACCCGGCCGAATACGACGCTTGGCTGATTAAGATCAACGAAGGCGACCAGTTCGGCAGCGGCTTCGTGTCGATCAACCCGAACTCGAAGATCCCGGCGCTCGTCGACCACAGCGGTGCGAGCCCGATCCGGATCTTCGAGTCGGGCGCGATCCTGATGCATCTCGCGGAAAAGTTCGGGGCGTTCCTGCCGACGGACGTCGCGAAGCGGTCGGAGTGCCTGTCCTGGCTGTTCTGGCAAATGGGCAGCGCGCCCTATCTCGGCGGCGGCTTCGGCCACTTCTACGCCTACGCACCGGCGAAGATCGAATACGCGATCGACCGCTTCGCGATGGAGGCCAAGCGCCAGCTCGACGTGCTCGACAAGCGCCTCGCCGGGAGCGAGTACCTCGGCGGTGCCGAGTACACCATCGCCGACATCGCGGTGTGGCCCTGGTACGGCGGCCTTGCGAAAGGCTGGCTCTACGAGGCGGCCGAGTTCCTTCAGGTTCAGGATTACAAGAACTTGCAGCGCTGGGCGGACGCGATCTTCGAGCGGCCGGCCGTCAAGCGCGGACGCATGGTGAACCGCGCCTTCGGCGAGCCCTCGAGCCAGCTGCACGAGCGCCACGACGCGAGCGACTTCGAGACGAAGACACAGGACAAGGTCGCCGCCTCAGGCTGAGCGCCGGCCGTCTTCTGCTGGCCGCGTGATTGTCGGCATGAAGCACAACACCCGACGGTCAGAAGCCTTTTTCGATGTGCGCGTAAACTTCCGCCGTGAAGGTGAAGATCTGCGCGCCGATGAAGGAGGCGGTGAGCGCGGCGACCAGCAGAACGGCGACGATCTTCGGCACGAAGGTCAGCGTCATCTCCTGGATCTGGGTCAGCGCCTGGAACAGCGCGACGACGAGCCCGACCGCCATCGCCGCGGCGACGGCCGGGCCGGCGGCGGCCATGATGGTCCAGACCGCATGCTGGGTGATCTCGAGCGCGTCGGCCTCGTTCATCAACTCACCGCCACGCCGCTGCCGAGCGCGACCGTCGCGCCGCTGTCGAGCGTCGCGGTCGCGATGCCGCCGGTGCCGATCGAGACCGAGATGATCTTGCCGCTGGTCTTGCCGTCGGCCGAGGTCAACGATCGCCCGACCGCCCCTTCGGCCTGCGACAGCGCGGAGGTGGTCAGCATCGTGTCGAGCTTCTGGTTGGTCTGCACACTTTGGCCCACCGCAGAGAACGAGGCGAGCTGGCTCATGTACTGGGTCGGATCGGTCGGAGCCGTCGGATCCTGGTTCTGCAGCTCGGCGACAAGCAGCTTGAGGAAGCTGTTGTAGTCGACGGTCGGCGACGCGCTGGCGCTGGAAGGATTCGTCGAGCTCGTCGAAGTCGTCGGCGTGGCGGGCGAGGTGGGCGGCGTGACAACCATGGGAGACCTTTCGCGGGCGCGATGTCCTCCCATGCTAAAAGTGGCGCCTTTCGCGAGCCTGACCTCAGGACGCGAGCTTGAGCTGCTCGGCCGCCATCACCGCGTCGTCGCGGGAGAACTTCACGCGGAGGACCTTCAGCGCGTCGAAAAAGCGAGCCGCGTCGACGAGCTCACGTGTTCGCATCAGCGCCTCGATGACGACGGTGTCCGTGTAGATCGCCAGCATGCGGTCCACGCTCTCTCCGAAGAGTTTATGCGCGACAATCGTATCGCTCGGGTCCATCAGCATCGTCTGCACGACGAAATAGAGCTGGCGAAGCGGCGTCGTTGCCTTATCGACCGACATCACGTGCGCCTCGAGCAGAAAAGTCGCATCGTTCATCAGCTCGAGGCTGACCTTGCGGTCGGCGCGAAGCACCGCACCGTTAAGGTAGAGTTTCTCGCCGGCGCGTAGCGTGATGTGCATCAGCGCAGCCCGTCGCGGACGATTCCGCAGATGTCCGCTATGCCGGCAAAGTTCGTCGAGCGGCCGAGCCTGATCGCGTCCGCCTCCTTGAGGATCCAAATCGCGATCGAGATGAGGTTCGCGCGCAACCGCTCCGGCAGCGCGTTGTCGGGCGACACCAGTTCGTTGGCGAACGTCGTCCACAGCTCGCGCGTGTAGTGCAAGGCTCCGATGCCGGTGAACGGCGCGTCCTTGTCCTCGTCGGCGCGCATCAGCATCGTCACGGCCTTGTCGAGCGCCATGAATTCCGCGCGGCGCGCGGCGTTTTGATCGTCCTCGAGTACTTCCGCGTAGCACCGCTGGTACATGTATGATTACCCGGTTGTGAGATAGTTGACGAGGCTGAGCTGCTGCAGCCGATTGGTCAGGCTGTAGCTCGATTCGAGCTGAGTTTGCAGAGCCGTCACCTGGCTCGACAGGGCGTATGGATCGACGCTGTCGAGATTGCTGACGCTCGTCTTGAGCACCTCGACCTTGGCGTCGATCTGCGCGTTCGCGCTGGTGACGGTAGCCTGCACGATGCCGACGTTGCTCTGCGCGTCGGCGAGGCCCGAGATGCCGGAGGCAACGAGCTTCTGCGCGGTCGAAACGACGGCGGCACGGGCGTCTGAACTGAGGTTCTGCCCGGTGAACTCGGTCAGCATCGTGTAGGCCTCGGCGAGGTTCTGGTTCGCGTTACCGTTGGCGCTCACCGACGTGGTCGCCGTCTGTCCCGGTGAGAGCGTGCTCGTGATGGTCTGCGAGGAGGCCTGCGACCAGTTCGATTGCCAACCGCTGCCGGTGAACATCGATGCGAACTGAGTGTCGAGGTAGGATTGCATCGCGGTACCGCTGATCGACGAGGCGTCGGCGCTGGTCTGGCTGGTGCCGAAGGCAGACTGAAACGTCGCGTCGACGGCCTGTTTCGCCGCGGAGGGCTGCACGCTGAAATAGTCGCTCATTGGAGGATTGTCGGTCTTGATGCCGCCGAAGACGTACTGGCCGCCGGCGGAGGTGTTCAAGCCCGAGATCAGGCTTTGCAGCCCGGCTTTGGCGCCGTCCTGGACGGTAGTGGTCAGACCGCCGGCGGAGGACGCGGTGACGAGGGAGGCGGACATCGCCTGCGCGGTGGACAGGATTGCGGTGAGCGCGTCGGAGGTCGCCGACAACCGCGTGGCGGCGAAGCCGTTGGTCGCCTTGTAGCTCGTCAACGCATCCGTCTCGTTTTGCAGCGAGATCGAGGTGCCGGTGGCGGCGCCGAGCGACAGCCCGAGGTCGGCCTTCAAGCCGGTGGAAACCTCCGTCTGGGCGTTCGCCAGCGCGGCTTGGGCCTGCTGGACAGACTGGCGCAGCGGCGAGGTGAGCGACAGTGTCGAGATCATCGCGGGCGGTCCTACTGGATCGACTGGATCAGCGTGGCGTACATGGTCTTGACGGTGTTCATGAGCTCGGCCGACGCCTGATAGGCATGCTCGACGTCGAGCATCTTCGACATCTCGTCGTCGAGGTTCACGCCCGTCGCGTTCGACAAGGCCGTTGTCGTCGCGCTCACGGTCGCGCTCTTGCTGGTGGCGGCGTCCGCCGCGGACTGACGCTGCGTCTCGAGCCAGCTCACCGAGGAGGCGGCGTAGGTGGCAAGGCTCGCCGATGCGGCGCCGCCCGATGAAGCGTCGAAGGATCGCGTCTGTGACAGCGCCGCTCCGAGCGCGTCGAGACGATCGGAGAAAGCCGAAGCTCCGTCCGTGTTGTAGGTGTAGGCCGCGCTCGAGCCCGCGATATTGCCGTCCCGCAGAAGCGAGGCGTTTCCGCCGACCGAGGGATCGACGCTGGCGTTGACGGTGATCGCCGCAGCCAGTCCCGTGCTCGATGCCGGCATGGCCGTCGCGCCGACGGTCGTGAAGAGCCCCGGCAGGGTCGGCGCGCTGCCGCCGGTTTGGTCGCTCTCCGCGAAGGCCGAGACGAGGCCGGAGGCGATCTGGTCGAGCTGGTTCTGGTAGGCGACGCTGGTTTGGTCGCGAAGCGTGGTGAGCCCGGCGATGCGCCCGCTCTTGATTGCCATGACCGCCGACGAGCCGGTGACCGGGACCCCGTCGACGGTCACTGCCTGCCCCATCGTGCCGGCGGTCAAGGTCGTGGTAGGCGTGAAGGCGACGGTGCGCGGCGTCGTCTCGAACAATGTCGCGCCGCTGTCGGTGTAGAGCGACAGCGAGTCGTTCTTGCCCTGGAGCGCGGTGATCCCAATCTCGTTCGAGAGGCTCTTGAGCAGGCCGTCGCGCGTGTCCTGCGCGCCGGTGACGTCGGCCCCGGTCGCGGTGCCGGCGACGACCTGATCGTTGACGACCTTGAACTGGGCCAGCAGGCCGTTGATGGTTGCGACCGAGGCCGCGATGTCGCCGTCGGCCTGGCCGCGCACGGCCTGTACCGCGGCGGAGGCCTGGTTGAGGTTGGTTGCGAGCGACTTGGCCGCGCCGACGGCGGCGACCGCAAGGGCGCCGTTGTCGGGTTGGGCCGCATACTGCTGCAGCGCGGTCGAGAAGGCTCCGATCGCGGTCGCAGGCGAATTGTCGGTCGCGGTTGGACCGGAGGCCGAGGATGTCGCGGCGGTGTCGAGGCCGAGCGAACCGGCGATCTGCGTCAGGCCATCGCTGATCGCCTGCTGCCCGGTCGAGGAAGCCTGCGCCGAAAGCAGACTGGCGAGCAGTGCATCGTCCGCCGCCCGCTGCGTCGCGCCCATCACGACGCTGCCGCTCAGCTGCGAGATGGTGCCGGCGGATTGCCGCGAATAGTCGGGGTTGCTGACGTTGGCGATATTCCTGGAGAGGATCGCCGATTGAGCCGCGTTGTTCGCGAGCGCCGATTGCGCGAGACTCAGGGCGCCGGACAGACTCATCGGTATAGTTCCATGCGGGTCCGAGACTGATGCCGCCGCTATGAACTACGTTGGGCTAGAAAGATGGATAGAGAGTTTACGTTAATCGCTAAGCATGTTGATTTTACGAGACCGAGGCGCGGATGGCCGCGCCGAGGCTTCCATCATAACTTAGTTTGTCGTCAGCCTGTTCAACACACCCAGCAGATCTGAACCGGCCTGCAAAACCTTGGAGTTCGCCTCGTACCCGCGCTGGGCCTCGATCATGTTGGTGAGCTCGGTCGCGAGGTCGACCTTGGACTGCTCGAGCGCGTCGGAGACGATCGAGCCGGTTCCCTGCGTTCCGGCCGTCGATACGACCATCGCGCCGGAATCCTGGTTGGCCTGGAAGATGTCGCCGTTCACCGCGGTCAGATTATCGGGACTCTCGACCGTGGCGAGGGGGATCTTGTAGAGCGCCACCTCGAAGCCGCTCGCGTAGACCGCGCTCAAGGTGCCGTCCTTGCCGATGGCGACGTGATCGAGCGAGCTCGGAGCATTGCCGTTGGCGGTTTGCGCCGTGACCTGAAAGTCACTGGCGAGCTGTGTCGTCCCGCTGAGGTCGATGGCGACGGCGTTGCCGTTCGGAATCGCCGCCGTCAGCGTCGTTGCGCTGCCTGCGGCGAGCTTGCCGCTCGTCGGGTCGAACGTCAGGTTCGAGGTCCCGACCGGGCCGTTGGCGTAGGGGAAGCCGCCCGAAGCCGATGCATCTTTCTGGTTATAGGCTGTCGCCTCCCACGTGCTGTCGCCGGTCTTCGTGAGATAGACGTCGAGCACGTCCGCCTGGCCGAGGTTGTCGTAGACGGTGAGGGACGTTTTTTCCGTGTAGCTCGCGTTCGCCGCGTTGCTCGAGGGAAACTGCGCCGCCGCGACCGCGGTGGCTGTCGATGGCAGGTTCGTCGTCAAGGTGCCGCTCGTCGAGGCTGCCGTCTGCAGCGTCGTGCTCGCGACATTGATGTCGGACAGCGTGGAGCTAGTCCCGTTCGTGCCGATCTGGTAGCCCATGAGGTTGTAGCCGGCGGTATTGACGAGGTTGCCGTTCTTGTCGGGGACGAAGGATCCGGCGCGCGTCATGAACGTGCCGTTGCCGCCGTCATTGACGACGAAGAAGCCGTTGCCGCTGATCGCGAGGTCAGTCGAGGATGTGGTCGTCGCAAGCGTGCCCTGGTCCGTAATGCCGTAGCGGACATCGGTCTGTACGCCACCCGACTCGTAGTTGTTCTTGCTGCCGTTGCCGAGCAGCGTCTCGAACTGGGCCGTCGCTTCTTTGTAGCCCGTCGTGCCGGAATTCGCGATGTTGTCTCCGATGGTGCTCAGCGCGTTGCTCTGGGCTGCCATGCCGGACACGGCCGTACGCATCGTATTAAAAAGGCTCATGGTTCACCTTCTCGCGTGATGACTGGATTTTCAGACGCTGCGTTGCGCGGCGATGTCGGCATCGGCGTGCTTGACGCCGAGTTCGATGCAATAGCCAAGGAACCGTTTGGAATCGATCGGATCGTAGCCGAGGCGCAGGCGGAGTTTCTTGCGCAGCTTGGAGATATGACTCTCCACGACGTTCTCCTCGACATCGTCGTCGAAGATGCCATAGATCGCGTTGAAGATCTGCGTCTTCGTCACGCGGCGGCCCTGATGTGCGGTGAGGTACTCGAGGATCCGGCGCTCGCGCCGCGGCAGGTTGAAGGTGACGCCGCCGATTTCGGGATCGCGCCCATCGAAGAACACGTTTAGCGTTCCGCCCAAGGGCGTCTGCTCGATGACCTGCGTCTGGCGGACGGTTCTGCGACGGATCGCGCCGAGCCGCGCCAGCATCTCACGAACATGGATCGGCTTTCGCACCACGTCGTCCACGCCTTCGGCGAAGAGACAGAGCGTCGTCTCCAGAGAATTGGCATCGTTGATGGCGATGGTTGGGGCTCGCGATCGCAACGCGACGGCGCGCGCGCACGCGACGCGCGCGGCCGACTCGCCGAGCAGGAAAGCCTCGATCGCGGAAACCTCTTGGTCCGGCGCATGCTCGATCCAGTCCAGGAAATCGTCCGGCTTAAAGCAGGTGATCGCCACGCCCTCGTTCTTGAAGCCGTTCTTGTAGCCGGCAATCACCAGCTCGCGCTCCTCGACCAACACTAGCATCGACGCCCCCAAATTCGTGTGCGCTGGAAGACTAAGATGGTCGTAAAGATTTAGGGTAAACGGAAATTAACGAATGCCTCACGCAAGTCCCGGAGGAAAGGTGAAGAAACCGTTACGCCTACCCCGCTGCGAGCCATTTACCGCAAAAATGGCCGAATTTCTTGCGGGCCGGCCCGGTTCGGGGGCGAGAGACGACCCGTCGCGACGGGCGGCCAAGGGCTTCGGCGCTATCGCGACACCTTTACAACACGTTCGGAAAAGCAAAACTTTCTTGCTGATTCGGTCCACGCCCCGAAACCGCTCGCGACCATGCGGGTGATCACTGCGCAGACATACCGCTTCTGCGCGGGGTCGTTGTTGGGGCCGGCGTTGTAGCGCGCCACGGCCATCGTCCAGGTCTGTTCCCGCTGTTTCAGCTCGCGGAGGAAGCGGGCGGCATAGTCGATGTTGAGCGCCGGATCGAACATCGCCGCGAGCGAGGCGAACTGCGCGCTATGGTAGTGATGGTTGATCTGCATGCAGCCGATGTCGATCATCTTGGCTCCAGCCGATTTCGCATCCTGGAAGCGGATGAGCGCGTCGGCGAGGGAGGTGCTCAGGACGGCTCGTCCATCGATGTTCATCGCGTAGGGCTGCAGCCGGCCCTTCGAACCGGTCTCGTTCAGGCCGACCGCGTAGAACACGGCGAGCGGGATATCGTAGCGATGCGCGGCCGAGGCGATTTCGTGCTCGCAAGAGAGGGCGTTCGGCGCGACGCCTTCAGACATACAGGGCGCTGGAGCGAGGGCGATCGCCAGAGCCAAGGGCAGGATCGGCCGCATCGGGGCTCCGGTTTCCTTGTGCCGAGGGCGCCGCGCTCCCGCGGCCCTCGCGCGCGGAGCCGCCGCTTCCCGCCGAGGGTCCGCCGTACGCGGATCCCGAGGCCTCGCTGCCGGCACCGGGACGCGAGCCATCGCCCGCAGGATCGTTGGCGGTCGCATGGAAGTCTCCCGACGTTTTGATGTCGCTGCCTTGGATGACGAGCGATCGCAAATCGAAATGCCGGTCCCGCAGCGCCCCGCTCAGGGCGTCGCGGTCGCGGCCGATCAGGCTCGCGGTTCGGTTGTCGGCTGTGGATAGCTGAAGGTCGAGAGTCTGCCCTACGAGGTGCATGCGCACGACGATCGTGCCGAGGTCGCCATGGCTCAGTTGCACCGTCATCGTCTTCGCGGGTGCCAGGATGGGCGCGCCGCTCGGGCCGCTGTCTGGCTGGGCGGCCGCCGCCGCGAGCGCCGCGGCCGTCTCGACGATCGCCTTGATCGGCGCGATCATCGCATTGGCGACTGGCTGGAGCGGTGCCGCCCCTGTTGCGGCGGCTTGGATGGCATCCGGCGTGCCGGCGACGGCCAGCGGGATGTCGCCGGTCCGCTTGGGCGTTCCTCGCGCGTCGTCGCGCGAGATCGCAGTTGCGGGATCGGTGGCTGCGTCCGTGAGCGCCACCTGCGCTCCGGCCGCGCCGGGGACCGCGCTTGCCGCAGCAAAGAGTCCCCTCACCGTAAAGGAAGCCGCGCTAGCCGTGCTTGCAGGACGCATGTCGGCGCCCGCGCCGCTTCCCGTCTCCGCCGCCGCGGCCGTGTCGCCGGGTTGCGGTTCGCCGGTGCCGGCTGCCGTGGCGGTTGCGGCCGGGTCGCGCGACGCGAGCCTGCGAGCGAAATCGCCCTGCACTGCCGGCGCGATCGCGGTCGTGACCACCACATCCGTCAGCGTGGTGATCGCGGGCACGCTTTGAGAAACGAAGCCGGCAGCCGTCCCCGGCGGCCCAGGCATCGGAGCGACCGGACGCGAAACGCTCCCGGCTGTTTGCGCCAGCGACGGCGCGACCTTCGGTTCCCCCTCCGCGGCGGCGACCGGGGGCACTGTGGGAACCGACGCCGCGGAGGAGCCGGCGGACACGAGCGCATCGTCCTTCGCCGTCAATGGGCGACGAGGCTCGGTCGAAAGCGATTCTGACGGGGCAGGCCCAAGGCTGCCGGCCACGGCGGTCCTGGCCATCGTGAGCTTGGTCGTTCCGAAGGTCTCCCAAGGCAAGGAGGTCGGCACTTGCTGTGTCGCGGCGATTAACGGCACGATCGTGGAGGCGCCAGCGATAGCGCCTGCTGTCGCTTCGGCCGTGGTGTCGCGCCGCGGCCTGGGCGGTGGCGACGGCGTGCCGCCGGACGTTGCCGTCGCCGATCCTGTCATGTGAACCGAGGATTGCGATAGCGGTCCGCCAAGCATCACGGCGGCCGGCTCGTCGCCGGATGGCGCAGCCGAGCTGCCGTCCTGTTCGGAAGGCGCCGGAACCTTCGCCTTCGGCGCCGCGACGTTTATCCTTACAGACGCCGAGATTTCGGCAACCGAGCCGGATGTCTGCGCTGTGTCCGGCTGCGGCGCGGTCACCCCATCGAACGGCGGCAAAACCTCGAACGCGGCCGCTATGCGATCCATCGGCGCCGCGAAAGGGGCCGGTCCGTCGTTCAGCGCAAGGGATAGCGAGGACGCGCTTTGCTCTCGCGGTTGAACAAGCCGCGACGCGTTCGCAAGCTCCGGCGCCGGACTTGTGGACGACGTTGACCAAGAGGGACCGCGCGCAACGTCCGGCATTAAGGGAACGGGTGAGACGCTCGCGGCCGTGGCGGGCTGCCCGACCCCGGCAAGGCCCTGCACGAGGTCGCGCAAGGTCGAAGCGGCCGAGCCCTTGGTGCCAGCCCGCGCCGGAGCACCAGGCAAATGGCTCTGGCCGCCGACGGCGAGCGGAGTACCATCGCCTACAGCTGTTGCCGGCGCCACGCCGGCGAGAACCGTCGCGAGGCCGGTCGTCGAACCATCGACCGCGACCGCCGCCTCCGGTACCCCCGCCAGCAGACCGGGGGCGGATGCGGGGGTCGGTTGCGCGAAGCCGGTTTTCGTCGGGCTGGAGGCTGTATCTTGCGGCGACGCGGGGGCCGACGCCGGCTCGGCACCGACGGTCGACAGCAGGTCCGCGAAGCCGGTCTCGGCCTTCTGGCGATCCTGCTTGAGGGTACCCGCACCGGTCCGGAGGTCCGGCATTGCGTCGAGAAGCGGAAGCGTTCTCAACGCGTGGCGCCTTTGATCAAAGTGTCCGTCGCGGCGAGCGCGCGCTCGCCATCTGCGACGAGGGTGTCTTGCCCGTCGGCGAGCGCGGTCGTTTCGCTTCCCTTGCCGGGCAAACGGCGGATGAGCGCGGCCACCGAGAGAGCGGAGGCACGCAGGGCTCGATCGGCCACGTCGAGCCGTTGGGGCGCGACACTCGTCAAGGCCTTCACGCCGAGCTCGTAGCGTGGATCGACCACTGCCGCGGCCCCAAAGTAGACCCTGGCGCGGGCCTCGTCGGGGTCGAACCGTTCGGCGAGTCGCCCGGCTTCCTCACTCGCCGCGATCGCCATGAGGGTGTGGCCGGCAATCGCCGCTTGGCGCGCGATGACGAGGTAGAGTCGCCGCCGCTCGGGCCGTTCGATCCCGCCCAGCACCATGCCGAGCTTGCCGGCGGCAACGGCATCGTCCCCTGCGCCGAGCTGCATCGCCGTCTCCGCGACGAGCTGCCGGAAATTCCCCGCGTAGATCGATTGCGTGAAGCCCGACCGGTAGCGCCGGGCGAGGAGAGCGAACTTGTCGAGGTCGCCGGTCGCGCCGATGAGCGACATCTCCTTGCGCAGCGCAGCCTCCTCGACGAGCGTGCCGGGCTCGAGCAGGCGCGCGAGATCGAGGAGCGCGATCGCCTTGATCTGGTCGCTCGGCGCTGCAAGCGTCGCCTGGATCAGGGCGAGATGACCGCCGAGGCCGCTCGGCAGCGTCTTCGCGTCGATCGGCATCAGCGCGGCGCGGGCCTTGTCGTCCTCGCCCAGACCGTAGGCGAGCGCGCCGGCGTAAAGCGCTTCGTACTCCGGCGCGACGGCGCTGCGCGGGATCGCCTCGTCGATGGCCGCCGCAGCGCCGCCGCTGAACAGATAGACGATCAACGCCCTCGCGTTGCGCTTGTCGTTCCACGTGGCGAGCTTCGCGCCAGAGAAAGCCTGCGCCGTGCGCTGCATCGCCTTGACGCGTGCGGTCTGCGCGATGGTATCGCCGACCGCGATGCGGTCCTGCAGCCTCTGCAGCGTGCGCACAGCCTCGTAGGGCGGCGGGTCACTATCGGCGCGCGCGACGCATGGCTGGCGGATCAGCATCAAGGCGGCGACGCCGGCGGCGAGCCGCCTCACGGCTGATCATCCTTCAGCAGGATCTCGATGCGGCGATTGAGCGGGCTCGCGGCATCTGCGCCGAGCTTGGCACCGCGATCGGCGAACCCTTCGATGTGCCCGATCCTCGCATCCTCGAGGCCGCCACGCACCAGCATGTAATGCATCACCTGGGCGCGATCGAGCGAGAGATGCCAGTTGTCGTAGCGTCCCGAGCGGTAGGGTTTGCTGTCGGTGAACCCGCGCACGATCACCGTGCCGGGCTTGCCCTTAAGAACCTGCGCCACCTTCTCCATGAGAAGCACGACGCGGCGCGCCGGCACTGCCGAGCCGTTGGAGAACATCGAAAAATCGACGGTGTCGGTCAGGCTGACGAGAAGCCCCTCGCTCGTCCGACGCACATCGACGCGCGGGCCAGCGGCATGATTGCCGCTCCTCAGCGAGGCGAGGATCTGCGCCTTCACGTCCGATCTCTCAACGACGGCAGGCGCCGCTTTCGGCTGGGGAAGCGATGCCGGTGCGGTCGGCTCCTGCGCGGCGGTCCCGGCGGTCTCCGAGGCGATGGTCTTGGTCGCGGCGTTCGGGAGCGGGGGCGGCGGCGCGAAGGGGTCGCGGAACGACTCCCCGCCGCGCCGGCCGATGACGGGCAACGAGACCGGCCGTGCGGCCGCCGACGGGCCGTCCGCGGCCGACTTCGCCGCGGCGATCTCGGCGAGCGCTACGTAGGGGTTCTCCCGCAAGGCGGTGTCGAGACGCTTGTCGCGGGCCTCGGAGGTCTCGGGCTTCTGCTTGGCCGGCGACGCGCTCGCCTCGGACGCCTCCTTGGACAGCGTCTTGGCGTCCTTCGAGCTCAGCGCCGTGATGCCGGACTCGTCCTTCTTGCTTTCGTGCAGGCCGCGCGGCTGTGTCGTCGCATCGACGAGGCGCACCGGATTGAAATAGCGCGCGACCGACGCCCTCGTCTTGTCGTTGGCGCTTATGAGCCACATTACCAGGAAGAAGGCCATCATGGCGGTCATGAAATCCGCGAAGGCGATCTTCCAAACGCCGCCGTGGTGTTCATCATGATCGCCGTGGTTGCCGCGGCGTATGATCACGATCTCGTGCTTGTGGTCGTCAGCCATGGGCGGGGGTTTCGGAGAGAGCGGTCAGCGCGGCGCCGAGTCTCGTCTCGATCATCGTCGCACCGGCGACGACGGCCACATCGATGGTTTCCTCCGCGATGTAGGCGAGCGAGGCATCGGAGGCACGTTTCGCGCGGATGGCCGCGATGAACTCGGCGGGACCTTTCACGACGATGCTGGGATGATCGGCATCGGCGAGTATGTGGTCGAGCGCCTCGACGATGGCGGTCCGCGCCTTCTCGGCAAGCGCCTCGGCGAGGAGCGGGCGCAGCGCAGCGGCGATCTGGCCGGAAATTGTCGCGCGAAGCGCGGTGAACGCCTCGTCGATCGATCCGGCGACCGTCGCGCCCTCCTCGGCAAATCGGAGCACTTTCGCGTCCGCGACGGCTCGCGTGAGTTCGATACGGTGCGCCTCCCGAAGCGTCGCGATCTCCTCCTCTCGCGAGGCGTCGGACGCTCGCACCGCCTCAAGGCTCGCCGCCTCGAGGCGCGCCTCGAGTTCGGTGCCGGCGAGTATCACCGTCTCGGCGACAGGTTCCGGCTCGTCGGCGACGATCGGCTGCTCGTGGGCGTCCGCGAAGCGGGCGAGGAAGAGGCGAATGGGCGCGTTCATCCGGCAGAGCTTCCGCGCTGGACCCATTGCTTCAGGATCGCGGCGGCCTGCACTTCGTCGAACTCGACCATCTGCTCGAGGCGGCGCTGCGGCGAACGGCGAGGACGATTGGTGACGTCCTCGATCAGGCTCGGCTCGGCTCCTATGGCCGGCATCTCCGGAGCGCTCATCTGCGGCGACTCCAAGGCCGGCATGACGGTCGTCGGCGCCAGCGCCTCGACGACCTGCGCATCCGGCTTCAGCACGCGGATCAGCGGACGAAGGCCGAACACGATGAGGAGTGTGACGACGACGAGCACGGTCAGCGCGTTGATCGCGGTGCCGGACTGGCGCATCAGCACGTCGACGATCGAGGCTGGCGGGACCGGATCGAGGTCGTGCCCGGCATCGGCGAAGTCGACCGCCAGGACCTTGATGGTGTCGCCGCGGTCCTTGCGCAGGCCGGCGGCCGACGCGACGAGAGCCTCGACATCGGCGAGCGTCGACTCGACCGTTTGAGGCTCGACGGTTTTCGATCCGCCGAGCGCCTTGCCGGTCAGGAGCGCGCTCTTGTTGACGAGCACCGCGACGGAGAGATGATCGACCGTATAGCCGCCGCTCACCGTCGTCACGACCTTCGACGAGAGCTCGTAATTCGTCAGCTCCTCGCGCTTGGAGTTATCGGTGTTCGAGACCTTGCTGTCCTGCGAGTTCGTCTTCTCCTGCGGCAGCGCGGTGGCGACGGAGGTCGGCGCCTGGCTGGTATTGTTCTGCGTCGTGTTGTTCTCCTTGACGACGCGCGTCGAGCGCTCGACCCGAGAATCCGGATTGTAGATCGTCTCGTTGGTCTGCCGGTTGTCCGTGTTCAGCTTGGCGGCGACGCTGATCTGGAAATTGCGCAGGCCCAAGAAAGGCGTCAGCTCCTTACGGATCGAGTCCTGGATGTCCTTGGAGACGGTCTTCTCGAGCGCCAGCATCTTGCCCGGCGCCGCCTCGTCGAGATCGCCGTTCGACGACAGCAGCGTGCCGTCGGTGTTGAGGACTGTGACCTGGTCGATCGTCATGCCGGGCACCGCTGCGGCCACGAGGTGGCGGATCGCCTGGCCGGCGCGGCCGTCGGCGATGGCGTCGGTGCGGATCATGACCGAGGCCGACGGCGGCTGGCGCGCGCGGCGGAACGATCCTTCGTCCGGAAGCACGATGTGGACGCGGGCGGCGCGGATGCCGTTCATCGTCTGGATGGTGCGGCCGAGCTCGCCCTCTAGCGCGCGGACGCGCGTCACGTCCTGCATGAACGAGGTGAGCCCGAGCGAGCCCAGCTTGTCGTAGAGCTCGTAGCCGGAGTTGGCGCTGTGCGGCAGCCCCTTCTCCGCGAGCAGCATTCTTGCGCGCGCGGTGTCGGCGGAGCCGACCTTGACGCTGGTGCCATCGCTCGAGACATCGAACCGGATGCCCGCCTCCGTCAGCGCGGAGCCGATGCTGGAGACGTCCTGGCGGTCGAGCCCCGCGTAGAGCACTTCGAAGGCAGGCCTACTGAGGTAATAACCGCCGAGCCCGACCACGGCGAAGATGGTGACGCCGATGAGGCCGAGCGCCGCGAGCTTGCGCCAGCCGAGTCTGCCGAGGCTGGCGAGAACGGTCTGCAGCTGTTCTTGAATGTTCATGCCCGGCGGACGAAGCCCTAGTGAGCCTCGACTGTGCCGGATTAAGCTTGCGCGGGGGTTATGGGGGGTGGGCCGGGCGATCCTTCTCCCACTTGTGGGAGAAGGTGGCCTCCGCGTCGGCGGAGGTCGAACGAGGGCGATGCGGGAAGAAGCCGAGAGGCCGAGGGTCGCGCCCGGCGCCCTCATTCGTCACGGCTTCGCCGCGCCACCTTCTCCCGCTTGCGGGAGAAGGTGGCGCCGCCGCTAGCCGCCGAACAGCTTGAGGATGAGCTGGCTGTTCTGGTTGGCGACGGAGAGCGCCTGCACGCCAAGCTGCTGCTGCGTCTGCAGGGCGCTGAGGCGAGTCGAGGCCGCGTTCATGTCGGCGTCGACGAGCGAACCGACGCCGGTGGTGATAGAGTCGGACAGCGCGCTAGTATAGGTCGACTGCAGGCTGATGTTGGACGAGGCCGCGCCGAACGTTTCCGACGCGTTGTTGACCGCCGTTAGCGCGGCACCCACTTGCTTGATGTAGGCGGCGATCTGGGCGGCGGACGTCGCCGGGGTCGTGCCATCGGCGCTGGCGCTGGTCAGCGAGATCTGGCTGATCGAAAAAAGGGCGCCCCCGTAGATCTTGTTTGCGGTGGCATCGCCCTTCGCCGCGGCATCGGCGGTCGCGGCCGCACCGGCCGCGCTGGTTGCCGTACCGGTCGTGCTCGAATTTGAGGCGCTCGCTCCATACAGGACGCCAAGGGCACCGCCGAGAGCCGAAGTCGTTCCCGTAGCTCCCGTGCTGAAGCTCGTCGCCGCGGCCGGCGTCGTACCCGTCCCAACCTGCGTGTAGGTGCCGGTTGTCCCGACGAGGGCGGCCGCGAGAGTACCCGCGACGATGCCGGTGATCGCACCGGTGGCGGCGTTCTGTGTGGCTGTCGATCCGAAGATCTGCTTGAAGGTGGCGGACGTACCGTCCGTCGCCGCGGCGCCGCCGGCCGTGATGGCGGAACTCAAGGCATTCAGGGCCGTCGTGTAGCTGGTCTGTGCGGTGTTCAGGGCGTTATCGGCTTTCGCGGCGGCGTCGACTAGCGCGTTGCTGCCGGCACCGCCGACAACATAGGCCGCGCCGCTGAAGTTGGTGTTCGTCGTGTCGACGGTGAGGGTGTTCACGGTCGTGTCCGCGCCGGACCCGGTGACGCCGGCGACGAACTGAACCTGCGGGTTCGCCGAGGTCGAGCCGTCGACCAGGTTCACGCCGTTGAACGAGGCGACCGCGACGGTATTCTGAAGCTGAGTGCGGAGAGCGGCAATGTTCGTTTGAATCGAGTTCAGGTCCGTGCCGGGCTGCGACGCCGTCACGAGTTGCTTCGAGATGCTTTGAAGAACCGTCGTCAGATTGGTCGTGGCGGACGTCGCGGTGGCAACCACGGACGTCCCCAGATTAAGCGAATTGCTGACCGCGCTTAGGTCGCCAATGTTCGTGCGCATGTTCGTGGCGATGGAATAGTACGCCGCGTTGTCCTGGGCGCTCGAAACCGCGAGGCCGCTGGAAATCTGGTTCTGCACCTGAGCCAGCGACTTCTGCGTGGCGGTGAGATTGGCGACGGCGGTCATCGCCGCCATGTTGGTGAGAATGCTCGACATGGGTGTGCTGTCCCTGGTGTGCTGCAAGACGATGGGACATTCCGGATCGTAACCGGGACGGGAGGGCGGCCTGATGCCTTCGAAGAGCGGCGCGGCGCGCCGCCTTCAACCTTCCGTGGCATCCACGATGCGCGCGAGCCATTGCGAAACCGTAAATGCGCGGGCGTTCCTCTAGCGTGGAAAAACGGGCGTGGTTCGTGCTCGGCGTGGCCGCGCGGCGGAGCGGGGGTTTGAAGCGGCCGAGCTTGGCTTGCGACAGATGTATAACGCAGCTATCTTAGTCAGAGTTAGCTAGTGGATAGATTCCAACACTTGGTGCCCGCGTTTGACGGCGGCGATGATTTTGTCCGGATCGGCTTTCCAATGGAAGGGTTTCGGGGCCTCGTTGGTCTCGGCGAGGAAGCGGTTGATGGCGGCTTGAAGATCGACGATCGAACGGAAGACGCCGCGCTTGAGCCGTCGCCGCGTGAGCTTGGCGAAGAAGCCCTCGACGGCGTTCAGCCAGGAAGCCGATTTCGGCGTGAAGTGGAAGGTGAAGCGCGGGTGGCGGCCGAGCCAGGCGAGAACCTTCGGGTGCTTGTGGACGGCATAGTTGTCGAGGATGACCTCGACCGTCTTTCCGGCCGGCACCTCGGCCTCGATGGCGTTGAGGAAGCGGACGAACTCCTGATGCCGGTGACGCTGCATGCAGCGCCCGATGACCTTTCCCTCGAGCACGTCGAGGGCGGCGAACAGCGTCGTCGTACCGTGGCGCTTGTAGTCATGGGTCATGGTGCCGAGCCGGCCCTTCTTCATCGGCAGGCCGGGTTGGGTGCGGTCGAGCGCCTGGATCTGGCTCTTCTCGTCGAGCGACAACACGATGGCGTGCGCCGGAGGATCGACGTAAAGGCCGACGACGTCGCGCAGCTTGGCGGCGAACAGGGGATCGTTGGACAGCTTGAAGCGGCGGACGCGATGCGGCGCCAGCCCATGCGCCTTCCAGATACGCTGAACCGAGGAAACGCTGATGCCCATGGCTTCGGCCATGGCGGGCGCGGTCCAATGCGTCGTCTCGCCGGGCGGCTCGGACTGCGTCAGGGCGACGACCTTGTCGACGACCTCCCTCGGCAGCGGCGGCTTGCCGGGCGGCCGCGTCTTGTCGCGCAAGAGGCCGGCGACGCCCTCCCGCATGAAACGCTCCTGCCAGCGCCACACCGCGGTCTTGGCGACGTTCGCCTCGCGCATGATCGCGTTGGTGCCGAGCCCGGCGGCGGTCAGCAGCACGATGCGGCAGCGCCAGACATGGTTCTGCGGGCTGCCGCGATCGGCGACGATCGCCTTCATGCGGGCTTCGTCGGCAATGGTGACTTCGATCCTGATCCCTGTGCGCATCCCGAAGACTCGCACGACCGCGGCCCAACGGGAATCCCACGACGGACTCTATCGAATGACGTTATCCACTAGAAGTAGCGCCCATGCCGACCGTCAACATGCTCGAGGCGAAGACCAACCTGTCTCGCCTCGTCGAGTCCGTGGAGAGCGGCGCGGAAGCCGAGATCGTCATCGCGCGCAACGGCCGTCCCGCGGCGAGACTCGTGCCGGTCGCTCCGATCAAGGACACCAGCAAACGCCTCGGGCTGATGGCGGGCAAATGGCCCGTCATGACGCAAGAAGAGTTCGACGCCGACAACGAGGAGATCGCCAAGCTCTTTCACGGCAAATGAGGCTGCTGCTCGACACTCATGTTGTGATCTGGGTGTTGAGTGCGCCAGAACGGCTTGCGCCATCAGAGCGAAGCCTGATCGTCGACATATCGAACGATATTTTTGTATCGGCCGTCACTGTCTGGGAGATTGCGCAGAAGCACTTCCTTGGCAGGAAGAACGCGCCGGGGTTTTCAGGCCGAGAAGCGATCACCCTGGTGGGGACCGCCGGTTTCACCCTCATCAACGTGACACCCGATCATGCGGCGGCGGTCGAAACCCTTCCGCTTCTACATGCCGATCCGTTCGATCGCCTGCTGGTTGCTCAGGCGCTCGCCGAACCGTTCCGGCTCGTGACCCACGACGCGAAGGTGGCGGTCTGCGATCCGAGCATCATGCTGTTCTGAGTTCCACGCGATCGTCTAGGAATAAGACCGGATCAGGTTGCCGACCAGCAGGTTCCAGCCGTCGATCAGCACGAAGAACAGGAGCTTCATCGGCAGCGAGATGATCGACGGCGACAGCATCATCATGCCCATCGACATGGTGACGGTGGCGACGATCATGTCGATGACCAGGAACGGCAGCACGATGAGAAAGCCGATCTCGAAGCCGCGCCGGATCTCCGAGATCATGAAGGCGGGGACGAGGATGCGAAGGTCGACGGACGAACGGTCGACCGTCTTGATGCTCGGCTGCGCGAGATCGTCGAACAGTTTGAGATCCTTATCGCGGACCTGCGCCAGCATGAAGGCGCGAAACGGCGCCGTGATCTTGGGATAGGCCTCGCTCTCGCTCATCTTGTTCTCGATCAGCGGCTGCAGGCCGCCCTGCCAGGCCCGGTCGAAGGTCGGCGCCATCACGTAGAAGGTCATGAACAGCGACAAGCTGATGAGGATGAGGTTGGCCGGCGTCGTTTGCAGCCCGAGGCCGGATCGCAGGAACGAGAAGGCGATCGCAAAACGCGTAAAACTCGTCACCATGACAAGCAGGCCCGGCGCGATCGACAAGACCGTGAGGATCCCCACCACCTGGACGATCCGGCCGGTCGCGGTGCCGCCGGCCGGCGGGACGAGGGCGTTGAGGTCCGGCGTCTGCGCCAGCGCCGCCGCGGCCGAGAGCACGAGCAGCAAGGATGCGAAAGCGAGCGCGCGTTTCATTGGACGACCAGGTTCTCGATGATGACTTCGCGCACCTTGCCCTCGGAGCGGACCGCGGCGCGTTCGTTGAGATCCTCACGCAAGGCCTGGAGCCCGCTGGCGCCCTGGATCTCTCCGATCGAAAGCGTCTTGAGGAAAGCCATGATGTCGTCCCCGATCCGCGCCACCATCACGTCCGGCGCCTCGACCGCCCTCTTGGCGAACACGAGCGCGACCTGGAGCCTGATCCGCGTGTCGGAGGGAGAAGCAAGGTTCGTCACGATGGCCGGCAGCTCGCGGACCACGACATCGCCCGCGTAGGGCGCCGGCCTCTCCGCCGCCGTCGCCGCCGGGCTTGCCGGCACATCCGTCTTCAGGCGCGCCACGATGAGCTTGCCGACGAGGCCGCCGCCGATGACGCCGAGCACGGTCAGAGCCGCAACCGTGACGATGAAGTTGGCCTTGCCCGTTTGCGCCGTCGAGGCGGTCGCCGCCATCGCTGTGATCCCGTCTAATTCGGCTTGAAGTTGTCGTAGAGCTGCTGGCCCCAGCCGGGCTGCTGGACCTCGCTCAGACGACCGCGGCCGCCGTAGGATATCCGCGCCTCGGCGATCTTCTCGTAGGAGATCGTATTGTCCTTCGAGATGTCGCGCGGCCGCACGATACCGGCGACCAGGAGCTGCCGGATCTCGTAGTTGACGCGCAGTTCCTGCGAGCCGCTCACGACGAGGTTGCCGTCGGGCAGGACCTCGGTGACGATGGCGGCGACGGAAAGCTGGATCTTCTCGGAGCGGTCGACGGTGCCTTGCCCATCGATCGAGCTCTTCGAGGAGCTGGTCAGATTGCTCGCGAGATTGAACTTGTTGTTGATGCTGAAGCCCGCGCCCAGCTGGTTGGCGATCTCGGAGTCGAGCGAACGGGTCGTGGTGTTGCCGAGCGTCGCCTTGTCGTTGATGGCGATCGTGATGGTGACCGGGTCGCCCGGCTTCATCGCGCGGGGATCGCGGAACAGGCTGGCTCCGTCCTGGTACAGCGAGTTGAAGGCCGGCGGCGGCGGCGGATTGGGCGTAAAGCGGTGCGGTGCGATGTCGGGGGTGAGACCTGCGCCGATCGGCGTCAGCTGCGGCTCGCGCGCGAACTCCTGCGGTCGCGCGGCGCATCCAGCCAGGGCAAACGCGCAAAATCCGGCCGCGGCGAGACACTTCGGTATCAAAGCTTCTTCTCGCTCGAGGGGACGATGCCCGCGATCATGCCGGCGAGCTTTGCCGCGCGCTCCGGCACGATCTCGTTGAAGATGGCGCTCGCCTGCCGCGCATTGAGCTGCCCCAGCACTGCCGCCGCCATGTCGTCGTCGAGCGACGCAATCTGCGTCGCCGCCGTTTCCGGCCGCATCTTGGCGTAGATACCCGCGAGCTTTTCGCCGGCCTTTTTCTCGAGCGCTTCCCGCTTCTCGATCCAGCCGCGCAGCTCCGCGGCCTTGCTGTCGAGCTCCTGGATGCGCGCCTTGATGCGGGCCTCGAGCTGATTGAGCTTTCCGGTTTGCCAAGCGAAGCGGGCATCGCTCGCCGCCACGGCGATGTTCGTGCAGTACGTCTCGATCTCGCTGGAGGCATCCGCAGAACCGGCGAGCCCTTGCGCGCTCGTCATGGCGGTGAGGACCACGACGAGCACCGCCGACGTGAGCGCCTTGTGACGTGAGACTTCGACCATGAGCGCGAGCATGACGCGACAAGCTTGTGTCGGGCTGTTGGCTCGAGCGCCGCTACTGCGTGACGAGATCTGCCTGGAGCGCGCCGGACGACTTGATCGCCTGCAGAATGGCGATGATGCCGCTGGGCTTGAGGCCGATGCGGTTGAGGCCGTCGACGAGCTTGCGCAGGGTCGTGCCGCCGACGATTCGCATCTGACCGCCGTCCTCATGAAGATCGACGTCCGTGCGCGGCAGCACGACGGTCTTTCCTTGGGAGAGCGGCGCCGGCTGCGAGGCCACCGGCGTCTCGGTGATCCGCACGGTCAGATTGCCGTGGGTGACGGCGACGGTGGAGATCTGCACGTCCTGGCCGATCACGATCGTGCCGGTCCGCGAATCGATGATGACGCGGGCTTCGGTGTCGGGCTCGACGAGGAGCTTGCCGATATCGGCGACGAAGCGGGTCGGGTTCATTCGCGGCGGCAGGACCAGCGACACGCTGCGGAAGTCACGCTCGTGGGCGGCCCGCATGCCCCACCGGCGCAGCGAATAAGCGTTGATCGCGTCGGCGACCCGCACGGCGGTGGCGAAATCGGGGTTCTTCAAATCCAAGGCGAGCGGCCCGACGTCGCCCGGCCGGTTCGGATTCGGCAGTTCAATCGTGCCGCCGTTAGGAATGCGCCCTGCCGTCGGGACGCCCTGCGAGAAGCTCTCGGCCTGCCCGGCCGCCGCGGCGCCGGAAACGGCGACGGCACCTTGCGAGACGGCGTGGACGCGGCCGTCGGCGCCGGAAAGCGGCGTCATCACCAACGTGCCACCGAGCAGCGATGTCGCATCACCGAGCGAGGAGACCGTGACGTCGATCCGCTGCCCACGGTTCATGAAAGGAGGAAGATCGGCCGTCACGAGCACCGCCGCGACGTTGCGCGTGCGCAGGCTGATGTTGCGCACGTTGATGCCGAGCCGGTCCAGCATGGACTGGATCGACTGCTCCGTGAACGGCGCGTTGCGCAGCGTGTCGCCGGTGCCGAGCAGGCCGACGACGAGGCCGTAGCCGATCAGCTGGTTGTCGCGAATACCTTCGATCTGCGCGATATCCTTGATCCGGACGGCGGCATCGGCATGTGCGAGCGTGCACAGGACCGCAAGGAAGGCGACGACGCGGCGGATGGTTTGACGCAAGCGCATCACATCGCGCCGACGTGGATGCTGCCATCCGGCCCGATGATACCGCTTACGGTGACGCCGCTTTCCATGTTGCGCACGGAGATGAGATCGCCGGCGGCGCCCCCTTGCAGGGCCGACGCGTAGGTCGAGATGCGCAGACCGTCCTCCTCGTAGACGAGACGCACCATCGCTCCGACGGTGACGAGCTTCGGCTCGCCGATCGCATTCGTGGGGATACTCTGCCCCGGCAGGAGCGTGCGCCGTGCGACCTTGCCGACCAGCATCGAGCGATTTGATGCGAAGGCGGAGCTCGCAGCGGCGTCGGGAAAATCGGCATCGGTGATCATCTGATCGCGGATGACGTCGCCTGGATAAATTGTGACGGCCGGCACCGGCCTGCGCTCCGCGGCAGCGGCCGCGCCGGCCGAGAGAACGACGATCGCGAGGGTGAAAAGGCGCCGAAGACGCGAGCGGGATGGCATGTCTATCCTCGTCGATCAGCTGCGGGCCGAAAGCCTAGCCCATTCCTTTGGAGAGCGTCTGTCCCATCTGGTCGGCCGCCTGGATCACCTTGGAGTTCATCTCGTAGGCGCGCTGCGCCTGGATCAGATCGGTGATCTCCTTGACGGGATCGACGTTGGAACTCTCGAGATAGCCTTGGTTGATGGTGGCGTAGCCGGGGTCGCCCGGCACGCCGACGACCGGCGTGCCGGACGCCGCCGTCTCCTTGTAGAGGTTGCCGCCGAGCGGCTGCAGACCGGCATCGTTGGCGAAGTTCGCCAGGGTGAGCTGACCGAGTTGCACGGGTGCCGTGGTGCCCGCGACCATCGCGTTGACGATGCCGGACTGACTGACGGTCACGGCCGTGGTGTTCGGCGGAACGACGATGTTCGGGGTGACGAGACTGCCATCGAGCGTGACGAGCTGACCCTGCGCGTTGGTGTTGAAGGCGCCGGCGCGGGTGTAGGAGATTTCCCCGTTGGCGTCGGTGATCTGGAACCAGCCGCGTCCGGTGAGCGCCAGATCGAACTGGTTGCCGGTCTGCGTGATCGCGCCCTGGATGTGCAGGTTGCGGATCGCCGCCATCTTCACGCCGAGGCCGAGCTGCGCGCCTTCCGGCACCGTGCCCTGGTTGCCGCGGCTCGAGACGCCCTGCAAACGCTGGGCTTCGTAGAGCAGATCGGTGAACTCGGCACGCGCCCGCTTGAAGCCGGTGGTGTTGATGTTGGCGATGTTGTTGGCGATGACTTCTACGTTGGTCGATTGTGCGTTCATGCCGGTCGCGGCGATGGTGAGGGCTCGCATCGTTCAGCCTCAAACCGGCATGCGGGAGATTTCCTGGAACGCCGAGACCGCCTTGTCGCGCACGGCGATCGCAGTCTGCAGCGTTTCCTGCGCGTTCATTACGGCTTCGACGACGGACTGAGTCGAGGCGCTGCCCTGGATGCCGGCGACCGACATGGCCTCGGACGTCTTGAGCGAATCGATCGTGTTGTTGGCGAAGGAGGCCATCATCGAGGAGAAACTGTCGCCGGCGGCCGACCTGGCCGCGGAGGATATCGTGCGCGTCTGGTCCGGACCGAGGAGCGCCCCGATGGCCGATGTGACGAGCGGAAGAGCGGCTATCATGACGATCCTTTGAGAAGGTCGATGGTCATCGCGATGAGATCACGCGATTGTTTGACCACCTGCAGGTTGGCCTCGTAGGCGCGGTTGGCTTCGCGCATGTCGGCCATCTCGAGAATAAGGTTAACATTAGGAAGCTTTACAAACCCTTGCGCGTCGGCGGCCGGGTTGCCCGGGTCGCGCTCGACGATGAAGGGCGCTTGGTCCACCCCGACGTTCGCGACCCGCACCGCGTCGCCGCCCGAAGCATCGTCGAGCGTGTTCTCGAAGGTGACGGTCTTGCGGCGGTAGGGGTCGGCGGCCGGCGTCGCAGCGGTCGAGCGCGCGTTGGCGATGTTCTCCGAGGCGATCTTCATCCGCTCGGAGTTCGCGGTGAGCCCGGAGGCGGCGATCGACATCGAGGCCCGCAGCGGATCGATCATTCGCGCAGGCTCGCCATCAGCATGGCGTGGAAGCTCTTCACGATGTTCGTGGTCAGCGCGTATTCGCGGTGGACCTCGTTGGTCTTGATCATCTGCTGCTCGACGCCCACGGAGTTCCCGCTCTCCGTCACGTCGACGGTCTGCACGTCCTCGCGCACACCGGCTCCGCCGGCATCGACGCCGGTGATCGGCAGATGGCCGGCGCTCGTCGAGACGAGGTCGAGGCGCGTCCGCGCCAGAACGTCGTTGAAGCTCGCGACGTCCCTGGCGCGATAGCCCGGCGTGTTGGCGTTGGCGACGTTGGCCGCGAGCGTCTGCTCGCGCGCCGCGAGCCAGGCGGTCTTGCGTGTGGCAAGCTCGGAAAGATAGATCGGCTCCATCGGAAACCCGCGCGCATTCTGGCAAGGACAGTCTTGCCGGCCGAGCTTGCTCGAACCTGACGCAACCTTCTTCGGCTCAAGCGAAGCGTCGGCGCGACGGTTGGCTTGCGAAGAAATGGTTGTAGGCTCGACCAAAACGCCGCCGCGGAGACGCTGAACTTTACTTCCTAAATCCAGAGCCGGCCCGCGATGCGTCTGAACACGAGCCTACGAGTTTGAAATCGACCAAGTCTTCACGGGTGAGTGGCTTCTCGATGAATGCTGCTGCCCTGCCGTGACGAACGATGCCTCGCTGTCCTTGTCCGACGCTCATCGTGGCGCAGGGCGCGGCCAGGTTGCCGCTCAGCCGCCCGCTTCTTCCCGCTTCAGCAGGGCCTCGTCGACCTGGTTGAGCAGTCGGCTGAAGTCGACCGGCTTCGGGTGGTACTCGTCGCAGCCCGCCTCCATCGCCTTGGTGCGGTCGCCGCTCATGGCATGCGCCGTAAGGGCGATGATCGGGATGGCGTTCTCCTGCTTGCGCAGCGTGCGCGCCACCGTCCAACCGTCCATGATCGGCAGGTCCATGTCGAGAAGCATGAGGTCGGGCGATTCCTTGGCGACCTGCTCGAGCGCCTCCTGGCCGTTATGCGCCAGCACGACCTCAAAACCGCGCCGTCGCAGACGCCGTGAGAGGAAGTCCCAGAGCTCTTCATGATCCTCGACGAGGAGGAGTTTGGTCATATCGGCCTCGATCGCATCGCGGGTTGCCGTGCTAGTGCAACGCTGCGCCGCCAGCGAGGCTATCATCTCCTACCAGCTTGGACATCCCAATTGAAACAATCACCTCTCGACGACGCCATCGTGCGTCCCGCGCCCGCGCAGGGCCGCTCGTTCCTGCCGGTGCTCTACGCAGGCGTCGTGGTCGTGGTTGCGCTTTACTACGGCCAGGAATTGCTGGTCCCGCTCGTGATCGCCTCGCTGCTCGCCTTCGTCCTGGCGCCAGCCTGCCGGATCCTTCAGCACCTCAAGCTGCCGAGGGTTCTCGCGGTCCTGATCGTCGTGCTTCTCGCCTCGGCGGCGATCGGCGGCCTCGGGCTGGTGGTCGGCCGCCAGGTCAGCTCGCTGGCCGACAGCCTGCCCCGCTACCAGGCGACGATCACGACGAAGTGGGAAGCGCTCGCCAAGGGCGTCGGCCTCCTCGAGCGCTACACCAAGGGAATCGCCAAGCCGTCAGCGTCTTCCGCGCCCGCGCAAGACGGCCCGTCGACCGGTCCACAGGCTCAGGGTGCGGCGGCGGCCCTCGGGCTGAACGAGGTCTCTGGGCTTTCCATCGCGCGCACGGTGGCGCAGCCGCTCCTCGCGCCGCTCGCGACAGCCGCGCTCGTCTTCGTGTTCTCGATTTTCATCCTGCTGTCGAACGAGGATCTGCGGGACAGGCTGGTGAGGCTGGTCGGGCGGCAGGACCTGCATCGCACGATCCTGGCGATGAACGATGCCGCCGGCCGCCTGTCGCGCTACTTCCTTTACCAGCTCGCACTCAATGCCTGCTTCGGCGCGGTGATCGGACTGGCGTTGTGGCTCGCCGGCCTGCCCAACCCGCTACTGTGGGGCATCCTCGCCGCGCTCATGCGCTTCGTGCCGTTCGTCGGGATCGTCATCGCCGCTGTGCCGCCGCTGCTGCTCGCCGTCGCTGTCGTGCCGGGATGGTCGCTCGCGATCCTGGTGCTCGCCCTGTTTGCTGGCGCCGAGACCGTGACGGGCCAGGTGATCGAGCCGCTGATCTACGGGCATAGCACCGGCCTGTCGCCCTTGGCGGTGATCGTCGCGACGGCGTTCTGGGCCTTGATCTGGGGACCCATCGGCCTGCTGATCGCCACCCCCCTCACCGTCTGCCTGGTCGTGATCGGCCGCCACGTCGAACCGTTGGCGTTCCTCGACGTGATCCTCGGCGATACGCCGCCGCTGGAGCCGGAGGAGACCTTCTACCAGCGAGCCCTCGAGGGTCGCGCGCGCGAACTTCTTCCCGCAGCGCACCGGCACATCGCCGCGACATCGCTGACGGATTACCACGACAAAGTGGCTTTGCCCGGTCTGGCCCTCGCGCAAGTGGACCTTTCCCGCGACGCGCTGGCCTTCGAACGGCTGGAAGCCATCCACGGCCGGATCGATACGTTGCTTGCCGCGCTTGCCGCCCCGGCCGGATTGCGACGAGGCGTCACCGCCGGCAAAGCGGTGCCGGACGATTGGCGGCGCGCGGGTGCGATCGTATGCATCCCGGGTCGAGGACAGCTCGACGATCTGGCGGCGACCATGGCGGTACAGACACTCGCAGGCGCGGGCTTCGGCGCAGGTGCCGTGTCGAACCTTGCGCTCGGCTCGACGCAGGCCGCGCCGGCGGCGCTCGCCGACGCCAGGGTTTGCGTACTCTCCGTGCTCGAGAAGGGCAGCAACGTCTCCGCGATCCGCTATTTCGTGCGTCGCATGCAGAAGCAGGTGCCGGGCGCGGTGATCGTCATCGGGCTGTGGCACGTCGATGCGGCAAGCTCAATGCTCGCATCGCTGCGGGCGGAGGGCGGCGAGGAGCACCTCGTCCTGTCGCTCGGCGAACTGCTGGCCTTCTGCAGGGCGCTGGCGGCACGGGCTCCCGCGATCGCGGCTTGAGCGCGGGGGTCGCTGGCAGCAACGTGTCAAAGCCGATCCGGTGACGTCCGACGATCCAGCGCACGAAGCTCGTGGGTGAGATCCTGCATGCTCGTCTCGCCCTTCCGGAGAACAAGATCGGCATCGGCCAGCCGCTCGCGCTCCGCGACGGAGATGTCGCGGGCGCTGAGGACGACGACCGGGATGTCCGCGCAGCCCGGGATCGCGCGCAAGCGATCGAGGAAGGCGAAGCCGTCCATCAACGGCATCGTCAGATCGAGCAGGATGATACGCGGGCGAGCCTCGGCCACGCGATGCAACGCCTCGGCACCGTCGCCTCCTTCTTGCACCGTCCAGCCGTTCTTCTCGAGCACCGTTCTCAGCCGGTACCTTGTGTCGCGATCATCGTCGACCACGAGCACGTCGCCGCCGACGTCGCGAAACCGTTCCATGACCGTGCGAAGCCTGGTCCAATCGATTGGCTTCGGGACGGCATCGGTCGCGCCGAGCGCCACACTCAAACCTGGATCCGCGACGAAACTCACCATCACGACCGGCAGCTCGGCCGTCTCTTTGTCGGCCTTCAACGCGTGCAGCACCGCCCAACCGTCCATCCCGGGCATCATCACGTCGAGCAGGACCACGCGCGGCCTAAGCTCTCGCGCGAGGACGAGCGCGTCGCGACCGTTACTGCAGGTCCGAACCGAAAAGCCCTGCTTGCGGAGGAAGCGCGTCAGGAGCTCGCGTTGCGAGGCCTCGTCGTCCACCACGAGCACTAGGCTGTTCGCCGAACCGTTGGCATTGTGGCTGTCGACCTCGTGGTGTTCCACCGCTTCCGGCTTCAGTTCGGGCGCGACCGCCGGAATGCGCAGGGCGAAGCAGGTGCCTGTCCCCGCGGTGCTGGTGACCGTGATGTCACCACCGAGGAGCTTGGCGAAGGCGCGGCTGAGCGCGAGCCCGAGCCCCGTACCTCCGAACTTGCGCGTCGTCGTCTCGTCCGCCTGGGTGAAGCGCTGGAAGAGGCGCTCCACCTGTTCCGGCGACATCCCGATGCCAGTATCCTCGACCGCGAAGGACAGCCAATCCCCCCCGGCCGACGCTTCCCGATCCACGCGCAGCGTGATTCGGCCGTGATCGGTGAACTTGCAGGCATTGCTCAGGAGATTGTAGAGGCACTGCCGCAGCTTGATCGGGTCGGACCGCATCGAGCCCAGCGCGTCTCCGAGATCCAGCACCAAGGTGTTCGCCTTGGCGCGCGCCAGCGTGCCGACGGTGGCGGCGGCGTCGCGAACGAAGGTCTCTATCTCGACGTCCTCGACAAAGATCTCCATCTTGTTGGCTTCGACCTTGCTGAGGTCGAGCACGTCGTTGATGAGACCGAGCAGATGCTTGGCGTTGCTCTTGATCTTGCCGAGGTCGGTCATCATGCTTTGTTGCCCGAGGTCGGTCAGCTCCTCCTCGAGCAGCTCGGTGTAGCCGATGACCGCGGAAAGCGGCGTGCGCAGCTCGTGGCTCATGTTGGCAAGGAAGGCGCTTTTCGCGCGGTTCGCCGCCTCGGCGGCGTCCTTCGCCGCTTCCGCTTCGTCCTTGCGGAAGCTCAACTCCTCCGTCAGCTGCGCTTGGAGGGCTTCGGCACGCTTGCGCTCGTCGATGTCGGACACGGCCGCCACGGCACCGGTGAGGCTCCCGGACCCATCGCGCGTGGCGGTCGCCACGATATCGATCCATTTTCGGGTGCCGTCCCGCCGCTGGTATTGTATCATGAGGGATGCGGAATCCGCCCCGCCCTTGATGATCTGCGCGATCGGGTATTCGTCCGGCGCCACCCGGCGCCCGTCGCCGTGGAGCGCGGTCCATTCGCCGTAATCCTGCAGGCTGCGCGGCGCGCCGGTCGGGATTCCGACGATGTCGTCCATGCGCTTGTTGCGGCCGACGAGTCGACCCGAAGGCGCTTCCGCGAACAGGATGCCGACCGGCACCGTGTCGACGATCGTGCGCAGGTTTGTCTCGCTTCTCGAGAGCCGCGCCACGGCGGCCTCGTTCTCGGTCAAGGCGCCGCGGAGCGCATCGCAGACCTCGACCATCGCGAAACAAACGAGCAGATACTCGACCTCGGCGATCCATTGCGACGTTGTAAGCCGCCACCACGAGCCCGGATGATCGAAAAAGCTTGCCGCGTAACCAGCCGAGAGCGCCGTACCGAGAAGACCGGGTCCGCGTCCCAAGGCGACGCTGATCAGGAACACGACGGGGAGGTACAGAAGGAAGGGAGCCGTATCGAGTGGGACGACGAGCCGGAAGAGAGTGACGGAGGTGAGGGCGACGACAACCACGCCATAGCGCGTCCAAACGGTCGGAGTTCGACGCGCCAGGAACTTGAGAAATCCGTTCACCGCTGTCACTCCAGACGCCTAGGCGAAGGCGTTCGGCGGCTCACGGCCTACCGCCGCCCATCCTAGCATTCGATCGACGATCGACTTCAACGGAGAAGGATAATCGGGTCGAACAGTCGCGAACCGCCGGTCTTGATCCTGATCGAGGACGAGCGGTCCTCAGAAGCCGACACAAGCCTCCGTGTCGGCGCGCAGAACGGAGCGTTGTCGGAAGTCTTGCTTGTAAATGGTCCGAATAGCCTCGATGCGAGCGTTGCTGGTCGCGTCCGGACGGTAAAACATGACGAGGATGTGGGTCGGCTCCGAACTCTGTGAGCCTTGAGGACCGCGCCACTGCCCCGCCCCGTCGAAGGTCGTAAAGCCTTGTGAGAAGCGCGGTGCGACCACTTGCGCGAGAAACCGACGCCACGCACGCGATGGGGAGCGGCCAGCGCCAAAATAAAGTTCGACGCGAGCCATTCGTCGCGAGCCTGTGGCGCAAGGCTGATCGGCGCGATCGCTCGCAAGGGCCGCCTGCGAGAGGCAGACCATGATGAGCGTCAGCGCCGCGAGCCGCATTCCGCCTATTTGGCGACCATTTTCTGGATGTTGTCGAGGCCGCCCTGATAGATGCCGCCGAGGGCGGTCTCCGCCGCCGACTCCTTGCCTTGGTCCGGCGTGTACGTGCTGGACCATTCGATCGTCGACATATCGGTCCCCTTCGGCGTCACCTTCAGCGTCGAACTGTAATCCTTGATCGGCAACGGGCTGGTCAAGATTTTGTACGTGTACTCCATCGTTTTCATGTTGGACGCGGTCTGCTCCTCGACGAACTGCGCCTTGCCATCCTTCGTCGTCAGCGTGCGGGTCTTGCCGCTCTGAGTGCATTGGCCGATCGCCGGATGCCAGTCCTTGATGGAACAGAACGGCCCGATCATCGCCCAAACCTTATCGGCCGGAGCTTTCACGTCGATGCTCTTGTCGACCGAAGCCGCCGAAGCGGAGAGCGTACCGCCGAGCAGAATGGCTCCGACGAGCGTGTAAGTCCCGAAACGCATAGTTCCTCCCCTGTTTTCAAGTGCTTTGCGCGACGGCGACGTGCGCGCGATCTAACTCGGGTTCGGCCAAGCTTTGTCCAGTCCGTCAATCGGCGTTCCGGGCGAGCATGGCGTCACGGGCGCGCGCCGGCGTCCATGCGAAGATGGATGGCGTTCTGGGCTTTGTCGTCCTGGCCCCGCGCCAGTTCGGTCGCCGCGCCAGCGACGGCGTCGCACAGCGTCTCGACCCAGGTCTCGCTCTTGGCGAAAGTCCCGAGCACGTAGCCGAGCACGGCCTCCTTGCTGCCGGGATGACCGATCCCCAGGCGGACGCGCCGGTAGTCGTTGCCGAGCGCGGCGGTGATCGAGCGCAGGCCGTTATGGCCGGCGTTGCCGCCGCCGGTCTTGATCCTGACGACACCAGGCGCGAGATCGAGTTCGTCGTGGAACACGACGATGTCGCCAAGCTCGATCTTGAAAAAGCTGGCCGCCCCGCGCACCGAGCGGCCCGAGTCGTTCATGTAAGTCTGCGGCTTCAGGAGCACGACGCGCTCGCCTCCGACGGAGAGTTCGGTCGCCAGCCCCTGGAAGCGCGCGCGGAGCGCGGGCGCTTGATGCCGCATGGCGATCGCGTCGATCGCCATGAAACCGATGTTGTGGCGCTGCCCGGCATGTTCGCGGCCGGGATTACCGAGGCCTACGAAGAGAAGCATGGCGTCCGTCGAGAGGTGTTGGCAACCAGGGCGACAGCCCGCGCGGTGTGGCGCGGGCTGGATCGGGACTTACTTGTCGTCGTCGGCGACGGCTTCGTCCTCGGCGGGCTCCGCACCGTCCTCGGCGGCGGCCTCGGCACCTTCTGGCACCAGCTCTTCCACCGGCTCGTCGACAATCTCCTCCACGGGCGCCGCGATGGTCAGGACGGTGAAGTCCTCGCCCGGCGTCGTGAGGCGCGTACCGCGCGGCAGCTTGAGGTCGCTCATGTGGACCGAGTCGCCGATCTGCATGCCGGTAAGGTCGACCTCGATCGCCTCGGGGATTGCGTCGGCGTTGACCTTGAGCTCGAGGGCGTGACGGACGGTATTGATAACGCCGCCCTGCTTGAGGCCGGGCGCCTCGTCCTCGTTGATCGCGCGGACCGGGATCTCGACGTCGATCTTGGACCCGGCTTTGATGCGCAGGAAGTCGACGTGCAGCGGTCGGTCCTTGATCGGATCGAGCTGGAAGTCGCGCGGGATCACGAGTTCCTTGTTGCCATCGACGTCGAGATCGAAGGTCGTCTTCAGGAACCCGCCGGCGTAGATGAGCAGGTTCACGTCATGGAACGACAGGGAAATCGAGGTCGGCGGCTCGCCGCCACCGTATATGACTGCTGGAATACGACCTTCTCGACGAACGCCGCGGGCGGCCCCCTTGCCTGTCCCGCTGCGCACCGAGGCCGCCAAAGACTTCGTCTCGGCCATCTGGTGTCCTTGCAATGATGATTGACGCGCCCACGCCTCCAGGGGTGTCGGAAACGAGCGCGAGGCGCGTGTCTAGCGGTGAAGGGGCCAGAAGGCAACCGCCGCGCAACAGACACTCAAAAAAAGACACAGGCGGTAATGCAGCGCAACGAAGGTTTACCGCAGCTTAAGGCTAAACCTTAGATGCGGCTTAAAATCTTTGCCGCACGCTCGCGGTCATGGCACGTCGCGTTCTGCCCCGATTGTTTTCGGCGATTTTGGTCCTGGCGTTCGCCGGGTGCTCGCAGGTCGAGCAGTCCGCGCGTCGGCCGGCCTGGCGCCGGCAGGCGGAGGAAGCCTGCATCGCGCGTAACCTCGTCCATCCCTCGCGATATATTCAGCCGCGCGGCGCATCCATCGACGGCCCCGGCATCTGCGGCCTGACGCGTCCCTACGTCGTCGGCGCGCTCTCGCAGGATCGCGTCCAACTGGATAGTGTCGCGACGCTCGATTGTCCGATGATCGCTGCGCTCGACGAGTGGATCGACACCGTTGTCCAGCCGGACGCCCAGGCCCGCTTCGGCCAGTCGGTGGCGCAAATCGACACGATGGGCTCGTATTCGTGCCGCGGGATGAACGGACAGGCCGGCGCCAAGATCTCCGAGCACGCCTTCGGCAATGCCATCGACATCGCCGGCTTCCGCCTCGCGGACGGCCGCCGCATCACCGTCGTGCGCGACTGGACTCGCGGCGAGGCGCAGGACCAGGCGTTCTTGCGCGACGTCCATGCGGGCGCCTGCAACACCTTCACCACCGTGCTCGGCCCCGGCTCAAACGCGTTTCACTACAACCACATCCACGTCGATCTCGCGATGCACGGCGGCGGCCGACGGCACTATTGCAAACCGACGCCGGAGGCGAGCCGGCCAGGGCCCGCGCCGGACGGCCTGCCGGAAGTGCCACAGGTGCAGGGCGACGAGGAGCAGGACGTCGCCTCCGCGGCACCGCCCGCCGCCGGGCGCGGCGAGCGTGGGCCCAGCGTCGCCGCGCCGCCGGTCTACGCCGGCGCCGGCATGCCGGCGCGATCGAGCTACGCGCCGGAGGGCCCGGTATCGGATTTGGACGTGACCTCGTCGATCGGGCGGCACTGACCTTCAGCCTTCGCGCTCGGCCTCGACCCCGCTCGCGTGCCAGATGAGGTGTTCCAGCAGGTCCGCCGTGCGCGCGACCGAGGCGCGGACGGTGCCGAGCATGGTCGGGAGGCGGTCCGTGTCGACGCCATAGGTGATTTCGAGCGCCGCGATCTGCGCGTTCTCGACGACGCTCGCGAGCACGGCTTGGTAGTCGCGGTCGCCGGCGGCGTCGAGCCGCTCCGTGCGCATCAGCCGCCGATCGATCATGCCGTCCTGAAACTGACGTCGGGCGCTTTCCGCCGCCTTGCGCTCGGCCAGTTCCTCGAAATGCAGCATGTAGCCGAGCCTGCGGTCGAGGCTCGCGGAGACGGGTTCGGCGCGCACCGCGAGCGGCCGCTGGCGGCGGGGGGGCGTGTTCAGTACCAATTCGCCACGAAACGATCGATCGAGCCGCAGCAGGTCGTCGATCCAACGACGCGTTGCCAGCGGCTCGCTCACGAACTGCGGCAGGTCGCCGAGGTGTACCGGCGCCACGTGGTCTGCGGGGAGCAACTGGCGAAAGGCCTCGTTGACGAGCAGGATCCGTCCCGCCGCATCGGCGACGATGACCGGCTGACCGGACGACGCCAGCTGACAGGTGAGGCCCGCGAGCTGGTCCTGCGCGATGAGCATGCGCACCGAGCGGAACTGCAGGACCATGTCGGCGACCGTCTCGCTCATGAGACGAGCGGTGACGCGGTCGGCCCGGGTCCAGGGATCCGCCGTGCCCTCCACCACTTCATGCCATTGCGCGAAGGAGAGCCGCGGCGAGAGCTGACGCGGATCCGTTCCGACGATCGCCGGCTTGCGGGGATCGCCGCCCCAGGTCACGGTGCGCACCCGCTCCGGGCGGAACCAGATGAGGTATTCCCCGCCCGTCGAGGAGATCGGCGTCGCCAGCAGCCCGGCCGCGACGTCGATCAGCGGCGCGAAGGCCGGCTCGTCACGCCGGAGAGAAGCGGTGGCGATGACCGGCTCGCGCTGCCTCGCGTCGAGCCAGGACGCGATCTCGCGGATCTGCTGGGTCGCCGGAACGTCCCCGGCGGTCTGAACCTGCCCTTCGTAGACAAGCGCGACACCACTGGCCTTGAGCGTGGCCATCAGCATCCGCGAGCCGTCGAACAGCGCCGTGCGCCAATCGCCGTCGCGCGCGATCGCCTCCACCATTGTCTGCTCGAGGCGGCGCACCGCGAGCTCGGATTGCGTCTTGACGAAGCTCTCGAGGGCGGCGACGCGGGTCGCGACGATCTCGGCCAGGACCTCGCATAGGGCACGAGTCTCGAAGGCGATGAAGCGCGGGGTGTAGTGATGGCAGGCAATGAGCCCCCAAAGCTCGCCGCCGACCACGAGTGACAGGACGAGCGTCGCGCACACGCCCATGTTCTTGAGGTACTGCAGATGCACCGGCGACATCGAGCGCAGGGCGCACATCGACATGTCCAAGTCGGTCCCGCTCAGGGGGGAAACACGGGGTTCCAGCGGGACGGGCTCGTAGGCCACGTCGACGAGCAGCCTGACCCGGTTCTCGAGATAGAGCCTGCGCGCGATCTGCGGAATGTCCGACGCCGGATATCGATTGCCGAGGAACGCCTCCAGATCCGAGCGGCGGCGTTCCGAGAAGACCTCGCCGTGGCCAAGCTCGTCGAAGCGGTAGACCATCACGCGGTCGTAACCGGCGACGCGCTGGAACACCGAGGCCGCTTCGTCGCACAGTGCGCGCATTGACGCAGCGTCGAGGATGAGTTGCGCCGCCTCACCCAGCACCGCCCGCATGTTGATCGCTTCGCCGGCACGCTCCAGCTCGACGACGAGACCGCCGTGCGAGGAACGATGCAGCAGCGCGCTGACCTGGAGCGACGGTTCGCCCACGCTAGCGCGAACGGCGACGGGCCTGCGGTGCAGCTGTTCCTCGAGATGCGCCTTGATGCGGGCGGCGAGCGTTCCAGGCAGCGAGGCGATTGCGCGGCCAAGGAGGGAGCCGCTTATGTTGAGGAGGGCCGACGCATTGGCGCTCGCCTGAACGATCGTCAACGTCGCCTCCTGGAGGACCAGCAGGGCACCGTGCGGCTGGATCGACCCGGCGAGATGGATCTGCTCGCGTTCGCAATTGGAAAGATCGGCTTCGCCGAAGGCGGGCAGCGCACTGGTCAAGGGCGGTTCCGTCCTGCTGATGCGTGGATCAAACGGCCTCTTCTACGCACAACGGGCGGAGATTGCGACGGGCTTCCGGGTGTAGCCGGCTTCACCCGGTGCGTCCTATTGCTCGCCCCTTTCTTCTTCGAAACGATTATGAGACGCAGGCTTGACCTTACAGGCAAGGCTTGGCAGGCAAGGCTTGGCAGGCAAGGCTCGGCAGGCAAGGCTTGCATTGTCGCAGAAGCGGCGTTGGCCACGGGTGAGCTGATCACGGCGCGGCGGAGGAGGAAGCGGAATGAAGGTAATCGGCGCGGCATTCGTTGCCACGGGTCTTCTTGTTGCGGCCGGCGGTAGCGCCTCGGCGCAGGACGCCACCAAGGGCAAGCAGATCTTCAACCAATGCATGGCCTGCCATGCGCTCGATCACGCGGTGGTCGGGCCGCCGCTCGGCGGCGTCGTCGGACGCAAGGCCGGTTCCGTTGCCGGCTACTCCTACTCCAACCTCATGAAGACGGCGTCCGAGGCCGGCCTCGTGTGGACCAAGGACGAGATCGTCGAATATCTGAAGAACCCGACCGCCTACCTCAAGCAGTACGACACCAGCAAAGGCAAAACCGTCACCGGATCGAGTAAGATGGTCTTCATGCTCGCCAATGAAGATCAGCGCAAGAATGTGGTCGCCTATCTCGAGACCACCAAGGGCAAGTGATCGAGCCCGAATCGAACCCGTATGATCGTGCGGATCAGACCTTCGAACTCTACCCGTGAACTGCTCCGCTCGAAGGTCGGGCGGAGCAGCTTTCTGCGGCTTGCAGGGCTCGTGCCGCGTGTCGGGTCAGCTATCCTTTTCATCGTGCTGGGCACCGCGGCGCAGGCCGCGGCATTGTCACCCCCGATGCTCGATATCTCGCGCCAATGCGGCGCCAACAGCGGGCGCAACACGACGGCGATGAGCGAGTGCGTCGTGGCGGAGTCCGAGGCGCGCTCCGAGGTGCTTCAAGGCTGGAGCAAGCTCGACGACGCGCAGGCCGAGCGATGCATCAAGCTCGGCCGGAAGGCCAAGCGCCTGCCTTACTCGGCGCTGTCCAAATGCGTAACCGCGACGGAGGGTGTGAGAGAGGGCCAACCCGCCCGCGAGCGATCGGACGCTCAAAAGTAGCAGCGAGCCGGCGTTCGCAGTCTCGACCGATCTGACAGCAGGGCGACCGAAGCGGTACGCTCAAGCGTGTTCTGACCGGCCTCGTTCACCAAAGTGGTTCGGCAAAAGAGTTGAGGCCGAGCGCGCCGAATCTTGTTGCGGTCGGACCGGCGCGGCTACCGGCGTGCCAACCGGAAATAAAGCGTCGAAAGCCTGCTCGGCAACTCCTCGACGCGGCGGACCGGCATGTGGTTGGCGCGGCCGAAAACGGCGGTGCCGGCGCCTTGCCCGCTTGGATCGAGCGTGATGCCGAAGACGTCGATACCTTGGTTGTGCAGCTTGAGAACGGCGCGCCGCGCATCCTCCACGAGGTCGGTCGGATCGCTGACGTCGATGTCGGACGGCGCGCCGTCGGTCAACGTGATGATGATCCGGCGTGTGGCCGAGATCGCACCCAGTTCGGTGCCTGCGTGCCGCAACGCCGCTCCGAGGCGGGTCGAGAGGCGAGGCTGCAGTCCCGCGAGCCGCGCTTGCGCCAGCGTGTCGAAGGGGACCGCGAAATCCTTGACCCTCGTGTAGCGCACCTCGTCGCGACCATCCGACGAGAAGGCGCGTAGCGCGAACGTGTCGCCAAGCGAAGCCATCGCCTGTGCCAACACGGCGACGGCAACCTTCTCGACCGCGAGGATCGAGGTGCCGACGGCCGGCACGCGATCCGCGGTCGACGCGGACACGTCGACGAGGACCAGCACCGCAAGGTCGCGCGTGCGCAGCACCTTGCGCTCGAAGATGCGCTCGTCCGGGATCTCGCCGATCCGCAGCGCCGTGGCCGCGTCGATCGCCGCCTCGAGATCGAGGTCGAGACCGTCCGGCTGGCGCCGCAGGCGCGTCGTCCGACAGACCCGCGCCGCGCGCACCAGGCGCTCGACCCGCGTGCGGAGGCCGGGATCGGCCCGCAGCGCCTCGTCGATATCGCGCGTGGCACCAGGGCGCGCCTCCACCTCGCGGATCGTCGTCCAATCCGGCCGCTCCAAGGCGGCGGCCTTGTCCCATTCGGGATAGCGCGCGACAACGATCCCGCGATCGTCCGGCGCGACGGGACGCGCACGCCCGGTGCCGTCGAGCTCCGGCTCGGACGGCTCAGACTTCGTCGCGCCCTCGTCCTCCCGCTGCTCGATGCGGACCGATTCGACGGCGAGTTCGAGTTGCTGGAGGTTTGCGTCCGGCGGCGGCGGCGGGAGCGCCCAGAGGCCCAGATTGTCGTCTCGGTAGGCCGGTTCGACGACATCGAGCTTGGCATTGAACTGAATGCGCATCTGACCGATGTCGTTGCCGAGCACGTCGCCGATGCGGCGCGACAGGCCGGGGTCGGCGAGATCGGGTTCGGCCGCGAACAGCGCTCGGCCTTTGGCCACGATGCCGTCGTCGTCCGCATAGGCCGGGTCGAACAGGGCACGCGCCAGCCGCGCGAGGATCAGCGGCGCGGTCTTAAGCGGCGACGGGACGGCCTCGTGGAACGGCGCCCAGACGCGAAAAAGGCCCGGGAACCGGCGCATCGCCAGCGCCTCGACCCGGGCGTCCTCGATCAGGCCGATCAAGGCGATCTGCACCGGCTTCAGCTCGGCCGGCTCGAACCTCTCGCCGCCGAAGACGAGATGGGCCGTCGCATGCGCGACCATCGCGCGATAGAGGTCGGGGCCGCGCTCCTTCGCGACGCCCTCGAGCACATCCGGCACATGGACCATCCCGGAGGTGATCGTCGTGCGGCGCGGCTTGGCATTTGCGGCAGCGGGGGCCGGCGCTTCGCGCAGGGGATAGTTCACGCCCCAGAGCGCCGTCGAATAGGCGCGTAGCCGCGACTGCAGCACCGAGAAGGTGATCTGCCCCGACAGGCGATCGAGCACCCGCCGCGCCTCCGGATCGTGCAGCGCGAAGAACGCTTCGCGCCGCGCCGGCTCGAGAACGGCCCGCAGGCCAGCGGCGACGAAGGCCTCGAACCCCTCGGTCCCGCACACCGCGATGATCCTGTCGCTCGAAGTGGCCGCCGCCTTGATGGAGCCCGGCGATTCGCGAGCCAGGTAATGCAGAGCGCGCCACCACGCCATCTCGGGTCCAGCGCCTGCCGATTGCAGGCGCAACGCGAGGTCGAAGCGCGTCTCGAGGCAGACCCGTGTCGCGCTCGCGCCGGCATGGCGGCAAAGATCGGCGGCAGACCGCGCCGCGCCGGCGGCTTGCTTCAATCCGGCGGCGCGGCCGGAGACCGGCGCCGTGGCGGCGATGCGGAAGGCGGCGAGTAACGCACCGGGACCGGCGTTGACGTTCGCGAGATCGAGGATCGCCGCGGCCCAGGCGTCGCGGTCCGCTTCTGAGGCCGTGGCGTGCCGAGCCAGCGCCGCGCGAAGGCCGCCGCCGAGGATCGGACGCTGTCGCGCCATGGTTTGAAGACGAGCCAGCGCGTTCTTTGAGAGCTCGGCCGGCCACCGTCGCGCGTCCGCGAGGCTCATCAGAGACAGGCCGCGATGGCCGCGGTGAGCGCCTCGCGCACGTCGAGGTCGTCGGTGATCGGCAGGACAATACCGGACTGCACCGCGCGCTCGATGGCGATCCCCTGGCCGATCAGGCGCGCCGTATGGATCAGCATACGCGTCGAAGCACCCTCGTCGAGCCCATGCGCCCTCAAGTTGCGCGACCGCTCGCCGACATCGACGAGGATCGAGGCGAGCTCTGGTTGCGTGCCGGCCTCCTTCGCGATGATCGCCGCTTCGATGGAGGCCGGCGGATAGGAGAAATCGATCGCGACGAAACGCTGCTTGGTCGATTCCTTGAGATCCTTGACCGCATTCTGGTAGCCAGGATTGTACGAGATGGTGAGCTGGAAGTCGGCGTGCGCGTGGATGAGTTCGTTGCGCTTGTCGAGCGGCAAGATGCGCCGCGCGTCCGTCAGCGGATGGATGACGACGGTCGTGTCTTGGCGCGCCTCGACGATCTCGTCGAGGTAGCAGATCGCGCCATGGCGGACGGCCAGCGTCAACGGCCCGTCGTGCCACACCGTGCCCTCGGGCGCGAGCAGGTAGCGCCCGGCGAGATCGGCGGCCGTCATGTCCTCATGGGCCGCAACCGTGATCAGCGGGCGACCGAGCCGCCAGGCCATATGCTCGATGAAGCGCGTCTTGCCACAGCCGGTCGGCCCCTTTAGCATCACCGGCAATCGGTCGTGGAAAGCCGCCTCGAACAGCTCGATCTCGCCGCCCGAGGCCCGGTAGTACGGCTCCGCCGTAATCTTATAGGCATCCATCAATCCAGCTTCCTTGGTATCGGAGCCTCTGGCAAGCCGCCCCGCCTGCATGATCGCCTTGGCGTCAAACCTTCCGGTGACGCTGTCAGAACCTGCCTTGGCGACAAGCTCACGCAGCAGGATCTGCGCCAGGGAAGTGGTCCGCCCTCGCTGCCCCAAGCCTGACGAGGGATAAGCCGCTCTCAGGTGCCGCTGAGGTTCTCGAAGAAGTCTTTCATCTTGGAGAAGAAGCCGGACGCCTCCGGCTGGGTCCTCACCGAGGACTCGGCCTCGAATTCGGCAAGCAGTTCGCGCTGGCGGCGCGTGAGGTTCTGGGGGGTCTCAACGGTCGCCTGAATATAGAGATCTCCGACATCCCGCGAGCGGAGCACAGGCATGCCTTTGCCGCGCACCTTGAATTGCTTGCCGGATTGCGTGCCTTCGCCGATTTTGACCTTAGCCTCGCCGCCGTCGACGGTGCGAACCGCGATCTCGCCGCCCAAAGCCGCCTGCACCATCGAGATCGGCACACGACAGAACAAGTCTGCACCGTCGCGTTGGAAGAAGGGATGCGGTTTGATCGAGACGAAGATATAGAGGTCGCCCGACGGACCACCCCTGGTGCCGGCCTCACCCTCGCCGGCGAGCCGAATGCGGGTACCGTCTTCGACTCCGGCCGGCACGTTCACGGAGAGCTGACGCTCGCGCGTGACCCTGCCCGTGCCGCTGCACGAAGGGCACGGATTGTCGATCATCTCACCGCGACCCTGGCAGCTCGGACAGGTACGCTCGATCGCGAAAAAACCCTGTTGGGCACGCACCCGACCGTGCCCGCCGCACATCGCGCACGCCTTCGGCTTGGCGCCGGCGCGCGCGCCGGTCCCGGAGCAGGTGTCGCAAGTGACACTCGTCGGAAGCTTGAGGCTGGCGGCCTTACCTTGAAAGGCCTCCTCCAGCGTGATCTCCATATTGTAGCGGAGGTCCGAACCACGACCTGCGCCGCCCTGAGTTCGGCCTCCGCCGCCGCGGCGCCCCATCATGTCGCCGAAGAGATCGTCGAAGATATCGGCCATCGAAGCGCCGAAGCCGTCGCCGCCGCCGTTATTCTCGAAGGCAGCATGACCGTAGCGGTCGTAGGCGGCGCGCTTCTGGCCGTCGGAGAGGACCTGGTAAGCCTCGTTCAATTCCTTGAACTTGTGCTCCGCTTCGGAATTTCCGGGATTGCGATCAGGATGGTACTGCATCGCGGCCTTGCGAAACGCCGTCTTCATTTCGCCGTCGCTGCATGTGCGCGAGACGCCGAGTACCTCATAGTAGTCCAGTTGAGCCATTGGCTAGATCCCGCGAGGCTCATGCCCAGAAACAGGCGGCCTGCGCCTTTCGAACATCAAGACGAATCGCCTTCTCTCATGCAAATTTGGCCGAGTTTAAACAAATAAGGCGGGCCGCCAAAGACACTGGCAGCCCGCCTTTACACACGATGAGGATCAGGCCGACTTCTTGTGATCGTCCGGGCCAACTTCCTTGAAGTCGGCATCGATGACGTCGTCCTTGGCGCCACTCGATGGACCATCACCCGATGCCGCGTCCACTCCTGCCTCGCCCTGCGCCTTGTACATGGCCTCGCCGAGTTTCATCGAGGCCTGGACGAGGTCGTTGGTCCGAGCCTTGATCGCCTCCACGTCGCTCTCCTCGAGCGCGGTCTTCAAAACCGCGACGGCACTTTCGATTGCGCTCTTGTCGGCCGCAGAAACCTTATCGCCGTAGTCGACCAGCGACTTCTCCGCAGAGTGGATCATCGCCTCGCCCTGATTCTTGGCGTCCACCATCTCGCGGCGTTGCTTGTCTTCCGCCGCATGCGACTCGGCGTCCTTAACCATCTTCTCGATGTCGGCGTCAGAGAGACCGCCCGAGGCCTGGATGCGGATCTGCTGCTCTTTGTTGGTCGCCTTATCCTTCGCCGTCACATTGACGATGCCGTTTGCATCGATGTCGAAGGTAACCTCGACCTGGGGCACGCCACGCGGCGCCGACGGAATGCCGACGAGGTCGAACTGACCGAGGATCTTGTTGTCAGCCGCCATCTCGCGCTCACCCTGGAAGACGCGGATGGTAACAGCCGTCTGATTGTCCTCGGCGGTCGAGAACACCTGGCTCTTCTTCGTCGGGATCGTCGTGTTGCGGTCAATCAAGCGGGTGAACACGCCACCCAAGGTCTCGATGCCGAGCGAAAGCGGCGTCACGTCGAGCAACAGCACGTCCTTGACGTCGCCCTGCAATACACCGGCTTGGACCGCGGCGCCGATGGCGACAACCTCGTCCGGGTTGACGCCTTTGTGCGGCTCCTTGCCGAAAAACGCCTTCACGACCTCCTGGACCTTCGGCATGCGGGTCATGCCGCCGACGAGCACAACCTCGTTGATTTCGCCCGCGGTGAGTCCGGCGTCCTTGAGGGCCTTGCGGCACGGCTCGACGGTGCGTTGGATCAGATCGTCGACCAACGCCTCGAACTTGGCACGGGTAAGCTTGAGGGTGAGATGCTTCGGTCCGGTGGCGTCGGCGGTGATGTAGGGAAGATTGATGTCGGTCTGGCTGGCGGACGAAAGCTCGATCTTGGCCTTTTCGGCCGCTTCCTTGAGACGCTGCAGGGCGAGTTTGTCTTTCCGGAGATCGATGCCGTTCTCTTTCTTAAACTCGTCCGCGAAATACTCGACCAGTCGGTTGTCGAAGTCCTCGCCCCCGAGGAACGTGTCGCCGTTGGTCGACTTCACCTCGAAAACGCCGTCGCCGATCTCGAGGATCGACACGTCGAAGGTGCCGCCGCCGAGGTCGTACACTGCGATCGTGCCGGAACCCTTCTTGTCGAGCCCGTAGGCCAGCGCCGCTGCCGTCGGCTCGTTGATGATGCGCAACACCTCGAGACCGGCGATCTTGCCGGCGTCCTTGGTGGCCTGGCGCTGGGCGTCGTTGAAGTAGGCCGGAACAGTGATGACAGCCTGCGTCACGCCCGAGCCGAGATGAGCCTCCGCGGTCTCCTTCATTTTTTGCAGGATGAAGGCCGATATCTGAGACGGCGAATGCGGCTTGCCATCGGCTTCTACCCAAGCATCCCCGTTTTTAGCCTTGGTAATCTTGTAGGGAACGAGACCGATGTCCTTCTTGGTCATCGGATCGTCGAAGGTGCGACCGATCAGTCGCTTGATCGCGAAAAAGGTACGTTCCGGGTTGGTCACGCCTTGACGCTTGGCCGGCTGGCCGACAAGCCTCTCGCCATCGTCCGTGAACGCCACGATGGACGGCGTCGTGCGCGCGCCTTCGGCATTCTCGATGACCTTCGGCGTCGAGCCCTCCATGACCGCGACGCAAGAATTTGTGGTTCCCAGGTCGATACCGATGACTTTAGCCATGTCCTTGTATTCCTTTCTATTCGCAAGACCACAGGACCCCGAAGCGATCCAGCTAATGGGCGGACGCATTCACACCCGGTCTTCGATCTTCTTCAGATTGGCATTGGCCCACATGAGCGCAAGGTGGCCGCAATATAAGAGGGAGAGGCCGGCGTGCAAGCCGGTTTGGAGGCGCGAGAACCTCCATCGAACCGCCTTCCGACAAGACGGGCTGCAGCCATGAGGCGCCTCGTCCGGGGAGCGGCATCGGCTGTCGCGCTCGCGGTGTGGCTCGTCGCCGCCGATGCGCAAATCCAGCTTCCTGGCGCCGCCGGCGCGGCGCGCCCGAGCAGATCCTCCCACGCTCCGCGCGCGGGAGCGGATGAAGCTGGCGGCGGCTCGGCTCCCCGTGCCATGGCGAAGCCGATCGTGATCGCCCCGCCGAGCGCGGATACGATCCTTGGTCAGACGTTGAGCCACGACGGCAGCAAAGGCCTCATGATCTTCGGCAAGGTGGGTGACGGCGTCGTCCTTTTGAAACTGACCCTGACGGGCGACAAGATCTCGAAACCCGGCGAGGCGTGCACCGTCGATGTTTCGATGGTGAACCCTGTCGCGACGAGGGCGGCCGGCAGGCCAGCAGGTGCCACCCGCCTCGACGTCCCGCTTGGTGCCTGTCCTTTCAGCGTCGATGTTCTGGAAGGGGCGGTCCTGGTCTCACGCCCCTCCCCGACCTGCGATTTCACCGCCGCCGACTGCCGGGTCGCGCCAGGTGGGCTGTGGGGCCCCGCAGCGAGCGACATCTCGCAGAAGCGCATCAAGGATCTGGAGCGCGAGCGCGTTCGAATCGAGACGACGATGCGCGCGAACTTTCGCGCCCTGCTCAAGCGAGCCGGCAAGGACCGCACGGCGGTCAAGGCTATCGCACGGGACCAGGCGGCTTTCTCCTCGGACCGGGAAATGCTCTGCCGCGACTACCAGAACGAGAGCGTCCACGGGTTCTGCAGCACGCAGGTCACGGAAGCGCGCGCTTTGGCGATGCTTACCAAGTTCGGCGCGGAGCCCGATGGAACGGCGCCGGTGAGACATGAGGCAGCTCGGCTGAAGAGGCGGCCGCGGCCTATCGCCAAGGCAACGGCACCGGCCGAGACCCCGGAACGGTAAAGCGTATCCAGGTTCCCCGATCTAGCATCCCGAGCCCTCGCGGTGCGAGCCCCCGGCTTCGCCAGCCGTCATCATGATGAGGATGCGGGCTGCAGCCGAGCCGCCGCTCAAGCGATGCGTTCTGTTGACGAAAAGATTTCGCCTGCGAGGAACCTTCCTGTCGGAACAGCGGTTTCGTCTGCGAGCGCCGGGACTGCCCCCCACAGCCGGCGCCGACAAAGCGGTCGCTTCTCCCCCGGAGCGGCCGCTTTCACGTCGGCCTTCTGGTCGCTCCCTCGTCTCTTGCGGCGTCGGTGCTATCTTGCCGCGCTTTAAGAGTCGCTGCTCTCTTGCCGCGCTTTAAGAAAAGCGAGGGCCGCGCTTCGCCTCGCTGAGCGCACGCGTCAGCTTGGACGCGAAGTCGGCTTTGGCATCCGGCCCGAGGAATGACGCAATCTCGACGCTGCGCCCTTTCGACCGGATCGACAACCGCTGCAGTCCGAATTCCACATGCTCCTCGCGGTCGAGCCGCACCCACACGGGGTGAAACCGCCATTCCACCCGCGCACCCCGGGGAGTCACCTTGGCGAGCAGCAATTCCAGCGGGGTGAGGACGATATCCTCGTAAGCGCGCGCGGATTTGAAATTGGCTTTGAAGGCGAAATAGAAGATCGCCACGTCGAGCCCCATGAACCCGGCGACAGGCCACGCTCCGAGCAACACGAACGGCACGCTGGTGACGATGCTGACGAGCGCGAACAAGGCCATCAGGAGCCGAAAGTTGGCGGAGCTCAGCGAACGATGTGGTACGATCCGCACGTCGAGGAGACATTTGGAAGCGGGGTGCTCTTCACCGCGTCTCTCGCCTTGCTTGGGCGGGCGGTTCGTTCCGTCGTGATCCATGTAAGCTGCGCGCCCTCGTCCCGGCTGAACCTAGTCTGTGTGTCATGGTAGGCAAATCAAAAGCAGCTCCGGCACCGCTGGCTCAAATCGTCGCGATACCACCTCCTGTCGAGGTCGCAAGACCCGACGCCGTGGCGGAGATCTTCCGCCGCTTCCATGCCGCCGAGCCCGCCCCTAAGGGCGAACTCGTCGCCGTCAACTCCTTCACCTTCCTCGTAGCCGTGGTGCTGTCGGCGCAAGCCACCGACGCCAGCGTCAACAAGGCGACCCTCGCGCTCTTCGCGGCGGCCGACACGCCGGGCAAGATGGCCGCCCTCGGCGAAGCCAGAATCCGGGACCTCATCAAAACGATCGGGCTGTACCGGACCAAGGCGCGCAACATTCTGGCGCTCTCCGAAAAGCTCGTCGCGGATCATGGCGGCGAGATCCCACGCGGCCGCGTTGCGCTGGAGAGCCTGCCTGGCGTCGGCCGCAAGACCGCCAACGTCGTGCTCAACCACATCTTCGAAGAAGCCGTCATCGCCGTCGACACACACATCTTCCGTGTCGCCCGACGTATTCCGCTTGTCATCGGCAACACCCCCTTCGCGGTGGAGAGCGAACTCGAGGCGATCGTACCAACGCCTTTCAAGCTGCATGCCCACCATTGGCTCATCCTCCACGGTCGTTACGTCTGCAGGGCGCGCCGTCCCGACTGTGATCGATGTCTTATCGCCGATCTTTGCCGTTGGCCTGACAGGCGGATCGCGCTCGCTGCGAGAACCTGAATTACTCAATGATCTCAATTGATAGGGTTCGCCTCGGCTGGGCCTGGGCGCGGAACCTCGTAGGTCCCGATCGGTTGCTTGGGCATTGCAGGAGAACAGCGATGCGAGCGAATGGCATCAACACACCTTCGACCCGCGGTTTCGCGTCAATGGATCGTGAGAAGCAGCGAGAAATCGCGCGCAAGGGCGGCCGGAGCGTGCCAAACGAGAAGCGTAGCTTCTCACAGAACCACCAGCTCGCGTCGGAGGCCGGTCGCAAAGGCGGAAACTCTTCCCATGGCCGGCACGCGTCTCAGCAGGATTGATCTTGCCCGCGCAACACTTGGACTCAGTAGGGTAGCCGTTCGCCGATAGTCTCCCTGGCAAACGGAACGATCAGGACGCCCGCGAGAAAGGCGATAGCCGTCAACGCGACCGGCGTCCCAATCGTGTGGAATCGTACAACCGCCGCGCCCAGCGCGAAGTTGACACCGGCGCCGACGAAACGGCCGACAGAGGTCGCGAAGGCGAACGCAGTCGCTCTCACGCGCGTCTCGTATTGCTCGGGAAGCCAAAGGCTGAACACGGCGAAATTGCCGCCACCGATTCCCATGAAGAACAGGATGACGATGAACGGCACGAGCCCGTTCTGGAGATAGAAGGCCCAGCCGAACGCCAGCGGGATGGTCACCGCCATCATCATGAAGTAAATGGCCAGCGTCACCTTGCGGCCGAGCGTCTCGGCAATGATGGGCAGGATGATGCAGCCGATAATGGTGCCGGCGGAGAGCACGGCGGTGGCCACCGAGACGAGGCGCGCCGCTCCCTCCGCATTCACGCCGGCCTTCTTCGCGAGCAGGCTGACGGCCGTCGGCTCGTAGACCGCTCCGGCCCAGAGCCCGATGATCGCGACCGTGAGCAGCGCCGAGTTCACGACCGTTCGCTTGAGGTATTTGGACCCGAAGATTTCGCGCAGCGGGCTGGTCTGGGAGGCGTCCGTCTTGCCGCGCGTGAAGCGCGCCGGCTCCTTGATTTTGAAGAGGGTGAACAAGGACACGGCCACCGGTACGAGGCCGCACAGGAACATCGCGCGCCAGCCCAATTGTGCGCCGACGGTGTAGTTGAGCGCCGCGGCGACGAAGAAGCCGAAATAGTACCCGGTCTGGAGGTAGCCGGCCCCCATCTTGCGTCGGTCCTCGGGCCAGGCCTCGGCGACATAGGTGCCGGCCATCGCCCATTCACCTCCTATGCCGATGCCGGCGAGGAAGCGAAACAGCGCGAGCTGCCAGACCGAGTCGGAGAAATATGCGGCGCCGGTGAAGATCGAATAGACCAGGATCGTGCCGGCCAAGGTTCTGGTGCGTCCGAATCGGTCGGCGATCGGTCCCCAGACGAACGAGAGGCCCCAGCCGACCAGGAACAAGGCGAAGAGAATCGACCCGTAAGTCCCGATCGCCTGCGGCGTGGCGGCAATGCCGGACTTCGGCAGCAACTCCGTCAGGGCAGGGCGGAGAACGAGGGCATAGATGAAGCTGTCCATGCCATCGAGCATCCAGCCGGCCCAGGCGCTCCAGAAGCCGATGATCTGAGCGGAGTCGAGCCTCGTCCTCGCCCGCCCTCTGCCGCCCGCTCTGTCTGCCAACGATCCGCCCTGCTTCCGCTCCGTTCGGAAGCGGTCCTTCGACAGGAATACAGGCGGCTGCACGGGCGAGCCAAGTGCCTCGTTCAGCCCATGACGCTGCGAACAGCCCATGACGCTTCAAACAATCCATGACGCTGCAAAACCGCGTCGGGGCACCGTTAGCCTGACCGGCCAGAGTGGCCCGTCGCGTCGAAGAACGACACGATCGGCTCATGTTAAGGTTAAAAATTGAGGTTAAGAGCCTTTTAAAGGATTTCACGCACTGTGCCCCCGTCAGTGTTTCACAACGGAAATTGCCTGATTAAGGGGGAACAACCAATGGCCAGCTTCAAGGCTCTCTGCTTAGCCGGCGTCGCGAGCCTGGTCGCCATGGCGACCGGTCACGCCGCCGATCTTCTGCCGCCGCCGCCGCCCGTCGAGTTCCAGCCGCCGCCGCCGGTGCTGGGAGGAAATTGGTACCTTCGCGGCGACGTCGGCGTCGGCATCGCCGACCTCCGCACCAAGGGTTCGAGCTTCGACTATTACGTCCCGGACGCCCGCTACGAGTCGCACTCGCTCGATGATTCCGGCTTCATCGACGCCGGCGTCGGCTACCGGTTCAACAATTACTTCCGTGCCGACGTCACCGGCGAATACCGCGCGTCCGCGCATTACAGTGCCATCGAGAGCTACAACCAGGGCTATTACAACTACCCGCAGGACGGATCGCGCGGTTACGACACCTACAGCGGCTCGATCCGGTCGGTCGTCGGCCTGGTCAATGGCTACGTCGACGCCGGCACATGGTACGGTGTCACACCGTTCGTCGGTGCCGGCGTCGGTGTCGCCAATATCAAGGTTTCGAACCTGATCGACCTCAGCCCCGGCGGCGGCTTCGGCTACGCCGGCGACCGCAGCCAGACCAACTTCGCCTTCGCCTTGATGGCGGGCATCGATTTCGCGATCACCCCGAACCTCTCGCTCGAACTCGGCTACCGCTACCTCAATCTCGGCTCCGCCAGTTCCGGCGCGATCGGATGCGCGCAGCAGGTGCCCTGCCCCAACGAGGTGCAGCATTATCGTCTGTCCTCGAACGACATCCGGCTCGGCTTCCGCTACACCTTCGCGGACTACGCCCCGCCGCCGGCCCAGTATCCGCTCATTCGCAAGTACTGATCAAAGCTTTGCTTGGAGCCTCAGAAGACGCGGACCACCAGGTCCGCGTCTTTTCGCTTTGAAGGGTACATTAAACAAGCAATTAAAGAACGTGGTTAAGAAGCGCTTAAACATTATCGTTGAGACTTCCTTACCGGGCGAACAGGCAAGGCTTGATTCGCGCTTCGTCGGGAAAAAGACCATGTCCAACAAACTTCTTTCCAGCGGCGTTCTGCTCGCCGCAACAGCGCTTGCTCTCGCCGCCGGCCTGAGCGAGGGCCGCGCCGCCGACCTCGACAGCGTCTACGGCGGCTTGGAGCCGATCGCCGAGCAGAAGGTCGAGTACGGCACCGGTTGGTATGTCCGCGGCGATCTCGGGGGCGCGCGAGGGATCCAGACGCGGACGCTCGACGATCCTTACAACGGCATCTACGATGGTCCGGGACAGGCGCCCCCGACCCTCGCGGCCAGCGGATCCAGCCGCTTCCTCTACGATGCGTCGCTCGGCGCGGGATACCAGTTCAGCCGCTGGGTCCGCGCGGATGTCACGGCCGACTTCCACCAACCCCTGGCCAGCTCGTTTCACGGCGCCAGCCGCGCTTGCGTGACCGGCGAAACCGGCGTGCCGCCGGCGCCCTACCTGACCGAGACCCCCGTCACCGCGAGTTGCACGCCGACCTTGAACGCCTCGCTGAAAAGCTACGGCGCCCTCGTCAACGGCTACGTCGATCTCGGCACCTGGAGCATCGTGACGCCGTATGTCGGCGCCGGCATCGGCCTGAGCTTCGGCCACGCCTCCTCGTCGGCCACGTACATCCAGAACAACGGCGTCCCCTACAAGGTCACCTACACGGACGCTCTCAACGGCAGCTCGTACTATCAGAACTGGGACCGCTCGACTGGCGTGCAATACTACAACGTCGCCTTCGCGCTGATGGCCGGTCTTTCCTTCGACGTGTTCGATCACACCAAGCTCGACATCGGATACCGCTATCTGCATCTCGGCCAGGTTCTTGGAACGGACCTGTCGTACAACGAGGTTCGCGCCGGTCTCCGTTACATGATCGACAATTGATATCCGGCAGCTCGAAGCAGCGGCTTGTCGTTGCGGGGAGACGCCCTTGCGGCGATACATGGCCGTCGATCCGGCGCCCGCGTGACATAGACCGCTACGTCCTGTTGTAGACGTCCTCGATGCGGATGATGTCGTCCTCGCCGAGGTAGGACCCGGTCTGCACCTCGATGAGCTCGAGGTTGATCTTGCCGGGGTTGGCCATGCGGTGGACGGTCCCGATCGGCAGGTAGATCGACTCGTTCTCGTGCACGAGCACCAACTCGTTGCCGCGCGTGACCTCTGCGATCCCCTTGACCACGATCCAATGTTCGGCGCGATGGAAGTGCTTTTGCAGCGATAAGGCCGCGCCCGGCTTCACGACGATCCGCTTGACCTGATAGCGCGTGCCGTCGTCGATCGACTGGTAGTAGCCCCACGGACGGTACGACCGTTTGTGCTCGGATGCTTCGCGCCGGCCCTCGAGGCGCAGCGTCTCGACGAGCTGCTTGACCTTGTCGCCATGCTGGTGGCCGACGACGAGCACGGCGTCCTGCGTCGTGACGACGATGACGTTGTCGACCCCGACGACGGTGGTGAGATGGTCATCCGAGCGGATGTGGACGTTCTTGGCATGGAGAAGCGCGCCGTTGCCGCGAATCGAGTTGCCATCCTGATCGCGGTCCGAAAGCTCCCAGACGGCCGACCAGTTTCCGACGTCCGACCAGCCGATGTCCGCCGGCACGACCGCCGCGCGCCGGGTCTTCTCCATTACCGCGTAGTCGATCGACTTCTTGGTGGCCTGGCGGAAGGCGTCCGCATCGAGCACGGTGAAGTCGAGATCGGTCCGGGCGCGCGCCACAGCATCGGCGGCGGCGTTGATCATCGCCGGCTCGAAGGCGTGCAGCTCCGTCTGCATGACGTCGGCGCGGAAGAAGAAATTGCCCGAATTCCAAAGATAGTTGTTGGCGACGTATCCTTGCGCCGTCTCGCGGTCCGGCTTCTCGACGAAGCGGTCGAGCTTGTAGACGTCGTCGCCGATGCCGAGAGGCTCGCCGCATTTGATGTAGCCGTAGCCGGTCGCCGGATGGTTGGGTCGGATCCCGAGCGTGACGATGTAGCCCTCGGTGGCGGCTTTCGCCGCCTCGAGACAGAGCTTGATGAACCCCGCCTTGTCCTGCACGACGTGGTCGGCCGCCAGCACCGCGACGACGGTGTCGGGGGACTGCCGCGCCGCGATCTCGGCCGCGACCGCCACGGCCGGCCCGGAATCCCGCCCCTCCG
>CBDICN010000002.1:1535000-2339468 GCA_965277355.1 Beijerinckiaceae bacterium
CGGAAATTGCCGTCTTGCCTCGTCTTGCCGGCAGCATTGATATCGCCGCCGTTTTGCGGCAAGAGGCCTGATGCTCAAGGCCCGCGTGATCCCCTGTCTCGACGTCAAGGACGGCCGCGTCGTCAAGGGCGTTAACTTCGTCGATCTGCGCGACGCCGGCGATCCGGTCGAGGCGGCGGTCGCCTACGACGCTGCCGGCGCGGACGAACTCTGCTTCCTCGACATCACCGCGAGCCACGAAGCACGCGGCACCCTCCTTGATGTGGTGCGGCGCACGGCGGAGGCCTGCTTCATGCCGCTTACGGTCGGCGGGGGCGTCCGCACCGAAGCGGACATCCGGGCGCTGTTGCTTGCCGGCGCCGACAAGGTTTCGATCATGACCGCCGCCGTGCACGACCGCGACTTCGTACGGCGTGCGGCCGAGAAGTTCGGCAGCCAGTGCATCGTGGTGGCGATCGACGCCAAGCAGACCGTGCCCGGTCGTTGGGAGATCTTCACCCATGGCGGCCGCAAGCCGACCGGGCTCGACGCGGTGACATATGCCGAGGAGGTCGCCGCGCTCGGTGCAGGCGAGATCCTACTGACGTCGATGGATCGCGACGGCACCAAAGCCGGCTTCGACATCGCGCTGACACGGGCGGTCTCGAATGCGGTCGCGGTGCCGGTCATCGCGTCGGGCGGGGTCGGCACGCTGGACCATCTCGTCGAGGGCGTACGCGACGGCGGCGCATCCGCCGTGCTCGCGGCCTCGATCTTCCATTTCGGCGAGTTCACCATTGGCGAGGCCAAACATCGGATGGCGGCGGCGGGGCTGCCAATGCGCTTGGACGACGCGTCCGCTGCGAGAGAGGCGTTCGCATGAGCGCCTTTACGCTCGACGAGCTCACCGCGATCATCCAATCCCGCACCGCGTCAGACGCAGCCAATTCGTACACGAAGTCGCTTCTGGACGAGGGACCGTCACGTGTGGCGAAGAAGTTCGGCGAGGAGGCGGTCGAGTTGATCGTCGCCGTATTGGAGCGGGAGCGGCCGGCGATCGTCGCCGAAAGCGCCGACGTGCTCTATCACTTGCTCGTCCTGCTGCAGACGTTCGAGATCCCGCTCGCCGACGTTGTCGGCGAGCTCGGGCGCCGCACGGCAGTGTCCGGGCACGAGGAGAAAGCGGGAAGGCCCTCCCGCTAAAAGGCGACACATACAGACTTTGTATATAACATCATGAAATATGAAGACTTTAAGCAGGCTTCGACGCTCGCGCCCGCACCGAGGTCAAAATGGATGATCGCCCCGCTCGAACGTTCCCGGCCTTCTCGCCCTACCATCGCTTCACGCGCGACCAATGGGCGGCGCTGCGCGCGGATACCCCGCTTACCCTGACGATCGACGACCTCGCCCGGCTCCAGTCGATCAACGAGCCGATCACGCTCGACGAGGTGATCGCCATCTACCTGCCGCTCTCGCGCTTGCTCGCGCTCTACGTCGCCGCAACGCAAGGACTGTTCAAGGCGACGCAGCGCTTCCTCGGCGCGGAAGACGGCAAGGTCCCCTACATCATCGGCGTGGCCGGCTCGGTCGCCGCCGGCAAGTCGACCCTGTCGCGCATTATGCAGGCGTTGCTGGCGCGCTGGCCCAATACGCCTCGCGTCGAACTCGTCACGACAGACGGCTTCCTGTTCCCGAACGCGATCCTCGAGCGCGAAGACCTGATGAGCAAAAAGGGTTTCCCGGAAAGCTATGACGGCGTCGCGCTGCTGCATTTCATCTCCGACGTGAAAGCCGGCCGACGTGCCGTCGAGGCGCCGGTGTACTCGCACCTCAGCTACGATATCGTTCCCGGCGAGACGGTCGTGGTCGACAGGCCGGACATCCTAATCGTCGAGGGGCTCAACGTCCTGCTTCCGGGACGGCGGCCGAAGGACAGCCGCGCCTCCGCCTTCGTCTCGGACTTCTTCGACTTCTCGATCTACCTCGATGCCAACGAGGACGACCTCGAGCGGTGGTATGTCGATCGGTTCATGCGCTTGAGGCAGACGTCGTTCCGCGATCCGCGTTCCTACTTCCGCAAATACGCCGACCTCGACGACCAAGCGGCCCGGGCAAGGGCACGCCAAATCTGGTACGACATCAACCTCGCGAACCTGCACGAGAATGTCCTGTCGACCCGCGAGCGCGCTAACCTCATCCTCACCAAGGGCTCCAACCACCGCATCGAGGACGTCGAGCTTCGCAAGCTCTAGGCGGCAGGCGGCGAGCTAATCACCTCTCGTCAACCGGTCCAAGCGATCAATTGCGACGCAAGCCGCCTCGGCGGTCCCGCATTCGATCAGCCGACCGTTACGCGAGGTTCGCCGGCCCTTATTGTGCCGATGATCGCGGTCTGGCGAAAGCCGGCTGCAACACAGCGCTGGACAATGTCCTCGGCTCGGTCGGCGGAGACGGAGACCAAGAGCCCGCCGCTTGTCTGCGGGTCGCAGAACAGCCCGCGCTGCCAGTCCGGCATCGCGGCCGGCAAGGCGACCTCGTCGCCATAGCTCGACAAGTTTCGCGCGGCTGCGCCCGTCGCATAGCCGGCCTCCGCCAGCGCCTGCGCTCCCGGCAGCAGCGGTATGGCGGCGGGATTGAGCGCGGCGGCGAGACCGGCTCCACGGCACATCTCTAGACAATGGCCAAGCAGCCCGAAGCCGGTGACGTCCGTGACCGCGTGGACGTCGGGCAGGTCGGCGAATTCGATGCCGATCGTGTTCAGCTTCGTGGTGGAGGCGACCATCTCGCGATATCCGGCCTCGTCGAGTTCGCCCTTCTTCATCGCGGCCGAGAAGATGCCGACGCCGAGCGCTTTCGTGAGGATCAGCGCGTCGCCGGCCCGTGCCTGCGAGTTCTTCAGGACCTTGGCGGGGTGGACCAGGCCGATCGCAACCAGCCCGTAGATCGGCTCCGGCGTGTCGATCGAGTGGCCGCCGACCACGGGGATGCCGGCCTCCGCGCAGATGGAGGCACCGCCGGCGAGGATATTCTGTGCCGCCTCGATCGGGATCGTGGCGATCGGCATGCCGACGAGCGCCAAGGCAAAGAGCGGCTTGCCGCCCATCGCGTAGACGTCGGACAAAGCGTTGGTCGCGGCGATGCGGCCGAAGACATAGGGGTCATCGACGATCGGCGTGAAGAAGTCGGTGGTTGCGATAATCGCCTGGGTGTCGTTGAGCCGGTAGACGGCGGCATCGTCGGACGTTTCGGTTCCGACCATGAGATCGGCGCAGGGCAGGGGTAACGGCATCTTCTTCAAGATATCCTGGAGCACGGCAGGCGCCAGCTTGCAGCCGCAGCCGCCGCCATGCGCCATCTCGGTGAGGCGTATTGGACGAATGTTCATGCCTGATCCCCCGGGGCAACGGTCGCGCCGACACTTCGCCTTACCAAAAAGCTTGTGCTAAATAGCATGCCGCTTGCGTTGGAAGGCGGGCTGGCCGGCAGGTAGTTCCTTCGCTGGTCGACTCGCGCACGAAAATTACCCCCGGAGTAGACTTGTGAGACGCGCCGCCCTGGGCTTTATCGTCACGCTGATCGCGTCATCACCGTTGGTCTCGAGAGCCGCTCGCGCAGAGGACAAGCCGACGCTCGTCTTCACAGGCATCCCAAACCAGGACGAGACGCGCCTCTCCGAGCGCTTCAAGCTTGTGGCCGACTACCTCTCGAAGAAACTCGGCGTTCCGGTCAAGTACGTCGGGGTGAAGTCCTATCCGGCGGCCGTGACCGCGTTCGAGAACAACGAGGTCCAGCTCGCCTGGTTCGGCGGCTTCACCGGCGTGCAGGCGCGCGCCGCGGTGCCCGGCTCGAAGGCCATCGCGCAAGGCGAGGAAGACACCGCCTTCAAGAGCTACATCATCGCCAACGCCGCGACAGGGCTGAAATCGAGCGACACGCTCGACAAGGGCATCGCCGGCAAGACCTTCAGCTTCGGCTCGCGCTCGTCCACGTCAGGCCGCGTCATGCCGGAATATTACATCCGCAAGACCTTCGGCAAATCGCCCAATCAGGTGTTCTCGAAGGTCGGCTTCTCGGGCGACCACACCCGTACCATCCAGCTCGTGCAATCCGGCGCCTACCAGGTCGGCGCGGTCGACTATTCGGTCTACGACGCCGAAAAGAAAGCCGGGCACATCGACGACGGCAAGGTCAGCGTGATCTGGCAGACGCCGCCGTTCCCGGACTACAACTGGACGGTGCGCGGCGACGTCGACGCCAAGTTCGGCCGGGGTTTCACCGACAAGCTCAAGGGCGAGCTGCTCGCCATCGACGACCCGAAAATTCTCGAGCCGTTCGGGCGCACGAAGTTCATCGCCGCCGACAACGCCGAATATAAGCCGGTCGAGGAGGTCGCGAAGGAAGCCGGCCTCCTGAACAACTGACCGCGGGTCTTCCCCCCGCTCCTCGGCTGCTCGTCGCCCTCAGCGGCGAGAGCATCGGCTACGCCGGGCGTCCGGTCCTTGCCGGCATCGATCTCACCATCGCTGCCGGCGAGCGCGTCGCTTTACTCGGACGTTCCGGCTCCGGCAAGTCCACGCTGCTCGGCGCCCTCTATGACCGGCTCGCCCCTGATGCAGCCTTGATCCCGCAGACGGCGTCGTTGGTGCCGCAGCTCTCGACCTTCCACAACGTCTACGCCGGGAGGCTCGACCGGTACTCCAGCCTGCGGAACATCCGCGAGCTGATCTGGCCGGCCAAAGCCGCCCTGGCGGATGTGGAGGCCGTCCTCGCCAGCGTCGATCTCGCCGCCGCCTTGCGCCAAAAGGCCGGCTCGCTGTCGGGCGGGCAGGCTCAGCGCGCCTCCGTTGCGCGGGCGCTCTACAACGGGCGGCCCATCGTGCTCGGCGACGAGCCGGTCTCCGCGCTCGACCGCCGTCAGGGTAGCCGGGTGCTCCACACCATCCATTCGTCCCACACAACCAGCATCCTCGTCTTGCACGACGTCGCACTCGCGCTGGAGCACGCCACCCGCATCGTCGTCTTGAAGGACGGCGGCATCGTTCTCGACGCGCCCGCGAACAGCCTGCGTGAGGCCGAGCTCGTCGCCCTCTACCAGTGCTAAGCTGGGTGATCGGCGCGGCCTGGCGGCGGTCCGCGCGCCCGATCTTCGGCTACGGCGCGGTGAGCTGGGTGTTCGTTGGCCTGGCGGCGCTCGGCGCGCTCGGCGCGGACCTGCAGATCACCGCGCTGCATCCCTGGGACGATCTGCGGCGCTTCGCGGAAGGCTTCGCGCGGCCTGACATCGCCGCGGTCAGCGCCAAGGCGGTCGTCCTCACGGTCGCTTTCGCGGTGACCGGCGTCGGACTCGGCGCGACGGTCGGCCTCCTGCTCTCGCTGGCCTACGCGAGCTCGCGGGCGGTGCGATGGGCGGCAGCCTTTATGCGCTCGATCCATGAGCTGTTTTGGGCCTTGCTGCTGCTGCAGATCACCGGGATCTCGGCGATGACCGGCGTGCTCGCGCTGGCGATTCCCTATGCCGGCATCTTCGCCAAGGTTTACGCGGAGATCATGGAGGAGGCTGATCTCGCGGCCGAGCGAGCGCTGCCTCATAACAGCTCGATCCTATCGCGTTTCCTCTACGCGCGCGCGCCGATCCTCTCGCCGGCGTTCCGCTCGTACCTGCTCTATCGTCTCGAGTGCGGAATGCGTTCGACGCTCATTCTTGGCTTCATCGGCGTCCCGACGATCGGCTACTCGCTGGAGGGGTACTTTAACGATGGCGATTATCCCCAGACTGCGGCGCTGATCCTCGCTTTTTACGCGTTGATCGCGACGCGTGGCCTTTGGGCCAGGCCTTGGACGCTGCCGTTCCTCGTCACCGGCAGCGTCGCCGCGCTCCTCACGCTCGTCGATAGGCTGACCGGCGATCCGGTGGGCATGCGCCTGATGCGGTTCGGCGAGCGGACGATCCCGCTGCCGCTGCGCGGCGGCGATGGCTCAATCGTCGGCTGGCTGTGGCGGATCGCGACGGAACAGGTCGGTCCAGGGTTGTTCGCGACCCTCGTGCTCTCGCAACTCGCCGCGACGCTGGCGGCCGCGATGTCGTTGATCGTGTTCCCGAGCATCAGCCAGACCTTCAGCGGTCCCATCGGCCGGGTGGCCGGGCGCGCGTTCCTGATCCTTCTGCGGGGCACGCCGGAGTTCGTGCTCGCCTACATCCTGTTGCAGCTGCTCGGCCCCTCGATGCTGCCGGCCGTGCTCGCGCTCGGCCTGCATAACGGCGGCATCATCGGCTATCTGATGGGGCGCCATGCGGACGAGCTGAACTACCGCCGCGACGCGCCGCGACGCCTCGACCTTTACGTTTACGAGACCATGCCGCGGCTCTACGGGCAGTTCATCGCCCTGGTGCTCTATCGCTACGAAATCATTGTGCGGGAAAGCGCGATCGTCGGCGTTCTCGGCGTGCACACGCTGGGCTTCTACGTCAGCGCCGACTTCTACGAGCGCAAATTCGACCAGGCGATGATCGTGCTCGTCGCGACGGGCGGCCTGTCCGTCGCGATCGATGCCACCTCGCGCGCGGTGCGGCGGCGGCTTCGTCTCGAGACGAAGCCGCTCCGGTTGGCCGATCGCCGCCCGCTTCAGGCGTCGGAGACGGCCTGATCGACGGCCAGCGTCTGGACCAGGGAATTGAGATCGGTGCGCAGCGACGCGATCGCCTCGTTCGACATGTGCAGCTGCCGCACGATTTCGCAACGCACGCTCAGGGCCTTGTCGCGCAACCCACGTCCCTCTGACGTCAAAGCCACCTCGACCTCGCGTTCGTCATGCTGGCGACGCGTGCGCTTGACGAAACCCACGACCTCCAGCCGCTTGAGAACGGGCGTAAGCGTTCCGGAGTCCAGCGTAAGGCGACGGCCGATCTCCGAAACGTTCAGCTTGTCGGTCTGCCACAGCACGATCAGGATCAGGTACTGGGGGTAGGTGAGACCGATGCCCTCAAGAAGAGGCCGATATGCCTTCTTGATCGCATGCGCTGCGGCATAGAGCGAGAAGCAGAGCTGATTTTCGAGGCAGAGCGGGTCTTCAGAGAACTCGAGATCCTCGCTGACGATGTCCATGGTGTTCACCAAAGGTGCGATCCGCATCCACTCGGTCCGGTCGGCCCGAATGCCCGGCACCTTCCCGCTTATCCCACATCTTCAATGCAAAGAAGCGATTTGGTCGCGCAGCAGCTTCTCCTCATCCAGAGTGCGTAGATCCAGCAAAAACAATCCATTGGTCGTTCGGCCAACGACTGGCACGGGGAGCGCTCGGAATCGTTCAGCCATTGCCTTCAGCCAGCGTCCCTCGTGTCGACAGGAGGCTGGCGGCGACAAGGCGATGCCGGCTGACGGCAGCGTCTCGACCGGGAGCGCACCGCTGCCGATCTGGCTGGAGCAGTCTACCACTGTGACCACGGCTTCGTCGCCAAGGGTCTGGGTGACGAGAGGCGCGATGCGTTCAGCCTGAGCACGGATGTCGGCCCGCGCCCGCGTGAGATGCCTCAGCGTGGGCAGGCGCACCTTGAGTCGATCGGGATCGAGATACAGCCGCAAGATGGCTTCCATCGCGGCAAAGGTCATCTTGTCGACGCGGAGCGCGCGTTTAAGCGGGTACTTACGAATTTTGGCGACGAGTTCCTTTCTCCCTGCGATGATGCCGCATTGGACGCCGCCGAGCAGCTTGTCGCCGCTGAAGGTGACGATGTCGGCGTGCTTGACCGCCTCCATGACGGTGGGCTCGCGCGGCAAGCCGAAGGCCGCGAAATCGATGAGGTTGCCGCTGCCGAGATCGTCGAGCATGAGGATGCCCTTCTCGCGGCACAGTGCGGCCAAGTCGGCGTCCGCGACCTCCGCCGTGAAGCCCTTGATCTCGTAGTTCGACTGGTGGACCTTCATCGCCGCGATGGTCCGCGGCCCGATGTTGTCGGCATAGTCGCGCAGGTGTGTGCGGTTCGTGGTGCCGACCTCTTTCAGCTTGCAGCCGGCGCGAGCCATCACGTCCGGAACCCGGAAGGCGCCGCCGATCTCAACCAGTTCGCCGCGCGAGACGAGCACCTCCTTCTTCGACGCGAGCGCGGACAGCACGAGCAGAACGGCCGCGGCGTTGTTGTTGACGATCGTAGCCGCTTCCGCACCGGTGAGGCGGCAAATCAGGTGCTCGACGTGATCGTCGCGCTCGCCACGCCTGCCGCCGGCGATGTCGAACTCCAGGTTCGAGGCCCGGGTCAGGACGCGGGCCACCGCGTTCGCCGCCTCCTGCGGGAGGAGCGCGCGGCCGAGATTGGTATGGAGGACCGTGCCGGTGAGATTGAAGACGGGGCGCAGCGATGGGCTGAAGAGCGCGTCGAGGCTCCGCGCGGCGTGACACAGCAATGCCTCGACATTCGGCGCCTCGTCGCCGGCCTTCAAAGTGTCGCGCGCGCGCGCGAGGCTGTCGCGGACGGCATCGAGCGTCGCGTGGCGGCCGTAGCGCGCGACGAGCGCCTTCGCGTCTCGAGAGGACAGCAGGCGATCCACCGAAGGCAATCGGCTCCTGCCGCCATCCGCAGGTCTGGACGGCAGTGGAACGACGCTCTCGTCGCCCGCAATGGACCGGGCCGGCTTGGCAACCATTGCGCCTCGCGTTCAACGATGCGGATCTCGGGACGAGCGGATCGCGTGGCGAAAGAGAGTGGGAGTCGAACCCACCAAAGACTGCCTAGCAGCCCCTCCCGGATTTGAAGTCCGGACGTCCCACCGGGGAGCGTATCTCCTCCAAGACCCGCCTTCAAAGGCCTTTCCCAGCAAAGCGGAGCTGAAGTTCTTTAGCAAGCGTTCATAGCGGTTGCCGCGCGCGTGCCGCACCGCCATCGACATCGGTGAAGATCGTTTCGTGTTCGACCCTCACCCTTCTGCCGTCTTGATGGCGTCGCGTGAAGCCGATGCGATCGAAGAATTCGAGGATCGGCATCGTCGCGTGGCGGCTGACACCGGTCGCTTCACGAAATTGCCCTACGGTCACGATCGCCTCCGGGCGCGCCCGCACGCAATCGCGCACCTCATGGGCCAAACGGGCGACGATCTCCGGCAGGAGGAAATAGGCTTTCGACACGCGGGTGAGTTCGCCCATGCGGCTCAGTTTCTCGAGCAGCGGCTTGATCTCGCCCTCTGTCAAGCGAAGCATCTCGGCAATGGTGGAAAGACGCGGCGGATCGAGTCCGCATTGCCCGAGCGCCTGCGCTATCTCGTGCCGGAGATTTTCCTCCTCAAGCGACAGCTCGACGCAGTAGCCGGGAAGATGGATGAGCTGACCGAAGCGGAGGACGGCCTTTTCCGCGATCATCGCATCGAGCGCGGCGGCCATCGCGGCGCGCCGCATTGGTGCCGATGTCCGCAGGATTTCGACCTGCGTCGCGCCGAAGCTCTCGCGGTTGTCGCTCTGATAGGCCTCCAGTGCGGCGACGACCTCGCCGCGAAGGTCCATCCAGCGTGAGCGGGCAAACAGCAGACGCGACGTGGGCAGCGCGACCTCAACAACGTCGGGGGTCGTCAACAAAGGTTCGAGGCGCGAAGGCTCGAGATTGCGGACGAGCGCGAAATGGTCGAGGTCGACTCCATTGGGCGCCGCTTCGATAAGGGCAGCGAGCGCAGACCGTTCGTCGACCTGGTCGAAGGCTCTGAGAAAAGCCAGCCGCTCCGGCTTGCGGGCATTGCGCAGCGGCGGTCGGGAATCGATCACCACGCCGCCGCCGATCGTGCGTTGCGCGGACTGGTCGCGCACCACGAAGCGGTCTCCGTAGTGTGCACAGGTGGGCGCGTCGAGCACGATCTGCCCGAGCGCGCTTTCCCCTGGCTGGAGCACGGCGCCCTCGAGCAAGGCGATCCGGCCCGAGATGTCGGCGGAGCCGATGTGGATATGCACCGGTGTCCAATGGCGCAGGGCCTTTGTCTCGGATGGCAGCATGCGCAGGCGCACGTCGGCGCGGGATGTCGGGATAGCGATCTCCGGCGCCACGATCCACGCGCCGCGCTGGATGTCCGCCTTCTCCGTTCGCGGACCGGTAATGTTGAGCGCGCATCGCTGGCCGGCGCTGCCTCTCTCCGCGGCCTCGTTCTGGACCCGCAGGCCGCGCACTCTCACCTCGCGGCCGAGCGGCGATAGATGCAGACGATCACCCGGCCCGACGCTGCCGGCATGGACAGTACCGGTCACGACGAGGCCGCTGCCGGCCATGGTGAAGGCACGGTCGATCGCGAGCCGGAAGCGCCCGCCGTCCTCGCGTCGCTCGATTGCCGCGGCGGCTTCCTCGAGTCGGTCGGCCAGGGCATCGAGGCCATCCCCGCGGTGCGCGGACACCGGGAGGACGATAGCTTCGTTCAGACCAGAACCCCTGATGAGCGCGCGCGCCTCCCCGATCGTGGCCCGCAGGCGACCGTCGTCGACCCTGTCGCTTTTCGTGACGGCCACGATGCCGCGACTGAGGCCCAGCAAGTCGAGGATCGCAAGGTGCTCGCGCGTCTGCGGCATGACCCCGTCATCCGCCGCGATCACCAGGATCACGAAGTCGACACCCGTCGCGCCGGCTAGCATGGTCCGAACCAGCTTCTCGTGACCGGGCACATCGACGAAGCCGAGCGACAGGCCACTGGCGGCGCGTTTGTAGGCGAAGCCGAGGTCGACGGTTATGCCGCGCCGTTTCTCCTCGGGCAGCCGGTCGGCATCGATGCCTGTCAGGGCTTTGATGAGCGAGGTCTTGCCGTGATCGATATGGCCCGCAGTCGCGACGATCACGGCGCTTGATCGAAGAACAAGGAGGAACGATCCGTCACTTCGAGTGAATACCGCAACAGGATTGAAATGTTGTCAAAACAGCACACCATCTGCGACTTCTGTCAAATGTCATTATTGCGCCCGCGCCCACCCAAATAGGGGATGCAAGCTTGAGCCCTGTATGGTCTTGTCAGCCATTGTCGCCGTCCGGCAAGGCGGTCAAAGGAGTTGCAGCAATGAATCGAACGGCGGAGGACGGTAGTCCGAACTGGTTTGCCGGGCTGCCCGAGCTTCGCAAAGCGCCCGATCTTTCGAGAGCGATCGCCTCGCGCGACACGACTCGCGTCGCGAACGACCTGACGTCCGTGCGAATTCAGAGCCTTGCCGGACGTGGGCTGATCGATCCGAAAAGCCTCAAGCTCCGCGAGATCCAGGAACTCTCCGCTTCCATCATAAGCTACATCCGCCAGCAGCATACGCCCTCGAGCCGGTTCCCTGCGGCTGTCGACGAAAAGGCCGGCCCGCTCGTGCCGACCGGCCCTGATCGATCGATTGGGACTAGGCTTTGATCTTGGTCTCCGCCAATTCCGACATGCAGGTGTCGTAAGCGACGAACTCGATCCGGTTCGCGACCGCGAAGAGCCGGTAGGGAGCAAAGAGGAACAGGCACTTAGCCTGATCCTGGATGTAGCGTTCCGTCTCCTTGACGACCTCCTCCTGAGCAGGCTGCTTGGTCGTGTGCAGCAGCTTCTCGTAGAGCGCGTCGAACTTCGGATCTTCGGGCGCCTGGCGCAGGATGCCACTCTTGCCGAAGAACTCGCGGTGGACCACGCCGACCGGGTACTGGGGCGACCAGTCGAAGTACCATTCGAGCTTAATGTCCCAGCCGTCCGGCGGATCGTCTTTCGTCACGACCGTCTTGCACGCGAGACCGGCCTTGCCGAGTTCGGAGCCGATCTCGTCGGCGACCCTCTGGTGGCTCGGCGACGCCACAATGACGATCTCCTTGCCCTTCATGCCGTGCTGCTCGAAGACCTTCGCGGCTTTCTCGATGTCGAGGCCGATCGGTCTCATGCTCCCGTCCGATCCGTAGCGGCCGGGCTCGATGAAGGCGGGGATCACGGTTCCCATGCCCCAGACGGCTTTATCGACGATCGCCTGGCGATCGATGGCCATGTTGGCCGCCTTACGCACGTCGAGGTTCGTCCACGGCGAGTTGGGCTTGCTCTCGTTGAACACGCCGGCGAGGATGGTCTTCGCCTTCTTTGTCTGGATCTTGCCCTTGTCCGATTTGAAGGCATGCGCCTCATCGGGCGTGACGTCGAACACGACGTCTATGCCTTCGCCGTCCGCCACCGACTTGATCGCGTCGACCTTGGAGATCTTGTTGTCGTAGATGATGCGGACCGTTGGCTTGCGATCGGGATTCCAATAGGTCTCGTTCGGAACCATGATCACTTCGTCGTCACGCTCGGTGATGGTCGAAGTGCCTTCGACGAGTTCGAACGGGCCAGTCCCCCACGGACCGGGCGCGTCGATGACTCACCAATGACCTTCGGCCGACCCCGTCTTCGGGTCGATGAAGCCCCACTCCTTCCAGAACCGGGTCGACGGCAGATGCATGCCGCGAAGCTTCATGATCGCAGCCGAGTCGCCACCGGGAAATCTCATCCGGATCTTGTAGTCGTCGACGACCTCGCAGGTCACGTCCTTCGCGAAATTGAGGAAGGCGCCCGGCGGATGCGGGTTGTCCCATTCCTGCACCTTGTCGAAACCGAGCTTGAACATGGGCGCGTTGTAGATCTCGCCGTCCTGATAGACGGCATGACGAATGCCCATCTCGAGCGTCTCGTCGTCGACCCAGTTGAAGGTCGTGGCAAGCGAACCTTGTCCGATGCCGGCGTGATCGACGCGGTTGGGCTCTTCCATCGTGTTCCAAGTCAAGCTCAACCAATTGACCGGCGAGGGGTCGACAACCCTCACCGTGTTGTGCGGACCCCACGATTTGCCGCGGGTTCCGCTTTGCTCCGTTGGGCTCATGAAAATTCCTCTCCGGTCAATTGGAGCTGAAACCGGCTCAGCCCCAAAACGATAACGGTCGCAACGCCGGAAAGTCTTCTTCGGCTCCATTAAATGATCGTGCAAGACCGTCATCGCGCACGATCCCATGTCACACTCTCGACAGAGTCGCTCCAGTCGCCTCGTCCGCGTCTGCCTAATCCGGCTTGCTGTCCGGCCGCAAGGAGCCCGACCATGGTCCTGCCTCGCTCTTCGGATGAGGCTCCTCGGAGGCTTTCCGGCGCAGCATCACGCGATCGCGGTTCGACACGCCGAGCAGCGAGGCGATCCGCCAAACGACATTCTCCTCGAACTCCGTCACCTCACCGTCCGCGAAGGCGATGTCCCACATCATCTCGATGACCCTGTGCCGCCCGTCGTCGTCGAGCGTGCGCTTCAGGACATTGGTGAAGTGGAAGAAGTCGACGGCTTCGCGATCGCTCTCCTCGGCTCTTGCGATGAGGCGCGTCGTCGCCGCCGCGTCGAGCGCGAAACGCTCCTCGATGATCTGGCGCAGACGCGAGCGCTCCTGCGCATCGATCCGTCCGTCGACGTTGGCGACATGGACCAGGAGCGCCACGGCAGCCAGGCGAAAGTCGTTCTCGGCGTACTCGACCGGCCCGTCGGGGCGGCTGGTCGTGTCGGCGATGAACGCCTTCAGGAGATCGAACATACGCTCAGCGGATCGGAAGGCAGGTGAAATATCCTTCTGGGCGATGAAAGTCGCGACGCATTTCGGCCATGTAGCGGTTGCAGGTGCGCTGGCTCGGGAAGCACAGCTTCTCGTCACGCCAGTCGAGCACGATCGGGCCGCCGACCCCGATGTAATGCGAGTAACCGCCGCTGAAATGACCAAGCCACACGCTGTCGAAAGCTTTGGCCTCCGGAGTTCCGCACGGGACGCCGTCGGCCGGCGGGATCGGGAAAGGGGAGTAGCCGCGCAGGTCGGCGGCCGGGCACGCGGCGGTTGAGAGCGCCACCAAAGCCGCGGCGCCCAGCAGTGTCGAGATCGAGGTGCCGCCGCGCATCACCGTCAGAAGCCAAGCCACGAGAACAATCCTCCGCCTTTGCCCGGCTCGGCTTGCGCGACCGCAGCGTAGCCGGTCTGCCCGGGCGGCGTGCCGGTGATGGTGATCGTGCCGCCTTCCGCTCTCACGAGATTGTAGAGCTTCGTTGCATTGGCGGGCGCGAGGCGCACGCAACCATGCGAGGCCGGGTGACCGAGATGACGAACCTCGTTGGTGCCGTGGATGGCGAAGCCGTAGTAGAAGAAGATCGCGTGCGGCATCGGTGCGTTATCGTACTTCTTGGAGTTGTAGGTCTCCATCATCCGTTCGGGGCGGAAGCTGCCGGTCGGCGTGACGTAGCCGGCCCGCGCGGTCGAGACCGGCCAGTCGTAGGAGCCCTGCGCCGACTGGACGTGCATGCGCTGCGTCGACAGATCGATCGTGACGTCTGCGGCCAAGGCCGGCGTGGCCGCGATCGCCATGAGAAGTGCCGTACCGAGCATTGTGCAGCGCATGAACCCTCAAGGATCGAATTGTCGAAAAGTAGTAGGCCTTCCTCTCACAAGCTTGGTTAATCGTAAATTAAAGAGCGGTTCGGCCCTCGATTTGGACGGTGAGCGTCGCTATCGAGCCACAATCGCGATCACGAAGACTTGTTCATTCGCCGGAGAATGGCAATAAAGGTGGCTGTTCGAGACGCGACCCGCCGAAGATTTGCGGTGCCGAGAGATAAGCCGGCCCATAGGTGAAGCCCGGGCGGAAGCCGAACGGGCGCTCGGGCGTGGACTGATAGCCTGCGTCCGTCGCCTCGCCGTAACCGGACGAGCGCGGCGGCCAGCGATAGGCGCGCGTCCTCGCGTAAGCCGCGTCGCCGTAATTTTGGTTGGCCGTCGAACGTCGCGACAGAGGCGAAAGGAGCGCGAGCGCGTCGGCGTCCGCGTTCCTGTCGGATCGCGCTTGATGGTCGTAGGCTGGCCAAGACGGCGCGTCGGCGCCGAGGTCGGCTGCGGTCGCCGGCAGGGCGGCGGCCACGGCGAGAACTAGGGCCGTCTTGATGATCATTGTTTCTCGCATGCCGTTGACCCTGGTTGGCATCGAACCATCTGCAACGGCTCGACGGCCGTACCAGCGGTCGTGGAGACCCTACTAGAATTCGTCGGTGGGCGCGCGATAGCTCGACGGACTATAGCTGTCGGGGAAGAACGAGTCGTCCGAATAGGTCGGCGCGCCGCCGTAGCCGTAACTCCGCTGCTTCGCCCGTGCGCGATAGCGGGCCGGCTCCGCTCCGGCATAGGCGTAGGACCGGCGTTCCGACCGGGCGTAGAACGGACGCGACGACGGCGGCGTGCCGCTGATCGAAATGCGGGCGCCCTCGGCCTTCACCATGGAGTACAGCGCCGCGGCATGGCCCGGCGAGAGCCGGACGCAGCCGTGGGAGGCGGGATGCCCTAGCGAGCTTTTGGAATAGGTTCCGTGAATCGCGTAGCCGCCGCGGAAGAAGATCGCGTAAGGCATCGGCGACATGTGGTATTTGTGGGAATAGTGCATCAATTCGAGGTGCGTAGGCGCGAAGCTGCCGCCCGGCGTGTAGAAGCCGGATCGCGCGCTCGAAATCGGCCAGTCGTAGCTGCCCGAAGACGAGTCGACGTGCATCCGCTGGTGCGAGAGGTCGATCGCCACCGACGCGGTCGCCATCGCATGAGGCGCAAGGCTAAACACGAACACAGTCGAAAGCGCTAAAGCGGTACGCATGAGTCCCTCGGCGGCAAATAACGTGAAATGGCAACCGAGGCATGACTTGCACGCCATAGCTCCGTCGTAAATGTGAAAGGAGACTTAAGGTTGATGGGCGCAGACTTCGCGATGTCCGTCGCAAACGGGCAACAGCTCAGCCGGGCCAGACAGCCTTGAGCGCCCAGACCCGATGGGGAACCCACAGCGGCTGCGTCGGCCAACCGGTCTCCAGGGCGGCGGCGAGCTCGGCGTCGAAGCGGGCTACGGCCTCCGTGGTGAGCGAGGCCCCAACGCCCGCCGAGGCACGAATCCGCCCGCGCCAAGCCTCGTGCGAGTAGGAGATGTCGAGGTCGAAGGAAAAGGTCTCGAGAGCATTGAAGCCGCCCTCGGCGACGTCGGCCAGCCAGGGTGGGTAGACGCCCGACGAATTGCCGAGATGCCATTCCGGATTGTGCTTCGCGACGAGCGCCTCGGTCATCGCGACGACGTTGTCGCGCAGAGACAGCCAGTCGAAGTGGGCGATGATCACGCGTCCGCCGCGCACCAGCACGCGCGCGACTTCGGCAACGGTCTTCGGGCGATCGAACCAGTGCCAGCACTGGCCGGCCGTGACGACATCGAAGCTCGCCGCCGGAAGCCCCGTGGCCTCGGCCCGACCTTCGACATAGGTGACTCCGGTCGCGGCCTCGCGGTCAAGGCGCGCCGCTTCGGTGAGCAGATGCTGCTCGGAATCGAGGCCGGTGGCGTGGCACCCCCGCAGGGCCAGGCCGCGCGCGATCGTGCCGGTGCCCGTGCCGAGGTCGAGCACACGCTCCTCCGGCGCGACCCAGCCGTCGTCGAAGATGCGCTTGAAGAACCTGGCCGGGAAACCGATCCGGTAACGGCGGTAGTCTTCGGCGGTCCGGCCGAAATCGACCTTGGGCGCCGAGCCTTCCTGCGACGCCTCGGCGCCGGCGGGAAGAACGAAGCGCGGGCTGCTCGCCTGTGCCATGCGGCTAGTCCGCGTTGGCTTGACGCGGCAGCATGCGGTCGAGAATGCCGTCACGCCTCACTACAAGGTGCCAGGCGGTAGCGAACACATGGAGGATCACCAGCCCGTAGAGCGCGAACTGCGCGTACAGGTGGATGGTCTTCGCAATGTCGGCCATGTCCTTGCTGACCGGCAGCTTGGGGAAGTCGAACAGGCCGACGATGCTGATCGGGAACTTGCCTCCAGAGGACATGATGTAGCCGGACACGGGCATGACGATGAGGATCGCGTAGAGCAACCAGTGCGAGGCAATGGCGATCACCTTCTCCCACTCGGCCATGCGACCCGGAAGAGCCGGCGGCGGATTGGCGATCCGGAAGACGATGCGAGCGACGACGATCGCGATGATCAGGAGGCCGAGCGTCTTGTGGACGGCGGAATAATCGGCTGGCGAGCCGGGGATCGGTGCCTCGAAGACGCTCTTGTTGCCTGCCGGCGTCTTGAACTCCGCGAAAATCCAGCCGAGCGGCACGATGGCGAAGATGATGATCGCCGTGATCCAGTGAAAGGCACGGGCGGTGGCCGTGTAGCGCCGGCTGCCGGAGCCGTAGAGCGTCGACGTCATGCGCGTTATGTCCTTCATTCCTCACCTCCGTCTGGTTGGGTGCTAGCACGTTGCAAGGCGCCGGGAAGGCCCGCTGAACGACACAGTTGAGCGCGGCGTGATCGACCGGAAGGCGTCCGCCCCGACGCTCAGGCGAGCGGCGGGTAGGCCACGCCAGTGAGCGTCTCCGATTGCGCCCAAAGCTGGCTCCATGTCGCTTGGTCGCGGGCCCGGGGCGCGATCCGCGCCCGAACCGGCCGGCCTCTGATCTCCAGGAGACCGTCGGGACCCCAATATTGGCCGCCCCGCACGTCCGGCATGGTCGCGGCGTAGAGCCCGGGCCACGAGCCGCGCTCCGCGTCCTGGCCGATGACGCGGATCGCGACGCCGGCGACGGCGGCCTGATAGGCCGGCATCCTCGTGTTGGCGATGAAGCCGGTGCTCGATACGCCGGGGTGGGCCGCGACGCTGACGAGCCGCGATCGCGCCGCCTGAGCGCGCCGGTCGAGTTCGAGCGCGAACATCAGGTTGGCGAGCTTCGACTGGTTGTAGGCTTTGCCGCCGGAATAGGCGCGCTCGCCCTGCAGATCGTCGAAAGCGATGCGTCCGCCGCGGTGCGCGATGCTGGAGATCGCTACGACCCGCGGTGCCGCGGCACGCAGCAGCGACGACATCAAGAGGCCGGTGAGCGCGAAATGCCCGAGATGGTTGGTCCCGAACTGGCGCTCGAAGCCGTCCGCGGTCGTGTCGCGCTTGGGCTGCATGCCGAGGCCGGCATTGTTCAAAAGGACGTCGATGCGAGGGAACGCCGCGATCGTCCGCTCGGCGAAAGCCCGCACGCTGGCGAGGTCGGCCAGATCGAGCCGAGACGTGACGACCGTCGCGGCGGGATGGCGTTGGAGAATCGCCGCGCGCGTCGCCTCGGCGGCGGCCTCGTTGCGAGCGGACAGAATGACATGCGCGCCCTTGACCGCGAAGGTCTCGGCCGCCGCGGCTCCGATGCCGCTGTTGGCTCCGGTGATAACGATCGTCCGGCCCGTCTGGTCCGGGATGTCCTGAGGTGTCCAGCCTGCCATGATTCCATTTCCGCGAGGGGGCCGAGCATGGGTCTACGCCGTTATTGTCTCGACATCATGTCCGACCGGGAGCGTGACGATGACGCAATGTCAGCCGCTGCGAGCCTCGGCGTCGAGGATCCAGGTGCGATCGGCGAAGGCGACGTAGATCCGTTCCTGTCCGAGCGCCGCGCCGAGTTCCACGGCCAGTTCGTTGAGCATTTTCTCGATGGCCGCGTCCGGCAGATGGCCCAGGTAGGCATGCACCGCTTCGCCTGTAAACACGGCGACAGGCTCACGATCGGACCCGACGCTGCCGTCCGGGCGCGGCCACGCGTAGGTTGCTTCGGCCCGCGTGAACAGACCGGAGAGCGCCGGCAGGCCGGCCTCGACGCGCCGCAACATCCAGGCACGGGCGGTGCGGACCGCTTCCGAGACGTCGAACACCCGTCCCTCTTCGTCCCAGCCCTCGCGCAAGCCGACGCTGATGCGGAAGTCGCGCCGCTTGCCCTCGGAGCCGAGCACGACCACGTAATCGGCAGGCGTGGGGACGCGGCGGCGAGGCTTATCCTTCCGCATAGGGGGTTCTCCTTGTTGCATCCACGCCGGCCCGAATGAGGCGAACCTCTAAAAGGCCGTGGCGGCGTCGCTTGCGTTACAGTCTCGCGTTGCGAGGCTCGTGTGGTTCACGACGCATCGCATAGCCCGAACGACAAGTGTGGCCCAAAAAGCAGCCTTGACCGCTAAGCCAACGCCGAACGCGATCTCCCGTCGAAATCGATCGTCAAGTGCCGTAGTCTTCTGGCTTGATAATCACTGGCACTCGGGGGGAATCATGGCCAGGAAAGTATTGCTTGCTTCGGTGGCGCTTGTCGCCATCAGCGGAACGGCCTTCGCGGCGGACCTGCCGTCGCGTCGTGCTCCTCCGGTGTTCGCGCCGCCGCCGCCGCCGATCTTCTCCTGGACCGGCTTCTACATCGGCGCCCAGATCGGCGATGCCTTCGGTCGCGACTCCGAGACCCTCTTCGTTCCGGGTGCCCCGCAGCTCGGCGCCGCCAGCCTCCAGGTCGGTCGGCCCAACGGCCTCATCGGCGGCGGTCACGTTGGCTACAACTTCTCGACACAGGGCCTCCCGATTCTCGGCGGCCTCGCCGGCGGCTTCGGTGCCGGCGGTCTCGTGGTCGGCATCGAAGGCGATATCGACGGCTCGGATTATCGCTCGGCGCAGGCCTTCGGCATCCTCGGCGAGAGTTTCCGCAGCGACGTCGGCGGTTCGGTCCGCGGTCGTGTCGGCGTCGCGGCCGGCCGCGCGCTGTTCTACGCCACGGGCGGTGTCGCGCTGGCGGAGTTCCAGAACGTCTACGCCTCGGGCCTGGGAACCGACAACACAACCCACAGCCGGGTCGGCTATACCGTGGGCGGCGGCGTCGAATACGCCCTGACGACAACCTTCTCGCTCCGCGCCGAGTACCGCTACACCGACTATGGCCATTACAGCGACCTGCTGGTCGGGTCCACCGCCGGGATCCTCGCCGCCCAGCACCATATCGTGCAGAACCGCGCCCAGGTCGGCTTCAGCTACAAGTTCGAGAGCCCGGCCGCCGCCCCGGTCGTTGCCCGCTACTGATCGCGGCGCCGGAGCAGCCGGGCTCTTCGCCGACCGCGGAGCGCCCCATAATCAGAAAAGGGCAGCGTTGCCGGCGCGGCCCTTTTCCCTCACTCGGTCCAAAGACGGCGTCCTGTGACGAGCTTCTGGCCCCTGCCTCAGGGCTGCTGACGATCGGCGAGCGCCGAGGCGAGCCGGATGCGCAGCTGATCCGCCAGGTCTTTGGCATCGTGGATCTCCGCGTCGCGCGCCGCCCGGATGTTGGCGAAGCGCTGACTGGTGCGATCATAGCTCTTGAAGACGAAGGCGGTGCCCTTGGTCACCGGGAGGCCGGTGTCGATCGCCATCAGCCGGTAATCGGCATTGATCACCACCGTCGCGGCGCTGGCGCGGCCGCTGACCGTGTCGATGAGCGGTGTCTGCACCGATTCGTTGAGCGTGACGAACAACCGGTAGCGTGCCGGCGGATGGGAGCCGGTGCCGTTGAGCGCGGAGATGAGATCGTCGCCGAGGTAATGCCCAACGCGGTCCGCAACGGGCTCGACGGCGATCGCCTGCAGCTCGGATTGCAGTCCCGGGCCTCCCTCGGCGAATTGCCCGTACATCGGCTGCAGGCAGCCGCCGAGGGCCAGCGCCGCGCCGAGCGCCACCACCCTTGGTCGCAAGAGCCTAGGCCACGACGACATTCACGATCCTCTTCGGCACGACGACGAACTTCTTCACCGGCCTGCCGTCGAGCGCGCGCCGCACCGCTTCGAGCGCCAGGGTCGCCGCCTCGATCTGCGCATTGTCCGCATCGACACCGATCGTCAAATCCGCTCGCTTCTTGCCGTTCACCTGTATCGGCAGCACTATCACATCTTCCTTAACCAGGTTCGGATCGGCGATCGGCCAGGGCTGTTCCGCGACGAGGTCGGCGTGGCCGAGCGCCTGCCAGCAGCTCTCGGCGAGATGCGGCATCATGGGCGCGAAAAGCTGCACCATGATGTCGGCCGCCTCGCGGAACGCGAACCGGAGATCCGCGTCGACCGACGGCGTCTCGATCGCGCCGACCGCCTCCGACAGCTTCTTGGCGAGCGTGTAGACGCGGGCGACGGCACTGTTGAAGTGGAGGGCCTCGATGTCTTCCTGCACGCGCAGCAGCGCATCGTGCGTCGCCTTGCGAATGGCGGCCGCCTCGGCGCCGACCGTCGCCGGCGCCGTTGCGCCGACCGGGGCGGCGAGGCCGGCGGTCTCGTGGACGAGGCGCCAGAGCCGCTGCACGAACTGGGCCCGGGCGTGCACCCCCTCCTCCGTCCAGATCACGTCCCGCTCGGGAGGTGAATCGGAGAGCATGAACCAGCGCGCGGTGTCCGCGCCGTAGCACTCGATGATCTCGTCCGGGTCGATCACGTTGCGCTTCGACTTCGACATCTTCTCGATCGAGCCGATCGTCACTTCGCTGCCATCCTCGAGCTTGTAGGCGCGGCGAGCGTCGCCGGCCCCTTCCAGCCGAACCTCCGCCGGTGCCACCCAGGCTCCGGCACCGTCCTTGTAGGTCTCGTGGTTCACCATGCCCTGCGTGAAGAGGCCGGCGAAGGGCTCGCTCACGACGCTGTTGCCCTGCCCCGCATGGCCCGCGCGCGCCATCGCGCGAGTGAAGAAGCGCGCGTAGAGCAGATGCAGGATCGCGTGCTCGATGCCGCCGATGTACTGATCGACGGGCATCCAGCGGGCGACGGCGTCGCGGCTGGTCGGGGCGTCCTCGTTCCACGGGTCGGTGAAGCGCAGGAAGTACCACGAGGAATCGACGAACGTATCCATCGTGTCCGTCTCGCGCCGGGCCGGTCCGCCGCACCGCGGACAGGCGACGTCGCGCCATGTCGGGTGGCGGTCGAGCGGATTTCCGGGCTGGTCGAAGGTGACGTCGTCCGGCAGCGCGACCGGCAGGTCGGCGACCGGCACCGGCACCACGCCGCAGGCGGCGCAATGGACGATCGGGATCGGGCAGCCCCAGTAGCGCTGGCGGGAGATGCCCCAGTCGCGCAGCCGGAAATTGACCTGCCGCCGCGCGACCGGGCTACCGGCGAGGGTCTCCCCTTCCAGCCTGCTCGCGACCTCGGCCTTGGCGTCGGCGATCGTCATGCCGTCGAGGAAGCGCGAGTTGATCATTCGACCCTCGCCGTCGAAGGCCTTGTCGGTAATCGCGAACGTGACGGCGTCGCTGTCCGGCGGGCACACGACCGGCGTCACGCCGAGATGGTAGGCGCGAGCGAAATCGAGGTCGCGCTGGTCGTGCGCGGGGCAGCCGAAGATGGCGCCCGTGCCGTAGTCCATCAGCACGAAGTTCGCCACGTAGACCGGCAGGCGCCAGGCGCTGTCGAGCGGGTGCCGGACCGCGAGCCCGGTGTCGTAGCCGCGCTTCTCGGCCGTCTCGATCGCGGCGACCGAGGTGCCGACGGCACGGCACTCGGCGACGAAGCCGGCGAGCGCCGGGTCGCGCTCGGCGAGTGCCAGAGCGATCGGATGGTCTGCCGCGATCGCGAGGAACTTGGCGCCGAACAGCGTGTCGGGCCGCGTCGTGTAGACCTCGATCTCGCGCGCCTCGACATCGTGCGCCCGCGGCGCGTTCGGGACGAGCGCGAAACGCACCAGCAGGCCCTCGGACCGGCCGATCCAGTTTCGCTGCATCAGCTTGACCTTTTCCGGCCAGCGGTCGAGCGCGTCGAGGCCGTCCAGCAGGTCTTCCGCGAAAAGCCCGATGCGCAGGAACCACTGGGTGAGCTCGCGCTGCTCGACCACCGCGCCCGAGCGCCAGCCGCGGCCGTCGATCACCTGCTCGTTGGCGAGCACGGTATGATCGACCGGGTCCCAGTTCACCTTGGCCTGCTTGCGATCGACCAGGCCCGCGGCGAGGAAGTCGAGGAACAGCCGCTGCTGGTGCTTGTAGTACGACGGATCGCAGGTCGCGATCTCGCGCGACCAGTCGAGCGAAAGACCCATGCTTTTCAGCTGCGCCCGCATCGTGTCGATGTTCTTGTAGGTCCAGGCGGCAGGATGGGAGCGGTTGTCCCGCGCCGCGTTCTCGGCAGGCATGCCGAAGGCGTCCCAACCCATCGGATGCAGCACGTCGAAGCCGCGGGCTCGCCGGTAGCGCGCCACCACGTCGCCCATCGCGTAGTTGCGCACGTGCCCCATGTGGATGCGCCCGGACGGATAGGGGAACATCTCGAGCACGTAGTACTTCGGCCGATGCGACTGGCCGGCGGAGGTGCGGAAAATGCCGCGCTCGTCCCAAACCCGCTGCCAATAGGGTTCGGCCTCGCGCGCGCTGTAGCGCTCGGTGGTCATGACGCCTTTTGGATCAGCCGCGCCGCAAAGCCAAGCGGAAGCGCGGCTTTGATCCCGATATCATGATCGACGCGAAGCGAAGGCTCGCCGGAAACGCGGGAATATTGGCGCCATTACGGATTTGGCGCGAGGATGGGGCGCCCGTGAAATTGAACCGTTAACCCGATTTGCCGCCTCGTGACGACAGGCATGGTCGTGGCAACAGCCTTCTGCTTGACCTTCGGCGGGGCGCTTGCCAACGCGTCGCTCGCGCTCGGTGGAGCGAACCGAGGCACGACGAGCACGGCCAATCGGGCGCTTTCACGATCGCGATCAACGGCGTCGTGCCGTGACCAGTTGCGGGATAAGGGGCACCGCCCAGGCCGAACCACGGATGACGTCGATTTCGACGCGACCTACCGCTACGGCGTCGTCCCGTTACGGCGAAGGCGCGTCCGGTCCCGGGTCATGATCACCTGCGCGGCACGGCAAATTACGTCTTGCCGCTGGCCTGGAGATGGACACCGGCCAATCGAACTGTCCCGACAGCAATGCTTGCTTGCAGGCTGAAAAAGCGGGAGAGGCTCGTGCCTCGTCCCGCCTGAACCGAAGGCTACGATCGCGACCGCAACGGCTCAACGAGGTCCGGGCGCTCGGCCGTTCGAGAGGCCGTTGCCGGCCAAGCCACCAGCAGACCCGCTCACGCCGGACCCGGACGAGGCACCCGCGGCACCGACCCCCGATGCGCCGGCCGCCGCCGCTCCTGCCGCGGAGCCGGCGGGCGCGCTTGCCCCGCCGACACCGGCCGCCGCATTGGCTGCCCCCGCCGCGCCCGTTCCCGCCCGCTGGGCAAAGACCGCCGGCGTCGACGCGATCAGCGCAGCCGCGGCGACGCCGAGCGAATTATACTTTTGATTCATGGACATCTCCTCTAGATGACGTCCGCTCCAATCGAGGATCATCCGCTTGGTTGCAGCGCGCCGCGCGCCGCGTTCTCATTCGCCGGGCGCGATCATCGCCTCCGGACGCACGAGCGCATCGAACTCGTCGGCCGTGACGAAGCCCAGCGCCAGCGCCTCCTCGCGCAGTGTGGTGCCGTTCTTGTGCGCGGTCTTCGCGACTTTGGTCGCGTTGTCGTAGCCGATCTTCGGCGCCAGCGCGGTGACCAGCATCAGCGAGCGTTCGAGGAGCTGCTTGATCGTGGCTTCGTTGGCCTTGAGGCCCTCGATGCAATGGGCGCGAAACGAGTCGGCCGCATCCGCCAGGAGCCGCACGCTCTCGAGAAAAGCAAAGGCGATGACCGGCTTCATCACGTTGAGCTCGAACTGGCCCTGGCTGGCGGCGAAGGCGATCGTCGTCTCGTTGCCCATGACGCGGGCACAGACCATGGTCACCGCCTCGACCTGCGTCGGGTTGACCTTGCCGGGCATAATCGAGGAGCCGGGCTCGTTCTCGGGCAGCAGCAGTTCGCCAATGCCGGACCGTGGGCCGGAACCGGCGAGCCGGATGTCGCAGGCTATCTTGTAGAGGCCCGCCGCAAGCGAGTTCAGCGCGCCGTGCGCGAAGGTCAGCGCGTCGTGCGACGCCAGCGCCTCGAACTTGTTGGGTGCCGTCTCGAACGGAAGGCCCGTGTAGCTCGCGATCTTCGCGGCGAAGGCGGTGTCGAAGCCTTTTCGCGAGTTGAGGCCGGTGCCGACCGCGGTGCCGCCCTGCGCGAGCTGGTAAAGCCCCGGCAGCGTCGCCTTGATACGCGCCTCGGCGTTCCCGATCATCGTGACGTAGCCGGAGAATTCCTGGCCTAGCGTCACCGGCGTCGCGTCCTGTAGATGCGTGCGGCCGATCTTGATGATGTCGGCGAACGCCTTCGCCTTGGTGTCAAGGGCCTCGCGCAGCGAGGCCAGCGCGGGCAGCAGCCGCGCGTTGAGTTCGCGCGCGGCAGCGATGTGCATCGCGGTCGGAAAGGAATCGTTCGACGACTGGCCCCGGTTGACGTGATCGTTGGGGTGGATCGGCGTCTTGGTGCCGCGCGGCGAGCCGAGCGCCTCGTTGGCCCGGTTCGAGATGACCTCGTTGACGTTCATGTTGGACTGGGTGCCGGACCCGGTCTGCCAGACGACGAGCGGGAAATGATCGTCGAGCACGCCGCTCTCGATCTCCCGGGCGGCCCTGACGATCGCATCGGCGAGCGTCGCGTCGAGATCGCCGTTGGCCTCGTTTACCTCGGCAGCCGCGCGTTTCACGGAGGCTAACGCATGAACGACCGGAAGCGGGATCGTCTGTTCCCCGATGGCGAAGTTCTGTCGCGACCGCTGGGTCTGCGCGCCCCATAGGCTCGTAGCGGGAACCTCGATAGGGCCGAAGCTGTCTGTTTCCTGACGCGTCGCCGCCGTTTCGACCATGCTGATGCCCTGAAGTGAGTATGTCGCGGAACGCCTTTTCACAGCGGTGACGTCGAGTCAAAGGCGGCGGGGCAAGCCGGAGCCGGGCGCTCTAGATCTGCCCGCGTTCCTTGACGAGGAGGTACTTGTTGACGAGGCCTGGCGAGAGGCCGCGCACCGGCACGTCGAGGAGGTGGATGCCCATCCGTGCGATCTTTTCCAGGACGATCGCGCGCTCGCGTAAAAGGTCCTGGGCGATCACCGTCTGCGCCACCGGCGCGAACCCGTCCGGCTCGGCGCGGATCAGCTGGCGCATCAACGGATCCTGCAGCGTGACGAAGATGATCGCGTGTCGGTTGGCGATGCGCTGCAGGCTCTCCAGCAGCAGCTGCGCGGTCACCGTGTCGACGAACTCGGTGAAGATCACCACCAGGGCGCGGCGCTTGAGACGCTGGTTGAGTTCGGCGAAGCCGAGGGTGAAGTTGGTTTCCTCGTTGGCGTAGGCGAGGCGAGAGACGCCCTGCTGGAGGCGGGATAGCGAAGGCAGGCCGCCATCCGGCGGAATATACTGGCGCACGCTGGCATCGAAGGCGAAGCTGCCGACCTGGTCCCCGCTCTTCAAAGACACCCAGCCGAGCAACAGGCCGGCCTCGATCGCGTGGTCGAGCCGCGCCTTGCCCTCGATCGGCTCCAGCATCAGGTGGCCGGTGTCGAAAGCGAGGACGATCTGGTGGTTGCGCTCGGTGCGGAACGTTTTGGACAGCAGCTTGACGTGGCGGGCGGAGCGCTTCCAGTCGATGTGCCGGTTGTCGAGGCCCTGGACATGCTCGCGCAGCGTCTCGAACTCGGCGCCATCGCCTTTCTGCCGCTGCACCTTCGCGCCGTACTGCGCATCGTGGTCGAGAACCAAGAGGGCGGCGTCGCGCAGCCCGCGCACGAGCGGCACGACGTCGACGGCGCGGTCGAGGCTGCCGCGCCGGCGCTGCTCGATGAGCCCGAGCGGGCCGCGCCAGCGCAGCCAGAGGGCCTCGAGCACGATGCGGCCGCGCCGGTCCGAGCGGATCGGCAGCAGCACGGCGAGCCGGCCGGCCTCGGTCGCGGCGGTGACGGTAGCCGGCAGGTCGGCGTAGCCGGTCTGCTCGAGCACGATGGTGAAACGCGCCGGCCGCAGGTCGGGCGCGGTCGAGATGTCGACACGAACATGGCCTTGCTCGCCGACTGGAAGCCGGCCCGGCTCGGTGACGGTCATCGTGATCGCGTGCCAGCGCAGGATCACCAGCCCGTCGGCGACGATGACGAGGAGCACGAGGAGCGCGTAGGTGAGCGAAAACGGCCACAGCGAGGGCCGCGCGACCACGACGAGGAAGGCGACCGGGATGCCGATGGCGAATACGGCCACCGCGCGCGCCGTCGGACGCGGCAGCCGGTGGCCGCTGCGCGATTCAGTAATGCGCTTGGCGGCGCCCGCGACCTTGCCGGCCGCCGCCGTCGCTCTGGTTGCAATATCTGCGAGCGTGAATTCGCTCAACGCGGCGCCGCGGTCTGGTCGATGATCTCGGCAAGAACGCGATCGGACGAGATGCCGTCGATCTCGGCATGCGGGGCCATCACCAGGCGATGGCGCACCAGCGGTGCGGCGAGGCGCTTGACGTCGTCGGGGATGGCGAAGTCGCGGCCGTTGAGCGCGGCGTAGGCGCGGACCGCGGCCGCGAGCATGTTGGCGGCGCGCGTCGAGGCGCCGGTCTCGATCGCCGGGTGCTCGCGCGTCGCGCGCATCACGTCGACGATGTAGTCGACGATCTCCCGGCTGAGCTGGATGTTGCTCGTGTACTCGCGCAGCGTAGCAAGCGCGGCGGCATCGGCAACCGCGGCGATGTCGAAATCCGCGAGTCGCGGCATCGACGACTGGCGCCCGTGCCGGGCGACGATCGCGCGCTCCTCGTCGCGGGAGGGATAGCCGAGGCTGATCTTGAAAAGGAAGCGGTCGAGCTGCGCTTCGGGAAGCGGGTAGGTGCCGTGCTGCTCGATCGGGTTCTGCGTCGCCACCACCATGAAATCGTCGCCGAGTTGGTAGGTTGCGGTGTCGATCGTCACCGCGCGCTCGTTCATCGCCTGCAAGAGCGCCGCCTGCGTCTTCGGCGGCGTGCGGTTGATTTCGTCGGCGAGCAGCACCTGGGTGAAGATCGGCCCCTGCGTCAGCTTGAACTCGCCGGTCTGAAAATTGAACAGGCTCGTGCCGAGGATGTCGCCCGGCATCATGTCCGGCGTGAACTGGACCCGGCCGAACCGCAGCGACAGCGTCATTGCGAAGGCCTGCGCCAGCATCGTCTTGCCGGTGCCCGGGACGCCCTCGATCAGAATGTGGCCGCCGGCGAGCAGGCTCGTCAGCAGGAGCTCGATGGCCTCGTCCTGGCCGACGATGGCCTTGCCGACCTCGCGCCGGACATCGTCAGCGACCGTCTTGACGCCCGCCAGATCCATCCAGAAGCTCCCTGTTCCAGCGGTCCATGTCGCGGGCATCGCGGAAGAGGCGCGACACCGTCTGCGCGCGGCCGCCGCCGGCGAGCACGCTGCGATCGAGGATGTCGACCGACTGCAGCGCCACGCCGCGCGAGCGGCCGATGCGGTCGAGCCAGGCCGCGAGCGCGCCGTCGTCGAGACCCGGCGGAGCATGCAGCGCGCGCCCTGCCTCGTGCAGCTTGACCTTGATGTACCGCCGCAGCACGACGCTCTGGTGCCCGGCGCGATCCATCAGCGAGGCAATGTTCTCGATGAGCCGGAGCTTGCCGAGCGCGATCGGCGCCGGCGCCAGCTCGGCGCCCCCGAAGCGGACCGTCGTCGCCGCGAGAAGGAGCGCGAGCGCGACCAGGAGCTGGATCGTGACGAGCACATAGGGCCACTGGAAGAGGAGCTCGAGCGGGCTGCGCGTCCTGGCACGGCCCCCGTGCGCGGTGTCGTCGAAGATGACGCGGCCGGTGTCCCCGCGAAGCGTGTTCACCACCGCCATCGCGAACCGGAGATTGGCCGGCTTCTGCAGCCCGAAATTCTCCAGCGGATCGGGATCGGCGAGGATCCAGATGCGCTGATGCCGGGTCTTCAGTTCGCCGAGCAGCATCCTGTCGGAGGAGCCGATCAGCGGGGTGAGGATCTTGCTTGAGACCAGCTGGAGCTGATCTTCGATCACCGGCTGGACGCCGAGCGTGTTGATCGGCAGAAGCGCGTCGAGCGGGAGGACCTTCCGCTCTGCCGAGGCAGCGATGGCCTTCGGCGAAGCGGGCTTGGGCGAAGCGCGCTTCGGCGGAGCGGGCTTCGGCGGAGCGGGGTTGGCGGCCGGTGGCCGATTAATGTTTGCCTTGCTCGCCTTCATGCCGCGACCGGCCGGCGTGCCGGCCGTTCCTGCGCCCGTGTTCGGCGTGCCGGTGCCGGTCTTCCCGGCACTCGTCTGCGGCGAGTCGGTGGCAGAGGCCGGCTTGATCGGCAGACGGGCGATGGTCGCGCCTTCGAGCACCTGGTCGAGGACCTGCTGCGGCCAGGAGGGGTGGAGCAGGCCGACCCGCTCGACCCAGCCGTAATGGTCGTCGTCGCGGGTGCCCCACCGCTTCGGCAGGATCACGAGGACGGTGCTGGCCTTGGCAATGGCGATGGGCTTGGCGCGCCCGTTCTGTGGCTCGTCGACGACGAGCATCCCGCCGGCGCCAGCCGGCGCATCGCCCTCGATCCTGCTGTTGCCGACCGGCACGCCGAGCTTCTCGAGCAGGGAATAGAAGCCGAGATGGCCGATCGCCGATGGCGAGGCGGAGGTCGAGCGCGCCGCCTCATGGCCGCCGCCGACCGTGAGCAGCACGACGGAGAGCGCGAAGATCGCCACCACCCCGGCCACGACGAAGCCGACGACGACCGGCGAGAACGGCCCGGCCTTCGTCATGCCGTCGCGCTCGCCTGGCCCGCGGCGGGCGAGAGCATCGCGCCGATCAGCTGTTCGTAGCTGGCGCGGCAGGCGCCGTAATCGTCGGGGCCGGCCGGTCTCTTGCCGAAGTGCACGAACTCGACGCGGTGGATGAGATCGGCCAGCGCCTGGCGCCCGACGTCGGGCAGGGTGAGCCGCTGGAGGATCTCGCGGCTGGTGAGCGAATCCGCGAGCGTCACCCCGAGCCGCTGGCGCAGCTCCGCCAAGCTGCGTAGCAGCAGCATGTGCATCGCTTCGGCGAGCAACCCGCGCCGGGCAAGCGCGTCGGCCTCGTCGCCGGTCTCCTCCATCCGCTCCACCGCCTCGATCGTCTGCGGCAGGACCTCGCCGGCCGGCGCCTTCAGCTTGGGGCGGCGACGCAGGCCGGGAATGACGTCGCGCAACGCGAACAGGGCGAAGACGACGCCGACGGCGAGCGCGCCCCAGAGGATCCACTCCGCGAGCGTGCCGGGAATGTGGAGATGGAAGTCCGACGAGGGCGGCGGCGGCGTCTTGGCGGTCGGCAGGGTCGTCTGAAGGTCGAGTTCGTGGGTGACCGCGGCCATGACGGCCACGAGGTCCTGCTTGGCGGCCGCGGCAGGAGCCGCCGAAACAGCGGCGGCGGTGGTCAGGGGCAGGAAGGACACCGCGGCGATCGACGCCAGCAGAACCGCGGCGGGCAAGTCGGCGACGACGGACCGTCGAACCCGGCGCAGTGACATAAAACCTTTATCGCAATGCTCGACCACTCTTAGGCTAGCGCTGGATAAGGCGGCAGCGCAAAGCTTTTGTGACGATCCGTCATAGCGATCGAGGCGTCCAATCACCTCACGCTCTTTTCGTGGAAGAAGTCGTAGACGAGTTTCGCGGTCCCTTCATTGATCCCGGGGACCTTCTCCAAGTCTGACAGTGCCGCCCGCGACAATGCCTTCGCCGTCCCGAAGGCATTGAGCAGGGCGCGCTTGCGGGCTGGACCGATGCCGGCGATCTCGTCGAGCGGCGAGCGCGTGAACTCCTTCTTGCGTCGCGCCCGGTGGGTTCCGATCGCGAAACGGTGCGCCTCGTCGCGCAGCCGTTGCACGAAGTAGAGGGCGGGATCGCGCGGCGCGAGGCGGAACGGCTCGCGGCCCTCGACGAAGAACATTTCGCGGCCGGCATCGCGATCCCGGCCCTTGGCGATCGCCACCACCGCGACGTCGGCGACGCCGAATTCGTCGAGGATCGCCTTGGTGGCATTGAACTGGCCGAGGCCTCCGTCGATCAGGATGAGGTCGGGACGCGGCGGGAAGGTGCCGTCCGACGCGGATCCGTGTGTTTCGGGACCGCCGAGACCATCCGCCTCGTCGTCCGACGCGCCTGCGGCTTGAGCGGCTCCGCCGACCATGGGCCGCCGCTCGCTCTGCGCCGGCAGGAACGGCACCGGCACGGCCCTGCGCTCGCGCATGCTGGTGACCGGCCCGACGATGCCGGCGTAGCTGGACGCCGGCGGCTCTGCCGACGAGTCGTCCCGAGACGCGGCTTTGTCAGAGGCAGGGGCTTCCTTATTCAGCCTCGTGAACCGCCGCTTCAAGACCTCCCGCATCATCCCGAAATCGTCGCCGGGAGTCAGTGCCTCGCCCTTGATGTTGAAGGTGCGGTAGTGCGTCTTCATGAAGCCGGCGGCTCCGGCCACGACCATCGCGCCGACGGCGTTCTGCCCCATAATGTGCGAGTTGTCGTAGACCTCGACGCGGCGGACCGTGCGCGCCAGGCCGAAGGCCTCCGCGAGGGCGGCGAGCAGCTTCTCCTGCGACGCGGTCTCGGATAGCTTGCGGCCCAGCGTCTCCTTGCCGTTGTGGGTGGCGTGCTCAACAAGCTCGCGCTTCTCGCCGCGTTGTGGCACCGCGATCTCGAGGCGCTGGCCGTGGCGCTCGCACAGCGCCAGCTCGAGCAGCGCGCGACCCTCGATCTCGTGCGACAGCAAAATCAGGCGCGGCGGTGGGCGGTCGTCGTAGAACTGCGCCAGGAAGGCCTCGAGCACCTCGCCCGGCGCCAGGCTGCGGTCGGCGCGCGGGTAGTAGGCGCGGTTGCCCCAGTTCTGATATGTGCGGAAGAAGAACACTTCGATGCAAAACTGCCCGGCTTCCTCAATGATGGCGAACACGTCCGCCTCTTCGGTGTTCTTCGGGTTGATGCCCTGCGCGCCCTGGATGGCGGAGAGCGCTGCGATGCGGTCGCGAAGCCTCGCCGCTCGCTCGAACGCGAGGGTCTCCGAGGCTTCGCCCATCTCGCGGGCGAGCAGGTCGCGCACAGTTCGGCTCTTGCCGGAGAGAAAGTCACGCGCCTCGGCGACGAGATGCGCGTAATCTTCAGTGCTGATTTCGCCCGTGCAGGGCGCCGAACAGCGCTTGATCTGATGAAGCAAGCACGGCCGCGTGCGGTTGTCGTAGTAGGAGTTCGAGCACGAGCGCAGCAGGAAGGCGCGCTCCAGCGCGTTGAGCGTGCGGTTCACAGCCCACACCGAGGCGAACGGGCCGAAATAGTCGCCTTTGCGCGAGCGTGCGCCGCGATGCTTGGTGATCTGCGGCGCTTCGTGATCGCCGGTCAGCAGGATGTAGGGGAACGACTTGTCGTCGCGCATCAGAACATTGAAGCGCGGCTTCATCTGCTTGATGTAGTTGGTCTCGAGAAGCAGGGCCTCGGTCTCCGTCGCGGTCGAGACGAAGACCATCGCGGTCGTCAGCGCGATCATCCGGGCGATGCGGTTGGTGTGTCCGGACGGGCGCATGTAGCTCGCGATGCGCTTGCGCACGCTCTTCGCCTTGCCGACATAGAGCACCTCGCCGTCGGCGCCGGTCATCCGGTAAACGCCGGGGCCTTTCGGGGCATGGGTCCAGTAGCCGCGGATCACCGCCGCCCCGGCCTTCACCGAGGCCGGAGCGGAGTCGCTCTCGATATCCACCAATTCCGGAAGCTCGGCATCAAGATCGAGCGATTCGAACTCGAGTTCCGCCGCCTCATCCGTTTGTATGATCATCGTAGGAGTCTAAGTGCGCGGCATGCGGCTGAAAAGACACAAGCTTGGTCTATCTTGGTCCGATCATCCTAAAGCCTGACCGTTGGCGCGAACCTAATTGCCCTCTTCAAGCGTTGATCGCCGCAACCGTCGCCGAACAGGGATGCTCGCGCAGGGAATGCGACCTTCTACACGTGCCCGTTCCCATAGCTCCCGACGGCGAGCCGGGGTATATCCGCCCCATAAAGTTCGAGACCGCATGGTCCACGGTTGCATATAGCGGCGTGCGGCACACTCTAAGGAACTGATATGAAGTCTCTTTCCATCGTTGCCGCCGTCGGTATCATCTTGGCGACCGCGGGCTTATCCTTTGCCTCCGACGGACCCGCCGGAAGCTGGGTCGTCGCCGACCACAGCGCTGTCGTACGCATCACGAAGTGCGGCGGCGGCTATTGCGGCTACGTCGCGAAGGGCCAGCCCGGCAAGGACATCCGCAACCCGGATCCGCGCAAGCGCAACCGCTCGGTCATCGGCATTCAGGTGATGTTCAGCATGAAGCCCAGCGGACCGAACTCGTGGTCGGGCGAGACCTACAACGCCGACGACGGCCAGATTTATAACGGTAAGATCACGTTGGCGGGTCAAGGCTCGTTGCAGGTCGAAGGCTGCGTGCCGGGCGGCGGCGTGTGCGGGTCGCAGAGCTGGAGCCGCTCGCGATAACGCGTTCTCAACCACGCTCCAGAGTGGCCGGGGCGCCGCGCCCGGCCATGTTGTTGCTCATGTATGCGACTGCTAAGAGCGTGACACCCACGTAGCATGGCAGATCGTCGATGAAGATCCTGGCGGGTAATTCCAACCGCGCTCTAGCCGAAGCGATCGCCGCCTACCTCGCCGTTCCCCTGACCAAGTGTCAGGTTCGACGCTTCGCCGACATGGAAGTGTTCGTCGAAATTCAGGAAAACGTCCGCGGCCAGGACGCCTTCATCGTCCAGTCGACGTCCTACCCGGCCAACGACCACCTGATGGAAATCCTGATCATGACGGACGCGTGCCGCCGCTCCTCCGCGCGCCGTATCACAGCCGTGATCCCCTATTTCGGCTACGCGAGGCAGGACCGCAAGGCCGGCCCTCGCACGCCGATCTCGGCGAAGCTCGTCGCCAACCTCATCACTCAGGCCGGCGCCAACCGCGTGCTCACCGTCGACCTGCACGCCGGTCAGATCCAGGGCTTCTTCGACATCCCGACTGACAACCTGTTCTCGGCGCCCGTGATGGTGCGCGACATCAAGGAGCGGATGAACCTCGCAGACGTGATGGTGATTTCCCCCGACGTCGGCGGCGTGGTGCGGGCTCGCGCGCTCGCCAAGCGCATTGATGCGCCGCTCGCCATCGTCGACAAGCGCCGCGAACGCGCCGGCGAGTCGGAGGTCATGAATATCATCGGCGACGTCCGCAGGCGCTCCTGCATCCTCGTCGACGACATCGTCGATTCCGGCGGAACGCTGTGCAACGCGGCCGATGCCCTGCTTGAGAACGGCGCCAAGGAGGTCTCGGCCTACATCACACACGGCGTGCTGTCGGGTGGGGCAGTGGCGCGCATCAGCGCCTCGCGGCTGAAGGAGCTGGTGCTCACCGATACGATCCAGCCGACCGAAGCGGTGAGGGTTGCAAAGAACATCCGCGTCATCTCGATTGCCCCGCTGATCGGCGAGGCGATCGCGCGCACCGCCAAGGAAGAAAGCGTTTCGAGCCTGTTCGATTGAGCCGCCGGCGCCTGGCGGAGGCTGACGAGCGGCGGCAGCCTCGTCGCGCGTGCCGGCCTATGTTGCGATGAGAGGAGACGGGCTTCTTGGCTGAGACGAGGACCGAGCCCGCCTACGCGCCGCCGCGGGTCCCGCCGTCGCTTGCCGAGTGCTATTTCTATCATACGACCACGATCCCCGGCCACGGGACCGTGGACGGCGAGTGGGACCTCGCGCCGGGCATCGATGCCTATCTCGGGCACGTGCCGTTCGCCGGGAGACGCGTGCTCGATGTCGGAGCCGCGACCGGCTTTCTCAGCTTCCACATCGAGAAGGCGGGCGGAGCGGTCACGTCCTACGATCTCGATGAGACGCAGGCCTGGGATATCGTGCCGCTCTCCGGCATCGACGCGCAGGAGCATGCCCGGGTACGCAAGGCGCACATCGCCGCCATCAACAACGGCTACTGGTTCTGCCACGCCGCCAACAAGTCCGCAGCCCGTATGGCGCACGGCACCGTCTACAAGATCGATGCCGCGCTCGGTCCGGTCGACATCAGCGTCTTCGGCAGCATTCTCCTGCACCTGCGCGACCCTTTCCTCGCGTTGCACAACGCGGCGCAGATCACGAGCGAGACCATGATCGTGGCCGAGCTCTTGCCCGGCGCGCACCCGCTGTCGCGGCTGTTCAGCCTCTTCATGGGCCACACGATGCAGTTCAAGCCGCGCTTCGCGAAGAACCGGCCCTGGGAGACCTGGTGGAACCTGCCGCCGCAAACGGTCGTCGAGTTCCTCGGTGTGCTCGGCTTCGAGAAAGCCAAGGTGACCTACCATTCGCAGCGGCTGAAGGGGCGCCGCATGCCGATGTACACGGTGGTGGCGGCACGTACGAAGCCGACGGTGCCGTTAGGGTGACCGCGGCCTGAGTTTCGTTTGAGTTTCGTGCACCTTTGCCTTCGCAGGAAAAATCGGCCACACAGCGCGCGACATCCGCTTGGGCGACAACCATGAGCAAAGCCATCGTCGGGATTATCGGCGGATCCGGCGTCTACCACCTGCCGGGACTCGAGAACGAGCGCGAGGAGCATGTCTCGACGCCGTGGGGCGAGCCGTCTGACAGTCTGCGCTTCGGGCGCATCGGAGATACCGAAGCGGTGTTCCTGCCTCGTCACGGACGCGGCCATCGGTTGGCGCCCAACGGCATCAACTATCGCGCCAACATCGATGCGCTGAAGCAGGTCGGCGTCACCGACCTCGTCTCGGTCTCGGCCTGCGGCTCCTTCAAGGAGGAGCTTCCGCCCGGCACCTTCGTCATTGCCGACCAGTTCGTCGACCGAACGGTCGGACGGGAGAGCTCGTTCTTCGGAAACGGGTGCGTCGCTCATGTGTCCATGGCGCATCCGGTCTCACCGCTGCTTGCCGGGCGCTGCCTCGCCGCGGCCGAGGCGGAAGCGATCAAGGGGCGCAACGGCGGCACCTATGTTTGCATGGAAGGGCCGCAGTTCTCCTCGCTCGCGGAGTCGCTTGCTTTTAAGGCGGCCGGCTACGATGTCATCGGCATGACCGCCATGCCGGAGGCCAAGCTCGCGCGCGAGGCGGAGCTGTCCTACGCGATCGTCGCCATGGTCACCGATTTCGACTGCTGGCATTCCGATCACGACGCTGTCGACGTCGCCGCCATCATCGCCGTCATCCAGGCCAATGCCGGCAATGCCGCCCGCATGCTGGCGCGTCTCTTGCGCGAGTTCCCGGCCGAACACGAGCCTTGCCCGCAGGGCTCGGACCGTACGCTCGACACCGCGCTCATCACCGCGCCGGACGCGCGCGACCCGGCTCTCGTGCAGAAGCTGGACACGATCCTCGCCAGGGTGAACGGCCGATGAGAATGCCCTACAACCTCGTCGCATCGATCCGTACTATCCCGGACTATCCCAAGCCCGGCGTTATGTTCCGCGACATCACGACCATGCTCGGCAATGCCGAAGCGTTCCGCAACGCTGTCGACGAGATGGTGCGGCCGTGGGCCGGCAAGAAGATCGACAAGGTGGCCGGCATCGAGGCTCGCGGCTTCATCCTTGGCGGCGCGATCGCCCACCAACTCTCGGCCGGCTTCGTGCCGATCCGCAAGAAGGGTAAGCTACCCTACTCGAAAGTGACGATCGCCTATTCGCTCGAATACGGTCTCGACGAGATGGAGATGCACGATGATGCTGTCGCCCCCGGAGAGAAGGTGATCCTCGTCGACGACCTCATCGCCACCGGCGGCACGGCGGAGGCGGCGGTGAAGCTCTTGAAGCAGATCGGCGCCGACGTCGTCGCCGCCTGTTTCGTGATCGACCTGCCCGACCTCGGCGGAGCGAAGAAGATCGAGGCGCTCGGCACGCCGGTGCGCACGGTGCTGGAATTCGCCGGTCACTGATGAGCCCGCAGGCTGCTCACGGCTTCTGCCCGCCTGCCTCGCTCCGGCCGCGGCGCAGGGCGCGCGGTGCCGGGCTGGTGCGCCTCGTTGCGGCTGCCTTGATACTTACTCGCGCCGGTATCGTCGCGCCGCTCCTGGCGGCCGACACACAGCCGGTCCCGAAACCGACCGCCCAAATCCCCGCCCTGTTCGATCCGGATCGACGCCTGGCCAAGCCCGATCTCAACGTGGTGAAGAGCATCCGCTTCCTCACCACCGACGATTTCCCGCCGTTCCATTTCGCGCTGCCAGACGGCACGCTGGCCGGCTTCGACATCGATCTGGCCCGGGCGATCTGCGCCGACCTGAAGCTCGCTTGCACGATCCAGGCGCGCCGGTTTGAGACCCTGATCCAGCAGATCACAACCGGCAAGGACGACGCGCTGATCGCGGCTGTCGCGAATACCGCCGCGACCCGCGCGACGCTCGACTTCACGGCGCCCTACTACACGACGCCGGCACGCTTCGTCACGACAGTCGCCTCCAAGCTCGGTTCGAACGGGAAAGCGTTGTCGCACGGCGCGCTGGCGGGCCATACGATCGGTGTCGAGGCGGGATCCGCGCACGAGGCCTATCTGCGCACCTTCTTCACGGGCGCAAAGCTGACGACCTTCACCGACCAGACCGCGCTCCGGGCGGCGCTCAACGCCGGCAAGGTCGAGGCGATCTTCGGCGATGGCGTTGCGCTGGCGCTGTGGCTTAACGGAACCGAGTCGAACGACTGCTGTACGTTCTGGGGCGGCCCCTATACGGAAAGCAGGTTCTTCGGCAACGGCGTTTCAATCGCGGTCAGCAGGAACAACGTCCCACTCCGGCAAGCACTCGACTACGAGCTTGCGGAACTCGAACGCAATGGTACGTTCGCCGATCTCTACCTCAAATACTTTCCGATCGGCTTCTACTAATTCACAACGTGGACACAGGAGGCCTCGCAGCGACCCATATCTGATTCAATTGAGCGAGTGCGAATGTGCAAAGTCGTTCATGATTGTCGCCGAAGCATCTTGTTGCGTGGGCATCGACGACACTCTCAAGCACGAGGCGTGCGATCTCGATGCCGCCCGTCGCTCGCTGCAAGGCTTTCTGCAAATGCTTGACGTGCCTTTCTTTCTCGTCGACTTCGCGCACCAACGGATCCCAACTGGCGTAATGATCCATGATATATTCGCGTGCCGCGATATGCTCTGCGAGATACTCGGGATTGAAGTCTCTCTCGTTGAAATCTCGCAGGCCTTCGACCTGTTGAAGTTCAGCATCCGAGACGCGCCGGAACCCCATGCTCCATTCCGCATATTGACGTGTCTCGATCGTTCTGCGATGCAGCATCTTGACGTCAATGTGCCGACCGTCCTTCTCGATCTTGCTGTATAGATCGGCGACGATTTTCTCGTCACCCTCCAGGGCCTGCAAGAACGTTCCGTTGGCGTACAACAGCATCCCCGTAACGCCGCTTGCCGGATTAAAGTCGAGGCATTGCTTCAGCAACTCGAGAAGTTGTTCTGTGGACATCGGGTGAGCGGCAGAGCTTAGATAACACATTTGGATCACGGACGGCGTCTCCTTCGCTTTGCAGGTCCGCGCATTTCTAGCGCTCCGACCGCGCGGGTTGCAGCCGACTAAAGCGTGCCACCCCGAGCCTGCATGAAGCGCTCGAAGGTCTCGCGATCACCGTGCAACAGTCCGTCGCGATAGTTCGCGAAGTCGCGTTCGGCGAGACGCAATTTGCTCCGCTCTGCCTCTATGCGGGCGAGTTCCGACTGCCGCCACATGTCGAAGGCGTGATTTCCGGAGCCACGCTGCGCAAAACTCGCCGCGAAAGGCAGCGATGCGCCCGACATCACGCTGCGGGTGGCGAAAACGAGGCCGTCCCATTTCTCCCGCGCGAATGCGAACACCGAGCCTTGATAACCGCTTGACTGCTGCCAGAGCTTTAGCGCCAGAAACGCAAGCCCGAGCTCCCACCTTGCGTAAAACGTGATCAACAAGGCTGCAACGTCAGCGGATGTCCAACGTCCCGAAGCCGGCGGAAGACTTGTTTCCTCGCGCCGGACGCGCTGCCAGCCGCCTTGACGTGCACTGCTCCAACCGCTCATGACCGATCTCCCTTCGGCTCGTCACGGAAGCGAGCCGCGCAATAGAGATCAGGAGTGCGGGCGCCTTTCGCAAGGGCGCCGTCGACCGGCGGCACCGCTTTGTGGCCGACAGCGGAACCACGTTTGCGACCAGCGGTTCTGCCGCCGAAAGCGTCTAGTCGCACCGGGACGCTTGTCGCCACCCTTCCAATGAGGATTGACTGATGAGTTCTTCCAAGACCGCCGACAGGGGCGTGCACATGCACGAGACCCGCAACGACACCAAGTCGAACGCCAAGCGCGTGTCGCTCGACACCCTTCAGAGCCGCCTGGCGGATGGCGTCGATCTCGCCCTCGTCATCAAACAGGCGCACTGGAACCTCAAGGGACCGCAGTTCATCGGCATTCACCTTATGCTCGACGGATTCCGTGACGAGATGGACGATTTCAACGACAAGGTGGCCGAGCGCATCACCCAATTGGGCGGCACCGCCCGCGGCACCGTCCAGGCGGTCGCCGCCGAGACCAAGCTGGCACCCTACCCGCTCGACACCTACGCGATCGCCGATCACCTCGCGGCGCTTATCGATCGTTACGCGCTCTACGCCAACGCGGTGCGCCAAAATATCGACGACACCGACGATGCCGGCGACGTGGGCACGTCGGATCTCTTCACCGAGATCTCGCGCGGTGTCGACAAGCAGCTTTGGTTCCTCGAGGCGCACGTGCAGGAGCCGACCGGTCAGATGCGCGACGGCGACCACGCCGGCGCCAAGCGCTAGTCGGGTGGCTCCGCGCCTGTATCGCGGAGCCATTTGAGTTCTCGGGTGAAGGGGCGGTTGTGCCGCCCTTGTTGGTGACGGCCCCCGAGCCTGCCGCTGGCGTTAAGGCGAAGCCAGCGCTCTATCGCGGCGACAGTTTGCTGGGCGGTGCCCGTCTCGGCAATCTCGGTGCCGTGCTCGCCGGGCTGCAGCGGCTCCAGCGATTCGAGTTGGCTGCGCAGCAGCGTGGCCGGCATGAAGTGCTGGCGGCGCGCCTTCATCCTCGCCTCCAGGATCTGCGGGCTGATCGTGAGGTGGACGAAGGTGAGCTCGTGGTGGGCTCCCTTGCAGAGCGCGTCGCGATAGCTGCGGCGCAGTGCCGAGCAGGAGGCGACCACCGAACGCCCTTGCTTCAGGTGGCTGCCGACCGCGACCCCGATCTTCTCGAGCCAAGGCCAGCGATCGACGTCCTGGAGCGGGTGTCCGGACCGCATCTTCGCGATGTTGGCGGAGGAGTGGTAATCGTCGCCTTCGAGGAAGGTGGCGCCGATCGCCGGGGCCAGTCTCTTGCCGACTGTCGTCTTGCCGCTGCCCGAGACCCCGATCAGGACGATCGCGACTGCTTGCCTCAAGGGCTCTCTCCAACGCGCCATGCCTGCTGGGGCCACCCCGCGGTCACCGGGACGCGAGCGCCGACGCTGAATGCCAAGCGGCCCGGGAGCGAGCTCCGCCGGGGTCCTTGACAAGCCTTACAATGTTCGCGCCGCACCACGCCAGCGCACGGGTCTCCTCCGCGACACGGATTTCTCCGGCTTCGTCTATCGCGCCAATGACCTATGCTTCCTCGAGCGCCGACGCACCGAGTTCCTGCGTGCGCACGCTATCACGCAATCGATCCTGCGCCGCGAGGAGGCCGGCCTCGTCTTCGTCGTGAGCCGGTTCGCGATCGACTACGTTCGGCGCCTCGCCCGTGCGGCAATAGACCGCGCTGCGCGAGGCTCTGCAGGGCTGATGTTGCGGCTATAGGCGCCAACACAAAGGAAATATTAAAGGCGAATGCCTAAGCTCGCATTTTTCAAGACCCTTGCGAATACAGGTTCATGACTTTGCTTTCCTCCCTTCGCAGGTTCAACGCGTCGGTCGGCGTCAAGCTGGCGCTGACGATCGCCTGCGTGACCGCGCTCGCGATCGCGATCGGCATTGTCGTTACCGGGGCTCGACTCGAAGCGGAAGCGGAGGCCGGCGCGTCGGCGGCCGCCCGGGCAACGTCCGGCCGCATCGCGACGGGGGTGCAGGGCGTCTTCGACAGCGCTGTGGACATCGTCGCCTCGACGAGCGCCAGCATGATCTCGCTGCGTGCCGCGAAGATCGTCGACCCAGCCGTATACGACACTCTGTTGCGCCGCATGATCGACGGCAGCACGGACCGCTACGGGGCCTGGTTCGCCTGGAACGCCGGAACGCTGCCGCTTGCGGGGCACACCGATCCCAAAGAGCGTTTCGCCACCTACTGGCATCAGAACGGCATGGAGATGTTCCACGACCAAGTGCCGGTCGAGATGTTCGAGAGCGACCTCCTCACCAAGCCCCTGACGACGGGCAAGGCCTACCTCCTCGAGCCTCACACGATCAACGCCGTCAGCAGCGATCCCGTCCTGGTCACCTCGTTCACCAAGCCGCTCGACGACGATGGCAATGTGGTCGGCGTCATCGGCATCGATTTGAAGCTCGATGCGATCAGCGAGGCGCTGTCTTCGATCGAGATGCCGGCCGGCGCCCGCATCACCGTCATCTCGGACGGCGGCGTCGTGGCGATGTCGTCGTCCGGCAAGAACGGACGCAAGATCACGCCGCAATCCGATCCTGGCCTGTGGGCCGACCTCCTCGCCGCGCGCCAAGGCGACGGCAGCATTGTCCTGCAAGCGAGCCGCACGATGCGCTCGTGGGCGGCAATTCGCTTCAGCACGGTCCAGAATCCCTGGTACGTAATCATCGAAGTCCCGGTCGAGGCGCTCTCCATCGGAACGCTGAAGGACAGTATCTCGCTGCTGCTCATCCCGGTCGTGGCGCTTTTCTTCATTATCGCCTCATTGTTGGTGGCCGTGCACGTCCTCGTGGCCAAGCCGCTGCGCCAGCTGAGCGGGATCATCGCCGGCGTCGGTAAAGGGCTGTTCGGCTACGACGTGCCCTACGGCAAGCGGATGGACGAGATCGGCGACGTTGCCCGCGCCGTCATCAAGCTGCAGGACAGCGGCGAGCAGATCGCGCGCCTGCATGAAGAGCATGGCGAGACCGAGTACCGGCGGGAGCTGAACCGCCGCGCCGAACTCGATCGCATAGCGGCCCGGTTCTCCGACTCCATCGAGGAGGTGACGACCACCATCGGCGGCGTCGCGACCGGCGTCGGACTGCAGTCGCGCGAAGTCGCCGACGCGACCAAAGACGCCATGGTCCGGCTGACGAACGTGGCCTCAGCCTCCGGCGCGGCCCGCGACAATCTTGCGCGGGTCTCTGAGCGGGCCGACGCGATGGTCGAGGCGATCGGCGCCATCGCGACGCAGATGCAGCAGGCCCGCTCAATCTCCGAGAGGATGAAAGTCCGCACCGACGCGACCGACTCTTCGATGTCGACGCTGCGTTCGACGATCGTGCAGATCGACACGGTGATCGGACTGGTCCGCGACATCGCTAGCAAGATCAACCTCATCGCGCTCAATGCCACGATCGAGGCGGCTCGCGCCGGCGAGGCCGGCCGCGGCTTCGCGGTCGTGGCGCAGGAGGTGAAATCGCTCGCAAGGCAGGCCGCGGTCGCGACCGACGAGATCGGCCGCCACATCGTCGACGTCCGCAAGGCGTCCGCGACGGCCAATCATAGCGTCAGCGAGATGCGGGCCGTGTTCGTGGACATGCGCAGCGTGACGAGCGGGATCGCCGCCGCGCTCGACCTCCAGACAGGAGTCACCGACGACATCCGCTGCCTGGTCAAGACCGCCGTCGCCGGGGCCGAGAGCGTCGAGAGCAACGTCAGCGATCTCGGCTTCTCGACGGAGCATGTGCAGAGCGCGATGGCCGCGATGCTCGGGCAGACCGAGGTCCTCGAGCGCGGGACCACCAGCATGAGCCATGAAGTCTTGGCGTTTCTGCAGTTCATCAAGACCGCCTAGGTCGCGCCGCGCTCTGGGCATCGGATCGCGTCATGCCCCTGGCGGCGCATCGCGGCTTGCCCTACATTTAAACGGCGGCGCTGCGGGGTGCGTGTTGGATTTGTATTCCCGGGGCCTTATCGATCTCAAGGGAGCTGTCCCTGGCCTCGTCCGTGGACTTGGCCATATGGCGCCCACCTACGTTGTAGGTTCCCGGGGTCGATGTCCCACGGCTTTTGTGGCCCGCACCTTTCCTCGACGATGATGGGGTCCGGCGATCGACGGTTTCGATAAGAAGGCCCTGCGCGCGGCTTCGCTGGCAAAGCGTGCGGGAGTAGAGCGTGGGACCAAGGCCGCCTTCGCGAGGCGTCTGGCGGGACTGGGCCCCGAACTAGCCCGCGGCCATGGTGCAGTAGCCGTTTCCGCCTTCTGGCCGCTCGACGACGAGATCGACACCCGCCCGCTGATCGCCGCCCTGCACGAGGCCGGCTTCGCGGTGGCGCTTCCGGTCACCGGCAGGATGGGCACGGCGCTGACCTTCCGGCACTGGACGCCGAAGGCCGAGATGGTGTCCGGTAAGATGGGCGTCCAGGAACCGGCGGCCGAAGCTCAGACGCTCGAACCCGATCTGTTGTTCGTGCCGCTCGCGGCGTTCGATCGCCGCGGCCACCGCGTCGGCTACGGCGCCGGCTTCTACGACAGGACGTTGGCCGCTCTGCGCGCGCGAAAGGTGGTCACGGCGGTCGGGCTCGCCTATGCCGACCAGGAAGTCCTGTTCATCCCGAGCGAGGACCACGACCAGCCGCTCGACTTCGTCGTGACCGAAAAGGATACGATCGTCTGCGCGGACGCCGGCTGATGCGGCTGCTCTTCGTCGGCGACATCATCGGACGACCCGGCCGCGCCGTCCTGACGGCGCGGCTGCCGGACCTTCGCTGGCGCTGGGCGCTCGACTGTGTGGTGGTCAACGGCGAGAACTCGGCCGGCGGCTTCGGCATCACCGAGGGAATCTGTCGGGAGATCCTCGATGCAGGCGCCGACTGCATCACGCTCGGCAACCATTCCTTCGACCAGCGCGAGGCGCTCGTCTTCATCACACGGCAGCCGCGGCTGATCCGGCCGCTGAACTACCCCGAAGGCACGCCCGGCGCCGGCACCGCGCTCGTCGAGGTCGAGGGCGGCCGCCGCGTTCTGGTGATCAACGCGATGGGTCGCGTCTTCATGGACGCGATGGACGATCCGTTCCTGGCCGCGGAGCGCCAACTCGAGGCGTGCCCGCTTGGTCGCGGCTGCGACGCGGCGATCGTCGACTTCCATGCCGAGGCGACCAGCGAGAAGATGGCCTTCGGCCATTATGTCGACGGGCGTGCCTCTCTCGTCGTCGGGACCCACACCCACGTGCCGACCGCCGACCATCAGATCCTGCCGGGGGGCACCGCGTATCTGAGCGACGCCGGCATGACCGGCGACTACGATTCCGTCATCGGCATGCAGAAGGAAGAGCCGGTCCGTCGGATGATCCGCAAGACGCCCGGCTCGCGCTACGAGCCGGCCGACGGACCGGCCACCTTGTGCGGAGTGGCGGTGGAGACCGACCCTGCCGGGCAGGCTGTTTGGATCGCGCCGGTCCGGCTCGGCGGCCGCCTCGCCGAGGCGCGGCCGGGGTTCTGGGAATAAGCCTCAGTCGTTTCGCGCCCGCTTCCACGCGGCCGCGAAGGCGCCGACCGGTGTCATCCGCGTCACGTGCGGCTCGGGTTCGGGGAAGCGGTGGCTGATCACGCCCCAGACACAGGACGTTTCGACGTCGATCACTCCGGCGCCTGAGGTTCCCTGCTCGAACACGCGGTCGAGATCGATATAGCCCGCGTCCTCGCCGCTCTTGCCGCTCTGTGTGGCCGCGACCTTAGTCTTGACGAGGCCCGTCGGCAGCACGACAAGGACCACCCGATTCGGCGCTGGCACGCCGTCGCAGGCATGGAGTTCCTCGCCCGAGGCGACGCTGGCGGCCTGCAGGATCGCGAAATCACCCGATGCTGCGAAGCTCATCCCCTGCGCCGACAGCCCGCGCAGGCCGGTTGCAACCAGCGATGCCGCGACCGCCGGACGGCCCCGCAGCGCGACCCGCAGCGCGAAGGGATCGCCGGATCGGCTCCTAAAGCGATCGAGCGCCCAGCGCGGCAGCTTGCAGCCCTGGACGACGTCGGCCCTGTCGAGAAGCACGTGCGCCGCTGTCAGGACCAGGCCGGCGCCAACGGCGAAGCCGGTACCGTGCGACTCGCACGCCAGCCGGCCCACCGGCCGGATGGCGCTGATCACCGTCGCGGCGCGATCGCGGAAGCTGGGCCGTGGTGCGGCTGCGGCGAAGGATATGCAAGTCGGCAGCGCCAGCGAGGCGGCGACCATGAAGCGGCCGGCGAGGATCATCCTCCTAGGCGGCATCGGCGCCCAGGCTTGCGAACAGCGGCAGCCCGTCCACGCCGCCGGCGAGCGAATCGATCAGGTTCTCGGGATGCGGCATCAAGCCGAGCACGCGCAGGTTCGGCGAGAAGATCCCGGCGATCTCGTTCATCGAGCCGTTGGGGCCGCCGCGGTCCCTCACGTGGCCGGCGGCGTCGCAGTAGCGGAAGGCGACGAGACCGTTGCCTTCGAGCCGGGCGATCGTCTCCGGATCGGCGGTGTAGTTGCCCTCGCCATGCGCGATCGCGAGCTCGATGGCCTGGCCCGTCTGATATCTGTTGGTAAAGGCCGTGTCCGCACGCTCCACCCGCAGCGGCTGCAGCCGGCACACGAAGCGCAGGTTGGCGTTGCGCATCAGCCCGCCCGGGAGCAGGCCACTCTCGACCAGGATCTGGAAGCCGTTGCAGATCCCGAGCACCAGCCCGCCGCGGCCCGCATGCGTTCGCACCGCATCCATGATCGGCGAGCGTCCGGCGATGGCGCCGCAGCGCAGATAGTCGCCGTATGAGAAACCGCCCGGCAGCACCGCGAGATCGGTGCCCGGCGGCAGGTCATGGTCACCGTGCCACACGATGACGGCGTCGACGCCCGCGGCGCGCAGGGCGCGGCACGCGTCGCCCTCGCGGTTCGAACCAGGGAAGAGGACGACGGCGGCCTTCATTCCTTCAGCAGCTCGACGCGGTAATTCTCGACCACGGTATTGGCGAGAAGCTTCTCGCAGGCGTCTTGGAGGGCGCGCCGCGCGTCCACTCCGTCGGCCAGCTCGATGTCGAACACCTTGCCCTGGCGGACGCTGTCGATGCCAGGGACCTGCAGCGCCCGCAACGCACCCTCGATCGCCTTGCCTTGCGGGTCGAGAATGCCGGTCTTCAGGGTCACGGTGACGCGGGCCTTCATGTCTGCTCCGAAGATGAGACGGAGCCTTCGTCTACCGCGCGCGACCGCTGATCGCCAGCGCGAGATTCTCGGGGGCGCCCCGACTTTCCATCAGGTCCGCGCCCTGGCGCTGCGCGGCGTCGACAAGAGGATGCTCGTCTCGCTGCCCGTCACGCCGGGGATCAGCCGGATCTTGCGCAGGGTCGCGTCGAGCGCGGGCAGCGTCGTGGTGCCGAGCTCGAGCACCAGATCCCAGCGGCCGTTGGTCGTATGGACGGCCGTCACTTCGGTGAAGCCGCCGAGGGTGCGCACCACCTTGTCGGCGACATGGCCTTCGATCGCCACCATCATCATGCAGCGAACCGGCATCTCGACCGCATTCGATGGCAGGCTGATCGTGTAGCCCAGGATGTCGCCGGCGCGCTCCAGCCGATCCATCCGGGCGCGCACCGTCGCACGGGAGATGCCGAGATCGACGGCGAGATCCGACACGCTGCGGCGCGCGTCGTGGCGGAGCAGGGCGATGAGCCGCTCGTCGAGATCATCCATGATCGCTCATATTGATCGATCCGACCGCCAGATCGCCCTTTAGACGCATTAAACCGGCATTTTTCGGCATTCAAGCCGCCACTCCCGGGCCGTATCTTTAATCTCTGGCGGGGCCGCACGATGATCTGGAAAGTTTTGGACGTGCCTTCGGGGCTCGGGGGTAGCCGCACGGGGTCCCAGTTCGGACCACGCGCCCTGCGAGCCGCCGGGCTCCTGGAGGTCCTGAGACGGACCGGACATGCCGTGATCGACGCCGGCGCGGTGGAGCCGGGGCCGGCGACGCCGCTCGTCCATCCGAACCGCGCGATCCGAGCGCTGCCCGAGATCGCGGCCTGGACCCGCGCCACCGCCTCGGCGGCGCACGATCTGGGGACCGGCACGATGTTCCTCGGCGGCGACCACAGCATCTCGGCCGGCACGATATCCGGCATGGCGCGCCGAGCACAGGCGGCGGGACGCCCGCTGTTCGTGCTCTGGGTCGATGCCCATCCCGACTTCCATACGCTCGGGACCAGCACGAGCGGCAACCTCCACGGCGTGCCGCTGGCCTATGCGAGCGGCCAGCCCGGTTTCACGCCTTGGTTCCCGCCGCTCGTGGCGGCCGCCGATCCTCGCCGGATCTGCCTCCTCGGAACGCGCAGCGTCGACGCCGGCGAGCGCGCGGCGCTCGAGGCGTCGGGTGTCATCGTCCACGGCATGGCGGCGATCCGCGCGCATGGCATCCCGGCGCTCATCGAGCCTTTCCTCGCCAGCGTCGAGGCGGAAAAAGGCTGGTTGCACGTCAGTTTCGACGTCGACGTCCTCGACCCCGCCGTCGCGCCGGCGGTCGGCACTCCGGTCCCCGCCGGCACCACGCTGGCCGAGGTAAGGCTCCTGATGGAGCGGCTGCGCGACAGCGGTCTCGTCACCAGTCTCGACGTGGTGGAACTCAACCCGACGCTCGAGGCTTGCGGCGACACCACGCGCCTCACCCTCGATCTCGTCGCGACTGTGCTCGGCCGGCACGCCGGGGCTCGGGAGAAGAGGATCGCCTGATGCCGCAAACAGGAGCCAAGGTCTCCTTCGTCAGCGTCGAGCACATGACGCGGCTCGTGATGGCGATCGGAGTCGAGCCGTTCATCCGCGAACTCGCCGGCTATATCGAGGCCGATTTCCGCCGCTGGCCGGCGTTCGACAAGGTGGCGCGCGTCGCGGCCCACGGCGTCGAAGGCGTCATCGAGCTGATGCCGGCCAACGACGAGCGGCTCTACGGCTTCAAATACGTCAACGGTCATCCAAAGAACACGCAGGCTGGCCTTCAGACCGTCTCGGCATTTGGCCTGCTCGCCGATATGCGCACCGGATATCCGTTGCTGCTGTCCGAGATGACCATCCTGACGGCGCTGCGCACGGCCGCGACATCGGCGCTGGCGGCCCGGCACCTGGCCCCTCGCGGCGCCCGTCGCATGGCGTTGATCGGCAACGGCGCCCAGGCGGAATTCCAGGCGCTCGGCTTCCGCGCGATGCTCGGCATCGACACGCTGCGGCTCTACGACATCGACCCGGCCGCGACCCGCAAATGCATGCGCAACCTTGCCGGTCTCGGCTTCGACACCACCGCCTGCCGCTCGGCACGCGACGCGGTGGACGGCGCGGAGATTATCACCACCGCCACGGCCGACAAATGCCGCGCAACGGTTCTTTCGAGCGACATGGTACGCGACGGCGTCCATCTCAACGCCGTCGGCGGCGATTGTCCCGGCAAGACCGAACTCGACCGCGACATCCTTTTGCGCGCCGACATCAGCGTCGAATACGCGCCGCAGACGCGCGTCGAAGGCGAGATCCAGCAGCTGCCGCCCGATGCTCCGGTGACGGAGCTGTGGGAGGTGCTCACCGGTGCGCGGCCGGGGCGCACGCGGGCGCGGCAGATTACGCTGTTCGATTCGGTCGGCTTCGCGATCGAGGATTTCTCGGCTCTGCGCTACGTGCACGACACGGCGCTGCAAGCCGGATTCTTCACCGGGCTCGATCTGCTGGCCTCTCTCGACGATCCGCGCGATCTCTACGGTCTGCTACGCCGCGCGGCCCAGTCCGACAGCCTTTGCGCGTAGGCAGGTAGTCCTCCTTTGCGCGAAGCGCGGGGAGGGGACCATGCGCGGCGGCGTGGTGGTGTCGGCCGTTGTTGCGTCATCGACACGACCTCAGATTGGAGCGGGGGTCGCCCGTGAACCACCTTTGGGCAGCCCCCCTTCCCCGCTCCGCCCCCGCTCCGCGAGAGGATGCGCGCCGTCACTCCGGCGCGCGGAACCGGTAGCCGACACCGGTCTCGGTGGTGATGAAGGTCGGTCGGTCCGGTGCGCGTTCGATCTTCTGACGCAGCTGGCGGACGTAGACGCGCAGCTGCTGCGGGTCGGTGTTGGCGCCCCAGACCCTCTGCAGCAGGTAGGCATGCGTCAGCACCTTGCCGGCGTTCTGCACGAGGATGCGGAACAGGTCGTACTCCTTGGGCGACAACTTCAGCTCGGCACCGTCGAGGCGGACGATGCGGCGCACGAGATCGACGCCGAGACCGTCGACCTCGAACAGCGGCTGCGCGCCTTCCACCTGCAGACCATGGCGCAGCGCGGTTCGCACGCGGGCGACGAGCTCGTTCATCCCGAACGGTTTGGTGACGTAGTCGTCGGCACCGAGATCCAGCGCCCGTACCTTGCCGGCCTCGTCGTCGCGGCTCGACAGCACCATGATCGGCACCGTGTCGCCGCGTGTACGCATCGCACGCAGCACCTCGAGCCCATTCATGTCGGGCAGGCCGAGATCGAGGATGACGAGGTCCGGCGAGCGCGGCCGCGGGGCCAGCGCCGCCGTGCCGTCGACCGCCTCGCTGATCTCGTAGCCCTGGATGACCAAGCCGGTGCGCAGCAGCCGGCGGATCGGCGGCTCGTCGTCGACCACCAGGATGTGGGTCTTGGCGCCGGTCACGATGCGCGTTCGCTCATGCGGCCGAGCCGAGCGCGGGCGTCTGCTCGGCGAGCGGCAGGCGGAGCGTCAGCACCGCGCCGGAGCGGTCCGCGCGGTTGCCGGCCATGATCGTGCCGCCCATCGCCTCGACGAAGCCGCGCGAGATCGCCAGCCCGAGCCCGGTTCCGGGCCGCACCCCGTCGCCCTTGCGCACCCGATGGAACTTCTCGAACACCGCCTCGACCGCGTCCGGGGGGATGCCTGGGCCCTCGTCGATGATGTCGATGCGGAAGGCAGCCGCCTCGCGGCGCGCCCGGACGATGATCGTGTCGCCGTCCTCGGTGTACTTGGCGGCGTTGTCGAGGAGGTTGAACAGCGTCTGCTCCAACAGCACGGGATCGATCACCAGGAGCGGCGGCTGGTCGGCGATGTCGATCTCGACATGACGGTGCGCCAGGATCGGCGCCGTGCGGCGCAGCACGGCCTCGATGATCTCGCCCGCTTCGACCTCCTGCGCGTTCGGCCGTATCGCGCCGGCCTCGAGCCGGGTCATGTCGAGCAGGTTGGCGATGAAGCGGTTGAGGCGCTCGGCCTCCTCGACGATCGTGCCGACGAGAGCGGCTCGCGTCTCGGCATCGAGAGCCGCACCGAAATCGCGGATCGTCGTCGCCGAGCCGAGCACGGAGGCGAGCGGCGTGCGCAGGTCGTGCGAGATCGAGGTGAGTAGCGCGGCGCGCAGCTTGCCGGTCTCGGCGACGCGCCTGGCGTTGTCGAGGTCGCCGACCAGATTGACGCGCTCGACCGCGAGCGCGCTCTGGTCGAGCAGCGCGTCGAACAGCCGATGCTGCTCCAGGGTCAGCAGCGGTCCGGTCTCGTCGGCATCGAGACCAATCACGCCGATCGGACCGCGGGCCGTCCGCATCGGCGCGAAATAGCGTTTGGCGCCAGGCAGCGTCTCCGCCCCGCGTCCAGCCGGCGTGTTGCGCTCCCAGGTCCAGTGGGCGGCGGCCAGATCGGCATCGGAGAGCTCGTCCTCCGGCGGATAGCCGGCGCGAACCCCGAGCTTGTCGTCCTCCGGCAGCAGAACCACCACACGCACCTTCAGCATGGAGGCGATCTGGTAGGCGGTCGCCCAAAGGACGTCGTCGACGCCGACGCACGACGCGAGCTTGCGCGAGAAGCTGTAGAGTTCCTCGGTGATGCGCGCCCGGTTGCGCGCGATCGCTGCCTGGCCGCGCACCCGCGAGGTGAGGTTCGAAACCAGGATCGCGACAAGCGTGAAGAAGAACAGCGCCGCGACGTTGGCCGGGTCGGCGATCGTGAAGGTGTAGAGCGGCGGCAGGAAGAAGAAGTTGTAGCACAGCGTCGAGAGCACGACCGCGAACAGCGACGGGTAGAGTCCCGCGGAGATCGCCGTGCCGACGACGGCGGTGAGGAATGCCAAATTGACGTTCGGTACGCCGAACAGCGGCTTGATCGCTTCGGCGGCGAGGAGGGCGGTGGCGACCAGCGCCGCCGCCCGCGCGTAGGGCGACAGGCGGAGGCGCTCGCGGGTGGTGCGATGACGCGGTTGGGCGGCATCGGCGGCGATCCCGCGTCGCGCGATCACGTGGACGCTGATGTCGCCGGCGCGGCGCACCAGGTCGAATACCACGGAGCCGTTCAGCGCCTCGAACCAGCGCGACCGTGACGCCTTCGCGACGATGATCTGCGTGACGTTGTTGGCGCGCGCATAGCCGAGCACGTCGTCCGCGACGCGCCGGCCGCCGCCCGGCACCGTCGTCGTTTCCAGCCCGAGACGCTCGGCGAGGCGCATCGCCTCGGCGATGCCCTTGCGGCGCTTGTCGTCTAGCAGCCGCCCGGTCTCGATGTGGATCGCGGTTGCCGGCGCGTGGAGGCGATCGGCGACGCGCTTGGCGTGGCGCACCAGCCCGCAGGCGTCAAAGCCGTCGCCGACGCATACCAGCACCCTCTCGCCTGCGGCCCACGGGCCGGCGATGGCGTTCGACTGCATGTGAGCGAGCAGTTGCTCGTCGACGCGCTGCGCGGTGCGCCGCAGCGCGAGCTCGCGCAGGGCGGTGAGATTGCCGGGCGAGAAGAAATGCTTCAGCGCCCGCTCGGCCTGGCGCGGGACGTAGACCTTGCCGTCGCGCAGCCGCTGAATCAGGTCCTCGGGCGCGAGGTCGATCGCCTCGATGTCGTCGGCGCGGTCGAGGATGCGGTCCGGCACCGTCTCCCGCACGAGGACGCGGGTGATCTGCGCGACGACAGTGTTGAGGCTCTCGACGTGCTGCACGTTCAGCGTGGTGTAGACGTCGATGCCGGCGGCGAGAAGCTCCTCCACGTCGTTGAAGCGCTTGGGGTGGCGGCTGCCCTCGGCGTTGGTATGGGCGAGTTCGTCGACGAGGGCGAGCTGGGGGCGGCGCGCCAGCACGGCGTCGAGGTCCATCTCGTCCAGCCGCCGCTCGCGGTAGTCGACAAGCCGGCGCGGGAGCGTCTCGATGCCGGCGAGCAACGCTTCGGTTTCGGCGCGGCCGTGCGTTTCGACGACGGCGGCGACCACATCGACGCCCTCCTTGCGGCGGGTCGCGGCGGCGAGGAGCATCGCGTAGGTCTTGCCGACGCCCGGCGCCGCGCCAAGGAAGATCTTTAGCCGCCCGGCCCGCCGCTCCTCGCGCTCGCAGGCGCGCAACAGGGCGTCCGGCGAGGGACGCGGCACGGCGTTGTCATCGGCCATGAACGTAGGGGATCATGCCTTCGGCAGCGCGTCCAGAGCCAGGTTGAGCTGGAGCACATTGACGCGTGGTTCGCCGAACAGGCCCAGTTCGCGGGTTTGGGTATGGCGCGCCACCAGATCGCGCAGCGTGTCCGCCAGGACGCCGCGCGCCTTGGCGATGCGCGGCACCTGGAACAGTGCCGCCTCCGGGCTGATGTCCGGATCAAGACCGGAGGCGGAGGTGGTGACGAGGTCGGCCGGGACCGGCGTGCCCGGGTTCTCCGGCTGGAGCTTGGCGACATCGGCCTTGACCCGGTCGGCGAGCGCCTTGCTGGTCGGGCCGAGGTTGGAGGCGCCGCTGTTGGCGGCGTTGTAGGGCGCCGGCACGGTCTTGCTCGCATCCTTGGGGTCGGGCGCCGTCGTCGCCGAGGGCCGCGGGTGGAAGTAGCGGTCGCTGGAGAAGCCCTGGGCGATCAGCGCGGAGCCGACCACCTTGCCGTTGGCCTCGACGAGGCTCCCGGAGGCCTGGCGGGGGAACAGGACCCCGGCGATGCCGGTCATCGCGAGCGGGTAGACGAGGCCGGTCAGCAAGGTCAGGGCGACGATGACGACGAGGGCGGGGCGGAGCTGGTTCAGCATGTGACTATCCTCACGCGAGATGCAGCGCGGAGACCGCGAGGTCGATGATCTTGATGCCGGCGAAAGGCAGCGCGATGCCGCCGAGGCCGTAGACGAGCAGGTTGCGGCTGAGCAGCGCCGCGGCTCCGACAGCGCGGTACTTCACGCCCTTCAGCGCGAGCGGGATCAACGCGACAATGATCAAGGCGTTGAAGATGATCGCCGAGAGGATGGCCGATTCCGGCGAGTGCAGCCGCATGACGTTGAGCGCGCCGAGCTGCGGGTAGAAGGCGAGGAACATCGCCGGGATGATCGCGAAGTACTTGGCGACGTCGTTGGCGATCGAGAAGGTCGTCAGCGCGCCGCGGGTCATCAGCAACTGCTTGCCGATCTCGACGATCTCGATGAGCTTGGTGGGGTCGCTGTCGAGGTCGATCATGTTGCCGGCCTCGCGGGCCGCCACCGTGCCGGTGTTCATCGCCACGCCGACATCGGCCTGGGCCAGCGCCGGGGCGTCGTTGGTGCCGTCGCCGCACATGGCGACCAGCTTGCCTTTGGCTTGTTCGTCGCGGATCAGCTTGAGCTTGTCCTCGGGCGTCGCCTGGGCGAGGAAGTCGTCGACGCCGGCCTCGGCGGCGATGGCGGCGGCGGTCATCGGGTTGTCGCCGGTGATCATCACCGTGCGGATGCCCATGCGCCGCAGCTCGCCGAAGCGCTCGCGGATGCCGCCCTTGACGATGTCCTTCAGGTGGATGACGCCGAGCAGGCGCCCGTCGCGAGCCACGGCGAGCGGCGTGCCGCCCTGCTTGGAGATCTCGTCGGCGATGCGCCGCACCTCGTCGCGCGCGGCGGTGCCGGCGCGCGGTAGCGCCAACGTGCCGCCGCCGGCCTCCCGCTCGGGAGCGGCCTCGACATAGGCGAGGATCGAGTCGACCGCGCCCTTGCGTATCGCGAGGCCTTCGCCGTCGATGCCGCTCATGCGCGTCTGCGCGGTGAACGGCACGAAGGTCGCCCCGAGGCTCGCCATGTCGCGCTCGCGCAGGCCGTATTTCTCCTTGGCGAGGACGACGATCGAACGGCCTTCCGGCGTTTCGTCGGCGAGCGAGGCGAGCTGCGCGGCATCGGCGAGATCCTGCTCGTCGATCCCCTGGACCGCCCGGAACGCCGTGGCCTGGCGGTTGCCGAGCGTGATGGTGCCGGTCTTGTCGAGCAGCAGCGTGTCGACGTCGCCGGCCGCCTCGACGGCGCGGCCGGACATGGCCAGCACGTTGAAGCGCACGAGGCGGTCCATGCCGGCGATGCCGATGGCCGACAGCAGCGCGCCGATCGTCGTGGGAATCAGCGTCACGAACAGCGCGACGATCACGACGACCGGGATGTGGCCGCCGGCATAGGCGACGAAGCTCGGGATCGTCGCGGTGGCGAAGACGAAGATGATCGTCATGCCGGCGAGCAGGATGTTGAGCGCGATCTCGTTGGGCGTCCTCTGGCGTGCCGCGCCCTCGACGAGCGCGATCATGCGGTCGATGAATGTCGAGCCGGAGGCTGCCGTGATGCGCACGCGGATCCAGTCGGACAGCACCTGCGTGCCGCCGGTGACAGCCGAGCGGTCGCCGCCGGACTCGCGAATCACCGGCGCGGACTCGCCGGTGATCGCCGCCTCGTTGACCGAGGCGATGCCCTCTATCACCTCGCCGTCGGACGGGATGATGTCGCCGGCCTCGACCAGCACGACGTCGTCGACGCGAAGCTCCGTGCCGGCGACCATCTCATAGTCGGTGCGGCTCTTGCCGCGCAGGCGCTTGGCCTGCGTCTCCGTGCGGGTCTTGCGCAGGCTGTCGGCCTGAGCCTTGCCGCGGCCCTCGGCGACGGCTTCGGCGAAATTGGCGAACAGCACGGTGAACCACAGCCACAGGATGATCTGGCCCGAGAAGCCGAGGCCGCCGCCGCCGGTGACGAGATCGCGCACGAAGATCACGGTGGTCAGCGCCGCGACGACCTCGACGACGAACATGACGGGGTTCTTGGCGAGCACGCGCGGATCGAGCTTGCGGAACGCGCCGCCGGCGGCGGGACCGAGCAGCGCGGGATCGAGGATGGTGGAGGATTGACGGGGCATGGGGGTGGTCCAAATAGGTTGGGTGCATGCCTTCTCCCGCGTGCGGGAGAAGGGAAGACGCGGTTAGAACGTTTGCTGCGACACCGCCGCGAAATGCTCGACGATCGGCCCCAGCGCCAAGGCCGGAAAGAAGGTGAGACCGCCGACGATCAGGATCACGCCGACGAGCAGGCCGACGAACAGCGGCCCCGTCGTCGGGAATGTCCCGGCCGAGGCGGGTACCGTCTTCTTCGCGGCGAGCGAGCCGGCGATCGCCAGCGCCGGCACGATCACGAAGAACCGCCCGATCAGCATGCCGAAGGCGAGCGCCACGTTGTAGAACAGTGTGTTGCCCGAGAGGCCGGCGAACGCCGAGCCATTGTTGCCCGCCGCCGAGGAGAAGGCGTAAAGCACCTCGGAAAAGCCGTGCGGTCCGGGATTGCTCATGGCGGCGACAGCCGAGGGCACGAGCATGGCAACGGCGGTGCCGGCGAGGATGACGAACGCCAGGGAGAGGATGGCGAGGATCGCCATCTTGACCTGCTTCGCCTCGATCTTCTTGCCGAGATATTCCGGCGTGCGCCCGACCATGAGGCCGGCGACGAAGATCGCGATGATGACGAAGATGATCATCCCGTAGAGGCCGGACCCGACGCCGCCGAAGATGATCTCGCCGAGCTGTATGTTGATCATCGGGATCATGCCGCCGAGGGCCGTCAGGCTGTCGTGCATGGCGTTGACCGCGCCGCAGGAGGCATCCGTCGTCACCGTGGCGAACAGCGCGGCGCCGGGCAGGCCGAAACGCACCTCCTTGCCCTCCCAGTTGCCGCCGCCGATGTGCAGCGCGTGCATCAGCGGCGTGCCGGCCGCTTCCGCCGCGTAGACCACGGTGACGCCGGCGAGGAAAAGAACGCCCATCGCGGCGAAGATCGCCCAGCCTTGCCGCTCGTTGCCGACCATGCGGCCGAACACGTTGGTGAGCGCCGCGCCAAGCGAGAAGATCGAGACCATCTGGATGAAGTTCGACAAAGCCGTCGGGTTCTCGAACGGATGCGCGGCGTTGGCGTTGAAGAAGCCGCCACCGTTGGTGCCGAGCATCTTGATCGCGACCTGGCTCGCCACCGGGCCGAGCGCGATGGTTTGCTTGCCACCTTCCAGCGTGGTGGCGTCGACGTAGGCGCCGAGCGTCTGCGGGATGCCCTGCCACACCAGGAACAGCGTGTAGACGATGCACACCGGCAGCAGCACGTAGAGCGTGCAGCGGGTGACGTCGACCCAGAACGAGCCGAGCGTCCGCGCGGAGGCCCGGGAAAACCCGCGGATCACCGCTACCGCGATCGCGATGCCGGTCGCTGCCGAGAGGAAGTTCTGGTGCGTCAGCCCGAGCATCTGCGAGAGGTAGGACAGCGTCGACTCGCCGCCGTAGTTCTGCCAGTTGGTGTTGGTGATGAAGCTAGCCGCCGTGTTGAAGGCGAGCGCCGGATCGACCGCCGACTGTCCCGCCGGGTTGAACGGCAGCATCGCCTGCAGCCGCAGGATCGCGTACAGGATGGCGAAGCCGGCGAGATGGAACAGGAGGATCGACACGACGTAGGAGAACCAGTGCTGCTCCTGGCGCGGATCGATACCGGCGGCCTTGTAGAGGCCGCGCTCGAGCGGCGCGAACAACGGCGAAAGAAGTGTGCGCTCGCCCGAAAAGACGCGGGTCATGTAGCCGCCGAGCGGTCGCGTGATGGCGATGATGACGATGCAGAAGACGAGGATCTGCGCCCAGCCGTTGAAGGTCATGGCAGTTGCCTCAGAAACGTTCGGCGCGGATCAGCGCGTAGGTGAGATAGACGAGGAGGCCGAAGGTGACGGCGGCGCCGAGCGCGTAATCGAAACTCATGCGCGCCTCCTCAAAGCCGCTCGCAGCCGGCGGCGTAGGCCGCCGTCACTGCGAAGAACACGGCTCCCGAAACGATGAAGACGAGATCGAGCATGGCGACGTTCTCCGGACGCGCGGACTCACCCTCGCGCGGACGGTCTTATCGCCGGTCCAGCCATAGCCGTTCGAGTGGCGCGGCGCTGTGCCGGCATAGGAAAGTCATAGGAAATTTCACGGCGCCAGGCGGGCGATTCGCTGCGAGCTCCTTCGATCGGCGGCTGACCCTCCGCCTCGAGCAGCTCGCGCACAGGCTCCACAACCAACTGCTGGTGAGCGAGACCACCGACGAGATCGGAGATTTCCTCGCAGCGAGCGAGTTGACCAACCGCGATCGCGCCGCGGATGGTCAACGCTTTCAAGCCATGACGCGGGCGGATCGACGGCTTTCCGCAGCCCTGAGCGCGATAATTTACGTTCGCGAAGACCGCGTCTCGTCAGACGACCAGCGAACCGGCTGCCGGCTGCGCGGCACCGACCGCCGGCCGGACGTAGCTGCCGTCGTCGATCGGCCCGATCTATGCGCTGATCCGCTGGATCACGGAGCGAGGGACTGGGCCGAGGTGCATGTATAGCGTGGCGACCCGCACCGCCGGCGGTCGCCTTCGACCACCTCGACGGCGACGGCCGCAGTCGTCAGGCGACCCGGCCTCAGTCGGACGTCTTCAGACCTTGGTTGGCTGCTTGCAGGGGACACCCGCCTCGATGAAGTGGTTCGAAAGCTCACCCGACTGGAACATTTCGCGGATGATGTCGCAGCCGCCAACGAACTCGCCCTTGACGTAGAGCTGCGGGATCGTCGGCCAGTTAGAGAAGGACTTGATGCCGTTGCGGACATCGTCGTCCTCGAGCACGTTCATGCTCTGGAACGGCACCTCGAGGTAGCTCAGGATCTGCACGACCTGGCTCGAGAAGCCGCACTGCGGGAACTGCGGCGTCCCCTTCATGAACAGCATGACCTCGTTGGATTCGACGGCGGACTTGATGGTGTCTTGCGCGGACATGGAAATCCTTCCCTGAAGTGCGTTCGCCCTAACTTAGGCCTTCGGCGTCAAAGTTTGAAGCTGCAGCGCATGCAGGGCGCCTCCCATGTGCTCGCCGAGCGCCTTGTAGACGAGCTGGTGCTGCTTCAGCTTGGTGAGTCCGGCGAAGGTGGACGAGGTGACGATCGCCGAGAAATGGTCGTCGTCGCCGGCGAGATCGATGATCTCGACATCGGCGTCGGGGATGGCGGCCTTGATGAGGCGGTCGATCTCGGCGGCGGGCATCGGCATGGCAAGTCTCCGCTTCCGTGTCGCGGAAGATCGAGCCGGCATATCATCGTCGGCGCCTCTATTCCAGAGAGCGCGCCGGCCGGTATTGCTCAGTTTGGATGGCCGTGCGTGAGTGCCAACGGCAGCTATCAGGCGAGGAGACCGTCTGGCATAGGACGGTCATGCTGAAACTAACCTGTCTCTGCGGTCGAGTCCGCATCGAAGTGGCCAAGCGGCCCGACTTCATCAACGAATGCAATTGCACGCTCTGCAGCAAGTCCGGCGCGCGCTGGTCCTATCTCCATCCCTCCGACGTCACGATCGAGGGAGCGACCGGAAGATATAGCCGCGAAGACAAGGTCGATCCGGCGGCAGACCTTCATTTCTGTGGCCGATGTGGCTCGACAACGCATTTCACGCTGACGGACAGCGCCAAGGCGAGGTTCGGCGATGTTCAGATGGGCGTGAACATGGCGCTGGCCGATGAACGCGATCTCGCCGGTATCGAGCTTCGTTACCCTGATGGACGCGCCTGGTCGGGCGGATCCGACGTCGGCTATGTGCGGGAGCCTCGAATCATCGGCCAAGCCACGGCCTCGCACGATTCCTGACGAGGATGCCGCTTAGGCAAACGTCAAACTGAGACACGACCCGCCGGCCGACGCTTCGCGAGGGAAGGTCGAGCGATCTCGGGAACGAGGCGACTCAGCCCCGTCGTAACAGCCGCGCGACGAAGAAGCCGTCGAGCCCGGCGAAGCGCGGCTCGGGCCCGGCCAAGTGCGAGGGCAGGCTGCGCATCTCGCCCTGTGCGTTGAGGATCTCGGTGAGGCCGCCGACCTCGTCGGCCGAAATTGGCGAACGCATCACGTCGGGGTTGCGGCGCACTAGCGCGGCGATCTGCGCCTCGCCCTCCTCCGGCTCGATCGAGCAAGTGCAATAGACGATGGTGCCGCCTGGGCGAGTGAGGTCGACGGCGTGGTCGATGAGCCGCGTTTGGAGGGCGACGAGCCCGGCGAGATCGCCGGGCTTCTTGGTCCAGGCGATGTCGGGGTGGCGTCGCAGCGTGCCGGTGCCTGAGCAGGGCGCATCGACGATGACCGCGTCGAAGGGTTGCGCCTTCAGGCTTGTGGCGTCGGCAACGAGAAGCTCCGCCGTGAGGTTGAGCCGGTCGAAGTTCGCGCTGAGGCGCTTGAGCCGCTCGGCCGAGCGATCGATCGCGGTGAGTTGCGCCCCGGCCGCCGCCAGTTGCGCCGCCTTGCCGCCCGGCGCGGCGCAGAAGTCGGCGACGCGCTGGCCGGACTGTACCCTCAGGAACATCGCCGGCAGCGCCGCGGCGGCGTCCTGCACCCACCACTCGCCATCGGCATAGCCGGCGAGTTCGTTGATCGGCGCGTGGGTTTCGAGCCGAAGCGAGCCGGTCGGCAACAGACGCGCACAGAGCTTTTCCGCCCACCCGGCCGGGTCGGACTTCACCGTGATGTCTAGCGTCGGCTCCTCGCGGATCGCGGCGGCGATCGCGCGTGCGCCGGCCTCGCCGTAGGTTTTGCGCCAGCGCGCGCCCAGCCAACCCGGCACGTCGTGCTCAAGCGGATCGCTTTCCGTTAAGATCGTCTCGCGCGCCCGCGCGATGGCGCGCAGCACCGCGTTGGTGAGCGCCGCGAAGCCGGCGGTCTTGCGATCGAGTCGCACCGCGCGCACGGCGAGGTCGACGGCGGCATGGTCCGGCACGTCCAAAAGAAGGATCTGCGCGGCGCCGACGATCAGCGTCCACTCGATGTCCGGAGCCTGGCGCGGCAGCCCGGTCTCGAGCCGGCTCGCGATGGCTTGCCGGATGGTACCGAGGCGCCTGAGGGCGGAGGTGACGATCGAGCGGGTGAGCGGGCGGTCGCGCGCGTCGAGTTGCTGAAGCCGGTTGGGCACCGCCGCGGGCGAGAACCGTTCCTCGAGAAGATGACCTTTGGCGACAATGTCCTGCAGGATCAGCGCCGCGGCGGTACGCGCGAGCAGCCCCGGGTGCTTCTCGGCCTCGGCGCGCTCGGCTGCCGCCTGCACGGCCTGGTTCCCGGCTCCCTGCCTGTGCGTTTTCGGCCGAACACCCGGTCGCCGCGATTCGGTCAAATCATCCTCGTGGCTGCTGTGCCCCGACATCTACCACATTCCCGGCCGGGCGCACGATCACCTTGGTCGATGGCGCCGTGCTTCTCTCGCGACAGCCCTCCGACGACCAGCCAGGGTAGGGCAGCCTTAACCAATCTCTGCTCTGAATTTGCTCGAGACACGAGCCGGCGGAGATATCGGGTGAAGATTTTTGACGCGTTCGTCGTCGGGGCCGGCCCGGCGGGTCTCACCACCGCCTACTGTCTCGCCAAGGCCGGCAAGAGTGTCCACGTCATCGAGCAGGACCCGGTCTACGTCGGCGGCATCAGCCGCACCGTCAACTACAAGGGCTTCCTGTTCGACATCGGCGGCCACCGCTTCTTCTCGAAATCAAAGGAGGTCGTCGATCTCTGGAACGAGATCCTGCCCGACGATTTGATCGACCGCCCGCGCCTCTCGCGCATCTACTACAAAGGCAAGTTCTACGCCTACCCGCTGAAAGCCTTCGAGGCGCTGCGCAATCTCGGCGCGATCGAGAGCATCGCCTGCGTTGCCTCCTACGGCCTGGCACGCGCCTTCCCGGTGAAGCGCCCGAAGACCTTCCACCAGTGGGTCCGCAATCAGTTCGGTGAGCGGCTGTTCTCGATCTTCTTCAAGACCTACACCGAGAAGGTGTGGGGCATGGGCTGCGACGAGATCTCGGCCGACTGGGCGGCGCAACGCATCAAGGGTCTGTCGCTCATGAGCGCAGTCATCGACGGACTGCGTCGTTCCCTCAAGCTCGGCAGACCTAAGGATCCCGCCGCCAAGACGCTGATCGAGAGCTTCCGCTATCCGCGTCGAGGCCCCGGCATGATGTGGGAGGCCGCCGCCGCCAAGCTCCAGGCGATGGGCGGTACGCTCGACATGGGGATCGCGCTCGACAGTCTCGCCTACGACGAGGACCGCGCTCTGTGGACGATCATGGTGCGCGGCGCGGATGGCGAGACCCGCCGCTTCCGGGCACGCGACCTCGTCTCGTCGGCGCCGGTGCAGGAGCTGATGTCGTGCATCACCCCGAAGCCGCTGTCGCTGTTCCACGCCCGCTCGCTCAAGTACCGCGACTTCCTCACCGTCGTGCTGATCGGCCGGCCGCAGCAGGAGCTGCCCGACAACTGGATCTACATCCACGATCCGAGCGTGAAGGTCGGCCGCGTGCAGAACTTCCGCTCGTGGTCGCCGGACATGATCCCGGACGGCGTCTCCACCTGCCTCGGACTCGAATATTTCTGCTTCGAGGGCGATGGCCTTTGGAGTTCGTCCGACGCCGACCTGGTCGCGCTCGGCACCATCGAGATCGCCAAGATCGGCCTGATGGAGCCGGACGCGATCTACGATGCCTGCGTGGTGCGCCAGAAGAAGGCCTACCCGGTCTACGACGAGAGCTACGCCGAGAACCTCGAGGTGGTCCGCCGCGAGATCGAGCTGCGTTTCCCGAGCCTGCACCTCGTCGGGCGCAACGGCATGCACAAGTACAATAACCAGGACCATGCCATGATGACCGGCATGCTCACCGCGCGGAACATCATCGCCGGCGAGAAGCGCTACGACACCTGGCAGGTCAACGAGGACGCCGAGTACGGCGAGGCCGGCGTATCCGGCGCGCAGGAGGCTCTGCGCAGCGAGCGGCTCGTGCCGAAGCGAGTGGCGGCTTGAGCGGCGCCGAGATCGCCGCCGCGTACCCTGCCCCGCGCGGCGGAGGCGGGAGAACGCCGCAGGCGGTGGGGGGGGCCGTCGGCGCCTCGCTCCCGCGCCATGCCGAGCCTTTCCACAGATGGATCCAAGCGGCGGCAGCCCCCTCCACCATGCTTCGCATGGTTCCCTTCCCCCGCCTCGCTTCGCTCTGCGGGGGTGGATGCAAGGCTCCGGGTCGCTTCCTTGTCGACCTTGTCGGCTACGGTCTCGTCAGCGTCGTCGCGCTCGCCTGCGACTACGGCCTGCTGGTCTCGCTCGCGCGCCTCGGCATGGACTACCTTCTCGCCGCGACGATCAGCTTCTCGCTCGGCATGCTCGTGGCTTACACGCTCAGTGCTCGCTTCGTGTTCGCCAACCGGCGCGCTCGCTCGACCCGCGCCAAGCTGCTCGGTTTCTTCGCCGTCGGCCTCGCCGGGCTTCTGCTGACACAGGGGCTTCTTGCCCTGTTGGTGTCCGGGCTCGGCGTTGCCGTAGCGCTGGCGAAGATCCCCACGGCGGGCTGCGTGTTTCTTTTCAACTTCCTCGCCCGGCGCGGCTTGGTGTTCGCGGGCGCAACCTCTCGATGAGCCTGTCGGCGAGCGCCGCGGCCGGCGCCGCCGTGCCGGTCGAGCGTCGGCGATGGCTCGGCCTTCGGGTCGGAAGTCGCGCGACTCCTCTCGCGCTTATCAGCCTGGCGGCGCTCTTTGCTCTCTGCCATCCCTACGAGGGGCTTGTCGGCGACAGCACGGTCTACGTGGGGCGCATCCTCGCCGATCACGATCCCGCCGGGCTTGGGCGCGACCTGCTTTTCGCCAACGACGGCCAGTCGAACTTCAGCCTGTTCCGCATTCTCGCCGGCCCTCTGGTCCTTGCACTCGGACCGTCGCTCGCGGCCGCAATCGTCGCCGCCGCCGGGAGCCTGTGCTGGCTCGCGGGCCTGGTGGCGCTCGCCCATGGCCTGGCGCGCGGGCGGACGGCCTGGGCCATCGTGATCCTGGTAACAGTTCTGCCGACGGGCTACGGCGATACCGGCCATTTCGCCTTCGCCGAGCCGAGCGCGGTGCCGCGTCCGTTCGCCGAGGCGGCGGTGATAAGCGCCTTCGCCGCGATCCTCGCCGGCCGCTGGCGGCTCGCGCTGGCGTCGCTCGCGGCCGCGGCTGCGCTGCACCCGATCATGGCGATGCCGGGTATCGGGGTCGCCGGCATGCTTTGGCTGTGGCAGCTGGCGCCGGCGCGGCGGCGCATCGCCCTCGCTTTTCTCGTCGCGCTCGTCGGCGTCAGCGTGCTCGCCGGTCTTGCGGGCGTGCCGTTGCTCGCGAGGATGGGGCGCGTCGTCGATGCGGAATGGTTCGGGATGATCGCCAGCCGCGGACCGCACCTCTTCCCAACGCTTTGGACCTCGAGCGCGCTATCGCCGCTGATGGCCGCGACGGGGACGCTAATGGTTGCCGCGCGTCTCGTGACGCCGCCGCGGGGGCGCCTGTTCCTCGCCGTCGTGATCGTCGGAGGCGCCGGTCTCGCCGCCTCGGTCGTGCTCTCCGACACGCTCCACCTCATGCTGTTCGTTCAGCTCCAGATGTGGCGCGCGACCTGGCTTGTCGCGGTGCTCGGCGGCTGCGCGCTCGCGGCCTGCGCCGACGCATTGTGGCGGCGCGACGATGTCGGACGCCTAGCTCTGGCCCTGCTCGCTCTCGCCTGGGCGATCCCGCTGAGCCCGCTGTTCACCGCGGTCCTGGTCGGTGCGGCGCTGCTGCTGGAGTTCGGCACGCTCAAGGATCGGCTCCCGCTCGGCGGCCGGGTGATCGGCTGGCTCTACGCTCTCGCCGGCCTCGCGATCATGATTTGGGTGCTCGGCGGCGTGGCCGGCTATCTCGCCTTCCTGCGCGCGCTCCCCTCCGGCGACGCTCCCCGTCTCGCCGACCCGGTCCGCAACGGTCTCCAAACCGTGCCTCTCGCCGTCGCGGCGGCGGTCTGGCTGCTCGGGCCGCGGCTTCCCGCCCGCTGGGCGGTCCCGAGCTTGGCGTTGGTCGCGTTCGCGTTGGGCTTGGCCGCCGTCGCGCTCTGGGATCAGCGGCCGGCTGCCGCGCGCGTCCTCGAGCACGCGGCGCCCCCCGGCTTTGCGGCCCCGGCTGGCGACCCGCCAAGCGACGTGCTCTGGCTCGACGGCATGGGCGAGGCCTGGTTCAGCCTGCGCCGTCCGCAATATCTTTCGGCGCAGCAGGCCGTCAGCATGGTGTTCTCGCGCGCACTCGCGATGGAATGGCGGCATCGCGCGCAACTCCTCGTCGATGCCGGCCTCGCGCGCCGCAGCATCCTGCGGCCGTTTACCACGCCGGCCGACGGCGATCGTCTGCGCGTGACCCCGGACGCGCTCGCGCGCTTCTGCGGCCGCGTCGATGCGCCGGGCGCCATCGTCCTGCCGATCGAGAAAGGGACGCTGGCGCCTCCCGTGGCCGGCCTGAGCCTGTGGCCGCTACGGACCCCTCTTTTTGCCTACGAGGGCCATGTCTCCGCGGAGGAATGGCACGAGATCACGGCGCTCGCAGCCATCCCGTGCCGCCGTAGTTTCCCGTAACGGGGCCGACGCCGCCGCCCCCCACTTCGGCTGCAGCCGGCGTTGCGCGAACCACGGCCGCAGCGGTATGTTGATTCACCCGATGCGCGATATCGCAACGCAGACTGCCGAACTTGGCGTCCCCGAGAGCACCCGTCCCCATGACGTGCTGCGGCGGCGCCGTTCGTTTCGCGTCGGCATTACCGGGCGCCTCATTGTGCTCATCGCCGCCTTCGTGATGATTGCGGAGGTAATGATCTACATCCCCGCCGTCGCCAACATGCGCTTCAACTGGCTGCGCAACCATCTCAGCGCGGCCTACACCGCAGCGCTCGTGCTGGAGACCGCGCCGCAGGCGATGTTGACCGACGCGTTCGAACGCGAACTTCTCACCAGCGTCGGCGCGAGGCTCATCGTCCTTGACGAGAACGGCACGCGGCGAATCCTCGCTTCGGGCGACCTCCCGTCCAAGGTCGACGAGATCTCCGACCTGCGCCGCGGCAGTTGGCCGGACCTCCTCGGCGCGGCGTTCCGCACCCTCGCTTCGCCGGACGGCCGGGTGCTCACCTTCCTCAGCCCCGCGCCGATGGGCGGCAACGCCATCGAGGTGACGATGGACGAAGCGCCGCTGAAGGCGGCGATGCACGCCTTCTCACGGCGCATCTTGATCTACTCGCTGATCATCTCGGTCGTCGTCGCGACGCTCGCCGGTCTCGCATTGCACCGGATGATCCTGCGTCCGGTGCGACGTCTCACCACGAGCATCGTCGACTTCGGTGCTGATCCGGGCGATCGTTCGCGGATCATCGTTCCGTCGAACCGCAACCACGAGATTGGCCACGCCGAGCGCGCCCTCGCTGTGATGCAGGAGGCGCTGGCGCTCGAGCTCTCGCAGAAGAAGAACCTTGCCAACCTCGGGCTCGCCGTCGCCAAGATCAACCACGACATGCGCAACATGCTATCGTCGGCGCAAATCCTGTCGGACCGCCTCGCCAACCTCACCGACCCGCTGGCGCAGCGGCTCGCGCCCAAGCTCGTCGCGACGCTCGACCGGGCGATCCGCTTCTGCCAAGCAACGCTCACCTATGGCAGAGCCGTGGACGAGCCGCCACGCCCGCGCCACCTCGATCTGCACGCGCTGGTCGCGGAAGCAGCGGAGACGGTCGCCCCGGTCTCGCACGGCCTCGTGCGGATCGAGAACGGAGTGCCCGGAAACTTCGACATCACCGCCGATGCCGAGCAGATGTTCCGCGTGATGCTCAACCTGATGCGCAATGGTGTCGAGGCCCTGGAACGGGCCGGAGCGTCGAATGGCAAGGCGCCGGTCGTCACGGTGCGCGCCTGGAAGGAGAGCGCGACGACGATCATCGAGGTGTTTGACACCGGCCCCGGCGTGCCTACGCCGATGCGGGCGAACATTTTCGCGGCGTTCCAGAACTCGGCACGGCCCGGCGGCACCGGCCTCGGTCTCGCCATCGTCGCCGACCTCGTCCGCGCCCACGGCGGCAGCATCGTGTTGCGCGACCACGAGGGGCCGGGCGCGCGGTTTCAGATCACGCTGCCGTGGCTGCCGGCGCTGGTGTGAGTGCGTGACCCCTGCCGGGTTGGTTCGGGTCTTTGCGAGGCCGTCGAGAGACGTCTAGCCCGGGCAGATATTTGGAGTTCGAGCACCCCGAGGTGCGCGCCTGGCTCGACCGCCACCCGCGCTTCACCTTCCACTTTACGCCCACATCGGCGAGCTGGCTGAACGCCGCCGAGGGCTTCAAGCTGACGAAGCGACGATTCGTGTTCCGTTCGATCGTCGACCTGCAGGCCGCCATCAATCGCTTCCTCACCGAGACCAACGCGGCACCAAAGCCCTTCCATTGGACCGCCGATCCAGACACCATCATCGCCGCCGTCAAACGAGGCCACCAAGTGTTGCAATCTATTCACTAAATCTAGATGGGTCCGCGCAGGCCGTTAAGTCCTGCTCCAGTTGTCTTCGACGTCCAAAGCCGCAACGGATCACGCCTTGCGTCAAACGCCGGCTGCCGCCACGGCCGCGTTCGGATCGAGAACGAGGCCCGGACGCTTCGACTTCACCGCCGATGCCGAGCAGATGTGGAGGCGCTAAGGCAGCGCGAACACCATCAGCGCGTCGCCGACGGGGTAGCCCCAGATCAGGCTGCCGCCGGCGGCGACCGCCACGTATTGCTTGCCGTCGATGGCGTAGGTGATCGGCGGGGCGTTGACGCCGGCACCGCAGTTGAAGTGCCACAGGAGCTTGCCGCTTTTGGCCTCGAAGGCGTCGAAGTCGCCGTCCCCCTCGCCGGCGAAGACCAGCCCGCCGGCGGTCGCCACGACGCCGCCGACCAGCGGCTGCGGGGTCTTGGCCTGCCACAGGATCTTGCCCGCATGGTCGAGGTCGAGCGCCGTCAGCGTGCCGAAGCGCGGCACGTCGGCTGGCTCTGCGGTGGTGTAGTCGACCGGCGGCTTGCCGCCCGCCGCCGGCAGCGTCGCGGTCTTGAAGGTCGTCGGCAGGTGCATGGCGGCGACAAAGGCGACGCCGGCCTTGGCATCGATCGAGACCGGCGACCAGGACGCGCCGCCGCCGACGCCCGGCGAGGTCGTGACGCCCTCGGGCGACGGCTTGGCGAAGAGGTTCTGCTGAGGGACGAAGGGGTCGGACTTGTAGAGGAGTTTGCCGGTCGCGCGGTCGTTGACGAAGTACCAGCCGAGCTTCGAGGCCTCGCCGACGGCCGCCACACTCCTGCCGTCCACCGGCACGTCGAACAGCGACGGCGGGCTCGCGACATCGTAGCCCCACAGGTCGTGCGGCACCTGCTGGAAGCCCCAGCGCAGCTTGCCGGTCTTCACCGCGAGCGCGACGAGCGACACGGTCCAAAGATTGTCGCCCGGGCGGCCGGTCCCGGTCGCCTGCGGCGAGGGATTGCCGGTGCCGAAGTAGAGCAGGCCAAGCTTGGGATCGAGCGCAGGCGTATTCCACATCGAGCCGCCGCCGTACGTCCAAGCCGCCTCTTCACGAGCGTCCCTGTCAGCGGCGTCCTCCGCCTTCTCGTGGGCGATGTCGCGTGGCAGCGGCACGCCGTAGGCGGTCTGGGTGACATAGTCGCCCTCCCAGCCGGGCTGCGCCGTGTTCCACTGCCACACGCGCTTGCCCGTGTCCGCATCGAAGGCGGCGAGGAAGCCCGAGGCGCCGTACTTGCCGGCGATCCCCACCACGGTGCCGAGCGGCGCGCCGGGCCGTTCGCTCTCGAGGTGCAGGCCGTAGCCGACGCCGACTACGCCGGCGAACACCTTGCCGTCATAGACCAGCGGCGCCGAGTTCGATCCGATCCCGCTTTGGCCGGAGGCCTGGCGCGAGGCATCGTTGCCGACGCTCTTCAGCACCGCCTGGTTCTCGGCGGTATCCGCGCCGGGCGTCGCCATCACGACGTTCCACAGCTCCTTGCCGGTGTTGGCGTCGAGCGCGACGAGGTGGGCGTCGACCGTCCCGACATAGACCTTGCCGTAGCCGAGGCCGACGCCGCGATTGGCCGGCCCGCAGCAGAGCTTTTTCGTGGTCACCTTGTACTCGTAGTGCCAGAGCCGCTTGCCGGTCCTGGCGTCGAGCGCGGTGACGGAGGACATCGGCTCGGACAGGTAAAGCACGCCGTCGGCGACGAGCGGCGTTGCCTGGAACGTCGCCGGCTTACCGGTCTGGTACATCCATGCCGGCACCAGCTTGCCGACATTGCCGGTGTTGATTTGGTCGAGCGGAGAGAAGCGGTCGGCGGAATAGGTTCGTCCGTTCATCAGCCATTCGCCGGCGTCCTGCCCTGCGGCGAGCAGCCGCTTGGTGTCAATCTCGCTCGAAAAAGAGGCAAGCGGCGCAGCCGACCAGGCCAGGACGAGAGGAGCGGCGAGGATCAGACGTCCGGCGGCGGAAGGCATGGCGATCTCCGGGGGCAGGGCGCCGACTTCTAGCCTCGTCGACGGCCGCGACGCCAGTCCTCCGTGCGATCGGTGCGTCGTCGCCGCGGCCGGCTAGAACAGCCCGGCGATGCCGGAATAGAGGCCGAGCACAACGGTCACCGCCATCACGATCGCGATGACGATCGCGGTCGCGCCCTCCAGCCGATAGGGCGGCGGCAGGCGCCGCGCCAGCAGGAACAGGAACGTGAGCACGATGGGCAGCAGCATCGCGTTCATCACCTGCACGCCGACCGAGAGCGACACGAGGTTGAGGCCGGAGAGCACGATGGCGGCGCTGACGACCAGCGTCGCCGCATAGACGCCGTAGAACCACGGCGCGCGGGAGACCGGGTTGTCGAGCGTGTGGCGATAGCCGACGATCTCGCCCAGCGTGCGCGCGGCGGTGAGCGTCACGACGATCGCCGCGACCATCGCGGCACCGGCGACGCCGAGCCCGAAGCACACGCGTCCGGCGGTCGCGCCGAGCACGGCGGTCAGCGCGTCGGCGATCTGCTGGACCGTGTCGAGCGACTTCGTCGGCCCGTGCGACAGCGCCACCGCCGCCGAGACCAGCACCGCCGCCATGATGAGCTGCGTGATCACCGAGCCGATCGCGGTATCGGCCCGCGCCGCCTTGAGGTCGGCCGGCCCGAGGCCTTTCTCGATGACGGCGGACTGCTGGTAGAACACCATCCACGGCATGATGACGGCGCCGATGTTGGCCGAGACCAGCAGCAGGTACTTCGGATCGGCGATCGGGATGCGTATGGCGTCCGTCGCCATTTCTGCGAAGCCGGGACGCGCGATCCACGCGACCACGAGGAAGGCGAATTCGAACGCGCCGACGGCGAGCGCGATCCGCTCGACCCGCTTGTAGGACCCGGTCAGCGCGGTGCCGATGAGCGTCGCGACGGCGAGCACCATGGTGATCCAGGTCGGCACCCCGATCATGTCGCCGATGCCGGCGAGGCCGCTGAGCTCCGTCAGCAGCGCGCCGATGCAGGCGACGATCAGCGTCGCGACCGAGACCCAGGCCCAGGCCGAGCCGAAGTGGCGCTTGATCAGCGCCGCGTGTCCCTCGCCGGTGACGATGCCGAGGCGCACCGTCAGCTCCTGCACGATGTAGAGGATGGGGACGAGAACGAGCTGGAGCAGCAGCAGCCGGTAGCCCCATTGCGCGCCGCTCTGCGCGGCGGTGACGACGCTGCCCGCGTCGGTGTCCGCCAGCATGACCACGATGCCGGGGCCGGCCGCGGCAGCGAACCGGCCCCAACTCAGCCGCGACGGCGCGCGGGCGATCACGTTAACTGTCATTCTTTGCCATCTCGACCACTGTCGAGACGATCCATAAGCAGCAAGTAAGCCGGCGTCCACGGGCCACTCGTCGCAATAACGAGGGCTTGGCTCAAATAATAATTATTCTAATTCCAGTTCGCCCATTCTGGCCATGCATCACAGCGTCATTGCCTCGCGATCTCGCTTCGCGTCAGAAGCGTCACTTGCGTCACGCTCGGTCCCAGCCGGCGCAAGTCCTTCAAATCGAAAAGCTTCTCCGGCCTTTGCGCCTGGGTGTCCCCGGACCTTGCGTCACGGCCGCATCACCGCGCGTCACTGCGTCACGCCTTACGCCGTCGTGCCTACGCGTCAGGCGACCACGAGGGGGTCGCAGACGTCGACGCAAATAAGGTATTATTACCGATTTCATTGATCAGTCAAGCCATCCAGGGACGGACGGGGTCGGACCGCCGACGGAACCAGCGAGGAACCGTCCAGCTCTGCGGCAAGCATTAAGCCGCGACAGCGGAGACATCGTCGGCGACGACCGCCTCGTCGTCCAGACTCGCAGCGTCCTCCTGGCCATCAAGGGCGGAAGGTCGGTGTCCACGCTCGACGCGCTCCTCGCCGATCACACCGGCGACAAGATCGAGCAGAGCATCGCGTCGCGCGGCCATGAACTTCTCGAAGTCGTCTCCACGGAGATATTCCGGCGAGATCGCGTGGGTCCTAAGATGCTCATCGAGGCTGGCGTCCGTCGTACTTCCCTGATCCCGAAGTCGCGCAAGGTACGTCGATGGCGCCGCGCCGCCGATCGAGCGATTAGTCTTGAGGCCGATTGGTGTCTTGTTCACGATAGAGTCGTAATCGACGGCGCTCTTACCGTTCCTTTGGCACCATGCCTTCGGGAAGACGTGATGAATATCGAGCTGGTCCGACGAAAAAACGCTGTCGTCGAAGCTCTGACCAGAACGAAAGTCCTTCGCGCCCCTCTTCATGAGGATGGCGTTGAATCCCTTGTAGGCGGCCGAAAGACGCGTGCGCAAGGCGGCCGTCCTGAAGCTACGCTCAACGGGGTCTCGGTGCTGGAGATAGCCTTCGAGCGTGAGGCGAAGCAGCGCATCGCGCGTGCAGACGACCGGGCGAGCGTCGTCGGTGCTGCCCGAGTTTTGATCCTCACGGCGCAAATCCAGCGAATGTAGAAGCGTCACCGCCTGAAGAAAGTCGGTGCTCTGCAAGCCTTTCAGCACGTCGTAGGTATCGAGGCGCCCTTTTATTCCTGGAAGTCCCGCCTTCTTGTCGCCATACCAATCCTTGCGGAGTTCGTGATTGCGGCTGGCGAAGATAGCCGTCAGCAGTTCGGATGCGTCGAGTTTCTTGCCGCCTGTATTGACCTTCTCGAACACCAGACAAACAGCCTCCCGGCTCGTGTCCTTGCCTAGTTCAATGACGGAATGTGGTATTGCCTGAAGGCGGCGAGGATTTCGTTCTGAAACCGGAACCATAACTCCATATCACCCGGCGCGTAGCCCCAATGCTTGCAAAACCCCATCTGCCACTCGTCCGAATCAAAAACCCGATTTACCGGAAACATGCGGCTCTCAAACTCATATTCGGATTTTGAAAGGTCGAGCTCGACGTCGCGGTCGAAATTTTTCGTTATACGACGGTCCTCACGGACGGGAACAATGGCGTCGAGTCGATCGACATAGGGGTCTACAGCCTTCCGGATGTCAAAGTAGTACCAAAGCCTTGCAATCTGCTTTTTAGCATTGACCGTGCGCACGACTTCGCGCCGCATGGTGGTCTGGAAAAGCGATGTAATCCGTTGTTGACCGTCGAGTAGGAGCGCCTCTGGTGACACAGTTGCGGCAGCATCGGGCGCGCCCTCCACGGGCCGTGGCTTGAATTGCACAGCGCCCCCGTACTGGAGCGTCATGATCGCGCCGACCGGAAACGAACGCGAAATCGAAGCGAGCACCCCACGCAGACCCTCGTCATCCCAGACCCAACCGCGTTGAAAATCGGGCAATTGGATGATGCCGTCGCGGGCCTTTCTTAATAGTTCGTCGAGCGAACGTTTGGTGCTGTCAAACTCAACCCGCCGGAACCCATCGCCCTTCATATGCCGCCCTCACCTGCTGCGAATCGCCAATGTTATCCCCTATGGCGGCACGTTCAAGAACGGAGCGAGTCATCTCAGCAAGGAGGAGATTCTCTCGGCAATCTCATCTCCCCGGTACGAACCGGAGCCGGATCTACCCGGCGTCGACCGCGCCCAATTCGCCGACCTTGCCCGGACCCATGTCCGCCTTCTCGGCCGGGTCCTGCGCCTCCACTTGCGGCGAGAAGGCCTCGACCACGAGCGGATCGAGGTCCGGGCGCTCGGGGACGGCGGCGCGCAGGGTTTCGCGCATCTTCGGCGTCCAGAACGCCTCGATATGGGAGGCGGTGCCGGCCACCGCCTCGTCGTGCGGGTAGGACTTGAAGAACTGCGCGATCTGGTTCGCCATCATCGCCAGCTTGTCGACCGGGGCCATGCTCACCTGAAGAGCTCCTTATTTGCCGTCATTGCGAGCCGGAGGCGAAGCAACCCAGGGGCCGCGCGGTGGCTCTGGGTTGCTTCGCTGCGCTCGCAATGACGGAGCGCTACGTTCGACCAGCCCTACTCCGCCGCGATCGCCGAGGCGACGCGGGTGAGCGCCTCGTCCTCCTCGTAGAACCTGGCCTGCCAGTCGGACATGCGGTTGGTCTTGCGCACCTGCACCGCCGTCACCTTGTATTCCGGGCAGTTCGTCGCCCAGTCGGAATAGTCGGTGGTGATGACGTTGGCGCCGGTCTTGGCGTGGTGGAAGGTCGTGTAGACAACGCCCGGCTGCATCCGCTCCGAGACTTTGCACTTCAGCGCGATGTCGCCCGAGCGGCTCTCCAGCGCGACGAGGTCGCCGTCGAGGATGCCGCGCTGCTCGGCGTCGAAGGGATGGATCTCGAGCTTGTCCTCCTCGTGCCACAGCGAGTTCGAGGTGCGCCGCGTCTGCGCCCCGACATTGTACTGCGACAGGATGCGGCCCGTCGTCAGGATCAGCGGGAAGCGCGGCCCGGTGCGCTCCTCGGTGGCGTGGAACTCGGTGATCATGAACTTACCCTTGCCGATCACGAAGCGGCCGATATGCATCGTCGGCGTGCCGTTGGGCGCGGCGTCGTTGCAGGGCCACTGGATCGACCCGAGCTCGTCGAGCTTCTTGAAGCTTACGCCGGCGAAGGACGGCGTCGTCGCCGCGATCTCGTCCATGATCTCGCTGGGGTGCTTGTAGTGCATCGGCATGCCGAGCGCGGCGGAGAGCAGCATCGTGCCCTCCCAGTCGCCGTAGCCGCCCTTCGGCGACATCACCTTGCGCACCCGCGAGACGCGGCGCTCGGCGTTGGTGAAGGTGCCGTCCTTCTCGAGGAACGAGGCGCCGGGCAGGAACACGTGGGCGTACTTCGCCGTCTCGTTCAGGAACAGGTCCTGAATGATGATGCATTCCATGTTGCGCAGGCCGGACGTGACATGGCGCGTGTCGGGGTCGGATTGCGCGATGTCCTCGCCCTGGATGTAGAGGCCCTTGAAGGTGCCCTCCACCGCCTCGTCGAGCATGTTGGTGATGCGCAGGCCCGGATCGCGGTCGAGCGAAACGCCCCACAAATCCTCGTAGATCTTGCGGACGCCGTCGTCGGACACGTGCCGGTAGCCGGGGTATTCGTGCGGGAACGAGCCCATGTCGCACGAGCCCTGCACGTTGTTCTGGCCGCGCAGCGGGTTCACGCCGACGCCCTCGCGGCCGATGTTGCCGGTGGCCATCGCGATGTTGGCCATCCCCATCACCATCGTCGAGCCCTGCGAATGCTCGGTGACGCCGAGGCCGTAGAAGATCGCCGAGTTGCCGCCCTTGGCGTACATCCGGGCGGCGCCGCGCAGCGCCTGCGCCTCGACGCCGATGATGTCGGCCTGGGCCTCGGGCGAGTGCCGCTCCTCGGCGACGAAGCGCGCCCACGACTCGAAATCGTCGAGGTCGCAGCGCTCGCTCACGAACGTCTCATCGATGAGGCCCTCCGTCACGATGACGTGGCTCATCGCGTTGATGAAGGCGACGTTGGTGCCGGGCTTCAGCGGCAGGTGGTAGTCGGCCCTGACGTGCGGCGACCTGACGAGGTCGATCGCCCGCGGGTCGGCGACGATCAGCTTGGCGCCGGCGCGCAGGCGCTTCTTCATGCGCGAGCCGAACACCGGATGGCCGTCGGTCGGGTTGGCGCCGATCACCAGGATGACATCGCACTCTTCGACGGAGTGGAAGTCCTGCGTGCCGGCCGACGTGCCGAGCGTCGTCTTCAGGCCGTAGCCGGTCGGCGAGTGGCAGACGCGGGCGCAGGTGTCGACGTTGTTGTTGCCGAACGCGGCGCGCACCAGCTTCTGGACGAGGTAGGTTTCCTCGTTGGTGCAGCGCGACGAGGTGATGCCGCCGACCGAGTCCTTGCCGTACTTGGCCTGGATGCGCTTGATCTCGGACGCCGCGTAGGAAATCGCCTCCTCCCACGACACCTCGTGCCAGGGGTCGGTGATCGCCTTGCGGATCATCGGCCTGGTCATGCGATCCTTGTGCGTCGCGTAGCCGTAGGCGAAGCGGCCCTTGACGCAGCTGTGACCCTCGTTGGCCTTGCCGGACTTGGCCGGCACCATGCGCACCACCGTTTCGCCCTGCATCTCGGCCTTGAAGCCGCAGCCGACGCCGCAATAGGCGCAGGTGGTGAGCACCGAATGCTCGGGCTTGCCCATCGCGATGACGCTCTTCTCGTTGAGCGTCGCGGTCGGGCAGGCCTGGACGCAGGCGCCGCAGGACACGCATTCGGAGTTGAAGAAGTCGGTCCCACTGGCCGAGACCTTGGAGCCGAAGCCGCGGCCCTCGATCGTCAGCGCGAAGGTACCCTGCACCTCCTCGCAGGCGCGCACGCACCTGTTGCAGACGATGCACTTGGCGGATTCGAACGTGAAGTAAGGGTTCGACGTGTCGGTCGGCGCATCGAGGTGGTTGGCGCCGCCGTAGCCGTAGCGCACCTCGCGCAATCCTACCGCACCGGCTTGATCCTGCAGCTCGCAGTCGCCGTTGGCCGAGCAGGTCAGGCAGTTCAGCGGGTGATCGGAGATGTAGAGTTCCATCACGCCGCGGCGCAGCTTGGCGAGGCGTTCGTTCTGGGTGTGAACGACCATGCCTTCGTCGGCCGGCGTCGTGCACGAGGCCGGCGTGCCGCGGCGGCCTTCGATCTCGACCAGGCACAGGCGGCAGGAGCCGAACGGCTCCAGCGAGTCGGTCGCGCAAAGGCGCGGGATCTTGGTGCCCATCGACATCGCGGCGGCCATCACCGACGTGCCTTTCGGCACGCTCACCGCCTCGCCGTCGATCGTCAGCGTCACCGTTTCTTTCGAGGCGCGGATCGGGGTGCCGGTATCGAGTTCCTCTATGAGGGCCATCGGAGTTGCTCCTATTCCGCGGCGATGCGCCGGGGCGCGGCTGCGGCGAAATCCTCGGGAAAGTGTGCCATCGCGCTCTTCACCGGGATCGGCGTCAGGCCGCCCATCGCGCAGAGCGAAGCGTCGGTCATCGTCACGCAGAGATCCTCGATGAGGTCGAGGTTCTTTTCGAGGTCGGCGCCGGCGATGATCTTGTCCATCGTCTCCACGCCGCGGGTCGCGCCGATGCGGCAGGGCGTGCACTTGCCGCAGCTCTCGGTGGCGCAGAACTCGAAGGCGAACCGCGCCTGCTGGGCCATGTCAACGGTGTCGTCGAACACCACCACGCCGCCGTGGCCCACCAACCCGGCCTTGGCGGCGAAGGCCTCGTAGTCGAACGGGGTGTCGAACAGCGCCGGCGGGAAGTAGGCCCCGAGCGGGCCCCCGACCATCGCGGCGCGCACCGGACGGCCGCTGGCGGTGCCGCCGCCGAACTCGTTGACGATGTCGCCGAGCGTCACGCCGAAGCCGAGCTCGATCAGGCCGCCGTATTTCACGTTGCCGCCGAGCTGGATGCACAGCGTGCCGCGCGAGCGGCCCATCCCGTAATCGGCATAGGCCTTGGCACCGTGCGCCATGATCCACGGCACCGAACAGAGCGAAATGACGTTGTTGACCACCGTGGGCTTGCCGAACAGGCCTTGCAGCGCCGGCAGCGGCGGCTTGGCGCGCACCACGCCGCGCCGGCCTTCGAGGCTCTCGAGCAGCGAGGTCTCCTCGCCGCAGATGTAGGCGCCGGCACCGAGCCGGGCCTGGAGGCGGAAGGCGCGGCCACAGCCGAGCACGCTGTCGCCGAGCGCGCCGTCCCGCGTCGCGATCTCGATCGCGCGCCGCACGGTCCGGAAGGCGTGGGGATATTCCGAGCGGATGTAGATGTAGCCTTCGGTCGCGCCGACGGCGAGACCGGCGATCGTCATGCCCTCGATCAGGCAGAAGGGATCGCCCTCCATCATCATGCGGTCGGCGTAGGTTCCGCTGTCGCCCTCGTCGGCGTTGCAGACGATGTACTTCTGCTCCGCTTGGCCTTGCGCGGTCTTCGCTTGGCCTTGCGCGGTCTTGGCCTTGCGCACGGTGGTCCACTTGATGCCGGCCGGGAAGCCGGCGCCGCCGCGTCCGCGCAAGCCCGATTGCGTCACCGCTTCGGTGATCGCCTCGTCGGTCATCGCGATCGCGTTGCGCAGGCCGACGAAGCCGCCGTGGGCGCGGTAGTCGGCGATGTCGATCGGATCGACGATGCCGCAACGCTCGAAGGTCAGGCGGGTCTGCTTGGCGAGATAGGGGATCTCCTCCGGCTTGCCGAGACGCAGGCGATGGGCGCCACCCCGCAGCATGCCGGCGGCGAGAAGCTCGTCGACGTCGGCCGGCTTCACCGGACCGTAGGCGATGCGGCCCTCGGAGGTCTCGACCTCGACCATCGGCTCGAGCCAGAGCAGGCCGCGCGACCCGTTGCGCACCAACTCGATGTCGCGTGCCTCCCTATCGACAAGCTTGGCCGCGAGCGCCTTGGCGACCTTGTCGGCTCCAACGGCGATCGCCGCGGCGTCGCACGGGACGTAGACCTTGATCACGCTCTCGCCTCCGCGATGAGGTCGCCGACGGTCTGAACGCTCAGGTTGCCGATAGGCTCCCCGTCGACGAGCACGGCCGGCGCGCAGGCACACAGCCCCAGGCAGTAGACCGGCTCGATCGTGATCGCGCCGTCGGCCGTCGTGCCGTGCCAATCGATGCCGAGTTCGCGCTTCAGTTCGTCGGCGACCGCGAAAGCGCCGCGCGATTGGCACGCCTCGGCGCGGCAGACCTTGATGGTGCGACGGCCGGGCGGGTGATCCTTGAAGTCGTGGTAGAAGGTGACCGTGCCATGGATTTCGGCTCGCGACAGGTTGAGGGCGTCGGCGACGACAGGCACGATCTCCCTATGTATATACCCGAATCGCGCCATCAGGTCGTGGAGGATTGGGAGAGCCGCGCCGTTCTCGTTCGCCCGCGCCGCCACGATCGCCGACGCTTCCGCGATATCCCAAGGATCGTGGCGTGCCATTCATCCAACCCGCGCTTTTTTATAATCGCTTTAAAAGTGCTTTTTGCACGAGATAATCAAGCGGGCTGACCGCGTGTTGCGATAGAACATCTCTATCGAAAGGTAGCATTTCAGATGCTTTTGGTCGGCATATTCCGTTTGGCGAGGCGCTCGCCTTCGCGCACCAAAGCGTTGGTCAGCGGGCTGATCGCATAGCGTTGCGGCACCACGAGGCCGACGAGATGAGTGATTTGCGGAGCGACGATCGGGATCGCGTGGAGATCCTTGCGAATGCCGCACGCCTCGACGAGGCCGGCCGGAACGATGCTGGACCACCTGCCGGTCGCGACATGGGCGACCAGCACGGTGACCGAGTTCGATTCCAGCGTCGTCTCGACCGGCGACCCGCCGTCGCGCAACATCTGGTCGATGATGCGCCGGTTCTGCATGTCGGGGGTCAACAGGCAGAGCGGAAGATCGCGCAGATCGCTCCAGCGCACCTCCGCGCTCGTCCCGAAGCGCCCGGATCTGTGGGTGAGGAGCCGATAGGCTTCCTGGTGGAGCGGCACCGTCTTGACGTCGCCGAGCGGGTCGTTGTCGAGGTAGGTGATGCCGGCGTCGATCTCGAGGTTGCTGAGCCGTTCGAGGATCTCGGACGACGAGCTCGACGCGATCGTGAAGCGGACCGCGGGATGCTGGTCGCGCAACGGCGACGTCAGGGCCGGCACCATGGCCAGCGCCGTGGGAATGACGGCGAGGCGGATATGGCCGGCGAGGCCGCGCTTCAAAGCGTCGAGATCCTGGCGCATCGCCTGGGCGTCGCCGACGATCCGGCGCGCCCAGGCGAGCACGTGCTCGCCCTCCGGCGTGAAGCCTTGGAACCGCGAGCTTCGCCGCACGATGACGACGCCGAGCTGCTCCTCGAGCTGCTTCAATCCCGCCGACATGGTCGGCTGCGTGACGCCGCACAGCTCCGCGGCACGGCTGAAGTGCTGCTCGCGAGCGAGCGCGATCACGAAGTTCAGCTTATCGATCAGCTTCGGTGTTTCCGTCCAAAGGGGCCGGCAAGGGGCCAGCAAGGGGGCCGGCCTCGCGCCCATGCCGTGCGGAGCGTTACAGTGTGCGCAAAAAACGGTAGGAGACGCGATCACGGCGGTCAACGTGGGGTGAGGCAAAGCGCGACGCTGGATGACGGTGCCGCCGTCCTCTTGCGGCCAAACTTCACGGCCGACATCATCGCCGCCGCGTGCCTTCGGCAACCGTCAGCATCACGCCAGGTAAGCGGCGATGATCCGCCGGTAGATCGCGGTCAGCCGCTCGAGGTCGACCACCGGCACGTTCTCGTCGACCATATGCATGGTGTCGCCGACGAGCCCGAGCTCGATCACCGGGCAGAAGCGTTGGATGAAGCGCGCGTCGGATGTGCCGCCGGAGGTCGACAGCGTGGGCCGGCGCCCGGTCTCGGCCTCGATGGCGGCGGCGACCGTCTCGGTGAACGGCGACGGCGGGGTGACGAACGAGGGTGCGTTGCAGGGCTGGAACACGAGTTCGACGCGGGCGTCGCGCGACGCCGCCTCCGCGCGGCGACGCAGGTGCTCCGCGAGGCTCTGCGCCGTCCACGTGTCGTTGAAGCGGATGTTGAAGGCGGCGGCGGCGCGCGCCGGGATGACGTTGGTCGCCGGGTTGCCGACGTCGATCGACGTGATCTCGAGGTTCGAGGCGTCGAACAGCGCGGTGCCCTCGTCGAGCGGCGCGAGCAGGGCCTGCAGCACGCGAAGCAGCGCCGGGATCGGATTGTCGGCGCGCTCGGGATAGGCGACATGACCTTGGCGACCCTCGACGAGCACGCGGCCGTTGAGCGAGCCGCGCCGACCGACCTTGATCATGTCGCCCGGCGCCGTCCGGCTCGTCGGCTCGCCGACGATGCAATGGTCGAAGCGCTCGCCTCGAGCGTCGGCCCAGTCGAGCAGCTTGGTCGTGCCGTTGACGGCGGCTCCCTCTTCGTCGCCGGTGATGAGGAAGCCGAGCGAACCTTTGCAAAGGCCATGCTCCGCGAGGTGGGCGAACGCCGCCGCGGCGAAGGCCGCGATGCCGCCCTTCATGTCCTGCGCGCCGCGGCCGAACAATCGGCCCTCCGCCACGGTGGCGGCGAAGGGACCGTGTCGCCACGCCTCGGCGCGGCCGGGCGGCACGACGTCGGTGTGGCCCGCAAACAAGAGGTAGGGCGCCCCGGTGCCGATGCGCGCGTAGAGGTTGTCGACCGCCGGAAGGCTCGGCCCGGCGTCGCCGTCCGGCTCGGCGAAGGTGACGCGATGGGTGGCGAAGCCGTGGGCGTCGAGCAGGCGCTGAAGCCCGTCGAGGGCGCCGGCATCGGCCGGCGTCACCGACGGGCAACGAAGGAGATCCTGCGCGATGGCGAGAGCGTCGACGGTCATGCTGCGCTTATAGCGCGCCGCGCGGCCGACGAGAAAGCGTCCCTGCCGGTCAGCCGCAAACCTTGCGGACGATGACGCGGCGACCCGCGAACCCGTTCCTCACCGTGCGGACGGTGCGGCAGCCGTGGCCGAAGGGTCCGACGTGGTGCGTCACGACCCGGCGGACGACATAGGCCGAGGCCGGCGTGGTCATCGCGGGCATGGCGACGGCGAGGCCGCCGGCGGCGGCGAGGATCATGGTCAGGCGTTTCATCGAACATCTCTCCCGTAAGCCCGGTCGTGGGCGGCCGCTGTCTAGCCGGCGAAGCTTGAACGCAAGCTGAAGAATGCGCTAGGCGGTCGCGCCCCCGTTGGCGGGAAAGTCGCGGTAGAACAGCGCCATGTACCACTGGTCGATGTGCCGGATGACCGGCTCGGTGATTGCGGCGTCGAGCGCCAACACGGCCGCGAAGATCGCCGTGTCGTCGTCGGCGTCGCCCTCGAAGGTCATCGGCGGCAGCAGATGCGTCGTGAAGCGGAGGCCGGGATGGCGCTCGCCGTAGAACGGCACGACGATCGCGTCGGTCAGCAGCGCGAGCCGGGCGATCTTGCCGAGGTTGCCGTCGATGCGCGGCGGCCGTCCGAAGAACGGGGCGTGGACGCTGTGGAATGCGAACTCGTCGGCCGGCACCCAGAGGGCTCCGCCCGGCTGGCGCAGCCGCTTCAAGGCATGGCGCCAGACCATCCTCGACATCGGGATCAACTCCGCCGGCATCCTGCGACGCTCGCGCATGACCAGTTCGGCGTGGGTCCGCGCCTTCGGCGGATCGTAGATCGCCATCGCTCGACCCGGGTAGCGGCAGGCGAGCTGGACGCCGGAGATCTCCCAGTTGCCGGTATGGACGAAGGCACAGATGACCGGCCTGCCGCTCGCCATCGAGTCGTCCAGCCTCTCCGGGTGCTCGAGGGACACATGGCCGCCGACCGCCAGCCGATGCGACGAGGGAACTTCCGCGTAGGTCCGCGCCGCGCTGGACCAAAGCCGCCGCAGCGCCGCCTCGAGCGCCGCCTCATCGTCACGCCAGTCCGGACGAAGGGCGCCGAACAGCGCCTTGGCGTGACGGTTGACGGCGGGATAAAGCATCCTCGGCCAGGGCGACACGCCGGCGCCGAAGCTCGACGAGAGAGCCGAGGGCGCGGCCTTCATCGCGTAGAACGCGGAATACAACAGAGCCGCGGGGACCTTCATGCCGGCGCCCGTCGCTCGATTTGCATCGGCAGCCGCTCGCCCGGGCGCAGGCTCAGCCGGGCGCTCGGCATGACGACCCAGTCCTTCCTCAGACGCAACCTGAGGCGCCGGGCCAGCGTCGCCAGGCAAAGCGTCGCCTCCATCAGGCCGAACGCGGCGCCGGTGCAGACCCGCGGCCCGATCGAGAAGGGAACGTAGGCATAGCGCGACGGCGGGGCGCCGCCGCCGGGCAGGAAACGAGCGGGGAGAAAGGCGTCCGGGTCGGGCCACAGCTTGCGATGGCGGTGGAGGAGCCAGGCATTCAGAAGCACGAGGTCGCCTTTCCGGACGGCCTTGGCACCGATCGTCCCGTCCTCCGTCGCGAGCCGCGCCTGCAGCGGGATCGGCGGGTAGAGGCGCATCGTCTCCTCGATGACCGCTCGCGTGAAGGGCAGCTTGTCGTAGTCCTCGAAGCCGGCGGGGGCGTCGCCCAGCACCGCGTCGACCTCCGCGTGCAGGCGCCGTTCGCTCTCGTCGTCCTGCGAAAGGATGAACCAGGCCCAGGCGAGCGTGTTCGCGGTCGTCTCGTGCCCCGCCATGAAGAGGACGGCGGCCTCGTTGCGCAACGCCTCGCGGCCGATCGGCGGGACGTCCCCCTCCGCGACGGCCTGCGTCATCGAGGCGATGAGCGAACTGTCATCCGTGTTCTCCGGCGCGACGGCATCGTCGATCAGGCGATCGAGGATGAGCTGGATCCGGCGCGCGGCGCGGACCGCCCGCGGCGCCTTGAAGCGCGGAAGGAAGCTCGGCAGGTTGAGCATCGACAGGATGTCGGTCTGGCCGATCAGGCTCTGATAGACGCCGAAGGCCGCGATCAACTCCTGCGTCGAGGCGCGGGACAGCTGCCGTCCGAAGATGGCGCGGCCGATGATGCCGGCCGTCAGCTCCGCCATCGCGGCGAGCGCGTCGACCTCCTGACCGTCCTTCTCGATCCATTCCGTGCGCAACGCCTCGGCCCCGGCCGTGACCGCCGGCGCGAGGTCCGCCAACCGCGAGATGTGCGTCGTCGGCGCGACGATCCTGCGCCGGATCCGCCATGTCTCGCCGTCGCTGAGGAACAAGCCGTCGCCGATCAGCGTCTCCAGAGCTTGTCTCTGCTGCGGTGTCTTCGTCAGATACCGCATGCCCTCGTCGACGAAGATCTGGCGCACCGTGTCCGGCGTCGAAAGGACGTGGATCCGGCGCATCAGGATCCGGAAGGAGAAGCTGCTCAGTTCGAAGGTGAAGTCCGGCCAGAGCGCGATCAGGTTCTTGCCGGCCGTCATCATGACCCAGAGGGTCGACCCTCGAGTCTTCGGACGTGGCGGGTATGGGGGTACATACAAGTTTCGGTGTGTCCTCCGCGCTACGGCGGCCTACCGGGCGGCCTTGAACGGGCGAAGGGCCACAAAAAGGCTCGCATTAGTCGGGCATCTCGTCAAAATAAATTCACCGAGACGGCCCGCACCTGCCGGGCGTCCTGGTCGGGGATGATCATGGCGCAAACGGGTCCTCGCGTTCTTCTCGTCCATCCGCGCTTCAACGCGAACTCTTTCTGGAGCATGCGCGGCACGGTCGAGCTGATGGGCGCCGTCTGCCTCGCGCCGCCGCTCGGTCTCATCACGATCGCCGCCATGCTGCCCGCGAGCTGGCAGTGTCGGCTGATCGACCGCAACGCGGAAGAGCTGACGGACGACGACATCCTCAAGGCCGATCTCGTGATGACCGGCGGGATGCTGCCGCAGGAACCCGACCTCTTGGCGATCATCGCCCGGTGCGCGAGCCTCGGCGTGCCGATTTGCGTCGGCGGCCCGGCGCCGACCTCGACGCCCGACATCTACGCCCATGCCGACTACCTGGTCGTCGGCGAGGCCGAGAGCGTGATCGCCGACTTCATCGCGGCCTATGAACGCGGCGAGCGCAACGTCCGCTTCACGTCGCCGAAGTTCAAGGCCGACGTCACCACGACGCCGGTCCCGCGCTTCGATCTGCTCAAGCTGCGCAACTACGCCTGGGTGAACCTGCAGTTCTCGCGCGGCTGCCCGTTCACTTGCGAGTTCTGCGACATCATCGAGCTCTACGGCCGCGCGCCCCGCACCAAGCTGACGGAGCAGATGCTGAGCGAGCTCGATCGCCTCTACGCCACCGGCTACCGCGGCCATGTCGACTTCGTCGACGACAACCTCATCGGCAACAAGAAACAGATCAAGAAATTCCTCCCCCACCTCATCGAGTGGCAGCAGAACAAGGGCTTTCCCTTCAAGCTCTCGACCGAAGCCTCGCTCAACCTGTCGGACGATCCCGAGCTGCTCACGATGATGCGCGAGGCCGGCTTCTTCGCGCTGTTCACCGGCATCGAGACGCCGGACGAGGAGACCCTCGTTCACATGCAGAAGAAGCAGAACACCCGGCGCGGCATCGGCGACAGCGTGCATCGCATCAACGAGGCGGGGATCTACGTCGTCGCCGGGTTCGTCGTCGGCTTCGACACCGAGAAGGGCTCGGTTTCCAAGACGATGATCGACTGCATCCGCGAGACCAGCGTGCCGACGGCGACGGTGAGCCTGCTCACGGCGCTGCCGAACACCCAGCTGACGCGCCGGCTCGACCGCGAGGGCCGTCTGCTCGACCAGTTCCGCCGCACGATGACGGAGTCGGGCGACATGTGCACCGCCGGCCTCAACTTCGAGACGCTGCGGCCCCGTCGCGAGATCATGACCGACTATCGCGACGTCGTCGCCCAGACCTACGACCCGACCGAGTTCTTCTACCGCGTGCGCACCTTGAGCGAGCACCTGAAGCCGGCGCGGCTGAAGCGGAAGCTGCACTTCCGCAACTGGCTGCGCGAGGCGATCGCCTTCGTGCGGCTGAGCAGGGTCATGACCTTCGACTATCCCGAACTCAGGCGCGAGTACTGGTTCACGGTCTCCTACGCGGCGCGCCACAACTTCGCGACCGTGGAAAGTGTCGTGCGCAACATCTCGCACTACGTCTACCTCTACCCGTTCTCCAAATACCTGGTGCGGACGGTGGAAAGTCGCCTCGCCGACCTCGACGCCGGCAAGTGGATGGCCGCCGAACACGAGACGATGCCGGCGCTCGAGTCCGCGCCCCACCAAGGCGCCGCGCCCGCGGAGGAGCTCGCCACCGCCGCCGCGTAGGCCGCCCTCGCAATCGGCCCCACCGGTTTCATGCATCTTGGTGCGCGGATCCTCCTCCACGACGTGGGGACGACGTGGGGGAGGGGGACCATGCGAAGCGTGGTGGAGGGGGCGGGGAGGGGGCGGCCACCGCGTCGACCTCGACGAGGAGTCGCGGCCAGGGAGGCAATGGCCACCGAGATGAGCCCGGCGGCCGCACAGGGGCGAATCCGCGCGCCGAGAGGCGCGAACGCGATAGGCTAGCGGCCGAGCCGGGCGGGCTCACTCGCCGTGGCGCTGCTCCGTCCAAGGGTCGCCGCAATCGTGGTAGCCGTCGCGCGATTCCGTTGCACACCGGATTTCATGGGTGTACGTTAATCCCGGTGCCGATGGTTTGGGACGCGCCCAAGCGGCAGAGCAACATCGAGGATCACGGGCTCGACTTCGCCGACGCGCGCGACCGTTTCGAATGGGAAACCGCTATCATCGCCCCTTCGCATCCTGGCGAGGATGGAAGGGAACGCTTCAAGGCCCTCGGCGACCTCGATGGGCGCATTGTCGGCCTTGTGTTCTCGTTGCTCGGAAACGAAGCGATCTCGGCCATCAGCCTGCGCCCCGCCAACCGATCCGAAAGGAAACGATATGCCAACCGCTAAGACGAGGCACATTCGGAGGCCTACCGACGAAGAAGAGCCTCGCATTCAGGCCGGCATCGAAGCCGATCCGGCTAATCCTGAGTGGACAGACGAAGACTTCGCGCGAGCCAGACCGGCATCCGAGGTGCTACCCCCGGCTCTCTACGCCGCTCTTACTCGACCACGCGGACGACCGAAGGCGGCGGAAACGAAGGTTCCCGTCAAGCTCCGCATCGATCGCGAGACGCTGGAGATTTTTAAGGCGCAAGGCGCGGGGTGGCAAACCGAGATGAACGCCGTTCTTCGGAGAGAAGCGAGGCTAATAGAGGCTATCCAGAGGCCGGCCGCGAAGAGCTAGGCGAGCGCTAGGAAAAGGAGGGGTTGTTTCCGGGCCGGCGAAATCAGCTTCCCTTGATGATCTGGAAGCTTTTGTCGTCTTCGATCACAAGCTGGCCGCTCTCCCGCGTCCACAAGGGCCTGACCTACGCGAAGCCCTCATCCGACCCGACTGCGTCGGGCCACCTTCTCCCGCGAGCGGGAGAAGGGCGAGCCGCGCGATTTCACCGCGCGCGCTCGTTCTTGCTAAGAGCGTCGCCGGATGAAGCCGCTGATGAGGATGGCGATGGCCTCGCGAGACACGACGACCACCACCGCCGATCACGCCACCCCCGACCATCCGCCGCTGGAGCGCCGGGCGGTCGCCGCCGTCATCCTCGGCAACGCGCTCGAATTCTACGACTTCACCACCTTCGTCTTCTTCGCCGGGCCGATCGGCGAGGCGTTCTTCCCGTCCAAGAACCCGCTCGACAGCCTGCTCGCCTCGCTGGCCTTGTTCGGCATCGGCTACGTGATGCGTCCGATCGGCGGCATCGTCATCGGCGCCTTCGCCGATCGCGCCGGCCGCAAGCCGGCGATGCTGATCACCATCGCGCTGATGGCGGTCGGCATGCTGATGCTGGCGCTGGCGCCCGGCTACGACGCCTCGTCGTACGCGCGCGGCATCGGGATCTGGGCGCAGGCGATCGTCATCGCCGGGCGCCTCATCCAGGGGCTCGCGCTCGGCGGCGAGGTCGGACCCTCGACCGCCTACCTGCTCGAGGCGGCGCCGCCGCGGCACCGCGGCTTCATCGCCAGCTGGCAGATCGCCAGCCAGGGCTGCGCGGCGCTCTTCGCCGGCGTCGTCGCCTCGCTGCTGACGCTCGCCATCGGCGGCGCGGCGATGGGAGCCTGGGGCTGGCGCATCATGTTCCTACTCGGCATCGCCGTCGTGCCGGTCGGTCTCGTCATCCGCAGCCACCTGCCGGAGACCGCCGGAGCGGACAAGGACGACGCGGCCTCGCCCTCGACGCTGGGCGTGCTGCGCCGCCTCCTCGACGAGCACGGCCGGCTGCTCGGGCTCACCTTCCTCGTCATCGCCGCCTCGACGGTGTCGAACTCGATCGGCACCAACATGCCGGTCTACGCCAGGTCGACGCTCGGGCTCGCGATGGCGGTGTCCACTGCGGTGCCGATCGCCCTCGGCCTCGCCTCGATCGCCTTTCCGCTGCTCGGCGGCTGGCTCGCCGACCGCGCCGGGCGCCGTCCGGTGATGATCCTTCCGCGCGCGCTCATCGCCATCGTCGCGGTGCCGGCCTTCCTGTGGCTGATCCAGTCGCGGTCGGCGGTGGCCGTCTACGCCGTCACCTTCCTGATGTCGGCGCTGTCGTCGATCAACGCCGCCGCGATCATCGTCGCCATCCCCGAGGCGCTGCCGCGCGCGGTGCGCTCGGCCGGGCTCTCCATAGTCTACGCCTTCTCGGTCTCGATCTTCGGCGGCAGCACCAACTACGTCGTCAACAAGCTGATCGCGGTGACCAACGACAAGCTCGCGCCGGCCTACTATCTCGTCGCCTTCAGCATCGTCGGCACCGTCGCCGCGATGCTGCTGCCCGAGACCCGCGGCAAGAGCCTCGACTGAAGGAGGGCGTCAGATCCCCGGCTGCCCGGCCAGCGGCAGCGTCACGACGACCCGGCCAGCGGATGCTGGCGCACAAGCGGCCTGCTCGTTGGCCAGGGCGGCCCCATATGGAGGGAGTCGAACCTTCGAGGATAAGCCCATGCGCGTCGTTCTCACATCGAGCTTCATCGCCGCCGGCCTCATCGCCGCCGTGTCCGCCCACGCCCAGACCAGCCCGGGCGATCTCGCCAGGCTGCGTGACACGTCGCGGCCGGTGATCGTGCTGTCGGACTCGCGCGACGATCCGCGCGTCGCCAGGCAGATCGCGGCGCTCGACCACACCAGGGCGGCGCTCGACGAGCGCAACATCAAGGTGCTGCGCGAGGCCAAGCCCGGCAGCGCCCTGCGCCGGAGCCTCGGGGTCCAGGAAAGAGGGTTCGCCGTGGTCCTCGTCGGCAAGGACGGCGGCGTCAAGAAGGTCTGGAAGGAGCCGGTCGACCCCAGGACGATCTTCACCCTGATCGATGCGATGCCGATGCGGCGCGAGGAGATGAAAGGCTGAACACCGTTTGCCTCGCGTCGCCGGCGGTGTATGCGAAAGAGCATAGCCACTGGTGGGACGCGTGATGAGACGGAAACGGGTCGGCGCGGCGGTGATCGCGATGACGTGGGCGCTGGCGCTATGCGGCGCCTCCGCGCTCGACGCCAATCAGCCTCGCAAGGGGCCGGTCGTGTTCGCGGCGGCCAGCATGAAGACCGCGCTCGACGCGATCGCGTCGGCCTACGAGCGAAAAACCGGCACGATGCCGGTGATCTCCTACGCCTCCTCCGGCGTGCTGGCGAAGCAGATCGCGGCCGGCGCCCCGGCTGACATCTTCATCTCGGCCGACCAGAAGTGGATGGACGTGCTGGCGAAGGACGGCGCGATCAAGCCGGAGACGCGCGAGGCGCTGCTCGGCAACGCGCTCGTGCTGGTCGAGCCCAACAGCGCACCCGAGAGCGCACCCAAGAGCGCCGATGCCAAGCTGAAGATCGCCAACCTGAAGATCGCCAAGGGCTTCGATCTCGCCGGCGCGCTCGGCGACGGCAAGCTCGCGGTGTGCACGGTCACCTCCTGCCCGGCGGGCATCTACGGCAAGGAGGCGCTGCAAAAGCTCGGCGTGTGGCCGGCGGTCGAGCCGAAGCTGGCGCAGGCGGAGAACGTTCGCGCGGCGCTGCTGCTGGTTGCCCGCGGCGAGGCGAGGTTCGGCATCGTCTATGCGACCGACGCCAAGGCGGAGCCGGGCGTCAAGGTGGTCGACACCTTCCCCGAGGACACCCACGCGCCGATCGTCTACCCGATCGCGGTGACGAAGAGCTCGACCAACCCGGACGCCGCCGGGCTCGAAGCCTTCATGCGCTCGCCCGAGGCGACGAGGATTTTGCGCGACCAGGGGTTTACGGTGCTGGCGAGGTAGCGGAAGGCAGCCAGCTAGCCTGAGTCGGCCCGCATCCGTGGTGGTCTCCCTCGCCCTTCTACGGGTAAGGATGGGCCATCGACGCGGAGCGCACATGCTGGGCCTCTCACCCGACGACTGGACGGCGATCGAGCTATCCCTGCGGATCGCCACCGTCGCGACGCTGGCCAGCCTGCCGTTCGGCATCGCCACGGCCTACGCGCTGGCGCGGTGGCGCTTCCCGGGCAAGACGCTGCTCAACGGCCTCGTGCATCTGCCCCTCGTGCTGCCGCCGGTAGTCACCGGCTTTGTGCTGCTGCTCGCCTTCGGGCGACGCGGATTGTTCGGCGCGGCGCTCGCCTCGGTGGGCGTCGTGCTGTCGTTCCGCTGGACCGGCGCCGCGCTCGCCTGCGCGGTGATGGGCTTTCCCTTGATGGTGCGGGCGATGCGGCTCTCCTTCGAGGCGATCGACACGCGGCTCGAGGCGGCGGCCGGCACGCTCGGCGCCAGCGCGCCGTGGCGCTTCGTGCTGGTGACGCTCCCGCTGGCGCTGCCGGGGCTGATCGTTGGCGCGATCCTCGCCTTCGCCCGCGCCCTCGGCGAGTTCGGCGCGACGATCACCTTCGTCTCGAACATTCCCGGCGAGACCCAGACCATCGCCGCCGCGATCTACACCGACGTGCAGGACCCCAACGGCGATGCCGGCGCGTTGCGTCTCACGCTGGTGTCGGTCGTTATCTCGCTCGCCGCCGTGATGGCCTCCGATCTGCTTCAGAGCGGTGTCGAGCGCCGCCTCGCCGCCGCGACCTTCAAGGCATGACCCGCGCCGCCGAAGCGCTCGCGAGGGCGCAGGGCGGGCGACGGGTCGACGTGGCCCTGACGAAGAACCTGCCCGGCTTCGCGCTCGACGTCGCTTTCGCCAACGAGGCCGGCGTCACCGCGCTGTTCGGGCGCTCCGGCTCCGGCAAATCGCTGACGCTCGCGATGATCGCCGGCCTGACGCGGCCCGGCGGCGGCCACGTGAGAGTGGGCGCGACAACGCTCGTCGACACGGCGGCGCGGGCCGATGTGCCGATGCACCGCCGCCGCGTCGGCCTCGTCTTCCAGGACTCGCACCTCTTCCCTCATCTCACGGTGCGCCAGAACTTGATGTTCGGCCGCTGGTTCGCGCCCAAAGGCGATACGCCCGGCGAGCGCGCGATCGGGTTCGATCCGGTCGTCGAGACGCTCGGCATCGCAGCCCTGGTGGGGCGCCGGCCGGGCGGCCTGTCGGGCGGCGAGCGTCAGCGCGTCGCGATCGGCCGGGCGCTGCTCGCGTGCCCGCGCCTGCTCCTGTTCGACGAGCCGCTCGCCTCGCTCGACCGCCAGCGCAAGCGCGAGATCCTGCCGCTGATCGAGCGGCTGGGCGACGAGTTCGCGATCCCGATCGTCTACGTCACCCACGCGCTGGAGGAGGTGGTCCGTCTCGCGTCCACCGTCGTCGTGCTGGAGCACGGCAGGGTGACGGGGATGGGCGATCCGGCCTCCGTGTTCGGGCCGGACCGCGTGGCCGAGGACCGTCGCTTCGGGCGGGCCTCGGTGCTGACCGCCGTCGTGGGCGCCGAGGACGACGGCTACGGCCTCACCGCCCTGCATCATCCCGCGGGCACGCTCTGGCTCGCCGGCGGGGCAGGGGCGGCCGGCCGCCCGGTGCGCGCGCTGGTCCACGCCACCGACGTCACCCTGGCGCCGGGCGAGACCGGGCCGATCAGCACCCGCAGCACGCTGCGAGGCTCGATCGTCGCGATCGAGCACGACGGTCCGCTCGCCGCCGTGGAGCTTGCGCTGGAGGGCGGCGGCGCGCTCGTTGCGCTGGTCACCCGCCGGGCGATGGACGATCTCGCGCTCGGCGTCGGCTCGAAGGTGAATGCGCTGATCAAGACGGTCGCGCTCGACGAGGGCGCCGTCGCCTAGGCATAGGCGGCGGCGGGAAGACGCGCTATCGGTCTTCCATTCGTCGTCTTGCCGTGATGGAGGTTGGCGATATGTGCGTGTGGGAACAGCGAAACCGCAGCGCCCCGCCGTCGGCCTCTTGCGAACCATAGGATTATGCACATGAGCCTCCCCAAAACCCTCCGCGACGTCTCCGGCCTCGGCACCGATGCGCCCAGCCTCAAGGGCTCCGCCCTCGTCATGATCGACTTGCAGAACACCTACCGTGAGGGCGTCATGAAGCTCGAAGGGGTCGAGCCGGCGATCAAGCAGGCGCAAAAGCTCCTCGCCCGGGCGCGCGAGGCCGGCATCCCGGTCATTCACATCCGGCACGATGCCGGCGCCGGCTCGCCCTACGATCTAAACGCGCATGTCGGCGCCATTGCCGACGAGGTCGCGCCGAAGGCCGGCGAAGCGGTCATCGTGAAGAACTATCCCAGCGCCTTCGTCGGCACCGACCTGCAGGAGAAGCTGGAGGCGGCCGGCATCAAGGATCTCATCCTCGCCGGCTTCATGACCCACATGTGCGTGAACTCGACGGCGCGCAGTGCCTTCAACCTCGGCTTCCGCCCGACGATCATCGCCTCGACGACCGCGACCCGCGACCTGCCCGGCAGCGACGGCTCCGTGGTGCCGGCCTCCGCGGTGCAGAGCGCGAGCCTCGCGGGCGTCGCCGACCTGTTCGCCGTGGTCAAGCCCGGCGTGGACGACGTCCACGCTTGAGGCGGCGGCTGACACAAGGGCTCGGCGCGGCTGCCTTGGCGGCCGCGCTTGTCGTTGCGGTGATCCGCCTGCTTCGGGCCGAGCCGGGGGCGGCCGCCGACCTCCAGATATTTACCAGCGCGCCGCTCGGCCTCACGCTCCGTTATCCGGCCGATCTCGCGCCGCGCGACACGTTCACACCGAACTCTTTCGACCGCGGCGCCTGGCGCGTCAGCTATGCCGCGGATGTCGGACCCGGCATGCGTATCGTCGCCTTCGCCTTGCCGAGCCTGCACGCGTCCGATGCCGGCGGCGACAGCGAGGCCAGCGCCGAACTGCGAATCGGCGTGAGCCGCGACCCCGACGTGGTGGCCTCCTGCCTCACCTATGGCATGAACAGCGGCGACAACATCGCGAGCGACACCCGCACGCTCGGCGGCGTCGTCTTCATCGAAGTGCCGGACAATGGCGACGGCGGGCTGCAGCAGCGCATCTCAAGCGACGACCTGCGCGCGGTGCACGACGGCGCATGCTACGCGATCGATCTCGTGCAGTTCGTCGGCGGCACCAGCAACAAGCGGCCGGCCCATACGGCGGCTCAACTCGCCGAACTTCGTGGCATTCTCGCCACGATTCGTTTGCATCCGGCCGAGCCAACCCCTTCGAGCCACAATTGATTGTTCTAGACATCGCAGGGGCCGTGTTACCTGCCTGATCGTCATCCGCTTCCGAAGACGAACGATTTCGCAGGAGTCGCCGCCGATGAACCGCCGCTCTTTCGTCGCGTCGCTGAGCGCATCGGCCGCCGGTATCTCTGCCGCCGCTCTGGGCCTCCCGGGTCCGGCGTCCGCCGATGTTCCGGTGCCCTACACCGTCGACGATATGCCGCCGATGGAGTCCGCGCAGACATTCGTCGCCTGGGGTGTCAAAGCCCGCGGCGAGGACCCCAAGTTCCTCGCCGAGCGGTTCGCCCGCTTCCGCCACCTCGTCGGCAACCGCGACGTCACCGACGACAAGGACAAGCGCGCCTTCCTGATGACGCCGCGCGAGGATTTCTGCCTGAAGCAGAACCTCGGCCGCTGCTATGACAACGCCTTTCTCGACATCGGCTACGGCGTGACCATCTCCGGCCCGCACATCGTCGGACGCATGACGCAGGTCATCGACGTGCATCGCGGCGACAAGGTGCTCGAGATCGGCACCGGCTCGGGCTACCAGTCGGCCTATCTCGCCAACCTCACCGACAAGGTCTGGACGATCGAGATCATCAAGCCGCTGGAGGAGCGGACCTCCGGCGTGCGCGACGACCTCATCAAGAAGGGCTACAGCGAGTACAAGACGATCCAGGCCAAGAACGCCGACGGCTATTACGGCTGGGAGGACGCCGGACCGTTCGACAAGATCATCGTCACCTGCGGCATCGACCACGTCCCGCCGCCGCTGCTGCAGCAACTCAAGGTCGGCGGCGTCATGGTCATTCCGGTCGGACCGCCCGGCGCCCAGCGCGTCCTGAAGATCGTCAAGAGCCAGGACAAGGACGGCCAGATCTCGGTCGCGCGCTCCGACATCTACAACGGCCGCATCGTGCCGTTCGTGCCGTTCACCAAGCTCGCCGACGACGGCAAGATCCAAGGCACCCACAACAAGTGACACGCCGCCGCGCAAATCCTCCCCTGCGCGGAGCGCGGGGGAGGGGGACCGCCGAAGGCGGTGGAGGGGGCGGTCCCCGCTCGCGTGCCGGGTCGACGATTACCGCCGTCCCCATGGCGATCTGGGCGGCGGCGGCGGCCCCCTCCACCATGCTTCGCATAGTCCCCCTCCCCCGCTCTGCGGGGGAGGACATGCGTCCATGAGCGCCATCGCCGATGCGTCTACGGCCGGTCGCCGATCGCCCGCGCTCGTCTACCTGGCCGTGGGCCTCGTCGCCGGCGCCATCATCGCGCTGCAGATCGCGATCATGCGCATCTTCCAGGTCGGCAGCTGGGCGCATTTCGGCTCGCTCGTCGTGTCGTTGGCGATGCTCGGCTTCGGGCTGACCAGCGCCGTGATGTGCGTCGCCAAGGGCTGGTTCGAGCGGCACTGGCGCGTCGTGTCGGCCGCGGCGCTGTTCGCGTTCGGCCCCCTCGCCGTCGCCTCGAACCTGACCGCGCAGCAGATCCCCTTCAACGCGATCTTCCTCGTCTCCGACCCGAACCAGAAATGGCGGTTGTTCGCCAACTTCCTGCTCTACCTGCTGCCCTTCCTCGCCGGCGCCACCTTCCTGGGCACGGTCTTCCTGCGCGCCAAGACTGGCTTCAACCGGGTGTATTTCGCCGATCTCGCCGGCTCCGGCCTCTGCGGGCTCGTCTTCCTCGCCGCCATGTACGTGTTCTGGCCGCAAGACCTCATCGTCGCCCCGCTCGCGCTGTGGGGCATCGGCAGCCTGCTGTGGTTCGCCGGCACCGGCGTCGGGCCGGGCGGCCTGCGCACCGGCCTCGTGTTCGCGCTGGTCGCGGGGCTCACCGTCGCCGCCCATTTCGCGGCGCCGCCGCTGCTCGGCCTCACCAAGCTCGCGGTGTCGGACTACAAGGGCGTCTCCTACGCCCGCCACTTCCCCGACAACCGGCGGGTCTACGTCCGCGACACGCCGTTCGGCTTCATCGAGGTCTATGCCAGCTCGTTCCTGCACTTCGCGCCGGGTCTGTCCGACAACGCCGCATTCAACCTGAAGACCATGCCCGGCGCCGACGCCTACCTCGGCCTCTATGTCGACGGCGACGGGCCGGCCGGCATCATCCGCGACCTGCCGCAGGCCGAGACCGACTATTTCCGCTACCTGCCGATGATCTACCCGTTCGTGATCAAACAGCAGCCCTCGACCTTCGTGGTGCAGTTCGGCGGCGGTCTATCGACCGCGGTCGCGCTGCACAATTCGCGGCATGTCACCGTGGCGGAGAGCAATCCGGCGGTCCTCGCCGCCTTCCGCACGGACCCGACGCTCAAGGCCTTCACCGGCGACATTTTGCGCAAGCCGAACCTCGACGCGGTCGACTACGAGGGCCGGCTCTACCTCGCCAACACGCAGAACCGCTACGACGTGATCGACCTGAGCCTCGCCGACTCCGCCGGCCTGTCCTCGCCGGGCGGGTTCCCGATCGTCGAGAAGTTCGCCTACACGCGCGAGTCGATGGAAAACTACATGCGCGCGCTGGCGCCGGGCGGCGTGCTCTCCGTCACGATGTGGAACAAGGAGGAGCCGCCAAAGAGCGTGCTGAAGCTCTATTCCACGATGGCCGCGGCCGGTCGCGCGCACGACGGGGTCACGCTCGGGCGCTCGTTCTTCGTCGCGTCGAGCTATCTCTCGAGCGCCACCGTCCTCTACAAGAGCGGCGGTTTCAGCGACGGCGAGATCGCCGCCTTGCGCGAGCACACGCGCAAGATGTCGTTCGACGAGATCTACTATCCCGGCATGCCGGCGGGCACGTCGGATACCGACAAGATCCTATCCGACTACCGGGCCCAATTGTTCGGCGCCAACCCCTCGGGCAGCGCGAACCCCGCAGCCGGCGCCAAGTCGACGCCGGGCGAGGCCGGCAGCGCGGCAGCCGATCCCGATCCCGACGGCCCCGTCGACGAGCCGGCCGGCAGCGGCCCGAACGTCCTCCCGGCCACGGCGCTGGGCCGCGCCGCCTGGCAGGCGCTGGTCCACGGCGGCTGGGAAGAGCTGTCGCGCCGATACGTGTTCGACGTGCGCCCGCTCACCAACGACCGCCCCTATTTCGCGGCCTACATCAAGCCATCCGACCTCGCCAAGTTCGACACCGCCGAGCGTCTGGGCGCGGTGCAGGACGAATGGGGCTACATCCTGATTTGGGCGACCTTCTTCATCGCGCTCGTCACTGCCTCGACGCTGATCGCGATCCCGGTCGTGTTCGGCTGGCGCAGCGTCTTCTCGCGTGCGCCGGGCAAGGCGCTGACGATCGTCTATTTCGCCTGTCTCGGACTTGGCTACATCATGATCGAGGTCGGCATGATCGCGGAGTTCGTGCTGGCCCTGTCGAACGCCACGATCTCGGCGTCGATCATGATCACCGGCATGCTGGTGTTCTCCGGGCTCGGCAGCTTCGTGTCGGAGCGGGCGATGCCGCACGCCCGTGCCATCATGCCCTTCGTGTTCCTCGGCATCGCCGGGCTGCTCGTGCTCTACGGTCTTTTCCTGCACATCCCCTTGAACGCCATCGGCACCTATCCCTACGCGCTGCGCCTCGTCTTCGCGTTCGCGCTGGTGTTCCCGCCGGCGTTCCTGATGGGCTTCCCGATGCCGGTGGCGATGGCGAGCCTGGCGCGGTTGAGGAAGGAGCACATGTTCCTGTGGGCCTGGGGCATCAACGGGTGCTTCTCGGTGATCGGCGCGGCGGTGGTGCCGATCGCCGCCACCGCCTTCGGTCTCTCGAGCGTGCTGTTCGTCGGGGCCGGTGCCTATCTCGTGGCGCTGCCGGCGTTCTTCGCGGTGCTGTTGCCGATCCGCGAGGCGGCGGCGGACTGGCACGGCACGACCGCGCCGGCGGCGAGCCGAGCCGGTCTTTAGAGCAACGTCCGCTGTTGCGGACTTGCTCCGACCAGGAAAGCGTCGCGAGGACAGGCCCATAAGCGTCGCGAAGCGACTCCGGACCACCGTCCGATGCTGTAGGGCGCTCGCTCTCCGCGGGCGTCGCTCAGCTACGGGCGATGATCTCGTGCTCGCCCGCGAAGACGGTCTCGAGACGGTCGCTCGCGCCGATCTGGCGACGACGCGGTAAGCGCGGGCTGCGACGACGCTGGATCGGGCGCTTCAACTCGACGAAGGCCTCCTCGATGGCGATCGGACGCTCGAACAGCGCACCCCAGGCCTTGGCCTGGTGCGCGACCTCCGCCGCCTCGCCGTGGGCGAGCGTGACGCTGAGATCGCGATCATCGTGGCGCAGGACGAGGACGCCGCTGCCTGACGGCAGGCGCACCGCGATGACGAGGTCGCGGTAGGCGGCGACCGGCACGCCGACGCGCATGCGCACGCCCTGTAGCACGCGTTCGATGGTGACGTGGGTGGCGCTGACATGGACGACGCGCCGGCCTCCGTCGGCACGCGGGTCGACCGCGGCCCGGGTGATCGAGAAATCCTTGATGGCGCATTCGCTCATGGTCGTTTGGCTCCGTGCTGCCGAGCCATGATGCGCGATGCCTGCCGCCGGATTGCTAACGGCTCCGGTGAAACCGGCCTCAAGCGCCGGTTTCGCTCGGCTTTCCGCCGCGATGCTTGGCCCTTCGATGCCGCTTTCGCTACAATTCGAGCGATCTCGCATGATGAGTGCCGCCGGGCGGGGCGGCGCGAGGCTTGATGGCGCGGTCCGCTGTCGCTATGCCGGATCGTCTCGCGAGAAAGGCGGATCACCCTGCCCGACAACGAACCCGAGTCCCTGCCGCGGCTGGCGGCCATCGCGGAACAGGCGGGGCGTATCGCCCTTCGCTACTTCGAGCCCGGCGGCAACACGAGCGCCGGCGTCGAGTGGAAAGGCGACGGTACGCCGGTCACCGAAGCCGACTACGCCGTCAACACCTTCCTCCAGCGCGAACTGATGCTGCTCTGGCCCGGAGCGGCCTGGCTGTCAGAGGAGAGCGCCGACGACAGCGCCCGCCTTCAGGCCTCGCGTGTCGTCATCGTCGATCCGATCGACGGGACCCGCGGCTTCGCTCGTGGCGACCCGAATTGGGCGGTCGCGATCGCTCTGGTCGTCTCCGGCCGCCCGGTCGCCGCCATCGTCCACGCGCCGGCCCTGAACGAGACCTATACGGCGCGAGCCGGCGGAGGCGCCCGCCTCAATGGCGCGCCGCTGGCGCTTGCTCCGCTCGCAGACGTCGAGCCCGATATGGAGATCACCTGTCCGCAGGGTGTCGCCAAGGCTCTGCGAGAGGCCGGCGTCGATTTCGTCTACCAGCCGAAGATCGCCTCGCTGGCGCTCCGCATCGCCAAGGTTGCATCCGGCGTCTACCAGGTCGGCGTGGCCTCGGGCCAATCCCACGACTGGGACCTTGCCGCCGCCGATCTCGTTCTGCAGGAAGCCGGCGGTCTCCTCGCCGACCTTAAGGGCGAGCCGATCGTCTACAACAAGCCCGATCCCAGCCACGGCGTGCTCGTCGCGGCGGCACGCCGCCTCCAGCGACCCGTCATCGAGGCGTTGGCGCGCACGAGCTATGGCCGTCGCGGCGGCTAGGGCGTTCCCCACATGCGACACGACCCACCTGCGAGACGGTCGTTCGCAAGCAAAGGATCGATCATCGATGGGCGAGAGACCCCAGACGCAGCGTCTACACCTCGTCTTCGGGGGTGAGCTCGACGATCTCGACGGCACGACCTTCGCGGAACTCGCCAAGCTCGACATCGTAGGCATCTTCCCGACCTACGCCTCGGCCTATGCCGCCTGGAAGACGAAGGCGCAGAGCACGGTCGATAGCGCCAGCACCCGCTATGTCATCGCGCATCTCCATCGGCTGCTCGACCCGGCGAGTTGAACCACCGGCCGCCTCGACGAGCCACGAGCGGCAGCGTTGCGTCGCTCGCTGCGGGGAATGCGGCTCAGGCCGTTTGCGTCGTCTCGACGCTGCGCGGGCCCATCGCGAGGCCGATCTTCTGGGAGACATAACCGAACAGCGAGCCGACGATCGCCGAGGCCGCGATCGCGATCAGCGGGTTCTCCATGGACGGCAGCATCAGGGCTTCGCCCGGCGTCGGGCTCTTGATGCCGAACGTGTGCAGCAGGAAGAAGGCCGCGATCGCCGCATAGCCGTAGACCGAGGCCGGGATGACCGAGAGCAGCGGAACGTTGGCGGCGAGGACCAGCGCGATGACCGAGATCGCGACGCAGATACCGGCCCAGGCCGGAAGCCCGAGCGTCGTGGCAAGCGGCACGTGGGTGATGACCATGAAGGCCGCCCATCCGCAGAAGGCGCCGAAGATCATCTGGACGACGGTGGTGAGGATGCCTTTCTCGCCGCCGCCGACATGGTAGAAGCAGGCCCACGCCGCGAACACCGCCCAGAGCTGGATGCCGGTCGTTCCAAGCGGGCCGAGGAACAGGTAGGTGGCGAGGCCACCGAGCACGCCGATGGAGATCGCGAGCGCCGTCAGTAGGGGCATTGGGTTTACTCCGTTTGATACAACACTTGTTGCGGATGGAAGAAGCACGACGTGAAGCGGTGAAACGTGAGGTGAGGGTCGGACTTACCAACGCGGGCTGATCGACGCGACCTACAACCCACGGCCTTGACTTTTGCGATGAAGTGTCGCGGCGGCGTGGCGAACGGTCAAGCTGCCTTTCGGCCGGGGTGGGACTTCCGGGCGGAGCAGGACGAGATCTTGATGGAATGGCGACGCTCCAGCCCCCTCCGGTGCCGCGCTGGAGCCCGCTCGGTGGCATCGGCATTTCCTGCGGGCAGCCTGGCAGCCCTGGCAGCCTGGCAGCTCCGCCTCAGGCATTCTCGCTGGCGGCGAGCTTCTGCACCCGACGCGGCAGCTCGCGCCTTAGCGCCTCGCGCCGGAACGGGGTCATCTTGCGCCACGCCTTGATTTCCCTGACGCTGCGCCCGCAGGCGACACAGAAGCCGCTCTTGCCGTCGAAGCGGCAGACGGACAGGCAAGGATCGTCATTCTTCTTCATGAGACGAATGTATGCGCCGCAGCCGCCGGGTGATAGCCGCTCGCCCAAAATCGACTTGTTCGGGATCGTTTTGCGCGGACCTTCGTTGCCATCGGTTCGCGTCCAGCGCGATATGTCGACAATCTGACGCAGGGAGATACCAAATGAGCAAGGAACAAAATCTAGCCGTTACCCAGAAGCTCGGCGAAGCCGTCTCGTCCGGCGATCTCCAGGCTTTGAAGGACATCTTTGCGCAGGACGTCGTCGACCACGATCCCTCGCCTGGACAAGGAAAGGGGCCGGACGGTTTCATCGCCTTCTTCACGACGATGCGCACGGCGTTCCCGGACTTGAAGGTCACGGTCGACCACATTGTGCAGGATGAACACAATCTCGCCATGGCATATAAAATTCATGGCACGCACAAGGGCGATTTCCTCGGGATCGCGCCAACTGGCAAAAGGATGGAGGCGCGCGGCATGCAGATCGCCCGCTACGAAGATGGCAAGATCGTCGAGCGCTGGGGCTCGTCGGACGAACTCGGCCTTGTTAAGCAACTCGGCGGCTCGATCGACACCGGCAAGGGATTCTTCGAGAAAGTGGGCGAAAAGCTCGGCGCCTGACATGCATAGGTAATAAAGCAATAGCGACGGGTGGAAGCAAACCGCTCCATACGCCGATTCTCCATCGTCCGATCCTGCGCAACAAATCAAAAAAGGGTGTGGTCGTTTTACGCGATAGCAATACTTGATGGGCCCCCGTCAAAGGCCGGCTCGTCGGAATAATCGCGAGTGATCGGGGCGGCATCTACTATATTGATAAGCGCTGGCAATCTGAGGCGCCAGTAACCAAGCCGGCCACGACCGTCCAGCGGCGTCTACGAGATCACGACATGTCCAACGCGCATCGCCTATGGAAGCACGACGGTGTCCGCGTGATCCCGGCCGCCGCGCTCGACCCCAACACGGCTCAGACGCCAGGCATGGATCGCAAAGCGGCGATCAACTTCGCCCGGGTCAGCGCCCAGAAGATATGGGCCGGCACGGTGACGATCCACGCCAACGCGAAGACCGGCGCCCATCACCACGGCTCCCTCGAAAGCATCATCTACATACTCAAGGGCAGGGCGCGGATGCGCTGGGGCGAGGCGCTCGAGTTCGTGGCCGAGGCCGGCCCCGGCGACTTCATTTACGTGCCGCCCTACGTGCCGCATCAGGAGATCAACGCCAGCGCCGACGAGGCGCTAGAATGCGTGCTGGTGCGTTCCGACGGTGAGGCCGTCGCGGTCAACCTCGACATCGAGCCCGTCGAGAAGCCGGAGAGCGTCGCCTGGATCGACCCCACGCATCCCAAATAGTCACGATTAGGCGCCGAGCAGAGCGACCAGCTTATCGAGCTGATCGAGATTGGCGTATCGCAGTCTGACCTCGCCGCCATCCCCCTTATGCCTGATGTCGATTGCAAGACCGATGCGATCGGTTATGCGTCGCTCGAGCGCGCGCGTGTCCGTGTCCTTGCTTCGCCTCGAGACCGGCTTTGCGTCGCCGGGATCATGCGGCTCGTTGTCGCGTTGGACGATCGCCTCGATATCGCGAACCGATAGACCCTTCGCAACGATACGCGCGGCGAGAGCGTCGGGATCGGCCGCTCCGATCAGGGCACGAGCGTGCCCTGCGGAGATCTCCCCGCACGCGAGCCGGTCGCGTGTACCTGGCGGAAGGCGCAGGAGCCGCAAGGTGTTGGCGACATGCGGGCGGCTCTTGCCGATCACCTTGGCCATGTCGCCTTGCGTGTAGCCGAACTCCGCGACGAGGCGCTCGTAGCCCATCGCCTCCTCGAGCGCGTTGAGGTTCGAGCGCTGGACGTTCTCGATGATCGCGATCTCGAGGGCCTGACGATCGTCGGCCTCGATCGTGACGATCGGCACGTCGTGCAGCCCGGCTCGTTGCGCCGCGCGCCAGCGCCGCTCTCCGGCGATGATCTCGTAGGCGTCGGCCACACCTGGCACCGTGCGCACCAGGATCGGCTGAATGATGCCCCTCTCGCTGATCGAGTCGGTCAGCTCCTGCAGATCGCCTTCGTCGAAGACGGTGCGGGGATTGCGCGGGTTGGCACGCAGGAACTCGATTGGAACGCGCTTCTGGCCACGCGCCCGCACCACAGCATCGCCCTCGCCTCCGGCATCGCCGATGAGAGCGGCGAGCCCGCGGCCGAGCCGCGAGCGCGGCTCCTCGTGTGCAACCTTCATCCGTGTCGTCCCAGGTTGATCATCCGGCACATGCCACGCTCAGGTGACGTTCGCGGCGAATCACTTCGGAGGCGAGCTTAAGGTAAGCCTGGCTGCCGGAACATTTGAGATCGTAGAGCAGGGCCGGCTTGCCGTGCGACGGCGCCTCCGAGATCCTGACGTTGCGGGGGATGATCGTCTCGTAGACCTTGTCGCCGAGAAAGGCGCGGACGTCGGCGACGACCTGGTTGGCGAGGTTGTTGCGCGCGTCGAACATGGTGAGCACCACACCATGGATTTCGAGTTCAGGGTTCAGGGCGCCTCGAACTTGGTCGACCGTTGCCAGGAGCTGCGACAGACCTTCGAGCGCGAAGAATTCGCATTGCAGCGGGACGACGATCGCGTGCGAGGCGGCGAGCGCGTTGATCGTCAGCAGGTTGAGCGAGGGCGGGCAATCGATCAGGACATAGCTGTAGGCCGCGTCCTTGCCGAGCTTCTGCTGCTCCACATCGAATTCCAGCAACGCCTCGCGCAGCTTGAAGGCGCGGTCCTTGTCGGCGCCGATCTCGAGTTCGACGCCTAGAAGGTCCAGGGTCGAGGGCGCCACCGCGAGGCGAGGCACGGCGGTCACCTGAACAGCGTCGGCGAGAGAGGTCTCGCCGACCATGACGTGGTAGGTCGAAATGCGCCGGCTCCTTCGATCGATCCCCAATCCCGTCGAGGCATTTCCCTGGGGATCAAGATCGATGATCAGGACGCGCTCGTCGATCGCCGCAAGGGCGGTGCCGAGATTGATGGCCGTCGTGGTCTTGCCGACGCCGCCCTTCTGGTTGGCGAGGACGAGGACCCGCATGGCTTTGGCGAGCGGCACCTTGCTTCAAACTCCTTGGGCTCCGCGCGAGCGGCCAACCGCGCGAACGATGATCAAGCCCGCGGCGGGATCGGTCCGACTCGGCACAAGGTCGAACGCGAGCCTAGGATTGCCGCGAAGCTCGGTCAATTCCGCTTGCACCTGTTGTCCCTTGGGAAAAACGCCGACAGCCCCTTCGAGGAGGAAAGGCCGAGCATAGTGGACGAGCATCGGCAGCGGCGCCAGCGCGCGGGCGCTCACGGCCTCCACCGCAGGCGGACAGCTGGTTGTGAAAGCCTCTATGCGCATGGCATGCACCGTTGCGGGCACCGCTGTTTCACGTGAAACAGTGTGCAGGAACGCCGCCTTTCGTTTGTCGCTCTCGACCAGGTCGATGCGCGCCGTTGGCTGGTCCGCCAGCACAATCGCCGTCACAAGTCCCGGGAAGCCTCCGCCGCTCCCGAGATCAACCCATCGCCGTGCCGACGGGACAGCGGCTTGGACCTGAAGCGAATCGGCGACGTGACGCGTCCAGAGACTAGACATCGTGGAGGGTGCGATAAGGTTGATCTTGGCCTGCCAGCGGGTCAACAGGTCGACGAAGATGTCGAGGCGTCGCACGATCTCTGGTCCTAGCATCGCGCAAACCTCGTCGCGCTCCCCGGGCGTCACCTTGCGCTCACCTTACGGCAAACGCCCAACGAGCGGGTCTCACGAACGCGCGCCCACGGGTTTGCGGACATGTGCGGCCAGCAGGGTGAGTGCCGTCGGTGTCATGCCTTCGACCCGTCCGGCCTGGCCCAAAGTCGCCGGACGAACCTTCGCAAGTCGGCTTCTGATCTCGTTGGAGAGGCCCGGCAGGACGGTGAAGTCGAGATCGCCAGGGATCGTCAGCGCCTCGTCGCGGCGGAATGCGGAAATATCGCCCGTCTGACGCTCGAGGTAGACCGCGTACTTGGCATCGATCTCGATCTGTGCGGCGGTTGCCGCCGAGACTTCGGCGAGAGGCGGGCTCAGTGAGCGAAAGGCGTCGAAGCTGATGTCCGGGAAGCCGAGCAGGTCGTAACCGGAACGACGCACGCCGTCCTTTTTGACGCGGAGGCCATGCCGGGCCGCCTCGTTGGGGCTGAGCACCACTTCGCGCAAAGCCTCGACTGCCGCGGCATAGGCGCTCTGTTTGGCTGCGAAGACATTCGCTCGCTCGCGGCCGACTAGGCCGAGCGCGAGCCCACGCGGCGTGAGGCGCTGGTCGGCGTTGTCGGCTCGAAGGCTCAGGCGGTACTCGGCCCGGGAGGTAAACATGCGATAGGGCTCAGTCACGCCGCGCGTCACCAGATCATCGATCATCACACCGATATAGGCTTCGCTTCGATCGAACGTCGCCGGCTTCAGCCCTCCGGCACAGCGGGCGGCATTGAGGCCGGCAACCAGCCCCTGGGCGGCGGCTTCCTCGTAGCCGGTCGTGCCGTTGATCTGCCCGGCTAGAAAGAGACCGCCAATACGCTTCGTCTGCAACGCGGCCGTGAGTTCGCGCGGATCGATGTAGTCGTACTCGATCGCGTAGCCGGGCTTCAGCACTGTGACATGCTCGAGCCCCGGAATGGTGCGCAAGAAACGGTCCTGTATATCGGGCGGCAACGCGGTCGAGATCCCGTTGGGATAGATGGTCGGGTCGTCCAATCCCTCAGGTTCGAGAAAGATCTGGTGGAAATCGCGCTCCTTGAAGCGCACGATCTTGTCCTCGATCGAGGGGCAATAGCGTGGTCCCATGCTTGAGACCGCACCGGAATAAACCGGTGAGAGCGCCAGGTTCTCCTCGATGATACGGTGCCCGGCTGCCGTGGTATGGGTGATGAAGCACTCGACCTGGCGGTTGCTGATCGCTGCCGTCAGAAAAGAGAAATGCTCCGGATCCGCATCGCCGCTCTGGCGCACGAGGGTCGACGTGTCGATGGTCCGGCCATCCAGACGTGGCGGCGTTCCGGTCTTGAGCCGTCGCAACGCGAATCCATGATCCGCGAGGTTCTGCGCCAAGCCGACGGAAGGCGGGTCGCCGTCCCGGCCGGCAGGCCGCCGCTCGGATCCGCAATGGATGACGCCATTGAGGAAGGTGCCGGTCGTCACAACGAGCGCGGCACAGGCGATCTGGCGCCCGTCGGCAAGTTCGAGCGCGCTTACCTTGCCATCCGCGGTGACGAGGCAAGCGGCTTCGCCTTCGATGATCGTCAAGTTGGATGTGGCGCCGAGCGCGCGCTGCATGGCTAGCCGGTAGAGAGCGCGGTCAATCTGGGCGCGAGGTCCCCGAACAGCCGGCCCCTTGGCTCGATTGAGAAGGCGAAACTGAATGCCCGCAGCATCCGCGACGCGTCCCATCAGCCCGTCAAGCGCATCGATCTCTCGAACCAGATGCCCTTTGCCGAGACCGCCGATCGCCGGGTTGCAGGACATCGCGCCGATCGTATTGCGCCGCTGGGTGACGAGCGCGGTCGTTGCGCCGCCGCGGGCCGCGGCAGCGGCCGCCTCGCAGCCGGCGTGGCCGCCGCCGACCACAACGACGTCGAAGGAATGGATGTGCATGGCGCGAACTTAGATCACGCCACTGGCGCCAACAAGAAACGCTGCCGCCTTAGCTGCAAAATAAAAGCGCGGAACACAAGGTGCACCGCGCTCGAGGTTCGGCTGCAAGCTGCGGTTACATCGCGCGCTGCATACGCATCATCGAATGGCGACGCATCATCGAATGGCGATGCATCATCGTGTGGCTCGAACGGCTCAACTCATGCGCGCCGCGGGTGCCGCTGCCGCCAAGGGCAACCGGTGTCGCCGAAGCGGCGATGGGTGCGAGAAGAAGAACAGCGGCGGTGACGGCGGATAGTACAGTGTTGGTGATGGTCATGACATGCTCCGATGATTTGTCCGCGATGGAACGGGCGATACGGAACAAGGTTGCGCGGTCCGAAGACTAAAAGACGGTTGATCTTGCGAGGTAATGGATGATCTAGCGGCGGCCAGCACCGGTGGTCCCTTCCGGCACGCCGCCGGTACGCGATGGGCCTCCGGTGCGCGTATCGAATTGCGGGATCGTCACCTGTTGATGGCCGGGTTCGAAATCCGACGTGCTCGTACCGCCGAGCGACCTGATCGCACCGTTTGGATCGCCCTCCGAGCCGCCCTCCTTGGTGGCGGAGGGCGGTGGTGACTGCGTGCTGTTTTGCGCCAATGCCGGAAGGCCGGCAATCATGAAGAGGGACGAGGCCGCGAGCGCAACAAGCCGAGGCGTGATGAACATAGGTGAAGCTCCTGAGCCGGTCCCGACACGACGCGAACCCGCGTGCTCGCGGACGGTTCGCTTGTTTCACGTGAAACATCGCGCGGACGTTACTTCCCGATGCAAAAGCGCGTGAATACGCTGCCGAGAACGTCTTCCACGTCGACCAACCCGATCAGGCGCTCCAGCGCGAACCTTGCGTTGCGGAGGTGCTCGGCGAGGATTTCGACCGGCAACGCGTCATCCGCCGCGACCTCGTCAAGCGCCTGAAGCGCCGCTTGGAACCCGCGCCGGTGGCGCGCGCGCGCAAGAAGCCCACTGCCGCTACGCGCGAGATCACCGGCGAATGTCGAGAGCCGCGTGACGAGCACGTCGAGGTTCAGGCCGGTCTTGGCACTGATCGCCAGTGCCGCTTCCGGTCTTGGCGAGGGCGCCGGCCGAGCCAGATCCGCCTTCGCGCGGATCCGCCAGCACGGCGCCAGTAACGCAGGCGTCGGGCCTTCCCCGTCGCATAACCATAGCACGAGATCGGCCGCCTCGGCCCGCTCTCGTGCACGGGCGACGCCGATCCGCTCGATCTCGTCGCCACTTTCGCGCAGGCCGGCGGTGTCGACCAGGGTCACCGGGCAGCCGCCAAGATCGAGATGCACCTCGATGGGGTCCCGCGTCGTGCCGGCGATCGCGGAGACAATCGCCGCCTCGCGCCGCACCAGGGCGTTCAGAAGCGTCGACTTGCCGGAGTTGGGCGGTCCCGCGATCACGACCTGTACGCCGTCGCGCACGCGTTCCGCGGCAGCAGGCCGCTCGAGTTCGGCGCGGAGCGAAGCGCGGATCGGATCGATCAGCGCGCGTAGGCTCCCGTACAAACCGGAACCGAGGTCGACGTCGTCCGCGAAATCGATCGCGGTCTCCACCTCAGCCGCCGCTTCGATCAGGGCTGCACGCCAGGGCGCCGTCGCGTTGCGCAATGCGCCGTCGAGCTGGCGCTGCGCCTGGCGCCGCTGCAACGCGGTCTCAGCATCGATGAGGTCTGCCAGCCCCTCGACTTGCGCGAGGTCCATCTTGCCATTGAGAAAAGCGCGCCGCGCGAACTCGCCCGGTTCGGCTGGACGCAGGCCCGGAATGCGGGCGAGCACCGCGAGCACCGCCGCCACCACGGCCGGACTGCCGTGAAGATGAAACTCGACCCCATCCTCTCCGCCCTCGCTTTGCGAGGCCTCGAACAGCAGCACCAGCGCATGGTCCAGCGTTTCGCCGGTCGCCGGGTCGCGCAGCCTCGCCAGCGTGGCCCGGCGCGGCGGCGGCAGACGACCGGCAAGGCTCCGCGAGGCGTCATGCGCCGCAGACCCCGAGACGCGGATGACGCAAATGGCCGCGCGCGCCGCGCCGGTCGCAACGGCGAAGATCGTGTCGGAGTCCCGCATTGCGCGGTCCTATTCCTTCTTGCGGCAGCCGGAAAGCATGCCATTGACCCGCAAGGACGCGGCAACGCCTGCGGCTCTCCGCTCGTTACCGTGCAGGATGAGGAGCCACAATGACCAATGAGCTGAAGCATGCCGCCAGCCCTTACCTGCTGCAGCACGCCGACAATCCGGTCGACTGGCGGATGTGGACGCCGGACGCTCTCGCCGAGGCCAAGCGCTTGGACAAGCCGATCCTCCTATCGGTCGGCTACGCCGCCTGCCACTGGTGCCACGTCATGGCGCACGAGAGCTTCGAGGATCCGGAAACAGCGGCGGTGATGAACGAGCTGTTCGTCAACATCAAGGTCGACCGTGAGGAGCGGCCGGACGTCGACCATCTTTACATGTCGGCCCTGCATGCCTTCGGAGAACGCGGCGGTTGGCCGCTCACGATGTTTCTGACGCCGGACGCGCGGCCGTTCTGGGGCGGAACCTATTTCCCGAAAACGGCCCGCTACGGCCAGCCTGCTTTCACCGGCGTACTGAGGAACGTCGAACACGCCTACCGCAGCAAGCCCGACCAGATCGCCTCCAACACCAAGGCGATCCTCGAGTATTTCGCGGAAACCGGTACGGTCGCGGCGCCCGTGGCGACGTTGGAGGAAATGGACAGCCTCGCCGCTCGGCTGGCAGACCATATCGACCCCGTGGAAGGCGGCATGAAGGGGGCGCCGAAGTTCCCGAACCCATCGATCCTGGAATATCTTTGGCGCGCCGGCGAGCGCGGCGTGCCACGCTGTTACGACCTTGTGCTGCTGACGCTCGAGCGGATGAGCCGCGGCGGCATCTACGATCATCTCGGCGGCGGCTACGCGCGATACTCGGTTGACGATCGCTGGTTGGTGCCGCACTTCGAGAAGATGCTCTACGACAACGCGCAGCTGGTCGAGCTTCTAGCCCTCGCCGCTGGCGCCAGTGGCAACAAGCTCTACGTGACCCGCGCGGCCGAGACGATTGCGTGGCTCGTCCGCGAGATGACGGCCGAGGATGGTGCGTTCTGCGCCAGCCTCGATGCCGACAGCGAGGGTGTCGAAGGCAAGTTCTACGTCTGGACCCTGCTGGAAGTGGCGGAGGTGCTCGGCTCCGAGGACGCCTCCGTCTTCGCGCACGCCTACGATGTCTCGCCAACCGGCAATTGGCAGGAGCCGGACGGGCCGGCGGTGACGATCCTCAACCAGCTCGACGTCAAGCCGCTGCCGGCCGACCAAGAGGAGCGAGTCGCCGGAATGCGTGCCAAGCTGCTAACGCACCGGGCCAAGCGGGTGAGGCCCAGCCTCGACGACAAGGTGCTCGCCGACTGGAACGGCCTGATGATTGCCGCGCTCGTCCATGCCGGTACGCAGCTCCGCCGGCCGGACTGGATCGCGCTCGCCGTCAAGGCTTACGCCGCGATCCTGACGACCATGGCCGAGCGCGACGGCGATCACCTCCGACTTGCCCATGCTCGCCGCGGCGCGAGGCAGGTGCGGCTGGCCTTCGCGCTCGACTATGCGGCGATGGCGCGCGCCGCGCTGACGCTCGCGGAAGCCGAGGGCGCCACGGCCGGTCGAGACTACCGCGGCGAGGCGATCGCGTTGCTCGACACGCTCATCGCGCTGCACCGCGACCCAAGCACGGGGCTGCTCTGCATGACGGCAACCGATGCCGGCGACGTCATCGCGCGTCTCGCGCCGACCAACGACGATGCGATCCCCAATGCCCACGCCCTCGCGCTCGACGCGATGATCCGGCTGGCGACCCTGAGCGGGGAGCAGCGCTGGCTCGACGAGGCGGATGCGCTCCTCGCCGCGCTCTCCGGGGCTGTGCAGGCCAACATGGTCGGGCATTGCGGGGTGATGAACGCGCTCGACCTGCGGCTGCGCGGCAAGAGCGTTGTGGTTGCGGGACCCCAACGGGCGCCGTTGCGGGAGGCGGCGTTTGCTGCGCCCTATCTCACCCGCACGCTGGTAGACTTGGTCGACGTCGAGGGTCTGCCTGTGGATCATCCCGCCCGAGCCCAGATCACGGCAGCCGGAGAAGCGGCGGCGTTCATCTGCCAAGGCAGCACCTGCTCGCTGCCGCTGCACCACGCGGAGGCTCTCAGGGAAGCGCTGGCATCATGAAAAAGGAGGCCTCAAAAAAAGGCCGCCAAGCGGGCTTCGACAACCGTTGAGGCTGTCGAAAGACGTCAAACTGTCACGGCAGGCGTTCCGGCGTGCTTCTTGGCGATGTCGCGCTTCAGCACGCGCATCGCAGGCGACAGTTGCTCGACATGTGCCTTCGCCAAGAAAGCGTCAAGGCCGCCGCGATGCTCGACCGAGCGCAGCGAAGCGGCGGCAACGCGCACCCGAACCGAACGCTCGAGCGTTTCGGAGTTGAGCGTGACGTTGACGAGGTTTGGCAGAAATCGCGTCCGCGTCTTGATGTTGGAATGGCTGACCACATTACCGCTTTGAACGGCCTTGCCGGTCAACTCGCAACGACGCGACATCGTGAAAATCCCTTCGCCGCAAATGAATGGCAGGGGCAGGCTGTTACAGGAGCGGCACTTGAGGGTCAAGGCGCGCCGTCCTCATGCCTCGCTGTGCCAAGACTCGCTGTGCTAAGAGAGGGGCGCGTTCAGAATCCAGCGGTGACCGAATGGGTCGCGGAAGGTTGCCAAACGCGTGCCCCAGAACGAGTTCGTCGGCTGTGTCTCGGGCTTCGCTCCGAGCCCGGTCGCCTTGGTGAAGATCTCGTCGACCTTCTTGGCGGTCGGAAACTCAAGGCTGACCGAGATCGTCACCGGCTCCCCCGGGATGCCGATGCGGGTCTGGCCGAACTCCGGAAAGGCGTCGGCCAGCATGACCGAGCCGCCGTTGATCACCAGTTCACAGTGCAGGATGCGCAGGCCGTCGAGCGCCGGCATGAAGGCGCGTTGCTCGGCGCCGAACACGGTCGTGTAGAAGGTGATCGCGGCAAGCGCGGGCGAACACGTGAGATAAGGCGCGACGGCGGGACGCATCGATCGTGTCTCCTGACGGGGGGCGCCCGCGGCGGCATATTAAACGCGACCACAGAGAACGCGACCACGGAAAAATTCGCGAGGGTTTCGCAGCTACAATCCGTCCCGGCGGCAGTGCTGGCCTTGGTCCATGACCGATGGGCTGCAGGAGCCTGGTGCCGCAAGAGGGATTCGAACCCCCGACCCCCTCATTACGAATGAGGTGCTCTACCAACTGAGCTATTGCGGCGATGCCCACGGAGGGCGGGGTGGGTTTAACGAGCGCGGCCGCCTTTGGCAATCATCGAGCCGCCATCTTCCTGCAAGCCTTATCAGGCCTTGTCGCCGCTATTGACCCAAGCCGTGCGACGCCGCAAAAGCGCCTTCGATGGAACCGCTCGTACGCGAGGGCGGCGCGTGGTCGCAATGGCGGGTCAAGCTTTGATCGCCGCGCGCAAAACGCGTATGAGACTGGCTTCCACGATGTACAGCCAAGAGACTGCGCAATGAGCGGACCATCCACCTACGTCCCCAAGAGTGCCGCCGCGAAATGGCTCGAAAGCCGGCTGCCGATCGTGGGATTGGTTCACTCGTCCTTCGTTGCCTTCCCCAACCCGCGAAACCTCAACTACTTCTGGACCTTCGGCGGCATCCTAGCCTTCATGCTGGTGTCGCAGATCGTGACCGGCGTGATCCTCGCGATGCACTACACACCGCAGGCGTCGCTCGCCTTCGTGTCGGTCGAGAAGATCATGCGCGACGTCAACTATGGTTGGCTGCTACGCTACATCCACGCCAACGGCGCGTCGATGTTCTTCCTCGCCGTCTACATCCATATCTTCCGCGGCATGTACTACGGCTCCTACAAGGCGCCCCGCGAAGTTCTATGGCTGCTCGGCATCGTCATCTACCTCCTGATGATGGCGACCGGCTTCATGGGCTACGTGCTGCCTTGGGGTCAGATGAGCTTCTGGGGCGCCACTGTCATTACCTCGCTGTTCGGCGCCATCCCGTTCATCGGCGACTGGCTGACGCACCTGCTGTGGGGCGGCTTCTCCGTGGACAACGCGACGCTCAACCGCTTTTTCTCGCTGCATTACCTGCTGCCGTTCATGATCGCCGGCGTGGTCGTGCTGCACATCTGGGCGCTGCACGTGCCCGGCTCCAACAACCCGGCTGGCATCGAGAAGAAGACCGCCAAGGACACGCTGCCCTTTCATCCCTATTTCACGGTCAAGGACGGGTTCGCGCTGGTCTGCTTCCTGGTGTTGTATGCCTGGGTGGTGTTCTATGTGCCGAACTACCTCAATCATTCGGACAATTACATCGAGGCGAACCCACTGGTGACACCCCAGCACATCGTGCCGGAATGGTACTACCTGCCGTTCTACGCGATCCTGCGCTCGATCCCCTCGAAGCTGCTCGGCGTGATCGCGATGTTCATGTCGATCATCCTGCTGGCCTTTCTGCCCTGGCTCGACACCTCGCGCGTTAAGTCGGCTAACTACCGGCCCTTCTACAGGATCGCGTTCTGGCTTTTCGTCGTCGACACCATCCTGCTGGGCTACATCGGGTCGCAGCCACCGGCAGGCGGCTACATCATCGCCGGCAAGATCCTGACGGCGTACTACTTCTTCCATCTCCTGATCCTGCTGCCTTTATTGGGTTTCATCGAGACGCCGCTGAAGCTCCCGGCATCCATCGCCGACACGGTGCTCGGTCATCACGGCGGCGGCTCGGCCACCGCGATGGCGGCAGGCACGGCGTCGTCGCCGAACACGAAGGGTTGAGCGATGCGCGGTAAGCTTGAGGGACGCACGGCCTATTCCGTCGTCCTCTTCACGTTGGCGAGCCTCGCGATGGCGCTGCCGCTTGGCGCGCGCGCGGATGATTTGACAAAGAATCAACCCAGCCCTGACGCTGGCGCCGCCGCGCCCGGACCGACGCCCGGCACGGTCCCGAAAAAGCAGCCGAACCAGGTCGCCGCCGGACCGAAGGGCGACGCCGGATCGCATCAGGTCGAGGCCGCCAACGGCAATGAGCCGGAAATCCCCGAGATGCTCAGCTGGAGCTTCACCGGCGTCTTCGGGCATTACGACTTGGCCCAACTCCAGCGCGGCTACCAGGTCTACAAAGAAGTCTGCTCGAACTGTCACTCGATGAAGCTGGTGGCCTTCCGCAACCTGGAAGATCTTGGCTACAGCGCGCCTCAGGTGAAGGCTCTTGCCGCCACCTACCAGATCGATGACGGTCCCAACGACCAGGGCGAAATGTACAAGCGGCCGGGGCGCCCGTCCGACTATTTCCCGTCACCCTTCCCCAACGAGCAGGCCGCCGCGGCCGCTTACGGCAAGGCGCCCCCGGACATGTCCCTCCTCGCCAAGGCACGTGGCTGGGAGCGCGGCTTCCCCTGGTTCATCATCGACTTCGTCACGCAGTCGGAAGAGGCCGAGGGTCCGGACTACATCCACGCCGTGCTCAACGGCTACACGAAGCCGGACGACCCAAAGTACAACGTCTACCTGCCGAACCACAAGATCGCGATGCCGAAGCCGCTGTCCGACGGGCAAGTGGCCTATACCGACGGCACCCCGCAGACGCTCGACCAGTATTCCAAAGACGTTGCGGCCTTCCTCATGTGGACGGCCGAGCCGAAGCTCGAGCAACGCAAGGAGATGGGCTTGCGGGCGATGATCTTCCTTATCGTCTTTGCGACCCTGCTCTACTTCGTGAAGCGTCGGGTTTGGGCGAAGGTCGGAGGCGATGTCGTTGTCGGCGCTCATCCCGCACGGCCGACGTCGCCGAACCCGGCCGAGTAGCACATCGACAGGAGGGGGCCGCGTTGCTGTTGCTCGATGGGTCCTGCCGCTGCGGGGCGGTCACTTTCTCCTGCGCGAGCCACGCGCCCGTTCCCTACCAGCTCTGCTATTGCTCGATCTGCCGCAAGACGGCGGGCGGCGGTGGTTATGCGATCAATCTCAGCGCCGTCGCCGATACGCTGAAGGTCGAGGACCGGTCGGCGTTGGCCGTCTATCGCGCCGAGGTCGAAGCGGACGGGCATTGCACGCTCGCGACCGGCGAGCGCAACTTCTGCGTCCGATGCGCGAGCGCCCTTTGGCTCTACGACCCGACCTGGCCGGACCTGCTACACCCGTTTGCCTCGGCCATTAACACCCCTCTGCCGAAGGCGCCGGTGCGAACACACCTGATGCTCCGCTTCAAGCCGGATTGGGCTCCTCTCAATTGCGATCCCGAGGATCTGACCTTCGATCTTTTTCCCGAGGAGAGCATAGAGGAGTGGCATCGGCGCCACGGTCTCTGGGTCGACTGATCAGCGCGGTCGATTGGCCGTCGGGCTCAGCCGTACTGCCGCCAGCTGTCCGTCGGCGCGCCGCTCTGATCCAGTGCCGAGTCGAGCGTGTAGGCTGCGCTGATGAGCGCGAGATGGGTGAGAGCCTGCGGCATGTTGCCGAGCTGCTCGCCGCCTGCGCCGATCTCCTCGGAGAACAGGCCGAGGTCGTTGGCGTAGCTCACGAGCTTCTCGAAGTGCAGCCTGGCGCGGCGCGTCTCACCGGATCGTGCAAGGCATTCCACTAGCCAGAAACAGCAAGGGGTGAAGGCTCCCTCGTCACCGTCGAGCCCGTCGATGTTGCCGCGTTCGCCAATCTCGTATCGGCGAACGAGCACGTCGGACGCGAGCTCTTTCTCGATCGCTTTCTGGGTCGACAGCCATCGCGGATCGCGCGGAGCTATGAAGCGCACCAGCGGCATCAGCAACGTCGACGCGTCGAGTGCCGTGCCGCCCTTATACTGCGTGAAGGCACCGCGTTCGGCGTCCCAGAAATTCTCGTGAATGTCGCGGTAGATGAGCGTGCGGTTTCTCTCCCAGTCCGAGCCCTGTTCCGCAGGCAGCGAACGCTTCGTCGCCATGCGCAGGCCGCGGTCGAGCGCAACCCAGCACATCAGGCGCGACGACAGGAAATGCCGGCGCTCGCCCCGCATCTCCCAGATGCCTTCGTCCGGCTGATCCCAGTTGCGGCATACCCAATTCAAGGTGCGCGACATGCCCTGCCACGCCCGGTAGGTCACCGGCTCCCCGTACTTGTCCGAGAGATAGGCGGAATCGAACAGCGCACCGTAGATGTCGAGCTGGAGCTGAGAGGCGGCCGCGTTGCCGATGCGGACAGGTTGTGCGCCTCCGTAGCCGGCAAGGTGGTCTAACGTCGTCTCCTCCGCCTCGCGTGTGCCGTCGAGCCGGTAGAGGATTTGCAGCTGGCCATCGTCGCTCCGGTCGGCGCATGTCCCGACCCATCGATTGAAGCGCATCGCCTCGTTGACGTAGCCGAGCCGCATCAGCGCGAAGGTCGCGAAGGCGGCGTCCCGGATCCAGCAGAAGCGATAATCCCAGTTGCGGAGGCCGCCGGGCTTTTCGGGAAGCCCGAAGGTGGCGGCGGCAGCGATCGAGCCATGCTCGGCCGAACTCAGGAGCTTGAGCACCAGCGCCGATCGGAGCACGTACTCGCGCCAGCGGCCCTTGTACGAGGAATGCGCGGACCAGCTTTGCCAATAGGCCAAGGTCTCGTCGAAAGAGGCCTCTATGAAGCCGGTCGGATCATCGCCGTCGCTCGGAAGCTCGCCTCCGCATTCGAGGATGAAGCTCGCGACCTTGCCTTCCTCCAGGTCGAACGCGGCGGTTGCGGCGCCTTCCGCCTTCGAGAGAGGAATGCTGCTGCGCAGCCGCAGCGGGTCCGACAGCTGGTGTTGGTTCGGTCGGAAGATCGCCGCGTCGGCTTTGAGGTCGATGACGGGCAAGCCGTCGCGCCCGTAGTCGAACCGCGGCGCGCAGACCGCCGTGATGCGCGCGTTGCCGCGGATGCAGGTCACTCGCCGCACCAGTGCGCTCAGCGGTCCTTCGTCCTTCATGATCGGCATGTAGTCGGTTAGCTCGACCACCGCCTCGCCGTTCATGAAGCGGGTGATCAAGACGTTCGTGTCCGGAATGTAGATCTGGCGCGTGTGCCAGTTGGCGGCATCGTCCGGGGCGACGGCGAAGGAGCCCCCCTTGTGAATGTCCAGCAGCGCGCAGAAGACGCTTGGGCTGTCGAGTAGGGGATGGCAGAAATAGTCGATTGTGCCTGCACTCGAAACGAGCGCGATCGAGCGCATGTTGCCGATGACGCCGTGCGCGGCAATCGACGGACCCAGAATAGGATTGTCGTATTTCAACATCCAGGTTCCTCGCGACGCCGCAAGCGTCTTGCAACCGCGCTCCTCAGACCGTGGCGACGGAGCCGCCGTCGACGCGGTAGTTCGCGCCGTTGATGAAGGATGCCTGCTTCGAGCAGAGGAACACCACCAAGGCCGCGACCTCTTCCGGCCGCCCGCGGCGCTGCAGTTCGAGGGTCGGCCGCTCCTCCTTGAGGAAGCTCGCGATCGCCTCGTCGAAGCTGGTCCCGTTCTCCTTGGCGCGCTTCTCCATCATCGCGTCTGTCATCGGTGTCGCGATGTAGGCCGGGCTGACCGTATTCACCAGGACTCCATGCTTCGAATAGGTCTTGGACAGGCCCTTGGTCAGGTTGAGGATGCCGGCTTTCGCTGCGCAATAGGGCAACTCGTCTGCGTATGGCTGCTCGGCGTCTTCGGACCCGAACAGGATGATGCGCCCCTGCTTGCGCTCGACCATCCCGGGCACGAAGGCGCGCACGACGCGAACCGCACCCATCAGGATGACCTGCAAGGCTCCGAGCCAAGCCTCATCATCGATGGTGTGGAAGTCGCCGGTCGGCCCGGTGACGCCGGCGGCGTTGACCAGGAAGTCCACGTGCCCGAGTTTCGCAATGGCCGTGTTGCGCAGCGCCTCGACGGAGGCGGCGTTTGCCACGTCGACGACGGCGGGGTGGACTTCGCCGAGCTGACCGAGGTGCGTTGCGGCCTGCTCGATCCGATCGGGAAACTGATCCGCCATCACGACCCGCACGCCCTCTTGAAGCAGCATGCGCGTGGTTTGCAATCCCATCCCGGAATCGCTGCCGGTGACGACGGCCGTCTTACCCTTGATCGCGAAGTCCATGACGCCTCCTGACGGTTGCTGTGATACTAGAACATGAACGATTGGCCATTGTTGCAGGCCGGGACTATGGGACACAGGCGATGATCGACCCGCAAGCTCAGGCGGTTCTGGACGAGCTGCGCGCCGGGGCGACGCCAATGCCCGCCGATCAGGACTCCTGGCTGCGGGGCTATCGCGAAGAGCTCGATCAGATCGTCAGCATGCAAGGCTCTCCTCCCGCCTGCACCTTGACCGACGGATGCACAAGCGGCGGCGACGGACAGCCGCTCGGCCTCAGGCTCTACCGCGCGGACGGTCCTGAGCCGCGACCGACCCTGCTATTCATCCACGGTGGCGGCTTCGTCGCCGGCTCGCTCGCGGGCTATGATGTGCCTTTGCGGCATCTGGCGCTCAGGTCCGGCTGGCAGATCGCCGCTGTCGATTACCGTCTCGCGCCCGAGCATCCGTTCCCGGCAGCGACGGGCGATTGCATGGCGGCGCTGCGTCACCTCCTCGCCGATGGCGCGGTGGACGGCCGCCACGTGGCGGTCGGCGGCGACAGCGCTGGCGGCCTGCTCGCCGCCGTCCTCGCCCAGCGCGCGCGGGATGCCGGCATCGCCTTGGCCTTGCAGCTCCTGCTCTATCCCAACGCCGACCTGCGAGAAGGCGCCCATCACGCCTCGCGCGGACAGTTCGACGGCACCGTCGTGCGCATCGACGAGCTCTACCGCGGCCTCGACCTCTATTGCCTCGGCCACGACCGTGCCGACGCCGATCTCTCGCCGCTCCTTGCGGGCGATCTTGCCGGCCTCTGCCCTGCCCTTCTCGTGACCTGCGAGAACGACCCCCTCCGCGACGAGGCGGAAGCTTACGGCCGCCGCCTGCGGGAGGCCGACGTGACGCTCGAGGCCGTGCGCCTCGGCGGGATGATCCACAGCGTCGTCCAGCGCGGCGCGCGGATCGCGGCGGGCGATCGCCTCATCACGCGCCTTGCCGAGGCTTTGCGGGCGATCGTGCGTCATTGAAACGCTTTGAGGACCTTCGAAGTCGGCTAAGCTGATGGGAGGTGCCCGCAAGTGGTGCCCGAGACCCGTGGGAGGATGCGCGTTGAAGCGATTGAGCATGGGCGCGCTTCTGCTCGCGATGAGCTTGGCTCGAGCAGCAGCCGCCGAGAGCGCGGAGGACGCGCGCGTCGAAGCCTGCAAGAAGGCGATGAACGAACGCATCCAGCTCTGTACCGACAACTGCACGCGCACGGCGCTGGCCGCCGCCCCCGACTACAAGGACAACAACAACAACGTGAAGTTCGGCTGTCTGAAGGGCTGCGCGTTGCGGCAGGTGTTCCAGATGCAGGTCTGCCGGAGCGGCGGCAAGAGCGAATCGGTGGAGACCAACCGGAACTAGCCGCGCGGCGTCAGAGCCGGATCGCGCCGGACAGAAGCTCGTCGTGCAGGTCGATGTCGAGCGGCCGGTAAGCGGCCTCTCGCGGGTCGTCGAGGTAGAGCGCGTCGGCGATACCTCTCGGATCGCAGCCTTCGCTCACGAGCTCGCTCTTCTTCACCTTGAAGGTCCCGGTCGTCGTGAGGCTGGCGCACAGGCGCAGCAGGAGCGGCCTCGCGTAACGTGGCAGCCGCGCCTCGAGATGGCCTCGAAGCCGCTCGACATCGAAGGATGATGTGACGACCAGCGCGGCCATGCCGGCGCGACCCTCCGCGTGGGGCAGCTCTACGCCGTAGACAACGGCTTCGAGCACGCCGTCGTAGGCGCAGAGCGCATCCGCGACTTCGGCCGTCGCGACGTTCTCCCCCTTCCACCTGAAGGTGTCGCCGATGCGGTTGACGAAGCTGTAGAAGCCCTGCGCATCGCGCGTCATCAGATCGCCGGTACGGACCCAAATGTCGCCCGCCGCGAACACGTCCCGCAGGATCTTGCGCTCGCTCTCGGCCTCGCTGGTGTAGCCTTCGAAGCGGTTGGAGAGGGATGTCGCATCCGTCGCGACAAGCCCGATCGCCTCGCCCGGCTCGTTCGCATCGCACCGGATGCACAATCCGTGCGCGTCTCGCTCCGGACGCTCGGTCTCGATATCGAAACGCACCAGCGCGACGGGCGAGCGATGCGCCATGAAACGCGGGATGCGGCCGATGGCGCCCGGCTTCCCCTCGAGATTGAACAACGAGAAGCTGCCCTCGGTGGCCGCGTAGAACTCGATGATGCGCGGGACGGCGAAGCGCCGCTCGAAGGCCTGCCACACATCCGCCCGCAGGCCGTTGCCGATGCAGAGCCGCAGGCCATGGCGCCGACCCGCCTCGTCCCGAGGCGCGTTGAGCAGGTAGCGGCAGAGCTCGCCGATGTACTGGAAGATCGTCGCGCCGGAGCAGGCGACATCGGACCAGAACCGGCTTGCGGAGAAGCTTGTGCGCACAATCACAGAGCCGCCGGCCGCGAGCATCGAGCCGACCGCGACGACGCCACCGACGCTGTGGTACATCGGCAGGCAATTGTAGAGCCGATCGTCGGCTCGCGCGTCGGTGATGCCGGCGAACCACTCGCTCCACATCATCACCCGGTAGTGGCTCACCCGCGCGGCCTTGGGCAGGCCGGTGGTGCCGGAGGTGTAGATCAGCAGCGCAGCGTCACGCAGCGTCACGCTCGGGCGGTCGCGCGCGTCCAGAGCCTTCGCGTCCAAGCCGTCGATCAGCCGGTCGATGCGGACGTGGCCCTCTGCATCCGCTCCGTGGACGAGCACGGACACGTCGCTGGAGAGCTCGCCCGAAGCTTCGAAGGGGGAGAGGCAGCTTGCGCCGACGATGACGTAGCGTGGTGCCGCAAGTGCGAGGCAATGGTGAAGACCCGCACCGACGAGGTGCGTGTTGAGCAAAGCGGTGACGATGCCGACACTGGATAATCCGATCCAGATGGCGGCGTAGTCCGGCTCGTTCTCCATCATCAGGGCGACCCTGTCGCCCGGGCTCAGCCCCCGCGTCCGCGCCCAGCGAGCGTACTGGTTCGCTCGCGATGACAGCTCGCCGTAGGTGAGGCTACAGGCGTCGCCCGACAACGCCGGGGCCAGCGGGTGAGCCGCAGCCTTCTCCTCGACGACCACCGCCAGCGTCCGGGTCGAGCACGGCGTCACACCAGCGGTTCGTTGGAGAGCGCGTACCCAGTCCGCGTTGGCGCACCGGGCCGAGCGGGGACCATACACCGCGCGATGATCTTCTTCATCCGCGTCAGCCTTGGTCATCGGGCGTGTCCCCCGCCTAGAGCCGGTCCAGCATGCATGCGAGGCTCGCGATCGACCGGAAGTTCGCCGGAGTCATCTCGCGCTGCGGGATCGTCACGTCGAACTCCGCCTCGATCGCGAGCATGAGGTCGACCATCGCCATCGACGTCAGACCGCAGTCGACGAGGTGATCGGTCGGCGCGATCTCGCGACGGATATCGTGCTGACGCGCGACCCGCGCGACGATGCCGCCGACTTTACCTGCCGTATCAACCTGCTTTGCATCCAACATGGGAGCTCCAACGGCCCGATCTGAACAACAGACACTACCCCGACACTCGGCTTCCGGCTCGATCTCCCGTTATCTAGGAACACAAATCCAAATTCCAAATCGACTTAAATCATCTTGATTAATTTAACCGGATACGGATGGTCCCCTTAATCTCCCGTAAACCATGATCTACTTTCGCGCACCGACTTGGAGAGATTTTGATTTAAAAGCTCAGTTCCCGATGGCGGCTTGCCACTGGTCCTCATCATGATCCCTCGGAGAGGGTAGAAGATGGTCTCGTTTGACAGCAGCGCGAACGACGCCGCGGCGCACGCTGCGTCGCGTGGCGTGCCAGACGCCTACCCTTGTGGCGCGCTCCGCGAGCGGGCCGAGGCGGTCGCCGCCATCGCGGCAGCAAACGCCGCCCGCGTCGATGGGGACGCCATCTTCCCGACCGCCGGGATTGAGGCGGCGAAACGCAACGGTCTCATGAGCCTGCTGATTCCCCGCGAATTCGGCGGCGCGGGTGCGCCGCTCAGCGCCGTTTCCGACGTCTGCTACACGCTTGGCCAAGCCTGCGCCTCCACGGCCATGATCGTCGCCATGCACCAGGCGGCGCTCGCTTGCGTTGTACGCCACCATGGCGAGAGCCAGTGGCAGCGCAGCTTCCTTCGACGCGTCGCGTCGGAAAACCTGCTTCTCGCCTCTTCGACGACAGAGGGCACGAGCGGCGGCAACGTGCGCGCGAGCGACGCCGCCCTGGTCCACGACGGCGACGTGGTTTGCTTTGAGCGCGCGGCCACCGTGATGTCCTACGGCGAACAGGCCGACGGCATCGTCTCCGTCGCCCGGCGCCATCCCGATGCGGCGCCTTCGGACCAGGTGCTCCTCATCCTCCTGAAGGAGAATTACCAGCTCGATCAAACCGGCGGCTGGGACACGCTCGGCATGCGCGGCACCTGCAGCTCCGGCTTCGCGCTGCGCGCCACCGCGCGGCCGGAGCAGGTCCTGCCGGTCGGCTACGACAAGATCCATCCCCAGACCATGGTGCCGTTCTCGCATCTCACCTGGGCGGGGCTGTGGGCCGGCATCGCGGCGGCGGCGGTGGCCCGCTCGCAGGCCTTCCTGCGGACGGCGGCACGCCGATCCGGTGGCCAGATGCCACCCGGCGTCGGCCAGTTTACACGCGCGAGCGCCTCGTTGCGCACCTTGCGCGGTATGATTTCGGCGGCGCTCGCCGCCTACGAGCGCATGGAAGACAAGCCGCAGGTGCTCGGCGGCATCGACAACCAGGCTGCGCTGAACCTCTTCAAGGTCGAGGCATCGGAACACGCGATCGCGACCGTGATGAGCGCGATGCGCGCCTGCGGCCTCGCCGGCTACCGCAACGACGGCGAGTTCGGCGTCGGCCGGCACCTGCGCGACGTGCTGTCGTCGCCGATCATGATCCACAACGAACGGATCATGGCGAACGTCCAGAACGTCGCGCTGATGAGCGGCATCCCTCGTTCGCTTCACGATTAGCGCGGAAGCAACCCGCAGGAGCAGGTCATGACGCGTTCCTTTAGGTACGAAGCCGGCGCCGACATTCAGGCGAAGCTCCGCGCCGCGCTTTTCAGCCCGATGGGGGCCGACGGCGTCTACGCACGCTCAGCTCTCTACGAAGACGTTGTCGACCGCCTCGCTGCCCTCATCACCCGCCACAGGGACAAGGGCACGGAAGTGTTCCGTTTCCCGCCGGTGATGAGCCGCCGCGATCTCGAGCGTCACGGCTACCTTAAAAGCTTCCCGAACCTCATCGGCTGCGCTTGCGCGCTCCATGGCACGGAGAAGGAGATCCGCACCGCGGCGGAGCGCCCGGAGAGCGCCGGAGGCTGGACCACCTCGCTGACGGCGACCGAACTCGTGCTGGCGCCGGCGGCCTGCTACCCGGTCTATCCAATTGTCGCCGCACGCGGGCTGGTCGCCGAGGGCGGCCTCCTGTTCGACGTCGCCTGCGACTGTTTCCGTCACGAACCGTCCCCGGATCTCGACCGACTGCAGTCGTTCCGGATGCGCGAATACGTGCGCATCGGCGCGCCGCACGAAATCGCGGTCTTCCGCGAGCAATGGGTCGCGCGAGCCTGCGGGATCGCGGAGGTGCTCGCCCTGCCCAGCCGCATCGAGCAGGCGAGCGACCCCTTCTTCGGCCGGGTCGGCCAGATCAAAGCGGTCGCGCAGATCCAGCAGGCGCTGAAGTTCGAGTTGGTGGTACCGCTGCACTCGGAAGACAAGCCCACCGCCTGCATGAGTTTCAACTACCACCGCGATCATTTCGGTACCACCTGGGACATTCTTACCGCCGATGGCAATCCGGCCCATACCGGCTGTGTCGCCTTCGGGATGGACCGTCTGGCGATTGCCCTGTTCTGGACCCATGGCCTAGACACCGACAGCTGGCCGCGCGCGACGCGCGATGCGCTGGCGATGTAGCGGCTGCAGCCAGCGAGGGAAACATGAGCGCATCGAACACCTCTCGCACCGCGGCCGAGGTGCTCGTCGACCAGCTCGTGGCGCAAGGCGTCGAACACGTGTTCTGCGTGCCCGGCGAAAGCTATCTCGCCGTTCTCGATGCCTTTCGCGATCGCGCCATCACCGTTACCGTTTGTCGCCAGGAGGGCGGCGTCGCCATGATGGCGGAGGCCGTCGGTAAGGCGAGCGGGCGCCCCGGCGTCTGCTTCGTCACGCGCGGGCCTGGCGCGACCAACGCGATGCACGGGCTGCATGTGGCCCAGCAAGGCTCAACGCCGATGATCATGTTCGTCGGTCAGGTCGAGCGCGGTGTGCGCGGCCGCGAAGCATTCCAGGAGCTCGACTATGCGGCCGTGTTCGGGTCGGTCGCCAAGTGGGCCGACGAGATCCAGGCGCCCGCCCGCATCCCCGAGCTCGTCTCGCGCGCCTTCCACGTGGCGATGAACGGCCGCCCGGGACCGGTCGTCCTCAGCCTGCCCGAGGACATGCTGACCGAGCGCGTCGATGTCGCCGATGCACCGCGGGTCGAGCCGGTCGAGAGCGCGCCGTGCGAGCCGGACATCACGCGTCTCGCGGCCATGCTCGCCGAGGCGCGCGCACCGATCCTCATTCTCGGTGGCACAAGGTGGACGGAGGCGTCATGCGCCGGCGTGCGCGACTTCGCCGAGCGATACGGCCTGCCGGTGGCGACGAGCTTCCGCCGCCTGCCTCTGTTCGACGCGTTGCATCCGAACTATGCCGGCGAGCTTGGGATCGGTCCCAATCCCAAGCTGCTGGCGCGCGTCAAAGGCGCCGATCTCGTCATCGTGGCCGGCGGCCGTCTCGGCGATATTCCGACGCAGGGCTATACGCTCTTCGACGTGCCGAAGCCGGCATGCCGCCTCGTCCATGTTCACCCCGAGCCGTCGGAACTCGGCCGCGTCTATGCCGCGGATCTGGCGATCGCCGCCTCGCCGGTCGGGCTTGCCGCGGCGCTTGAGCGACTGGCGCCGTCATCGACGGTAGCCTGGGCCGGCAGCGCGGAGGCCGCGCACGCCGATTATATCGCGTGGACGGAGGTCGCGACCGAGCAGCCCGGAGGCGTCAATCTCGGCTCGATCATGATTTGGCTCCGCGAGAGCCTGCCGGCCGATGCGATCCTCTGCAACGGCGCCGGCAATTTCGCCTCTTGGATCCAACGCTTCTATCGTGTCCGCCGCTTCGCGAGCCACATCGCGCCGACGTCCGGCTCGATGGGATACGGCGTGCCGGGCGCGGTGGCGATGCAGCGTCTCCATCCCGACGCGACGGTCGTCTGCGTCAGCGGCGATGGCGACTTCCTGATGAACGGTCAGGAGTTCGCCACCGCCGTCCAGTACGGCCTGCCGATCGTGGTCATCGTCTGCGACAACGGGCTCTACGGCACGATTCGCATGCACCAGGAGCGCGAATATCCGGGCAGGCCGTCCGCCACGACGCTGCGCAATCCCGACTTTGCCGCCTACGCGCGCGCCTTCGGCGGGTTCGGCGCGACCGTGGAGCGGACCGCCGACTTCGCCGCCGCTTTCGCCGAGGCGCGCGCGAGCGGCCTGCCCTCGATCCTCCACCTCAAGATCGATCCCGAGGCGATCCTGCCCGGGACCACGCTGACGAAGATGCGGGAGACGGCGCTCGCGGCGCGCACGTCCTGACGGCTAATACAGGGCGGGCAGCGCGACCGGGGTCATGATTGGGCCGATGCCGAGCCGGCCGCCATGAAGATCGATCGGAAGACTGATCGCGCCCGACTGCGTCGCGGGTCGCCGCTGGCCGCCGCCCAGCAGCGTGCTGAGCAGGGAGCCGGCCGCCACCAGACCCGGTTCGATGCCGTAGCGCCGCAGCACGGGACCAACGCCGACGAACTCCGCCTGGAGATGGCCCTGCGGACGGTGAGCGTCGTCCAGGCCCACCACGCCGTTGGCCGACATGACAACGGTCCCCCGGCTGAGGCGCGAGGCGGTGAGATCGACGTGGCCGCCGGCCAGACGCCACGCGTCGATGATCGCTTCGGGCGTGGACGCGGCGCCGAGACCCGCACGATTGAGATGCCCTGCCAGATCGATCTTCACCGGTTTCGCGTCGCCGAAGACCTCGTCGAGCGGTGCCAAGTCGGTGGCGCCGACGGCGATAGCGAAGGCCAGCGTCGGCTCGCCAGGCCCCTCCCGCATCGTGAAGTGCGCGGCGAGCTTGGCCATCCGGCCGGACTGCCGACCGACCGGCCCGAAGGTGCCCCCGAACGAAACGTCGGCGCCGTGCAGGTCGATCATTCGCGGATCGGGAAGCGGACCGAAGGCGAGATCGAACATCGTCCAGCGTGCAGAAACGGAGGTCGCGCCGTCGGAGGTCGCATAAGAGAAGGGTGGGCGCAGCGAAAGGGCAAGGCGGCTCGGGCGCAAGATCGAGACGGCGGCACTCACGTGCGCCACCCTGGCGATGTCGTCACCACGGTCGCGACCTTGCGCGGCGAAGGAGGCGTCGGTGCAATCCACCGTGATTGCGAACGGAAAGCCGGCTATCGTGCGATCCGGGCAAGTCCAGCGGCGCCCAAGCGCGGCCTCGCTTTCCTGCCAGGCATCCATCCGGCGACCGGCCTCGCCAGCGATGGTCAACCACGCGGCGCCATAGAGCGCCGCGAGGGGGACCAGGACGAACCCGAGCGCCGTCCAACGCGATATGCTCAAGTCCGCTGTCCGTGGCTGGTCGTCACGATCAAGTCCGGGAGGGCTGCGCCGCCGCGGCGGCTGGTCTAGGAATGCGGGCCGGCGTAGAGCGGCGGAGCGTGGCGCTTTGGTGTCCTGTACGAAACCAACCGGGACCGTGGCGACTTCGGATTGCGCGGTACGGACGATGAAAGACGGCGGTTTCTGGATCTTCGGCTACGGATCCCTGATGTGGCGCCCGGGCTTCGCGTACGAGGAGCGCGCTATCGGGTTAGTGCGTGGCTACCGGCGCGCGCTCTGCGTCTATTCTCACGTTCATCGCGGCACGCCGGAGAAGCCGGGGCTCGTTCTAGGGCTCGATCGTGGCGGCTCGTGCAAGGGTGTCGCCTTCCGCATCCGCGAGGACCACGTGGACGCGACGCTGGCCTACCTTCGCGAGCGCGAACAAGTGACGATGGTCTATCGCGAGATCATTCTTACGGCGCGCCTTGTCGACGGTCGCGCTGTCCGCGTCGTGTCCTACGCGGTCGATCGCCGCCACCATCAATATGCCGGTGCGCTCGATCTCCCCGCTCTCGCACACTACGTCGGGCAGGGCGTCGGCGTCTCCGGCCCCAATCCGGAATACGTTCGCAACACCTTCGACCACATGACCGATCTCGGCATCGCCGATACCATGCTGGCGGCCCTTGCCGCGCGTTTCCCGCAAGCGAAACCATGAGACTGCGTCCGCGCGCCATCGCATCGACACCGCGCAGGCCGACTACGCCGAGAGCGCAATGTTGGCTCTCGCCTGACGCAGGGCCAGATCGGCGACGATCGCGGCGCGTGCGACCATGGTCTTACCAAGCAGATGCACGTGCCATTGTTCGGCGCCGAGCACGAGGGCTTCGTGCATGGCGCGTCGCCTGTCGCGTCCGACTTCGATGGCTGCGATCGCGAGCGCGCGTCGCGTCCTTCCGCGGACCCCGGCCGAAAGTAGGACGAAGCCGTCGAAGTCCGGCAAGCCCAGGCCGTCGACCTCGCGATCGACAGGAAACACGGAGGTCAGATAACGGCGACCCGATCCGCCGAACCAGGCGTGGAACTTGTCCGCAAGCTGCTTATCGAACAGTCCCGGAACCTTGCTCTCGTCGGCACACGGCGGCGGCGCATCGAACGCCGAGCGCCGCGCAGTCGCAAAAGCTATCTCGTCCGCGACGAAAGGCAGCATTGCTGTTCTCCTCTAGAGAACAAAAATAGAACACGGCGCCTCGCATGTCAATCTCGCATCGAAACTCTTACGCCGTGGCCGTTCGCTTCTTCCGCTGTTCTTGAGGGCAGCCGACCGTCGTTTCGATGCTGCTGTCGGCGAGCCGACGATCCTTGGCGAGCGCCTCGGCCACGAGCGCGTCGGTGGCAGGCTCGATGGCGTTCTCCAGCGCCTGCAGGAAGACGCGCTTGCCGAGGCCGGCCTCGATCGGCTGCAGGACCTGTATGACAATCGTGCCGGGACGTCGCAGATAGCCTTTGCGCGGCCAGAACAACCCGGTGTTGAGCGCGATGGGCGTGCAAGGCACGCCGCTCGAAGTATAAAGCGCCGCGACACCGGGCTTGTAGGCCGGTGCCGCGCCGATCGGCCGGCGCGTGCCTTCCGGGAAGATCACGATCTGGCGGTTGGCCACGAGCCGGGCGCGCACGGCACGCTGGAGCATCAGCAGCGCGCCGCCGCCTTTCGACCGGTCGATGCCGATCTGACCGGTTGTCTTGAGGTACCAGCCAAACACCGGGATCGCCGTCAGCTCCTTCTTCAGGACGTAGGCGAAGTCGTCGATCACGGTCAGGAGCGCGAAGGTTTCGAGGAACGATTGATGCTTCACGGCGACGATGCACGCACCGCTCGGCAGCAGGGCGCGGTCGCGCACCTCGACCCGCGCATCGCAGATCGTCGCGAGAAGCCACAGCGAGCTTCGCGCCCAGGCCCGGATCAACCACAGCACCGCGCCACGCGGCAGCAGCATGAGGGGCAGACCGAGGATCATCATGACGATGAAGAGCGTGTAGAACGCCACGTTGAAGATGGCGGACCGAAGAATGATCATCGTGTCTCGTATCTCGGGATCATGTCGCCTCGCTTGCCGCGCCTCCTGCGCTCGCGGGGACGTTAACAGCATTGTGGCGAGGCGTCGAACGAAGCGGCTGAACCGTGTTGATTTGCCGGCGACCGCAAGGCAAACGCGCCGGCGGACCTCTGGTGCACGGATAGGCCGCCCGGTCCCTCAGATAAGCAAGGAAGCGGCAACCAGTCTGCGGCATAAGGCACATCATCTTTAAGCCAAAAGTGCATGTCACATCCGCTCTGCGCGGAGCGGCGGACCGGCCCCATCGACCCACGCCGAGCGAGATCGTCATGAGCGAGCCCACCGCGGCCTATCCCATCGACCCCGCCGTCGCGCGCCGCGGCGACGGGCCGATGAAGCGGCTCTACCGCTGGACGATGAGCCTCGCCGAGACGCCCGCGGCACCCTGGGCGCTGGGCATCATCGCGTTCATGGAGAGCTCGTTCTTCCCCGTGCCCCCGGACGTGATCCTGGTCCCGATGTCGCTCGCCCGGCCGCAACGGGCCTGGGTCTACGCGCTGATCTGCACGGTCGGATCGGTCACCGGCGCGCTGCTCGGCTACGCCATCGGGGCCCTGCTGTTCAACACGGTCGGCACTTGGCTGATCCACCTCTACGGCTACGGCGCCAAGTTCGCGCAGGCTCGCGATTTCCTCGCCACCAATGGTTGGTGGTTTATTCTCATCAAGGGTCTCACGCCCATCCCATTCAAGCTGGTCACGATCAGCGCCGGCATCATCCGCTTCGACCTGCCGCTTTTCATCGTGCTCTGCATCATCACGCGCGGCGCCCGCTTTCTTTTTCTCGCCGTCCTGCTCACCTATTTCGGCGAGCCGATCAAGCGGCTCCTCGAGCGCTATTTCGGTGTCTTCATGGTCATTTTGGTGATCACCGTGCTGGTCGGCTTCTACGTCGCCGCGAAAGTGATCTGACCATGGATGCGCCGGTCTCCCGCGGAACGCGCGGCGCGCCGGTCGGCACCGCCTTCGTCATCCTGACTGTCGTGGTGACGACGATTCTCGCCGCCTTCGCGTTCCAGGCCGCGGGCTACGCCCCGTGCGAACTTTGCTTGAAGGAGCGCCTGCCCTACTATGCCGGCGTGGCGCTGGCCGCCCTTACCATCCCGGCGACCCGGCGGGGGCCATCGGTCGCTTGGCGCGCCTGCTTCGCGTTGCTCGCCCTGCTGTTCTTGTTCAGCGCCGGCTTCGGCGCCTATCATGCCGGCGTCGAATGGGGCTTCTGGGCGGGACCCAGCGACTGCACCGGCTCGGCCACGCACGCGGCGTCTGGCGCAGACTTCCTGCGGCAATTGCATGGAATCAAGGTGGTGCGCTGCGATGCGGTCGCGATCCGCATCCTCGGCCTGTCGCTCGCCGGCTGGAACGTCGTCGTATCGCTCGCCGTGGCGGCGCTCGCCGTCGCCGGGCTGAACAGCCGCGGCTAGGTGCCCGGCTCCTCCGTCTCGGCCCGCGCCTCGTCGGACTTTGCATAAGGGTGCTTGCTGTCGGCCGGCCCCATGCTCTCCCCGCCCTTCGGCGGCACGTTCTCGTCGCCGGGCTTGCGCGGGAGCTCCTTCATCGTCGGATCAGGATTGGCCGAGCCGCCGCCGTCGTCTTTGCCGAAGCTGCGTCCGACATTGCTTGCGCGCATTGGGCTCTGGTTCCGTGAAGGTCGATGAGGGCGATTCGCCATTGAGGACCACGCGGGCAGGCGCGCGGCAACCCGGCCAACTGTCGCGGCCCGAGGGCTCCGGTTCATCCCGGTCATCGGCACGCTCGGGTATCGCCGGCTCGGCCATGCCCGCGAGCACCTACCGCGCCGACCCACGGGTCGCTTGGAGGGCGCTCCCTAAAGCTCCGACGACGCGTCCCAAGCCCTGGCTCGATGCAAGTAACTCAGCCTCGGCCCTGTCGGCTGTCAGCCCTCGCCGACGAGCATCGCCCGCGCCCGCAGCTTCTCCGTCTCGCTCTTCAGCTGCCCGCAGGCCGCGAGGATGTCGCGGCCGCGCGGCGTGCGCACCGGGCTCGCGTAGCCGGCGGCGAAGACGATGTCGGAGAACCGCTCGATCGTCTCACAGTCCGAACACTCGTAGCGGGTGCCGGGCCAGGGATTGAAGGGGATGAGATTGATCTTGGCCGGGATTCCCTTCAAAAGGCGGACCAGCTCGCGCGCCTCGGCCGGATTGTCGTTGACGCCCTTCAGCATCACGTACTCGAAGGTAATCCGCCGCGCGTTCGACGCGCCGGGATAGGCGCGACAGGCGGCCAGAAGCTCGGCCAGCGGATACTTTTTGTTAAGCGGCACCAGCACGTCGCGCAGGTCGTCGCGCACGGCGTGGAGGGATATCGCCAACATCGATCCGGCCTCCGCGCCGAGCGCCGCCATCTGCGGCACCACGCCGGCGGTCGACACCGTGATGCGGCGCCTGGAGAGCGAGAGCCCGTCGCCGTCGGCGATGGTGCCGACCGCGTCGCGCACCGCCGCGGCGTTATAGAGCGGCTCGCCCATGCCCATAAAAACGATGTTGGAGACGACGCGCGACCCCGCGCGGGGGATCAACCCGTCCGTCGGCGGCGTCAGGCCCGGATAGTCGCCGAGCCGGTCGCGCGCGACCACGACCTGAGCGGCGATCTCGGCGGCGGTGAGATTGCGAACCAGCTTCTGCGTGCCGGTGTGACAGAAGGCGCAGGAGAGGGTGCAGCCAACCTGGCTCGAGATGCAGAGCGTGCCGCGGTCGCTCTCGGGGATGTACACGCACTCGACCTCGGAGCCGCGCCTGTGCGCGGTGCGGTCCGACGGATGCGGCGCGAGCCGGATGAGCCACTTGCGGGTTCCGTCGCTTGAGACCTGCTCCGTCACGACTTCCGGCCGCGCCAGCGTGTAGGTCTCCGCCAGCGCCGCGCGCAAAAGCTTCGACACGTTGAGCATCGCGTCGAAGGAGGTGGCACCCTGAAAGTAGATCCAGTGCCAGAGCTGGGCGACGCGCATGCGTCGCGCTCGCTCGGGCACGCCGATGGCGGCGAGCGCTTCGGCGAGGCGGTCGCGGTCCAGCCCCACGAGTGAGGACTTCCGGCCGGAGAGAGAAAAACCGGCCGCGCGCGGCGCAAGATCGAGCGTTTCGGACATGAGGCTCTTATAGCATCGCGCCGACCGGGCGTCAGTTTGCTGCGAGCCAGCCCGAAGCCAGCCCGCGATGACGGTCGTGGATGCTAGGATGCCAATGGCGCAGGACGGCGATCATCACATGCCATCCCGCGCGTGGAGACCGCTCTCATGCCCAAGCGCCTGACCTCGATTGCCGCCGCCCTTTGCACTCTCGCCGTGGCGCCCGCTACCGCGGACGGCGTCCCCCTCGTGCAGAGCGTGCCCCACATCATGACATACGGCTCGGCGAGGGTCGACGTCGTTCCGGATCAGGCGGACCTGTTCCTCGGCGTGGAAACCGAGCGGCCGACACCGGCCGCCGCCGCCGACGCGACGGCGCAGGCAGCCACCGATGTCATCGCCGCGGTGAAGGCGCAGGGGATCGATGCGCGGGACATCAGCACCACCTTCACGCTCGCCGCCGTCTACGACGAGGATCGCGATCCGGCCGGGAGGCCGCTGAAGCGGACGCTGCGCGGCTACAAGGCGGAGGAAGCCGTGACGATAAGGGTGCGGGACGTCGCCAAGACCGGCACCCTCGCCAGGACGCTGATCGCGAGAGGCGCCACCTCCTTCCGCGGCTTCTCCTTCAGCTACTCGAAAGAACGCGGAAAGCAGCGCGAACTCGAGGCCGAGGCGACGCGCGACGCGCTTGCCGAGGCGAGGATCTACACTGACGCGATCGGCGTGAAGCTCGGGCGCCCTCTGCAAATCGGGTCGGATGGCGGTCCGACGCCGGTTGTCGTCGCAAAGATGCCGTCCCACACGGCATCGAAATACCAATCGAGCGAGGCGGTCGTCATCCCGACCGAGCCCGGGGTCCAGACCATCAGCGCGGAGATCAGCGTGGTCTGGGAGATCAAGGGCGCGCCGCCATGACGCGATGACCTAGACATAGCATCGGGCCGCCGGGAGCAACCGCGATCACCTTCGCTTCGCCGCCAAAGCGTCCGCAAGGCTGATCGTCGCCGAGCCACGCCTCGCGGGCGGCTGCTGGCTCGCATGCGGCGCCCATCCCGACAGCTGGATGATCTCGAAGGTGGCGTGAATGCGTCCATCGGGGTCGCCGTGGCGCTCGCGGTAGAGTACCGCGGCGCGGGCGAACAGCGCGCGCCTCGCCGGCACCCGGCTGCGCGAGACGAGGGCATTGGTCGCGCCCATCGCGCGAAGATCGCGCATCAGCGCGGCCAGGTCGGCGTAGCGCACCGTCACGGTCTCGCCGTCGGCGACGGGCAGCGCGAACCCGGCACGCTGCAGCAGGCCGCCCATGTCGCGCAGGTCGGCGAACGGCGCCACGCGCGGGCTCGCGCCGCCGGAGTTCTCGATGTCGGCGATGGTCAGCACCTCGCGCAACTCCGAAAGCGTACGGCCGCCGACGAGCGCGCCGAGAAACAGGCCGTCGGGCTTCAACGCGCGCCGGATCTGCACCAGCGCGCCCGGCAGATCGTTCGCGGTCTGCAGCGCGAGAGCCGACACGGCAAGATCCAGGCTCCCGTCGGGCAGGCAGAGGCGCTCGGCATCGCCGACGGCGTCGACCGGCCCGGTGTCCGGGGGGCCTATCCGCATGACCACCGCCTGCGGCAGGCGAACGGCAAGCCGTTGCGCGAGGCCAGGGCCGGGCGTCGCGATGTCGACGACACGCGAGAACGTCCGCTGGATGGCATCGAGGCGTTCCACCAGATCGGAGGCGGCGCGCTCCAGCAGGAACTCGGCCGGGCGGCCGGCGGCCGCGCGCGCCAGGCGGCGGCGCAGCAGGGTACTGTCGAAGATCGGATCGGCTACAGGCATGACGCTGATATGGGTGTCGGCGACAGGCGCGGCGTCGATATGAGGTGCGGCAGACGTCCCCACCCCCGATTGCGCGTGCCCGATGACCGCGGCAGCCCCGAAGATCGGGACGTTCGCTCCTTGCGCGATGAAACACGACCCGTCGGAGCACTATATCAAACGCGACCGCAAAGGCGGTTTCGAGGAGACGATCAGATGCTTTCGAAGACAATGCTTGGCCTGACGTTCATGGCCTTCGGGTTCACCGCTGTCGCCGCGCCGGTCGTCGCGCACGCCGAAAATGTCGCGGGCGCGATGAAGGTCATCGACACCGATCACGACGGGACCATCGACCTCGCCGAGGCCAAGACCGCCGGCATGGCGATCTTCAACTCGACCGACAAGGACAGCGACGGGACCGTCGACAAGAAGGAAGGCTCGACGATGATGTCGGCCGACACCGACAAGGACGGCACCGTCGACAAGGCGGAATACGGGAAGGCCATCGAGGCCGCCTTCAAGAAAGCCGACACGGAGAACGACGGCAAGATCGACGAGAAGGAACTTTCGAGCCCGGCCGGCGAAGACCTGCGCACGATGATCGTTCCCAATGGTTGATAAGCGGCCTCGGGTAGCGTTGCTCCGGTAGGGCGTTGCACGACACGAGGATGCTCCGACGCGACGGAGCATCCTCGCTCAAAATGTGACCTTGACACCGCCGTAGATGGAGAATGGCTGCGCCACGGTAATGGACCGCGGGTCGGGTATGTCCGAGGCGGCATTGTTCGCCAGCGTCGGGTTCACGAGCCCGGCGCTGGTTCCGACATTGTAGAACGTGCCGAGGGTTGCGTATCGGCGGTCGAGCAGGTTGTTGGCGAAGGCGAAGACCTGGACATGGTCGCTGACCTGGTAGGAGGCATGAGCGTTGACGACGTAGTAGAACGGCAGTTGCGGCTGCTGGTTGGCGTCGTCGCCGATGAAGTACTGGCTGCCGACGAGGGTCGTGTCGGCGCCGACGACGAAGCGTGGCGTCACGTGATATTCCGCTCCGAGCTTGCCGAGGTGGCGCGGGATGCCGGGGATGTGGCTGCCGGGAGTGACCAGCACGTCGCCGTCGGCGTTCGCGGCCGGGTTGTTCGGCGAGGAGATCGCCCCCGAGAACTGATAGGTCGCGTCGACATAGGCGTAATTGGCGTAGAAATTCCACGGCCCATGGTCGTATTCGAGGCCGGCCTCGACGCCCTGGCGCAGCGTTTCCGGCACGTTGGCGAAATAGCCCTGACCGGAGAACCGGCTCTGCTCGGTGATGATGTCGTTGCTGAGGCTGGTGTGGAAGTAGCCGGCCTTGTAGGTTAGCACGCCGTAGTCGTTCGGCAGCGGGATGGCGCCGCGGCCGCCGGCCTCGATCGTGTGCGAGACCACCTGCTGTAGCGGCGGATCGCCCGCCAGCGCGCTCTCCAGCGTGCACGGCCGCTGCGGGTCCGAGCACTCGCTCTCGAGCGGCACAGGTACGCGGTTGGCTTCCGAATAGCCGCCGTAGAGGGTCAGCGCCGGGATGATACGATAGGTCAGGCCGACCACCGGGTTGATCCGCTGATAGGTGTTCTCGGCGTTGAGGTAGGAATCGAGGCCGGTGAGATCCTGGATTCCGATCCTGGCGAGGTTGAACCGGGCGCCCCCTGTCAGCGCGATATCCTTGGTGATGTTGAATGTATCGAGCGCGAAGACGCCGTAATAGGTGTTGGTCGCGGCGATGAAGGTCGAGCTGTAGCCGATGCGGCCCTGCGTCTGAGCGATCTCGCCGATGCCGGGCAGGTCGATGCCGCTCGTGACGCTGGTGAGCTGGCCGTTCAGCGCGCCGATCGTGTTGGTCGCGTTGAAATGGCTGGTGCCGTTGTCGATGCTGCCGCCGACAACGAAATAATTGTCGTGACCGAAGTACCTGTCCTTGTTGATTGCCTGCAGCTCGAAGCCTTCGCCAGTCGAATGCGTCGACGTATTCGCGGTCGTGCCATAGGGAAAATTGTTGCCGAGGTAGGGAATGGTGTTGCCGTTCCTGTCGCGCAGCACCGTGGCGTTTGGATCGGTCGTGGTGCCGCCGGACTGCGAGCACAGGGCGCCGGCGTATTGCGGATCGGCGCCCTGCGCCGTGCAATCGGCAAAGTTCGAATCGTTGCCGTCGACATGAAATTGGTCGAACTGGCGGATGTAGAAATTGCTGGCGATCGACCAGTGCGGACTCACGTCGACTCGCCCGGTCAATTGGACTTGGCCGGCCTGGTTGTTGGTGGTCTGCGGGTTGGTGAAGACCGAATTGTACTGCTGCCGGACCAGCACCTCGGGCGTCGAGGACAGCACGCCGAGAGACGAGCGGCCGTAGCCGCCGGTCAGATGGAACTCCGAATCCTGGCTGCGGTAGCCGAGGTCGGCGTAGGCGCGCTCGAGGTTCGACGCGCTGAACGGCCGGAAGCCGCCGTCGCGCAGATCGTCGGTGGCGAAGTAGAAGCTGTAATCGCCGACCTGCTTGCCGTACTGAAGTGTCCCATCCACCCGGCCGTAGGAGCCGCCGTAAACCGAAGCCTCGCCGCCCTGGTAGGTGAAACCGTTCTTCATCGTGAAGTTGATCGCGCCGCCGAGCGCGTTGAGGCCGAAGATCGGGTTGTTGGTGTAGATCTCGGTGCGGGCGATGGCGATCGGCGGGATGAGCTCGAGGTTGACGGTGTCGCCGAACGCCTCGTTGATGCGCACGCCGTTCTCGTAGACGGCGAGGCCTTGCTTGGTCCCGGCGACGCGCGAGGCATCGAAGCCGCGGTAGAACAGGTCGGGCGAGAAATCGGTGCCGTCGACGTTGAGGGCGATCGCGCCCGGCACCCGCGCAGTGATCGCGTCGGCCACCGTCGGCGAATGTTTCTGCGCATACGCCTTGGCGCTCACGATCGAGACGTCGGCCGGCACCTTGTCGATGCTGATGCCGGTGTTCAATCCTTGCTCGTTGCTGCCTACCGGCACCGGCGTGGCCGATACGGTTACCTCGGGAAGCACGACGGTGGCGCCCTCCTGGCCCTGCGCGACACAGGACCATGCCATGCAGAGCAGCGACAGGCCGGCCGACCAACGATACTCGAATTTCATCTTGGCCCCTCGCCCGGGGGCGCCCACCGAAACGTGGTTTTTCATGTCCGGGCAACGTGTTTATCGTTGCCGCTGTTGATCGGAATCAAAGAAAAAAAACCGATCTCTTCCGATGAGTCATCGACGTTGCAATAGTGCCGCATTATTGGCTGGAAGCATCGTGAATAGGAAGGCGCTTGAATCATTTCGGGAGGTATTCCTATTGTCTACGACCCCACTTGATGGAAGACGCCTCGCCCATGGCGTGATAGGGCGGGGTAGTCATGATAGGCTGGCGCCCCACGATCGATCTCAACCCGACACGCCTCGATATGGCCTCTGATTGGCGACTTGCGCTCACGGCATCATCCGCCAGGTTCGGGTTGATCGCTCGCACGGCGCTCGACCTCGTCTTCCCGCCGGGCTGCCTCGCCTGCCGCAGGGCCAGCGGGGAGGCCAACGCGCTCTGCGCCTCGTGTTGGCGGGAGATCCGGTTCATCGAGCGGCCGTATTGCGAGCGCCTCGGCACGCCGTTTTCAGTCGACCTCGATGCGCCCGGCCTGCTGTCGCCGGAGGCGATCGCGCAGCCGCCGGTCTTCGCGCGCGCGAGGGCGGTCGCGCATTTCGACGCCGGTCCGGCGCGCCGGCTCGTGCACCAACTGAAGTACGGCGACCGTCCTGATCTTGCGGCACCAATGGGCGTCTGGATGGCCCGCGCGGGCGACGAGATCCTGAGCGAGGCCGACGTGCTCGTTCCCATTCCGCTCCACCCCTTGCGGCTCGCACAGCGCCGCTTCAACCAGTCGGCCCTGCTGGCGCGCGCCATCTCGCGCTGCTGCGGCGTGCCGGCCGATGTCGACGGGCTGCGACGGGGGAAGTCGACCGCGCCGCAGGTCGGGCTCACCCGCACGCAGCGCGCTCTCAACGTTCAGGGCGCCTTCTACGTGCCGCCCGAGCGGCGCATATCCATCGAGGGTCGCGCGGTGGTCCTCGTCGACGACGTCCTCACCTCGGGCGCGACGATCAACGCCGCGTCCCGCGTGCTCCTGCGCGCCGGCGCCAGGCGGGTCGATGTCCTGGTTTTCGCGTGCGTGGTGACAGCACCGTGACAATCGGGCCGCCGCTTGCCATATGAAGTACGAAGGAGATCAGCGATGGCTGCGGGTGAGATCGAGATCTACACGACGATGTTCTGCCCGTTCTGCGCTGGTGCCAAGCAGTTGCTCCAGCAAAAGAACGTCTCGTTCAAGGAAATCGCGCTCGACGGTAACCGCGAGCTGCGCCAGGAGATGTCGGAGCGGGCCGGGGGCCGCACTAGCGTCCCGCAGATCTTCCTCGGTACGCATCACATCGGCGGCTGCGACGAGATCTATGCTTTGGAGAAGGCCGGCAAGCTCGACTTCCTCCTGCAACAGCATGCTGCCGCCGGCAATCCATGATCCTATACACGCTCGGCTGCGACAACGGGCACCGTTTCGACTCTTGGTTCAACGACAGCGCCGCCTACGACGAGCAGGCCGCCGGCGGCTACGTCAGCTGTCCGTTGTGCGGGTCTGCTTCCGTGGAGAAGGCGATCATGGCGCCGGCCCTCGTGTCATCGCGATCCTCGCGTCGCGAGCAGACGCCGATGGCCGTCGCGGTCAGTCCCGACACGACGTCGCCGGGCGATGCCCTGCTCGGCGAGCGCGAGACGATGATGCGCGCCTTTCTCCGTTCCGTCCGCAAGAAGATACTCAGCGAAGGCGACGATGTCGGCCCGGCCTTCCCCGAGGAGGCGCGCCGGATGCACGACGGCGAGAGACCGGCGCGACCCATTCATGGGCAGGCCACGCCACGCGAGGCTCGCGATCTTCTCGAGGAGGGCATCATGATCATGCCGGTGCCGGTGCTGCCGGAAGAACTCAACTAACGGCCAGGGAACCTGTAAAACTCATGACGCTTTCTTGACGGCGGCGTTGTTGTCGGCACATTGGCCAACCCCCAGATACCGGCGCCGCCCCGCGACCGCCGCCAAGCCTCAAGGCAGGAAGCAAGCGTTGCCCAGTCTGTCCATGCGCAAGAACGGCGCGCTTCGTCCACGCCTTGAGGATCGCCTCGCCGATGAAGCCCGTTTCATCAAGACCTGGATTGATAACCCGATCCTGACGGGGGCGGTATCGCCGTCCGGGCGCTTTCTCGCACGCACCATGGCGCACGCCGTCGACCCCGAGGGGACGGCGCCGATCGTCGAACTCGGTCCCGGCACCGGTCCGATTACCGAGGCGCTCTTGAAACGCGGGGTCGATCCGAAACGACTGGTCCTGGTCGAATTCGATGCCGCCTTCTGCCGTCTCCTGCGCAAGCGGTTTCCGGGCGTCCAGGTGGTTCATGCCGACGCCTATGATCTACGTCACGGCTTGGATGGCGTGCTGTCGGTTCGGGCCGCCGCCGTTGTGTCGAGCCTGCCGCTGCTCAACAAGCCGGAGGCGCGCCGTCTCGCGCTGTTGCAGGATGCCTTCGCGCTCATGCAGCAAGGTGGCTCTTTCGTGCAGTTCACCTACGGCATGAACTCGCCGGTCCCGCGTGGTTGCCCGGACTTTACCGCCGATGTTTCGGCGCCGGTCTGGCTCAACCTTCCGCCGGCCCGCGTGTGGGTCTATCGCCGCAAGGGAGAAATCTCGTCCCTTCCCTTCGACACCCCGCCGCGCGATGCCAAAAGGCCCGGCCTGCGCGCGTCCGACAGAGGTGTTTTCCGCCCGGCCATGTTTCGGTCGGCCACCGGCGAGCGCAGAAGCCTGTTCGGCAAGAAGTGCGCCGACGGGTCGTGAACGAACGCCCCCGCCGTGAGCGGCTCGAGCCGCGCGATCGCCTCATCGTCGCGCTCGACGTGCCGGGCGCGAGTGAAGCGGAGGCGCTCATCGCCACCCTCGGTGACCAAATCCGGTTCTATAAGGTTGGTCTCGAACTCGTTTACGGCGGCGGTCTGGCGCTGGCGGAACGGCTGGCAGGCGAAGGCAAGAAGGTCTTCCTCGATTTGAAGATGCACGACATCCCGGCGACGGTCGAGCGGGCCGCGGCGCAGGTCGCGCGGCTCGGCGCCACCTTCCTGACCGTTCATGCTTTTCCGCAGACAATGGCAGCGGCGAAGGCGGGTGTTGGCGACAGCGGCACCGGTATTCTCGGCGTCACGGTGATGACCTCGTATGACGACGACGACCTCGTGAGAGCCGGCTATGCCGTCAGTGTTCGCGACCTCGTCGCGCGGCGCGCCGACCAGGCCGTCGAGATCGGGATCAGCGGGCTGATCCTGTCGGCCGAGGAGGTCGAGGCAATGCGTCGGCGCGTCGGGACCAAGCTGCGCCTTGTATGTCCCGGCATTCGACTCGCCGGCGCCGACAAGGCGGACCAGAAGCGCACGATGACGCCGGCCGGCGCGCTCAAGGCCGGCGCGGACTACCTGGTGATCGGCCGGCCGATCGCCCAGGCCTCCGATCCCGCCGCGGCCGCAGCCGCGATCCTGGCGACGATGGCGACAGACGCCGACTAGGCGGCAAGCTGGCGAAGCAGGTCTGCTGGGACATCCCCGATGGAGCAGATCAGCAGCGGCTCGAGGAAGACGCCTGTGGCACTGTCGTGGCGGTCCCGCAGCACGACGACGCCGGCGTAGAATGGCGCAATCTCGTCGGCCATCGCGACGGACGTCGCCCGCGAACCGAGCCGTCTCGGCGTGCCGGGATGCAGCGCGCCGCGCGCTCCCGATAGGAACGGCACGACGATATAGGTGGTGGTCAGCGCCATGACGATCCTTTCCGAAGTCCACGAGTAAGAACATAATGCGAACGAGACGACCTCGGCAATGGGCATTGCGAGAGAATCTGGCGCGCTTCCATGCGAGCGGCGGTCCTTGCCACGCATCTGACATGGAGCACGGCTTAGTGGAGCAAACGCGGCGGCGCGGCATCGCGCCAGGAAACGAGCCATGCGCTTGATCGCCTTAGGTCTTCTTCTCGGCAGCCTGCTCTCCGGCACGGCGTTGCCGACCCTGGCGGAGGCCGGTGCTTCGGAGGCATCGCTGATCACGGTGCTGCGCAGCAAGACGGTCGCCAACGGCATCGCCACGACGCGCTCAGGCCGGATCTTCCTGCCGCTGTCGCGGATCGACGGCAGCGAGGGCCCGCAGGTGGTCGAATGGAAGGGCGGCCAGCCGGTCCCCTTCCCCGACTCCGAGTCGAACAGCTGGCGCCGGGGAGACGATGCCGCCCGCGCCTTCGTCCGGGTCAACTCGTTGAGGATCGGCCCCGATGGCGCGCTCTGGATCGTCGATGTCGGTGCGCCCGGCCTCGATCACCCGAAGGTCCCGCACGGTCCGAAGATCGTGAAGGTCGACCTCGCCACCAACACCGTCGCGCGCGTCTACGATCTCGATGGCGTGACCAACGACAAGAGCTTTATCGACGACATCCGCTTCCACGGGCCACTCGCCTACGTGACGGACGCCGGCTGGCCCGGCGTCATCGTTCTCGACCTGTCGAGCGGAGGCGCGCGGCGCGTCCTCGACAATGATGCCTCCGTCACGGCCCAACGGCCCGTCACGGCGGACGACCGCGTCCTGCGCGGGCCGAACGGCAAGCCGGTGCGCATCCACGCCGACCAACTCGAGGTCTCGCCCGACGGCAAGTTCTTTTATTACCAGCCGGCAAGCGGGCCGATGGCCCGCATCGGAACGCGTTACCTCGACGATCCCAAGCTGCCCGACACGCAGCTCGCCAAGCACGTCACCACCTTCGCCAAAACGTCGTCCACCGGGGGCACCGCCATGGACGCCAATGGCAACATCTACTGCAGCGACGTCGACAAGCGCCGCATCATGAAGATCGCGCCTGACGGCACCATCACGATCCTCGTAGAAGACCAGCGTCTCAATTGGGTCGACGCGATGTGGATCGACGGTGACGGCTTCCTCTACATGCCGGCCGCCCAGCTCGACCGCATGGCGCCCTTCAATGGCGGCGTGGACAAGGTCGAGTACCCGATCTCGATCTACAAGATGCAAATCGGCGCCAAGCCGCCGGTCATTGACCACCCCTGATCATGCCGCACCGGCGGCAAGTGCCACCCGTCACGCTGCGGATGGCCGTCCTGACCTCGGGAGGCGAACGCTACGACTTGGTCGGTACCAACACCGGCACGAACACGCCCCTGGCTTGTTCGAGCACGGTCATCCGCCCGTTGGCCACGCCGAAATAGGCGCCGTGCAGGGTGAGCTTGCCCTGGCGCTCCCGCTCCGCCACCCAGGGATAGGAGCGCAGATTGGCAAGGCCTTGAATGATCGACGTATAGGACAGCGTCTCGCAATAATGGTCGAAGTCGCCGACCGGCGGCCCGAGGCGGTCGGACGCCGGCTTGATCAGCTGTTTCCAGTTGGCGATGAAATTGGCCTCGGAGAGCGGCTTGTATTCGTCGGTCGTGCCGAGCGCGAACGCGCGGATGCCGCCGCATTGGGCATGCCCCATGACGACAATATGGGCGACCTGCAGCGCGAGCACGGCATATTCGATCGCCGCCGCCGTCTCCTGGTAGTGCGAGCTTCTGGTGAAGGGAGGGACCAGGGCGCCGACATTCCGCACGACGAAGATCTCGCCAGGCCGGGCATCGAAGATGACCTCGGGCGAAACGCGGGAGTCGCAGCATCCGATCAGCAAGACCGGCGGCTTCTGGCCCACCTCCGCGAGGTGTCGGAAGCGCCCCTGCTCCTCGTTCAGGCGCCCATTGAAGAAGGCGGTGTAACCCTCCGCGAGATGTTCCGGGAGAGGCTCGTGAACCGGCGGGGTATCGTTGGACATGGCTGTCTAGCCGTACTCATAGATCAAGAGGTACACGCTGGCAGCACTTAGTGCGCCAGCTCGCGCCGCGCTGCAAATGGCGGATGCAGATTGGAGATTGGCGTTGCAGCTGTCCGTGTGAACCCCGGCAGCACCCTAGGATTATACCGTTGCAATTCAGCCGCCGACCATGGGCAATGCGTCTGATTCCCCTGTAGCCGAAAACGATCTATGGACGCGGTCTGATGGAGGTCGATATGGCGGATGAAAAGAGTGGACCGAGGCCGCTGGGCGACAGGCCGGAGGATCACGATCCGAGCCTGTTCACGGAACAACCGACGCCTGTCGGCGGTCTCACGTCCGGCCTGGAATCCAGGCGATCGGAATGGACCGCCAGCGACGAGCGCGGCGCATTGCATCAAGCACCGCCTCCGGACGCGATCCGCTCGGAGGCCGGCCGCGCCGGTCCGGCCGGCGCAACTGTGGCGACCGAGTTCGGCTCGTCCGCAGCTCGGGACGCAGCTCCTGCGGCGCAGACTTCAGCCGCCCCGAAGCGCTCGTTGTGGCCCGTCGCGGCCGGCCTCGTCGTCGGTGCTGCCATCGGCGCCGGCAGCGCCGCGGTCATCTACGGCATGCAGAAGAATGGCGACAACGGCCTCGACCAAAAAATCGCCAGCCTGAGTTCTCGCGTCGATACGCTCGATCAGCGACCCGATCCGCGACGGGCGATCGCCGGGCTGCAGACATCCATGTCGGCTCTCGACGGCAAGGTCGCGGACGCGCAGAAGACCGCTGCGGCGGCCGACCAGAACGCGCAGAAGGCCGCCCAGGCCGCCGGTAAGCCGGGAGCCGCCGCCTTCGACCCGGCACCGCTCGAGCAGAAGATCGCGACCCTGCAAAGCAGCGTCGACGCGTTGCAGAAGCAGGCCGGCGGCGGCAAGGATGTCGATGGCAAGCTCGCGTCGCTTCAGGCCTCGATCGACGATCTCCGCAAGCGGGACCGTGCGCAGGGCGACACGCTCGGAGCGACGCAATCGGCGGTCGGCGGCCTGAGGAAGCAGGACGACGACCAGGGCAGCAAGATCGCAGCCTTCGCGGCCACAGCGGTGGGGCTTCAGAGTTTGCAAGGCAAAGTCTCGAATCTCGAGAAGCAGACCGTCTCGACTCAGCAGGGCGTGATGAGCCTGCAGGCCGACCAGAAGACTCTAGCGGCGAAGGTGAGGGACCCCGCCTTCGCCGCCGTCTCCGACAGCCTCGTCAGCCAGATCGAGCGCGGCGAGCCTTACGAGCAGCAGGTCGAGGCGCTGGCCGCGCTCAATGCGGATCCGGCGAAGGTCGCGGTCCTGCGGGAGAACGCGGCCAAGGGCGTACCCTCCGCGCAGGCGCTGGCCGCCCAGTTCAAGCCGCTGGCCGACCCCATGACGGCCGTCGAGTACAAGGCTCCCCCCAACGCAGGCCTGTACGACCGGCTGAAGAGCGGCATGTCGAGTCTCGTGTCCGTCCGCAGCACGGACGAGACGGCCGGCAACGATATCGCCTCACGCGTCTCGCTGATCCAGGCCGACCTGAACCACAACGACGTCGTCGGTGCGGTCGCGGCATGGAACCAGCTGCCTCCGGATGCCAAGGCGAGATCGCAGGCTTGGGGCGCCCTGGCCAAGACCTCGGCGGAAGCGATGACGGCGGCGCGCGCGTTGCGCGAGCAGGCGATCGCGGCCTTCAGCGGCAAGAAGTCGTGACGTTCACCGTCGCGCGAACGGACGCCGGCGGTGCCAGCCGACCGGCGCGTTGCGGCGCGCTTTGCCAGGGGCATCTATGATCCGCGTCGTCCTCTACCTCGTTCTTCTGGCGGTGCTGGCCTACGGCGGCATGCTGCTTATCCAGAACCCGGGGCACATCACCGTCAGCTGGTACGGTCATATTATCAACACCAGCGCCGCCCTCGGAATCGCCGCCATCGCGTTGGCGGGGATCATCCTATGGGTCGTGCTGCGCCTCGTCTTTGGCCTGCCCTCCTTCATGTCCTACGCCGCGAGGCGACGCCGTCGCGAGAAAGGCTACACGGCCCTTTCGCGTGGGCTGATCGCCGTGGGTTCGGGGGATGCGCGGGCCGCTCTAAAGGCCGCTTCGCAGGCCAGCCGGCAGCTCAAAGGCGACTCGCTTGCCATCATGTTGCGCGCCCAGGCGGCGGATCTGGCCGGCGACGGCCAGGGCTCCCAGGCGGCCTACGAGGAGCTTGCCGAGCGGGAGGACACCCGGGTGCTTGGCCTGCGCGGACTCTACGCCGAGGCGAACCGACGAGGCGACGACGAGGCGGCCAGGCATTTCGCGGCAGCCGCTCACCGAGCCTCGCCGCTGCCGTGGTCTGCGCAGGCGGTGCTCGAGCACCGCGCGACGGAGCAGGATTGGCAGACGGCATTAGCCACGGTCGAGTCGAGCATCGCTGCCAGACTCGTCGACAAGGCGACCGGACAGCGCCAGCGCGCGGTGCTGGAGACGGCGCTGGCCAGGGACAACGAGATGACGGCGCCGGACGTGGCACTGGCATTCGCCCGCGCGGCGATGAAACGCGCGCCGGACCTCGTACCGCCGGTGGTCGTCGCGGCGCAGTTGCTGACGCGGCGCGGCGAGATCCGGAAAGCGTCCCGTGTCATCGAGAAGGCGTGGCCGCGCTGTCAGCATCCCGACATCGCCCGCGCCTACCTCGACGTGCGGCCAGGCGACTCGACGAGCGACAAGCTGGCGCGTGCCAAGACGCTGATGGGCCTGTCCGCCTTCGATCCCGTCGCGCGCATGACGGTCGCGCGCGCAGCGATCGCCGCCAAGGATTTCGCGACAGCGCGATCGGCGATGGAGCCGCTGGTCGGGCAGGGCAAACGGCCGACCATCAGGATGTGCACGCTGATGGCCGAGCTCGAGGACAACGAACACGGCAGCGCCGGCCTTTCGCGCGAGTGGCAGTCGCGTGCCTCTCACGCGGCGCTCGACCCAACGTGGGTCGCGGACGGCATCGTCTACGATCATTGGGCGCCGATCTCGCCGACCACAGGCCGGCTCGATGCCTTCGTTTGGCAAGTCCCGGTTGAGCGTATGGGCCGCGTCATGGACGCGATGCCGGCACGGCCGGTGGGCGACAACGCCGCCCTGAGCTCCGACACAACACCCTACATCGATCACCAGGAGACCACGGCGATGATCGCGGCACCGGCCGCGCCGAAGCCTTCCGCGGAGACCAAGGCCGCCGAGATCGCACCGGCCGAGCCGAACGCCGTCGAGGCCATCCCTGAGGCTGCTCCTGAGACCGCTCCTGAGGCCGCGACATCCGTCGCCTCGATACCCGAAGAGCATCCGCAAATCGAGCAAGGTTCCATGCCGTCCGTCGCCGAACCGGCGGTGCCGGCCGCTGCTTCGCCGGCCGAGGAGCCGGTGACGGGCACGACAGGCAACGCGCCTCTGGCCGACGGCGTGTTGCCGCGAACTGAAATGGACTCGACGGTGCCGTACGCAGGCGACGGATCGGTGGAGAAAAAGCCGGCCCAAAGCGAGCTCCCGCCCGCCGCCAAAGACCGGCGCGTCGATCGTCGAGACACGGTTATAACGTCGGGTTGATCCAAGCTCGGCCTCAACCTGCGCTAGACGATTACTTCGGCGCGGCAGGCGCCGGGGGCGCATCGCCAGGGGGCGCCGCGGTCTGCTTCGGGTCAGGGATGGCCTCCGTCCCGAGCAGGTGGGCGCTGGTGACGAAGCGTTCGCCGCCGACATGGCCGAAGACGCGCAACTCCTTGCCGCCCTGCGGCACGAAAAGGGCGCGCATGGTTCTATCGTCCGAGCAGGTGATTTCGGAGAGCCGGACTAGGCCAACCTCGCCACTAAGGTCGCCGCCGTCGCAGGTGGCGCCTCCGGCGAGTTTCAACTCGAACTGGGTCTCCGTCCTGCTCGTGACGAGCGTTCCGGAGAACTGTTCGCGGCTGCCTTGCAGCTCACCCGAAAAAATCCAAGTGTCGGTGGCGCTGGCAGGCTCGGCATCAGGCTTGAAGGGCTCCGGTGGCGCTTCGCGCAGTCGCGGCGCCGTGACATCGGATGGATCAGGCCCGGGCTGCTCCTGCGCCATCGACTGTCCCCCGGACAGACCCGCAGCCACCGACAGAGCAAGAACGAATGCGAGCCGCGCGCTCACAGCCACGGACGCTCTATTTCGAAGCTCTTCTCGAACCTGTCGATGACGGCGCTCTTCTCCAGCGTGAGGCCGATGTCGTCGAGGCCGTTCAGCAGGCAATGCTTGCGGAAGGGATCGATCTCGAAGGCCAGCGTGCCGCCGTCGGGACCACGGATGGTCTGCTTGTCGAGATCGACAGTCAGGGTGGCGTTGGCGCCGCGTTCGGCATCGTCCATCAGCTTTTCGAGGTCGTCCTTGTCGACCACGAGGGGCAAGATCCCGTTCTTGAAGCAATTGTTGTAGAAGATGTCGGCGAAGCTCGTCGAGATCACGCAACGTATGCCGAAGTCGAGCAACGCCCAGGGTGCGTGCTCGCGCGATGATCCGCAGCCGAAATTATCCTCGACCACCAGGATCTGGGCCTTGCGGTAGGCGGCCTGGTTCAGCACGAACTCGGGATTTTCCGAGCCGTCCTCCCGGTACCGGTGCGGCGCGAACAGATCCTTGCCGAGCCCGGTGCGTTTGATCGTCTTCAGGAAACGCGCGGGAATGATCTGGTCCGTGTCGACGTTGGCGATCCTCAGCGGCGCAGCGACGGCGGTCAGGGTGGTGAATGCGTCCATGGGCAACCCTATAGCGAGACTGGGCAAGGGGGCAACGCGGCTTAGAAGCCTCTCACCTCGGGACGCCGCAGGCGCACGTAGAGCGCGCCGGCGCCGCCGTGCGGCCGGCCGGCCTCCTCGAAGCCGATAACCAGCGCCCGGAACTCCGGCAGGCCGAGCCAAAGCGGGACCGAGCGTTTCAGCACGCCGACCTCGCGCCAAGCCTTGCCGTCGTCCGCACCGTCGGCCCCATAGGCGCGCATTCCTTTGCCGGTGACGACGAGCACGACCCGTGCCCCCTCGCGCTGCGCGTTCTGCAGGAAACGGAACAGCGCGGCATGAGCCTCGGCCTGACGGAACCCATGCAGATCGATCACCGCATCCGCCGTCATCCGCCCGCGCGACAGCTTCTGCTTCAGCTTGCGCTCGAGCGGAGCCAGCGGCAGCTTGCCGGAGGTCGCGCGCGGCGGAAGCGGGGGCGCCGGCTTCCTGGCAGACGAGGTTGGATCCTCCGGGATCGGCATCGGCTTGGCGAGGCGTTCAGGCACGGAGGCGCCGGCGCGCCGGTTCACGCTCGCTGCCACGCTGAGCCACAGTTCGATTTCATCGTCGCTGAGACGACGCAGGCGAGAGCGGACGCCGTCGATCACGGGGGGGCGCCCCGATGAGGCGTCGCGTTGGGCCACAGCACGTAGAGGCCGGCCTTGTGTCGGATGGGGCCGGCCAGCCGCGCCGCCTCCGCCCCGCTGCCGAAGAAGATGTCGCCGCGCGCGCGCCCGACGATGGCGGTGCCGGTGTCCTGCGCCACCATCAGGCGCTGGAACGGCGTCGGGGTCTCGGTACGCCAGGGCAGGGTGGCATCGACGTAGAACGGCAGCCCGTAGCACCAGACCGACCGGTCGATCGCCAGCGAGCGCAGCGGCGTCAGGCTGATGCCTTCACCGCCGATCGGTCCGGCGTGCGAGGCCAACACATCGTCGAAACGAAAGAAGATGTAGGAGCGGTTGCGCTGCATAAGCGCGGTGCCCGCCTCACCCGGCTTCTGACCGTTGGCACGGATCCAGGCGGCGAGCTGCGCCATGCCCATCTGTTCCGGCGGAATGCCAAGCGTCTGCACGAGGACCTTGCCGACCGAGGTGTACGGGTAACCGTTGCGTCCGTCGAAGGCCAGCCGCCGCAGGGAGCCATCCGGCAGCTTGATGCGCGCCGATCCCTGGACCTGAATGAAGAAGGCTTCGACCGGATCGCGCACGTAGACAAGAGGCGCGAGGCTACCGAGCGCACCGCCTTCGATCGCGGCGCGATCCGGCACGGGTTCGAGCGTGCCATCGAGGCTGCGGTGCGCCGCCGAAAGAGTGGGGTCGAGTCCGGTCAGGGGCCGGCCTGGCCCGGCGCTGACGATGTCCGGGGGCCGCGGGTAGAGCGGCGTGGCGAACGCTGCCGTGCGGGTGAGCGAGCCCTCGACGACCGGCTCGTAGTAGCCGGTGACGAAGCCGTCCTCGGCCAGGAGCAGGGGGGTGAACCATGCTTCGAAAAAGGCGCGGGCCGCCCGCTCGCCGGTCTCCGGCGAAAGGGCCAGCACCTTGGCACACACCGCCTTCAAGGCAGGGGGCGCCGAGACCGCGGCGCGCTGGGCGGGCTTCGCCATGGCGGCACAGGAGGCGCGAAGCGTCCGCAGGGCGGCCGCGTGATTATCGGAGGCGAAGCCCGGCATGGCCTCGAAGGGCACCGCTTCGCCGGGTGGACGCGTCGGCGCCTTCGCCGCGACCGGTCCACCATCAAAAGCAATCGACGCCAGGATCACGAAGATCGAGGCCCTGACGACCCCCCGCCTCAATGGCCCGCTTCGGTCGCGACCAGCTTCCAGTTCGGGTCACGCGCGGTGACGTCGCGGGCGAAGGTCCAGATGTCGTTCATGTCGAACACCCTGTCCGCGCTGCCGTCGATGAGACTACCGTCGGCGGCATGGGTCGCCGAGATCTGCTTGGACAAGAAGCGGACCGAAATGCGCGAGATCCGTCCGTCCAGGGTGGCCGACTCGATGTCGGCGCCGTCCATCGACACGAAGGTCGTCGTCAGGCGCTCCTTGCGCTTGTCGCGATCGAGCAGAGCGGCATTGAAGCCTTCGTAAACCTCCTTGGCCAGGAGGCTTTGCAGCGTCTTGCGCTCGCTCGCAGCGAAGGCCGTGATGATCGCTTCGTAAGCAATCTTGGCGCCCTCGACGAAAGCGTCTCCCGAAAAAGTCGGGTCCGCGGAGGCGATCGCGTCGAGCCCGGTGGCCACGGGCGACCCTGCCACCGCGTACGAATGCCAGCGGTCCGGATCGGCCGGCTGAGCCTGCGGCAACTGCGGCTTGGCGGCCGATGGTAGACGAATGACGTTCTGCGCCGGCGTTCGCGGCTTGCCGGGCTCCGTCGCCTTTGGCTCGGCGACGGGTTTACGCGGCTTCTGGAACCCGCTGCCCTCGCCGAGCACGGATCGCAGCTTCCACACCACGACCAGGGCGAGAAGCGCGAAGACAATCGTCAAGGGGTCGATGGGCATGAACAAAACCTAGGAGAAGCGCGCTCATTGCAAAAGCCAAGCGCGCGATCATCTATCAATGTGGTGACGGAGGGCGCAACGTCCAGCGGCCAAGAGGTAATCGCTCCGCCGGCTCCGCCCCATGATGTCTTTCCTGGCCCTTCGAGGTCGCTACAATGCTGTTATCGACACGCATCAAGTTCGCCATCGCGCTTTGGATCATCCTGGAGGCGCTGTTGTTCGCCCTGGTTGTAAGGCTCGTCGGCTTCGGCGGTGCAATTCTGCTTGGCCTCCTGACGAGCCTAATCGGCCTATCGACTTTGAAACGCGCCGGCGCATCGGCGATGGCGAAGATGCGTGATGCCTGGCGCGGGCGCGAGGGAGGGGCCGTCGGCGTCCGCGACGAGACGCTCGCGACTCTCGGTGCGCTGGCGTTGCTAGCGCCCGGCTTCCTATCCGATGGCATCGGACTGATCCTCATCACGCCCGCACTCAGGGACGTTGTGGCTCAACGCGTCGCCACCTTCATCGCGACGCGCGGCGGTCGTCCGCGGGCCCAGCACGGGCCTTCCATCATCGACCTCGATCCCAAGGATTGGCAGCCCGTCGACGGAACGCCGCGCTCGATGCCGCGCGCCTGATCGTCGTCGAAGCCGCCTTGTCGCTCCCGCGCTTCCATGCTAGCCGGGCCGCTCGGGCGGTACCGGATATCGGAGGCGCCTGTGCAGAGGCGGACGATCATGGCGGAGGCGGGCGGCAACGGAAGTACGCAGACAACGGCCTCTCAGGGGGCGCCCTCGCTCAATGCCATGGTGCAGTTCACCAAGGATTTCTCGTTCGAGAACCCTAATGCGCCGCGTTCGCTCGGTCCGCAGGAGAAGGCGCCCAACATCTCGATCCAGGTCAACGTCAACGCCAAGCAACTGGCCGACACGGATTTCGAGGTGAACATCATGCTCGAGGGCTCTGCCGGCGAAGGCGCCGACACGCTCTTCAAGTTCGAACTCGACTATGCCGGCATCTTCCGCCTGCAGAACATCCCGCAGGAGCAGATGCATCCGGTGGTGATGATCGAGTGTCCGCGCCTGCTGTTTCCCTTCGCGCGCCAGATCATAGCCGAAGCGGTGCGCGGCGGCGGCTTTCCGCCGCTCTACATCGATCCGATCGACTTCGCGGCACTCTATCAGCAGCGTATGACGGAAGTGTCCCAGCAGGGCGGGACCGTTAAGGTCTGAGGCCTGAGCCGCATGAGCGCTCTATCGGACCCGTCGATCTTCAAGATCAATCTGCGTCACCGGTCTCGGGACCGAACAGCTAGCGCGCCGCCGCCTTGATGTCCTTGGGCGGCTCGTAGCGACGCCAGATCGCGCTTTCCCCTAGGGTCGAAACGAAGGCGTCGTGTTGTGCGATCTCCTCCTTTGAGAGGCTAGGCACCAGCGGCGTCGGTCGGACGCACCGAACCTCGTTGGCGAGCGCCCCGCCGCTCCCGTTGCGCACGGCCGGTCCGGCGAAGATCAAGGTTGTCTGGCGACCGCCGTTCAGCTCGGCATAAACTTCCGCCAGGATCTCGGCATCGAGCAGAGCGCCATGCTTTGTGCGGCGGGCATTGTTGATACCGTAACGCGAGCATAGTGCGTCGAGGCTGACCGGCGACCCGGGATGTCGCCGCCGCGCCAGCGCCAGCGTGTCCACCATCCGATCGGTATCGAGCGGCGGCCATCCCAGCGCGACGAGTTCGGCGGACAAGAAGCGAAAATCGAATTCGGCATTGTGGGCGACCAGCTTGGCACCGTCGGTGAAGACGCAGAACGCTTCGGCGACGTCGCGAAAGAGCGGCTTGCCCGACAGGAACGCGCTCGACAGGCCGTGGACGGCGAATGCCTCCTCCGGCATGTCGCGTTGCGGGTCGAGGTACTCGTGGAAGGTCTTGCCGGTCGGGATGCCGTTGAACAGTTCGACGCAGCCGATCTCGACGACGCGGTGACCAGCAACGGGGTCGAGCCCGGTGGTCTCGGTGTCGAAGACGATCTCACGCACGGCCTTGTCCCGTCTCCAGCGCCGCGATCACGGCCTGCACTTGGCGCGCCGCCGCCTCGATGCCGTTGCCGGTCTCGATGACGTGGCGCGCGCGCCGGCGCTTCTCGGCATCCGGCATCTGCTTGGCGAGTATGGCGGCAAAGCGCGCCTCGGTCATTCCCGTGCGTGCGAGGACACGGGTCTTCTGCACAGTTTCCGGCGCCGAGGCGAGCACCACGACGTCGACATCGGCCTCCCCGCCGGTCTCGTAGAGGAGCGGGATGTCCAGCACGGCCATGGAAACGCCGGCGGCGCGGGACTGCGCGAGGAAGGCCTCGCGCTCCTCGCGTACCAGCGGATGGACGATCGCCTCGAGCCGACCGATCGCTGTCGCGTCGCCGACCACCATTCGGCCGAGAGCCTCGCGGTCGACCGCGCCGGCCCTGGTCACCCCGGGGAAGGCCGCTTCGACGAGGGATACGGCGCGACCGCCGTAGAGGCGATGCACCGCGGCGTCGGCATCGAAGACCGGCACACCCTCCGCGGCGAACAACGACGCCGTCGTGCTCTTGCCCATCCCGATCGAGCCGGTGAGGCCGATAACGATCATGGCGTGCGCTCAATGTCGGCCTCTACGAGGGTTCGCAACGCCGGCGTCACCTGCGGCTCCACGCCGAACCAGCGTGCGAAGCCGGGGGCCGCCTGATGCAGCAGCATGCCGAGACCGCCGACCGTGCGAAGTCCACGACCCTTTGCCGCCCGCAGAAGCTCCGTCTCGCGGGGGACGTAGACGATGTCGTTGACGACCGCATCCTGCGGAAGGCTGTCGAGGCCGAGCGCAAGCGGATGCTGGCCTCGCATGCCGGCCGGCGTCGTGTTGACGAGGAGCCCCACCGTCCCGAGCCGAGCCGGCACCTCCGCGAAGGCGACCGCCTCACCGCCGAGTTCGGCGGCAAGGGCCTCAGCCCGCGCCGGGGTGCGGCCGGCGATCTCGATGCGCGCGAAGCCGCGGCTCGCGAGCGCCGCGACGATGGCCCGGGCGGCGCCGCCAGCGCCGAGGATGAGTGCGCGGGGTCGCGCTGCCCAACCCGGCGCCTCCTCGTCGAGCGCGGCGAGGAAGCCATAGCCGTCGGTGCTGTCGCCGCAGAGCGCATCGGCCTCGAACCAAATCGTGTTGACAGACCGCGTGGCCGACGCCGCCGGCGAGAGGTGGTCGCAGAGCGCAGCCATTGCCTCCTTGTGCGGGACGGTAACGTTAGCCCCGCAATATCCTTCGGCGCGCATGGCGCCGACGAAGCCGGCAAGACCGCGCGGCTCGACCGGCACCTTGCCATAGACGCCCTCGATGCCGTGAAGCCTCAGCCAGTAGCCGTGAATCAGCGGCGAGCGGGAGTGGGCGACCGGCCAGCCGATGACGCAGGCCTTCGCTCCGACGGGACGCGCTTTGCTCACGTCTCTAACGCCCCGACTTCCCGCAGGAGCCGCAGGAGCGGCAGCATCGGCAGGCCGAGAATCGTGGTCTGCTCGCCAACGATCGCGTCGAACAGGTGGATGCCGAGCCCCTCGACCGCGTAGGCACCAACGCTCTTGAGCACGCTCTCGCCGGCATATTCGAGGTAGGCGTCGACGAAGGAAGCCGAGAAGGACCGGCAGGTCAGTTGCGCCTCCGCGCCGGCGGTCGCAACGGCGGCGCCGTCACGCACGAGGCAGAGCGCGGCGTGCAACGTGTGCGATCTGCCGGACATGGCGAGGAGCTGCTGGCGTGCCGCCGCGAGGTCGACCGGCTTGGTGAGGATATCCCCCTCGAGTGACAACGTCTGGTCGGCGCCAAGCACCAGGCGATCCGGCAAGATCCCGCTCACCGCCATCGCCTTTTCGCGTGCCAGAACGGTTGCGATTGAGGCGCCCCGCTGTCCCTTGCCGCGCAACGGAGCCTCGACGACGCGTTCGTCGATTCGCGCGTCGATGCCCTCGAAGGGGATCCCGGCGGCGGCCAGCAAGGCCCTGCGCGCCTGGCTCTTCGAGGCGAGGACGAGGGGACGATGCAGAAGCCACAGATGAGCCACGATCAGTCCAGCGCGATCGACTTGTGCTTGTGGGCACGCAGGAGATCCATGATGGCGGCAGCCGTCTCCTCGATCGAGCGCCGCGTGACGTCGATCATCGGCCAGCCCTGGCGCTCGAAGAAACGGCGCGATTTGGCGATCTCGTCGGCGACCAGTTTTCTGTCGACGTAGTCCGACATCTCGCTCGCATTCATCGCCAGCAGGCGATTCTGCCGGATCTGCACGATGCGGTCCGGGCTCGCCACGAGACCGACCACGAGCGGCCGCACCAGGGTACGGATTGCGACCGGGAGTTCGACGCCCGGCACCATCGGGATATTAGCGGTCTTCACCCCGCGATTGGCAAGGTAGATGCTCGTCGGCGTCTTGGAGGTGCGGCTGATGCCGAGCAGGACGACGTCCGCCTCCTCGTAGTTCTCGACGTTCTGCCCGTCGTCGTGGAGCATTGTGAAATTCAGCGCGTCGATGCGCCTGAAGTAATCCGCGTTCAGCATGTGCTGCGCGCCGGGCTTCGGTGTCGCTTCGAGGCCGATGTAGCCTTGGAAGAAGTTCAGGATCGGACCGAGCACCGATAACGTCGGGGCGCCGGCGTCCCGGCAGGCCTCCTCGAGCCGAAAGGAAAGCTCCGGATCGACGAGGGTATAGAGCACCATGCCCGGCGCGGTCTCGATCTCGGCGATGGCGCGATCGAGCTGATCGCGGGTCCGCACCAGCGGATAGATGTGCTCGATCGAGGACACGCCCTGGTACTGAGCGGCGGCCGCACGGCTAACAGCCATGAGCGTCTCGCCGGTCGCGTCCGAGATCAGGTGCAGGTGGAAATAGTTGCGCTTCACCTGGCTCCTAGTCATGTGTGGACAGCTGGGGACGGCGGTGGAAAACCGGACAGGGTCGCGACACGATCGTCAATCGCGTATCGCGCCCGTCCGAATTCTTCAACACGGTTGACGATGCGCGTCGCGGCCAAGCGGCGGCCTGGAACAGCGTTGAAAACCTGCTTGGCCGATCGCTCCGGCAGGATGGCGCGTCTGAGACGGCTGAAGTCGTTAACGTTTCGTTAACGGTGCCGATGCGTTTACCGCGCTGTGGAAAAGAGGCGCAAGATCGAAGATTGGTGGAAGATTGTGGGCGTCGCCGGATAGCCCTAATCCAACGGCAATCATCTAAAACAAGAAGAATCTCTTAAGGATTATTTGGATTTGGACGAGGTAACGCCGATCAAAGATTCCAAGTTCCTGAAGGCGCTCGCAGGCGAACCCGTCTGGCCGCCGCCTCTTTGGTTGATGCGGCAGGCCGGTCGCTACCTTCCGGAATACCGGGCGATCCGCGCCGCGTCCGGAAGCTTCCTCGACTTCTGCTACAATCCGACGACGACGGTGGAGGCGACGTTGCAGCCGATCCGCCGCTACGGTTTCGATGCGGCAATCCTATTCTCGGACATCCTGGTGGTACCGGACGCCCTCGGTCAGACGGTGAGCTTCGAGGCCGGCGAGGGTCCGCGTCTCCCGCCGATTGGCGATGCAACCGGGATTGATGCGCTGCGCGACGAGATCGACCTGAATCATCTCGCACCGGTGTTCGAGACGGTCGCCAGGCTCAAGCAGGATCTGCCGCGTGGCACGCCTCTGATCGGGTTTTGCGGCGCGCCCTGGACAGTCGCGAGCTACATGATCGCCGGCCGGGGCACACCGGACCAGGCGCCGGCACGGCTTTTCGCCTATCGCCAACCGACCGTGTTCCAGCGCCTCGTCGACAAGCTCGTCGAGGCCTCGCTCGCCTACCTTCGTCGTCAGATCGAGGCCGGAGTCGACGCCATCCAGATCTTCGACACCTGGGCCGGCGTGCTTCCTGCAGGCGAGTTCGAGCGGTGGTGCGTGACGCCGGTCGCGGCGATCGTTGCCGGCCTGCGCGCGTCGCACCCGGCCATGCCGATCATCGTCTTCGCCCGCGGTGCCGGTTCACGCGTCGGCGAACTCAAGAACCTCACCGATGCCGATGCGCTCGGCCTCGACACCGCTGTCGATCCGCACTGGGCGGCTCGAACGTTGCCTGCCTCGACCGTCCTGCAAGGCAACCTCGATCCGTTGGCTCTGATCGCCGGCGGCCAGGCGCTAGACGCGGCTGTCGGACGTATTCTCGCCGCCTTTCGCCGCAGGCCGTATATCTTCAATCTCGGTCATGGCATTTTGCCGGAAACCCCGCTAGCTCACGTCGACCGGCTCGTGGAACTCGTGCGCCGCGACGCATCCTAGGGGATCGAATGGCCTACCTGTGGCTCAAGGCGCTGCACGTCCTGTCGATCATCGCCTGGATGGTCGGGATGCTTTATCTGCCGCGGCTCTACGTCTACCACGTCGAGGCGGGCCTCGGGACGCCGATGGCCAACACCTTCGAGGTGATGGAGCGTCGCCTGCAAAAGGCGATCATGCTGCCCGCGCTGATCGTGGCCTGGGCCAGCGGCCTGCTGCTCGCCTACGAAGGCGGCTGGTTCCGATGGCCTTGGCTGCACGGGAAGCTTCTGCTCGTCGTGATCCTGACCGGCATACACGGGTACCTCGCAGCCGAACGCAAGCGTCTCGCGAGCGGTCGTAGCACGCGCAGTTCCATGTTCTTCCGGATCATGAACGAAGTGCCGACGGTGCTTCTCATCGGCATCGTCATCCTCGTCGTGGTTAAGCCGTTCGGCGCGCCCGCGTAGAGCGTCTGCGACGAAGGGTCGGGAGGGGTCGTCGTTCCGTCGCCGCCGAGGCCTCAGGGCCAAATAACCGGCCCGACTCCAGCCATCGCGGGACGCCGGATGAAAAACGCCGCTCTAGAGCGGCGCGCATCGCGATCGGGGAATGAGGCCAGCCTATCTGGGCGCCAGCACCATCACCATCTGGCGGCCTTCCATTGAAGGCTCGGCCTCGACCTTGGCCAGCGTGCCATTTTCCATCTTCACACGCTCGAGCAGCCGGAAACCGATGTCCTGGTGGGCCATTTCGCGTCCGCGGAAGCGAAGGGTCACCTTGACCTTGTCGCCCTCCTCGAAGAAACGGCGCACCGCCTTCATCTTGGTATCGTAGTCGTGGTCGTCGATGCCGGGGCGGAGCTTGATCTCCTTGATCTCGACGATCTTCTGCCGCTTGCGGGCCTCGGCGGATTTCTTCTGCTCGAGAAACCGGAATTTGCCGTAATCGAGGATCTTGCAAACCGGCGGATTTGCGTTTGGCACGATCTCCACGAGGTCCATGCCGGCTTCTTCCGCGATCTCCATTGCGGCGACCGTTTCAGTGATGCCGCGGTTCGCGCCCTCGGCATCGATGAGTTGGACTTCCCTGGCTCTGATCTCCTTGTTGGTGCGCGGTCCGTCTTTCTGCGGGACCGGCGGGGCTTTCATGGGACGGCGAATGGTGATCTCCTGGATTTGTTGACCGATCCAAGCTGCCGACGAGTGCTTCGCCGCATTACAATGGACCAACGGAAAAGATCGTGTCTTCCTGCTGCAAAGTCAACAATCACGAAATTGTGGTAGCATCTCAGTTTGAGGCACTACCATCGCCTGCCATCCCGTCGCCAAATGGACGACGGGGCACGTCGCCACCCGCGCGACCGCGACGGCGGCGGCAAAGCTCCTCGACAAGCTGATCGCCGACGCCCGTTCGCGATCGAACGCATCCAGGTCGACGGCGGCTCGAAGTCCAAGCCGCCTTTGAGCAGGCCTGCGTGGACAAGGGCCTCGCGCTCTATGGTGCTGCCGCCGAAGAGCCTGAAGCTCAACGGCACTGCCGAGCGCAACCAGGGCGTTTGTCTACGCCTTGTTCGACCTGCCGCACCGCATCGATCAGCGCGGCCTGCCGCACTTGCATGAGGGACGCAACGGCATCGTCTGAGGCGGCTTCCGCCGAAAGGCCGCGGAGCCTCGCTCAGTGGAACTAGGCTCCGGACCGGAGTTCGATCGGCAAACGGCTGAAGCCGTAGAGGCCCCGGTTGCCGAGTGGTTCCGGTTCCCCGACGTGGATATCCTCGCACCGCTCGAGCAGGGCTTCGACCATCACCTCCATCTCCATCTTGGCGAGATGCATGCCGACGCACATGTGCGGGCCGCTTCCCCAGGCAAGGTGCGCCCTGGCATCGCGCGTCATGTCGAAGCGGTCGGCATCCGGGTATCTGCGTTCGTCGCGGTTCGCGGAGCCGTAGATGAGCATGACGCGCGCGCCCTTGGGGATGACGTCGTCGCCGACGCGGTAGTCGGCGCCGGCGATCCGCGAGAACCACCGGATGACGGAGCTGTGGCGCACGCTCTCCAGGACGGCCGCCCCGATCAGCGAGGGATCGTCCTTCAGCATGCGCCAGCTGGCTGGATCGCGGCCCAGCAGGTTCAGGAGATGCCCTTTGGCGAGGATCGTCGTGTCGAGGCTCGGCAGCACGTAGGCGCTCATCGCCCCGCGTGCTTCGGGCTCGCTCAGGCGGCCTGCCGCGACGGCGTCGAAGAGGCCGCGCGCCCATCCGCCTTCGCGCATGCTCGTCCACTCCACGGCGGCCAAGTACGCGCGCGCGCCTGCGGCGACCTCGAAGTCCCGTTCCGATCCCGGACGCGACGGCCCGATGGCGTTGAAGACGGCGGCCGCCCACTCGAGCATCGAAGCCCTGCCCTCCTCTGGCAGGCCGACCAGCTTGCTGATGGCCGCCAGCGGCAGAAACTGGGCGATTTCGGTCATGGCGTCGAAGGGACCGCGGTTGACCAGCGCCCCGATCCGTTCGCCAACCATCTGCTTCAGGAAGGACCTGTGCTGCTTGAGCTGTGCGGGCAGGATGGGCCGCACCACCTCTGCCCGCAGCCGCCGGTGCTGGTCGCCGTCCGACATGATGATGTTCGGGGCGCCTGGCCGGTTGATGGCGTCGTTGAAGCCGACGCCGTCGCCCGACAGGAGGACGTCCGGAGCCTGGAGCGCCGCGCGCACGTCGTCGTAGCGCGACAGCGCGTAGACGTCGGGATCGCGCAGGCGCACGACCGGACCGAGCTCGCGTAGTTTGCGGTAGTGCCCGAACGGCTCGTCCAGCGCCGATCGCGAGAACAGGTCCTCCTCATAGAAACCGGTGACCGGCGAACCGCTCAGCATTTGCCGTCCTTTGCATGGGGAGTAGCTCCGCTGCCACCCCGTATCGCCCGAGACCATACGGAGCCGATATATAGCGAAGCCGATATATATATTTTTTTACCGGGCGTTACGCTCCAGTCGCGATATCGACCCCTGTCTTTCGTCAGAACCGCGTGGAACGGTCTAGACGCCGACGGTAGGGTCCCACGCACCTGTCGACGGCGTCCCGAAGGCGACGTTTCCACGTTGTCTTTGCGGCGGGAATTGTCTCAAGTGCTCAGATGTCGGATAGGGGCGGGTGGCATTGACGTTCGAGCACCAGGCGGGGTTTGAGGCGAGGCGCGCGCGGTGGCGTCGCCGGGATCGGCGGCGATGAGCGTCAGAGCGTCCGTTGCCCCCGCGCCGACCCAGGCCGATCAGGTGTTCGACCGGCTCCAAATCGAGATCGTCGCCTGCCGTCTCAAGCCAGGCGAGAAGATCAGGATCAACGAGATCGCCGCCCGCCTCGAGGTCAGCGGCGGTGCGGTCCGCGAGGCGCTGTCCCGGCTCTCGGCCGAGGGCATGGTCCTCTCCGAAGCTCAGAAGGGCTACACCGTGGCCCCGGTGTCCGAGGCGGAACTCGTGGATCTCACGAAGACGCGCGTGTCGGTAGAGCAGCTCTGCCTCCGCGCCGCGGTCGAGAGCGGCGGTGTGGAATGGGAGAGCGGCATCGTTGCCGCCTACCACCGCCTGCACAGTCTGCACGTGGGCAAGGCCTCGGAACCCGGCGTGGTCGACGAGGGGTGGGCGTCCGCGCACGGCGCCTTCCATCTCGCCCTCGTGGCGGCATGCGCCAGCCCGTCTTTGCTGCGGATCCGCGGTGCGCTCTACGCCCAGTCCGAACGCTACCGCCGCCTTTCCTACCCCTACCGGACGGGCGAGCGCGATGCGGACGCCGAACACAAGGCCCTCGTCGAGGCGACGATGGATCGCAACGCCGACCACTGCTGCGGCTTGATCTCGCACCACATCTGGCGGACGACGCGGATCCTCCTCGTCTCGCCCATCTTGGCGGCGTCCCGGGCTTGACGGTTCGCGCGTGACGCCGCTGAACGCATCGGCACCAATCTCTTTATTCTTCGTGGCCGCGTCGGACAGGTCCCGAAAGCCTTCGCGAAGGCCGCAAAGCTTCGGTCGCGACGGACCGCGTCTGGACCGACGGAAAGGGCATGAGACGCGAGGACACCGATTGAGTGACGATCACGCTTCTCAACGAGAAGATCGCCGAATGGGCGCTCACCCATGCCGCCAAAGGCGACGCGGTCTACGCGCTCGTGACGCTCGGCCGAATGATGGAAGGCGTCTTCGAACGGGGACTCGGGAGATGTGCCGCTCATCGCGGTCAGCGAAGACGAGCGCGACCAGTGTCCAGATCACCACGATCGAGAGCACGAGGAAGCCCGCGACGACCTATGTGCCTACGGGTCGGATCGCATCGCTCCCAAGCGAATCGACGACGCGGGTCGTGCGGGGCGCATCGTGAGGGTCGCTCATTTCCCGTCCGCCACCTCGGGAACGGTGCCGGCCGCGGGTGTCAGCGCCGGATCGCCGAGGACCTTGCCGTTCACGGTCTGGCCGTACATCGAGAATGGTGTGTCGTGGAACGTTGCGCGCGTCTTCGCGACGTCGCCCGTGAACCGAGGATCCTGCGGGCGCACTTGGCTGTCGACATAGGATGCGACGTCCCAGGCCTGCTGCGGCGTCAGCGAGCCGGCGAGGCCGAGCGGCATATTGGCCCGGATGAACGCGGCGGCGTTCTTGACCGAGGCCATGCCGGCTCCCCAGTTGTACGAGCGCGCGCCCCACAGCGGCGGAAACACCACCTTGCCGTCCGACTTCTGCCCGATACCGCCGGCGCCGTGACAGGCGGCGCAGTTCTGCACGTAAACGCCGGCGCCGCGATCGTAGTTCGGCGCCATGGCCGGCTTCGGGAGCTCGGGGAAGCCGCGGCCAGCTGGTGTCTCGCCTGTCGGCAGGCCTTTCGCCAGGAAATAGGAATAGCTCTCGAGCGCGACGAGCACGGGGTCGCCCAGCGGCGGCACCTTGCCGTTCATGCTGTAGCGAAAGCACCCCTGCAGGCGCTGCTGGAACGAGTTCACCTGGTCGTTCTTCTTGCGATAGGCCGGGTAGGACACGTAGGCCGCCCACATCGGCGCCGATCCGGCAAGGCGGCCGGCGTCGAGATGGCAGTTGCTGCAGCGCAGGTCGTTGCCGACGTACTTGCCGGCATGGGCGGCCGTATCGCGGAAGATTTGCTCGCCGAGACGGACCTCGTCGCCGAACTTGTCCGACGGTATCGCGGATTCGGCCGGCGGCTCGAAGGTAGCGGGTGCCGGGGCGGCGGATGCGACGTCCCGATGCCGACCAAATGCGACCATCGCGAGTGCGGCAACGGTCGTGCCGACGACGACTGTCCTCATGGATTGGCTCCTTGTTCGGATCGAGTGTGGCGACAGAGCCGTCGACGGCCCGCATGTCGGCTGGAGACGCGTGGCGCGAAGCAGGCTCCCTCTACCGGGCGTCCGCCGACGATCGCTCGGGCTGGTACGGCTTGAACCCGTAGCTCTCGAAGATCTTCAGCGCCGCCGGCGAGACGATGAAGGCGAGCCAGGCCTTGGCCGCCTCCGGATGCGCCGCGCCCTTGACCATCGCGCCGCCGTAGATCGCCGTGGCGTTGTCCTTGGCCGGGATGTCCACGTGCGCGATCGGGTGCCCGGCCTGCTCCTGGAAGATCGCCTCCGACTGCCAGGTCACCCCAGCTTCGGCGATGCCCTGCATCAGGAACAGGGGCGTCTGGCGGTGATGGATGTGGGTCAGGACGGTCGAGCCGTCCTTCACCTTGGCGTCGTAGACAGCGTTGGCCAACGTCTCGCCGCCGGTCTTCGTCAGGCTCGCCTTGATCTGGCGGACGATGCCTTCGAAGGCGGGGTTGGGCATGGCGAGCCTGATGCCCGGCTTGCCGAGGTCGGAGAGACCCTCGACATGCGCCGGGTTGCCGGCCGGCACCATGATCGTCAGCGTGTTGGTGGCATAAGGCACGGCCGGAGCTTCGAGCTTGCCGTCCTCGACCAGCTCCTGCACTTTCTTGTAGCCGGCGAAGTAGACGTCTGGCTTCACCGTGAAGGTCATGTTGCCCGATGTGATGGTACCCCCGGCCTCCATCTGCTTCACGAGCAGTCCCGGCGGGATCGTTTCCCAAAACAGCTTGCCCTTGTACTCGGGGTGCTCGCGCTCGAACGTCTTCACCAGCGGCGCCATCGCGAAGAAGTAGTTGCCGCCGACGTAGAGCACGAGCTTGGGGTCGTCGAGGCTGCCGTGAAAGTCGGCCATGTCGTCGACGTCCGGGACGGTGAACTCAAGGCCGCGCTTTTCCGCGTCGTTGTTGGCGCCGTGCTGCCAAGGCGGGAAGAGGCTTTCCTTGTAGGCCGGCGGCATGGCCTTGCCGGTTGTCTCTGCGACGCCCTCGGAGGCGGCGAATGCCGGCGCCGTCAACAGCAGCAGCGCGGCGCTCGCGAGGAGCGCGCGGTCGTAGGTCCTTCGCATCTTCGCTGTCCTTACTTGATGTAGTGGAAGCCGACCTGCTGCAGCTCGGGGATGGTGGCGACGGCGCCCGGCGTCAGCACGACGCCCGGCAGCAGGTGGTTCGACAGGTCGGCGGCGACCTGCTCCTGGCTCAGCTTGTCGGGATTGATGCCAAACTCGATCAGCTTGCCGGCCTGCTCCCAGATCGCGTTGTGGCAGGACATGAAGACGACTCCGCGCCGCATCAGCATCGGGATCGAATTGTCGGCCGGCGAGAACACGCCCTTCGGGTCCTCGTAGTTCTGCGGGTCGGCGGAGGCGGCCTTCTTCTCCACGATCAGGGTGTTGCTCTTGAACTTGTCGCCCGCGAGCCTGGTCAGCTGGTACTTGTCCCAGGCGGCCTCGTCGTAGAGGGCGAGGTGGGCCGAGCCGTGCGTCAGCGACACGGCGAGAAAGTCGGGGTGCTTGAACGACCAGATCTGCGCGTTCAGCGAGTTGCGCATGAGGTTGAGCCAGGGGCTGGCGATCTCGGTATTGTCCCAGACCTGCTTGGGCACTGGCTTGTAGGCCATCACTTCGGCGAGCGCCTCGTGGTCCCACTGGTCCTTCTCGTCGAGGATCATCGGCACCGTCTTGTAGTCGCGCCGCCGAGGCGCCTTCTCGAGGCGCTCCATCAGCATTCTCAGTGAGCCTGCGCCCTCAGGAAGGACCGGCGCGCCGGTCGAGGGCGCGGCCTCCGCCCGTGCGACCAGGGCGGCGCCGCCGAGTGCCGCGAGCCCGAATCCCATCGCCTGCAAAGCCGACCTGCGCTGTTTGAACTGGACCATGTCATCCTCATCCCGATGTCTCGCGGAACGTAGATGGCGCGACGGACGTCGCCTGACCAAGCGCGCCTGATAATCGATTTGATCACGACAGTCGATCAAGAGCGCGCTTCGGCTTCGAACGTTCGACAGACGCTGAGATGATCCTTCGATCTCGGTTTCGTGTCAGATCGATCGCGTGACACTGTTGGATCACGATGCTTCCTGCGCGCATGGTCTGGACACGGCGTTCGATCGGGACGCCAAGGAGAACACGACCATGAAGACGATCCTCATTGCCGCCGGCGCTCTCGCGACGCTCGCCCCATGCAGCGCGCCGTCGTTCGCCGCTCCCGCCGGACCGATCACCGCGCACTGGACCTGGAGCTACCAGCAGGCGGCGGCGATGCGCGTGCCGGGCGGTCGCTGCCGCGGCATCTCCTATGGCACTGGCGCCCGCTCCTGCGGCACCGCGACGGGCGGCCCGGTCGCCGGCCTCGCCAGCCGCAACTAGCCTGCTGGGAGGCCGCGCCGCCTTTTACGGGCGGCGCGCAGACGTTCCGCCTCGAAGCTTGCCGGCGCCGACCTCGGCGAGCAGAGCGGTGGCGGCGGCGCTGCGGTGGCGCTCCTTGTGGAAGATCGCCGTGAACCGACGCGTCGGCAGGTCGAACGCGACCTGGTGCAACAGTTCCGCCTCGAGGCTGCCGACGGCGGCCGAGGCGGAGATCGCGGTCGCGCCCATGCCGGCCTCCACCGCGGCGCGCACCGCCTCGTTGCTCGGCAGCTCCATCGAGATCCGGAGGTCCTGGACCGCGACGCCGAGCGTCAGCAGCGCGCTTTCGAACACCGAGCGCGTACCTGAGCCCGGCTCCCGTAGCACCCAGTCGGTCTCGAGGATGTCGCCTGGCTCGATGCGGGACCGCGCGGCCCAGGAGTGCTCCTGGCCGACCACGACGATGAGCTGATCGCTGGCGACCTCGATGCTGGTCAGCGTGGGCTCGTCGATCTCGCCCTCGACGAAGCCGAGATCGGCGAGGCCGTCGCGAACCGCGCTTGCGACCTGCGCGGTGTTGCCGATCGCCATGCGCACGTCGATCAGGGGATGCGCGCGCCGATAATCCACGAGGCGGCGCGGCAACCAGTAGCTCGCGATGGTCTGGCTGGCCTGGAGGCTGAGCGTGCCGCGCCTGAGCCCGGCGAGTTCGGCGAGCACGAGTTCCGCGGATTGCGCCCGGGCGAGCACCGCCTTGGCCTCACCCAGGAACAGGCGTCCGGCTTCGGTCAGCTCGATGCCGCGGCCGACCCGGCTGAAGAGCTTGGCGCCGTGACGGCCCTCCAGCGCGGCGATCGCGGCGCTGACCGCCGACTGCGCCAGGTTCAGCGCTTCTGCCGCCCGCGTGACGTGCTGGCGCTCGGCGACGGCGACGAAGACTCGGAGCTGTTCTAGGGTCATGGCACTCGGGGTGTTGCGAAGCCGAGCTTCGATGCCAGTACCCTCTGGCGGCAGGCGTGCCGCGAATGGAGTGCGCCTTCGCCGATCGCAACGCCCCCAGGATGAGAATGAGGGCGAACACGAATTATGCGCCGATGGCGAATGATCCTTCCGCAATTTCTCCGATTATCAATTTGGAAGGGCGAGTGCATCTTGCATTCAAGCCGTCAAGCGAAAGAACTCAGTCGTTCGTCCAGGTCGGCATACATCGAAAGGCATAGACAATGAAGAACCTTGGCAAATTGGCCGTCGCGGCGGCCTTCCTTTTCTGCGGCGCGGCTTCGTTTGCGGCTCAGGCGCAGACCGCTCTCGGCACGGACCGCGGTCTGTCACAGCGTTTCGAGAACGCCTACGCGTTGACGGACAGGGGTTCGGTCGACAGGCGTCATCCTTACGACAACGGCTATACGACCGAAAGCACCACGTGCGGCTTCGCGCTCGTCAGCGTGTGCGCTCGCTGAGTTTGAAAGGCTGCCTGCTCGGCGAACCGCGGAGACGCGGCTCGCCGAGGCCGCGGAGGTCTCGGCCGACCCGAAGGCCGCGTTGCGCTACGTCGTCTTCATGCGTCCGAGGTCGTCTTCGCGTAATCGTCCCGACATCATGAGCAGGCCGGCAAGCCCGGCCAGCACCGCGAAGGTGAGCGTGACCTCGCTTCTTGCGAGCCCGGATGCGAACATCCATCCGGCGGCGTACGGTCCCAAGGCGCTTCCGATGCGGCCTATGCCGATCACGAAGCCGGCGCCGGAGGCGCGCGAGGGAGCGTCGAACGCCATCGTCAGTGCCGCGTAGAGGCAGGAGATCCCGGCGATGAGGAAGAAGCCGCAGCAGGCGGCGGCGACGGTGAGCGTCGCAAGGGACGCGGGAGCCAGGCCTAGCGCGATCATCGCCGCGGCGAATCCGATCATGGCTCCAGCCGACGGAAGGGTGGGCCCGAAGCGGGTCGCGACCCAACCGAGAACGAGCCCGCCAACGGCGCCGGCTAGGTTCGCCGCTGCGGACACGAGGCTGGCCGACGCCGGCGGGAACCCCGCATCCGCGACGAGTTGGGGCAGCCAGCTGAGGAAGTAATATCCGGACATCACGTAAAGCAGGTTGACGATCGTGATGCGGAGCGTGGTACCGGCAAGCCCGTTCGCGAACAGCCCGCGATAGGACGTCGCCTTCCGCGTCTCCATAGGCGGGAGGGCGTCGATCGTCGGCCGCCCGCACCGCGTCAGGAACGCGTTGACCCTGGACAGGGTGTCCGGCCGCCGCCGCGCGAGGAGGAAGGCCGGAGGCTCGGGCAGCCACACCAGGACGGCAGGCACGAGCAGCACGCCCGCTGCGGCGCCGGCGACGAACACGCCTTGCCAGCCGGTTCGCTGCAGCAGGGCCGAGGCCGTAACGCCGCCGAGCACGCCGCCGACCGGATACCCGACCGCCATCGCCGACACCGCGAATGAGCGCCATCGCGTGTTGGCGAATTCGGCGGCCAGGGGTGTGATGACGGCGACCATCACCCCGATCCCTACGCCGGTCAGGACGCGCCATGCGGCCAGTTCGGCGACGTTGCGGGAGACGGCGGACAGAAGCGAACCGGCCACCATGAGTCCCAGGCCGCAGAGCACGATGCGCCGACGGCCGATCACGTCGGCGAGGGGAGCGAGGGCCAGCGAACCGAACGCCATGCCGGCCAGGCCGGACGCCAGCACGAGGCCGAGCGCGGCCCTGCCGATCCCCCAGCTCTGCGAGATCGCCGGCGCCGCGAACGTGACCGAAAGGACGTCGTACCCGTCCAGGGCCGAAAGGAGGACCGTCATTATCACGGCGGCGATCTGCGCGCGGCTCATCGGCGCGTGCAGCAGGGACAATCTCCGGTCGACGGTCTCAGACATGGCGTGCCTCTTGTTCGGATGTCGTGCAGTGACGGCACGCGCGAGCGCTTCGTGCTTTCCCCTCGCCGCGACCCTCCCGAGCTTCGGAACGATCCGAAGCGGAACGGCATGCAGGCGGAAGGCCGCCGACCCGCAGGACCGGGTAACGGTCGTGACGATCCCGTCAATCGTGCATTAGAGCGGATTGACGATACTTTCTGGCGGATCGTATATTTTATCAAACGGAGAACGGAGCTTGTCGCCGCGCGGATGTCCTCTCAGGCAGCCGACGGACGGTTCCGGCATCGGCGGACGGCGCTTCGGCGGTCGGCGAGGATCAGGGAAAGCAAGGATCAGTGATGCCCGATGTGTTCAGGGTCGCCTACGTCGATCTCGCCACGCCCTCGTTGTCGGAAGCGACCGCCTACTATCGCGACGTGATAGGTGCGACGGTCGTCGAAAGCACGGAGGGCAGTTCGTATCTCAGTCTTGGCCTCGATCACCACAACGTCGCGCTTTTCCAGGCGCCGCGGCCGAAGCTGCTGAGTATAGGCCTGCAGTTGACGAAGGAGGTCTCGTTGAAGGACGTGGCGGCCCGCTTGCGTGACGCGGGTCTCGCATATGAGGAAACGACCGACAGGAAGCCCGGCGTTTCCCAGATGCTTGAGGTGGCCGTCGGCGGCCACCGGTTCCAGTTCTTCCAGTCGATCGAGCAGCCGGCGCCGGGCTTCGGCTCCCGTGGCGTCGTTCCGCATCGCCTCGGTCACGTGGCCATCATGTCGCCGGATGCGCGCGGCATCCTCGACTTCCTGGTGCGGGTGGTGGGGTTCTGGACCACCGACTGGTTCGAGGACCGCGTGACGTTCGTCACCTGCAATCGCGACCACCACGCCATCAATGTCATCGAGGCGCCGGTCGTCGCGCTGCACCACCTCGCCTTCGAGATGCGGAGCCGGGATCACCAGGCCGAGGCCTCGGACCTGCTCGCACGCCACGGGCGTCCGCTTCTATGGGGGCCGTCGCGCCATACGGCGGGTCACAACCTTGCGACCTATCATTCGGGCGCGGACGACGTGCTCGTCGAGTTCTATGCCGACATGGACGTGTACCTGCCCGATCTGGACAGTTTCGAACCGCGCCCGTGGCACCCGGATCTGCCGCAGAAGCCGAAGCGGTGGGGGCTCGACGAGATGACGGCCTGGCGGACCTCGTTCGGGTTCGATTTCCTGACCGTGGCCTGGGGCGTTTCGGAGTGAGGCTTCCGCCGGCGACCGGTACGCGGTCGGCCGGCCGCGCCGTCGCAAGGTCGGTTGTGGGCATGCGGACGAGGAAGCTCGACGACGTGGATGCGGGTTTGCGCTTGACCTCCGGATCGGTGGCTGGCGGCGCATCGGGCGTTCTGGAGGTTCGGACGTGTAGGGGGTCCCGCTGCCGACGGATCGCGATCGGCAGCGCCGCTGCGGGCCGGCATCGCTGCGAGCGAACCGGTGCGACGGCCAAGGGCGTCGAGCTGCCGTTGTCCCCCCGCAACAAGGTGTTTGGACCTGCGCTCGGCGGCTGGTGACCGGTCGCGGGAAAAGAGCGACGAGAACGATGCTCGCGGTCTCGCGGATCTCGTGCGCCCCGGCTGGTTCCGCGAAGTCACCGTCAAGAGCGAGCAGAGCCAACAGGTTCGTTCCATACTGGTCGCCCGCTCACGCCTCGTTGGCATCCGACGCGATCTGGAGAACCGGATGCGCAGCCTGCTCAAGACATCTGGAACAAGCGAAGAAAGCCGGTCTCAGCTGGCCGCTGGCCGCGGGATCTGACGGATGACGTTCGCGAACAGCGGCTGTACGCGAACGCGGCTATATCCCCGGCGTGCGTCGCCGCGCCGCGCCGGATCGGACGACGCTGGCGCGCGAGATGAAGCGGTCGTGCGTCAATCTGCAGGTTCTCCGGGAAGAGTACCGCGCCTCTACCGGACGAGGCGGCCGTCAGTGTCTTACGGGCGTCGTGAGAGCGCCGAAGTCCACGGGTTGACCCAAGCCGCCGATGCCCGGGAATTTGAAGCTGATCTGCGCGATGACGCTGTAGCCACCCGTGGTGGTCGCGGAATCCGGTCCGCCCGGGAAACGCGGCGTACCGCCCGACGCGTTTGCGGTGACCTGGTTGAGGCCGTACACGGCGACGGCGACCGGACCGAAATCGTAGCCGACGATGCCGCCCAGAGCCAGCTGGTTGTAGCGGTTGGTGTTGATCGCGTACTTGTAGAACGCCGTGGACTTGTCGCCCGTGATCTGTCCGATGTATTCGACGGCCGGCCCGAGCGTCAGCCGACCGAAGGTTGCGGTGACGCTCGCGGTTTCACGCAACACGTTGCCGTTCTGGTAGCCCGTGAGCCGGTTCGCCGTCGTGAATTCGCCGTCGATATTGTTGTTGAACGTGAAACGACCCATGGAGTAGGTCGTCGTGAGCCGAGGGATGAAACCGAAGAACGGGAAGCCGATGTTGCCGAGGTCGTTTGCTCCCCTGATGGTCCCGTCGGGTATGAAGACGCTCAGGTGGATCTTGGCGAACAGGTTGTCCGTGACCCTGAACCCCAGCGAGTTGGTGATGTTGGTGTTGTGGACGCCGCTGCTCACCTTGTTGACCGGCGCACCGATGTTCACGTACGATTCCTGCTGTCCCAGCGTGATCGAATAGTCGCCGCCCCCGATCTTGAAGCCGGGGACGTAGCTCAGGAATTCCAGACCGGCGAGCACGTTTGCGGGAACCGGGTTGCCGTTAACTATCGGTGCGCCCGGTCCCCGCAGGGTTTGACCGGCGAAATCCGAGATGATGGAACCGTAGAGGCCCGGAGGGGGGGTCGTCGCCGGCGAGTTGACGAACGAGCCCGGGCCGAGGAGGAATCCCGGATATCCGGTTTCGTAGGCGTACGTCGGCGCCGGCAATGTCACGACGAGCGCTCCCATGGCCGCGGCGCAGGCGCGTATTGTTTTTTTTATCATAGTGTTCCCCCGTTGAGCCCCGTTGCGAAGGCCGATCACTGAAGATCTTACCAACCGTCCTGGCGCCCCCGGCGAATGACGACATACGCTTGAAGCAAATTTACAGTACAGGCGCGATTCTAAACTTTAGTATCGGCGATGGCACAACTTATTCCGCCGCCGTTTTCATTGGCTGCCGCCGTGCGGCCCCGCACGTTCGACCCTGACCTGACCGGATCCACAGACGGTGGCGCGGCACGACAGAAAATTGACGTAGGGCGTTAAAATATTTTTTGCAAATGGATTCTAGCCGTCGCGCCACACTGCTAATGGGTGTGGCAGCCGCGCTCTATACCGTTCGGCGGATGGTGCAGACATCCGCCGAAGCGGACCGCAACGGACAATGACCGGAACGGTAGGAAGGCCACCTGCTGCCCAGTGTCGAAACGGGCAGCCCGGGACCGGCAGCGCCCGCCCTGGCCTTTTGCGGCGGGAAGCGGCCCCGAGCATGGGGCGCTTCCCGCAGGCCGAGCTTGGGGAAGCGACAGCCCTATGGCCCGAAGCTGCTTTCTTTCGCGCAGTCGGTCGTCAGCGTAAGCCCGCAAAGCGTGTGGTAGGGCGATGACAGCTGGTATCGCCCAGGAGGGCTGAAGTAGATGCCGCGAGCGTCGTAGAGGCGCGGAATGACGTCGTCGCCATGTCTCAAGGCGTGGACAGTGAGGTCCTGCGCCTGCCGTTCGATGGGGCTCGCGAAGGCCGGCACACTGAGCAGCGTGACGCCACCGAGCGCGAGCGCGACCCGGAGCGTCAACGCGCTACACCGCTTCGGATCGCGGTGTTCCCCCCGACGGGACCGACGCCGTCTCGCGAAGGGCCGCTATTGCCAACGGTGCCCCTTGGGGCACGCCCCAGACCATCGGGCCCGCGGCCTTCGCCTTTGGGATGGGTGCCGCTACCCGCCAGCGTATCGGCCGATTGAGCCCCCGCGGCGTGGGGAATAGCCAGGCTGCAGATCGCCACCGCGATTGCCAGGGAAGCCTTCATTATCTATTCTCCTGCTGAAATAATACATTCCCGAACGCGATCACGCGCGGATGGTTGCCCCCTGCTGAACCGGAAGAGAAGCCTGCCTGCGCTGAAGGGGCTGCCCCTGGATGTCTGTGGAGCGGTCCGCTCGTCATGACCGCTTTCCGCGGGACGGCGACCCTGGGACGGCGCGCGGGGCTTCTTGACTCGCCGGCGGATCGAGCGTCCGCAGCGCATGGTTGCGTATGCGGAAATCGTAGGGGAGCGAACGGTGGATAGATACGACGTCCTGATCGTCGGGACCGGTCATGCAGGCGCCCAGGCCGCCGTTTCGCTGCGGCAGTTCGGCTACGCGGGATCCATCGCGCTCATCGGCGAGGAGGGCCACCTGCCCTACGAGCGGCCGCCGCTCTCCAAGGACTACCTCGCCGGCGGCCGTTCGTCGGAGACCCTGCTTCTGCGGAAGCCCGGCTACTGGTCCGAGAAGGGCATCGCGGTGTTGCTGGATCGGCGCATCGACGGCGTCGACGCGGCATCGCACACCGTCGTCACCGGCGGCGGCGACACGTTGGGCTATGGTACGCTGGTCTGGTGCGCGGGCGGTTCGGCCCGGAGGTTGTCGTGCGACGGTGGCGACCTGGCCGGCGTGCACACCATCCGCACTCGCGCCGACGTCGATTTGATGCGCAGCGAACTGCCCGCGGTGAAGCGGGTCGCCGTCGTCGGCGGCGGCTACATCGGGCTCGAGGCGGCGGCGGTCCTGAGTTCGATGGGGAAGGCGGTCACCGTCATCGAGGTCCAGGACCGGGTCCTCGCCCGCGTGGCCGGCGAGCCGTTGTCCCGCTTCTACGAGGCGGAGCACAGGGCGCACGGCGTCGACCTGCGCCTCGACGCGACGGTGGCGGCCTTCGAGGACTTTGCCGGCCGGGCCGTCGGCGTCAGGTTCCAGGACGGTTCGCGCCTGGCAACGGACATGGTGATCGTCGGCGTGGGCATCGTGCCGTCGGTTCAGCCGCTTGTCGCGGCGGGTGCCGAGGGCCGCAGCGGCGTCAGCGTGGACGGGCTCTGCCAGACGAGTCTGCCCGACGTCTACGCGATCGGTGATTGCGCCGCCCATCGCAACAGGTTCGGCCCCGACGGCGAGATCCGCGTCGAGTCCGTTCAGAATGCGGTCGATCAGGCCATGGTCGTCGCGCGTGCGATCGTCGGCGATCCCTCCCCGTATGACGCCGTTCCGTGGTTCTGGTCGAACCAGTACGATCTCAAGCTCCAGACCGTGGGGCTGTCGATGGGATACGATCGGATCGTCGTGAGGGGCGATCCCGGACCGCGCGGCTTCTCGCTCGTCTACCTGCGGGACCGGCGTGTGGTCGCGCTCGACTGCGTGAACGCGGTGCGTGACTACGTCCAGGGGAGGGCCCTCGTGGCCGGGCGCATGGTCGTGGACCCGGAGCTTCTGGGCGACGCCGACCGGCCTCTCAAATCGATCGTCTCTGGACCTGCATGAAGCGGGCACTGGTCGAACGTCGGATCGTCTGATCGCTCGACGGCCGCCGACAGACGCGATATCGACGGCCGATGGACAAAATATATTCCGATGCCGACGCAGCGCATTGCGACCTTCTGAAGGATGGCATGACCGTCATGTCCGGGGGGTCGGCCTCTGCGGGGTGCCGGCCATTCTTATCGAGGCCCTGCGCAGGTCGGGCGTCGGCGGCCTGACGGTGATCTCCAACAACGCGGGATCGGACGGTGCCGGCCTCGGCATCCTGCTCGAGACGCGGCAGATCAGGAAGATGATCCGCCTCCTACGTCGGCGAGAACAGGCTGTTCGCCCAGCAGTACCTCTCCGGCGAGCTCGAGCTCGAATTGAATCCGCAAGGCACGATGGCGGAGCGCATCCGCGCCGGCGGCGACGGCATCGCGGCGTTTTCACCAGGACCGGGGTCGGCACCCTGATCGAGGAAGGCAAGGAGACCCGCACCTTCGGCGGCGAAACCTACTGATGGAGAGCTGGCTGCGCGCCGACGTCTCGTCGATCCACGCCTGGAAGTCGGACCGCGGGGGCAATCTCGTGTTCCGCAAGACCGCCCGCAACTTCAATCCCGTGATGGCGACGGCGGGGCGGACGACGGTCGTCCAGGTCGAGCATCTTGTCGAGAACGGCGAATTAGACGGCGACATGATCCACACGCCCGGCATCTTCGTACATCGCATCGTCCACGTGCCCGAATGTTACAAGCCGATCGAGAAGCGCACGACCCGTCCCAAAGCAGCCTGAGGAGGCGACCCATGCCCTGGACACGCGATGAGATGGCGGCGCGCGCCGCGAAGGAACTGCGGGACGGGTTTTACGTGAACCTCGGCATCGGCATCCCGACGCTGGTGTCGAACTACATCCCCGACGGCATGCACGTGCAGCTGCAGAGCGAGAACGGCATGCTCGGCATGGGCGCCTTCCCCTACGAGGGCGAGGAGGACCCCGACCTCATCAACGCCGGCAAGCAGACGGTGACCGAGCTGCCCTCGACGAGCTTTTTCTCCTCGGCGGAAAGCTTCGCGATGATCCGCGGCGGCCACATCGACCTCGCCATCCTCGGCGCGATGGAGGTCGCGGAGAACGGCGACCTCGCCAACTGGATGATCCCGGGCAAGATGGTGAAAGGGATGGGCGGCGCGATGGACCTCGTCGCCGGCGTCAAGCGCGTCATCGTGGTGATGGAGCACACCGCCAAGGGCGAGCCGAAGCTGCTGCACCGCTGCACCCTGCCGCTTACCGGCTCGGGCGTGATCGACATGGTCATCTCGGACCTCGGCGTGTTCGAGATCGACAAGGTCGAGGGCCACATGGTGCTGGTCGAACTCGCCGACGGCGTCACGCCGGACGAGATCGCGGCCAAGACGCAGGCGAGCTATACGGTCGCGGCCGGGCTGCGAGCGAAGGCGGCGTGAGAGAATGATTCGGAGGCGCTTGCGCACCGCTTAACCCCTCGGCCGTCCTCACCCCACTCCGGCGAGGATGGCGGCGAGGATCAGCAGCGCGATCGCGATCGGCGCGGAGGCGTGAAGCCCGATCACGATAGGGTCGCGCCCGGGGCTTTATGCCCTGGCGGACGGCACCGCCGTCTACTGCTCGTCGAGCGCGTCCGGGCGGCCGCCGCCGCCCTGTTGCAGGTCCATGTCGTCGTTGCGGCGCGTGCGCTTCGCGCGCGGCGCATCCTCATCGCCACCACTCCTGAAGCCTTCCTCCGAACCGCCGGCGAGGCGGGTTGCGAAATAGGCGATCGTGCGCGAATAGACCGACGACTTGTTCCACTCCTGGATCGCCGCGAAGTTCGGCTGGCCGGGCGCCCAGCCGGCACCCCGCCGCCAGCCGTGGGCGCGCAGGAAGTTCGCGGTGGAGGCCAGCACATCGTTAACGCTGTGGTCGAGATCCTTGCCGCCCGCGGCATATTTGATGAAGGTCGAGGGCATGAACTGGGTCTGCCCGATCTCGCCGGCCCAGGCACCGCGCATGTTGGGCGAGGAGCCGCGCTGCACCATGCGGAGCGCGTCGAAAAGCTCCGCCTTGAACATCTCGGAACGGCGGCAGTCGTAGGCGAGGGTCGCGACCGATTGGATCGTCTTGAAGTTACCGTGCGTCGAGCCGAAGTCCGTCTCGAGACCCCAGATCGCCAGGAGGATCGGCGCCGAGACGCCGTACTGCTGATCGATGCGCTGGAACACGTCGGCGTAGCGCTTCTCCAGCGACTTGGCCCTGGCGATGCGCGGCGGAACCATGCGTTGCGAGAACTGCTCGAAGCTTTGGCGGAACACGCCCTGCCCGTGATCGCGCCGCACCACGCTCTGATCGAAGGTAACGCCGGCAAGCCCCTCGTCGACAGCGCGTTCGGAGATGCCCTGCGCGATCGCCTCGGCCTTGATCTTTTGCAGCCAGGCGGGGAAGCCGCCCGGGTCGCGGCAACTCGCCGCCATCACCGGCCCGGCGGTCAGCGCCAACATGCCAATGAAAACCGCCGAGAACCGCAACGCCGCACGCATGAGCTGCCCCTTTGAAGACGGCGAGGTCTAAACAGGCGAGTGCGGCCAAGGCAAGGCGGCGAGGGCAAGTCGACCGGTGCACGCCAACAAGTGTGCTAGATTGCGCCGCGGCGGCCGGCTTCCTTGTCGAACCCGTCCGCGACGGCGAAATTGTTCGAAGGCGAGCGGAGACTTGGGCATGGCACTGCGCACATTCGTGATCCTTGCGACCGCGGCGGCCTGCCTTGCTGCGAACGGGGCCGAGGCGCGAGCCCGGCCTTCCCGGCAGGGCGGCGGCGTCCCGGAGCTGAACGTGAAAGGCTCCTGCACCGACGCCCAGAAGTTCAGCACCGGCAGCGGCAACGATCAGGCCTTCAAGGGCTGCATGCAGGATGAGACCAACGCCAAGACCGAGCTCGCCAAGCGCTGGTCGTCGTTCCGGGCAAAGGACAAGCAGGATTGCATCGAGCAGGGCCGCGAGCCGAGCCCGAGCTACGTCGAAGTGCTGACCTGCCTCGAGATGAACACCGACGCGATCAGGAACGCGCCGCGCGTCGACGGCAAGCCGGTTCCGCAGATCGGCGGCCCGGTCGCTCCAGGGTTGAGCAACGGGCCGAAGACCTGAGCCGGTCTGAACGCGCGGCCCTCGCCGTTCGGCGTCAGCTTAGCGCTAGCGCCCGGCCTTGAGGCTCTTCACGACCGCGGTTGTCGCGAAGCCGTCGGCCGGCGCGAGCCCTGCCTGGACCTGGTAGGCGTGGATCGCATCGCGGGCCTTGGGGCCGAACTTGCCGTCGTGCGGCCCGTCGTACAGCCCCTTCTCGGCGAGTTTGGCCTGGATGAAGGCCTTGTCCGAGCGCGACAGGTTGACCGGGTGCGCCGGCCACGGCGTGGCCAGCGGCGACGCCCCGGCGATCCGCCGCGCCAGCGACCCGAGCGAGAGCGCATAGGAATCCGAATTGTTGTATTGTTTGATGACGAAGTAGTTCGGGAACAGGAGGAAGGCCGGGCCGTCCGCCCCCGACGGCAGGAACATCGCCGCGGCGCCCTCGCCTGCGGGCGGCCGTCCGTCGCCGCGGCGCAGGCCGAGAGCAGCCCATTCGCCCGCGCTCGCATGCAGCGTCGGGAAGCCAAATCCCGTGGGGACAACGATGTCCTCGACCCATGGCTGCCCGGGCGCCCAGCCTTCCGCGCGCAAAAAGCGCGCGATCGAGGCGAGGATGTCGGCCGGGTTGGTCCAGATGTCGGGCGGCACGCCACCGGAGGCGCTGACGGCATATTTCAGGTAGGCCGACGGCAGGAACTGCGGGTCGCCCATCGCGCCGGCCCATGAGCCGACCAGCCTCTCCCGCGGCACCTCCCCGCGCTGGAGGATCACCAAGGCGGCGACGAACTCGTCGCGGAATGCCGGGCGGTCGGCGCGCGTGTAGGCCAGCGTCGCCAGCGTGCGCACGATGTCGCGCGAGCCCCGCGAGCGGCCGTAGTCGCTTTCCATGCCCCACGCTGCGAGGCAGATCTCGCCGGGAACGCCGAAGCGGCTTTCGATGCCGCCGAGCGCGCCGGAATAGCTCGCGGCGAGCGCCCGACCCTGCGCGATGCGGCCGGCCGAAACCGCTTCGCGATAGTAGGTCTGCAGCGGCTTGTCGAACTCGGGCTGGCCGCCGGACGAGCGCGGCAGGCCGCCGTCCGGCGTCAGCCCGGCGACGGCGGCGTCGAAGGTCGCGCGCGTGACGCCCTTGGCCTGCGCCTCCGGCCACAGGGTCTGAAGAAACGCTTCGAAGGCCGACGAGTACGCGAAGGCCGGCGTGACGGCGAAACCGGCAAGAAAGGCGAGCACCAACCGGCGCGTTCCTTCTCCCGCTTGCGGGAGAAGGTGGCCCGACGAAGCCGGATCGGAAGAGGGAACTCGCCCCCTCTTTGCGCAGCGGCCCCGGGCGACACGATCGCTCATCCGACCCTCGCTGACGCGAGGGCCAGCTTCTCCCGCAGGCGGGGGAAGGGCGAGCCGCGCCTCACGCCCCAGCTCCGTCGTGGCTGCCATCCTTGATCGCCCGCGGCTTGCGCCACCTGTGCTCGCGCACGCGCTGGAACGTCACATAGAGCATCGGGATGAGGAAGATGCCGAGCGCCGAGGCGGCGAGCATGCCGCCGAACACGGGCGTGCCGACGCCGCGGCGCGACAGCTGCGCCGCGCCGTGCGCGACCACCAGGGGGTAAAGGCCGGCGATGAAGGCGATCGAGGTCATCATCACCGCGCGGAACCGCATCCGCGAGCCGAGCACCGCGGCCTCGACGATGCCGGTGCCCTTCTCGCGCTCCTCCTTGGCGAATTCGACGATCAGGATGGCGTTCTTGGCGGCGAGCGCGATCAGCACGACGAGGCCGATCTGGGCATAGAGGTCGAGGGCCAGACCGCTCCACAAGATCATCGCGAAGGAGCCGAACACGCCGACCGAGACGCTGAGCAGCACCGGCAGCGGGATCATCCAGCTTTCGTAGAGCGCGACGAGGAACAGGAATGCGAACATCAGCGCGAGCGCCAGGATCACGCCGGTCTGCGAGCCGGCCTCGTGCTCCTGGTAGGCGGTGCCGGTCCACTCGTAGCTGTAGCCGGCCGGCAGGGTCTTGGCGGAGATCCGCGCCATCAGCTCGAGAGCCGTGCCCGACGACACGCCCGCGGCCGGCGAGCCCTGTATCGAGATCGCGCGGTAGTTGTTGTAACGGGTGATGACTTGCGGCCCGAGCACGGTGCGGGTGGATGCCAGCGAGGCCATCGGCACCATCTGGTTGGTCGCGTTGCGAACGTAGATGCGGTCGATGTCGCCGACTTGGCGCCGATCGTTCGCCTCGCCCTCGATGTTGACCTGCCACACCCGGCCGAAAATGTTGAAGTTGTTGATGTATTGGCTGCCGAGCGTGGCGCCCAGCGTGTCGAAGATCGAGTTGATATTGACGCCGAGCGCCTGCGCCTTGACCCGATCGATGTCGAGGAAGATCGACGGTGTCGTCGCGGTGTAGGTCGAGAACACCCGCGTCAGCATCGGGTTGGCGTTGGCGGCGGCGAGCAGGCCCTGCATGACGCTGGCGTTCTGCACCGGGTCCTGCCCTTCGAGAGCTTCGAGCTGATACTCGAAGCCGCCGGACGTCGAGAGGCCGATGATCGGCGGCAGGTTGAAGGCGATGATGTTCGCCTCGCGGATTTTGGCGCCTTCGACGAAGACCTTGCGGATCAGCGCCTGGGCCGAGTCGCCCGGCGCGGTGCGCTGGTCGAACGGCTTCAGCTTGACGACCATGAAGCCGTTGTTGGCCTCGTTGGCGGCGTCGAGCAGGGAAAAGCCGATGACGGCGAACGTCTTGTCGACCTGCGGAAAGGTCTTCATCAGGTCCTCGACCCTGCGGACCACCGCCTTCGTGCGTGACACGGAGGCGCCGTCCGGCAACTGGATCGACATGAAGAAAGCGCCCTGATCCTCCTCCGGCAAGAAGCCGGTCGGCGTGATCGAGGACAGGTAATAGACGCCCGCCCCGATCCCCAGCACGACCAGCACGGAGACGAAGGCGGCCCGCACCAGCCCGCCGACAACCCACGCGAATCCGTCGCGCGCCTTGTCGATGCCGCGCATCACGTAGCCCATGATGCCGCGTCGCGGGCCGCCATGCTTCAGGAAGATCGAGCAGAGCGCCGGCGACAGCGTCAAGGCGTTGAGTGCCGAGATCAGCATCGAGACGGAGATCGTCACGGCGAACTGCCGGAAGAGCTGACCGGAAACGCCGGGAATGAAGGCGATCGGCACGAACACCGACAGCAGCACCAGCGAGATCGCGACGATTGGCGCGGTGATCTCGCTCATCGCCTTCTTGGTGGCATCGCGGACCGAGAGCTCGGGCTCCTCCTCCATCACGCGCTCGACGTTCTCGACGACGACGATCGCGTCGTCGACGACGATGCCGATGGCAAGCACCAGCGCCAGCAGCGACACGGTGTTGGCGGAATAGCCGATCGAGAGCAGCACCGCGAAGGTGCCGATCAGGCTGACCGGCACGGCGACGGCTGGGATGATGGTCGCGCGCAGCGAGCCGAGAAATAGAAAGACGACGACCACGACGAGGACGAAGGCCTCGGCAAGCGTGCGCAGAACCTCGCCGATCGTGTCTTTCACGAAGGTCGTCGTGTCGTAGACGACGGTGGTCTTGAGGCCTTCGGGAAAGCGCAGCTTCAGCTTGTCGAGGGTCTTGTTGACCGCGGTCGCGGTCGACACCGCGTTGGCGCCGGGCGACAGGTAGATGCCGATCGCCACAGCCGGCTTGCCGGACAGCGAGCTCTCGGTGTCCTCGTTCTGCGCGCCGAGCTCGACGCGCGCAACGTCCTTGATCTTGAGGTTCGACCCGTCCGGATTGGCGCGTAGCACGATGTCGCCGAACTGGGCGGCGGTGGCGAGGCGTCCCGTCGTCTGCAGGTTCAGCTGGTACTGCTGATTGGCCGGCACCGGCTCGGCGCCGATCCGGCCGATCGCGGCCTGATTGTTCTGCGCCTGGATGGCGTTGGTGATGTCGGACGGTGCCAGATTGAGGCTGGTGAGGCGCTGCGTGTCGAACCAGATCCGCATCGAGTAATTCAGCTTGCCGAACAGCAGCGCCTGGCCGACGCCGGGCGTGCGGGAAATCTCGTCGAGCACGTTGATGACGGCGTAGTTCGTGATGAACAGCGGGTCCTGCTTGCCGTTGTCCGAGTAGAGCATCATGAACTGCAGCACGGCCGAGGACCGCTTGCGCACGGTAAGGCCCTGCAGCGTCACCTGCGCCGGCAGCTGCGACTGCGCGGTCTGGACGCGATTGTTCACGTTGACCGTGTCGATGTCGGGATTGGTGCCAAGCTCGAACGAGACGGTGAGCGTATAGCTGCCGTCGTTGGCCGATACCGACTTCATATAGATTGACTTGTCGACGCCGACCATCTGCGCCTCGATGGGCTGCGCCACCGCCTCCTCGACCACCGACGCCGACGCACCGGGATAGTTGGCCGTCACCTGGACCTGCGGCGGCACGATGTCGGGGAACTGGGACAGCGGGATCGCCTGTAGCGCCAGAGCGCCGGCGATCGTGATGATGATCGCGATCACGATGGCGAGACGCGGTCGGTCGACGAAGAGCGAGGAGAACATCTTGTCCCTGCTGGTCCTTGGCTTTACCGGGGGAGGCGTCGGATCGCGGGGCGGCGGGCGGTCGTGACGTCAACCTTCATGGGGTCGCATTGGTGGCCGTCGGCGGAGGTGTCGCTGGCGACGGCGACACGGTGATCCCGGCCTTCACCCGCTGCACGCCTTGCTCGACCACGAGTTCGCCGGGCTTGAGGCCGGAGACCACAGAGGCCACGGCGGGTGTCGACTGGCCGAGTTTCACGGTGCGACGCTCGGCCTTGTTGTCGGTACCGATGACCCAGACGTACTCGCCCTGCTGATCCATCAGGATCGCCGCGCGAGGGATCGACAGCATCTCGACCGGCTGCACGCCTTCGAGCAGCACCGTGACGAACTCGTTGTCCGTCAGCTCGCGCACCTTGCTCGAATCGGTCGACATGCCGAGCACCGGGTTCGGGATCGTGCCGCGCAGGATGATCGTGTCGGTCGAAGCCTGAACCGTGTTGTCGACGAAGGACAGCGTGCCCGCGTTCGCGTAGATGCGTCCGTCCGGCAGCTTGATTTTGATCGTCACCGCCTTGAAGCCGCCTTTCGGCACGTACGTCTGGCTCAGCTGGAGCAACGTTCGCACCGCGACCGGGAAGGTCACGTACATCGGATCCTGGCTGACGATCGACACCAGGGTCCCGCTCGATCCAGAGACGACGTTGCCGGGCGTGATCCTGGTGCGCCCGAGCTTGCCGTCGATGGGCGCGCTGATGCGAGTGTAGTTGAGGTTGATCTGCGAGGTCTCGACGCTCGCCTTCGCGCCGAGCAGCTGGGCCGCGAGCGCTTTCTGCGAGGCGGTCGCCGAATCGACAGTCGCCTGCGCGCCGGCATTGGTCTTGAGCAGGGCCGATGCCCGCTCCTCCGCGAGCTTCGCGTTGACAAGTTGGGCGGCATACTGGTCGGAGACCGCCTTCTTGGCGTCGAGATCGGCCTGGAACGGGGGTCGCTCCAGCTCGTAGAGAAGAGCGCCCTTCTTGACCTCCGCGCCGTCCTCGAAATCGACCTTCTCCAGGTAAGCGGTCACGCGGGCGACCACATTGACACGGCCTATCGCCTCGATGCGTCCGATGAATTCGTTGATCTGCGTCACCGGTTTCATCTCCGCCTTGACTACCCCGACCGAGGGCGGAGGCGGCGCGGCGCCTTGGCCGAAGGCCCCGGTGGCGAAGGTCAATGGAAGGGAAAGCAGCGCGAGGTATCTGACTAGCGAATCACACATCATCGTGGCGTTTTACCCGACCCTCATTTCGCAGGCTGCCATGCTGGAACAATGTTCGGCAGGCAGCGGTTTCGGCACCCAGTTGGTGGACCCTAGCGGCAGCTTGCCTTTCTTTCTAGCAGCGACACTTACGAAAAGACATAACGGGCGCGCGGCCCTCGCGTAGCAGGAGAAGTTTGTGGCTGCGACCGACACCATCGATTTCAAGGCCGTCTTCGACGTTGTCCCCACGCCGCTTGCGCTCATTGCCACCGATCTCGTGATCGTCGACATCAACCAGCGGTTCCTCGACGCGATGGGGCGCACCCGCGAAGGCTTGATCGGCCGCAACATCTTCGATGCCTTCCCCGCCCCCGATATCACCGCCCGCATCTTAAAGGGCTCGCTTCAGCGCGCGTTTCACCGCGGCGAGGCGGATCACCTTCCTGTTTTGCGTTACCCGATCCCCGTTCGCGGCGAGGCGGCGATCGAGGAGCGCTTTTGGAGCGTATCGCACTGGCCGATCCGCGATCGTGGCGATCGCGTCGCCTACGTGCTGCAGAACGCGCAGGACATCACGGCGGTCCAAAGGCAGCGCCCGGAGCACCAACCGTCCAAGGCCGGGGACAAACGGGACTTGCTCGACACGGCGGCGATCGGACAGGACGTCCTCGAACGCGCCGAGCGCGTCCAGGCGATCAACAAGACGCTGCTTCGCGAGACCGCGCAGCTGCGTAACCTGTTCATGCGGGCGCCGAGCTTCATGTGCGTGCTGCGTGGGTCCGACTTCCGCTTCGAGCTGGCGAACAAGGCCTTCGTATCGCTGGTCGGTCCGCGGGAGCTGGTCGGGCGCACCTTCCGCGAGGCCATTCCGGAGGCGGACGGCCAGGCCTTCTTCGCCCGGCTCGACGAGGTGTACCGATCCGGCGAGGCGTTCGTCGGGCGGGAAATGAAGGCCGAATTCCAGCGGCTGCCGGGGCACGAGCCGATCGAGCTCTTCCTCAACTTCGTCTACCAGCCGATCTTCGGCGACGATGGGCGCGTCGTCGGCATTTTCGTCGACGGCAACGACATCACCGATCACGTTCGGGCCGAGAAGTCCCAGGCGCTCCTCGTGCGCGAACTGCACCATCGCGTGCGCAACACGCTTGCGACCGTGCAGGGCGTGATGAACTCGACCGCGCGAACGGCCGAGACCATCGAGGACTACCAATGGGCGTTCAGCGGCCGCATCTCCTCGCTCGCACGCACGCATTCCCTGCTCACCGAGGAAATCCAGCAGTTCGTCTCGTTCCTGAACCTGCTGCGGCAGGAGGTCGGGGCCTACGCTGAGGGCGCCAAGGATCGCGTCGTGCTTGAAGGTCCCGATGTCGAGCTCCCCTCGCAGCTCGCCGTGCCGCTCGGCATGACGATCCACGAGCTATCCACCAACGCGTTCCGCCACGGGGCGCTCAGCGTGCCCAGAGGGCGGGTCACGGTGACGTGGACGATTGTCCCGGCGAAGGAGAAGCGCATTCTCAGCTGTCACTGGATCGAGTCGAACGGGCCGCCCGTGACACCGCCATCCCGCCACGGTTTCGGATCGATGATCCTCACGCGCGTGCTTTCGCAGCAGATCGGCGCCAAGGTGGAGGCGAAATATTCGCCGGAAGGCTTCGAGCTCGCCGCAGAGATCCCGCTCGACATCGAGAGAGGCTAGCGCCAACGGAACCGTCGCGCCGAACTCCACCCCCTCGCTGCGTTCGCCGACGCAGTCGGCTCGTTTCTCGCTTCGGCTGCCACCGACTCCGGCGCGAGGTCGGCGGCGGCTTGTTTCACGATAAGCGTCACCCAGGAACCGGATCCGGAGATTGCCATGGCTCAGGCCGCATTGTCAGACATCGACGCGACTTCCGATGCGCGACAGATGGATCAGCTCGCGATCAACACCATCCGCACGCTCGCAATGGATGCCGTGCAGAAGGCCGAGAGCGGTCACCCCGGCACGCCGATGGCGCTGGCGCCGGTCGGATTTACGCTCTGGAACAAGGTGCTGCGCTACGATCCGAGAGACCCTCAATGGCCGAACCGCGACCGTTTCGTGCTCTCGGTCGGACACGCGTCGATGCTGCTCTACTCGCTGATCCATCTCGCCGGTGTGAAGACGAAGGCGGGCGGCAACGAGGCGGCCGTCACGATTGACGACATCAAGAAGTTCCGCCAGATCGACAGCCGCACGCCTGGCCATCCTGAGTATGGGTTCACCGTTGGCGTCGAGACGACGACCGGCCCGCTCGGCCAGGGTTGCGGCAATTCCGTCGGCATGGCGACGGCGTCGCGCTGGCTCGGCGCACGCTACAACAAGCCGGGCGCCACGATATTCGACTATAATGTCTACAACTTCTGCTCCGACGGCGACCTGATGGAAGGCGTCGCCTCGGAGGTTGCCTCGCTCGCCGGCCACCTAGGGCTGTCCAACCTTTGCTGGGTCTACGACGACAACAAGATCACCATCGAAGGCGACACGCCACTCGCCTTCAGCGAGGACGTCGGCAAGCGTTTCGAAGCCTATCATTGGAACGTCATCCACCTCACCGACGCCAACGATAGCGATTCGTTCCTGAAGGCGCTCGAGACGTTCCAGCATGAAACCAAGCGTCCAACGATGATCATCGTCCACTCCATCATCGGCTACGGCTTTCCGACCAAGGCCGGTACCCACAAGGCGCATTCGGATGCGCCCGGCGTCGACGAGATTAAGGGAGCCAAGAAGGCCTACGGCTGGCCGGAGGATGCTCAATTTCTGGTGCCGGACGGCGTGCGCGAGCATTTCGACGAGGGGATCGGCCGCCGCGGCGCCGCGCTGAACGAGGCGTGGAAGAAGACCTTTGCCGCCTACCACTCCGAGCATGCCGACCTCGCCAAGGAGATCGAGCACATCCTCGCCCGCACCATGCCGGACGGGTGGGAGAAGGCGCTCCCGGTGTTCGACGCCGACGAGAAGGGCATGGCGTCGCGCGCGGCCTCGGGCAAGGTCATCAACGCGGTGGCGCCGGCCTGCCCCTGGTTCATCGGCGGCTCGGCCGATCTCGCACCCTCGACGAAGACGAATATCGACGGTCAGCCCTCGCTCGAGCGCGACAAGCCGGATGGCCGGAACATGCATTTCGGCATCCGCGAGCACGGCATGGGCGCGATCAGCAACGGCATGGCGGTGTCGGGCCTGCGCGCCTTCGGCTCGACCTTCCTCGTGTTTTCCGACTACATGCGGCCGCCGATCCGGCTGTCGGCACTGATGGACCTGCACAACTTCACGGTCTTCACGCACGATTCGATCGGCGTCGGCGAGGACGGGCCGACCCATCAACCCATCGAGCAGGTGCCGAGCCTGCGGGCGATTCCGGGGCTGCTGGTGTTCCGCCCGGGCGACGCCAACGAGGTCTCCGAGAGCTACCGCGTCGTCCTCAACCTCAAGCACAATCCCGCGGTGTTGGTGCTGAGCCGCCAGAACATGCCGACGCTCGATCGCTCCAAGTATAAGCCGGCGCGCGGCGTCGAGAAGGGCGCCTACATCCTCGCCGATGCCGAAGACGGCAAGCCCCAGGTCATCCTGATGGGCACCGGCACGGAACTGTCGCTCTGCGTTGGCGCCTACGAGGCCCTGAAGAAGGAGGGCATCGGCGCCCGCGTGGTGTCGATGCCATGCTGGGAGCTGTTCGAGCAGCAGGACGACGCCTACCGCAACAGCGTCATTCCCCCCGAGGTCAAGGCCCGCGTCTCGGTCGAGCAGGCCGCGACCATGGGCTGGGATCGCTATGTCGGCGCCACCGGCGAGGTGATCGGCATGCATTCGTTCGGCTCGTCGGCGCCGCTCAAGGACCTGCTCAAGAAGTTCGGTTTCACGCCCGACAAGGTGCTGGAGACGGCGCGCCACCAGATCGAGATCAACAAGCTTTCCTAAGGGTCGGCCTCTTCGGCGGCACATATCGATGGAGGGAACAAATGCAGCTCGGCATCGTCGGCTTGGGCCGTATGGGTGGCAACATCGCGCGGCGGCTTCAGCGAGCCGGACACGAGATCGTAGTGTTCGACGTCAGCAAGGAGGCGGTGGCGAAGCTCTCGGGCGAGGGCATGACCGGATCCTCGAGCCTCGATGATCTCCGCGAGAAGCTAAAGGCGCCGCGCTCGATCTGGGTGATGTTGCCGTCCGGCAAGATTACCGAGGACACGGTGAAGGACCTCGGTGAGCACTTGGAGAGAGGCGACACGATCATCGACGGCGGCAATTCCTTCTACAAGGACGACATCCGCCGGGCGCAGGAGCTGCAAAAGAAGGGCCTGCACTACATCGACGTCGGCACATCCGGCGGCGTGTGGGGTCTCGAGCGCGGCTATTGCATGATGATCGGCGGCGACAAGGAGGCCGTCGAGCGCATCGACCCGATCCTCAAGGCGCTGGCACCCGGCAAGGGCGACATCGAGCCGACCCGCGGCCGCGAGAACTTCGATTCCCGCGCGGAGGAAGGCTACCTGCACTGTGGGCCCGCCGGCTCCGGCCACTTCGTGAAGATGGTCCACAACGGCATCGAGTACGGGATGATGCAGGCCTATGCCGAGGGCTTCGATATCATCAAAAACAAGGCCTCGAAAGACCTGCCGGAGGACCAGCGCTTCACACTCAATACCGCCGACGTCGCCGAAGTCTGGCGTCGCGGCAGCGTCGTGGCATCATGGTTGCTGGACCTCACCGCGATCGCACTCGCCGAGAACGTCTCCCTCGACAAGTACAGCGGCAACGTCGCCGATTCCGGCGAGGGCCGTTGGACGGTCGAAGCGGCAATCGAGGAGGCGGTGCCGGCAGAGGTCCTGTCCGCCGCGCTCTACGCGCGGTTTCGTTCCCGTCAGACGCACACCTATGGCGAGAAGCTACTTTCCGCGATGCGATTTCAGTTCGGCGGACACCTGGAGCTGAACGACAACACGACCGAAAAGTCCTGAAGCCGCGCCAGCGAGGCCCCGATGAACGAGATGCCATTCAAGGCGAAGGCCAAAGGGACGGCGGTGGCGCCGCCCTGCCTCCTCGTGATCTTCGGCGCCTCCGGCGATCTCACCAAGCGTCTCTTGATGCCGGCCATCTACAACCTCGTCAATGAGGGGCTGCTCAACGAGGATTTCACCATCCTCGGCATCAACCGCGGCGATCCCGACCAGGAGACGTTCCGCACCAACCTCCTCAAATCGATGACCGAGATCGTCGAGTCCTCGGACGGAGAAGCCGGCCGCCACAAGGTCGAGGAAGTTCCGCAGTCCTGGCTGCGCGAGCGCATTCATCACCTGCGCGGCGACGTGACCGAAGAGGGCATGTTCATCGACCTCCGCCACAAGCTCGACGAGCTTCTGAAGGATCGAGCCCATAAGAACGCCGTCTTCTATCTCGCGACGGCGCCACAGTTCTTCGGCCCGATCGTGGAGGGGCTCGGCAAGGCCGGCCTCACGAAGAAGGGCGACGACCAGTTCCGCCGCATCATCATCGAGAAGCCGTTCGGCACCGACCTCAAGTCGGCGCGCGCGCTCGACGAGCAGATCCTCAGAATTGTCGACGAGGACCAGATCTTCCGCATCGACCATTTCCTCGGCAAGGAGACGGTGCAGAACATCATGGTGCTGCGCTTCGCGAACTTCATGTTCGAGCCGATCTGGAACCGCGATCACATCGACCACATCCAGATCACCGCCGCGGAGACGGTCGGCGTGGAAACGCGCGGCAAGTTCTACGATCATACCGGCGCGCTGCGGGACATGGTGCCCAACCACATGTTCCAGCTGCTCGCGATGATGACGATGGAAGCGCCAAACTCGTTCGACGCCGATGCGGTCCGTGCCGAAAAAGCGAAAGTGATCGAGGCGATCCGCCGCCTGTCCCCTGAGGAGGCGGTGCGCAACGCGGTGCGCGGCCAATACGTCTTCGGTGAGGTCAAGGGTAGGCCGATGCAGGCCTACCGTCAGTCGCCCGACGTCGACCCGAAGAGCCGTACCGAGACCTACATCGCGCTGAAGTTGTGGATCGACAACTGGCGTTGGGCCGACGTGCCGTTCTACATCCGCACCGGCAAGGGGATGACCGCGCGCAAGACCGAAATCGCGATCCAGTTCAAGAAGGCACCCGGCGTGCTGTTCAGGGACATCGACGAGGGCCATCTCTCATCCTCGAAGATGATCTTTCGCATCCAGCCCGACGAGGGCATCCAGATGCAGTTTTCGGCCAAGCAGCCGGGCCGCAAGGTAAAGCTGTCCGACGTGAAGATGAACTTTCGCTACTCTGACTATTTCAAGTCGGCGCCCTCGACCGGATACGAGACGCTGATCTACGACTGCCTTATCGGCGACGCGACGCTGTTCCAGCGCGCCGATAACGTCGAGGCGGGCTGGGAGGTGGTGCAGCCGGTGCTCGATGCCTGGGCGGCCGGGCATGACGCCGTGCACTGGTACGAGGCCGGGGGCGCGGGGCCGAAGGAGGCCGACGATCTGCTGGCACGCGACGGGCGCAGGTGGCTGCCGCTGTGAGCGAGCGGATCGCGTTGCTCGTTTCCGACGTCGATGGCACCCTGGTCACGGCTGACAAGCGGCTGACCGACGAGAACATCCAAGCCGCCGCCGACCTCGCTCGCGCCGGCGTGCGCTTATCGCTCGTCTCGAGTAGGCCGCCCGTCGGCTTCGCGATGCTAACGGAGCCGCTCGCCTTGAAGGCGCCGCTGGGCGCCTTCAACGGCGGCGCGATCGTGAACCCCGATCTGAGTGTGATCGAGGAGGTTCGGGTTCCGGCTGACGCGGCGCGCCTCGCTATCGCGACCTTCGTGGAGTACGGCGTCGATGCCTGGCTGTTCACCAGCGCCGCCTGGTTCGTCACCGACATCGACGGCGCCTACGTGCCGAAAGAGCGCAACACGATCCGGCACGACCCGACGCTGGTGGCGTCCTTCGAGCCTTGGCTCGACGAGGCGGGCAAGCTCGTCGGATCGAGCAGGGATTTCGCCGCGCTCGCTTGCTGCGAGGCCGCGCTGCAAGCCCGGCTCGGCAGCCGGGCCGAGGCGAAGAGATCGCAGACGTACTACCTCGACGTGACTCCAGCCGGCTCCGACAAGGGTTCGGCCGTCCGCAAGATCGCCGCGGTGCTCGGCGTGCCGATCGGCGAGGTTGCCGTCATCGGCGACATGGCGAACGATATCGCGATGTTCGACGTTGCTCCCCACCGCATCGCGATGGGCAATGCGATCGAGCAGCTGAAGCGGAGGGCGACGTTCGTGACCCGCGGCAACGAGGAGAGCGGCTTCGCGGCCGCCGTCGCGCGCTACGTCCTGCCGCGTTCGCCGATCCCCACGTCGGAGCGATGAGCATGGGCCGCAAGCCGGGCAAGATCTCGCTCCTCCTCGCGGACGTGGACGGCACGCTGGTCACCCACGAGAAGGTGCTCACCGAGCGCGCCAAGAAAGCGGTCGTCGACCTCAAGGCCGCCGGCATCCGTTTCGCAATCACCAGCGGTCGCCCTCCGAAGGGCATGGAGATGGTGATCAAGCCGCTGGCTCTCGATACGCCGGTAGCGGGCTTTAACGGCGGCCTTTTCACCAAGCCCGACTTGACGCCGATCGAGGAGCGCATAGTGCCCGGAGACGTCGCCCGCGCGGTGATCGCGATGATCCTCGACGAGGGACTCGACGCATGGCTGTATGTGGGCAACGAGTGGCTGGTGCACAAGCAGGATGCGCCGCACGTCGCGCGCGAGCAGAAGACCGTTCAGTTCGCGCCTATCGTTACCAACGACTTCGGCGACAAGGTCGAGAAGGCCGTTAAGATCGTCGGGGTGAGCGACGATCGCGACCTGATCGTCAAATGCGCCAAGGACGTCCGCAAGCGTTTCGGCGACAAGGTCTCGGCCGCGCTGTCACAGCCCTACTACCTCGACGTGACGCATCCCGCCGCTAACAAGGGTGCGGTGGTCGAGGAATTGAGCAAGCGTTTGGAGATCCCCGCTTCCGAGATCGCCACGATCGGCGACATGGCGAATGACGTAACGATGTTCGTCAAGGGCGGCTTCTCGATCGCGATGGGCAACGCCGACGACGAGGTGAAGGGCGCCGCCGATGCCGTCACCGCCGATTGCGACAACGAAGGTTTCGCCGAAGCCGTCGAGACGTTCATCCTACCTCACGCGAAAGGCTGATGCGCGATGACGACCCCCAGCCTTGACGTGAGCCCGGACGCTGATTCCCTGGCGTTTCGGCTCGCCGATTGGCTCGTGGAGCGCATCGCGGCAACGACCGGGAAGTTCGCCTTAAACCTGTCGGGCGGCTCGACCCCGAAGCGGCTCTACTCACTGCTCTCGAGCGAAATATACCGCCGCAAGATCGATTGGGAGCGCGTTCACATCTTCTACGGCGACGAGCGCTTCGTGCCGTACGACCATCCCGACAGCAACTACAAGATGACGCACGACACCCTGCTCTCAAAGGTGCCGATCCCGAACGAAAATGTCTGTCCCGTGCGAACCGACCTGCCGACGCCAGCCGATGCGGCCGCCGCCTACGAGAAGACCCTGAAGAGCTACTACGGTAAGGACACACTCGATATCCAGCGGCCGTTGTTCGCGGTCACGCTCTTGGGAGTCGGCGAGGATGGACATACCGCCTCTCTATTTCCCCACAGCGAGGCGCTTAACGAGCGCACGCTCTGGGTCACAGCAGTGGTGGGGTCGAAGCCTGAACCGCGTATTACGTTGACCTATCCTGTCCTGGAATCGAGTGCCGCGACAATCTTTCTCGTCGTCGGACCCGGAAAGCGGGACATTCTTAAGCGACTTCTCTCCCACGACAAACGGCTGCCAGCCTCCAAGCTAAATCCGCAGGGAAAGTTCATTGTCTTCTGCGACAAGGCTGCCAACGGCGACATCTAAAACGGTTCGAGGCGAGGCCAGCGGGGGGAAGCTACAACGGTCCCGTGCTTCTCTTGAACTTGGCCTCGGTCTTCGCCTCGTAACGCGCCGGGTTGGCGTACTGCTCCTTCACCGCCGCCTCGCGAACGGGATCGTTGGCTTTGTTGCGCCTCGTGCCCTGCATAACGCCGTAGACCATCGCCAGCAGGAGGACCAAGGCTCCGACGGCGAAGCCGATTTCAATTGCCATATCCACTCCGATAAGATGCCGATCGAACCAGGGCGGCGGGGCCGGGGTTCCTGAGACACTTTCGACACCGTTGCGCTGGCGCGCGCCTCGACCCATCTTCGCTGCGACGGAACACGGTAGGAATCGAGCACGATGGTGGATTTGGTAGGACAGCCGAGTAGCGCGGCGGCGGTCAAGGCGACGACGACGGCCGGCTTCTCGGCCGACGTGATCGCCGAATCGTCGCGCCAGCCGGTCCTCGTGCATTTTCTCTCCGCGCGCAACGAGGCCTGTCGTCAACTGCAGATTCTGCTCGAGCGCGCCGTCAAGGTGGCCGCCGGCAAGATCAAGCTTGTCACCATGGACATCGACGCGCAGCCGCAGATTGCCGCTCGCCTCGGCATCCGCGCCGTGCCGGCGGTCTACGCCTTCCAGCGCGGCCAGCCGGTCGACGGTTTCGCCGGGCCGCTCTCCGAGGCGCAGGTCAAGAACTTCGTCGGCAGGCTTGTCGGGCCGCTCGATGACGGCACCGACGACGCGATCGCCGAGGCCGACGCCGCTCTCGCGGCGGGCGATACCGACACCGCCGCCTCGATCTACGCTTCCGTGATCGAACAAAATTCCGAGCACGTCCAAGCGGCCGCCGGCTTGGCGCGTGCGCTGGTGGCGATGGGTCAGCTCGATGGCGCGCGTGACCTTCTCGCGGAGCTGCCACCCTCGACCAAGAGCGATCCGGCCGTTGCCGCCGCTCAGGCCGCTATCGAGGTCGCGGACCAGGCGAACGCAGTCGGCGAGCTTACTGATCTGTTGCGCCGGGTCGATGCCGAACCGGATAATCACCAGGCCCGCTTCGACCTCGCTCTCGGCCTCAACGGCAAAGGGCGGCGCGAGGAGGCGGCCGACGCCCTGCTCACCATCATGCAACGCGATCGCGCTTGGAACGATGGCGGCGCGCGCAAGCAGTTGCTTCAGCTGTTCGAGGCCTGGGGCCTGATGGACCCGGTGACGCTGGCGGCTCGCAGAAAGCTTTCGACCCTCCTTTTTTCATGACAAAGCGCCTGATCGCGGGCGCAAGGATTGCTCGATGTCGACATACTCAAGCGCCAACGGACCGGCCGATATGCCGGGCGTTTTGCCGGTCTTCCCGCTCTCGGGTGCCCTTTTGTTGCCGCGCGGCCAACTCCCGCTCAACGTCTTCGAGCCGCGTTACGTCGCGATGATCGACGACGCCCTGAAGGGTCACCGCATGATCGGCATCATCCAGCCCGATCCGGAGGCCGAGGACGTGCGGTCCGCGCCCCCGCTTTTGAAGGTCGGCTGCGCCGGGCGGATCACCCAGTTTGCCGAGTCCGGCGACGGACGCTACATCGTCACGCTGACCGGCGTATCGCGTTTTACTTTGTTTGAAGAGGTGACCGCGATGACGCCGTACCGGCTGTGCCGGATCGACGTCTCGCCATTCATCGCGGATTTCAAGCCGCGCGCCGGCGAGGAGCAGGTTGATCGCGACGGCGTCCTCAAGGCGCTGCGCGATTTCGCCGACGAGAACAATCTGCAAATCGACTGGGACAGCATCAACCAGGCGCCCAACGAGGCTCTCGTCAACGCGCTGTCGATGATGAGCCCGTTCGGCCCGCGCGAGAAGCAGGCGCTGCTCGAGGCGACCGATCTCAGAGGCCGCGCCGAGGTGCTCGTCGCGATCACCGAGGTCGAGCTGGCACGCGGGCGCAGCCAACCACGGGTGCTGCAGTAACATGGAGGCCGGAAAGCCTCCGGTGACCCCGGGCGAGGTGAACGAGCCGACCGCCATCGACCCCCGACTGCTCGAAATTTTGGTCTGCCCATTGACCAAGACGGCGCTCGAGTATGACGTCCATGCGCAGGAGCTGATCTCGCGCGCGGCGCGCCTCGCTTATCCCATTCGCGACGGCATCCCGATCATGCTCCCGGAAGAGGCGCGTCCGATCGAAAGCTGACAGGGGCGCCAAAGATCAAACCGGGATGCGCAGCGTCGCCCTCAGGCCGCCGAGAGGACTGTCCGCCAACGTGATGTCTCCGCCGTGGGATCGTGCGATGTCGCGGGCGATCGAAAGGCCGAGCCCAGTGCCGCCGGCATCCTGGTTGCGAGCTTGATCCAGGCGAACGAAGGGCCGGAACACGTCGACCCGATGTTCGAACGGGATGCCGGGTCCGTCGTCGTCGATATGCATCGTCAGAAAGCGGTTCTCGCGCGCGCCCTCGATCGCGACAGTGCTGCCGTGGCGCTTGGCATTCGCGACGAGATTGCCGATGCAGCGCCTGAAGGCGTCCGGCCGTACCCGAACCGCGCTATCCCCAGCGAAGTTCAGCCTGAGCAGGCTACCGTGGCGCTCAAAGTCGGCGCGCACGTCGTCGAGGAACTCGCGCATGTCGACGGGCACCGCCGGCTCGCCGGCGTCGCCGCGCGCGAAAGCAAGATAGCCCTCCAGCATGCGCTGCATTTCCTCGACATCCTTTTTCATCTCGTCGGAATCCTCGCTCCCGTCCATGAGGGCGAGAGAAAGCTTGAACCGCGTGATCACGGTGCGCAGGTCGTGGCTGACGCCGTTGAGCATTGCGGTGCGCTGCTCAACGGCGCGCTCGATGCGCCGCTTCATCGCGATGAAGGCATAGCCGGCTTGGCGCACCTCGCGCGCGCCGCGCGGCCGGAAGTCGATCTCGCGGCCCTTGCCGAACGCCTCCGCCGCCCTCGACAGGCGCAGGATCGGACGGATCTGCGTGCGCAGGAAAGCGATCGCCACCACGATGAGTACGAACGAGGTACCAACCATCCACAGGATGAAGATGTAGGAATTCGAGGCGTAGGCGGCGCTGCGGTGCGCGACGGCACGCAGGATCGCGTGCGGCAGCTCGATGCGGATTTCGATGAGGTTCGAGCGCCCGACCGTGTCGAGCCAGAACGGGCGGCCGATCTGCTTGCGGATCTCGTTCGAGAGTGCGCCGTCGACGATCGAGAAGAACGGCTTCGGCAACGTCGGAGGCAGCGGTCCCTTGGGCAGGAACTCGACGTCGATCTTCATCCGGTCCGCCGCGATCCGGGTCAACGTTTCGAGTTCCGCGTCCTGCGGGTAGGACTCGTAGATGTCGATGATCGCGGAGAGGTCCTGCGTCAGCACCGTCGACAGCCGATTGGTGACGAGCGCCCAGTGCCGCTCCAGGAAGATGAAGGTGAGCACGCTTTGCAGGATCACCATCGGCAGGATGACGATGAGGATCGAGCGGGCGTAGAGCCCCTTTGGCATGAGAAAGCCGAGGCGTCTGCCGATCTCGCGCCAGGCGAACCGGGGGGCCAAGCGAAACCAAGGCTGGGCTACGAGGCTCATGGGGACACTGCGTTGGACGATAAGATCTGTCGGATGTTTTCGCGTCAGCAATCTTCTTGCGGTATATGCACCAACGGGAACGACAATCCTATCAGCGGACCAAAAGAGCTTAACCCTTCCCGACCAAGACAGACGCGGACGCAAAGGCTTTCGTCAGTCATGCCAACCTGTGGGAATCGACGCTGAGGATCGCCTCGGCACGCGAGTGAAACTCGACCTGGAAAGCGGCTTCGCGGAGCTTTTTGAATACCGAAGGGTGTCTGCCCTGAAAATCTAATTAAATCCGCATCGTGGGGTGGAACGCGCCCAAGTCGCGGACATTTGCGGCTCGCCCTACCGATCCACCAGCAGCCGATAGCCCACTCCTCGCACGGTCTGCAGGAACAGCGGATTGGCCGAGTCGACCTCGATCTTGCGGCGCAAGCGGTTGACCTGCACGTCGATGGTGCGCTCGTTGCCGGGGGCGCCCGGGCCGGCCAGCACGTCGCGTGACACCGTTGCGCCTGGCGCGGTGGCCAGAAGCCGCAGCATCTCGCGCTCGCGGTCGGTGATGCGGGTCACCTCGCCGTTCTCGCGCAGCTCGCCACGTTCGAGATCGAAGGCAAAAGGTCCGAACTGCACTTGCGCGGGTACGCCGGCATCTGCCGGGGGCTTGGCTCGGCGCAGGATCGAGCCGATCCGCAGCGACAGCTCGCGCGGCTCGAACGGCTTGCCGAGGTAATCGTCGACGCCAATCTCAAAGCCGAGCACCCGTTCCTCGAACTCCGTTTTAGCGGTGAGCATCAGGATCGGCACCTGCGCGATCGCGCCGGTATCGCCGCGCACGCGGCTCGCGAAAGAGAAGCCGTCCTCGCCGGGCATCATCACGTCGAGCACGATGAGGTCGAAGGCGATGTTGCGCAGCGCCGTCGTCGCCTCGGCGGCGCTGCCGGCGGTGGTGACGCGATAGCCTTCGGCGACAAGGTAGCGGCGTAGAAGCTCGCGGATACGGCGGTCGTCGTCGACGATGAGCAGGTGAGCCGCATTATCGGCCGGCACACCGGTGGCGGAAGCGTCTGGCATGGAAGCGTGTCAAATCCCGTGGATCGGACCAGGTATTGCACGACGAGCTTGTCGGCGCTCATGAGTATCGCTCTCTCCGTGATGGCTTGCGCTACCAACATCCGGTCGAATGGATCTTTGTGGAGCGGAGCAGCTGTCCCATCTCGGAGGCGTGGCCGACCAAGATCGTGATCTCCTGGAATCCGAAGTCGATCAAGCCGTGTCGAAATTGGGCCGTTCGACCTTGAAGTCGGACCGGCCGTGGCCGCGCTTGATAACAACCTTTTAAATGCCGACCACTCTAGCTAGTCGGACCAGTGCGCCGTCTTGCATCTCGCGAGCGGTCTCGGTGTCCACGCCATCGACCATCGCCGACAAGAAGGCCGCCGCCTGCTGCTCCGCATCGGTATCGAGCCGTCCGAACGCACGTCGGAACCGCCCCGACTGGATCGTGGCGATGTTCTCGATCAGCGCCGCGCCGCGCGGTGTCGCGTGGAGACACCGTTGGCGCCGGTCGGCCTCCCCGAGCCGGTTCGTCATATAGCCGCGATCGAGCAGGTCCTTGAGGACGCGGTTGAGGCTCTGCTTGGTAATCTTGAGGATCTCGAGCAGCTCGGCCACCGTCATCCCGGGCCGCCTCGCCACGAAGTAGAGCACGCGATGGTGGGCCCGCCCGAAGCCATCGCTGGCGAGGACGCGGTCGGCATCGGCCACGAAGTCGCGGTAGGCGAAGAACATCAGCTCGATCAGCTCGTAATGCGAGCCGACCGGCTCGGAGTCCCGCGCGATGCCCGCTATCATGCTCTGCCCCGATTACGTCAGCATTGTTGACATAAATTCGGACGGACGCTACCCCTCACCGGCCAGGCGCACAAGCGCCGCAACGGTTCTAAAAGAGCCAGGAGCCAAGCCATGTCCGTCCTGCCTTTCGATAAGCGCGACGGCGTGATCTGGATGAACGGCACGATGGTGCCTTGGGGCGATGCCAAGCTGCACGTGCTGTCGCACGGCTTGCACTACGCGTCCTCCGTTTTCGAGGGCGAGCGGGCCTACGGGGGCGATATCTTCAAGTCGCGCGAGCATTCCGAGCGCTTCCTGAACTCGGCGCGCATCCTCGACTTCCAGATTCCCTATTCTGCCGAGGAGCTCGACCGCATCAAGCGCGAGGTCGTGCGGGCCAACAACCAGACCGATTGCTACGTGCGCCCGATCGCCTGGCGCGGCAGCGAGATGATGGCGGTGGCCGCGCAGAACGCGACGATCAACGTGGCGATTGCGGTCTGGGCCTGGCCCAGCATGTTCGACATGGAGACGAAGATGAACGGCATCAGGCTCGACATCGCCGAATACCGCCGCCCTGATCCGAGGACCGCGCCCTGCGACGCCAAAGCAGCGGGACTATACATGATCTGCACGATCTCCAAGCACGCGGCCGAGCGCAGAGGCTACGCCGACGCGATGATGCTCGACTGGCAGGGCCGTGTCGCTGAGTGCACCGGCGCCAACATCTTCTTCACCAAGGGTGGCGTGATCCACACGCCGATCGCCGATTGCTTCCTCGACGGCATCACACGGCGTACGGTGATCGACCTCGCCAGGCGCCGCGGCATCGAGGTCGTCGAGCGGCGCATCCTGCCCGAGGAGCTGACGGGCCTCGAGGAATGTTTCATTTGCGGCACCGGCGCCGAGGTGACGCCGGTCGCCGAAATCGGACACTATCGCTTCCAACCCGGCGCGATCTCGCGCCAGCTGATCGAGGATTATTCGGCGGAGGTCCAGCCGAAACGCCACGCGGCTTGAGCCGGCTCGCTGCGTCGCCTTGGTCGGTCGGTAGTTGCAGGCCGCCTAGCTGAAACCGCCGGCAAGCGCCACCGTTGCAGTACGCCGCCAACCGGCGATTGGAAGCGCCCAAGCAGAGCGCCGCTGCTAGGCTCCGGACGCAAGCCGTGCCGCCCGCTGAAAGGAAGAAACGACAACCCCTATTCCGTTCGGCCGATGTCGGAACCCGCATGAAGTGGTGCTGTTCAAAAACGCTTAACAGGCAGAGGTTCGGAACGGGAGATCGACGCCATGAAGGTTCTGACTGCATTCACGATAGCAGTGGCGATCCTCGTTGCGACCCCGTTGGTCGTCTCAGCCGAGTCTGCCACGCCAAGCGCCCGCGACATGAAAGGGCCACCAAATGCCGCGGGCTTCGGAAAAAATCGTAGCAGCCAAGGTCCGGTGGGCGGCGAAAGCGGAAGGACGACCGATGCGCCCTCCGCAACGAATATGAAGGGGCCGCCAAACGCCAATGGCTTCGCGAAGTGACCGGGTGCTAGCCGAACCAGATGGTCGAGCGCCAGAACGCGTTGCGATAGTGCTCGGGCTTGGCGTCATGTGGTTTGGGAGGTCAACGCTGGCTTAATCTGCCCGTACGCTCGCTCTCCTCAAATGTGGTATCAAACGATTTCGTGCGTCCAGTTAAGGGTGAAACAGACTTGGCCCCTGCACCAGCGGCGAAAGCCAGTCTCCGGTTCCAGCCATGCGCCCCGCACTCGCTCCGCATTGCCGGCCGGAGCGGCTCAGTTGTCGAGAAAGCTCCTCAGCTTGCGCGAGCGGGACGGGTGCTTCAGCTTGCGAAGCGCCTTCGCTTCGATTTGGCGGATGCGCTCGCGCGTCACCGAGAACTGCTGGCCAACCTCTTCGAGCGTGTGGTCGGTGTTCATGCCGATGCCGAAACGCATGCGGAGCACGCGCTCCTCACGCGGCGTCAGCGACGCCAGCACCCGCGTCGTCGTCTCGCGGAGGTTCGACTGGATCGCCGCCTCGATCGGCAGGATCGCGTTCTTGTCCTCGATGAAGTCGCCGAGATGCGAATCCTCCTCGTCGCCGATCGGGGTCTCGAGCGAGATCGGCTCCTTGGCGATCTTGAGCACCTTGCGCACCTTCTCGAGCGGCATAGCGAGTTTCTCGGCCAGCTCTTCCGGGGTCGGCTCGCGGCCGATCTCGTGCAGCATCTGACGGGAAGTGCGAACGATCTTGTTGATCGTCTCGATCATGTGCACCGGGATGCGGATCGTACGAGCTTGGTCGGCGATCGAACGGGTGATCGCCTGCCGGATCCACCAGGTGGCATAGGTCGAGAACTTGTAGCCGCGGCGATACTCGAATTTGTCCACCGCCTTCATCAGGCCGATGTTGCCTTCCTGGATCAAGTCGAGGAACTGCAGACCGCGGTTAGTGTATTTCTTGGCTATCGAGATGACGAGGCGAAGATTGGCCTCGACCATCTCCTTCTTCGCCTGCCGGGCCTCACGCTCGCCCTTCTGCACCATGTGAACGATCTTGCGGAACTCCTGGATCTCCAGGCCCGTCTCGGTCGCCAGATTGTGGATCGCCGCGCGGATCTCCTTCACGGAGTCGATCGACTTGTTGATGAGTTCCTTCCAGCCCCTTGTCGAGAGCTTCGAGACGCGCAGCACCCACTTCGGGTCGAGTTCCGAATTCTGGTAGTTTTTGAGGAAGTCCTCGCGGCTGACGCCGTAGCTTTCTGACAGGCGCAACAGCTTCGTCTCGAGTGCGATGAGGCCCTTGTTGATGCCGTAGAGCTGCTCCACCAGCGCATCGATGCGGTTCTGGTTGAGCGACAGCGACTTCACGTCGGTGACGACTTCCTTCTTGAATGCCTTGTAACGGCGCTCCTGGGTCGGCGTCAGCGTCTCGTTCTTGAGCTTGTTTTCAACGTTCTGATCCTGCAGCTTGCGCAGCTTCTTGTAACTGTCGGCGATGCGGTCGAAGGTATCGAGCACCTTTGGCTTGAGTTCGGCTTCCATCGCGGAGAGGGATACGGAATTGTCCAAATCGTCGTCGTCGTCGAAGTTCTCCTCCGGCATCGGCACGTCGCCGACCTCGCCCGCCGGGCGCAAGCTCGCCGGCGGATTCATTGGCGCGGTGGCTGGCGCACGCTGCGCCGCCAGCGCTTCCTGCGCGCCAGGCGCCGTCATGTCGATCTTCGGCGTGTTCTTGCCGTCCGGCCCGGCATAGGTGGCTTCGAGGTCGATGATCTCACGCAGGAGGACGCGGCTGCCGACGAGTTCCTCACGCCAGATGATGATGGCCTGAAACGTCAGAGGGCTTTCGCAAAGGCCCGCGATCATCGCCTCTCGTCCGGCCTCGATCCGCTTGGCGATCGCGATCTCGCCCTCACGCGAAAGAAGCTCGACAGATCCCATTTCGCGCAGGTACATGCGTACGGGATCGTCGGTACGATCCGCCGGCTCGGAGGAGCGAACGACCACAGCCTTCGGAGCGGCCGCCTCGACGAGGTCGCCACCCTCGGCGTCCTCCTCCTCTTCCTTCTCTTCGGCTTCGCCGTCGTCGTGCTCCTCGGCCTCGACGACGTTGATGCCCATCTCGTTCAACATCGCGAGAATGTCTTCGATCTGCTCGGAATTAACCTCCTCCGACGGGAGCACGGCGTTGAGTTCGGCATAGGTCACGAAACCGCGCTTCTTGGCGGCTTTGATCATTCTTTTGACGGCCGCATCCGAAAGGTCGAGCAACGGACTGTCGACGCTTTCCGTAGCGGCGGCGTCGCCCTCAGGCTTTTCGGTTTCCTTCTTGGCCATCCAGTCCTCTTGCAAACCCCGGCTTTCGAAGCCGTCGCCTGATTGAAACGGCCAGACCGAAGTCCGACCTACCTATACGTTGACGCGATAGTTGGAATGGGCGCTCATCGGCATGCCGGCCAAATTCGCCGGAAGCGGCATTCAAAGCGCCGAGCCCAGCCGACCCGACAGCGCCCCAAACCCATCGACTGCTGCCTCCGTACCGACGAGCGCGCTAAGCTGCTCCTGTATGTCGCGCATGCGGGCCATGTTGGGCTCGCTAGCGTCGCTAGCTAGGGCTGCCTCGGCGGAAAGCAACTCTCTATGTAACGCCCGTGCTTTGTGATGCAAGGTCAGGGCCTGGCGCAGAACGGCACCGGCATCCTGCGGCGCGGCCTCAGGCTGCACATACCACATCGAGCTGGCCCCCGCTCTGTCCAATCGCGCCAGGACCCCGGCGAAGCCCGCCTCCAAGAGAGCCGACCGGAGGGCGACGGCCGAGCCGACGTCGTCGTGGACGAGATCGAGAATGTTGTCGCGCAGCGAGGTCATTTCGGGAGCGTCGAACTCGAGGTTCACCAGGTCCTCGCCCTGTTCCTCGACGAGGACCGGATGGGCGAGCACGATGAGCATGATCATCGCCTCCCGCGGCATGAAGGCCGCCGGCGACCTGCGCAACGCCAGCGATCGCGCGAGGCTGGGACTCGCGGCGAGCGGCACCGTCAGGTAGCCGGTGCGCTCCTGCGTCCGGCCCCACGACGCCTCGCGGTTGCGCGATCCTTTCGCGTAGGTCCTGCCGGCGTAGCCTCGCTCGCGCGGCCCTCCGGCAGCCCCAGAGCCGAATAAGGCCCGCAGCCGGCGATCGAACTCGGCGCGATAGTGCCGTCGCAAAGGCTCGTCCCTGATGCTCGCCGCGACCGCGGCGGTGTCGCGCTCGAGGGACGCGCGCTGCTCCGGAGTGGACAGCGCACGTGCCTCTGTCTCACGCGCCCATAGCATGTCGACGAACGGTCGCGCGGCTTCGAGGACGGCCTGCATTCCCGCGGAACCGGCGGCGCGGATCAACTCGTCGGGATCCTGGCCGTCCGGCAGCAGCGCGAAGGCCAGCGTTCGCGACGGGCCGATCATCGGCAACGCCATCTCGGCCGCGCGGTAGGCCGCCTTGCGGCCGGCCTTGTCGCCGTCGAAGCACAGCAGCGGCTCGCTCGCCATCGACCACAAAAGCCCGACCTGCTCCTCGGTCAGCGCGGTGCCGAGCCCCGCGACTGTCTCCGGAAAACCGGCGGCATGCATCGCGACCACGTCGATGTAGCCCTCGACAGCGATCACCCGTCCCCTGTCGTGCGCCGCCTTGCGGGCACGATGGTGGTTGAAGAGCACGTGACCCTTGTGGAAGAGCGGCGTCTCGGGCGAATTGAGGTACTTTGGCTGAATATCCTTTTCGAGCGAGCGGCCGCCGAACGCGATGACTTTCCCGGAGCGATCGGTGATCGGAAAGATGACGCGGTCGCGGAACCGGTCGTAGGGCACCGGGATGTCCTCGCCGTGGATGAGCAGGCCAGCCTCGCACATGATGCCGCCGTCGGCGCCCTTCGCGGCGAGGGCGTCGCGCAGGGCGTAGCGGTCCGCCGGCGCGTAGCCGACCCGGAAGGTCGCGCGGCTCTCGCCGGCAATGCCGCGACTATCGAGATAGGCGCGGGCCTTGGCGCCGCCGGCCCCGGCGAGAGTGCGTTCGAAGAAGGACGCTGCCCACTCGAGGACTTCGTGCAATCCGGCGCGGCGCTGCTCCTGGCGTTCGCGCTCCGGCGAGCGGGCCGGCAGCGCGAGGCCCGCCTCCGCGGCAAGCCGCTCCACCGTCTCGGGAAAGGAGAGCCCCTCTGTCTGCATGACGAAATCGAAGATGTTGCCGTTCTTGCCGGCCGACATGTCGAACCAGGCCATTTTCTGGTCGTTGACGAAGAAACTTGGCGTCCGTTCCTGCCCGAATGGGGAGAGTCCGACAAGCTCACGGCCGGCCTTGGCGAGCTTGACGCGGCGGCGCACCACCTCGGACACCGGAAGCCGAGCCTTGATCTCGTCGAGAAAAGATGGCGGGAAGCGCATGAGACCACATCTATACGGCGCCGCCTGACGGGGCCGAGCTTATCCCCCCAATCAACAGGGTCGGATTGGTAATTATCTAAGATGCGGCAGCAAAGGTGCAGCGGCCATGAGCAAAACGAGCCGGTTCCTCGACATGAAGCGGCGGGGCGAACCGATCGCCGTGCTGACCGCCTACGACGCCCCGACGGCGGCGGCGGAGGAGCGCGCCGGCATCGACCTCATCCTCGTCGGCGACAGCGTCGGCACCAACATGCTCGGCTACAGCGACGAGCGCGAAGTCAAGCTCGCCGACATCCTGCATCACCTGCGCGCGGTCCGTCGCGGCGCGCCGGAGGCGACGATCCTCGCCGACCTGCCTTACGCCACATACGACAGCGGGGCGCAGGCCGTGGCCTCGGCGCGCGCCCTCGTCGCGGCCGGGGCCGACATGGTGAAGTTCGAAGGCGCACGACCCGAGATCGTCAAGGCGATCACGGCTGCGGGCATCGCCGTCAGCGGCCATCTCGGGCTCGAGCCGCAGCATCACGAAGAGAAGCGGCTGAAAAGCACGACCGCGGAGGCCGCGCTTCGGCTCGAGACCGACGCCATGGCGCTAGACCGTGCCGGAGTCGGGCTCTTGATCCTGGAGATGATCCCGGAAGAGGTCGCCACGCGAATCAGCAAGATGGTGACCGTCCCGACGATCGGGATCGGCGCGGGACGCGGTTGCGACGGCCAGGTGCTGGTGATCACCGACGTGCTGGGCTACACGGATGTCGTTTATCGCCACAACCATCGCTTCGCCGAGGTCGGTGCTGCCGTCCGCGACGCCGCGGCGGCCTTCACCCAGGCGGTCCGTGCCAAAACCTTCCCCGGCCGCGCCAACGTCTTCCCGATGCCAAAGGCGGAACTGGCCCTTATGGAGGATGAAGGCTAGCGCGTCAGCCTGGCCTTCACCGTCGCGCTCGCCTTGCCAAAGTCCATTCGGCCGGCATGCGCGGCCTTCAGCGCCGCGACGACCTTGCCCATGTCCTTGATCGACGCGGCGCCGGTCTCGGCGATAGCCGAGTCGATCGCTCCGGCAACATCGGCATCGCTCATCTGCTGCGGCAGGAATTCTTGGATGATCGCGATCTCCCCCGCTTCCACTTGGGCCAGTTCATCGCGTCCCGCGTTCCTGTAGATTTCGAGCGATTCGGCTCGGCTCTTCACCATCTTCTGCAGCGTGGCCAGAACATCCTGATCGTCGACCGTCTTGCCCTGCCCGCGCGCCTCGATATCACGATCTTTGAGCGCGGCATTGACGAGCCGCAAGGTCTCGACCCGCCGCTTCTGACCGGCTTTCATCGCCGTCTTCAATTCTGTGTTGATCAAATCACGCATCAATTCTGCCCTATCCCAGACGTTGCGCCGCGAGTTGCGTTGGGATAAGGCTATTCACAGCAAAAACACTGATTTTGCAAACGATCACGGACATTTCCTAGCCAAGTTATTGCCGGTATCGTATCGAGCCGGCGATGGCTGAGCGCCTAAGTCGCTGTTGGCGTTCCATGCTGTATCGGCGAGAGAACCTGTATCGGCGAGAGAATAATGCGTCGTCCACTAAAGCCGTTCGTGACAGAATACAAAGGGTCGAGCCGGCGCCAGAAGGAAGCCGGCGGCCCCGAGCAGACCTTCAATACTGAAGCTCGTTCCATTGGCGGCAAACGCTCGGCCTCCGCCTTCGATGCCAAACCGTTCGAAGCCCCCCTTCAGGATGCGAAATCTCGCCCGACCCAGTCATCGCCCCGCGCCGACATGCGCTTCAATCCAGCCAGCAACGAGGACAGCTACGAGGCGGCGCTGCGAGCCGCGGACGCTCTTTTCGCGCCGATGAACAATACCGCCAAGCCGTTGCAACCGGATTGGACCGAAGCCGAGCAGGCGAGCCGTGACATTTCGCAGTCCTCGCGTGCGCCTGGCGATTTTGCCGAGAATGGCAAGATGCCGCCATCCGGTAGCGGTCGCATTCTGCGCAGCCTCGAGGAGCCGCAGGCGCCTAGCTTCGCCCATCTCGAGGAGGCGCTGCCCAAACGCCGCGGACGCAAGCCGGGCTCCAAGAACAAGCCAAAGACTTCGGTTCGCGATGATGCGCCGGGTACCCCGATGCCCACAGCGCGACCCACCGAGGTGGCGCGGACTTTTCAATATGCGATAAGCGCCTGTGAACCGCTTGCGGGCGCCCCCAGTCTCGCATCCGGCGCGCGGGGCGCAATCACCGCCTTGCCGCCGCTGCCGAAACGGCGGGCGACCCGACCGCCACGCGAGCGGTTCGCCTGGGTGCGCACGAGGCTCGCACCCGGCGAGCGTTGGAAGCGGCGTCTGCCCAAGGTGATCTGGTAGGCGCCTGCCCCCGGTCTGATTGTCGTTTGGCCGCCTGATCCACATATGACTGTCGAGAGCACTTGCTCTTTCTCTGTTCGGGTTCACAGGCAGGTTTTCTGATGTCGACCGTTATGTCCTTCTCTCGCCCCCGCAGGGCCTCGTTGGCGCTTGTCGCGGCGCTGGCCATCGGCGTCGCGAGCGCCCTTTCCGTCACGATTGCCGATGCCCGGATTGGCGGCGGTGGATCGTTCGGCAGCCGCGGCTCGCGCACCTTCAGTATGCCCTCAGCGACGCCGACGGCACCGCGTGCCGCGCCATTCAGCCGCTCCGCGACGCCTAGTGGCGCCCCGTCGAACGGCTTCTCCCGCCCCGGCCTGTTCGGCGGCGGCGGCTTTGGGCGCGGTCTTCTCGGCGGGTTCCTCGGCGCTGGCCTTTTCGGCTTGTTCTTTGGCGGCGGCTTCGGCGGCGGGCTCGGCGGCGGCATGTCGATCGTCGGCCTGCTGCTACAACTCGCCCTGATCTTCTTCGCGGTTCGCTTCTTGATGTCGTTCTTCCGCAATCGCCAGCCGGCGTTCGGCGGCGGCATGTCCTCGTTCGGCTTCGGAGGCGGCGCTGGCGGCACGCCGAACGGGGTGGGCTCCGGCGCGCGCGCCCCGCAGGGCACGCCGATCACCATCGGCCCGCAGGATTATCAGGCATTCGAGCAGCGGCTGGTCGAGAGCCAGGCCGCCTACAGCAACGGCGATATCGCGCTCCTGCGTCGTGTCGCGACACGGGAGATGAGCGGCAACTTCGAGCAGGAACTCGCCAACAACGATCGGCAGGGCGTCGTCAACAAGATCTCCGACGTCCGGCTCCAGAGTGGTGACCTGTCGGAAGCCTGGCGCGAGAGCGGGACGGACTACGCCACCGTCGCGATGCGGTTCTCGCTCGTGGACACCACGCTCGACAAACGCACCGGCAACATCATCGAGGGTGATCCGAGGACACCTCAGACGGTGACGGAAGTCTGGACATTTATGCGGTCAGCCGGCGCCGGACCCGCCGCCTGGGTCCTTTCCGGCATCCAACAGACCTGATCGCGGTCCGCCCGCGATCGCTGTTGCCAGGTCGGTCGAACTTGACACATCATCGGCCCGGGTCGGTTCTCGGTCCTACAGAGTAGGCGTGTGGACGACATGGCGAGCGAGCCTCACACGGTCGGCGCGGGTGCGAGCCGCGCGGCGCCGGAGGTGTGCGCCTCCCATGACGCATCGACGGTCAACACGCTGCGCCAGGCCATGCGTCGCGCCAGCATCGAGAGCGCGGAGCGAGCCGGCGTGGTGTCGGACCTACGGTCTGCTCGGTTCGCCCGGCTCGAGATGCTGCAGGACGCTCTGAAGCCGCTCAACGCGCAGATCCCGCACGACGTCGACCTGTTCGAGATGAGCGTGCTGCCGGGCCTCACGCCGCGGCTTTTTATCGACATCATCGGCTTCGTGGAGATGGGGCGCGACGCGCGCGCCTACCGCTTCTTCCAAGATACACGTCACGGCCGGGAGTTGATCGCCGAGAGCGCCGATATCGACCGGCTTATCGACGCGGTGACCGACTACGTCGCCCGGCGCCTTCTGGAAAGGGAGCGTGCTCTGGCGGCCTCGGTCGAGGAGCATAGATCTCCCGCGGCGACGGTGGACAACGACGCGCTGGTACGTCGAGCCGAGCACGTCGGGTCGACGCCCAAGCCGAGGTCGGCGCTCGACTTGATATCCGCCGCCTTCTGGTTCCTCATCCACGTTCTAGGGTCCGTGACCTTCTTCCTTTTGCTCGCATTCGCCGGCTGGCTGATCTGGAACGGCATGCATAAGCCGACTTGAGCGCCTGTGCTTTGCCGCCGAGGAGGCACGCTGAGATCCATGCCCATCGTCCTTTCATACGCCGTTCCGGTTCGCCGAGGCCGGTGCGCTTGACTCTCATGCTTGCCCAAGTTCGCGACGCCGGCGAAGCCGCGGCGGCGGCCCGTTGTGGCGTCGATGCCGTGGAGCTGGTGATCGACGCGGCCTCGGACCTAGCGTCCGCCGAGGCGGTTCGGGCCGCCGCGCCCGGGCTCGTTCTCCGTCTGCGGATCGGCGCCGATGCCCCGCCGTTCACGAAGGCTACGACGCGCCCCGACGAGATCGCCGTCTTGATCGATGATGTCGGTGACGAGCGATCGCCACCGGGCTTCGGTCCGGCGGCTGGAGCTGTCGCGATCGTCCGCACCCCTCCGACGACCGAAGACGGCGTCCGTCGCTTCGCCGGCCGCTTCGACACGATCATGCTCGATGTCGGCGGCGGCCGGCGTCTTATCGATGCCGTCGAGATCGCGCGCCTCGATGCGTTCGGCTCGGCCTGTCGGGCTCAGGGCTTGCGTTTCGGCTTCGCCGGCGGCCTCGAAGCGCCCGACGTGGCGCGGCTGCTGCTGCTGCGGCCGGACGTGCTCGGCTTCGATCGCGCCATCCGGCACGAGCACAGCCTCGATGGCCCGCTCGACCCCGCGGCTCTGGAGGCGATCCGCGCCCTGATACCGCGCGAGCCGGCGAGCGGCGTCCCGCCGCCACGCGGTCGCTGCGTCAGGGACCGCATTTTCGTGCGCGACTTCGTGCTGCCGCTGGCGATCGGCGCGTACCAGGCAGAACACGGCGTGCGTCAGCGCGTCCGCTTCGGCGTCGAGGCCGAGATCGCGCGCGAGGCCGCCGCACCGCGCGACATGCGCGACGTCTTTTCCTACGATGTCATCGTCGAGACGATCCGGGTTCTGTCCGAGCGCGCCCACGTCACCTTCGTCGAGACGCTGGCCGAGGAGGTGGCCGCATCCCTTCTCGCCCACGCCGAGCTGATGTCGGTCAGGGTCACCGTCGAGAAGCTCGACGTGATCGACGGGACGGTCGGGATCGAGATCACCCGCGAGCGGGAGCGGTGAGGCTCGAGGCCGCCGCCAAGCGCGATCGCTTCCTCGCGGCGCTCGCAGCCGCGCCGCAGCTGATGGGGATCGTCAACGTCACGCCGGATTCGTTCTCCGACGGCGGGCGCTTTCTGGAGGTGACGGCGGCGGCGGACGAGTCCCGTCGACACGTCGCGAATGGCGCCGCGGTCATCGACGTCGGCGCGGAATCGACGCGGCCCGGCCATGCTCCCATCGACGAGAGTGTCGAACTGGCGCGTCTCGCCCCTGTGCTCGCGGCACTCGTCGCTTCGATCGACGTGGCCGTCTCGATCGACACGACCAAAGCTGTGGTCGCCGCCGGCGCGCTCGACGCCGGCGCGGCCTTCGTCAACGACCAGTGGGGGCTGCAAGGCGATCCGGCGATGGCCAATATCGTGGCCACGCGCGGCGCCGGTGCGATCCTTATGCACAATCGCGACGGCAAGGATATGAGCCTCGACATCGTCGATGCGATGCGCCGGTTTTTCGAGCGCTCGCTCGCCATCGCCGATCGCGCCGGCATTCCCCGGCACCGCCTCATCCTCGATCCGGGTATCGGGTTCGGCAAGACGCGGGGACAGAATATCAGCGCGTTGGGCAAGGGTGTCGCGGCGCTGCGCGAGGCTTTCGGTCTACCGGTCCTCGTCGGCGTCTCGCGCAAGTCGCTGTTCGCGGCGCTGATCGGCAAGACGGCGGTCGAGGATCGCCTCGTTGGGACCATCGCGGCCAACCTTGCCGCGCTCGACCATGGCGCGACGGTCTTCCGCGTCCACGATTGCGCCGAACACCGCGACGCTTTCGCCGTCCACCAGGCGATCGCCCGTGGCTGAGGGGGGCTTGGACGTGCGCGGCGCGCACGAGGCGATCTGGACGCCGATCGGGCTCGGCCTCGGCAGCAACCTCGGCGACCCGCCTGCGATGATCGATCGAGCGCTTCGCAGCCTTGCCGCGGGCGGACACGTACGCGTCGACCGCGTCTCCTCGCTCTATCGGACCAAGCCGTGGGGACCGGTGGCGCAGCCGGATTTCGCCAACGCCTGCGCGCTCGCCGCGACAGACCTCGCGCCCTCTGCCCTGCTGGCCGAGATCAAGGCGATCGAGGCCGTGCTCGGCCGCGAGGGCGGTGAGCGCTGGGGTCCGCGCGCGATCGACATCGACATCCTGTTCTACGGGGAGGCAACCTGCGACCTGCCCGATCTCGTCATCCCGCATGCGAGCCTGTTCGAGCGCGGCTTCGTTCTCGTGCCGCTTGCCGAGATCGCGCCGGACCTCGTCATCGCCGGGCGGCGTATGAGAGATGCCGCGCGCGGCATCGGCACCGCTGACGTCAAGCTCTGGCGCGCGTAGCTGAGGCCGCGAACCGCCTCGGCATGTCGAAACGGAGTTGCTGACCAGCCGGCGTGCAACGGTCTCAAGCCGTCGCGCGTTCTCTGCCGGCATCAGACGCCCTCGTCCTCGACGTTCCACTCGCGAAAGGGAACACGCAATGCCCTCGAAGCTTGAACAGCTTAAGACTATGACGACGGTCGTTTCCGATTCTGGCGACTTTGACAATCTCGCTGCGTTCGGCGTCACCGATTCGACGACGAACCCGTCGCTGATCCTCAAGGCCGCCAAGCTCAGCAACTACGATCGCCTGATCGACGAAGCGGTGGTTTGGGGCCGCAGCCGAAACGCTGTGACAAGCCAGATCACCGACCGCATCGCTGTGAACTTCGGTGCCGAACTCACCAAGGTGGTTCCGGGTCGCGTGTCGACCGAGGTCGATGCCGACCTGTCCTTCGACACCGACGCGAGCGTCGCGAAGGCGAAGGCGATCATCGAGGATTACGCCTCCCGCGGGATCGACAAGAGCCGCATCCTCGTCAAGGTCGCCTCCACCTGGGAGGGGATCCGCGCCGTCGAGCGCCTGCAGAAGGATGGCATCGACTGCAACATGACGTTGATCTTCTCGCTCGTTCAGGCCATCGCCGCCGCCGATGCGGGCGCGTTCCTGATTTCGCCCTTCGTCGGCCGCATCATGGACTGGTACAAGGCCAAGGAGGGCAAGGACTTCACGCCCGAAACCGATCCCGGTGTGAAGTCCGTCCGTGAGATTTACAGCTACTACAAGGGTCATGGCATCAAGACTTTGGTGATGGGCGCGTCGTTCCGCAACGTCGGGGAGATCGAAGCGCTGGCCGGCTGTGACCGCCTCACAATCTCGCCGGAACTCCTGAAGGGCCTGGCGGACGACCAAGGCGCATTGCCGCGTAAGCTCGACCCGCAGAAGGCGGCGCAGCAGGCGCCGGCCAAGATCGACGTCGACGAGAAGACGTTCCGGCTCATGCTCAACATGGACCCGATGGCGACGGAAAAGCTTGCCGACGGCATTCGCCTCTTCGCCAAGGACCTGCAGGCGTTGCGCGAAGTCGTGTCGAGCCGCTTGCAGAAGGCTGCCTGACGACCGGCTCTGCTTCCGGAGCGGTGACGGTGATGCCGCAGTCTTCGGCTACCCCCCGCCTGTCCAGGTCTCGCCCGACAGGTCTTTGCGGACCTTGTCAAGTTCTTCCGTGTAGCGGCGCAACACGTGTGCCTCCGACAGAAGGCCGAGGACCGTAGGATCGGAAACGCCCTCGACGACGGCCAGCGCCTCGCTTTCCGTATCCTCGAAGACCTTGGCCGCCTCCTGAATGTTGATGTCGGGCGTCAGCACGGTGGCCTTGTACTTCAGAAGGCGGGAGAGCGGCTCGCGGCATCGTTCCAGATCGTCGGCGAAGGCGTGAGCCTCCGCCACCGCGACCATGCCGGCGTAGCGGCCATAGGGGTCGGTTGCGACCGCCCAATGGGTGCTGCCGAGCGGGAAATTCTTGATGAAGCTCCCGATCGTCGAATCGGCGAAGACGGTTTCGACGTCGTGGCGCATAAGCCGGCGGACGGTAAGCGCGCGGACCCAGCCGATGTCCTGCGCGCTGCGGATCGATTCGCCTCGCAGGTGTAGACGCCAGGTCGCGAAGCTGTAGCCAAAGGTTCGCCGGACGATGACGGAGACGAGCGTGACCGCCGCCAGAATCAGGATTGATAGCGGGAAGTCGCCGGTCGTCTCCAGCGCGAGAAAGCTCATCGTGAGCGGGCCGCCGACGATCGTCACCGAAAGACCCGCCATGCCGACGATCGCACAGGTCGCGCTGTCGAGCGGCAGGTCCGGTGCCAGCACGATAGCGATGCCGTAGAACAGCTTGCCGAGGAGCCCGCCGAGATAGAGCGAAGCGAAGAACAGGCCGCCGCGGAAGCCGCTACCGATCGAAATGGCGGAGGCCAGCGACTTGAGAAGAAGCGTCAGGGCCAGCGCGCTTAGCGCCGGCGATGCCGTATGCAGCAGGACGGCAAGCGCGCCATGGCCGGCCGAGAGCATGTGCGGCGTGATCAGCGCCATCGCGCCAAGCCCCAGGCCGCCGATCGCCGGCTGCAGGAACGACGGGATGCGGCTTTGCTTGAACAAGCCCTCGACCAGCGTGACCGTCCGCATGATCGCGATGCCGAGGGCGGCGCAGGCCAGCGACAGGATGATCAGCGCCGCCATGCTGCCACCCTTCAGCGTGAAGTCCGACGCGACTTGACCGATGAAGCTCTCGCCCATGCCGACGGCGCGCGCGACGAGCACGCCCGAGATCGAGGCGGCGATCACCGGGGCGAGCCCAAACGGTGTGTAGGTGCCGATGATGAGCTCGAAACCGTAGAAGGCGCCGGTGAGCGGCGCGCCGAATGCGGCGCCGATCGCGCCGGCGGCGCCGGCCCCGACCAGCATCCGCAGGTCCGCACGACGAAGGCTGAAGCCGCGACCGAGCCAGGAGGCGAAGCCCGAGCCGAGCTGCGTGTAGCCAGCCTCAAGGCCGACGGAGGCGCCGAAGCCGTTGGAGCAGAGCGTCTGCAGGCCGATCAGCAGGCTGTCGATGACCGACATCCGGCCGCCCTGGAGGGCGTTGGCCTCGATCGGGTCGACGGGGCGGCGCGTGCGCCAGCGCTTGATGAGCCGGCTGCCAAGGCCGAGAACGAGACCGCCCGCCGCCGGAACGAGTGCGTACCGAGGACTGACCAGATGATCGCTCGCGCTGAGCGAGCCGGGCGCCTGCAGGCTGTAGAGCAGCGTGTGCAGTAGAGCGGCAAGGCGCGACAGGGAGACGGTGAGCAGGCCGGCGGCGATCCCGGTGAGCACGCCGAGGAAGATGAGCCCGATCTCGCCCGCCCTGACGGCGGTGCGGAAGCGCGCGATCAGAGCTGTCCAGACCTGTGTCCCCGAGGCAGCCCGCTGTTTCTCCGACAGCCGCGGCATCGCGGCCAGCCGCCGGCTGTATTTACGGCGGAAAGGAAAGGAAAGCGTCACGGGCTCTCAGCTTGGCGCGTTTCGAACGTCTTCCTAGGACGAAACGTCCGGGATCGCTAGCATCGTCCACGCGACTCCGTCGCGAAATAGCCCATCGCGAGCAACGGGAAGGCCAGTCCAACGAGGCTTGCCATCGTCCAGCCGCCGCGGGCGTAGGCGACACCGGCGACGAGCGAGCCGAACGCGCCGCCGAAGAAGAAAAGAGCGAGGTAGAGCCCGTTCAGCCGCCCGCGCGCGTCCGAGCCGAGCAGGAAGATCTCCCGCTGCCCGGTCACGAGATTGGCGGCGACGGCCATGTCGAGCACCAGCGCGGCGACGACGAGAAGCGGCCACGACGTGAGGAAACCTCCGACGAGCGCGAAAAGGAAGGCGAGCACGCCGCCGCCGAGCGCGAGCGTCGTGATGCGGCGGGTGAGGCCGGCATCGGCGGCCCGTCCGGCGAGAGGCGAAATGAGCGCGCCGCCGGCGCCGACGAGCGCGAAAACGCCGATGCCGATCTGGGAGAAGTGGAAGCGCGGCCCCTCGAGCAGCAGCGGGACGGCTGTCCAAAACAGGCTGAAGCTGCCGAACATCGCCGCCTGGTAGGCGCCGCGCCGCTGAAGGATCGGCGTTGTCATGAGCAAGGGTCCGAGCGAGGCCAGCACCCGCAGGTAGGGCATGCCATTGGGGCGCCGGGGCGGCAGCTTGAAGAGGATCAGCGGGATCAACAGCGCGTCGGCGATGGCGCTCACCGCGAAGATCGAATAGTCGCCGAAGGCATGGGCGAAGAAGCTCGCCGCGGGGCGCGACAGCATGATGCCGAAGAGGAGGCCGCTGACGACGCTGCCGACCACCCGCCCGCGAGTCGCGTCGGACGCGAGATGGCCGGCAAGCGGAACGATGACCTGCACCGCGCTGGCGCCGATGCCGATGACCAGCGAGGCCAACAGGAATACCGTCGCGGTCGGCGCGACGAGCGCTACGGCGAGCCCAGCCACGAGCGCGGCAAGCATCGCCACGATCAGCCCGCGATTCTCGGCGATGTCGCCGAGCGGAACCACCAGGACGAGCCCTGCAGCGTAGCCGATCTGCGTCACCGTCACCAGCAAGCCCGAGGCCGACACCGGCATGCCGTAGTCGCGGCTGATGAGCCCGACCAGCGGCTGCACGTAGTAGATGTTGGCGACGATGATCCCGCAGGCGAGCGCCATCAGGAAGATCTGTCCGCCGGGAATTGGCCCGAGGGTCGTCACGCCGTCTGTTGACCTGGTCATGCCTGCTTTCTGCCGAACGGCGTGTGATGTTCGCGGCGGGCGATCCGCAGCGAGCGATCGGCGTCCGCGCTACTCCCGCACCTGGAGGGGCGCTGGGTAGGCGACGCCGGCCGGTCTCGGGAACAGCAGGGTCGCGAGGTGGAGCACCGCATCGGGATCCGCCTTCACCTTGTCGGGGTGCAGGATCGGCGCGAGCGCGGCGAGTCCGACGAGACGGTTCAGCGACGGCGGTCCTGTCAGCACCTTGTAGGGCTCACCGGCGTCGAGAACGAAGCGGGTGCCCTTGGGGAGACCCGCGTGAAGCGGCGACGAGAGCGCCTCTTGCTCGGCGAAGACGACGACGCTCGGCTTCAAGGCGACGACGTCTTCAACGCTCATCCGCTTGAAGGTGCCGCCGGTGCCCCCGACGACGTTGCGCCCGCCGGCGAGGCGGATCGGCTCGTCGAACGAGGTTCCGGCGCGCACGGCGAGGAGACCGTCCTCGCCACGGGCGAGATAGACGGCGACGCGGTCTGCATCGGCCACGTCGGACGCAGGCTTGGCGGCGGCCAGCACATGCTCAATGCTCGCGGCGACCGCCTCCCCCCGCGCGGGGACGCCGAGCGCGGTCGCGAGAGCGCGCGCGACGGAAGCGGCCTCGGTGAGGTCGCCGTCGAAGATCACCGACGGCACGCTAAGTTCCTTGCCGATCTTCTCGTCGGCCGCGACGTAGCGAGCCGAGAGGCTGCCGTAGTCGACGACGAGGCCGGGCTTCAAGGCCGCCACCGCCGCGACGTCGCCGGGCGCGGCCGTGCGGTTCAACATCGGAATCTGCGGCCGCTTGGCAAGCGTCGGGTCGACGTAGATGACGTGCTGCGGGGTGAACGGTTCGACGAGGCCGGTCAGCTTGTCGGCGGCGAGGACCTGGAGCAGCACCTGCGCGGGAGGGCCGGCCGGCACGACGCTGGCGATCTCGTGCGCGACGGTGACGGTGCGATCGGCCGAATCGGTCAGCGTCTCGGCACTGGCGAGCGTCGCCGCGACCGCCAGAGCCGAGGCCGCCGACACCGGCACCGCCGTACGCGAGATGAAACGCCGGACGAGGCTGAGCGCGCTCGGCCAAGCTTGCCTCTCCGGAGTTTGACTGTCATGCGTAGGCGCCGCGCGCGGACTGGCCTTGACTATGATGCTGCCCATTCTTCTGTGCCTCATCGCAGCTTTTCTCCTCATCGTCCAACTCGTGACGAACGGGCTCGCGTTCTTCCGATGCCGGCCGAGCGCCGGCGCCGCGCTGAAGCAACAGCGCGTGCTTCCGCCCATCAGCATAGTGCGTCCGCTTTGCGGCATCGAGGCGTTCAGCCAGCAGACGCTCGATGCCGCCTTCGCGATCGACTACCCGGACTTCGAGCTTTTGTTCTGCGTCGCCAAGGACGATGACCCGATCATCCCGATGGTTCGGACTGCCCTTGCCGCGCATCCCGGCGTCGACGCGCGCCTGCTTCTCGGCGACGACCTGATCTCGATCAACCCCAAGCTGAACAACATGGTGAAGGGTTGGCGCGAGGCGTCTCACGAGTGGATCGTGTTCATTGATTCGAACGTGCTGGTGCCGCCCGACGTCGCGCGGCGGCTGATCGCGACATGGAAGGCGGACACAGGGGCGGTCTCGGCGCCGCCGGTCGGCTGCCGGCCGCGCGGCTTTGGCGCCCATCTCGAGTGCGCCTTCCTCAACACCTACGAGGCGCGCTGGCAGTACGCTGTCGACACCTTCGGCCTCAGCTTCGCGCAGGGCAAGACTCTGTTCTACCGCAAGAGCGACCTCGATCGTACCGGCATGCGCGAACTCGCCGCCGAGCCGGCGGAAGACGCGGCGACAACCAAGATGGTGCGCCGCCTCGGCCTGCGCGTGAGGCTCGCGCCGCCCTCGCCGCAGCCGCTCGACGTGCGCCCGCTGCGGGAAGTGTGGGGCCGTCAGCTGCGCTGGGCTCGGCTGCGGCGCGCGACCTTCCTGTGGGCCTTCCTGCCGGAGATCATCTCTGGCGCCTTCGTGCCGATGGTCGTGGCGGCCTGCGCCTTCTATGCGGCCGGCTGGCCGGTCCTGCCGTGCTTCCTGGCCTACGTCCTCCTCTGGTACGCCGCCGAGCTGGCGCTCGCGGCCGGCTGCGACTGGACGATCGGCTGGGAAACCCCGTTCGCCCTGCTGCTGCGCGATCTGCTGATGCCGGCGCTCTACGTCGGCGCCTTCACCGGCCGCTCCTTCACCTGGAAGGGCACCGCGATGCAGATGGAGGATCGGCGCGACCGCAAGCCGCGCGACCCCTCTGTTCTACGGTCCGAGGAAATCTGACGGCTAGCTTCCCTGCGCGCTCGCGAAGTCGAGGAAGGCGCGTAGCGGGGCGGGACAGTATCGGCGGCCAGGAACGGAGGGCGTGCGCCGTGGGCGTCTTCATGTTCTGGCTCTCTCCAGGCAGCGGCCTCGTCTTCCTTTTCGCGACGCCATTTCCGGGCGTGAATGAAGACTCTCTCCGCCATCCTGTTGTGGCGTCCGAACCGATGGGACTTCAGAGATTACCGCCTTCGCGACCGGTCCGCCATCTACCGTCGGCCGCCGAGATCGTGGCCTTTAGGAAGGCTGCGAAGCATCTGGCGGAAGGGGACGGCATACGACCGTCGGCCGTCACCAGCCCGAACGTGCGTAAGATCTCGCAGTCGGCGAGCGGCACCACGCCAACGGTCGGCTGGAGTTCCGTTGGGACGAACGAACGCGGATGGATGCAAACGCCCAAACCCGCGGCCGCCATCGCCAGCAGGGTCATCACACTTCCCACGCCGCGTGCTTGCGTCGACAGCTGGACGCTCAGACCCCGTCGTGCGGCCTCGTCCAGTATTGCCCGGCGCAGCCCGACGTGCCCGTCGGGGCTCAGCACCTTGTACTTGAGGACTTCGGCGAGCGGCGCGGCCGCGAAAGCGAGGAGGGGATGACCCAACGGCGTCACGACCACACAGGGATCGACGACAAGTGGTTCGAAACTTATTCCCGCCCGCGGTTCAACCAGCGCCATGACCGCCATGTCGCAGCGCCCGTCGACGACCTGCGCGACCGCCTCGTCCGGCGTCAGATCGAAGAGCCGCAGCGGAATCGAGGGATGGGCGTCGTGGAAGAGCCGCAGGATCGGCGGCAGGGCGAGAGCGGAGACCATCAGGGTCGCCGCCAGGTTCACCTGGCGATTGCGTGCACTCGCCTCCTTGTTGAACTCCTGGAGAAGGTCGCGGAGACCGCGCAGGGTCGCGGAAGCCTGGATATACAGTCGTTGACCCTGGGACGTGAGGTCGATGCGCCGCGTGTTGCGGTCCAGAAGGCGGACGAGCAGTTTCTCCTCGAGGCGGCGTATCCGGTTGCTGACCGAGGGCTGCGACAGGCTGAGATGCTCGGCGGCGCGGCTGAAGCTCCCGAGGTCGGCGACGGCGATGAACGTCTGCAGGTCCTCAAGACCGACGTCGAAACGATGCTTGTCGCCGCCGCCAGGCCCTGTCGCCATGTGCCCGCCTCAGCGCCGGTCCGAGGGCGAGGGCCTGTCGCCGGCCTTCGGACGCGTCATCCCCAGCGTATCGCGCAAGGTCTTGCCGGCATAGTCGCGACGATGCAGGCCGCGACGCTGCAACTCCGGCACGACGAGCCTGACGAAGTCCTCGTAGGATCCCGGCGTGCATCCGGCGGCGAGGACGAAGCCGTCGCAGACGGTTTCGAACCAGCTCTCGAGTTCGTCGGCGACTTGCTTGGGCGACCCTACGAACATGGGCGCCTCGCGCAAGGTGCCCCGCCCCGAAACCTCGACGAAATCGCGGACGGAGGGGTTCTTCTTGCCACTCTTGGCGATGACGCGGTCCCGCAGGCTGTGCCAGGACACGCCGGCGAGCTCCTCGTCGGAATAGGGGGCATCGTAATCGCGGGCCGCGAAGTCGACGTTGAGAACTTCGCAAAGGAGAGTCAGGCCGTCGACGGGCCGCGACAGCGTATCGAGGAAGGCGCGTTTCTCGGCCGCCTGGTCCGCCGACTCGGCGACGACCACGCCAACGGCCGGGGCCACCTTGACGCTGTCGGGATCGCGGCCGGCGGCCTCGGCGGCGGCCCGTATGCTCGCATATTGCTTCTTGCCGCCTTCCAGATTCGAATAGCCCGCGAACACGACTTCCGCCCAACGGCCGGCGAAGCGCTGGCCGCGCCCGCTCGCACCGGCCTGCATCAGGACCGGATGGCCTTGCGCCGAGCGGGGTACCGTCAAGGGACCGCGGCACCGGAAGAACTTGCCCTGGTAATCGAGGCGGTGGACCTTGTCGGGATCGGCGAAGCGCCCCGAGACCTTGTCGACGATCAGGGCATCGTCTTCCCAGCTGTCCCAAAGCCCGAGAACCGCCTCCATGAACTCGTCCGCCCGATCATAACGCAGGTCGTGTTCGAGATGCTCGGAACGTCCGAAGTTCTCCGCCTCGGAATCGTTCAGCGACGTGACGATGTTCCATGCGACCCGCCCCTTCGTCATGAGGTCCAAGGTCGCGAACAGCCGCGCGACATGGTAGGGTTCGTAGTAAGTCGTGGAATACGTGGCGCCCAAGCCCAGGTGCGTGGTCGCCGCCGCCATCGCCATGATGACGGGCGTGGGATCGAGCTTCACCGCGCGGATTCCGTTCTCGACGGTCGCCCGATGGTCGGCGCCATAGATGTCGGGCATCGCAAGACGGTCGTCGAAAAAGGCCAGGTCGAACTTGCCGTCCTCGAGGGTCCTTGCGATGCGCTGATAGTATTCGGGGCTCATGAAGTCGGGGACCGACGCGGGATGGCGCCACGAGCCTACGTAGTTCGTGCAGTTCTGCGCCTGCAGGAAGGCTACGAGCGACATCTGCCGATCTTGCTTGGCCATCTGGGATCCTCGTGAATGGACGGGGACCGTCCCGCCGCGTCCGCCTCTGTGGGAGAAACTCCGGTTTCGCAGGCGATACCTCCGGCACGCAAATGGCTTCTGGCTATGCATTCATAGTATAACGATATGAAAGGAAGGCGCTCCGCCTATAAATCGATAGCCATAGACAATTGTCCGACGCCCAACCGATGTGACAGGACCGCCGCAAGGGAGACTATCATGGCATCGACGATTCTGGACGAACGTAGGCCCTCCGCTTCGTCGGCGTCACGGGCCGGAGAGACGGTATCGGCGTCGCTCGCGACCTTCGCCCACGACCTCAGACTGACGGATGTGCCGGCCCGCGCCGTGGCGAAGGCAAAGGCGCACCTGCTCGACGGTCTGGGGATCGCGCTCGCCTCCTCCGGCTTCGATTTCGCGGGCCCCGTTCTGAAGGGCGCGACATCGCTGGGCGAAGGACGCCAGGCGCACGCGCTCGGCAGCGGCGCTCCCCTTCCGGCAGCGGGCGCGGCGCTCGTCAACGGCACGCTTATCCACGGTCTCGACTTCGACGACACCCACATCGGGGCCATCTACCATGCGACCGCGCCGGCCCTCGCCGCGTCTCTGGCGGCGGGGGAGGCGTCGGGAGCCGGCGGAGGCGAGTTCCTCATCGCGTTCATCGCCGCGCTCGAGATCGGGTGTCGACTGTCGAAGGCGGCCAAGGGCGGCTTCCACGACCGCGGCTTCCACGCCACGGCGCTGTGCGGACCGTTCGCGGCGTCGTACGCCGCCGGACGGCTGATGGGGGCGACGCCGGCCGCGATGGTGTCGGCCGCCGGTCTCTGCGGCGGCATGGCCGCCGGCATGCTGGAACTGAAGGGGTCTTGGTTGAAGCGGATGCATCCCGGCTGGGCGGCGCACAGCGGCATCGCCGCCACGAACCTGGCGATGAGCGGGTTCACCGGGCCGGCGACCATCTTCGAAGGCGGCCATGGCTTCTACAACGCCCATCTCGGCATGATCCCAGAGGGTGACGGACTGCCGTCGCACGCTCTCGGCGAGGATTGGCTGATCGACGGCATCGCGTTGAAACCATACCCCTGCTGCCACTTCATCCACGGCTTCGTCGATTGCGCGCTGGCGCTGCGTGACCACGTCGACATCGACGCGATCGAAAGCATCGAGTGCCCGCTGTCGGCGCGGCTCCACCACTTGGTGTCCGGCCCTTGCCGTCCCGCCGACGCCTATTCCGCAATGTTCAGCGTACCCTACGTCGTCGCACTGGCGCTCGTGCACGGCGCCGTCGACCTGGCCGCCTTTCACGACAAGGGGGTCCAGGATCCCCGCGTGCTGGCGATCGCGGACAGGACGTCCTGCTGCGCCGACCCGGCGAGCGACTTCCCGGCCCGCTTCCCCGGCGAAGTCCGCGTCACGTTGAAGAACGGCGACAGGAAGGCGCATCGCGTGCCGACGAGCTTCGGCACTCCCGAATGGCCGCTGAGCCAGGCGGACGTCGAAGCGAAGTTCATGGCCAACGCCGGCCGCGTGATGCCGGCGTCCGCCGCCTGCGCGATCGTCGAGGCGGTGGCCGCGATCGAAGACCTCCGCGACGTCGCGGGGCTGACCCGGCTCTGCACCGTATGACATCGGGAAGCGGCCGCTGCGCGACGGCTCGCATACCCTACAGCATCGGACGGTGATTCGGAGTCGCTTCGCGACGCTTATGGGCCTGTCCTCGCTACGCTTTCCTGAACGGAGTAAGTCCGCAACAGCGGACGTTGCTCTAGCCCAGCCGCTCCGGAGATTGTGACGTGTCGCAAGAACTCAAGATTCTCACGCCGGTCGGCATGCTCGGCTACGGCTATCCGATGGAACATTTCAGGCTCGGTCTCGAAGCCGGCGCCGACGCCATCGTGATCGATTCCGGTTCCACCGACAACGGACCGCAGGAGCTCGCGCTCGGCAAGCGTACCAACAGCGCCTCGGCCTACCGTCGCGATCTGGAACCGATGGTCGAGGCCTGCATGGAGCGCCGGATCCCGCTCCTCATCGGGTCGGCCGGCGGGACCGGTACGAACGTCCAAGTGGACTTCATTCTGAACGTCATCGCGGAGATCGCGAAGGGAAAGGGGCGGCGGCTCAAAGCCGCCGCGATCTACGCGGACGTTCCCCCGTCGGCTGTGTCGAGGGCGCTGGCCGAAGGGCGGATCGGCCCCTGCGGACCCGTGCCCCCGCTGACCGGACCCGACATCGACGCCGCGGTCAACATCGTCGCCCAGATGGGGGCCGAGCCCTTCCTCAGGGCCTTCGAAGAGGAGCCGGAGCTCGACGTCGTCGTTGCCGGGCGCGCCTACGATCCGGCACCCTATGCGGCGCTCTGCATCCGGCGTGGAATCAAACCGGGCGTGGCCTGGCACATGGGCAAGATCATGGAGTGCGGCGCCGTCTGCGCCGAACCGAAGGGACATGTGATCCTCGCGACCGTGCGCCGGGACAGCTTCGACCTCACTCCGATGAATCCCGCTGCCCGGTGCACGCCGCTCTCCGTCGCGGCGCACACCCTCTACGAGAAGTCGCGCGCGGATCTCCTGCCGGGGCCCGGAGGGATGCTCGATTTGCGAACGGCGACCTACGAGGCCCTCGACGGCCGCACCGTACGGGTCCGCGGAAGCGCCTTCGAGGCCGCGAATGCGTACACCGTCAAGCTCGAAGGCGCCGCCATCGTGGGTGCCAGGTCGATCTTCATCGGCGGCATCCGCGATCCCATCCTGATCGGCGTCATCGACGGCTTCCTGGACACCGTGCGCAAGCACGTCGCCAGCCACCATCGCGAACTTCGCGATGGCCCAGCGCGACTGGTCTTCCACGTCTACGGTAAGAACGGCGTGATGGGGCCGCTCGAACCGGTCAAGGACGCCAAGCCGCACGAGCTCGGCATCCTCTGCGAGGTCACGGGACCGACCCAGGAGGTCGCCAACGCGATCTGCAACACGGCGCGCGTTGCCTGCCTGCATGCGCCCTATCCGGGCCAGCTCGCGACGGGCGGCAACATGGCCTTTCCGTTGACGCCGATGGAGAACGAGATCGGTCCCGTGTGCGCCTTCAACATCTACCATCTGATGACGGTCGGCAGCCCGACCGACATGTTCCCGATCCGGCACCTGGAGATATGACGATGACTCGTCAGGTAAGGCTCCGCGACCTCGCGAAGGTCGTGCGAAGCAAGAACTCGGGTCCGTTCGAACTCACCTTCGACGTGATGTTCGACGATCGCGAAGTCTATCGGGCCGTCGAGGCGAGCGGCGCGATCGACCGGGCTAGCCTCGGCAAGCTGTACGGGGTGGCGGACCAGGCGATCACCAACTTCCAGTTCTTCGAACCGGCCCTCGCCTTCAAGTTCACCATCAGACGCCCAAACCCACAGGGTAGTATCGGCGAGACCGATACCTTCGGCGCCCAGCAGCACGCACCCCTCCTCGAAATCCTCGTGCCCACGCCGGCTTGAAGCCGTTGCGCGGCCCGGAGCGCCTCCTCCCCGCGCGAAGGTCGTGCGGGACGGGGCGCCGTCCGCAAGACAGTATTGCCGGTCGATTGGTGTGACTTCGGACGACTTCCGTTCCGTATCCATCTCGCGACCGCAGGTGGCCATAAGGCCCTCGACCACGCGTGATAATCCGGTCGAGATCCCAAATCGACGATCGGGAATGTGCGAAGCTCCACGAGCGGAGACCGGTGGCCGCGATCCTCGGCGCACGGCGGTTCGCCCGAGCGCGTAGCACTCCTCGGAAAAGCCCCGACAAAAAAAAGCCGCCCGAAGGCGGCTTCCAACGAAACAGGACGCACGCTCCAACCTCGGGGGAGAGAATGGAGGAGGAGTACGTCGTTCGTCAAACCGTGATCAGGACCTCGCCATTACGGGGGCAGGTGCGGAAGGCGAGAAGACACAGGGACCCGTGACGCGCAACCATCCGCGTCTGCTTCTCGCCGCAGCCGACGTTGCCGGCCAGCCCCCCGCGCCCCAAGGTAGGCGAACCGCTTCGCGATCTCGTGCGTCACCATCGCCTGGATGCCGAAGCGCCCGAAGGTGTCGCCGATCAAGCCGCCGGCCCCGACCAAGCCCAGGCGCTTGTCGTACGAGGATAGGACGTCGAATCCCGTTTCATCGAGGCGCGTGTTCGATTCCGTGGAAGCGAAACCGACGACACCCGGTTCGAAATTCCCGAACCTCTTCCTCAGCGTATGGTCGACATTCAACCGTCGGCGGCTTCCGCCCCGGCAAGCTCTGATCGACACCTGCCATGACGAGCCGTTGTCCTGCCGTTTAATATCTCGCGACGACCGGCGCCTCCGCCCGCGGAGCGACGTAGAGGGGTACGATGACGCGCAACCAACCCCGCGTCTCCTTCTCGCCATATCCGGGATTGCCGGCCAGGCCTTGGACGCCGTTGTACGCGAAGCGCTTGGCGACCTCCCGGGTCGCCATGCCCTGGAGGGTGAACCGGCTGAAATCGTATTCTATGAGACCGCCTACGCCGACTACGCCCAGGCGCTTGTCGTATGTCGTAAGCACCGGGCCGGCGCGGGTCAGGCCGACGACGTTGAAGCCTATGTCGTCGGCGCGCCTGTTCAGCTCGGTTTGGGCAAACCCGACCACGCCGAACTGGAACTTGCCGAAGCGCTTCTTGAGCGTGTAATCGATGCCGATACCGTCGGAGGCCCCGCTGATGCCGGAGGTCCTTCCGGATGCGACCAGGGCCTGCAGGGCGTTCGGCGTTCCGCCCGTGCCGCCGAAGGTGCCGCTGTAGGCGATCGTGGCGTCGGCGTTCCAACCGTCCTTCACATAGGCGAGACCGAGCAGGATGCTCGTGGCGGTGTAGTTGTTTAAGTAATTGGTCGGAGGTCGTACGAAGCCGCTGAGGCTCACGGCGAACCCACTGGCGAACGTATGCCCGATCGTGGGGCCGAACGCCTGTGGACCTGCGTCGAGGCGGCTCTGAGCGGTAGGATTGGAGATCTGCGGACCGTTCTGAGCGACGAACGGCGCCGAGTACGAGACCGCGATCTCAGAATCCAGGACACGGAAAGGCGTCGCCCAGGTCACCACCGGAATGTCGGTCGTTAAATCGCTTTTCGTACCGTCGCTGCGGCCGTAGGTCGTCAGGTTGCTGGCGAAGACGCCGACCGGTAGTTCCGTGGCGATGTCCACTCCCATGAATTGTCCGCGCTGATCGATCGGAGCCGCGTCGGCAGACACGATGCGGTAATTCGTGGCGAACAGCGCGGCGGCGAGAAGCGTGAGCCTCAGCTTCCAATGAGAACGATCGTCCCTCCTTCCGCCTGTGCTCGTCGATACGCGCGGGCGTCCAATATGAGGGTTTTTTCGCTTTGCGTCTTTAAGCGCGGACTTCCTTTCGGAGCCGGTTGGCGACCAGTCCTTCATATCATCTCCCCTTGATCGAAATGCTTGCATCGCGTGAGGCCTCAGCGATCACGTCGGCTGTCGCATTCATCCGCCGCCGGGTGGAACCGGAATATTGGACTAAAGGACGGCTGCCGCATCGGACGCGGTCCGCCAGTCCTTTACTGTTTTGTTAACCGTTCAATCCAAGGCGGCGAACCAGCCTAACCCTTTGACCTTGCGCGAGAAACAAACACGCACCCGTAGATGTCGCAAATGGGCAACAACTAGACGTGGCTTTGAGCGTATAAATCCATAGCAAGAGCGAATTTGTCTAAATTCGCGTTCCATGAAGCAGTTGACCATGGAAAACCTAGGTTTGTGAAGGCAGGCATCACTTGCCTAGCCGGCTGGTCGCCCGAGACTTGCGTCTTCGCGCGCAGTCCATTTCGCGATGCCTCTGATGGCGACTTCTGCATCGACGAGGGGACAAGCGTCATTTACCTCCGCATTCGCTGAATAGTGCGAGCCCGACTCAAGCCCCAATCGGCTCCTTGCTCCCGTTCGCAATATAGGCGCTACGCCACCTCGAGCGGCCCTCGCGCTTGCTCGACGAAACGCGCGGGCGTCGGGCGCGGGACGAGCGTCTGGTGTTGTGAAAGTCGGTCGATAGTGAGCAATGGCGTGAGCGGCACGACGCCGACCTTGCCAAGTTGACCGGCAGTCCACGCCGCGAAGGGTGCACCAGGGCGCATCGAACATTGTGCTGGCCCGTGGTCACGCTGTCCGATCACATGCGCAACAGCGCCTCCGCGTTGCGGTGGCCGATCTTGGACTTGTCCTCTTCGCTGACGGGCAGCGCCTCCAGGAAGCGGCGTGCACCGGTGTTCGTCAGGTAGGGGTAATCGACCGAGTAGAGGATACGGTCGACGCCGATCACGTCGCAGATAAACTTGAAGTGCGGCAGGTTGAGCATGCCGCTCGGGGTGACGTGGACATGCGCCTTGAACGTCTCGGTGATGGTCCGCGACAGCCCGGTCACCTCTCGCGGCATCGTGTCGTCCATGCGCTGGAGATAGAACGGCACCATCTCGCCCCAGTGACCGCTGATGACTTGGAGATTGCGGAACCTGTCGAACGTTCCCGATAGCATCAGGCGGATGAGGTGGACGCCCGCCTCGTTGTGCCAGCCCCAGCCAAACAGTGACAGGCGGGCGCTGACCTCCTTGTCGAGGCCGCCGTAGTACGGGTCGCGGACCTGCGGCAAAGGTGGGCCCGGATGCAGGTAGAGCGGCACCAGCAGTTCGTCGAGCTTGGCGAGGATCGGACGATACCGCTCGTCGTTGAGGAACGTCGCGCCCGGACGGCCGGTGATGAGCGTCCCCTTCAGTCCGAGTTCGGCGACGGCGCGTTCAAGTTCCCCCGCGGCGGCTTCGGGGTGCTGCCAAGGCAGCGTCGCGAAGCCGCCGAAGCGCGCCGGGTTGGCGTGGACGGCTTCCGCCAACCGATCGTTGGCGGCACGCGTGAGATCGACCGCTTGATCGACGGGGGCCAGTTGCGGCGCGTCGCTGTAGGACAGGATCTGCATGTCGATGCCGTTGGCGTCCATCTCGGCGATGCGGCCACGACCGATGTCGGCCGCAAGAGGGGCTATTTCCGACAGGTCGTCGTTCACCCGCGGCCGGTCGCCGAACCTGTCAGGTCCTTGTTCTGCGCGGCTGCCGAGGTCGGCCATGTAGCCGGCCTCCCGCAACTGAGCCGCGTGGCTGGCCTGGGCGAGCCCGGAGTCGATCGTGTGTTCTTCCAAGCAGATGATCTTCATGGAGCGTCCTCTCGGGTGCTGGCCCTCTGTTCACGGCCGCGGAGCCCGTGGCCCTCCAGATTTGGATTGAGCGGCTTAGCGGAGATTGTTCCAAGCTCAACCGCTCGGCGGCACGCGCGAAATGGAACTCCTGCGCCACCGACCAAACTCCTGCGCCACCTTAAAGAAACTGGCGCGAGTGGCGGAGTTCCATCCACGTCTGCCGCAATCGGGTTCGAAGGCATTTTTCCCGGATGCAACAGACGCTGCCGCAGATGTTTGCTGTCGGAAAGCGTCAGACCAGCAAGCCGCCGCCATCGATCGGCAGAATTTGGCCCGTCGCATAGCCGTTGAGCATGAGGTAGACATAAGCCTGCGCGGCCTCCCGGGGCGCGGCGGCGCGGGGTATCGGCAGGGGCGCAACCATCGACTGCAGCATCGCGTCCGGCATCTGCTTCACATGATCGGTGAGAACGAAGCCCGGACAGACGGCGTTGACGCGCACCGGAGCGAGATCCATCGCCAAGCCTCGCGTCAGATGCTCGACTGCTCCCCCCAGGGCGGCGGCCGTAGCCGCGCCTTTCGGGGGTCTATGTGCGAGCATTCCACTCGTCAGCGTTATCGAGCCCTCGGAAGCAATCGTAAGGCTCGCATGCTTGACAGCAGCGAGTACGCCCCAAAAGCGAACCTCCAAGAGCTCCCGCGCCTGCGTGAGGTCGATGTCTCGGGCGGAAGCCATCATTGGTGTGCCCCAGTCGCCTGCCGTAATCGCCAGATGATCGAACGACCCGAGCTGCTCGAAACAGCTGGCGACGCTACCTTCGTCGCGCAGATCGACGGTCTTAGCCGTCGCTCCCCGAAGACGCTCGGCGGCCGCGGCGATCTTCGCCTCGTTGCTCGAAGCGATGACCAAGGTAGCCCCCAGTTCGCAAGCGAGCTCGGCGATGGCGAAGCCGATACCAGTCGCGCCGCCGATCACGACGACGCGTTTTCCGTCGAGCGATAGGGTTGATCCAGTCATCGTCCTACACTCCGGAAATCGAGGAGTTGGCACCGAAAGCGGGGGTCATTTTCGCCATCTGGTGCAGCATCAAACCTGGAGCGAGCCGGCTCATTATTTTCAGGACGTTGGCGAGGCCTGGACGAACCTCTTGTCGGCCCGCCTCGATGCCCGCGATGGCTTTTCGGGCGAAAACGTCTACGTCCATTCCTTTCGGGACCTTCATTTCTCTGGCAAACATCTCGTTCCTGAACAGCGGCGTCTCCACGCCGGGTGGGATCAACTCGACCACCGTCACCCCGGTGCCTTCCATCTGCACCCGCAGCGACTCCGTGAACGAGTGGATGGCGGCCTTCGCGGCGCTGTAGACGGGCGATATGGGAAACGGGATAAGCGCGCTTCCCGAGGAGACGTTGACGAGCAACGCCCCGGGCCGGGTCCGGAGATGCGGCAGGAAGTGCTCGACCATCCGGACAGGCCCGCTGAAGCAGATCTCGATCTCGCGCGTGATGTCCTCAAGTCCCTCGTCTCGATTGAACTTCTGAACGCGCATGATCCCGGCATTGTTGATGAGCGTATCGAGCGCCGGATACGTTGCCAGCACACGGTCCTTCAACGCCGCTACGGCAGCGGGATCGCTGACATCGCTGGCAATGGCATGAACGCCGGGAAGCGTCTTCCGAGCATGCTCGAGCTTGTCTTGATCTCTGCCCGTCACGATGACGACGTTGCGCCGCTCGAGAAGCTGCCTTGCCAGCTCCAGCCCCATACCGCTGCTTCCGCCGGTGATGAGTATGGTCCTTTGTTCTAGCTTCATGAGTGCCTCCTTCGCTAGGGAACCTTTCGCGAGGCGTCGGGCCTCCTTGAAACCCTCCGCGCGTCGTCACGGCGACGCCGATGTGCTGTGTTCTCAGGACGGGAAGTAGGATTTTGAGTGCCCGAGTTGAGCAAGAAGTCCGGGCTGTGTCGCCTGCCACCCAAGTCGTTCGCGCGTCAGATCGCTCGAGGCTGGGCAGTGGAGCGAAGCGAACCTGGCAAAGAAGCCGAAGTGCTCGGCGGCCTCCTCCGGCGACTTCGATACGACGGGGACACCGAGGCGCCTGCCGATGACCTCGGCGATGTCGCGGAACGCGATCCCTTGCTCGGCGACCGCATGGTAACGAGCTCCGGCGGAACCCTTCTCCAGGGCGAGTCGGTAGAGTGGAGCGGCATCGAGTCGGTGCACGGCGGTCCACTGGTTGGCTCCATCGCCGACATAGGCAGAAGCGCCCTTGTCTCGAGCGATCTGAATCAGTGCCGGAATAAAGCCGTGGTCCCCTTCATCATGCACCGAGGGGGAAAGGCGCACGAGCGACACCCGCACCCCCCGCTCCGCCAACGCGAGCGCAGTGGTCTCCGTCGCGACCCGCGGGAAATCTTGGGGCGTCAATACCGAGACGTCGTCCTCGGTCGCGAGCCGACCTGGTGTCAGGAGCGCGGTCCCGGAGGTGATGAGCAAAGGGCGGTCCGATCCCGCAAGCGCAGAGCCGAGCGCCTCGATCGCACGACTTTCCGTCTCGCACGCCGCCTGAAACTGTGAGAAATCGTGATTGAAGGCGGTGTGGATCACGCCGTCGGAAGAGGCGACGCCGCTACGCAGGCTCTCCAAATCTTCAAGGTCGCCTCTGAGCACCTCGGCACCGACGGCGTCGAGAGTTTCGGCCGCGGCATCCGAGCGAGCCAATCCAATGACCTGATGGCCCGCTCTTGTCAGCTCTTCGACGACCGCAGAACCAACAAATCCTGTAGCTCCGGTGATGAAGACGCGCATGGTCTGATCCTTTCGAATTATTATCAGCAAGCTGTCTCGACCAATCTGGGGCGACCGGTTAAAATGGTGAAGTAGTGACATTTAACTAGTAAAATTGCTAACAGGATCGAGATGCCCGCGCCTGATGACGACAACCTTCTCGGGGTGTACCTGCGCGACCGTCGCGCGCGCCTCGATCCGGCGGCTTTCGGCTTTTCCGCGACGCGGCGGCGCACACCCGGTCTGCGACGAGAGGAGGTGGCGCAGCGCGCGAACGTAAGTGCGACTTGGTACACGTGGCTGGAACAGGGGAGAGGGGGGGCTCCCTCGCCCGACGTGCTCGACCGGCTCGCTAGGGCACTGACTCTGACGACTGCCGACCGCGAGCATCTCTATCTACTTGCCCAGCGGCTACCACCTGAAGTGTGTTACGAGGCCGCGGAGCGCATCAGCCCAAGACTTCAGGACGTGCTTGATGCGCTTGAATTCTGCCCGGCCATCGTGAAGAACAATATCTGGGACATCATCGCTTGGAATCGTGCGGCCGCAGTCATACTGGCCGATTACGACGCGATCCCACCCGAGCGGCGCAACGGGCTGCGCCTTGTCTTCACCGATCCCCGCGCGCGGGCTGCATATCCCCATTGGGAGGCCGACGCGCGTTTCGTGGTGTCGGTGTTCAGGGCTGACACGGCGAGGGCCGGAGCTTCAAAACGAGCTGAGAAGTTGGTCGCAGACCTTTGCCGATCGAGCCCTGAGTTCAAGGTCATGTGGCATGACAACGACGTTCGCCTGACCGATGAGCAAAGCACCAAGCGTTTCAATCATCCCACCGCAGGTGCGGTCGCTTTGAACTATTCGGCTTTTGCGGTCGACGGCCAGCCAGGTCTCACAATGATGACTTTCACGCCAGCGACGCCGGCCGACGCCCATCAAGTTCGTTTGTTGGTCCACGGGTAACTGGCGAACGAACATTCGGTTTGCGGAACGATGGCCGGCCTAGGATCATCCGCGTAGTCGCGCCCGCAGAACGTCGCGCATGCCGAGGGGTGGCCGCCCGATGAGGCGCGCCAAGGTCGGGTCGAGACCCGAGAACTCGCCGTCGCGCGCTGCCTGATAAAGGCCGACCAGTAAGTCCGCATAGGCCGCGGGTGTGCCGCGTTCGACCGCCTGCGCGCGGAACTCACGGTCCGGGATGACGTGCCGCTCGACCGGCGCGCCGATCAGCTCGCCCGCGATGGCGGCGAGGTCGGAGAGGTCGAGCGCTTGCCGGGCGGTGAGCGGCGGCGTCGGCCCGTCGAAGAGCCCCTCCTCGGCAAGGATGGCGGCTGCGGCGGCGGCAAGGTCGGTGTGGGTGGTCCAGGAAACCTTGCCATCCGCGGGCGCCGTGACCCTGCGTGAGGCGGCGACATCGCCCATCATGGATTTGGTGGTCTCCGCGTAGAAGCCGTTGCGCAGGGCGGTGAAGGGCACGGCCGCCTCGGCGAGCATCGCCTCGGTCGCGGCGTGCGTCAGCATGGGCGGGAACTTCGACCGGCGCCCGGCGCCCATGTGGCTGGTGTAGAGGATGCGCCGTGCTCCCGCGGCCTTGGCCGCGGCGATCGCGGTGCGGTGCTGCGCGATCGGGTCGCCGCCATGCGCGCCGGCGTTCGAGCAGACGATCAAAACTTGCGTAGCGCCCTCGAACGCGTCGGCGAGGCTTGCCGCATCGGTGAAGTCGCCGCGTCGCACCCGCACGCCGCGCGCCGCGAGATCTTCTACGGCCCTCGGATCGCGCGGGCAGGCACCGATCGGCTGGTCCGGCAAGCGCTCGAGCAACTGCTCGATGATCGCGCGGCCGAGACGGCCCTCGGCGCCTGTGACGATGATCATGCCCTATCTCCGTTACTAGAGTGGAGCCGGACCGGATCAAGCGACCCTGTAGATCCGATGTTCGAAGCCGAGCTGGGTGGATGTCGGCGGAAGCAGGCGACCTTCGCCGACGAAGACGGCCCGATTGACCCAGGCGTACTTTTCGTCGCCGGTTTCGAGCAGCCAGTGCGACCTTATCGTCTGGTCGGAGAACGCCGTCGGGACGCATGCGGTCACCGCCTGCATAAGGGTCTTGTTGGCTTCGGCCGGTCCGAAGTAATGCGCGCAGACGACCGCGCCATCGTCGGACTCGAACTGGATCCGGACGTCCATCCGCATGAAGCCGTCGGGACCGATCAGCATCCAGTCGATACCGGAGCCGATCAGCTTGCCCTTGAGCCGCGGCCCGTCGATATTGCCGTCGGTCAAATGGTAGAATTGCCGGTCGCCGTAGGGGCCAACCCCCACCTTGATGTGTGGGCCGCACGCCACCCGACAGGTGAATTCATGGACAAGTCGCATCGTCTGCTCCGACATGTACAATTTTCCCTCATCAGTGATCCGCTCGATGAGCGTTCCAGCCGCCGAGTGCTGTCGACGAACCCGCCCGCTCGGGGAGCCCGTCGCCCTATGTCGGCCCGGGTCCAGGCGCCCCCGTCAGCACCTGCGGGTCGCCCGTGAACCAGGCGCTGGCGATGACGAGGCGGCGGATACGCCAGAGCCCGGCGCCCCTGACCAGGCTCGCCTCGTACCAGTTCATCATCCGGCACCGCCGGGATTGGTCGCTCTTGAGCACGTGCGTGGCATCGACCAGGGCTCGAAGCCTCGCCTCGGCACCGCCCACCTCGACCCGGCCATTGGTGATCACGTGGCTCGTCGTCTGGGTGCGTCCGGTCGCGCTCAGGAAGCGGACGATCGCGTCGCCGCCCGTGACGGGCGGGAAGTCGAGGCCCAGCTTTCGACCGCATGGACCGAAGTTCACGACGGCGTCCTCGCTGAACGCGGAGGCGAGGAGGTGCAAGTCGGCGAGGTCCTCGCCGGCACCAAAACGGTAGAGCGCGTCCATGACCTCGAGGTGGTCTTGCGCGGATACGGTTGAACGTTCGTCGGCGGTCATCATCGAGGCCTCCAAGATGCGGCTCTCAATGTCCTGCGCGGCGGGCACTGTCGGACCGCCGAGCGAAATCCATCTCCAGCCCGTACATGGCCCGTCCAACCTCGAGGCAGTCGCCGATCTCCTTGCGGGTGCGATCCTGCATGACCTCCTCGAACGCCGATACGGCGGCGGTCACGGTCCCGGTCGGTTCCCCCGTCAAGCGGTCCGCCAGCTCGAGGGCGTCGAGCAGCGCGAGGTTGACACCCTTGCCGGTGAACGGCGGCATGGCGTGGGACGCGTCGCCGATCATGGTGAGGCCCCGGCGCGTCTCCCATCGGTAGTCCGGCGGCATGACGAAGATCGGCCAGCGGTGGAACGCGCCCTCGATACGGGTCAGCATGGCGACCACGTCGGGCGACCAGTCGCCGTAGGTCTCGGTGACGGCGGCAAGCACGGCCGGCTCGTCGCCGAGACCGAAGCCCCGCGCCTTCGGCCAATCCTCCGCAACCGCCATCGAGTAGTAAAGCAGGATCACGTCGCGGGCGCAGCGCTGGACGAAGATCGTCTTGTCGCCACCGGCGTACATGACCGAACCCTCGCCTAATACGTCCGCCAGGTCGGAGCCGCGCCACAGATCCCTGCGGATGTTGGCCGCAAGCATGGTGATGCCGGTGTATCGGGGGTTCACCGGGGTGAGGCGCGCCCTCACCTTCGAGCCCACGCCGTCGGCGCCGACGACGAGGTCGGCGACGAAGGGCGCATGCCCCGCGAAGTTCAGCCGCCAGCGCCCGTCCGCCTCCTCGTTGACGCTCTCGACGGTGTGGTCCCACGCGACCATGCCCGACGGCAGCGAAGCGAGGAGCAGCTGACGAAGCTCGCCTCGATCGATCTCCGGGCCGGCACCTTCGTTCGTTACCACCTCGATGTGCCGTTGGACCTCGCCGTGCGAGTTGATCATCTTGAAGGCTTTCGCCTCGCTTCGCGAGGCGCGCCGGAAGGCCTCGGTCAGGCCGGCGCTTTCGAGCGCGCGTTGTCCCGCGTCCTCGCGCAGGTCCAGGCTGCCACCCTGCGACCGGGCGGTCGGCGAGGCGTCGCGCTCGAAGACCTTCACCGAGAAGCCCCTCGTCGACAGGAGCTTTGCGAGCGTCGCGCCGGCCGGGCCGGCCCCGACGACGGCGATGGTGCCGTGCGTGCGCAGTTCACCGAGATTTTTCATGATAGCTCTTCCAGGGTCCGAGCGAGGTCCGTTCACAGGAAGCGTTCGACCCCTCCCGATCATAATAATACGATATCGTATCTTATCAAGGGAGGTTGCGACATTTCGCTCGTGCCGACGCCCGATGACTGTCGCAGCGGCGAATGGGGCAAGCCCGCGGCTCGGGAGCCGTCGCTCGCGTCATCATGTTTGTGCCCAAACTCGCCGGCTGGCACGATCGGTCCGAATGCCCGACTCGACGCTGACGCTCTCGTCGAGCGTAGAATCAGACATGTACCTGGGCCGGGCGTTCATGACCCCGCCGAATCGATGAGGAAGACGTTCTTCAGAATACTCGCCGCGATCGCCGAGTTCGGATCACCTCCGGCTCAGCACCCGCGAGGTCATGGCGATCGCCTCGGTGGAGCCGCCGGCTTCCGCGCGGGCGTAGCGACGCGGCGAGCAGCCCATCACCCGTGTGAACGCCGTGTTGAAGGCGTTCTCAGACCCGTATCCCAACGCGCGTGCGGTCTGCGTCAACGGATCATGGCCGCTCGCGAGCCGCTCGGCTGCCAGCATCATGCGCCAGCGGGTGAGATAGGCGATCGGGGTCTCGCCCACCCGCTCACGGAAGCGCCGCGCGAAAATCGATCGCGACATGCCGGCTTGCCTCGCCAGATCGCCGAGCGTCCAGCGATGCGCCGGATCGGCATGCATGGCTCCGATCGCCAGGCTTAGCCGCGGATCGGCGAGTGCGTAGAACCAGCCGACATGATCGCCCTCCTGTCGGGACAGGTAGAGCCGCAGCGCCTGCAGGAGCATCATGTGGGCCAGATGATGGGCGGCAAGCGACGCGCCGGGCTTGCTCTCGCGCATCTCGACCATCATCCGCTCTATCGACCAGCGCAGCGCAGCCTGGTCCTCCGCCGCCTCGAGGTGGACGACCGGCGGAAGCGCACCGAGCAGCGCTTGCGCCTTGCGCCCATTGACCTCGAAGCGAGTCCCCGCGAGGAACACGTCACCCCCGCCGTTATGAACGACCACGCTGCCAAGCCGGGCGTCCGCGAACACGTCATGGGCCGCCGCCGGGGGCAGTCGCACGTCGCTGGCGAGCATGAAGGATCGGCCGCTCGGCAGCACGAAGCAATCGCCCGAGGTCAGCCCGATCGGATCGTCGACGCCGTCCACCGCCAGCCAGCAGGCGCCGCTGGTTAGCGCATAGCACTTGATCCGGCCGGCCTGGTTGTCGAACCGCACCGCCCAGGCTCCGCCCGCATCGAAGCCGGCCGTAAGGTAGCTCTGCGGCTTCAGGAGTGCGAGGACGTCGGAAAGAGGATCCATCGATGTTCCGGACGATTGCGAAGAAACAAGCGACGATCGCGTGTAGATGGCGCGCAGCGCACTACCTACCTCGTGCCGACGTTCATCGAAGAGGCCAACATGATCGTCATAAGCACGCCGACCGGCAATATCGGGCGCCACGTCGTCCGCCACCTGCTCGATGCCGGCGAGAAGATACGCGTCGTCGCGCGCGATCCGGGCAAGCTGCCGGAAGCGGTGCGCGCTCGCGTCGAGGTTGCGGAAGGCTCGCACGGCGATGCGGCCGTGGTCGATCGCGCGTTCGCGGGCGCGGAGGCGGTGTTCTGGCTTGCTCCGCCCAACTCGTCGGAAACGCTCGACGGCAGCTATCTCGACTTTACCCGCCCGGCAGCCGAAGCGATCCGCCGCTGCGGCATCGCGCGAGTCGTCGTGGTCGGCGCGCTCGGGCGCGGCACGCAATGGCAGGACAGGGCCGGGCTGGTCACCGCGTCGATCCGCATGGTCGACCTGCTGAACGACACCGGCGCCGCGGTCCGCTGCCTCGCGATGCCCGCCTTTATGGAAAACGCGCTTCAACAGGCGGACGCGATCAATCAGGGCCGGATGTTCGGCCCGCTCGATCCGGACAAGAAGGTGCCTCACACCGCCACGCGCGACATGGGCGCGGCCGCGGCTCGGCTGCTGCGGGACCGCTCCTGGACGGGTCAGGCGGACGTGCCGCTGCTGGGGCCGGAAGACCTGTCGTACGACGACATCGCCGCCATCGTTTCCGAGGTGCTCGGCCGCGAGGTGCGCTACCAACAAGTTCCGTTCGACCGCTCGAAGGCGCAGCTACTCGAGCGCGGCATGAGCGAAGCCTTCGCGCAAGGCTATGTCGACATGATGCGCGCCAAGAACGAGGGCATGGACAACGTGACTGCGCGCACAACCGCAAACACCGGGCCGACCACGTTCCGGCAATGGGCCGAGGAAGAGCTGAAGCCGGCGGTGCTCGGCTGAGAATCCGCCCTACAGCATCGGCTCGAGGCAGGGCTGGAATGCCCTGCCGGCTATGACCGCTTTGAGGAAGGGCTGGAACATTGTCAGAGGGCAACGACGGGCGCATAGTTGCCAAGGGCAGGCAGTTTTGCGAATGCCCGCTGTCGCCGAACCCGGCGATGGGTGCGCCATTTAGCGACGTAAAAAGCGCCGCCGATCTCCGTCGAAGGTCACATTTGATCGCAAATTCGATCATCGTAAAAAATACGGCAACGTACACATTAGGTAGGTTTCGGCGTTTCTGGGCGCCGCGCTATATAGGCTACTGTTTTGGAAGCCCGGCGAATTTCGCTAGGTCTCCATCAAGAGGCGGCGACCATAACCGGATCGATCTTGAATCAACGGCAGGCGACCATCGCGCCATCGGCTCAGACGGAGAACGGGCGGCCGCGGCGCGGACGGCCGCGCGCCGACCAGGCGGGTGCCGTGGAGGAGCGGGTCCTCGACGCGGCAACCGCCCTGTTCCTCGAGCATGGCTTCGGGCGGACGACGTTCGACCAACTGTCGGAGTCGGCCCAAGCCAGCAAGACCACGCTCTACGTGCGCTACCCCAAGAAGGAGCTGCTTTTCGAAGCCGTCGTCTTGCGTTCGCTCCGGCAGGTGACCGCGCGCCTCATCTCCGTTCCGACCGGAAGCAGCGTCGAAAAGCGCCTCGTCAAGGTCGGAATAGAGGTCGCGCAGAAGTTCCTCGTCACCGAGGTTATCGCCTTGATGCGCGTGACCGCCGCCGAGGCGGACCGGTTCCCCGACCTCGCCCGAGAGGGCTACCGTGTCGGCTTCGGCGGCATCGTGGATTTCGTCGCGGCCACGATCACGCTCGATCGTTCGGACAAGGCGCTTGCGGCGGCAACGTCGACGGCTGTCCGCTTCCTCGAACTCGCGCTTCACCCGTTGCAGCTGAAGGCGTTATTCGGAGCCGATCTCGTGGAATTGCGCGCTCGCTCGTTGCGGGATGTGCAAGAGGTCGTCGCGATGATGTCCGCCAAAGGCTTGCTGACGGTTTTGCACGAGAAAGAGTGACTGCGGCAGGACATCCTCGATCGAGAAGTATCATCTGCGACTCGGCGCGGACCAAGCGGCATCTCGTTCCCTGAACGGTAGTCGGAGACGCGCCGCCGGGCACGGACCGGGCGTTGGGGTTTTTCAGAGGCGCCCTTGTTTGTCCGCGCGATGTTTGTCCGCGCGACGCTTCCTGATCGATGCCGGTAGTTGCGCCGCCGAGACTTCGACGAGTTGGGTCAGCCAGTCACGATCGTCCCATCTGTCGCCGGAGATCAGAAAACAAGGCTTGGCACCCTTGTATGGGGGCTGCTCGTACGCCTCGCCGATCAGGGCGCGCCCTGCCGAGGTCGGCTTCACGAAGAGCTGGTCATCACAGATCAGCGCGACCAACTTGCCGTCACGGTAAAGGGCGTACTCGCCAAACATCTTCCGCGCGGCCGGGCCAAGCGCTTGCCGTTTGCTCGAGAACGTAATCCATGGTGCTCTGTTTCGACGCGATGTCGGCTAATCCGGCATGGGCGAGCAGATTTCGACGAGGAAGCCGTTGTTGTCGCGGACGTAGCCCACCCGTTAACCCCACGGTACCGATCAGCCGTTCGCGCCCGCCCCACCGGTGTTACGCGAGGAGGCCGGCGGCAGCCAGTCCAAGGACTACGGCCAGCAGCTTCCAGCCGTAGTGGCGTCCTCGCGAGATCCAGGCGTTGGCGACGAGGCCGTAGAGCATCGGCAACGAAGCGATCCCGACGACGAGGACCCGCTGCTCGGCCGGCACCACCCAGGGCGAGACGCCGATGATGAGCGACCCGAGGATCCAGGTCGCCGTGCTGAGTTGCCAGATCGCACGGATAAAGCTTTTTGCCTGGCGGCCGGCGATATCGAGCGGTGCGATCAGGCGCGTCTCGCCGAGGTAGCCGTGCGCGATCGCGACGATGGTGCCGAGGACGCCCGCGAGTGGAAGAAGAACCTCTTTCACGATAATCTCCATACACTGCTGTATGGTCTTGCTCCTCGCGAGCGACGATGTCAATACACTGGTGTATGGTCGAGACTATCCCTCTTTCCGTCGCGCGATGGCTGCAGGAGGGGCTCGCGGTCCTCGCGACCGACGGCCATGCCAACCTGCGCGCCGCCGGTCTCGCCCAGCGGCTCGGCGTCACGCGCGGCAGCTTCTACTGGCATTTCGCGGACATCGCGGTCTTCCACGCCGCGCTGTTGCAGCATTGGGCGGAGACCGCGGTGAACCGCCCCTTGGCTGCCGCCGAAGCACGAGCCGCCCGGCCGGCGGATCGCCTCGGCGCGCTGATCGATATGGCGTTCACGGCCTCGCCCGAGCTCGAACGCGCGGTCCACGCCTGGGCTGCGGTCGACGAGCGTGCCGCCAAGGCGGTGGCGGACGTCACCGCGTCGCGGACCGGTCATCTTCGCCGGATGCTGGAGGCGGCAGGATTCGCCGCGGACGCGGCGGAGGCCAGGGCCACCGTCCTGTACTGGGCGTTTCTCGGCCGATATGTCGAACCAGGGCTGCCCGGACGCGAAGGGTGCATCGCGCTGATCAAGGATCTCGTGCTGAAGGCGTGAGCGCGACGACGCCCGTGCGGATGTTCGCTCGCGCAGGCGCCCGGAATGCGTCGAGCCGTCGGCGGCAGGCCGTGGTCACCGCCCGCGCCCATCCCTCGCCAATCCAAGGTCCGTGACCCTCTTCAAGCGGACTTCCGGGCCACAGCGCCGGTCAATCACGCTTATCCGTGGGACCGCCGCTCAAATCGACATCGCCTTCGGGACCGTTTGAGGGGATGCTCAATCGTCTAACCATCCGACCAGGCGGCCTCCTCGCTACCATCATCGGCACTCAGGCTACATCTTTTCCTGTTGGCCTTCATCGTGGAGGCATCGACGGGGGGCCGGTCTATGCCGGCGGCAGCGACACCTCGAAGGTCGACAAGACGCAGTTCACGCTTGTCGATCCGACTCCGGACGCGGATCTGCGCCCATTCTCCCCCGATCGCCCGACGAAGATCAGCTCGCCGTTCACGGTCGATGCCGGGCGCCTCCAGATCGACCATCAAATCTACGGCGGCGTGGCACATCGTTTCTAGAGCATGTCCCTTTAAGATGCCTCCGAGGTTCGTCATTCCGGGGCGAGCCGAAGGCGAGAAACAAGGGTGCGCGTGACCTGCCCCCGTTCGCGCGGAGACGCCCGGGCAGCGGCGGTCGGCGCCGCAGCCCCGTGGACGAGGTTCGCGGCGCTGTCCTCGCTGACCCGTCATAGGCCCGGCGGAGCGCTACCGGTCTCCGGAGAGCCGGGTCTGCCGCAGCCGGCACTCGGCGTATTGATCGCTGCCGACGGAAAAGCCGACCGACCCGCAGTAGCGGTCGTCGGTGGTGGCGACGGTTTTGGCCGAACCGGCGCATCCGGAGAGGGTGATCAGGACCGCGAGCAGGCCGGCGAGCCGCGTCATGGCGTCAGCCCAGAGCCATCGGGCCGAGATGCGGGTAGAGCCGCGCGTCCTCGGCCATCGCTTCCTTCAGCGCCTCGAACATCGTCCCGAGGTCGCAGCGCCGCAGCACCGGCTCGTCGGCGCGCGCGCCGATGTCCTTCGACGGCGGGTGAGCGGCATCGCGCGCCTCGAGCGAGGCGAGGAGGTAGCAGCCCGCGCTGATCAGGCTGAAGGCGCGGATGAGGCAGAGCTGCTCCCAAGGCTCCGGATCGCGATGGTGCGCGTCGATCTTCGCCAGCACCGAGGCGATGTCGCCCAGCGCCTGCGCCTTGTCCGCGCCGCGGGTCTCCATGCGATCGTCGAAGAGGCTCATCGTTCGGTCAGCTTCAGTTCGATACGGCGGTTCTTGCGGTTGGCGTCGTCGGTCGTCGCGGCTTCGATCGGCTGGTACTGCCCGAAGCCCGCGGCGACGAGCCGGTGCGGATCGACACCCCTGCCGGCCAGGTACTCGACGACGGCGATGGCGCGCGCCGCGGAGAGCTCCCAATTCGAGGCGTACGACGCCGACTTGATCGGCTTGGCGTCGGTGTGGCCGTCGACGCGCATAACCCACGGGAGATCGGGCGGGATCTCGCGCTCGAGCTGGATCAAGGCGGCGGCAAGCTGGTCGAGTTCGGCGTGGCCCGCCGAATTGACAACCGCCTGCCCGGAGTCGAACAGCACCTCGGACTGGAACACGAAGCGGTCGCCGACGACGCGCACGCCCGGCCGCTCGCCGAGGATCTGGCGCAGCCGGCCGAAGAAATCCGAGCGGTATCGGGCGAGTTCCTGCACCTTCTGCGCCAGCGCCACGTTGAGGCGCGAGCCGAGATCGGCGATCTTGGCCTGTGCGTCCTTGTCCTTGCCTTCGGAGGCGGCGAGCGCCGCCTCGATGGCGGCGAGCTGGCGGCGCAGCGCGGCGATCTGCTGGTTCAGGATGTCGATCTGGGCGGCGGCGCGCTCGGAGATCTGCTTCTCTTTGTCGAGCTCGGCGTTGGCGTTTGCGGCAGCGCCCCCGGCGCCTGCCGCCTGGGCGTTCGAGCCGTCGACGAGGCCCTGCAGCCGCGCCTTGTCCTGGTTGGCGCTGTCGAGCGTCGCGTTGAGAGAGGCGAGGCTCGTCTCGGCCGACTGCTTGCCGGCGCGTTCCAGCGCGAGCAGGGAGGTGAGCTCCTCGACCTGTCGGTTGAGCTTGTTGAGAGCGCTGTCGCGGCCCGAGACGTCGCGGGCAAGGTAGAACTGGGCTAGTACGAACACCGAGAGCAGGAAGATGATGACGAGCAGCATCGTCGAGAGCGCATCGACGAAGCCCGGCCAATAGTCGACCTGACGGGCCCGGCTGCGGGTGCGCCCGAGCGGCATCAGCGCCGTTCCGGCTCGGAGGCGAGGCGGCGCAGCAGGCTTTTGATCTCGCCGTTCTGCTCGGCCTGCGCCTCGACCCAGTCGCGGATCTGCTGCTGTTCGGCGCGCATGTGCTGCACCAGCGCCTGGATCCCGTCGGCGAGGTTGGCCATCGCCTGCGAGCTCGCGCGCTGGTGGCTCTGGTCGGCACCCGTCGAGATCTTCTCCAGCGCCGCCCGGATGTTCGGGTTGCCCTCGAGCCGGGTGAACGCCGGTTCGGCCGAGGTGTGGGCGGTGAGCGCGTCCTCGAGCTCGGTGTAGAAGCGGTTCTGCGCCTGGCCGGCCTGCAGATCGATGAAGCCGAGGATCAGCGAGCCGGAGAGGCCGAACAGCGAGGAGGTGAAGGCGAGACTCATGCTGGCGAGGATGCCGCCGAGCCCGGTCTTCATGTCCTCGATCGCCGCCGCCGCGTCCGGGCCGACCTGCATCGACTTGATGACGCCAGCCAGCGAGGCGACGGTCTCGATGAGGCCCCAGAAGGTGCCGAGCAGACCGAGGAAGATGAGCAGACCGGTGAGATAGCGCGACACCTCGCGGGCCTCGTCGAGCCGAGTGCCGATGGAGTCGAGGATGACGCGCAGCGTCACCGTGGAGAGGGTGGCGCTGGGCGGCTTGTCGCCGAGCAGCGTCGCCATCGGTGCAAGCAGGATCGGCGGCTTGGCGCCGCCGGCATCCCCGCGCGGAAGGGCGTTGACCCAGCGCGCCTCGCGGAACAGCCGCGCCACGTTGCGGATGCCGAAGATGATACCGACGAACAGCACGCCGAAAATCAGCCCGTTGAGGCCGGGGTTGGCCATGAAGGCCTGCGCGATCTTGCGGTAGAGGATCAGCGCTATGAAGCCGACGAGGATCAGGAAGACGACGATGCGCACCAGGAAAATCTGGGGCGAGGACAGCTTGATCGGGTCGGTCTGGGCTGGGTCGTCGAAAGCGGCCATGGCCATGTCGTGTCGTTCCGGTCTTTACTCTTGCCGGTCGCTCCCGGTGAGACCCTCAACGCACTCGCTCGCGGCGAGCCTTCCTCCTGGCGTGCGGCTAGATTGCGGGCAGCGCGGCAAATGGCAAGCGTTTTAAAGTCACGCTCGCTGTGAATTCCCGCCCCGCCGCGGCTAGGCGCCCATCGTCACCACGAGCTTGCCGGCGGCCTTGCGATCGGCCAGCGCCGCGATCGCATCGCCGCCCCTTTCCAGCGGGTAGCGGCCGGAGACGTCGGGCTTGAGCTTGCCCTCGGCATAGAGCTTTAGCAGCGCCGCCACGTTGGCGCGGCTCTTCTCGGGCTCGCGCGCCACGAAGGCGCCCCAGAAGACGCCGACGACCTGGCAGCTCTTGAGCAGCGTGAGGTTGAGCGGCAGCTTGGCGATGCCAGCCGGGAAGCCGACCACCAGCAATCGTCCCTCCCAGGCGATCGCGCGCAGCGCCGCCTCGCTATAGTCGCCGCCGACCGGATCGTAGATCACGTCGGCGCCGGCCTCGCCGACGGCATCCTTGAACAGCTTCGAGAGCGCTTTGCGGCCGTCGCCGTCGAACGGGCCGGTGGGGTAGACGATGGCGGCGTCCGCGCCGTGCGCCTTGGCGAGATCGGCCTTCTCCCGGGAAGAGGCGGCGGCGATCACCCGCGCGCCCATCGCCTTGCCGATCTCGACCGCCGCGAGGCCGACGCCGCCCGCGGCGCCCAGCACCAGCAGCGTGTCGCCTGCCTTCAGCGCGGCGCGCTGCGCCAGCGCGTGGTAGGAGGTGGCGTAGGTCATGATGAAGGCCGCCGCCTCGTCGAACGGCATTGCGTCCGGCATCGGCACGCAGCGCTCGCGCCCCAGCACGATCTTCTCGACCATGCCGCCGTGACCGGCCCAGCCGATCATCCGCTGGCCGACCAGTCTTTCAGGCACGCCCTCGCCGACCGCATCGACGACGCCGGCCACCTCGCCGCCCGGCGCGAACGGGCGCGGCGGGCGCAGTTGGTACTTGTCGGCGATGATCAGCGAGTCCGGGAAATTGACGCCGCACGCGCGGACCGCGATGCGGATCTCGCCGCGGCCGGGCTGCGGTTCCGGGATGTCCTCGACGACGAGGGAGTCGGGGCCGCCGGGTGTCTTGCTGAGCAGGGCTTTCATGGGTGTTCCGTAGCGTGTCCAGAGACGCTAAACCAGATAAAAGCGCCGCTTCCTGGCAAGGCCGAGTGGCCCTGCCTCGTAGGTCGCTTACCCGTTGATTATGTCGTATCGTTCGAGTTATTTCTCTTTAGCTGCGATACCAATAGGCAAAAGGGATTCCACCTATGTTGGCTATCAGATGGGATCCGGGTAACGACTACGCAGGATGGATTGACCTCATTCCCACCTACTGGCTCGAAGTAGAAGGCGATCTGGATCAGGTTCACCATTTTTGTAGCAAGGGAGCAGAAAAGATCGATTGCCTCGTCGATGTGAAGATTGCTTCGAAATCTATTCTTCTAAATTATGGCGGAAGAAATCAGAGATGGAATGAGGAACGAGACTGTGATCCTGGAGCGATGAGAATAGATTTCTTCGATGAGGAAAGAGCTCGAGTAAAGTCGATTTGGTGGGCGGAAGATGGGCTTGAATTTGACAAAGCGGCGGCCAAATGGCTACCCCGTTTCGAATATGCGGTTTTAGAAGGAAATCCTCAGCTTGTAAGTCACCTACGTCGCGAACGTGATCCCTTCATTGTTGAGGAGAAGAAGCAGCATATGCTTAATCGAGAGGGAAAGCTTGCATGCGAGGCGTGCGATTTCGAGTTCGAGGAAAAATATGGAGAGCTTGGTAGGGATTTCTGTGAGGTACATCATAACAACCCGCTGAAGCGGGGACTTCGCCTCACCACGCTCGACGACTTGGCGATCCTCTGCTCGAACTGCCATCGAATGATCCACAAGACTTATCCTATCGAGCCGGTCTCCGACTTTAGACGCCTTGTTAGCTCGACTGGGCAAGCAAGCCGGAAAACCTAGCCTTGATAGAAGCCGATGGAGCAGGCTCAATGAGCGAGGCTGACACGATCGTCACGATCGACGCGATCGACGCGCCCTTTCCGAAGCTCGTCGCGGTGTCTCCGCTCGATGGTTTTTCGATCCTGGTCACTTGGCAAGACGGCAAGCAAAGCGCAGTCGATCTGGCGTCGTCGATCGTCGGGTCGAAGATTTATGCACCGCTGCGAAGCGACCGATCGCCGTTCGAAAGCGTCCATCTCGTCAATAATTCCGTCATCGCCTGGGGTGAAGAGGCAATAGACATGCACGTTTCGAACCTCGAACGATTGTATCGAGAGACGACGGAAGCGGTTGCCTCACACCGGTACGGCTCCTAGCGCGCGACGCGCACCAGCGCCTTGCCGAAATTGCCGCCGTCGAGCATCGAGAGGAAGGCGGACGGCGCGTTCTCGAGGCCGTCGGTCACGTCCTCGATGTAGCGGATCTTGCCCTCCACGATGCCGCGCCCGACCTCGTCGAGGAACGCCGGGTAATGCGCGATGAACTCGTAGTTGATGAAGCCGCGCAGTGTCAGGCTCTTGGTGAGGATGTCGCGCATCGTGGCGGCGAGGCGGTTCGGCGCCTCCTGGATGCCGCTGTATTGCGAGATCAGGCCGCAGACCGGCACCCGGCCGTAAAGGTTCATCAGCGGCAGCACCGCCTGCCAGATCGCGCCGCCGACGTTTTCGAAATAGACGTCCACTCCATCGGGACAAGCGGCGGCGATCGCCTCCGGCATTCCCTCCGCGCGATGATCGATCGCGGCGTCGAACCCGAACTCCGCGGTAAGCGCGCGGCACTTGTCCGAGCCACCGGCGATGCCGACGGCGCGGCAGCCGTGCATCTTGGCGAGCTGGCCGACCAGCGATCCCACCGGGCCGGTCGCGGCCGCGACGACCACCGTCTCGCCAGCCTTCGGCTTGCCGAGCAGCATCAGCCCCGACCAGGCGGTGAAGCCCGGCATGCCGAGCACGCCGAGCGCGGTCGAGACCGGCGCGATCTTGGCGTCGAGCTTGCGCAGCGGCATGCCGGCGACGCCGATGCCGTCGGAGGGTAAGTGCGAGCTCCAGCCGGTCGGGGCGAGCACGATGTCGCCGGTCTTGTAGCCGTCGTGCTCGGAGACTGTCACCTCGGCGACGCCCTCCCCGGTCATCGGCTGGCCGAGCTCGACCGGCTTGGCATACGACTTCCGGTCGTCCATCCGCCCGCGCATGTAGGGATCGAGCGAGAGATAGAGGGTGCGTAGCAGCAAGCCGCCGGCAGGCGCCGCCGGCACCGGCTTCTTTTCGAGTCGGAAGTCGTCGAGCGTCGGCTTGCCCTCCGGGCGCGACGCGAGGACGATCTGCTGCATGCTGGCCATGGGTGCGTTCCGCGAATGACTGAACACCCAGCCTAGTGCGTTCCCCGGCGAAGGAGAAGCCGCAGCAACGGCTCCGCCCAAAAGCGGCTCGGGAACGCTGTTGTTTCCCGTGCTTCGATGCCGGTCACGCGCGTTGAACGGCGCCAAACCTCACAAGCGGAGTTCCAACCGGATGGACATCGAGCATGCAACGACAATGATCGGCGACTCGGCCCTGCACGTCGCGCGCGCCGGCGATGGGCGGCCGCTGCTCCTGCTGCACGGCTGGCCGGAGTTCTGGCTGACCTGGGAGCCAGTGATGACGCGGCTCGCCGACCGCCACCGGTTGATCGCGCCGGATCTGCGCGGCTTCGGCGACAGCGCCAAGCCCGCCGGCCCGTTCGGAGCCGAAGACCAGGCCGCCGACATGCTGGCGCTGCTCGACGCGCTGCATGTGGAGAAAGTGGGCGTCGTCGGCCACGATGTCGGCGGCGCGGTGATGCAGGCGCTCGCGCTCCGCGCGCCGGAGCGCGTCGCCGGATTGTTCTTCTTCGACTTCTCCTATCCCGGCATCGGCGCGCGGATGGGCGCGCCTGACCGGCTCGCCGAGATCTGGTACCAATCCTTCCATCAGTTCGACTTCGCGCCAGGTCTGGTCGGCGCTTCGCGGGACACCTGCGGCGCCTACATCGGCCACTTCCTGCGACATTGGGCGCATCGCAGGCATGCGTTCGACGATGTGCGGGACGCGTTCGTCGACAACTTCCTGAAGCCCGGCAATCTCGCCGGCGGCTTCGCCTACTACCGGGCGGCGCAGGCCGCCCGCGTCGCGATGATGAAGGGCGAAGCGCCGACGCTGCCGCCGATCGCGCTGCCGACCTGCGTGCGCTGGGCCGAGCACGACCCGATCTTCCCCTATGCCTGGACCGATAGGCTCGGCGAGACCTTCGCCGATCTCGATCTCGCGATGATGCGCGACGTCGGGCACTATCCGCATCGAGAGGACCCCGACGCCGCCGCGGCGGAGATCGCCGCCTTCTTCGCGCGGATCGGATGGCGGTGAGCAACTCGCCGCGTTTCCGGGACCTTCCCGCGATGGCCCATTTCAGCCGACAGCAGAGCGAGCGCGGCGCGGCGCAAGGATGGCGCCCGGTCCTATCGTCGGCTAGGAACGGTGCGCTACTCTCCGTCTGGATGGGCACCCGTGAAGATCCCCCTCGCGTTGCATAGGTTCGGCGTCCCGGTTATTCGCAATCCGTTGCCCGGCTTCGACCCCATCTTCTATCGCTACTGGTACCGTGACATCGGCAAGTTCGGCGACGGACCGCTCGTGCACTACCTCGTCTACGGGTGGAAGGAGGGGCGCGATCCGAGCGCGGGGTTCAGCACGGCGGGGTACCTCGCGGCCAATCCCGATGTCGCCGCGCTCGGGATCAATCCCCTGGTCCATTTCGTCGAGCATGGCCTGGCGGAGGGACGCAGGGGCTGGGAGAAGGACCCCACCGCTCCGCCTCCGGCGGCGAGGCTCGTCGGCGACCAACCGATGAAGCTTCTACCGTCGCCGCGACCGGCCGACGGTGCCTTGAACGCGAGCTAGAGCATCGGACGGTGATTCGGAGTCGCTTCGCGACGCTTATGTGCCAGTCCTCGCTACGCTTTCCTGATCGGAGCAAGTCCGCAACAGCGGACGTTGCTCTAGGGTCCGAAGATCGACCAGCCCATCCGCCGCGTCAGGGCCTCCAGCGCGACCCGGCCGAGATGCGAGTTGCCGGTGGCGTCGAGGCCCGGCGCCCAGACCGCGATCGAAGCCTTGCCCGGCGCGATCGCCAGAATGCCGCCGCCGACGCCGCTCTTGCCGGGTAGGCCGACGCGATAGGCAAACTCGCCCGATCCGTCATAGTGCCCGCACGTCAGCATGATCGCGTTGATGCGCTTGGCGCGCTCTGGAGAGACGATCGAGTGCCCGTTTGCCGGGTTGCGGCCGGCATGGGCGAGATAGCGGCCGGCGGTGGCGAGTTGCCGGCACGACATCGCGATCGCGCAATGATGGAAGTAGACGCCGAGCGTATAGTCGACCGGGTTGTCGAGGACGCCGAACGACTTCATGTAGTTGGCGAGCGCGGCGTTGCGGAAGCCGGTCCGCTTCTCGGAGGCCGCGACGGCGTGGTCGATGGTGATCGACGGGTCCTGGCCCAATGCCTGCAAGAAGCGCAGGATCACGCCCAGGGCCTCGCGGGGCTGGTGGCCGGAGAGGATGACGTCGGTGACGGCGATCGCGCCGGCGTTGATGAAGGGGTTGCGCGGCACCCCGCGCTCGCGCTCAAGCTGGACGATCGAGTTGAACGGGCTGCCGGATGGTTCACGGCCGACGCGCCGCCACAGCCGGTCGCCGATCATGCCGAGCGCGAGCGTCAGCGTGAAGACCTTGGAGATGCTCTGGATCGAGAACGGCACGTCGCTTTCGCCCGCCGCCGCGACGCGGCCGTCCGCGTCGACGACGACGAGGCCGAAGGCGTTAGCATCGACGGGCGCCAGCTCCGGGATGTAGGAGGCGACAATACCGCGGTCGGACCGCTGCCGCATCTCGTCGGCGATCTCTTTGACGACAGTGGAGAGGTCGGTGCTCATCGGCCGGTGCTCATTAGCCGGTTCTCGCGCGCCGAGCCTAACGCCACTCCCTGACGTCGACGAAGTGCCCGGCGACCGCCGCCGCCGCCGCCATCTGCGGCGAGACCAGATGCGTACGGCCGCGCGGACCTTGCCGACCTTCGAAATTGCGGTTGGAGGTCGAGGCGCAGCGCTGCTCGGGCTTGAGCTTGTCGGGGTTCATCCCGAGGCACATCGAGCAGCCGGGTTCGCGCCACTCGAAGCCGGCGTCGAGGAACACCTTGTCGAGCCCCTCGGCCTCGGCCTGCGCCTTGACGAGTCCTGACCCCGGCACGACCATCGCTTCCACCCTCCCGGCGACCTGGCGGCCGGCGACGATCGCCGCTGCGGCGCGCAGATCCTCGATGCGGGCGTTGGTGCAGGAGCCGATGAACACCTTGTCGAGCGCGATGTCGGTGATTCTCTCGCCACCTGCGAGGCCCATGTAGGCGAGCGCCCGCCTGATGCCGGCGCGCTTGACCTCGTCGGCGACGTCTTCGGCGCGGGGCACCGTACCTGCGACCGTGATCACGTCCTGCGGGCTCGTGCCCCAGGACACGATCGGCGACAGGTTGCCGGCGTCGAGCCGCACCTCCTTGTCGAAACCGGCGCCCTCGTCGGAGTAGAGCGTGCGCCAGTGGGCCAGCGCCCTGTCCCAAGCCTCGCCCTTCGGCGCGCGCGGCTTGTCGTGGAGGTAGGCGAAGGTCTTCTCGTCGGGCGCGACCATGCCGGCGCGGGCGCCGCCCTCGATCGACATGTTGCAGATGGTCATGCGGCCCTCGAGCGAGAGCGCGCGGATGGCCGTGCCGGTATATTCGATGACGTGGCCGGTGCCCCCGGCGGTGCCGATCTCGCCGATGATCGTTAGGATGATGTCCTTGGCTGTGACGCCCGGCGCCGCGATGCCCTCGACCGACACGCGCATGTTCTTGGCCTTGCGCTGGATCAGGGTCTGGGTCGCGAGCACGTGCTCGACCTCGCTGGTGCCGATCCCCTGCGCCAGCGCACCGAAGGCGCCGTGGGTCGAGGTGTGAGAATCGCCGCAAACGATCGTGGTGCCGGGCAGGGTGAAGCCCTGTTCGGGGCCGATGATGTGGACGATTCCTTGGCGCCGGTCGAGCTGATCGAAATACTCAATGCCGAAGTCGGCGACGTTCTTCGCCAGCGCCTCGATCTGCAGGCGGCTTTCCGGATCGTCGATGCCTTTCGAGCGGTCGGTCGTCGGGACGTTGTGGTCCACGACCGCGAGGGTGCGCTCCGGCGCATGCACCTTGCGCCCGGCCAGGCGCAGTCCCTCAAACGCCTGCGGGCTGGTCACCTCGTGGACGAGATGGCGGTCGACGTAGAGAAGCGCCGTGCCGCCGGCCTGGATGTCGACGACGTGGTCGTCCCAGATCTTGTCGTAGAGAGTGCGCGGCATGCTCATGATCGTTTGGATGTGTGCGGGCGATAGCCTCTCCTGGTACTCGCAAGCGGCGGCGAGGGGAAGCCTCGCGTGCCGTCTCCCGCATCGCACGGCGCGGCCGGGAGCGAAGAGCCGCGCCGGCTTTATTGAAGGGCACCGGCGACGCGCTGGGTGCCGCGCGGCTCGAACGTGCAAAAAAGGAGCTCTTAGACAAGATTTTTCTGTTGGCTTTACTGCCCGTCTGGTGGCGGCTACGTTGTAAAGAAGCTCGCGAGGGGCTATACATGCGATCGTGACCAAGGGAGCGCGTGTTGAGCGAAGACTTAAATCATAAGGAACTTGACACCCTCGCGATCCTGCAAGAGGTCGTGACGATCGTCTCGGCATACTTCAGCCACAACGCGATTCCGGCGGCCGACCTTCCTGCCTTCATCACCGCGGTCCACGCATCCGTCATACGCCTCGCCTCCCCCGCCGCGCCTGTCGAGGAGAGGGCGCCTGAGAATCCGGCGGTCGCCGTCAAGCGATCGGTGACCAAGGATTACATCGTCTGCCTCGAGGACGGTAAGAAGTTCAAGTCGCTGCGCCGCCATCTCAGCTCCTTCCATAATCTTACGCCTGACGAGTACCGGGCGAAATGGTCGCTTCCGAGCGACTATCCGATGGTCGCGCCGGCTTATTCGGCAGTGCGGTCGCGCCTCGCCCGCGATTCCGGCCTCGGCCAAATGGCCAAAGACGGCGTCGTCGAGGATGGCGCGCCGCAGGATGCGGACGTCGTCGGCGAGGAGCGTAGGGCGGACAGCCCCGCGCGGGACGGCAAGGCGCCCCGCGGCAAGGCAAACGACGGCGCGGTCTCGAGCGCCGACGACGACAGCCGAAACAAGGCGGCGCCGGCCAAGACCGCGTCGTCGAAAATCGAATCCGCCAAAACCGAGCCTGTCGAGGCCGAGCCGCCGCCACCGAAGAAGGCGGGTCGCGGCCGGCCGCGAAAGCAGGCCTGAGCCATCGGCACTCCTCGCTTTCGCCATCTCGCGATGACACAAACGCGCCGTCGAGGCCCGGCCGACATCGCATGCCGGTCGGAGAGCTTTCCATGCGCGAATTCATCCGTGTCGCCGTCGTCGCGACCGCTACGGCGTGTTGTCCGCTCCTCGTCGGGGTCGGCGCGAGCGCGATGGCCCAGACCGCCACGCCTGAGGCGAACGCCGCATCCAAGGACGTCAGCCTGAGCCAGCAGCAGATCGACGGCGTCGTCGCCGCGCAAAAGCAGATCAAGGCGATCGACGAGAAAATCCCGCAGAACCAGGGCGACAAGGCGGACCCCAAGGTCGACGCACAACTCGAGGCCGTGGCCAAGAAGAACGGCTTCTCGAACCTCGCGAACTTCTCGGACGTGAGTTCCACCATCGGCTCCGTGATGGCCGGCATCGACCCCGACACCAAGAAGTACGTCGGCCCCGCCGCTGTCCTGAAGAAGCAGATCGACGAGGTGCAGGCCGACAAGTCGGTGCCCGCGAAGGAGAAGAAGGAACAGGTAAGCGAGCTGAACGAGGCGATGAAATCGGTCTCGTCCGACAAGCCCTCGCAGGCCAACATCGATCTCGTCAGCGCCAATTACGACAAGCTCACGCAGAGCATGCAGCAGGACCAGCAGTAGGGTCGGGCCGCCGACGCGACGGCGTCAGGCGGCCGCCGACAGCGGCTCCGAAATATCCTCGAGCGAGCGGCCCTCCGCCGCCACCCCCCAAACGGCCTCGAGCACGGCGGCGCCGATCATCAGCAGCGCGGCGAAGACGTAGCCGTAAAACAGCATCCACCTGTCGCCGGTGCCGATCAGGTAGCTGAAGGCGAAGGGTCCGACGATGCCGCCGATGGCGGTGCCGAAGGCATAGAAGATGGCGATGGCGAGCGCGCGGATCTCCACCGGGAAGACTTCGCTCACCGTCAGATAGGCGGCGCCGGCCGCCGACGAGGCGAAGAAGAAGATCGCCGACCAGGCGATCACCTGCTCGCTGGCGGTGAGGCGGCCGGTGGCGAACAGCCAGCCGGAGATCACCAGCAGCACGCCGGAGATGGCGTAGGTCGCCGCGATCATCGGCTTGCGGCCGACCTTGTCGAACAGCGGGCCGAGGACGAGCGGCCCCAGCGCGTTGCCGACGGCGAAGGGCAGCATGTACCAGCCGGTGTTCTTCACCGCGACGTGGTAGTAGCTGTCCAGCACCTGCGCGAAGGTGAAGAAGATCGCGTTGTAGAAGAAGGCTTGCGCCGCCATCAGCGCCAGGCCGACGATGGCCCGGTCGCGGTTCTTGACGAAGATGGTCTTGAAGACGATCGGGATCGGCGTGTGGTCGCGGGCGTGGATCGTCATCGGCTTCAAGCCGCCGGGCGGGGGCACGGCGGCGCCGTGCTCCTTCATGTGGGTTTCGATACCGCCCATCACCGCTTCGGCCTCTTTCTCGCGGCCATGGATGACGAGCCAGCGCGGGCTCTCGGGGATGAAGGTGCGCAGGAAGATGATGCCGATCGAGAGGATCGAGCCGACGAAGAACACCGCGCGCCAGCCGTACTGCGCCGGGACGATCGCCGGATCGAGGAAGACCAGCGAGGCGGCGGCGCCGATCGCGCCGCCGATCCAGAACGAGCCGTTGATCGCGAGATCCGTGCGGCCGCGAAAGCGGGCCGGGATGAACTCCTGGATGGTCGAGTTCACGGCGGAATATTCGCCGCCGATACCCGCGCCGGTGAGGAAACGGAACAGGCAGTAGCTCCACAGATCCCAGGAGAAAGCCGTGGCGGCGGTCGCGACGAGGTAGGTGCCGAGCGTCACGAAGAACAGCACGCGGCGGCCGAGCCGGTCGGTCGCCCAGCCGAAGCCGAGGGCGCCGATCACGGCGCCGGCGAGATAGGCGGAGGACCCCAGGCCGATCTCCGTATCCGTGAAGTGCAGTTGCTTGTCGGCCTTGAGCGCCCCGGAGATCAGCCCGGCGAACGTCACCTCGAGCCCGTCGAGGATCCAGGTGATGCCGAGCGCGGCGATGACCAGCGTATGGAAGCGCCCCCAGGCCAGCGCGTCGAGCCGCGCCGGCACGCGGGTCTCGATGGTTTGTTCCTGTACGTCCCCCGCCATGGATCCCCCTCCGACGCCTCCGCTTCACCACAGGGCGGCCGCCGGCGCAATTCGCCGCGTCGAAGGAAGGGTAAGCTACCCACACGCCGCATTATTCCGGGTTCGGCCGTATCGCCCAGGGGCGACGCGTTGTCAGTCGCCGTCAGGGCTTGATCTCAACCCATCGTGCCCTCGCCGCAGGGATCGGCTATGTCAGGCCATGATCCGGCACCCAAGAATCCTCGTCTTCGATTCCGGCCTCGGCGGTCTCACTGTGCTGGCCGAGGTCGCCAAGCTTCGGCCGGACGCCGAACTTGTCTACGCCGCGGACGATGCCGGCTTTCCCTATGGCCCCTGGCCCGAGGCGGCGCTCGTCGCCCGCGTCGTCGACGTGGTCGGCGGGCTGATCGCGCGCACCGCACCCGACGCGGTCGTGATCGCCTGCAACACCGCCTCGACGCTGTGCCTGCCTGCGCTGCGGGCGGTCTTCCCCGATCGCCCCTTCGTCGGTACCGTGCCGGCGATCAAGCCGGCGGCGGCGCAATCGCGTTCGAAGCTCATCTCCGTGCTGGCGACGCCCGGCACGGTGGCGCGGGACTACACTCGGACCCTCATCGAAAGCTTCGCCTCCGATTGCGCCGTGATGCTTGTCGGCTCGACCCGGCTCGCCAGCCTTGCCGAGGCGGCGATGACCGGCGAGGCAATCGCCGATGCCGACATCGCGGCGGAGATCGCACCGTGCTTCGTGGCCCGCGGCCCGCTGCGCACGGACGGCATCGTGCTCGCCTGCACCCATTATCCGCTGCTGAGGGAGCGTTTCGAGCGCTTGGCGCCGTGGCCGGTGACCTACATCGACCCGTCGCCGGCGATCGCCCGGCGGCTCGATCAGGTTATCTCGGAGCTGGGCCTGCCGCGGACCGACGGGGTCGGGCCGAGACAGGGAGCCGCGCGCTTCACGAGCGGCCGCGAGGTCACGCCCGAGCTGCGCGCGACCCTGCTGCGTTACGGGCTGGCGTGCTGAGGCGCCCACGGCCACGCTCATGAACCGGCGCCGACCTTGTAGGATTCCAGCTCCTCGAGGACGCGCTCGTTGCGCGCCCCGTTGGCGTCGAAATACTCCTCGACCGACTTCGCCCACTTCTTCACGGACGGCACGTACCAGAAGGCCTTGTAGAGGCGTCCGCTGAAGGTCGCCGGCTTCACCCTGTTGGTCTGCGTCACCATGGTCGCGCCGGTCGCGTCCGTTCGGGTGCCGGAGAGGTTGGACTGCGCCGCGGCCATGGCGGCGGTCCACTCGCCGTCGGCCTCGATCTTGATCGCGCGGAACGTGCCGGCCGGAACGGTGACGTCCTCCGCGCCGGCGACGGTATAGGTCACTTTGATGTGCTCGCTGCTATGCAAGCGGTTGGGATCGGCCTCCATGTAGTCGACGGTCCAAGATTTGCCGTCTGCCAGTGGGAAGGAGAGCGGCGGATTGACGATCGTCTGCAGCCCGTTGACGCTGCGCGACCGGCTCCAGTCGGCGCCAGCCATGCGTTCGAGGGGCGGCATGGTCGAGCCGACCTGTTTCGACGTAACGACGATGATCTTGGGGCCGGCTCTCACCAAGGTGGTTTCGACATGCGTCTGGTGCCAGCCGCCGACCCTCTTCTCAACGGTATCCTGGTAGGTCCAGGTGTCGTTGGGCTGGAGCTTGGGGGCGGCCGCCGGCTCGACCGGGGCGGCGTGAGCCGCGGGGCACATGACGATCGCCAGGGCCGCGCCGGGCCACCCGCGAGACATGGTGGGCGAACGTCCCTGCATCGGCCGAAACTCCTCGATGACGAGCGCCGCCTTTTACAACCGCAAGTCTCGGCTTGTCGATGCTCCAGCGGTTCTTCGGCGAGAGTTGATCGTCGCGGCTCCGGTGAAGCGGGCGGCCCGCGCAAGCGGCCCTTGAGGCTACTCGATGACTTCGTTGGGGTAGACTCCCCAGAGATCGGCCTGCTTGATGAAGCCGTCGAAACCGTCGCCGTTAACCCGGCACCAGGTCTTGTCGCAGGAGCGCACGTTGGCGAGCACGTTCGGTTCGAGCTTGGCGAGAGGGGCGGAGGAATCGTCCGGTTTCTTGAAGACCACGACGGGCGCCGCGTCCTTCTTCCACGGCGTCACCAGCGCGGTGCGGCGGCCCGACAGCAGTGAGTGCAGCACCCAACCCTCCGAGCCCTCCGAATCGCGCACCTTGCGCCAGGTCTCGAACTCGGCGGTGATTTCGACGGGGAGGCCGGCGCGCTCGAAGATCCAGGTGGTGCGGTGGTCCTTCGAGGGACCCTCGCGCAGGTTGACCCGGTCGGACTTCAAGCTGACGTAGCGCGGCACCGGCAGGCCGCTCGCGGTGCCGATCTGGTCCGCCATCGCCGGTTTCGCGGCCACCACCAGAAGGACGAGGCCGGCGATCCAGTTCGTGAAGACGGTGCGTGTCATCGCGACTCTCATTGCCCCAAACGGTTCTGCGCTCGCCTGGCCCGCTTCTTGTCTTTGGGCCGTCATCTGCTAGAGAGGCCGTGAGGCGGCTTTCCTCTCCCTTGTGGCCTGGTAACATTAAGACGGGGTGTAATCCCGCGTCTTGTGTGCCGGCTTCATGGCCGCTTGGCGGCGGCGCCGGGCGCCGTCTGCCGGTGAGCCGAGGCGAACGTTTCGAAATCCGACGGACCCAAGATCGACGGACCAATGGGCAAGAAGAAACCCCTCGTCATCATCACCCGACGGCTTCCCGATCGGATCGAGACGCGCATGTGCGAGCTGTTCGACACGCGCCTCAACATCGACGACCATGCGATGACCCGCGCGCAACTGATCGAGGCGATATGCCTCGCCGACGTGCTGGTGCCGACGGTGACGGACCGGCTCGACGCGGAGATCATCCGCGAGGCCGGTAATCAATTGAAGCTCATCGCCCAGTTCGGCAATGGCGTCGACAATATCGCGATCGGCGCCGCGATCGAGCGCGGCATCACGGTGACCAACACGCCCGGTGTGCTCACAGAGGACACCGCCGACATGACGATGGCGCTGATCCTCGCCGTCGCGCGCCGCATCGTCGAGGGCGCCAGCGCGATCCCCGCCAACGAATGGTCCGGCTGGTCGCCGACCTGGATGCTCGGGCGCCGCATCACCGGCAAGCGCCTCGGCATCGTCGGCATGGGTCGCATCGGCCAGGCGGTGGCGCGCCGGGCCCGCGCGTTCGGCTTGCAGATCCACTACCACAACCGGCGCCGGCTCCCGACGCTGGTGGAAGAGAAGCTCGACGCAACCTATTGGGACTCGCTCGACCAGATGCTGGCCCGCATGGACATCGTGTCCGTCAACTGCCCGCATACGCCGGCGACCTACCACCTCCTTTCGGCGCGGCGGCTGAAATACCTGCGGCCCGAAGCCCTGATCATCAACACCTCGCGGGGCGAGGTGATCGACGAAAACGCGCTCACCCGGATGCTCGAGGCGGGCGAACTCGCCGGCGCCGGTCTCGACGTATTCGAGCACGAGCCTTCGGTCTCGCCGCGGCTCCTCAAGCTCGCCAAGCAGGGCAAGGTGACGCTGCTGCCGCACATGGGCTCGGCCACGACCGAGGGGCGCGTCGACATGGGCGAGAAGGTCATCGTTAACGTGAAGACCTTCTGTGACGGCCATCGGCCGCCGGACCGCGTGCTCGCGAGCATGCTCTAGAGCACTTCGAGCTTGCATGGAATCGACGAGTCAGATTCGAGAGTCTTGTTCAGCGGCGAGGCTCTCATGGTTGCACCTCTTTCCCAGGATTTGCGCAGGCGGCTCGTGGAAGCCGTCAACGACGGCAGTTCGGCGCGCGAGGCGGCGCGTCGGTTCGCGGTCAGCCCGTCGGCGGCGATCAAGCTGATGCAGCGTGTACGCAGAACCGGCAGCACGGCGCCAGCCCGGATCGGCGGCTATCGGCGGCCACTCCTCGAAGAGCACGCCGATGTCCTGCGCGAGCTGACGCAGGCTCGCAAGGGCATCACGCTCGCCGAACTCCAGGCGGCGCTCGCCGAGCGTGGCGTTGCGGTCTCGACGACGGCGATCTGGTCGACGCTGCACCGGCTCGGCCTGTCACACAAAAAAAGTCGATGAGAGCCGCCGAGCAGGATCGCCCCGATGTCGCCGTGCGTCGGAAGCGGTGGCAAGCTTGGCAGCGCTTCATGGATTGCGCCGCCTTCGTCTTCATCGACGAGACCGGCGCCGCGACCAACATGGCGCGCACTCACGGCTGGGGACCGAAAAGCGAGCGGCTCGTCGATGCCACCCCGCACGGCCACTGGTTCACGACGACGTTCGTCGGCGGCCTGCGCGAGAGCGGCGTCATCGCGCCGCTGGTCCTCGACGGCCCGATGACGGGCGAGATCTTCCTCGCCTACACCGAGCAGTTCCTGGCGCCCGCTCTGTCACCAGGCGACATCGTGGTGATGGACAACCTCTCCGCCCACAAGGTCGTCGGCGTCGAGGCGGCGATCAGAGCCGTCGGCGCCAGCGTCCTCTACCTGCCGCCCTACAGTCCCGATCTCAACCCCATCGAGAAGATGTTCGCCAAGTTGAAGGCCGAATTGCGCAAAGCAAAAGCCCGCACACAAGACGCCCTGTGGAAGGAAATCGGCCGGATCATCAGAGCGCTGGGTCCCGACGAATGCCGAAATTACATCGCAAGCTCAGGCTATGCGTGCGACTAAGCCGGAAATGCTCTAGAAGAACTACTGCTCGCGTGCGCCGCCAATCGGCCGGGAGCCGCTAGGCCGCGCCTGCTCCGCCATCGCCGGCAACGGCTTCTCGCGGCCGCGGCAGGACCATTCGTGCCGGTCCAGCTTGAAGAAGTCGCACGGGTGCTGGCCGCCCCGCGCCGGCAGGTACTTGAGACCGGTGTCGCCAAGCGCGAAGCCGCACTTCTCCAGGACATGTCGTGAGGGCGGGTTGATGATGCGGCTCGTCGCGACGATGAGGCGGGCTTCCGTCAGGTTGAAGACAGCGTCGACGAGGGCGTGCGTCGCCTCGGTCGCGTAGCCTTGCCCGGTGTGGCTCGGCGCGACGACGTAGCCGATCTCGACCTCGCGGCTGTCCGAAGCCTGCGCACTGACGAAGCCGACGACGGTGCGCGCCTTGTTCTTCAGCGTCACGGCTAGGATCAGGCCCTCGCCAGAGGCTGTTGCCGCTCGCGCGGCGAGGATGAAGCGTTCCGCCTCGCCCGGTGGGTACGGATGCGGAATCGACGCTGTCATCTGCGCGACCGCCTCGAGGCTCGCGATCCCAGTAATCGCATGAGCGTCGGACGCGCGCAACCATCGCAGCCAGAGACGTGGAGTCTCCAGCCTGAAGATGTCGTCGCAGCTAATATCCGGAAACATGGCCAAGGCTCCGGCCGGAGATCGATCGCGGGCCCGTCCAGAAAGGAGAAGCCGGCGTCCCGGCCGACTTAACTCTACTCCACCGCTACGGCCGGAGCGGCATTGTCCATAGCGATCACGTGGACGAAGGCGCGACCATTGGCTTTTGTAATGAACTTCACCATTCCTTCCGCCTTCGCGAACAAGGTGTGGTCGACGCCCATTCCGACGTTTGCGCCGGGATGCCATTTCGTGCCGCGCTGGCGGATGATGATGTTGCCGCCGATCACGCGCTCGCCGCCAAATTTCTTTACGCCAAGGCGGCGCCCGTCTGAGTCGCGGCCGTTGCGGGACGAGCCGCCCGCCTTCTTGTGTGCCATCCTAGTGCTCCGAGGTCAGGGGCCTGGAGCCGACCTGCCTTTATGAATGATGAGCATGCCATGCAATGTGCGGCGTCAGCCGAGTTGCACGATCCTGACTTTGGTCAGGTCCTGCCGGTGCCCGCGCTTACGCTTGGAATTCTGCCGTCGCCGCTTTTTGAAGGCGATCACCTTGGGACCGCGCTCATGCCCGACGATCTCGCCCGTGACGGTCGCGCCGGCGATGAACGGCGAACCGACCGTCGTCTCCCCGTCGCCGACGAGCATCAGCACGCTGTCGAAGGTCACCCTGGCGCCCGGCTCACCGGCCAGGCTCATGACCGTAATCGTATCGTCGGCAGAAACAGAATACTGCTTGCCGCCGGTCTTAATGACCGCGAACATAAAATCCTCGACGCCTCTCCGATCTTTCCACGCCACAGCGACGGTGATCGGCTTCTTGATGTTCTTGATTCTACGTCGACCGCAGGCAAACGTACGCAAGAAGAACTAGCGACGACCTCCACGAATGTCAACGAAGCGACTCCGCCGCGGTGCCGTCGCGGATCACCAGCAGGCAAGCCGCTACAAGCCACTGTGGAGGGCTTCGCGACCGGACGCGCGGCGGCGGCCTCGAGCGGGCCAAGATCATGCGCAAGGCGGCGGACTCGCGGAAGGCGTCACGACCTAAACATGGCCGGCGAAGCTCGACCGTCCCTACGTGGATAGCCGGCACAAAGATTGGCGACGTGTGTTGACCCTTGGCCTTTCACGGCCGCTGGTCTCCTCGACGAGGCGACGCTATGCCGGCCGTCGCATCCGGCTCTCAAATCGAAGGACGACCCGCTTGAGCCAAGCCTCCGCTGCCCCGGCGCGTCGCTGGGCGATGCTCGCGATGGTCGGGGCCGCGCTCATCTTGTCGATGACGACGTGGTTCTCGGCGACCGCGATCCTGCCGGAGCTGCAGCGCACCTTCCGGCTCTCAGCCGGCGGTGCGTCGTGGCTGACGAACGCGGTACAGATCGGCTTCGTCGTCGCGGCGCTCGGGCTCAGCATCTCGGGGCTGGTAGACGTGCTGCCGATCCGGCTGGTGATGGCGGTCTCCGCGCTGATCGCCGCCGCATCCAACGTGGTGGTTCTCGTGGTCCCGGACGCGGCCTCGCTGTTCGCCGCCCGCTTCGTGACAGGGATGGCGCTCGCCGGCGTCTACCCGCCGGCGCTGAAACTCATCGCGAGTTGGTTCACGCGCGGGCGCGGGCTGGCGATGGGCATCGCCGTAGGCGCGTTGACGCTCGGCTCGTCGGGACCCTACCTCGTCAAGGCGCTCGGCGCCCGGCTCGACTGGCGGATCGTGGTCGTCGTGTCGTCCGCCGCGGCACTGGGTAGCGCCGTCGTCCTGCTGCTGTTCGTGGTCGAAGGCCCGCACGCGGGCGAGCGCCCGCCCTTCCGGCTGAACCGCATCGCCGTGGTGCTGCGCGATCCCGTGCTGGCGCTGGCCAACCTCGGCTATTACGGGCATATGTGGGAGCTCTACGCAGTCTGGGCCTGGTTCCTCACCTATGCCGGCCACGCCCATCGCGGTACCATGTCCGCACCGTTGCTCACGTTTCTCGTCATCGCGGTCGGTGCGCTGGGCTGCTTCTGCGGCGGCGCGCTCGCCGATCGCATCGGGCGCACCGCCACGACGGCGCTGATGATGGCGCTGTCGGGCAGCTGCGCGGTGACGGTCGGCGTTGCCTTCGACGGGCCGTCCTGGCTGTTCGTGTCGATTGCGCTGGTATGGGGTTTCTCCGTCATCGCCGATTCCGCGCAATTCTCCGCGATGGCAACGGAGCTCAGCGATCAGGCCAGCGTCGGCGCGGCTCTGGCGCTCCAGGTCGGCATCGGTTTCGCGCTCACGATCGTCTCGATCCGCCTCACGCCGCTGCTTGCCGGCGCCATCGGCTGGCGCTGGACCTTCCTCATGCTAGCGCCGGGACCCTTCGTCGGCGCCGCCGCGATGCTGGCGCTGCGCACCCTGCCGCGGGCGACGGCCATCGCCAACGGACGGCGCTAGCCGGGCGACCGCACGCGGCGATCACGATCGAACGCCGAGAATGCGACGACGTGGCGCCCCGTCGCTCGCCGAACCGGGTTAGGGTTCGGTAGCGACCCTCGTCTGCCATGCCGCTTGAAGCGGATCGTGAAGAGCGGATCATCAAGAAAGGATGCCGCGTGCGGGCGAGAACCACGCTCGACGCTCTCAATTTCGCTCTCGCGGGGGCACGCGAAGGCTTCGGACCCTTCCTCGGCGTGTACCTTCAGGCGACCGGGTTCGATCCGGCGGCGACGGGGATCGCGATGGCGATCGCCGGGGCGAGCGGACTCGTTGCGACGACGCCGCTCGGTGCGCTTATCGACCATACCGAACGCAAGCGCCTCGCGATGGTGCTCGCGGTCGCCGCCATCGCGGTCGGCGCCGTCGTGATCGTACTGGCTCGCTCGGTGTGGATCATCGGCGCCGCGCAAGCCCTGATCGGCGTCGGCGACACGACGATCGCCCCGCTCGTCTCCGCGCTCACGCTCGGCGTCGTCGGCCAGGCCCTATTCTGCACGCGCATGGCCCGCAACGAGGCGTTCAACCATGCCGGCAATGCCGCGAACGCGGCCTTTGCCGCCGTGCTCGGCTACTACCTCGGGCTCGGCACCGTCGCGATCGCCATCGTCATGATGGCTTTGGTGTCCTCCTTGGCGGTGTCGTGGCTGAAGCTCGCGGATATCGACCATGTCGCCGCACGGAGCGGCGAGCGCGACGAGCGCTCGACCGTCCGCGCGCTGCTCGCCAACCACGGGCTCCTGCTGCTAGCCTTCACCGTGATGATGTTCCAGACCGCGAACGGCGCCATGCTGCCCTTCCTGGCCCAGGCGCGTACCGCTGCCGGCGGCGATCCGAGCATCACCACCGGCGTGATGGTCGTCGTCGCCCGCGTCGCGATGGTCGGCGCGGCGATGGGAGCGCCCTGGCTCGCCGCGTGGCGCGGTTACGCCGGGATGATGACCCTCTCGCTGCTCGCGGTCGTGATGCGCGGTGCGCTCGCCTATTACGCCGCAACCTGGGCCGTCATCCTGCCGGTACAGCTCCTCGAAGGGGTGTCGATGGGCCTCGCCAGTGTCGCCATCCCGGCGCTGAGCGCCGAGGTGATGTCCGGCACCGGGAGGGCCGGCGCCGGGCTCGGCGCGGTACTTACCACCTTCGGGCTCGGCGCGACCTTCAGCCCGCTCGTTGCCGGTTTCGCGGCGCAGCGGACCGGGTTTCCGGCCTCTTTCCTCGTGCTCGGGCTGATCGCCGGCGCCGGGCTCGTCGTGTGGACGCTGGCGCGCCGGCTCGTCGGCACGATTGGCTTTGCGGCGACGACGGCCCCGGCCGCGGACGCCGGGTGACCGCGGCGCACGAGACGCGGGCCGGCTGGCGCCACGTCGCGGCGAGCTCCTTCCCGGCACTCGTCGTGCTCTACCTCGCCCTGTTCGGCGCCTACGGGACCGAGTCGCCTTTCTTCCCGTCCTTCCTGTCGCGCCGCGGCCTCAGCAGCGCCGACATCGGCATCGTGCTCTCGGCCGGCACCGTGGTGCGGCTTCTGACCGGGCCGCTGATCGGCGTCATGGCGGATTTTCTCGGCACGCGGCTCGTTTTGGCGGCGGCGGCGATCGGGTCCGGCACGATCATCCTGCTTTATCTCGCAGGCGCGAGTTTCTGGCCGCTGCTCCTCGTCTGTCTGCTTCATTCCGTGGTGACGGCGCCGCTCAGCCCGCTCGCGGACGCGCTCGCGCTCAACGCCAGCGCTCGCGAAGGCGCTTTCCCGTACGGCTGGGTGCGCGGCATCGGCTCCGCCGGCTTCATCCTGGGCACGCTGGCGAGCGGCGCCATCGTGGCGCGGTTCGGCACCGACAGCATCATCGTCGCGGCGGCCGTGCTGTTCCTCTTGATGGGGGCTCCGATCCCGAGGCTGCCGCCCTCGGTGCCGGCGAGCGCGGCGGCAGCACGCGGCGGCATCCTCACGCTCCTGGCGATCCCGCTGTTTCGCCTCCTCCTCATCATCGCCGGGCTCGTCATCGGCAGCCACGCCATGAACGACACGTTCACGGTGATCCACTGGCGGGAGGCGGGCGTCTCGCCGACCACGATCAGCGTGCTCTGGTCGGAATCGGTGGCTTCGGAGATCGTCGTCTTCGTCGTCCTCGGCCCACTGCTGCTGCGGCGACTGGGGCCGGGCCGTTGCGCGGCGATCTCGGCCGTCGCCGGCATCCTGCGCTGGGGCGTGCTCGGCGCGACCACCGCAGTGGTGCCGATCGCCGCGGTGCAACTGCTCCACGGCCTGACCTTCTCGCTGATGCATCTCGCCTGCATGCAGGTCATCGCCGCGGTCGTGCCGGAGCGGCTGTCGGCGACGGCGCAGACGCTCTACGGCACGCTTTGCCTCGGCATCGCATCGGCTGCGCTCACCTTCCTGTCCGGCGAACTCTACGGCAAGCTCGGCGCTCACGCCTTCTGGCTGATGGCAGGACTGTGCCTCGTCGCCCTGCCGCTGGCGGCGAGGCTGAAGCAGCCCGAAGCCGCCGCGTCCGCCGCCTGAGCCGTCGGAGGTTGCCGGCTCGATCAGCGGGGATGGCGCGGCCCCTGCCCTCAGGCTGCCGCGTTCTCCGACGTGTCCGACCACTGCCCCAGCGTGGCGAGGCCGTTCATGCGGGCGCGATGGTCGAAGGCCTTCTGGCCGACGATTTCCTGCTCCTTCTTGCCGGACCAGGCGTGCTGGGCGGCGGCTTGCAAGGCGCGGCCGTAAGAGAAGGTGATGGCCCACGGCTGCGGGCCAAGCTTGGCGATCGCGTCGAGGTTGGCGGTGGCTTCGATGTCGGACTGCCCGCCCGACAGGAAGGCGATGCCCGGCACCGCGACCGGCACCGTGTCGCGAAACAGCTTGATCGTCCAGGCGGCGACCTCGTCCGGCGTCGCCCTCTTCGGGCATTCCTCGCCCGGCAAGACCATGTTCGGCTTGAGGATCGTGCCTTCCAGGAACACGCGGTGCACAAACAGCTCCTCGTAGAGCGTCTGCAGCACCCAGCGCGTCACGTCGTAGGTCTTCTCGATCGGGTGGGTGCCGTCCATCAGCACCTCCGGCTCGACGATCGGCACGATATCGGCCGCCTGGCAGATCGCGGCGTAGCGCGCCAGCGCCTGCATATTGGCGCGCACCGCGCCCCAGGTCGGCAGGCCGTCGCCGATGGTGATGACGGCGCGCCACTTCGCGAATCTGGCACCGAGCTCATAGTAATCTTTCATGCGCGCCGGCAAGCCGTCCAGCCCCTCGGTGATCGTCTCCCCGGGGAAGCTCGGCATCGGATGGGCGCTTTGATCAACCTTGATGCCCGGGATCGCGCCCATGCTCTCGATGATCTTGACGAGCGGCGTGCCGTCCTTGGCCTTCTGGCGAATGGTCTCGTCGAAGAGGATGACGCCGGAGATGTGCTCGCGCATCGCCGTCTCGGAGCGGAACATGAACTCGCGGTAGTCGCGACGATTCTCCTCGTTGTTCTCCACCTTGATGGCGTCGAACCGCTTCTTGATCGTGGTGGTGCTCTCGTCGGCGGCGAGGATCCCCTTGCCCGGAGCGACAATAGCCTTGGCGACCTTGATGAGCTGATCCTTGTTCATGCTGCCTCGTCCCACGTTTCGCGTAACAATGTTCGCGTGACAATGTTCGCGTGACAATGCTTGCCGTACCGGCGACGTCGTGCCGCGAGTCGCCCTTGGCGTCAAAACATTGAGGCGGCTGTCGCGGTTCCGGGCCGCCAGCCTGCTTCGGACGTCGGTGCGACCGCGCGAGTGTAGGGTGCGGAAGAAACGGCCCGGCTGTTGCAGCCTGCGCATAGCCACCGGGCGGCGCGGTGCTTAGGATGCGGCGTGCTCCAGAAAGCCATTCGACTGCCGCTCGCGCCCCGCCTCCACGATCCCGCCAGGGACGCCGCTCGCCTGCTCGGCTGGATCGGCCTCGCCACGCTGCTGGTGGGGGGGCCGCTGATCGGCGTGCTGTCCCGTCGCGCCTTGTTCATCCTTCTGCCGGTCGGCGCGGCGGTGCTCATCGCGGCCTTCCTGCTCACCGTGTCGAACCGGGGCCTCAAGACGCTGCGTGACGCGCTCGCGAGCCCGATCGGTTTGGCCGCGCTGTTCCTTGGCGCATGGAGCGGGCTGGCACTCGTCTGGACACCGTTTCCCCTGGCTGCCGCGCCGCGCTACGCGGCGCTCGTCGCGCTCGCGCTGCTGGCGACCGTGGTCATCGCACATCTTCCCGAGCGCCGTGCCGGGCCTGCGCTCTACCTGCTGCCTGGCGGTCTCGCGATCACGGCGGCGGCCACGCTCGGGATGACGTTCGCCGGTCCGGCCTCCTTCCGCGGGGGCACCGAGTTCGACCCGTCGTTGCTCGAACGCTCCGTGCTCACCCTCGTGGTCCTGGTCTGGCCGGCGGTGGGCTCGCTTGCCGCGTTCGGCCGCTTCAAGCTCGCCGCCGCGGCCGCCGCCCTCGTCGCCGGCGTGATCAGCCTCGCCAACGCGCCGATCGCGATGGCGGTGTTCGCGCTCGGCGCGGTGACGTTCGTCGCGGCGGAGAGCAGGCCCGGCCGCGCCGCCAGGGGCGCGGCCATCGTGCTCGGCGGCCTCGTGGTGCTGGCGCCGGCGGTGCCGTTCGTGCTGGCCCCGCTTGCCTCCGCCCTCACGATGGTGGGCTCGAGTACGGTCGCGGCGATGAGCGACTGGCGCCACCTCGTCCTTGCTGACGGGCTCCATCTCGTCACAGGCCACGGGCTCGATACGGCTCGTCGCGGCGTTATGTCGGGCTATCTGCCCGCGCATACCCCGCGCACCATCCTGTTCGGGATCTGGTACGAACTCGGCGCGCTCGGCGCGGTCGCGATGAGCGTCGTCGTCGTGCTCGGCCTGTCGGCGGCTGGCCGGATCTCGCGGCCGATCGCCCCCGCGCTCATCGCCGGGATGGTGGCGACGCTTGCGATCGTGATCTTCGGCGTGGCGACCGGGCAGCTCTGGTTCATCACCCTCGCGAGCCTCCAGGCCATCGCCTTCGGCTTGCTTTGCCGGTCGTCCTGGGGGCTCGCGCGGCCGGCCGCCGACCGGCTGGAGCAAGACCTTAGTCTTATGACCACGAGCGACTGAAGCGCCCCGCCGCGGCTCGCCGGCACACCTGAAAACGCTTGGAATGTTCTTGCGGCAAAAGCCGAAGCGAGCCTAACATCCGCTTCATGGTCGAGACGCTCATCACGGTTCGCAGCGCCAGGGAAGACGACGCTGTCGGCATTGCTGACGTGCATGACTCGGCTTGGCGCGACGCCTATCGCGGCATCATTCCGGGCCGCGAGCTCGAGAAGATGATCGCCCGGCGCGGGCCGGCCTGGTGGCAGTCGGCCATCGTGCGCAAGTCACGCCTCGTGGTGCTCGACTTCGACGAGACGATCGGCGGCTACGCCAGCTACGGCCGCAACCGCGTGCCGTCGATGCCCTACGGCGCCGAGATCTTCGAGCTTTATATCGCGCCCGAATTCCAGGGCCTCGGCTTCGGCAAGCGGCTGTTCGACGCCGCGCGCAGCGACCTCGTCGACCACGGCTACACGTCGCTGATCGTCTGGGCGCTGGCCGACAACGAGCGCGCGATCGCCTTCTACAAGCGCCTCGGCGGGACCTTCGTGCGCGAGGCGCAGGAGAGGTTCGGTTCCGAGATGCGGCTGCGCGCGGCCTTCGCGTTCGAGTGAGCACGGTTCCAGCGGCCATATGGCCTTCAGGCCGCGGCTCTGTTAGGCAGCGTGCCTGAACGCAATCCAGCCCTTCGCCGTCACACGGAACGGCCGTGTGTCTGCTCGCGGAGACTTCTATGCAGATCGAGAAGCTCGCCATCGGCACCAACCCGCCGGAGGACGTCAACGTCATCATCGAGGTGCCGATCGGCGGCGAGCCGATCAAATACGAGATGGACAAGGCGTCCGGCGCGCTGGTCGTCGACCGCTTTCTCTACACCTCGATGCGCTACCCCGGTAACTACGGCTTCATCCCGCATACCCTGTCGGACGACGGCGACCCCTGCGACGTCATCGTCTGCAATACGCGCGCGATCGCGCCCGGCGCCGTCATCAACTGCCGCCCGGTCGGCGTACTCCTGATGGAGGACGAGGCCGGGCGCGACGAGAAGATCATCGCCGTGCCGGCGCCGAAGCTGACGCGCCGCTACGAGCGCGTGCTGAACTACACCGATCTGCCGAACATCACGCTGGAGCAGGTCAAGCACTTCTTCGAGCACTACAAGGATCTCGAGACGACGAAGTGGGTGAAGGTTACCGGCTGGGGCGATGCGCAGCAGGCCAAGGCGATGATCGTCGATGCCATCGCCCGCGGCAAGACGGCCGGCTGATTCGCCGAACCTCGCGGGTGCGCCCTAGTGCGGCCACGCGAACGGGCGACACCGGCCGCGGTCCCGCTCGAGGCGGGCCGTTCCACCGAGACGGACATCCCTTGCTCATCCACCAGAGCCTTCTCGGCTTCTTTGAAGTCTGCCTGATCGTCGCCGATTGCGGTCTGATGCTGGTCGCGGCGGGCTTCCTCGCCCTCATCGGCATCAAGCTTTACGACGTGTTCGGGCCGCCGCACTGGCGCAACCACCTTCCGCGCGCCTTCCTGCCGGAAGCCGACCTGCCGCACGTTTTGGTCCAGGTGCCGGTCTTCAATGAGCACGAGATCGCGATCGGCGCGATGTATTCGGTCGCGGCGCTCGACTGGCCGCGCGACCGGCTCCACATCCAGATTCTCGACGATTCGACCGACGAATCCTCCGACATGATCGCCCGTTCCGCCGCCGACTTGCGGGCGCGCGGCTTTCTCGTCGAGCATCGCCGCCGGACGGACCGCAGCGGCTTCAAGGCCGGCGCGCTGGCCGAAGGGCTCGCCGCCACCACCGAGCCGCTAATCGCCATGCTCGACGTTGACTTCCGGCCGCCGCCGCATTGGCTGCGCGACATCGTGCCGGTCCTGCTCGCCGATCCCGATGCCGGCTTCCTGCAGTCGCGCTGCGAATTCGCGAACTACCGCACCAACTGGCTGACCCGGGTTCAGGGCATGATGTTCGATGCCCATTTCGTCATCGAGCAGGCCTGCCGTTATCGCGCCGGCTGGCTGTTCCAGTTCAATGGCACCGGGGGCATCTGGCGCCGCTCCGCGGTCATGGAGGCCGGCGGCTGGTCGTCCGATTCGCTTGTCGAGGATCTCGACCTGACGGTTCGGGTGGCGCTCGCCGGCTGGCGCGGCCTGTTCGTGATGGAGCCGGCTGTCCCGGGCCTCGTGCCGGAGCGGATCGGACACTGGCGCGTCCAGCAGAGGCGCTGGTCCACCGGCTTCGTCCAGGTCGCGCGCAAGCTGTTGGGCGAGATTTGGAGCGCCCCCTGGGCGACGAGCTTCAAGCTGTCGGCGAGCTTCCTCATCTTCGTGCAACTGTTCTTCCCCTGCCTTGCGCTCGGCGTCGTGTCCTTTGCCGCCTGCCTGGTCCTGCGCGCCGGCAACATCGCACCCTACCTGTCGATGCTCGTCTTCTTCCTGCTGCTCACCGTGGGGATCGCCGTCGGCCTGACGCTCCTGCCCTACCTCGTGCTGAAGCGCGGCCCCCTGTGGCGCTACTTCGTCACCCTCGCGATGCTGCCGCCGTCCATGATCTTCATCAGCCTGGCGAATGCGCCGTCGATGATGAGAACGGTGATCGGGCGCCGCGAGAGCTTCAAACGAACGCCGAAGTCGATGAAGGCCCTGAAGGAAGCGTCGGCGCGGGACTGATCCGCGCCAGTCCGGGTCAGCCCTTGCCGCCCTCGTTGAGCTGCTGCGCCAACCGCTCCAGCCGCTCGGAGGCGGCATCGAGGCCGACCGCGACGTCGGCGGCGAACGCTTCGCGTACCGCCTCGCTTTCCGCGCGCAACGCGCCGAGTCCCGCGAGCTCCTCCTCGAGCTGCGACACCCGCTTCTTCATCTCGCTCAGCTCGTCGGCGACGGTGATGGCCGTCATGATGACCAGCCGATTGTCGCCGATCTCGCCGAACCCCTTGCGCAGGCCGGCGAGCGTGCTGTCGACGTGCCGCGCCAGCTCCTGCAGATGGCCTTCCTCGCCCTCGCCGCAGGCCATGCGGTAGGTCCGCCCGGCGATGACGACCGCTACGGTCGCCATCTAGTGGCGCTCGCCTTCGAGCGGCGGCGAGGCTTCCGGCTCGGCCAGGATCAGCAGGGCACGCAATGTCGCGCCGGCTCGGCCGAGGCGTTCGGCGACGCGGTCGTTCGCCTCTTCCAGCGCGTGCTTGCGGGCCATCGTCGAGTCGAGTTCGTGAGCAAGCCGACCGCGGTCGTCCTGCATGACGGCGAGCGTATCCTCGAGGTCGCGCTTATCCGCGCCGGTACGGCCGAACCGCTCGGCGGACGCCTCGAGCTGGTCGAGCGCCGACTCAAGGCGTTTCAGCGCGGCTTCGAGACGGGCGGGGCGGGCCATGGCGGACGCAACTCGAATCTGGGCGCACAGGGTGGGGATCAATGGCGTCTTCGTCAATTCCGCCGCCGCGTCCCTCACAGGAAAGCGCATCGCGGCGCAAGGCGGCTCGCACGACTTGCCTCTCTTCGTCTCGTGCTTCGAACGTCCGGACGCTTGCGTTGACAGAGGGAGGCGAGGTGTTAGTTAGGGCGCCGCTCTCCGCCTTTTCGGCGGTTTGGGACCCGCCGTTCGCGCGGGCGGTCTTGCCTGGCGTGCTTATGTAGCCTGCGGCCTCATGTGAGATCGTGTGGGCGTATTTGCGACGGCGCTCCTCGCGCGGCGTATTCCGCGATGACAATGTCGAACGGAGTTTGTGGATCATGGCCGTGCGGGTAGCGATCAACGGGTTCGGGCGGATCGGACGGAACGTCTTGCGCGCGATCGCGGAGTCGGGCCGCCAGGATGTCGAGGTCGTGGCGATCAACGATCTCGGTCCCGTCGAGACCAACGCGCACCTCCTGCGCTACGATTCGGTGCACGGCCGCTATCCGGGCACCGTCCGCGTCGAGGGCGACACCATCGACATCGGCCGCGGACCGATCAAGGTGACGGCGATCCGCAATCCGGCCGAGCTGCCGCATCGCGACCTCGGCATCGAAATTGCGATGGAATGCACCGGCATCTTCACAGCCAAGGAGAAGGCCTCCGCCCACATCGTGGCCGGCGCGAAGCGCGTGCTGATCTCGGCGCCCGGCGACAACACCGACCTGACGGTGGTCTACGGCGTCAACGACGACAAGCTCACCAAGGACCACATCATCGTCTCGAACGCGTCGTGCACGACGAATTGCCTCGCGCCGATCGCCAAGGTGCTCAACGACGCGATCGGCATCGAAAAGGGGTTCATGACCACGATCCACTCGTACACCGGGGATCAGCCGACGCTCGATACGATGCACAAGGACCTCTACCGCGCCCGTGCCGCCGCACTCTCGATGATTCCGACGACGACCGGCGCCGCCAAAGCGGTCGGGCTCGTGCTGCCCGAGCTGGAGGGCAAACTGGATGGCTCCTCGATCCGCGTGCCGACACCCAACGTCTCCGTCGTCGACTTCAAGTTCCTTGCCAAGCGCGACACCGACGGGGCCGAGATCAAGGCCGCGATCAAGAGCGCCGCGGAGGGCAGGCTGAACGGCATTCTCGGCTATACCGAGGACCCCAACGTCTCGATCGACTTCAACCACGACCCGCATTCGTCGATTGTCGCGATGGACCAGGTCAAGGTCACGCAGGGCAACCTCGTGCGCGTGCTCTCCTGGTACGACAACGAGTGGGGCTTCTCGAACCGGATGGCCGACGCCGCGGTGGCGATGGGCAGGCTGATCTGATGGCCGATGCCGCCCGGGGCTTCCGCACGCTCGACGACGTCGACGTGCGGGGCAAGCGCGTGCTGGTGAGGCTCGACCTCAACGTGCCGATGGCGAAGGGCGTGGTGAGCGATGCGACCCGCATCGACCGCGTCCTGCCGACGCTGACCGAGCTTTGCGGCAACGGCGCCAAGGTCGTGGTGCTCTCGCATTTCGGCCGCCCTGACGGCGCCCCGGACGCCAGATACTCGCTCGAGCCGCTTGCGGCGGCGCTGGGCGAGGCGCTCGGCCGCCCGGTCGCCTTTGCCCGCGACTGCATCGGAGCGCAGGCCCGGGGCGCCATCGACCGCCTCCGCGAGGGCGACGTCGTCCTCCTCGAGAACGTCCGTTTTCATGAAGGCGAGACCAACAACGACCCGGCTTTCGTGACCGAGGTCGCCGCGCTTGGCGAGCTCTACGTCAACGACGCGTTCTCTGCCGCCCATCGCGCCCATGCGACGACTGAAGGGCTTGCCAAGGCGCTCCCGGCCTTCGCCGGCCGCACGATGGAGGCGGAACTCAGATACCTGGACGCGGCGCTCTCCCATCCGGAGCGGCCGGTCGCCGCCATCGTCGGGGGCGCCAAAATTTCAACCAAGCTCGACCTCCTCGGCAATCTGGCCAATCGCGTCGATGTGCTGATCATCGGCGGCGGCATGGCCAACACCTTCCTGTTCGCGCAGGGCAAGGCTGTCGGGACCTCGCTCTGCGAGAAAGACATGGTCGACACGGCCCGCGCTATCATGGCGAGCGCGAAGGACAGCGGATGCGAAATCGTGCTGCCGGTCGACGCGGTGGTCGCGGCCAAGTTCGAGGCTGGCGCCCGCGACGACGTCGTCGCGATCGACGCGGTGCCCGCGGACAAGATGATCCTAGATATCGGCCCAGCGACGATCGGGCGCATCGAGGCTGTGCTCCAGGGCGTGAAGACGCTGGTCTGGAACGGCCCGTTCGGCGCCTTCGAGATCAAGCCGTTCGATCGCGGCACGGTTCGCGTGGCGCAGGCCGCGGCCGCTTTGACCAAGGCCGGTAAGCTCGTCACCGTCGCCGGCGGCGGAGATACGGTTTCGGCGCTGAACGCCGCCGGCGTGTCGGACGATCTCACCTACCTTTCGACAGCCGGCGGCGCTTTCCTCGAGTGGCTCGAGGGCAAGTCGCTGCCGGGGGTCGAGGCGCTACGCGTGACACGCTGAGCGGCGTCCCGGACGACGGGCCGTCGCAACCTTGAGTTTCGATCATCGGCTGGAGACGATCCCATGGCTCGCACAATCTCGGTCGTCTACAAGCACGAACTTGGCGTCGAGCGGGTCAAGCAACTCGTCGACGACCAATTCAACAAGATCAAGGTCGACTATGTCGACAAGATCGGCAATGCCGAGCTGACGTGGGTCGGCGACACCGCCGAGGTCCAGACCGTCGTCCTTAATCAGAAGGCATCGGCCGAGGTGGCCTGCGCGGCGTCCGAAGTGGGGATCAAGATCCAACTACCATGGGTGGTGGCAGGCTTGTCCAGCATAATCGAGACGATGCTGCGCGCTCACGTCGGCGGCATCGACGCCAACAAGGAGGCGGCCAAGCTACCGCCGGCTGCGTCGCATTAGCCCTACGGCTTCGGTTCCGGCTCTTCCGGACGCGAGGGTGATACCTAAGTTAGGGGCGCCCGGAGAGAGCTTATGTCCCGTTCCATAGTGATGTCCTTCCCGCACGATCTCGCCGTAGCCGACGCCAAAAAGCGGATCAACGAGCGGTTCGCGCTTCTGAAGAAACAATACGTCGACAAGGTGGGGCAGGCTGAGATGGTTTGGGTGGGCGATGTCGCGCACCTTCGAGTGGCGGCGATCGGCCAGACGGCTACGGCGGAGATCGACGTCAAGGCCGCCGATATCCGCGTCGAGATCCACCTTCCTTGGCTGCTCGCGGCGATGGCCAACAAGGTCGAGAGTTTGCTGAAGAAGAACGCGCAGGAAACCTTGAAGATCGGAACGACTAAGAAGGTATGATTGCCGTTGCGGCGTGGCTGTCAGCTGGCGGATCCGAAGCGTGCAGCCTTAATTGAAGCGGACGGCATCCGGCTTGGGGCCGCCGCGCGAGACGCCGACCTTCGCCGGGCGAAGGACGCGCTCACCGATTGCGTAGCCCTGTTCGACCACCCGCATGACCGTGCCCGAAGGCACGCTCTCGTCGGGGATCTCGAATAGTGCTTCGTGCATGTTCGGATCGAAGCGCTTCCCCATCGGCTCCAGCTTCTTCACGCCGAACCGCGCCAGCCTGGACACGAAATCCCGTTCGGTCAGCTCGATCCCCTCAATGAAGGAGATGACTGCCGGGTCGAGGCCTTCCCTAGCGATAGGCGGAAGCGCCTCGATCGCTCGGTTCAAGTTGTCGGCAAACGTCAGCATGTCGCGAGCGAAGGAGGTGACGCCGTAGGATTTGGCGTCCGCGACCTCACGCTCGGTGCGCCGCCGCAGGTTTTCCATTTCAGCGAGCGCACGAAGCGAGCGATCCTTCAGCTCGACGTTTTCAGCATGCAGCGCTTCAAGCACCTTGAACGGATCGGGCTCGCCGCCACCGGCCTGGGTCTCGCCGGTCGACGCATTCGCGGGAGCTTCAACCTCGGGACCCCGGGCTACACCGTTACCCTGCTCGTGTTTTGAATCGTTCATGAGACCTTAGAGGATTAGCGGACGTGCCTCATATCAGTTTGGCCGCTCCAAATAGCAAGCGCGTGCACTGATGGCATGCGTCTGCACCAAACTTTTCGCGGGTACGGGTGCGGTTCGCGGGAGCGTCTGGTAAGGCGTGGCTTTGGAGACGCTACGCAGGAAGGCACCGTCATGAAAATTTCCGCCCGCAATCAGCTCAAGGGCACTGTCCTCGAGATCCGCAAGGGCGCGACGACCTCACACGTCGTCATCGAAGTGCAGGGCGCCAAGCTGTTCGCCTCGATCACCAACGAGGCGGTCACCGAACTCGGCATCGAGAAGGGCAAACCCGCCATTGCGATCATCAAGGCCTCCGACGTCATGGTTGCCGTCGACTGAGGTTAGGCGTTGGCATGCGGCGGAGCGCCTGTCACCCGCCGCACGGTCAGATTGAAGCGGCCGCCTTCCTCGAGCAGGCTCGACGATCCCCCGAGGAGGCGGTCGACGCCGTGGAAAGCGAGCCGCGCGGCACCGCCAAGAACGATCGCGTCGCCGGAAGCGAGCTTGAGGCTTCGTGTTGGGCCGCGCCGCTCTGTCCCGCCGAAGCGGAACACGCAGCTGTCGCCGAGTGACAGCGATAGCACCGGCGCATCGAGATCCGCTTCGTCGCGGTCTTGGTGAAGCCCCATGCGGGCGTCGGCGGCATAATAGTTGATGAGGCCGGCCTGAGGGCTCAACGGGTAGTTCGTTAAGGCCCGCCACGCGTCGAAGACGAGCAACGGCATCGCCGGCCAGGGGCGACGGGTCGCTGGATGAATCGGCGTGTAGCGGTAGCCGTCGCGATCGGCGATCCAACCGAGTTGACCGCAATTGCTCATGCGGACGCTTAATGGCGCGCCGCTGCGCGGCATCACCGGCCTGAACAGCGGGGCTTCCGCCAAGATGCGGCGAACGTCCCGGAGCAGGTGCGCCTGCTCCTCCTGGTTGAGATAGCCCGGAACGTAGATGAGCCCGGGCGCGATTTCGACGCTGGTCTTGCTCAGAACCGCTATTTCTCCGGCAACTGCTCGAGCAAGGAGGCGAAAACGTCAGGCATCGTCTCGTTCGACGGCGCATCATAGGTCGCGTTCATTCCACCGCGCACCCCGCCGACAGCGGGTTTGGTCGCAATCTGATCAACGAGGAGGTCCACTCGCGTCGCGCTCGCGTCGTGGGCGAGGTCCACTCGCTCGCCCGCGGCGACGGCTTCGACCGCCTTGATAAGCTCGGCCATCCGAACGCCCTTGGTGAGGACGGGGCAGGGCGCTGTTTCGGGCAATTCGGCGTGACCAGTAAGGATAGCCAGCTTGGCTTTCGGCCTCAGTTTGAGGATGTGGTTGGCGAGATCCACGCCCGACATGCCGGGCATCGTGTAGTCGATCAGCACGAGATCGTAATCCTCGTTCTCGCGCAGAAGCTCTATCGCGGCCTCGGCACCGACGGCTGGCGTTACGAAATGCCCTACTTCCTCCAATTCGTCGGCAATGACGTGGCGGACAAGTGGATCGTCGTCGACGAGCATGATCTCTAGATGTGGCATACCGTAATCCTGGATGCGCCCGAGGCGCACTTCCCTGCATTCTGCTCCGATGCGCCGCCGGGGCAGTCTAACCGCAAGGAGTGACAACCAACCGCGTGCCGCGACGTTCCCAGCAAAAAGCGCGTTCGACGATCGATTAGGGTGCAGCCCGATCGCGGGCTTTCTCGATGTCGGTCTCGAGAATGCGTTTGGCCGAGACCAGCGCGTCCTTGCCGAGGTCGTAGACGAGCGGCACGCCGGTGTGGATGTCGACCTTGGGGATCGAGTCGGCGTCGAGGTCGTCGAGCACCATCACCAGGGCACGCAAACTGTTGCCGTGCGCTGCAACCAGCACGCTCTCGCCGCGCAGAACGCAGGGCAGGATGGCTTGACAATAATAGGGCAGCACCCTCGCGACGGTGTCGCGTAGGCTCTCGCCGCCGGGCGGCGGCGTGTCGTAGGACCGGCGCCAGATCCTGACCTGCTCCTCGCCCCATTTGGCGCGCGCCTCGTCCTTGTTGAGGCCGGAGAGATCGCCGTAGCTGCGCTCGCGCAGAGCCCTGTGCGTGGTGGTGGACAGGTTGGGTTGGCCGAGGGCGGCGAGCGCGGTGGTAAGGGTCTCCCGCGCCCGCGAAAGGTCCGAGACGAAGGCGCGGTCGAACTGGAAGCCGCCCTGTTTTAGCGCACGCCCCGCGGCCTTGGCCTCTTCATAGCCGAGCGGCGTCAAACCCGGATCGCGCCAGCCGGTGAAGAGGTTCTTCAGGTTCCATTCGCTCTGCCCATGGCGCAGCAGAACAAGTTTGCGATCCATGCTGACGTCCTTCGCCGGAAATACCCCAAACCCTTATCAGGCCGCCAGACCGACGACATCCGCCATCGAGTAGAGGCCAGGCTTGCGCCCACGGGCCCACAGGGCGGCACGGATCGCGCCGCGGGCGAAGATCGCGCGGTCCTCGGCGCGGTGGGTGAGCTCGATGCGCTCGCTTTCCCCGGCGAAGACGACGGTATGATCACCAACAACGGTGCCGCCGCGCAGCGCGGCGAAGCCGATCGCGCCCGGGTCGCGCGGACCTGTCACGCCGTCGCGGCCGCGCACCGCCCGTTCGGCAAGCGTCCCGCCGAGACCCTCGGCGGCGGCTTCGCCGAGCAGCAATGCGGTGCCGGACGGCGCATCGACCTTCATGCGATGATGGATTTCGAGAATCTCGATATCGAAGCTCTCGCCGAGCGCCTTGGCCGCCTTGCGGGTGAGGGCGGCGAGCAGGTTGACGCCGAGGCTCATGTTACCGGACTTGACGATGGTGGCGTGGCGGGCGGCGGCATCGATCATCGCGAGATGGTCTGCCTCGAAGCCGGTCGTGCCGATCACGTGGACGATGCGCGCCTGCGCGGCCAGTGCCGCCAGGGCGACGCTCGTCGTCGGCGTCGAAAAGTCGATGATGCCGTCTGCCTTGACGATGAGAGGCAGCGCATCCTCTGTAATGGCGATGCCGCGCCGCGGGCAGCCGGACAGGAGGCCGGCGTCCTCGCCGATCGCCGGGGAGCCGCTCTGCTCGAGCGCCCCGGCGACCGTCGCGCCGTCGGTCTCCTCGACGATGCGGATGATGGTACGCCCCATTCGCCCGGCGGCGCCCACGACCACGAGCCGCATGTCCGTCATAGAAGTCCAGCCATCGTCGAACTCCCAATTGCCGTAGAGCGCTTGCCTATAAAGCGCTTCTTTGCTGTCGCAAAGCGTGCCAATCCCAGCGGATTCGCGCTAGCACTCGCAGCGGGGAGATTCCTGCGTCCATGACCGCCACCAGCACCGCGCCCACGCTTCCCGTCGACAGCAACCGGGCGCGTGCGCTGCTTCCGCAATGGGTCAAGACGCAGGCGCCCTCGATCCTCGGCTTCGTCCTCCTGATCGCCATCGCCGCCGCGTCAATCTGGTTCATGATCGGCAACAACAGATTCAACGATGAGTCGGAGCAGTCGCTGCGGGTGCGCAGCACCGCCTTTCGCCTGCTCTCGCTCGCGCAGGACGCCGAGACCGGGCAGCGCGGCTATCTGCTCACCGGCAACAAGGACTATCTTGTCCCCTACGACGATGGCCGCACGGAGGCGCCGCGCGCTCTCGACGAACTACACGCTCTGGTCGCCGGCCGGTACGGCGCCATCATGTCCCGCCTTCAAGAGGCGCTCGGCGCCAAGCTGCGGGAGCTCGCGGTCACCGTCGACCTGAAGACCAAGGGCGACGACGCCGCGGCGCTCAGGACCGTGACCACCGGCTTCGGCAACAATTTGATGGGACAGATTCGTGCCGACCTCGAGCAGATCGAGACCGGGGAGCAGCGCGCGCTTTCAGACGCCAAGATCGCGTCGCGGACGAACGATCGGCTCCTTGCCGCGGCGAGCCTCGTCGGAGTCGTGCTCGTGCTTGCGCTCGGCGCATTCACGATCTTGTCGTCGCGGCGCGCCGCGGCGGCGCTGATGCGCGCCCGCGACGAGCTACAGCACAGCAACGACAATCTCGAAGGCCTCGTCGCCGAACGCGTGGCCGAGCTGCAGATGGCGAACGACGAGATCCAACGGTTCGCCTACATCGTGAGCCACGACCTTCGCGCGCCGCTCGTCAACGTCATGGGCTTCACGAGCGAACTCGAAACCGCATCCGCCGACATCGCGTCCTTTCTCAAGGACGTCGAGGGGCGCGCGCCGGACCTGGTGACGCCGGACAGGCGGCTCGCGGTGGAGACCGACCTGCCGGAGGCGCTGGGTTTCATCCGCACCTCGACGGCCAAGATGGACCGCCTCATCAACGCCATCCTCAAACTGTCGCGGGAAGGGCGACGCGTGCTGACGCCACAAAGGATCGACCTCCACGCCCTCATCGAGGCGCAGGGCGAGAGCCTCTCGCAACAGCTCAGCGCCAGCCAATCGGAGTTCATCATCCAGCCCGGTCTGCCGGACCTGGTCAGCGACCGGCTCGCCGTCGAACAGATCTTCGGCAACCTCATCGAGAACGCCACCAAATACTTGGCACCGGGGCGGCCGGGCCGCATCGAGATGAAGGGCGAGCGGACCGGCCCTTACGTGCGCTACGAGATCGTCGACAACGGCCGCGGCATCGACATCAAGGATTTCGAGCGTATTTTCGAACTGTTTCGCCGCTCGGGGGAGCAGGACAAGCCTGGCGAAGGAATCGGTCTCGCTTATGTGCGAAATCTCGCGCGCCGCCTCGGCGGCAATGTTACCGTAGACTCAACATTCGGCGAGGGCTCGACCTTCACGGTGACCCTGCCTGCGGTCTTCAACCCGAACAGAAAGTCCAGATCATGAGCCAAGCGCCCGTCGACATCATCATGATCGAGGACGATCCCGGCCATGCGCGACTGATCGAGAAGAACATCCGTCGCGCCGGCGTCAACAACAAGATCATTCATTTCGAAAGCGGCACGACGGCGCTGCGCCATCTGTTCCAGCCGGATGTGAAGGAGAACGGCCCGCTGCTGGTGCTGCTCGATTTGAACCTGCCGGACATGAGCGGCACCGACATCCTCGAGAAGATCAAGGCCGACGAGCGGCTCAAGCGCGCGCCGGTGGTGATCCTGACGACCACCGACGACCAGCGCGAGATCCAGCGCTGCTACGCGCTCGGCTGCAACGTCTACATCACCAAGCCCGTGGAGTACGAGACCTTCGCCACAGCCATCCGCCAGCTCGGCCTGTTTCTCTCGATCATGCAAGTACCGGAACCGACGTGACCGACACCGCTCCCGTTTCGACGCGGCTCCTCTACATCGACGACGACGCCGGTCTGCGCCGCCTCGTGCAGAGGGCGCTCGCGCGGCAAGGCTATGACGTGTTGCTGGCGGACGGCGGCGTGGCGGGTCTGGCGACGCTGCGGACGGAGCGGCTCGATGCCATCGTCCTCGACCATTTCATGCCGGGCAAGGAGGGGCTCGAGGTTCTCGCCGAAATCAGGGCGCTGCCCGACCATCCGCCGGTGATCTACGCCAGCGGCAGCGACGAGGGACGGATCGCCATCGCCGCCTTGAAGGCCGGGGCGGTCGACTACGTCATCAAGGACGTTGGTGGCGTCTTCATCGAACTCCTCCAGAACGCCATCGAGAATGCGGTTGCCCAGGATCGGATGCGGCGAGAGAAGCACGTTGCGGAGCGCGAGATGCGGGAGGCACGCGAACGCGCCGAGACGCTGCTGCGTGAGGTCAATCATCGCGTCGCTAATTCGCTCGCGCTGATCGGCTCGTTCGTCTACCTTCAGCAGAAGAATCTCGGCGCCGAACAGACCCAGGCCCGCGCTGCCCTTGCGGACGTGCAGGGACGCATCGGCGCCATCGCGCAGGTTCATCGCCGGCTTTACACGTCGGACGACGTCAGCGTCATTGACATGGATGCTTATCTCGAAGGTCTGGTCGAGGAACTGGCTGCGGCGATGTCGACCAGCGGCTTGCAGCGCGCGATCAAACTCGAGGTCGAGCCGGTGCGCATGGCGACCGACCGTGCCGTGTCGCTCGGTGTCATCGTGACGGAACTCGTCACCAATGCCTACAAGTACGCCTATCCCGACGGGCGTTCCGGCGAGATCCGAGTCGCGCTGAAGCGGGACAACGCCTCCTTGTCGCTTACCGTCGAGGACGACGGCATCGGCGTGGGCGCCGACGGAAATCCCAAGGGAACCGGACTCGGCACCCGCATCGTGCGCGCGATGGCATCGAGCCTCCAGGCAAGCCAGAGATCGGACGTAGGGCACAAGGGCACCCGTGTTGTCCTGTCGATGCCGGCGGTCGCCACCGCTTAGCGACGCCGCATCCTTCGTCGTCGCATCGCGAAGGAGGATTGATGTCGCGCTACGCGGCCTCGTTGATCCCGCCGACGCTCTCCTCGGCGTCGTCCGACTCTTCGGCGTCGCCTTCCTCGACCTTCGTGCGGCGCGGCCCTTTTTGGAGCTGGTCGTCGACGAGCCGGAGCGCTTCGCTGTCGGTGAGTTTATGCACCGCAGCGAGTTCGCGCGCCAAGCGATCGAGAGCGGCCTCGTAGAGCTGTCGTTCCGAATAGGACTGCTCCGGCTGCGCGTCGGAACGATAAAGGTCGCGCACGACCTCGGCGATCGCCACGAGGTCGCCCGAGTTGATCTTCGCCTCGTATTCCTGGGCGCGGCGCGACCACATCGTCCGCTTCACCCTCGCGCGGCCGGTCAGCGTGTCGAGTCCACGCTTAACGACGTGCGGCTCGGCGAGCTTGCGCATGCCGACGCTGGCGATCTTCGGCAGCGGCACCTTCAGTATCATCTTGTCCTTGACAAAGGCGATGACGAAGAGTTCGAGCTTGTAACCCGCGACCTCCTGTTCTTCGATGGCGGTGATCTGACCGACGCCGTGTGCGGGATAGACGATGAACTCGCCGGTCTTGAAGCCTTGGCCCTTCGACGCAGCCGGCTTCGCGGCCTTTGGCGCGGCAGGGCGCTCATTGTCGACAGTCGCCGCCGCGACCGGCTGCTCGACCGCCGGCACCGTCGCCGCGTCCGCATTCTCGACCGGCGCCTTCTCGTCTATTGGCGCCTTCTCGGCGTCCTCAACCATCCGCTTCACTTTCTTCGCAGCCACCTCGACCAAACCTTTCGACGCGTCATCTTGTGAGGTTACGGAAGGAACCGGCTTCCCCGGCGCCATCTTCTGTCGGGCGGCTACGAAAGCCGCGGCATTATCTCGTGTCGCAGTAGTCCGCGTCTTGACTCCAGGGAGCGCGGCGGGCGAGCCCGCGGCCTTGCGCGGCTTCGCGGTACCGGCGCTGCGAGCGTTGACGGTCTTGTCGTCCCCGACGGTATGGCCGCCGTCCATCAGCGGCGCATCGGCTACCGACACATCGGCTTCCGGTCGCGATTTTGACTTGGCTTCTCCTGCTTCAACGTCTAGACCGTCGCGGAAAGGTTCGCTTTTTTGAGCGGAACGCCCGACCGACCCGGTTGTCGCTTTCGCGGAGGGCTTTGCGGCGGCTTTAGATGTTTTACCGGTAGGTTTGTTCTGAAGTGACATCAACACACTTTCTGCTGACCGCTCAGCACCGCTTAACCCAGCACGCGACTTTTAACCGACGGCGCGACCTCGGCATCGAAAGAGGGATCGCAACCTCAACAGCAGAGACTGTTCTCTGGCGGCTGGCCAAGTAGGAAGAGGCGAAATTAATTGTCTGTTATCACATAAATGTCGGAAAATCAACAGTCGTCAGCGGCACGCGTCGGCGAACGTCGCCAGTAGTTAAGGAGTTTTCGCCAAATCCCAGGCAAAATGATCACGCGAGATGCGCGGCATGACGACCGCTTGGCGCGACCCTGAAAGTTGTCGACGAACCGCTCAGTGAATTGCGGTCCCGGTCAGTCGCCCTCGCCCGGGATCGGCGAGAACAAGGCGAGCTTGCCCTCCCTACCGTCCATCGCCTTGGCGTCGGACAGAGGATCGCGCTTCTTCGTGAGGTTGGGCCAGCTTTTCGCCATTTCGGTGTTCAGCTTAAGCCACTGATCGAGACCTTTAACGGTGTCCGGCTTGATCGCTTCCGCGGGGCACTCCGGTTCGCAGACGCCGCAATCGATGCATTCGTCCGGATGAATGACCAGCATGTTCTCGCCCTCGTAGAAGCAATCCACGGGACAGACTTCGACGCAGTCGGTGTATTTGCACTTGATGCAATTCTCGACGACAACATACGTCATTGATTATCCCTTCCGGCCCTGTGGCCGGGCGCCTGGTTCGAATAGCGTACGATTTGCTAGTCTCTTCAGACCAGCGTGGCAAGCGTCCCTGTCGCCTGTCTCAACGCGCGCCTATTCGCCCGTAGCCGCCTGCTCGCCGAGTTCCTCAAACAGGAGCGATGCCTCCCTGAACGGGCCGCGACGCTCCGCCATCGCGAGGACGCGAAGAACGCGGACGTGCCGCTCGAGTGCGACCGTCAGCACGTCGCCGCAGCACACCGGGCGCGCCGGTACCAGTGAGCGCAACCCGTTCACGCGGACATAGCCGTCCTCGACCAACCTTGCCGCAAGGGTACGGCTCTTCACGACCCGCGCGCACCACAGCCATTTGTCGATGCGCTGACGGCTTTGCTCCATCCGACCTTCACGAACGGCGACCCAGTGGTCGCTGACCGTTAGATCATGACGCGCGACGCAGGTTTCAACGGCGCGTGCGCCACCATTGCCGCAGTTGCCTCGCCTTCGCCCGGAGCGCTCTTCCGAGACGTTCGCGGCGGACGGCCTGTCGGAAACGGACCGAGGGGACCGGCTCGAGCGCGATCATCACGTCGCCGATCGCCACCCGGTCGCGCCACAGCCTGTTGATCATGGAATGCTCTGGGACTGCGCAGGAGTCGGTTGCCGCGATCTCCGGGTCGGCTAGTTGCGCTGCCGTAAGATCGAAGGCGAACTGGACCCCTGGCGACAGAGCGGCCAAACTCTCGTCGAAGGTGGTCTTCCAGAAGAAGGCTCGGTCTCCGCTCGTCAGGATGATGCCCATGCCCACCGGCTTGGCATCGACCTCCGCGGCATCGATGCGGCACTTTCCCTGCTCCGCCATCAGTCGGGTCATGGTCCGCGTGAAGGCGGCGGATGCCGGAGCGGCCAATAGCGCCGTGCCGCGCTCGCCTTTCCATCCGTCGTGCTCAAGCGCGAGGAAGCGCTCCGCGGCAAAGGCGACATCGGCGGTCGACCGCGCGCTCGAATAGCTCCGCACGCCGCGTTCGCTCAGCCGCCTCTGCCGTCGTCGCAGTTCTTTACGTCGTTTGGCGGATCCGAACGGGATCGCGGCGCCCTCGTCGACGATGCGCCGGAGGATCGCGCGAAGCCGCCGATCGAGCACATGCACGCCGAACGGCGCGCCGCGCGTCACCGTGGCGTGGAACGCCTCGCCGAGGATCACGTCCTGGAGAACGAGCGCGACCATTGGCCGGGCTTGCCCGCGAAGCCAAGACAGCAGTGCGGAGAAGGCGTCGTGACTTCTGTCGCGATCGAGCAGCGGGGTGCCGAGCGCCACGAACTTGTGGGTGAAGCCGTGCACGACGCCGCCATGCCGCGGAAGCCGAAGGGCAAGCAGGCCGACGAGCCGCCCGTACGAGGCCGGCCCATTCCGTTCCCACACCAGCAGGAAGCGCGGCGGCCGCCTCGACGGCAGATGTTGCATCAGCGTCAGTGCGAAGGACGGTTCCAGGAAGACGTTCGGCTCGAGGCTGCGGCGGCAGAGATCCGACCACGCCGTTTGGAAGGCGGCCGCGACATCGGCCCCGACGCATTCGACGTGCAACGGCGCCAACACACCCCGTATGGCATGGGCTTCCGGCGCCTGCTGCCGCCTTGTCTCGACCTCATCACGCACGCCGGCCGCCCTTTGCTGCGGATGAGCACGATGCGCCTTGAGGTACGGGAGGCGACGAAGGGCTCGTGCAATAAGATGCGCGAGAACTCCTCATACTTTCTTACAGTGGGCTAACGGCGGGCGTCAGGCAGCAGGCATCATGGCGGCGGGCCCTGACATCTCTGGCTCTCAGTCGAACAGCCCGCCCGATGCTGGCGCGAGCGGGTTGCTCCGGCGCGACGCGAGATCCGCCCCGTCGATGCGAGGTTCGCCCTTCGCAGCCTGCCAGAGACCTTCGACGACCCGCGCGTCGAGATCGCGGAGGATGAAGACCATGCGCGTCTCGTGATCCGCATCGGGCCATGCCTCGAGGCGTTCGGGCGTGTGCATCACGTGGCGGACACCATGCACGACGAGCGGCCTGTCATGATCATCGTCGAGCGCGACGAGGCCCTTGAAGCGCAGCAAATGCTGCCCGTAAGCCGAGCACAGCAGTTCGGTGAACAGCGAGAGCGCGACGGCTTTCACCGGCCGCGGGTCGCGCAGGCAGACGGCTCGGATCGATGCATCGTGACGGTTGACGTCGTGGTGATGGTGGTCGTGCCGTGGCGCCGCGAGCCATGCGGCCGCCTCCTTGCCGAGGGACGCCACGTCGTAGCTCGCGCCGGCGAACAGGGCGCTCGCGTCCGCTTCGCTCACGTCGATGAGGCAGGCGGCCGGGTTGAGCGCGCCGAGGCGTAGCCGCAGGGCGGCCAGCGCGCCGGCGGCCGCGCGCTCGTTGCCGACGAGGTCCGCCTTGGTGAGAACCAGCCGATCCGCGAGAGCAACCTGCTTCACGGCCTCCTCGTGTGAATCGAGCGTCGCGTCACCCACCAGCGCATCGACGAGGGTGATGACGGTTCGCACGCGGAAGCGTTGGGCGAGGTAGGGATGCGCCATGATCGAATGCAGCACGGGGACGGGATCGGCGAGCCCGGTGGTCTCGATGACGAGGCGCGTGAACGGTGCCATTCGCCCGTTGTCGCACTTGCGGAGAACGTCTTCGAGCGTCGCGATCAGATCGCCGCGGATCGAGCAGCACAGGCAGCCCGAACTCATCAGCAGCATGTCGCCGTCGATCTTCTCGATGAGGAGGTGGTCGATGCCGACGCTGCCGAACTCGTTGATGAGGACCAGCGTGTCCGCGAGTGCCGGATCACGCAACAATCGGTTCAACAGGGTCGTCTTGCCGGCACCGAGAAAGCCGGTGACGATCGCGACGTCGAAGGGCGGTGGCGGCCGGCGCGCTTCGCTCATGACAGATCAGGCGCCTGACGCGGCCTTGACCTTCTTGCCGGTCTTGACCGCCTGCTTGCCCTCGAGCTTTTTGCCTTCGGGCTTCTTGACGATTTTCGCAGCCGCCTTCTTGGCCGCGACCGGCTTCTTGGCCAGCCGCAAGGCCTTGGTTGGCCTCGTGATCTTCGCCGTGTTGATCTGTTCCGCGCCGCCGGAGCCGCCTTCGGCGCCATCGAGCACCTTGGTAGTCGGCGCCTCCGCGGCGGCCCGCATCGTGGGACGGGTGCGCCGCGCCTTGGCACCCCGCCCGCGCAGCGGCAAGGCGGTGGCATCGATCCCGAGCGGGCCGGCGGCGGTCAGGCGCGGCAACGAGGCGGCGTAGGCGGCCGCGCTGACCGGAGCTGTCTCGCTGCCGATCGGGGTGTGTGGCCCACGGGCCTCCGCGACCACTCCGGTGTAGCCGGGCTCCGCGCCGATGTGGACCGGCATCGGATCGTAGGTCGGCGGCGGCAAGAAATTGATCCGCGGCGCCATCGGGGTCACCCGGACGACCGCCGGCGCGCCGCTGAAGAGCAGGGCATGCTCCGGGTTGAGGGCGGGAAGTCCGATGCCGTTCGACGAGGCGAGGAGCGGCGCGTCGAGCTGCGTTACTTCGTTGTTGAACGCCGCGACGAGCGGCGCGCGATTGCGGCAGACCTCATTGTGCATGTCCGGCGGCTCGCTGGAAGCGGCGGCGGGCAGCGACACGATGGAGGCGATCGGGCGATCGATACCCGCGAAGCCGCGATCGAACAGCGCCGCCACCTTTGCCGTGCGCGTGGCGACCGTCGGCGCGCCCATGACGACGGTCACAAGGCGACGACCGTCGCGAAAGGCGCTCGCCACCACGTTGAAGCCGGCGGCGCAGGTGAAGCCGGTCTTCATGCCGTCGGCGCCGGGATAGCGGCCGAGCAGGTTGTTGTGGTTGACGATGATCTCGCGCCCGAGCGACAGCGCGCCGAGATCGAACAACTGCGCCTGATCGGGAAATTCCGTGTAGATGGCGCGGGCGAGCAAGGCCATGTCGCGCGCCGAGGACACGTGATCGGGCGACGGCAGCCCGTTCGGGTTGACGAAATGCGACTCGCGCATGCCAATCTGCGCCGCGGATCTGTTCATGTCGTCGGCGAAGGCCTCGACCGAGCCTGCCACCCCTTCGGCCACCGTGATGGCGAGATCGTTGGCCGAGCGCACCATCAGCATCTTGAGGGCGTTGCCGAGCGTCACCTGGGTGCCGACGGGAAAGCCCATCTTCGAGGGCGGCATGCTGTGGGCGCGCGCCGAGACCACCAGCGGGGTATCCATCGCGATCTGACGATCGCGCACCGCGCTCAACGCGACATAGGCGGTCATCAGCTTGGTCGTCGAGGCCGGGTACCAGGGCTGCGTCGCATCCTGCTGGTAGAGGACGTCGCCGCTCGTCACGTCCATGACTAGCGCCGGCGTGGCGGCGGCCTGCCCGGCGCCGAGCGCCACCGCGAGGGCGGCGACGGCTCTCAGATGCAGGCGAGAAGGGCCGTGCGAGATACGACGCATCCAACAGTCCTGTGAGAGGGCGAGTCGCGATCGGTCCTTGAGCAGCGATCTCGCGGAAAAACTTGCCAAGAGCCTTGAGGCCGTTTCATGGCGCGGGCGCGCTAGTCCCCCGGCGCCCTGGCTTCGATTGCGATCGCGTGGACCTTGTCCGGCCCCATCTCGTCGGCGATAAGGTCGTTGATCGTGCGATGGCGCTCAAGCCTCGTCTTCCCCTTGAAACTCTGCGAAACCACCTTGATAAGGAAGTGCGTCTCTTGAGTTCCGGCGGCGGAGCCGGCCCTTGCCACCACATGGGCGTGCTTGGCGTGCTTGTAGGACTCGTCGACAACGTCGAGTTCGCTCGGCGCCAGAGCGTCGCTCAAGGTTCGCCGGATGCGCTCGGCAATCGGATGCCCTTCCCCGTTAGGCGCCGCTTCGCTCATCGTGATCCCTCCCTGCCCCGCGTCGCGAAGCCCTATCTCTTCCGCCGGTCACGGCGCTTGATGCCGGTCGAAACACGCCCATAATGGTCGAACCATGAACCTGAACTCCCGCCTCTTCGACAGCATACGCGTCAAGCCTACCACCAAGCAGGTGGCCGAGCCCACCCAGGTCCCCTGCGACTTTCCGGGTTGCAGCGCCGCAGGCGAGTTTCGAGCGCCGCAAGGCCGTGACCGCGAAGGCCAGTTCTTCACCTTCTGCCTCGACCATGTGCGGGAATACAACGCGTCCTACAATTACTTCAACGGGATGAGCGCCGAGGATGTCGCCGTCTACCACCGCGACGCGCTCACCGGCCATCGCCCAACCTGGACGATGGGTTCCAACCGGACCGGGAAGGGCTTCCGCGAGGAAGGAGATGTCGAAGGCGCGAGCGATCCGCTCGGCATGTTCCATGCGAAGCCGCAGGGGCGTTCGAGCGCGGCCCGCGTGCGCGAGCCGCAGAAACCCCGGGTTGGCGTCGCCGCCTTAAAAGCGCTCGACACGCTTGGTCTCGACGACACCGCCGGGGCGCCGACGGTGAAGGCGCGCTACAAGGATCTGGTGAAACGACTCCACCCCGACGCCAACGGCGGCGACCGCTCGAACGAGGACCGGCTTCGCGAGATCATCAGGGCCTACAACTATTTGAAGTCGGTCAAACTCGCCTAGAGAGGCCTCGCGCGCCGGGATCGGTCGCGATTAACGAAAGATCATCCATGCAGAGTGTCATCATCGACGAGGGACGATCGGGCGGCATGCCGGATATGAATATATCCGTGCGTCAGGTCTTCGGCATCGACAGCGACATGGAAGCGCCAGCTTATTCGACCGTCGATCAGCACGTTCCCGACCTCGACCCGGACTACCTCTTCGATCGGGATACGACCCTCGCCATCCTCGCAGGCTTCTCCAAGAACCGTCGCGTCATGGTCACCGGTTACCATGGCACCGGCAAATCGACGCATATCGAGCAGGTCGCGGCGCGGCTCAACTGGCCCTGCGTGAGGATAAATCTCGACAGCCATGTATCCCGCGTCGACCTTGTCGGCAAGGACGCGATCGTCCTCAAGGACGGCAAGCAGGTGACCGAGTTCAAGGACGGCATCTTACCATGGGCGTTGCAGAACAACGTCGCGCTCTGCTTCGACGAGTACGACGCAGGTCGCCCGGACGTGATGTTCGTCATCCAGCGCGTCCTTGAAGTATCGGGCCGCCTGACCTTGCTCGACCAGAGCCGCGTAATCCGTCCCCATCCCGCCTTCCGCCTGTTCGCGACAACCAACACCATAGGTCTCGGCGACACATCGGGGCTCTACCATGGCACGCAGCAGATCAATCAGGGCCAGATGGACCGCTGGTCGATCGTGGCCACGCTCAATTACCTGCCGCACGACCGCGAGGTCGATATCGTCCAGGCCAAGGTGCCGAAGTTCTGCGCGGCACATGACAAGGACGGCAAGGGCAAGAGCGGCCGCGATCTCATCTCCAAGATGGTGCGCGTCGCCGATCTCACGCGCAACGCGTTCATGGCCGGCGACCTGTCGACGGTGATGAGTCCGCGCACGGTGATCACTTGGGCCGAGAACGCCGAGATCTTCGGCGACATCGGTTTCTCGTTCCTTCTTACTTTCCTCAACAAGTGCGACGAACTCGAACGCACTCTGGTGGCCGAGTTCTACCAGCGCAGCTTCGGCCAGGAACTGTCGGAGAGTGCCGTCAACGTCGTCATGAGCTGACCGCAACGAGCGCGCTTTGAAGGAGGCGACTTTATGCGGATACGTCCGAAACCTTCGTTGGCCGAAACGCCCGTCGAGCTGCCTAGGATCGATGATTACTATGCCTGGGCTTTCGAGCAGGCGTCCTCCCTCCGGGCGGGACGCTTCGATCTCATCGACCTTCCAAACGTGATCGACGAGATCGAAGCAGTGGGGCGAGCCGAGTTTCACTCCTTCAGGAGCAACATCAAGATTGTGCTCACTCATTTTCTGAAGTGGGACTTTCAGCCGGACAAACGCAGTCGATCCCGGGAAAATTCGATCGGCGAGCATCGCGATCGGATTGACGAAGATCTGCGGGATAGCCCGAGCATGATGGGCAAGCGGGATGACGCGGTGGAAACAGCCTACGGTCTGGCGCGCCGCAAGGCGAGTCGCGAGACGAGAATGACCTTAAGCAGCTTTCCCGAGACTTGCCCCTACAGTTGGGAGCACATCATGAGCGCTTCCTACAAGCTGAGCCGAGATTGATGTGAGCTCCAACCACAAGCCGCCCGGCAAGCCGGAGGCGCCCCAGGAGCCGTTCAAGCGCGCCGTCGCCGGCTGCATGCGGGCGATGGCCGGCGATGCGGAACTCGAGGTCACGTTCGCCCACGAGCGTCCGAGCCTGATCCGATCGAGCGAAGGCACCAAGGCGCGGCTGCCGGAGCCGGGACGCAAGCTCGATGCGAATGATGCGGCGATCGTGCGCGGACATGCCGACGCGATGGCGCTGCGCCTCGCCTGCCACGACAGCGACGTCCATCGCCGCCTCACTCCGCAATCGCAATCCGCGCGGGCCTGCTTCGATGCGGTGGAGCAGGCGCGCGTCGAGGCGATCGGCGCCCGCCGCATGACCGGCGTTGCCGGCAATCTCGCCGCGATGCTCGACGACCGCATGATCCGCGCCCGCTTCCCTGAGATTACCCAGCGGACCGACGCGCCGCTCGAGGACGCGCTCGCCATGATGGTCCGCGAGCGCCTGACCGGGGCCAAGCCGCCCAAGAGCGGTGAACGCGTGGTCGATCTCTGGCGCCCCTGGATCGAGGAACGCATCGGCCGCGACCTCGACAAGCTCGGCTCGTCGATCGAGGACCAGAAGACCTTCGCGCAGTCGGTCCACAAGCTACTCGCCGCCCTCGACATGGGCGAGGAGGCCGGGTCCGACAGCCAGGACGATGACGACGACCAGGAGAACGATGGCCGTGACAATTCCGAGCAGGACGAGGAGCGGCAAGGCGACGCCGAGCGCTCCGACGAGGGCATGCAGAGCGAGAAGGCCGAGGCGTCCAGCGAGGAGATGGACGAGGCGGCGATGGATTCCGCCGAGGCTCCGAGCGGCGAATCGAGCGAGGACGCGGAATACTCGGATGCAGAGCAGCCTTCGGATGCCAAGCGCGCGCCGACCGGCCGGACCAACGAGGTCCGTGGGCCTGACTACAAAGCTTTCAGCCGCGCCGGCGACGAGACCATCGCCGCCGAGGATCTTTGCGACCCCGACGAACTCGAGCGTCTGCGATCGTTTCTCGACAAGCAGCTGCAGAACCTTTCCTCGATCGTGGCGCGTCTCGCCAACCGGTTGCAGCGCCGCCTGATGGCGCAGCAGAACCGATCGTGGGAGTTCGATCTCGAAGAGGGCATGCTCGATGCTTCGCGATTGCCGCGGATCATCATCGATCCGCAGCAACCGTTGTCCTTCAAGCGCGAGAAGGACATGGATTTCCGCGACACGGTCGTGACGCTGCTGCTCGACAACTCGGGCTCGATGCGCGGCCGGCCAATCACGGTTGCCGCCACCTGCGCCGACATCCTCGCGCGTACGCTGGAGCGCTGCGGCGTCAAGGTGGAGATCCTCGGGTTCACCACGCGCGCCTGGAAGGGCGGCTCGTCGCGAGAGGCTTGGCTGCAGGCCGGGAAGCCTGCATCGCCAGGTCGCCTCAACGACCTGCGGCACATCATTTACAAGGCGGCTGATGCGCCGTGGCGCCGCGCGCGCAAGAACCTCGGCCTGATGATGCGCGAAGGCCTGCTGAAGGAAAACATCGACGGCGAGGCGCTCGACTGGGCCTACAAGCGCCTGCTCGCCCGGCCCGAGCAACGCCGTATCTTGATGATGATCTCGGACGGTGCGCCGGTCGACGATTCAACCCTGTCTGTCAATCCCGGCAACTACCTCGAGCGCCACCTGCGTTACGTGATCGAAGAGATCGAGACGCGCTCGCCGGTCGAGTTGATCGCGATCGGGATCGGTCACGATGTCACCCGCTATTATCGGCGCGCCGTCACAATCGTCGATGCGGAGGAATTGGGGGGCGCGATGACGGAGAAGCTCGCGGAACTCTTTAGCGAAACGGCGACGCCGACCGTGCCGCCGTGGCGTAGAGCCGTTTCACCGACACGTCACTGACGTGACGCGCCAATGACGAAGACGGCGCCACCAACGACTGAGAGCGCCGCTTATAGGCCGGCGCGCGCCGAACAGGCCATCTCAACGTGCGATCAGCGCGTGCGAATGCTTCTCAGTGAGTGCTGAGCGAAGTTTCTCGATCGCGCGGCTCTCGATCTGGCGCACGCGTTCCTTCGAGATGCCGAGCTGCATACCCAGTTCCTCAAGCGTCATCGTATCCTCGTTGAGACGCCGTTCGCGCAGGATGTTGTATTCCCGCTCCGAGAGGCTCGCGAGCGCATCGTTCAACCATCCGATCCGTCGATCAGAGTCGATCGCGGTTCCAACAGTCTCGTCCGGCAAAGGTTGATGGTCCACCAGGAACTCGATGCGCTCCGACGGAGTGCCGGAATTGTCGCCGTCGGAAATCGGGGCGTTGAGCGACACGTCAGGCCCCGAGAGCCGCGTGTCCATCATCTCGACATCCGAGCGGTTGACGCCGAGCGCCTTAGCGATCTCGCCGAAAAGAATTGTATTACCCTTCGGCTCGCCACCGATCGACAGCTTCGCGCGGAGACGGCGCAAGTTAAAAAACAGCGCCTTTTGCGCCGAACTGGTGCCGCCGCGGACGATCGACCAGTTCCGAAGAATGTAATCTTGGATCGACGCGCGGATCCACCACGTTGCGTAGGTGGAGAAGCGGACCTCCCGATCGGGATCGAAGCGCGCCGCCGCCTCAAGAAGACCGACGTGACCCTCCTGGATCAAGTCGGCGACAGAGAGGCCATAATGGCGAAAACGAACGGCAATTGCGATGACGAGCCGCATGTGCGACTCGGCGAGTTCGTGCAACGCTTCCTCATCGCCATCCTCCTTCCATCGCACCGCAAGGTCGTGCTCGTCATTGCGCTCGAGGAAAGGTGCGGCCATAGCGGTTTTGACGAGGTTTTGCCCGACGCCGACCAACTGACCCATAGTCCCTCCAGGTCCATATCGCGCGGGACTCCACGATAGGCGTACACAATCGCTGACCGATACTGTATCCCCGCGCGCTGTCAGAACCGCTGTCGGGGCGCGCAGGTTCCAGAACGGCGGATGGCTCGCCGGGAGGTGGCGCTCCCGAAAAACCGCGGCGACAATGAGCGCATGCCATGCACTTGCGCGCCACGGCTTCTACGGGGAGGTTTGGGCGACCACGAAGGGAGCACGCATGCCGCGAGCCTATCGGTCCACTGTCATCTGACGCCCCGTTCGAGAAGGTCTGGCCGATCATCCGGGACTTCGGCGGCATCGGTCGTTTCGAACCGATCGTCAACACGTGCGCGCTCGAGAGCGGAACCGGCGACTAGACTAGGTCGGCGCGGTGCGCGCCATCGAGACCAAAGACGGCGGCATGATCAGCGAGCGGCCCTTGGAACTGTCGGATCACGAGCAGCTTCAGCTCTATGCCATCCTCGGAAGCGGCTCGGCATCAGCGACTACATCGGCACTTTGCGCGCGAGCCCCGGCCCGATGGCAACAAGACCCTTCGTGCAATGGTACGCCGAGGTTACCTGCGAGGCGGGGCGCCAAGCCGAGAAGATCAAGTTCCTCGCGGCCGGCGTATTCAGGCCCCGCCTTCAGCAGATGAAGACACTGGTCTAGCCGCGGCCGACCAAGGAAAATCAAATGCGCCGGACACTCGTTCGCCGAGCCGCGGGAGGCGTGCTGGTACGGATGGGCGCGGCGCGACAGGTGCCCGCGCCCTCTCGATTGACGCCGCTTAGCGCGACGCGGTGGACTGGCGCAGCTGCGAGGTGACTTCGGAATTGTCGGACCCGAGCAACGTCATCTTGACGAGGCCGTCGGCGTCGAACCACAGGTCGCGCGCGAAGGCGCCGGTCAGCTTGATGTGCTCGAGTTCCTGCGGCGCGCCGTTCATCGCGACCGTCTCCGTGCCCAGATCGTGCGAGGCCACCGCCATGCGCTTGCCGTTCGCCGGGTCGAAAATCTGTGATCGCTTGGCGACGTTCGCCCCCCACAGGCTCGCCGGAACGATCTGCTTCGGCGCGTCGGTCTCGGCGCCATCCGCCGTCAGCGCGACCTTGCCGCCGACCTGCTTGGCGTCGACCTCGTGGTCTGTGCCATTGTCGTCGGTCGTCGACTTGAAGGTGACGAGCTGGTCGTTCTTGAAGGTCCCGCTCTCGCTGTGATCGTAGCGGTAGGCGTTGATGAAGGCGATCTTGACGAGGATGTGGGTCATGATCTCAACGTGGGTCGCGTCGCCCTGACGGACAATGTCGAACGTGTTGGTCCCGATCTTCGAGCCCTTCCGCATGATGTCGAACACGCGGTGGACGTGCTTCATGCCGGCCTGTTTGGGGGCGGCGGCGAGTGCAGGTGACGCAACGAGCGCGCCGAGCGCCAGAGCAGCGACGTGAGCCTTCATCAGATACCCTTCCGTTGATGAACATCCCCGCCAATGACCGGCAAAAGCGCCGGTTTTGCGATTGGGGAGGTGTGTGTCTTCCGGGGCGAACCGGTTGCGGCATGGCAGATGGGGAAGGTTTAAGAAACAGGCCTAATCAAATGTGTAGCGCGGCGAGCATGTCAGCGCGTGACGCTCAATCCCGCATGACCGAGCACGGTTTCCGGCAGTCCGATGCGGGCGAGCACGCTTTCGAGGGTGTAGCCGTCTTGGCGGAAGGTGCGCAGCGACTTGGCCCGCAGGCTCTTTGAAAGCTTCTGGCCGGCGGCATCGCGGAGCAATCCGTGGTGGTGGTAGTTCGGCGCCGGAAGGTCGAGAAGCTGCTGGAGGATGCGGTGCAGGCTGGTCGCCATGAAGAGGTCTTCGCCGCGCACGACATCCGTCACGCCCTGCGCGGCATCGTCGACCACCACCGCGATGTGGTAGCTCGTGGCGATGTCCTTGCGCGAGAGCACGGCATCGCCCCATACCGACGGCGTCGCCTCCTCCTCCTGGAGCTCCGGACCGCCCCGGAACTCGCTCCAGGAGAGCCCATAGCCGGCCGTCCGCATCGCCTTGTCCATGTCGAGCCGGTAGCTCGCCTTCTCGCCGGCGTCGAGGCGCCGGGTGCGTTCCTGCCGTGACAGGTACTTGCAGGTGCCGGCGTAGAGCGGCGTGCCGTCGGGATCGAGCGGCCAGCTCGGGCGCGGCGCCACCACCGCCATGATGTCGGACCGTGAGCAGAAGCACGGATAGAGCAGCCCGCGCGACTCGAGGCTTTCCAGCGCGTTCTGGTAGTCGGCGAGGTGCCTGGACTGGCGGCGCACCGGCTGCTCCCACGTCAGCCCGAGCCAGGCGAGGTCGTCCAGGATGGCGCTCTCGAACTCCGGGCGGCAACGCGTGGCGTCGATGTCCTCGATGCGCAGGAGGTAGCGTGCGCCGGTCTCGCGCGCGACGATCGCGTTCATAAGCGCGGAATAGGCATGGCCGAGATGCAGATAGCCGTTCGGCGAGGGTGCGAAGCGGACGACTGTGCCGGAGAAAGAGGCGGTCATGGGCGGTCCAGGCTCGTAGGCGCGCCCCCTGCGGCGCTGTTGTCGGCGGCGTCTAGTGACGCCAAGGCCATGTCGAAACTGCGGTGCGGCGGCTGGCCTTCGCGTCCCTTCGCGCGTACGTCGCGATCTTGAACGGGTTCGCCCGTGCGATAAAGGGAAAACACCCTCTGAACGCTTCGGTCGCACCTTGGCGCGCCGCCCCGAGCCTTCTCGTCGATGAGGCCGCCTTCGATGCGGCGCTCGAACGGCTCGCCGCGCACGACGCCGATTTCGTCGCATTGGCGCTCGGCGCGGGAGCTCGACCAAGCCTGCGGCGGCGCGAAGCGGGCTTCGAGGGCCTCGCCTGGATCGTGGTGGGACAGCAGGTCTCGACCGCCAGTGCCGAGGCGATCTTCGCGCGGCTCAAAACCCGGCTCGGCACGATCGAGGCCTCGACCGTCGACGCCGCGACGGACGACGACCTGCGCTTGTGCGGCCTGTCCGGCCCCAAGCTGCGCACCTTGCGCGCGCTGGCCGCGGCCATCGGCTGCGGCACGCTCGATTTCGCCACGCTCGCCGGTGCCGACGCCGACGCGGCGCACGCGGCGCTGCGCGCCGTCAAGGGCATCGGACCTTGGACCGCCGACGTCTTTCTTCTGTTCTGCCTCGGCCACGCCGATGCCTGGCCTGCCGGCGACCTCGCGCTGCAGGAGGCGACGCGGATGGTGCTCGGCCTGCCGGAGCGGCCGTCGACCGAGGCCCTGCGCACGCTCGGCGAGCGCTGGCGCCCGTTGCGGGGAGTCGCGGCGCATTGTCTTTGGGCGTACTACAAGGCAGCGCGTGCGAAGCCGGCGGAGCCCGCGCCGCCGACGAAGCCCCGCGGCAGGAAGCGTGACTGATGGCTCCTATTCTCGATGGACCCCGCGTCGCCGCCAAGGGCGGCAAGGCCAGGCAGCTCGTCGTGCTGCTGCACGGCTACGGCGCCGACGGCAAGGACCTCATCGCGATCGGCCAGCAGATGCAGTCGCTGCTGCCGGATGCCGCCTTCGTGGCGCCGCATGCGCCGGAGCCGTGCTCGCGGGCGCCGATGGCACGGCAGTGGTTCCCTTTAACGATGCGCGATCCCGACGAGCGGTGGATCGGCGTCAACAAGGCCGCCCCCGTGCTCGATGCGTTTCTCGACGATGAACTCGGCAAGCAAGGTCTCGACGACGACAAGTTGGCGCTGATCGGCTTCAGCCAGGGCACGATGATGGCGTTGCACGTGGGTCTGCGCCGCCGCCGGGCGCCGGCGGCCATCGTCGGCTTCTCGGGGATGCTGGTCGGCCCGGAGCATCTGCCGCAAGGGACCGTGCCGCCCCCGGTGCTGCTTACCCATGGCAGCACCGACGAGGTGATCCCGCCCGATGCCCTGTTCATCGCGGCGGAGGAACTGGCGGAGGCCGGGATCGGCTGCCAGTGGCATCTCAGCGTCGGCGTTGGTCACGGCATCGACGGACCGGCGATGACCCATGCGGCGCTGTTCCTCGCCGACTGCTTCGGGGTGCGACCGGCCATGCGCCCGGCGGCTCGGTAGCCGCGCTGGCGCGGCGCCCGCGCTATGCCGCCTCACACGTAGTTTGCCGCCTGGCCTTGGACGTCGACCAGCACCTCGCCCGCCTCGAGCTTGAGCCGGTACTCGGCGAGACGGCACGGTTTGCCCTCGAGGCACTTGCCGTCGCCGCCGTCGAAGGCCCAGTCGTGATGCGGGCAGACAAGCGTTCGCCCGTCGAAGGATGCGTCGGCGAGCGGTTCGCGGGCGTGCGGGCAGAACCCCTGGTAGGCGCGTGGGACGCCACCCTCCGGCCAAAGGATGAGCACCAGCTTGCCGTCGACGGCGGCGACTTCCAAGCCGCCCTCCGCGAGATCGTCCTGCCGGCAGGCCTTCATGAACATGACATCGACTCCGCGCCATTCTGCCGACGCCGATAATTTCTTAGGCCGCGACCGGCGAAACCGGCATCGGCCGTTTGCCGGACCGCTTCGCGGCGACTATCGTCAAGGTCTGACGCCGGAAGCGGCGGCACGCGTAAGGCGAGGCATGCCCGCGCCGGGTGGAGTGGCATGGCATGGGAGCAGGGCGCAAGGCATCCGATGGCACGCCGGCTGATCTCGCGCAGCGCCTCGGCGAGCGTGGCCGCGCCCGTGCCCGCGATCAGAGCCCGTGGCGCCGCGAGACCTTCACCCTGCCGCGCCACGAGGCGCGCGCCAAGGCGCACGAGTGGTTCGCCGCCTATCCAAAGGCCGCCTACATGACCGAAATCGAGTTCTGGCGCGAGCTCGCCGACGACCAGATCGAGTTCACGATCCGCCGCCTGCCCAGCGCGGACTGAGGCCCGCGCCGGACGGTCGTCTCAGGTTGCGGCGGCGACGTTCGCGAAGGTGTCGAGCTGCGCGAGTTTGTCGTCCGGCAAGTCCAGCCCCGCTGCCGCCAGGTTCTCGCGGAGATGCCCGAGCGACGAGGTGCCGGGGATCAGCAGGATGTTGGGCGCACGCTTCAGCAACCAGGCCAGCGCGACCTGCATCGGCGTCGCAGCGAGCGCCGCGGCGACCTCGGACAGCGCGCTCGATTGCAGCGGCGTGAAGCCGCCGAGCGGGAAGAACGGCACGTAGGCGATGCCGGCGGCCGCGAGGTCGCCGACCAGCGCGTCGTCGTCGCGGTGGGCGAGGTTGTAGAGGTTCTGCACGCAGACGATGTGCGCGATCTTGCGACCGTCGGCGACCTGCTTGGGCGTCGCGTTGCTGAGGCCGATGTGACGGACGAGCCCCTGCCGCTGCAGCTCCGCCAGCGCGGTGAGCGGCGCCTCGATGGGTCCTTCCACCGGTCCGTGGCGATCGAACATGAGGCGAAGGTTGACGACGTCGAGCGCGTCCTGACCGAGGTTGCGCAGGTTGTCGTGGACGGCGCGGGTCAGATCCTCCGGCGAGAAGGCCGGGTTCCAGGATTTGTCGTCGCCGCGTCGCGCCCCGATCTTGGTCACGATTACGAGGTCGTCGGGGTAGGGGTGCAGCGCCTCGCGGATGAGCTGGTTGGTGACGTGCGGGCCGTAGAAATCGCTGGTGTCGATGTGGTTGACGCCGCTCGCGACCACCTCGCGCAGGACGGCGAGAGCGCCGTCGCGGTCCTTCGGCGGCCCGAACACGCCCGGTCCGGCGAGCTGCATGGCGCCGTAGCCGAGGCGCTTCACCGGATGGCCGCCGAGCTTGAAGGTGCCGGCCTTGCTGATGTCGATCATGGTCAGTCTCCTTTTACCGACCATGCATGTAGACAGGATTGCCGCGTACGATAACAGGGTCCGATCAGGACGGGTTGTCCGAGCGGGCGAACAATGGCGCAGCATCTCGGCGACCTCACGGCTTTTCTCGCGGTGGCACGGGCCGGCGGCTTCCGCGATGCGGCGCGGGCGGTCGGCGGCAGCGCGTCGAGTCTCAGCGAGGCCGTGCGCCGGCTTGAGACCAGGCTCGGCGTCCGGCTGCTCAATCGTTCCACCCGGAGCGTCGCGCTCACCGAAGCGGGTGCGCGACTCCTGGATCGGCTTGGGCCGGCCTTGGACGAGATCGAAGCGGCGCTGGACGTCGTCAACGGCTTCCGCGACCGGCCAGCCGGCACGCTCCGTCTCAACGTGCCGATCAGCGCCGCGCGCCTGGTGCTGCCGCGGCTCGTGCCGCCGTTCCTTTCGGCCTATCCCGAGATCACGCTCGACATAATCGCCGACGACAGTTTCGTCGACATGCTGGCGGAGGGCTGCGACGCCGGCATCCGCTACGACGAGCGGCTTGAGCAGGATATGATCGCGGTTCCCATTGGCCCCCGCGAGCAGCGTTTCGCCACGGCGGCGTCGCCGGCCTATCTCGCCCGACGCGGGCGCCCCGATCATCCGCGCGATTTGCTCGGCCACGCTTGCCTGCGCGGTCGCTTCGCGAGCGGCGCGATGACCGCTCCCTGGGAGTTCGAACGATTTGGCGAGGTTGTGAAGATTGACCCGAGCGGTCCCCTCATCGTGCGCGTCGGCGGCGCCACCGAACTTGCCGTCGAAGCGGCGATCGCTGGCACCGGTGTGATCCAGCTGTTCGAGGACTGGCTGCGCCCGCATCTCGACAGCGGTGCTCTGGAGCCGTTGCTTGAGCCGTGGTGGCAACGCTTTTCAGGCCCGTTCCTGTACTATCCAGGCCGCCGCTACTGTCCCGCGCCGTTGCGCGCCTTCATCGATTTCGCGAGCGCGCAGCGAAGCTAGCCGTCAGACTTCCTCGGAGCGAAGGACGGAGGGGTCGCGGGGCTTGCGGCCGCGCCGATCCTCCATCCGCATCGCGGTAACTTCCCAAGGTGAAGGAGCGGCCGGTGAAGGCCGACATAGAGCGCCGGCATCAGCAAATCGCGCAGCAGCAGGGCGAACGGCGTTTCCCAGCCGATCGTCCAACCGCAGCCGGCCGCGAGCGCCAACTCAGCGGCATACCAGAGGAGGAGGTAGGCCAGAAAGCAAGGCGAAACCGACCAGCCGGCCGCGTAGAAGCCACAGGCCGCCACGACCATCGGCACGAAGGCGCCAGAGACGCTCGGCGTCCGACTGCGCAATCGTACCACCCGCAGCGTGGCGCTCACCGAAGCGGGTGCGCGGTTCCTGAAAGGCTCGGGCCGGCTTTAAGCGAGATCGAAGCGGCGCCGAAAGGTCCAGACCCGAGCACCGTCGGCCATCCGTCGCCGTGCTCAGCCGCGCCTGTCGGCCCAGCATAATGCTTACGGCCTATCGTCTCATAACGTCATGGAATGGGGCTGGAGCGGTGAGGCGCTATCGAGTAGCCGGCCTGCTTCATTATAACAGCGCGGGTGTCGCGTACTAGGGCTGCAGGAGACGATGATGACCACCACACAGAGCACATTTGCAACCCGTGAGCTGCGCGACGTGCTGGGGTCCTTCGTGACCGGGGTGACCGTGATCACGACGCGCGATGCCGCGGGAAAAGGTCACGGGGTGACGGCGAACTCCTTCAGCTCGGTCTCGCTCGACCCGCCGCTGGTCCTCTGGAGCCAGTCCGTCACGTCGAAAAGCCATCCGGCGTTTCGCGATTCGGAGCATTTCGCGATTCACATCCTCGCCGAGGATCAGGTGGACGTCTCCAACCATTTCGCCCGTTCGCACGACGACAAGCTCCGCGACATCCCGCATGTCGATGGGTTCGCCGGGGTACCCGTCATCGCGGGATGCGCGGCGCACCTGGAGTGCACGAAGGTCGCCACGTATCCGGGCGGCGATCACGTCGTCTATCTCGGGCGCGTCGAACGCATCTCTCATTCAGCGAGGCGACCGCTCGCCTTCGGCGCGGGCAAGTACATGTTGGCCTACGCCCACGACCTCGGTCCGGTGTCGCTCGACTTCGGCAGCTCTGGCTCCACGCAGGTGGAAGCCGTTCGGGTGGCGACGGAAGCGCTCCCCGCAATCTGCCAGCAGGTCGGTCAGCGGACCCTCTGTCTTGCCGCTTGGGGCAACCACGGTCCCGTTGCGATCCGCTGGGAGCCGTCCGACGATCCGGTCAGTCAGAACTTGCGGACGGGTCTCGTGATGAGCATCAGCAGGTCCGCGACAGGCAGGGCGTTCGCCGCATTCCTGCCGGAAGAGGCGACCCGGACGTTGATCGAGGAGGATCTGCGGTCCTCCCAGCGGGCTGGAGAAGGCGACGCGGTACAACGTGCTCGCTTCGAGGCGGATATTGCCGACGCACGGCGGTACGGACTCGCGCGAGCGACCGAAGCCAATGCGTCCCCGCTCCATCAGGTCACCGTCAACGCGTTCAGCGCGCCGATCTACGATGCGCACGGCTCGATGGTCCTCGCTCTCTCGCTCACCTGCCGCGCCGACAAGTTGGAGCCCGATTGGGATGGGCCGGTCGCGCAGGCGCTGTTGGAGGGCGCCCGCGCCCTGTCGTGCCGATTGGGCGGGGCGGCTCACGTGTAAGGCTGGTTCGAACCGGCAGGGTCTTTGGAGGAACGGGAGGTCGTCATGCAGATGCGTATCGTCAGGGGCAGGGTCCGCCCGGGCACTTGGTCGGAGTACGAGCAGGCCTACAAGGCGGTGATCAAGGAGATCGGCAGCGTGCCGGGATTGAAGGCGCGTTGGCTGGTGCGGGATGAGAGCGAGCGCGACAGCGGCTTCTCGGTCAGCGTTTGGGATGACGCGCGGGCGCTGCGCGAGTACGAGCGCGGCGGTTTGCTGAAGGATACGATCGCCCAGGCGCTGAAGCCGTTCTTCGTGGGAGATTTCACGGTCTCCCACTGCGAAGTGGTCCACGCCGAAGAGACGGCTGGTCGGGATTCGGCGTGAGGAGCGCCGCCGTTGGGCGGCATGACGCGAGGCAACGTCGATGGCGACATGCGGCGCTCGGGTTCTGTAGCAACGGAACCGAAAGTTCGAATCGAACCTCTATTAATTTGCGTCCGACCCACGGCTTTGCGTCGAATCGATCGCAAACTTATAGTTCGGCGCCGAGCTCGAGCGGACCTGCGATGCCTGACCGCCATTGAAGACCAGCCGCCGCATGCGCCGGATGTCCGAGTGGCTTGTCGAGAGGCTGGGAGCATACGTGCGGAGCTGATCCTAGCCGGATCCGGCAACTCATGGCAGCCTGCATCAAACCACCCTTTGATGCAGGCCGGCCGACACTGGTCGAACTTGTGCGTCCAGAGCCGTTCCTGACGCAAAAACTCGTGCATCTATCTCTGCGTTGTAATCCTGCTCTATTCTGTTTCTGGACCAAGGAGTTGGGCGGTGCTGGTGAACTATCTGCGTGTGTTTAAGCCGAGCAAAACCTGGCCGAGGCCGGACTTGCGCAGCACGGCGCCAATGGTGGAGCGCGGGAGAGCGAGCCGAGCGGCGATGGCTAGGCCGGTCATGCGGGCACGGCAACGCCGCGATCTCGGCGCTCGACTGCCCCATGGCTGGCGGCACGATCTTTCATCGGCCAGCACAGCACGATGCTGTGAACGCCATCGCCGGATCGGAATCGGCATTAAGAAATCAGAGTTCGCCGCGCTTGCGCAAAGCGTCGATCCGATCGGCTAGGCGCAGGCCGAGCGCGTAGATCGTCAAGGCCGGGTTCACACCGCCGCAGGTGGGAAAGACCGACCCGTCACAGATGAAGAGGTTGCGCACGTCCCAGCTACGGTGATCGGAATCGACGACGCTGTCTTCCGGGGAAAAGCCCATCCGCGCCGTACCGTAAAGATGGTTCATGTCGTCCGTTTGCTGGAAGACGTCATGCGCTCCGCCGCCATGCATCATCTGCGTCATCTGGCCGAGACCGTGGGCGATGCTCGCCCTATCGTTGCCGGTCCAAGAATAGGTGATGCGCGGAACCTTCAAACCATATTGATCGGTCTCGTCGGCAAGCGTGACGGTGTTACTCTCGTCCGGCATCATCTCGCCGACCATCTTCACGCCGACCTGGTGATTATAGTCCATCATGGCGATGCGAAGCTTCTCACCCCAAAGACCGCGCGCACCTGTCTCCACCGCCGCCCACTCCATCGGCAGAGGCCCCTGCGGCATGATCGTGTAGCCGCCGAAAAAATCCTTCTCGTCCTCGTAATTCCAATGCTCGGTGACGGCGAGCGAGGGGGGTCCTTTATTCCAGCGCACCTCCTGGTCCAGTTTGCCCCAAGCCCCTTGGTTCGACTGGCTCATGAGATACTTGCCGACGACTCCCGATGAATTGGCGAGCCCATGCGGGTGCCGCGCGTTCGACGAGGCAAGGAGCAGACGCGGTGTCTCGATCGCGTAGCCGGCGACGATGACGTGCTTCGCCCTCTGAAAGTGCCAGCCGCCCTCTCGATGATAATGCACGCCTATTGCCAGGCCGCGGACCTCCGTCTCGATCCGCCCGACCATCGCCAAGTCGCGGATCTCCGCGCCGGCCTTCAACGCCCGTGGTATCCACACGGTCAACGAGGATTGCTTGGCGTTCGTCGAACATCCGACGCGGCAGAACCCGCGGTACACACAAGGAGGCGCTTTGCCTCGGGGTGCCGATATGGTCGCGATCGGCATCGGCGCCCACGGAATGCCCATGGCGTCGCAGCCTTTTGCGAGCACACGCCCCGCCGCATTCATCGCGTGCGAGCGGTACGGATAACGAGGTCGCTTGGGACCCCAGGGGTAATTGATCGGACCCGAGATCGCGAGGGCCTGCTCGGCCTGTGTGTAATAGGACCACATCTCCCGCCAATCGAGAGGCCAATCGAACCCGTAGCCGAGCTTCGTGCGCGACTGAAACCATTCCGGCCGGAAGCGCAGCATCACCATCGCGTAATGGACCGTCGAGCCACCGACCGACTTGCCGGAGTTCTTCGCGCCCATCTTCAGTGGGTTGGCGCCATCGACAAGGCGCGTGTCGGTCCAATACACCTTCTCCTGCTCGGTCTCGTCCGATGCGAAGTCATCCAGCGGGCGGAAGAACGGCCCCGCCTCGAACGCCACGACGGAGAAGCCTTTTTCGGCGAGACGGGCGGCGAGCGTGCCGCCGCCGGCGCCTGTGCCGACGATGACGAAATCGACCGCCTCGTCCTTTGAATGTTGGCGCATCGGAACCCACCCGCCCGGCGCGAAGACGTCGGGGGCACGTCCATTCTTCGCTCGCGGCCCATCGAGATACTCAGCGTACACGGCGATTCTCCCTTCGCGCCCGCTCCGGATCGCCATAGGCCTCGACCGGCTCCCAGGGGTCGCGGTCGTTCAATTCCATACGAACGTAGCCACGCGGGCTCGCCGGACCGCCGAACCCGATCTCGTTCCAAGCGATCGGGTGTGCATAGTAGGCGTTCGTGACGTCTGGAATGACCCGTTTGTGAAAGAACAGATCGCTCGGCATGTCCTTGAAAGGGCCGTCCTTCAGCTCTCCTACCTCCGCCTTGGTGAGAAGCTCATCCTGCTTGCTCGCCGGAAGCGCATGGAACGCGACGCGCGTCGCGGCCTGCGCCGCTGCCTCCAGCCCGGCAAGACCTCGCTTCCAAGCCTCACCCTCCTGGGGTAGGGGAAGATAGCGATAGCCATCGCCGATGCGATGGAACATGCGTTCGTCGACGTAGGCCGGCAGCGGTATCTTCGGTCGATCGTCGGGTTGCGGAAGGATTCGGGCGCAGACGGCGCACAACGTCATCCACTCGCCGGCATCGAAAAAGCGCGGCCCGGGGTGGACCGTCAGGCGCTTGTCGATGACTTGTCGAGTCTTCTGGTTCCAGGACTGCGTCCAGCGGCGGTCGAGGACGTCGTAACCGGGAAAGCGTTCGCTCATCCTTTTCGCTCCAGCAGGCGTAACGCCGCCATGCCGGCGACGGAGAGACCGGAGAAGCTCGGCGGCGCCGGTATCGGCGGCCCGTCAATAACGTTCTGGCGCCAGTTCTTCCAGCCGCCCATCGCCCGCGACACCCCGTAGATATGAAACGCGACGCCGGCGAAACCCATGAAGGCCGTGGCGGCGAGCCAACGCCCCGCCCATCTCCGGTTCTTGCGCGTCGGGGTGGCCGTCGCATTGCCGAGGATCGCGGCAGCCAGCGGCGGCAACGTCACCGGCAGGTACATGAAGGGGTTCTGGAAGCGCCCGCGAAAATGGAGAAGCCCGGCCTCGCCCGTCGTGCCGAGAAGTCCTAAAGCGGTGAGGCCCGAGAGCAGCCGGCCGGCCGGAAAGCCGAAGATCGTCGGGCGTGTGCCGGGCGGCGCGTCACGGACGCGCTCCGCGGCGAAGCCGAGCAGGCCGGAAAGGATCAGCGCCGCCGGCGCGCCGATCGGCGCCGCGTAAAAGGCGTTGTTCCAGCTGATGCCGCCCTCTCGTTTGGCGATGTTGTAGGCGTGGAAGCCGGTGCCGATCGTACCGACCGCCGCGGCCGTGAGGTAGGCGACATCGCGCGTCGGCTCCGAGCGGTTCGTCTCTCGCGTCGCACCGTGGATGCCTGCGGCGAGACTCGTCGCCGCCGCCGCAAGCGCGAGATACATCGCCGGGTTCTTGAAGCTGCCGCGATAATGCTCGACGGCGCTGTCGAAGAGTACTGAGCCCGCGAGCATGGCCGAGCCGACATGCAGCTGGCGCGCTTCGCTGACCGCTGTGGCGCGCTGCCCGGCGCCGCTCGGCATCGACGTACCGAACGATTCGAGCCGTTCCGCGCGCCGCGTGACGTCATCGAGCTGCTGCAGAATGGTTTGATTAAAGACTTGCTTGGCCACGACGTGTTCTCACAAGGGATGATCGAAAACCCTTATTCCGGTTTTCGCCCCGGCAGAAGGCTCGCCAACATTTGCTTGGCGGAGCCCTTGACGACCGAGCCGAGCTCGGGCTCGTCACCCATCATCGTCATGAAATTCTTCGCATCTTTCAGCGTGATGTGTGGCGGCAGCGGCGGCACGTTGGGATCGGTGTACATTTCCAGGATCACCGGACGATCCGCGGCGAGTGCGTCGTCCCAGGCGGCGCCGATCTTTTCCGGATCGTCGCAGAAGATGCCCTTCAGTCCAATCAGTTCGGCATACTTATGATAGGGAAAATCCGGGATCGATTGCGTCAGTTCCGTCTTGCCGTCGCCGAGCTGGACGCGCTCTTCCCAGGTCACCTGGTTCAGGTCGCGATTGTTCAGGACCATAATGATGAATTGCGGATTCGACCATTCCCGCCAGTACTTGGAGACGGTGATCATCACGTTCAGGCCATTCATCTGCATCGCGCCATCGCCGATGAAGCCGATGACGGCGCGTTCGGGAAACGCCATCTTCGCCGCCATCGCGTAGGGCGTGCAGGCTCCGAGCGAGGCGAGGCCGCCGGAGAGCGAGCCCTTCATGCCGCGGCGGATTTTGATGTCACGCGCATACCAATTGGCGGTGGAGCCTGAGTCGGCCGTCAGGATGCAATTATCCGGGAGGCGCGGCGAGAGCTCCCAGAAGACGCGTTGCGGGTTGATTGGATCGGCCGAAGCCATGGCGCGATCCTCGAGCGTTTTCCACCAGCTGGCGACCTCCTTCTCGATCTTCTCGCGCCACTCGGTCTCCTGGTTCTGCTTCAGCAATGGCAACAGCGCCCGCAGCGTCTCCGCGCTGTCGCCGATCATGCTGTATTCCATTGGATAGCGCAGGCTGAGGTTGGCGCCGTTGATGTCGATCTGGACACCGCGCGCAGCACCGGGCTTCGGCAGAAACTCGCTGTAAGGAAATGCCGAGCCGACCATGAGCAGCGTGTCGCATTCCATCATCAAGTCCCACGACGGCTTGGTCCCCAACAGTCCGAGCGAGCCGGTGACGAACGGCAGGTCGTCGGGCACCGCGGCCTTGCCGAGCAGCGACTTGGCGATGCCGGCGTTGAGCCGCTCGGCGACGGCGATCACCTCGGCGGTCGCCGACAGACAACCTGCGCCGACCAGCATCGCGACCTTCTTGCCTTCGTTGAGGATGTCGGCGGCGCGCTGCAGCGCCTCATGGTTGGGAAGGTTCGACTCGCCGGGATAGCCGACGCCGGTGTGCGTCGCGCCGTGAACCATCGGCGCGTCCGCGTAGGCCAGCTCTTGCAGATCATTCGGAATGATGACGCAGGTCACCGCGCGTTTTGCCTGCGCGATACGCACCGCACGGTCGATGCAGGTGCGGACCTGGGTCGGCACCACAGCCGTTATGACGTACTCGGAGGCAACGTCCTTGAAGAGGTTCTGGAGGTCGACCTCCTGCTGATAATTGGAGCCGAGGGCCGAGCGCGCCTGCTGGCCGACGATCGCCACCACCGGCACGTGATCGGCCTTCGCGTCATAGAGCCCGGTGAGCAGGTGGATCGCGCCGGGTCCGGACGTCGCGTAGCAAAGCCCCGGCTGGCCGGTGAATTTGGCGTGCGCGGAAGCCATGAACGCGGCCATCTCCTCATGGCGCACCTGCACGTAATGCATGAAGTCCTTGGCTTTCTCGAGCGCGACGTCGAGACCGCCGACGCCGTCGCCCGGATAGCCGTACACCCGCGACAAGCCCCACTCCGACAACCGCTTCCAAACGAACTCGGCTACGTTCTGCGACATCGGTCGTCTCCTTGCATGAGCAGCTGTTACCGCGTTCGGTCGAACAAAGTTGTCTCGAGACCCGGCACCGACATTTCGAAGCTGAACAATCCGCCTTCCAGAGGTCGGCTTGTCCTCTGGTCCGGGTCGATCATCCAAGTGGCGCTGGTGACGTAGACGGTCGACAGCGAGGCTCCGCCATAGGCCGGCATCGTCGGATACTGAACCGGCATCTCGATCCTGCGTTCCAGCAGGCCGTCGGGATCGAAGCGGAGCAGGCAGCCTTCGCCGTAGACGGCGCAGAGATAGAAGCCTTCGCGGTCGACCGCGGCGCCATCGGGGCCGTGCTTCTGGTTGTGTGTTTCGACGTTGGCGAAAACGCGCCGGTGTGACGCCTGCCCCGCCGTCGCGTCGTAGTCGAAGGCGTAGATCTGCTTGGAGGCCGTGTCGGACTGGTACATGGTGCGCCCGTCCGGGCTCCAGGCGAGCCCGTTGGACGTTTTCACCGACGCTGCGATATCGATCCATGTGCCGTTCGGGCTGTAGCGAAACAAAGGCGCACGATCGGGTGCATGCTCCTTCTCGTCGCCGGGTTTCAGCGGCAGATACATCTCGCCGACGAGAAAACGGCCCACGGGGTCGCAGCCGCCATCGTTGAAGATGAAACGCCGGATGTCGTAGGGGACCAGCCCGAGCTGGTGCAACGACGCGTTCTTCCTCTGAAACTCGTAAAGGCCTGTCCGCAAGGCGACCAGCGCCCCGGTCTCGGTGAGCACCTGGCACCCGATCCAGCTCGGCATTTCCCAGGCAATGTCCCGTCGCGATACGGGGTCGAAGGCGTGCAGGGCGGGCTCGCGCGTGTCGACCCAATAGAGCTTCTGCTCGCGGACGGACCATCGCGGGCTCTCGCCGTTCAAGGCCTTGGCATCAAGCTCCAGTCTGATATCGAGCTTCGACATGGGTTACCCTCGTCGCCGGCGCGCTGGCGCCTCTGCCTCGGCATAGTAGGACTCGAAGACGTCGTCACCGAGCGACCACCTGAAATCGCGCTCGCGAAGCCAAGCGGCGAAGCAGGCGTCGCCGTCGAAGCGCGGCCAGCAGAGCAAGTCGACCGCGCCGGTCTTGCTGTCGAGCGCAGCCGTCCCGCCCTCGCCGATCGGTCCATAATCCTCGATGGGTGAACTCACGCGCGCGATCCTCGTGAAAAGATAAAGTCATCGGCCTATCTCCGCGGCTAGATGAGCGGAGACCGAGCTCGATCGGTCATCATTCGTGTTCACGCGCTCGCACGAGCAGGGTTCCCGGTGCGGACTACGTCAACGGGCCTTTCCTGCGCGAGCACGGGGGGCGTAGAAACGGGCGCGGTCGGTTTCGAGGCTGCCGACAGCTCGGCGAATGGCGAGCAAATCCTTCCGAGTGATAATACCACGCAGTTCTCGCGTCGCCGGGTCGACGATGGCGATCAGGCCCATGTCCTCGGCGATCATCAAATCAACGACATAACCGACCACGTCGCCGGGATAGGCGACCAACGTGGATGCGTCCGAGACGCGATCGCGCAGGGTCTCGGCCTCGTGATCGGGCTCGACCCGCCAAAGCAGCGCGTCCGCGCGCGTCACCTGGCCAATAAAACGCTTCTCCTCATCGAGGACCGGATAGGCGAGATGAATGTTTTCCGGCGAGATGAAGAGCGACACGGCATCCTCGATCGTCATGGTCGACGGCAACGTCTGGACCTCCGTCACCATGATCTCGGCCGCCCGCGTCAGCTCGAACGGGTCGACCGAATATTCGCGCGTGATGTGTTGGCCGCGGCGGGCGATCTTCTCGGTCAAGATAGAGCGCTTCAGCAGGAGCACCGTGACGGCGTAGGCGGAGACTGTCGCCGTCAGCAGCGGCGCGAGGCCGTGCAGATTGCCGGTGAGCTCGACGGCGAAGATCGAGCCGGTCAGCGGCGCGCGCATCGTGCCCCCGAGCATCGCCGCCATGCCGAGCAGCGCCCAGAAGCCGGGATCGCCTGGCAGCGCAAGCCCGACCAGCGCGCCGAGCGCGCCGCCCATGATGAGCAGCGGTGCGAGCACGCCGCCCGACGTGCCGGACGACAGCGCGATCAGCCAGATGACCGATTTGACGACGAGCAGCAGCAGCACGGCCCCCAGCGCCATGCGGTTGTTGAGGAGGTCGTCGATCACGTCATAGCCGACACCGAGCGCGCGCGGCTCGATGAGACCCCCGAGCCCGACCACGAGACCACCGAGCGCCGGCCACCACATCCAATGGATCGGCAGCTTCGCGAACGTATCCTCCGCCTTGTACAAGAGCAAGGTGAGGACGCCCGACTGCAGCCCGGCGAGGATGCCGATGCCGGCGCAGATCAGAAAGCCCCACCAGGCGAGGTTCGGGTCGCTCGCAGAGGGAAAGAGCGGCGCCGGGCCGAACAGCAACGGACGCCACGCGATGGCGACGACCGCCGCGACAGAGACCGGAATGAAGCTGCGCGGCTTCCATTCAAACAGCAACAGTTCGACAGCCAGGAGAACGGCTGCGACCGGCGTGCCGAAGATTCCTGTCATGCCGGCCGCCGCACCGGCAACGAGCAAGGTCTTGCGCTCAGCCGCGCTCAAGTCGAAGAATTGCGCGAACAGCGAGCCGATCGCGCCGCCGGTCATGATGATCGGTCCCTCGGCGCCGAACGGACCGCCGGTGCCGATCGCGATGGCCGCGGACAACGGCTTCAGGATCGCGACTTTTGGCCCGATTCGGCTTTTGCCGATGAGAATCGTCTCGATGGCTTCGGGAATGCCGTGGCCACGGATGGCGGGTGTGCCGTAGCGTGCCATAAGTCCGATTACCAGGCCGCCAAGAGCGGGCGCGACCACCATCCACGGCGTCCGCGGAATATGCGCGAACGTCGTATAGGCGACGCTGACGTGACCGCACCAGACAATGTTGGTGACGAGCAGGATAAGCTTGACGAGCAGCCACGCGGTGAAGGCACCCATCGTACCGATTACGAGCGACAGAGCCGCAAGGTTCAAGGTTCGCGGGTCGGCGGTGAAGTCTGCAAGTCGACGCGGTTTTGTAACCGCACCAGCCGGTTCCTCCTCCTTCGACGCAACACCGTTCAACATCAAGCCCTCCAGAGACGGTCGGGTCGAAGACATCCGCCTTGCGGAGCCGCTGCGCCATCATAGGACCTATTCTATATCGCATTACGATATGTTCAAGGACCCAAAGAGGGTTCATCGACGGGTTCAAATGGCGGGCTTCAACGATATCTCGAGGCCAATTCCGGCGACGTCGATTTTAATATAGGAACAGTAAGTATAACCGCGGTAGCAGCAAAAACGATATTGGAGAGATTGCGAATACCCGAAGCGGATCGAAGGGATTTTTCAAGTCATCGCTTCGACATAGTGTAGTGCGGCAATTGTCCGTCGAACTGCGAGCCCCAGATGAGGCCGCGGTCGAGACCGTGGGGCGGCGGCGGGAAAGGCTGGGCGGCGAGCAGCGCGCGCATCGCGAGCTGGTCGATGTCCGGATAGCCGCTCTTGACGTAGAAATCCTTCGAGATGACCCGGCCGGTCGGGTCGAGCTGGAAGAAGATCACGACATGGCCGCCATCCTGCCAGTGCGCGGTGCGCGGCAGCTGCGTCACCTTGTGGACCAGCATGCCCTCGACAATGGCGAGGTAGCGCACATCCTCCGTGCCGCCGTAGACGGGCGACTTCGGCGTCGGCTTGGCGAAGCTCATCGTGTCGAGCGGCGAGGCACCCGACAGCGAGGCGAGCACGTCGCTCGCCTTCTGCTTGCGCTTGGGCGAGGCCTTGGCCTGCTTCGTCACCGTCTTCTTGGCCGTCTTCGGCTTGGCCTTGTCGAGCGCCTCGGCGTCGGGCTTGGTTTCGTCGGTCGCCTTCGCCGCGTCCTCCTTGCTCTCGTCGGGCGCCGCCTCCTTCGGCGGCGCGGCGGCGGCCTTGGGCTGCTTCTCGCCTTCCGCAGGCGGCTGCTGCGCTTTCGGGATCACCGTCTTGGGTTGGGTCTTCTCGGTCTCGATCTTCTCCTCGCTGGGCGCGCGCGGCGCGCTGAGCGCCGGCTTCTCGATCTCTTCCTTGGGCTTGGGACGCGGCTCGGGCCGCTTCGGCGGAGGGGGCGGTGGTGGTGGCGGAGCCGGCGGTTTCTCGACGATCACCTCGACCGGCGTTTCCTCCATCGCGGCGGTCTGAAGCTTGGTGTTGGCGTCGCGAATCAGGAACGCGACGATGATCGCGACGTGGATGAGCAGGACGAGGGCGACGAGAGCGAGGAAACGGGCTCGCGCCAACAGCGGCGGGCGGCGCTGCTCGGCGAAGCGCTCCTGCACATCGGCGACGAGCGCGGCATCCGCGACGCGGTCGGCCGCATCGGACGAAGCGTCCGCGGCGTCGCGATCGCCGATTTCGATCCCGCTGGTCATGAAGGATCGTCACAACACCACGATTGTGGCAAAGGCAGCGGCATCGCGCATCGGTCTGCCCGGAAACGAGAAATGAGCGCGATAAGGGGATTCGATGTCACAGGCTTTGCCCAAGGGCGACGATCTCCGCGTCGCGACGGGTCCGGTTGATGCCGCCGACGAGGCGGCGCTGGTCGATCTATGGGTCGCCTCCTGGCGCGAGGCGATGCCGGCGATCGACTTCGAGGCTCGGCGCGGCTTCTGCGCGTCCGCGTTTCGTGCGCCAGGACATCGCCTGCTCGTCGCCAGCCTGAAGAGTGAGCCGGTCGGCTTCGCGACGCTCAAGGGCGACCACCTACACCAGCTCGTCGTCGCGACGTCCGTGAAGGGGCGCGGCATCGCCACCGCCCTGCTCGACGCGGTGAAGGCGCAGGCGACATCTGGCCTCACCCTCGACGTCAACCAGGCCAACGCGCGGGCCGTAGGCTTCTACAAGCGCGAGGGCTTCGTGGTGATCGGCAGCGGCGAGAACGGGACCTCCAGGCTCGCCACGTTCGCCCTGCGCTGGACGAAGCCGACCTGACCGACGGTAGGCCGAAGTCCGCCGATGGCGTAACGTGGGGGATCAGCGTTGCGCGTCGGCGGGCTCGGCCGCGCCTTCGGGCGCCGGATGCGCTTGATCATGACGGGCGTCGGCGACGATCTGCTTGAACTGCGGCAGGTCGAGCGGGCTGGCGGTGATGAACGGCCCGATCAGGTAGACCGGCGTGCCCTTCAGCTGCAAAGCGTCGGCCTCCTGGATGTTGCGCTTCAACAATGCGACGATTTCGCCGTCGTGGGCTTCGAGGTCGCGGTTGAGGCGGCCGACGTCGACGTTGGCATCGATGGCCGCATGGCTGATGTCGGCATCGGTCACCGGCCCGGCCTTCATCTTCATCAAGGCCTTGTGCATTTCGGCGTACTTGCCCTGCCAGCCGGCCGCGATCGCGACCTTCGCCGCCGTCACCGAGCTCTTGGCGAGGATCGGCCAGTCCTTGTAGATGATGCGAACCTTCGGATCGTCGCTGACGAGTGCACTGAGTTCGGCCTCGCTGCGGCGGCAGTACGGGCAGTTGTAGTCGGTGAAGGCGACGATCGTGACGTCGCCGTCGGGATTGCCGATGATCGGCGCGGCGGCGTCGTGAAACAGCGCGTCCTGGAGGCTGAGCACAGCCGGCTTCTCGGCGGCGATGGCCTTCGCCTTGCGGTCGATCGCGACGGCGCTGGTCGCGAAGGCCGCCAGCACGAACGCCGCGCCGGCGGCGATGCCGGCGCTCCGAAGGGTCGCACGGGCGCGTAACGTCTGTCGCGCGGACGCGGATCGGAGCCCAAGCGGCAAGTCGCCGGGCTTCGATCGACCTCTAGACGATGATAGACCGGCCCCCATGGGAAGCGTTATGCGACCGGAACCGCCGAAACGCAACTCGGCTCGCCGTAATGCTCGAGGTATCGCTCCTCGATGTCGGTCATCGGCATCACGGTGAAAACGTCGGTCGTGTTGAACTGGCGGTCGAGCACGGCGCTGGCGCTGAAGCGGGCGCCTGTGCGCAGGTAGGCCTTCACCAGCGGCGGCAGCGCCATGAAGCCGCGTCGGATGTCGATCCCGGCTTTCGCGAGCGGCTCGAATTCGGCGGCGCAGTGTGGCCAAGCCGCAACCTGCCAGGCCTCGTCCGCCTGGGCGTGCTGCAGCAGAAAGCTCAGCGGCAGGCGCAACGCCTCGAGGTCGATGCCCGGAAGACTGGCGCAGCCGATCAGCGCGTCGACCTCGTAGTGGCGCGCGTAGAGCCACAGCCCGCGCCACAACAGCTCGATCACCCGCTTGCAGCGGTAGTTCGGATGGACGCAGGAGCGGCCAAGCTCGAGGAAGCGGGTCCGAGGGTGACGCTCGAGCAGCGGCGCGATGTCGAACTCGCTTTGCGAGTAGAAGCCGTTGTGGCGCTCGGCGACATCGCGGCGCAGCAGCCGATAGGTGCCAACGAGCAGCGGCTTGCGCTCGCGCGCGGACGTGATGGCCTGGGTGTCGACCACCACGAGATGGTCGCAGATGGCATCGAACGGGCAGAGATCGCGCCGCGTCCGCGCCGCCTCCGAACCGGCGATGGCCTCGCCCTCCTCGTAGAAGATCGAGTAGCGGAGCTTCTGCGCACGCTTGAGGTCCTTGGCGTTCGCGGCAAGCCGGATCTCGTAAGCCCCGGCACGCTCGAACACAGCGGTCGTGCCGATCTCGGCCGTCGACCTCGTCAAGGTGGGGAGTGGAGCGGCCTTGAAGGAAGGAGCGGCGGTGCGTTCAGGAACGGGCATGGGCTCGCTAAGTGCTTTGAACGGCCGCTCCGCAATAGGCAGCCTTGAAGAAGCTTTCATGACGCCGCCGCAGGCTCTTGTCACGCAATCGATATTTGAATGAGATATCACAGCGGTAACATGACCGATGAGGATCTGCGATGGCCGTTGTCAGAGGACTGTTGATCGTTGTCGCGATCACTCTGTTCTTCCTGATCGGCGCGCCGTTCCAAGGATTGCTGGCGCGCCGGGCATCGCTTGCCGCTGGCCGCATTCCGTCGTTCTTCTGCCGCTCGCTGCTGCGCTTGCTCAAGGTTCGTTTGGCGGTCGAGGGCCGGCGAGCCGAAGGCGGTGCGGTGCTTCTAGCGGCCAACCACGTCTCGTGGATCGACGTCCTCGCGCTCGGCGCCATCGAGCCGTTCTGCTTCCTCGCCAAGAGCGAGATCGCCTCGTGGCCGATCCTTTCCGCCTTCGCGCGGGTGCAGGGCACCGTGTTCGTCGACCGTGAACGGCGGCGCCTGCTGCCGAAGGTCAATGCCGAGATCGCGACGCGACTGCTCGCCGGGCGGCCGGTGTTGCTGTTCCCCGAAGGAACGACGGTAGGTCCACCCGAGCCGGCCCATTTCCTGACATCGCACTTCGCCGCCGCCCGCGACGCGCTGCGGTTGGCGCCGACCTGCGCCGTCGCGGTGCAGCCGGTCGCGATCGCCTATTCGTCACCGGCCGCCGCCTGGATCGGCGACGACGACCTCTTGTCCCACCTGTGGCGGACGCTGCGGGGTCCGCCCCTGCGCTGCGCGGTCACGTTTGGCGCCCCGCTCCCGTTCGGGGCGGGCACCGACCGAAAGGCGATCGGCCGGCAAGCCCGCGCCGTGGTCGTCGCGATGCTGGCGCAGCGAACAGCCGATGCCGTCAATGACATGGTCGCCGACGCCCTCGTTACCAGACCGGCGATGACCTGATGGTCCAGAGCTTTTCGAAAGCATCGGCCTTCTCTCTGCAGAGAAAGCAGCCATTGCCGCCAAGCGAACCCATGCGGGTTGCCTCCGACGACGGCACCCGGACGACCGACGCCGGCACGCTGAGCAAGATCCTGGCGGCGATGCCGGAGGCGATCGTCGCCGTGTGCGCCGACGATCGCGTCCTCGAGGCCAATCCGCCGGCCCAGGCGCTGATCCCGACGCTGCGGATCGGCGTGCCGCTGGCGAGCCATCTGCGCGCGCCCGACGTGCTCGACGCCATCGCCAAGGCCCGTTCGAGCCGGCAGGCGACCCGGGCGAGCTGGCTCGAACGCGTTCCCATTGAGCGGCAGTTTGAGGTGAGCGCCGCGCCGGTGCTCGGGCTCGACTGCGGGGCCATCGTCCTGGTCTGCCTTCACGAGATCAGCGAGACGCGGCGGTTCGAGCGCATGCGGGTCGACTTCATCACCAACGCCAGCCACGAGCTGCGCACGCCGCTCGCCTCGTTGCTCGGCTTCATCGAGACGCTGCAGGGCCCCGCGCGCAACGACGAGAAGGCCCGGGCGCGCTTCCTCGGCATCATGCGCGAGCAGGCCCAGCGGATGGCCCGCCTCGTCGACGATCTCCTGTCGCTGTCGCGCATCGAGCAGCACCTTCACCTGCGCCCGAAGGCACCGGTCGACCTCTCGATCGTGCTGCCCCACATCGCCGATACGCTGGCTCCCCTGGCGCGCGAGACGAACGTCGAGATCGTGCTGTCGCCGAGCGAGCCGGTGATCGTGGCCGGTGATCGCGACGAGTTGATCCGTGTGGCCGAGAATCTCATCGAGAACGCCATCAAATACGGGGCATCCGAGGCGAGCGACCGGCGCGTCGAGATCGCGATCCGGACGCTGAAGCACGACGGCGTCTTCACCGTGCGCGATTTCGGCGTCGGCATCGCGCCGGAGCACCTGCCGCGGCTGACCGAGCGGTTCTATCGCGTCGATGCCGGCCAAAGCCGCGCCAAGGGGGGAACCGGGCTCGGCCTTGCCCTCGTCAAGCACATCGTCGCCCGACATCGCGGACGGCTTACCATCGACTCCACGAAAGGCCAGGGCTCGACGTTCCAGGTCTCGCTGCCGCTGCACCGCGCCGATTGACGAGCCGGATTTCGGGCGGCCTACACCGTGTTCGAGCTGACGACGAAGGGCAGCAGGCGCAGCGCGTCGACGACCTCGTCCACCGTCTCGCTCGGCAGGCGGGAGAACGTGACCTGAATGGCGTCGATGTCGGTCTCCGCCTCCTGTTCGAGGATGAACTGCTTCACGCGCGTGGCCTTCGCCCCGATGGCATCGTGCAGGGTGGCCACCGTGATCGAACCGCGCTTCGCCCGGATCGTGACCCGGGGCGTCTGCGACGCGTGCGTGCACGCTCCTCCAGCGGTTTGACCCAGGTCAGGATGATGAGGACGATCACGGTCGCACGCACGCGGCGACCTAGAGGCCGGTCCCGACTGCGGGCCCGATCGCCGCCACGGCCCACAGGCTGGCCGCCGTCGTCAGGCCTTTCACGATCTCGCCCCGCAGCAGGATCGTCCCGGCGCCGAGGAAGCCGATCCCCGACACCACCTGGGCCGCGACGCGCGAGGGATCGAGCACGACATGGGAGCCGAGAACGTCGTCGAAGCCATGCGCCGAGACGAGGACGATCAAGCAGCTGCCGACGCACACGAGCATATGAGTGCTCAGGCCAGCGGCCCACTGCAGGCGCTCGCGTTCGTAGCCGATGCTTCCCGCGGCCGAGGCGAGGACAAGCCGGGCGACGGTTTCGTCAGGTCCGATCATTTTCTACCTTAATAAAAGAACTTCCTTCACCGATACGCATCGTTTGCCGAGGCGTCGCGCGAGATCACCTGGACGGTCTAGCCGTGTGTCATGCGATTGTAATACGACCGTCTTAAAAGCCTTTCCGTTCGAGACTAGCTGGTCGCGGCGAGGCGAACAGCCCTTCGGCGCGCCTCTGCCGACTCCTCCCCACCAAGACGAGGCTCTCGTGACCAAGCATGTTCTCCTTCGCGTGGCGCTGACCGGCGCGCTTGCGACCGCTGCCGCACTCCCCCTGAAAGCCGCGGAAATCTCCGGCGCCGGCGCAACCTTCCCCTACCCCATCTACGCGAAATGGGCCGAGGCCTACCAAAAGACCTCCGGCGTTCAGCTGAACTACCAGTCGATCGGCTCCGGCGGTGGCATCAAGCAGATCAAGGCGAAGACCGTCACCTTCGGCGCCTCCGACATGCCGCTGAAGCCCGAGGAGCTGGCGCAGGCCAAGCTTGTCCAGTGGCCGATGGTCATGGGCGGCATCGTCCCGGTGGTGAACATCCCCGGCATCAAGGCCGGCGAACTGGTGTTCGACGGCGCCACGCTCGCCAAGATCTACATGGGCACCATCAAGAGCTGGAACGATCCGGCGATCGCCAAGCTGAACCCCTCCGCCAAGCTGCCCAACGCCGGCATCGCCGTCGTCCATCGCTCGGACGGGTCGGGCACGACGTTCAACTACACCGACTACCTCTCCAAGGTCTCGCCGGACTGGAAGTCCAAGGTCGGCGAGGCGACCTCGGTGCAGTGGCCGGTCGGCCTCGGCGCCAAGGGCAACGAGGGCGTCGCCGCCAACGTCAAGCAGACGCAGAACGCGATCGGCTACGTCGAATTCGCCTATGCCAAGCAGAACAACCTCGTCTACGGCAATATGATCAACAAGGAAGGCAAGACGGTCGCGCCGGTAACCGAATCCTTCGCCGCCGCCGCCGCCAACGCCGACTGGAAGGATGCCAAGGGCTTCTACCTGCTGCTCACCAACCAGCCCGGCGCGAAATCCTGGCCGATCACGGCGTCGACCTTCATCCTGATGCCGACCGAACCGCCGAAGCCGGCCGACGCCACCGCGGCGCTCAAGTTCTTCGACTGGGCCTACAAGAACGGCGACGATGCCGCCGAGTCGCTCGACTACATCCCGATGCCGAAGAACGTCGTCGAGCTGGTCAAGCAGGAATGGTCGTCCGACATCAAGGGCAGCGACGGCAAGCCGCTGCAGTTCTGATCGTCGAGGAACCCCGCCGGGGGGAGCCCGCTCCCTTCGGTGCCGGCGTTCGCCGGAGGCCGGCAGCGTCCTCCGCATAGGGTCCAGCTTCCGCGTAGGGTCCACCTCCGCATAGGGTCCAGGAGTCGGTCTTGGTTGATTTCGCCGCCCGGCAGCCGGTTGCCAGAACGTCGATCGACGCTCGCGCGCGAGCGTTGGCCCGCTTCAAGCTGAGCGACGGCGTCTTCCGCATCCTGTGCCTCTCGGCCGCGCTCTTCGTCCTCGTGCTGCTCGGCGGCGTCATCGCCTCGCTGGTGTGGGGATCCCTGCCGGCGATCCAGGCTTTTGGCCTCGGCTTCCTGACATCGTCCAACTGGGACGCCGTGAACGACCAGTTCGGCGCGCTCGTCTCGATCTACGGGACGCTCGTCACCTCGATCATCGCGCTCGTCATCGCCATCCCGGTCGGCCTCGGGATCGCGATCTTCCTGACCGAGCTTTGCCCGCCGCGGCTGCGCCAGCCGATCGGCATCGCCATCGAGCTGCTCGCCGGCATCCCCTCGATCATCTACGGCATCTGGGGCTTCTTCATCCTGAAGCCGCTGCTACAGACCTATGTCGAGCCGGTGATCATCGCGATCTTCGGGCCGATCCCGGTGCTCAGCTCGATCTTCGCCGGGCCGGCCTACGGCACCGACATCTTCACCGCCGGCTTCATCCTCGCCATCATGGTGTTGCCGTTCATCTCCTCGATCTCGCGCGACGTGTTCCTGACGGTGCCCCCGGTCCTGAAGGAATCCGCCTACGGCATCGGCTGCACCACGCGCGAGGTGGTCGGCAACGTGGTGATCCCCTACACCCGCGTCGGCATCATCGGCGGCATCATGCTGGCGCTCGGCCGCGCGCTGGGCGAGACCATGGCCGTCACCTTTGTGATCGGCAACGCGCACCAGCTCTCCGCCTCGCTTTTCGCGCCGGGCACCTCGATCTCGGCGACGATCGCCAGCGAGTTCGAGGAGGCCGACCGCGGCCTCTACACGGCCTCGCTGATCGAGCTCGGCCTCATCCTGTTCGGGATCACCTTCATCGTGCTCGCGGCGGCCCGCTTCATGCTAATGCGGGTCGAGCGAAAGGGGGCCCGCTGATGAGCCTCTACGGCGCGCGCCGCATGAAGGACGTCGTCTACCGGGGCCTGTGCTACGCCGCGACGGCTTTCGGCATGGCCTTCCTCGTGTGGATCATGGTCGTCCTGCTCATGAAGGGCGCGGCCGGCCTCGACCTCAACCTCTTCATGCAGCGCACGCTCTCGCCCGGCAGCGGCGGCGGCCTGTGGAACGCCATCCTCGGCAGCCTGATCATGACGATCATCGGCGTGGTCGTCGGGACGCCGATCGGCATCCTCGCCGGCACCTACCTCGCCGAGTTCGGCAACACGTCGCGGCTCGCCTTCGTCGTGCGCTTCATCAACGACATCCTGCTCAGCGCGCCGTCGATCGTCATTGGCCTGTTCATCTACCAGATCGTCGTCGTGCCGATGGGGCATTTCTCCGGGATCGCCGGCGCGATGGCGCTCGCGATCATCGTGATCCCCGTCGTGGTGCGCACGACAGAGGACATGCTGCGGCTGGTGCCGGTGCAGCTGCGCGAGGCCGCCGCCTCGCTCGGCATGCCGAAGTCGCTCATCGTGCAGAAGATCGCCTATCGCGCGGCGAGCGCCGGCATGACGACCGGCGTGCTGCTCGCGGTGTCGCGCATCAGCGGCGAGACGGCGCCTTTGCTGTTCACCGCGCTGAACAACGTCTATGTGTCCACCGATCTCAACGCACCGATGGCGAGCCTGCCCTACGTCATCTACCGGTATGCCGGATCGGCCTATGGCGATTGGCAGCAGCTTGCATGGTCGGGAGCCCTCATCATCACCCTGGCCGTGCTGACCCTCGCGATAACGGCGCGCGCCTTGAGTGCACCGAGGGTTCGGCGATGAGTGGAGAGAATCGATGACCGCTGGACCCGAGACGGCTCTCGACGCCCTCAAGCCGACCGAGATCAAGGACGCCCCGGCCGGCGGACCGCACGGCGGCGTCCCCTACAAGCTCGCCGTGAAGAACCTGAACTTCTACTACGGCGGCAATCGCGCGCTGACGGACGTGAACCTCAACGTCTCGTCCAACAAGGTGACCGCGCTGATCGGGCCGTCCGGCTGCGGCAAGTCCACCCTGCTGCGCGTCATGAACCGCATGTACGATCTCTACCCGCGCCAGCGCGCGGAGGGCGAGGTGCTGCTCGACGGCGAGAACATCCTCGATGGAGGGCGGGACCTCAACCTGCTGCGCGCCCGCGTTGGCATGGTGTTCCAGAAGCCGACGCCGTTTCCCATGACGATCTTCGAGAATATCGCCTTCGGCATCCGGCTCTACAACAAGCTGCCGAAGGGCGAGATCGAGGAGCGGGTCGAGCACGCGCTGCGCGGCGCCGCGCTGTGGACCGAGGTCAAGGACAAGCTGCAGGAGAGCGGGCTGTCGCTGTCGGGCGGCCAGCAGCAGCGCCTGTGCATCGCGCGCACGGTCGCGGTGCAGCCGGAGGTCATCCTGTTCGACGAGCCCTGCTCGGCGCTCGACCCCATCTCGACGGCCAAGGTCGAGGAGCTCATCGACGAGCTGTCGCGCAGCTACACCATCTGCATCGTCACCCACTCGATGCAGCAGGCCGCCCGCGTGTCGGGCCACACCGCGTTCATGTACCTCGGCGAACTCGTCGAGTTCGGCGACACCAAGAAGGTGTTCACGTCGCCGGAGAAGAAACAGACGCAGGATTACATCACCGGCCGCTTCGGTTAGCGCGCCGAGCGATCCCGACCACTCCCGAGGTAGTCTCATGTCAGACCACACCGTTAAGGCCTACGACAAGGAACTCGACCTCCTCAATCGCAAGATCGCGGAAATGGGCGGCCTTTGCGAGAAGATGTTGTCGGACGCGATGGATGCCCTGGTCGACCTCGACGCCGATCTCGCGCGCGAGACGGTCGCCGTCGATCCGCGGCTCGATCTGCTCCAGCGCGAGATCGAGGAACACGCGATCCTCACCATCGCCCGGCGCCAGCCGATGGCTGTCGATCTCCGGGAGATCGTCGCGGCGATCCGCATCTCGGCCGATCTCGAGCGTGTCGGCGATCTCGCCAAGAACATCGCCAAGCGGGCGATCGTGGTGGCGCATGAGGCGCGGCTGCCGCGCGCGATCATCGGCCTGAAGTCGATGTTTGAGACGGCCGCGCTGTCCTTGAAGGACGTGCTCGACGCCTATGCCCATCGCGACGTCGAGCAGGCGCGCGCCGTTTGGCTCCGCGACACCGAGCTCGACGCGCTCGAGGACAGCGTGTTCCGCGACCTTCTCACCTTCATGATGGAAGACCCCCGCAACATTTCGTTTTGTACCCATCTCCTGTTCTGCTCGAAGAACATCGAGCGGATCGGCGATCATTCCACCAACGTCGCCGAGACGATCGTCTATCTCGTCACCGGCGAGCAACTCCCCGTAGACCGGCCGAAGGGCCGCTCCTTCGCCATGCCCCAGACGGCCTGATGACCAGCTTGGACACGTCCCCGGACAAGAACGCGCGCGCGACCAGCACGGCGAGCGCGACGCCGCGTATCCTCGTCGTCGAGGACGAGGAGACGCTGAGCGTCCTACTGTCCTACAATCTGGAATCGGAGGGCTTCATCGTCGAATGCGTCGAGCGCGGCGACGAGGCCGATATCCGCCTTCTCGAGAACCCGCCGGATCTCGTCATCCTCGACTGGATGCTGCCGGGCGTCTCCGGGCTCGAGATCTGCCGCCGCATGCGGGCACGCCAGGCGACTCGCAGCCTCCCGGTCATCATGCTCACCGCGCGAGGCGAGGAGGCGGAGCGCGTGCGCGGCCTGTCGATGGGCGCCGACGACTATATCGTCAAGCCGTTCTCGGTGCCGGAACTGATCGCGCGCGTCCGCGCGCTGCTGCGCCGCGCCAGTCCGGACCGTGTCGCGTCGCGGCTGTGCGCCGGCTCGCTCGAGCTCGACCGCCAGAACTGGCGCGTCCATCGCGGCGACCGCACGGTCCATCTCGGCCCGACCGAGTTCCGCCTGCTCGAATACCTGATGGCCAAGCCCGGCCGCGTGTTCTCGCGCGCGCAGCTGCTCGACAGCGTGTGGGGCCTTTCCGTCGAGATCGACGAGCGCACCGTCGACGTCCATGTCGGGCGACTGCGCAAGGCGCTGTCGCAGGGCGACGAGGCCGATCCCATCCGCACGGTACGCGGTGCCGGCTACGCCTTCGACGAGACGTTCAGCGGCTAGGCCGACGCCGAGGCCTCAGGCGGCGTCGCGGCGTTCGCCCATGCGCTCGCGAACGGCGGCGACGATCTCGAACGAGCGTCGACGCGCGGGCTGATCGAAGATCTGAGCGGTGATCATCAGTTCGTCGGCGCGGGTCTCCTCGAGCAAGGCGCCGATCCCGCGCTCGACCGTCTCGGCCGACCCCACGATCGCGTAACGCAAGACATGGTCGACCCCGGCGCGCAGCCGCGGCGGCGCGATCGCCGACAACTCATCGAGCGGCGGCTGCAGCAGCCCGGGCGTACCGCTGCGCAAGGCGATGAACGCCTGCTGCAGCGAAGTGAAGAGGCGCCGCGCCTGCCCATCCGTGTCGGCCGCGACGATCGTTACCGTGACCATCGCATGCGGACGGACGAGCGACGCCGAGGGCCTGAAGGCGGAGCGATACAGGGCGAGCGCGTCCCCCAGCGCGTCCGGCGCGAAATGCGCCGCAAACGCGAACGGAAGGCCGAGCTCGGCCGCCAGTGCCGCCGAATAGGTCGAGGAGCCGAGCAGCCAGATCGGCACGGCGAGCCCGGCGCCGGGCACGGCGCGGATTGCCTGGTTCGGCTCCGGTGCGCGGAAGAAGAATCGCAATTCCTGCACGTCGGAGGGAAAACGATCCGCCACCTCCGGGCCGCGCCGCAAGGCTCGCAGCGCCATGCCGTCGCCACCGGGGGCGCGGCCGAGACCGAGGTCGATGCGGCCGGGAAAGAACGATTCCAGCGTGCCGAACTGCTCGGCGATGACCATCGGGGCGTGGTTCGGGAGCATGATGCCGCCCGAGCCGACGCGGATCGTCGACGTCGCGGCGGCAACCTGGCCGATCACCACGGCGGTCGCCGCGCTGGCGATGCCGATCATGTTGTGGTGCTCAGCGAGCCAGAAGCGCTTATAGCCGAGCGCCTCCACGTGGCGCGCAAGCGCCACGCTGTGCTGCAGCGCATCGCGCGGCGTCTCGCCGGCGAGTACGGGGGAGAGGTCGAGGACCGAGAACGGGATCTGTGCCATCGCCACAACTTAGGGTGCTTCGTGCCGGGCGCCACCGCCGAGAGTGCACTGCGCGGCGACAATGCGCGGGATGTCCTGACAATGCGGCCCGACGGCTCGCTTTAAACGGCTGCGGAAGAACAGTTTCTTGCGAGCGCGGGGGTGGTGGTCCGGGGTTTTTTCATTGTTCGCGGCTCGCTCGGGGTCGCGGTCTGTTGGTCGGGTTGAGCCGGGAGACCGATGGATTTGCGCTTATGGCGGTGTTGGCGCGATGAGTTTCGGGATGCGGACAAGATTGCAGGCGACGGCGGCGAACGTGAAGACCGCCTCGACCTTCGGCCGCCCGCGGACTTTGACTTTGCCGTGGCCGGCCTGCGCCTTGATCCAGCCGAACACGTCCTCGATGCGCTTACGGCAGCGCTGGCTGATGTCGTAGCCGATGTGGTGCAGCGGGCGACGGTCGATGACGGTTTTGCGCACCACGCCGCACCTCGAGACGGCGCCGTTGACGGCGATAGCGGGGTCACGCGGCGCGCCCGCAGGTCGCGGTTGTGGGTGAACACCGTCGGATGCCAGACAGCATCATCCATCGGCAAGCCGGCGAACCAGCGAAACAGGAGATTGTAGTCGATCTGCTCCATCAGCTGCCGCTCGGAGCGCACCGAGAAGAAGGCCTGCAGCAGCGTCGCGCGAGCAGCATCTCGGGCGCAACCAGGGCCGGCCCAGGCGCGAGTAAAGTGCGTCGAACCGGTTGTTCAGCTTCCCAAGAGCCTCGTCCGCAAGCGCCCGGATCGCGCGCAACGGATCGCGCCAAGGCGATAAACGAACGACTTCTTCAGCAGCCTGTCAAGCCGAGCTCCTTGGGCCAGTGCGCTAAGCGCGATGGCGAGGACCACCACGGACGTGACGCGTTTGCCTTGATCTTCTCCTTGTTCAACTCAGCGCCCGCCGGAGATGGTCAGGATCGAGCCGGTCGCGTAACTCGCCTCCTCCGAAATGAGCCAGGCGACGGCGTTGGCGACCTCCTCGGGTTCGCCGCACCGCCCGATCGGTACCGTCGGCCCGACCTGATCGGCGACGCCGGTCGTCATCTCGGTGACGATCATGCCCGGCGCGACCGCGTTGACGCGGACGCCTTCGCGGGCGACCTCCTTGGCGAGCCCGATGGTGAAGCTCGCGATGGCACCCTTGGAGGTGGCGTAGGCGACCATGCTCGGGATGCCGCCGGTGGTCGCCGCGATCGAGCCGACGCTCACGATCGAGCCGCCGTGGCCGCCATGCTTGGTGGAAAGGCGGCGGAGCGCGTGCTTGGCGCAAAGCGCCGGTCCGACGACGTTGATCTCCAGCACCTTGGCAATACTATCGGCGTCGTGCTCGTCGATGCGCCGCATCTCGCCGAGCACGCCGGCATTGTTGACGAGGCCGTAGAGCGGACCGAGATCGCGATCCCCGGCGGAAAACATCGCCTGAACGTCGCCCTCCTTCGACACGTCGGCCCTGTAAGCGATGGCATGGCCGCCGGCGCTCGCGATGGCATCGACGACCTTGCCAGCCGCGGCCGAGTCGTTCGCGTAGTTCACCAGGATCGGGTGCCCGGCCGCGGCGAGGCGCCGGCAGATCGCGGCTCCAATCCCGCGGCCGCCACCCGTGACGATAACTGTGCCGTGGCCTGCCATCGCGATCCTCAAATTGCAAAGGCGCAGGCGCAACGGCGCCCGAGCCTCGATCCCACCTTGAAGTGAAGGGCCAGCGCGAATGCCGGCCCTTCATCCATAAACCCGCGCTTACTCCGCCGCGATCCTCTGCGGCTCGATGCCGATGCCCTTGGCGACCGCCGCACCGAAATCGGGGTGAATCTTGTACCAATGCTTCAACATCCGCTCCTGGATCGGGCGCGGGTTCTCGATGCCCATGTTCGGGTTGGTCATCGAGCCGACGATGTTCTCGACGAGATGCGACCGCCCGGTATCGTCGAGCACCTTTTCCCAAAAAACGCGCGGCTGCCCGTAAAGATCCTCGTCGTCGCACTTGTACTCGTAGCGCGCGGCGTTTCCGTCGATGCGCAGCGGTGGTTCCGTGATCGCCCGGTCCTCGGCAGGACCGCCGAACGAGTTCGGCTCGTAATCGACCTCGCCGCCATCGTTGCCGTCGACGCGCATCACGCCGTCTCGATTATAGGTGTTATGATGGTTGGCGGCCTTCGGCTGGTTGACCGGGATCTGGTCGTAGTTCGGGCCGCCCAGCCGGTAACGATGGGCGTCCGAGTAGCTCAGGACCCGATTCTGCAACACCTTGTCGGGCGAGAAGCCGATGCCCGGCACGACGTTCGACGGCTCGAAGGAGGCCTGCTCCACCTCCGCGAAGTAGTTCTTCACGTTGCGGTTCAACTCCATGATGCCGACCTCCTGCAAGGGATAGTCGGCGTGCGGCCAAGTCTTGGTCAGGTCGAAGGGGTGAACTCGGTAGGTGGCGGCATCCTTCTCAGGCATGACCTGAATCATCAACTTCCACTTCGGATTGTCACCGCGCTTGATCGCCTCGAGCAGATCCTGCGCCGAATAATCAGGATGCTCGCCGGTCATCTTGGCGGCCTCGGCGTCAGTAAAGTTCTGGATGCCTTGCTCGGTCTTGAAGTGGAACTTGACCCACGAGCGCTCACCCTTGTCGTTCCAGAGCGAGAAGGTGTGCGAGCCGTAGCCGTTCATAAAGCGGGCGGACTTCGGGGTGCCGCGGTCGGAGTACAGGAACATGACCTGGTGCAGCGCTTCGGGCGACAGGCTCCAATAGTCCCAGCGACGCCAGTGCGGCTTAAGGTGGGTGCCGGGATCGCGTTTCTGCGTGCGGATGAAGTCGGAGAACTTCAGGGGATCGCGGATGAAGAAGATCGGCGTGTTGTTGCCGACCATGTCCCAGTTGCCGTCCTCGGTGTAGAACTTGAGGGCGAAGCCGCGCGGATCGCGCGCCGTATCGGCCGAGCCTGACTCGCCGCCGACCGTCGAGAAGCGGGCGAACATCTCTGTCTGCTTGCCGACCTGCGAGAAGATGTTGGCACAGGTGAGATGCGCGATGTCCTTGGTCACCGTGAACGTGCCGTAGGCGCCATAACCCTTGGCGTGCACCACGCGCTCGGGAATGCGCTCGCGGTTGAAGTGCGCCATCTTTTCGATGAGGTGATAGTCCTGCATCAGCATTGGCCCGCGCGGGCCGGCGGTCAGGGAGTTCTGGTTGTTCTCGACGGGACGACCGAAGGCTGTCGTCAGGGTCGGCTTGTCGACCATATGCAAATCTCCTCGAAGAATTGGCTCAGCCGCGTGTCGCGCCGCATGACACCGGTTTCGCGATGGCCTTCAACGGTCGCAATGCCGGTTGGTTGCGGCCGGCTTCTTCCGCGAAGAAGAGTTGAGCGACCGCCTGCAACAGCGGCGGGAGGCTGCTTTCGCTCTCGGGAAACAACAGGTTACATCGTCCCGGATCACATCAAAGTGGGAGCCGGAGCGGTAACGACTCGGGATCGCGCACCGAACCGGGACCAGAGCCTGCCACGGCTCGGCCGCCACCGGATCATCGGTGTCGGACCCTCTGAAAACATCTCGGAAGGATCCCGATCATGCGCACCATCATCCTCGCTACCTCGCTCCTCGCCGCACTCGCCGGGCCGGCCGTCGCGCAGATCCACATCCACGGCTCTGCCGCGCCGAGGCTGGCCGCAGACTTCTCCGATCTCGCGCCGACCACTGGCGAGCGAAGCGCGCCCGGCGTCGACCTGACGTCGCCTCGCCTCGCCCATCAGAGATTCTGCGTCTGGGGTTCCCTCGGCGACTGCTGATCGTCGCGCCGCCCGGGCGAGCCGGCCACCGGCATCGCCAGCGCGGCGCCTTAAAGCGGCTGGACGGCGATCGAGATCATCTCGGCGTAGAGCGCGGGCTTGGCCTCGCCCGCGATCTCGATTGCGACCTCGCTGACCTGCTTCCAGCGCCCGGGCTCTCTCTCGGCGAAGTCGAGCAGCCGGAACCGGGCGCGGATGCGGCTGCCGCTGCGCACCGGGCTGAGGAAGCGGACCTTCTCGTAGCCGTAATTGATCATCATCTGCACTGGGCTGAGGCGCGGCAGCGCGTCGACCGCGAGCGTCGGCACCAGCGACAGCGTGAGGAGACCGTGCGCGATCGTCCCGCCGAATGGCGTCGCCGCCGCGCGAATGGGGTCGACGTGGATGAATTGATGGTCGCCGGTAACGTCCGCGAAACGGTCGATGCGCTCCTGATCGACCAACAGCCAATCCGATTGGCCGACCTCCTTGCCGACGAGGGAAACAAGCTGCTCGACCGTGGCCACGATGATCCTTTCAGCAAGCCCGACGCATTCTGCCAAGTGAGGCTCGCGCGGCCTTCCTGGCCCGTTCGCCGGCGTTCGACAACCGCTTTCTGACAAGTGACCGATCGCGATAGGATGCGGCATCCGCAGTTCGGAGAGAGCCAAATGAGCTTCAAAGACAAGGTCGCCTGGATCACGGGCGCCTCATCGGGCATCGGCGAGGCGCTGGCCGTCGAGCTCGCCGGCCGCGGCGCGCTGGTCGTGCTGTCGGGGCGGCGCAAGGAGGAGCTCGAGCGGGTCGCCGCACGTGTGGCGGAGGCCGGCGGTCCGAGCAAGGTCCTCCCTTTCGACGCCACGGCTTACGACACGCTGCCAGGGATGGCCGCGGAGGCGCTGGAGTGGCACGGGCGCATCGACCTCCTCGTCAATAATGCCGGCATCAGCCAGCGCAGCCTGGCGCTCGACACCGGCTTCGAGGTCTACCGGCAGCTGATGGAGGTCGATTTCTTCGCGCCGGTGCGCCTCACGCAGCTGGTGCTGCCCGGCATGGTTGAGCGCCGTGGCGGCCAGATCGCCATCGTCAGCTCGGTCGCCGGCAAGTTCGGCACGCCGATGCGCACCGGCTATTGCGCGGCCAAGCACGCCTGCCTCGGCTATTACGATGCGCTACGCTCCGAGGTCGAGACGGCCTACGGCATCGCCGTCAGCACCATCGTGCCGGGCTCGGTGCAGACGGCGATCGCGGTCAACGCGGTGACGGGCGACGGGTCGAAGCGTGGTCGCACCGACGCCAACATCGCCGGCGGCATGCCGGTCGAGCGCGCCGCGACGATCATCGCCGACGGGCTGGCGGCTGGCCAACGCGAGATCCCGGTGGCGGAAGGCAGCGAGCTGGCGATGCTCGCCGCGCGCGCCGGCGACCCGGAGGCCTTGTTCGCCCGGATGGCGCAGGAAGGCGCGCGGCTGGCCAAGCTGCGCGAGGACCAGGGGCCGGGCCGGACCTTCGATTCGGCGTGAACACAGGCGCCAGGACGCTGAAGCGCGATCTTGTCGCCGCCGCGCGATCGTGCTTCCTGGCAGCCATGGCCAAAGATGTCGCAGACCTCCTCCGCGTGCTCGATCTCGAACGCGTCGAGCAGAACATCTTCCGCGGGATGGTGCCGCCCGAAGGGCGCAACCGCGTATTCGGCGGCCTCGTCGTGGCGCAGGCGCTGGTCGCCGCCTCGCGCACCGTCGAGGATCGGGCGCCGCACTCGCTGCATGCCTACTTCATCCTTCCCGGCGACCCGTCGATGCCGATCGTCTACCAGGTCGAACGCGTGCGCGACGGCCGCAGCTTCACCACGCGGCGCTGCATCGCGGTGCAGAACGGCCGGCCGATCTTCGACCTGTTCGCCTCCTTCCAGGTCGAGGAGCAGGGCCTCGAGCACCAGGCGGCGATGCCCGAGGTTCCGGACCCGGACCAATTGATGTCCCGCGAGCAGATGAAGCAGAAGTTCGGCCATCTGATGCCGCCAGGGCTCAGGGGCTGGTTCCTCGGCGAGACCGCGATCGAGGTGCGGCCCTGCGATTTGCGGCGCTACGATCCGAAGAGCCCGCCGCAGCCGACCGTCAACGTTTGGATCCGTGCGACGTCGCCGCTGCCGGACGATCCGGCGGTTCACCGCGCCGTGCTCGCCTATTTCTCGGACTTCACGCTGATCGACGTGACGCTCGCCGCCCACGGCCGCACGCTGTTCGAGCCGGAATTCTCCGCCGCTAGCCTCGACCACGCGATCTGGTTCCATCGCCCGTTCCGCGCCGACGAATGGATGCTCTACGCGCAGGACAGCCCCAACACCTCGGGGGCGCGCGGCCTCGCCCGCGGCCTCTTGTTCGATCGCGGCGGCCGGCTCGTCGCGACGGTGATGCAGGAAGGCCTCGTGCGCCTGCGTCCGGCGAAAGGCTGAGGGGGCGCCGGTTCAGCCGGCCGGGCGCTCGTCCTTCCAAACGTCGCGGCCGGGGTGGTGGTCCATGACATTCGTCGACCAGCCGTGCAGGCTGGGCGAAACGAGGTTCGCGGCCTTTTGCGTCAAAAGCGGCAGCACCGGCGACTTGGAGAGAAGCAGCGCTTCCGCCTCGTGCAGGATCGCGCGCCGCTTGCCGGAGTCGGGCTCGACCGCGGCTTGCCGCATCAGCGCGTCGTAACGCGCGTCCGAAAAGTGCGTGTAATTGAGCACCTTATTGTCGGTCTGCGCCAAAAACAGGTAGTTCTGCGCGTCGGGAAAATCGGCGTACCAGCCCGAGCGCACGACGTTGTAGGGCTGCCCCGACTGCACGAAGGCGTAGTAGGTGGGCGCGTCCGTCACGATGAAGGTGGTCGTGACGCCCAGCGTCTTCCACATGTCGGCGATCGCGATCGCGGTCCGCCTATGGTTCTCGGACGTGTTGAAGCGCAGCGTCAGTCGCAGCGGATGGTCGGGACCGAAGCCGGCCGCCTTCATCAGGGCCTTGGCCTCGTCCTCGCGCTGGAACAGGCTCTCCTTCGCCCAACTTACCGTCGCCGGCGCCCCATAGCTCGGGATGTCGGGCGGCACGAAGGAATAGGCCGGCAGCATCGTGTCGCCCCAGATCGTGCGGGCGAGGAAGTCGCGATCGACGACCATCGACAGCGCCTGCCGCACCCGCACGTCGTCGAACGGTTTCGTGCGCGTGTCGAAGGCGTAATAATAGGTGCCGAGGCTCGGCGCGACCTTGAAATCGGCCGCGAGATGCTGCCGCACGAACGCGATCTGGTCGACCGGCACCTCGTCGTAGCTGTCGATCTCGGCGGCCATGAAGCGGCGCAGCGCCGCCGAGCGGTCGTCCATCGGAAAGAAGATCTCGCGGTCGAGCCTCACCGCGGCGGCATCGTGAAACCGCGGGTTCTTGGCCAGCACCAGCCTGTCGTTGGGCGTGTAGCTCTCGAGCACGAAGGCGCCGTTGCCGACCATTCGCCCGGCGCGGGCAAAGCCTACGCCCCAGTGCTCGACGCTCGGGCGGTAGACGGGCAGCGCGGTGAAGTGGGTGAGCTGCTCGAGGAAATAGGTTGTCGGATGCTCGAGCGTGATCTCCAGCGTCGCGGGGTCAATCGCGCGGATGCCGAGCCTCTCGAGGGGCATGCCGCCGGTGTTCACGCCCTGGGCGTTCTTCACCGTGTAGAGGATGTTGGCGTAGGGCGCGCCGGTCTTCGGGTCCATCAGCCGGCGGAACGAGTAGACGAAATCGTCCGCCGTCAGCGGCGCGCCGTTCGACCAGCGCGCGTCGGGCCTCAGGTGGAAGGTGTAGACGGTCTGATCGGGCGAGATCTCCCAGCGCGACGCGACGCCGGGCTTGAGCGCGGCATGGCCGTCGTAGACCGTGAGGCCCTCGTAGAGCTCGTCGAGGATGTGGCCCTCGACGGAGGTCGTCACCTTGTGCGGATCGAGCGAGCCGGGATCGGCATACTCGCCGCGCCGCCACACGCCGCCGGCGCCGGCGGGGGTGGCGAGCAGGAGAAGAAGGCCTATCAGGCCCGGCAGCCTCACGACCCGAACGCCACCCTATGGCTCCGCACCGGCATGCGCTCGCGCGTCCTCGCCACGCGATCCGGCTCAATGCGTGCGCTCACCACGCCGGGACCGTCGGACGCGCGGGCGGTGACGAGACCCCACGGGTCGATCACCATGGAATGGCCGTAGGTCTGACGGGTTTCGTTGCCGATCGTGTGGGTGCCGACCTGCGCCGGCGCGCAGAAATAGGTCTGTGTCTCGATCGCACGGGCGCGGCAGAGCACCTCCCAATGGTCCTTACCGGTCTGCATCGTGAAGGCGGAGGGCAGCGCGATCATCTGCGCGCCCTTGTCGACGAGCGCCTGGAACAGGGCCGGAAAGCGCAGGTCGTAGCAGATCGAGCAGCCGACGGTGACGCCCTCGCACTCGTAGGTGACGACCGCCTCCCCCGCCTTGAAGGCGGCGCTCTCGCGATAGGAAACGCCGTCCGGCGTCTCGATGTCGAACATGTGGATCTTGCGGTAGCGCGCCACCTCTCCGCCCGCGCGGTCGAACACCACGGTGGTGTTGTGGATGCGCTCCTCGGCCGCCGCGCGCTCCAGCATCGAGCCGGCATGGATGAACACCTTGTGCCGGGCGGCGAGCGCGCGCATCGCGCGATAGGCCGGCCCCTCGCCGAGCACCTCGGCCGCGGCGAATTTTTCGGGCCGGCGGGCGCCGAGGAAGTCGAAGCATTCCGGCAGCGCGATCCAATCCGGTCGTTCGGTCTCGACGGCGCGCTCGATCAGCGCGGTCGCGGCCGCGATGTTGGCGGCCTTGTCACTAACAGAATTCATCTGAATGAGCGAGACCTTCACCGCCGATTTCCTTTCGCGAACCCGAGAGGAGTAGGATGCCGACGGGGCCTTGTCCAACGAGGCACCAACCTCTCGCGCCGCGTGATGGCCGGGCTCATGAAAGCCGGCCTCGCTCGCGGCCGGCTAGGGCTTCGGCGCCGTGGCGGCGGCCGGCGTCTCGGGCGTCAGCGTGGGCTCGACCGGTTTGGCCGGCGCGGCGGGCGCCGCCTTCGAAGCGGCCGGAGCGGGCTGGCCGGCGGCCGCGGCGGCAGCGGCCGCGTTCAGCTTAATCGGCCTGCGCGGCCCCTCCATCGCGTTCTTGTCCATACCGGGCTTGATGATGCGGTAGAGCTGGAAGTTCTCGCCGTCATAGGCGTTTTTCAGCTTGTCCGGCATCGGATTGTCGGAATCCTCGTCGGTGAACAGGAGGTAGACGTAGTCGTACTTCTTGGTCCAGTCGTGCCAGTAGCTCGAGTCGTCGGGGCTGCGGCCGACGGCGTCGAGCACGAGCTCGTCGATCGTGGGTGGCGTGCCGTCCTCCGTGTCGACGATCTTCCGGTATTCCGGCGTGACATGCATGATCTGCTTGCCTTTGGTCGTGAACGCCGTGGTGATCAGCGCCTGGCGCTCGATAATCGCCAGCGACACGGCGTGGACGAGACCGAGGTGCTCGACTTCGTTGGGCATGTTGGAGTCCGCGTAGGCGACGAGGACCTTTGAGCCTTTCTGGATCTTCTTGAGCGACTCGCGCATCTCGAGCGTCGCGGGGGCGCTGTTTTGCCAAGCGATGTCGACCTCTGCGACCCGCGCGCCGAGCAGGCCCAACGACACGATCAGGAAGAGGCGGCGCACGTACTCGCTCTTGAACTCGACTCGGAAGCAGGCAACCGTCATGAAGGCGATCGCGATGGGGAGCCGCTGGTCGGCGAGATAGCTCGCAAACAGCATGCGCGGCAAGGCCGCGTAAACGAGGCCGCCGACGATGAGCAGCAGCATCAGGAGCGGGTGCGCGCGCAGCATCTTGTTGCGCACCGCCCAGGCCGCTGCGATGGCAACGATCACGGTGAGCGAGAAGGCGACGATGTCGGAATAGGTCTGCACGACGAACAGCAGGCCGTCGAGCTTGCCTTGCGACTCCCAATCCCAATCGTGCGCGTGGCCCCAGGTCGAGCTCGTCACGAGGATCGGGATCAACGGCAGGAACGGCAGGCCGGCGCAGCAGAACTTCAGCAATCGCGACGGCCACGGCGAGCGGTCGACCGAGAGCGCGAAGTAGATCTCGAAGGCGAGCAGGCCGAGCCCGTACACCCCGACCGCGAAGAGGTGGCAGAGGTAAAGCGCGACGGCGAATAGGGCGGAGATGACGTAGCGCGCCGGCCAGGGCCGATTGCGCAGCATGATCCACAGCGCGAGGCCCCAGAGCGCGAGCCCGATCCCGAAGAAGTAGTTCATCACGCCGATGAGAAAGATGTAGTTGTAGAGCAGCGGGAAAGCGACCAGCGGCAGCATCGACCAGCGCTTGAACAGCGCGCGGTTGAGCGCGAACGTGCCGGACATGATCAGGAAGAAGATCACCAGCGTGAACAGCTGGCTGGCGAGATACACGTTCACGAATCGCGCGATGTAGGGGACCACGAGGTCCATCATCAGGTTGGGCAGCATCTCCCATTCGATCTCGTAATATTTCGCGAGATTAGGATTGCGGCCGTGGTCGGCCAGCACCTGCATGCGCGAGACGTGATTGGCGTAGTCTTCGAGCGGCGGCAGAGGATGGGTCAGCAGCGGGATCGCCGCGATCAGCAGGAAGACCAGGAAGATGATCGCGCCCTGGACCGTCGACCACTCGCGCTTCGTCGCGCGCGAGGCAGCGCGCGTCGTCCCGTAGGCGGCATCGATATCCATCGCTTGTTCCGTCGTCACGATGCCTGCCCCACCTCAGCCACCCTCAACTTGCCCGCGAGCGGACGGGAGATCCTAGCATCGCGTCCCGGCCCTCGCCATGCACGCCAGACCACAGGCCGCGGCGAACTTCCCCGCGCCGTGCCGGGCGGACGCCGCGCGGGCAAGCGCAGCGTTGTGGCGGGGGCGAGGTGAACGGAAGCTGATCGCCGCCGCAGCGCCCGGGCGCACGCACGCGTTCTGGCAGGCACGCTTGCGCCCTTGCAGGCACGCCCGCGTCTTCGTCAGGACGGGTGGCGGGATCGCGACGGAAGGGAACGACGGCCGCGACGCCGGCTCTGTGGCCGACAGGTCGCAGGGTTCGCTTTTCGCTTGGAACCGCCGCCGGCAGCCCCTGTTTGCGCGTCGCGATCGGGCCGGACCGCCTTCCGACATTCCCGACAGCCGGAGCCCGACGATGCGCCTGTTCTCCTGCCAATCCTGTTCGCAGATCCTCTTCTTCGAGAATACCACATGCGAACGCTGCCGGCATGCGCTGGGGTTCTGGCCGGAGGCGGAAACGCTGAGCGCGCTCGAGCCCGCGCCCGACAGCCCGGCCGACGGGGTCAACGACACCTGGCGCGCGCTCGGCATCGAGGGACGCACCTTCCGGCAGTGCCGGAACGCCCGCTACGACGTCTGCAACTGGCTCGTCGATGCCGCGTCCGGCGAGGCGATGTGCGCGGCCTGCCGCCATAACCGGGTGGTGCCGACACTGGGCGATCCGAAAAACGGCTTCGCCTGGCGCAAGATCGAATGGGCCAAGCACCGGCTGTTCTACACGCTCTACAAGCTGAAGCTGACCCAAGGCGTCGACCTGTTCGCGCCGCACGAGCCGCTGGTGTTTCAGTTCCTGGCGGACTACCCCAACGCGGAGGGCAGCAAGGTGATGACCGGCCACGACGACGGCGTCATCACCATCGCGCTCAGCGAGGCCGACGACGCCGAGCGCGAGCAGCGGCGCAAGGCGATGGGCGAGCCCTACCGCACCCTGCTCGGCCACTTCCGCCACGAGGTCGGGCACTACTTCTGGGACCGCCTGGTGCGCGACGGCGGCCGCCTGGACGCGTGCCGCGTCGTTTTCGGCGACGACACGCAGGACTATCAGGAGGCGTTGAAGCGGCACTACGAGCACGGCGCGCCGAGCGACTGGCAGCGGCGTTTCGTCAGCGCCTACGCCACGACCCACGCCTGGGAGGACTTCGCCGAAACCTGGGCGCATTACCTCCACATCGTCGACACGCTGGAGATGGCGCGAGCCTATGACCTGAAGCTCGCGCCGGCGGTCGACAGGGACGGCGAGTTCGCGGTCGACTACCGGCTCGACCCTTACGGCTCCGTCGCCATCGAGACGATTGTCGCCGTCTGGCTGCCGGTCAGCACCGCGCTCAACTCGATGAGCAAGGCGATGGGCAAGGACGACCTCTATCCCTTCGTCCTGTCGCCCGCCGTGATCGAGAAGCTCGGCTTCGTGCATGGCCTCGTCCGCGATCACGTGCGGGGCGAGGTAGCGCCCTAGTCTTCACCGTCCGGGCGACTCGGCGCCTCCGTCTCCATCAGAGCTTCACGCCGAAGAAATCCAGCCAGAGGCGCTCGCGCCCGTCGCGCGTCAGGTTCCAGTCCTTGGCGATGTGCCAGGTCGAAGACAGGCCTGCCGGCAGGAAGAAGGGCGCCGGCGGGTCCATATCGTCAACGGGAACGCCGTGGCCGAGGCCGGGCACGCTGTATTCGATCACCGCCGCGCGCTTCCGCCCGTCGCGCCACACCCGTCGTGTCGTCGTCCCGACATGGTCCTGCGCCGGGTTCTCGGCGCCGACGCCATGCACGTTGGTCCATTGCTTGACGAGTTCGCCGGCGTTGATCGGTTTCACGACCTTGTCGGCGGTGCCGTGCCAGATCGCGACGCACGGCCAGGGGCCCGCGTGAGGCGAGGCCGTTCGCACCAGATCGCCCCAGACCTTCGCCTCCTTGATCTTGCCGCTGTACATGCTGTCGAACGCTTCCGAGGTGCTCGAAGCCGTGCCGTACGGCAGGCCGGCGATGATCGCGCCGCCGTTGAACAGCTCGGGATAGGTGGCGAGCATCGCCGCGGTCATCGCGCCGCCGGCGGAGAGCCCGCAGACGAAGACGCGGTCGCGATCGGCATCGTATGTTCGCACCGCCGTCTCGATCATCTGGGCGATCGAGGCCACTTCGCCCGACCCGCGCCTGGTATCGCCCGAGTCGAACCAGGAGAAGCAGGTCTGGCGATTGTTCTCGGCTTTCTGCTCCGGCAGCAGCACCATGAACTTGAGCTCATCGGCAAGTCGCAGCCAGCCCGACGCCGCGGCATAGCCGGCGGCTGTCTGCGCGCAGCCATGAAGCACGACAACCAACGGGCGGCGCTTGCCCAGCGCCGCTGGCCGGTAGAGATGCATCGAGAGGTTGCCCGGATTGGGTCCGAACGTCTGCACGCGCTCGAGCGCCGGCTGGGGCTCGATCTTCCGCGACTTAAAGCCAGACGAAAGTTCGTCTAGGATGGCGATCATTCCAACTCCTGCTGCAGCCGCCGATCGCAGCTCCTTATGCTGCGTTGCAACATCAACGAAGCGACAGGCCGAGCGTTCCGGTCGGGGACCGTACCAGCTTTACGAATTCGCCGTGTAGAATTTGCCGAGAAGGCAAGCGCTATGACGATGCTGCAGCACTGTGATGAGCTTCCGCAACATGCCGCCAATTCGAACATAGGCGACGAACCGTCGAAGGGGTCGGCGCGTCGCCGGTGCAGGTGGTCATCAAAGCCGGCACGAAAGCCGACAAACATTTTCATCCGCACGAGCAGCTCGTGCAGGTTCTCAGCGGTAGCGCCATGCTCGACACAGAAGAGGGGCAAGCCTTTCAAGGCGGGAAGCCTGTTCCACTTTCCCGTCGGCGCCTGGCACGCGCCGACCTCGACGAGGACACGATCCTGTCGAGACCAACCTTCACGCGCCCTGAGCGTCGTCTGTTCCTCTGACCGTCAGGAGGCGTGCAGGTCCTGCGGGAGCGTTCCGCCGTTCTGCGCGAACTTCGCCATGACCTGCTTGTGCAACCACACGTTCATGGAGGCCGAATCCGTCGTGTCGCCGGTGTAGTGCAACTCCTTGGCGAGCTCCTTGCGGGCCGTCAGGCTCGAATCCATTCCGAGCAGCTTCATCAGGTCGACGATCGAGTGGCGCCAATCGAGCGTCTGGCCGGCACTCTTCTCCATGCCGTCGAGCTTCTCCGCGATATCGATGGTGGAGGGAGCGGTGGCCGGCGCGGAGGTGCTGGTGCCTGAGGCCGGAGCGCCGGCGGCCGGCGGCGCGTTGGTCGGAGCCTGTTCCCAGGTGTTAGATTTGTCCGTCTTCTCGGCCGCGGAGGTGGTCGACGTCGCGGCGGACGTATCCGCAGCCGGCTTCTGGTCGGTCGGTGAGGCGTTCGCGGCCGGATGGTTCTCGCCGAAGACCTTGGACATGATGGTGCCGAAAATGCTCATGGGAGGCTCCCTCGTTTCGCGTCGGCCGCCGGCAGCCGTCGCATCCTTTTCCACGCGGCGGAGGCGCCGACCCGCGGAGCGACACCCAGCGATGGCGCCCGCCGCTAACGCCCGAACCGCCGCCAAGGCTGCGTCTATTTGCCGGTCAGGAGGAGTATCTTGCCTAGGTGGGACGAGGATTCCATCAGCTCGTGGGCCTGCCGCGCCTGGTCGAGCGGGAAGGTCGCGTGGATGATCGGCTTCACCATGCCGTCGTCGAGTAGCGGCATGACCCTCTCGCGCAGGCCTTGCGCCACCACGGCCTTCAGCGCCAACGCGCGCGCGCGCAAGGTCGACCCGGTCAGCACGAGGCGGCGAACCATCACGGCGGTGAAATCGAGCTTTTCCGTCACGCTGGAGCCGAGAAAGGCGATCTGCACGAGCCTGCCTTCCATCGCCATGATCGAGATGTTGCGCGGTAGATAGCTGCCGCCGACCATGTCGAGGATCAGGTCGATGCCCTTCTTCTCGGTGATCGCCTTGATTTCCTCGACGAAGTCCTGCGTTTTGTAGTCGATCGCGTGGTCGGCGCCGAGCGTGCGGCAGAAGTCGCATTTCTTCGGCGACCCGGCGGTGGTGAACACCTCCGCGCCGAACGCGTGAGCGAGCTGGATCGCCGTCGAGCCGATGCCGCTCGATCCGCCGTGGACGAGGAAGCGCTCGCCCGTCTTCAGCCCGCCGCGCAGGAACACGTTGTCGAAGACGGTGAGATAGTTTTCCGGGATGCCAGCGGCATCCTCGAGGCTGATGGCGTCGGGCGCCGGCAGGCAGAGCGGCGGATCGGCGAGGACGTATTCGGCATAGCCGCCGGAGCCGACCAGCGCGCAGACCGCGTCGCCCTCCTTGAGAACCGTGACGCCGGCACCCACAGCGGCGATGCGGCCTGAGACCTCGAGACCGGGAATGGCCGTCTCTCCGGGCGGCGGCGGGTAGTTGCCGAGACGCTGGAAGATGTCAGGACGATTGATGCCGGCCGCGACCACCTCGATCAGCACCTTGCCTTCGCCTGGGGCCGGCACGTTCGCCTCGCCCACGCGAATAACCTCGGGGCCGCCGGCGCCGTCGAAATAGATCTGCTTCATGCTGGTGGGCAGGGCCATCGGGTGTCCTCGGATCTACGTCGCGGAACAGATAGCGCGTGTTCTTGGCCGTCGCCTAGCCGCCCGGCCGCACGGCGTACACCTGGTAAGGCGTGCCGGCGAGCGGGACGCGCGCCAGGAAGGACGGCACGCGCCCGGCGGCGAGCTGCGCCGCGAGCCCATCGGGCGCCAAGGCGGCGAGTCGATCCGCCTCGCCGGCTGCCAGGCAGGTGATCACATAGCCGACATGGCGGCCCACGAGCAGCGCCTTCGCGTCAGCCGGCAGCGCGAGGAAGACGTCGTAGGCGAAGCGATTGCCGCCGTTGTTGCGATGGTACGGCGCGGCGAAGACATCGAGCGCCGTCGCTTCCACAATATGGGAGCCGGCATCGAGCGGTGCGACCGCGCTCGCGGGCGGCAGTCCGCGCAGCGGCGCCAAGGCGGAAGGGGCGAGGCAGACAGCCTCGCCGCTCGCCGGCGCGGCATCGGCCGGCAGCAGCAGTGCCCAGGCTGTGGCGGTGAAGGGCAGGATCAGCGTCAGAGCCAGCGGGGCGAACGGTCGCGCAAGCCTCTCCCGCGCCCACGCCACGAGGAAGAGACCGCCGCAGAGCGCGAGCGGCGCGACGCTGGCGAGCACGCGGACCTGCCAGAAGGCGAGCCCGAGACCGACTGCCGCCAAGCCGGTGACAACGGCAAAGCGCAGCCTCGCGAGACCGCGCGTGCAGACCGCGCTCAAGAGTCCGGCCGCCACGCCTAGCCCCAGCGATAGCACCATGGCAAGGCCGAGCATCGGCCGGTCGCGCATGAAGACCAGCAGCGGCTTCGACTCGACGACATTGTCGAGCCAGAGCGCGCGGACGAGGGGATCGACGCCTGCGAAAGGGCTGTGCAGGCAGCTCGGGAAGGCGAGCGCGACGAAGCCGAGGACGAGACCGCCGACAGCCGCGGCGCCGAGCAGGCGGGCCGGGATGCCCGCAAGCCGTCGCGAGGCCGCTGACAGGGCCAGAAGCCCCGCCGCGCCGACGAGACCCGCGCCGCAATGGGCCGCGCCGTAGGCGTCGCAGACCGGGGCGAACCGGCGCTCCGGCGCGACCGTGAGGAGGAACAAGAGCGGCAGCGCCCCCCCGAGCCCGGCGGCAAACCACGCGAGCGCGGCGGCGTGGACGGCGCCGCGGAAGACCCAGGCCAGCGCCATCGCCGCGCAGAGCGCGCCGAGGAAAGGCAGCGTCTCGAGGCTCATCGCGAGCCCCAGCGCGACAAGCGCGCCGGCGACAGCCGCCTCCCGCCCGCGCCTGGGCTCGAGGCTCGCCAACGCCGCGCCGACGGCCGCGACGAGGCAGACGGTCTCCATGGCGTGATGGCCGATCCGGCCCGGCTGGAACTGCGCCAGCGTCGCGCCGCAGAGAAAGGTGCCGAGCACCGCCGCGCCGCGCATGTCGCGGCCGGCGAGCACGGTCGCGAGCCGCGCCATCGCCAGGTAGAGCAGGACGAGCAGCGCCGTCGGGACGATGATGCGGGCCAACGCCTCCGCCTCGACGCCGCCGACGAAGGGCAGGACGAGCTTGATCAAAAGCGCGCTCGGCAGATCGACGAGGCGCGACCAGTGCATCGAGGCGCCCAGCGGCGGATCGAGACGGTGGGCGGCGACGTCGAACCAGGGCTGCCCGGCGAGCCAGGCGCGGACCTCGACGAGCCGCATCGCGTCGTCGGGATCAGCGAAGCCGCCGCGCAGCACGAGCCCGACCTGCGGCGCCTCGACAGCGAGGCCGAGAGCGGCCGCGCCGCCCGCGAGCAGCCAGGAGGGCAGCCGGGAGGCAAAACCTGCCTGACGCCGGGGCACGGTGATCGCCCGACCGGATATGGCGCTCATCGGCGAACCAAGGTGTACAAAGCGTATTTTTCCGGGCGTGAAATCGCCTTGCTTCATCGCCATCATAACAGGAACGGCTTACCGGACGCTTGACGCCGTCCCGTTCGTCGAAGACGGAAGCGACCACACTTCGTTCGAGGTTCCCTTGGCAGAGAGCAAACGCAACCCGCTTCGTCACCTTCTGGCCATCCCGGCCGAGATCGTGGTGGGTATCTACGTCATCGCCGACACCATCGTGTGGACGGTGTTCGCGCCGCTGGTGCGGTGGCTCTCCCGGCTACAGGTCGTCAAGGCCATCGAGCGCTGGATCGACTCGCTGCACCCCTACGTCATCTTGGTGCTGCTGGTGGTGCCGTTCGGCATCGCCGAGCTCACCAAGGTTCTGGGCGTCTACCTGATGAGCACCGGCCACTTCAGGACCGGCATGACGATCTTCATCGGCGCCTATGTCGTCAGCATCTTCGTCTGCGAGCGGACACTCCACGCCGGCAAGCGCAAGTTGATGACGATCCCCTGGTTCGCCACGATCTACACCTGGATCATGACGATCAAGGACGCGATCCTCGCCTGGTTTCGCGAGACCCGGGTCTGGAAGACGGCCGCCGAGATCAAGCGCAAGGCGGCCGTCGCCATTCGCGGCACGAAAGAGCGGGTGCTGGCCCTCTTCGGCCGCAAGCCGAGCAGGCTCCTCGAACGGCAGTAGCCGGATGAGGGAAATCGATCTCAATTGCGATTGCGGCGAAGGGTTCGGTCCTTACACGATGGGCGACGACGCGGCGATGCTCGCCATCGTCACCAGCGCCAACGTCGCCTGCGGCTTCCACGCCGGCGACCCCGACACGATGGCGGCGACCTTCGCGCTCGCTCGCGAGCGCGGTGTCGCTGTCGGCGCCCATCCCGGCTTCGCCGACCGCGCCGGGTTCGGCCGGCGGCCGATCCCCCATAGCGGCGCGGAAATCGAGCGGCTCGTCGCCTACCAGATCGGCGCGGCGGCCGCGCTCGCCGTCCACGCCGGGCATCGGCTCACCCACATCAAGCCGCACGGCGCCTTGAGCAACATCGCGATGACGGACGCCGGGGTCGCTCGGGTGATCGCGCGCGGGGCGAAGGCGGTCGATCGGACGCTGTTCTTCCTCGCGGTCGCCGGTACCGAGCTAGCGCGCGCGGGCGACGCGGAAGGCCTCGCCACCGTCCCCGAAGTCTATGCCGACCGCGGCTACACCGACGACGGCCATCTCGCGCCGCGCTCGCAGCCCGGAGCCGTACTTGGCGACGCCACGAAGGCGGCGGAGCGCGTGGTCGCGATGGCGCGCGACGGCGTGGTGGTCTCGCTTTCTGGCCGCAGGGTTGCGATCGACGTCGGCTCGATCTGCGTCCACGGCGACACGCCCGGCGCGGTGGCGATGGCGCGCGCGGTGCGCACAGCGCTGGAGCGCGACGGCATCATGCTCGCGGCGTTCGCGGACGATCGCCGCGCGAAGAGCTAGCGTGGCGTCGCCGCGATATCTGCCGGCCGGCGAAGCGGCCCTCGTCGTCGAGTTCGGCGAGAGCGCCGATCCCGCCTTCCACGAAGAGGTGCTGACGCTCGACGCCTCGCTCGCAGCCGCGCCGATCGAGGGTGTTCGGGAATGCCTGCCGACCTATCGCTCGCTGATGATCCGCTTCGATCCTCGCCTGCTCACCACCGCCGATCTGATCGCCCGGCTCGAGTCCGTTGCGGCCGCGCAAGCCCCGCGCCGCGAGACCCGGCGATGGCGCATCCCCGCCTGTTACGATACGCCCCATTGCGAGGATTTGGAGGAGCTGGCCGAGCTGATCGGCCGGCCGCCCAAAGAGGTCGCCGCACTGCACGCCGCGGCCGACTACCGGGTGGTCATGTACGGCTTCGCCCCCGGCTTCGTCTTCCTGTCCGGCCTGCCGGACGCGCTCGCCATATCGCGCCGCCGGACCCCGCGAGCGCCCGCCCCGGGCGGCGCGCTCACCGTCGCCAACGGCCAGGCGCTGATCGCCTCGATCGCCATGCCGACCGGCTGGTACATGCTCGGCCGCACGCCGGCGCGCACCTTCGACCTCGCGCACGATCCCGTCTTCCCGCTCGGCGTCGGCGATACGGTCGCCTTCGAGCGGATCGACGCGGCCGCCTTCGACAAGCTTGAGCGCGAGGCGGGCCGCCGGCAGATCCTCGAGCCGGAGGTCTGAATGGGCGGCCTCGTCATGATCGAGACCGCCGGGCTTGGCGCCACGATCCAGGACGGCGGCCGCTTCGGCATGCTGCGCTTCGGCGTCACCGCGGCCGGCCCGATGGACTGGGTCGCGCACGAGACCGCCAACCGCGCCCTCGGCAATGCGCCCGACGCGGCGGCGATCGAGATCGGCCCGGGCGGCCTGGCGGTGAGCGTCGCGGCCCCGATGCCGCTGGCGTTCGCCGGTGGCGGCTTCGCCTGGACGCGAGGTGAGACTCGCCTGCCGGCGGCGGCGCGCGTGATGCTGCGCCGCGGCGAGGTCCTGCGGGCGCGCGCCGGCGCAAGGGGCAGCTTTGCCTATTGCGCCGCGCCGGGCGGCATCGACGTCCCTGTCGTGATGGGCAGCCGGGCGACCCACACCCGTTCGGCGCTGGGCGGCCTCAATGGGCGGCCGCTGGAGCCGGGTGATCGGCTCGCCGCGGTGAGCGATCACGCCGCGGAGCCGCCGGATGCGTTGATCGAGGCCGCATGGCTGGCGCCGTCCGATACCGCGCTGCGCGTCGTCCTCGGCCCGCAGGACGATCATTTCGCCGGGGACACGATCGCGGCCTTCTTCGCCGCGCCGTTCACGCTCACCTCCGCCGCCGACCGGATGGCCTACAAGCTCGAAGGGCCGCGGCTTGTCCACGCCCGCGATTTCAACATCGTGTCCGACGGCATCGCCCACGGCGCGATCCAGATCGCCGGCGACGGCCAGCCGATGGTGCTGATGGCCGACCGGCAGCCGACTGGCGGCTACGCCAAGATCGGCACCGTCTGCCGCGCCGACATCGGCCGCCTCGCGCAGCTGCGGCCCGGCGGCTCCTGTCGCTTTCAGCAAATCACGGTAGCGGCCGCGCGCGAGGCGCTGCTTGCGCTGGAAGACCGCGTCGCCGAAACTGGGGGGCGGCTCGTGCCGCTGCGCCGCGTGCCGACGACGGACGACCTCAACGCGGCAAATCTCGTCGGCGGCGTGACGGACGCGCTGGGAGAGGGAGGGGCACGCTGCGCCGGCGATGCGACGCTAACGCCGCCTTAACCCTGCGCGGTGCTTAACTCGACCGGTCGAAACGTCCGTCACAATTCGTGGCCGTCAGACGTGTCAAGCCGTCAAAATGGCGGATTCGCACTCCACGACATAATAGTTCGCTCCACTTAGGCCCTTCGAGGACCAATCGCTCATGATCCTTGCGCAAATTGCCAACGCCGTCACGCAGGCTCCGGTTGCCGACGCGACTCCGGCCGCCGAGGTCACGGTCCTCGGCATGTTCATGCAGGCGTCGTTCCTCGTGAAGATCGTGATGGTGATGCTGATTGCCGCCTCGATCTGGTCGTGGGCGATCATCGTCAACAAATCGATCATGTACACCCGCTTCCAGCGCGCGATGGACAAATTCGAGGGCGTGTTCTGGTCCGGCACCTCGCTCGAGGAACTCTACACCACGCTATCCTCGCGTCCCGCGCAGGGCATGGCGAGCCTGTTCGTCGCCGCGATGCGCGAATGGAAGCGCTCGGTGCAGAATGTCGGCTCGTCATTCATGGGCCTGCAGGCGCGCATCGACAAGGTGCTCGACGTCTCGATCGCCCGCGAGGTGGAACGGCTCGAGGCGAACCTCCTGTTCCTGGCGACGGTCGCCTCGGCCGGCCCGTTCGTCGGCCTGTTCGGCACGGTGTGGGGCATCATGACCTCGTTCCGCTCGATCGCCGCGTCCAAGAACACTTCGCTCGCGGTCGTGGCGCCGGGCATCGCCGAGGCCCTGCTCGCCACCGCGCTCGGCCTGTTCGCCGCCATTCCCGCGCTCGTCGCCTACAACAAGCTGCAAGGCGAGGTGGCGAAGAAGCAAGCGCGCATGGAAGGGTTCGCCGACGAGTTCTCGGCGATCCTGTCGCGCCAGATCGACCAGCACAGCGTGCGCGACCGCGCAGCCTAGGGTTCTTGGGGGAAAGCGCGATGGCTGGCAGCGTAGCGGCACGGGGCGGCGGCGGACGGCGGCGGGGTCGCGGCGCGCCGCGCTACCGGGCGATGGCCGAGATCAACATGACGCCGTTCATCGACGTCATGCTCGTGCTTCTCATTATCTTCATGGTGGCGGCGCCTCTGCTCGCCACCGGCGTGCCGATCGACCTGCCACAGACCAAGGCGGCGGCGCTCAACATCGACCAGAAGCCGATCTCGGTCGCCGTCGACCAGAAGGGCGACATCTTCGTCGACCAGGACCAGGTTAAGCCGGACGACCTCGCCGAGAAGCTGAAGGGCCTGGCGAAGAACGGAGTCGACGACCGCATCTACGTGCGCGGCGCCAGCGCGGTGAACTACGGGAAGATCGCCGACGTGATGTCGATCATCACCACGGCCGGCTTCAAGCGGGTCGCCCTCGTGACCGAGCCGACGAAGAACTGAGCCCGGGCGCGATGGACACGCGGGGCGACACCGAGGACGGCATCTGGAAAAAGTACCCCGGCTTCGTCGTATCCGGCGGCCTGCATGCCCTCGGGATTCTCGCGCTGATCATCAACTTCGCGCGGCCCGAGGCATTGCCGGAGCCGACCGAAAGCATCCAGGTCGACATGCTCACGATGAGCCAGTTCGACGAGGTCATGAACGGCGAGAAGAACGCCAAGCTGATGCCGAAGCCGCAGCGCCGCGTCGACAAGCTAGCCGAGCTCGAGGATCACAAGCCGGCTCCTCCGCTCGCCGAGGCGAAGAAGGACACGCCCACCGACGATTCGCCTGACAAGCCGAGCGACGATCCGGGCCGCGCCGACAAGGCGCAGGACGCCGTCGCGCCGGCTCTTCCGCCGCCGGTTCCGCCGCCGGCGGGACCTCCGCCGCCGCCCCCGCAGCCGATCGCCAAGGTCGAGCCGCCGCCCCAACCGGAACCCGTGAAGCCCGAGCCGATGAAACCCGAGCCGCCGGCGCCGCTGCCGCCGGAGCGGCCGGTGGCCAAGCTGGAGACGCCGACGCCGGACGCGCCGACCCCTCCGCCGCCGCCCGACGCCGTCAAGCCGCCGCCCGACGCCGAGGCCATCGCGCCGACCCCGCCGCCCCGGCCCAAGGTCGAGCCGAAGCCGGATCCCAAGCCGGTGCCGAGGCCGCCGAAGGTGACCAGGGCGAAGCCGGTGCCGCGGCCGCGGCCGGTCGTCAGGGAGGTCAAGCTCGCGCCGGAGCCGCCGCCGAAGGTCGAGCTCAAGCCTGAGCCGCCGAAGGCCGAGCCGCCGAAGCCCAACCTGGTCGATCGCGTCGCCAACCTGCTCAACGCGATGAAACTGCCCAAACCCGAGCCGACAAAGCCCGAGCTGCCGAAGCCGCAGCCCGTGCCGGAGCCGCCCAAGCGCGCAGACCAGCCGAAGCCGGCGGAGAAGGCGCGGGCCGGCAATACGGTGCGCGACGCGAAAGCGCACGACGATTTCAGCCTCGCCAAGATTTCCGCGCTGCTCGACCACGAGGCGCCGCAGCGGAAGGCCTCGACTGGACGCCAGCTGACTCAGATGGCCTCGCTCGGCGCGCCCAACGCCCATTCCGAGCACATGTCGCCGTCGATGAGGGCGCAGCTCGATGGCTGGCTGATCGATCATTATCGCGGCTGCTGGAGCTACTTCGGGCTCGGCGCGACAGAAGACTACGTGCCGGCTGTCCATGTGCAGATGGCAGTAGACGGCTCACTGATCGGTCGACCGGCGCTGACGAACCCGCCGTCCGACCCGAACCTGCGCAGTCTCGCCGACAGCGCGATCCGCGCCGTCAATCGTTGCAACCCGCTGGACATGCCGGCGCGCTTCAAGCCGTTCTACGATTCCTGGCGCGACCGCATCGTGCGCTTCGATCCCAAGGAAATGTCGTGATCCTCCCGCGCGCGACGAGCCAGGCCTAGACACCCGTCCGAACGCTTCACCCGAATGACATGGTCGCATCGCAGGACATGGTAACATGACCCTTCCTCTGTCCCGTCGCCGGGCGGCCCTGATGCTCGGCGGCCTCGCCGCCGCTCCGATCGCCGGCGTGCCGCTCGGCCCCTCCTTCGCGCAAGGCACGCTCGACGTCCGCAAAGGCGGCAACTTCCAGCCGGTGCCGATCGCGGTCACGCGCTTCGTCGGCGACGGCCCCGCCGCCGACAAGGTGACGAGCGTCGCGTTCAATGATTTCAAGCGCTCCGTCTTTCTGACGCCGGTCGGCGACATTCAGGATGTCGCCAATCCCGATCAGGCGCCGCCGATGGACGGCTTCCGCACGCTCAACGCCCAGTACGTTCTGACCGGCCGCGTCGCCGACGGCGGGGACGGTCGGCTGAAGACGCAGTTCCGGCTGTGGGACGTCGCCAGCGGCGCGCAGGTGGCAGGTGAGCAATACGTCACCGACGCCAACAACGCCCGCCGCGTCGCCCACATCGTCGCCGACGCCGTCTTCACCCGCGCCACCGGCGAAAAGGGGTTCTTCGACACCCGCGTCGTCTTCATCGACGAGTCCGGGCCGGCGACGCGCCGGCGCAAGCGTCTCGCCATCATGGACCAGGACGGCGCCAGCGTGCGCTATCTTACCCGCGGCGAGGACCTGGTGGTAACGCCGCGCTTCTCGCCGACCTCGCAGGAAATCACCTACATGGCTTTCGGGGGCGCCGAGCCGAAAGTCATGTTAATGAACATCGAGACCGGCCAGCGGGAGCCGGTCGGCAATTTCCCGGGCATGACGTTCGCGCCGCGATTCGGACCCAACGGGCAGAAGATCATCATGTCGCTGTCGGAAGGCGAGACGACGAACCTCTACACGATGTCGATCGGGTCGCAGCAGACCACCCGGCTCACCGATACCGCGGCGATCGACACGGCTCCGTCCTATTCGCCCGACGGCGCGCAGATCGTGTTCGAATCCGATCGCGGCGGCTCGCAGCAGATCTACGTGATGGCGGCCGACGGCGGAGCCGCGCGGCGCATCTCGTTCGGCGACGGGCGCTACTCGACCCCGGTGTGGTCGCCGAAAGGCGATTTCGTCGCCTTCACCAAGCAGGGCAAGGGCGATTTCGCGATCGGGGTGATGAAGCCCGACGGCTCGGGCGAGCGCATCCTGACGGAGGGCTTCCACAACGAGGGTCCGACCTGGGCGCCGAACGGGCTGTTCCTGATGTTCTTCCGCGATCCCGGCGGCTCCGGCGGCTCGCGCATCTACATGACGGACGTGTTCGGCCGCCAGGAGTTCCCGGTGCCGACGCCGAACTACGCGTCGGACCCGGCCTGGAGCCCGCTGCTCGGCGCTTGAGACGGGTCGCGCAAGACGACATGGCGCTCCGGTTTTCGGGGACGGATGGCACGGGCTTGCTGGGGCGGGATGAGCGGGGCGAAGAAGTCGAGCGGCGTCTTCCAATCGTTGCGTCCAAGGCAATCTCAAGCATCTCTTCGGAACGACCCATCACCTCACGATTTCGAGACTGACCTTCACGTCGCGCCTCTCATGGGCGCGGACTTACGCACGCGTTCCGGCAAGCGCGCCCACGGCGTATTCGACGACCTCGGCCACATCGGCCGGCACACCGCCCATGTTGTGGACCTTAACGTCGTACGGCGGCTTGAGAGCGTTGATGCCGCCGCCGATCATCGAATCGTTGATCGCGGCGATGCTTTTGCCGTGCCAAGAGGGAGCGCCGATGGCCGGCAGGAGCGCGGCGTAGAAGTCGAGCGGTGTCTTCCCGTCGGTGGCTGCTAGGACGATCTCGCGCATCTCGGGACTCCCGAGTTCAGCCGAACCATCACCTCACGATTTCGAGGCTGACCTCCACGTCGCGACCCTTGTGGGCGCGGGCGTACGCGCGCCTCTCGGCAAGGGCGCCCACGGCGTTTTCCACCTCCTCAACCACGTTGGCGGGCACGCCGCCCATGTTGTAGACTCGCACGAAATATGGCGGCTTGAGGGCGTTGATGCCGCCAGTGATCATGGAATCGGTTATCGCGTTGATGCCTTCGCTGTGCCACGCGGGAGCACCGATGGCCGGCAAGAGCGCGGCGTAGAAGTCGAGCGGCGTCTTCCAGTTCGTCGCGTCCAGTGCGATCTCACGCATCAGGCGCTCCTAAGGCGAGGTGAGGCTAGGCACGATATGAAGCCGATAGAAACTGCGGTAGTGCTTGTTTGTGTAATACATGTTGCCACTGCTCCAATCGATGATTAGTCGCCGTTCTCCACGATCGAAGATGCCAGGCGTGCGAACGGTATACTCTTTGTAATTTCCGGGGCTGTCAGGCAGCACGGCACCGGTTTTTGGATGGGGGTAATTCTTGTAAGGTTCTTCCGACAGTTTTCGCAGCCGCGGTCCCCGCCCCGCAATGAACGTGTTCAGCGCGTCGATGATCGCCTGCTGCTCCTCGGGCGTCGGCGGCTTATTCAACCCCTTCGGGTCGAGTGGGTTGCTGGTGGGGGTGGTGAAGGTCGTCCCGAAGCCGCCGGGCGTGAAGGGTCCGTTGGCGGCGACCCGGACGGGATCGAACCTGAGCTGGGACACTCGGAGCGGGCCGCGCGGGAGATCGAAAGCGGCCGCGCCGTCGCTCGACCCCCAGCGCCCGCTCTCCACGCCATGGCCGGCCGGCACGCGCGGCTGGTCGGGATTATACTTGTCCAACCAATCTCCGGCCTCGTCGAGTGGAGCCGTGTCGAGGCCGAGCTCTTTCATCAAGCGGCGCGGCGTCATGCCCTGGTCGAGCAGCCATGCCGCCGCCTGGAGCCGGGCGACGTCGACCGGCTCCGCGAGCTGGGGTAGTCCGGCGAACGCCAGCCGGATGGTGGCGAGCGCCCTATCGCCGCGCGCCCAGTGCCCGGCGGCGGCCTCGATGCCGACGAGCGCGCGCGCCGCGACGGGGTGGCAGGCGGCGATGGACAGCAGCGCCAGAACGCGCTCGGGATCGAGCGCAAGCCGGCCGGCGCCCTTCGCCGCGCCGCGCCCGCCGAACAGCGCCAGCAGTGTTCGCGTGCCAATCTTAAGACCGGCATCGTCGATCGCGACCGTTGCTGTCGCGCAAGCTGGCCAGGGTGGAGCATCGCGCGGGCCGGCGCCGAAAGGGTAGCGCTGACGCAATTCGCCCCGCTTGCCGTGGAACACGGCACGGGCGAGCTGGTGGCGACCCTCCGCCGCCCTATGCCCGGGCGAGCGGGATGGCTGCCTGGGCCGCGACCAGAGCAGCATTGGCGCCGGTCAGGGTCTACCTCGCCGGACTTTACCTCGTCGCCTTCGTTATCCTGCTGCTCCGGCGCGCCGCAGAACTCGTCGTCTTTGCGGGACAGCCCCTAGGTCGCGCTTGGCTGCCAGCGAGCAGCACTCACTTCCGCCAGTGCCTTGAAAACAGCCGTCGTTCGCTCCAGGCGTGCAATTGTTCGCGCGCCCTCAAGTGCAGCTACCAGAGCAGCGGCGGCCGAGGATGCGCGTGCCGGAGCAAAACCACATTCCTTCAAGTGCGCCGCGATGATCTCCGTCGAATCTTTAAAACCGCGGGCAACCCGTGCCGTCAGTTCGGGGTCGAGTGCGGGCAGCTCGTTCGCCAGATTTTGCATCAGACAGCCATATTGAAAATTCGAAGTGACCATCTCCGTCGCAAAGATCTCGAACAGGCGATCGACGAACTTCACGGCATCACCCGCTGTATCTGTCGCGATGGTCTGGAGCACGGTTATACGGCTCGCGACATATTGGTCGATCGCCTCCTCGGCGAGCTGCGCTTTGCCGCGCGGGAAATGGAAGTAAAACGATCCCTTTGGCGCGCCGCTCTCGGCCAGGATCTGGTTCAGCCCAGTCGCCGTGTAGCCCTGGACCCGGAACAGTCGCATCGCAGTAGCAATCGCCTGGGCGCGAGCATCAGTTTTGCGCGTCATCTTAGGATCATAGCACGTCACAGTTGACAGTCCTATTGCAATCGCCATACTATGGTGGTCGCCATAGGAGAGGCGATGATGTTAAGCGACCACTTCACAAAGCCAGCGTCTCAACGCGCTCCTTTCATGGCGGGAGCAACCGGCCCGCTCGCGGCGTCGCTCCCACCGGCGCAGGCGAGATTCGGGGGAATTAACGGACCGACAGCATCGCCCTACGGCTCAGGGACGTTATCTCACGGCGTTCGATCGCGCATGATTCGCGAGGTCAACGGCCTTGATGTCCACGTCCTCGAAGCAGGGTTTGAGCCTCCAGGACGGGCGCTCGTGCTGCTGCTGCATGGCTTCCCCGACCTCGCTTATGGTTGGCGCCACGTCATGCCGCCGCTAGCCGATGCCGGCTTTCACGTCGTGGCGCCTGACCAGCGCGGGTTCGGTCGTACGACCGGCTGGGCAAACGACTACGACGCTGCGCTGGAGCCGTTCGGCCTGCTAAACACGGTCCGGGATGCGCTCGCGCTGGTTGCGGCGTTGGGATATCGCCGGACGGCGATGCTGGTCGGGCACGATTTCGGCTCGCCCGTTGCAGCCTATTGCGCAATCGCACGGCCGGACGTCTTCCCCTTGTTGGTGCTGATGAGCGCGCCGTTCCCGGGCACGCCATCGTTCCCGATCGACACGGCGGATGGGGGAGCGTCGCCTTCCCCGATGGCTACAGATAGGGAGAAGCTGGAGGTAGCGCTTGCGGCGCTTCACCCACCGAGGACCATCTACCAGCAGTATCTCAGCACACGAGGAGCGAACGACGACCTGTCGCATCCCCCTCAGGGTCTCCACCGGTTCCTCCGCACCTTCTTCCACGTCAAGAGCGCGGATTGGGCGGGCAACAAGCCGCACCCGTTGACGGCGCCGACTGCCGGAGCGTTCGCGCAACTCCCCACCTATTACGTCATGAAGCGTGGCAAGACGATGCCGGAGAACGTCGTTCCGTTCGAACCCAGCGCGGCGGAAATCGCCGCCTGTCGATGGCTCACCGAAGCTGAACTCGCCGTCTATACCGAGGAATACACCCGCACCGGGTTCCAGGGTGGCCTGCAGACCTACCGCGTCTATGCCGACCCGGCCCTGAACGCCGAATTGCGTCTGTTCTCGGGCCGGACGATCGACGTGCCTTCGCTCTTCATTGGGGGCGCGAGCGACTGGGCGCCGTATATATCGCCGGGAGCGCTGGACCTGATGCAGGCGAAGGCTACCACGCGGTTGCACGGCGTCGAGTTGATCGGCGGCGCCGGTCACTGGATCCAGCAGGAGCAGCCGGCGAAACTGAGCGCGCTCCTTCTCGCCTTCACCAAGGAAGTAAGTGGTGGAGAGCGTTAGGAAAAAGAATGCCGTCATGATCGTCGTCACAGTGCTGCCGACAAGCTGGGCGTCTAGATGCAGTAGTTACAGCCAGAACATCATGATGGTGGCGAGGCAGATGGTCGAGAAGAAAACTGTTGAGCATCTGTCGTAGCGGGTCACGAACGCCCCCAGGTTTTTGAAGCTGCGTAACAATCCATGTCGGTAGAGACCATCCTTTAGGAGTATACCCATGAACTTCGTTAAGTTTACGCTTGATGGATCGGTTGCAACCATCACCTTGCGCCATCCGACAGGAAACCGAATCAATTTCCAGATGCGCCAGGAAGTATTCGACGCTGTCGAACGCGTTGCTGCCAGCCAAGCCCGCGTTCTGCTCGTCAAAGGCGATGGCGATGATTTCTGCCTTGGCGGCGACATCCGCGATTGGCCTGGCATCCCAAGCACGGCTTTGCGGCCCCGCATCGAGGTCTATGCGAAGGCGCTCGATCTGCTTGATGGCCTTTCCATCCCGACCGTTGCCATCGTCCAGGGCGGGTGCGTCGGCGGCGGCTTCGAACTCGCCCTTGCTTGCGACCTGATCGTTGCCAGCAGATCCGCCCGCTTCATATTCCCCGAAGCGACGGTCGGGATCATGACCCTTCAAGGTGGCGTCTACCAATTGGCCGAGCGGATTGGCCGTGCCAAGGCGCTCGAGCTTGTCATGCTTTCCACGCCGGTCACCGCATCGCAGATGGGGGAATGGAATGTCGTTAACATGGTGGTGGGAGACGATGAGTTGCATACAGCCGCCACCGAACTGGCACAGCGTCTGGCGGCGGGGCCAGCCAAAGCCTATGCGGGCACCAAGGCTTTGATGAAGATCTGGCGAGACAAAGGGGCGTCTGCGGCGCGGGACGCCTTGTACGACGTCTCGATGCCGCTATTCGACACGCAAGACGTGCAGGTAGCCATGCATCAAGCGATCAGTCTCTTGAACAACTGGCGGTAGGATGTTGGCAATTTTTGCTGCGATCTCGAAGACACACCAATAAAAGCTTTGTCAACCCAGTTTGCCTTGTCCTGAACACTTCGAAAGTAGTCCGCAAATGTATGCAGTGGGGGCAAAAACTCACATGCATAGGGTGGTTGGTCTAGGAGGTGCCGGAATGCAGATCATAGGGACGACGAGCACACTGGCACTCCCACAAGAATCCTTGTTCTCGCCTCAGCGGCGCAACCTCGCCGGGGCGTGCCTCGCCCACATGCTGCACGACGGCTACACGGATCAGCTTTACGCGCTGTTGCCAGTCTGGCAGCCGAAAGGGTTCGAGGTTGACGGAGAAACCATGGGGTAAAGTTACCCTCATCGCTCTCGGAGGCGAAACGGCCCGACCGGACCATCGCGGCGTCCATCACTGGTGCGAACTCACGATTGTTGCGGCCACCGCCGGCTGGATGCGCGACGACGCCGGGCGTGGCACAATCGCGCCCGGCGCCGGCCGGCCGGGCTGCCATGAACGCGCCGGAGCCGCGGGGCGGCGGCTCAACGCAATCTGGCGATCGCAGTGGCGAGCGGCGTCGCCGCGTCGGCATAGTCCGCCCAGGCTCTAGAGCGCCACAAGAGGGGCGGCACGCTGCGCACCGTGTAGCGCGCCGGGTCGAGATCGGCCTTCACCAGCGCCCACGTCACCGGCATCGAGACCGGCGCGTGCGGGCGCCCGCGCGGCGACAGCGGCGCCACCGCGGTGGCGATGCGATCGTTGCGCAGATAGTCTAGGAAGATACGTCCCGTGCGCGCCGCCTTGGACATCTTGGTGAGGTAGCGCTTCGGCTCGTCGCGCTCCATGGCGCGGCAGATGTCGCGGGCGAACCGCTTGGCCTCCTCCCAGCTCACCGCCTTGCGCCCGGGCGCGAGCGGCGTCACCACGTGGAGCCCCTTGCCTCCTGTCGTCTTGCAGAAGGCGGCGAGCCCGACGGCTTCGAGCCGCTCCTTCATCGCCTTGGCCGTGCGCGCCACCTCCGCGAAGGCGACGTCCGGCGCCGGGTCGAGGTCGAACACGAGGCGCCCGGGCACCAGCGGCTCGCCCGGCGCGCAGTTCGAGGGGTGCAGCTCCAGCCCACCGCTCTGCGCCACGGCGGCGAGCCCCTCCACGTGGTTGATGACGAGGTAGGGTTCGTGGTCGCCGAGGATTTTTACCGTGTCGAACAGCTTCGACCCGCCGGCCATCGCGTGGCGCTGGAAGAAGGTCTGGCCCTCGATGCCGTCGGGCGCGCGGATGATCGAGCACGGCCGTCCCTCGATGTGCGGCATCATCCACCGGCCCACCGCCTCGAAGTAGGCGGCGAGGTCGAGCTTGGTCACCGGCTCGCCGTCGCCGGCATCCGGCCACAGGGCCTTGTCGGGGTGGGACAGCGGCACGCCCATGATGGTCGCCTTGCCGCCCTTGCGCGGCGTCGCTTCCGCCGGCCTGCTTGCCGCCGGCGTCCTTGCCGCCAAATTGCCTGCGCGCACCTTCTCGTCCGGCGCGGCGATCGTCGCCTTGGCGGCCGCGACCGGCGCCTCGGCGACGACCTCCCGCGCCGGCTTGTCCTCGCGCAGACCCTTGAAGGCGGCCTGGCGCACGGACCCGTCCGCCGTCCAGCCGGCGAACTCGATCTCGGCGACGAGGACGGGATCGAGCCAGTGCACGCCGCGGCCGTAGACCGGCGAGCCTTTCACCGCGAACGGAGTCTTCGCACGCGTGTGCGCCTTCAGCTTGGGCATCAGCTTGGCGACGGTGGCGGCGCTGAAGCCGGTGCCGATCCGCCCCACCGGGACGAGCTTGCCGTCCTGGTACGTCCCGCCGATGAGGGAGCTGAACTTGCCCTTCGTCTCCGTCCAGCCGCCCAGCACGACCTCGTGGCCCACCCTGCATTTGGCCTTGGTCCAGCTCTCCGAGCGGCCCGAGCGGTAGACGGCGTCCGTCCGTTTCGAGACGATGCCTTCGAGCGCCATCTCGCGCGCCGAGGCCAGCAGGGCCGGACCATCGGTCTCAAAATGCTCGACGTAGCGGATCGCCTTGGCGGAGCCGCGGCGGGCGTCCAGCACATGCTCGAGCTCGGCCTTGCGCTCGTGCAGCGGCTCCTTACGCAGGTCGACCCCGTTGGCGTAGAGGAGATCGAAGGCGAAGAAGATCAGGGGCTGCGTCTTCCCCGCGGCGATCGCCGCCTGCAGCGCCGCGAAGTTCGGCGCGCCGACCTCGTCGAGCGCGACGATCTCGCCATCGAGGATCGTATCGGGCAGGCTCTTGGCCGCTTTCGCGATCGCCGGGAACTTGTCGGTCCAGTCGAGCCCCGAGCGGGTGCGAAGGCTCGCCGCGCCGCCCCGCACGCGCAGCTGCATGCGGTAGCCGTCGAACTTGATCTCGTGGATCCATCTCGCGGACGCCGGCGGGCTGTCGACGCTCTTGCAGAGCTGCGGCTTGACGAAATCAGGCATCGGATCGGGCTCGGCACCGGGAGCAGTCCCGCGCGCTCCGCTCGCGGCGGGTTTCGCGGCGAGCGAGGCGTTCGGCGAGACTTCGATCTTGGCCGCGCGGGTCTTGGCCGCGCGCGCCCGCTTTGCCGCCGAGGCCGGCTCGGCGCCGCTCTCGACGCGTCGCGCCTTGGCCAGGCCCTGGTTCGAGTCCCAGATCGCGTCGGCGGCCGGCCCCTTGTCGTCGCCGAGCATGAAAGGCTTCGGCGCCCTGCCTTTGCCGGCCGCGATCGCCGCCATCGGCCGCCCCGACGCAACCGATGTATCGATGGCGAGCACGCCGCCGCCGTCTTCGCCATCGTTGGCGTCGCCGTCGCGGTGCTTGATGAGCAGCCAGTTGGTGCGCTTGCCGCCGAACTTGTCGCCCTTCATGCGCACCAGGACGAAGCTTCCGTTGAGCCGCTTGCCGTGGAGCACGAACTTCAGCTCGCCCGCGGCCAGGGCCTCGCGCGGATCGCGCTCGCCCTCAGGCTCCCAGGTGCCGCGGTCGAACAGCTGCACGGTGCCGCCGCCGTACTGGCCTTTCGCAATCGTCCCTTCGAAGTCGCCGTAGCCGAGCGGATGGTCCTCGACCTCGACGGCGAGGCGCTTGTCGGCGGGGTTCAGCGACGGCCCTTTCGTCACCGCCCACGACTTGAAGACGCCGTCGAGCTCGAGACGCAGGTCGAAGTGCAGCCGCGTCGCGTCGTGCTTGTGCACCACGAAGCGAAGCGCGTCGGACGGCCTGACGCCGCGACCGTCGCGCGGCTCGGCCGTCTTCTGGAAATCGCGCTTGGCTCGGTAGGCGTCGAGCTTCGACTGCGGGCTCATGAGCCAAGCTCCGGATCGGGATCGAGTCTAACGCAGAATGCAGGACAACCAAGCCCGCCATGCAGCAAAGGCGATAAACAGCCGTGCGCCTCTCCTCGTCCAGTCGGCCCTTGCTGACGTTGCCACCAAAAACTCCGCGGACAAACATTCCTGCATCACGAGTGTCGTGCGCATGTCACACGGCTCGATGTAATCATCGGCCTTGTTTTCGCCGCTTAAATCTTGCCTATTTTAGCTTGATTGTGCCTTGCGGGACCTTCGGCGCGATCTGTTGTGGGGTAGCGTTCATGCCGTTGATCCGTTTCATCGGTGACGTCCTTGACCGTACCGCGTGTATCCTCGCGTCGAAGCCCTCGCGCTTCAGGCTGGCCGTCTCCTGCGGGTTCGTCATCGCGGCGGTCGGCGTCATCGATATCGGCCTCGGCGATCGTCCCGGCGTCGCGCAGCAGTGGGATCTGTTCGGCGGCGGCTCGTCCTTCTTCGGCCAACCGGAACCGCAGCCGCTCACCGTGCGGCGGGAGCCGCGCTACCATCCTCGGGTGCGTCGCTCGTCGCTTTACGATCGGGTGGCGCGCCACCGCGTCGTCAAGCCGGTCCACGAGATCAAGGTGGCGTCGAGGCCGCGCCGCGAACCGAAGCCCGACAGCCGGATCGACCAGGCACACGGCGGTGCGATTTCGGTGAGCCGGATCTCGTTGTGCGTGCGATCGTGCGACGGCTTTGCCTTCCCGGTCGGCGCGTACCATGGCGAGCAGGACCTCGAGGCCCACGAGGCGACATGCCAGGCGCAGTGCCCCGGCGCGCGGACCGCCCTCTACGTTCTGCCAGCCGGCGCCGGCACGATCGGCGATGCCATCGACGTCAAGTCCGGGCAGGCCTATTCGGCGCTGCCCCGCGCCTTCCACTACACCACCGTGCTGTCCGAATCGTGCAGCTGCCATGAGACGTCGGGCATCCGGATTGCCTCGCTGCTGCACGATTACACGCTTCGTCGCGGCGATGCGGTGATGACGAAGCACGGTCTCCAGGTCTTCCACGGGGCGTCGCACTTCCCGTTCAGGCCGAGGGATTTCGTCGTCTTGACGAAGAGCCGGGACATCCGCAACGCGGATCGTGCCGCCTTTCACGCCATCGAGAAGGCGAGCTTCGTCGGACAGTCAGGCTCCCCCGAAGACACGTCGACGGCCGCCGACGCGAAGGCCGCGCACCGCGCCTCCCGCTGAGTCCACGGCCGAGAAGAAACAGCTTGTTAAACCTCGGGCAACGACACTAGACGGTCCGCCGCGCCTGTGAAGTGACGGTTTTTTGACAATCGCCGGCGTCGCTTCCATGGTGCGACCGATAGGTTTGCATGGAGGCCGCGATGGCCGGGTTTCGGGACGATCGGGCGCATCTTCTCACGCGCGACCAGCGCACGGCCGCCGGCAAGGCGCTGCGGGCGGTGGTGTCCCGCGAAAGCCACGCCGACTTCGCCGTCGATCCTCATCGCGATCCGTTGCCGATCCTCACCGCGGTCGATTCGGGGCGCGTGCCGGCGTTGGTGCCGGAGCGCTACAAGCGTATGGTCGCCTCGCCGTTCGCCTTCTACCGCGGCGCGGCCGCGCTGATGGCCCATGATCTCGCGGGCATGCCGAAGCTCGAGCTTCCGGTCCAAGCCTGCGGCGACTGCCACCTCATGAACTTCGGCGCCTTCTCCTCGCCGGAAGGCCGCGTGCTGTTCGACATCAACGACTTCGACGAGACCTACCCTGGGGTCGACGCGATGGTCGACCTCAAGCGGCTCGCCGCCAGCGTCGCGGTTGCCGCGCAGGACGCGCACCTGTCGGACAAGAAGGCCTATGCCTTCGCGCAGGCCACGGTGAAGGCGTATCGCGATTTCATGAGCTACCTGGCCGAGCGCTCGCCGATCGAGGTGTGGCAGACGCAGATGGACCTCGAAGCGCAGGTCGAGGGGCTGGGCGATCACGACCTCGAGGTGAAGCTGCTCGCCAAAATGGCCAAGGCCGAGCGCGACGGCAAAGTCGCCGCCGATCAGCCGAGCGTCGAGAACGGCGCCGAGCGCTTCGCCGACAAGCCGCCCTTCGTCACCCACGTCGACCAAAACGGCGAGCCTGTCGAGAAGGTCCTCAACAGCAGGATGCTCGAAGCCTACAAGACGACGCTGCTGCCCGAGCGCTCGATGATCCTCGACCGCTACGCGCTGCGCGACGTGGCCTTCAAGGTGGTCGGTGTCGGCAGCGTCGGCACCTTTTGCGCGATCGGCCTGATGGCGACGGCGGACGGCGAGGAGATCATCCTGCAGCTGAAGCAGGCGATGGACTCGACGATCGCCGGTCTCGCGGGGAAAGTTGCCCCGGCGAGCCACCCGGGCCAGCGGGTGGTCGACGGCCAACGTGCGATGCAGGCAGCGAGCGACATCTTCCTTGGCTGGGCGCAGGACGATGCCGGCCGGATGTTCTACCTTCGCCAGCTGAAGAACCGGCGACTCGGCTCGATGGCAGAACTGATCGAGGGCAAGGCGCTGTCAGCCTATGCGACCCTCTGCGGCCGCACGCTGGCGCGCGCGCATGCGCGCACCGGCGATCCGGCGATGATCAGTGGCTATCTCGGAAAGTCGGACGCCATCGACAGAGCGCTGGCGAGCTTCGCGATGGCCTATGCCAGCCAGACCCTGCTCGACCATGCCAAGCTCGCGACCTCCCACCTCGTGCCGCAGCAGGCAGCTGAGAAGGAGGCCGCCTGACCTCTCGCCGCTTAGGCGGGAGGTGGGTCCTCAGCTCTTGCCGTCGATGCTTTTAAGGAGGGCGTCGACGCTCGGCAAGATATGGGCGACTATCGTATCGACACCCTTGACGTTGGGATGCAACCCGTCGGGCAGGTGTTGGCTCTGGTCCCCCATGATCCCGTCGAGGAAAAAGGCGTAGAGCGGCACGTCGTACTGCTTGGCGAGCGTGCCATAGATCGCGTTGAAGGCGTCGTCGTACTGCCTGCCCATGCTCGGGGGCGCCCGCATGCCGCACAGCAGCACCTTCACATTTCGCGCCTTCAGCTTGGCGATGATCGTCGAGAGGCTTGCCTCGGTGATCTTGGGATCGATGCCGCGCAGCATGTCGTTGGCGCCGAGCTCGAGGATCACCGCGTCCGCGCCGCCGGCCATCGTCCAGTCGAGCCGCGCCAGGCCGCCTGTCGAGGTGTCGCCCGAGACCCCCGCGTTCATCACCGTGACGTCGTGGCCCTGCGCCCGCAGCGCCGCCTGGAGCTTAGAGGCGAATCCGTCGGCCTGCGGCAGCTGGTAGCCGGCGGTGAGACTGTCGCCGAACGCGACAATACTGACGGGCTTCGCGGCCGCGGCGTCGGCGAAGCAGAGAGCCATCGCCATGCACCCCGCGAGGGATGATAGGAGAAGGCGCCACGCCACCCCATATGGGCGAAACCGAGCGATCGACGAACCGAAAGAGATCATGGCTTCACCGGCAATCGAACTGGCCAACGTCGACCTGAGCCTCGGACGGGGCGCCGCGCGCGTCCACATCTTGAAGGGCATCTCGCTCGAGATTGAGCGGGGCGAGACGGTGGGCTTAACCGGACCGTCGGGGTCGGGCAAGTCGACCCTCCTGATGGCCATCGCCGGTCTGGAGCGGGCCGATTCCGGAACCGTGCGGATCGAGGGCACCGACATCGGCGTGCTCGGCGAGGACAAGCTCGCCAAATTCCGCGGCGCGCGCATCGGTATCGTGTTCCAGTCGTTCCATCTCATCCCGACCATGACGGCGCTCGAGAACGTGGCCGTGCCGCTCGAACTCGCCGGCCATCGCGACGCCTTCGCCCGCGCCCGAGGAGAGCTCGCCGCCGTCGGCCTCGCCGAGCGCATGCGGCATTACCCGGCACAGCTGTCCGGCGGCGAACAGCAGCGGGTGGCGCTCGCGCGCGCCATCGCGCCGCGGCCGGCCATCCTCGTCGCGGACGAACCGACCGGCAACCTCGACGAGGCGACCGGCGCCTCGATCATCGACCTCGTTTTCGCGCTAAAGCGCGACCGCGGCGCGACGCTGGTGCTGGTGACCCACGATCTCTCCCTCGCGGCTCGCTGCGAGCGGACGATCCGGCTCCGCTCCGGCCGCATCGAGGCCGAGAGCCGGGAAACGGCCGCGGCATGACGCCGCCGCCTTGCTGCGATCGGCCGGGCGCCTTATGGGTTGCGCGAAAGCTCGCGCCCGCAACCGGCGCCATGGCGACTGACCGTGTCGACGTGTTCCATCAGTGCGGAGGCTGCCCGCTCCCCAAGCGCGCAAGATGATATCGTTTCACTTCCAGTCCATATCGAGATAGCGACAATGTTGGCTTTGCTGGGTTTCATCGTTTGGGTCCTGAACATCATCGAGTTTTTCATCTTCATCGCTGTCGTGATGTCGTGGCTGATCGCGTTCAACGTCATTAATGTTTACAATAGTGGCGTCCGCGCGATTTGGGATAGTGTCAACGCTATTCTCGAACCGATGTGCCGGCCGATCCGACGGTTCATTCCGATGGCCGGAGGCCTCGATCTTGCGCCGTTGTTCCTGATCGTTGCGATTGAACTGATAAAGCAGGTGATCGTCCCAAACCTGGCGCGCGCCTTCATTTGACGGCGAGCGACGACCAGGCCCCGTGCCTGCGGCGTGTTCATCATGATGAAGGTTTGAGCCCTCACATTGTCTTGAAGAACCCTACCATCCCGCTGCGTTATTGGTAGTTATACGGTCGGCGCGCGTTTCGACGCCCGGCGCCCCGATCTTCTGACCGCGAGCAAACATGGGTCTCGTCCTCTACGCGCTGAAGTTCAGGGTCTCGTTCTTCGTGCTCGCCGTATTGATGCTGCTCGGCGGGATCGGCTCGGCGGTCATCACCAAGAAGGACGTGCTGCCGGTCGTCAACATCCCGGTCGTCGTGATCGTGTGGACCTACACCGGCCTCGACACGACCGACATGGCCTCGCGCATCACCACCTATTCGGAGTTCGGCCTCACCAACAACGTCAACAACATCGCCCGCCTCGAGAGCCAGACCCTCCAGGGGACCACGATCGAGAAGGTTTACTTCGACCCGCAGGTGTCGATCGACCTCGCCATCGCCCAAGTCGTGTCCTCGGTCAACTCGATCCGCGCGGTGATGCCGGCCGGCACCCAGCCCCCCGTGGTCCTGCGCTTTTCCGCGTCGTCCCAGCCGGTGATCCAGCTCGCGCTCACCTCCGCGACGCAGAGCGGCGCCGCCCTCTACGACTACGCGATGTACCGCATCCGCCAGACGCTCTCGACGACGCCGGGCGCGACGCTGCCGGCGCCCTACGGCGGCTCGCCGCGCCAGATCATGGTCGACCTCGACCTCCACGCGCTGCAGGCCAACGGCCTGACGCCGACCGACGTCATCAATGCCGTCGCCAACCAGAACATCATCGTCCCCTCGGGCCTGGCGAAGTTCGGCAACATCCAGTACCCGATCCGCCTCAACGCGGCGCCCGAGCAGCTGTCCGATCTCAACAGGATCCCGATCAAGGTCGTCGACGGCATCCCGATCCTGGTGCGCGACGTCGCCTATGTGCGCGACGGCTCGCCGCCGCAGCAGAACTTCGTGCGCTCCAACGGCAAGAACGCCGTCCTGATGCCGATCTACAAGAACGGACCGGCTTCCACGCTGACGGTGGTCGACTCGGTCAAGCACTACCTGCCGACGATCCGCGCCGCCGCGCCCAAGGGCGTCGACATCAAGCCGCTGTTCGACCAGTCGGTGTTCGTCTCGAACGCCATCACGGACGTGATCCGCGAGGCGCTCACCGCTGCCGCCCTGACCGGGCTCACCATCTTCGTCTTCCTCGGCTCGTGGCGCTCGACCCTGATCGTGCTCGTCTCGATCCCGCTCGCCATCGTCACCTCGCTCTCGATCCTCTCGGTGATCGGCGAAACGATCAACGTGATGACCTTGGGGGGCTTGGCGCTCGCCATCGGCATCCTCGTCGACGACGCGACGGTCGCCGTGGAGAACACCTACCGGCTGATGGAGGAAGGCCACGGCTTCCGCGATTCCGTAGTCGAGGGCGCCGCCGGCATTGCCAAGCCGGCGTTGATCTCGACGCTGGCGATCTGCTCGGCCTTCGTCAGCGTGCTCTTCCTCACCGACACCCCGAAGTACCTGTTCACGCCGCAGGCCTATGCGGTCGTGTTCGCGATGCTGACATCCTACCTGCTGTCGCGGACGCTGGTGCCGATCCTCATCGACATCCTGGTCGAGAAGGAGTTCGATCAGCGCTTCGGCCCGAACGGCACGCATCATGGCGGCGGCGACAAGAAGCCGAACCTACTCGCGCGGTTCCAGGCCGGCTTCGAGCGCCGCTTCCAGACGTTTCACCGCGGCTACCTCGGCCTCGTCCACCTCACCATCCGCCGCCGCTTCGCGACGCTTCTCGTGGTCTTCTCCGTGTTCGCCCTCACCGGCGTTCTGTTCATGTTCGTCGGGCAGGACTATTTCCCGCAGATCGACTCGGGCGAGATGACGCTGCATATCCGAGCGCCGCCCGGCACCCGCATCGAGTCGACCGAGAAGCGCTTCTCGGAGATCGAGAAGGTCGTCAAGCAGACCATGCCGGGCAAGGTCGACCTCATCCTCGACAACGTCGGCCTGCCGTCCATCAACTACAATTTCGCCTTCGGCGACGGATCATTCGTCGGCTACAACGACGGCGAGATGTTGATCGCCTTGAAGGACGACGTGTCCCGCGAGCCGACGGCGGTGTACATGCGCCGGCTGCGCAAGGCGCTGCGCAACGCCTTCCCGGACACGATCTTCTACTTTCAGCCGTCGGACATGATCACCCAGATCCTCGACTTCGGCACGATCACCTCGGTCGACATCCAGGTGACCGGGCGCCATCAGGCCGAGGATCTCGCGACCGCCCAGGAGATCGTCCGCAAGGTCCGCTTGGTGAAGGGCGCGGTCGACGTCCATCTCCAGCAGATCGTCGACGCCCCCGAGTTCTTCGGCGTCATCGACCGCGAGATGGCAAGCGAGATCGGGGTCAGCACGCAGCAAATCGCCAGCGCCCTGAACGTCTCGCTGTCTGGCAGCTACCAGGTAACGCCGAACTTCTGGTCCGACCCCAAGACCGGCATCCCCTACCAGCTTTGGGTGCAGACGCCCGAATACCGCAACGACACGATCAGCGACATCAAGACGACGCCGATCTTCGTGTCAGGCGGCGCGATGAACGATCCCGGCGTCATCACCATGCTGAGTTCGATCGCCGACCTGCACCGTCAATCCGAGCAGACGGTCATCAACCACCTCAACGCGCAGCCGGTCTACGACGTTTTCGCCAACGTTCAGGACCGCGATCTCGGCTCGGTCAAGAACGACATCCAGAAGATTATGGACGTGGAGCAGAAGAAGCTGCCGGCGCCCGACTTCATCGCCATTCGCGGCCAGATGCAGCAGATGCAGGACGCCTTCTTCAACATCGGCATCGGCCTGATCATCTCGGTGATCGCCGTCTACCTCCTGATGGTGATCAACTATCAAAGCTGGGGCGACCCGTTCGTTGTGCTCTGCGCGCTGCCGCTAGCGTTCTGCGGCATCGTGATGAGCCTGTTCATCACTCAGACGACCTTCTCGATCCCTTCGCTGTTCGGCGCGATCATGTCGGTCGGCGTAGCCTCGGCGAACTCCATCCTGCTCGTCACCTTCGCCCGCGAGCACCGCGAGGCGACGGGGTGCGGCGCGGTCGAGGCAGCCATCGCGGCCGGCGAGACGCGGCTGCGTCCGGTGCTGATGACGGCCGGCGCGATGTTCGTCGGCCTGATCCCGATGGCCATCGGGATCGGCGAAGGCTCCGAGCAGAACGCGGCGCTGGCGCGCGCCGTGCTGGGCGGCGTCGCGGTCGGCACCTGCTCGACGCTGCTCTTCGTCCCCTTCCTCTACAGCGTGCTGCGCCGCGGCCCCGTGAAACCGGTCGAGGACTACCTATGACCAAGTCGAATCTCGAGGCGGACCGTTCGGCTCAGGCGCGAGCCCCGGAACCGGACGTCCGCGAGGAACCCACCCGGCACAACGAGGCGCACGGCGCCCGCGACCCTGATCGCGAGGTGCCCCCGCCCCCGCGCAAGCGCGTGTTCTTCTTCGCCTTCATCGTGATCGCGGCGCTGCTCGGCTACGGTGCCTACAGGCACTGGCAGACCAACCAGCAGGCCGATCAGACGCAGGAGGAGGTGGCGAACGCCGTACCGACCGTTCAGACGATCACCGCCAAGGCTGAGTCGGGACCCTACAAGCTTACCCTTCCCGGTCAGACCGAGCCCTTCGACACCGCCACGATCTATCCGCGCGCGACCGGGTACATCGCCGAGCGGCGCGTCGACATCGGGTCGCGCGTCATGAAAAATGATCTATTGATCCGCATCGCCGCGCCCGACCTCGACCAGCAACTCGACCAAGCCAAGGCGCAGCTGAACCAGGTCAAGGCGACGCAGGCGCAGGCGCAGGCCTCGCTCGACCAGGCCAAGGCCAACCTCGAGCTCGCCAATGTCACCTTGAAGCGCACCAGCAAGCTCACGCAGCAGGGCTACGAGACGGTCCAGAACAACGACAACCAGAGCACGCAGGTGAAGGCGCAGCAGGCCGCAGTCGAGACGGCGCAGGCCGGGATCAAGGTCGCGGCCGCCAACGTGCAGGCCCAGCAGGCGACGGTGGACCGGCTCGCCACGCTGATCCGGTTCGAAGACGTGCGCGCGCCCTTCGACGGCGTCGTCACGACCCGCGGCGTGGATGTCGGCGACCTCGTCAACGCCGACTCGAAGACCGGCACGTCGCTGTTCACCGTGGCGTCAGACAAGGTGCTGCGCATCACCGTGCACGTGCCGCAGGTGAACGCCTTCGCGATCCGCAACGGGCTCGTCGCCGACGTGACGCTGCCGCAGATGCCGGGCAAGGCGTTTTCCGGCAAGATCGCCCGCTCTTCGGTGGCGCTGCTGAATTCGGCCCGCACCCTCGACGCCGAGGTCGACGTGACCAATCCGAAGGGCGAGCTCAAGCCGGGTGCCTTCGTCAACGTGACCTTCAACATCCCCCGCGACAAGCCGGACGTGATGCTGCCCTCGGAGGCGCTGATCTTCAACGCCAAGGGGCTCCAGGTCGCGACCGTCCAGGACGACGAGATCCACCTCCAGCCGATCGCGATCTATCGCGACTTCGGCAAGACGGTCGAGTTGCGCGACGGGCTCAGCGGCGGCGAGCAGGTGGTGGTCAACCCGCCGACCGACCTCGCCGAGCACGCCAAGGTCAAGGTCAAGGAGAAGCCGCCGGAAAACGAGGCGAAGAAGTAGCGGGCGCCCGCAGGCGGTTCGTCCGGCCCGTGGCATGGTACTTCCATAGGCCGGGCGAGAGGGCGCTTCGCACAACGACGACGCGACGGTGGCACCGCCATGAGCAGGTTCATCATCGAACGCTACGTCCACGACGCGCTGAACGCCAAGGTTGATCTCGCCGGCGCCTCGGCGGAGGCGCGCCGCCGGCTGGCGCGGGAGATCCTGCGCGACATCGAGGTGTACTTCGCCGACCACATGGACGACGTGCTGGACGCCCGCGCCCGGCTGGCCCGACGCGAGGACGCCGACGGCCGGGCCATGCTCGCCTTCATCGACGAGACGCTCGCCGTCTTCGACGACGCGGAACGCGTCGCCAAGGACGCTCTCGGCCGAGCGCGGGGCGACTGAACGCAGCGAGATTGCTCGGGGCGCCACCTCTGTGATCTTATGACCCGCGCCTGCGCCCGGCGCGTTGCGCGTTCGCCATTGCGGCGCACAAGGCTTCGTCTTATTGGACAGCTTCCAGATCGAGGTGTTCTCAAGACCATGGCCGAGACCAACACCAAGACGGCGCAGCTGGAGCAGATCAGGCCGCTGTCGCCGCACCTGCGGATCTACACTCCGTTGCTGACGATGATGATGTCGATCGCTCATCGCATCACCGGCGTAATTCTCTACGCCGGGACGCTGTTGCTGGCCTGGTTCCTGATCGCGCTCGCCGCGGGGGCCGCGCCGTTCGCCGCCGTGTCCGCCGTCTACGGTTCCTGGATCGGCATCATCGTGCTGCTCGGCTTCAGCTGGGCCTTGTTCCACCACCTGCTCGGCGGCGTCCGGCACTTCATCTGGGACCTCGGCTATTGGATGGACCATCCCGAGCGCGAGTATCTCGCGCAGGGCACGCTCTACGGCGGCATCGCCCTGACAGTGCTCGTGTGGATCATCGCCTGGTTCGCGGCCTAGCTCGGACTTTTGGGAAAACGACCATGGCCAACGACGTCCAGTCCCTTCAGACCGCCTCGAAGAAGATCCGCTATCTCGGCTCCGCCAAGTCCGGCGTCGGCGCCGCGCGCGCGATGCATCTGACCTCCGTGGCTCTGATCCCGCTGACGATCGCGTTTGTGGGGGTCCTGATCAGCCTGCTTCACAAGGGTTACGCCGGCGCCCGCGCCGAGATCGGGCACTGGTTCCCCGCGATGCTGATGCTGCTGTTCGTCGGAGTCGGCATCTACCACATGAAGCTCGGCATGCAGGTGATCATCGACGATTACATCCACGACCACCATTTGAAGGACTGGGCCTTGATGGCGAACCTGTTCTTCTCGGTCGCGATCGGCCTCGCCTGCATCTACTCGCTGCTCAAGATCGGCTTCGGCGCCTGAGTTCGGGAAGACGGCCGACCCTCCTTCAGAAAGTCGCCCCATGGCCACCAACGGCTCCAAGATGAACGGACACTCCGCGACCGACGGAGCAAAGGCCGGCGCGGCCTATCCGATCACCGACCACACGTTCGATGTCGTCGTCGTCGGCGCAGGCGGCTCGGGCCTGCGCGCCACCGTCGGCTGCTCGCAGGCCGGCCTGCGCACCGCCTGCGTTACCAAGGTGTTTCCGACCCGCTCGCACACGGTCGCCGCGCAGGGCGGCATCGCCGCCTCGCTCGGCAACATGGGCGCCGACAATTGGAAATGGCACATGTACGACACCGTCAAGGGGTCGGATTGGCTCGGCGACCAGGACGCCATCGAGTACCTCTGCCGCGAGGCGCCGCAGGCGGTCTACGAGCTCGAGCACTGGGGCGTGCCGTTCTCGCGCACGGAGGAAGGCAAGATCTACCAGCGCCCGTTCGGCGGCATGACCACCGACTTCGGCAAGGGGCCGCCGGCGCAGCGCACCTGCGCCGCCGCCGACCGCACTGGCCACGCGATGCTGCACACGCTCTACGGCCAGGCCTTGAAGAACGACACCGAGTTCTTCATCGAGTTCTTCGCCATCGACCTCATCATGGACGAAGGCCGCTGCGTCGGCGTCGTCTGCCTCAAGCTCGACGACGGCACGATCCATCGTTTTCGCGCGCAAATGGTCATCCTCGCCACCGGGGGGTACGGCCGCGCCTACTTCTCGGCCACCTCGGCGCACACCTGCACCGGCGACGGCAACGCCATGGTGCTGCGCGCCGGCCTGCCGCTGCAGGACATGGAGTTCGTGCAGTTCCACCCGACCGGCATCTACGGCGCCGGCTGCCTGATCACCGAGGGCGCCCGCGGCGAGGGCGGCTACCTCACCAACGGCGAGGGCGAGCGCTTCATGGAGCGCTACGCCCCTTCCGTGAAGGATCTCGCGCCGCGCGACATGGTGAGCCGCGCGATGACGATGGAGATCCGCGAGGGCCGCGGCGTCGGCAAGGACAAGGACCACATCTTCCTGCACCTCGACCACCTCGAGCCCAAGGTGCTGCACGAGCGCCTGCCGGGCATCTCCGAATCGGCGCGCATCTTCGCCGGCGTCGACCTCACCCGGGAGCCGATTCCGGTGCTGCCGACGGTGCACTACAACATGGGCGGCATCCCGACGAACTATCACGGCGAAGTGCTGGTCAAGAAAGACGGCGATCCCGACGTCATCGTGCCGGGCCTGATGGCGATCGGCGAGGCCGCCTGCGTCTCGGTCCACGGCGCCAATCGTCTCGGTTCGAACTCGCTGATCGATCTGGTGGTGTTCGGCCGCGCTGCCGGCCTCAAGGCGGCTCAAGTGGTGGTGCCGGGCGCCAAGCAGGCCGAGCTTCCGGCCGGCTCCGCCGAGATGGCGCTGGCGCGCCTCGACCACTACCGCAACGCCAAGGGTGCCGTCCCGACCGCCGAGTTGCGGCTGCGGATGCAGAAGGTGATGCAGGAGAATTGCGCCGTCTATCGCACCGGTGAAACGCTCGAGGAAGGCTCGACCAAGATCCACGAGGTGTGGGGCGCCAACGACCAGCTCGGCGTCACCGACCGCTCGCTGATCTGGAACTCCGACCTCGTCGAGACCATGGAGTTCGACAACCTCATCGTCCAGGCCGTGGTGACGATGGACGGCGCCAGGAACCGCACGGAGTCGCGCGGCGCCCACGCCCGCGAGGATTTCACCGAGCGCGACGACAAGACCTGGATGAAGCACACGCTGGCGACCGTCGACCCGCAGGCGAAGCAGGTGTCGATCGACTACCGGCCGGTGCATTCCTACACGATGAGCAACGACATGCAGTACATCGAGCCGAAGGCCCGGGTGTATTGAGGACGATGCTATGCCGCCGTCATTGCGAGCCGCAGGCGAAGCAACCCAGGCGCATCTGGCCGGGGCCCTCTGCCGCTCCTGGGTTGCTTCGCTTCGCTCGCAATGACGGCGAAAGTTCAGGTTTTCTGAGCGCGCCTGCTCTCCAGCTCACGCTCGCCAAAAACCTTGGAATGGCATGAGAGATGAGCACCCTTCCTTCCATCGGGCATAACCGGCTGAGGAGGCGGACTCCCGTTTACGCCATCACCTTCGATCTCGATGCGGAGACGCTCGAGAAGCTTGATCCGTCAGAGTGATGGCGCAACGCCTCTACGGGTATCCGAAACTTCCTCGAAGACAGCGGCTTCGAGCACAGGCAGGGCTCGGTCTACTTCTCGACAGACGAGATGGACGCCGTCGAATGCGTTACCGTCGCGCAGGACCTCGCCGCTGGATTCAACTGGTTGACGGCCTGCCTGAAAGACATCTGTGTTGCGAATAGAGGACAACATTGACCTGATGCCCGCGCTCGATCGCGATCGACGCCGCAAGATGAGGTAAGATAAGATGGCGGCAGTCAAGCTCGATTGGAGACCTGTGAAAGTGCCGGCAAGCCTTGCTGGGTGGGTAGATTTTCGTCGAGAAGTCAATGATCCGGCTCTCTTGCACGAGATTTGCAGGACACGAACCGTCTATGTAATCCGAATATGCAGGCCGTTCACTATCCACTATGATCATGATGTTTCGTGCGCTGCCTATATTGGCCGGGGTGAATTTCAAAAGCGAATGACCTCCCATATAAATAATTGGATCAAACCGTTGTCCAAGCACATCAAGGATCTGAAGATCGAAATTTTGGTTTGTTTGCCTCGCGTACAGAAAAATCGGGACGCCTATCAAGACGTGGAAGCGAGCCTCATCGACCGATTTGAAAGGTGCTACGGTTCTTTGCCCCTCAGAAACAATCGGCGGGAGCGTAGCAAGCGAGATCATACATTCCAAAAATCCGAAATAGCTCGTGCCTTTGGTTGCGGAAGCGGCACGGGTTTCCATTGGGCAATCTGGCCCGTTGGTTCAAACCCACTTGTGCGCTGAAACGCTTCCTATCGACATCGAGTCTAACACGTTGGCGACGCTCCGAAGGGTCCCCGGTGCCGATGCCCGCGACGCGACCGAATGGTCGCAACCAAATGGATCATCTGGCGCACTTGATTTCAAAACCGGTGACACCGGCGGACCCATCGGTGATCTCTCCATAGGTGTAAACGCTCAACACATTGCCATATGCATCGGTAAATTTCATTGCGCATTGACCCCGTCCGCTGCAGGAGTCGATTTCTGGGTAGCGATTGCACAAAGCGACGTCGCCATTGCACTCCGAAATGACCTTCTGGTCTTTTTCAGAGTAACCGTAGGCGGGCGATGTCGGGGTCTGGAACCCTGCTCTTAAAACGACCTTTCGAGCGACCTTATATGCCATCCCTTGGCGCAGGTTCGGTGACTTGCATGGTGCGCCAAGAGAGATCATCGCACTTGAAACAAGAACCAAAAGCGCGAACACTAGCACTCGCATATTGACTCCTCTCAGGAGGCAATCACTACCTCAGATTGCCATGCGCAGAAACGACGTAGAGCGCTACGCGAGGAACAGGTGCTGCGCAAGCGACCGAGATTAAGCCAGACGCTGGCCTGCATAATTTGATTACGGCGATAGGGCAGAGTCTTTGCTACCGCTCTAATAGCTCTGGATTCATATCTGTTATTGCCGCTCCAGGCATCGAGAAAATGGGATTGTCAATTAGCAATGTACTTAAATACTACAAAATCTACGTAGTGGACTTGAAAAAAGACATAGCCGACCAGTTTTAACGCCATATCGTCGAAGATTGCTTGGCAGAGCAGACTTAGGTTAAGGGTCCGCGATGGGCCGAGCCTCACGCCGTCCAGTCCTCGAGCCTCAACCCCGAAACCCGGCCGAACTCGCGCGTGTTGTTCGTCACCAAACACAGGTCCCGCACCCTGGCTTGCCCGGCGATCAGCACGTCGTAAGGCCCGATCGGCGTGCCGGCCCGGGCGAGATCGGCACGGATCGCGCCGGCCATGCGCGCATCATCCGAGGTGAAATCGACGACGGTCAGATCGCGCGTCAGCATTTGCAGCGTCGATAGATTGAATTCGACCTTTTGGGGCTGCGATAGGCGCCGAACGCCAACTCGTGCGCGACGATGGACGGGAGCCCAATGTCGCCAGATGGCAACGACAGAGTTCGATTCGTGAGCTGCATCGACGTCTTCCCGACGAACGCGATGACTGCGTTCGTGTCGAGCAGGTAGCGCATCAGTCGAACATTTCGCTCGGATCGTCCGGGGGCATCGGCGGCTGATCACGCCCGTTGGCCATGAAGTCGTCGCTGAAGCCCTGCTCCATCGCCGCGCGTAGTCCCGGCCACCGTTCGGCCAACCCGCCGCGCGGACGCAGCACCACCGCGTCGCCCTCGCGCGTGATCTCGACCTCGTCGACATCGAAGCGAAACTCCTTGGGCAGACGAACGGCCTGCGAGTTCCCGGACCGGAAAACTTTGGCTGTCTGGGTCATGCGAACCTTCCGTCTCGGATATACGAAGTGTATATGCTGCGGAGGCGAGCCGGACGCCAGCGGTCGTCGCCGATGCGCGAAAAAGCCCCGGCCGCCGGGGCATTGAATTGCTTGGACTTGTTCTGGAAAGGTTTTAACCAACGATCACCCAACGGAACGCGTCATGGCCCAGCTCACCCTCCCCAAGAACTCCCGCTTCGACATCGGCAAGACCTGGCCGAAACCGGACGGCGCCAAGAACCTTCGCGAGCTCCGCGTCTACCGCTGGAACCCGGAACACGGCCAGAACCCGCGCGTCGACACGGTCCTCGTCGACACCGACGATCTGAAGCCGCGCTCGCCGATGACGATGATCTCTAAAAGCCGATCGGTCGCGCCTTGGTGACCACCCGTTATTTCGAGGAGCAGGTTTTACGAAAGAGACCTTGTATCAGGCGGGAATGGTGCGAGCGAGCCATCGTGGCGCCTCTTCGTCGGCAGGTCCAGCCGGACGGCAGGTTCGCTTCTGGTACAGGGTCGACGAGATGAGCGAGATCCAGCCGCGGTACCTTTGGGTGGTGACGCTCGAAGACTAACAGATCGTCCACAATGCCTTTCTCGATCGCGGCTTCCGCGAGGACCTCCCATGAAGCTCCACTATTATCCCGAGACGGATAGCCTTTACATCGACCTGACAGGCACGCCCGGCGTCGGGACTAGAGAGATCGTCCAAGGTTTGGTGGCGGACTTCGACGATGCCGGCAATGTGGTCGGCTTCGACATCGATCACGCTTCGACAAGGCTCGATCTTTCGCAGATCGAGACGGTATCGCTGCCACCGGCGCATGCCGCAGCTTAAGCACGAGAAACGGTCCCATGGTCCAGCTCACCCTCCCCAAGAATTCCCGCATCGGCACCGGCAAGACCTGGCCGAAGCCGCAGGGCGCGGCGAACCTCAAGGAGTTCCGCGTCTACCGCTGGAACCCCGAGGACGGGCAGAATCCGCGCGTCGACACCTTTTTCGTCGACCTCGACGATTGCGGGCCAATGATCCTCGACGCGATCATCTGGATCAAGTCGAAGATCGATGCGACGCTGACCTTCCGCCGCTCGTGCCGCGAGGGTATCTGCGGCTCCTGCGCGATGAACATCGACGGCACCAACACGCTCGCCTGCACCAAGGGCATCACCGAGGTGAAGGGCGCCATCAAAATCTATCCGCTGCCGCACATGATGGTGGTGAAGGACCTGGTGCCCGACCTTACCGGCTTCTACGCCCAGCACGCCTCGATCCAGCCGTGGCTGAAGACCACCACGCCTCAGCCGGAGAAGGAATGGCGGCAGTCCCCCGCCGACCGCGAAAAACTCGACGGGCTCTACGAGTGCATCCTGTGCGCCTGCTGCTCGACCTCGTGCCCGTCGTACTGGTGGAACGGCGATCGCTATCTCGGCCCCGCCGTCCTACTGCAGGCCTACCGCTGGCTGATCGACAGTCGCGACGAGGCGACCGGCGAGCGGCTCGACTTTGTCGAGGACCCGTTCCGCCTTTACCGCTGCCACACGATCATGAACTGCGCCAAGTCCTGCCCGAAGGGTCTCAACCCGGCCAAGGCGATTTCCGAGATCAAGACGATGATGATCGAGCGGCAGATCTGAGGATCGCCGTTCGCGTACGGGGCGAAACACCGCAAGGCTGTAGGGGCGGATGCGGCGATGTGCTGGATCAAGCTCCTGCTCTCGCCCTAGGACGACCGCGCTTGAGTTTCTTGGCTAGCGCTCGCGGCAGTTTGATCGTACCTCGAACGCCTCATCTGGGATGTAGACGTAAACCATCGCCCGGTCGCGCCCTTCGGCAGACAGTCGTCGACGTACAGAAGCCACCGCAAGGCGACAACTCGAGTAACGGCGGTCTTGACGCCTTGTCGGCCGGGGTCGGCCGTCGTGAACTTGACCTCGCAGGCTCCTTCGCTCGACCTCGATAGCGTGGCAGTCGCAACAAACCTCACGGCCGCCAAGCCGCCTCGGCCTCCGCCGCCTCTTCCGCCTTGCCGCCGTCGATTGCGAGCGTCAGGGCGCGCAGCGCCTGCGTGACGTTGGTGCGCGTCGCCGAGGAGAGCCGCAACGGCGTGTGCCCGCAGGCGCGCAGCAGCCGGTCGCCCTGGGTCTTCAGGTGGTCCGGCTCGCAAACGTCAACCTTCGCGAGGGCCACGATCTCGCGCTTGTCGAGGAGACCGCCGCCGTAGGCGTCGAGTTCGTGGCGCACCGTCTTGTAGTCGCGCCCGGCGTGTTCGCCGTTGGCGTCGACGAGGTGCAGGATCACCCGGCAGCGCTCGACGTGACCGAGGAAGCGGTCGCCGAGCCCGACGCCCTCGTGGGCGCCCTCGATCAGTCCCGGGATGTCGGCCAACACGAACTCGCGCCCGTCGATCGCGACGACACCGAGCTGCGGATGCAGCGTCGTGAACGGATAATCGCCGATCTTCGGCTTGGCGGCCGAGACGACGGAGAGGAAGGTCGACTTGCCGGCGTTGGGCAGGCCGACGAGGCCGGCGTCGGCGATCAGCTTGAGGCGCAGCACAATGGTGCGCTCCTCGCCGGCCTCGCCAGGGTTGGCGCGGCGCGGCGCCTGGTTCGTCGAGGTCTTGAAATAGGCGTTGCCAAAGCCGCCGTTGCCGCCGCGGCAGATGCGGACGCGCTGGCCGACCTCGGTGAGGTCGGCGAACGGCTCGTCCTCGTCCTCGTCGTAGACCTGGGTTCCGACCGGCACCTTCAGGACAGCCTCTTCACCCTTGCCGCCGGCACGGTTCTTTCCCATACCGTGCATGCCGGTCTTGCCTTTGAAGTGCTGCTGGTAGCGGAAGTCGATCAGCGTGTTGAGGTCGCCGACGCATTCGACGACGACGTCGCCGCCCTTGCCGCCGTCGCCGCCGTCGGGGCCGCCGAACTCGATGAACTTCTCGCGCCGGAACGACACGCAACCGGCTCCGCCGTCGCCGGAGCGGACATAGACGCGAGCCTGATCAAGGAACTGCATGGGATCTTCGTCAAATCAGGGACGGCGCGCGGCAGAGTTCGGCTCTGGCGATCCTCCCCTGCGAAGCGGGCAGACCCAAGAAGAGCATGGTGGAGCGGCCGCCGCCGCTTCCAGATATCCCACATGCCTAGTGGCGGCAACACCTTAAGGGACGAGGCGCCGCCCCTTCCATCGTGCTTCACAGCGTTCCTTCCCGCGCATCGCTGGGAGGATACGCCGAACAAGCTACGCCGCGCGGCGCAACCACTCGCGCGGATCGGTCCGCGCGCCGCTACGGCCGCCGAGGGCGTTGCACAGGCTCGTCATCGACGACAGATCGTGGATCGGCCGGAACTCGTCGACGAACGGCAGCATGGCCCGGATGCCGAGTGCCTTCGCCTCGAAGGCGTCGTAGCGCAGCAGCGGGTTCAGCCAGATCAGCCGCCGGCAGGATTTCTGCAAGCGCTCCAGCTCGCGGCCGACCTCGAGCGAGGCGTGCGTCGGACCTTGCGTGACGTTGGTCCGCTCGAGACCGTCGGTGAAGAGCAGCACGATCGCGCCCTGCCCCAGCACCCGGCGCGACCAGTCGCGGTTGAAGGCGTGCAGCGAGGCGGCGATGCGGGTGCCCCCCGACCAGTCCTCAACGCCGGCCGAGCATTTCGCCAACGCCTCGTCGATGTCCTTCGCTTTCAGCGCGCGTGTCACGTTGGTGAGGCGGGTGCCGAACAGCAGCGTGTGCACGCGGCGGCGCTGGTCCGTCAGCGTGTGCAGGAAGTGCAGGAAGACGCGGGTGTAGTCGCTCATCGAGCCGGAAATGTCGCAGATCGCGACGACCGGCGGATGACGCACCTTCCGTGCGCGCCGGGCGAGGTCGATGATGGCGCCACCGGACCGCAGCGAGCGCCGGAAGGTGCCACGCGGGTCGATGCGCGCGCCGCGCGGATCGACGCCGTAGCGCCGCGTCGGCACAGTATCGTCGGGCATCCGCAGCCGCGCGATCAGCGCGTTGACGCGGGCGATTTCGGCCGCGCTCATCTGGGCGAAATCCTTCTTCTGGAGGATCTCGTCGCCGCTCGTCGTGAAGCGCGCGTCGAGATCGAGCGAAGGCGCCTCCTCGCGCTTGCGACCCTGCGTCTTGAGCAGGGCATCGGCGACACGGGTGGCGCCGGCCTCCGCCTTGGGCGCCTGCTTATTCGGCTCGGCGATGGGCGACATCAGCGCCAGCAGCTTCTCGACGAAGCCGCGCTTGCGCCAAAAAATGTCGAAAGCCTGGCGGAAGATGATCGTGTGCTCGTGCTTCTTGACGAAGACGGCGTGCAGCACCGCGTAGAAATCCGCACGATCGCCGATATGCGCCGCCTCGACCGCCGCGAGCGCGTCGATGACGCTGCCGGGGCCTACCGGCAGGCCTGCGTCGCGCAGCGCCCGCGCGAAGTAGATGATGTTCTCGGCGAGCCGGCCCGGCCGACCCTCATCCGTGACGTCTTGGCTCAACCGTCGCTGACCATCGAAAGCTTGATCTGCGTGAACGGCTTGGCCAGGATCGGGCCGAGCTTCGGCACGGCGGCCTTGATCGCCGGCGTCTTCATGTGGGCGTCGAGCGCCGCCTCGCCGTCCCAGGTCTCGAAGGTAAGGAAGCGGCCGGGCTGCGTCTTGTCCTCCAGCAGCGAATAATGCTTGCAGCCGGGCTCCTTGCGCGCGCCGGCGACGAACGGCACCAGCAGATTGCGCAGCGCCTCGACCTGGTCCGGCTTCGCGACCAGCTCCGCGATGACGTAGAGGTTGCCGTCCGCAGCCTCCGCGATGCTGGACCAGAACCCGCTAGCCGCCGCGCCGAGGGCGAGCGAGCCGATGCCGGCGGAACGGACGAGTGCGCGACGATCAAAGGTCAGCATGGCGGTCTCCTCTTTGGTCTGGTTACACCATTTGACGCGTCGCAGGGAGAAACTTGGGGTCTTGCGTGTCTTGTCAAAAGACGGACGTGGTGAGACTTTGACCGAGAAGAGTTCCGAGGGGTTGGCTGACCCTATGACAAAATTGATGGACGAGGCGATCGACGCTCTTCGGCATGTCCCGGCTGAACAGCAGGACGAAATCGCTCTTTTGGTACTGCGGCTCGCCGGCGGCGAACCGGCGATCTATGTACTGTCGGCGGAAGAAGAAGCAGACATCGCCGAATCAGATGCGGCGGCGCAACGCGGAGAGTTCGCAACGGACGAGGAAGTACGCGCCATCTGGGCGAAGTATGGTCTGTGAAGCTACGCCTGACCCTTCCTGCCGCTCGCCAGCTCGAGGGGATCCTTGATCACATCGCGAAGCGAAATCCGGCGGGTTCCACAAACGTGCAGGAGCGGCTGCAGGATTTGATAAGCTTGCTGCCACAGAACCCGTTGTTGGGAGTGTCGACGATGACGCCGGGCTTGCGCCGCCTCATCGCGTCGCCTTATCCTTACGTGATCTTCTATCGCGTCGGCAAAGACGAGATCGTCATCAGCGGTGTCCGGCACACCGCACGGCGTCCGCTTTAAAAATCATCGACGATCTAAACACCCGGCCCTGCCTTAAGCGCGGCGTTGGCCTGATCGATCAGCTCGCGCGCGCGCAAGCCCTGGATGCGGTTGATGTCGTCCTGGTACTTGAGCAACACGCCGAGGGTGTCCGACACCATCTCGGGGTCGAGCGCGACGGCGTCGAGCTCGGTGAGCGCGGTGGCCCAGTCGAGCGTCTCGGCGACGCCGGGCGCCTTGAACAAATCCTCCTTGCGGATCGCCTGCACGAAGCCGACGAGCTCCGCCGACAGCCGCTCACCGACGCCGGGGCACTTGGCGCGCACGATCGCGCCTTCGCGCTCGGCATCGGGGTAATCGACCCAGTGATAGAGGCAGCGCCGCTTCAGCGCGTCGTGGATCTCGCGGGTGCGGTTCGAGGTGATGATCACGATCGGCGGCTCGGCGGCCTTCACCGTGCCGATCTCCGGGATGGTCACCTGGAAGTCGGACAGCACTTCCAAAAGAAACGCCTCGAAGGCCTCGTCGGTGCGGTCGAGCTCGTCGATGAGCAGCACCGGCGCGCCTTCCGCCGCCGGCTCCAGCGCCTGCAGCAACGGTCGCTTGATGAGGTAGCGCTCGGCGAACACGTCGTGCTCGAGCCGGTCGCGGTCGGTCTCGCCCGACGCCTCGGCGAGGCGGATCGCCATCATCTGCGCGGCATAATTCCACTCGTAGACGGCGGAGGCGACATCGAGGCCCTCGTAGCACTGCAGGCGGATCAGCCGGCGTCCCAAGGTCTGGGCCAGCACCTTGGCGATCTCCGTCTTGCCGACGCCGGCCTCGCCTTCGAGGAACAGCGGACGGCCCATCCTCAGGGTAAGGAACAGCACGGTCGCCAGCGAGCGTTCGCCGACATAGCCCGCGCTCCGCAGCAGCGTGAGCACGGCATCGATCGAGGCGGGCATGGTCTTGCGCGCGGGCGCTGCATCCATGTGGGCATGGCTCCCGATGTGTCTTGCGCGGCGTTCCTTCTCGCGCATGCGGGAGAAGGTGTCGCGGCGATGCCGTGACGGATGAGGGAGCCGGGCGTTGCGCTCCCTCTTCCTGCACCGCCCTCATCCGACCTCGCTTCGCGAGGCAACCTTCTCCCGCATGCGGGAAGGGAGGACCGCCGGCCTACTTCGCGGCGGCGACGGCGCGCTTGGCGATGACGCTGATCAGACTCGCGCGGTAGGCGGCATCGGCGTGCATGTCCGAGTTGAGGCCGGCCGGGTCGATCTTGGCGGCGCCGGCCGAATCAGGGGACCAGTCGCGCGTCAAGGCGTCCTCGATCGGCTTGGCCCGGAACACGCCGTTGGCGCCGCATCCGGTCACCGCGACCCGCACGCCGGCGTCGGTCTTGGCGACGAAGACGCCGCACAGCGCGTAGCGCGAGGCCGGGTGGCGGAATTTCTCGTAGCCGGCCTTCTCCGGCACGGGGTAGGAGATCCTGGTGACGATCTCGCCGTCCTCGAGCGCGGTCTCGAACAGGCCGGTGAAGAACTCTTCCGCCGGGATCTGGCGCTTGTTGGTGACGATCGTGGCGCCGAGCGCCAGGCAGGCCGACGGATAGTCGGAGGCCGGGTCGTTGTTGGCGATCGAGCCGCCCATCGTGCCCCTGTGCCGCACCGCCGGATCGCCGATCACGTGAGCCATATGCGCCAGCGCCGGGATCGCCGCGGCGACCTCCTTGGACGTCTCCACTTCGCAGTGCCGGGTCGCGGCACCGATCGTCACCGTCTTGCCCTCGACTGCGATGCCGCGAAGCTCGGGCAGCTTGGAAATGTCGACGAGCACGCTCGGCGAGGCGAGACGCTGCTTCATCGTCGGGATGAGCGTCTGACCACCGGCGATGATCTTGGCCTCGCCATCGCCGGCAAGCAATCCCGCGACCCCGTCGAGGCTGTCGGCGCGCTGGTATTGAAATGCGTACATAGGTGTCTCCCGCGACGTGAGTTGGCAACCGGTCCATGACTTCAGGCGAGTCGGGCTTCAGGCGAGTCGGGCTTCAGGCGAGTCGGGCTTCAGGCGAGTCGGGCTTCGAGCGAGCGACCCCGCTCGACGCGCCCGCGATGCGGCGGCCGTCTGCGGCGGACCGCCCGCCCGCTTACTCGGCGGCCTTCTTCATCCTGTGCTGCTCGGCGGCGCGCCACACCTTCATCGGCGTCGCCGGCATCGAGATGTTCTCGTGGCCGAGCGCGTCGGTGATGGCGTTGATGACCGCCGGCGGGGAACCGATGGCGCCGGCCTCGCCGCAGCCCTTGATGCCGAGTGGGTTCGACGGGCAGCGCGTCTCCATCGTCTCGATGTCGAACATCGGCAGGAAGTCGGCGCGCGGCATGGCGTAGTCCATGTAGCTCGCCGTCAGCAACTGACCGCTCTCGTCGTAATAGGCACCTTCGAGCAGCGCCTGGCCGATGCCTTGGGCAAGGCCGCCGTGGACCTGGCCCTCGACGATCATCGGGTTGATGATGACGCCGAAGTCGTCGACCGCGGTCCAGCGGTCGATTCGGGTGACGCCGGTCTCGGGGTCGATCTCGAGCTCACAGATGTAGACGCCGGACGGGAAGGTGAAGTTCGTCGGATCGTAGAAGGCGCCTTCCTTGAGGCCGGGCTCGAGCTCCTGGCCGTTGAACTTGTGCGCGACGTAGGCCTGCAGCGCGACCGAGCCGAAGTCGATCGTCTTGTCGGTGCCCTTGACGGTGAACTTGCCGTCCTTGAACTCGATGTCCTCGTGCGACGCCTCGAGGCAGTAGCCGGCGACCTTCTTGGCCTTGGCCTCGATCTTGTCGAGCGCCTTGGCAATCGCCGACATGCCGACCGCGCCGGAGCGCGAGCCATAGGTGCCCATGCCCATCTGGACCTTGTCGGTGTCGCCGTGGACGATGGTGACGTTGTCGATCGGGATGCCGAGGCGCGAGGAGACCAGCTGCGCGAAGGTCGTCTCGTGGCCCTGGCCGTGGGAATGCGAGCCGGTCAGGATCTCGACGGTACCGATCGGGTTGACGCGGACCTCGGCCGACTCCCATAGGCCGACGCCGGCGCCGAGCGAACCGACTGCCGCCGACGGTGCGATTCCGCAGGCCTCGACGTAGGACGAGAAGCCGATACCCCGCAGCAGGCCTTTCTTGGCGGATTCAGCCTTGCGGGCGCCAACGTTGGCGTAGTCGGCCGCCTTCAGCGCCATGTCGAGCGCCTTCGGATAGTCGCCGGCATCGTAGCACATGATGACCGGGGTCTGGTGCGGAAACGACTTGATGAAGTTCTTGCGGCGGAACTCGGCCGGGTCGGTGTGGGTCTCGCGAGCGGCGACCTCGATTAGGCGCTCCACAAGGAACGTCGCTTCGGGACGGCCGGCGCCGCGATAGGCGTCGACCGGCGCGGTGTTGGTGTAGACCGCGTCGACCTCGGCGTAGATCGCCGGGATATCGTACTGGCCCGACAGCAGCGCCGCGTAAAGATAGGTCGGCACCGCCGAAGCGAAGGTTGACAGATAGGCGCCGAGGTTGGCGATCGTGTGCGCGCGCAGCGCGAGGATCTTGCCGCCCGCATCGAGCGCCAGCTCGGCATGGGAGACGTGATCGCGACCGTGCGCGTCGCAAAGGAAGGCCTCGGTCCGGTCGCATGTCCACTTTACGGGGCGGCTGACCTTCTTCGCCGCCCAAATACAGACCGTCTCTTCCGCGTAGACATATATCTTGGCACCGAAGCCGCCGCCGACGTCGGGGGCGATCACCCGGAGCTTGTTCTCCGGGGCGATGCCGATGAAGGCAGACAAGATCAGGCGGGCGACATGCGGGTTCTGGCTCGTCGTGTAGAGCGTGAAGCCGCCGCCGCCTTCATCATACTCGCCGACCGCGGCGCGCGGCTCGATCGGGTTCGGGATCAGCCGGTTGTTGACGAGATCGATCTTGGTGACGTGCGCCGCCTTGGCGAAGGCCGCCTCGGCGGCGTCCTTGTCGCCGAGGTGCCACTCGAACACGGTGTTTTCGGGCGCGACCTCGTGGATCTGAACCGAAGAGGTGCGCGCGTCGGCCGTGACGGCGACGGCCGGCAGCACGCCGTAATCGACGACGATCGCCTCCGATGCGTCCTTGGCCTGCGCCAGCGTGTCGGCGACGACGACGGCGACATGGTCACCGACGTAGCGCACCTTGCCCTGCGCCAGCGCCGGGTGCGGCCCGGCCTTCATCGGCGAGCCGTCCTTGGAATGGATCATCCAGCCGCAGATCAACCCGCCGATCTTGTCGGCCGCCAGATCCTCGCCGGTGAAGATCGCGACGACGCCGGGCATCGCCTCGGCCGCGGCCTTGTCGATCCCGTTGATCGTCGCGTGGGCATGCGGCGAACGCAGGAAATAGGCGTGGGCCTGGCCGTGGCGGTTGACGTCGTCGGTGTACTGGCCCTTGCCGGTAAGGAAACGGAAATCTTCCTTGCGACGCACCGGGGCGCCAATGCCTGTCGTCATGATCGATCTCCAGAATTTCTCGGGTTCGCCGCGGCGCATCTCTTAGCCAAAAAGGTTGTCGCCAGCGGCATCGGACCTGACGGAGCCTACTCGGCGGCCTGTCGGGCCGGGGCCTGCATCGCCTGCGCGCCGGCGGCGACGGCCTTAACGATGTTGTGGTAGCCCGTGCAGCGGCAGATGTTGCCCTCGAGCTCCTCGCGGATGGTATGCTCGTCGAGGTTGGTGCCGAGCCGCGCGACCATGTCGATCGCGGTCATGATCATGCCGGGGGTGCAGTAGCCGCACTGCAGGCCGTGATGCTCGCGAAAGGCTTCCTGCATCGGGTGCAGCATCTCCCCTTTGGCGATGCCCTCGATGGTGGTCACCCTGGCCCCGTCGCAGGCGACGGCGAAGGTCGTGCAGGACTTCACCGCCTCGCCGTCGACGTGGACGACGCAGGCGCCGCACTGGCTGGTGTCGCAGCCGACATGGGTGCCCGTCAGCCGAAGCTGATCGCGCAGGAAATGAACGAGGAGGGTGCGCCCTTCGACGTCCTTCTGGACGCTTTTCCCATTCACGGTCATGGCGACGGTGGGCATCGATTTCCTCCAGGGAATTTTCTTGAGCCGGTTCGCCGGCGTGGCTCTTGATACACGAAACGACCCGGGCACGACAATCGTCGAAGGGAGGAGGGCGGCAAAATACCGTTATATTTCAAAGAATATAGCGATTCTACTTCCGGTCTTCTACGAACCTATCATGCCGTATTTATCGTAGCGCTCGGATCGCCGCGACGAAGGCGGCGTTCGCGTCAGGCGGAATTACCCATTGCCGGTCGCGATGCGGTTTGAGAGCGTTTATTTGAGCGTGCGGCCGATCGTGTTGTCGCTCGCGACGATGCCAAGTTCGACGACCTTCTCCTCCAGGAGCCGCAACGTCCGACGCGCCCGCCCCTGCGGCGGCGGCGAGCAGGCGAGCGCGATCAGCCTGGCCTCCGCCTCGCCGTCGAAGATTGGCGTGCGCGACGGGCGCTCCTGCGTCTTGCGCACGAGCGCGGCTTCGAGCCCCCCTCGACGATGCGGCCATCGCTCAGTCCCGGACCGTCGACATCCGCGGCGAGCAGAATGCGCGCCTTGATCAGCATCTGCGCCGCGCGCTTGCCGGTGCGGATCATCGCATCGAGCCGCTCGCGCTCCTCCGCGCTAAGGCGCACCACGCATTTCTTGTTGGCAGCACTCCGATCCGGCATCGCTTCACTCCTGGTTTGCCGGGAGTGAGGTAGAGTCGGACCTTGATCCGTCAACTCAAGCGACGCGGACGGCTAGTTTCACACCTCCGAACTCTCCGCTGGCGCTGGAATCTCTCAAGCGGCGCCATCGTCACCCCGCCGGTCCACGCGAGCTACGGTGTGACGGCTCAAGCGGCATGTCGCTTCATCAGCTTCAATCCGGCACGGTCGTGGCGCGCGGTACTGAGCCTTTCCGCGCGCGCAAACGGCAGATGACGTGTCGCGAGAACCGCGTCCGACGGTTGAAGGCCTGCGAGCGGCGGAGTAGGCCTACGGAATGACGGATTTCCGGCGCACCACCATCGACGACGACGACCTCGCCAAATACGATCGGCTCGGCGACGACTGGTGGGATCCCAAGGGTCCGATGGGCGCGTTGCATAAGTTCAACCCTGTCCGCGTCGGCTGGATCCGCGATCTCCTCACCCGCAAAACGATAAAAGGTAGCGCTCCGGCGCCGGGCGATCACCCGCTCGCCGGCTTTCACATCCTCGATGTCGGATCGGGCGGCGGCATCCTGTCCGAGAGCTTGGCGCGGCTCGGCGCCACCATGGTCGGCATCGATCCGGCCCCCAACAACATAGCGGTCGCGTCGCGCCACGCGGAGAAGACCGGCCTCGCGGTCGATTACCGCTGCACAACTCTCGAGACGCTGGCATCGGAGGGCGAACGGTTCGACGCCGTGCTCGTCATGGAGGTGATCGAGCACGTCAGAGGCGTGCCGGCGTTCCTCCGCGACGCCGTGACGGTGGTGAAGCCGGGCGGCCTGTTGGTCGGCGCCACCTTGAACCGGACCATGAAGAGCTACGCGCTCGCCATCGTCGGCGCCGAATACGTGCTGGGCTGGCTGCCGCGCGGTACGCACGACTGGCGCAAGTTCGTCACGCCGGCAGAGTTCGCGGGGCATCTGACGCGGCTCGGCATGACGATGGTCGACGAGGCCGGCGTCACCTACAATTCCTTGCGTGATCGTTGGCACCTTTCGTCGGATCTCGGCTGCAACTACATGGTCGCGGCGCGGCGGCCTTGAGCCGTCCGGGGCCGGCCCGGCTCGGAACAGCCGAGACGCGCCGACGAGGTCCGCGGAGGCTTGCGGCGCAACGCTTGTTTGCCGGCAAGACGCATGTTAGGTCGGCCGCGAGCCCGCGAGCGTCGCAGCCGCGCGCACCGGAGAGGTGGCAGAGTGGTCGAATGCACCGCACTCGAAATGCGGCATAGGTGCAAGCCTATCGGGGGTTCGAATCCCTCCCTCTCCGCCAGTTTTGCGCCAGAGCACGACATGCTAGCCGATGGGTGCCGGAGCCGCGATCAATCGCTACGTTCTCTGAACCCGATTTGCAGGAACTCAATGGCTTCATCTTGCCTCCCCGTCCATGGCCGCATCACCAAGGGGCTAATTGTTGCCGATCCCTGGATCGCCTATCTTCTCAATGGCTCGAAGACCTGGGAAATGCGATCTTCCGGCACGTCGCACCGGGGTTGGTTTGGGCTGATCCGCAAAGGCTCGGGTGCGGTTTGCGGTATCGCGCGGATGGTGGATGTCGGCGCTCCGTTGTCGCCAGCAGAGATGATCGCAGCTTTCGAGTGGCATCGCATCCCAGAGCACATGATTCTATCGGGCGAAGTTGCTAAGTGGAACACGCCCTGGAAGTTGGCCGATTTGTGCTGCCTCGCGCAGCCGGTCCCCTACAAGCACAAAAGCGGCGCGGTGACCTGGGTCGAGTTGGACGATGCGGCGATCGAGGGGATCGCCGGTCAACTGGACGATACACCCGCGATTGAGGATGGGACAGCCGCAGGCCTACCAGTCCGCAGCACCGGTCATCATCAAACCGGCGGCAGCGAAAAGGTAACGATCGACGTCTCGCGACGCGGGCGGAAGGTGTTCACCAACCTTGAGTGGGGTGATGGCGAGCCGGCGCCTGCCTCCGTCCCGCCCTCGCAACGGAAGACGGTGCATCTGAGACCTGCTTCGAGTCAGCCTGGGCCGGCGCCGCCGGCTCGGCTGTCTGTTGAAGCCTCTGCCTCCAAACGCGACCGGGCCGGGGCGTCTGATCGGCGAGGTCGAGATCAACGCCGCCAACCTACGAAACAACCACTTCTACCTGCATCAGCTGATCAACCAATTTCCTGCCGACGTCATCGGCGGCTCGAACAAGACGACGGCGGCCCCACGCGCGCTCCTGATCGATTGGGGCGGCCCTGAGCCCGTGCACACCGACATCGACGGGGAAAAGAAGTTCTTCCGAGCGCGCGGCTGGATTGGCGACATCTACAAGCTCAATAACGCTGAGCCGGGTGACCGAGTGGTGATTCATGAGACCGCCCCTATCGATATCGGGTTAGCCTGAAGCGCGGATGATCCGCTCCAACGGTCGGCTGCTCTGGCATCAATGGGCCATGTTCCATGTTCAAAGCGCTATGGCGTGGACATAGTGCCCATCTTCGTCGACCCCGGGCCGCCAGTCGCCGATCCTTCCCTATGATACGCCGCGCTATCGGAACGCTGTCGACGTCACGACCGATCGTGTTCGGCGCCCGTGAACGGGTTGAAGACTGTTGCACCCGGACCAACGACGTCGCGGTCATTGCGCGTCACCAGCGTCAGGCCATTGATTAACGCCGTCGCCGCGAGCAGGGCGTCGATCGTTGGGAGGGGTCTGATGGCGCTCATACGACCCCATTGATCGGACACCGCGTTGTCGATGCGCAGCACGCGTCCGTCGAACGCCACCTCCACTTCCCGCAACCAGCGTTCGAGCGCACCTGCTTTGCCCGGGTCCCGAAAGCGTGCAAGTTCGACACCGTTCCGAATCTCGCCAAGCACAAGCGTACTCAGGAAGAGTTGCTCATCAGCGATAGATGCATACCAGGCGGACACATGGGCGTGGCAACGAGTGCCCATTCGGACTTCGGAAATGATGTTGGTATCGATCAGGTAGCTCACAAATCGATTTCACGCCCAGGCGCAGGACTGCGGTCCAGGTCGATCCCTTCGAGTGGCGCGGACGCAAGAAGCGCCTTCAGGTTCAGTTTGGGCGGCTCGACAAACCGTTGCTGAAGAAGCCTGCGCGCCTCGGCTTGGCGCGAGGGACCGGACAAGGCGGAAGCAACACGGCGGACAAGGCTCACATCTTCCTTGCGGACGTTGACCTCGACTCGCACGAAACCCCGGCGCTCCATGCGTGCGCGATGCGTCGCGAGAGAGGATTTTGCCTTGATCATTCCTGGCTCCGCATTTCCGGAAACGTTACCGGAAACCGGAAATGGGCGCTCGACGCCACACGATGTGGCTCAGGGTAGACATGAAGGGCATCATTGCAGAAGGCGCGCTCGTCGACACCAATGGCGACGTGATGGTTCTACGGCATTTGGGCGGTCTCGCGCCGGGTCACTCGAAGTCTGTGCCTCCGTGGTGCTAACCGTGCCTCCGGCGCGAGACAGCGTCTGGCAGGTAGGAGACCACCCTGTGTTCACGAGCGAACCACCGTGCATGATCTCCGCGTTTGCGATGATCGTTCCCGCGATTCCAGCGGCTGGGCCAAGCGCGCCGGCACGTGCTCTGCTACGCTGAGCGCTGCTGCGGCCTTCGTTGTGTCGCCTCCGGAGCACGCTGGGCATGCTGATCAGATACGGCTACGATATCACGTTGAGCTGCGGGCAACCGACCCCGATGCTCACGATGCTCAGCGTGCGCGACGAGCGCCTCGCGGCCGACGCGTTAGCACCCGAGAGCATGCACATGGTCCCCGCCGTGCCCTCGACGACGTATCGCGACCTCTACGGCAATACCTGCCGCCGCTTCACCGCACCGGTCGGCGACATCCAGCTTTGGGGCGACGGCACCGTCGCCGACAGCGGTTTGCACGATCCCGTCAAATTGGAGACCGCGGAAACGCCGGTCGCCGAACTGCCGGACGAGTGCCTCGTCTACATGCTCGGCAGCCGCTATTGCGAGACGGACAAGCTCAGCCAAATCGCTTGGGACCTGTTCGGCACCGTGCCGGCGGGCTGGCGGCGCGCGCAGGCGATCTGCGACTTCGTCCACGGGCACATCACCTTCGACTATCAGGACCCCAGCTCCTGGCGCTCGGCTTACGACGTCTACACGGGGCGAAGCGGCGTCTGCCGCGACTTCGCTCATCTCGCCATCGCGCTATGCCGATGCATGAACATGCCGGCCCGCTACGTGAACGGCTACCTGGGCGACATCGGCGTCCCCGTCGTCGACCCGATGGACTATTCCGCCTGGATCGAAGTCTTCATCGGCGGGTGTTGGCGTACGTTCGATCCACGCAACAACATCCCGAGAATCGGCCGGATCGTCGTCGCCCGCGGCCGCGATGCCGCCGACGTGCCACTCATCAACTCCTTCGGTCCCCACCAACTGCGCGCCTTCCGCATTTGGGCCTACGAACTCGAGAGCTGACGTGTCGAGCAGGCGATCCGCGCTCCGCCTCGATCGCTCTCGGACGCTGGCCGTTGTGTGGACAACTTCCGCGGCGCGTTCTCTCCCGACTGGCCGGCATGCGTCGGCCGGATCGCCTTGTGATTAGGGCGCGGCTTCACGTGGCAAATCGTGTCTGTCCGCGTGATCGTCCGCCGCATACCCCGCGGGTTCATAAAGCGCTACGCTCTCAATCCTGGCCTGGCTTCGTCAAAAGGCTCTCAATCGCCTTCGTCGAGGGCGCGTCGACCGCCAGAATGACGATGGTGAACAAGAGAGCGCCATCGCCGCCAGCGACTTCGATTCGGAGGTCGTTGCCTGACCAGACCATGTCCGGCCGATCCTTAATCGTTTCGGCAGCATAGGTCACAGCCGCCATACGAGCTTCATCAAGGCTCGGGAGGACCGTGCCGCCGGTGTCAGGATCGAAGCCGCCATCGGTTCGATGGAAAAAAAAGCGCGGCATTCGATCTGTACCTCGATCGCCAACAAAGCCCAGGCCGGCCATCGCCGCATTCGAGTCTAACGCGTTTTCGACGTTCGCACGCGGTGATGTTTTGCACGTGGTGATGTTTTGCACGTAGGTGATGTTTTGCACGTAGGCGATGTTCGGCACGTAGGTGCTGATCAACGCTCGCTCCGCCGACGTTTGCGGAGCACTAAACGCCTTTCGTCTGGTACCTCGACGTCATCGAGCTGAGCTCGGCATTGCACCGGATCTCGCAAAGCCGGCCGTCCGCACAACCCGTGTGGAAGCGTTCGTGGTGGGCGCACACAGGCTCGAACTGTGGACCCGCTGATTAAGAGTCAGCTGCTCTACCAACTGAGCTATGCGCCCACGAACGATCGTCGGCAATGGCCGGCGAAGGCCGGCTCACTAGCAAACCGAGCCGGGACTGTCCACCCCTCGACCGAGTTCAGCACATCTGAGCCGCGGGAGGTCCGCAGCTGAAGGCCCGTAGATATTCGGCGGCAATGCGCGCGACGCCGCTCCGGCGCTTCGGGTCTTATGGCGAGGCAGGCCAAAAAACCTGCATGGGGCGTCCTGACGTTGGTCTTCGCAACATCAGCTTCGGAGGCCCCGCCTCGCCGCGCTAAACTGCTCGCCTGATGTCGGTCTGAGAGAAGTCGCCGCCGTTGAACAGCAAGGGCTCGACGGTCGCCTTGGCCAGCGCGTAGGAGAAGCAGTCGCCGAAGTTTAAGACCCGCCGGGTGCCTTCCCTAGCCGAAGCGGCGGAAGGCGCCGAAGGCGAGCTTCGCCTGCGCGTCGGAGAGCGGGACGAGTTCGAGCTTGAAGCTTTCGATCAGGGCTTGCGTCTGCCGAACAAGTGGCCTCGATCAAGGGCAACGGCATGATGTCTCGCCCAAAGCCGGCGATGATCGGCGGAGCACGGCGATGCCGGCGGCTTCTAGGCTCAGGCCGCCACCTTCGCCCGCGTGGTGCGCTTCTCGATGGGCTTGTAGAACCCCGGCACGTGGACGATGCGGTGCACGAAGATGCCCGGCGTGTGGACGTCGTCGCCGTCGATCTCGCCGTTCTCGACGAGATGCTCGACCTGCACGATCGTGGTCTCCGCCGCCGTCGCCATCACGGGATTGAAGTTGCGCGCCGTCTTGCGGAACACGAGGTTACCCTCCTGGTCGGCCTTCCAAGCATGGATCAGCGCCACGTCCGCTCGCAGGCAGCTCTCCATCAGGTAGGTGTCGCCCTCAAACTCGCGGAGCTCCTTGCCCTCGGCGACCAGCGTGCCGACACCGGTCTTGGTGAAGAAGGCGGGGATGCCGGCGCCGCCGGCGCGGATGCGTTCGGCCAGCGTGCCCTGCGGGTTGAACTCGAGCTCGAGCTCGCCGGAAAGGTATTGCTGCGCGAACAGCTTGTTCTCGCCGACGTAGCTTGCCACCATTTTCCTGATCTGGCGGGTCTCGAGCAGGATGCCAAGTCCGACGCCGTCGCTGCCGGCATTGTTGGAAATCACGGTGAGGTCCTTGGCGCCGATCTCGCGCACCGCCTCGATCAGGATCTGCGGCGAGCCGCACACGCCGAAGCCGCCCGACATCAAGGTCATGCCGTCCTTCACGACGTCGGCGATCGCCGTCCTGGCATCGGGGAAGACCTTTTTCATGCGTGCGCGTTCCAGGTTGGTTGCGAGCTTCTGAGATCGGCTCGCGTGCTTGGTTAGGACGAGCGCGCTTTATTGGCAAGACCTCACCCGCTGCCGGCGGCCTTCCCGCTTCGTGGAGGAGGATTCTAGGCAGGCGTTCCGCTACGCCCGCGCGTCGGCCTCGTAGCCGGCCTCGTCGAGCGCGGCCTGGACCGCCGCCGGATCGGCGCTCGAGGTGACGTCGATCATCTTGGTCTCGAGGTCGCTCTTCACGACCGCGTGCGGGTCGAGCGCCAGCACGGCCTTCTCGATCGTCGCGATGCAGTGGTCGCAGCTCATGTCCTCGACCTTGAACAGCATGGTTTCCTCCTGCGGCGAACCTCGATATGGGAGTGCTCAGGGCATCGCGCGGAAGACGAGGGTGATCGCGTAGTCGCGCTGGCCGCCGGGCGGCGGCGGCGGATAGGGTTCGCCGCGGTGGACCATGGCGATCGCCTCCTCGTCGAGCGCCGCGTCGCCGCTCGGGTGCGTGACGGCGACGGCGACGACCTGGCCGGCGACTCCGAGGCTGAACGCGACGCTCGAACGGCCCGGTATGCCCTGGTGGCGCCCGTCCTTCTTGGCCTTGGCGAGCTTGCTGAGGACGAGCTGCGGGTAGGACACCGCCTCGGTGCCATCGTCGGCTTGGCCGGGCATCGCGACGGCCGGCATCGCCGTCGGCATCGCGCCGAGCAGCCTTGTCATTCGCTCCGCCACGTCAGGCCCGGATCGGCCCCGCCCGGACTCGGCCGCCTTGGGTTTGGCCGCCTCGGATTTGGCCGCCTCGGACTTCATCTCGGATTTGGCCGCAGGAGGCTTGGCGGCAAGAGATTTGGCGGCCGGCCTTCGAGCCGACGTTTCGTGAGGTGTCGCTTGCGCCTCAAGCCTGGGCGGCGGCGGAGTCTTCGGCGCGGGTCTCGCCGGCGACGGCATCTGCACGAGTTCGACCGGGATTTCCCGCGGCGCCCTGGGGAGCGGCCGACCGTCCCGCAAGAGGAACAGCAGCAGCGCGGCAGAGTGGACCAGCGCGGACACGAGGATGATGATCGGCGCCGCCCTGTCGCGGGCGGCGATGACGCGAGGCACGAGCCGCGGCGCGGCGGCCGGCGCCGCCAGCACCGCGCTCAACGGGTGCCGCCATGCCGCACATCGGCGGCGAGGGCCCTTAAGCGGCTTGGTGTTATCATCGGCGCATCAGTCATGCTTGCCGACGACGAAGCTGACGTTGGCGGAGAACTCGTGCCGGGCGCCGGCCGGCGGCGGCGGGAAGGGCTCGGCCTCGCGGATCAGCTGCAACGCCTCGGCGTCGAGCGCGGCGATGCCGCTCGGAACGGCGATCGAAGCGTCGACGAGCTTGCCGGCATCGTCGACCTCGAAAACGACGGTCGCCGTTCCCGGCAGCCCCTCGTGCCGGTGGGCTTCCTTAGCCTTGTAGAGCTGGCTGAAGACGAGGCTCTCGTAGCCCGTCGCTTCGCCGGTGTCGCTCGTCGAGGGTAGGGCGACCGCCTCGAAACTGTGAGGCCCGATCCGGGTCGTCGCGGCGACGTTGCGCTCCGCCGCGAGCGCCGCCCGCTCGGCCCGAAGGCTGGCCAACTCCTGCTCCAGAGCCGCGAGCTGCTCGGCGCTCTCGGCCGCCTTGCGCTGCGCCGGCGCTGTCGGGGCCGGCTTGGCCGGGGACGGCTTCGCTGGTGACGGCTTGGCGGCCGCCGTCTCCGCATGCCGCGGTGGCGCGGAGTGGTGCATCTCGGGCCTGGCTGGCTCGGCTTTTTTCGGCTCGGTCTGCGCGGCTTTCGGAGGTTGGGCCTTCGCAGGATCGGGCCTAGAGGCGTCCTCGGTGGCCTTTTCAGGCGACGACGGCTTGTCCGCCGCCAGTGACGGCGGCGCCTCTTGGACGACCTCGACGGCGATCTCGTTCTGCGCCTCGTGGCGGGTCGGGCGGTCGGTCAGCAGGGCGGTCGCGATGAGACCGGCATGGATCGCGAGCGAGACGACGAGCACCACCATCATCATCGCCGGCACGCGCCGGCCCGGCGAGCCGGACCCCAACCAGCGATCGTCCGGGCGCCGGAGGATCGGCGTCGTCCGGCCGAGACGCTGGACCGAGGCGTTCATTCGGCAGCCATCCGGATCGTCTTCGCCGCGCGCCATTCCGCCAGCCGGCGCGCCTGTTCGCGCTCCGCCGCGAGGCGGTTGCGCTGCTTGACGGGGCCGAAGCCGCGGATCGTCTCCGGCAGCGCCGCGAGCGCCACCGCGGCCGGCAGGTTGTCCGGCGAGAGCCCGAGGAAGAGCTCCGTCATCAGGGCTTCGTAATCGGCGGCGAGCCGCCGATCCTGCCGGCGCTCCGGCGAGTAGCCGAAGACGTCGAACGGCGTCCCGCGCACTCGCTTGCCGTAGGCGAGGATCGGCAGCATCCGGCGGAACCACGGACCCAAGGCCATCTTGCGGGCCGCGCCGCCGGAGTCGCGGCGCACCAGGATCGGGGGCGCGAGATGATAGGTGATCGCCGGCGTGCCGGCGAAGGTCTCCGCGAGCTGCCGGGCGAAACCGCCGTCGGTGTAGAGGCGCGCGACCTCGTATTCGTCCTTGACGGCGAGGAGCTTGTGGAAGGTCCTGGCGACAGCCTCGGTCAGCTTGGTGCTGCCCGGCGCGTAGCACGCCTCGGCGGCGCGGGCGCGCTCGACGAGCGAGCGGTAGCGCTCGGCATAGCCGGCGTTCTGGTAACCGGTCAGGGCCGTGACGCGCCGTGCGATGATGGCGTCGAGCGAGGTGGCGACGGGCTCGCGCCGCGTGGCGCCGCCGACGAGCGCGTCGACATCGGCCGGAAAGGCGGCGGCGCGCCGGCCCCAGGTGAACGCCTCGCGGTTCATCGCCACCGCTTCGCCGTTCAGCGCGATCGCCCGCAAGATCGAGGATTCCGCCAGCGGCACCAGGCCGAGCTGCCAGGCGTAGCCCAGCATGACCATGTTGGCGCCGAGCGAGCTGCCGAGCAAGACGGTCGCGGCCCGCGTGGCGTCGATGAAGCGCGCAGCCTCGCCGCTAGCCTGGCGAAGACTTTTCTGCAGCCGTGCGGTCGGCAGCTCGTAGCTGGGGTCGCGGGCGAACGCGCCGGGAAGCAGCGCGGCGGTGTTGACGACAACGCCGGTCGCCTCGGAGCGGATGGCGCCGAGCACCTTGCGCGCGCCGGCCGCGACGAGGTCGCAGCCGAGCACGAGGTCGGCCTCGGCGGTGCCGACTCGGATGGCGGCGATGTCGGCCGGGCGCTCGGCGAGCCGTACGTGGCTGTAGACCGCGCCGCCTTTCTGGGCGAGACCGGCCATATCGAGGATGCCGCAGCCTCTGCCCTCGAGATGCGCGGCCATGCCGAGGATCGCGCCGACGGTGACGATGCCGGTACCGCCGACGCCGGCGATGATGATCGAGAACGGCTTGGCGGTCAGCGCCTCGGGCGCCGGGCGCGGCGGCAGCGGGCGCAGTCCCTCGGTTGAAGGCGGCGCCGCCTTGCGGAGCGCGGCGCCGGAGACGGTGACGATCGCCGGGCAGGACGCCGTGACGCAGGTGAGGTCCTTGTTGCAGCTCGTCTGGTCGACCGTGCGCTTACGGCCGAACTCTGTGTCGATCGGCTGCAGCGAGGCGCAGTTCGAGGCCCTGCCGCAATCGCCGCAGCCCTCGCATACCGCCTCGTTGATGACGACGCGGACGTCGGGGTCGGGCATCGTGCCCTTCTTGCGGCGCCGCCGCTTCTCCGCGGCGCAGGTCTGGTCGAAGATGAGGATGCTGACGCCCGCCACCTCGGCAAGCCGGCGCTGGACCGTATCGAGGTCCTCGCGGGGGTGGATCGTGACGCCGGCCGGCCAGGCGGTCGTCTTGGGGTACTTGTCCGAATCGTCGACGACGATCGCGATCGTCGCAACCCCTTCCGCGGCGCACTGGCGAGCGATGCGCTCGACGGTGAGGCCGCCCTCGTGCGACTGGCCGCCGGTCATCGCGACGGCATCGTTGAAGAGGATTTTGTAGGTGATGGTGGTCTTGGCGGCGACCGCCCAGCGGATCGCCAGCGTGCCGGAATGATTGTAGGTGCCGTCGCCGAGGTTCTGGAAGACGTGGCCGCGGGTCGAGAACGGCGCCTCGCCGATCCAGTTGGCGCCCTCGCCGCCCATCTGCGTGTAGCCCTCGGTGTCGCGGTCCATGGACTGCACCATGAAGTGGCAGCCGATCCCGGCGTAGGCGCGCGCGCCGTCCGGGATCTTGGTCGAGGAATTGTGTGGACAGCCCGAGCAGAAGGTCGGCGCGCGCGTCGCGATCTCGGTGATCCGCTCGGAGGCGGCGTGCACCGCCTCCAGCGCCTCGAGCCGCGCCGCGAGCGCCCCGTCCGCGCGGGACGCGAGCAACCGACGGCCGATCGCCAGCGCGACCGCGGTGCCGTCGAGTGGCGCACTGGACGCAAACAGCGGCTCGCCGGCCTCGTCCTTCTTGCCGATGCAGAGCGGACGATACGGCGCGTCGTAGAGCAACTCGCGAACCTGCGCCTCGATCAGCGGGCGCTTCTCCTCGACGACCATGATGGTCTCGAGCCCGGCCGCGAAGGCGCGCAGGTCGGACGGTTCGACCGGCCACGGGCAGCCGAGCTTGAGGAGCCGCAGGCCGAAGGCGTTCGCCGCCACCTCATTGAGGCCGAGGAGGTCGAGCGCTTGGCGCACGTCGAGATAGGCCTTGCCGGAGGCCACGATGCCGAGCCGGGGCCTGGCGCCCCCGGAGAGGACGGTCGTGTTGAGCCTGTTGGCGCGCAAAAAGGCGAGGATCGCCGCGAACTTGTGGCGGGTGAGCCGCTCGTCCTGGTCGAGCACCCCGTCGCGCGGGCGGATGTTGAGGCCGCCTTGCGGCAGCACGTGGTCGGCGGGGATCACCGGGAGCGTGCGCGAGACGGGCGCCTCGATCGAGGCGGTCGACTCGATGACCTCCTTGACGCACTTCAGGCCGGTCCAGGTGCCGGTGTAGCGGCTCATCGCGATGCCGATCAGACCGTAGTCGACAAGCTCCTGCACGCCGGCCGGCGCCAGGATCGGCATCATCATGTCGGCGAAAATGTACTCGCTTTGGTGCGCGGTCGACGAGGATTCCGCGAAATGATCGTCGCCCATCAGCGCCAGCACGCCGCCGAGCGGCGAGGTGCCGGCGAGATTGGCGTGGCGCAAGGCGTCCGCGGAGCGGTCGACGCCGGGCCCCTTGCCGTACCACAGCGCGAACACGCCGTCGTACTTGCCCTCGCCGCGCATCTCGGCCTGCTGGGCGCCCCAAATGGCTGTCGCCGCGAGATCCTCGTTGAGGCCCGGTTCGAAGCGGATATCGGCGGCCTCGAGCTCGGCCTTCGCGCCAACCAGGTTCGAGTCGATGCGGCCGAGCGGCGAACCGCGGTAGCCGGAGACGAAGCCGGCGGTGCGATGGCCGGCGCGCGCGTCGATGGCGCGTTGCATCAGCAGCATCCGCACGACCGCCTGCGCGCCGGACACGAAGATGCGGTCCTTGGCGAGATCGTATTTGTCGGCGAGCGTGGTTTTGCCCACGACAGTTGTCGGCGCGGGTATGGCGCGGAGAACGTCTACCGTCGAACGACGCGATCCCTTCGCGTCTGCCGCTAGGCGGTCGCTCAAGGCGTCCTCTCCTTCGTTGGCGGGAGAGCGTGCGTGGGCGGGAGAGCGCGATCGCGCGATGTTGAGGACGTGTGGATGATCGGACCCCTCGTAGCCGCTCACCGGAGTTCAAGGCTTATTCCGTCAACGCGCCCGGCACCATCGCGCCCGCTCTCACCTTTTGTTGCGCTTCCTGTCACCGGCTGACACCGCTTTCGCGCGGCTCGCTTTCCGCGTCCGGACACGCTAGGCGCTGTTCCCTCGTAGAACGGCGGCGGCGAAGGCTGTGATGCACTGGAGGATGCTGATCGAGGTGATGGCCGCGCTCTGGTGGATCGTCGCGCTTTCGGTTCTAGGCACCTCGATTTTCGGCGCACTGTTGCAGCCGCGCATCCAGCGTCGGCGGGCGAGCAGCGCACTGACGCCGCCGGTCTCGCTGCTTCTTCCCGTCAAACTGGACAATCCCGGCTTCGCCCGGGCGCAAACCTCCGCCTTCACGCAGGATCACCCGGATTACGAAGTGATCGTCGGGGCAGCCGAGCGCGAATCACCGGCGCTCTCGGTCGTGCGCGATCTGGCCGCCGCCGCGGCGGTGCCGCTCCGCATCCTGCACTCGCCCGGCTCCGGCGCGATGAGCCCGAAACTCGATGCGCTGGCCGCCCCGCTCGCGGCGGCGGCGCACGACGTCGTGGTGATCAAGGATTCGAACATTTCGTTCTGCGCCGACACTATGCGGGTGATGCTGCGCAGTCTCGCCCCTGAGGTCGGCCTGGTCTGCGCGGTGCCCGTCGCGGTCCGCGCGGAGACGGTCGCCGGCGAGGTCGAAGTCGCCATCGTCAACCGGGATGCCCGTCTGCTGCTGACCGCGTCGGCCGCCGGCAAGGGCTTCGGGGTCGGCAAGGTGATGGTGTTCCGGCGCTCCGATCTCGCGCGGGCCGGCGGCATCGCGGCGATGGGCTACACGATCGCCGAGGACAGCGCGCTGGCGAAAAGCTTCGCGGCGCAGGGCCTGCGCACCGTCTTCGCGGAGACCACCGTCGACCAGGAGATCGGCGCACGCAGCCTGCGCGACGTCTACGCCCGCCAGGCGCGCTGGGCGGTGATCCGCCGTGCCGAGGAGCCGGCGAGCTTCGCCTTCGAGCCGGTCGCCTGCCCGCTGCCGGCGGCGATCGCGGGCGCGGTGGCGGCGTCGCTCGCCGGGCTCGGCGCAGGCGAGGGCTTCGTTCTCACGCTCGCCGGCTGGTTCCTCGCCGAGCTCGCGTTCACCGCGTGGAAGCGCTGGCCGCTCTCGCTTTGGGCGCCGCTCGCCTTCGTCCTGCGCGACGGCGTGCTGCTCGCCGCCTGGGCCGCCGCCTGGACCACGCGGGAGGTCACCTGGGCCGGAGGCAGGCAGGCGGTGCGGGATCTGCTGCGGCGCCCGACGCGATAGCGGCAGGTTGCGCTCGCGTCGTGCTCCTTCGCGCTGCCGTGATGACGCGGGCGCGAACGGGACGGCGGCAGGTCCGTTGATGCCGACCGCGCTCGGAGCTCCGCCGGCGCTTGGAGCCCCGCTATGACCGATCTCACCCGCCGCACCATCCTCGCCGCATCCGCAGGCGTCACGGCCGCCGGCCTGATCGTGCCGGGAGCCGCGACGGCGCAGCAGGAGCAGCCGCAGGACCTCTACGGCGCCGTCAACGACGGCAAGGTGGTGTTGCCGCCGCTGCACGACAGCAGCGAGGGCGGCGAGACCATCGCCAACCCGATGCCGCCGGGGCAAAGGCTGGGCGTCGCCGTGGTCGGCATCGGCCATCTGGCGCTGGAGCAGATCCTGCCCGGCTTCGGCACGGCGGCGAGCGTCAAGCTCACCGCCCTCGTCAGCGGCCACCGCGACAAGGCGATGGCGGCCGCGCGCGAGCACGGCGTGCCGGACAAGAACATCTACGACTATAAGAACTTCGACGAGATCAAGAACAACCCCGACGTCGACATCGTTTACATCGTGCTGCCGAACGCGATGCACGCGGACTATACGGAGCGGGCGGCGGCCGCCGGCAAGCACGTGCTCTGCGAGAAGCCGATGGCGGCGAGCGTCGCCGAGGCCGAGCGCATGGTGAGAGCCTGCCGCGACGCTGGCCGCAAGCTGATGATCGCCTACCGCCTGCAGTACAACGCCACCCATCGCGCCCTGATCGACATCGCGCGCAAGAAGACCTTCGGCGAGCTGCGCTTCATCAACGCGGTCAACGGCCAGAACGACGCCGCCGATGGGCAGTGGCGGCAAATCAAGGCGATGTCGGGCGGCGGGTCGCTGCCGGACGTCGGCATTTACTGCTTCAACGCCTTCCGCTACATCACCGGCGAGGAGCCGGTCGAGGTGACCGGGCAGCTGACCCAGCCGAAAGACGACCCGAGGTTCCGCGAAATCGAGGACATCGCAACCTTCACGCTGCGCTTCCCGTCCGGCGTGCTCGCGACGGGGGCGTCGGGCTACAGCTTTCACGGCGACCGCCAGCTGCGCTGCATGGCGACCGACGGCTGGTTCGGCCTCGATCCGGCATTCGCCTACAACGGCCTCGTCATGCACATCGGCCACAAGGCCGGCGGGGCCGACGCCCGCGAGCAGCGCGTTTGGACACCGAAAAACCAGTTCGCCGCCGAGATGGACGCCTTTGCCGAGGCGATCGTGAAGAACCAGGAGCCGCACACGCCGGGCGAGGAAGGCCTCCAGGACATGAAGGTGATGGCGGCGATCTATCAGGCGGCGGCAGGCGGCGGTGCGGTGAAGCTGCCGGCATCGATCGGGCTCGACGTGACCCGCGGGCCGTTGCCGGCCTCGAGCAAGGGCTGAGATTAAAGGCCTGCTTCGAGGACTGCTCGTCAACCCCGCCCTTTTCGCCACGGTGAAAGGGAAGCACGCCGCTTCCGGGTGCTCGTCTGAGGCTCGCCCCGGAACGGCGCCCCGAATGCTCCCCACGAGGCGAACGAAGCTAGCCGCCGCCTAATACCGCGTGGCCACCCGGGCGATGAGCCCGGCAATCCCGAGCGCGGAGGCGATGATCGCGCCGAACAGGACGCGATAGTCGCTGCGGGCATTGTCCCGCAAGGTACGGTTGTCGATCACCAAATCGGCGATCGTCGCGAAGCCGCTTTCGAGCGACGCGACCCGCTCGACGAGTTTGCCCTCGGGTTCCGGCGTGGCCGCGCCGGAGGCTCCACCCTCGCCGTGTTCCATGCGGGCAATCTCCAAAGCCGCGATCACATCCGTGCGCGCGTTGGGGCGCCGGACCGGCAAGGACCGGGCACCGCCGTCGCAAGCGAGCTCAGTAAGCCAACCTTTGCGCGGCGTCGAGATCGGCTTGTTTGCGGGTGTTTGCGGGTCGTGCCAGCAGAGCTTCAGCCGCGCCGGCGCTCCGCCGTGCCGAACACGACATCCCAGTAGGGCGCGCTGACGCCGAAGCCTTTGTCGTGGTCGCGGAAGTGATGCATCAGGTGCAGCCGGCGCAGCGTGAGGCCGAGCTTCGACTTCGGCCGGGCGTGGTGGCTGTAGTAGTGCACCATGTCGTAGACGAGATAGCCGAGAATGAAGCCGGCGAGGCCCGGGTAACGCAGGGTCGCGCCGAACAGCAGCCGGGCCACGAACCAGGCGATGATCATGATCGGGCCAGACAACAGGATCGGCATCACCAGGCGCAGCGGATCGTTGGGATGATCGTGGTGCACGCCGTGGATGAGGAAGTGCAAGCGCTTGCCGAACTCGCCGGGGAATTCCCAGTGGAACAGGTAGCGATGGCCGAAATACTCGATCAGCGTCCAGATCAGGTAGCCGAGCGCCAGCATCGCGATGACGGCCGTCGGTGTGACGATCGTAGTGGAATAGGCGCAGAGCGCGACGATGATCGGGCCATAGACGAACAGCGGCACCGACCAGTGCACGCGCGACAGCTTGTCGAGGAGCGCGTTCTCGAACAGCCTCGGCGATGCCGAGAGTCGGTCCGCCTCGATCGAGAAGCCGTGGTCCGTCGCCGTCATGCGTTTGCCTTGGTCTCTACGGACGCTGCCGCACTCATACTGCCGATGCCACCGGTTTAGGCGAGCGTCCGTGCGCGCCGCAAGTCATATCGCGCAACACTTTGTTGCAACGCCATCGGCGCCGAAGCGACTGTCGGCTTGGAGAAGGCCGGCTAATTGCCGAGTTCCCCGGCGCGCGCCTTCGCGGCGGCGACGGCGCGGATCATGATCTGCCGCCAACCGTCGTTCGCCCGCAGCGTGTCGAGCGCGGCCGCCGTGGTGCCGCCCGGCGAGGTCACCGCCTCGCGCAGCTGCGCCGGCGTGCGGTCCTGCTGCTGCGCCATGAGAGCGGCGGCGCCCTCGACGGTGGCGCGCGCCAGGCGGCCGGCGACGTCGGGCGGCAGGCCCGCCTCGGCGCCCGCCTCGGCGAGGCATTCGGCGAGGTAGAACACATAGGCCGGCCCGGAGCCGGAGACGGCGGTAACGGCGTCGAGCAGGTCTTCGTCGAGCCATTCCACCAGGCCGACGGCGCGGAGCAGGGTCTCGGCGATGGCGCGGCGCTCCGGCGAGAGGCCGGCCTCCGCGACGGCGGCGGTGGTGCCGCGGCCGACCGCGGCCGGCAGGTTCGGCATCGTGCGCACGATGGCGGCAGCGGTTGGAAGGGCGGCTCGCAGGCTCTTCAAGGTCGTGCCGGCGAGGATCGAGACGACCAGCGTGTTCGGACCGGCGAGCGACGCGAAGGCGCCCGGCGCGGCGGCGATGGTCTGCGGCTTCACGGCCAGCACAAGGACGTCGGCCGGGGAGGGCGGCGGCCCCATGCCCACGCCGGCTTCGCGGCAGAAGCGCAGCGTCTCCGCTTCGGCCGCGGGATCGACGACGTGGATCGCGAGCGCTGTGAGCCCGCCGGTCAGCCAGCCGCGAAGCAGCGCGGATCCCATCGTGCCGGCCCCCGCCAGCACCAAAGAACCGGGCCAGACCTTGCTCATCGGGCCAAATCCATCCGATTCGGCCTCAAGCTTCGCCGCGCGTCTCGATCATCGCGGTATCGAGGGCGTCGCGACCGTTCTTGCCGGCCCAGACCACGAACTGGAAGGCCTGGTAGTAGCGCTCGCAGGCCAGCACCGCCGAGGTCAGCACGCTCTCGCACTGGCGCGCGTTGAGTTCGGCGCCGCCTGCGAGCAGCAAAGCGTGGCGGAACATGATGACGCCGTCCGAAGGCCAGATGTCGAAATGGCCGATCCACATCTGCTCGTTGATGAGCGAGACGAGGTCCTGCATGTCGGCCTTGCGCGCGGCCGGCACCTTGAGGTCGAAGGCGCAGGCGACGTGCATCGCCTCCATGTCCTGCAGCCAGGTGAAGGCGACGCTGTAATCGGTCCATCCGCCGGCGACCGAGATGGCGATCTCGTCTTCTTCGTCACGGTCGAAGGACCAGTCGTTCAGCGCGGCAAGCCGCTCGATGATGTCGACCGGGTTCTCGGTGCGGGTAACTCCGGCTTCGATGTGCGAAAGCGACATTCCATGGCCTCGATAGGGGCGCGCTAAGGCTTCCGCCCCGGCGCCGTTTGAACGGAACGCGGTTTCACGCAACTCGAAAGGCCGCTCGTCGATGAGCCGCCGGCTTCCGATTCGCCGGCGCGCCGCGAATGAATCACAAGGTGGCTTGGTCGATCAACCTCGCTCGTTACGAGCGTCCACCCTGCGATCCGCGGGGGCACGCTCGTGGATTCGCGCGACTCCGTCCATCGTCGGGAGCGCTGTGTCCACACCAGATGCGTGTTAAGCTTGATCCGCCGGCGTCGGCCGACCGGCTCCGGCGCCGGGAGAGTCCGCATGACGATGCAGAGGCCGAAACTCGTCGGCATCAATCACGTCGCCATCGAGGTCGGAGACGTCGATGCGGCGCTCGATTTCTACGGCAGGATCTTCACCTTCACGCTCCGGGGCCGCGCTCCGGGACATGCCTTCATCGGTCTCGGCGACCAGTTCCTGGCGATGAGCGAGACCGCCGATCGCCCGTCCGCCACGCCGGAGCGCCATTTCGGCCTCGTCGTCGACGATCGCGATGCCGTGCGCCCGCTGGTCGAGGCGGCCGGCGGCCGGATCCTGCCGGGCGGCTTCCTCGACTTCCTCGACCCATGGGGCAACCGGGTCGAGATCGTCGATTACCGCAAGATCCAGTTCACCAAGGCCGCCGCCGTGCTTGCCGCCATGGGGGTCGCCTCGGACAAGACGGACGAAGCCAAGCAGCAGCTTCGCGACAAGGGCATCGACGCGACCAAACCCTGAGCGCTTCCGCGCCGCCCCTCCATCGAGTGGCGAGTTCCTGCGGCGGCCCGGCGTGCGTTAAGGTTCCGCCTCGGCGCCGGCATCGGCTGTGAGAGGAACCCACCCCATGATCGATCCTGCAACCCGCGTCTGGCTTGCCGGCATCCGCCAGGAGATCACCGCCGTCCACCATTACACGGAGGATGCGAATTCCGGCACGCTCGCCGCTTGGCCGATGCGCAAGGCGATGCAGCATTCCCTCACGATCATCGCCGAGGCGGTACGGCAGCTTCCGGCCGACCTGAAGGCGAAGCGTCCCGACCTTCCGTGGAACAGGATCGACGCGCTCGACAGCCTGCTCGGGCACGAAATGGGCCGCGAGGACACCGGAGAGTCCTGGTCGCGCATCGTCGACCACCTCGAGGACCTCGACGAGATGGCCGAGAGCCTGCTTGGCGCCGACGCCCGGCCGGAGAGCGGGGCCGCCGGCAACCCGGCCTGATCGGCGGGCGTGCGTCACAGGGCGCGCTGGGTTTCGCCGACGTTTCATGGGACGGGATTTGCCTATCGAGAGGTTGGGACAGGGCGTGCCGGAAGGTCATACGATCCATCGCGAGGCGCGCGACCAGACGCCGATGCTGCGGCGCAAGCTCGTCGCCGTTTCCTCGCCGCAGGGACGCTTTTTCGAGGGCGCGGCGCTGATCGACGGGCGACGCTGCATGGCGGTGGAAGCCTACGGCAAGCATCTGTTCTACCGCTTCGCCGGCGGCGACACCTTGCACGTCCACCTCGGGCTCTACGGCAAGTTCCGCAAGGCGAAGCTGCCGGCACCGGAGCCGAAGGGAGCGGTGCGCATCCGCATGGAGACTGCGACCCACGTCGTCGATTGCAATGGGCCGACCGCCTGCGAGGTGCTCGATTTGGCCGCCGTCGCCAAGCTGATGGCGCGGCTCGGGCCGGACGTTCTGCGCGACGACGCCGATCCCGAGGCGGCGTGGAGCCGCATCGCCAGAAGCCGGGCGCCGATCGGCCAGCTGGTGATGGACCAGGCGGTGATCGCCGGACTCGGCAACATCTACCGCACCGAGATCCTGTGGCGGCAGCGCATCCATCCTCGGACCGAGGGGCGCGACTTGACGCGCGGGGCGTTCGACGCCTTCTGGGCCGATTCGGCGGCGCTGCTGCGCATCGGCGTCGCGCAGAAGGCGATCATCACCGTCGACGGAGCGATGCGCGGCAAGACCCGCTACGGCGCGCGCACCAACATCTTCAAGAAACAGGTTTGCCCCCGCTGCGACGGTCCGGTCCGGCAGTTCGCGATGACCGCGCGCAAGGTGTTCTGCTGCGAGACGTGCCAGGTGAGGGTCGTGCACGGCGACGTGGATACAAAGGAGGCGGTGCGCGACACCCCGGCGGCAAGGGGCGCCGGACCGCGCCGCGCGCCGCGCCTGCCGGCAACCCCTTAGGCCAGCGTCGCTTCCCACGCGAGCCGGCCTGTTGCCGGCTTTCGAGCTTGACGCTCCCGGCGCGCTCCAGCACATCTCCGGCGCTTTGCTGAAAGGCGTCCCGATGACCATTTCCCCGCTCGCTCCGACCGCCGTGCCCGACATGCCAGCGGTCGACGGCGTGCGCTTCGCGACGGGAGCCGCCGGCATCCGCTACGAGGGTCGGACGGACGTGCTGCTCGTCTTGTTCGACAAGGGCACGCAGGTGGCGGGTGTGTTCACGGCCTCGAAATGCCCCTCGGCACCGGTCGACTGGTGCCGCGCCAAGCTCGCGGGCGGCCAGGCCAGGGCGCTGGTGGTCAATTCGGGCAATGCCAACGCCTTCACCGGCAAAATGGGGGCAGGGGCGGTGGCGCTCACCGCCAAGCTTGCTGCCGCCGCGACCGGCGCCTTGGCGAAGCAGGTCTTCGTCGCATCGACGGGTGTGATCGGCGAGCCGCTCGATGCCCGCAAGTTCGACGGCGTGCTCGGCACCCTCGTCGGCGCGGCGCGTCCCGGCGGCATCCACGATGCCGCGAAGGCGATGATGACGACCGACACCTTCGCGAAGGTGGCGACGGCGACCGCCGCCCTCGGCGGCGTCTCGGTGACCCTGACCGGCATTGCCAAGGGGGCCGGCATGATCGCGCCCGACATGGCGACCATGCTGGCCTTCGTGTTCACCGACGCGCCGATCGCGGCGCCCGCGCTTCAGGCGATGCTCGGCGCGAGCGTGAAGGGGAGCTTCAACGCGATCACCGTCGACAGCGATACCTCGACCTCCGATACGTTGCTGCTCTTCGCGACGGGCGCGGCGGACAAGCGCGGTGCGCCGAAGATCCTGAATCCCGCCGACCGCAGGCTGAAGGGCTTCAGGGCCGCGCTCGACGCCTTGCTGCTCAATCTCGCCCACCAGGTGGTGAAGGACGGCGAGGGCGCCCGCAAGTTCATCGAGATCTCCGTCGAAGGCGCGGAAAGCGACGCGGCGGCAAAGCGCATCGCGCTCTCCATCGCCAACTCGCCGCTCGTGAAGACGGCCGTCGCCGGCGAGGACGCCAACTGGGGACGCGTCGTCATGGCCGTCGGCAAGGCCGGCGAGAAGGCTGATCGCGATCGCCTCGCCATCTGGTTCGGAGGGACCCGCGTCGCCTACAAGGGGCTGCGCGACCCGGCCTATGACGAGGCCCGGGTGTCGACGCTGATGCGCGAGCCGCACGTGCCGATCAAGGTCGACCTCGGCATCGGCAAGGGAAGGGCGACGGTTTGGACCTGCGATCTCACCAAGGAATACATCGCGATCAACGGCGACTACCGGTCCTGACGCGGAGGACCGGGTGATCCGCCTCGTGCTCGTCGTCGCCGTGGCGCTGGCGGACGGCGACGGTCGCGTGCTGGTCAGTCAGCGCCCGCAGGGGAAGGCGCATGCCGGACTCTGGGAGTTTCCCGGCGGTAAGGCCGAGGCGGGCGAGCGGCCGGAGGCGGCGTTGATCCGCGAGCTCGAGGAGGAACTCGGCATCATGGTGTCCGAGACTTGCCTGGCGCCGCTGACCTTCGCCAGCCATGCCTATCCCGACATGCATCTGCTGATGCCGCTCTATGTCTGCCGCCGCTGGGATGGTTTCGCCCAGCCGCGCGAGGGCCAGACGTTGCGCTGGCTGTTCCCGCGCGATCTACGCTCGATCCCGATGCCGCCGGCCGATGAGCCGCTCATTCCAGCTCTCGTCGATCTGCTCGGCTGACCTGAACTCGCGCGACTGTAAGGCTCCGTTTACCGATCGCTTGGAAGCTGGAAACCGCCGCAAAATCAACGACAACACAAACTTTCATGAGATCTGGAACAATTTGTGTCTTTTTCTGGTTCTCTGTCAAATCACACACACCGGACCGATGCGGCGGCGTTACACCGTTGGGAACCAAAGATGCGCGGATTTGACGAAAGACAAACAGGTGCGGAGCTCGACGAGGGCGAAGCACGGCTCGAGACGCCGGACACCGTCGGCTTCAGGGCTGGAATGACGTCGGCGGGCGTGATCGGGCGCAAGCTCGGCAAGATTTACACGCCGCCTGTCGATGCCCCCAAAGCGATCGGTGAACTCGCCTCCATCATCGACTGCGAACTCGAACGACCGCGCTGACCGTCAGTCCTTGGCCCGCTCGACATAGGAGCCGTCCTCGGTCTGGACGACGACACGGGTGCCGGCCGCGATATGCGGCGGCACCATGATGCGGGCGCCGTTCGACAGCTTGGCAGGTTTGTAGGATGAGGACGCGGTCTGGCCCTTCATCGCGGGTTCCGTCTCGACGATGTCCAACGTCACACGCGCGGGCAACTGGATGCCGACCGGCGTTCCGTTGAACAATGAGACGATGCACAGCATGCCTTCCTGCAGGTAGACCGCCTGGTTGCCGAGCACCTCTTTGGGTACGATGACCTGGTCGTAAGTCTCCTGGTTCATGAACGTGTAGCCGTCGGAATCCTGGTAAAGATAGGAGAAGTTGGCGTCCTCGACGAAGGCACGCTCGACCTGCTCCGTCGTCTTGTAGCGGTCCGTCGTCTTCACGCCGTCCGACAGCCGGCGCATGTCAATCTGCGTCGTCGGCGTACCCTTGCCCGGATGGAAGCTTTCGGCCGTCAACACGACGTAGAGCTGCCCATCATCGCGCTCGAGGATGTTGCCTTTGCGGATAGAACTGGCAATGACTTTCACGAATTCGATCCTGTTGATGATCGCCCGTCGGGCGAGATGCGGCTGATCTCGAGCGGCCGTCGCGTTTGACCTTTGGCTAGCCCCTGTGGCCGATGCGGATCAAGCGAAATAAAGAATGGATGAACCATTGTCCTGGTGGCGGCCGGACGAAACGGGGTCGCGATGGCCGGTGTTGCGGGCGCGGGCGCGGATCAAGTCGGCGATCCGCGGCCATTTCCTGGCCCAGGGCTTCGACGAGGTGGAGACGCCCGTCCTCCAGGTTTCACCCGGCAACGAGACGCATGTCGCGGCCTTCGCGACCGAGCTTGTCGGCGATGACGGCGCCCCTCAACGCCTCTACCTGCACACGTCGCCGGAGTTCGGCTGCAAGAAGCTCCTCGCGGCGGGGCTGTCGCGACTCTTCACGCTCGGCCCGGTCTTCCGCAATCGCGAGCGCGGCCGGCTGCATCATCCGGAATTCCACATGCTCGAATGGTACAGGGCCGGCGGCTCGCTCGACGATCTCATGGGCGACTGCGCCACGCTCCTGAGGCTTGCCGCGGATGCGGCGGGAACGCGGGTGCTCGCCCATCGCGGGCTTGCGGTCGACGCCTTCGCCCCTCCAGAGGTCGTCAGCGTCGTCGACGCGTTTCGCCGCTACGCGGGGCTCGACCTCGAGCCGATGCTGCCGCCGCATCCGGATGCCTTGACGCGCTTCGCGGCCGCGACAGGCGCGCTCGGCTTGCGGGTGGCCGACGACGACGGCTGGTCCGATCTTTTCAGCAAAATCCACAGCGCGGTCGTCGAGCCGAAGCTCGGCCTCGAGCGGCCGACCTTTCTCACGCGCTACCCGATAAGCGAGGCGGCGTTGGCCCGGCCCTGCGCGGACGACCCCCGCTTCGCGGATCGGTTCGAACTCTATGCTTGCGGGGTCGAGCTCGCCAATGCCTTCGACGAGATGCGCGATCCCGCCGAGCAGCGCCGCCGCTTCGAAGCGGACGAAGCCGAGCGGCGCCGCATCTACGGCGAGGCCTACCCGATCGACGAGGATTTCCTCGAGGCCTTGGCGAGGATGCCGCCGGCTTGCGGCATCGCGCTCGGCTTCGACCGCCTGGTCATGCTGGCGACCGGTGCGGCGACCATCGAGGACGTGCTGTGGGCACCCGTCGCAAGGGCGGGCGCTTGAGCGGGCCGACGCTGCGCGACGCCGGCGCGCTCGCGGCGCGCGGCCTGATCGCGCCCGGTGCCGACGAGGCGGTCGACGCGGTCGCGGCGCGCTACGCGGTGGCGCTGACGCCGGCCTTGGCGGCGCTGATCAACCGCCGCGATCCGGCCGATCCGATCGCCCGGCAATTCGTGCCCGACGCGCGCGAGCTTCTGACAACGGCCGAGGAGCGCGCCGATCCGATTGGCGATGCGGCGCACAGCCCGTGCGATGGCATCGTGCATCGCTACCCCGATCGCGTGCTACTGAAACTGCTTCACGTCTGCGCCGTGTACTGCCGGTTCTGCTTCCGCCGGGAGATGGTTGGCCCCGGCCAGCCGAGCGCGCTGTCGCGCAAGGCGCTCGGCGCGGCGCTCGCCTACATCGCGGCGACGCCGGCGATCTGGGAGGTGATCCTCTCCGGCGGCGACCCGCTCGCCGCCTCGCCGCGGCGGCTGGCGGCGGTGTGCGAGGCCTTGGCGGCGGTCCCGCACGTGCGCATTTTGCGTGTCCACACGCGGGTGCCGGTGGCGGCGCCGGACCGGGTCACGGGCGCGCTCGTCGCGGCGCTGCGCGCTTCGGCCAAGACGGTCTACGTCGCCATCCACGCCAATCATCCGCGCGAGCTGACGCCGGCCGCGCTCCAGGCCTGCGCCAGGCTGAGCGACGCCGGCTTCGTGCTCGTCAGCCAGAGCGTGCTGCTGCGCGGCGTCAACGACGATGTCGCCACTTTGACGGCGCTGATGCGCGGCTTCGTCGAGGCTCGGATCAAGCCTTACTATCTGCACCACCCCGATCTGGCGCCGGGTACCGCCCATTTCAGACTGTCAGTACCCGAGGGGCAGGCGCTGGTGCGGGCGCTGCGAGGCACGCTGTCGGGCCTTTGTCAGCCGCAATACATGCTCGATATTCCCGGCGGTTACGGCAAGTCGCCGGTCGGTCCGGATTACCTCCGCACGGACCCGGCCGGTCAGACCCATGTGATTGATTACCAAGGCGCTTCCCATCCTTACCCGGAACACCCGTGACGCGGCCGTTGCCGCGGCGCCGCAACAAAACCGAATTTAGGACGCCTAAAGCGCGCCGCGCGGCCGATGGGTCGCGTCGTCTGCCACGAGCCCAAACAGCTGCATGTCACGACCGATCCGCCTTATTCACCTGTTGATCGGCGTCCTGATGGCGGCTTCGGCGGCTTTCGCCGAGGCGCAAGCTCCCGAGCCGGCGCCCACGGCGACGAAGCAGGCGCCTCCGAACGACCAGCCGCCTGCCCGGAACCCGGCGTCGCCGCGCCAGCCGACGCCTCCGAGCGAGACGGACAAGCAGGTCGGCGCCGCGATCGATGCCATCGCCAATCCGCTCGCCGAGATCCAGAACGGTGTCGATTCCGCCACCCGTGACGAGAAGCGACTCGGGATCCTGGCGGGCGAGACCGCCCCTCTGGTGACGAAGCTTCAGGCGATCGTCGAACGCCTGACGGCGCGCACGGCGGCGATGAAGGCCCGCGTCGACCAGCTCGGCCCCAAGCCCGACGCCAACGCGGCGCCGGAGAGCGCCGACACCGCCAAGCAGCGCGACACGTTCGACGCCGCCTACACCGGCAGCGACGACCTGCTGAAGCGCGCGAAGGCGCTTCAGATCCAGGCGCGGCAGCTGCAGACCTTCATCGGCATGCGCCAACGCGAGCTCTTCGCGCGCTCGCTGTTCCAAAGGTCGGAGAGCATCCTCGTCCCGCAGCTGTGGCTGGCGGTGGCGGCGGGGACCCCGGCGCACCTGGCCGAGATCAAGGGCCTCTTCGACGATTGGATCGCCGCGTTCAACCGCAGCCTTTCCGGCGGCGAGCTGATCGCGTTCTGGATCGCGGTCTTCGTCGTCCTCGCGCTCTACCTGCCGTTCACCATCCTTCTCAGGCGCGTGCTGAAGCGCGAGACCGTCGGCGCTGCTGCTGGGACGGCCGATGCGCCCGCCAGCTCCGCGTCCGCCAGCTCCGTGCCCGGCAGCACCGCGCCCGGCACGTGGCAGAAGATCCTGGCCGCCTGCTGGACGACGCTCAGCGTCAGCGTGCCGATGATCGCGATCATGTACGGGGTGGTCTACGTCTTCTCCTTCGCCGCGGTCTCGAACGAGAGCGTGATGCCGATCTTCGCGGCGATCCAACTCGGCATCATCCGCATCGCGCTGGCGGCCGGTCTGTCGCGCGGCCTGCTGCAGCCGAGCCATTCGCGACTGCGGCTGATCGATCTCGACGATGCGACCTGCGAGAAGCTCGTGCGCATCGCCGTTGGCGTCGCGGTCATCGTCTCCGCGACCAAGTTTATCGAGGCTATGAACTTCGCGATCGTCGCTCACGTGCAGTACTCGATCGCGGCGCGCGGCATCGGGGCGCTTCTCGTGGCCCTCGCACTCGCCGTCGCGCTGTTCGACCTCGGCGACCTCCCCGAAGCCAGCAACCCCGCTTCCGATAAGACGCCGCCGCCGCAGCGTCGCGAGTGGTACGGGCTCGTTCGCGGCGTCGCCTTCGCGCTCATCCTCGTGATCGCGGCGGCGGTGCTGATCGGCTTCAGCCCGCTCGCGAGCTTTCTGGTCGACCAGATCGTTCTCGTGTCGGCGACCGGCGCGGTCCTCTTCCTTCTGGTCCGATTTATCGACAAGGCTTGCGAACTCGGCTTCAAGCCGACCGCCTTCGTCGGGCGCACGCTCATCTATACGGTGGGCCTGCGCCGCGACACGCTGGGGCAGGTGTCGATCCTGCTTTCGGGCCTCGCGCGGCTCGGCCTGATGGTCGTCGCCGGCATCATCGTCGTCTCGCCCTGGGGCATGCAGTCGACCGACATCGCCGGCAACGTCGACGCGATCTTCTTCGGCTTCAAGGTCGGCGGTCTCACGATCTCGCTCGAAGGGATCGTCGTCGCCCTCTTCATCTTCCTCCTCGTGCTCGGCGCCACGCGAGGCGTGCAGAACTGGCTGGAGCATCGCTACCTCCCCGAGACGCGTCTCGACTCCGGTCTGCGCAACTCGATCAAGACGAGCCTCGGCTACGCCGGATTCATGCTCGCGCTCGGTCTTTCGGCCGCCAACCTCGGCGTCGACTTCCAGAAGCTCGCGATCGTCGCCGGCGCCCTATCGGTTGGCATCGGTTTCGGCCTCCAGTCGATCGTCAACAACTTCGTCTCGGGCCTGATCCTGCTGTGGGAACGTGCCGTGCGCGTGGGCGACTGGATCGTGGTCGGCACCGATCAGGGCTACGTGCGCCGTATCAACGTGCGCTCGACCGAGATCGAGACGTTCGACCGTGCCTCGGTCATCGTGCCGAACTCGAACCTCGTTAGCGGCATCGTCAAGAACCTGATGCGCACGGACAATGTCGGACGCCTCACGATCGAGATCTCCGCCCACATCACCGCCGATCCGGACAAAGTGCGCGAGAACCTGATCGCCATCGCACGCGACAACGAGAACGTGCTCTCGCTGCCTTCGCCGCAAGTCCGCTTCATGAATCTGACGGCGACGCAGATGACCTTCAATCTGTTCTGCTTCGTCGCCGAGGTCGACAGCTCGATGCGCACCAAGAGCGATCTCTACTTCGAGATCTGCAAGCAGTTCCGTGTGAACGGCTTCTTCGACGGGCCGCCGGCGGACCCGATGGGGATCAACATCGTCGGGCTGGACAAGCTGGAGTCGATCTTGAGTGCCAATTCCAAGCAGCCGGACGCCGAACGTGTCCGCGCGCGCAAGACCGCCTGAGGCCGCGATGTCGCGCGATCATGCCGTGCGTCGCCTTCTTGCCCCCCTCATCGTCGTCGCGCCTCTCGTCCTAGGCGGCTGCCTGTCGTCGGAAGGCCCGGTTCCCTCGATCGTCGAGCATTCGAGAATCGTCGTCCGCCTCGACCCGGTCGAGGTGCAGGACCGGATTTCCGCCTACCGCCGGGCGCACAACCTGTCCCCTGTCGCCATCGATCCCGGCCTGATGGAACTGGCCCAGGCGCAAGCGGACGCGATGGCGCGCGCCAATCATCTCAGTCACGAAATCGCCGGCCCGCTCGGGCACCGCCTCGATGCGGCGCGCCATACCAAGGGCTATGCCGTCGAGAATGTCTCGGCCGGCTATGCCAGCGCCGACGCCGCGGTCGCCGGATGGGAGCGCTCGCCCGGGCACAATCTCAACCTCCTGGACACGAAGATGCGGCGCATGGGGATCGCCGCGGCGGACGCGCCGGGAACCCGCTTCAAGACATACTGGGCACTGATGATGACCGATTGATCGGATCGGGCGCGGCAGCCGACGCCGTGGAGAGGACATGACGAACCTCGAGACGGTCGAACCGAAGGCTTCCGTGCCGGCGCGGGCGTGTCATGGCAGATCGCGCAAAACTCGGAATAGGCGGAGTCGAGCATTCGCGGCTTCTGTACATCGGCTCTTGCACCAAGTCACAATTGACAGACCCCTCGCGCTTCCGTGAAGTGGAGGCTGATAGGCGTGACGCGATAACGATCGCGATCTGACCGGCGGGGGCCGGTCGGCGATCGTGCGGCGCGGCTCGGGGGCGCAGAGTTGAGCAGCGTCAAAACCATCCTGGTCGCCGGCACGTCTAAGCCGCGGCGTAAGCGTACGTCCGTGTTGCTGACACAAGCCGGCCACAGCGTGGCCGAGGTCGAGACCATCGAGGGCGCCATCGCCTACGTCGCCGCCGAGGCGCCGCCGCTCGTCATTCTGGACACCGATCTCTCCGGCCGCGACGATCTCGACCTCTGCCACCGCATCGAGACGGTGAGCCCGGAGACGTTCATCCTCCAAATCTCCCAAACCTTTTCCACGAACACGGGTGCGCCGGTCGAGATCGCGGGCTGCATCGACGCCTATCTCGTCGATCCGATCGATCCGCAGGAGATGCTGACCTTGGTCCGCTCCCTGCTCCGGTTGCAGCAGGTCGAGGCGGACCTGCGCGACAGCGAGGAGCGGCTCGTTCTGGCGCAGGAGGCGGCGGGCCTCGCCATTCTCGACTGGGCGATACCGAGCAACAGTTTCGTCCACTCGGCCGATTTCTTGACGCTGTTCGATCTTCCGCGGCACGAGCCGGGAGCGGTGCTCGATCCGGCGTTCCTGCTTGAACGCATCCATCCCGACGATCTCGCCGCGCTGGTGGCTGGTTTCTCGCTGGATAGTCAGACAACACGGAGCTTCGAGAAGGAATTTCGCATCATCCGCCGCGACGGCGAGACACGCTGGATCTCGTCGCGTGGCCGCTTCTTCATTGCCCAAAGCGGTCAGCCGGAGCGGATGCTCTCCCTCAGCCTCGACGTGACGGAACGCAAGATCGCCGAGCGCGCCAACGCCGAACTCGCATCGATCGTCGCCACCTCGGTCGATGCGATCCTCAGCGTCGATCTCGCCGGGAACGCGACCTCCTGGAACGCCGGCGCGGAACGGCTGTTCGGCGTCTCGGCCTCGGCCATGATCGGCAAGCCGCTCGAGACCGCCTTCGGCGACATCGCCGATCATCAACGCGACGAGTACCGCCGACGCCTGGCCGACGGCGAGGCCCACGATTTCGAGATGAAGCAGAAGCGCATCACCGGCGAGCCGCTCGATATCTGGGTCACGAGCGCGCCGATGCGCTCCCCCGAGGGCAAGGTGATCGGCTCGTCCTTCATCATCCGCGACGTTTCGGCCCACAAGCAGCGCGAGGACCACGTCCGCTTTTTGATGCGCGAGCTGACGCATCGCTCGAAGAACCTGCTCGCCGTCATTCAGGCGATGGCGCGACAGTCGCTGACGGGCGGGATCACGCCCGAGGAGTTCGTGCGGCGCTTCACCAATCGCCTCGCCGGACTGGCCGGCTCGCACGACCTGCTCTCCAGCGTCGACTGGCGAGGGGCGTCGCTGATGGATCTCATCCGCTCGCAGCTGAAGCATTACGAGGAGCTGTTCGGCGTCCGGATCGTGCTCGACGGGACCGACGTCCTGCTGAGACCGGAAGCGGCGCAGAATATCGGGATCGCGCTTCACGAACTTTCGACCAATGCCGCCAAATACGGTGCGCTGTCGAACGAGACGGGGCGCGTCATCGTCGCCTGGCGCATCACCGAGACCAGCCCGCGTATGCTCCACCTGTCCTGGACGGAAAAGGACGGGCCGCCGGTGGCGGCGCCGAGCCGGCAGGGCTTCGGAAGCGTGGTGATGAACCGGATCGCGGGCACGGCGCTCGGCGGGAAATCGGCGATCAGCTTCGAGAACGAGGGCGTCGCATGGACCCTCGAAGTACCGGCGGCCGCCGCCGTGACGGCGTAGCCGCGCGCAGGTTCTGTGCGCCGGGAGCCAATCCCAATCGCGAGAGCCTCAGGCCGGCCCCGCGTCTTCCTTCACGACCACCGGCTTCAACCGATAGTGCGTGACGCCCCAGATCTGACCCTCCTCGTAGCCGAAGAGCCCCTCCATCGCCAGGAAGTACAGGCGCCAGCGCCGCAGCCAGAACTTGGCGTCCTCGCCGTAGGTCTTCGTCAGGATCGGCATCATCTCGTCGCGTTGGGCATCGAACCGCGCAAGCCAGTCGCGAGCGGTGCGGGCGTAGTGCCGCCCATCCCACTCCCAAACCTCGTCGATGCTGTAGATGTCGCCGAACTGCTCGATCAACGTGCGGCCGGGCATCAGCTCGCCGGTGAAAAAATGCTGTGCGATCCAGTCGGCTTCATTGTCGCGGTCGAAGCGGTAGGACCCATCCACGTGCGTGTGGACATGAAGGAAGGTCAGGCCGTCGACGTTTAGCCAATTGCTTGAGCGCGCGAGCAGAGGGCGCCATTTCGCCACATGCTCGAACAACTCGACCGAGACGATGCGGTCATACCGCGCCTGAGTATCGAACTCGGCGATGCTGGCGACATCGACGGCGACGTTGCGGATGTCGCGCTGGCGCGCCAGCGCCTCGATCGCCTCTCGCTCCCGCTGTGAGCCGGCCACGGCCCGGATCGTCGCGCGCGGGTAGTGCTCGGCCATGTAAAGCGTCAGGGCACCCCAGCCGCACCCGAGTTCGAGGATGCGTTGGCCGTTCTCAAGGCTCGCATGCTCGCAGGTGAGCGCCAGAGCGCGCTCCTCGGCCTCTGCCAGCGTCGAGGCCGCCCTCTCGTAGTAGCAGCAGGACCGTTTGCGCCGCGGCCCCAGGCACAGTTCGAAGAAGCGCGACGGAACTTCGCGATGCCGCGCATCGCCGGGGGCGAGTGGCTTTGTGGCCGGCTGCTCGTCCATCGACAGCGCGAAGGCGCAATCGGCATCGGGATCGATCGGCGAGGCGCCTTTCCGCCGCGCGTCGATGATCTGTTTGATGCCGGCCCGAATCGCCGAATCTGGCACCGGCAGCCTTTCGGCGGCATCGAGAGCCCTGACCGTCAGGTTCATCGCGCGTCCTTGCCGGGCGGCATCGGGAAGAAGGCGCTGACACGTTCCTGGTAGACGCGGAAGTTCCCGCCGTGCTTGCGGATCATGTGATCTTCGAGCGGCGGCACGCCCGAGACGTAACGCAAGAGCACGAACATGAAGACCGGCCCGGAGAGGGCGACGAAGCCAAGAAAGTACTGGCCGCGAAGATTGATCGCGATGATGGGGTAGGCCAGCCAGCCGAGCCACTCGAAGAAGTAGTTAGGATGGCGCGACCAGCTCCACAGACCTTTGTCGCAGATCTTGCCCTTGTTCGCCCGTTCGGCTGCGAACTGCTTGAGTTCGGTGTCGGCGGCGCCCTCTCCGAAGATGGCGCCGAGAAGCACCAGCGCCCCGATCACATCGGGCGCCCGGATGCCGGGCGCCGGGTTGTGGGCCGCGATGCCGACGGACAGGACGAGAACGAAGGCGGCCAGCGCCTGCAGCTGCAGGAACCAGAACAGTCGCGACTGAAAGCCGTCCTTCCACTGGCTCCGCATTTCCGCATAGCGTGGATCCTCGCTCGAGGCGCCGAGTGTCCGTTGTAAGATATGCGTACCGAGGCGCACCGACCAAATCGCGACGAGGATCGCGACGAGCCACTGGCGAGGAGCCGGGGCATGCCATGCGATCTGCCCGTCAGGCCACGGGATCAGCGCCAGGAAGACGCCGCCGAGGCCCATCTCATAGGACCAGAACACGTCGGACCAGCCGGCATTCCGCGTCTTGTCCTGGACCAGCCAAGCGAGCGCCATGACGGCCGAAAGCGCGAGCGCGACCGCCACGATCGTCGTGAGGATCATGCGAGCCGGTTGGACTGGAAGACGTAAGGCAGATCCGGCTTCGGGCGGATGACGTCGGAGCGCGTCTTGATGAAGGCGAGGGTGTCGCCAAGCGAAGGGGCCAGCGGTCGCAGGAGCGGGCTGAAGGCGCCGATGATGAAACTATGGTCGATGCGCTTGTAGAAGCGCGTCTGGGCCTGCCCGCCCAGAGCCCGTATCCGGGATGCGAGCCGGCTTGTGTTGTCGGGTTTGACGGTGCTGTCGGCGAGACCGGTGATCAGCAGCATGGGCGCGGCGTCGCCCCTTGCGTAGGAGATCGGCTGGCTCGACGTCAGATCGCCGCCGGCTGGCGCGAAGATTCGCTTCAACGTGCCGCTTCGCAGCGGCAGGAAATCGTAGGGGCCGGCGAAGCCCACCATGCCCGCGAGAGCGGAGCGACCGCGGGTGTCGAGATTGGCCTCGTTGAGCACGAGCATCGTGGCGATGTAGGCGCCGGCGGAGTGCCCGACGAGGAACGTCAGGGCGGGATCGGCGCCGAACTCGCCCGCATTGCGTTGCGCCCATCGCACGGCTTTCGCGCCGTCGTGGATGAAATCGGGAAAGCGCACGTCGGGGTAGAGGCGATAGTCCGGCACGATCGTGACGATGCCCCGCTTGGCCAGAGCCATCGCGACGAACCGGTAGTCAGCACGGTTGCCGGTCTCCCAGCCGCCGCCATAGAAGAAGATCACCATTGGGGCGTCTTGCGCGTGCGCGGGCGCGTAGACGTCGAGCAGGCCGCGCCGCCCGGCGGAGAAGCGGATGGCGCGCGTGATCTCGACGTCGCGACCGACGGCGGCCGCGTTGACGATGCTCATCCCGGAAAAAGGCTTCGGCCATGCCATAGGATGTCAATAGCCCTTCACCTCGCGCCGTTCGAGCCTTTCAGCGCGGCAAAAAGTCGTGATCGCACCGCGCGCGCTGCCGGCTCCATCGTTCCCTCCCGTATATCATCTCTGCCTAAGCCGCACATGGAGCTCCGCGTCCTGAGAGGAATGACGAGCGCAGTCGGCTCGATGTGGCGGTGGTCGGAGCCGTTATCGCGAGGCTGTCCGCGCTCGATCACAGGCAAACGGCAGCGGACGCCCCTTAACGAGGCGCCGCGTTGCGGGCACCGCCTGTGAAAAGCCGCACCTCTCAAGAGACGGAGCTTTGGCGTCCCTCAGGCCGCTTCCAAGGACTGGGTGAAGGTCGTGACCATGACGGTCATGCCGGCGGCGATGTCGTCCAGCTCGTGAGCGAGCTTCGAGACGGTGGACGCGCTCGACGCGGTTTCGCCGACGGACCGCACCACATTCTCGATATGGTTCGACATCGTGGCCGTCCCCGCCGCGGCCGAGCGAACGTTGCGGGCGATTTCCTGCGTCGCCGCACCCTGTTCGTGCACGGCGGCCGCAATGATCGTCGAGATATGCTCGACCTCGGAGATCTTCTTCTGGATTTTGTCGATCGCCTCGACCGAGAGGTCGGTCGCCTCCAGCATCTCGGCGATCTGCCCGGTAATGTCCTGCGTCGCCTTGGCCGTCTGGGTGGCGAGCGTCTTCACCTCCTGCGCGACGACGGCGAAGCCGCGGCCCGCCTCGCCGGCCCGCGCCGCCTCGATCGTCGCGTTCAGCGCCAAGAGGTTGGTCTGAGCGGCGATCCGCGAGATCATGCTGACGACGTCGCCGACCTTCTGAGCGGCGGCCGAAAGCCGGCCCATCCCGGTGTTCGTCTCCACAGCCCGTTCCACCGCCGTCTTGACGACGTTGGTCGACTGGACCACCTGGCGGCTGATCTCCTCGATCGAATCGAGCAGCTGCTCGGACGCGGTCGCCACCGACGAAACGTCACCTGCCGCATCCGCCGATGCGGAGGTGGCGCGGTCGGAGCCGTCGTTGGCGTGCCGGGCAGCCTCGGTCATGGCCCTGGCGGCCTCGCTCAGGCGCTCCGTCATGGAGCCGAGACGACGGACATGGGACGCGAGGTCCGCGGCGAAGCTCTCGACGTGTCGGGACACGGCTTGCGTGCGCGTCTCGAGCTTCGAGGCCGCCGCGTCGGAGCTCGATCCGCGTTGTACGGCGTCCTGCGCCGCGTCGCGGACCTTCAGCAGAGCCCGCGCTATCGCGCCGATCTCGTCCGGCCGCGTCGTGTTCTCGATGGGGAGTGTCAACTTGCCGGCCGCGATGTCCTCCATGGCGGCGGTGACGGCTCGCAACGGCTTGCTGACCGTGTAATAGATGGTCGGCAGGGAGACGAGCGCCATCAGCAGGGCGGCCGCCGCGGTGAACCAGAGCACCATTGAGGCCGCGACCCCGATCGCCTCGATCATGGCGGCGCCGTCGCCACTCGGGGTTTTGAGGTCGGCCGCAGCTAACGTCCGTGCCACGCTTTCGAGGTTGTGGATGGTGAAGTAAGCGAAGCCTCCGAGCGCAACGATGAGTGCGCTCGAGAGCAGTTGTCTGAGCAAAAGGCTTCGGCCAAGTGTTACGATGCCTGACACGTCATGTCCCCGGTCGACGAAGCATTAACCTAGCGGCATTGCGTTCACGCTAGGTAAATGCTTCGGCCTTGGGATGAACAAACGGGCGATCATCCCGGAAGAGGACGAACCCATGCCGCTGAGTGTCGCCGTCCAGATGGACCCGATCGAGCGAATCAACGTCACGGGCGATACGACCTTCGCGCTGATGCTCGAGGCGCGCCGCCGCGACCACCGGCTGTTCTACTACCAGCCGCAGGACCTCAGCTTGCGCGGCGGTCGCGCCGTCGCGCGCCTGGCGGAGATCGAGGTGCGCGATGTCGTCGGCGATCATTTCACCCTCGGCAGATACGAGACGGTCGATCTCGCGACGATGCACGTCGTGCTGCTACGGCAGGATCCGCCGTTCGATCTCGCCTACATCACCTCCACACATCTTCTCGAGCGGCTCGGACCGGGCACCCTGGTGGTGAACGACCCGGTCAGCGTCCGCAACGCGCCGGAAAAGCTCTTCGTGATGGACTATCCGTCGTTGATGCCGCCGACGCTCATCACCCGGAACAAGGCGGAGATCGAGGCTTTCCGCCGCGAGCACGGCGAGGTGGTGATGAAGCCCTTGCACGGCCACGGGGGCGCCTCGGTCTTCAAGATCGGCGAGACCGACGGCAACTTCGGTTCGCTGTTCGACCTGTTCTCGACGATCCTGCGCGAGCAATGGGTCGTTCAGGCGTTTCTCAAGAACATCGTCAACGGCGACAAGCGGATCATCCTCGTCGAGGGCGAACCGCTCGGCGCGGTCAACCGCGTGCCGGCAGCCAACGACATCCGCTCCAACATGGTGCGCGGCGGGGCGGCGGCGGCGACCCAGTTCACCGACCGGGAGCGCGAGATCTGCGCGACGATCGGGCCCGAACTGAAGCGGCGCGGGCTTCTGCTGGTCGGCATCGACGTGATCGACGGCTACCTGACCGAAATCAACGTGACCTCGCCGACCGGCATCCGCGCGATCCAGAAGGTTGGCGGCCCGGATCTCGCAGCGTCCGTTTGGGATGCCATCGAGACACGGTGCGCCTCGCGGGCGCCGACGCCCCAGCCGCCCGGGAAGGCCTGAGGCCATGACCGCCATTCTCGAGCGCGTCGCCACCCATCGACGCCGACGCCCGATCCGTCGCGCCTTCGTCCTCTCGGAGGCGTTCGACCGCGGCGCGATCCTCGCAGCGCTGTCAGCTCTCCACGCGGCGGCCGGCAACGCCGAAGTGGCGCACTTCGATGTCGTCGGCATCTTCCGCGAAGCGCTGACCGAGGCTCGCGCCAAGGTGCGGCACAACCTCGAGGAGGGCGGCGATGGCATGCACTGCGCGCGCCATCTCTCGGAGATTCAGGACGAGCTGGTCCGCACGCTGTATGCCTATGTCGCGCGCCTGGTGCACCCTGCTCCCGAGCAGGAAGACCAACGACTGGTGATCGCCGCCGTCGGCGGATACGGGCGGGGCACACTGGCGCCGGGCTCCGACATCGATCTCCTGTTCCTGCTGCCCTCGAAGGAAGACTCCTGGCCGCTCAAGGTCGTCGAGGCGATGCTCTATACGCTGTGGGACCTGCGCCTGAAGGTCGGCCACTCGACGCGCTCCATCGAGGAGTGCCTGCGCTACGCCCGCGAGGACATGACGATCCGAACCGCGCTACTCGAGGCACGCCCGATCGTCGGCGACAATGCGCTCTTCGAGGCTTTGCGCGAGCGCTTCGATCGCGAGGTCGTCAGCCACACGCCGGCGGAATTCGTCGCCGCCAAGCTCGCCGAGCGCGACCAGCGCATCAGCAAGGTCGGCCGCTCGCGCTATTTGGTCGAGCCGAACGTGAAGGACGGCAAGGGCGGCCTGCGCGACCTTAACACGCTGTTCTGGATCGCCAAATACGTCTACCGCGTCCACGAGGCTTCTGAGCTGGTGCAGGCCGGCCTGTTCTCGCGGAAGGAATACCGGCTGTTCTGCCGCTGCGAGGACTTCCTCTGGCGGGTGCGCTGCCACCTTCACTTCGTGACGGGCCGCGCCGAGGAGCGGCTGAGCTTCGACCTCCAGCGCATCCTCGCCGAACGGCTCGGCTACGCCGACCGCGCCGGGCTCTACGGCGTCGAACGCTTCATGAAGCAGTACTTCCTCGTCGCGAAGGAGGTGGGCGACCTTACCGCGATCGTCTGCGCCGCGCTGGAGGAACGCCAGGCCAAGCCGTCGCCGATGCTCGACCGCTTCTTCGGCCGCGTCTGGCGCCGCCGCGAGACGCTGGCGAACCGCGACTTCATGGTGGAGAACGCACGCATCACGGTGGCCGATCCGGCGACCTTCGCGCGCGATCCGGTCAACCTCATCCGGCTCTTCGCCACGGCCGACGAGAGCGGCCTCGCGATCCATCCCGATGCGATGCGGCTCGTCACCTTGAGCCTCACCAAGATCGACGCGAAGATGCGTGCCGATCCCGAGGCGAACCGGCTGTTCCTCTCGATTCTGACCTCGCGCAATTCGCCCGAGATCGTGCTGCGGCTGATGAACCAGGCCGGCGTGCTCGGTCGCTTCATCCCGGAATTCGGCCGCATCGTCGCGCTGATGCAGTTCAACATGTACCATTCCTACACGGTGGACGAGCACCTGCTGCGCGTCGTCGGCATCCTGGCCGACATCGAGACCGGGCGTAGCGCCATCGAACACCCGATCGCGCAGGAGATCCTGCCGACGATCGCCGACCGCACCGTGCTCTATCTCGCGCTGTTCCTGCACGACATCGCGAAGGGCCGCACCGAGGACCATTCGCGCGCCGGGATGGCGGTCGCCCGCAAGCTGTGCCCGCGCTTCGGCCTCGATGCCGCGCGGACCGAGGAGGTCGCCTGGCTGATCGAGCAGCATCTCGTAATGTCGGACACCGCGCAGCGCCGCGACCTTTCCGATCGCCGCACGATCGAGACGTTCGCGCGGCTCGTCGGCACGACCGACCGCCTCGCCATGCTTCTGGTGCTGACGATCTGCGATATACGCGCGGTCGGCCCAGGCGTTTGGAACGGTTGGAAGGCTGAGCTTCTGCGCACGCTCTATTGGGAGACCGAGCACCTGCTCGGCAACGAGGACCCGGCGATCGCGCGCGAACGCCGCCTGGCGCTCGCCCGCGACGAGTTGCGCAAGGCGCTGCCGAAATGGAGCGAACACGACTTCGCAGCCTATGCGGCACGCCACCAGGCGCCGTACTGGCTGAAGGTCGACCTCCCGCACAAGATCCGCCACGCCAACATCCTCAACATGTCGGAAGTCGAGATGCCGGGTCCGGTGGTCGACTACGTTACAGAGATGTCGCGTGGCATCACCGAGCTTACCGTGATCGCGCCCGACCATCCGCGGCTACTCGCGACCATCGCCGGCGCCTGTGCCGCCGCCGCCGCCGATATCGTCGACGCACAGGTCTTTACCACGACCGATGGTTTGGCGCTCGACATGATCTACGTGACACGCGCGCTCGAGCACGACGAGGACGAGTTGAGGCGCGCCGGCCGCATCGCGATGGCGATCGAACGCGCGCTGACCGGGGAGGTTCGGATCGCCGACATCGTCGCCGCCAAGCGAAGTGCCGACCGCCAGACCGGCGACGTCTTCGACGTGCAGCCGGAGATCAAGATCGACAACTCGCTGTCGAGCCGTTTCACCGTCATCGAGGTCGCCGGCCTCGATCGGCGTGGTTTGCTGTTCAACCTCACCAACATTCTCTCGCAGCTCGATCTCAACATCGGCTCGGCCCATATCGCGACCTTTGGCGAGAAGGCGGCGGACGTGTTCTACGTCACCGACTTTTCCGGCGCGAAGATCACCGACTTCGGCAGGAAGGAGGCGATCGGCGACGCCTTGCTCAAAGCCTTCGGCGAAGGCGCCTCGCGCCGTCTCGAGCCGCTCGGGTTGTGATGGCGCAGGCGGCAAGCCGTACGATCGGGTGCTCCGGCTCGAAGATGCCGCTCGCGATGCAGCCGATCTTCACGCCGATGATCCTCCAGCTGATGGACCGCAAGCGCCGGGCGCTGTGAGGGCGGTCGAGCGGGCTGCGGCGGCCATGGCAGGGCGTTGAACGGCGCGACGGCGGCCTCGATTTGGCGGGCGACCGCGATGTGGCGAGGATTGTCGGTATCGAAGGTCTCGTCGATCGCCGCCATCAGCAGGCCGCCGTCGGGGCGGTGCTCGACGATCGCGGAAGACGGCGGCGTGACGAGATGCGCGAAGGGCGGGGCGAGATAGGAGATCCAAGCGAGCGGCAGTGTCGCCGACGCCTGACCTCTGATCCAAAGATTGGCGAGCGAGCTAGGTCGAAAACTCATTAAGGGGTTTGCTTGAGAAGCGAGCGGTGGTTCAAGGTCCTGGGAGGATTCTTGATGGGCGTTCGCCGGTACGAAATCACCGACTTCGAGTGGTCGATCATCCAGCCTCTGCTGCCGAACAAGCCGCGGGGCAAGCCGCGCGTCGACGACCGCAAGGTGCTCAACGGCATCTACTGGCGTCTGCGCACCGGATCGCCATGGGACGAGATCCCCGAGCGTTACGGGCCGCCGACGACCTGCTCGAACCGCTTCCGGCGGTGGGCCAAGATCGGCGTCTGGGATTGTGTATTCGAGGCGGTCTCGCGGGCCTACGACGGCGACATCCAGATGCTGGACTCGCCCTCGGTGCGTGTCCATCAACACGGCGGCAACGTCGCAAAAGGGGGGCCTGCGCGACGCCGGCCGCCGCTCGGGACGCTGCTCGAGGCCAGTGCATGGGGCGTTCGCGGGGCGGCCTGACCACCAAGATCCACGCCCTCGTCGATGCCGACGGCCTGCCGATCGTGCTGAAGATCACCGAGGGCCAGGCGCACGACGGACGCAGCGCCGCCGATATGCTGGGCGGCCTCGGCAACGGTCAGATCCTGCTCGCCGATCGCGCCTACGACAGCAATGCGTTGCGCCAGACGATGAGCGCGCAAGGCGCCTGGGCCAACATCATGCCAATGGCGCGCCGCGTCGAGAAACCGGCCTTCAGCAGCTTCCTCTACCGCTACAGAAACCTCATCGAGCGGTTCTTCAACAAAATGAAGCATTTCAGAGCGATCGCAACGCGCTTCGAGAAACACGCCACGAACTACCTAGCCCTCGTCAAGCTCGCCGCCACGCGCATCTGGCTTCGATCTTATGAGTCGGTGTCCTAGCGCGGTGACCGCCATCTCGCCCGCGGCGTCGGCGTCGCGGGCAACGTAGAGCCGTCGGAGCGCCGCCGGGAACTTCAGAGCGGCGAGATGGCTGGCTGACAGCGCCGCCGCCATGGGCATGGCCGGCAGCGCGCACCGAAGCGACAGCATCGTCTCGATGCCTTCGCCGGCCGCGAGGACGTCGCCAGCCGCACCGAACCGGACGGCATTGCCGAGGAGGTCGCCCATAGCTCGTCTGGGCGTGTCGATCGGCGCCTTGCCCGAGCCGTCCGGGGCAAGCCAGGTGCGATGCACGCCCTTGATCGCGCCCCAAAGATCGGTGACGGCGGCGAGCATCGCCGGCCAGGTCTCGGTCGGCGCGTGCTCATCCGCTCGATAGTAGCACTGCGGGTGAAACCGCAATGCGCCCGCATGTTGGACGGTCTCAATCCCGCGGGCGTGAAGGTAAGCCTCGGCCAAGGTGCCGGCGAGCGGCTTAGCCATGGCCCAGAGCCTGCGCGCTGCCTCGGGCGAGCCCTGCTGTGCGGGCGGTCTTGGTGCAGACCTCGGCTCGGCACGGGGCAGCGAGAGGAAGCGTCGCGCCTCCTCGGCAACCTCGCGGAACTCGACCAGCCCACAGCTCTCGCGGATGACGTCGAGCAGGTCGCCGTGCTCGGCCGAGGCGGCATCGGTCCAGCGCCCGGCGGCACCGGGGCCGGACTCCTGCCCGCTCAGCCGCACGAACATCGACCGGCCGGGCGTGTTGCGCACGTCGCCCACCGTCCAGTAGCGGCCCTGGCGGCGCCCCTTGGAGAGATAATGGCGGCAAACCGCCTCGGCGTCGTGGGCGAGCCGACGCGCCAGCTCGGAAGCGTCGCGCGGCATCACGCGACCCACCCAGATGGGCTGAGATTATGTTGCGGAGAAGCTGCCGATCCCTCGCAACACCGCCGCCCGGCGCGGGGCCGCAACATAATCCCCGGCGCAACATAATCGGTCTTATGTTCAACTGCACATAAGACCGACGCCGCCACCGGCGAAAATGGCGATCTGCTCGACCTCATCCGCCTCAATCGCGGGCTCACCACCGCGCGCGACGCCATGGACGAAGCTCGCGCCTTTCTGAGCCTCCCGTTACCGCAGGCGCCCTCCCCTACCCGTGCGCAATCATCGCCCGCGCCGCGCGGATCTTCGGAATCGGCACGCCGGCTGTTTGCGATGTCGAAACCGATCGCGGGCACGCTCGCGGACCTCTATCTGCGCCGACGCGGCATCGATCCGATGGTCGCGGACGTCCGCGCCTTGCGCTTTCACCCGAGTTGTTACTATCGAAACGATGACACAGCGACCAAGCGAACGTTCCCGGCTTTGATCGCCGCCGTCACCGACAGCGAAGGTGCGATCACCGGCGTGCATCGGACCTGGCTCGATCCGGACCATCTCGGCGAGAAGGCATTGGTCGGATCGCCGCGGCGGGCGATGGGCGACCTTCTCAACTCGGGCGTCCGCTTCGGCACGCCACCGCATGATGCGCCGCCGGTCATCGCGGCCGGCGAAGGCCTGGAAACCATGATGTCGTTGCGCATGGCCATGCCGGAGCTGCCCATGATCGCCGGTTTGTCGGCAAACCATCTCGCCGCCGTTCTGCTTCCGCCTTCGCTCGAACGCCTCTACATCGCGGTCGATGCCGATAACGCCGGTCGCCATGGCATGGAACGACTGAGTCGACGGGCACGGCAGGCCGGGATCGAGGTGCTGACGCTCGTGCCCAAGCGCGGCGATTTCAACGATGATCTGCGCTGTCTCGGATGGGCTGCGCTTGCTCGCAGTCTTCGAGATCAACTGGTCCCGCAGGATGCCGCTCGTTTTCTGGTCGCAGCTTGACGAGCCGGGAAGGAGGAGGGCGGCGTCGCGCCCCCGCGCTTGCTCCCGATCGTAGCTGGTGTCCCGAGGGTGAAGAGGCCGCGTCCATGGCCTTCTAGAGGGCGAGTGGGCGTCAGACGGCCCGGGCCAGCAAGGGCGGTCGGCAACTGTTTTCCGCCGGCAAGCAAGCTTGCCTTTGCATCGCGAAGCAAAACAGCCGCCGCCCTGCCCTCCTCCGCTTCGCTCCGGCCGCCGCGCTGCGCGTGCGGTGCAAGCCCGGTCCGTCCGCCGCCTGATCGCCGCGAAGGCCGCGATGGGCGCGGCCGCCATCCACGGAGACATCATTATGGCGATCGACACGGACGTTGAGCCATTCCAGGCCGCTTCCCCCACGGACCGAATCATCCACGAGCTTCAGCTTTACGGCCATCGTCCGCACCAAGACGAGCACGATCCGAGACCGCTGCCTGATGAAGATAGAGCCCGCGGCGCCCTCACCGACATCTTCGATGCCCTCGTCTCGACGCTCGGTGACACCCGGCTCGAACCCGACCTCGAGGACCTGCTCTGGTCGACCGTCAACCTCTTCCATCGCGCCACCGATCGCGTTCAGCGCGAACTCGATCGCAACGAGGATGGCCAGAAGCGCAGCCAGAAGGAACAGGATGGCTCAGAGGTCCGCTCGGTCGAGCTCGAGCGACTCATCGCTGAGGGCCTGACCATGGTCGAGCGACGCGACACCATGGAGTTTTTCCGCGACCATGCCGCTGATCTATTCGAGAGACACTTGGGCTCGACCTGGCACCCGCGATCGGGCTCGAAGGTCAACCACCGTTCTCTCACCGCGGCGATGATCGACAGCCGGGACTTTCTCGCCGCCAAGCGCCGGGTCGAGACCGAGCCGTTGATGCCGGGCGGTGCGAAAGTCGCCTTCGCCGGTGGCCTGGACTGCAACGATCACGCCCGCATCTGGGACGTCCTCGATAAAGTGCATGTCAAGCACCCCGACATGGTGTTGCTCCATGGCGCGTCGCCGAAGGGTGCCGAGTTTATCGCCTCGCGCTGGGCCGATACGCGCAAAGTCGCGCAGTCGTATTCAAGCCGGACTGGACCCGTCATGCTAAAGCCGCACCCTTCAAGCGCAACGATCAGCTTCTGCAGACGATGCCGATTGGTCTTGTCGTCTTTCCCGGGTCCGGAATCGCCGATAAGGCGAAGGCCCTCGGTATTCCGGTGTGGCGTTTTGGAAGGAGCGCATGATGGCGCCTTCCCAGAGAAAGCAAGCCCGTTGGAGTAACCGAGACCACTTCCGGCAGAGCGCGGGGAGAAAACTGCCGAGTGGCCCTCTCCAGTTCCCTACTTTCGATAAACATTCGAATCGGAAGCCGGCGACCGCCACGACGGTCTTGCAGGGGGCTTGATTGCCTCGCAAGCCGACGGAGCTGAATGTGAAATACCCGACATCAGAAGAGCGTTGGGAGCTCCCAACTCACGGGACAGGCCGTTAAGGACTTGTTAACCCAATAAAGCTTGCCAGAATCGTTTATTCGTTCATCTTCACGGTAGGTTTGAGCGGAAGGCCCAAAGACCGTGACGAGCGCAGCAAGCGTGATTAGCAGCCAGGGCCGCGCCCAGCGACAGCCGTGTCTGTCGAAGAGGCTATCGGGGCTCACGCAAACCTCCTGAGTTCACAGTTGCAAGCGATGTCGGAGGCGCTTTTTCCTCCGACCGCTGAGAAGACACTTCGGCGATTTTCGTCCGGTGAAGCTGCGAAACTTCTTAAAGTATCCGATTCGACGCTCCGCAAGATGACCCTTGCTGGCGACGGCCCAATTCCCGACACGACGGCGGCTGGACGGCGCCAATACACGCTAGGGCAAATTAACGAGCTCCGCCACCACATGGCAGCCGGAGCGCGGGGTCGGGATGCCCACGAATTTGTCCCGTGGCGGCGAGGCGACGATCACCTTCAAGTCATTGCAACCGCGAATTTTAAGGGAGGGTCGGGCAAAACCACAACGTCGGCGCACTTGGCGCAATATCTTGCGCTGCAAGGGTATCGAGTTCTGGTTTTGGATCTTGATCCTCAGGCAAGCCTATCCGTGCTGTTCGGCGTGCTGCCCGAAGTAGACGTGAGAGCAAACGACACACTTTATGCGGCCATCAGGTACGATGATCAGCGTCGCCCGCTCGCAGATGTGATTCGGAAACCTACTTCGACGGACTCGATCTCGTCCCCGGAAATCTTGAGCTAATGGAGTTCGAGCATGCCACGCCCATGGCGCTTCGGACGAAGGCGACCCATGAAATATTCTACACTCGAATAGCGCGTGCTTTGGACGAAGTTGCAGAACGCTACGATATCGTAGTTATCGATTGTCCGCCGCATATGGGATTTCTAACTCTCAGCGGCCTATGCGCTTCCACGGCCATGGTGGTTACGGAGCATCCCCAAATGCTCGATGTGTCGTCCATGAGCCAGTTCCTCCTGATGACGAACGACCTCCTCTCGGTCGTCGACAGCGCGGGAGGAGGGCTTCGCTACGACTTCATACGTTACCTGGTGACACGCTATGAACCTCAAGACGGCCCGCAAACCAAGGTAGTGGCCTTGCTCCGCAATCTGTTTGGCGACCATGTCCTGACGAGCCCTATGGTCAAGTCGGCTGCGGTATCCGATGCAGGGCTAACGAAGCAAACCTTGTACGAAATCGGTCGGGAGAACTTGACCCGCTCGACTTACGATCGGGCAATGGAAGCGCTTGACGCCGTCAACGGGGAAATAGCTGGCCTAGTGGGCAGAGCTTGGGGGCGGTCATGAGCGAGGGCAAGTTGGGAGCTCCCAACGCAACCGGCGGGGGCGCGAGCCGCCGTTCGACGATAGATACGCTTTTCGTCCGCAAAGCAGATCCAACCAACAGCGCGGTCGTTTCCGACAATGGTCGTGTCCGCACGGGCGCTATATCCGCAATGGGCACCTCTTTGATGGAGATGACCGAAGGCGCAAAGTCTGCGGCGAGGCTTCAACAGCAGATCGCACCGGCGCCGCCATCATCGAAATTGAGCCCGGCCAAATAGACGCGTCGATGGTCACAGATCGCCTTGCCGCCGACATCGACCCCAGTTTCGATGATCTTGTCGAAAGCATGCGAGGAAGCGGTCAGCAGGTGCCGATCCTTGTACGCCCCAGCCCGGGCGCGGCGGACCGCTATCAGATTGCCTACGGGCGTCGCCGAGTCCGCGCCGCTGAGAAACTCGGCGTCAAAGTTAAGGCAGTAGTTCGGCCGCTAGAGCACTTCGAGCTTGCATGGAATCGACGAGTCAGATTCGAGAGTCTTGTTCAGCGGCGAGGCTCTCATGGTTGCACCTCTTTCCCAGGATTTGCGCAGGCGGCTCGTGGAAGCCGTCAACGACGGCAGTTCGGCGCGCGAGGCGGCGCGTCGGTTCGCGGTCAGCCCGTCGGCGGCGATCAAGCTGATGCAGCGTGTACGCAGAACCGGCAGCACGGCGCCAGCCCGGATCGGCGGCTATCGGCGGCCACTCCTCGAAGAGCACGCCGATGTCCTGCGCGAGCTGACGCAGGCTCGCAAGGGCATCACGCTCGCCGAACTCCAGGCGGCGCTCGCCGAGCGTGGCGTTGCGGTCTCGACGACGGCGATCTGGTCGACGCTGCACCGGCTCGGCCTGTCACACAAAAAAAGTCGATGAGAGCCGCCGAGCAGGATCGCCCCGATGTCGCCGTGCGTCGGAAGCGGTGGCAAGCTTGGCAGCGCTTCATGGATTGCGCCGCCTTCGTCTTCATCGACGAGACCGGCGCCGCGACCAACATGGCGCGCACTCACGGCTGGGGACCGAAAAGCGAGCGGCTCGTCGATGCCACCCCGCACGGCCACTGGTTCACGACGACGTTCGTCGGCGGCCTGCGCGAGAGCGGCGTCATCGCGCCGCTGGTCCTCGACGGCCCGATGACGGGCGAGATCTTCCTCGCCTACACCGAGCAGTTCCTGGCGCCCGCTCTGTCACCAGGCGACATCGTGGTGATGGACAACCTCTCCGCCCACAAGGTCGTCGGCGTCGAGGCGGCGATCAGAGCCGTCGGCGCCAGCGTCCTCTACCTGCCGCCCTACAGTCCCGATCTCAACCCCATCGAGAAGATGTTCGCCAAGTTGAAGGCCGAATTGCGCAAAGCAAAAGCCCGCACACAAGACGCCCTGTGGAAGGAAATCGGCCGGATCATCAGAGCGCTGGGTCCCGACGAATGCCGAAATTACATCGCAAGCTCAGGCTATGCGTGCGACTAAGCCGGAAATGCTCTAACCGATGACGAGCTGGTCATCGCGCAGGGCAAAGAGAACCTTGATCGTCGCGACCTGTCATATATCGAAAAGGCTCTATTTGCGCGTCGCCTTGAGCACCAGGGCTTCGACCGCACTGTGATCATGACGGCGTTGTCGACCGATAAAGGCGATTTGAGCCGCTACATCACTGTCGCGCGGGCAATCCCCGAGCGTGTGGCGCGAGCTATTGGCCCGGCGGGCAGAGCAGGGCGTGCGCGCTGGACAGCCTTGGCAGACCGTCTCGCAATGCCGCGTACCGAGAAGGCGGTCGATAGCGCTCTTGCGAGCGACGAGTTTAGACGCCTCGACAGCGATGGCCGCTTTGCATTGCTGTTCGGCGTCTTGACCAAGAAGGACAAGACGACAGCCGTGGAAGCCAAGCCATGGACGAACGCCCATGGTCAAAAAGCCGGCCGCGTCGAACACCGATCAGATCGTACGGTCCTTGTCATCGATGAGAACGTGGTGCCCGCCTTTGGGCACTTTGTCGCCGACAGGCTCGACGAGCTGTATGCCCAGTTTCTGAAGGAAAGTTCCAAGGAACAGGGCTGAATCACCGAAGGCGACCTTCTCGTCGCCTTTGCTCGCAACAGGAGACAAACCGGCAAAAGAAAAAGGCCCCCGAAACGAATTCCGGAAGCCCCTTCTCGTCATTTGGCGATTTCGAGAATCGCACTTTCGCGAATCACAGTCAACAGCCTCGTGAATAATTAAGCGTCGTTTCGGCGAGCAGATTTTCTTTGCCCAATTGAAGGCAAGGACCATGGAACAGGAATACCCGACGACCCCCTTCGGGGGCCGAACGATGTCGCTTGCCATGGTGGCAGGTCAGATCACGGCGCGGGAATGTCCTCAGGACCGACCCGCGCACAAATGGAAGTTGTTTCGGTCAATCACAGAGTGCAAGGACGCGCTCGGCGTGTCCGACCGCGCGCTCGCCGTGCTGAACGCGTTACTCACCTGTCTGCCCGACACCGTGATGACCGCCGGGCCCGACCTCACGGTTTTTCCGTCGAATGCGCAGCTTTCGTTGCGGACCAACGGCATGCCCGAAACGACCCTGCGCCGCCATCTCGCGGTTCTGGTCAACGCTCAGCTGATCATTCGCAGGGACAGTCCGAACGGCAAGCGCTATGCGAGGCGAGGGGAGGGCGGGAGCATCGAACAGGCCTACGGCTTCGATGTGACGCCGATTCTGGCTCGAGCCGAGGAGTTCGAGAACCTAGCCGCGGAGATCCGGCAGGAACGCCGCGTCGCGGCCTTGGCGCGCGAACGCGTTTCAATCTTGCGGCGCGACATCGCCAAGATGATCGCCTTCGGGCTCGAGGAAGGCATTCAGGCGGATTGGCAGGCCTTCCATGCGGCCTTCCTGCGCCTTAGTGGCAGGCTCCCGCGGTTCGTGACAGGTGCAACCCTTGAGCCCCTAGCGGCGGAGCTTTATGCCCTCGCCCTCGAGATCGGCAAGGTGTTGGAATCTCACGTCTCTGCACAGAATCCGGATGGCAATGACAGCCATTCCGGCGCGCATTATCAGAATTCAAATACAGACCCCTTAAATGAACTTGAACCTGGCTTCTCGAGACGCCCGGGGGCGAAGTCCGAGCCCGACCCTCAACCATCCAGATCGCCATCAAAAGGGTTTCCTCTTGGGATGATCCTCAGGGCCTGTCCCGACATCGCGATGTACAATCGTCACGGCATTTCCAGCTGGCAGGATTTGGTCGCGACCGCCGGAACGGTGCGCAGCGCGCTCGGGATCAGTCCCAGCGCCTGGGATGAAGCGCTGAAGGCCATGGGTGACGCGGATGCCGCGGTGACAATCGCCGCGATCCTGCAGCGGGCCGAGGAGATCAAGAGCCCAGGCGGATATCTCCGTGGCCTGACTGCCAAAGCGGCGGCGGGACAATTCTCGACGGGACCGATGATCATGGCGTTGATGCGCCGGCAAACGCCCAAACCCACTGCTGTCGCTTCCTGATACGTGTCATGAAGAGGCCTCCGTTGAAAGTTATGATGCGTTCGTGCTACACAAAAGTCGCTTAGAGTAGCGCGAAGCTAGCAAAAGATGCCAACACCCCATTATCCATCGGCTGCGGTGCGTCGGGTTCTCCGCGCGCTCGGAACGGACATTCATGACGCCCGTCGACGGCGACATCTCCCCATGGGAGTCGTCGCCGAACGGGCGTTTACCTCCCGCACGACGTTGCAGCGGATCGAGGAGGGCGATCCTAGCGTCGGCATTGGCATCTACGCCGCCGTGCTCCAGGCGCTCGGGTTGCTGGAAGGCTTAGGCCAGATCGCCGATGCGAGCCATGACAGTGTCGGGCAGGCACTCGCGGTCGCTAACCTGCCGGAGCGAGTGCGTTTACGGCGAGCATCGGCCAGGCCATCCAATGGCTGACGTCGAAGTCCATATCGATCTTGATCGACGGAGCCACCGCGTGGGTCTCCTGCGGCGCCAAGCTGCGCGCCGTGCTGAGACCGTCACGTTCGAATATGACGAGGCGTGGCTTCGCGACGGCAAGCGTTTCTCGATCGAGCCCGCGCTCGCCCTGACCCGCGGATTGTTTCCGCCCGCGAAAGGCCAAGCCATTTTTGGCTCGATCGGCGACTCCGCACCCGACACGTGGGGACGACGGCTCATGCAGCGGGCCGAGCGACGGCACGCCGAGCGCGACGGACGGTCTGTTCGGACGCTTTCGGAGATCGACTATCTGCTTGGTGTCGCGGACGAAACGCGGCTTGGCGCGCTGCGCTTCAGATGGGTCGGCGACAACGGCTTTCAGACACCCCCTCGTGCCGGTGTGCCGGCGCTGATCGAACTTGGACGGCTGCTCCAGATCACCGAGCGGATCCTGCGGGACGAGGAAACCGACGACGACTTGCGGATCATCTTCGCGCCGGGGTCATCGCTCGGGGGCGCGCGTCCCAAAGCGTCGGTCGTCGACCAAAACGGTCATCTGTCGATCGCCAAGTTCCCGAAAGAGACTGACGAATACAGCATCGAGACGTGGGAGGAGATAGCGTTGCGGCTCGCCGATCGGGCCGGCATCGTCACCCCTCACCACGAGCTCGTCGAGGTCGCGGGGAAGGCCGTGCTTCTATCGCGGCGTTTCGATCGAATTGATGGCGCGCGAATTCCGTTTCTATCGGCGATGGCGATGACCGGATCGACTGACGGTGAGCGCGGCAGCTATCCCGAATTGGTGGACGCGCTGACCAATCATGGCGTTCGGGCCAAGGCCGATGCCCAGGAGCTTTATCGACGCATGGTCTTCAACGTCCTTGTCTCGAACGTCGACGATCATCTGCGCAATCATGGCTTCCTGTGGGTGGATCGTAACGGCTGGTCGCTGTCGCCGGCCTACGACCTCAATCCGACTCCGACCGATCTGAAGGCGCGCGTTCTCACGACCAACATCGACCTCGACGAAGGAACCTGTTCGCTCGACCTTGTCGAGAGCGCTGCCGGTTACTTCGGGTTGTCTTTGGTCGCGGCCAGAGAGGTGATCCGCAGCGTCGCCGCAGCGACCTCAAGATGGCGAACGATAGCGGCCGAGGCGGACGCTCGGGCGTCGGAAATCAATCGGATGTCCAGCGCATTTGAGCATGACGATCTCAAGCGAGCGTTGGTGCTGTGATCGACGGAGAAGCTCGAAAGCTGCATCAGCGCACCAGCCTGGGAGATGTGAGGGTGTAGGCCGCGATCAGTCGGTAGAGCGTCGCCTGGCTCAGGCCAAGCTCGTTCGCGACCTCTCGGATATCTGCAGTTCGAATACGGCCGTCATGGCGCCCGAGCAACGCCCGGATCGCTTCGTGGCGCTGCAAGCCCTCGGCCCAACGAGGAGTCTGCTCGGGGTCCTTCTCACGCGAATTCTTCGACCGCACGAGGGCCTCGAATCAGGAGTGACTCTCACGGTCAAAATTCTCGGATAAGCTGGCCCAGGACAATCGATTTTCTCAGGTTAAGCGTTTTTCTCACCGGCAATCTGGCACCGTAAGATCCTGAAATCGCTCAAAGCCGATTCTCAGGATTACGTGTCCGCTAACATAGGCGTCGACGATGTTGGCGAGCAGCCCCTTGCCGAAGAGTCCGCCGCTCCACTTCTCCCGCCTGGTGGTGCCGACGCCCGGGTCGTAGTGGACGATCTGCACGACGCCGTCGGCCGTCACCGGCGTTACGCTCTGCGCCGTGATCACGACGTTGGTCGGGTGGGGCGCGTCGAGGCGGTTCTACGTGCCGTCGAAGCAGAAGACTAAGCGCTTCATAGGACCTCCGTCACGACTGCATGACAAGTCGGCCGGAAATTGCTCGACCGAGCTGCCGACCGGAAATATACAATGGTTGGTCGAACCGATCGCACCTAACCCTACCGATGCGCATTTCGCGACCTCCGTGATCGCTCTTTCTGCGCGGTACGGCACCCGCGAGCGTCGCACCGATGGACACCGGCCATCCCGCCGACATCGTCGAGCGCGTCGCGCTCCGGTTTCGCCAAAACCCCCCTTCGGCGGCGGCCGACGCGTCGGCCGCGGCGGGGCAGCTCACAGACCCAAAAGCGACTTGAGTCTTCCGTAAAGTCTTGCGATCGCCACCCTAGCCCGATCGAGCCAGGACCGCCGCTTGGCATCATCCGCCGCATGCCGCGCGATCTGGGCGTTCATGACCGATGAAGCCAGCTCTTCGGAGAAAGCCGGTAGCCACTCGACCTCTCCTCCACTGATCACGAAGTGCGACTTGCACGGCGCATCGCACACGCTGATGGACGGGTGTACGGTCGCGAGCCCACCATCGGATGTCACCCTGTGGCTGTCAGGCACGAGGAGACTGACGCGATGCCCACAGCCGCACGCGCAGAGCAACGCGCCGATCTCGTACTCCTCGCTGTGGTAGACGATTCCCCCGGGGAGCGGTTTCGGAATGCGGTCGACCGCTTCGTACAGGTACCTCATCATGTCCGCTTCTCTTACTCGATCCTGCCGTCCACGGTATCGAAGATGCTCGATGTCGACGGACAATCGCGGTCGAAGATCCCGAAGTGCTGCTTGAAGCGGATGACCGCCATCGTCGCGTTCAACGCGTTCAGCTCGGTGATCTGGCCTTGCTTCCGGTACTCGTCGTCCTTGGCGTTCTCGACCGGCAAGCGCACGGTGCCGACATTGTCGTCGAACGCCCGCCGGTCCAAGCCCGTGATGCGGACGAAGCCAGCGAGACCGACGCGCGAGCGGTTCAGCCCCATGCCGCAATCGACGAACGGGACCTCGTTGCTACTCGCCCAGTTAGTGATGAGGCGACGAGCCGGTCCATCGTCCACGGAAACGAAGACGAAATCGAAGTCCTTGAGGCGCGCGACGTTGTCCGACGTGATCCGCTCCGCGACGGGCTCGATGCCCGCATGCCACTGATCGTACTGCTGTGACAGGGCCTGGACCTTCAGTTTTCCGATGGCGCCCGGCACGAAGCCGGGAAACCTGAAGATCGTGTGCACATGAACGATGTCGTCGTCGAACAGCGTGATCCGCTCGAGGTGGGTGCGCGCCACGAGGTCGAGGATGTAAGAACCCGTTCCGCCAAGACCGACGATGGCGATCTTCTTGCCGCACAGCAGCGTCGAAAGATCGTTCATGTGGTAGCGCGACGACATCGTGTCGGGGAAGCGGAGCGGCGAGCCCTGCTCCACCGCCTTGGCCGCGATCCCGCCGAGGGGCGTCGCCTGTGGGAAGGCTGCGAGCGCCGGCGCGGTGATCGTCTCGAGATAGGTTTGCAGCTTCTCTTCGAAGGACGAGTAGCCGCGCATGGCGCCGTTGCGATCGTGCAGCTTGAACGAGAACGAATGGTCGGTGACGAGGTCGGGCGTGATTACGACGCGATGCGGGCAACCGCCGAGCCGAAGTTCGCGGCCCTCCTGGTCGCAAGGCCGGCTGCCGCGCCACCAGACCTGATGGTTGGATGGCGGGTCGATCACGGCCCCGTTCAGGTCGACGGGACTCGCCCAGATCCCGTGCTGAAGTCCACCGTCCTTGTCGAGGTAGGGCAGCCCGTAGAAGACGAGATACCCGCCGACGAAGTCGATCGAGTAGCCCATCTCCTCGTAGCTTTTCAGGATCGGATTATGATTCGCCAGTTCCTGCGATCCGAAAGCGCATGCCATCCTTCAGCTCCACCTTCTGGCCGGGGGCCAGGACGCCGCTCAGGTTCGAATTCGGTCCGTACGAATACTTGACGAGATATTCGTTAGAAGGCTTGCCGCCGCTGCCGACGTAGAGGTCGACGATCCGGGCGTAGGTGATGTCCCTTGTGTCCAGTTCGTGATCGTCGCCGTTGACGAGGATCTCGATGAATTCCTGACTGTAGAAGTGCGCATCCGACGTCAGCTGCAGGATGGTCTCGTCGCGCGGGATCCGCTCGTCCTCGTCATCGCCCTCGACCTCGCGGTAGAGGTTCTCGCGTCGGCCGATGCCGGCGAGGGCGTACAGCGCTTCTCCGGTCGTCGGACTGTGAGAATGGGAGACCTCGCGGTTGATGTGGATGCGGATACTCCGCCCCTCGAAATTGACGTTCATGTCGCCCTCCTTTCTCCGCTCGTGCGGCGCTTGATTTCCATCCTTCCGGGTGCAAGTTTGGTGTCCTGTCAGACAACAGCTTGACCAGAGGGGCTCTCCTACCGGAAGAATCACGCATACGTTGTCTGCACAGACAACAGATAGGAGTGCCGATGAGGCTTGTCAAGGAGGGCGGATGCCCGAGCACGCGCTAGGCCAATGGCTGAGGGGGATGCGCGACGTCCGCGGTTTGAGCCTCAGGGACGTCGCGTCCCGCGGCGAGGTCGACCACGCCTACGTCCACAGGCTCGAGACGGGCGCGAAGGAGGCCCCTTCGGAGGAGGTGATCAACAAGCTGATCCTCGCGCTCGAACCGGCGCGACGCGACGAAGAGATACTGCGCTTCCTCGCCAAGCATCCGAACGTCGACGGCAGACTCGCGGAGTTCGCGAGGAACGACAGGAGCGTCACCCCCCAGGAATTCCACATGCTCACGACGGTGGTGAATCGCGGCGCGGCCCCCGACTACCCGGTCTCCCTGGAGCGCATTCGCCGCTTTATGCGCGAGGACGACGATGGATGAGTTCACGGTTTCCATGAAGGCGCGGGAATTCGTCGCCCGATGCGGGCCGCTGACACTCCCCGTCTCGGTGGAGGGCTACGCCAGCCAGATCGGCGGCATGGTCAAGCGCGAACCGCTTCAGGACGGCGAAGACGCTTGGTCGGTGAGGCTCCCTTCCGGAAAGTACCGCATCTGCGTCAACTGCGCGCACAACGAGCAGCGTCAGCGCTTCAGCGTCTGTCACGAGGTGGCGCACGATGTCCTGGGGATCGCAGCGGATCATTCCGCGCCGAGCTGGAGCTTCGCGCGGCGGTCTCCCGGTGAGATCGCCTGCGACGTCTTCGCGGCGGAGCTGCTTCTCCCATACCGGCTGTTCAGGCCGAAAGTTGATGCCGTCGACTGCAACTTCGACGTGATCAGCAAGCTGGCCGACGAATGCGACGCGTCGCTGATTGCGACCGGTTCACGCTTCGCGACGTTCTCGCGCGACCTGTGCGCCTTCGTCCTGTCGGAAGGAGGAGTGGTCCGCTACAGCGCGCGCTCCGCATCGCTGCGCGAGGCCGGGGCGTGGATCAGGCCAGGGACCGACCTGCCGAGCGACTCCTTCAGCGCCCGCGTCCGGGCGGGCTCAGCACCTCGCGGTGCGGAAGAAGCCGATCCCGACCAATGGTTCGAGGGCTGGACACGCGACGGATTGCTCTACGAGGATGTCCGACACGTCAACCGGTGGGATCAGACGCTCACGTTCCTGTGGTTCGACAATGAGGATCTGCCATCGCCGCGGGCTGAACGAGCGCGATGGGAGGATGGAACTCACGGCCTTCGAGAACTCGATGGACATCTTCCCTGGCCGGGACGGTCGAAGCGTCGTCGTTGACCGCCACCTCGGGTGCAGTAACCCCTACGGACCTTCCGCGGCATGTCCGCCCGCGAGCATCGAGATAACCGATTTTAATGACCGGGATTTGGCGCGAAGCGGACCGGGCCTAACATCTTGTCGACGTCGTAGCGGCGGCCGCGTCGCCGGGCGTTCCCCTCCGCCCAGTCAAGCTCTTCCTCGAGGCTCCTATAGGCGTCGTACCCGATGCATTACGTTGTACTGCCTGCTGACGATCTCAGCCTCGGGCTCGGTGCGGCCTTCCAGCGCTGCCAGCGCCGCCCGTGTGGCCTCCCGCCGCGCGAGGTCGCGTTCACGGTCGATGCGGTTGTTATCGGTGAGGTCCAGCCAACGGAGCAGCGGGCCCAGCGTCAGCCCCTGGATGACCAGGGTGCCGAGCACGACGGAGAAGGCCGCGACGATCACCAGGTTGCGGTTGGGAAAACGGGTTGGATCGCCTTCGAAGGGCAGCGCGAGCGCGGTGGCAAGCGTGAGCAGCCCTCGCATGCCGCTCCAGCCGACCACGAGGGCGCTCTTGTAGGATCGGCGGACCGGCGTACGCCGCTCGGGCGGCAACACCATCCGATCGACCAGCCGGGCAATAGCGTTGTAGAGGAACGTCCAAACCAGGCGCACGGTAATGACGGTGCCGAGAATGGCGAGGCTGAACCCGAGGTAAGGGCGAATGCCGCCGTCGAGCGTGTGACCTATCTCGCGCAGCTGCAGCCCGATCAGGATGAAGGCGAAGGCGTTGAGCACGTAAGTCGCGACCTGCCAGACGGCGAGCGAGCCGCGGCGGTTTTCCGCTTTCTGTCGCGTGGGAAGGAGGCTGGCCAGCACGGCGGCGTACGTCACCGTGGTCAGCACGTTAGACACCCCGAACCGCTCGGCGATGATCCAAACTGCGAAGGTACCGACGAACTGCGTGACGACCAGGATCGCGAGTTCATCGATACGACGCGTGAGCCACAGGTAGGCGCGGGCCAGTGCCCACCCCAGGGCGATGCTGCCGACCGAGCTCGCGAGGAGCAGCGGAAGCGTCCGGCTCGCGGTTAGGGCCGTGCCGAGCATCACGCCGATGGCCAGCCGATAGATCAGGAGCGCGCTGGCATCGTTGAGCAGCCCCTCGCCTTCGAGGATCACCATGAGGCGGCGTGGCGGCGACAGGCGTCCTAGCACGGCGGCGGCCGAGACCGGGTCCGGCGGCGCGACGATGGCGCCGAGCGCGATCGCCGCCGACCAGGGCAGGCCGGGCACGAGCCAGCGAGCTACGACCGCGACGGCGCCGACGGTCAGCGCCACGGCGACGAGCACGAGGCTCGAGATCTGGATCCAGTTCTCCCGCAGATCGCGGGGCGAGGCGTCGAAGGCCGCGTCGACGATTGCCGGCGCGACGAACAGCGTCAGGGCTAGCTCGGGGTCGAGCCGGATGCCCGGCACGTCGACGGGGGCGAGCGCCAGCCCCGCTCCGGCGAGGGCGAGCAGCGCGGGATAGGGCGCGCCCACTTTATTGGCGAAGGCCGTCAGGACCGCGCCGCCGATCAGTAGGCTGATTAGGAGTTCGAAGAGGAGCCTGGGCCGTCGAGCTGCAGCACGGCTCGTACACCGGATCCGTCAATCGTGCATCCGAACGACCGCTCACACAGAGCTATCTCGATGCCAGAGATGGCGAAGGTTGACGCCAGGGCGACCCTCAATGCGTTCGTCTTCCTCAAGTCCTTCCGCGCTTGCCTTGCCTTCGCGCTTTCAAAGCGTCAGATTGATCCGAAACCTCTCCCGCCTTCTCTTGTAGCGCCGGGTCATCTCCGCCGAAGCGTGCCCGAGCTGGCGCTGGATATGCCCCTCATCGACTTCGGCCGACGAAGCCAACCCCGCGCGCAAAGAATGCCCGGCGAAGGCGAGCGCGCGGTCGCCCTCGGCGAGGTCGCCGCGGACACCGGCGGCGAGCGCCAGCCGCTTGACCAGGCGGGCGACGTGCTTGTCCGACAGGCGATCGGCGGTGACGCCGGCGTTGGCCTCGAGCACGCGACGGAAGACCGGGCCATGGCCGATCCGCCCGAGGCGCAGCCAGAGATCGAGAGCCGCGACGGGGCAGCTCTTGTCCGATGATCCGCGCGCGACCTCGACGACGCGCCATCCGGTCTTGCCGCGGATCGTCAGCAGGGCGCCGTCGGGCAATACCTCGATCCAGCCACGGCCGTCCTGCGTCTGGCCGGGGGCGATGTCGAGGCCGACGATCTCGGAGCGGCGCAGGCCGCCGGCGAAGCCGACGAGCAGGATGGCGCGATCACGCAGCCCGCGCAGATCGTTGCGGAGCAGGGCGAGCATCGCCAGGAGCTCCTCGGCGAACAGCGCCTCCTTCTGAAAGGGCGGTTTTGCATGACCGCGACGGATGCCGGCCATGACGTCGACGATGTGGCGATCGCCGCGGTCGAGCGGCGTGCCGGCGGAGCGGTAGTGTGCCGAGAGCGCGGCGAGGCGGCGCTCGAGCGTCGACACGGCGGCCTTTGGGAGGCCTTGGCCAGCGGCGCCGGCGGCGAGATAGAGGCCGACGTTCCTCGGGTCGGGGGCTTCGGCATCGAACCCCTGGCGGCGGCACCAGCGTCCGAACAGGCGCCAGTCGGAGGCGTAGGCCCGCGCCGTGTTGGCGCTGTCGCGATTTTTGGCGTAGCCGCGCGCCGCCTCCGCGAGATTTTGCAGCGCCACGGCAGGGCAGGGTGTTCGGCCTCCACCTCGTCTTCGGCGCCGACCACCAGTGTCGGAGGTCCGGGGATTGTGAGACTTTGGACCATTGGATTTCCACGATTTCCCCGTTGGAATTTTAAGATTGATTCGAGGTTATTGAGACTGGCCTCGGAAGTGATTCGGAATTCATGAGACCAGCTTGCTGCCATGCGGCGAGGCTGTCCAGATGGATCATGAACGCGCGGACGGGGACGATTGGGCGATCGCCGAGCAACGTGCCGCGATTCTCGCGTCGTTGCCGGAGCGTCCCTCGGATGCCGCGGTCCGCGACGCGATGGCGGACCTGGGGATCAGCCGGGCCACGCTGTTTCGCTGGCTGCGGCTGGTTCGCGCGGATGCCCGAACAAGCGCTCTTCTGCCGAGGCGCCGTGGTCCCTCCTCGGGGATGCAACCGCTGGCGCCTGCGGTCCTCGTTGTTGTCATGCGGCATTTTCGAGAGTTCTACGCGACGCGGCGGCGGCCGACCCTGACCCGTTTCTGGCGGGAGGTTGCCGCCGACTGCAGGCGGGAGACTTTACCTGTCCCGTCGATCCGTCGGCTTCGCCGCTGGATCGCCAGCCACGATCAGGCCGAGCTGCTGCGCCAGAGGAAGGCAAAGGCAAGTCAGAGCCGGTTTTCCTAGCGACACCCGGCAAGCTCGAGGCCGCCGTGCCGCTCGGCATCGTCCAGATCGATCACACCAAGGCGGACGTCACGGTGGTCGACCCGGTGAGCCGGCTCCCGCTCGGCCGGCCGACGTTGACTCTGGCGATCGATGTCGCGACGCGCATGGCGATGGGGTTCTATCTGTCACTGGACCCGCCTTCGGTGCTGTCGGTGGCACTGTGCCTGACCCACGCGGTCATCGACAAGACGGCCTGGCTTGCCGCGCGCGGGATCGCGTCGGAGTGGCCGGCGCGTGGGATCCCGACCACCATCCACGTCGACAACGGCGCCGAATTTCACGCGCTCGCCTTCGAGCGGGCCTGCGCCGAGCATCGGATCGCCTTGACGTATCGGCCGCCCGGTACGCCGCGGTTCGGTGGCCATATCGAGCGGCTGATCGGAACGATGATGGGAGCCTTGCATCTCATCCCAGGCTCGCATTTTTCCAACATTCGGGCGCGCGGCGACCTCGATCCGGCGGCAAACGCGATCATGACGTTGCGGGAGTTGGAGACCTATCTCGCTCTCGAGATTGTCGGCGCCTATCATTCCCGGATCCACAAGGCGCTCGAGATGCCGCCCGTCGCCGCGTGGCGCGCGCGCATCGGCGACGTCGCGGTGCGGATGCCGGTCGATCCGCGCCGGTTCCTGATCGACTTCTTGCCGGCCGAGCATCGTGTCCTGCGGCGCGACGGGCTGCATCTCTTTCACATCCGCTACTGGTCGGACGAGCTGCGCTGGATGATGGGCCGCGGCCACGACAAGCTGACGATCAAATACGACCCGCGCGACCTTTCCCTCGTCTTCGTGCGGGCAGGGGAGGGGTATTTGGAGGCGCGACCGGCCGATCTGACGCGACCGTCGATCGCGCTGTGGGAACACCGCGCGGCGCTGCGCGCGCTGCGGGTCTCTGGGCGCAAGGCCGTCGACGAGGAGCTCATCTTCGCCACCATTCTCGCCCAGCGCGCCCTGGTCGACGAGGCGGCCCGGACGACCCTGGCGACGCGACGGGACGCGGCGCGCCGGCCGCATCCGCCAAAAATGATCGACGTCACGCCCGAAGAGCCGTCGAAGGTGCCGCTGGTGCTGCCGTATTTCGAGGTGGAGGAATGGTATGACTGAGGAGTTCGAGCATCTGTTTCCCGCGATCCGGCCGGTGGCGGCCTTGAACCCGGCCGAGCGCATCCGCCGGATCCGCGCCGACCGCTGGATCAGTTATCCCCGCGCGCAACAGGCGCTGGCCAAGCTCGAGGACCTGATCGTCTTTCCGCAGTGCGCCCGCATGCCCAACCTTCTCATCGTCGGCGCCAGCGGCATGGGCAAGACGATGATCGTGGAAAAATTCGCCCGCGATCACCCCGGGCATTTCGATGCCGTCAGCGGGATCGAGCGCATGCCGGTCGTCGTCGTCCAGATGGTCTCGGGACCCGACGAGGCGCGGTTCTACAAGCGGCTTCTGACGGCGATCGGCGCGCCGGAACCGCCGCGGGCGACGCTCGGCATGCTCGAGAACCTGGTCTTGCGTCTGCTCGGCGAGGTCCGGCCCGGCGTCCTCGTCATCGACGAGGTCCACAGCCTGCAGGCCGGCACGGTGCGCGAGCAGGCGCGGTTCCTGAATTTGCTCCGCTTCCTCGGCAACGAGCTGCGCGTCCCGCTCGTGTGCGTCGGCACCCAGCAGGCGCGCAACGCGTTGCGGACCGATGATCAGCTGGTACGCCGCTTCGAGGCGTTCGCGATCCCACCATGGCGGCACGACGAGGATTTTGAAGGGCTGATCGGCAGCCTGGTGCGCACGCTTCCGCTGCGCCGGCCGACCGAGTTCGGCGAGCGGTCGCTCAAGCGCATCCTCGAGGTGACGGGCGGCATCACCGCGAGCATTTTTACGCTGATGGCGAAGCTCGCCATCGCGGCGATCGAGACCGGCGAGGAATGCATGGCCGAGGACGCCAAGATCGCGTTGCCGCTGCTCGGCGAGCCGGTTTGAGCGTCGGCTCCATGCTTTTGCCGGTCGTGCCGCCGCCCGCGCCCGATGAACGGCTGTCGTCCTGGCTTGCGCGCCTGGCCCGTTTCTATGAGACGCCAGTGCCCGCCTAGTTGGAAGCGTGCGGGCTCGCCGGCAAGAACCCGTCGACACTCGAAGCCGGCTTTGGGGCAGGGGAGAGCGCCTTGCTCGTCGCGTCGACGCGGGTCAACGCGGCCGTGCTCGACGCGATGACGTTCGCGGAGATCGCGCCGCTCGCGCGCGGCATGATCGCGACGCGGACCCGGTTTCTTTGTCCTGCCTGCGCCGCGATCCCGGCGGTCGGCCGGAAGGAGGGGGCGTTGCCCTGGACGTTCTGGTGTTCCGTGCATCGGGTCCGGCTGCGGGCGGCGGACGGACGGGGATTGGAGGCCTTGCTGCCTGGCGTTGCCCTCGACCGGCTCGATCCTCTGGCCCGACGCGGTGCGGCCCGGCTGGCGGCCTGGGCCGAAGGTAGGGAGTCGGAGCGGCCGACGATCCCCGATCTTCTCGCGTTGCTGACGTGTCGGCATCGCCGGCCGTCGCCGCCGGCGCTTCACGAGCAACCGCGGCTTTCGCTCGGCGCCCGGCGCGACAATCACACGTTTCTCTGCCGCCCGATCGTCCGCCAGGCGCTGCTCGTCGTCGTTCCGGAATACGATCGCGCCGCGCCGGTGCTCGCCAAGCCGGTCCGGCCAGGCCTGCATGCCCTCGCGTGCGGATCGCTGCTCCAAAATTACGCCCTGGCGATCGGTATCGCGCGGCTGTCCGAAGATCCGGCGGCGCAGGCTGCCGCCGTTCTCGCGGCGGCCGACGAGGAGGGCGAAGCCCGGGTGCTTCGGGTCTTGCGGTCGTGGCCGTCGGCAATGCGGCGAGGCATCGATCTGCGGCTGGAGCGCCTTCGCGCGAAATCGGCGGTGCGGATGGGTTCGAGCGCGCCGCGCCGCGGCTGGATTGCGGCGTAGTCTCATAAATTCCGATCGAGTCTCACAAATTATGGTTCAGCCAGTCTCACGAATTATGAATCTGAATCTCACAATCGCGTGCCGATTTTCCCCGTGATCCCTCGGGTCTCATGAACTCCGGCTCTCCGACAGGCGCCTCGCGGGTCGCGTCGGAAAAACCCGACAGCTGCTGAGCGTTTTGCTTGGGGGTTTGCGGCGGCGATTCGGTCATGCTGGAGGGTAGCAGAAGTATGTCCGATAATGGAAACTTATCGGACACGAAATAAGACCGACAGCCGCGGCGCTTCCGTCCCGCCTGGATGACGCAAGCGCCGCCGCACGCTACGCTGACGCGATGATTCGCGACGCCTTCGACGACCTCCTCGACACTCTCGCGCCTGCGCCGGCGGTGGTCCGGCCGCGCCGCCCGCGCCAGGGCTTGCTCCCGCCCAAGACGTTGATCGGCCGGGACGATCCACTCGCCCGGCCGTTGCCACGGTGGACCTTGTGCCCGGACAAGGCGGCGGCGGACGACGCCGCGTTCGCCGCCGGCGCCGCGCTGTTCGCCCTCGACCAGATCGTCCGCAACGACCCGGCCTGGCTCGGCGCCTTGCGCATGCGCCAGGCCCTCGCCGCGGCGGCGGCATCGGCCCGCCTGCTGCGCCGGCGCGAGGATGAGGCGGAGCTGCGCGACGCCCACCACCTGCCGAGCGACGATCCCGGCCCCGCCGGCCGGCTTCACCGCGCCTGGCGTACCCTCGCGGCGCGCGCGACCCGCCTCGATGGTGCCGCGCTCGACCGGCTCGTCGAGGGCTTGGAGCTGGAGCCGATCCCGACGGACCTGCTCGAGCGAATCGGAGCGGCCGGGAAGGGAAACCCGGTCGCGGCCGCCGCCGCGACCGCTCATGCGGTCGCGGAAATGGTGCCGGGCCGGGAAGGGGAGGGGCTCGGCCTGATGCTGGCGGACGTGGTGCTCGCCGGCCGGCTCGGCTGGGCCGTGCCGGTGCCGCTGCTGGCGACGGCCATCACCTGCCTCAAGACAGGCCCGGACGGCCGCCGCTCCCGCCCCGGCGATCCCGGCTGGGCGGCCGCCTGCACCCTCGCCTACGCCCGCGCCGCCGCTGCGGCCCATGGGCGGGCGCTGGACGTCGCGCGCCGCGCCGAGCGGCTGCTCGCCGTCGCCGGCAAGGTCAGGACCCGGGGCGGCGACGCCGGCGTGCTGGCCCTCCTCGGCGATGACGCGGTTGCCGCCACGGCGCTCAAATCCCTCGGCTCCGAGCGCGCGGCGCGACGCTTCCTGCAGCGCCTGGTCGAACTCGGCGCGGTCCGCGAGCTCACCGGCCGCGCCACCTTCCGGCTCTACGGCCTGTGACGCGGGCGAGAGCGGACCCGCTGTTCGATCGCGAGCTGGCGGAGCTGCCACCGGAAATCCGCTGGCGCGAATGGATGGGGCGGGTCGAAGCGCTGATCTTCGCATCGCCGGACCCGGTGCCGCGGGAAAAACTCGCGGCGCTGGTCGGCCCGAACTGCCGCCTCGACGAGCTCATCGCCGACATCCAGGACGAGCTCCGCGCGCGGCCCTACGAGCTCGCCTTCGTCGCCGGCGGCTGGCAGCACCGAACGCGGCCGCGTTACGCGGACGCGATCCGCGACGTTTTTCGCGGCGCAAGCAGGACGGGGATGCCGGACCTCAGCCGCTCGGAAAATCTGATCGTCACCGCGATCGCCTACCTGCAGCCGGTGACCCGGCTCGAGCTGTCGCGGCTCGTCGGCAAGGAGGTCAGCCGCGACCTCGTCGCAAGATTGAAGCGCCTGGGTCTCGTCGCCGCGGGTCCGCGGGTGCCGGCGCCCGGCGCGCCGCTGACCTACGTCACCACGGGGAAGTTCCTATCGGTGTTTGGGCTGGGGTCGCTCCGCGACCTGCCCGACCTCGAGCAGATCGAGAATGCGGATTTCTTTCCTCGCGCCTCGGCCAGCGAGCGCGTCGCTGATGAATTTGACGACATGCTCGGATTGGAGAACCCCGCCGCGCCGTTCGCCGAGTAGCGGGTGGCCAGAGGACCGCAAAACCGCGAACGCGAGGATCTCCGCGGACGCTAGACTAGGTGTTTGGTCCCGGAGAGTCGTGACGCTAAGCTGAGCCGAGAGGCTGAGGAGGCGTTATGGCATGCATTCTTCGTGGGAGCGCCCGAACAACGCCGCGAGTTCGAGCCGAACTCCAAGCGTCGAAAGAGAAGACGAGCGTCCTTGCCAAGCTTTACGGGCTGAGCCGGACGACCGTTGCCAAGTGGCGCTCGCGCTCCGGGACAGCGGACGCGCCGATGGGACCGCGTGACCCTCGAAGCACGGTGCTGACGCCGGTCGAGGAGGCGATGATTGTCGCGTTCCGCCAGCGGACGTTGCTGCCGCTCGACGATGTCATGGGGTGTCTGCGCGACGCGATCCCGAAGCTGACACGATCGAGCCTGCATCGCTGTCTCGCACGGCACGGCATCTCGCGGCTGCCGGAGAGCGAGACGAAGACGAAGCGCGGTCGGTTCGCCGAGACGACGATCGGCTACGTCCACATCGACAGTTGCGAGCTGCGCCACGCGGACGGCAAGATCCACATGTTCCTCGCCATCGACCGCGTCTCGAAATTCACCTTCGTCGAGTTCTACGACAAGGCTGGAAATATTAATGGTGCGGAGTTCCTATCTAATACTGTAAAAACGTTCTCGTATAAAATACATACCGTGCTGACCGACAATGGAACGGCCTTCGCCGATCTGCCAAAAAACCGTGGCGGCGCGACAGCTCGCTACCTCGGTAGACACATCTTTGACCGCGTCTGCGCCGAGAACGGCATCACCCACAAATTGACCAAGCCCTACCATCCCTGGACCAATGGCCAAGCGGAGAGGATGAATCGAACGATCAAGGACGCCACCTTGAAGCTCTTCCACTATCCCAACCTCGAGAGCCTCAAGGCCCACGTCACCGCCTTCGTAGCGGCCTACAACTTCGCCAAGCACCTGAAGGCCCTCCGATGGAAAACACCCTTCGAAGCCATCGCTCATGCCTGGACAACAGACCCGTCAATCTTCAAGATCAATCCGCGTCACCTCATTCTGGGACCAAACAGCTAGGTCCAGCGGCTTTCGCGGCTCGAGCGCACCGGCGCCTCTACCGCTACTCGCGAAGGGCAAAAAATCCCAAGGGCAGACCAGATCAAGTCCGGTCGAGCGAAAATCCGCCAAGTTCCGGGTCGCCAAAGGGCCAGCGTTGACGCTCGCGATCGCGGCGATCATGCCATCCGGCGCGGACATCCCAAATAGTTGCCCTGCATCGTCAGCGGTTCATCCCCGCGCCTGCGGGGGACACGTCGGCCACGTCCTCGCCTACGCGATCGGCATCGGTTCATCCCCGCGCCTGCGAGGGACACGGCTAGGACGTTGGCCAGCTCGCGGCCCTTGGCGGTTCATCCCCGCGCCTGCGGGGGACACCCGGGTCTACGAGTTCTGCCGACGGCACCGCCGCGGTTCATCCCCGCGCCTGCGGGGGAACACCGCAGCCGTCGCCGACGCGAGACCGACGGCACCAGTTCATCCCCGCGCCTGCGGGGGAACACCCCTCTTTACCGATCGAGCGCTGGCCAGCCGCCGGTTCATCCCCGCGCCTGCGGGGGACACAGCCGCACCAGCCAGACCATCAGGTCGACCGGCGGTTCATCCCCGCGCCCGCGGGGGACACTGCCTGCGCCCGAGAGCTTACCCCTGAACAAACGGTTCATCCCCGCGCCTGCGGGGGACACGGCGGCAGCGTCGACGACAACCTGTTCGAGGACGGTTCATCCCCGCGCTTGCGGGGGACACGATTGCCCGCAACATTAAGGCATATGTACAAGCGGTTCATCCCCGCGCCTGCGGGGGACACCCGCACCGACAGCGCGGCGCCCGTCCAGGTGGCGGTTCATCCCCGCGCCTGCGGGGGACACGCGTTCGAGCAGCGTGAAGGCGCCGCCGTCCTCGGTTCATCCCCGCGCCTGCGGGGGACACGACGCTCGCATTCGCGCAGGGGCTATGGACGGCGGTTCATCCCCGCGCCTGCGGGGGACACCTCGCCACGCCCACCGCATTCCCGGCATTCCGCGGTTCATCCCCGCGCCTGCGGGGGACACGAGCAGGAAGCGTTCGACGCCATGCCTGAGGGCGGTTCATCCCCGCGCCTGCGGGGGACACAAAGTCGAGAGGCCCGGCACCGAGATGCCAAACGGTTCATCCCCGCGCCTGCGGGGGACACGGCCTCACCTCGCTCGGCAAGATGTTCGGCGGCGGTTCATCCCCGCGCCTGCGGGGGACACGGAATGCATCGCGTTCACCGCTTCTGCCACGGCGGTTCATCCCCGCGCCTGCGGGGGACACTGGAACCTGCCCGTCGCGCGCGATGTAAACCGCGGTTCATCCCCGCGCCTGCGGGGGACACACACGCAAGCGGCTACCAACCGCATCCGCAATCGGTTCATCCCCGCGCCTGCGGGGGACACTGAACCACGAACGTTTATCGTTTATGCAGAGCCGGTTCATCCCCGCGCCTGCGGGGGACACGTCTACCGCAAGAGCGACGTGATCCTCGACGGCGGTTCATCCCCGCGCCTGCGGGGGACACTTCTTTGCCTGCACAAACCGTGTGCGGCCGTCCGGTTCATCCCCGCGCCTGCGGGGGACACCACGACGATGCCGACCTTGACGCCGGTGCGCGCGGTTCATCCCCGCGCCTGCGGGGGACACTGTTCAGCCGCATATTTCAGGGCTTCCAAGCCCGGTTCATCCCCGCGCCTGCGGGGGACACGCGGCGCGTCGTGCCGGAGCTGCAACGCGTCAACGGTTCATCCCCGCGCCTGCGGGGGACACAACACCCTCGCCCGCACCCTGCCCGTCGTCGCCGGTTCATCCCCGCGCCTGCGGGGGACACAGTTCGGCCGAGATCGTGTTTTCTTGCTTAAACGGTTCATCCCCGCGCCTGCGGGGGACACAGTTCGGCCGAGATCGTGTTTTCTTGCTTAAACGGTTCATCCCCGCGCCTGCGGGGGACACTGAGATTGGTGCAAGCTAGTGGATAGATTCCAACACTTGGTGCCCGCGTTTGACGGCGGCGATGATTTTGTCCGGATCGGCTTTCCAATGGAAGGGTTTCGGGGCCTCGTTGGTCTCGGCGAGGAAGCGGTTGATGGCGGCTTGAAGATCGACGATCGAACGGAAGACGCCGCGCTTGAGCCGTCGCCGCGTGAGCTTGGCGAAGAAGCCCTCGACGGCGTTCAGCCAGGAAGCCGATTTCGGCGTGAAGTGGAAGGTGAAGCGCGGGTGGCGGCCGAGCCAGGCGAGAACCTTCGGGTGCTTGTGGACGGCATAGTTGTCGAGGATGACCTCGACCGTCTTTCCGGCCGGCACCTCGGCCTCGATGGCGTTGAGGAAGCGGACGAACTCCTGATGCCGGTGACGCTGCATGCAGCGCCCGATGACCTTTCCCTCGAGCACGTCGAGGGCGGCGAACAGCGTCGTCGTACCGTGGCGCTTGTAGTCATGGGTCATGGTGCCGAGCCGGCCCTTCTTCATCGGCAGGCCGGGTTGGGTGCGGTCGAGCGCCTGGATCTGGCTCTTCTCGTCGAGCGACAACACGATGGCGTGCGCCGGAGGATCGACGTAAAGGCCGACGACGTCGCGCAGCTTGGCGGCGAACAGGGGATCGTTGGACAGCTTGAAGCGGCGGACGCGATGCGGCGCCAGCCCATGCGCCTTCCAGATACGCTGAACCGAGGAAACGCTGATGCCCATGGCTTCGGCCATGGCGGGCGCGGTCCAATGCGTCGTCTCGCCGGGCGGCTCGGACTGCGTCAGGGCGACGACCTTGTCGACGACCTCCCTCGGCAGCGGCGGCTTGCCGGGCGGCCGCGTCTTGTCGCGCAAGAGGCCGGCGACGCCCTCCCGCATGAAACGCTCCTGCCAGCGCCACACCGCGGTCTTGGCGACGTTCGCCTCGCGCATGATCGCGTTGGTGCCGAGCCCGGCGGCGGTCAGCAGCACGATGCGGCAGCGCCAGACATGGTTCTGCGGGCTGCCGCGATCGGCGACGATCGCCTTCATGCGGGCTTCGTCGGCAATGGTGACTTCGATCCTGATCCCTGTGCGCATCCCGAAGACTCGCACGACCGCGGCCCAACGGGAATCCCACGACGGACTCTATCGAATGACGTTATCCACTAGGCCAACACGTAATCGGTTCATCCCCGCGCCTGCGGGGGACACGAGTCCGCGCGAGAAAAACGCCATCCGCCAGCCGGTTCATCCCCGCGCCTGCGGGGGACACCGCGCGAGCAGCGCCGCGCCGTCGACGCCCCACGGTTCATCCCCGCGCCTGCGGGGGACACCCGGCCCCGTCGCGGTGCTCGTCACGCTGCTCCGGTTCATCCCCGCGCCTGCGGGGGACACCTCGACCTTGCCGGCCTCCGCCTTGATGCCGTCGGTTCATCCCCGCGCCTGCGGGGGACACTCGGCGTTGGTCACGCCCGCCGGCAGGAGCATCGGTTCATCCCCGCGCCTGCGGGGGACACGTTTGGATCTTCAGCGTCCAGGCCGGGTTGCCCGGTTCATCCCCGCGCCTGCGGGGGACACCGACGAATGTAATGCGCCAACGGCGCCATTTGCGGTTCATCCCCGCGCCTGCGGGGGACACTCCGGCGCCAACATCTGGACCGGCTCCAATACCGGTTCATCCCCGCGCCTGCGGGGGACACCGCCTTCGGGAACAGGTCGCGGCCGTAGTAGTCGGTTCATCCCCGCGCCTGCGGGGGACACACCGTGACCGGGGACGGCGTTCAGACGGTCAGCGGTTCATCCCCGCGCCCGCCGAGATCGGCGGCGTCCACCCCCGCACCGGTTCATCCCCGCGCCTGCGGGGGACACGACAACCGCCGCCTTCGCGAGGTCGGCGATTTCGGTTCATCCCCGCGCCTGCGGGGGACACTCCTTCGTGACCGGGATATGAAACGACACGCCCGGTTCATCCCCGCGCCTGCGGGGGACACCTTTCGCAACCCGTCCATCACCGTAAGAGCGGCGGTTCATCCCCGCGCCTGCGGGGGACACGTTTGATGTCCGGCTTCCTCGTCGGCGTCGATCGGTTCATCCCCGCGCCTGCGGGGGACACTCTGGAGCGGGAGACGAGACAATGACCGGCATCCGGTTCATCCCCGCGCCTGCGGGGGACACGCTTTCCAGAAATCGCCGTCCAGTTCCGTAATCGGTTCATCCCCGCGCCTGCGGGGGACACTCGAGAGCCGACATCGATCCCACATGCGAAATCGGTTCATCCCCGCGCCTGCGGGGGACACCAGGTCAACTTGATAGTCCTGCAAAGCAAGTGCGGTTCATCCCCGCGCCTGCGGGGGACACCGCGACGAGCTCCGGGCGCAGCATCGCGTTGGCGGTTCATCCCCGCGCCTGCGGGGGACACTAGATGTCGATCGCGTCGGTGCTGAGCTTGGCCGGTTCATCCCCGCGCCTGCGGGGGACACTGCCGCAGCACCGCCGAGACCGGGGTGTAGACCGGTTCATCCCCGCGCCTGCGGGGGACACGCCGCGGTGCTGCCGGGCACCAGATCGTTGACCGGTTCATCCCCGCGCCTGCGGGGGACACCAAAGCCTGGTGCCGCCCGTCATCAACCCATCCGGTTCATCCCCGCGCCTGCGGGGGACACAGGAGCATCGCCGACGTTAGGGTCATCTTCTTCGGTTCATCCCCGCGCCTGCGGGGGACACTTGATATGTACAGTCGAGTGCGCCCGGTAAACCGGTTCATCCCCGCGCCTGCGGGGGACACGGCCAAACCGGTACGCAAAGTTGATAACAATCCGGTTCATCCCCGCGCCTGCGGGGGACACGGTTGTGTCCGTCGTGGACGGTACGCTGTCGACGGTTCATCCCCGCGCCTGCGGGGGACACGGCCGAGACGACGAAATCCTCGTTTCAGGCCGCGGTTCATCCCCGCGCCTGCGGGGGACACGACATCCTGCCGGACGTCGGGACCGCGTTGCGCGGTTCATCCCCGCGCCTGCGGGGGACACCCCTACGCCGTTCCGGCCGCCAATGCCGCGACCGGTTCATCCCCGCGCCTGCGGGGGACACCTCAGCCCGATCTTCGTCGGCACCGCCGAAGACGGTTCATCCCCGCGCCTGCGGGGGACACGCCCAACGTGGATTTTACCGCGGCAGGCATACCGGTTCATCCCCGCGCCTGCGGGGGACACTGAAGACCGGATTGGGGGGTTTAAGCGGCGACCGGTTCATCCCCGCGCCTGCGGGGGACACCACCATTGGCGATTGTACCATAGTAGCTGTAACGGTTCATCCCCGCGCCTGCGGGGGACACAGCTGTTTGCCCGACGTCATCTGATTGGCCGTCGGTTCATCCCCGCGCCTGCGGGAGACACATCGTTGCTTGATCATACGTTTGAAACGCATCCGGTTCATCCCCGCGCCTGCGGGGGACACCTCGCCTTGCGATTCTCCGGCAACGAAGATTGCGGTTCATCCCCGCGCCTGCGGGGGACACGTTCACAAGGTCATCGCCGACGCGCTCGACGCAGGTTCATCCCCGCGCCTGCGGGGGACACTTTGCCGTTGGCGAGCATTCGGAAATGCCACGCGGTTCATCCCCGCGCCTGCGGGGGACACTGCGCTCAAAGCGTCTCGCTCGCCAACGCGCGCGGTTCATCCCCGCGCCTGCGGGGGACACGGTCATGTAATGCGCTCCTATCGCGGTCAAGGCGGTTCATCCCCGCGCCTGCGGGGGACACGCGGGCTGTCGGCGAAGACCTTCTTGATCACGGGGTTCATCCCCGCGCCTGCGGGGGACACACTTTCTTCGTGTACGTCGGCCGCGTTCCAACCGGTTCATCCCCGCGCCTGCGGGGGACACATCAGCAAGCGCAACGCCGGTTTGATACGACACGGTTCATCCCCGCGCCTGCGGGGGACACTCCAATCCAACGATCGCCTGAAGCCCGGCAAGCGGTTCATCCCCGCGCCTGCGGGGGACACTTCGGACGCCAAGCCAGCGGATTGCCGCATAGCGGTTCATCCCCGCGCCTGCGGGGGACACTCGAGAAGAGCCTGCATGGCATTGCCGGCCATCGGTTCATCCCCGCGCCTGCGGGGGACACTTCGGCAACGAACGCAACCGCGATTTTGCACACGGTTCATCCCCGCGCCTGCGGGGGACACGACGACGCTCGCGATAGGGCCAAGCCCGCCAACGGTTCATCCCCGCGCCTGCGGGGGACACCGCCGGCCGCCTCGCTCGTTCATCGTGTTGGGCGGTTCATCCCCGCGCCTGCGGGGGACACTCGGGCGCTGGCAGCGCCGCGTGGCCGGTGAGCGGTTCATCCCCGCGCCTGCGGGGGACACCGCCAAGACGCCACTGACGCCAAGCTAGATGCCGGTTCATCCCCGCGCCTGCGGGGGACACACGATCAGCGTCTTGGGGTCGACGTAGGTAAGCGGTTCATCCCCGCGCCTGCGGGGGACACGTCGTTGCCAATTGTTGGCAGACCCGGTTCGGCGGTTCATCCCCGCGCCTGCGGGGGACACCGAGTTAAAACCGTCATAAGAGGTAAAACGATCGGTTCATCCCCGCGCCTGCGGGGGACACTAAATTTCGAGCCTGCCGCACTTCGACGACGACGGTTCATCCCCGCGCCTGCGGGGGACACCTGGGAAGTCATCAAAGGCTATTTCGCCCACCCGGTTCATCCCCGCGCCTGCGGGGGACACGGCGCAGGCGGTATAGCAAGAGCCGGGGCGGGCGGTTCATCCCCGCGCCTGCGGGGATCACCGGGTTCATCCCCGCGCCTGCGGGGGACACTTCACGAATATTTATTCCGACATTTCGCAAAGCGGTTCATCCCCGCGCCTGCGGGGGACACACGTGCCAACAAGGTAACCGGTGATGGAGATGCGGTTCATCCCCGCGCCTGCGGGGGACACACGTGCCAACAAGGTAACCGGTGATGGAGATGCGGTTCATCCCCGCGCCTGCGGGGGACACTACTATACCGCCATTCTGATTACCGTGTCGCTCGGTTCATCCCCGCGCCTGCGGGGGACACGGGGGCGTACTGGCGTGCCTCGCCACGGCGGGCGGTTCATCCCCGCGCCTGCGGGGGACACGAAAAATCGGTCAGACCTAACGAAACGACAGGCGGTTCATCCCCGCGCCTGCGGGGGACACGTTGTGCGCCGACGCCGTGTAGACCGGACCCTCGGTTCATCCCCGCGCCTGCGGGGGACACAATCAAGCCCCAGAAGCAACTGCGCGCGCGACCGGTTCATCCCCGCGCCTGCGGGGGACACGATCATGTTCGGCCCCATCATCTCGTCGAGCACGGTTCATCCCCGCGCCTGCGGGGGACACATCGCCGCCATGAAGATCGACGTATCGGGCTGCGGTTCATCCCCGCGCCTGCGGGGGACACGACGACGCAACGGCGCTGCGCACCGCCGACGACGGTTCATCCCCGCGCCTGCGGGGGACACCCAGCATCCGCCTCGACACAGTCGACCGTGTGCGGTTCATCCCCGCGCCTGCGGGGGACACGCGGTGCGAGATGATGCAAGTGACGGTGACGGCGGTTCATCCCCGCGCCTGCGGGGGACACTCGCTGCCGACGAGATCCGCCCGGTAGGCGTTCGGTTCATCCCCGCGCCTGCGGGGGACACAATTGGCCCAATCGTGCGCAGGCGTAGTTCCGCGGTTCATCCCCGCGCCTGCGGGGGACACCGCTCATGACGAAGACCCCGCCGCGGTTTTCGCGGTTCATCCCCGCGCCTGCGAGGGACACAGAGAAGATGTTTATGATCTGACGGTGGACGGCGGTTCATCCCCGCGCCTGCGGGGGACACCTCGACGCCGGCAAACAGTTTGATGAAGACACCGGTTCATCCCCGCGCCTGCGGGGGACACCGGGCAACACGAGAAGTGCGCCGAGGCTGGTGCGGTTCATCCCCGCGCCTGCGGGGGACACGTGTGGGGCAGAAAGAAGACGTTCAACAAGAGCGGTTCATCCCCGCGCCTGCGGGGGACACTCGATCTGGATGCCGCCGTCGGCCGTGTCGCGCGGTTCATCCCCGCGCCTGCGGGGGACACTGGGGACGTGGTCGTGTACCCGCCACCGGCGTTCGGTTCATCCCCGCGCCTGCGGGGGACACTCGTAGGGCAGGCCTGGGTCGCCCCGAGCCTCCGGTTCATCCCCGCGCCTGCGGGGGACACGCCGTCCGGTCGAGCTTGTAGGCGTCGGCGACCGGTTCATCCCCGCGCCTGCGGGGGACACCCTTATACTGGTATCACGGGCGTTTTGGGGGACGGTTCATCCCCGCGCCTGCGGGGGACACTCAGCCGCGCCCGCCGCCATCAATGCCAACGCCGGTTCATCCCCGCGCCTGCGGGGGACACAATCAAGCCCCAAAAGCAACTGCGCGCGCGACCGGTTCATCCCCGCGCCTGCGGGGGACACTGTGCCGCTTGCGGCCTTGGCGCGAATGACGGCGGTTCATCCCCGCGCCTGCGGGGGACACCCCATCATCTGTCGTTTATCGTACCCCGCGAGCGGTTCATCCCCGCGCCTGCGGGGGACACTCCTGCGCACCGGGAACTGCCAACGGCCGATCCGGTTCATCCCCGCGCCTGCGGGGGACACTGCTCGATTCCCGACGCCGCCTGGCCGCCGGACGGTTCATCCCCGCGCCTGCGGGGGACACCCAGGCCACGGGGTAGGCGATCATGATCGATCCGGTTCATCCCCGCGCCTGCGGGGGACACGCGGCGTCGGGGTCGGCGATGCCCTCAAAAGCCGGTTCATCCCCGCGCCTGCGGGGGACACTTTAGTTTCGTTGTAGACATATAGCCTAGGGGCGGTTCATCCCCGCGCCTGCGGGGGACACGTTTCGATTTCCTGAGGAATGCCCATTGTCAGCGGTTCATCCCCGCGCCTGCGGGGGACACTTCTTGATGTTGTAGCCCGGCCCTGCGGACGCCGGTTCATCCCCGCGCCTGCGGGGGACACTGATAGTCGCGACCGTCGAATGCGGCCGTCGTCGGTTCATCCCCGCGCCTGCGGGGGACACGATGCGGATCGCAAGACGCCCGTGACCGAAGACGGTTCATCCCCGCGCCTGCGGGGGACACTACTCATGCCGGTACCCGCCGTTTTGAACTCGCGGTTCATCCCCGCGCCTGCGGGGGACACTAAAGGGCTGCGTAGGTTTGATATCGTATAGGCGGTTCATCCCCGCGCCTGCGGGGGACACTGCTGTTGCGTAAACGCCATCGCCGTCACATCCGGTTCATCCCCGCGCCTGCGGGGGACACATATGACCCATCTATTTTCAAACCGTGATATGCGGTTCATCCCCGCGCCTGCGGGGGACACATGTACGACGGCGGCGGCACGGCGGCGGTTAACGGTTCATCCCCGCGCCTGCGGGGGACACATCATCAACGGACCATCGATGATGGGCAAATACGGTTCATCCCCGCGCCTGCGGGGGACACATCATCAACGGACCATCGATGATGGGCAAATACGGTTCATCCCCGCGCCTGCGGGGGACACTCCTTTCGGAACGTCTTGATGACGTTCGACTTTCGCGATGTCAAACAGCGCACCGATGTTCGGCCTTCGTTCGGCCGCCTGGTCCGCCCGGACGAATTGGCGGCCCGATTTCCTTGGGGACGACGGCCCGGCGCCGGTCAGCGCACGTCGTCCTCCGGCCGGAACGCGACAAGGGGAAGGCCGTCGTAGTCCACGGGTTGTCGACGGTTGCGCCCGCAGGTGTCGAAGGCGTAGCCGGCGTCCGTCTGCGCCGTCCAGGCGATGACGCCGTTGCCGTCCTCGATCCCGGCGACGACCTGATCCCAGATCCGCTCGCGCGTGCGGCGCGAATACTGGCCCACGTAGACCCCGGCGCGGACCTCGACCAGCCAGACGGCGAGCCGGCCGCGCAGCCGCGGCGGCGCGTTCTCGACGACGACCACCATCATGGTCTCCCCGCCATGGTCCAGCCCGTTTGGCTCATCCGCGATGTCCCTCGTCGCCCGAAGGCTCCTCGTCGAAGGCCGGCGGCTGCGCGTCGGCCGGCTCACCGGGAGCCGGCAGGCCGCCGGCCGCGAGCACGTCCTCGATCGCCGGGATGATCCGCTCGAGCAGGTTGGTGCGCCGGAAGACGTCGCGGCACTCGCGCCGGACCACGCCCTCGACCGGTCCGGGGAGACCGCTTCGCGCCGCGCGGCCCGCGACGCGAAAAGCCGTCGGCACCACGGTCTCGAACTTGAACAGGTCGGCGACGTCGTAGACGAAGGACAAGGGGCGCCCGGAATGCAGGAACCCGATCGCCGGCGCGTAGCCGGCGGCCAGCACCGCGGCTTCGGTGAGCCCGTGCAGGCAGGCGGTCGCCGCCGAAAGGCAGCGGTTCGGGATGTCGGCGGCGTCCCAATCGCCGCGATCGTAGGCACGGCGCTTCCAGGTCACGCCGTTCTGTTGCGCGTGGATCTCGTAGAGGCGGCGCACCCGCGCGCCCTCGATCCCGCGAAGCTGGTCGACGGAGCGGCGCTCCGGCGCGGCCTCCTCGAAGCGCACCGAGAACATCCGGCGCACGACGTTCAGCCGCGCCGCCTCGTCGAGCGCGAGCCGGGCCTGCCACAGCAGCCTGTCGGAGCGGGCACCGCCCGGCTGCCCGGCCGCGTAGAGCCTGACGCCGGCTTCCCCCACCCAGACGAGGAGGGTTCCGGCCCGGGCCGCGAGCGCCACCGCCGCATGGCTTATCCGCGTGCCGGGCTCGAGCATCAGGCAGACGAGGCCGCCCACCGGAATCTGCGTGCGCACCCCGCGCTCGTCGACGACCACGAAGGCGCCGTCCAGCACGTCGAGACGGCCCTTCTCGATGAAGATCATCGAGGAGCGATCCTTGAGCGGGATCGGTTTCGGCGGCGGCAGCCCGGGAAGCGCCGGGGCCATCAGGGGCGCCGGATCAGCATCAGGCCGCAGCCGAACGCCTTCGCCCGGCCGAAGCCGCGCGCCAGGGCGGAGAGGAAAACGGCGGGGTCGTCGACCTCGATCAAGCCTTCGAGATCGAGCGAGGAGAACCGCACCGGCTTGGCACCCTCGCGCGCCAGCACGCGCCAGGCGTCGCCGTCCGCCCGCAGGGCCGGCCGCGGCCGGCCGTTGTCGTCGGGCGCTTCGGCCAAGCGGAACCCGGCAGAGGTGCCCTGTCGCGCGAGCCACTCGGTTGCGACCCGCTGGGTCACGGCATCGCGATCCCTGGCGCGCTCGTCCTTGGCGAGGCCGCGCAGGGCGAGCGCCAGCGGATCGATGCGTTTGCCGCGCTGTCCATGCGGCGTTGCCTCCGCGGCTCCGGGACTCGCCCGCAGCCGGAAGCGCAGGCGCTGGCCCGGCGCGAGGGCGGGCTCGAACGGCTTGGTCTCGACATCGAACAGCCGATGGGCATCGACGGGCTCGCGGGACGAGAGGACCAACAAGGTCCGGCGCTGCCACGCCGATCCGCCGTCCTCGCGCCACAGGAAGTCGCGGCGGCGGTCGGGATCGTCGGCGAACAGCGACCAGACGAGCCGGTGGGCGGCGGCGACGCGGGCGTTGTCCTCCGGCGGCATCAGCACGCGGGCGAGCGCGGCGGTGTCCGGCGCGTGACGGAGGCGGACGCGGCTGAGGTGGAGCGTCACGGCGCCGCCTCCGGGCCGGCCCGCGCGGCCGGCACGGCGACGATCTCGTCGCGCAGCTCGAACTGGCGGCGCAACCGGCTCGCGACCCGGTCGCGCCGGCGCTCGATCCGCAGCGGCCGGAAATCGGGCGCGAGCAGCGGGCGCAGGTCGATGTCGGCGTAGAGCGGCGCATCCCGGGTGCCGTGCGGACCGAGCCGGAGCGGCGCGAAAAGATCCTCGTCGGGCTTGCCCGGCGCCGGCTCGTCGAGCGACGCCAGCAGAGCGGCGACGGTCGTGACCTCGGCGAGGCAGCGAGGGTGAACGGGCCGGCCGAGCGGGCAGGATTTTCGGCCGAAGAACAGCGTATAGGCGGGGCGGCGGAGCGCTTCGGCGAGCGTTTCCGGCGCAGGGCCGGCGCCCTTTAGACGGATCAGGGCGACGTCGACCCAGATGTCGGCGCGGTAGTCGCGGGAGGAGAGCAGCGTGGCGAGCTCGTGCCGGGGCCGGTCGAGCGCCTCCCGCCGTGTCGCCCAGCGCGCCTTGCGGTCGGCCTGCGGCGCCTGGACGGTGTGGTAGTCCGTCACCAGCGTGCCGCCGAGCGGGACCCGCTGCGCCAGCCGGTAACCGCTGTCGAGAGCGGCGTGGCCGTCCTCGTCGGCGCGGTCGAGGCCGAGCGCGGCGGCGACGAGCCCGAGCATCGCCGAGCGCGCCGGGCGGTCGAAGCCGCCGCGGCGCTCGCCGACAGCGAGGTCGCCGAGCGCGGCGAAGGGCGCGTAGAGCGAGAAGGCGAGGCCGTCGGGCATCAGCGGGCCGCGAGCGCGATCAGGTCGGCGAGCGTGCCGGTGCCGCCCTCGACATCCATTTCGGCCGTCTCGGCCGCGTTGCCATAGGCTCTCGCGAACTGGCCGCGGGTCTTGCGGATCTCCGTTTTCGAGCTCGCAAGCACGTCCTCGCCGCCGATTGGCCTCAGGAACGCCGCCGCGAGCGTGCGCGGCGCCTCGCTCCCGCGCTCGACGAGGCCGTAGCTGGCGCACGCGCGGCTGGCGAAGCTCGCCTGCTTGCCCTTCGGCCCCACCGTCGCGGCGGCCTGGACCAGCGCCGCGACGCCGCGCCGCGCCAGCTCCTCGTCGCCGGCGAGATTTTTCACCAGCAGGCCGCGGTCGATGCAGACGTAGAGGTAGAGCAGCGGCGCGCCGAAGCCGGCCTCGCCGACGAAGCCGGCGCCGGCATCCTCGGCCGAGGTCTTCAGGTCGTCGACGGCGGTGTAATAATCGTCCTCGACGAGCGCCCGATGGGTGGTGATGCCGTGCGCCACCTGCACGGCTGCCTCGCGGTTGAAATCGGGGTCGTCGGCCAGCATGCGGCCGAACATGGCGATGTCGACGGCGCCGTCGACCTTCTTCAGGAGCGGCGCCTCCGCGAGATCGACGGGCTCGCCGGACGCGATCCGCTCGGCCGTCGCGAAGGCAGCCATGCGCTCGTCGCCCGACACGAAGGCGAGCTGCTCGATCCGCGCCGGGTTCTTGTCGGTCTCCGCCTTGATCTTTCCGAACACGTCGCCGACATCGCGCGCCGCCTTGCGGGCTGCATCCGCCACGAAGCCCTTTGAAAGAAGATGGCGCTCGATCTCTTCGCCGAGCCGCTGGGTGCGCTCCCCGAGACGGCCAGCCAGCGCCGCCTTGAAGGCGTCGGAGGTCCTCCAGGCGCGCTTCAACGCCTGCGAGGAGACGCGGAGGCGGTGGACGTTGCCGAAGACCGCCGTCTTCGGCTTTCCGGTGTCGTCGCGGTTGAGGTTGGCGGGCGGGTAGGCGGTCAACAGATGGAGCTGGATGAAGGTGGTCATGGCGGGCTCAGCTGGTCGGCGGGGCGGGGTCGGATGCGGCACCCGGCGGGTCGCCGGCCGCGGCGTAATAGTCGTAGGCGAAGCGGGTGCGGGCTTTGCGGCCGCGCTCTTCGTCGTCGAACCAGTCGAGGATCAGCACGGCGAGCGCGCCGACGTCGAGCGCGGGGCCGCAGAGGTCGACCAGGCGGCGCATCTGGCGGAGCACCTCGTCGGGCTCGCGCGCGGCGAGCAGCCGGCGCAGGCGTCCCGGGGACAGCCTTGCGGTCTCCAGTTCGCGGTCGGCGAACCGCTCGCGCCCCGCAGCGCGGGCGGGCGTGCGGCCGGGTTCGTGCTCGCGGACGCGGGCGAGGACGGACGCCGCGATGGCGACCGGCACCAATGTCTTGTCGGCGTTGCCCCGCCCGTAGCCGAGCGTCCGGTGCAGATCGAACACCGCCTCCTCGTCGAGCACGTCGAGCGGCGTGGAGGCGCGGCGAAGGCGGGCCAGCGCGCCCCGATCGGCGAGGGGATTCGGCTTGTCGTCGATGATGGGCTGCAAGCGCCTCCACCAGCGCACGGCCTTGCTCCAACGCTCGTCAATCGCCTGGCGCGGCTCGGGCGGGGCTTCGGATTGGGTGAACGTAAGCTCCTTCATGCGATGGCCTTGCGTTGTTTCACGACGTCCGGCGTCGCGAGTTCGAGCGCCTTGAACAGGGCCTGGCCGATCTTGCCGTAGCCGCGCAGCGCGCCGTGCAAGTCGTTGCGCGCCTCGATCCGAGCGCGGACGGAGCGCTCGTCGAGCGCGTCAAGGTCCTCCAGCGAGACGAGCCCGTCGAAGATCGCGACGGCGGTCGCGCGCAAGGTCGCGAGCCAGCGCAGGGCCATGGCCTGTCCGACCGCCTCGGAGTCTGCTCCGTCAGCCGACAGTGCCTCCGCGAGGTCGGCAAGGACGCCGCCGAACGCCGCCTCCGTCCGCTCCCAGAAGCGGGCGCGGGCGAGGTCGAGCGCGCCGCCGTCCTTCACCGCCTTGGTGAACCCGTCCTCGATCTGGGTGCGCTTCACGAACAGCGCCTGGCGGACGAACAGTCGAGCGAGGCTTTCCGCCTCGCGGGCGCCGGCGACGAGGCGGCGGACGGAGCGATCGAAGATGACGAAGCGCGCGGCGTCCACGAGATGGAGCGGCATCTCGCTCTCGACGAACTCGCGTGCCTTCATGTTGTCCATGTCGTATCCGGCCGCCAGGAGACGGGTGCCGGCGCGGGCGGTCGGATCGAGATCGCCGAGCCGCCGCCGTCCGGTCTCGACCGCGTCCGCCGCCTGCCGCAGTGGTTGGTCGCCAACCACTTCGTTGGCAACCAATCCGACCCAGTGGCGATAGCCGACCCCGCCGGGCTGACCGTGCAGCGGCAGAAACGGTTCGGTCGGCTTGGCGCGGTAGTGCGGCGAAAGCGGGTGTTTGAACGCCTCGTAGCTCGTGCCGTGCGGGCGGGTGCGGTAGACGCACACGACCGTCGCGTCGATCCGCCCGGTGAGGTCGCAGGGCGTCCGCTTCGCGTTCGGCTCGAAAACGAGACGGATGCGGCGGGGCATGCCCCAGAAGGCCTGGCGCTCGTCCACGTTGTCCAGCGTCGTGCGCTTGCCCTTGTCCGAGACGCGCGTCGGTGCGAGCCACGGGAAGACGCGTTCGGGCGGAGCAGGATCGCGGCGATACGGCGTTGCCAGCCACAGCGTGCGCCACAGCGACGAAGGGGCGTCACGGCGGTCGCCGCGGAGCGGCCCCGGGACGAGCAGCGTCGTCAGCGGGCCGCCGCCTCTGACCGAGACGCGATGGCCCGCCCCGCCCGAGGGCGCGTAGGTCTGCAGCGCGAACAGCGCCATCGCCGCGCCGGCGCGCGACAGGGTCTCGATCCGACCGCGATGGACGAAGTGGTCGAGGTTGCGCTTCACGGTGTTGCCGCCGGGCGCCTCGATCAGGAGCTGCGAGACAGGGACGCTCTCGCCGGCGAAATCCTCCATATCCTGCCCGAAGCGCGGGCCGTCGCCGTCGAGCACGAAGGCCGCGGCGAGCGGCGCGAACGCCTCGTCGAGCATTTCGGGCGTGGGCGGCATGCGGAACCACGCCTCCCAATCGTCGCCGTCGTCGTCGGCCTGCCGGCCGCAGGCGGTCGCCAGCAGGCCGATCCAGAACTCGCGCGTCGCGGCGTCGAAATCGGCGCGGCCCCAGGCCGGCGCCACCACCGGGTTGGTGGCGATGTCCGAGGTGATCGCCGCCGGCCGGATCATCTCGCGCCCGCCGGCGGCGCGCAGGACGGGGATCCAAGGCTCGGTCAGAAGGGAGAAGGGCTGGACCAAAATGCTCCCCAAGGTCGTCGACTCAAGCGACGTTCAGGTCAGGGTTGCAGATGCGGGCGCACATAGGAAGACAGGCGCCTTGCTATTCACAGAGATCGCTGCGGCGTGCTAAGTAGCGAGCGCGCGGGGCGACCTCCCGCGCGCTCTGGCCGGCCTTAGCCGGCTACCGGTAATAACCGGGGCATGAGCACCAGCAACATGCCTCACACTCCTTCCGCTGCCCAAACGCGGCAATCTTCCAAATTTTTAACCACCATCAGGCGTCGGGGCAACTCGGCGCCTGATTGTTGAAGCTAATCCAGGCAATTTCGCCGGTCAATGCTTGTTACAGAACATATCTTATCCTCGCGACTGCGAGGGACGCTTGATGGCTCTCGCAGCAATCACAGACCATATCGGTCCATTCCCGCGCCTGCGGATCATACTCTTACACCATCAAGCCTTGTTTCGTCGAGTACAGCAGCTCCAGCCGCCGGCCGTCCCCGTCGAGCAGCGTACCGCGCGACACCCCGTCCTCGCCCTCCTCCAGCGGCAGCAGGATGACGTCGTCCTCGAACCGGCCCCAGTTTTTCCGCGCGTCGGCGGCCAACGCCCGCCAGCGCGGCTCCGGCTCGTGGCGGCCGCGCAGCTTGCGCTCGTAGGCCGTGACCTCCGACGGCGCCCAGGCGAGGCGCGGATCCGGATCGGCGCGCCACGGCAGCAGCCGGCCACCTTCGAGGCGCGCGAGGCGGAGGACGCGGCTCTCCTCGGCGAGGCGGGTCGGCGCCGAGCCCTCCTCGAGCCAGCCCTTGCCGTCCGGCCGATAGCCGTCGGAGAAGACGAGCAGGGTCTGGCCGGCGACGCTGCGTTCCGCGCCGGCCTTGCCGATCGCCGCGTTGTGGTTGGAGACGAGCGCCGGCGGGATGTCGTCTTCGGTCACCTCGTACACCGCCTCGATCACGGCGCGCACGTCGTCCGGCACGCGAAAAGCCGGCTTGGCGACGAGTTCGCGCGCGCTCCGCCAGAGGATGGCGTGGTCGGCATAGACGAAGGCTGCGCGCGGGAAAGCCGCCGTCATCCAGTCGGCCCCGATCGGGCCGGCCGGATCGGGCGCGACGACGACGAGCTCGGGGCCGGAGATCGGCCGCGGGCGCTGCGTGTGCCGCCACAGCCGTCCCGCCCGCTGCAGGACGGAATCGACCGGCGCGAGATCGCTGACGACGAGGTCGAAGTCGAGATCCAGCGACTGCTCGACGACCTGGGTCGCGACCAGGACTTGCCCGCGCCGATCGAGCGCCGTCGAGTCCCGGTCGAAACGCTTCCGAACGCGCGCCTCGATCGCCAGGCGGTCTCCTATGGCGAAACGGGCGTGGAATAGATCGGCCTCGAGGCCGGCCTCGCGCAGCGCGGCCGCGCCCTCGGCGGCGTCGTCGACCGTGTTGCGCACCCAGGCGACGCAGGCGCCGGCCGCGGCCGCCTCCCGGATGCGGGCGAACGCCGCCGACGCGTCCGCGACGCGGGTGATCGCGAGGGTCCGGGAGAGATCGGCGCGCGCCGCGAGCTGTGCCTCGATAGGCTCGCGCGACGACGCGACGAGCGTCGCCAGCGGGTAATCTGTCTTCTTGAGCCCGACCGCGGGCTGGCCGAGCGCGCTTCGCCAAGCCTCGACGAGGCGGCTCTTGACGACGCCCGGCAAGGTGGCGGAGAGGATGATCGTCGAGCCGCCGGACGCGGCGTGGAACGCGACCAGCCGCGCGAGCTCGGCGCCGACATAGGCGTCGTACCCGTGCGCCTCGTCGACGATCAGAACCTTTCCCGCGAGCCCCGCCAGCCTGACCGAGCCATACTTGTTCGGCAGTACGGCGAGCACGGCCTGATCGATCGTGCCGACCCCAAGATCGGCGAGCAACGCCTTGCGGCTCTCGCTCGCCAGCCACGCCGGCGCGAGGGTCGCGGAATCCTCGTCCTCGTCCCGCTCACGACCCGTCTCGGGCGCCGGAAAGCCGGCCGCCGCGCGGCGGAAGCGCGGGTGAAGGCCGGCCTTGCCGTGGGCCAGCGCCAGCGACGGAGCCGCCAACTCAGCGTAGAGACGCGGCGCGATCTTGTCGATGCGCTCGAACATCGCGTTGGCCGTCGCCATGGTGGGCAGGGCGAAGTAGAGGCCGTCCGCGCGACCCTCCGACAGCAGCCGGTGGGCGAGCAGGAGCGCCGCCTCGGTCTTGCCGCCGCCGGTCACGTCCTCGACGAGCGCGAGCAGCGGCCCGGCAGGCAGCGGCACCGCGCCCGCCCAAGCCTGGGCCGCGGTCGGCGCGTACGGCATTTCCGTGAGCGCGGCGAAGGACAGCCGGGCGCCGGCGGCGGCGGGCAGCAGCCCGGCCTCGCGCACGGCGGTGTCGGCTTGCCGGCAGGCCTCGTCCCAATAGGCCGCGATATCGGTTGCGGGCTCCATATACGGGAACCAGTCCTGGTTCGAGCCGATCCAGTCGGCGAGAGCCGTGAGGCCGGCGAGCGCCCAGCTCGCCTCGGCGATGGCCGCGGAGCCGGGCTGCGGGACGTCAGGCGCCGGAAGCAACGACTCGACACTGTTCCAGTAGGACAGCGCCGCCTCGGCGGCTTGCCGCGGGCGAAACAGCGGGCGCCAGTCGTCTGCCTGCCAGCCGGGCGGCAATCGAACCGGTCGGCAATGATGGCCGAAGACAGGGTGGAGAAGACGGTTTCGCGCCTTCGGGGACCAGTCCCGCATCAGGCGCGACGTCGCCGATGGCGCGTCGTCTTCGAACTGTCCGATTACGAGAAGCAGTCCCGCCGCCGGATGGCCGGGATCGGCCTTCGCGATCGTCCCGTCGTCGAGCCGGGGTAGGCCGGGTGGGTAAAGGCCCGGAACCTTCGCTTGGAACAGGGGCGAGAACTTGCCGATATCGTGCAGCGCCAGCAGATGCAGCCAAAGGCTCGAGAGGTCCTCGACGCGGAGCCCGAGCCGGGCGGCGATCGCCCGGAACGCGCGGGGGCGGACCCGGCTCAGCGACCTTCCGGATGCGGCGACGTCGAGGCCATGAGCCCAGGCCGGGTGAAAGGAATGCCGCGACGTTAGATGCGGACGCGCCTTGCCCCAGTACGAGGAAAATACTGGACTCGCCTGGCCTGAACGGCTCACGTAACACCTCGATCCGAGATCCGATTCAGCCTTATCAGCCGTCAAGCTGCCGACGATCAAGCTGACCGAAACCTAAGACCTTCGATGCACGGCGCCGGTTACGAGCGCCCATCGCGGCGCGAATGTCGCGGCGGTAGTGCGGATCCTGACGCGCCTTAGTGTGCGCCTTCTCAAATCGCGGCGGTGTTCAGGCCGCTTACATCGAAGGTCACACCGTCGTCTCGCACCGCGATCGAGCAGATCGCCCTGAACGTCGCCGCCATCGCCGTCGCGTCATCGTCGCGTGGCCCAGAAGGTCGAGGTCGCCGGTTGGCCGGAACGGGTCCTTCAGCCAAACGGCGAACAGCATCGCACCTTTCAAAATAAAGCGGTCGCGTTCGGGCGACACGCTCAGTCGATAGAGCAGCCTTTCAAAGCGCATAGCGAGTGAGGAGGTTCTGGAAGTCGGCACGTTCTGCCCGGGCACGGTCCAGGAGTCTCGCGCGCATCGAGGCGCCGATATTGCGCGGCTCACGTCTCATCGGCGGCCATGGCTTCGACATAGGGTAGCATCACCGACCAGACGCGACCGGATCCAGCAAAACGTCACAGCTGATCAGCTGTGACGCGATGGCGCCGCAAACCTTCGCGAAGACCTTCTAACGCGATGTCGAGGCCGATCTTGTTGCGGTACCGAAAGCAGTCGACGATTGTCTTGGCCGGTTCGAAGACCGGCACCTGCACGCCCTCAATCAAATGCCGGTCGACGCCTTCGGCGAGCATCGGCCGACCGAACCGGACAAATCGGATTGGGGGATAGTCGACTTTTGCTTCCATCCAGTACGCTCTATCGCCATCCAGACCGTCGAGGGCCGCTGGAGCGTGAGGTCGTGAAACTGTAGCGCGGAACTAAGGCAAATGACCGCGTTGGGCACAAGGGCGGCAGCCTCGGCGAGGGCGTGGCGCGCGTCAAGCGGAGCATCCGCGAGCTGATAGATGCCGCGTGCTTGGCGAATGGCTACACCTTCACGCACCAGGCGCGCGACGGTTTCGCCGCCGACTCCTTCAGCTGCGAGATCACGCAGCCGGAGAATCCCCCGCCTCTAAGAAGCTTTACTACAGCTCTTTCTCGCTGGGTGGCCGCCCGCTGCATGGTGAAGATTACTCGACTCTTGCCGTGAAGAGCAGAGGTCTTATCACAAATCTCGGCCCGTGGGCTACGCCAGCAGCGAGGCTCGGCTTCGAGCCTCTGCGATCCGGGGTTGATCGCGCGAAGGACGCGACGCGTCTCGACCATCTCGACTTCGAGGAAGCGGCGGACACGACAGCTCCATCGCGTTTTTTAGCCGGCGCAAAGTTTTCGGAACGGCGAGAACAGGCACTCCCCGGCGCCGAGCTGCAGGCTCGACCGCCATGGCTCAAGCGTGAACGCGGGTCAACGCGCGAGCCAAGTTTTGCGCTTCCCCCTGTGAGAGAGTTCCGTCGCCTGGTTGTATCCGGGTCTGTCAGTCGGGCGCGTCCCACACGACCTCTTGTAACTCGATCTTGCCGCGATCGGATAAGGTATCCGTCGCGGTGTCGGGTGGGAGACCGTCAACCCCTGGGTCGCCAGAGACCGTCCATGAGTTGGGCTCCCCATCCGTCGTTCCTTCGAACCCGAACAGTCGCCGGGGCCGCAAGAGCTCGCTTAGGCAAGGACGGGTCATGCTGGAACAGATCACCGTTGGGATCGACGTCTCCCAAAACAAGCTCGACGTCCACATCCGCCCGACCGGGGCGGTGTTCAGTACCGATCGCAACGGGGCCGGTCTCGCGGACCTTTGTGAGCGGTTGAAAGCGCTCGACCCGCGGCTTGTCGCGATCGAGGCGACCGGTGGCTACGAGACGACGACGGCGGCGGCGATGGCCGGCGCCGGCCTCCCCGTGGTGGTGGTCAATCCGGCGCAGGTACGCGCCTTTGCCAAGGCGCTCGGCAAGCGCGCCAAGACCGATCCGATCGACGCGGCGGTCATCGCGCATTTTGCCGAAGCCACGAACCCCGAGGTGCGGACGCTGCCCGACGAGAACACCCGGCTTCTCGCCGATCTCGTCGGCCGGCGGCGGCAGATCGTCGAAATGATCGGTGCCGAAACGCAACGGCTGCGGCGCAAACCTCCGAAGCGGGTGCAGAAAAGCCTCGAGCGGCTGATCGCCGCCCTGAAACGCGAACTCGACGATCTCGACCTGGACATCGACGCCGCCGTGCGCTCATCGCCCGCCTGGCGGGAGGCGGACGATCTCCTCAAGTCCGTGCCGGGCGTCGGCCGCGTCACGGCCTGTTCGCTCATCGCCGAGCTGCCCGAACTCGGCCGACTCGATCGAAAGCAGATCGCCGCGCTCGTCGGGCTCGCGCCCTTCACCCGGCAATCCGGCTCATGGAAGGGCAAGAGCTTCATCGGCGGCGGTCGCGCGAGCGTGCGGACCGCGCTTTACATGGCGGCTCTCGTCGCGTCGCGATCCAACCCAAACTTGCGGACGTTCTACGCAAGGCTCGTCGGCGCCGGTAAGCCAAAGATGGTCGCGCTCATCGCCGTCGCCCGCAAGCTCATCACCGTGCTCAACGCCATCATGAGGGACAGAAAAGAATGGCAAACCGCTTGACAGCCAAGACAGTCGCTCATGGCTTTGATCTGGCCGAAGGCCGGCTTCGCCTCGATCGCCTATGCCGCAACGGAGTCCGTCAATTTTCTTCCCCTGGGATGGTCACCCCACGGCGCACGCGCCGCGGGGACCCCGACCCGCCCATTCCTCGCGCGACAAGAAAGCCGCCGGCCGCCGTCCTCCGCTTCGCTGCGGCCCTCTTGGGTGCGTCGTCGATCGCCTCCGGCCTGTCCGATCGCCATCGAGGCCGCGATTGGCGCGGCACGGTGAGACAGACAGGAAACTTCATCATGGCGACCATCGGCACCTTCACCAAGTCGGGCGACACCTTCACGGGCTCGGTCAAGACCCTCAACATCAACGCCAAGACCACCATCAAGGCGGCCGAGAAGACCAGCGACAAGGCCCCGGACTACCGCGTGTTTGCCGGCTCAGTGGAGTTCGGCGCGGCCTGGAAGAAGACCTCCGGCGAGGGCCGCGACTATCTCTCGGTCAAGCTGGACGACCCGAGCTTCCCCGCTCCGATCTACGCCACCCTGATCGAGGGCGAGGACACCGGCAGCTTCGGTCTCATCTGGTCCCGCCGCAACGGCGACTGACCGGAACCGCCAACGCCTCGCTCCCTCTGGAGCGGGGCGTCTTGAAAGCCGGCGGCCTCGCTCGCGACTAGGGCCTGTCGGGATTCACAAACAAATCCCGACGGCGCTAGCTCATATCAATCCACATAATCCACGTTGTTCGCTGCACCGCATAACGTGGAATTGGGCGCGGCCTGGAAGAAGACCTCTGGCGAGGGCCGCGACGATCTCGCGGTCAAGCTGGCCGACCCGAGCTTCCCGGCTCCGATCCACGCCACTCTGATCGAGGGCGAGGAGGCGAGGAGGCCGGCAGCTCTGCTTCATCTGGGTGCCACCGATACGGCGACTGATCCGCATCGCTCATGCTTCGCATTCGGAGTGGGGCGTTCGCGCGCTTGTCCCAGACAAGGACGGCAGGTCGATCATCCGCTGATGAATGTTGAACGCCTACGACTTAAGTCGTAGGCAGGTGCATGAAGAAATTCGCAGTTTTTCTGCTCGTATGTTTTGGCGGCATTGTCATTGCCTTTGGGGATGGCTACCCCTTATCGATCGTGCGCCATCGCTGGCAGGAGGTCATCACCGAAAGCAATCACGCGGCGCTCAGACCGGGGTCGGTCTACGACATCCTGACCCACTTCGAGCAGAATTCAGGTCGTACGCGTCCGCAATTCAAATATCTCTTCTTTGACACAGGTCTTGGCGCGGCCGACCCAATCTATCCAGTTTTCCAGGTCGGCTATCAACAAAGCTGGTTGCAATTGATCAAGGCCGGGTTCTCGGAGCAAAACCGGCATATCGACCATTTCTCGACGGGCGATACGCCGGAAGGATGCCGCATCCAATCCGCTTACTGGGTGCGCCACATCAACGAATTTCCCGGCCTGTATAACGATCTCCGGAACGACGGGTATACGCTGATCGATATCAGCTTCGACTATTATGTGAAGCTCCGCCCCGATGCACAATGTGGAAAGCACACGGCTCACGATCTCAGCGAGAATTTCAACCCGTTCGAGTCGATTTATCGCTATGCCGAGAGCTTCAAGACCTTCGCCGACATACCGCCGGCGTTGCTCGCGAAATACGAGGCAAAAGTCGGCGTTCTCAAACTGATCACGCAGAATTTCAAGACGCGGCAAGATCAATGGGCCAGTTACGATCAGAGCTACAGCCTGCGCCAGAATTCCATGTGGTTCTATCCTGACGGGTTTCGTCCCGATTACGGCATCGACACGCCGCGAACGCAGAGCGGTCTAAAATTCCTGACACAACCGAAGGATCTTCTCTACGCGGCCAACCCGTACTTGCAAGACCGATTTCCGTTGAACGAAACGTTGCATGCCGATGCGTTCGCGAAAGTCCTGGATTGCTTGAAAGGCCGACCGACGCCGGCCTTCGATCCAAGAACCGAACCGGGTGGTGACACGCTCGATATCACCAGGCAGGTCACGCCGAAGAACTTCTATACGTCGGGAACGATTGTGGAGCCGATCCGGGACGTCGTGGGCGACGTCTCCAATCCCGACCACTTCAAACTGGTCTCGGTCATCGTGCGGCCTGGCGAACCGGAAAGCGATGTCCACTTTTCCGACCCTCAGGAGATCCCGCAAGTCCGCATGGTGTACCAGCTCATGAGTCCGCGGTTTCCCGGACGACCCTACGAGCAATTGTTCCTGCATCTCGACTTCGATGCCGTCGACCGCTTGCTTCCGCCGAGGCAACGCCAGCAGGCCACCGCGGACTTCTTGCGCAAGGTCGACGTCCTTACCGGATTGCGCCAGGGCAAAAGTCCCGATGCGGAAAAGGCGACCGCCGACTTCATCGAGGACACGACCAGCGAACGTCCGGTACAAACCTTGAGCTGGAGTTCCTCGCTCACCGGACTTTGGGTCTTCGGCATCCTCAGCCGCTCATATAATGTCGAGCGGACCCTGGAAGCGGTGCCGATCGTGCGCGATGGGGTGAATGTCGGCTACTATTCGAGCGCGTACGACAACGTCCTGTTTCGTTTGGCCATCGGGAAGACTGAAGGTGAGGAACAGGCGAACTTGCGAAACGTGCTCGATGACCTGACGCCCAGATCCTATCGTGATCCCAGGCGCCATGACCCTGAAGCCTTGACCTTCAATCGTCTGACGTGTGCTCAGTGCCACCAGATGGCGGGACGCGATGGTGTGCACGTCCTTCTGAACGATGGTTTGGATCGCAGGATCACCACGCCCTATCGCGCGACGGAATATGTCTTCCGCGAGCTCGACCGCCAGCTCAAGCGCCTGCCGCGTCTCGATGGCGTCGCGATCAGGTAAGGGGAGTTAAGGGAACTGCCGCATCGACGAGCCCGGACAGATTGTGGCTTGTCGTCCCGCGGAGCTGACTCGAGGTCAGCCGCCTTTACACAGGGACCGTGAACGGTCTGGGCTTGCCGTCGTCGATCAGGAAGGTTCAATCGAGATGCTCCAACACCACACACAGGCACGGTGGGTAGGTTCGGGTCTGTCGAGGAACTCGCCGGAACTGCCGCCTACCTGGCCAGCGAGGATGCCGGATTCGTCGCCGCCTCCGTTCCCAGAGGCGCAGCTTTCCGGGATCTCGGAACAAATCTGGCCGGTCGCACGGTGCGCGTGAACGCACTCGCGCTCGCGCCTCTTCCATCAGCCGAGCTTGCGCGAGCGCCCCTGCCGGGCAACGCGCCGGTCGGCCTGGTTCTTTTTGTTGATCGCCGTCGAAAGTTCGTCGTAGTCGACGCCGCTCTTCTTGAGCGCCCGGCGGGCGTCTGCGACCTCGAAGCCGAGCAGTTCGAGGACGCTCATGTTCAGGCTCGAGGCGATGCGCTCCATCGTCTTGAAGGTGGGATTTCCGATGCCCCGGACCATCGTATAATAGGTGCCCCGCGCGATTCCCGTCATCGGCTGGAACGCTTCCATGCCACCGTTTTCCTCCTCTAGTTGCTGGAGCCGAATGGCCAGCATTTCGTTGAGAATGGAATGATCGCCGGAGCGGGGCTTGCGAACGGGCGGCATGCGGGGGATGTTACTCAGTTAGGAGAGCTTTTCGTCATTGCGTCATACTCCATTCCCCGTTAGTTCATATATTGAATGTTGCTTCTGTGCGGCATCGGGTAAAAAACAAAGGCTTGCAGAGAGATTGTCAAGCACGCATCATGCTGGTTCGAAGATCCTCTATGGTTTTAGGGGCTTTTTCGCATGGCCTTGCCCCGCGGGCCCGGGCTCTAGTCGCTGCGCTCCCCGCGCCGTTGCGCGTCGCGGCCGTCGGTGACGATCCCTAACGCACAGCGGCTCGTCGGTAGACACGGACCCGAGACTTCCTCCCGCTCGCTCATTGCCCATCGACGCACCCGACCCGAAACGGCGAGCCGAAACATCGGTCACATCTCATAACGGCCGCCATCTTCGAGGAGATTGGCTCGTGGAGCGCTCGTTCGCGGCAGCTGTCCAGTCGCCCGAGCGACCGGAGCGACCGGAGCGAAGCGGAGCAAGACCGGAGCCGGACCGCGCCTTAAAGAGCGCCGTAGGGCCGGCGGAGGGCTGTGGTCAGGTGCCGCGTGGAGGTGGCAGGCGGCCGATCCTCTCGAGATGGTCGTAGAGGATGCGATCGATGATGCGGAGCGGATGGGTCCGTTCCTCGGCCGCGATCTGGCGTACCACGAGATCGACCGGGTCGGGCAGTCGCAACGCGTAGGGCCGCGAGGAGGATCGCTCGCCATAGGCGTCGAAGGGATTGCGGTCCGATGGGTGCTTTCGGGTCGTCGGCGGTGGATGGGGTGGGGGAGAATTCTCGACGCGGCGATCACGAGTGTCTTCGCGCTCCTGCGCCAAGGAGGCCGTCGCCGTTGCCCGGTCGCCATAGTCCGGCGTGACGACGACGGCTAGCGGATTTGCCGAGGCGCCATGATCAAGGCCTCGTTGCGCGCGAAACATATCGCGGGGGAGGGCGGGGCGATCGGGATTGGGGTCGTGATCGCTCATGCCGCGCTCTCCTCCGCGCCTTGCGTGGCGGCGAGCAGCTCGCGGACGACCTGGTCGGCGTTGTAGCGGGCCTTGCGGATCGACTCGTCCTTGTCGCTCATCTGGTAGAGCGTGCCGTGGCCGCTGGTCATGGTGCGGTAGGTGACACGCCGGTAGAGCGCGTTGGCGCAGACCGGGACGCCCTCGGCGTTGAAGTAGGCGAGGACCTCGCGGAGCGGCCGGGTGTTGCGGTCGAAGCTGTCGTATTCGTTGAAGAGCACGCGGTGCTGGCCGATCGGCAGCTTCGCCTCCGCGGCGTGCTGTTCGAGGTTGCGGATGGTGCGGACCACCTGGGAGGCGTCGAAGGTGTGGACCTTGCAGGGCAGCACGACGAGGTCGGCGCGCAGCGCCGACTGGATCAGCGCGCTGACGTAATAGCCCGGGGTGTCGATGACGACGACGTCGTAGCGCTCGAGGCGCTCGATCGCCTGGGTGAGGGATTTCTCGTCCGGCGCGCGCACGAGATCGATGCCCTCGGGACTGAGGCCGCGGGCGACGGAGGAGGCGTGCCATTGGTACGAGGAGCCTTGCGGGTCGGCATCGACGATGGCGACGGAATAGCCGTGCTTGGCGAACTCGCCGGCGAGGATGATGGCGACGGTGGTCTTGCCGCTGCCGCCCTTTGGATTGGTGATGGCGAAGATGCTTGGCATGAGGGCCTCGGGGAACGACGTTTGAATGCCGCATTAGCACAACGCCTACATACAATCTAATGAACTTCTTGGATTGCCGCTTTCCGGCGATGACGTGTGAGCGCAAGCCGGCAAGGGATTATCTCCGCAATAGTGAGCTGCTGAGACTCGGCATTGCCGTAATACGTCGTTCCGGTGAGAAGGTCATGCGGTTTCACGGAAGCGCCGTATTGAGGCAAACCATCAATGTCGGAAGATCGAAATGCAGCAGTGACGTGATGCCGTAGGGGATCTGACATGCAGGATTACGGTAGGTCGGCAATATCGGAAGACGGTGTTCTGGTGATGACGAAAGATCTTTTGCGTGGTGCGGCGTGCTAGTTCTGCGAATGATGAAGCGTCGGAATACCGTAATGATGCAATGTCGCTGCCGTGCTAATCGATCTCAGTTTTTGGGGCGCTTCGCGCCATGCGGCCGTTGCTTTCGTAAGGTCTTCTCTTGCGGACGTGGCCGCCCTTCTTGCGCAGGCTCTTTGTAGTCATTATGTTGTATCTTAGTTGACAAGATACCGGTTTGTGGGCCAAACCAGGGGGGAGGCTGCTGGACGCAGCCTTGGCGCTGGCGCGCGTTGACGATTGATCGAGAACGATCGCTGCTGCTTGGGTTTTGATCTTTGGTCTTGTCTCGAGCGCTTGATCGGGGCTCGCCGTGAAGGGGAAGGGGATCGGGTCGTTGCCGCAACCGGCCGGAACAGCCCGGCGGAAACCGCGGCTTCGAACGGAGCTGTCCGAGGCCGACGAGCAGCGCCTGACGGAGGCGGTCGCGCTGTTCGGCCTGCCGAAGGCCGAGGTAGTGCGCCGACTGATCCGCGCCTCCGTGCAGGCCGGTCCCGCCCTTTCGGCCGAGAACACGCGCGCTGTCGTTGAGCTGGCAAGCCAGGTGCGGATGGTCGGCCGAAACCTATCGCAGCTCCTGAAGGCTATCCATCGGGGGCAGGCCGTGCGCATCGAAGACACCGAGGCGGTCTGGCGCGGGCTGCACGAGGTGATCGCGGCCATCAACGACGAGCTCACCGAAATGACCGTCGCCTATGGCTCGAGACTTTGCCGGGAGGCGAAGCTCATCCTGGCGGAAGAGATCCACGGATGAGCCGCTCCGCTCGGATCGAGTGGTGGCTTGAGCAAGTGGAGGCGACGCGCCGCGCTATCGGCGCGGCTCATGAGGAGCGAGGCCGGCCGCGGCCCTCCAGTCTCGTCGATGACCGGTCGAGGGCGGTGCGGGTGGCGCCGCTGCCGAAGGTGGCGGCCGCCGCGCATGTCGTCCTTCGCGGGGCCACAATCACCGGAGGCCGCGACGAGGAGCGTGCGCGGTCGCTGCCGGCGAGCTCGGGTGGAGGAGGGGGAGCCGCATCGTCGGCCTCGCCCCGGTCCGGGAGCGCTTCGATTGTTGGTGGCAAGTCGATGGGCGGAAGCGGTCAGGCTGCCGTCGGACGCGCCCGGCAGCTCGCCGCGGGCTATCAACCCGCCGTCATCAAGGTGGTGTCCTATGCACGCGGTGCGGCACGCGCCACGGCGACGGGCCAGTATGTGCAGCGCGAGGACGTCGCCCTCGAAACGCACGACGGCCGGATGCTCGGCGATCGTGAAGCCGTGGCCGAGGAGATCAAGGGCTGGTCGGCCGGCTTCTCGAAGCGCGCGGAGAGCCAGGACGTCGCAGCGATCCGGCTCAAGCTGCATGGCGTGCGCGACACGCCGGAAGGCCGCGAGACGTACGAGAAGGCGATCACCGCCGGTTTTGCCGGTCATCGGCACGCTCTTCGGATCGACGCCGTTCCTTCGGGCGAGCTCGAGGCGCGGCTCGTCTTGGCCATGGCGGGGTCGCAGCGCGAGCGGTTTCGGGTGCGGGAGGAGCGCGTCGGCGATGAGGACGGGTTCAATCAGCGCCGTCTCGACGCGGCATCGGAGAGCGCGGTCAAAGCGCGGATCCATGCCGCGACTGGGTTTCCAACGCACGTCATGAGCATCGATCCTGGTGCGACGAGTCATGGCCGCGACGGCGTCACCTATCGGCTGAACAAGCTCGTCGAAAAGGGCTCCGCGATCGATGAACGCGGCAAGGCGATCGCCAATGTGGCGGATGCCCGCGTCGCGGCGAGAGAGTGGGGACCGTCGCTCCGCTCGCAATCGTCACGCGACACGATGCACCTGATCGTCTCGGCGAAGGCTGGGACGGATATCGGCGCGCTGACGGCTGCGGTCCGCGCTTTTCTTCATGACCGCTTCGCCGACCACAAATTCATGTTCGGCGTCCATACTGACAAGGAGGCCGACGGGCATATCCATGCCCATGCCGTCATCACCGTGAAGAACGAGTCCGGTCAGAAGATCCATCCTGGCCGCGACACTTTCAGCAATTGGCGCGAGGCCTATGCGGAGCATGCCCAGGCACAGGGGCTGAAGATCGTCGCGACTTCCGCGCGAGAACGGGCGTCGTCGCAGAGCTACGGTCCGAAGGACAAGGCGATCGTCGACGCGGCGGAGCGTCCACGACCCGCGCGCGCGGCGCGGGACCGTGCCTACGCGACCGATCCAGCCAACAATCGGCTCATCGACAATGCCCGTCAGCGCATCCGTACTGCCCGAACCAATCCGATCCGGCTGCCTTCGTCAGAGTCTGACCGTCGGACCGTCAAGGAGAGTGTCGAGGCGTGGGCCGCGGTCGTCCGGGAAGCGCCAGATAACGCCATCGCCAAGGACATGCTCGAGCGGCTGACCATGGCGCAGGCCGTTGGGGGAATTCTCCACACGATCGAGAAGCGGGTCGACCATCTCACCAAGGAGGACCAGGATATGCCGATCACATCGGAGCAGATGGCGAAGGACCTTCGCTCCATGAACGAGGCGGTCTCGCGCACGACCGATCTCCTCTACGGCGAGACGAAACACCAGTTCCGCGAGACGTCGGCACGTTATCTCGAGACGCTTGCCAACCGGGTCGATCTGCAACAAGCGCAGGAGAGTGGGATCCAAGAGCTCACACGCGCCGAGGTCGAGAAAATAGCCGGTGCGAACGCAGACGCGCTGATCGAGCGCGCCGAGGCGGTGCGTATAAAGGAAGAGCGCGAGGCCGCCAACGCGCGGCTCCTTGCGGATCGAGCTGTCGAGGGCGAGCGACGGGAGGAAGCTCAAAGTGGCGTCGATCCAAACTCCCAACGCGAACTTCGCGCCGAACGCGCAATCGTCGTCGATTCTCGGCAGTCGGCGGCCCGCGAGGAGCGCGAGGCCGGGGCCGCCACAAAGGCAGAACGCCTGCTTGCCGAGCGTCCGGCCCAGCCTCTGCCGCAAGCGCTGATCCAGAGCGACGCCCTCGCCAAGCTCCGCCTGGAACAGGAAAACATCATTCGCGAACTGGAAGCGCAACGAGCCGCAACACAGTCGATCAAAGGGCAGCGGATGACGTGAGATCAGCTGAGCGCGGCTGCAGACTTTTTAGCGGATCAGCTTGATTCGCAGCGCGGTAGCGATGGCATGGGCCTTGTTCACCGCTCCGAGCTTGTTGCGGGCGGACAGCAGGTGCTTGACGATGGTAGATTTGGAAATCCCGAGGATCACCGAGATTTCCCAATCGGTCTTTCCCTCGGCCGCCCAGAGCAGGCAGTCGAATTCTCGAGGTGTGAGATCGTCCGCGGTCTCCGCCTGATCGGATCGCAATTGCAAGAGTCTGCCGATGGCGTAGTTGGTCGCAAAGCCGAGCGCGGCTCGCTCTTCATCGCTGATTTCGACATGGCGGCCGCCGAACGAGACAGCGCTCACGCTGTCGTCGAGTAGGGTGATGGAAATCACGTACCCGTCCCGAAGGCCGAATGCCGAAGCTTCTCCTTGGATCAGCTCAACGTCGCCAGGGCGGTCGCATGAATCGTATGCCTCGCTCCAGCTGAACGGGTTCCGATCGACCTGGAGACGTCGGACGATGGGGTCTCGGAGGAGATAACCCTCGGCGCTGTAGCGCTGAGCCCACTCCGTCGGAAAGTGTTGTAGCAAAATGCGAGCGTCGATATCGTGCCGACTGAGTCGCGCGATCGGCACAAGACCGCCGAACACCGTCGTCAGGCCGAACTGAGACGACACGTTCAGCAGAGCTGCCTGTACCTCAGACTTGTCCTCGGCCTGCCCAATGGTTTCGACATAATCCCAGGTTCTGTGAAGGTGATTTTGCAAGCTCATTTCGCTCGCGCACTACAGATTTGTGATCGGGTTGTCACCCCTTGTAAGAACAACCCAGCCACGCAATTCGCGGGCGTCAGGACCCAAGGGGGCTGATCAGCGACAACGGGCGGCCGATCCGTAAGCATCCGGTGACGGCCGTCTTGCGGCGGGGATAGCGGAGCGCTCTGCATCCGACCTTAAGATGCCGCTTAAAAAGCGATGATGGGCTTCAGACCGCTCCGATCAGTCTCGCCTCGAGAAGGTCGATCTTTGCTCGGCCGTACATCTGGCGTTTGACCATCTTGAGCTTGTTGATCTGCCCCTCGGTCTGGCCATTCGACCAAGGCTCGATGACTTCAGCGCGGACGGCATCCCTGGTCTTATGATCCCGGCCGCAAACGAAGCGAGCAGGCTCGTGCCCGCGTCGGTGAGCTACGCATCCAGATCGGCCTCGACCTTCATGCGGATCATGCTGTGGAAGCACAACGCGCAGCAGTGTGTCGTTGCTGACTGGCAGCATCAGCCGCTTGGCGAAGGACGCGGCAGGCCGGCCGCCGAGCGCCAGGCCGAGATGATGCACGAGCCCGTCGAGTCGAGCCGTCCTGCGCGAGCGGACCGGCAGTACGGCTTCATTGAAGCGCTCGGCGAAGATCCGCCTCGGGCAATCCGACGCCTCGCAGCAAAAGCGCCTTGTCACGACCTGCAGGCGAACAAGCCGACCCGAGCACGGCAGGTCCGAGAGGCGTCCCACGTAGCGGCTATGGATGCGCCGGGACGGCGAGGCGCAGAGCGGGCAGACCACCATGCGCGCAGCGGCGCGAACCACGAGACAGATCTTATCGTCGCCGCGTGTCTCGCTCTCAACGATCAAACCGTTCGGGACCAAAGATGCAATCCGACAGCTGGCTGGCATGTTGCTGATTCTCCTCGAGCAGCACCAAGCCATCGGCAAACATCATCGAATGTGAGTAAGACCCTTTTGCAGGCCGGATAACACGATAAGCCTCTATTCGCATGTAACCGGCATGCTCTATCTCGCGAAGACCCCTTATCCGCGACAATTAAGTCGCGCGATGATGTCGATCGACCTTAGCGGACAAGCCGAGAAGTCGCAGGTGCGGCTGACCGCCTGTCCGCGAGTGAAGACTGAACAAAGGTTGTCTGATCATGACCAAGACTGCTCTTTTTGTCGCCACTGCCGCAGCGATGGCTTACATGCCACTTGCCGCGTTCGCCGATACTCCGATCGCGCTGGGTGGCTCGGATGTTACGGGCGCTCACGCCTTGAGCATGCACGGCCACGTTTTCGATGCCTCCCCCTTTCAGGCGGAACGGGTCGAGACGGGTGTGCTGACCGACCGGGTGACGAGGCATACGATGCGGGTCGTCAAGTTCCGCGACGGACACATGATGGCGCTCGTCTCTATGAAGGACATGCTCGCACGCCACGGCAGAGACCGACGCCACGCTCGATGAACGAGGTGCGCGTTCGAATGGTCATAGAAGATGAACTCGCGGTCGACGTCGGCTGCGAGCGAAACGGCGGCGAGCAGTCGAAATGGCGTGGGTAAAGCGTAACCCGACAGGTCGACGCCGACGGCAGTCAACGTGCCAGCGTCGCGCGGGATCCCTATCGTGGTGTCGTCCATCGTAAGCTTGCTCATGATTGATGAACAGGCCTTGCGAGCGCGTTTCGACGCACTCGATCCGCATCTCGACGAGCGCCAGCGGCGCTTGTTCGCCGCCAGCGAGGCGAAGGCGGCGGGCTGGGGCGGCATCGTCGCGGTCGCTGGCATCACCGGCCGGGCGCCGAGCACGATCGGGCGCGGGCTGCATGATCTGACCGCGACGACCCCGCTGGAGCCGGGGCGGGTGCGACGCAAGGGCGGAGGTCGCAAATCGTTGGTGGCGACCAATCCCGAGCTTCTGAAGGATCTGAACGGCCTCGTCGAACCCGGCGCGCGCGGCGATCCCATGTCGCCCCTGCGCTGGACGTGCAAGAGCTTGTCGCGGCTGGTGAGCGATCTCGCGGCCCTCGGCTACAAGATCGGCTGCACCGTGCTGGCCGAGCTGTTGAAGGCCCAAGGTTCAGCTTGCAGGCGAACCGCAAGACGCTGGAAGGCTCAGATCATCCCGATCGGGATGCGCAGTTCGCCGTCCTCAATGCCGCCGTGAAAGCGGCGCTGGCCGAGGGCCAGCCGGTTATCTCCGTCGACACCAAGAAGAAGGAGCTCGTCGGCGATTTCAAGAACAACGGTCGCGAATGGCGCCCCAAGGGCGATCCCGAAGCGGTCCGCGTGCATGACTTCCTCATCAAGGAGCTGGGGAGGGCGGTGCCATACGGGGTTTACGATCTCGCCGCCAGCACCGGCTGGGTCAGCGTCGGCATGGACAACGACACCTCGGCCTTCGCCGTCAACACGATCCGGCGCTGGTGGCGCGAGGTCGGCCGGATCCGCTATCCCCGGGCGGCGCGCCTCGTCGTCACCGCTCCCTTCGACAAGCTCAGGAGGCGGCGGCAGCAACAGCTCGCGCGGGCGCCTGTGGAAAGTCGAGCTGCAAGGTCTCGCCGACGAGCTCGGCATCGCCATCGAGATCCACCATCTCGCCGGTTGCGCAACGCAAGATGCCCAGTGAACCCAAGCCGATCTTCGGGGCGGATCGGATGCAAATCGCGCCAGTGACATCATGCGTTGCGCCCCGACGAACGGTGGCGGTTTCAGCCAGGATGGCGAGCAGGCTCAATCTTGCCGGTGTCGATGAATTGGCGGTGCCGCACGATCTTACCATCCCTCACCTCCCAGATGTGAGAGTAGTCGGCCTCCACATGCTTTCCGGTCACTCGATTGGTCCCTTTGAACCGCCCCACCGACACTACCTTACCGCCATCGCAGATAAATTCGTGCGGCGTCAGTGTGTACGGCTCCCATTCTTGCATTGCGGGCACGAGCATGCCCTCAAGAACCTTCTGCGGGCCTCGGCCGTCGACCTTATAGTCTATCATGGTAACCCACTCGATGTCGTCGGACATCAGAGCGAGAGCGCCGCCTGCATCGCCAGCGGTCAGTTTCGCGTAAAGCTCCTTTACGATCTCAAGGGGTGTTCCCATCGCGGTCATCCTATTTTCCGGTTACGAGACCGACATCGAGGGTAGTCTTGCAGCGGCTAGCTAGCTATTCTCTTTCCGCTCGGGCGACGTAGTCGCTAAGATTGGTAGACTCCCTTTCGCAAAATGGAAGGGCTTGGCCCAAGTTGGACAGGCGAACTGAGGGCGGCGCATTCGAACTCAGGGTCGCGAACACCTGCCACTCAAAAACGACGTTGGGACTGGACGTCTTAAGCCTCCCATTAAATGGAAGGTCAGTTCCCAAAGTCGGTGTCTACTGCCCTCATTTTTGCTGGGCGATCTTACCGCCGCCCCGCCTTCCTCGTCCCGGCCATCGCGCAAGAGGCTCGCGGCGCGAACCGGAGTAGTCCACCCCGCCACGCCATTGTGCTTGGCGTCAGCCTCGCCAGAAGGTCATGACCAGACCGCCGGCCACGATCAGACTGCCTCCCGCCAAAGTCGATTGCGTGGGCCTCCCTTCGAAAACGAAGAGGTTCATCGCCTGCGCAACAACGAAGAACAAGGTGATGTAGACGCCGAGGAGTCGGCCGAAGTCCCAAGGCGGCGCGTTCAACACGAGACCATATCCGAATAGCACCAGTGCACCGAGCGTAAACAGGAGAATGCGGGCAAGGCCCTGATGGTCGTGAAGACCCTTTCGCACCAAAGCGTCACCAGCAGCCTCCAGAACGGCTGCAAGCAACAAGACAGCATAGATCGTGAGGGGCCGCATGCCGGTCTCGCTCTGAGAGGTTAGGCTCGATCGCGTTACGGTCGAGGTCGCGCGCCGATCGTTCAGCTGCATTTTCCGCGAACAACAATCCCCGATCTACGCGAAAGAGGCAGCGAACAGATCGCTGCCTCCGGAGTAATGCCCGCAATCAAGCCTGCGCCTTCCCACCGCCCTTCGCTATTCGGCGGCGGTCTGCAGTTCGGTTCTCGGCACCAAACGAGTAAGCATCTCTTGAAGCTTGGCGATCCCCTCTTGCGAAAGCGGCTCGAGCGGCTTCCTCGGACGCCCGACGTCGAGGCCCATGAGTTTGAGCCCCGCCTTGATCGTCGTCGGCAGGCCGCCCGTCATGATGAATTCGAGCAGCGGAAGCTGCTGGAAGAACAAAGCCCGGCCGTGCGCGAGATCGCCTTTGGCCATCGTGTCGAAGAACTCGAGGTTCAGCTCCGGGATGAGGTTAGGCGCGGCTGTGCACCACCCCTTTGCGCCGACCGCTAAGGCCTCGAAGGCCAGCGTATTGCTGCCGTTGTAGAACGCGATGGCGCCGTCCGACAGCGCATGCAGCTTGTGCATGCGCTGAATGTCGCCGGTGCTCTCCTTGACCATGGTGACGTTGTCGATCTCGCGCACGATCTTGGCGATCAGCGCCGGCTGCATGTCGATGCCGCTCGTGGCCGGGTTGTTGTAGAGCATAATGGGCAAGCTGATGCTTTCGGCGATCGCGGCGAAGTGCTTGAAGATCTCGGCCTCGTTCAGCTTCCAGTACGAGATCGGGAGCACCATGACCGCGTCGGCGCCGACCTGCTCGGCGAACTTGGCGCGACGAACGGCCTTTGCCGTGGTAAGGTCGGAGATGCCGACGATCGTGGGAACGCGCTGCGCGACGGTCTTCACGGAAGTCTCGGCGACCTGCTCCCATTCAGCCTCGGAGAGGTAGGCGCTCTCGCCCGTGCTGCCCAGCGGCGCGACGGCGTGGACGCCGTAACCGACGAGCTTCTCGATGGACGTGCCGAAGGCGCGCAAGTCGACCGTGTCGTCGTCCTTTATCGGGGTGATGGGATAGGCGATGATGCCGTGAAACTGCTTGCTCATGCTCGTCTCCTTTCGAAAACCGTTCAGTCGACGTCCGTGAAGACGTCGTGGTGTGTCTTCAGCGCCCGGCGCGCGTAATAGGCGAAGGCGACCTGGTAGCGTTTCGGCGTCGACACCCAATCGTGCGCTTCGCGCGCCAGCAGTTCCGGAACCGGCTTGATCGGGCCGACCGCTCTCGCCAGGAGCTGCATGTGCGCGGCGCGCTCCATCAGGATCGCCAGGATGCAGGCCTCCTCGACGGACTCGCCGGTGACCAGCATGCCGTGATGCGACAGCAGGATTGCGCGCTTCGCGCCGAGGGCAGCGGAAATGAGGATCCCTTCGTCATTGCCGACAGGGATGCCGGGCCACTTCTCGAGGAACGCGCAATCCTCGAACAAGGGGCACATGTCCATGTGCGAGATCTCGAGAGGCACCTCGAGCATTGAGAGCGCCGAGCAATACAGCGGATGGGTATGGATGATGCAGTTGATCTTCGGGTGCTCGCGATAGATCCAGGTGTGGAAGCGGTTCGCGGGATTTGGAATTCCCCTCCCCTCGAGCGCCTCCAGGTCTTCGTTGACGCAGAGCAGGCTGTCTTCGCGTATCTCGTCGAAACCGTTTCCGAAGGGTTGCGTGTAGTAGGTCCCGGGTGTTTCGGCACGAGCCGTGATCTGACCAACAACGCCAGAATCGTGACCGGCGTCGAATAAGATGCGGCAGGTCAGAGCGAGCTGCTGGCGGGTGTCGTAGGCCAGGTTCTCGCTGAATTCGGCGGCCAAGCGATCCTTCGCGTTTGCGACGATCTCGTCCTTGCTGGCCGCGAGTGTCTTACTCATAACGCGCCTCCTACGCCGCATGCCGTTGTTTGTCGGGATGAAAGGACACGGCGCGTGCCGTGTCCTCCTAGAGCGCTTACTATTCGCCGGCCGGGAGGGGCGTGATGGCGAAGCGGCGATGGCTGTCCTCGAGGTCCTGCTTGATCAGACCGGACGCCGACGGTGTGCGCCGATGGAAGGCCATAATCCAGACGATGCCGACGGCGAGGTAGACGAGAAAGGCGTAGGGGAAGATGTTAACCGGCGCGGCGGGGACCGGATAGACGCTGCCGACCGCCGGGATGATCAGCAGAAGCAGCGACGCCGCGCAGCCGAGCTTGTGCTTGAGCCGCAGCTCGCCGAGGCCTTTGAGATAGACGGGGGCGGCGACGGTGATCAAAGCATAGGCCACCATGAAGCCGAACGCGGCGCATGTCCCGACGTAGTTGAACAAATCGAGAAGCGCGACGTGATCGAGCGTCGCGATGGTCGGAATCGCGAAGGCGAGGATCGCCATGACGGTCACCGCTATGTGGGGCGTCTCGTTGCGACCGTGTGCGGATGCGGTCACCGCTGGAAACAGCCCGTGGCGCCCCATCGCATAGACCACCCGGCCGCCGGCGCTGATGCACGAGAGGCAGAGTGCGAAGAAGCTCAACATGGCGCCGAGCGACAGCGGGACCTTCAGGAGCGGCACCGCGGCGATCTGCGCCAGGACGTTTAACGGCTGGTCGATCTTGTCGAGCGATGTGGTGTATCCCTTCGTCCCGAGCACCATCACGTAGGTGACGAAGACGAAGAAGACGCCGGAGATGACGAGGCTCGCGTAGACCGAGCGGGGTACGGTCTTCAGCGGATCCTTTGCCTCGTCGCCGAACGCAGTCGCGGCCTCGAAGCCTACCAGACTGAAGATCGCGACGACCACGCCGAGGCCGACGCTCGACCAAGGCAGCTTGCCGACGTCAAACTGCGTCGCATCGATCGCGAAGCTGTGCTGCCCCAGAACGATGAAGCACAGCACGGCGATAAGCGCCATCGAGATGCCCTCGCAGGCGAGCATCATGATGGCCGAGAGCTGGACGTTCTTCCAGGCGCAGTACCAGCCGGTGGCGACGCAGATCGCAAACAACAGGATGGTCGGCGCATTGATACCGAGCATCGACAGGAGCGACCCGGAGAAGACCGCGAAACCTGTCGCTCCGGCCATCGCGATGCCGAGGTAGGCCCAGATCAAGGCCCAGCCGCCGATACCGCCGACGGTGAGGCCGAGCCCGCGTGAGATGTAGGCATAAATCGATCCGGAAGACGCCGAGCGCCGTGCGAACTGGTTGAGGTTGAACGCGACGAAGAGCAGCATCAGCGTGCCGAGCGCATAGGAGAGCCAACTCCAGTCGCCCGTGTTGCCGTACATGACGGGAATGATCAGCGCCGCGGTCATCGTCGGTGAGATGAGCGCGACCGCGTTGGCCAGGAGCTCGGCGAAGCCGAGGCAATGGGGTCGAAGTTGCTTGGTGGTTGTCAGTCCTGTGGTCATGGCGTGAGCCCTACTTCGAGACTTCAAGCTCTTGCGCCGTCTTGTGCGCCCCATCTCGACGATTGACCGCACTGCGCAATTGCGGTTCTGAGTACGAAGTCTCTGGTCCTTGCAGAAGCTCCAGTTTTGGCGGGCTTGCTGGTCCAACGGTGCAAATTGCTGATGAGGGTGAGAGCAATCTGCTGCGATCTGAACCGGCACGCGACAAAACATGAGGCCAGCACGTGTTGAGACCGTGGGTCCAAAACCTTGTCATTCCTGCGCAAGGACGCGGCAACCTCAGTCACCACATAGCCCAAGCGATCATGGAAGAAATACAGCGCGGTCGGCTTACAGCCGGCGATTCACTGCCAGGCACGCGGGACCTGGCCAACGAATTGAAGGTCAACCGCAAGTCAGTCGTCGTCGCCTACGACGAATTGGCGGCGCAAGGCTGGGTCAAATCCGACTCGCGGCGCGGCACCTTCGTGCTCAAATCCATTCGCGACGTGGCGGCCGGCCTTACGCCGTCGTCTTCTTCGCCTGCGCCTGCCTTTGCGTCGCACGCTCGACACTTCAGCGTTCCCCTTCCTTGGGCGCTCAGCGAGGACGAGCCAAGCTTCGACGACGGTGTCCCGGACCAACGGCTGATTCCGGTCGAGGCGATCGCGCAAGCCTACGGAACGGCGGCGCGCGCGGCTGCGCGCCGGCGCCTTCTTGGATACGGCGACCCTCGCGGTACCGACCAACTTCGCCACTCGATCGCGCGAATGCTGAATGCGACGCGTGGGCTTGCCGCTTCGACCGAAAACATCTGCGTGACACGCGGGAGCCAGATGGCGCTCTACGTGATCGCGCAGACAATCGTCGCGCCCGGCGACACGGTACTCTTCGAAGAACTCTCCTATCCACCGGCAGTCCAAGCCTTCCGGCTGGCAGGCGCGAATATTGACGCCGTGAAACTCGGGTGCGATGGGATTAACCTCGACGAACTGGAGGCTGCCTGTCGCAAGCAAAGGGTCCGCGCGGTTTACCTGACGCCCGGGCATCAGTTCCCCACGACGGTCGTCATGCGTCCAAGCACCCGGTTGAGATTGAGAGACCTTGCCGCGGAATTTGGCTTTCTTGTCGTCGAAGACGATTACGACCACGAATTCCAATTCGATCATCAGCCGATGCTGCCGTTGGCTAGCAACGATCCAGGCGGTCACGTCATCTATGTGGGCTCGTTTTCTAAGGTTCTCTCGCCGAGCCTGCGGGTGGGCTACGTGGCGGCGCGACCAGAGATGATTGAACGCTTAGGCAACTGCATCGGAACGATCGATAGGCAGGGAGACCCGATCACTGAGTTGGCGATTGTCGAGCTGATTGAGTCAGGAAATTTGCGGCGTCACATCAAACGCGTGCATTCGATCTTCAACAAGCGCCGCGCGGATTTCACCGATCTTGCGAGGGAGCACCTGGATGGCCTGGCCAGCTTTGAAGCTCCGTCAGGTGGCCTCGCCTTCTGGATCCGCCTATCTGACGGACTCGACCTTTCGACGTTTGCGAAACCCGCACATCAGGGGCGTACTGGGCTAGTTACGAGTCTGGACTGTCGCGTGGCGGGCGAGCCGAGCCACGGGATCAGATTAGGCTTTGCTAGTCTCGACCAGAGGGAGGCGTCGTCGCATTTGGCGCGTCTTGCAACAGCCTGCAGAGTGTAATGAGCCGCTCCACCGGCGCGGATCTCGCGGCTGGGTGATTCCTCGTGGCAACGGCCCGGTGGTGGCGTGAGGTCCCACCTTTCTGAAGGAAGAACGCGATTCAGGCAGGCTCCGGCAAGTTCAAGTCAAAAATCGACTCGATTGAGCGTAGACGTTGTTGAAGGCGCGGAGCCACGAAATCGAGAAACGCGCGGAGCTTCAAAGGTTGTTGCTGGTGCGCGGCGTGAACAAGATGCACTGGCAAATGTTGTTGTGCAAAGGCAGCCAGGATCGGGACCAGCTTGCCGTCGCGGACGCTGTCGGCGGCTTGGTAGGAAAGCACGCGCGCGATGCCGAGCCCCGCCGCAGCACCGCCCGTCACGCCCTCGGCAGTGTTAGTCGAGAAGCGTGTATCAATCGTGACGGGACATGCGGCGCCGGATGCGTCGACGAACGGCCACTCCCGATAGCGCTGCCATTCCTCGAATGCGATACAATCGTGGTTGGGAAGCTCGGCGGGCTCTGACGGCTCGCCGTGTCGGCTCAGATACTCAGGGCTTGCGCACACGACCCAGCGAACCTCCCCTACCCTTCGAGCAACGAGTGCGCTGTCGGGCAGGCACCCAATCCGTATCGCCACGTCCATGTGGTTTCCGACGAGGTCGATGATGTTGTCCGAAAGGACGAGGCGAACACTGACCTTGGGGTATGCGCTCAGAAAATCGTAAACGATGGGCGCGACGTTAAGCTCTCCGAACAAAATCGGCGCAGTCACCAAGAGCTCGCCGCGCGGCGCGCGATACTCGCCCGATGCCGCCCGCTCCGCTTCGGCCAGCTCATCCAGCACGCGGCGTGCGGACGCGACGTATGCGATGCCGGCCTCGGTCAGTAATAGTTTGCGGCTGGTCCGGACTACCAGTTGCGACCCGAGCATCGCTTCAAGATCGGAAACCCTACGGCTCACAGTGGGCAGCGGCACGTTCAGGGTGCGTGAAGCGGCCGACAGGCTGCCACGGTCGATTGCTGCAACGAGCGTCCGCATTGCCTCGAACCGATCCATGCTGCCTCTCGAAATGCGGAAGTCAGGGTTTCGGGGATATCGACTGCTGAGGGCGAGCGGAAGACCGTATCTCACTGCTCACGGGCCAACGAGCCTACACGATCAGGAGCTTGCCGGATGTCTCGCATTCCGATCCCGGCCGTGGAAGAGGCCCCCGCCGCGTCCCGGTCGTTGCTCGCCGAGGCCGACAAGCAGTTGGGAATGGTGCCGAACCTCTATCGCATCGTCTCGACCAGCCCAGCGGCTCTGGAGGCTCTGGTGAACTTCTACGCCGCGCTGGAGAAAGGAGACCTCGATCCCCTGACCCGTGAGCGGATAGCGCTCGCCGTCGCCGAGGCTAATGGCTGCGACTATTGTCTCTCGGCGCAGACCTATCGTGTCCGCAAGGGCGAGATGCTGGACGACGTCGAGATCACCGCCAATCGCAGCGGTGCATCCAATGACATCAAGGCCGACGCCGCCGTCTGTTTCGCGGCCAAGCTCGCGCGTGGTCGTGGTGTCGTCAGCGACGACAATGTGACTGCCGTCAAGGAAGCCGGCTATTCAGACGCCGAGATCGTCGAGATCATCGCCCACGTCGCGGTCAACATCTTCACCGGAACCGCCAACGTGGCGTTGCAAACCGACATCGACTTTCCCCGCATAGGCGCCCGCAAGGCCGCCTGACCCTTCCAACAACCAAGCACTCCGATGCGGACGCCCGATCCCTGTGCGTCGGCAAACCCTTCCTCACGCCTTCAAGACAAGGAGATCACCATGACCGTTCGTTTCAACACCGCCGATGTCGACGGCCTCGAGCTGTTTTACCGCGAGGCCGGCGATTCCAGCCGACCGACCGTGCTGCTGCTGCACGGCTTCCCGAGCGCCAGTCACATGTTCCGCGATCTGATCCCTGAGCTTGCGGGGACCTATCATGTCATCGCCCCCGACCTGCCCGGCTTCGGCATGACCGAGCAGCCCGCCCGCGACCAGTTCGGCTACAATTTCGAGAACATCACGAACGTCGTCGACCGCTTCACCGAGGTGCTGGGTCTGACCAGGTTCGCCATCTACGTCTTCGACTATGGCGCCCCCGTCGGCTTCCGTTTGGCGGTGAAGCACCCCGAGCGGATCACCGCGATCATCACCCAGAATGGCAACACCTATCTCGAAGGCGTGTCGGATGCCTTTGCTCCGGTCATGGCATACTGGAACGAGCCCAACCAGGCCAACCGCGATGCCCTACGCAGTTTCCTCGCGCCGGAGACGACGCTCTTCCAATACACCCATGGCGTAGCCGATCCGAGCGCGGTCTCGCCCGATGGCCGCAACCTCGACGATTTTTATCTGGCGCGTCCCGGTAACGACGAGATCCAGCTCGACCTGTTGCTCGACTACCAGACCAACGTGGCGCTCTACGACACCATCCAGGCCTACCTGCGCGCGCATCAGCCGCCCGTCCTCGCCGTATGGGGCAAGAACGACCCGTTCTTCATCCCACCGGGCGCGGAGGCCTTCAGGCGTGACGTGCCGGAGGCGGATGTGCGCTTCGTCGAGAGCGGCCACTTCGCGCTCGAGACCCACGCCGCCGAGATCGGCTCGGCGATGCGCGAGTTCCTCGCCAAGCACGTCGGCTGATCCCCCTTTCCGGGCGCTCCCCACCTCTGCGCCTAGACTTTTTGCAACCAGGAGACGGTTCGTCCGTCTGAGATTTCCGGAGACCGACCATGAGCAACGCCCGTAACATCGTTCGCGGCTTCTACGACAAGCTCTCCAACGGGGATGCGGCCGGCGCGCTCGGCCTGATGGCGCCCGACATCGAATGGACGACGATGTGGCACTACAAGGTCGACGGCCGTGGCCCCGAGAAGGTCGCCGAGGGCCTGTTCAAGCCGCTGGTGGCGGAATGGTCGAGCTTCTCGCTGGTGCCGACCGAGTTCATCTCCGAAGGCGAAACCGTCGTCTCGCTCGGCGACTTCACCGGCGTCCATGGCGCTACGGGAAAAACTTCGAATGCCCGCTACGCCCACGTGTGGACCGTCCGTGACGGGAAAATCACCACCTTCCGCCAGTATATCGATACGCTGGCAATTGCCGATGCTCGCGTCTGATGGATCGCGTTGCCGTCGTCACCGGCGCGAGCCGCGGCATCGGACGCGCGACCGCCATCCGCCTTGCCCACGACTTCAGCGCTGTGGCGTTTGCGTATCGAGCTGGGCGAGCTACGAGGATGTACAGCGACGGCGCAAACCTGCCTTGGCCTTGTCAGGAGGTCATGTGCAGACGGGGAAACCTGCCTCGAGATGCTGGCGCCGCTGACACAGCATCGACTGTTGCTGCCATCCCTATTTCCGCCAGAGGGCAATTCAAAGGTCAGTCAATATGTCGGAACGCGAAGAACTAGACGTCGTTATACTTGGCAGTGGTCAGGGCGGAAAATTACTTGCGTGGCATCTCGGCCGATCTGGCAAGAAAGTCGCCGTGGTCGAGCGCCGTTGGGTCGGCGGCTCGTGCCCGGCCGTTGCCTGCATGCCCTCCAAGAATGAGATTTGGAGCGCGAAGGTCGCTCACGTCGTTCGGAATGCGGCGCCATTCGGCACCATCGTCGATGGCGTCCGGACGGACATGCGCAGGGTTCGCGACCGTAAGCAGGACATGGTCGACCGGGAGATTGCAGCGCACTTGGCCGCCTACAAAGACAGCGGGGCGCAACTCATCATGGGCATCGGCCGCTTCGTTGGGCCGAAGACGATCGATGTCGCGTTGAACGAGGGCGGCTCCCGCACCCTGAGCGGGGCGGAAGTTGTCATCAACGTCGGTACGCATGCCGCCGTGCCGGACATTCCAGGCCTGATCGCCGCCCGCCCGCTCACCCATATCGAAGCTCTTGAACTGGATACCCTACCATCGCACTTGGTCGTCCTCGGCGGCGGTTATGTCGGGATCGAGATGGCGCAAGCCTACCGCCGTCTCGGCAGTCATGTGACGATCGTAGAGCCCGGCCCTCGGCTCATGGGACGCGAGGACCCCGACGTTTCGCAGGAGATGCACAGCATCCTGACCAGCGAAGGGGTCCAAATTCATACTGACGCCGAACCGACGAGCGTGGCGGGTCTCTCCGGCGATGCAGTGGCTGTGACATTGCGCTTTAGGGACAGTGAGAGAACCATCGACGGCAGCGACTTGCTTGTCGCGACCGGCAGGATCGCCAACACGGCAGGGATCGGGCTCGAAACGAGCGGTGTCGAGCTGGACTCCCAAGGCTTTGTCCGCGTGAACGAGCGGCTCGAAACAAGTGCGCCCGGCGTATGGGCGATCGGCGAATGTGCGGGCAGTCCGCAATTCACTCATGTTTCGGTCGACGACTTCAAAATCGTTCGGGACAACATGGGTGGGCGCGATCGTCGCACCGACAATCGACTTGTTCCATACGTGATGTTTACCGAGCCTCCTCTTGCCCGGGTGGGGCTCTCGGAGGGAGAGGCCGAGCGTCAAGGCATTCCTGTGCGGGTCGCCAAGCTCCCGATGGGTCGCGTTCTGCGCACCGAGGCTACCGACGAGAAGAAGGGCTGGATGAAGGCGGTCGTCAGTGCCACCGATGACCGGGTGCTTGGCTTCACCATGATCGGTGCGGAGGCCGGGGAGGTGCTGGCCGCCATCCAGACCGCGATGATCGCCGAGTTGCCCTACACCAAGCTGCGCGATGCGGTGATTGTGCATCTGACCTTCGCAGAGGGCCTTGGGCCCCTTTTTGCCGGCGTACCATCTCGGTCGGTCCGAGGGTGAATTCGCGGCAGCGGCGGTGACCGCGAACGCCGGCCGCGCACCATGTAACAACAGCATAAGGAACCCATTTATGAATGGCGTGGTAGCTAAATTTAATGATCTCGTTCTGTTCCGAGGAGACCTGGATTATAAGATCCTACGAGCGATCATGGTGTTCACGTTCTACATGTTCGGCATGCAGAAGTGGAGCGCGTACACAGCCGAGATGCTGGTCCCGCTGATAAGCCATAGCCCCGTCGTATTCTGGCTGGAGCCAGTGTTTGGCGTTCGGGGCGCAGGTTTCTTTCTCGGCACTTCAGAGCTGACCTTTGGCACCTTGATTCTGCTCGGCTACTGGAGTCCCATGTTGGGTGTGCTAGGTGCGCTGGGTTCGATCGTTACGTTCGTCGGCACTTCCACCATCATCCCATTGCTACCCGACGCATGGGCTAAGGAGGCCGGCGGGTTTCCGATCATGACGTTGTCGCTGGGCTTCCTGTTCAAGGATTTCCTATTCCTCGCGGTGTCGTTTTACCTGCTGAAGCACGATCTGAGCGCCGCCGCGTCTGACGTGCGCCTTGGCCGCTCGGGATGAGGCAGATCGGCAGAATTCGATTGGAGCCGTTGTCGTTGTCGCGATCCCTCGCAGGCCCGCACCAAGCGGCCGCTCCGAGGCCGGCATGTGGCGACTCTGCGTCCGCGTCGGCAACCCCGATATCGCGCCATTCGAAGAACGCGCGGAAGAAGGATGCGATCTCCTCACGCCCTTCGATCTCGCCATCGTGCGGGTCAACACGATCCTGCCCGGCTCGGTGATGACCGAGCGGCGACTGACCATGCTCCAAGGCCATGCCGACACGCATGGTCTCTCGCTGGACGCGACGATCGAGCAGTTTGCGGCCGAGGTAGGCATTGCCCGCTATGGGCAGCCCGACGACATTGCCAATGCCGTCGCCTTCCTGTTCACGCCGGACAGCCATTGGATCACCGGCACGGCACTCCGCGTCGATGGCGGCGAGACCAAAGCGCTGTGAGCGACACCGGCGCCACAAGTCCAGACAGTAGGAACACAACCCATGTCCGTTCGGTCTCGAACAGACCATCCAGTGCAAGGTTGCAGCCCTTTATCCTGCATAATCGCTGTCGCGCTTGTGCTGGCGAGCGCGAATATGCCGGCTCGAGCAAGGCCCATCAAACCGGCAGCCTATGCCGATGTGACCGACGCCCGCTCTGCATTGATATCGACGAGTAAGACGATGACTGGCAATCCCCAGGCTGACACGGCAGTGATTGTGGTGCCAACGGCGGCGTCGTCTGCCCCGCTTCCCTCAACGCAAGCAACGACGACATTCCACAAGGTCGAAGTTCGCGGTGTTGGCATATTCTACCGCGAAGCCGGACCCAAGGACGCCCCGACGATCGTGCTGCTTCATGGCTTCCCGTCATCGTCGCGCGAGTTCGACACACTCATCCCGCTGTTGGCCACGCGCTTTCACGTCGTCGCACCGGATTTCCCAAGTTTCGGACAGAGCGATACGCCGTCGTCGGCAGTGTACAACTACACATTCGACCATCTCGCCGAGACGACCGATGCGCTGCTCGATCAGCTCAAGATCGCCCGCTACACGCTCTATCTGCACGATTACGGGGCGCCGATCGGGTATCGCATCATTTTGGCGTACCCAGAGCGACTGCACGCGCTGATCGTCCAGAATGGCAATGCCTACAAAGAAGGGCTTGGGCCGAAGTGGGCGAAGATCGCGGAATTTTGGGCCGATCCGATGGCGCATCCCGGAGTCATCGACGCCTTCCTCTCCTATGAGGCGACGAAGCAACGACACATCGCCGGCACCTCCCATCCGGAAGCCTATAACCCGGATAGCTGGACCGACGAATTCGCCCATCTCTCGCAACCCGGCCAACGCGAGATCCAGGCGGCCCTACTCTACGACTACCGCGCGAACGTGGCATCCTACCCCGCTTGGCAGGCGTGGCTCCGCGAATACAATCCGCCGACGCTGGTCGCGTGGGGCGCCAACGATCCGTCCTTCATCGCGGCGGGTGGCGAAGCTTATCGGCGCGACCTGCCGAATGCCGAGATCCACATGCTTGATGCCGGGCACTTCGCGTTGGACGAGAAGAACGACGAAATAGCCCGCCTGATCCTTGATTTCATGGCGCGCCATCCGGGCTAGCATTACAGTTGCGGTACGTCCGCTTCTCTGAATCCATGAGCTTCCATGATTCGGGGGATCGTGGATGGCGGGCTTGTCGATCGAGGAGACGCTCGAGCTGTGGGCTTCGTCGCTTCGGACGGTGAAGGCTCGCATGCGGCCGCTGTTCCTGCAGGAGCGGACGGCGGCCTCCGCGGGGTTGTTCCTCGACGGCCTGCTGGGAGCGAACGTCGCAAGACCGGCTGGTCCCGGGCGGAGGCGGCGGGCGATCCCGGCCCCTGGCGCCAGCAGGCGATACTGGGGCGGGGGCAGTGGGACGCCGACGCCCTGCGCGACATCGTGCGCGACTACGCGCTGGAGACGCTGGCCGATGCCGACGCCGTGCTCGTGATCGACGAGACCGGCTTCCTGAAGCAGGGCAAGGCGTCGTGCGCCGTCGGCCGGCAGTACACGCGATCGGCGGGCAAGATCACCAACTGCCAGGTCGGCGTCTTTGCGGCCTACGCGTCGCGGCACGGCCATGCCTTCGTCGACCGCACCCTCTATCTGCCGAAGGCCTGGACCGACGATCCCGCGCGCATGGCCGCGGCGCACGTGCCCGGAGAGTTAAGGTTCGCGACCAAACCGAAACTCGCCGTGGCGATGATCGAGCGGGCGATTCGCCTCCGCCGTGCCCGACACGCGCTGCTTTTTTCCCCAGGAGCGGAACGGGCGGTTGGCGTTGGTGCCGAGCACGTAGCCTTTGCCGGCTCGCCGCAGTGCCATCTCGACGTCTCCGGTACCGTAGACTGTGTCGGCGGCGACCCAGGCGAAGGGCATCTCAGCGGCGATCGCTTGCGAGCTGCCGGAGACCGCCTGGACCCGCCTGTCGGCCGGAGAGGGCACCAAGGGCGCGCGGCTGCACGACTGGCACTATCTCGAACTCGCCGACCGCGACGCCGCGAGTGCGACGGTCCTCCCGGCTCGTGGACGCGGGGCCTGCTCGTACGGCGCCACGTCGCCGACGGGTCGATGGCCTTCTTCTCGACCTGGTGCCCGCTCGGCACGTCGCTCGAGACCCTGGTGGCTGCGGAGGGCCGTCGCTGGACCATTGAGGACGCCTTCAAGACCGCCAAGAACGAGCTCGGCCTCGACCACAACGAGACGCGCTCCTGGCACGGCTGGCATCGCCACGTCTCGCTCGTCATGACCGCCTTCGCCATGCTGGCCGCGATCCGCCACCACGCCAACGCCACGACCCCTCCGCCCCCAAAAAGATCGGCGACGACGGTCCGACCACGCCGCCCCTGATCCGCTGGTCGATGCAGGAAATCCGCCGCATCGCCGTGCGCCTCGCGCAACGACGCATCGCACCCGCACAGGTGATCGCGTGGAGCCTATGGCGACGCGCCCATCAAGCCGCCGCACGGCAACGCCATCATGCGGGAGGCGGCGGTTGCCAAGACGGCCGTCTGGCGTTGGCAGGAGCGCTTCATGCGGGAGGGCGTCGATGGTCTGCTGCGCGACAAGACGCGGCCACCCGGCAAGCCGCCGCTGCCGCGCGACGTCGTCAACAAAGTCGTTGCTCTGACGCAGAGCGAGCCGCCGGGCGAGACCACACATTGGACGGCGCCCGCGACGGCACAAGCGATGGGCGTCAGCGTCAGCTCCGTGCAGCGCATCTGGAAGGCGCATGGGCTCGCGCCGCATCGCTTCCGCCGCTTCAAGCTGTCCAACGATCCGCTCTTCGCCGCTAAGCTCCGCGATGTCGTCGGGCTCTACGTGGACCCGCCGGTGCACGCCATCGTGTTGTCGCTCGACGAAAAGTCCCAGATCCAGGCGCTCGATCGCACCCAGCCCGGCCTGCCGCTCAAGAAGGGTCGGCTCGGAACGCCTGCGCCAGCCATATGCGTGTCAGCAGCAACAGCCATGGTCTCAGTAGCCCGACGAGCCTGGCGATGAGCCGTAGCGGCCCCGCGAGAGCTCGCGCGGCCTGGCGTGCCATCTCGGCAGGCTCGAATTCGGTCGCAGTCACCTTGAACCCTGCCCAGCCCATGGAATGACGCGAAAGAGACAGGGTCACGCGACAAGCATGGTCATTTAATCCGCGATTGCTTTACAGTATAGTGCCATAGCAGAAGGCTTTGTTCATAGTTCGCAAAATTTGAGTTCGGCAAGATGTAATTTTCCATGCCCGCCCGCGAAAGACGTGTTGCCAAGGAGAATTTGTACATGCGCACTTCCATTCTCACTCTTGCTGCCCTCGCGACTTTTCCTCTGCCTGCCTTTGCGCAGAATCGCACGCTGCCGGCCGGCTTTGGCGACTTCGAGATATCGGCATTCGAAATGCAGCAGGCGGCGATCGCCGTGGCGACGAACAAGAGGACAGGCCACAAGGTCAATGTCGTGAAAATGAAGAACGGGCACATGATGGTGCTCGTCCCGTTCGATAGCTACGCCGCCTTCATGAAGGGTACCGGCCCCGACGATATGTGGCAATAGCAGCTCGGGACCGAAGAGCGTCCGCGTCAGCGCGCTCTTCGGCCCCGCCGTCCGACAAGAGTTTTCTCGTAGCAGCTGGTCGCGTAGACACGTCCCCAGGCGATCCATGACTTCACTCGGCCGACGGCGTTGTGATGCCACTTGCTGCCCGCATCTCGCTGTCGACGCAGATGCAGGGATGCATGATGATGCGCGATCGCAAGCAGCCAATTGGCGAACGGTCTCAATCGATCGTAGGTGTTTCTGGCGTCGTGCACGGCACGGAGCGTGTCGGCAACCATCTGCTCGCGGACCATCCCGGTCAAACCAGCGGCGATGGCAACCGACCAGATGATCTTCCGGCATTCCAAGAGGAGCAACGCGTAACCAGCTTTGTCCCCATCTTGCGCTCGGGTCATGAGGACGGACAGGTCGCTCCACGTCGGCGCGCTGACCGGGAGAGGCGCCTCGATTACTGCATGCTGCGCGGCACGACCCATCATCCGTTCTCCGAGCGACCCCGATCGCACATCGAACTTTGATCCTGTCCGTCGCTCAGACAAATGCCGAGTCTTGCTAGTTTCGATAGTCCGCGGCTATCGAACAGGGCGTCGGCACCGAGATTTTCGATCTGATCGTTCCGAAGGAAGACCGACCTCAAATGGAAATGCACCAGATCCGGTATTTCCTCGCGGTGTGCGACGAGCTGAACTTCACCAGAGCCGCCGAACGTTGCCATGTCTCCCAGCCGTCCCTGACGCGCGCGGTAAAGCTTCTCGAGCAGGAACTGGGTGGCGCGCTTTTCGTGCGAGCGAGGGCGAACTCGCAGATCACGGAGCTTGGAAAGATGATGCGCCCGCATCTCGCCGAGATCCTTGCGCGCGCCGACGCCGCGAAGCGACAAGCAGGGACCTACACGAAAGGCACGCGGGCTCGCCTGCGTTTGGGTGTCTTATGCACCATCGCGCCCGAACCGATCGTCGCGCTCGTCGAAGGCATGACAAAACGGCATCCGGATACGGATCTCGATATCTTGGATCTAACCGCCGTGAAGCTCGAGGCCGGCCTCCAGAACGGAGACCTCGACGTGGGGGTCTATTGTTGGCCCGACCGCAGTGACGAGAGGCTGCATCGCGTGCCTCTGTTTCATGAACGCATGATGATCGTGCTCCACCCGGATCATAAGCTCGCGACGCAGGCCACGTTGAGCTTCGCGGACCTTAGTGATGAGCGCTACATCAACCGGCTGAATTGCGAGTTCAACGGCGCATCGGCCTGGCGCGATTGTGGTGTCACCTGGAAGATCGTCTATCGTAGCGAGCGCGACGATTGGATCCTGGCGATGGTGGCCGCAGGCATGGGCTTTGGCTTCCTCCCGGAGCACTGCATCTCGCATCCCGGGGTCGTCGCGGTACCGGTCGGCGATCCCCCGCTCGAGCGAAATGTCGACATCGTGACCGTCAGAGGTCGACGATACACCCCAGCTGTCGGTGCGGTGATTCGAGAGGCGCGCCGCATTGATTGGACGAAGACCAGCGTCGGAATCAAAGCCCCAACGCTGACATCAGACGAGCTCGCAACCCTTCCAGGATCCGTCTGATCACCGCGCAGCCGAACTGCGCAAGACGACGGCATCCTCAAGTGAGCCGTGGCATCGGCTGCCCATCCGAGCGTCCGCTTCGGAGGAGATAACATTCTCTTCTAACGTCCGACATGGTGAAGGTTTTCGGATGCCGGCCGTCGGCAACCAAGCGGCTTGGTGAGGGCCGGCGTTCGAAAGCCGCCCATGCACGAACCCGCGGGTTTGCGCGCCGCAGCTATGGGGATTTAAGGATCTGAGGTGTCTTCGGAGGGGAGCCTGTTGCCAATCGCGTGCCGCCTTCGAGCGGCGATGAGGGACGATCCCGAACGCAAAGATGGGCACATGCAGGCGGTCGATGCTTGGCTGGGCGTCGCGCACCCTTGTTGAGCGTAAACGTCCTCGATGGCCGAAGCGGCGGCTTCAATGTGTGATCGCATCAGGTCGCGCCGGGTCACGACGCCATCATCCCGGACCAGCTGTGCGCAGCCGGCGGACCTCGAGGCCGAGCGGAACCACGCAAGATGTCGATGACGATCATGCGGCCGCCGCAGCAAGGGCATGACGGCCGCACGACGGGCGGCGGCTCGGCCTCGGCCGAGGCCGTGGTGGCGGGCGCAACTGGAACGGCTAGCAGGGCCCCGGCTTGCGCGACGTTGGCCTTGCGGCCGGCGCTGGCGAGCAGGCCGTAGTGTCTGATGCGGTGGAAGCCCTTGGGCAGAACGTGCAGCAGAAAGCGGCGGATGAACTCGTCGGCAGCGAGCGTCATGGTGCGGTGGCGATCGGTGCTGGCGCGCCGGTAATCCTTGTAGCGGAAGGTGACGCCGCTTTCGTCGAGGGAGATCAAACGACGGTTCGAGACGGCGACGCGCTGCGTGTTGCGCGAGAGATAGGCAAGCACGGGTTCGGGGCGAAGGGCGGCTTGGCGTAGACGACCCAGCTCTTCTTCCGGACTGGTGCCAGATGACGCAGGAACGCGCGCCGCTCGATCAAGCCTGCCTGTTCGCCGAAGAACTGCAGGTGCTTGCTCTCGTGCAGCTCGATCAGCCGTGTCAGGAACAGTCGGCGTGAGAGCTTCGAGAGGACGCGAACAGGTAGCAGGATGTGCCGTCGCCTGAGAGACCGCCTCCGGGGTACGATCATGTGGATGTGCGGATGATGCGTCAGCGCCGAGCCCCAGAACCGCGGTGATGCCGATGCGCGCGAAGGTGGCGTGGATCGGCGGCGATCGTCATTATCGTCTCTGACGCCGCCTTGAACAGCAGATCGTAGACGACCGCCTTGTTATGGAAGGCGATGTCGGCGACCTCGGCGGGAACCGTGAAGACGACGTGGAAGTAGCCGACCGGCAGCAGGTCAGCCTCGCGTGCCTCCAGCCACGCGCGCGCGGCGTTGCCTTGGCACTTCGGGCAGTGCCGGTTCCTGCAGCTGTTGTAGGCAATGCGAGCGAGGCCGCAGTCCTCGCAAGCCTCGACGTGGCCGCCGTGCGCCGCCGTGCGGCAGGTCTCGATGGCCGCCATCACCTTGAGCTGGGCGAGGCTGACGCGTGCGCCGTCCGCCAGGTAGCGCCGTGACGACGGAAAGACGTCGGCGACCTCCAGCGCCGACTGCGTCACCGATCAGCCGCCGGGGCCCTCAAAAAGCTTGAGCGTTTCGATCGGGCTCGTAACTGCTCGGATCGTCGTGGTGGCGACGCGGGCGTAGAGCGCGGTGTGTCGAGCTTCGCGTGTCCAAGCAGAACCTGGATCACACGGATGTCGACATCCTGCTCGAGCGGGTGCGTCGCAAAGCTGTGGCGCAACGTGTGCGGGCTGACGCGCTTGCGGATGCCGGCGGCTTCGGCTGCCTCGTGAACGGCGCGATTGAGCTGACGGGTCGAGATCGGCTCGAGCGCGTTGCGGCCCGGAAACAGCCAACCGTGCGGCAGCATCACGCCGCGGCGCTTGCCTTCGCGCCACCAAAGCCGGAGCAGCCCTAGGAGTTGCGGCGATAGCATGGCGTTGCGGTCCTTGCGTCCCTTGCCCTGCTCGACGCGGATCAGCATGCGCGTCGAGTCGATATCGTTGACCTTAAGCGCCGCCACCTCCGACACACGCAGGCCCCGCCGTAGGCTGTCCCGAGCGCAGCCTTGTGCTTCTGCCCCGGCGCCGCTTCGAGCAGCCGTCCGACCTCCTCGACGCTCAGCACGTCTGGCAGCTTGCGGGGATGACGCACCAGGATGAAGCGCCGCGACAGGTCGGGCCGGTCAAGCGTCACGTTGAACAGAAAGCGCAGCGCCGAGACCGAGGCATTGACGGTCGGCGGCTGCGCACCGCTCTCCACCTGATGCACCTGGAAGCGGCGAATATCCTCCGCCGTCGCCTTCTCCGGCGCACGACGCAAGGAATGCGGCGAAGCCGCCCACGAAGCGAAGATAGTCGCGCTGAGTCCCTCGCGAAAGCCGCGCATGGCCATGTCTTCGAGCATGCGGCGGCGCAACGGGCTGACGGGCCTTTGAATCGATCGGGTGGACATCGGGTCTTCCTCGAGCTGAAGGGTGACCCTTCATGCTCGGAGACCGGCCCGGCCCCTCTCAACCTGCGCTGACAACTGCGACTGCCCATGCCCTCCCCGCGGGCCTCCCGCGAAGCGGGTTCGTGCATGGGCGCAAAGCGGCCGGTCGCCTCAAGCCGGTGCTCAAGAGGCTGGGGCCCAGGGGGCGGCCTGCATGGCAGCTTCGCGGAGCCGACGGTCGGCTCGATCGGCTTGAGATGACCAATTGCGGTCCCCGTGAAGGATGCGCCTCCTGGTGGTATTGCGAACAAAGGGTGAAACTGAGAGCTTGCTCGAGGGCAAGCGAGACGATTTCATTGAGCGGCTATCTCGATAGACTGAACGACGCGCAGCGTGCGGCAGCGACGCACGGCATCGGCTTCCCTGCGGCGCCGCTCCTCGTCATCGCGGGCGCCGGTTCGGGCAAGACCAATATGCGCTTGCGCATCGCGTGGCGCACATCCTGGTCAACGGGGCGAACCCACGCCGCATCCTGATGCTGACCTTCTCGCGCCGCGCCGCCGCCGAGATGTCGCGCCGGATCGAGCGCATCTCGCGCGAGGTGCTCGGCGAACGTTCGCGCGGCCTCGTCGAGGGCCTCGAATGGTCCGGCACCTTCCATGGGATCGGCGCGCGCCTTCTGCGCGAGCACGCTGGTTCGCTCGGGCTCGATCCAGGCTTCACAGTCCACGATCGCGAGGATTCGGCGGACCTCATGAACCTGGTACGCGACGAGCTCGGGTTCTCGAAGACGACGCGCCGATTCCCGACAAAAGCGACCTGCCTTGCGATCTACTCACGTTGCATCAACGCCGAGGCGCCCCTGGAAGAGGTTCTGGCGGCCACCTTTCCCTGGTGCGTGACGTGGCGCGACGAGCTCCTTGCGATGTTCGGATCATACGTCGACGCCAAGCAGGCGGAGAACGTCCTCGACTACGACGATCTCCTGCCGCACTGGGCGCAGGCCGTCAGCGAGCCGGCGATCGCCGCCGAGATGGGCGGCCGGTTCGACCACGTACTGGTCGCTGTCGAAGCTATGAAGGTTGTTCATCCGAGGCTCGGGTGGGGTGCTGTGGCTGCGCGAAGGGCTTTGGCTTTGCCGGGCCTATAGGCCGTTCGCGAGCAGAGCCAAATGCTCGGGTTTTGCTTCAGGTTCCAGAGGCGAACAAAGCTCGATGTCAAAGCCGCTCCGTCTCGATCTGTGCCCCGCGACAGGTATCGGCGACAAGCCTTACAAATGTGGCTCCGCTGAGAATGTAACTCGCAAAGGTATGGTGTCGTAATTGGTGCAGCGCCTGCAACAGGAGGAGGCCTCATGGCTGGCCGGAAATTCGGTGGAGACGACGATCCAGACACTCCGGCGCGCCGGTTCTTCTCGTTGGCGTGGGACGCCGCCAAGTCTTTGGTTTTTCCAGCGATTGACGATTACGCCATCATCGGTGACTGCAAGACTGCGGCGCTCGTGGCGATCTCCGGCGCCATCGAGTGGCTTTGCCTTCCCGATTTTGACAGTCCGTCGTTGTTTGCGTCCATACTCGATCGTACACGCGGAGGCGACTTCGTTTTGCGACCAAGCGCTTCTTACGAGAGCCGACGACGCTATTTGCCTAATACAGCCGTTCTCGAGACAACTTTCAAAACCGCGACCGGTATTGCCCGTGTCACCGACTTCATGTCGATCGGCGACGGAAATCACCGCTGGGCTGCAAAACTCCAGCCTCAACGCGAGCTCATCCGCATCGTCGAAGGAGTCGAAGGACACGTCGACATAGTGGGAGTCGTCGAACCCCGGCCCGATTACGGCGGACATCGAGCCGCTTTTATTCACCGCGCAGGGTTCGGATGGGTGCTCGCCGGATCCGGTTCACTCATGGCTATCGGGACCGATTTCGATGCGGCAGTCGAAGGAGACGGGGCACGATTGGTCGCACGGGCGACGCTGCGAGCCGGCGAGAGCCGCACGGCGAGTCTGACCTTCGCGCAGAGCGAGATTGCCGTGCGGCCCGCAATCGGAGACCTCGCCCGGTTGCAGCTCAGCTCTGCCGCGGAATGGTGGCAGGCCTGGGCCGCCCGCTGCGTCTTCGACGGGCCCGACAGACCATTAGTTGTGCGCTCTGCAATTACGCTCAAGCTCCTGACCTATTCGCTCTCCGGAGCCGTGGTCGCAGCTGCCACGACGTCGCTTCCTGAATCGATTGGTGCGGCCCGCAATTGGGATTACCGCTTTTGCTGGCTTCGGGATGCTTCCGTCACCATGCACGCGCTTTTGGGGCTAGGTCTACAGGAGGAAGCGGACGCATTTTTGGGTTGGCTTTTGAACGCGACTCGTCTGACTCGCCCGGAACTGCGCATCCTTTACGATCTGCACGGCCGCAACGATACCCGCGAAGAGGAGATTGACCTCGACGGCTACCGCGGATCACGTCCGGTGCGTGTCGGCAACGCGGCCGGCGACCAACTCCAGCTCGACACCTACGGCTCCGTCATCCTCGCGGCGTACGAGTACATAATCCGAATGGGACCTCTAAGGGGCGGTGAGATGCGTCTCCTCCGCGACTTCGGCGAGGTGATCTGTCGTCGTTGGGAGGAGCCGGACCATGGTCTCTGGGAGGTCAGGGGCGCGCCCCGCCACTTCACGGCCACTAAGGTCATGTGCTGGGTCGCCCTTGATCGCGTCATCAAGCTCGCCGAGCTGGGACACATGAAGATTCCGATGGCGCGTTTTCGTAAAAATCGCGACTTGCTCGTCGCAGCAATCGAGGAGCGCGGCTTCAGCAAGACGTTATGCGCTTATGTCGGCGAACTAGACGGCGAGGAAGCGGGCGCCCCGGATGCGGCAGTGTTGCTGATGGCTCCCGCCGGCTTCGGCGATCCCTTCGATCATCGGCTCCGCGGTACGTTAGCCTGGATCAAGAGGGAACTCGGCCGTGACGGCCTCCTGGCCCGCTACCCTGCCGGCTTCGACGGCGACCCGTCGATTGAGGGCGCTTTCGGAATTTGCCTCTCGTGGGCGATAGAAGCGATGGTCCGGCAAGGCGACATTGAAGACGCGACGCGAGCGCTTGAGCGCTACGCCAGGACCGCGAACGACGTCGGGCTTTTCGCCGAAGAATACGACGTCGAGGCAAGAAGCTCGCTAGGCAACTTCCCGCAGGCGTTCACGCATGCGGGCTATATCGCCGCCGCGCTTGCAATCGAGATCGCCCAGACAGGTGCGGTAAGATGATCGCCATGATGACACATGTAGCCAACGTCGTCCTCTGGGGCTTTCTTGCTACGATTGTCATGACGATGATCATGCTCGGCGCGCAGGGACTGAACCTATCACGATTGAGCCTTCCCTATTTGGTGGGCACCGCAGCGACCAGCCGTCACCGGCCGGCCTACACAATCGGCTACGTAATCTACGGTCTCGGCGCATGGGCATTCGCCTTCCTGTACGACGCCATATTCTTGTCCGTAGGCCGCCCGTCGTGGTGGCTCGGCGCCATCATCGGTGTGCTGCACGGCGCGTTCCTCCTTGCGGCGTTGATGCATGCGCCGCTGCTCCATCCGAGGATGGCGTCGGACTACGATAGGCCGCGCTCCGACCGCGCAATCGAACCGCCCGGCTTCTTCGGCCTCCATTATGGTCGTCAGACTCCCGCAATCGCAATCTTGGCACATGCGATCTTTGGTATGGTGCTCGGGGCGGGATTGTCGCTTTCGCGTTGATGGCGCCTGGCCATATCGGGTCGGCACTCGGCGAACGTTCGAGTTAGGCTCGTCTAAGCCTGGCGCGGAGGTACTAGGATGCAGGGCTTCGTTGCGAAAATGGCGACGATGGCGGCAATGGCGACGATGCAGCCGATCTGGGAGACTGGCGTGATCCTCTTGATGGTCACGGTCGCCGGCGCGCTCGTTTTGCAGTTGGCGGTGCATAAAACGTTACCCGCGATGTTGCGCCAGGAGCATAACGTGCTCGGCGCCGCGATCTTCACGGTGATCGGAACCACCTACGCAGTTCTTCTCGCGTTCATGGCGATGACGGCATGGGAGCAATACAGCGCTGCCGAGACTCTGGCCCGGCACGAAGCCGACGCGATCGGAAGCATCCATCTCTTGAGCCGTGGCCTTCCCGATCCTGTCGGCGGACTTGTCCGCGCCGAGACCCGGGCCTATGTCGAAAACGTCATCGGCGACGAATGGCCGGCCCTTATTGCGGGACGCATTTTGCCAGCAGATGAGCCGCTGCTGACGCAACTCTCGCGCACGATCGTCGGGGTCAGGCCGAGCGCCGCGCAAGAGAGCAACGCGCAAGCCGAGCTCATAAAGTTTGTCTGCGACATCGCAACCGATCGGCGCGGTCGGCGGCTCGTCGCGCACGGCACCATTCCTAGGTCGAAAACTCATTAAGGGGTTTGCTTGAGAAGCGAGCGGTGATTCAAGGTCCTGGGAGGATTCTTGATGGGCGTTCGCCGGTACGAAATCACCGACTTCGAGTGGTCGATCATCCAGCCTCTGCTGCCGAACAAGCCGCGGGGCAAGCCGCGCGTCGACGACCGCAAGGTGCTCAACGGCATCTACTGGCGTCTGCGCACCGGATCGCCATGGGACGAGATCCCCGAGCGTTACGGGCCGCCGACGACCTGCTCGAACCGCTTCCGGCGGTGGGCCAAGATCGGCGTCTGGGATTGTGTATTCGAGGCGGTCTCGCGGGCCTACGACGGCGACATCCAGATGCTGGACTCGCCCTCGGTGCGTGTCCATCAACACGGCGGCAACGTCGCAAAAGGGGGGCCTGCGCGACGCCGGCCGCCGCTCGGGACGCTGCTCGAGGCCAGTGCATGGGGCGTTCGCGGGGCGGCCTGACCACCAAGATCCACGCCCTCGTCGATGCCGACGGCCTGCCGATCGTGCTGAAGATCACCGAGGGCCAGGCGCACGACGGACGCAGCGCCGCCGATATGCTGGGCGGCCTCGGCAACGGTCAGATCCTGCTCGCCGATCGCGCCTACGACAGCAATGCGTTGCGCCAGACGATGAGCGCGCAAGGCGCCTGGGCCAACATCATGCCAATGGCGCGCCGCGTCGAGAAACCGGCCTTCAGCAGCTTCCTCTACCGCTACAGAAACCTCATCGAGCGGTTCTTCAACAAAATGAAGCATTTCAGAGCGATCGCAACGCGCTTCGAGAAACACGCCACGAACTACCTAGCCCTCGTCAAGCTCGCCGCCACGCGCATCTGGCTTCGATCTTATGAGTCGGTGTCCTAGGGTAAGCGAGAGCGACGACAGGCTCGAACGGTTCCGCGATCGCTAGCAGGGCCTTTCTAAAAATCTTGAAGGTAATGACAGACGCGTCTGGAGACGGATTAGACGAAGTGGAGAAATTCGTGACATTCCTCACGTATCTAACATCACTGCCAGCATAGAGGCCAAACCTCAGGTGGCGTGCGTTCGATCTGCTGGCTGGAGAGTTATAAGCCTCCCACCGATAGCCATAGAAAGGCTCGGGAGTACCATCGTCGGCAACGGAGAAACCAGCTTCTATCTGCTCGGCAATCTCTTCTTTCTCAAGATGCAGGCGTGATGTTCCTGAATTATGATTTGAATACCAACAAGAAAGATTTTCATTGACTTCTGAAAGAAGACGTAATGATTTTGCAGCTCGATTTGCCAATTGTTCAGAATTTTTGAGGCGTTCGCCCCACTCGGCGCAAACGCTGTAGCTGGAACTAGGCGTCATTTCCTTTTCCTCGGGGGCATGTAAGACACGACTATCGTTCTGAGATCAACCTCATCAAATCGCAGTCGTGTTAAATTTGCGGTCACTTTCTCGGCGAAATACCATTTCAGACCTACACCTCGGCTGTCCGCAACGGCTTTTTGTCTCCGTGCCTGGTCGACGAGGCTTTTCATCACTGAGTCACCAAAGCTTTGAGAGAGTAGGTGTGCGTATCTTCTGCCCTTCGCCTCCACGAGATCGCCAGGCTTCATATCGCCATCGACAAGATCGCCGGCGTAGCGGAAGCAGTCATCGAAGTACACGGTGCCACCAGTTCGCGGGTCAGGTAGATTCACCGCCGAACTCTCTTGGAAGCGGCAAGAGCGGGTTGACGCGGGCGTGAACGTCGTCCTCGTAGTCTATCGAGCTGTCACTTGTACCATGGCCGATGTCCGGCGTCGGCGCGGGACAGAGAGCTTCGGCTCGTCGGTAGCCGCCTTCGGGCGACGCTCGGATTCGCTCTTCCCGGCCAGCTCCGCCTCGGTTTCGATCGCGCCGCGCACGCCGTCGAGGTCGAAGTAGAGCTGCCCGCCGAGGTCGCGACCGATCGCCTTGTCGGTCCGAAGATTGACGATCGGGCCGCGCTGGTTCTGCGCGAAGACGGTGATCGGCGTGCCGTCCGCCGCCGTGGTCGTGAGCCGCACCGTGCCCTGCGGGCCGTCCTTCCTGAAGCGGATATCAAGCGAGCCCGGCAGGTTCGTTTTGGCGACGCGGCGCTTCTCCGCTCTCCCGGCAGGCCTCGTCATCCAGCTCTCCTATCGGCCGATGCTCTTGATGCCGGCAGGGTCCTACCCTAACCAGCCTCTGTCCGCCGCCCGGTTCGGAAGAAAGCCTTGCAAAAACCTCTCGCCGGCATCCGCGTTCTCGAGATCGCCCGCATCCTCGCCGGTCCGTGGATCGGCCAATTGCTCGCCGACCTCGGCGCCGATGTGGTGAAGATCGAACGGCCGGGCGTCGGCGACGATACCCGCAGCTGGGGGCCGCCTTTCATCGCCGCGGCCGACGGATCGAACCTTTCGGCGTCCTATTTCCACGCGACGAACCGCGGCAAGCGATCGGTTGCCGCGGATTTCGAAACCGAGAAAGGCCGCGCGATCGTGCGCCGCCTCGCCGGCTACGCCGATGTGCTGATCGAGAACTTCAAGGTGGGCGGCCTCGCCAGATACGGACTCGACCACGCCGCCCTGCGCGCGGCCCACCCGCGGCTCATCTACTGCTCGGTCACCGGCTTCGGCCAGGACGGACCCTATGCCTCTCGCGCCGGCTACGACTTCATGATCCAGGGGCTCGGCGGCATCATGTCGATCACCGGCGAGCCCGACGGCCAGCCGCTCAAGAACGCCGTCGCCTACGCCGACGTGTTCACCGGCGTCTACGGCGCCACCGCGATCCTCGCCGCGCTGCAAGGCCGCCACGCCACCGGCGAGGGCTGCCACATCGACATGGCGCTGCTCGACACCCAGGTCGCCGTGCTCGGCAACCAGGCGATGGTCTACCTCGCCTCGGGCGCGCCGCCGCCGCGCATGGGCAATGCGCATACGAGCATCGTCCCCTATGAGGTGTTCCCGGTCGCCGACGGCCACATCATCATCGCCTGCGGCAACGACGGGCAGTTCGGAAAGCTCTCCGAGGTGTTGGGGACGGGCTGGGCGCGCGACCCGGCCTATGCGACCAACCCGGCACGGGTGACGAACCGCTCGGCTCTGGTGCCGCTGATCGCCGCGTATACGATCAAGCACGCCAAGGCGGATCTGCTGGCGCGGTTCAATGCCGTGAACGTGCCGGCCGGCCCGATCAACGATCTGCCCGAAGTCTTCGCCGACCCGCAGGTGATCCACCGCGGGATGCGCGTCGACCTGCCCGAACCTCGCGCGCCGGGTGGCACCGTGCCGAGCCTGCGCTCCCCCATCACCATCGACGGGCGCCCGATGGTCGCTTCGACGGCCTCGCCGCAGCTGGGCGACCACTCGGACGCGGTGCTGGCGGACCCGGCCTGGGGTGGCGGGTAAAGCCCCAGGCGACCGCCAGCTTACCTCCATGCGACGAACAACTCGCAACGAAGACGGCGATGTAAGACCCGTCAGACGTCGCATGCTGGTAACTCAGCCGTTATTCGGTAGAACTACCTTGGCACCTTGTGTCCACGGGTTCGACCATCATGCGCCAACATGCCAGCTCGACGAAGCGGTCTCGCGCGACCGCGATCTGTACGGCGATCGGACTGACCGACGACGGACTCGTGTTCGGCGCGGGCACGATCCTCGCCCGCATGACCGAGGGCGGGTTGTCGCTTGGTTCCGATCGGGAGCGCGTGCTGGCATTGCTGGCCGTCGCCTACCGGCATCCCATTTCGCCGGATGTGCTGCTCCATTTCCACGAAGCCTCGGCTCACTGGCAGCGCGGTGACAAGGCGCTCGCCAATCTCCGCCTGTTATTCGCCGGCCTGCCACGCCTCGACGATGCAGCCGATGCCGACCGGCTGCGCCTCGCCGAGCGCCTGCTCGATCGAGGCATGCCTCCACGCGCCCTGATGGAAGAGCTCGGCTTCGATTTGGCGGCGCTCGATCTCGAAAAGTTCGATCCCGCCCAACCGCGCGTACCGGCCGGCAGCGGGCGAACGAGCGGTCAATGGGGTCAAGCCGCCGCCACGGCTGCTACAGCACTCGCCAGGGCCGGCCAATCCTTCCTTGCCGGCGCGGCACCGCGGATCGTCGCGTCTCTCGCGGCTTTCGGAGCCCGCTTCTCCGTGCCGGCGGCCGTGCTCGGCGCGCTGTTCATTCCGACGCCGAACAGCGGCGGCATCAGCGAAGGCGACTTGCCGGGCTCGCCTGACATCCGCTTCAGGAAGGATGGCCCGCAGGGAACCGTGCGGCTCACGACCACGGCGGCGGACGGCACGCCGATCACCGTGTTCGCGCAGAACCAGCGCGGTCTGATCGTCAACCTTCGAACCGACAAGGCGATCGGCCGTGACTTCGGCAGCCAGCTCTACTTCGACCTCGATGGCGTGCGCGGCGCGATCGGCACCGAGGCGGAGCTGGCCGGGAAGAGCGAACCCGAGCGTCGCCCGAAGGCGGCCACCGACGAGCCGAAGCTCTGTCCCGCGCCGACGCCGGATACGGCGCATGGCGCGAGCCAAGCCGCCAAAGATTACGAGGACGACGTTCATGCCCGCGTCAATCCGCTCGCGCCGCTTCCGCAGGGGTTCGGCGTCAGTCTTCCCGATCCGCGAACAGGTAAACTCGTTTATTTCGACGACTGCTTTCGCTATGGCGGCGATCTCGTTGACGGCGACATGAAAGCTGGTGATCTCGTGGAGGCGAAGGGCGCGAGATATGCGTCTCTCCTCTTGATGACTTTCGGCGAAAACTTGATGGAAGAGTTCGTCAACCAAGCCGAAAAGCAAGAAGCCGTTGCCGAGCGTCGGGGCGTGGGTCTGAAATGGTACTTCGCCGAGCGAGGTGCCGCAGACATGGTGCGCGAGCGATTCAAAGACGAAGGCCTCGCAGGGATCGTCGTATCCTTCATGCCACCAAGGAAAAGCAAATGAAGCCGAGAACACGATTTAGCGCCTTAGTTAGTTGGGGTCCGCGCCTAGAAACTCCGACGCAATTGGCAAAACGAACAATGGAGTCATTGGGGCGTTTAGGTAGAACAAGCTCTGTACTTTTGGACTGGTATACAATTCGTAGAGAAGACGGGATACTTCTCCTCGACCCACGGCTGGATAAATTGACGAGCGAGATCGCGGCCGGCGTGAAAAGAGCTGGAGACGGAACCCCGCACCCATTTTACGGCTACCGGTGGGAAGCCTACAATTCGCCTGATGCAAGATGGAGTTCACGTGGCTTCCGCTTTGGTCTGAATGCGGGTTCGGATGATAAATATTACAGAAATGTTGTAAACTTGGGGACGGCCGACTATAAAGCGCCGGACGCCTCGTTGGTGACCTTCGAGATGTTCAGAGCGGCCTTGTTGGCGATTACGATACCGTTCGAGCCCGTCTTCGCGCTCGCCTACCCGAGCACACTGAGCAATCTTTGGACCAGCGGTCAGGCATGTCCAACGCTTCAGCTCGCTTGGATCTCCTATCTCGCACCCCGCTTCGCGCCTCTCATCACGCCACCCCTGTCCGCGATCGTCGAGCATCGCCCCGACGGCGGCCTCCTGATGGCGGCGACCGACGAAACTTTCGATACCGACAATCCTCGCCACATGGCGGTCGCGCGCGAGATCGAGGCCGCCGTCGCGCCGTTCAACGCCCTGCCGTGGCCGCCGGAGCCCGCCTGAGCGCCCGCTCACAACGCCCGGCGCTTGCGGTCCATCAACTGCAGGATCATCGGCGTGAAGATCAGCTGCATCGCGAGCGGCATCTTCGAGCCGGGGCAGACGATCGTGTTGGCGCGCGACATGAAGCTGTCGGCCAGCATCGAGAGCAGGTAGGGCATGTCGATGCCGCGCGGGTCGCGGAAGCGGATCACCAGCATGCTTTCGTCGGCCGACGGCACGTCGCGCGCGACGAACGGGTTCGACGTGTCGACGGTCGGCACGCGCTGGAAGTTGACGTGCGTCTCGGAGAACTGCGGGCAGATGTAGTTCACGTAGTCCGGCATGCGGCGCAGGATCGTGTCGACTACCGCCTCGTGGCTGTAGCCGCGATGGCGCTTGTCGCGATGCAGCTTCTGGATCCATTCGAGATTGATGATCGGCGCGACCCCGATGAGCAGGTCGGTATGGCGCGCGATGTTGATGTCGCCGTGAATGACGCCGCCGTGCAGCCCCTCGTAGAACAAAAGCTCGGTGCCGGGCTTGGTGTCGGTCCATGGCGTGAAGGTGCCGGGCTCCTGCCCGTAGGGTTCCGCCTCATCCTCGTCGTGGAGGTACTTGCGGACGCGCCCGCGGCCGATCTCGCCGTAGCTGCAAAAGAGCGCCTCGAGCTCTGCGAAAAGGTTGGCGTCCGGACCGAAGTGGCTGACCTGGCTGTTGCCGCGCTCGGCCGCCTCCTCGACGAGCGCGCGCATCTCGCCGCGGTCGTAGCGGTGGAAGGCGTCGCCTTCGACGATCGTGGCGTCGATCGCTTCGCGGCGGAAGATGTGCGCGAACGTGTCGGTGACGGTGGTGGTCCCGGCGCCGGAGGAGCCGGTGATCGCGATGACCGGGTGCTTCTTCGACATTGGGGGCTCGCTCAGGCTCTACGAAACAGGCTGCGCGCCTGGAACAGCGGGGTGTCGAACGCCCGCGAGGGCTCGTGGCTCTCGTCGGCATGGTAGGCCACCAAACGGTCGACCTCCTCGCGCGAGCCGAGGATCACCGGCACCTCCTGGTGCAGCTTCGTCGGCACCACGTCGAGCAGCCGCGTGCGGCCGGTGGAGGCCGCGCCGCCGGCCTGCTCAACGATGAAGGCCATCGGGCTCACCTTATAGAGCAGCGGCAGGCGGCCGGAGCGCGGCGGCTCGCGGTCGTCGCGCGGATACATGAAGAGGCCGCCGTTGATGAGGATGCGGTGCACCTCCGCCACGGTGGAGGCGACCCAGCGCATCGTGAAGTCAACGCCGCGCGGGCCGGCCTCGCCCTCGATGCATTCCTCGACGTAGCGGCGCACCGGCGGCTCCCAGAAGCGCTCGTTGGAAATGTTGATGGCGAACTCGCGGGTCGCTGGCGGGATGGTCATCGCCGGATGGCTGAGCGTGAAGGCGCCGATCGACGTATCCATCGTGAAGCCGTGCACGCCGGCGCCGAGCGTCAGCACCAGCATGGTGACCGGGCCGAAGATGGCATAGCCGGCGGCGACCTGCGCGGTGCCCGGCTGCAGGAAGTGCTCGGGCTCGGGCGTCTCGACGCCGTCGGGGCAGCGCAGGATCGAGAAGATGGTGCCGACCGTCGCGTTGACGTCGATGTTGGTCAGCCCGTCGAGCGGCTCGAAGGCCAGCAGGTAGCGCCCTCGCGCGAACTCGTCGGGGATGACGTAGGGCACCTCCATTGCCTGGCAGATCATGCCGGCGAGGGTCCCGCCGGCCTCGCAGCAGCTCACCATGATGCCGTTGGCGCTGGCATCGAGCGTCCGGCGTCGCAACGCCGCCTCGTCGGCGCCGAGCGCGACGCGCCCGTCGTCGGCGCCGAGGACGCCGCGCGACACTTCCACGGCGATCAGCTTGCAGGCGGTCTGCACGTCGTTGAGCAGGGACGTCAGCTCGGGGTTAGGCCGGGCGGTGCGGCGCTGATCCTCGATAAGGAACTTCGAGAGCGTCGTGCGGTGGTACAACATGGCGTTTCCTGGGCGGCCGCCGTTCGTGCGTGGCCTTATCTCTACCGCCATTGTCGCCAGGTTGTCGCGGTCCGGCAAGCCGGCGCGGCCACGCCATCGTTGCCGCCTCGCGTCCGGGCGAGTCGCGAGAGCCGAATCTCCCCGTCGAGGCCGGTTTCGCGTTAGCTGCCCTTGCGGAAGCCGCCCCATCCCTCCGCCCGCAGGGCGCAGGCGGGGCAGGTGCCGCAGCCATACCCCCAGTCGTGCCGCTCGCCGCGCTCGCCGAGATAGCAGGTGTGCGTCGCCTCGACGATGAGATCGACCAGCGCCGTTCCGCCAAGCGTCGCCGCCAGCCGCCAGGTCGCGGCCTTGTCGAGCCACATCAGCGGAGTCTCGACGACGAAGCGGCTCTCCATGCCGATGTTGAGCGCGACCTGCATCGCTTTGATCGCGTCGTCTCGGCAATCCGGATAGCCCGAGAAGTCGGTCTCGCACATTCCGCCGACGATGTGCTTGAGCTCGCGCCGATAGGCGAGCGCCGCGGCGAAGGTGAGGAAAAGCAGGTTGCGGCCCGGCACGAAGGTGTTGGGCAGGCCCTTGGCGTCGGCCTCGATGGCGATGTCGCGCGTCATCGCGGTGGCCGAGACCTCGCCCAGGGCGGCGAGCCCAATGGCATGATCCTCGCCGAGCCGACCAGCCCAGGCCGGGTAGTCGCGCGCGAGATGCTCGCGCAGCTTTGGGCGCTGGTCGAGCTCGACGCGGTGGCGCTGGCCGTAGTCGAAGCCGACGGTTTCGACGCGCGCGAAGCGCTGCAGCGCCCAGGCGAGGCAGGTGGTGGAATCCTGCCCGCCCGAGAACAGGACGAGCGCGCCCTCGCCCTCGCCACCGCCGGTCATTGCGACGCCCACGCGCTCATCAGCAGGTTGGCGATCGCGAGCTTCGGCGGGCAGGCCAGAGCGTCCGGATGCTGCTTCGCCAGCATGAGCCTGATTTCCTCCCGCGAGAACCAGCGGGCATCCTCGAGCTCGGTGCGATCGACCACGATCTCCGTCGAGAGCGCCTCCGCCATGCAGCCGATCATCAGCGAGGAGGGGAACGGCCACGGTTGGGAGGCATAGTACTCGACGCGACCGACCTTGAGACCAGCCTCCTCCAGCGTTTCGCGGCGCACCGCATCCTCCAGCGTCTCACCGATCTCGGCGAAGCCCGCCAGGCAGGAGTACATGCCGAGCGGGAAGCGCTCCTGGCGCCCGAGCAGGCAGCGGTCGCCGTCGGTCACCAGCATAATGACCACCGGTTCCAGACGGGGGAAGTGATGGCGTTTGCAATTGGCGCACTCGCGGCGCGAGCCCCCGACCGAGATCCGGGTCGGCTCGCCGCAATTGGCGCAGAACGTGTTGTGCTTGTGCCAGTACAGCAGGCTCTTAGCCTGGCTCAGCGCGCCGACGATGTCCGGCGTAACGAGGCCCTGGGTCGCGATCGTGCGCAGGTCGATGAAGGACAGGTCCCCGCGCTCCTGCGCGTTGTCGTGCGACGCCGCCTCGATCAGCCGCGCGAACAGCGCGCGGTCGCCATGGCAACCGAGGAACACGCTGTGGGTGGCATTGCCGAGCGCCTTGGCCTCCTCGAAGGTGAACAGCGCGTCATGCGTGCCGCCGTCGAGCTTCAGGGCGGGGATCTCTCCCGAGAGGATGACGCAGCGCGACGTCGCGGCGGCGCGAAGGCGATCAAGAAAATCATCATCCTCGCGCTGGTTCGACATGCGGTCGAGCGTGTTGAGGGCAAATCCGGTGGATTGGGACCGATCGGGCAAGGGAGACTCCGGGCGCGGCAGCCCTTCAGACGTTTGCTTGTCCTTCGCTGGTAATCGGTCGAGCCGCTTCCGTCTATCCCGGATGCCCGGCTGGCGTCACGAGAAGGAAGGCGACCGCCGTCGCCGCCGCTGGTGGCGCCTTCAGCTTCCCGACTTACCCGAACCTCCTTAGGCACTCACTTGAAGTGCCGCGATCCAGCCCGAGTCTATTGCGAGCGACCGATCGCTGAAAGGATGTCTCGATGAGCAAGATCACCGTTTGGGGCTTTTCCGGCTCAACCTATGTGCGCACCGTCCGCATGCTTCTCGCGGAAAAAGGTGTCACCGACTACGAGCAGGTTCCCGTGGACGTGCTGAAGGGTGAGCCGAAGCAGCCGGAGCATCTCTCCCGGCACCCGTTCGGTAAGGTCCCTGTCGTCGACATCGACGGCTTCCGGATCATCGAGACCCCGGCGATCACCCGCTACCTGGATGCCGTCCTGCCCGGTAAGAAGCTGGTGCCGAGCGACCCAAAGGCCGCGGCCCGGATGGACACGATCATCAGCATCAACGACAGCTACGGCTACATGGCGATGGTCGGCGGCGTCACGGCCTACCACCTGTTCCCGGATTTCGTCGGGGGCAAGAACGAAGCGATGCATAAGAAGGGCATCGAGGACGGCAAGCGCGTCATGACCGAATTCATGAAGATCAAGGGCGACGCGCCCTGGCTGCTCGGCCATGAGCTAAGCCTCGCCGATCTCTACGTCGCGCCGGTGTTCGCCTACGTGACCCTGACACCGCACAAGGACGAGTTCCTCGCGGTGCCGCATGTCGGCGCCTGGTGGGACAAGATCGCCTCGACCGAGAGTTTCAAGTCGACCGCGCCCTGAGTGCGCGATGAGGGTAAGGGATGAGGGTAAGATGTGCCTATGGCGGCCATTGCATTCCCGCCGACCCGGGTCCAAATAGCGCTCGGGAGGTTGGCGGTGGACGTTCCACTCGCCAACCGGGTCAGATCCGGAAGGAAGCAGCCCTAACGAGACCGGGCGGGTCTCTGTCCAACCTCCCACCTCACCTTAATGAGACGATCGGGTCGGACTGATATTCTCGAGCTCGATCTGGTCCGCGCGAAATTCAACCTTTGTAGAGCAGAATTGCTCCAAGGTGCGCGGCACGAGCGTAACAGCGTCCAAGGCGGGGGGCAGGTCGTCGGTGGCATCACCCGTTTTCGTCGTCATCGACGTTGCCTGTGCGGTTAATAAGCGATTGCCAATCTGCGTGGTGTCTTCGGGTCCGCGGCTGATGCCGATGGCGATCCCAACGAACTTGGTTGCGACTATTCCTCGCGGCGTTGGCAACAAGGAGATCACCGCGGCGATACCGTTTCGCGAATCAGCTCAAAGCGCCGCAAGTGCGCTCGAATGCATCTTCGACCAGATGGGATGGCACGTTGAACGGGTCGCTGTCGATGCGCCGGCCGCGCCGCCTGCAACGGGCTCCCGCTCGTCCGAGAACGAACTCGGTCGGCGCGGCCTCTCCTCCTTCCGAACGCCGACGAGGTCCGCTTGGGGTAGCACAAAGGAAAAATGCCTCGACCATTTGAACGCTGGCGGCAGCACGGCAACACTTCCTCACGCCAACCAGATCTGGATGCTTTTTGGCTTTGAACTATTCGCTTCTCTGAGGGCGCGTCTCGGGGTCGAGGTCGTTGAGGTATATCCGTTCGCTATCGTGCGGGCATTGCTGCCGAACTGTCTGCATAAGTCGACCGAGCAAGGCTATCGCGATCAACTCGCCGCCGTCGATGCATATACGGGTTGGGAACCGCACAATCTCGAAGCCAACCTGCGAGCCACTGTCGCCGGAAGCCGACACGACCGACTGGACGCATTCATGGCAGCCTGGGTTGCAAGCCTACCGGAAGGCCGGAGATGCGCATTCGGCGATCGCGGGCAACCGGATGACGCAATTTGGGTACCACGTTGAACTAAACACGAGCCGGGGGCATCGGGTTGGCAGCCCGCAGAGCCGCAAATGTCTCGCTGAGACGGTTATCGGCCGCTGATCGGTCGAGTTCGGCTTGGACGGCGAGTTTGACGGCTTGCTGCTTCGACACGCCGCGGAACGTCGCCAGGTTCGCGACGAGATCGGCAACCTCGTCATTCTCGATGTAGAGCGGCATCGCATATTCCTCTCGGCTCAAGGATATTTATTTCACCACCGCGAGAACCGTCATCCATCGTCCAAGATCCAGTCCACGGCTGCAGCGAGATCAGCCGTCACGGCGGTCGGCGCGGGGTCGATCCGGCGCTCGTCGCCCTCCTTGTACTTGCCTGTGCGCACGAGGATGCCGGCGAGCCCCGCGGCCAGCGCCCCGCCGACGTCGGACTCGACGTCGTCCCCGATCATCGCCGCCGCGCCCGCCTCGATGCCGAGACTGTCGAGCGCGGCCTGGAAGAAGGCGGCGGCAGGTTTGCCGATCACTTCGGCCTTACGGCCGCTAGCATATTCCAGCGCGGCCACGAACGGCCCGGCATCGAGACTCGGGCCGCCATCACCGTCCTTGAAGGTGCGGTTCATCGCCAGCGCGACGAGGTCTGCGCCGTCCTCGAGCACCCGTAAGGCGGCGTTGAGGGCCTGGTAGGAGAACGTCTCGCCGGCATCGCCGATCACCACGACGTCCGGCCGGCGGTCCGCCATCTCGAAGTCCTCCCGCAGGGCGGGATGCACGAGGAGGTGCGGCGTGCGCCCCGCCAGCACATGCCGCGCGGCGACCGCTGGTGTGAAGATCTCGTCCGGCGAGGCAGCCAAGCCGAGCTCGCGCAGATCCTCGACGAGCCTGCGCAGCGGTCTGCGGGTCGTGTTGGTGAGGAAGCGCACCGCGACTGCCGCCTGCTTCAACCGCTCGACCGCCGCAACGGCGCCCGGCAGAGCCTCGGCGCCGACGTAGACCACACCGCCGAGATCGAGGAGGACGCCGGAGAAACGAGCCATCGCGCGGAGCCTCAGCTGGAACGTCTCACTCTAACAAGAAGCTCGCCAGGATTCTTCGGGTTGCGTCGCTCGAGCGATACCTTGACCCGGCCGCCGCCGCGAGCACAGGTAAGCCCATGAGCGACGGATTACTCCCCGACGATGCCGCAAACCAGCCCCCAGAGGGCCAGGCGAAGGATGGCCAGGCGAAGGATGGGTCGGGCAAGGAAGGTCTGGGCAAGCTCTTCGCCGACACCACGCCGGCGAAGCCCGAGGCCTATCGCGTTCTCGCCCGCAAATACCGGCCGAGCTCGTTCGACGACCTGATCGGCCAGGAGCCGATGGTGCGCACGCTGTCGAACGCCTTCGAGCTCGACCGCATCCACCAGGCCTACATGCTGACCGGCGTTCGCGGGGTCGGCAAGACCACCACCGCGCGCATCCTCGCCCGCGCCTTCAACTACCAGACCGAAACGGCCACGCGCCCGACGATCCACATGCCGGACCTGGGTCAGCATTGTAAGGCGATCATCGAAAGCCGTCACGTCGATGTGATCGAGATGGATGCAGCCTCCCACACCGGCATCGACGACGTGCGCGAGATCATCGAAGGCGCCCGCTACCGTCCGGTGATGGCTCGCACCAAGATCTACATAATCGACGAGGTTCACATGCTGTCGAAACAGGCCTTCAACGGCCTGCTGAAGACGCTGGAAGAGCCGCCGGACCACGTCAAGTTCCTGTTCGCCACGACCGAGATCGAGAAGGTGCCGATCACCGTGCGCTCGCGGACCCAGCGCTTCGACCTGCGCCGCATCGAGCCACCTATAATGGTCGCCCATCTCGCCCGCATCTGCGCCAAGGAGGGCGTGCCGGTCGAGGCGGAGGCGCTGGCCGTCATCGCCCGCGCGGCCGAGGGTTCGGTTCGCGACGCGCTGTCGCTGCTCGATCAGGCGATCGCGCTGGGTGCGGGGGTGAGCGGCACCCTTGATGCCGCGACGCTGCGGACCATGCTGGGCCTGGCCGACAGGACACGCGTGATCGACCTGTTCGAGCAGGCGATGCGCGGCGACATGGCGGCGGCGCTCGAAACGCTGAAGGACCTCCACGACGCCGGCGGCGAGCCGGGCCAGATGCTGGTCGACCTCGCCGACTTCGTGCATTTCGTGACGCGCTTGAAGCTCGTGCCGGCGGCGGCCGACGATCCGTCCGCCTCGCCGGAAGAGCGGGTGCGCGGGAAGGTCTTCGCCAAAACCCTATCGATGGCGGTGCTGACACGGGCCTGGCAGCTGCTGCTCAAAGGGTTGCAAGAGGTCAAGGAATCGCCGCGCCCGCTCGCCGCCGCCGACATGGTGCTGGTGCGGCTCGCCTATGCCGCCGACCTGCCGCCACCGGACGAGGTGCTGCGCAAGCTCTTGAGCACTGCGGTGCCAACCTCACCATCATCACCACGTCAGGGGGGAAGCGGCGGCGGTGGAGGCGGCTCCGCGGCAGGAGGCGGCGGCAGGGCGGCCCTCGCTGTGGTCGCCGCGCCGGCGGCGCCGCGCGCGACACCCGTCGCGTCGGCCACGCCCGAGCCGGGCCGGCCGGCGGTCCGGCTGCATCGGCTCGAGGACGTGGTGGCGATGGCGGCGGAGAAGCGTGACATCCAGCTCAAGACGGCGTTGGAGACCGACGTTCACCTCGTGCGCTTCGACGAGGGCTCGATCGAGTTCTCGCTGGCGCCGGACGCACCGCAGACCCTGCCGCAGACGCTGATGCGCAAGCTGCAGGACTGGACCGGCCAGCGTTGGATCGTGGCGCTTTCGCGCGATCCCGGCGCGCCGAGCCTCCGCCAGCAGGCCGAGGCGCGCGCGAATGAGACTCGATCCGCCGTCGCGACCGATCCGCTGGTGAGCCGCGTGCTGAAGGCCTTCCCCGGTGCGAAGATCGTCGCCGTACGTCACCCCGATCTCGCGCCCGAGGCGATTCCCGACGCCGGTCTCGCGGTGGCCGCCGAACCGGTCGACGACGGCGGCGAGGACATCGCATTCGAGGACGTGATCTGGACCGAGGACGAGCTGTAGTGGCCGGTTCGATCCGAGCGGCGACGCGTTCCTTCAGACCCGTCGGCGATAGATCATGGAGGCGCCCGGAGCCGGAACGCCGTCGACGTCGTACGAGGCGCTAGGCGAAGTCGTCTTCAGGATCAGGTCGTAATCGGCCAGAGCCGCGGCCACGTCCTCGAACGGCGTGAAGGTCACCGGGAGCCGTACCGTCCGGTTTTCGACCCCGGGCATCAGCGGCCCGATGCCGTTGTCGGACAAACGCGACTCCTGGATGCCTACCGCTTCCTTCGCGAGCCAGATCGGGAAGCGAGCCAAGCCGAGGTACGGTGCTCTCAAGCCGGCGAGGACACGAAGAGCTCCGAGTGGGTCCGGAACGTACCGGACCGCCCCCGACGTGAAGACGAGGTCGATCGATCCAAGCGTGGCCGCCGCGTCGTCGATCGACATGTGGGCGGTAAAACGTCCCTCCGCCACTTCCAGCGCGCGCGCGGCCATCGCTGGAGTCTCGACGATGGCCCATCGCAGTGGAGATCGGATCAAGGATCGGACCCGCAGATAGTGAACGCCGCACGCGCCCCCGAAATCGAGGACACGCAGCGGCGCATCGGTCTCTCTCGCGGCGGCCGCGACGGCTGTGGCTAGAGCCGCATTGATCACCTGCTCCGGCGCGATCTGTTGGGAATCGCTCGGCTGCATCGTTTTGTAAGCAACGGTACGCGCGACCAAATCATCGTCATAATCTCGGCCGCAGCGACCGGCGGCTGTTTCGTAACTCGGGAACAGTTCTCGAATCGACAAGAAGGGAGCCCCATGTCGTCGGCTCACCTCATTATCAGCCGACTGCGCCCGGCGCTAGGACGGGGGCGACACGTCAAATCCCGTGGCGCTCGTATCGTGGAAACATGGCGACATCGCCTTTGGGGACATGAGCCATGACCTTCTGGACGCTTGAAGCTCTTGAACCGGAGGGTGCGGGTGCGCCTCAAAGCGCGGTTCTTTAAACGTGTCTGTTTCGCCGTCGCGACCGATCCGCTGGTGAGGCGCGTGCTGGAGGCCTTCCCCGGTGCCAGGATCGTCGCCGTGCGTCACCCCGAACTCGCGCCCGAGGCGATTCCCGACGCCAGTCTCGCGGTGGCCGCCGAACCGGCCGACGACGGCGGCGAGGACATCGCATTCGAGGACATGATTTGGACCGAGGACGAGCTGTAGTTGCGGCATCGACGGCGCAGTCTGGCAGTCGTCTCAAACCTCAAGCACCGTATCAGCCTCATAGATTGCGTCGACAAGTGTATCCTTGCTTTTCCCTTTCGACAGGAAAAGCGGCCGCCCTTGCTCGATCGAACGCTTCCAAGGCTCCAGAAACTTCATAGACAGATTTTTCGTCATTTTCTGTCAAATCAAAGTATTGCATATCATATTGCCGCGAAATCTCTTCGAGAGTTGTCCGTTCCTGCTGTTGAATCTCAACACCCCTGCTCAATGTGTCTAAAACATTGGTTATATCCGAATCAAAAAGACGGCTCGCCGTTGTTGCCGGAAGACTTCTATTTAGAGCAAAAGCCCAGACCGCATCAATCGGGTCCGCCTGGATCTTGAACCAACGGTTTCTGTCGCGGACCTCTAAATCTGTGCATAGTCAATCCTTTGCCCGGACGATAGAGTACACGCCACGCGCCGGCGAACTCGTGGTGCTGCGCGCGATCCCGCAAGATGTGCGGATCGGCATTGGCTTCGTCAACCAGGAGCGAGAGGCGATCGAGAGCGTCGAGCCGATCCTCGCCAAGGCGCCACGCCATCGACCTGTTCGGCGCCGAGCGCGTGCTGCTGAACCCGTTTGCGGCTTCGCCGCCTTCGCCGACAACCCGCTCGCCTCGAGCAAAGTCGCGACAGCGATACTCGCCGCGGTCGCCGCGGCAGCGGGGGTGCTGAAATGCTAGATCAATAGCTTTGCGATCTTTCGATCGTTACCACATCGTGCGCGTGCCGAAGCTTCGGAACGCGGGGTCCGCCGTGATCAAGGTCATATTCTCGACCAAGGACTGCGCTGCGAAGATGCGATCGAATGGGTCCTTGTGGGGACCCGGTAGCGATCCTGCGATGCGCCCGTGTTCGATGCTGATTGGCAAGGACTCGAAGTTGAAGGCACGCAAGACCTCGTGAAAAGAGGCGACGAGGTCTTCCGCCTCCGGCCATTTGCCAAGCCTGACCTTGGTCGTGACTTCCCAAGAGGTCGCCGCGCTGACGTAGACCACGGCTCTCTCGATCTCGGCTCGCGCTGTCGGGGAGCACCTGCTGTTGCCGTTGACGAACCAGACGAAGGCGTGACTATCCAACAGGAGCGTCAGAATCGCCCTCCCATGCCGCCAATTCATCGTCGGGCAAAGGATCGAAGAAAAAGGCATCAGGAATGTCGAAGCGTCCTGCCATGGCGCCAAACACCCGGCGCACGGGACGAGGCAACGATGTCAGCCGGGCGACTGGCTCCTTGCCCCTGGCGATGATGATCTCCTCGCCAGCCTCGACGCGGGCCACAAGCTTCGACAGATGTGTCTTGGCTTCGTGGATCGTGACAGTCGTCGGCACTTGACCCTCCCTTGACTAACAGATTAGCTAATAGCATTCAAAGTCATCCTAACGATGGCGTCAACCTGCCTGTGTCGCGCGAAGCGACGGTAGCCTAGGGTGCTTGCGCGAAAGGGGACGGACCGTGAAAGACCTGATGGGCATCATGAAGCAGGCGCAGGCGATGCAGGCCAAGATGGCCGACGTGCAGGCCGAGCTGGAGACGATCGAGGTCGAGGGCCAGTCCGGCGGCGGCCTGGTCACCGTGACGCTTACCGCCAAGGGCATGATGAAGGGCATCGCGATCGACGACAGCCTGATGAAGGTCGACGAGAAGGAGATCCTCGAGGACCTCGTCGTCACCGCGCACGAGGAGGCGCGCAAGAAGACCGAGCGGCTGACGGAAGAGAAGATGCGCGACGTCACCGCCGGCCTGCCGCTGCCGCCGGGGATGAAGCTGCCGTTCTGATCGCGCCGTCGAGGTCGCGCCGTGGCCGAACGGGTCGCTGGCCCCGAGATCGAGCGGCTGATCCAGCTCCTCGCGCGTCTGCCCGGGCTCGGCCCGCGCTCCGCGCGCCGGGCCGCGCTGCATCTCATCCGCAAACGGGAGGAACTGCTCGGTCCGCTGGCCGAAGCGATGGCCGCCGCGCGTAAAAGCATTGTCGTGTGCTCGATCTGCGGCAACGTCGATACCCAAGACCCCTGCACGATCTGCCGCGATCCGCGCCGCGACTTCGATGTGTTGGTGGTGGTCGAGACGGTCGGCGACCTTTGGGCGTTGGAGCGGGCGGCGGTGGTGCGGGCGCGCTATCACGTTCTCGGCGGCTGCCTGTCGCCGCTCGACGGGATCGGACCCAAGGAGCTCAACCTCGAAACGCTGGTCGGCCGCGTCACGGAAGACAGCGTCAAGGAGGTGATCCTCGCCGTCAACGCCACAGTCGACGGCCAGACCACGGCGCACTACGTCACCGACATGCTGTCCCATCTCGCCGTCAGGACGACGCGCCTCGCCCACGGCGTGCCGGTTGGCGGCGAGCTCGACTATCTCGACGAAGGCACGCTGGCCGCGGCGTTGCGTAGCCGCACCGACTTCTGAAGGCGATCATGCGCATCTATCTCGCCGGCCCCGAGGTCTTTCACCCTGACGCGCTGCGCTTAGGGGCGGCCAAGATGGCGCTTTGCGCGGCGTCCGGGCTGATCGGTCTCTACCCGCTCGACTGCCCGGGCGATCTCGCCGACAGCGCCGGCATATTCGCCGCCTGCGCGGCGATGATGCGCGAGGCCGACGCCGGCATCTTCAATCTGACGCCGTTCCGCGGGCCGAGCGCAGATGTCGGCACCGTGTTCGAACTCGGCATGATGGTGGCGCTCGGCAAGCCGGTGTTCGCCTACACCAACGTGGCCGACGACCTGCTCACGCGATTGAAGGTCTACCCCGGCCTCACGCTCGACGATGACGCCGCGGCCTGGCGCGACCCGCTCGGCATGAGCGCGGAGGATTTCGGCAACGCCGACAACCTGATGCTCGACGAGGCGCTGGCCGTGCAGGGCCGGCAAATACATCGCGGCGCGGTCCCCGCGGCGGAGCGCTTCACCGACCTCGCCGGGTTCGAGGCTTGCCTCCGCGAGGCAAAGGCGGCGTAATCCTCCAGCCGTCTTCAACGGGGGAGGATCGCCCTTCCGGCATTCGCTCCGTCCGAACGACTTACCCCTTCAGCAGCGCGAGCAGGGCGGGGTGGCTCGTCTCGTTGCCCACGCAGATCGAGCCCTTGGTCAGCATCTCCTGGCCGCCGTCGCAGTCGCTGACGAAGCCGCCGGCTTCCTTGACCATGACGATGCCTGCGGCGATGTCCCAACTCTTCAGGCTGCGTTCCCAGTAGCCGTCGAAGCGACCGGCGGCGACATAGCAGACGTCGAGCGCCGCGGCGCCCATGCGGCGTAGGTTCGAGACCCGACCCATCACCTTCTCCGCATCCTGGAGGAAGCGCGCATGCTCGCGCCGCTTGCCGAGGTGGGGAATGCCGCAGGCGATCACGCAATCGGCCATGCTCTTGCGGCCGGAGACGCGAAGGCGGCGATTGTTGAGGTAGGCGCCCTGGCCGCGCTCGGCGACGAAGGTATCGTCGTTGGCTGGATTGTAGACGATGCCGGCGATGAGCTGGCCTTCCCGCTCGAGCGCGATCGAGACGCCGAATATGGGGATGCCGTGGAGGAAGTTGGTGGTGCCGTCGAGCGGGTCGATGTACCAGGTGTGGCTCTTGTCGGTCCCCTCGACCGTGCCGGCTTCCTCCATCACGAAGCTGTAGCCGGGCCGCGCCTTGGCGAGCTCTTCGAACACGATCTTCTCGGCGCGCTTGTCGGCGGCGGTGACGAAATCACCGGGGCCTTTCACCGAGACCTGCAGGTTCTCGACCTCGCCGTAGTCGCGCTTCAGCCCGCGGCCCGCCTTTAGGGCGGCGGCTGTCATCACGTTCATCAGGGCGGAGCGGATCATGGGTCATCCCGGCTGGCGGCGTCGCGGGCGTGTTGCACGCCTGGGTCGCGGGGCGCAAGGAGGCGCCGTCAGCTCAAATCCGCAGCCAACGCCTTCAAGTCGGCGAGGCCGCAATGGGCGAGCGCGCCCTCGTGGGTCGACTTGAGCATGACGCGGGGGGCCTGGCCGGCCTCGAACGCCTCCTGCCAGCGCGGCGCGCACAGGCACCAGCGGTCTCCGGCCTTGAGGCCGGGAAAGCCGTAGGCCGGCATCGGCGTGGAGAGATCGTTGCCGCGTCCCTTGGAAAAGGCCAGGAAACCCTCGGTCACCATCGCGCAGACGGTGTGACTGCCGCGATCCTCCCGGCCGGTGTTGCAGCAGCCGTCGCGGAAAAAGCCCGTCAGCGGGTTCGTCGAGCAGCTCTCCAGCGCTTCGCCGAGCACGTTCCTGGCTCGCGGCGCGCCACCGCCGCCGCCATCACCGCCGCCCGGCTTGTCACGAAACATCGTCGTTTCCGCTCCTGAGATGGCATCGAAGGACGCCGGCATCGCTAGACCATGTGGCGCCGACTGCCGAGCTTGTCCAGGCATCGAACGCCCGAAGCGCAAACCCCGCCCGAAATTACACTTCCCGAGAACTGTGTCCGTGGCGACACAGACAGAACGGCGTGGGGTTGCTATCAACACACCAAGCGCTGCCGGCTGACGAAGCTTCTTCGGGGGAAAAAGCTTCCACGACCCGGCAGGGTTGAGGGGTAAAAGGCCTGGCTCTTTCCGCGTCACCGCGATCGAGCCGGGCCTTTTTGGTTTGCAGTCCCTCTACACCGGGGCGCGCTCGGCCCTGCGTGGGTCGGGCGAGCGCGCATGCGTCAGGCCGGCAATCCGTCGAGGAATGCCAGGATCGCCGCGTTCACCGGCTTGGGATGGGTCAGGTTGCTGGCGTGTCCGGCGCCCGGGATTGGCACCATCGGCTCGGCGGCCGGCAGCTTTGCCCGCATCGCCTCGGCACGGTGCGGCTCGATTGCGCCGTCGGCATCGCCATGGATGACGAGCGCCGGGACCTTGATCCCCGCCACCTCGTCCGAAATGTCGTCGCGGGTCGCCAGCGTCTCAAAGCTTGCGATCACGTTGACCGGCAGCATCGCGCGCCACTTCGTCTTCCACTGTTCAGTGCCATCCCAGCCGTCGCCGAGAATGATGCGGGCGATGATCGCGGCCGTCTGCTCCGACAGGCCGTTCGTCGCCCAGTCGGTCACCATGGCGTGGTAGCCGGGCAACTTGGCGGAATCCTCGAGCCCGGCCTGGGTATCGATCAGGATCAGGGCACGCACCACGTCGGGATGGCGCAAGGCAACGCGCAGCGAAAGATACCCGCCCTGCGACATGCCGGCGAGGACGGCTCGCTCGATGCCGGCATGGCGCAGCACCGCGACGCAATCATCCGCCGAATCGTAGTAGGTGAAAGGTTCGACCGTGTCGGTGGCGGTCTTGCCATGGCCGCGTTCGTCCCAGGTCAGGCACCGGAAGCGATCGTGTAGAGCCACGACCTGGGGCGCGAACATCGTGTGATCCATTAGGAGCCCGTGCGAGAAGATGATCGCCGGTTTGTCGCCGCCGGTGTCCTGGTAGAAAATGTCACGACCCTTGCTTTGCGCGTATGGCATGCGTGTCCTCGATCGGCGGTTGATCCGCCGCCGGCTCATCCGAGCCGTTGAAGCGGCTGGTCGTCAAGGCGACGTTGGATGTGCTAAGGGCCGTCGGCGTCGTCCCGGCAACCGGTCGACCTCGTAGCCCTGGCCGGCTTGGTCGCCGTTCCGCGACCCCGCATATGGCAGGATCGAGCCGGTCGAGCTTTTAGGGAGCCCCGCATGACAAGCCGGATCATCGCCGTCGATCCATTCGACCTGGTCGTCTTCGGCGGCACGGGGGATCTCGCCTACCGCAAATTGTACCCGTCGCTCTACCTGCGCGATCTCGACGGCCAGATCAGCGATCCGAGCCGCATCATTGGCATCAGCCGCAATAATCTCGATGACGGCACCTTCCGGGCGTCGGTCGAGCGGGCGTTGGCGACATACATCCCCGCCGATCGCCTGAAGCCGGAGGCCTCGGCCCGCTTCATCGATCGGCTGCGGTTCGTTCGACTCGACGCGCGTAGCGAAGCCGGTTGGGAGCCGCTCCGCGCGACGCTGGCCGACGGTCTCGACCGGGTGCGCGCCTTCTATCTCGCCACGGCTCCCGAGCTCTTCGAGCTCATCACCCACAAGCTCGCCGACCACAGGCTGGTGACGCCAAAGACCCGAGTGGTGCTGGAGAAGCCGCTCGGCAAGGACCTGCGCTCGGCACAGGAGATCAACGCGGCTGTCGGCGAGGTCCTCGAAGAGCGCCAGATCTACCGGATCGATCACTATCTCGGGAAGGAGACGGTGCAGAACCTGATGGCGTTGCGCTTCGCGAACCTTCTGTTCGAGCCGATCTGGAACAAGGCTCATGTCGATCACGTGCAGATCACGGTGGCGGAAACGGTCGGCGTCGAGGGACGCGGCGGCTACTACGACACCGCGGGCGCCTTGCGCGACATGCTGCAAAACCACATCCTGCAGCTGCTCTGCCTGGTGGCGATGGAACCGCCGTCCGCGATGGAAGCCGATGCTCTGCGCGACGAGAAGCTGAAGGTTTTGCGCGCGCTGAAGCCGATTGACGACACCAACGTCCGCGCGCTGACCGTGCGCGGCCAATATTCCGCCGGAGCGATCGACGGCAAGTCCGTTCCCGGCTATGTCGACGAACTGGACGGCAAGGCGAGTTCGACCGAAACCTTCGTGGCGTTGAAGGCCGAGGTCCAGACCTGGCGCTGGGCCGGTGTGCCGTTCTATCTGCGCACGGGCAAGCGCATGCCGACGCGCATGTCGGAGATCGTTATCCGCTTCCGCGAGGTGCCGCTGTCGATCTTCGGCGCCGCCGGCGGCAGTCTCTCGCCCAACCAGCTGGTGATCCGCCTCCAGCCGGACGAGGGCGTGAAGCTCTACCTCATGATCAAGGACCCCGGACCCGGCGGCATGCGCTTCCGGGAAGAGTCGCTCAACCTGTCCTTCGCCGAAACCTTCAAGGGCCAGAACCCCGATGCCTACGAGCGCCTTCTGATGGACGTGATCCGCGGCAATCAGCAGCTTTTCATGAGACGCGACGAGGTCGAGGCGGCGTGGATGTGGGCGGACCCTATTCTCGACGCCTGGTCGCGGCTGAGCCAGCCGCTGTCCGGCTACACGGCGGGCGGCTGGGGTCCCTCGGCGTCGGTCGCCCTGATCGAGCGCGATGGCCGCACGTGGCGCGAGGCGCCGACCCTCTGATCCGAGCCAAGGCAAAGAAAAAGCCAATTGCACGCTATCGAACGATTAACGCGGTGCGGCCGGTCGCCGCCTGCCGAAGATCAGCCCGCCCGCATAGCGGTTTGCCATCACGACAAGCGTGACGGCTACGAAGTGGACGGCGAGATCGAGGATCGCGGCGTCGAAGGGATGGAAGAAGTTCAGCAGCGTCGCGGCAGCCGCGGCGACACCGAGCCCGGCCACCGCGCCGGTCAGCGACGGGTAGAGCGTGTAGCCCCGCCGCAGCATCAAGACGATAAGGACCGAGAGCGGCAGCGACAGGCCGATGATGAACCTGAGGCATTGCATCGTCTCGGGCATCGTGGCATCGCCCGTCCCGCTGATCAGCCAGGTTCGGGCGCAGCCCATGCCGCTGGCTCCGATCCATAGAACGAGACCCGGCAGCGGCAGAACACTCCACAGCGGCGAGCGATCCGGCACGTCGAGCTGGAATGCGGCATAGGCGGCGAAGACGGCGGTCAAGCTCGATCCGAGCACCGACAGCCACATGTCCGGCACCGCCATTAGCCGGTGCTCGACAGCCGGCATGTCGGCGAACCAGGCCAGCGCGAGGGCGAGCGCGAGAACGACGGCAAGCCAGCCGAGTGCGCGGACGAGCGGCGCCCCGATGCGCCTTACGGGGCGAAGGTCGTCGACGAGATCGGCGACAAGGCGCGCATGGTGCGGGTCGTCGCGGGAGACATCAGACATCGTGCTGGTCTCCTTCTGATCCGCGCTCGACGGCTTGCGCTCGTGCCGCTACGGCTGGAGCGGCCGCCGCCATTATCCCGTCCTTCGGCGCGAGCCGCTGCCGCAGGGCCTTCAAGGCCCGATGCAGGTTGACCTTCAGAGCGCCGGTGGTCTTGCCAGTCGCGAGGGAGGCCTCCGCCAAGGACTGCTCGCGGATCGCCAAATGATCGACGGCCTCGCGCTGGCCGGCCGACAGCCCGGCGATCGCCGCCTTCAGATCCCTGGCCCGCTCGACGTCCTCCCAGCCACGTGCCGCATTCGCCTCGGGATCGGCATGCTGTTCGTAGGCCAGCGGGGCGCTGACCTCGCGGCGGTCGCTGCGTCCCGTCCGACGCAGCGCGTCGACGGCGCGGCGCTGCGAGATGACGCTCAACCAGGCCGCGAAGGAGCGGGATGGATCGTAGGTGTGGCGCGCATTGTGCACGGTCAGCAGCGTGTCCTGCACGACGTCCTCGATCCTGTCGCCGACCACGCCGGCGCGCCGGGCCGCGCGCCGGATGATCGGCTCGCAGTCGCGAAGCAAGGTGGCGTAGGCGCGTTTGTCTCCGGCCTGGGACGCGCGCATGAGCTCCGCCAAGCGAAGGTCAAGCTGATCGGCCTCTCTGGTCTGGGCGCCTCGAGCCATGACGCCTTTGTGGGCGAACTCGCTAGCCCTGTCCACCTCATGGGTCGCCGGGGTTAAGCATCGAGGAAGACGACGAGCGTAGGGTCACGCGGCCGCGCTCGTTGTTGAAGCGGGAAGACCAAGCCTAAAGCTTCGCGCTCGCGGGCCGCCGGTTGCGCGGAGCCGCCGCTTACTCGTCGCGTGGTCTACCGCCTGTCGCCGTCGGTAGGGAGGTCGCGCGTGGACACGCAAGCTAATCTCGGCCTGATCGCCCTGGCGCGGTTCGGCTTCGGGCCGCGCGGCGACGGCGATGCCGCCGTGGCGGCAACCGACCCGCGCGGCTTCCTCGAGGCGGAACTCTCGCAGCCCGGCATCGCGCTGCTTTCGGGACCCATGCTGCCGCCGACCGCGAGCGCTTTGCAGCAATTCTATCGGGACCAGGAGCTGCGCAAGACCGAACGGGCGCAGGCGCTCGCCGCGCGCACCGAGGCCGTGTCGCCGGCCAAGGCGGCGATGACGTCAGGCTTCGTGATCGGCGCGCCGGCCCGGCCGGATCAAGACAAGACCATGACCGCGGCGGCCGCCGCCGCCGCAGCCCCCACGGCGGCCGATGCCAAGCCGCCGGTGCGGCCGCCGACGCCCGAACAGATCATCTTTCGCGCCGAGTCGCTGGCACGCTTCCGCCGCGCGATCGAGGCGCGGGCCGGGATCGTCGAGCGGCTCGTCGCCTTCTGGTCGAACCATTTTTGCGTCTCCGCCGGGAAGGGGCCGATCGGGCGCGTCACCGCGGGCGCCTTCGAGCGCGAAGTCATCCGGCCGCACGTCCTTGGCCGGTTCTCCGACATGTTGCTTGCCGCCGAGAGCCATCCGGCCATGCTGCATTTCCTCGACAACGCCCGTTCGGTCGGGCCGAACTCGCCGGCCGGACAGCGCGGCAAGGCCGGCCTCAACGAGAATCTCGGGCGCGAGATCATGGAGCTGCACACGCTCGGCGTCGGCTCGGGCTACACCCAGGCCGACGTCGCCGCCTTGGCGGCCATCATCACCGGCTGGACCTTCGTCGGCCCGAAAGGTGCGATCGGAGAGCCCGGCACCTTCGCGTTCAACGCCAAGATGCACGAGCCGGGTCCGATCACCCTCCTCGGCAAGGTTTACCCCGAGGGGGGCATGGCGCAGGGCCAGGACGCGCTGCTCGACATCGCCGCCCGGCCGGAAACCGCCCGCTTCATCGCCGCCAAGCTCGTCCGCGCCTTCGTGGCCGACGTTCCGCCGAAGCCGCTCGTCGATCGCCTCGCCAACGTGTTCCATGCGACGCGCGGCGATCTGCGGGCGCTGACCCTGGCGCTGCTCGACGCGCCGGAGTCCTGGGAGCGCACGCCTCGGCGAATGCGTGATCCCTACGAGATCATCATCGCCACCAACCGGCTGCTCGGCCATTTGCCGGAAGAACCGGGTCAGGTGCTCGGGCCTCTCGCCGCCCTCGGCATGCCGCTGTGGACGCCGCCCGGCCCGAACGGCTTCCCGACCACGACCGCCGCCTGGGCCTCGCCGGAGGGCATGAAGCTGCGGCTCGACTACAGCGCCGAGGTCGCCGCCCGTTTGAAGGACCCGCCCAACCCGAGCGACTTGCTCGAGACGATGTGTGGGGGCTCACCGTCGCAGGAGACCCGCGTCGCGATCGCGCGCGCGGACAGCCGCCAGCAGGGCCTCGCCCTGCTTCTGATGTCACCCGAAATGCAGCGGAGCTAGACCGATGATCCCGCATCCCTCCCGTCGTGCGCTGCTCGCCACCGGTGGCGCGCTGTTCGGCTCGGCGTTCCTGCCACGCGTCGCCTCCGCCGCCGGCGCTCGCGACCCTCGCCTCGTGGTCATCGTCCTGCACGGCGCGCTTGACGGTCTCGCCGCCGTCGGGCCGATCGGCGATCCCGACTATCCTGCCCTGCACGGACCGTTGGCGATGCAGCTCGGCGGCCCGCATCCGGCGCTGCCGCTCGACGGCTTTTTCGCGCTCAATCCGGGCATGCCGAATTTTTGGCGCCTCTACAGGGCCAAGCAGGCGACGGTGGTTCACGCGACGGCGACCAACTATCGCGAGCGCTCGCATTTCGACGGCCAGGACGTGCTCGAGAGCGGAATGCCCGGTCCCGGCTTCGCCGAGTCCGGGTGGCTAAACAGGGCGGTCGCGGCGATCCCCCGCGGCGAGCGCGTGGCGCCCACGCAGGGCGTTGCGATCGGCGCCGCGACGCCGATCATCCTGCGCGGCGCCGCCCCGGTGGTCGGCTGGGCGCCGGAGGTCACGCCATCGGCCGGCGAGGAACTCGCCCGTCGCGTGATCGACCTCTACTCCCACACCGACCCGCTCCTCGCGCGGGCGATGCGCGACGGTCTCGACATCGACAAGCTCGCCGCTGCCGACATGGGCGACCGCAAGCCGCGCGGCGGCCCCGGCTCGCCGAGCCGCATGGAGCAGGCGGCGCAGGGCGCGGCGCGGCTGCTGGCCGCTCCCGACGGACCGCGTGTCGCGGCACTCGTCTTCGACGGCTGGGACACGCATGCCGGCGAGGGCGGGGCGAGCGGGCGCCTGATGCAGCTGCTCGGCGGCCTCGACAGCGCCTTCGCCGCCTTCGAGAAGGGTCTCGGCCCGGCATGGCGGGACACGGTGGTGATGGCGATTACGGAATTTGGGCGCACGGCGCACGTCAACGGCACCGCCGGCACGGATCATGGCACGGCGACGGTCGCCTTCTTTGTCGGCGGCGCGGTCCAGGGCGGACGCGTGATCGCCGACTGGCCCGGGCTCAAGACCGCGCAGCTTTACGAGGCGCGCGACCTGATGCCGACAACGGATCTGCGCGCCGTCGCAAAGGGCGTTCTCGCCGATCAGTTCGGTCTGTCGCCTGCCGTCCTCGGCCATGCCGTTTTCCCCGGCACCATGTCGATCAAGCCGGTGCAGGGATTGATAGCGTGAGCCGTTACGCGATCAGTGCACGGGCTGGACCGAATAGACGATGTCGACGGCGCGGTTGTCCGACTTGCCGGACTGCTGCTCGATGAGAAACAGGTCGTCGCGCGTCAGCGAGAAGATGTAGAGCTGCACGTCGGTGGGTTTGCCGTCGAAGTTCGCGTCCTGGTAGTTCACGATCTTGTGCGGGATCTTGTTGCGGCTCGACGCGCCGGTCGGTGCCGCGCCGGGCGCGACGGTTGCGAGCGGGGCCGTGGTGCCGTCGATCGGCGCGAGCCCGCCCGGCATTTTCGCTGCCGGCATGCCGGAGAAGGTGAAACGATCGCCCGACGGCGCGGCCAAGGTCGGCAGGCTGCTCGGCGAGGGGGCTATGGCGGGGGCCGGCTTCTGGGCCTTCTCGACGGTCACTACGCCGGCGTCGGTCAGCGCCTGCTTGGCCTGCTTGGGCCACGCTTCGGCGGCCGCTTTGTTGTGCTTGAAGAGATTGGCGACGATCACCGAATTTTTTTCCGGCGACCGCAGCTCGAGGCCGACCGCCGTGTAGCTCACGCTCCAGTTATCGGGAACGTCGAGCGCGACCTCGGGATGATGTTCGGGAAACTTGACGATCTTGGCCTGCGCCGGACGGACCGCCGCCACGAAACTCATGGCCGCTCCGCTCCATAGAGCCAGGCCCAAAATCCCGCCCGTCCCCGAATGTACTCCATCCCGAAATGCCATCGTCGTCCTGACCCTGCCCGCAGTTGGAAAATCGTGGAAGCGCGCTGTGGCCAAAACAAGTCGCGGAGCGGCCGCGCGGCTCGCCGGGAGTTCGGCTCAAAGGCTCTCGCGGAACGTCCATAGCCGGTTGGCGGAGAACGTCCACAGCATGACCAGAGCCGTCGTCACGAACTGGGCCGGCAGGTAGGGCAGGCGCCAGCGATCGACCATCTGCGCCATGAACAGGAAGGTCAGGATGAACCCGACAAGAGCCACGAGGACGAAGCGCCAGACTGCTTCCCGGTGCGGTCGGTCGCTGACGAAGGTGTGATTGCGGTTCAGATTATAGGAAATCAGACCGCCGACGAGGTAGCCGCAGAGGGCCGCCTTGACCGGGGGCACCGCATAAAGCTGCACCAGAACGATCAGGATCGCGTAATGGCAGGCTGTGGCCACGACACCGACGCCGGCATAGGCGGTGACTTGCCAAAGCAGCGGGGCGAAAGGTCCGCCCCGAAAGAAGCCTTGCGGAATCATCAAAGGTTTGCCACCGAAATGCCTGCAATAAGCAGTGAAGAGGCGCGTCCCCGGCTTCTACGCCAATTGTGACGAGTTCCAAGGAGAGATCGATTATGCGTTTCAACCTGAATACCAGCCGCACGGCGGCACTGGTCGCCGGCGCTGCGCTTGCCGCTGCCCTCGCGTGTTCGCCCGCTCGTGCCGAGACTGCCGGCACGCTCCAGTGCAACGTCGCCAGCGGCGTTGGCGTCATCATCGTCTCCCAGCGCCAAGTTTCCTGCGTCTACCGCTCGAACGTCGGGCCGACCCAGCTCTATCGCGGCACCATCAACCGCCTAGGTGTCGATATCGGCTCGCAGACCGCCGGCACGCTGACCTACGCCGTGGCCGCTCTCGGCAACCCGGCTCCCGGCTCGCTTTCCGGCGCCTATGTCGGTCCGGGCTTCGGCGTGACGGTCGGCAATGGTGGCGGTCTCAATGCGCTGGTCGGCGGAAATTCGATCAATCTGCAGCCGATCGCGGCGACCACGAGTACCGGCCTAAACGTCAACGCCGGTCTCGGCGCGCTCGATCTGCAGTACGTCGGCGAGGAGCGGGGGATGCATCGCGGCATGCGCCGCCATCATCGCCGCTTCGCGATGCACCATCGCAGCATGCGCGGCTAAGGCGAGCGCCGTCGGCACCGCCTCCTAGCAGGCGAGGACGAAGCCGCGTCCTCGCCGCAGCGGCCATCAGGCTGTTGCCCGAGCCTCCGCCTCCTCATATAGGTCCCTCAGGGTCGCTCGCGTCGTGAGCGGCCGTTCGACGCTCGATTAGCGTCGCCGCGACTCGTGAGTGGTCCATGCTCGATCAGGTCACCGGCACGTCAGCTTCCGTCCGCCATGCCCCGATGGTCATCGTCGGATCGGGTCCGGCCGGCTATACCGCGGCCGTGTATGCCGCGCGCGCGATGCTGAAGCCCATGCTCATCTCCGGGTTCGAGCCCGGTGGCCAGCTCATGATCACGACCGACGTCGAGAACTACCCGGGCTTCGCCGATCCGATCCAGGGCCCATGGCTGATGGAGCAGATGCGCGCCCAGGCCGAGCATGTCGGGACCGACATGGTGTCGGACCACATCGTCGAGGCGGATCTTTCGCGCCGGCCGTTCCGCCTCCAGGGGGACAGCGGCACGACCTACACCGCCGACACGCTCGTCATCGCCACCGGCGCGAAGGCGAAATGGCTCAACATCCCGTCCGAGGAGATTTTCAAGGGCTACGGCGTGTCGGCCTGCGCGACCTGCGACGGCTTCTTCTATCGCGGCAAAAAGGTCATCGTGGTCGGCGGCGGCAACTCGGCGGTGGAAGAGGCGCTCTATCTCAGCCAGCTTGCAAGCCACGTGACGGTCGTCCATCGACGCGACGCCTTCAAGGCCGAGCGCATCCTGCAGGATCGCCTTTTCAAGACGGCAAACGTGGACATTGTCTGGGACCACGCCATCGACGAGATCCTCGGCAAGAGCGAGCCGCTCGGCGTCACGCACGTCCGCCTGAAGAACACCAAGACCGGCGCGTTCCGCCACGTCGAGACGCATGGCGTCTTCGTCGCGATCGGGCATCATCCGGCAACCGACCTGTTCCAGGGTCAGGTCACGCTGAAGGCGAACGGCTACATCGAGACCGCGCCGAATTCGACGACGACGAGCGTGCCGGGCGTCTTCGCGGCCGGCGACGTGGCCGACGATGTCTGGCGCCAGGCCGTGACGGCTGCAGGCATGGGTTGCATGGCGGCGCTCGAAGCTGATCGCTGGCTCGCGCTCAAGATCGATACCCGCGCCGCCGCCGAGTAGCGGCAGACGAGGACGCACCGTGGACTGGGACAAGCTGCGCATTTTCCACGCGGCGGCGGAAGCCGGCTCGTTTACCCACGCAGGCGACGCGCTCAACCTCAGCCAGTCTGCCGTGAGCCGTCAGGTCGGCGCCCTTGAGAAGGACCTGCAGACGCCGCTGTTCCATCGCCATGCCCGCGGCCTGATGCTGACGGAGCAGGGCGAGGAGCTTTTCCGCACCGTTCAGGAAGTCATCACCAAGCTCGACGCGACGCGCTCGCTCCTGACCGACAGCCGCGAGCGCCCGAAGGGAGAACTTCGCATCACCACCAACCTGGGCTTCGGGACGGGGTGGCTGACGCCGCGCCTCAAGGAGTTTCTTGAGCGCTATCCCGATGTCAAGCTTCGGCTGTTGTTCACCGACGACGACCTGGACCTCGGCATGCGGGAGGCCGACTGCGCGATCCGCCTCCGGGAGCCGGAGCAGCCCGACCTGATCCGAAGGCGGCTGTTCTCGATCTCCTACCACGTCTATGCGTCGCCGACGTACATCGAAGCGCACGGCCAGCCGAAGACGCTGGAAGAGCTCGACGGCCACCGGCTGTTGAGCCTCAGCGTGGCTGCGGCGCGCCATCTCGATAACCTCAACGCGCACCTCTACATGGAGCGCGGGTCAAAGAACCCGCGTATCGCGGATCTCACCGTCAACAACATACCCGCGCTGTTTCGCGCTGTGCTCGACGGCCTAGGCATCGCGACCTTGCCCGATTACCTGGTCGGCCCCGACACGCCGCTCGTCGTGCTCATGCCGCAGCTGACGACGCCGGAGCTCGAGGTCTACTTCGTCTACGCCGAGGAGATGAAGAACGTCGCCCGCGTCCAGGTCTTCCGCGACTTCATGGTCGACATGGCCCGCCGCTGGCGGCAGTAGCCCTCCGGCGGCAACAGCCTCTCTTCCGAACTGACGCCGGCGCGGTCGCTATTCCGCCGGTGCGGCGCGCGTCCGAACGCGGCGTCGCGGCAGACGGACGCGCCGCAGGAGGCGGTCGAGCTTGTCGAGGTAGAGATAGATCACCGGCGTCGTGTAGAGCGTCAGCATCTGCGAGACGATGAGGCCGCCGGCTATGGTGATGCCGAGCGGCCGCCTGAGCGCCGAGCCGGGGCCGCTCGCGAGAATCAGCGGAACGGCGCCGAGCAAGGCGGCGAGCGTGGTCATCAGGATCGGGCGAAAGCGTTCGACGCACGCCTCGAAGATGGCTTCCGAAGCCGGAAGCTTGCGCTCGCGCTCGGCATGCAGCGCGAAGTCGACCAGCATGATCCCGTTTTTCTTCACGATGCCGATCAGAAGGATGATGCCGATGAAGGCGATCAGCGAGAGTTCCGTGCCCGTGACCTGCAAGGCGAGCAGCGCGCCGAGGCCGGCGGACGGCAGCGTCGAGATGATCGTGAGCGGATGGGCAAGGCTCTCGTAAAGCACGCCCAGCACGATGTAGACCGAGATCAGCGCGGCGTAGAGCAGGAGGCCTTGCGAGCCGGAGCTCTGGCGGAACAGCTTCGCATCGCCCGTGAACGCGGCGTGAAGTCCATCGGGCAGGTGCATGTCGGCGATCGCCGCGAGGACCGCCTCGTTGGCCTGCTCCTGCAACACGCCGGGCGCGAGATTGTAGCTGATCGTGACTTCCGGCAGCTGACCCTGGTGGTTGACTGTGAGCGGGGCGAAGCCGAGATCGACGCGGGCCATCGATTGCAGGCGGATCTGGCCGGTTGGCAAGGCGGGCACCGAGGCGCTGAGCGTGCTCGCGCTGCTGGTGCCGGTGGAGCTCTGGGTGGCGCTCGCGGCGGTCTGCGTCGAGCTGCCGGCGGTGGTGGCGAGCGGCTGAGCGTTGTTCGTGCCGGCACTGAGCGCCGTCTGCACGCTGCCCCCGCTGAGACTCGTCGAATTCGTCAGGCTCACGCCCGCCGGCACGTAGACACCCAGCAGGTCCTTGGGATCGCGCTGCTGGTCGGTGGGCGACTCCATGATGACGCGGTACTGGTTGCGCGGCGAATAGAGCGTCGAGATCTGGCGCTGCGCGAAGCTGTTGTTGAGGGCATTGTCGATGTTGGCCATCGTCACCCCGAGGCGCGAGGCGTTGAGCCGGTCGACCACCACGTTGGCCTGCAGTCCGCTCGGCTCGCGGTCGGCCGAGACGTCGACGAGCCCCGGCACCGTCTTGAGGCGATCGATGACTTGCGGGAAATAGCGGGTGAGTTCGGGGAAGTCGGTGTCCGTCAGCGTGAGGTCGTTGGAGCCCTTGCTGTCGCGGCCGCCGAACTGCAGATCCTGCTGCGGACGCAGGAACGTATCGATTCCCACCACTTTCTTCAGCTTGCCCCGCAGCCTGTCGATGACCCCGGTCGCTTTGACGGCGCCCCCGCGCTCGGCGGGCGGTTTCAAGGAGATATAGAGCTTGCCCTGGTTGATGGAGGTCGAGTTCGGCCCGTTCCCGGAGCTGCCGACGGAGGAGCCGACGTTCGCGACGGCCGGATCGGCCTGGATAACCGCGGCGACGGCGCGCTGCAGCGGCACAAGCGCCTTGTACGAGATCGAGGCGGGCGCGTCCGTCGTGCCGAGGATGAGATCGGTGTCATCCTGCGGGAAGAAGCCTTTCGGCGTCTTCACGAAGAGGAAGCCGGTCAGCACGATCGTGCAGAGCATGACCAGGATGGTCAGGACACGGTGGCGCAGCACGACGGTGAGCGTCGCGGCGTAAAATCGCGCATTGCGCTCGAGCACACCCTCGACGAGGCGGTCGAACAGGTTGGGAGGGCGCGGCGGCTTGGCGCTGACGAAATTCGCGCAGATCATCGGCGTGATGGTCAGCGAAGCCACCGTCGAGATGAGGATCGCGAAGGCGAGCGTCAGCGAGAATTCCCGAAACAGCATGCCGGGCAGCCCGCCGAGCAACAGAAGCGGGATGAAGGCCGCCATCAGCGAGATCGAGATCGAGAGGACAGTGAACCCGATCTGGCGCGAGCCCTCGAGCGCCGCCTGCATCGGCGGCAGTCCCGCCTCGCGGGCCTTGTCGATGTTCTCGATCATGACGATGGCGTCGTCGACGACGAAGCCGACGGAGGTCGCGAGCGCCATCAGCGAGATGTTGTCGATCGAGAAGCCGGCGGCGTACATGCAGGCGCAGGTGCCGGCGAGCGCCAACGGCACGGTGACGCCGGCGGCGGCGGTCGGCGTGATGCGTCGCAGGAACACGAACACCACCATCATCACCAGGATGATGGTGGCGCCGAGCGTCAGGATCATGTCGTTGACGCTGGCGCGGATCGTTGTCGTGCGGTCGTTGAGGATGGAGATGGTGATCCCGCCGGGCAGGAACCGGCTCAGCTCCGGCACCAGCGCCTTCACCTTGTCGACCGTGTCGATGACGTTGGCGTTGGCCTGCTTGCGCACGTAGATGAGCACCGCCGCATGCCCGTTGAAGCGCGCCTCCGAACGGCTGTTTCGGGTGGCGTTCTCCACCGTGGCGATATCCGACAGCAGCACGCTGCCGCCGTTGGCGTTCTTGACGACGAGATGCCGGTAGTCTTCGACCGAGTTCAGTTGATCGTTCGTCGAGATGGCGCGGCCGTAGTCCCGGCCGTTGATCGAACCCGTTGGCGACAGCGCGTTCGCATTGACGATCGCGGTCCGCACGTCGTCGTTGCTCAAGCCCATGGTGGAGAGCTTGAGCGGATCGGTCTGGACGCGGATCGCCGGCTGATCGGCCCCGGCGACGCTCACCTCGGAGACGCCCGTCACCTGCGAGATCCGCTGCAGCAGCACCGTGTCGGCGGCGTCGTAGACCGCGCTCGCCGGCATCTGGTCGGAGGTGAGAGCGAGGATGATGACCGGCGCGTTGTTGGGGTTGGCCTTGCGGAAGATCGGCACGTTCGGCAGACCCGACGGCAGATCGGTCGCCGCCGCGTTCAGCGCGGCCTGCACGTCGCGGGCGGCTCCGTCGACGTTCCGGGTCAGATCGAACAGCGCGATGATCACCGAATTGCCGAGCGAACTCACCGATGTCAGTTCGCTGAGGCCGGCGATCTCTCCGACCCGCCGCTCGATCGGCGCGGCGACGGTCGACGCCATGTTCTCGGGGCTCGCGCCGGGATACTGGGTGGTGATGAAGACGGCCGGAAAGTCGATCGACGGAAGGCTCGCGACCGGCAGCAGCGTGTAGGCGACGGCGCCGAGGAGGAACACGCCGATCGCCAGCAGGATGGTGCCGATCGGCCGGCGGATGAACAGCGCGGAGAGGTTCATCGGCAACCCACGCTCATTCCGCCGCCCTCGGGTGCTGGAACTCCTCCGGGATTTCGGCTTGCGGGTCGATCGTCTTGACGCGGTGGAAGAAGCGCGAACGCATCTGCTCCATCGCCACATAGATGACGGGCGTCGTGTAGAGCGTGATCAGCTGGCTGAGCAGCAGGCCGCCGACGATGGAGATGCCGAGCGGGTTGCGTAGCTCCGACCCGGTGCCGGTCGCGAAGGCCAGCGGCAGCGCGCCGAACAGCGCGGCCAGCGTCGTCATCATGATCGGCCGGAAGCGCAGGAGGGAGGCCTGGATGATCGCCTCGTGCGGATTCATGCCCTCGTTGCGCTCCGCCTCGAGCGCGAAGTCGATGATCATGATCGCGTTCTTTTTCACGATGCCCATCAAGAGGACGATGCCGATCAGGGCGATGAGCGACAGGTCCATGCGGAACACCATCAGCGCCACTAGCGCGCCGACGCCCGCAGAAGGCAGAGTGGAGAGGATGGTGATCGGGTGGATCGCGCTCTCGTAGAGCACGCCGAGCACGATGTAGATGGTGATCGCGGCGGCGAGGATGAGGTAGGGCTCGTTGGCGAGCGAGCTCGCGAACTCGGCCGCGTCGCCGGCGTAGGATCCTGTGATGCTGTCGGGCATGCCGATCGCCGTGCTCGCCGCCGCGATGGCGGCCACGGCGTTGCTCAAGGACTCGCCCTTGGCCAAATTGAAGCTGAGCGTCACCGCCGGGAACTGCTCGGTGTGCTGGACTGAGAGCGGCGCGGTATCGTGCCGGATGGCCGTGAACGTCGAGAGCGGCACCTGCGCCGCGACGTTCGACGATACGTAGAGGTTCTTCAACGAATTGGCGTCGGCAAGGTAGCGCGGCTCCGCCTCGAGGATCACGCGGTACTGGTTCGACTGGCCGTAGATCGTCGATACCTGGCGCTGCCCGAAGGCGTCATAGAGCGTGTCGTTGACGTTCTGGACGGACACGCCGAGCCGGCCGGCGAGCTGGCGATCGATGTTGACGTAGAGGCGCAGACCGCCGTCCTGCGCCTCCGACACCACGTCGCGCAGGATCGGCGACTTGCGCAGCTGCGCCACGAGCTTGTTCGACCAGTCCGACACTTCGGCCGTGTTGGTGCCGTTCAACGTATACTGGTACTGCGAGCGGCTCGACTGCGCGGTGATCTGGATGTCCTGTACGCTCTGGAACGATACCGAGATCTTCGGCAGCGCGGCGAGCTTCTCGCGCAGCCGGTCGATGATCGTCGTGACGCCGTCGCGCCCGCTGTCGCGCGGCTTCAGCACGATGGAGAGACGGCCGGCGTTGGGCGTCGCGTTGACGGTGCCGACGCCCACGATCGAGGTGACGCCGGCAACGGCGGGATCGTCGCGGACCTCGGCCGCGACCTGCTGCTGGAGGCGCGACATCTCGTCGAAGGAAACCGAGGTGTCCGCGTCCGTTACCGCCGCGATGAGGCCGGTGTCCTGCGGCGGCAGGAAGCCCTTGGGGATGGTGACGTAGAGCATGATCGTGCCGGCCAGCGTACCGACGATGACGAGCAGCATAAGCAGCTGGTGGCGCAGCACCCAGGCGAGGCTATCACGATAGCGCTCGCTGAGCCGTTCGCCGAGGCGTGCGAGGCGCCCGGGCGGCCGGGACAGGTCCTGCGGCTTGTGGCGCAGCAGCTGGCCGCACATCATCGGCGTCAGCGTCAGCGACACCACGGCGGAGGCCACCACCGCGATCGTGAGAACGAGCGCGAACTCGCGGAACATGCGGCCGACGATCCCGGTCATGAACAGAAGCGGGATGAACACCGCGATCAGCGACACCGTCAGCGAGACGACGGTGAAGCCGATCTCGCGCGCGCCCTTGAGCGCCGCATCGAGCGGGCGCTCGCCCAGCTCGAGATGGCGCACGATGTTCTCGATCATGACGATGGCGTCGTCGACGACGAAGCCGGTGCCGATCGTCAGCGCCATCAGCGACAGGTTGTCGAGGCTGAAGTTGAGGAAGTACATCGCCCCGAACGTCGCCACCAGCGACAGCGGCAGGGCGATGCCGGCGATGATCGTGGCGCGAACCGAGCGCAGGAAGACCAGCACCACGAGCACGACCAGCACGACCGACAGCACGAGCGTGAACTGGACGTCGGCGATCGAGGCTTTGATCGTCCCGGTGCGGTCGTTGACCACGGTGAGCTTGACGCCAGCCGGCAGCGAGGCTCCGAGCTTCGTCAGCGCCGCGCGGACCCGCTGCACGGTCGCGACCACGTTCGCCCCGGGCTGCCGCTGTACGTCGATGATGATCGCCGGCTCGCCCCGATACCAGCCGGCGACGTGGTCGTTCTCGAGCCCGTCGATCACGTTGGCGACATCGCTGATCAGGACCGGTGCGTTGTTGCGATAAGTCACGACCACCGACTTGTAGCCGTCAGCGGCCTCGAGCTGGTCGTTGGCGCCGATCGCGTAGGCCTGCTGGGCGCCGTCGAGCGAGCCCTTGGCGCCCGCGACATTGGCGTTGGCGATCGCGTTGCGCAGGTCCTCCATGCCGACGCCGTAGTCGGCGAGCCGCGACAGATCGGCCTGGATTCGGACCGCCGGCTTGAGGCCGCCGAGGATCCCGACATGGCCGACGCCGGTGATCTCCGCGAGGCGCTGGCCGATCAGCGTGTCGGCGAGATCCGACATCTGGCGGATCGAGATGGTCTTGGAGGTGAGAGCCAGCTCGATGACGGCGGTGTCGGCCGGGTTCACCTTCGAGTAGACCGGCGGGTAGGGCAGGTTCTTCGGCAGGGTGGACGCCGCGGCGTTGATCGCCGCCTGGACGTCCTGCGCGGCTCCGTCGATGTCGCGGCTCAGATCGAACTGCAGGGTGACGGAGGACAGGCCGAATGCCGACGACGACGTCATGGTCGTCAGCGAGGGGATCTGACCGAGCTGGCGCTCGAGGGGCGCGGTGACGAGTTCGGCCATCGTGTCGGGGTTGGCGCCGGGCAGCTGCGTCGTCACCTGGATCGTCGGGAAGTCGACCTGCGGGAGCGCCGAGACGGAGAGGAACGAGTAGCCGAGCGCGCCCCCGAGCAGCACGGCGACCGCGAGCAGGAAGGTCGCAACGGGTCGCCTGATGAAAGGGGCGGAGATGTTCATTCGGTAGCGCTCTGACGCCTCTGGCCGCGCCGGCGCGCTGGGGCCGGAGGCGGCGCGCTCGAAGGCGGCGGCGAGGCTTCCTGCTGGTGAAGTGCTGGCGCGCCGCCCGCGACGCTGGTGTCGGGGGCAGGCTTGATCAGGGCGCCGTCGGTCAGCTTCTGGAAGCCGCTCGTGATAACCTGGTCGTCGCCCTTGAGGCCTGAGGCGACCACCGCCTCGTTGTCGTCCTGCTGGCTGGTCGTGACGGGCCGCATCGCGGCCTTGTTGTCTGCGACCAGGAACACGAACGTGCCTTTCGGCCCGCGTTGGAGCGCGCCGACCGGGATGGTGACAGCGTTATGCAGCGTCTCGACGAGCAGGCGCACGTTGACGAAGATGCCGGGCCAGAGCTGCAGCTGCGCATTGGGGAAGTTCGCCTTCAGCTTCACCGTGCCGGTCGTCGCGTCGATCGTGTTGTTCACGACCGCAAGCGTGCCATGATCGACGGCATCCTTGCCGTTGGTATCGAGCGCCTGCACGTCAAGCTGGTTGAGCAGCGAAGCCTTGTTGATGCGCGGCAGTTCCTGCTGCGGAACGTTGAAGATGATGCTGATCGGCTGGATCTGCGACACCGTGACGAGGCCGGTCGTATCCGTCGCGTGGATGAGGTTGCCGACATCGACGTTGCGAATGCCGGTTCGGCCGGCGATCGGCGATTTGATGGTCGTGTAGCTCAGCGTGGTGCTGGCGCTGTCGATCGTCGCCTGATCGATCGCCACCTGCGCCTCATCCTGCGCGACGGTCGCCTTCTGCGTGTCGTACTGCTGCTGCGTCGCGGCCTTGGTGGCCGCCAGCATCTTGTAGCGTTCGAGATCGCGTTTGGCGTTGGCGAGGGTCGCCTCGTCGAGCGCCTTTTTGGCGACGTCCTGGTCCAGCACCGCCTGGTAGAGGCGCGGGTCGATCTTCGCGATGACGTCGCCAGCCTTGACGCTTTGCCCCTCGACGAAGTTCAGCGACTGGAGCGTGCCGTCGACCTGCGAGCGGATCAGCACGGAGTTGAGCGCCTGTCCGGTGCCGACGCCTTCGACGTAGACCGGCACGTCCGACACTTTCGCTTTGGCGAAAAGCACCGGGATCGGCCCGGTCTTTCCGGCCGGGCCGCCGTGTCCGGCCGCGGCACCGGAGCCGCTAGCCCCGCTTGTCGTGTCAGTACCCGCCGTCTGCTGGTCGGCCGGCTTGTTGGTGAGACCGGTCGTGAGCAGAGGCAGGACGAGAACGACGACGACCGCAAGCCCCGCGAGCCAGGCGACGAGACGCCACAGATGCTTCATGGCCGTCCACCTCGCGTGTCAGCTTGCGTTGCTGGGATTAAATCTTCGGCCGCCCGGCATAGGCGCCGCCCAGTGCCTGGTACAGGGCGACCGCTTCGGTCAGCCTCAACAGGCGAACCTGGACCAGCGTGTCCTGCGTGGTAAATAATGTCTGCTCCGTTTGCAGCAAAGTTACGACGTCGAGGACGCCTTGCTTCAATCTGTCCTCCGATAGCTGCAGGGCTAAGCGGGACGCCGCAAGGGATTGACGGGTCAATTCTTCTTGTTCGGCATAGAGCTTGAGCGCGACCAATGCGCGGTCGACGTCCGAGAAGGCGGTGATCACCGCGAGTTTGTAGTCGGCGAGCAGTTCGTCCTGCCGGCCCTTGGTTTGATCGAACTCGCCTTGCAGAAGTCCGCCGTCGAAGATGGGCTGCGCGACGCCGAGCGCCACGGTGTAGAAGGTGGATGCCGGCGAAAACAAGGTTCGCAGTGCGGTGCTCTCGAAGCCGCCCTGCCCGGTGAGGTTCAGCTGCGGAAAGAAAGCGGCTCGTGCCGAGACGAGGCTGGCGTGCGCCGATGAGAGACTCGTCTCGGCGAATTCGACATCGGGGCGCTGCGTCAGAACCTCGGACGGGATGCCGGGCGCGATGCGCGGCACGGGATTTTTCAGGACGCTCTTGCCGGAGACGGCCACGCGTTGAGGCGTGCGGCCGAGCAGAATGCCGAGCGCGACCACGTCCTGGTCCGCGATGATCTGCAGCGGCGGGATCGACGCCTTGAGATTGGCGACGAGCGCGGCCTGTTGCGCCACGTCGAGGGCTGTCGCCGTCCCGGCCTTTTCCCGATCCTGGATGAGCGTGAGGATTCGGCTCGAATCCACGACGTCCTGCCTGGCGAACGAGACCCGTTCGCGCGCCGCGAGCACGTTGAAATAGGTCGTGGCCGTCGAGGCGAGCTGCGTGAGCTGCACGGTTTGCCGGTTCCAACGGCTCGAAGTCGCGCTGTCCTGGGCGGCTTTGAAGGCCGCCCTGTTCTTGCCCCACAAATCGAGCTGGTAGCTCGCGGCGAACGACGCGATCAGATCGGTCCGCGCCGAGCTCGTGCCGGTAAAAAGGGACGGCGACGTTGAAGAGCCGGTCGTGGTCCCGGTGCCACCCGCCGTCGTGCCCCCGGATGACGCGCCGGTCGTTGTTCCCGTGGTGCCGCCGCTCGTCCCCGTGATACCGGTTGTCGTTCCCGTTGTTGTTGTTCCGAGCGCGCCCGGACTCGTTGTCGAACTCGTCGTCGTCCCGACGGTCCCGGTCGCCGCCGAGGCCGGTCCCGTTCCGGGGCTCGCCGAGGCGCCCGTCGTCGTTGTGCTCGCTCCTACTCCGGACGTGCCGGAGGATATCGCCGTCCCGACTCCTGACGTGCCGCCCGAAAAGGAGCGGGTCACGGAATCGTTGGCGGTCAGGGACGGGAACAGCACCGAACCAGACTGTCTCGCCACCGCGTCCGCTTGTTCGAGCTGGCCGATCGCCGCCGCGATGCTGAGATTTCCCACCTCCGTCTCTTCCATGAAGCGGGTGAGTTCGGGCGAGCGGAACGTGATCCACCAATCGACCGCGTGATCCTCGAGCCCACCCCTCGGCCCGGAATAGCGATAGCTATGTGGAACATCGAGCGCCGTATCCGGCACCACGGCGTCGGGGATGCACCCGCCGAGCGCGACGGCGAGCAAGGCGAGGCCAACGATCGGCGTGTAGACTCGTCGTTGCACACCCAAGACCATCCGGTCCGCACTCACACACGCAGGAGGAACAAGCCATCGTTTCGGTCTCGCGGTGCCGAGCCGGCACGGCCGAAAGGGGCGACCCTGGAAGATCATAGGCCGTTTCAGCCGCCGTATAGCGGCCAAAGCGTGACCGTCGTTCATCACATGATCGTAAGCGCAGAGGCGTGTTCCTAAGGCCACAAGCGGCTGCCCCGGCGTTGAGAAAAGGTCGCAGCGCGGTCGGCCGGCCACTGCCTGTAAGGTCCCGCTGCGCCGTAAGGTCCCGGTGCCTTCGGACTTCGATGGAGATGCTGGTTGCCTGGTACGTTGCGCCTCGTCCTCGGCGATCAAATCTCCGACGACCGGCTGGCCGCTCTTCGCGAGATCGATCGAAAACAAGACGTCGTACTGCTCGCCGAGGTCGGCGAGGAAACCGGCTACGTCAAGCATCACAAGCAGAAGATCGCGCTCGTCTTCGCCGGGATGCGCGGGCTCGCCAAGCGGCTGAAGGCGAAGAAGATCAAGGTCCGCTACATCGGCTTCGAAGACGAGGGCAACACCGGTTCGCTGCTCGGCGAGGTACGCCGCGCCTTGGCCGAGCACGACTTCGACCGTGTGGTGGTGACGGCGCCCGGAGAGTACCGGCTGATGGAGGACTTCGAAGCGTTCGCCGCCTCCTCGAACGTGCCGTTCGTGATCCTCGACGACGATCGCTTCCTCTGCACCGCGACCGAGTTCGCCGCCTGGGCGGAGGGCCGCCGCGAACTACGGATGGAACTGTTCTACCGCGAGATGCGCAAGCGCTATGGGCTTCTCATGGACGAGGACGGCAAGCCCGTGGGGGGCGCCTGGAACTACGACAAGGAGAACCGCAAGGGCCTGCCGCGCGGACTGACGCCGCCGCCGCACCGCTTCGTCGCGCCCAATCCGATCGCCAGGGAGGCGATCGCCGACGTGGCGCGGCTGTTCCCGAGCCATTTCGGCGCGCTCGATGGCTTCGGTTTCGCGACGACGCCCGACGAGGCGGAGGGGATCGTCGCCAATTTCATCGCCGATTTTCTGCCGGGCTTCGGCGACTATCAGGACGCGATGGTCCGCGACGAGCCCTGGATGTGGCACTCGATCATCTCGGCGGCGATGAACCTCGGTCTGATCGACCCGCTCGATGTCTGCCGCCGCGCCGAGGCCGCCTACCGGGCGGGACGCGCGCCGCTTAACGCGGTGGAGGGGTTCATCCGCCAGATCCTCGGCTGGCGCGAGTACATGCGCGGGGTATACTGGCTGAAGATGCCCGCCTTCAAAGCGTTGAACGCCCTCGGCGCCGACCGCAAGCTGCCGTGGTTCTACTGGTCGGGCGAGACGGACATGGTCTGCGTCAAGGACACCGTCGTGACGACGCACGACAACGCCTACGCGCACCACATCCAGCGCCTGATGGTCACCGGCAACCTTGCCATGCTGCTCGGCGTCCGCCCCGACGAGATCAACAACTGGTACATGGTCGTCTACGCCGACGCCTACGAGTGGGTCGAGCTCACCAACGTCCACGGCATGGCGACCTTTGCCGACGGCGGCATCATCGGCTCGAAGCCCTATGCCGCATCCGGCGCCTACATCAACCGCATGAGCAACTATTGCCGACAGTGCCGCTACGACGTGAAGAAGAAATTCGGCGACGAGGCCTGCCCCTTCAACGCGCTCTACTGGGACTTCATGATCCGCAACCAGAAGACGCTCGGCGGCAATCTCCGCATGGCGATGCCCTACCGCACGCTGGAGCGCATGAAGCCGGCCGACCGCGAGGCGATCCGGTCGGAGGCCGAGCGGATCAAGACGGCGTTCGGCGCCGAGCGGTTCTGACGGGCGGGCTCATCGTCCGAGGGCGGCGATCCGGCCGGCGACGTGGGTGCCGATCGCCAGGCTCGACGTCAACCCGGGGCTCTCGATCCCGAAGAGGTTGACGAGACCCGCTATTCCGTGGATCGCCTCATCCTGAATGACGAAGTCGCTCGCGGGCGCGCCCGGACCGGCAAGCTTCGGCCGCATGCCGGAATAGGCGGGTTGCAGCGCGTCATCGGGCAGCGCCGGCCAGTAGCGACGGATGGCCTCGTAGAAGTGGGATGCGCGAGCCGCATCGACGGCGTAGTCGCCGGCGTCCTCAACCCACTCGACATCTGGGCCGAAACGGACTTGGCCGGCGAGGTCGATCGTGGCGTGGATGCCGATCCCGCCGGGTTCGGGCAGCGGATAGACGAGCCGCTTGAACGGTGCTCGTCCCGTCAAGGCGAAGTAACTGCCCTTCGCGTAGAAGGCGCGCGGCCTGTGGGCTGGCGGAAACCCAGCCAGCCGGCCGATGAGGTGCGGTGCGGCGAGGCCGGCCGCGTTGACCATCACGCTCGGCTTAACGATAGCCGGCTCCGCACCGCCGAGCCGAAGGGACAAGGTCGGCTCCACTGCCCCCTCGATCACCGGCGTGGCGAGGCAGAGCGAGCCGGCCGCCGCCTCAATGTCGGCCTGGAGCGCCTGCATCAGGGCGTGGCTATCGACGATGCCGGTCATCGGACACAACAGCGCGCATTGGCCGACCACCTCTGGCTCGAGCGACAACAGTTCGTCCAGCGACAGCACGGCGAGTCCGGCAACGCCGTTGCGCCGCCCGTTCTCGGCGAGCGCGACTAGCGTCTCGCCATCCGACTCCGACGAGGCCACCACGATCTTGCCGCACCGCCGGAACGGCACGCCACGCGCGGCACAATAGGCGTAGAGCGCGTCCCGCCCCTCGACGCAAAGCTTGGCCTTGAGGCTACCGGGCGGATAATAGATGCCGGAATGGATGACTTCGCTGTTGCGGGAAGAGGTGATCGTGCCCACGCCGCGTTCGGCCTCGATGACGAGAACCTCGCGCCCGGCCAGAGCCAGTGCGCGAGCCACAGCCAGCCCGATCACGCCCGCACCGACCACCGCGACGTCGCAGACAAAGGTTTGCATCGATGCTCATCCGGCGAGGGCTGACGTTCGTGAGCCGTAAGAGATGGGCCGAACGATGAGGCGAGCCACCGGTCGTCGGGTTGGTTCTTGCCTCACGCCGCCGAAAGGTTTGTCTCGACGTAGGCAGGCCGAAGACAGGTTACAGGACGATGTCTCTTGCGCTACGTCAGGCCCGGAAGGCCATCGAAGCGGAAGGAATCCGTCCCAGAGGACTTCGGCAGAGGACTTCGAATGAAACGTATCATGGTCACGGGAGGTGCCGGCTTTCTCGGCTCGCATCTTTGCGCAATCCTCCTCAGGGAGGGCCACGAAGTTCTCTGCGTCGACAACTTTTTCACCGGCCGCCGCCGCAACATCGCGGCGTTGCTCGATGACCGCAATTTCGAGCTGATGCGACATGACATCACCCACCCGCTGTTCGTGGAGGTCGACGAGATCTACAATCTCGCCTGTCCCGCGTCCCCGATTCACTATCAGTTCGATCCCGTCCAGACGACCAAGACGAGCGTGCTCGGCGCCATCAACATGCTGGGCCTCGCCAAGCGCGTGAAGGCCAAGATTTTCCAGGCCTCGACGTCGGAGGTCTACGGCGATCCGTCCGTTCACCCGCAGCCGGAGACCTACTGGGGCAACGTCAACACGCTCGGCCCGCGCGCCTGCTACGACGAGGGCAAGCGATGCGCAGAGACCCTGTTCTTCGACTATTACCGCCAGCACAAGGTGCGCATCAAGGTGGTGCGCATCTTCAACACTTACGGCCCGCACATGCATCCGCAGGACGGCCGCGTGGTGTCGAACTTCATCGTCCAGGCGCTACAGAACCGACCCATCACCATTTACGGCGACGGCTTGCAAACGCGTTCGTTTTGCTATGTCGACGACCTCATCCTCGGGTTCCGCAAGCTGATGGACGCGCCGGACGAACTGACCGGCCCGGTCAACATCGGAAACCCCGGCGAATTCACCATGATCCAGCTCGCCGAGACGATTCTCGAGCTCACCGGCTCGACGTCGTCGCTCGTCAAGGAGCCGCTGCCGATGGACGATCCCAAGCAGCGGCAGCCCGACATCACCGTGGCGCGTCGGGAGCTCGGCTGGGAGCCGACGGTCCCGCTCAAGGCCGGCCTCGTTCGCACCATCGCCTATTTCGAGGAGCTGCTGTCCCGCAACGCGTGAGCGCGTCTCGCCTGCCCCGCTGCCCGGCCGGGCTGCTCCAAACGGCATTCCCATCTTGGCGGCGGCGCGCTATGGCCGCACTCGACAGCCGGTCCGCCGGCCCACTGGAGGCTTCATCTTGCGAATCGCGATGATCGGTTCAGGCTACGTCGGGCTCGTGTCCGGCGCCTGTTTCTCGGATTTCGGCCATCATGTCGTCTGCGTCGACCGCGACGAGGCCAAGATCGCGGCGCTGCGCCAGGGCATCATGCCGATCTACGAGCCCGGCTTGAAGGACCTCGTCGACCGCAACGTGCGCCAGGACCGGCTCGCCTTCTCGACCGATCTCGCGGCGGCGATCGCCGATGTCGAAGCGGTGTTCATCGCGGTCGGCACCCCGTCGCGGCGCGGCGACGGGCACGCCGACCTGTCCTACGTCCACGCCGCCGCCGCCGACGTGGCGGCCGCGGCCAAGGGACCACTCGTCGTCATCACCAAATCGACGGTGCCGGTCGGCACCGGCGACGAAGTCGAACGCATCTGCCGGCAGACCCGCCCCGACGTCGAGATCCATGTCGTCTCCAATCCGGAGTTCCTGCGCGAGGGCGCCGCGATCGACGACTTCAAGCGTCCGGACCGCATCGTGGTCGGCTGCGAGAACGAGCGGGCGAAGGCGATCATGGGCGAGATCTATCGCCCGCTGTCGCTCAACAATCCGCCGCTGATCTACGTGAGCCGGCGCACGTCCGAGCTCATCAAATACGCGGCGAACGCCTTCCTGGCGGTCAAAATCACCTTCATCAACGAGATCGCCGACCTCTGCGAGCGCACCGGTGCCGACGTTCAGGATGTGGCCCGCGGCATCGGGCTCGACAAGCGCATCGGCTCGAAGTTCCTGCACCCGGGGCCAGGCTACGGCGGCTCGTGTTTCCCGAAGGACACGCTGGCGCTCGTCAAGACAGGGCAGGATTACGAGGCGCCGCTGCGCATCGTCGAGACCGTCGTCTCGGTCAACGACCAGCGCAAGCGGGCGATGGGGCGGAAAATCATCTCCGCCTGCGGCGGTTCGGTGCGCGGTAAGACGGTCGCGCTGCTCGGCCTCGCCTTCAAGCCCAACACCGACGACATGCGCGATGCGCCGTCGCTCGCCATCGTCGCGGCGCTGCAGGACGCCGGCGCGCGGGTGCGCGGCTATGATCCCGAGAGCATGGAGCAGGCCAAGCCGCTGCTGCCGGGCATGACGTTCGCGACCGACCCGTACGAGTGCGTCGAAGGCGCCGACGCGGTCGCGATCGTGACCGAGTGGGACGCCTTCCGCGCCCTCGACCTCGGCCGCGTCAAGAGCCTCCTGCGCGAGCCGATCCTCGTCGACCTGCGCAACGTCTATTCGGCCGAGACCGCCCAGCGGCACGGCTTGCGCTACACGAGCGTTGGGCGCGTCAGCTAGGCTTGTCCCGTGACTGCCGCTGGAAGGTGTTGTTAGATCATGCAGTACGTCAGCCTGTCGGCCTTTCCCAAATCCGGCGTCACCTACCTCAGCTCACTGCTGTTTCATACGTTCTTTGACGGTGCAAACCCCGACGACATTGAAAGGCGTTACGTTGTCGATATCCATATCAACGATTGCTCGAAGGCCATTGGTCACGAAAACAGGGTGTTTTTGAAGAACCATTACGCCCGTGACGACACCGGTGCGACCTGCCCGGTGATCTCGCGGGCCATCTATCTCATCCGCGATCCAATCGACATCATGCGCTCGGCGTACGATTTCCTGAAGCTGGTCGGAGCGAGCTCGGCTTCGATGTCTCTCGATGAGTTCGCGGAAGAATGGGTAAGGACTTCGGGCAGCGGCTTCGAGTTTTCCGGCACCTGGCCTCATCACGTGCGATCGTGGTTGGAGCAGGACGAATTGCCGATGCTCCTCGTGAGGTACACCGATCTGGTCGACCACCCGTCCGAGCAACTCGGAAGACTCTTCGACTTCCTCGACCTGCAGCCTCCCGACGCAGCCATCGAGCACGCCATCGCCTGCAGCAGCATGGGGGCGATGAGGGCGCGTGAAGAGGACGAGTTCCGAGCCAAGCGGCAAGGCGTCTTCTATAGCGAGACGGTCGCCAAGGGGATGTCCGAAGGCGCCCGCTTCGTCAACAAGGGCTACCGGGATAGCGATGCCGCGCTCGACGACCGGCTGAAAGACTTGGCGGAGCGGAACTTCGGCGAACTGCGGCGCAAATATCTGTCGTGAGCCGCCGGGTCGTCCTCAGACCGCCTCCGCCAGCACGGTGGCGTTCCAGGTCGAGGCGTCGAGCGGCCGGCCGGTGCACCATTCCTCGGCATCGCAGAAGCGGAACCCGGCTCGCGCCAGCAGTGCCCGTACTTCCGGCAGGAAGAGGTAGCGCATGACGTGGGTCTCGTCCTCCCGACGATAGGGTGCCTCTCCGCTGATCCTGAAGAACACAACGTAGTTCACCGTCGCCAGATTCTCGGCTGAGTCGAGCGTCGTCCGGGCGAGCCGAACGACCTGCAAAACGGCACTCTCGGCTTCCTTGATCCTGGTTTCCGGCTTCTGGGTCAAAACGGCGGGTCCGAACCAGAAGTCGAAGAGGAACAGGCCGCCTAGCTCGAGATGCTCTCTGGCATTCGTAAACGCCTCGAGCAGGTCGTCGTCCGACCGCAGGTAGCTGACGACGTGGAACAGGGCGACGACCGCGTCGAAGCGCCCTTCGACGCGCCGGGATCGGATGTCGCCGGCGACGAAGCGCACCCTTGCGTCCTCCGGAGCCCGCGAACGCCGCAGCATCGACGCGCTTCGCTCGATGCCGGTGATCAAGAAGCCCCGATCGGCGAGCAATCGCGCGTGGCGCCCGGTGCCTGAGCCGAATTCGAGAACCGATCCGACACCGGGACGGGCGGCCCGCAGGCGAGCTGCGACGTAAGTAGCCTCGCCCGCGTAGTCCTTGTCGGCGTAGAGAAGATCGTAGAAATCGGCGTAGGCATCGGCGAAGACCGTCATGGCGCGCCCACGACGCGTTTCAAAGCGGCAGCAACGGTGTCCTGCTCCGCGTCGGAAATCGCTGGGCCGGAGGGAATGTAGAATCCACGCCGCGCGAGGCGCTCCGACACCGGCAGATGCATTCCTTCGAAGAGCCCCATCCGCTTCAGGACGGGCTGCTCGTGGAGCGGCCAGAAGAACGGCCGGGCGGCCACGCCTTGCGCCGCCAGCCCCGCCATGACCGAAGCGGCATCGCCCGCGACGCTCGCGTCAAGCACGACGCCGAACACCCAGTAGCCGTTCTTCGCGTAGCGCGTGCGACCGCGGGGCAACTGGATGCCCGGGACGCCCGCGAGCAAGCTTTGGTAGCGCTCTCCGATGGCCCGCTTGCGTTCGACGACCTTTGGAAGCCGCTCCATCTGTGCGCAACCGACGGCTGCCTGGAGGTTCGACATTCGCATGTTCCAGCCCAGATCCTCGTGGACGAAGCGCTTGCCGGGCTGGAAACAGAGGTTCCGTCGCGAGCGCAACCGCGACGCGATGGCCTCATCGTCGGTGAGAACGAGGCCGCCTTCGCCCGTCGTCACCAGCTTGTTGGAGTAGAAGCTGAAGGTCGACACGTCGCCGAACCCGCCGCACGCGCGGCCATGGTAGTGCAGCCCGTGCGCCTCGGCGGCGTCCTCGATGACGAAGAGCTCGTGCCGCCGCGCGAGGTCGAGGATCGGGTCCATGTCGCAGGGGAGGCCGTAGATGTGCACCACGAGCACGGCCCTGGTCCTGCGCGTGATGGCCCGCGCGACGTCCTCGGCCTTGATCGTCCAAGTCTCGGCATCGCAGTCGATGGGAACGGGGATCGCCCCGGCGCGCAGCACCGCCTGCACGCAGGAGATGATCGTGAAGGACGGCAGGATGACTTCGTCGCCCTCGTCGAGCTGCAAGGCCGAAAGCGCGAGATCGAGCGCGGCTGAGCCGTTGCAGACGGCGACGCCGTGCCGACGATCGCAGGCGTTCTGGAAGAGGGTTTCAAAGCGAGAGACGAACGGACCTTCCGACGAGATCCAGCCGGTGTCGATGCACTCGACGAGGTTGCGCTTTTCCTGCTCGCCGAAAAGAGGTCGACTGACAGGTATCATCTATCGCTCGTCGAGGCCGACGACGGCGCCCTGATGGTCGGGGATGAGCGTCTTGTCCTGATCGCCGGCGTAAGGTCCCTGCTTGACCTCGATCATTTCGCATCGCTCGATGACTTCGAAGCCGTGGCCCCCCGAGACGAGCAGCAACGTGTCGCCAGCGGCGATGACCCGGCTGAAAAGGTAGCGACGTTCGTCGTCGTAGAAATCGACGCGAAGCCGGCCCTGCCTGATCAACAGGACCTCGTTGGTCTTGCGCACTTCGCGCCTGACGTCGTTGTGGATATGCGCCGCGATCACCTTGCCTGCCGGATGGTGCATATAGGCGATCTGCTGCGAAAAGTTGTTCGGCGTGAAGAAATGGATCCCGTCTGCCTTGAAATCGCCGGGGACGACGACCGCCAACAGCTTTTCGCCGTCGCGAATGTATTCGACATCAGCCATGCGCTGCCCGGTTCCCCTGATCTAGACCGATGGAGACGGACCTGCGGCCCAGCACAAGCGGTACGCGGCGAATTCGGCGAAGATGCCGTCTATTGCGGACAGGTAGGACTCGATACGCCGCGTTTCGTTCGCCTTCGCGCCGCGTTCGACGAGCTTCTCCCGCAGGCTCGGATCTCCAAGCAGGGTTCTCACGGCGTCGGCAATGGCCTTCTCGTCGAGCGGGTCGACGTAGAGCGCCGCATCGCCGAGTTGCTCGCGGTGACCCGCGTGATCTGAAATGATGACCGGGCAAAGGCAATCGAAAGCCTCGAGGGGTGGCAGGTTGTCGGGCCCGAGGAACGAGAGGTAGAGCAGCGCTGCCGCGTTCCGATAAAGGGCCTCAACAACCGGTCGCTCGACGAAGCCGAGGAAGTGGACGTGATCGGTCACGCCTTCGTCGCGGACGAGCTGACGGACGAAGCCCTCGTTGTCTTTGTCAGCTCCGACGAAGACAAGGCCAAGATCTTTGTAGGCGGCGTCCTCGACGAGCAGCCGGAGCGCCCTGATGGCGCGGACGTGGTTCTTATGCGGCCAGAACTGCGCGGGGTAGAAGAGGTAGCGGCCCTTCACCGGCGATGCCGCTTCGCCAATCTTGGCGTCGATGCGCGGTGCGGGAAGAGGAATGACGCGGATGCGTTCGTCCGGGATGCCGTAGCAGGTCGTGATCTCGTGCGCGCCGCGCCGCGTTCCCGTCAGCACGTAGCTCGCGCGGGGCAGGGTGGTGCGGTGGTAATCCTCCCGCTCCTGCCAGGTCCAGCCGTACTTCGACACCTCGGGAAAGAAGGGATAGTAGCGGTGCGCCAGATCCCACACGGTCACGATGAACGGGATGCTCGGCGTCATGATCGTCGACGGCGTTACGAGCCAGAGCAGATCAAGCCGGTGGAGCCTGATGTGGTGGTTCAGGGCGCGCGTGAAGCGGACGTTGACGGGAGCCGAGGGTCGCACGCTTTCGTCGTCGACGATGTCCGACTCGGGGAAATAGTCGATTGCGCGGAAATCCAGGATGACGATCTCGGCACGAAAAGCGAAGCGTTCCACGGCGGCGAAAACCATCGCGACGTAGGTGTAGCCTCCGCCGGCTTCCTTGCTGTGAGGAGGCGCCAGTAACCCAACCCGCATGAGCCGGCTGCTCCTTCAAGATCAATGCGCCGCGCCGGCGTCTAGCCTATCCGCGGCGCCTACTTTTTTCAATGCGAAGCGAGCATGCAGGCTCGGTCGACGGATTTGGGCCGGCGAAGCCCAGCTCCTTGTTCGGCGGCGCTCGTAATGTGCGGTGCCGAATGCTAACGAGCCCGTGCCTGTGAAAGGCAAGCAATCCCGTGAGCGCCGCAGCATAGGGCGCGACGCGCGGAGCGGACAACGCTTTGCGTCCACAGCCTCGTGTGGCATGAGCAATCCTGCATGTGCGAAAGGAGTTTCGCTTGAAGCCCGTCGACAAGCAGATGCCGAAAATATCCGTCGTCACGCCCAGCTACAATCAAGGCGAGTACATCGAGGATACGATCGTCTCCGTCATCGATCAGGGCTACCCGAATCTCGAATACATCATCATGGATGGCGGCTCCAAGGACGCCACCCGATCGATCATCGAGAAGCATGCCGGCCGGATCGACTACTGGGTCAGCGAGAAGGACGCCGGCCAGAGCGACGCCCTGCGGCGCGGGTTCGACCGCGCGAGCGGCGACATCTTCGGCTGGATCAACAGCGACGACGCCCTAGCGCCAGGGGCTCTGCACGCGATCGCGGCCGCTTTCATGAGTGGTGAGGCTGACATCGTCGCCGGCGTCGTGAATATCAGGTCGGACGGCAAGCTCGTCTACCGCCATCGCACCGGGGTTCGCGCCGGCCCTCTCGATCTCCAAGGCCTGCTCGACCTCCGAGGCGAGTGGCTGCAGGGTCGCTTCTTCTATCAGCCGGAGGTTTATTTCAGCCGGGCGATCTATCGGGCAGCCGGCAACACGATTGACACCAAGCTGCATTACTCGATGGACTACGACCTCTGGGTGCGGATGGCGGAGGCCGGCGCCCGTATTCTGCCGATCGACTACCAGATCGCGAATTTCCGGATGCATGCGGACCAGAAGACAAGCGAGACGGCCGCCTACCTTCCGGAGCTCACGGACCACGCCAACGCGTTTCGCGGACGGCTCGCCATGCCCGTCATCCCCGCGATCGACCTCTCGAGCCTTTCGACGAAGCGCAATCTGCGGGTTGGGATGCTCAACGATTATGGCTTCAACTACGGAGCCGGCAGAGCGCACCGCCGCATCGCCGAATGTCTTGCCGCCCATCAGGTCGACGTGTCCTTCTTCGCCTTTCGCGTCGATATCGGTGACGGCAGTGCCGTCGACATGGCGGAGGCGACCGAGGCGCTCCAAGCCGCTGAAGTCGACGTCATCATCGTCGGCAACCTTCACGGCGCCTTCCCCGAGGGGGTCGCGCTCGACGGACTTGCGGCTGTCGCGCCGCTCCTGATCGTCACCCACGATTTCTTCTGGTTCACCGGACGCTGTCCTTATCCGATGGCCTGTGACGCCTATCTCTTCAGCTGCCCCCCGACTTGCCCCACGCGCGAGTCCTATCCCGTCATTCCCTATGACGACATTCCCGCCGCGCACCAGCTCAAGATCGACAACCTGGCGCTCGAGAATGTCCATTTCCTCGCCAACAGCGACTACATGGCGAAATGTGCGCGGCGCTTCGTGGCGATCAAGGCGCCGGCGGCCAATCTCGAGGCGAGGATCCGGCGCATTCGCCTCGCGGTCCCGGAGGAGTGCTATCGTCCGGGGGACCGCGCAGCCGCGCGCAAGGCGCTCGACGTTCCCCCGGACGCGTTCGTCGTCCTCTGCTCGTCGTCCAGCGTCGACGACCAGCGCAAGGGGTTCCGGCACATCCTGGAGGCCTGCCGTCTCGTCGGCGGCCCGGTACAGGTCCTCGCGATGGGCGCGGTCGAGGACGAGAAGAAAATCGAAGGCGTGCGGTACACCGGGTATCTGCACGAGGACGAGGAGATCGCGCCCTGCTACCAGGCCGCCGATGTTTTCGTGAGCGGCAGCTTCAACGAGAGCTTCGGACAGACCTTCGTCGAAGCGGCGATGTGCGGCTGTCCCTCCATCGGCTACGCCGGCGGCGGCATCCCGGAAGCGATCATCCCCGACGAGACGGGATGGCTCGTCGAGCCGAACGATATCGCGGCTTTCGCCGAGCGGCTACGGGTGCTGGTTGCCCAACCGGCAGAGGAGCGAGAGGCCTTTCGGCAGAGCGTGCATGTACAAGCCGCCTCCAGATACGGTGCTCCAAGTCTCCTCTCGAGCCTCGATGAGGTCTTCCGGGACGTCGTGCGGGACCCCCTGGCCACGATCAGCAAGAGCGTTCAGTTCGGCGGCTTGCGATCGTTGCCGCTCAAGAAGCTCACGTCGCGGCGCGTCCTGCTCGGAACCGGCTTCGCGCCTCCGGAAGGGCCGTTTCCGCAGTTCGGCCTCGACGACGCCATCGCATGGCAGATCTCCCCCAAGGCCGAGGTGATGCTGAGCGCGGCGATGGCCGGTCCCCATCTCCTCACCATGCGGGTCGGCAACCTCGCGGAAGGCCAGATCCTCACGTTTATCCGGGGAGAAACCATCATCGGCAAGCAGGCGCTCGCTGTCGAAGAGTGGTCGGTGCGCACGGAGATCGACATCGCCCTCGATCTCGACGGCGGCGTCACGGTGTTGACGATAGAGGCCGATCGGGACTTCGTCCAACCGGATGGATCGCGCTCGCTGTACTGCGCCTTTTTCCCCGCGCGAATCGTACCGACGGCTGTCGCGGATGGCCTTCGGCCGCTCAGGCGGACCGAACCCGGGAAGCCGGCCGCCGCGAACGGCGGCGGCCCTTCGGCTCCTCCTCCTACGGGGAGGGGGATCTTGGGACGGTGGCTGACCTCGGTCGGCGGTACCCGCCATGGCGCCGCGCATGCCCGCCGCGTCGAAAGCTTCCAAGAGGCGGCGGCGCGGCTCACTTCCGGCCGCGTTTCGATGCAGTCCGGTTTCGCGTCTCCCGAGGGGCCTTTCGCGGAGTTCGGGATCGACGAGCAGCTGACCTGGCAGACCTCCAAAATCGCCGAGATCGCCCTGACGGCGATCAAGCCCGGTCCTCATCTTCTGACGCTCCGGATGCACAATCTCGCGGAAGACCAGACGTTGACCGTCTCGCGCGAGGGAACGCCGCTGGGCCGGCAAACGCTGGCGGCCGAGGATTGGAGCGTGCAAACGGACCTCGAGATCGCCATCGATCTCGATACCAAGGCGACGGTGCTCACGCTCGAAGCCGAGCGCGCTTTCGTCGAGCCTGGAACGCTGCGCAGTCTCTACTGCGCCTATTTCCCGCCGCGGCTGAAGCCAACCCGTAAGGCCGACGGCCTTCGCCCGATCGTGCGATCGTCCCGCAAGGCGGCCCCTGCCGCCGAGGCGCCGTCGATCAAGGCGGCGTTCGGCAAACTGTCGCGATCGATCGGGCCTGCGCGACGGACCCCGGACCCGGCGCCCGACCGTCGGCTCGCCAACGATGCCGCGGCGACCCCGGCGCGGTCGCCAAGCGGTCTGTTGCGACCCGATCTGGCGACGATCGCGGGGTTCGCCACGGTTGAGGGGCCCTATCCGTCGATGGGCGTCGCGACACGGCTCGCCTGGCAGACGAGTGCGCGGGCGACGGTCGAACTGCTGGACACGAAGGCCGCGGCGGGCGACGAGACCGTCGCGATCGACTTGGTGCTGCCCTGCCCGCAGTCGATGACGGTCGAGATCGGCGCGGCGTCCGTCCACTTCCCGGACCTCGCGCAAAGCACATGGGTTCGCCCGACGCGGCTGCTCGTGACCCCAGGCCGCCTGCCTGGTGGCGCGATCTCCCTCGTGCTCGACGCCGAGCGTCATGTCGTCGACGACGCCGACCGCACGCTCTACGCGGCTCTGCTCGGAGTTTCGATCGTCACCGCCGGCCAGCGGCCGGCCGACGACCCCTACGAGGTGCCGGACATGACGTTCGAGGTGATCCAGGCACCGGTCGGCGCGTAATGCCGTCAAACGCTAGCATTCATCGGTAGTGGGGTAAATTCGTTCCTCCGCAGTCCGACGTACGACATCCCTGCGGGACCCGCTCAGAAGACTGCTTCGTGCCCGATCTCGCGGCGATCTTCATCAATCTTCTTGAAAACCGCGAAGCGACCAAAAGTCCCGACATTCATTCGCTGGAAATTGGGCATATTCGTATCCACGAAGGACACGGCGCGCCCGACGCTCATGGCATTGGCATCGTCGAACATCAGGATACCCCCGATATCGAGCAGTTGGTGGCAGAAATGGAAATCCACAAATGCACCGTCGAAGCGATGATCGCCATCGATGAAAGCGAACTGGAACCCGCGCTTTTCCTGAACAAACCGCGGAAGGGCGACATCCGAACGTTCGAAGATGCACGTCAAATAGTTGCCAAGCCCCAAGCGCTGAGGCTCCGAGATACCCACGTTGGACCAGAGGTCCTGCATGGGATCGATCGCAGTATGATGTCCTTTGTTCTCATCTCGCAAAGCGCAGAGGATATGGATCGCGGACCCGCCCCAAGCGAGACCGATCTCCAGCGAGTTCTCCGGCTTGATTTCTCGAACCAGATCATAAAGCAGGCGACCTTGCTCGGCCAGGACTGAGCATCCGAAGCCGATGGTTCGGGTCGATCCGTCGCTAAGGACTTTCTCTGTGTCGCTGTAGAATTCTTTCACGACGGCGTCGTAGGTCTCGAACGGCATAGAAACAATACTCCCAAGCGACGCGTCGATCCATTGACGCGACATTCCACCGTATCGAAGAAAGCCGTACCCTAGTAGGTGCAACAATGCGAGAAGACGATGAGGTAATCAGCCGTCAAGCACGTGATCCAAATCGTCGGCTTGCTCGGCGAACCCACGGATTTTGTCGATCATCTGGCCGAGACGATGGTGCGGCATGTGGTTCGCCAACGTGTAGGCATGCCTTGTCATCACGCCGTCAAGGCCGCCTTCGTCGAAGCGCTTCAGGCTGTGTTCGAAGCCCGCGGCGATCGCATCAGGATCGACGTCGTCGACAACGATGATGGGGAGCGACTCCTGCACTCCATGAGGAAATATCGAGTCGAGGTCTGCAGGCCGCCCGACGATCAGCGGTATCCCACCGCCCAGCAGCATGTCGAATATGCGCATCGCCGTGTTGCTGCCGAAAGAGAGGCAGAGCGAGACCTTGTACGACATCCACTCGAGTAGCCGGTCGACCGGCGTCATGCTGTAGAAGGGATGCTGGTCGGGCGGCGTGCCGTGCGCCGTCGTGAAGATGTTGTTGTTGGGAATCCTCGACTTGATCCTCTCGATGAGGACATCGCGGTCCGGAAACTCGGCATAGGAGTTGTAGCCGCCGTAGAGCTTTTCTGATCGCGGTGCGAGGATCCCGCGCGTCGCGGCCTCCTTCGCCTCGCTGACTAGCCAGAAAACGGGGCAGAGGGGAGTGAAGCCACCATTCAGCGCCAGTTTGTTGCGAATGTAAGACGATGCGTAGCCGTGAGCGCAGAAGTACACGTCGGATAGCAGCGCGGCGTGCATCGTGTCGGCGACGAGGTGATGGTTGTCCCAAAACCAGGTGGCATGAAGGGCCGCGCGGCTTGTGCTTCTCACGTAGGCGACCCGGTCGCGATCCGGGGAGTACCCTTGATTGAAGAAGATATCGACAGTCGCGGCTTCGTCCCTGCGAAAATAGGTGTCATCCGCCCAGTAAGTCGTCACGTTAGGTACGTCGCCGTCCACGCGGAAGAATGGCTGGGTTACGGTCAGGTGTTGCTTGCCGCGAATCGAAAAGAGGCCTTGTCGAAGCTGCTCCCGTTGCACTGTCAACCATGATGCCATGCCGCTTCCCTCGCCAATCGCCGACCAACTTCGCACCTCGCGATACTAGGGGCTCTTGGCCCTGGTGAACTTGTTTTTCACCCAGATCGCATCGCCCCAAGTCCCGTGAAGAAGCGTCGTGTCTGCCCTAATGAAATCGAAAGCGGCGAGGAAGTTGTCCAAATCTCTGACGTGGGGTGCGCCTTCGTAGAGTTCGTCGAAATTGACTTCGAGATTCAGGAAATCCATCTTCTTAAGGGTCTGGATTGCTCCCGAAAGCACGAGAAATTCGGCGCCTTGGACATCGGCATTGATGAAATTGAATTCGAGGTTTTTGTAAGTGCCGCGGCGCAGCAGGTCGTCAAGGGTTGTCGTCGGGACCTCGATCGTGCCGGTCTCGACGATCCATGGGTAAATCGTGGAATGTCCCTTCAACGGCAGCAGGGAGGACGACATTTCATGATCGACCAGATGGAACGTGGTGGTGCCGTTGACATCCGAGATGGCGATGTTTTCGGCAAAAGCGCCAGTACCTTCTAGGTTTTTCTCGAGTATCTCGAAAGTACTTGGTTGAGCTTCGATGAAGATGCGGTTGGCGAAACCCATGTCTTTATAGTGCACATCTTCCTGGCCGTGGTACCCCCCGACATGGACGACGCCTTTCGGCTGTATTCCGAATCGAGCGATCACAGCACGATAATCAATCATCGTTCAATCCTCCACAGGTCCGTCGTCGACGCGATTCACCCTTAAGATTACCTAAGATGGAAGTCCATTGATGATGTCTGGCGCAAATCCGCAGAAGCCAATGTCGGCGAAAGAGAGCTTCGCGAGCCTCTGAGCTAAGCACAGGTCAGATCGGCTGTCGGATGATCGGCTCGGCGAGTTTCTTGAGTTCGTGCCAGATATGGTCTCGCGATCCAGCGAAATGCGTCCACTCGGGCTTCTCGTACATGATCAGGCGGACCAAAGCATGAGAGATTCCGAAGTAGGACGTCTTGCACATCAGGAGCGCATGGTACGTCTGGATCACCGACAGGCTTTCCGGATCGAGCACGTAAGCCGCGTTGACGAGGTCCAACGCCTCCATGAGACGACCCCGTCGCGCAATGTGCGAAGCGCGTTCGAGGAAATAGCGATGAGAGCGACGCCGCCCGGAGCGCATGCGCGTACGACGTTGGGCAGCGTTCGGCCTATCGAGAAGGAGGTCGATGATCGTTTCACGGATACATCCCGCTTCCTTCAGGAATTCTCCCGGTAGGTGACCCGCGAACGGGATCCGGACAGGAATTATCCCTGGCTGATCGATCAGCAGGTCGACGTGCTTCCTGTCGATCTCGGTGTAGGGGTCGTAGACGACGTATTTTGGGGCCGTCTTTGAAATGGCAGCATCCATATCGTCGAACATGAAAGCGATATCCTTGACAAATCCCGTAAAGCGGTTTTCGAACGGAACTTTCTGCGGATCGACAGAGTATTGTGGCGCGAAAGACACGACGTTTGTCGCGTTGAGAGAACCGGAGAACAGCAGCGCCGCGTACCCGCCCATGCTGTGACCGTATAAAATAACTTCGCTGTACTTCTCGCACAAACGCCGCGCGATCGGCAGCGCCTGGAAGATCTCCGGCGATTGATACCAAGTCGTTTCGGATGTGGAGAGATGGAGGTGATCGGCGTTGCACGCCAAGACGATCTGATCGCCCGAAACACGCGGGCGGGAATGATTGAAAGCGGAGAGTTGATCGAATGTGACGATCAAACGGGTCGGAAATCCGTTCGAGCGAAACGCCAGCGCCATCGTTTTCAGGTCAGACAACATTTGCCAGCCGGCTTCGATCAAGTTGCCGCTTAGCGTAAGTCCGGCAGAAGTCATGAGACCGTCACCTTAGAAGCTACGCGCCGGAATCGTGCTGGACCTTGGACAACCCGATTCTAGCTCGTTGCAAGCTAGGCGTAAGGAGAAAATGGCGGGACTCCTTGTTTTGCCCGTAACCCTGACCTTTCCTTGCCTATATTAGGTCCAAAGCGAGCGCAACCCTCAAACCGATTTGCCTTCCGGCATCAAAGGAGTTATGCGCGCCGCTGGACGTTTAATCGCTTGAAGGTGTCAGGGTTTCGCTTCGTGACCGCATCGAGAACACAACCCTCCGCCGCGGCCGTCTACGAACTCCTGGATGAGCGATTCCGAACGCTGATTGATGTGGGCGCGTTCGCTGAAGAGCATGGTGTCGATCGCTTCGGCTTCGATCTGCCAGCCGATCGTCTTGTTGCGTCGCTCAAGATAGACGCGCTTTGGGTCAAGCCGTACGGCCGCTTTGGCAATTTGATAATGCAGCTGACGCATGCTTTGGATATTGCCAAGTACCTCGACATCGGGAAGATCTTCTTCGATCTGACGGTTCAGGCGCCCAACGTCTTCAAGGCCGACGGCGAATTCCTGATTGATGATATCACGATGATTGCGACGGACTTCCGGACCCCGGTTCGCGAAGCGACGATGTGGGGAACCTTCTGGTCACTGCATGCCCTCGTTCCGGTCGAAACGTTCCCTGAAGTCAAGAGGGACGCAGTTCCAAGTCGTCGACTGTTTGCCGTTCTCTCCGACGAGATCCGGCTTGCCGTGAATGCGTATAACGAGGACGAGATCGTCGTTCATTTCCGCGGTGGAGACATTTTCAATCCGGATGTCCCGAACCCGGATTACATCCAGCCTCCGCTAGCCTTCTATCAGAATGCCACTATTTTGGCACGGAAAACGTCTGCGGGGCTCGTTCATGTCGTTTACGAGGATGAGATTAACGTCGTCCTACGTCCGTACCTCGAATGGCTCGACGAGCAGTCGATTGCATACAGGCGATACTCGGCCGAGCTTAAAGACGACCTCAAGGTCATGTTGTCGGCGAGGACTGTCGTTGCGAGTTACGGCACCTTCGTGCCTGCCGTTCTGAAGCTGTCACCAAATATTCAGAAAGTCTTTGTTTTTGATAACCATCTTGTTCGAAACGATCAACAGCGCTTCCGACCCGATGTCGAGGTCGTCGAACTCAACGACCTTGCAGGCGGCTATGTCCGGCATGGGGAGTGGCTGGTCTCCGAGGATCAGTTGGCGATGATGCTGTGGTATCCGCGCGAAAGCGTCGGATGACGGCCAGACCCGATTTGCACCGCCGCGATCGCGATCGCCGACGAGCCAGGGTCTCCCGAGCCTTGGAAGACAATGAGCCGCCGTTGCTTTTTGGATCGCGAGAACCCATTAAGGGGACCTCAATGTCCGAGGTGGTTGGATGACTTTGGCGACGAATGAACTGGCGTTGCGCGCATTCGGCGCGACCGCGAGGGTGTCGAACGACATCGTTCAACTGTCCAGCAACCGTCCGTACGCCCACGCCGAGGACGCCTACGACGCGCAGTACGACAACGAGACCTACGATCTGGCTCCGGGGCTGCGCATCGTCGATCTTCTGAAGGAGATGGGCGTCGGCGAAGGTGCGAAGCTGCTCGAGATCGGCTGCGGCTCGGGATTTCTGTCGTTAGGCATGGCCGCCTCGAATCACTTCGGCGAACTCGCCGTGACGGACGGTTCGATGGATTTCGTGCGCCTGACCAAGCGCAAATTCGAGAAGGTCGAAACCAAGTCCGCGCTCTGTCTCGCCATCCTCACCGACGAGGACACCGATAAGATCGCGGGGAATTATTTCGACGTGATCGCAATGCGTTCGGTCCTCCACCATGTGACCGATTACAACGCCTTCGCCGATCACTTGATGGGCAAGCTGAAGCACAACGGCGTGCTCGCGATGTATGAACCGCGTGCTGAAATGTTCCTGTGGATGGGAACGGTCATGGCGATGTTCCCTGACGCCGCCGCGACCAGGAACATCGGGCTCGACGAGGCGGAGCGCGAAACAATCGACGTCTTCGTGCGCACCATGGCATTCTACCTGCGCCGCGACATCGACAAGTCGGGTGGCGAGGACAAGTACGCGTTCTGGCAGACCGAGTTGCTCGACATGGCCGTCCGCAACAACGCGATGATGATGTTCCGGGCCGAGCATCAGACCACAAATCTCGTGGGGGAACTGATCGACTACTGCCAATATTGCATGAGCTTCTCTCCTGCTTTGTTGGAGAAGGTGCGAGAAGGTCTCGGGGCTCTCAACACCACCATCGGGGGCTTTCTCGCCGGTCACCAGCCGCCGGACATAGCCGGATGGTATCTGCTCAAGAAGATCGCCTGAGCGAGACGCCGTTGCTCGGACTTCGCCTCGGCATCGGCCGCCATTCGCCGCGCCGTTGTGCTTCGAAGACCGAAGCCTCTGGCTCACTCCGCCTCACGCGGTCGGGTACGAAAGCGGTCCGCGGTCATAGTTCCGCGTCCAGAGACCAAGCGTCCAGCATGGCGTAAGCGTCGCCTGCACCGGCGCTGATGATGTTGAAGCGGGCCGCAACCCGGCTGTCGGGCAGATTGCCTCCCGACGTGTACAAGGTGACGCTCGAAACGTTCGTTCGATTGCCTGCCTGACCGGCCAGAGCGTTGGCCTCGGCGACTTTGGGCGGCGCGCGCATCGGGACGCTGAACATCGCCGACGATTCGATATTCTCTCCGGCCGCCCCGGCGGTGAAGCGGCAGGTGAACAAGCCAATCTGAAAGTACCGCTGACACAGCGCGAGTTCCGTCGAATGCAGCCTCCGCTCAAAGGGCTGCGGCTCGGCGCCGGGCGCCGCAGCCTCCAGTTGCACGAGACCCAGCGTGCCGTTGGAAAATTCCACCTTGATGATCTGCCCCGGCTTGAGGTCGGTCGCGTGCAGGGCATTCATGGTGACGCCGCCGACCGTCATCTCGGTTCCTGTCGAGAACGGTGGCCATTGGAGGCCCTGCGTGACCCGCGCGGAAGCGGTGCCGACCCAGGTGAGCCACATGGCCGGGGCGTAGACGCGTTCGACGGCTTGCATGAGCCAGCCGAAAACAATGGTGATCGCGGTCTCGGCATCTTCATCTTGCTCGAACGTGTACGCACAGCCGATCGCCCCCGCTTTCCACCGGTCGTGCGCGTAGGCATAGGGGGGGAGTTTCGCGCCGGACGAGTAGCGGCGCTGGTTGATGGCGAAGGCACCATTGATCAGCACGTTACGTAAAGGCAGGCAGGCGGCGTCCGCGGAAACCAACGAACCCTTGGGACCGAAGGCGTCGTCCGTCGCGTGCCTCCCGGGCTCTGGCCTCTCGCTAGAGGCGATCTGCCTTTCAGCCTCGAGCCAAATCGCTGTGTCTCGTCGCTCCGGCCGGCCACAGACCTCCCAGAGGTTCAGCGCCTGTTCTCTTACCCTCTGCTCTCGATCGTCCGACACGAACTCCTCCATGTAGCCAAGTGGACCAGCAATGAATTGGATGAATCTGTCTAGCAGGCGCTGCCGAAGCAAGTTCCCGTAAAGCTTCAAGGTCCTTGGAACCCACAACATTCGGAACGCAGGACGATGTGAATTATCGATCTCGTCTTGTTCGCGGAGCAGCTTAAGGATTGCTTCAAGTTAGCGGGCGACGAGACACTGGCCGTCGTCGACGTTGGCAACGCTTGCGAGGCTCCGTGCGCCGTGAAGCGCCTTGAGGTGGATACAATCTGTTGTCGACGTGAATTGATTGCCGAAGAACGTCAGGACGTTGGTGACGATGTCCGTTGCCTTTCCGGCATAGAAGAAATTGTTGCCGACTATTTGTGCCGCGTTCCCGCGCACGACCAGCGAACCGCCCCCTGGATCATTGCCGAAGTTGTTGTTGAAGAGGCCGATGCGATCGGTCGCCGGTTCCTCGATGTCGATGTCGTGGCGAAGATGGCTCTGGCTCGTGCCGTTGGCGAACCGTAGCTGCTGCGGCCCGTAGTGAGAACCGTCAAAGCTTTTCGTCTTGGCGTTCCAGCCGTTGGTATTCACCGGAACGCAGAGCCCGGTCGTCGGCAGACTGCCGCCGTCGAGATACACGTTTTCGAACATGATCGTCTGCGAATTGGTACCCCCGGGCACCCGCGCGGCGAAGATCCTTATCTGGCAAACCTGGCCGCCGAAGTACGAGTTGACGACCTGCGTCGTGTCGATGCCCTCAAGCTCGTAGCCGGCGGACACGAACACGCTTGAGGCGAACTCGCTGTCGTTTATGTAGATGCCGGAGCCGCTGTGGGACGTGCCGTCCGCCGGCGCGATATAGGGCGTGACCAGCAGATCGGCCGAACCCTCCCGAAGGAAGGAGAAGTGAGCACCGGTATTTGAATACACCTGATTGATGTGGATGGCTACGCCCCCGAGCAGGGCGATATTGTGGAAGAAGTTGGAGACCGAAACTCGTTCGATGTAGACGCTCGTCCCGGCGCCTATCTTGATCCCGGCCCCTCCTGTCGTATCGGAGTCGCGGTTCAGACGCATATCCTCGATCGTGAAGCCTAGTGTGAGGCCGCCCTTCGGCTCCATGCCGAACACGAAGAGGTCAGCGGCCGTGTTCTCGAATTTCAGCGAGCCATCGGGATTCTTTGCCTGTGTCTTCCCATCGGCCTGCAGAGCCGGGATGCCGTGCATCTCGACGAGCGAAGCGGCGCCGCAGCCTTGCAGCGTGATGTTCTGCCCAGTGAAGCGGATCGTTTTGCTAACCGAGATTTGGTAGCAAGGGAACACCCACTTATTGTCGTTGCCCCCGTAGCGACTGGCCAGCATGGCCATCGCCTTGTCGGCCGCCTGCCAGTCCGTCCCCGCTGGGATGTAGCGCCCGACGTCCACGATGCCTTGCGGGAGGGACCGCTGTGCCACGTCCACGGGAAGCGACGATGAGCCGGTCTGTCGCGGGGCACCGAACGGCCACATGGCGTCGTGAACCGACGCGCAGGGTGGACCTGCGCAAGGGGCCGGCGGGATCGCGGGCGGCATCGCCAGAGCAGCTTGGCAGGCCAGCATCATGTTAAAGGCGATGAGGCAAAAGCAGCGGGTGACATAGCGCAAGGTCGTCCACATTGAGGAGGTTTCAGGCCTTAAGCGTCGAAGCGGTCGCGTCGGCGGCGCTGTCATACCCGGCCTCGACGAAGCCCTCTTCAGCGGCATTCCACCGCGACGAGGCAGACGCCGAGCAGGCGTTCGTCGTTCGCAAGCCGGCGGCGCAGCAGCGGCTTGATCTCGATGTGCGCCACTCCTTCCTCCGTCGGCTTCGGGACGGCGAGCGTGATGTCGGTGGCGTCGCGCGCGAGCAGGTGGACGCCGGCCGGCTCTCCGTCGACGGAAATCTCCGCGCCGCGCTCCTCGTCATCGTCGATCTCGGGATTGCCCTTGCAACGAAGGACGAGCGTTTTGACCAGGGGCGACAGCGGCAGCCGCAGTCCGGCGCGCTCGCCGACGCTCCAGATGTGCGAGCTCTCCTGAACGGACCAGCCGTCGCCGAGAAGCCGCTCGGTGCTCTGGGCGTTCTCCTGCGAAAACGCGAGGCGCGCTCCGGGTTTGAGCGGCTGCCGCGTGCTCGACACCTGGAAGGCGAAGGACGCCACGGCGAGACCGACGATGCGGCGGTCACCGGGTGCGATCTCGTCGACCCTGCTCGCCACGAGCTCGATGGCCGCCGACGGCGCAACAGGCATGGCAAAGGCGACGTTGCGTTTGTACCAGCCTTTGGCGAGAGTGAAGGTGGCGATCTCGTTCTCGCCGCAGATCAGCGTCACCTGCTGTTCGTCGAAGGGGTTGAAGCCCTCGATCAGCAGGCCGTGCGACGTGCCATGCCGGGGTGCACGGAGGCTGACGCCATCGGGGCGGCACCAACTGACCGGCTTGACGATGCCCATCTCATGGCGGGGCCCTTCGACAGGATAGTCACCCGACAGCCAGACGCCGGTCATCGCGTTCTGGGTCCCGAACGGCGAGGCATCCTCGCCTAGAAAAAAACGGTCGACGGCCGTCGGGTCGGTCGAAAATTCACGGTAGAGCGCACACCACTCCAGTCTCAGCCGGGCGGAGCGCTGAGCCGAGAAGCCGCCCCCGACGTAGTGGCTCACCGTCTCGTCGATGTACTGGAAGCTCGCACCGGCCTCGAAGGCGCGCATCAGGACGTCGTGATCGGCGCAGATCTCGATGTCCGTATCGAAACGCAGGCGGCGCAGAAGATCGCGGCGCACGAACGTGGCCTGATGGCCCGGAATGCGCGAGAGCCAAGTGGCGTCGATCTTGCCATCGAGCAGCGCCCGAACGGTCTGCCCGTAATCCAGCGACCGCTCGAGACGACCGCGGCGCCCTTGGACATAGACGTGGTTGCCGAAGAAGACGTCGGCGTCCGGCCGTTTGCAAGCGATCAGCCGGCTCAAGGTCGTCGCCGCGAAGAGCGTATCCGTGGCGTTGAGGAAGAGAACGTACTCGTTGCTGCAGTGATCGAGCGCGATGTTCATCGCGTAGTAGATGCCGGCATCCTCGACGCGCACGACCTTATCGATCGAGTCCGCGTAGCGCGAGAGGACGTCGGCCGTCGAATCGTAGCTGCCACCGTCGACCACGATGAACTCGACGTCGTTGTAGTCCTGCTGCCGGACGCTCTCGATCGTCAGCGGCAGATCGTCGGCCGCGTTGAGCACGACAGTGACGACGCTGATGCTCACGAGACGAACCTGCGCTCGGATGTACGCGCTTGTGCGTCGAACATGCGCCGCGAGGCGGCACGGCGCAGATCGTTCATGAAGTGGCTCGACACGTCCTCTGTGCTCCAACGCCTGCCGTCGTCGAGCAGTATGCTCTTCAGACGATCGATATCGGCGAGCCAGTCGCTACGACCAAACTCGACCTTGCGGCGTGCGGCCTGGCTGATGCGCGCGAGCGTGTCGATATCGAGCGGAAGGTCGATCTTGGGCCGAGCCGGATCGTAGAGGATGCCGGTCGTCCCGTGACTGATGTACTCGTTCATCACAGGTCGATCCGGGGCGACGACGATCTGACCGGCGCTCATCGCTTCGAGAGCCGCCATGCCGATGCCTTCCTGGAGCCGCGGCGCGAAATAGAAAAGCGGCGCGCGTGATATCGCCTCGTAGTCTTCGCGCCTCTCGAACCACTGCGACCGGGTGATCGTCATATCGCCGGCCCGGCTGCCGGCCGCCCGTGGGGTTGTCCGCGCCAGACGGGCGAAGTCCGGCGCGGCATGAACATGAAGCGAACTGATCCCCACATCCTGGCAAAGCTGAAGTACAACGCGCAGGTTCACCGCCTGGTCGGGGCGACGCTCCCAGAAGAAGGCTTGAGGCTTTTCGAAGTCGCGGTCGGGCACGACCTGCTGCTCGGGAAAGAACTGGAACGAGGCCGAGCGCGTCTCGAGCGAGACAAGGTGCTCGTGATGCACGCGGGAGAAGGAGAGGAAGCGAGCGCCGACGAACTGTTGCCAAAAACGATCGGACCTGCCGACCGCGCCGTCATACATCGGGATGATGATGAACTGCTTCTTCACGAGTGGCCGCAGACGCTGCGCGACGTACTCCGTTTGAAAGAAGATATAGCAATCGAACGCGCCACCAGCTAGCTGCGCCAGCAGTTCGTCATCCTTCGACGCATCGTCCGTGTCGGGATCCGACGTGAACGTCGCGACTTCCCCTACCTCGCGAAGTATATCGAGCAGGAACGTGGTAGACCGGCTTTTGTCGTGGAAGCTGTGGCCTACGTAGCAAAACTTCAAGTCGGCTCTCGCGCTGATCGCTCGCGGGGGCCTAACCGAATTAGCGGTTCGGTGCAATCGCCACGACGGCCGGTCTGCGTGCAGAGCCCACACGAGCAGACGCAAATTACAAGGCTTTCCCAATCTTCTCGTGGAACGTCAACAAGCCCATAAGCGGTTCAACAAGCCCCATAGCGGATCGGGCGTCGGTCCTGCGGCGGCCTTGGACCGATCGTTGCTTCACCTTGGGGCCTATGGTAGGCGATCGTGCTCAACATTCCCGCGTAAGGATGTCTAAAGTGACACGTCGAATTTGGGTCGCCGGTCATAACGGAATGGTCGGTTCGGCCATCACGCGTCAGCTCGAGGCACGAGGCGAACGCGTTCTCAAGGTCAGCCGCGCCGACCTCGACCTCAGGGACCAGCCTTCCGTCACCAATTGGCTCTTGCGGAATCGCCCGGACGCCGTGATCTTCGCTGCGGCGAAGGTCGGCGGCATTCACGCCAACGATACGATGCCGGCGGATTTCCTCTACGACAACATCGCGCTCGAGACCAATGTCATTCACGGCGCGCACGTGGCCGGCATCGAACGGCTGGTGTTCCTCGGGTCGTCCTGCATCTATCCGAAGTTCGCGCCGCAGCCGATCCGCGAAGACGCGTTGCTCACCGGACCGCTCGAGCCAACGAACGAATGGTATGCGATCGCCAAGATCGCCGGCATCAAGCTCTGTCAGGCGTATCGCAAGCAGTACGGGCGGCACTACGTATCCGTGATGCCGTGCAATCTTTATGGGGAGCGCGACAATTTCGATCTGATGTCGAGCCACGTGATGCCGGCGCTCATGCGCAAGTTCCATGATGCCAAGTTGGCGAACGAACCCGTCGCGACAGTGTGGGGCTCGGGCAAGCCGTTGCGCGAGTTCCTGCATGTCGATGATCTCGCGCGCGGCGTCATCTTCTGCATGGATAATTACGACGAACACGAGCACATCAACTGCGGCGCCGGCTCCGAGGTAACGATCGCCGAGCTCGCACACCTCGTGAAGGAGGCCGTCGGCTTCAAGGGCACGATCGTGATGGACCCGAGCAAGCCCGATGGCACGCCGCGCAAGCTCATGGACTCCACGCGCATTCGAAATCTCGGCTGGAAACCCATGATCGCGCTACCCGACGGGATCGCGAAGACCTACCGTTGGTTCGTCCAGAACATCGCGGACAAGAGGGACGCCGCGTAGGGCGATCTGCAGCCGGAGACATCCGGCCGCGGCTGCCAAGCTCCCATCGCCAACGGCATGGGAATCAGTCCAACTCGTTAGCCTCTGCTGCGACCCGGCGACGCGCTTCGTCGAGCAGCGAGAGGATCGTCTCCTCGAAGGGGATCGACGGCTCCCAGCCGGTCGCGGCTCGCAAGCGGTCGGCTCGGCCGGACGCGGACGGAATGTCCAAGGGACGCAGGCGCGCCGGGTCAACTTCGACGGCGAATGGCACGCCGGCAAGACGGCGCATGGTCTCGACGATCGTGTGGAGCGGCCGTGCCGACCCCGTGGCGATGTTGCACATAAAGCGGGGCGGCAGAACCTGCGAGGCGTCGATCAGGGCCAGGTAGGCGGCAACGACGTCGCGGACGTCGAGAAAGTCGCGCGCCGCATCGAGGTTGCCGACGCGCATCGTTGGCGGCTGCAAGCCAGCCTCGATCCGAGCGATCTGACCGGCGAAGGAGGGCAAGACGAAGTCTTCGCGCTGTCCCGGTCCAGTGTGATTGAACGGCCGCGCCACGATGAGGCGCACGGAACCCGGCAACACGTCCATGAGGACGCGTTCGGCGAGGGCCTTGGAGCGAGCGTAGACGTTGATGGGCTGGATCGCGGCTTCCTCGTCCACGGGACTCGCCGAGAAGGAGCGGCCGTACACCTCGGCGGAGCTCGCGAAGAGAACCGTCGCTTCGGAGGCGTGACGCGCGACGGCCAGCGCCAGGTTCAGCGTTCCACCGACGTTGACAGCCCAGGTCCGCTCCTCCGCCTCCGCCTGTGCGGCGCCGACGGAGGCCTGCCCGGCAAGGTGGACGACCACGTCCGGCCTTTCGCGAATGATCGCGGTGGCGAAGGCACCAGCCTCCGTGAGATCAAGCGGAAGTCCGCTCTCGCCGGCAAGCCCCGTGCCGATGACCGTGACGCTCGGGTCGCGCGCGTGCAGCGCAGCGAGGAGTTGGGTGCCGACGAAACCGCTTGCGCCGGTCACCAATATGCGCCTGGCCCAGTTCACGGCGGCGCTAGGCGGAGTGTCCGCGGCCGCCGCGGAGCCTTTCAAGGTCGGCCTCTACCATTTCGACGATCATCGTCTTAAGATTGATCTCCGGCCGCCAGCCGAAGGTGCTCTTGGCCTTGGCCGGGTTACCGAGCAGCACGTCGACCTCGGCCGGGCGATACAGCGCCGGGTCGATCACCAGATGAGCCTCGATGTCGAGCTCGACATGGGCGAAGGCGATCTCGCACATGTCGCGAACGCTGGTCGTGACGCCGGTCGCGACGACATAGTCGTCGGCCTTGTCTTGCTGCAACATCATCCACATCGCCCTAACGTAATCGGCGGCGTGGCCCCAGTCGCGTTTGGCCTCGATGTTCCCGAGCCGAAGCTCTCGCGCCATGTTCAGCTTGATGCGGGCGACGCCGTCGGTGACCTTGCGCGTCACGAATTCGAGGCCGCGCAGCGGGCTCTCGTGGTTGAACAGGATCCCGGACGAGGCGTGCAGCCCGAAGCTCTCGCGGTAATTGACCGTGATCCAATGCCCGTAGAGTTTGGCGACGGCGTAGGGCGAGCGCGGGTAAAACGGCGTGGTCTCCGATTGCATCGGCTCCTGGATCAGGCCGTACATCTCGGACGACGAGGCCTGGTAGAAGCGTGCCGTGGGGCAGTTGAGGCGCATCGCTTCGAGGACGTTGGTGACCCCGACCGCCGTCACGTTCGCGGTGAGGATCGGCTGCTGCCAAGACGTGGTGACGAAGGATTGCGCGGCGAGATTGTAGACTTCGTCGGGCTGGACCTCGGCCATGACCCGCAGGATCGACGACAGGTCGAGCAGGTCGCCATCGACGAGCCTGACCTTGTCGAGCACTCCGATCCAGCGGAGCCGATGGTCGGCGACCCCCGAATGCGACGAGCGGCGCACGATGCCGACCACCTCGTAGCCCTTCTCCAGCAGAAGGCGGGCGAGGTAGGCGCCATCCTGTCCGGAAATCCCGGTTATGAGCGCGCGTTTGGGCATTGCAACCTCGCCGATGGTGGGGACACGCCGTCCGGCTATCAGGCTCGGTGCTTCTTCTCAAGCCGCAAGCCGCAGGATAAAACCTTGGACGTCTCGGCAAGCTTGTCTTGGTCTATAAGGCGAGTTTTTGCTCAGAAATACGAAACGTCGATAATCCGAGCGGGAAAGGCGCTCAGAAGAACGAAATTCACGTTAAAGCGTGGGTCTTGACAGCGGTTATCGAATTCGGCGGTCTTGAGCGCCTAGGCTTCGATTCGTCCAGGGACATCGGTAGTCTTTCAGCGGATCACGCTCGGGGCCGGGTTGACGATGGCTTGATAACCAGCGCCCCGGGCGCCGGCCAGAGGCGTCGCTTTCGCCATCGGCAATGACACCGCCGCGAAAACGCATCCGGGACAACGTCGCGCAGGGCTGGCGCTCCATTTGGCCGACCGTGCCGCGCGGGACGGACAGGGAGAACCGACCGGCGCTCAGCTTCCACCGGTATCGGCCACTCCCCGTCAGCCCCAACCTTCACCCTTCGCGAAGCAGGCGCTCGGTGCGGGCGGTCTCGATGCGGTTGATGAAGCGGCCGGCCTCGTGCACGTCGCGCAGGTTCTTGGCCAGCGCGAAGCAGGACTGGATCAGGAGCACGGCGCCCATCGCGAAGTAGCCGCGCACCCACCAGTCCATCGGCAGCAGCAGGATGCCGGCGCCGACCATGACGAGCGAGAGGGCGAAGGAGGCGTAGCCGAACACGATCCAGGCGGAGGTCGGGCGCTCGGTGACGGGCATGTCGTTGTCCATGGGTCGATCCTTTCTGGGTTGGGGAGGTCACGCGTCCGACGCGACGGGGGCGGCGATCGCGCGGGCCCGCAGGCGCGTCATCACGTCGGCGGGAAGGACGCGTGTGGGCGGCCCGAAGCCGGCCTCGGCCATGGCATCGGCGAGCGCCTCGGGGGTCGGCGCGAACTCCCGGCGGCCCGCCTCGTCGCCGGCCTGTGCCGTTTCGATGGCGGCCAGCGCGGCCTCCGCCCTGTCGATGAAAGGGACGCCGTCGGCGTGCCGTTTCGGGTCGTGCGGGGCGGAGCCCAGCTTGGCGAGGCGGCACCCACGATCGAGGTCGGCGAGGCGACGGCGCTGTGCCTCGACCTCGCGGCGGCTCGTCGCCATCTTCTCGGCGAAGCGGGACGCGGCCGCCGTCGAGGCGGCGACTTCCGTCTCGAGCGCGGCGATGGCGTCGGCGGCGCGGCTCGCCAGATCGTCGCGTCCTGCGGCGATCGCCTCGAGCGCGCGGGCTTCGAGATCGGTCGCTCGGGCGGCGAGCGCGGCGCGCCGGCTCGTCTCGCGGTCGTCCTCGGCGACGGCGAGCGCCAGGTTGCGCCGCGCCGCGAGATGCGCCGAGCCGGCCGCGGCCATCAGCCGGTCGAGTTCGGACGTCTGCGCGCGCGGCAGCAGCAGGTCGATCAGAGTTTGTCTTGAGAAATCCACTCGTCGCTCCTTCGTGAACATCGTTCATTTTAGAAGTTAACGCAACCTTGAACAAGGTTCAAGACCTTAGTGAACGAAATTCAAGCTGGTGAGAGTGCGGGCGAGCTCTCGCCGAGGCGGGGAGCAGAGCGCCGCGGCGTGACCCGGCTCCTCACCACATCCGCGCGCCGAGCCGAGCGGCGCGCTTCCCCGCCCGCCGCCGACCTTGTAAAACCCGTCCATGCCGCCGCCCAGCCCATCGTCGGTGGAGCCCTTCCATGCCATCGCCATCAGCCGGCTCGCCCACGAGCTGAAGGCTGTCGGGCGCTCGATCATCCATATGGAATTCGGCCAGCCCTCGACCGGAGCCCCGGCGGCAGCCATCGCGGAAGCGCAGCGGGTGCTCGCGAGCGACGGCATGGGGTATTGGGAGAGCGCGCCGCTGCGCGCCGCCATCGCCCGGCGTTATCGCGACCACCATGGCGTCGCCGTCGAGCCGGAGCGCATCCTTCTGACCAGCGGCGCTTCGCCGGCGCTGGTGCTGGCGCTCGCGACCTTGTTCCGGCCCGGCGACGCGGTGGCGCTGGCACGGCCGGGCTATGTCGCCTACCGCAACGTGTTGCGCGCGCTCAATCTCGTCCCGGTCGAGATCGCCTGCGGGGTTCGGACGCGCTACCAGCTCGATGCGGCGCAGCTTGCCGCGCTCGATCCGGCACCGCGCGGCGTCATCGTCGCGAGCCCGGCCAACCCGACCGGCACGATCATCCCGGCCGATGGTCTCCGCGCCATCGCGGATCTGTGCCGGGATCGCGGCATCAGGATCGTCTCGGACGAGATCTACCATGGCTTGAGCTACGGCGCGCCGGCGCGTTCGATGCTCGAGTTCGAGCCCGACGCGACGGTCGTGAACAGCTTCTCGAAATATTTCTCGATGGCAGGCTGGCGGCTCGGCTGGCTCGTCGCGCCGGCAGACGGGGTCGTGCGGACGCGCGCCTACAGCGCCAATTTCTATCTCACCGCCCCTTCGCTCAGCCAGCATGCCGCGCTCGTCGCGATGGACTGCACGCAGGAACTCGACGGTCACGTCGTGACCTACCGGCGAAATCGCGCGCTGATGCTCGACGCGCTGCCGAAGCTCGGGCTTGCCGACATCGCGCCGCCGGACGGCGCCTTCTACCTCTATGCCGACATCGGCCGCTTGACGCAGGATAGCTTCAGCTTCGCCCGCGAGCTTCTGAACAAGACCGGGGTCGCCACCGCGCCCGGTATCGACTTCGATCCGGTCGACGGCCACCGCTTCCTGCGCTTCAGCTTCGCCGTATCGACGGCCGAGGTGAAGGAAGCCCTGCGGCGGATCGAGCCTTGGTTCGCGAGCATGCCGGCGGCAGGCTGAGCACGACGCTTGTAGCCATCCGTTGCCGACCGCCCGCAGCGGCACTCCTGCCGGCGGCACTTATCGAATGGCGAAGCGACATCCGCGCTTCGCCGTCACGATCGCAGGACCCTACGCTTTCGGCACCACCCCGCTGTTCGCCTTGGGGATGGCGGCCAGCGTATCCTTGTCCAGCGCAAGATGCTGGGCGACGAGTTCGGGCGGGATCGCGGCGAGCCAGTTGTTCAACGAGATGTCGGCGTAGTTCGGTGCCTTGAACATCTCGAGGAACACGAGATCGTCGCTTCCTGTATTTTCGATATAGTGCGGTAGCGTCACGGGGATATAACCGACATCGCCTTGTTTGAAGTCCATCGTGCGGGCATCGGAATGATTGGCGAAGACGGTCATGCGGCCCGAGCCGGCGATGTAGTATTGCCATTCGGCGGCGTTGGGATGCCAGTGCAGTTCGCGCATCGCGCCCGGCTTGACCGTGACGTGAGCCATCGCCACCGTCTTCGAGACCTTGAACTTCGAGGAGTCGACGATGCGGATCGTGCCGGACGCGTCCTGCTTCGTCGGCGCCATATCCATCATCGCGAAGTCGAAGGAGAGCTTGGAGGTCGAGCCGCCCACGGCCTGCTGATCCTCGCCCAACGCCGGCGGTACCGGAGCCGGGAAGATATAACGGCCGCTGGGCGGGATCTGCGCGAACGGTTCGAGCTTGTCCGTCGTAACGCCGAAATTCTTCGCGACGACCTCGCGCGGCGTGTGGATCAACCAGTCCGTCAGCAGCGTCGTTCCCTCCTCGGAGAACTTGCCGTCGTCGAAGACGAGGAGGAACTCACAGCCGTTCGGCCCCAAACCCTGGATCGAGTGGGGGACACCCGGCGGGAAGTACCAAAGATCGCCTTGCTTGACGTCCTTCACGTAGGGACGTCCGTCGTAGTCGATCGCGGTCAACCTGGCACTGCCCGTCAGCATCAGCGACCATTCCGCCGCGTCGTGCCAGTGCAATTCGCGGACGCCGCCGGCATCGAGCCGCATGTTGACGGAGGCGATGGCCTTGGAGATCGGAAAGTCGACCACGTTGACCTGCCGCGCCCAGCCGCCGGCTTCGACGCGGCGATGCGACAGCGAGAAGGAGTGCCAGAACTCCTGCACGCTGCCGTGGTCGGTCGGCGGTGGCAAGACGCTGTCCTTGCTCAGAGCATCGAGCGGGTTGTTCCGCGGGCCGGGATCGGTAAGCGACCGCTCGCCTTCCTTGGTGTCCTTATAGGTCTGGGCGCGGGCCACCGTGGCGGCCAGGCCGAGCGCCGCAGCCCCGACGCCGATCATGCCGCGCCTGGAGAAGCCGGCGATGGATCGTCCGCCTTCGACGCCATCGCCGTCCCTCGACGGCATCGCTAACGCGTCCACGGTATCGGCCGCGGCAGCCGCCTGCCGGGCATCTTCGATCAATGTCATGAGAGACCTCGCAAACGAAAGTAGGCCGCTGAACGCCACAGCCCGTATTTGGCTCCGTGACGTTCCCGCGCAGCCGGCGGACGGAAACCGGCCGGGCCATCAAACCAAGGATCGCGCGGCCGAACTGCCGTGCGCAGCAATCGGTGCGTTGCGGTGGAAGCCGATTTGTCTTTGAGCACCATCCTCGGTGATTGTAGACGAGCCGCCTTCATCGCCGTCAGCTTGCTGGCGACCAGCGCCATTCTCCGGCTTGGACAGGGCGGCCGCGCGCGCCGATCACTCCACTGCGGCGTTCCGTGGGTACCTCCCGCCCGACGCCGCGTCGCGTTGGGACCCCGGCCAAGTGTAACCAGCGGCATCTCGTCGACATGTTGCCTCCGGGATACGGCGCCATGTCCCACTGTGACGGTCGTTTTGTGCGTCGCCGGTCGATTTGCATCGAGTTCTCTCGACGGCCGAGGTCAGGACGGCACGTTTCCTGATGCGACCGGGTTTGCCGGCAACGCGAGACTGCGCAGTCCCTCGGCAAGATCACGTAAGCTGGTCTGGCCCTTTTCCAGGACCTGATCTGCACCGTTGAGGCGCTTGCGATCCTCGTTCGTCAGGTCGCGCGCGGTCAGCACGACGGCGGGTACGTCGATGCAGCCAGGCAGCTCGCGAAGGGCATGCAAGAACGCGAACCCGTCCATGACCGGCATCGTCAAGTCGAGCAGGATCAACCGGGGGCGCTCCGTTCGACTTCCCCGAGCGCTTCGCGTCCATTTCCGGCTTCCGTCACGGGCGTAGCCGTTCTTCTCCACGACTGTGCGGAGTCGCCGACGGGCGTCGGCATCGTCGTCGACGAAGAGTACGTCACCTTCCCGGAAGCGGTCCATGACCTGCTGGAGGCGGACCCAGTCGATCGGCTTCGATACGAAATCGTTGGCTCCGAGGCTCGTGGCGAGACCGCGCTCGCCGACGAACGTCACCATCACCACGGGCACGGCGGCCAGATCGGGATCGGCCTTCAACGCGCCCAGCACCGACCATCCGTCCATGCCCGGTGCTCTTGGCGAAATGCCATGTAATTTCACATCTATTAGCGTGAGAGTCCATGACGTTGCTATAAATTCGCTTTCCCCACTTGCTTTTACTCATTCCACGCGTGATCTATTCGGTTACGATGCACAACAGGCGTTGAACCACTCGACACCCGGCACCGACGTGAAGCCGGGCCGTAAGGCGGTCTGATCCGCTCAACCAAGATCCGCCGGCCGGATCGTTACACTGAAGAAGGAGCACATCCATGGCTGACAAGGCCCACAAGGAAGCCGCCAAACATCACGAGGCGGCCGCCAAGTCCCACCACACCGCCGCCGAGCACCACGCGAAAGGCGACGCCACCGCGGCGAAGAAGCACGCGGACGAGGCCCATGCGCACGCCACCAAGGCGCACGAGGCCTCCAAGGACGCCCACGGCAAGAGCGCCGCGAAGAAGTGACAATAACCGGTCCGCCCGAGGCGGCCCGGTGTTTTCCATCAACGGAGATTTAGAATGTCCATCATAGCGTGGCTGATCCTCGGCCTCATCGCCGGCTTCATCGGCAGCAAGATCGTCAACAGCACCGGCCAAGGCATCATCATCGACATCGTGCTCGGCATCGTGGGCGCCTTCGTCGGCGGCTATCTTTTCACGTTGTTCGGTGCGGCGCCCGTCACCGGACTCAATCTCTACAGTCTACTCGTGGCGGTAATAGGAGCGATAGTCGTCATCGTCATCTATCACGCGGTCGTCGGCCGTCGAACGGTCTGACTGCTGATGTCGAACTCGCCGACGAGGCGTTTCGTCTGGGCGGTCTTGGCGCGGCGATCGAAGTGGTCGCCGCCGAGATCCGGTAGTGTCTCAGATCCTCGTAGGTCGTTGGGTTGGTCAGCATATGGTGGGTCGCGGTCAGGATCGACGCCGCGACGGTGCCACTTGCTTGGCGCGTCCCGGACGCGCAGGCGCTGGAACTGGGCTTGCGGATAGCTCCCCTTTTTGCGGGCGCCGGCCCAGGCGCATTGGGTCAGGGTCGTCTTCAGCCAGGGCGCGCCTTTGCGCATCCTGTTGGAGCGCCGCTTACCCGCTCTCTCGTCGTTGCGCGGGCAGGGGCCACCCTCCGCTGACCATTCCACTTGGCTTCGCCAAGCGGAACCTTTGGTCAGCTTCGTCGAGGAGACGAGGTGTCCCGCGCTCGGAAAGCGGCTCATGTCGGCGCCGATTTCGGCAAGGATGACGCTGGCGCTCAAGTCGCTGACGCCGGGGATCGAGGTCAGCAGTCCGAGGAGTCCGCGAAAGGGTTCGACATGAGCGTCGACCTCCGCGAGGCCGGGCGACCGCGCGCATTGTCGCGTCCCCATCTACGAGGAGCGCCGGACAACGGCGTCGATCTCGGAGACGGTGGCGTCGAGCGTGTCGATCTGCCGTGGAGCCGCACCAGGAAGCGATGGTTCTTAGTGCCCCGACCCCGGAGGGCTTCGCGCAGATCGTCCTTTGATGCCCGGATCCCGCGATGAGCGAGCGCGGCCAGCTTGGCCGGGTCGGTCTCGCCGGCGATCAGGGCCTCGATCATCGCCGCCCGGTCGCGCCCACGACATCGGAGATGACCGAATCGAGCTTGGTGTTGGCGTCCTCCAGCGTCTTCTGCAACCGCTGGACATGGCTGGCGCGTTCGCGGACGAGTGGCTTGCAGGTCCGCGACAGGGCGCGCATCTCCTTCTGCCTTCCGAGGCCAGCCATTCCGACAGATCGAGAAGCGCCGTCGGGGTCGTCTTGACCGTGCGAACCTCGCGCTTCACCACGCCGTCTTGCATGCGGCGGACGCAAGCCACCACCATGTCCTTGTGCACATCGAGACCGGCGCAATGCGGATACAAAACTTCCATGTCCCACCTCACTTCCCTGTCCCACCTCCCGGCGCGCCGCCGGCGCGGGACCCCAATCAAGGAACTCTAGAAAACGCGCTCCCGGACCGAACGCGGCCATGGCGCAATCAGGGGTGCTCAGGACGCCTGGGTCCAACGAGATCACGGGCTCAACACACCAAGAAACAACCCGACCTCTATGCCGACGACGCCCCTCGATCATACAGTCGACGTCCGCGTTCGTAGAAAGCGGGTCGGCATCGCCGGTGGCGAACTAGTACCTCTGCACAGAGGATTTGATGAGTTGATCCTGGCTCGATCGCAACGGTGGCAAGGCAGCGAGATCGACCAAGAGCCCGATGCTTCTGGCAACGCCGGGCTTTCTCGTGATCCATCCGGCGCGCTCCAGGGTCAGCACCATCTGATGGACTGAAGGAGGTGTCACGCGGAAGTGGCGTTGCATGTCGGCTTCCGCGGGCGGCCGGGCGTTGACCAGCGTGTAGGCGTGAATGAAGGCGAGGTATTGCCCTTGCTTCTCCGTGAAGCTCGGTTCGCCAGGCGCGCGCGTGTCGGAAATCTGATTCATCCCTACTGCCCTCGAACCGATGAGGGCAGCGATGAACATACGATACCGGGTCGACCTCAGCCAAGACGAGCGCGCGCATCTCCTGGCGCTCGTCAGCGGCGGCAAGCACGCCGCGCGCAGGATCAAACGGGCGCAAATCCTGCTCGCCGCCGATGCCGGCGCCCCCGACGAGACGATCGCCGCGGGCGTCGTCGTCGGCGGATCGACGGTGTACCGGACCAAGCGCCGCTTCGTCGAAGGCAATCTCGAGGCCGCGCTCGGCGAGGAGCCGCGTCCCGGCGCGGCGCGCAAGCTCTCCGGCAAGCAGGAGGCGCTGCTCGTCGCCACCGCCTGTTCCAACCCGCCGCCGGGCCGCGCGCGCTGGACCCTGGAGCTCCTGGCCGATGCGATGGTCACGCTGACGGAGCACGAGGACCTGTCGCGCGAGACGGTGCGCCGGCGCCTGAAGGAGAACGATCTTAAGCCGTGGCGCCGGACCATGTGGTGCATTCCGACGATCGACGGCGCCTATGTGGCCCGCATGGAGGACGTGCTCGACCTCTACGCCGAGGCGCCCGATCCGAGGCGACCCGTGATCTGCTTCGACGAGAGCCCGATCCAGCTCATCGGCGAGACGCGCCTCCCGATCGTCGCGCGACCCGGACAGCCCGAGCGCTACGATTGCGAATATCGCCGCAACGGCACCGTCAACCTGTTTGTCTTTCTCGATGCCCACCAACCCTGGCGCAAGGTGAAGGTGACCGACCACCGCACCGCCCGCGACTTCGCGCAGTGCATGCGCGACCTCGACGATGTGCATTATCCGCGAGCCGACACGATCCGCGTCGTCATGGACAATCTGTCGACCCATTCCGCCGGCGCGCTCTACGAAGCTTTTCCGCCATCCGAGGCGCGACGGCTGCTGCGCAGGCTGGAGTTCCACTACGTTCCCAAGCACGCGAGCTGGCTGAACATGGTCGAGATCGAAATCAGCGTGCTGAGCCGCCAATGCCTCGATCGACGCATCGGCGAGCGCGCCGATCTCGTGGCCGAAATCGAGGCCTGGGAAAAACGCCGCAACGCGGATGGTGCGCGCATCGACTGGATGTTCACCACTGACCGAGCCCGCGAAAAGCTGCGACGCGCCTATCCAAAGCAGCCCAACGAGTCATAACCTCTGTGCAGAGGTACTAGTGGATAACGTCATTCGATAGAGTCCGTCGTGGGATTCCCGTTGGGCCGCGGTCGTGCGAGTCTTCGGGATGCGCACAGGGATCAGGATCGAAGTCACCATTGCCGACGAAGCCCGCATGAAGGCGATCGTCGCCGATCGCGGCAGCCCGCAGAACCATGTCTGGCGCTGCCGCATCGTGCTGCTGACCGCCGCCGGGCTCGGCACCAACGCGATCATGCGCGAGGCGAACGTCGCCAAGACCGCGGTGTGGCGCTGGCAGGAGCGTTTCATGCGGGAGGGCGTCGCCGGCCTCTTGCGCGACAAGACGCGGCCGCCCGGCAAGCCGCCGCTGCCGAGGGAGGTCGTCGACAAGGTCGTCGCCCTGACGCAGTCCGAGCCGCCCGGCGAGACGACGCATTGGACCGCGCCCGCCATGGCCGAAGCCATGGGCATCAGCGTTTCCTCGGTTCAGCGTATCTGGAAGGCGCATAGGCTGGCGCCGCATCGCGTCCGCCGCTTCAAGCTGTCCAACGATCCCCTGTTCGCCGCCAAGCTGCGCGACGTCGTCGGCCTTTACGTCGATCCTCCGGCGCACGCCATCGTGTTGTCGCTCGACGAGAAGAGCCAGATCCAGGCGCTCGACCGCACCCAACCCGGCCTGCCGATGAAGAAGGGCCGGCTCGGCACCATGACCCATGACTACAAGCGCCACGGTACGACGACGCTGTTCGCCGCCCTCGACGTGCTCGAGGGAAAGGTCATCGGGCGCTGCATGCAGCGTCACCGGCATCAGGAGTTCGTCCGCTTCCTCAACGCCATCGAGGCCGAGGTGCCGGCCGGAAAGACGGTCGAGGTCATCCTCGACAACTATGCCGTCCACAAGCACCCGAAGGTTCTCGCCTGGCTCGGCCGCCACCCGCGCTTCACCTTCCACTTCACGCCGAAATCGGCTTCCTGGCTGAACGCCGTCGAGGGCTTCTTCGCCAAGCTCACGCGGCGACGGCTCAAGCGCGGCGTCTTCCGTTCGATCGTCGATCTTCAAGCCGCCATCAACCGCTTCCTCGCCGAGACCAACGAGGCCCCGAAACCCTTCCATTGGAAAGCCGATCCGGACAAAATCATCGCCGCCGTCAAACGCGGGCACCCAGTGTTGGAATCTATCCACTAGCTAGCGGGCCGTCGGCAGATCTATAGGCTGGCTAATCTCGCGCGGATGCGGCTCGAGGTAGCTCACCATGGCGAGCATCGCGCCGTAGCCGAGGGCGAGGACGACGCCGATGACGAAGAGCAAACGCAAGAGGGTCGGCACCATGCGCTCCCGCCGTGGCAAAGCTTCTTTCTACTAGCGTAATCCGATGAACAAATATCGCCGGCTTTGGGCGCATGCGGACGCAGCGCTGCCGCGACATAGTTCACGAACGGCTCCTTTCGACGATAGGATAGATTAAGACCGGTCGCTTGCGCGCGCCTCGCCGTTTGCAGCAGGCCGCGAAACGACAAATCTCCGACATGCCCAAGGCAAAACCGGAGGGACGCGGTCGTACGCGGCTGGGAAAATGTCGCATGCCATACGTCTTCCGAAATTACCATATACATGGGCACGTTCACTGTTAAGACTGCTGGGCTGGATCTCACATGACATTTTCCATTTTTACGGTCGGCTTCATTGCCTTTATTGTAGCGGGATCGACCATCATGGCGTCAATAAGATATACTCACGTCATCCCTCTTCTGGCTAGAAAGGCGCGGGCAAGCAATTTAGATTAGGTCTTTCACTTGGTATGTCGGAAACTATAGAGAAAAAAAGGATAGACCAGGCAAATTTGTGAGAAGTTGGACAAACGGCATAGATTCGCGGGATGTATTCGCTAAATCTCGAAGTTGCCCGGGACAACGCCAATCTTTGTCTCTCTTTGTCTCTAATCGGCTTTGGAGCAAGGATATTCTCGTGTGGACATCGAGGCAAGTGTGATCGACGGCCTTCGCAATTACATGTTTTCTGCGATGCGATTAGCCACGGATGCTTATCTGGAAAAAGCCGCAGATGAGGCTTGAATCAACGAGTTCGGCCTAACACTGACCGATGCGCAATGCGTGTGGGTACGCCTAGAGGGCGCGAGCCGAGGCTTACGCAGGTTGGTGTCCCGACCAGGGGTGCTTTGATCGTCGAAACGATGCCGATCTTCTGCTTTGCGCGAGCGACGGTCCCTCAACGTCGGCATGTCGAGAGTACCATCGGCCGCCGCGGCGCGTAGCAAGGCGGCGCGGCAGAACCAAGAAGACGGCCAGTCGGTTCGGTTTGCAGTGGCGCCCAAAATACGGCGCGCCGCGCTTCGCGAACCCGGACGAACCAGATGATCGATCTCTAACACTGGACGACGCCGAACGGCCACCAAGATCACGACGTTTCTCGAGGAGACCGGCCTGCCCTACACGATCCATGGGATCGACATCGGCAAAGGCGACCAGTTCGGGCCGGCCTTTCTTGAGATCGCGCCCAACAACAAAATTCCGGCGATCATCGACCGGGGACCTGCAGACGGCGGCAAGCCGATATCGGTCTTCGAGTCCGGCGCCATCCTGATTTATCTCGCCGACAAGTCCGGCAAGCTGATCTCCCAGGATATCCGCGGCCGCGTGGCGTGCCTAGAATGGCTGTTCTGGCAGATCGGCGGGCTCGGCCCGATGGCCGGGCAGAACCACCATTTCAGCCAATACGCCACGGAGAAGCTGCCCTACGCGATCGACCGCTTCGTCGATGAGACCCACCGCCTCTACGGCGCGCTCGAGAAGCACCTTGCCAAGCACAAATTCGTCGCCGACACCTATTCGATCGTCGATATCTCCAGCTACACCTGGATCGTGCCTTACGAGCGGCAGGGCCAAAACCTCGACGATTTCCCGCACGTGTAGCGCTGGCTCAACGAGATCGCCGCGATGCCGTCGACCAAGCGCGCCTACGAGCAGGCCGAGCGGCTGACCTCGCCATTAACCCTCGACTCGCGATCGCACAAGACCGTGCCGGGCGATCCGCGCAAACCGCGATCGGCGGGGCGCCCCCTCTAGCCGAGCCCCAGCTTCGCGGCGAGACCGATACGTTGCAGCTTGCCAGTCGCCCCTTTCGGAATTTCGTCGAGGATCAGGATCCTCGTCGGCACCTTGAAGGGCGCGAGATGCTGCAGGAGAAAGCCGCGCAGTTCCTTCTCCTCGACGTGCTGGCCATCGCGCAGCACGACAGCCGCGGCGACCTCCTCGCCGAGCTTGTCGTGCGGGACGCCGAAGCAGACGCACTGCGCCACCGCCGGGTGATCCATGATGATCTCGTCGACCTCGCGCGGCGAGATCTTCTCGCCGCCGCGGTTGATGATCTCCTTCAGCCGGCCGGTGAGCGAGAGGTAGCCCTCCGGGTTCAAGCGGCCTTGGTCGCCGGTTCGGAACCAGCCGTGCTTGGTGAAGGCTTCCGCATTGGCCGTCTCGTTGTTCTCGTAGCCCGCCAGGACGTTGTCGCCCTTGATGACGATCTCGCCGATCTCGCCCGCAGGCAGCGGCTCGCCGTCCCCGTCGACGATCGCGATCTCGGGACCCGCGGCAAGGCCGACGGAGCCCGGATAGCGCGGCCTCGGCGGCAGCGGATTGGAGGCCATCTGATGCGCCGCCTCGGTCATCCCGTAGGCCTCGATGAGCGGCGCGCCGAAGACGTCTTCAATCTCCTTCATCACCTGGGGCGGCATGGACGACGACGACGAGCGGATGAAGCGTGGCCGGTTGGCCTCGATGACCTCGGCATTGCGGCCGGCGCGCGAGGCGATCGCCTGATGCATCGTTGGGACCGCGGTGTACCAGGTCGGCCTCGCCTCGCTCATCCAGCTGAAGAACTTGAGCGCGTTGAAGCCCGGCGTGCACGAAACTTGGCCGCCCGCCGAGAGCGGCGCGAGAATGCCGGCGATGAGCCCGTGGATGTGGAACAGCGGCATGATGTTGAGGCCGCGATCCTGCGCCGTGAAAGCAAGGGTCGTGGCGATGTTGCGCGCCGAGGCGCACACGTTGGACTGGCGCAGCGGCACGATCTTCGGGCGGGACGTCGTGCCCGACGTGTGCAGCACCAGCGCGATGTCGTCCGGCTCCGCCGCGCCGCCCTGCGCCGCGGGCGCTGCCGAGCCGGCCGGGAAGCGCAGCACGAAGCTGCCGGCACCGTGGTCGGGTTTCGCGACGAGGCGGACCACCGGCAAGCCGAGCGTCTGGGCCACGCCGACCGCCGGCGTCTCGTCGCCCTCCGCGACGATCAACAGCTTGGCGTTGAGGTCGCTCATGTAGAACTCGAACTCGTCGGCTTTATAGGTCGGGTTGAGCGGGGCGGACGTCGCGCCGGCCGCGACCGCGATGAAGGCGGTCGCCATCTCCGGCCCGTTGGCGAGCACGATGGCGACGCGGTCGCCGCGACCGATGCCCTTTGCGTTGAGGGAGGCGATCGTTTGGTCGACGAGGCCGCGCAGCGCGGCGAAGGTCAGCGGTACGCCGCCGGGCGAGGACAGGGCAATGGCGCCGTCGGCACCGCCCTTGACGAGATCGTGGAGGGTCTTGGCGGCCATGGCTCTGTTCCTTCGGTCGTCGCTCAGGCTGCCGCCGCGATGGACAGCCGCCCTTTGGCCGCCTCGAGGCTTTGCGCCAGCAGCCTCATCAGGGCATAAACAGTGTCGATGTGCGGGGTCGGCGTGCCGGTCAGCCGGCCGAGCTCGATCACCGAGCCGACGAGCGCTTCGAGCTCGAGCGGGCGGCCGGCCTCGACATCCTGCAACATCGACGTCTTGTGGGCGCCTACCTTCTCTGCGCCGGCGATCCGCTTCTCGATCGAGACGCGCAACGTGACGCCGAGCTCGCGGCAGATCTCCTGCGCTTCGCTCATCATGTCCTGTGCGAGCCGGCGCGTTTCGGGGAAACGGCAGATGTCCTCGAGCGTCGCATGCGCCAGCGCGGAGATCGGGTTGAACGAGGCGTTGCCGAGCAGCTTGAGCCAGATTTCGCCGCGGATGTCGGTCGTCACGGGCGCCTTGAAGCCTGCCTTGACCAGGGTCTGGGATAACGCCGTGACGCGCTGGCTCTTCGAGCCGTCGAGCTCGCCGAGACCGAACCGGTTGCCTTCGATCACCTTGACCGTCGCCGGATCGGTCAGCACTGCGGCCGGGTAGACGACGCTGCCGATCACGCGTTTGGGATCGAGATGCCGCGCGATCAGGCCGCCAGGATCGGCCGTCTCGAGCTGCTTGCCGGCATACTGGCCACCGTGGCCTTCGGAGAAGTACCACCATGGAATGCCGTTCTGCATCGTCACCACGATCGTATCGGGCCCGATGAGGTGCTCAATATCGGCCGCGATGGGGCCGACCTGATGAGCCTTGACGGTCAGCAGCACGACGTCGTGCGGCCCGGCTTCCGCCATCGAGCGGGTGGCCTTGAAAGTGTCGGCGTGATGCTCGCTGCCGTCCTCCTCGATCAGCCGCATGCCCTTGCGTGCGATCGCCTCGGCGTTGGAGCGGGCGATGAAAGTGACGTCCTCGCCGACCTTGGCGAGCCGCACGCCGAGGTAGCCGCCGATGGCCCCCGCGCCGACGATCGCAATGCTCATGGGCTCATGGTTCCAATCCGTGCGTTGATCTCGCACCTCCCGCGCGCGGCCTTCTAGCGGGACAGGGCACGGAACGCCGCATCGTTTCAAGTCGGATCATCACTTTAGCTCAGCTGAAGCTGTTCGACAGCGTACCGATGCCCTCGATGACGACGTCGACCGTCGCGCCTTTCGGGATCGGGCCGGCGCCGTTGGAGGTCCCGCAGGCGATGATGTCGCCGGGCTCCAGCGTCAGGCCCTGGGAGATCATCGAGACGATCTCCGCCGGCCCGAAGATCATGTCCGCCAGCTGGTAGTTCTGCCGCTCGCGGCCGTTGACGAGCACGCGCACCGAGGCGCTTGCCACATCGAGGTTCGTCGCGATCACCGGGCCGTATGGTCCAAATCCGTCGAAGCCCTTCGAGCGGGTCCACTGCGGAAAGCTTGGGTCGGCCTTGATCACGGCGAGCGCGGTGACGTCGTTGACGCAGGTGTAGCCGAAGATGTGCGCCGCCGCCGCCGTCGGTGAGACGTCGCGAGCGGCCTTGCCGATGACGATGCCGAGCTCGCCCTCGAACAGGATGCGGCCTGCCGCTTCCGGCACGGCGATCGTCGTGCCCGTGGCACGATAGGTATTTGGCGGCTTGACGAAGAACAGCGGCGCCACCGGCCGTTCCAACCCCTGCTTCTCCGCGGCGGCGTTGAAGTTGTTCCATAGGGCGATCAGCTTGGACGGCCAGCATGGCAGGCCGACCTTGACCGTGGCGATCGGAAGTGTGTCGCCGGTGGCGGTAGGATTGGCGAACATGTCGCCCGAGAAGGCCTCGATGATGTCGCCGTCGAGGGAGCCGAACCCGGTCCTGCCGTCCAGGGAATAGGAGATCCAACGCATTTGGGGGTCCGACGTCAGCGCATGATGAAGCTGTCGGCGATATAGCGCTTGCGGATCGGCTTCAACACGAACAACGCCAGGATCGCGGCGCAGGCGTTGAGGCCGACCGTGATCAGGAAAACGGTCTTCCAGCCGTGGGAGGTGGCAAGAACGCTCGCGAGCGGCACCAAGAGGGCCGCGAAGCCCTTCGCCGTGTAGAGCAGGCCCGCGTTGGTGGTGGCGTAGCGCGAGCCGAACGTGTCGCCGCAGGTCGCGGGAAAGAGGCTGTAGATCTCGCCGAACACTAGGAAGTAGAAGGCGGACGCAAGCACGAAGACGAGCGGATCGCGCCCGAGCGTGCCGAGCAACAGCAGCATGAGCGCCGCGACCGAGAAGGCGATCCCCATCGTGTTCTCGCGCCCGATGCGGTCCGCCATGTAGCCGAACAGCGGACGCCCCATCCCATCAAGGATGCGATCGAGCGACAAGGCGAAGGTCAACGCCACCATGGTGAAGCCGGCGATCGACACGGGCGCCTTCGCGATGCCGTAGTCGGCGGCGATGGGCGCGATCTGCGCAGCGGTCATCAGGCCGCCGGCCGCGACCAGGACGAAGATCAGGTAGAGCAGCCAGAACACGCCCTTCTGCACCATTTGACCGGGCTTGATGCTGCGCTTGGCCTGCGGGATCGACAGACGCTTCGGCAAGGGCGGATGAAGCACGGACGGTCCGCTGAGGAAGAGCGCGACGATGAAGACGACGATGCCCTGACCGATGCCGAAAACCAGGAAGGCGTGCTGGTAGCCGCTTGACGCGATCATTCTGCCGATCGGCACGACGGTCAGAGCCGCGCCGGCACCGAACCCGGCGGCCGTCGCTCCAGTCGCGAGCCCGCGCTTGTCGGGGAACCACTTCAGCGCATTGCCGACGCAGGTCCCGTAGATCGCCGCCGCGCCCAGGCCGCCGACTACCGCGCCGAGGTAGAGCACCGGAAGCGACGCGGCGTAGGAATCGATGACCCATGCGCCGGCGATCAGCAGGGCGCCGACCATTACGATCGGTCTCGGGCCGTAGCGGTCGGTGAACCATGCCTTGACCGGAACGAGCCAGGTTTCCGTCAGGACGAAGAAGGTGAAGGCCCACTGGACATCGGCGCGAGCCCAGCCGTGCACCTTCGAGATTGGATCGACGAACAGCGTCCAGCCGTATTGAAGATTGGCGATCATCGCCATGCAGACGATGCCGGCGCCGAGCTGGAACCAGCGCGCTGCACCACCGATGTAAGAGGCGGCCTTCGCCGATGTCGCGCCCGTCGAAGCAGTTGCGTCCGCCGAAGCGGTCGCGACCGTCGAAGCAGTGTCGTTCGCAACTCCGGTTTCGGCGTCGACGACGTCGGTGACCATGGGCGCGTATTCCTCGAGGCGTCCTTTATTGTTAAGACCATTAGCCATGCGGGGCGCCCCTCGGCAACCGGCGTTTTAAGGTTGGGCCGGTGGATCCTGGCGTTCCTGAGCGATCCGCTGTTCGGGCGCCGAAGCCACTCAAAAAGAAAACCGGGGCTTGGCCCCGGTTTTTTGTCGTTCCTTGAAGAGGCAGGTCCGCCTATTTCACCAGCTTGGGGCCGGCCGCGCGCGGCGTTTCGTTCTCCTGCATGATCCCGAGCCGACGGGCCACCTCTGTATAGGCCTCGACGAGGCCGCCCATGTCGCGGCGAAAGCGGTCCTTGTCGAGCTTGTCGTTCGACTTGATGTCCCACAGCCTACACGAATCGGGCGAGATCTCGTCGGCGACGACAATCCGCATCATCTCGCCTTCCCACAGCCGGCCGCATTCCATCTTGAAGTCGACGAGGCGGATGCCGACGCCGAGAAAGAGGCCGGACAAGAAGTCGTTGACGCGGATGGCCAGCGCCATGATGTCGTCGATCTCCTGCGGGCTCGCCCAGCCGAAGGCGGTGACATGCTCTTCCGACACCATCGGATCGTTCAGCGCGTCGTTCTTGTAGTAGAACTCGATGATCGAGCGCGGCAGCTGGGTACCCTCGTCGATGCCGAGACGCGTCGCGAGAGAACCGGCGGCGACGTTGCGCACCACTACCTCGAGCGGCACGATCTCGACCTCGCGGATCAGCTGCTCGCGCATGTTGAGGCGGCGGATGAAATGCGTCGGCACGCCGATGTCGTTGAGGTTCTGGAAGATGAATTCGGAAATACGGTTGTTGAGAACGCCCTTGCCGTCGATCACCTCGTGCTTCTTGGCGTTGAAGGCGGTCGCATCATCCTTGAAATGCTGGATGAGCGTGCCCGGCTCGGGGCCCTCGTACAGAACCTTGGCCTTGCCTTCGTAGATACGGCGGCGGCGATTCATGGGGATTAACCGTGGCTGGAGATGATCCATGGGTGGCCGTGGCTCCTTTGAGACCCTAGGCCGCGCATCAGCCGAACCGTCGAGATCGGGCCAGGCGAGCGCAGGATTAAGCGCGTGTGTTGCCGCGGTGCATCGCCTCGTAGCCGGTTCCGCGACAAGACACAACCCGAGACAGACGGCAGGCGATGCATGCAAGTGTACGGCGTGACTCTCCAGCGGCGCAGTCGCACCGCTCACATTTAGGTTTGGCTTGGATCGCGTGCCAAGCTCGGCGCCAGGCTCGCGGGGGGGGGCGCGCGCCGACTCACCGAATCGCAGCATTTCCCGTTTAGTCTGGCGCGATGGCTGATCCCGATCCGACGCGGCTCGTCTTCCACCCTGCGCAAGCCGACCTCGCCGAGGCCGCGCACCATTGGTGCGGCTACATCACGGGGGAGCGGCGCCTCTCGCGGCACAGCCTAGACGCCTACGCGCGCGACCTGCGCCAGTTCATCACCTTCCTCGCCGAGTTCCAGGGCGAGCGGCCGAACCTCGCGACCATCGACGCGCTGACCGCGTCGGATATCCGCTCTTTTCTCGCGCGGCGGCGGCAGGACAGCGTCTGCAACCGCTCCCTGCTGCGCCAGCTCGCCGGCATCCGTTCCTTCACGCGCTTCTGCGAGCGCGAGGGCTTCGCCGCAACGACCGCGCTCTCTGCCGTGCGCGCGCCGAAACTGCCGCGGACTCTCCCTAAACCGCTCAGCGCCGGTCTCGCCCGCGATGTCGTGTCCGGCGGCGGCTTCATCGGCGAGACGCGGCCGACCTGGACGCGCACCCGCGACACCGCCGTGCTTTCGCTGCTCTACGGAGCCGGGCTGCGCATTTCGGAGGCATTGGCGATCAAGCGCATGGATGCCCCGGTCGGCGGCATCGACGCGCTGACGGTGCTCGGCAAAGGACGCAAGATGCGACAGGTGCCGGTGATAATCCCCGTGCAGCAGGCGATCGAACGCTATCTCGCGCTCTGCCCGATGGCCCTCCCGCCGGAGGGACCCTTGTTCATCGGCGAGCGCGGACGGGCACTCTCGCCCCGCATCATCCAGCTCGCAGTCGAGCGGCTGCGCGGCGCGCTGGAGCTCCCCGACAGTGCGACGCCTCATGCCCTTCGCCACTCGTTCGCAACGCATCTCCTCAGCCGAGGCGGCGACCTGCGGACGATCCAGGAACTGCTCGGCCATGCGTCGCTCTCGACGACGCAGATCTACACCGCCGTCGACGGCGCGCGCCTGCTCGAGAGCTATCGCGCGAACCACCCGCGGACACGCGCCACCTGAGCTACTTCTTCGTCGTTGCCCAAACGATCGCGAAGGCCACGATGACGAGGATGACGCTGGCGATCAGGACATAGATGACGCCTGGCCGATTGGTCCCTTGCTTTGCCTCGACCTGGTTCTTGCTGATATCTTGGCGGGGATCTGACGACATCGTCGGGTGAGCCTTTCGCGAACCGATCATTCGTCCGCTTAGCGCGCGGTCGGCGCTATGGAAAGCCCGGCACCCGCAAAAGGTCAGGATGCCTTGCGCGTCGACCGTTTGGTCGCAGCAGGCACGGCCTTGGCGGCGGAGCGAGCCGGCGCCTTGGACGCTTTCGCCTTGGCCGGCGCCGTCTTCTTGGCGCTGCTCTTGGTATCGGCCGCAGTTGCCACTTCGGCCTTGGCCGCGTCGCCGCCCTTCCGCGTGCCGCCATCCTGCCCGAGGCTGCGGCGCAAGGCATCCATGAGGTTGACGACGTTGCTCGGGCGCGGGCCGGCCGTCTCGGTCGGCAACGGGCGCCCGCTCTGTTTGGCGCGGATCAGCTCGACGACGGCATCCTGGTAACGGTCCTTGAACTCGGACGGCTCGAACTTGCCGGCCTTGGTATCGATGATGTGCGAGGCGAGGGCGAGCAGCTCCTTCGAGAGGTCGACCGCAGGGATCTCGTCGAAATAGGCACCGTCGGCGCGCACCTCGTAGGCGTAGCGCAGGGTGGTGCCGACCATGCCTTTCGACCGTGGCTCGATCATCACCATGCGCTCCTTTCCGAACAGCACGACGCGGGCGATGCCGACCATGTCGCGCTGGCGCATCGCCTCGCGGATGACGGCGAACGCCTCCTCACCGACCTTGTCATCGGGCGCGAGATAGTAGTTGTTGTCGAAGTAGAGCGGGTCGATCTCGGCCTTGGGAACGAATTTCTCGATGTCGATCGTGTGGCTCGACCCGATCCTGACGTCTGCTAGCTCCTCGTCGGAGATGACGATGTAATCGCCCTTCGAAACCTCGTAGCCTTTGACGCGATCGTCGCGCTCGACCACGTCGCCAGTCTCGGAATCGACGTACTGCTGCTTCAGCCGATTTCCGGTATCGCCGTTAAGCATGTGGAACGAGACTTTCTCGCTGGCGCTCGCTGACGGGTAGAGAGCTACCGGGCAGGAGACCAGCGAGAGCTTCAGGTAGCCCTTCCAACTCGGACGAGGCGGCATACATTGACTCCCGCGGACGCGTATAGTGCAAAAACAACGTCGCTTTCGCCCGGTTCCGCTCGGACGCGCAGGCTCGGCGATACCCTCCGTTGGGCCTTGCCGCTTCGACGTTACCGATAGGCGGTGTAACAGGAGGCGTCATGAGCGATCTCGTCATGCAGCAGGCCCCGAACGAGCCGATGCCCGGCAGACAGCCGGGGCAGCCGCGGCCCGAACCGACGGAGCCGCCGCCGCCGCCGATCGGTGATCCGACGGAGCCGTCCCCTCCGGCCGGCGACCCGGACATCGTCGATCCGACCACGCCGGCGGATGCTCCGGTTATCGCTCGGCCTTCCGCCGCTTGACAGCCCCTGCGGCGACCGCAGGAACCGCATTCGTGAGGCCGCGTTCGGTATCACGCAACGCAGCAAGAGCTGCCGTTAGTCGCGAGGATACTATGGCGGATAGGAAAGTTAATCAGGCTTCCGAGGATTTCGCCTCGGATCTCGCGTCGCTAAGGGACGACATCGCCCGGCTCACCGGTTCCGTGTCCGATCTCTTGCGGCACCGCGCGAGCGATGCCAGCGATCAGGCCTACACCATTTTCGGCCAAGCGAAGGATCGCGCGTCGAAGCATGCGTCCAGGACCCGCGACGAATTCGCGAGCCGGGCGTCGGACGCGCGTAACGACTTTTCGAACAAGGCGTCAGATCTTCGCGACCGCATGGCCGATCACGCCTCGGACGCACAGGATCGGTTCGGTTCGTTCAGCTCCGATGTCGAGACGCGGATCGAGCGAAATCCTCTGACGGCTGTTGTCGTCGCGGCAATTGCGGGCCTGCTGATGGGGTTGTTGAGCCGCTCCTTGTAATGCTCGGCCTCCTTACAAGGCTCCTCGGCGGCGCGGTCGCGCCGTTGATCGACCAAGTCTCGGCCATCAGCGCGCGCCTCCTCCGGAAGCTCGCGCTTTTTGTTGTTGCGGCGGTCTGCATGCTCGTCGTGGTCGTCGCTTTGACGTTCGCGTTCGACCTTTGGATCGCGATGCTGGCCGGCCCGATTGCCGGGGCGCTCGCGGTAGCGTTGCTGTACTTCGTCGTTGCCGCAACGGCGCTGGCCGTGGCGATGCGCGACGGGCACTCCAAGAAGGTGGCGGCCGAAGCGGCATCAGCGCCCACCCCTGAGCTTGATGAGCAGATCGACCGCTTCACCAGCCCGCTCATGCGTCTTCTCGGACAGCTCGGCTTGCGCCGCGAGCAGTTCGCCGTGCTTGCCGGCGGCACACTGGCCAAGAAAATAGGCCCGATCCCATTGGTCGGGCTGGCGATAGTCGTGGGCTTCCTGCTGGGACGGACCTGGAAGACCTGGAAGGCCTTTATCTCGACCGAGACGCTCGCTTCGCTTATCTCGATGGCGGGGTTGTTCGGCGGCATGGGAGCGCCGACCGACGACGTCGGGGAGATTTAGCCGGCAGTCTGCGCTTCCGGCTCTTCCTTGCGGTGGGAGCGACGGTCGAAGAATAACGCTTGGCTGATCACCGCCTTCAGGCTGTCGACCCCGAACGGCTTGGTGATGAGGAAAGCAGGCTCAGGAGGCGCGCCGGTCAGGAAGCGCTCCGGGTAAGCCGTGATGAAGATCACCGGCACAGAGAACGAATCGAGGATCTGGTTGACCGCTTCGAGCCCAGAACTGCCGTCGGCCAACTGGATGTCGGCAAGGATAAGGCCTGGGCGATCCTTGCTCACGGCATCGACCGCCTCGGTGTGCGTGCGGGCGACGTTCACAACACGGTGGCCGAGTTCCTCGACAAGCGTCTGCAGATCGAGCGCGATGAACGGCTCGTCCTCGATGATGAGCACATCAGTGCGGATCTGATTGGCGATTTCCTTGCCGGCAGTATCGATCAACGCCGCAGCCTCGGCCGGCGTGCACTCGAGCACGCGAGCAACTTCCGCAGTGTCGAAGCCTTCGAGTGAGCTCAACAGAAACGCGATGCGCGGCCGCAGCGAGATTGCCTCGAGATTGCGCTGTGCGCCATGCTCGTCGCCGGAGAGCTCGATCTGTTCGGTGTGCTCGTTCACAGGCATCGAGCGCCAAACGTGGAGGAAGGCCTTGTAGAGGGAGGCTCGAACGTCATGACCGCCTTCAAAACCCGTCGGGTCGGCGACAATGGCTTCGAGCGTGGCGAGAACGTAAGCATCGCCCCCGGCCTGGTTGCCGGTGAGGGCGCGAGAGAAGCGACGAAGGTAAGGGATGTGAGAGGCGATTGCTTGTGAGACGGACATTCTTCCTCTTCCTCTCGACCCAACCGACGCTTAACAGATTATTGCAGAAACGCCAGCGGAGGAGAAGCTGTCAGCCTCGGCCAAGCGCCCGAACGTTAGACGCCGTGTTGGGTTCCGCAAGCCCGAATTAATTTCGCGCTTGCCGCGTTCCATAGCTGCCGCGTAATGGTGCACGACGTTCTGATAGGTCCGACACTTTCGTATAACACGGTTCGAGGGTCGACGCTTTGACAGACTGCGGCCTTTGTCAACCTGGGCGGTCTAGAGACACTTTCTTTCGAATTCGGTGCGAGGCTTCGTGTCGTCGCGACGCCAACAACGAGGTAAGCCTTTGTCGTCACTTCGTGTCAAAAAAACGACTGCAAAGCCGGAGATCTCCGACCAGATTGGACGACAACTGCGGTCAGTCTATAACGATGTACTGGAGCAGCCTGTCCCCGACCGCTTTCTCGATCTCCTGAAGAACCTCGATGACCTTGCCGGGCCGGCGAAGGGCGTTCCAATCCAGACTAAAGGCAGCAAGTGACTGGAGCGGTAAGCCCCTCGTCCCGACCCGTTGCAAGCGCTCAGATGAAAGCCGATCTGATCGCTGTCATTCCAAACCTCCGCGCGTTTGCCGTCTCCCTCTCCGGCAATCCAGACCGCGCCGACGACCTCGTGCAAGAGACCCTGGTCAAGGCCTGGAGCAATCTCGGCTCTTTTGTCGAGGGCACGAACCTTCCGGCTTGGCTCTTCACGATTCTGCGCAACATCTATTATTCCGAGTATCGCAAGCGCCGCCGCGAAGTCGCCGACACCGACGGCGCGATCGCCGCGAAGCTCGCCGCCGCGCCGGCCCAGCATGGTCACATGGATTTTCTCGACTTCCGCTCGGCTCTCCAGCGCCTGCCGACCGATCAACGCGAGGCGCTGATCCTCATTGGCGCTTCCGGCCTCTCCTACGAGGAAGCGGCGAGCGTGTGCAATTGCGCCGTCGGCACGATGAAAAGCCGCGTCAACCGTGCCCGCAACCGCCTCGCCGACATGCTGTCGCTCCAGTCGAGTGGCGAGTTCGGCAACGACGGCGACTGGCAGGCCATCGACCCGATCTTCCTCGGGCAACGCTTTTCGCGAACCGGCGGCGATTAGACCCGTTTAGATGCGACCCGGAATAGTGAATCTCCCCTGCGAAGCGCAGGGTAGCCGGGGCGAAGCGCGAAACATGGTCGAGGATAGGGCTGCCTGCCTCTTCAGGCTCGCTAAAGAGAGCCAGATAACCGGCGGCGGTTAGGTGGCCGCCACCACCTGCCGTCGGCCGTACCTCCCCGTTTTCGCGGAGGAGGACGCATCGAGCGCGTCCTCCTTCAAAATCTGGTTCGGCCGTCGCTCAAGCCGCGCGCTTCTCCGCCGCCTCGCGACGCCCGAAGGTCATCGCGCCGTCGTCGACCTTGCCGAGCCTCAGCGTCGCGTAGTCGAGCAGGTAGTTCTGATAGAGCTTCCAGGGCGTCTTAGAGCCCTGCTTCGGGAACTGGTCGATCGAACGCTGGACGTAGCCCGAGGTGAAGTTCAGCAACGGCGCCTCCGTCATCGAGGGATCGTTGCGGCGCGGCGCGCACCAGTCGTAGCCCTTCTGGTCCATGTACTTGAGCAACCGGCACACGTAGACGCAAGTGAGGTCGCTTTTCAGTGTCCACGACGCGTTGGTATAGCCGAGCGCCGTGGCGAGGTTCGGCACGTCGGAATACATCATGCCCTTGTAGCTCATCGACTTGGCGAGGTTGACCGGTCTGCCGTCAATGTTGATCGAGATGCCGCCGAGCAGCTTCAGCTGCAGGCCCGTCGCGGTGACGATGACGTCGGCCTCGATCTCGCGGCCGGACGTGAGCCGCAGCCCGAGCTCGGTGAAGGTGTCGATCGTGTCGGTGACGACCTCGGACTTGCCCGCCCTGATCGAGCGGAAGAGGTCGGCGTCCGGCACCAGACAGAGACGCTGGTCCCAGGGATTGTAGCGCGGCGTGAAATGGGTCGCGACGTCGTAGTCGGGCCCGAGCTCCTTGCTCACCGCATCGATGACGCCCTTCTTGAACTTTTCCGGCTTGGAGCGGGCGAGATTGAAGAAAAACATCGTCAGCAGCACGTTGCGCCAGCGGACCACGCCGTAGGCGAGCTTCTTGGGAAGCGAGCGTCGCAGCTTGTTGGCCAGCGCATCCTCGGCGGGGCGCGACACCACGTAGGTCGGCGAGCGCTGCAGCATCGTCACGTGCGCCGCGGTCTCGGCGATCGCGGGCACCAGGGTGACGGCCGTGGCGCCGCTGCCGATCACCACCACCCGCTTGCCGGCGACGTCGAGATCCTCGGGCCACCTCTGCGGGTGCACCAGCCGCCCTTTGAAGCGCTCCGTCCCCGAGAAGACCGGCGTGTAGCCGCCGTCATAGTCGAAATAGCCGGTGCAGGTGAAGATGAAGCCGCAGGTGAAGCGCAGCGGCTGTCCGTCCGGCCCCTCCGCCTCGATCGTCCACGCTGCGTCGGCCGACGACCAGTCGACGCGCTTGACGCCGTGGCGGAAGCGGATGTTCCGGTCGATCCCGTGCTCCCGCGCGGTCTCGCGCACGTAGGAGAGGATCGAGGCGCCGTCGGCGATGGCTTTGCCGTCATCCCAGGGTTTGAAGGAATAGCCGAGCGTATACATGTCAGAGTCGGAGCGGATGCCGGGATAGCGAAACAGATCCCAGGTTCCACCGATCGCTTCGCGGCTCTCGAGGATACAATAGGTCTTTCCGGGCGCCTGGGTCTGCAGGTGATAGCCTGCACCGATACCGGACAGGCCGGCGCCGATGACGATGACGTCGAAATGCTCGTTCATCTCAGCTCCCGTAGGATCGCACAGCTTCGCGGAAGGGTCGTGCCGGCATCGCGCCTTCTCCACCTTCACAACGTCTAAAGCATAGAGTAACTTACATCTATGTCAATAAACGCGCCCTCGCCGATCGAGCGTCGCCGCAAGCCCGAGGCGGTTCGCCGCGATGCGCTCGAGGTCGGGCGGCGGCTGCTGATCGCGGACGGTCCCGGCGCGATCACGCTCAAGGCGATCGGCGCCGCCCTCGGCATGAGCCACGCCAACCTGATCCACCATTTCGGCTCGGCGGAGGCGTTCCAGGCGCAATTGAAAGACCTGATGGTGCAGGACCTGACCCGCCGGATCACCGCGATCATCACCAGCGGCGAGGCTATCGCGGCCGGCTTGCCGTCCATTGTCGACCAGGTGTTCGACGCCTACGCGGAAGGCGGGATCGGCATGCTGATGGCATGGTCGCTGGTGACCGGCGCGCCCTACGACGAGGCCGGCATGGCGGCGACGATGTGTGACCTCGTCGCCGCGCTGGAGCCGCATCTCGAGGGTGCCGGGGCCGCACGCCGCGCGCGGCAGATGGTCTCGCTGGTGACATTGCTGGCCTTCGCCGACAGCTTGATCGGCGCGTCCCTGGCCGACGCGATGGGCGGCGAGCGCGCCGCCGTGCGACAGTTCACGACGCGGCTCCTCGACGTGCTGGGCGAATAGGTCGAATAGCCGTCGCGGCGCTGGCCTCGTTCGCGGCCGAACGGGCGCCTTTCGCTCGGGGCTTGTCATCGGACCCGGTCTGCACGTACCTCTTGGCCACGGCTCGGGTACAGACATGACCGCTATCGACCTCGACACGCGACCCGTCAGGCGTCCGGCGCTGATGCTTCGCAGCGCCGAGTTCCGCAAGGGGCGCGAGGCCGGCTGGAGCGAACTCGAGGGCATCCTCGCCACCGTCGAGAAACGTGGCATCCGCGGGCCGTCCGCCGAGGAGATGCAGCGCCTCCCGGTGCTCTACCGCGGCGCCGTCTCCTCCCTCTCGGTGGCGCGCTCGATTGCGCTCGACCGCAACCTGCTGCGCTACCTCGAAGATCTTTCGTTGCGCGCCTACCTTGCCGTCTACGGACCGCGCAAGGGCATCCTGCAGAGCTTCGGCGAGTTCCTGACGCGCGGCTTCCCACGGGCGGTGCGGGAGGCGCGCTGGCACATCCTGATCGCCTTCGCCGCCTTCGTCGTCGGCACCGCCGGCGGCTACATGCTGGCCACCAACGACGAGAGCTGGTTTCGCGCCTTCAACGGCGACATCAACGGGCTGAGCACGTCGTCGACCGCCGAGCAGATCCGCCGCGACGAGCTGTTCCGTCCTTGGCAGGGCTTCACCGAGGCGTTCGTCGTCTTCGCCAACATGCTGTTTCGCCACAACTCGGTGATCGCGCTGATGGGCTTCGGTCTCGGCTTCCTCGCCGGGGTGCCGACCCTGCTGCTGCTGATCGACAACGGCCTGAGCCTCGGCAGCTTTCTCGAGCTGCATGCCCGCCGAGGGCTGCTCGTCGATTGTCTCGGCTGGATTTCCATTCACGGCGTGACGGAGATCGGCGCCTTCGTCGTCGCCAGCGCCGGCGGCCTCGTTCTCGCCGAGAAGATCCTCTTCCCCGGGCGCTACTCCAGGCTCGACAGCCTGGCGATCTACGGCCGCGAGGCGGCGCAGCTCGGCGGCGGGGCGGTGCTGATGCTGTTCATCGCCGGCCTTATCGAGGGCGGCTGCCGCCAGCTCGTGGATACGACGCAGGGACGCTTCGCCTTCGCCGCCGTCACCGCATGCCTGTGGCTGGTCTACTTCCTCTCGGGTCGCGAAAGGGTGCGCGATGCCGCGTAGCCACGGCCACATCTGTCGCCAGCATGTCTCTCGGCAGCATGTCTCGTAGCGATCTCGCCGCCGACGGCGCGCCGGTCGACCGCGTCGCCCTCCTCTTCGAGGGGTCGCGCCGCCGCATCCACCAGATCGTCAGCCCGGAGGGCGTGGCGCTGCGCGTCGAGCTCGCGCGCCGCGGCGAGCGTATCGGCGCCTTCGTGCTCGACATCGTCTTCCTGATCGTCGGCACCGTCGCCGTCTCGGGCGGCATCCTGCTCGCGCTGCATCGCGGCCTGCCGAGCGAAGTCGTATGGACGCTGGTGCTGTTCGTCGCCTTCGTGATCCGCAACTTCTACTTCATCCACTTCGAGCTCGCCTGGCGCGGCCGCACGCCGGGCAAGCACATCATGAGCCTGCGGGTGATCGACCGCGGCGGCGGCGCGCTCACCGCATCGGCGGTGGTCGCGCGCAATCTCACGCGCGAGGTCGAGTTCTTCCTGCCGCTCACTCTGTTCCTGTCCCTGGCGGGAACGAGCGACATCGAGACTTGGCAGCAGCTCTCGATCTTCGGCTGGATCGCGGCGATCGCCGCGCTGCCCTTCTTCAACAGCGAGCACTTGCGCGCGGGCGACCTCATCGGCGGCACGCTGGTCATCCATATGCCCAAGCGGGTGCTCGCGCCCGACCTCGCCGAGCAGAGCTCGTCCTTCGCCTTCACACCGCGGCAGCTCAAGGCCTACGGCACGTTCGAGCTGCAGGTGCTCGAGGAACTGCTGCGGCAGCCGCGCTCGGCCGAGACGAACAAGCTCTACGTCGAGATCGTCGCCAAGATCAGCCGGCGAATCGGCTGGACCGAGCCGGTGCCGAAGCAAGACAGCGAGCGCTTCCTGCGCGCCTTCTACGCCGCCGAGCGCGCCGACCTCGAACATGAGCAGCTGTTCGGCCGCGGCCGCGCCGACAAGGACGACCGACTCGGAAAGTAAGGGGCTTTCTCGCCGCCCTCTTGGCGGGGGTCGCGCAGCGAGAACCCGGCACCGGTCCGGGTTCGCCCCCGGGCGCCCTCGAAAGATGGCCGATCGTCGCCCGAAACGCGAAAGAGCCGGGGTGTGGCCCCGGCTCTTTCGTCATCCGCGGTTTTCTTGAGATCAGGCGGCGATGGCGAGCTTGACGGCGATGCCGGTGGCGCAGACCCGCTCGAGCTCGATGCCGCGCTCGTCACGACCTTCCACTGGCTCGATCTCGTAGCCGACCTCGATGATCGCGTCGGCGTCGATGTCTTCCGCGCGACGGATTAGGTCCAGCAGCACACGCTCGCGCCAGTTGTTCGAGACCGGCGAATAACCCGCCGCGTGCCAAGCCGAGGCCGCCTTGATCTTCCCGAGCGGGTAGAGCACGCGGACACCCTCGATCGCGTCCCTTTCACTGACAAGCATAACCAATCCTTCAGTTCAGTTTGTTCGCTATCTGCGCCGCGGAAACGACTGTAGGCAGCAAAACCGAACAGAAGATGACCGGCAGCGGGCATCCAGCCTTTATTGGTAGAGAGTTAACAAGATGCTGAGATTTGCCGGGATCAGTGGCGGAAATGTCGCATTCCGGTCAGCACCATCGCGAGGCCGGCCGCGTCGGCGGCGGCGATGACGAGGTCGTCGCGCATCGAGCCGCCCGGCTGGATTACCGCCGTGGCGCCCGCTTCCGCGGCCGCGAGCAGTCCGTCCGCGAAAGGGAAGAAGGCGTCGGACGCCACCACCGAGCCCTGCGCGAGCGACCCTGGAAGGTTGGCCGTCTTCGCCGCGTCGCGCGCCTTGATCGCCGCCATCCTCGAGGCGTCGAGCCGGCTCATCTGCCCGGCGCCGATCCCGACCGTGGCGCCGCCCTTGGCGTAGACGATGGCGTTCGACTTGACGTGCTTGGCAACGCGAAAGGCGAAACGCAGATCGTCGCGTTCGGCCTCGTTCGGCGCCCGCTTGGTGACGACCCGCAGCGCGCAATCGAAGGCGGCGCCGTCACGGTCCTGCACCAGGAAGCCGCCGGCGACGGGGCGCACCAGTTGTCCGGGCGCCCGCGGGTCCGGCAGCGCGCCGGTCAGCAGGAGCCGAAGATTGGGCTTGCCGGCGACAATCGCGATGGCGTCCTCGTCGGCGTCGGGCGCGACGATGACCTCGGTGAAGATCTTCACGATCTCGCGCGCGGCCGCGGCATCGAGCCGGCCATTGAGCGCGACGATGCCGCCAAAGGCCGAGACCGGGTCGCAGCGCAGCGCGGCCTCGTAGGCGGCAAGCAGCGTCTCCGCCCTGGCGACGCCGCACGGGTTGGCGTGCTTGATGATCGCCACCGCCGCGCCGTTCGCCGGCGCGAACTCGGCGACGAGCTCCAGCGCCGCGTCGGTGTCGTTGACGTTGTTGTAGGAGAGCGGCTTGCCCTGCACCTGCCGTGCGGTGGCGACGCCAGGGCGCGCCTCGCCGCCGGCGTAGAAGGCGGCGCGCTGGTGCGGATTCTCGCCGTAGCGCAACGCCTCGACCAGACGTCCGCCGAAGGCCCGGTAGGTCGGCGCGGTCTCGCCGATCGCGTCCGCGAGCCAGCTCGAGATTGCGGCATCGTAAACGGCGGTGCGGGCGAAAGCCTTCTGCGCCAGCCGCTTGCGCATGGCAAGGTCGGTTCCGCCTTTTTCGAGCGCGGCGATGACCGCGCAATAATCCTCCGGCTCGACGACAACCGCGACATCAGCGTGGTTCTTGGCGGCGGCGCGGATCATCGCCGGGCCGCCTATGTCGATGTTTTCGACCGCCGCCTCGTATCCGGCGCCGGTGGCGAGCGTCGCCTCGAACGGGTAGAGGTTCACGACGAGGAGGTCGATAGGCAGGATGTTGTGGGCCAACATGGCCGCCTCGTGCTCGGGGTTCTCGCGGATCGCGAGAAGGCCGCCGTGGACCTTCGGGTGCAGCGTCTTGACCCGGCCGTCCATGATCTCGGCAAATCCGGTTACATCGGCCACATCCTTTACCTCCACCCCGGCCTCGCTCAGCGCCCTGCGCGTGCCGCCGGTAGAGATGATCGCCACGCCGTGCGCTATGAGGCCTCGCGCGAACTCGACGAGCCCAGTCTTGTCCGAAACGGACACGAGCGCGAGAGCCACGCGGCGGAGATCAGTGGTCATCGCTGCCGAACCTTCTCGTGGCACCGGCCAAGATCATCCCGTCAACACGCCTTGGGCAACACGGCGTTGTGAGACACTCGCGCCGAAGAAGGCGCGTTGTGCAACCCACGCTTCACCCTGCTGCTCACCCAAGCATGCCGAAGGCTTGCGCTCCCCGCCAGCGGGCGGATCGACCCTGCCGTGCAGCTTGCGGCCATCGTGGCCGGCGATGGCGACCTCGGTAACGGTGCCGGCAACGGCCTCGATGGCGACCTGGGTGAAATCCGGCGCGCGCCCCTGTCCGCCGCGCTCCGCCAGCACCGGCAGGCGCCGGCCGATCTGCGCCCGAAGGTGGCGGCGCAGCGCACGGTCGCCCAGCTCGCGCAGCTGCCGCGCGCGCTCCTTGGCGAGACCCGGCGCGACGGCCGGCATACGCGCGGCCGGCGTATTGGGCCGCGGCGAGAACGGGAACACGTGGAGGAAGGTCAGCCCGCAATCCTCGATCAGCGCGCGGGTGCGCTGCGCCATCGCCTCCGTCTCGGTCGGGAAGCCGGCGATGAGATCCGCGCCGAAGGCTATGTCAGGTCGCAGGCGACGCAACTCGGCGCAGAGGGCGACGGCGTCGGCACCGGTGTGCCGGCGACGCATGCGCTTGAGGATCATCTCGTCCCCGCTCTGGAGCGAGAGGTGCAGGTAGGGCATCAGCCGCTCCTCCTCGGCGAAGGCGGCGCGAAGTTCGGGATCCGCTTCGATGCAATCGATCGAGGAGAGCCGGAGCCGCTCGAGCGCCGGCACATCGCGCAGGATGGCGCCAACCAGACCACCCAGCGTCGGGCGCTTTGGAAGGTCGCCACCGTAGGAGGTGAGATCGACACCGGTAAGCACGATCTCGCGGAAGCCATGCGCGGCAAGCCGCGCCGCCGCCGCGACGATCTCGGCGAGGGGTGCCGAGTGCGAGGCGCCGCGACCCTGCGGGATCGCACAGAACGTGCAGGCATGATCGCAGCCGTTCTGCACGGCGAGGAAGGCCCGGGTGTGGTCCTGGTGACCCTGCTCGAGCGGGCTGCGCGCCGGATCGGCGAAGCCGCCCCGCCATGTCGCGACATCGGTCTTGCCGCGGTTGCCGACGATCGCGTCGACCTCCGCCATCGCGGCGAAGCGATCCGGCTCCATCGCCGCCGCGCAGCCCGTCACCACGATCGCGCGGCCGGGCGCCTCGCGCTTCAGCCTGCGGATCGCCTGGCGCGCCTGGCGCGCGGCCTCGCCGGTCACGCCGCAGGAGTTGACGATGGCGAGGTTGCGCCGGCCGGCCGCCTGCGCCGCGCGCTGCATCGCTTCGCCCTCGACGAGGTTGAGCCGGCATCCGAAGCTGACGACCTCGACCGCGGCCACCGGCGGCATCGTCACGCCGCCTGCTCTCGGCGCACGTCGTCGCCGAGCCGGCCTTCGAGTTCGAGCTCGACCGCGCCAGTCATGATGACGTGTCCGTCCTCGCGCCACTCGATCGCCAGCCGTCCGCCGGGCAGCTCGACGGTGGCGGCGCGGTCCGTGCGGCCGGTCGCGGCGGCGGCGACCAGCGCGGCACAGGCTCCGGTGCCGCAGCCCAGGGTGATCCCGGCGCCGCGCTCCCAGACCCGCAGCTTGATGCTCGCGCGGTCGATCACCTGCGCGAAGGAGATGTTGGCGCGCTCCGGGAACACCGGCGCGTGCTCTATGCCGGGTCCGACGGCGGCGAGATCGACGGCATCGGCGTCCTTGACGAAGAAAACCGCGTGAGGATTGCCCAGGCCGACCGCGAACGGCCGGTCGAAGGCCCCGCAGGCGGCGAGATCGAGCGATGCCTGATCGTCGTCGCGCAGCGGGATCTTCCGCCAGTCGAAGGTGGGCTCCCCCATGTCGACCGCGAACGACAGGGCGCCCCGCCGCCGACAGGCGACGCGCGCGGTGGCCGTGGTGAGCACGAGGTCGTCCCGATCCGTGCCGCGCAGCATGAACCAGGCGACGCAGCGGGTGCCGTTTCCGCAGGCGCCGGACGCCGAGCCATCGGTGTTGTAGATGCGGACGTGGGCGTCGGCGCCAGCCTCGGCCGGGTCGTGGATCGCCATCAGCTGGTCGAAATGCAGACCGGGCGTGGCATCGATGGTGCGCGCCTCGGCGGCGTCGACGACGAGGTCCAAGCCCCGCAGGTCGAGCACGACGATCGCGTTGCCGATGCCATTCATCTTGGCGAAGGGACGACCCGAGAGTAGGCCGAGATGGGCTTGGTCATTCATCGCGCCGTTGGGCCATGATCCGCCGGCTCGGTCAAGCTCGGAGCGGATGCGCCCGGGCGACTGGATACAAGCAGGTTGCGGTCGGCCGCCAAACCAGCGCTTTGCTCTCGGTATCGCGTCGGGTATCGCAGTGCCGCGCGTTGTAGTGCGGCTAGCAAGGGAGTGGCCGGGTGAAGAACTTCGTGGAACGGCGTTCGCGGACCCTCTTCGCCGCGCTCATGCTCGCCGTCGGCTGGACCGCCGCGGCGAACGCGCAGACCAATACGCCAACGCCGGCGGCCCCATCCGCCCAAGCTCCGCCGTCCGCGGCGCCGCCTCCCGCGGCGCCGGCCGCGCCGGCGCCATCGCCGAAGACGAGCGCGCCGACGACCGACACCGCGCCGAAGCCGGCCGCGCCGGATACAAAGACACCGCCGCCCACCTCGGCAACGCCGCCCACGCCCGCGCCGCCCCCGGTGCCGACCACGATTACGCCCGGAACGCCAGGTGCGACGACGCTCGCACCGACGGGCAAGCGGAACCCCACCGAGATCGAGCCCAACGCCTCACCCACGACGCCGGAGACCACGACGACCGAGACGGTCGACGTCAAGGCGCGCCCAGTCGCGATGCTGTCCGGCGATTCGTCCTACGACGATGCTTTCAAATCCATCAAGGCATCGCTCGACACCGTGAAGCAAGCCATGGACAAGGCCGGTCTGAAGCCGACCGGACGCCCGATCACGATCTTCAGCGCGCCGGACGAAAAGGGTTTCAAATACCAAGCGGCGGTGCCGGTCTCAGCGAAGCCGAACGGCAAGACCGATCTTGGCAGCAAGACCGATCTCGGCAACGGCGTCACCTTCGCCGACACGCCGGCCGGCAAAGCGCTGAAATTCCAGCACCGCGGCGCCTACGAAGATATTGATTCGACCTATGACGTCATCACCGCCTACCTCGACGCCAAGGGTCTCCAGGTCGACAACCCCTACATCGAAGAGTACCTCACCGACCTGACGACCGCGGACGACCCCAACCTGCAAGTCGACATCTACGTCTTCATCAAGTAGCGAGCGGCATGCTGGAGAGCCACTTCTTCGACAAGGCGGCCGTCGCCGCGCCGCATCAGGACGCGGCCGAGACCGGCCGCGCGATCCTTGCCGAGGGCGGCAACGCGATCGAGGCAATGATCGGCATGGCGGCGACCATTGCCGTCGTCTACCCGCACATGAACGCGATCGGCGGCGACGGCTTCTGGCTGATCCGGGAGCCGCGCGGCAAGGTGCGCTACATCGAGGGTTGCGGGCCGGCCGGATCGCGCGCCACGCCAGAGCGCTACCGCGCGATCGGCCACGACACGATACCGCCGCGCGGGCCAGACGCCGCCGTCACCATCCCCGGCGCCGTCGGCGGATGGGCCCTGGCCCATGAGATGGCGCAGCGTGGCGGCGGTCGACTGCCGCTGGCGGAGCTGCTCGGCGCCGCGGTGCAACTCGCCCGCGAGGGCTACAAGCAGTCGCCTTCCGAGGCGCGCACCACGCCGCTTGCCTTCGACACGTTGAAGGACGCGCCGGGCTTCGCCGCGACCTTCCTCGTCGACGGCAAGATCCCTCCGGCCGGAACGCTGCGGCGGCCCGAGGCGCTGGCCGCGACGTTGGAGCAACTCGGGCGCGCCGGGCTGGACGACTTCTACCGCGGCGACATCGGCCGCGAGATCGCCGCCGACATGGATCGCATCGAGGCCGGGGGCACCCGGGCCGACCTCGAAGCCTACCACGCTGTCTGGCGCATGCCGCTGGAGCTCCGCCTTCCCGGCCGCACGCAGTACAATTCGCCGCCGCCGACACAGGGGCTCGCGGCCCTCGTGTTGCTCGGCATTTTAGAGCGGCTCGGCGCACCCCTTCCGGGTAGCTTCGCCTACGTCCACGCGATGATCGAGGCAGCCAAACGCGCCCTGGCGATCCGCAATGTCGTCTGCACGGACCACGACCGTCTGCGTCATGAACCGGCGGACTTCCTGACCGGGGAGGCACTGCAGCGCGAGGCCGACGCGATCGACATGAGCCGCGCCGGCGCCTGGCCGATCGTGCCGGCGCAAGGCGACACTGTGTGGCTCGGCGCCATCGACGCGAGCGGACTCGCCGTGTCCTTCATTCAATCGATCTACTGGGAATACGGCTCCGGCTGCGTGCTGCCGCGCACCGGCGTCCTGCTGCAGAACCGCGGCATTTCCTTCTCGCTTGATCCCGCCGCGGTGAACCCGCTGGCGCCGGGGCGGCGTCCGTTCACGACGCTGAACCCGCCCCTGGCGGTGCTCGATGACGGTCGGACGATCGTCTACGGCGCGATGGGTGGCGACGGCCAGCCGCAGTTCCAGGCCCAGGTTCTCACCCGCATCCTGAGCGGCGAGAGCGTCGCCTGCGCTCTCGATCAGCCGCGCTTCATCTTCGGCCGGACCTGGGGCTCGCCCAACGAAGACGTGAAGATGGAGTCGCGCTTCGACGAAAGTCTCGTGGCCGCGCTGCGGCGTGCCGGGCACGACATCGATGTGGCGGAGCGGCCTTACGAAGACAATTTCGGCCATGCCGGCGCGATCATCCGTCGTCCTGACGGGCGACTCGAAGCCGGCCACGATCCCCGCTCCGACGGCGGATCGGCGGGCATGTAGCTCCGCTGATTTCGATCGGAGTAGCTGAGATGCGCCCCAGGGAGGTTCTCAAGGGATTTCGAACATCTGCAACCTTGATGGAAGTTTTGTGCGATGTGCTCAGAAGCGGTACCAGATCGCGCCCATCGGGCCGGTCTCGCGCACGATATTGCGCCCAACGATCGTCCGCACCGCGCCCAACTGGATCGACCAGGCGGGCGCAAGATCATAGACGATGCTGCCTTGCAGCTTGCCGTAAGCTAGGCTCGGCAAGGCATGCGTGGGCGGCGCGCTACTCGCGAAAAACTGGATCATCATCAGGATGCGCGAGATCGGCCGAATGCCGATCGTGACGTCGAGCCGCGCCTCGCTCGGAAAAGGATCGGCGCGGATGCGGACGCCGGGCTCGAGATCGACGAAGGCGTTCCATCCAAACAGCGAGAGGGCGCGGCCGTACAGCAGACGGACGTCCGCTCCGAGGTTGCGCGTGCCGCCGATGGGCGGCTGGAAGAGCGCCTGAAGCGCGACCACCTCACCTGGAGCGCCGTAGATCTGCTGGCGAAGGCCTACGGCGCTCCCATCGGTTCCCATCGCAGAATTTGAGACGGGCGAGTCGCGCTCGCGTTCGGCCGAGGGGGCCAGCACCAGGGTCGTCGTCGACGTGAGCCCGTATTCGAGATAGCCGCTCGCGTAGGCCTTGCGGAAGGCGGGCGTGACGCCGATGTCGCCGGCACCATCGAAGCGCCGCGTCGCCTCGACGTAGCCAACGCCGGCAATGAATTGCCCGGCGCCTTCGGGCATCATGAAGGCGCCGGCCTCCGCTCGTCCGAACCAGTTCGGAAGCAGCAGCGTCGCAAGGAAAAAGAACAGGCAAAGACGCGGCACGCGAGCAACGCAACTGACAGCAACTCAGGAAAGAACTCACAGAATTCCCGCAATTCACAGCGCTCAAAAGTTGTGGTGGGTGGAAAAAGGTTTGCTGTTGCGCCTCGGTCGAGAGGCAGGCTTCCGCTACCGGTACCGGCACGCCACCCTATATCGCAGGACGTGAGTGCATGCGGGAACATCGCCATGGGCAACGAGAGAGGATCGACGGCGAGGGCGCGTGAGTCGGCGGCGGACGGCGTCGGATCGGGCATCCCGTGGGACAGGGTCGGCCGCCTCCGACTACCGCTGTCGTCCTACTATGCTGACCTCAAGGCGCGGCGGTTTCTACGCGCCTTCGTGAGGGCGGGGAGGTCGGAGGCCGAGCGGTCGAAGAGGGGGCAGGTGGTCAACCACTGGCTTCTCCAAAAGAAGGTCTCCAGCGTCGAGATTGTGCACGCTATCAAGCGGGTGCGTTCGGACGCGTGAGCCCACCCACCGCACGGCCGCCGCGCTCAGGGCTCGCGCAACTCCTCCGCAAAGTTCTCCGCGATCGGCGTGGTGCTCACCCGCGCCTTCTTCAAGAAGGTATCGCCTGAGCGTCAGTCAAGCAGCATGCGTTTAAGGAGCTCGAGCTCCTCCGACAGGACGCGATCATTGCCGGTCAGCCCCTCGATCTTGCGGACGGCATGCAGCACGGTCGTGTGATCGCGTCCGCCGAAGCGGCGGCCGATCTCGGGAAGGCTGCGCAGCGTGAGGACCTTCGACAGATACATCGCGATCTGGCGCGGACGCACGACATTGGCGGTCCTGCGAGAGGAGAGGATGTCGGCGCGGCTCACGTTATAGTGCGTCGCGACCAGCTTCTGGATGTCTTCGATCTTGACCCGCTTCGGCTCGCGGGTGCGCACGAGGTCGCGGATTGCGGCTTCAGCCGTCTCGACGGTGAGCGCCGTCTGAGTTAGGGAGGCATGGGCCATCAGCCGGTTGACCGCGCCGTCGAGATCGCGGCCGTTGGTCTCGACGACCGAGGCGACGTAGGCGATCACCGCCGGCGGCACGTCGAAACCGGGCGCGTTGAGGCGCGCCACCGCGACGCGCGACTCGAGCATCTTGACCCGTAGCGCCTCGTCGAGCGCGCCGATCTCGACGCAGAGCCCGCCCGAAAGGCGCGAGCGCACCCGCTCCTCCAGCGCCTCGAGATCCGAAGGCGGCCGGTCCGCCGCGATGATGATCTGCTTGCGGGCGTCGATCAGCGCGTTGATCGTGTGGCAGAACTCCTGCTGGATCGATTTGCCCTGCAGGAACTGGATGTCGTCGATGACCAGCACGTCGATGCCGCGCAGCCTCTCCTTGAAGGCGAGCGAGGTCTGAGCCTTCAGGGCCAGCACGAAGCCGTACATGAATTTTTCGGCGGTCAGATAGATGACGCGTCGCTTCTGCGCGGTTACCGCATGGGCGACCGCTTGCAGCAGATGCGTCTTCCCGAGACCGACCGACGCGTGGATGTAGAGCGGATTGTAGATCAGCGGCTCGTCCGACGACGCGGTGGCGATGCGTTGCGCGGCCGCGTGGGCGAGCTGGTTCGAGCGGCCGACGTGGAAGGTGTCGAAGAGCATGCGGCGGTCGAGCGGCGAACCGCTGAGCGCGTCGCCGTCCGAGCTATCGCGGGACAGCGCCGCTCTCGCCCTGTCGCCCGCGCTTTCGGCCAAGCGGACCGGTGGCATCGGGTCGGCGGCGCAACGCGGTGCCTGGTCCAGCGGCGGACGCGGCTCGCCGAGCGTCCCCTGGAACGCCTCCGGCCGCCCGACGGCCGGCCGCGACGACGAGCGCACGGCGATGGCGAGGGCCTGAACGTCGCTTGCCTCCGAGGAAAGGATCGAGAGCATCCGGTCGAGATAATGCGACTGGATCCAGCTCCTCAGGAACTTGGTGGGCACGCTGAGCTGCGCCACGCCGCCGACAATGCCATCGAGCTCGAGCCGGCCGAACCAGGAGGCGAAGACCTCCTCGCCAAGCTCGGCGCGCAACCGACGACAGATCCGATCCCAGAAATCATCAGTCTTCACATCCTTGAGGGCCACGGCAATTCTTTCATCGATGCGGGCGTTGAGGCGGATCTCGGCCATTGGCTTAGGCATGGGTCATGGTCTCCCGGCGAAACGACGCCGCGCGGAGGCGAGCGCGCGTCGTTCGGCTGAAAACGAGGCGCTTGCGAGGACTAGCCCTTGCGCTGGTAACGCCGCGAGCGTCGAGGAGGCGCGGACCGAACAGCGGTTCGCCTCTCGAAATCGTCGAGGACTCGTCTGCAAGCCGCATGCACCATCTGTGTTTCCCCCTTTTGTGACCTGTAGCTTTCAGAGACGTCGAGTGCCGACATCGTGCCTGGTGGATGCTCCCGGCTCTGGGCAGCACTCCGCAGCTCGCCGTGAAGCGAATAGCGTTCGTGAAAATCAGAAAAAGCGAGAGCCGAAGCTCTATGCCGGGGGTCCGCAGCCAAGGGGCGCCAGACCGTTGGAGAACGTTAACATAGGCTCGCCGGCCGACAAGCGGCCTTCTTAAAACTGACATGCTGCGCTCAACAACCGGCGGTGATGCCGCCGCTCAATTTAAGCGCTTGACGCCAACAAGCGGCTGAATCTGCTTCCTAGTCCGTCGCCGTCGCTGCACCGATCCGTGCTCGTTGCTGATCGGCAACATAAGCAAGCGTCCCATCCAGAGCCGTCCCGGAACCTTGTCCGTCACGCAGGGCCGGGGCGCTCTTTACTCTTAAGCATTTGAAGGAACGGCCCTCTTTTTGACCACCAGTCCGGCAGCGATCACCCGCGCAATGACACTTGCGACGCCCAGAAGTCGGTCGGCATGGCAACAAAAAAGCCCGGCGGAAGCCGGGCTCTTTCGTCGAACATCATCCGTCGAACGAGGTCAGCCAGCGAGGGCCCGCACCCGTTTTGAAAGCCGCGACACCTTTCGCGAGGCGGTGTTCTTATGAACGATGCCCTTCTGCGCCGCCCGCATGAGAAGTGGAGCCGCATTGCCGAGCGCGGCGCTCGCGGCCGCCGGATCGCCGCTAGCGATCGCCTCCTCGACCTTGCGCAGATACGTCCGCATCTGGCTGCGGCGCGATTTGTTAACCGCCGTGCGGCGCTCGATCTGACGGACGGCCTTCTTGGCCGACGATGTGTTCGCCATGCATGAACTCGCGGATTTCAATAAGGAACGGAGGGCAGTCCAAGACCGCGCACACGATCACTCGGCCGGCCGAAGCCGACACCGACGCGGGTTCTAGGCTAATTGGGCTCGGTTCGTCAAACGTTTTGCACAAGCTATCGGCGGATCAGGCAACGAATGGTGCTTTCGCCGATTCAAGATGCGACGAATCGGGCCATGATGCCAGGCGCGCTCGGCCGGGCGAGACCTCTCTTGGAGACAAAGCTTGCACATCGTTGGGATCATCGAGGAAGCCGATGGAGAGATGCAGGTCCACACCATCGACGTCTGGTTCTCCCGCCGCACGGCTCGCTGGCTCGTCGAGCGTCTCGACGGCAACGGCGACCTGATCGGCCTTGTCCATCACTGCGCGACAGAAGAGGACGCCCTCGCCTGCGTCGGCGAATGGCTGCGGGCTCATCCTGAAACCCACCTGGTGTCGCCGCGCGTCGCCGAGAAGATCGCGCGCGCCGTGCGGCGCACCAGCAAGCGCGCGGCCTGAGGCGATGCTCATTCGGCCGTGAAGATGAGAGTCGCCAACGGCGGCAAAGTGACGACAATCGACTGCCCCTCGCCATGCGCCGGCACCGGCTCACTGTCGACGCCGCCGAGATTACCGGTGTTGGAGCCGGCATAAACCGCGGCATCGGTGTTGACCGTCTCTCTATAGTGTCCCGCGCGCGGGACACCGATCCGGTAGTTGGTTCGCGGCACAGGCGTGAAGTTGCAGGCTGCGACCGCGAGCCCACCGTGGTCGCCCATGCGGGCGAACGCGAGCACACTGTTGGCGTCGTCGCCACCGACCAGCCACTTGAAGCCGCTCGCCTCGCAATCACGCTCGTAGAGGGCCGGCGTCGCCGCGTAGGCCTTGTTGAGGTCGCGCACGAGGCTCTGGATGCCTTTGTGGTTAGACCGCTCAAGCAAATGCCAGTCGAGCGAGCGGTCGTGGTTCCACTCGCGCTCCTGCGCCAGTTCGCACCCCATGAAGAGCAGCTTCTTGCCGGGATGCGCATACATGAAACCGAGGTAGGCGCGCAGGTTGGCGAAGCGCTGCCACTCGTCGCCCGGCATGCGGGCGATCAGCGAACCCTTGCCGTGCACGACCTCGTCGTGGCTAATCGGCAGGATGAAGTTCTCGCTGAAGGCGTAGATGAGGCCGAAGGTGAGATCGTTGTGGTGGTAGCGCCGGTGGATCGGATCCTGCCCGATATAGCGCAGCGAATCGTGCATCCACCCCATGTTCCACTTGAAGCCGAAGCCAAGACCGCCGTTGTAGGTCGGCTGTGACACGCCCGGCCAGGCGGTGGATTCCTCGGCGATGGTGATCACGCCCGGGGCCGCCTGATAGGCAACCTCGTTCATCTTGCGCAGGAAGCCAATCGCCTCGAGATTCTCGTTGCCGCCATACTGGTTGGGCACCCACTCGTTCGCCTTGCGCGAATAGTCGAGGTAGAGCATCGAGGCCACCGCGTCGACGCGCAGACCGTCGAGGTGGTACTGGTCGAGCCAGAACCGGGCGTTGGCTATGAGATAGGCCTGCACCTCGCGCCGGCCGAAATTATAGATGTAGGTTCCCCAGTCCTGGTGGAAGCCTTGTCGGGGGTCGGAATGCTCGTAGAGATGCGTCCCGTCGAAGCTCGCGAGACCGTGCGCGTCGTTGGGAAAATGGGCCGGGACCCAGTCGAGAATGACGCCGAGGCCAGCATCGTGCGCGGCATCGACGAAATAGGCGAAATCCTCGGGCTTCCCGAAGCGGCTCGTCGGCGCGTAGAGCGACACCGGCTGGTAGCCCCACGACCCGTCGAACGGGAACTCGGTAATCGGCAGCAGCTCGATGTGCGAGAACCCCATGTCCCTGACGTAAGGCACGAGGTGATCGGCCAGCTCGCGGTAGGTCAGGCGGCGATCGCCCTCTTCCGGCACGCGGCGCCACGATCCGAGATGACACTCGTAGATGGTAATCGGCTTCTTGCGGTCCTCGCCCTGACGTCGGCTGGCGAGCCATTCGGCATCGTGCCAATTGTATTTGGGCAAACCATGGGCGATGGAGCCGGTCGCCGGCGGATGCTCGGCGGCGAAAGCGATGGGATCCGCCTTCAGCGGGATCGACTCCCCGGCATGTCCCTTGATCTCGAACTTGTAACAGGTGTCGATCGGGAGGTGCGGGACGAACAGTTCCCAAATGCCGACGTCGTAGTGGATCCGGAGCGGATGGCGACGCCCGTCCCAGGAATTGAAGTCGCCGGTCAGGCTGACGCTTCGCGCATTCGGCGCCCAGACGACGAAGCGTATGCCGGGCTGGCCGCCATGGGTGATCGGATGCGCACCAAAAATGTAGTAGAACGCGGTCTCATTCGAGTAGGTGATCGCCGCTATGTCGTAGTCGGCCAGCGCTGGACCGAAACTGTAGGGGTCGAACAGGACGTGGTCGAAATGGTCCTGCGTAATCTTCAGGCGGTAGCCCGGCCGCTCCTGCGACGTGAGGCGTGCGACCCGGAAGCCTGCCGGGTGCACCGTTTCGAACTGCGCGATCTCGCCGTCGTCGTGATAGCCGATGACGGCGATCTTCTCGCCCCACGGTATGAAGACGCGGATCTCCCACTCCCCGGGCGCGACCTCGTGCGGACCGAGGACGCCAAACGGGTTGCCGTGCGAGGCCGCCACAATGGCATCGACGTCGCCGCGGCTGACGGAGACGTCGCTCATCGAGAGTGTGCCTGTCATGCGGCCTCCAGGACGTAGTCGAGTATGCTGAGAACGCCCTCGATCGGGATATCGATCCATTCGGGTCGGTTACCGGCCTCGTAGGAGATCTCGTAGAACGCCTTCGAGATGGTGTGCAGGATCAGAAGTCGACGCTGCGTTGCCTCGTCCTCGATCCAGATCGGACTGCCCTTGGCGCTTTCCATGTAGGCTTCGACGAAGATCTCGGAGAACTGGATCAGCTCCTGGTGCAACCGCGAACTGACCTCCGGCAGGCGTTCGGCGACCCGGCGGCGGGCCGTCGCCACGGCGTAGGCAAAGCTGCGGAGCATGCCGGCGACGTCGCGCAACGGCGTGGCCTTAGCGCGGCGCTCGTCGAGCGTGCGCGCGGGCTCCCCCTCGAAATCGATGATGACGACATCGTCCTTCACTACTAGCACTTGACCAAGATGGTAGTCGCCGTGGATGCGCGTCTTGATCGCGCCGACCGGCGTCACCGCGCAGTCTTCGATGAGCTGGTAGCACTCCTTCTTGCGCGAGATCAGACGTTGGGCCAAGACCCCGGCACTCTCGCTGGCGCCGTCGGACAGCGCGTCGAGATGCGCGAAGGCTCGATCCGCGAGGTCGCGAGCATCGCGCGCCGATTCCACCACGTCGGCGAATGTCAGCGGCTCGGCGGCGAAGGCCGCATCGTCGGTGGGCGTCGCCAGGGCCTTATGCATCTCGGCCGTGCGGGCGCCGAGGCGCCGCATGTGCGGGGTGTAGGCCTCGAAGCTCTCCTTCAGCGCCTCGAAGTTCTGCTCGCTGGTGAAGGCCAAGGCGTCCATGACGCGCATCATCACGTTCAACGTCCACGACCAGGCGTCGCCCTGGTTGCGCACGAAGCGTTGCAGCACCGCGATGGCGCTGACGTGACCGTCGGCATCGACATGCTCGACGACGCCGAGGGTCGGCGGCGCGTTGTCGAAATGCGCGACATCGGTGAGGAAGCGGCCGATCTCGACTTCCGGATTGGCCCCCGGCTGCAGACGCCGGTAGATCTTGAGCGCCATGCGGTCGTCGAGATTGATTGACGAGTTCGACTGCTCCGCGCCCATGCGGCGGATGTGGTCGGTATCGACATCGTCCTCGTCGGCGAGCAACGGCGACGGGGTGAACCGGACAACGCCGCCCTGGTTCGTCGAAATGACGTCGCCGCGACGCAGGGCAGCCAGCATCGCGCCGGCGAACTCGGGCGAGGCGTCGGCGTCGTAGAGAAGCCCGGTGTGGGCCCCGCGCCGCAAGCGCGCTATCGCGAAGGGCAGCAGATCCTCATCATCGTCGATCTCGGTCTCGACCGCGAGCGGCGTGAAGTAGGTCTGCGTCTCGCCGCGCGACAGGGGTACGGAAAGCAACGGCAGGATGTAGCGGCCGCGCGCGCCCTCGCGAAGGACGGCGTGATCCGAGACCTTGACCTTGGAGACGCGCGACGTTTTGGCGGCAAACCATCGCTTGGTGCGCAGGTAGGCCGGCGCGGCCGTGTTCTCGAAGGCCTGGAGCTCGCGCCCCGCGAAGATCGACTCGAGCCGACCGGTGGCGACGAGCGTGAACAGCTCGGGAAGGTAGGGTGAGGCCTGGAACGAGTCCGCGCCCACCTTCTCAAGGCGGAACCAGTAGAAACCGTAGGCCGGCAGGGTGAGCAGATAGGGAAGCTCGCCGACACGCGGAAATTTGGTGCCGGCGGTGAGTTCGGTCAGGCCGTTGCCCTCGAACATGCTGAGGTCGAGCTCCACCGCCTGCGGGGCATTGGAGACGTTGACCACGCAAAGGATCGTATCGTCGTCGAGATCGCGCAGATACGCCATCACCTTGCGGTTTTGCGGATAGAGGAAGGTGAGCATGCCGCGGCCCATTGCCTTATGCGACTTGCGCACCAGGATCATGCGGCGCAACCAATTGAGGAGCGAGGTCTGACTCGCGAGCTGCGCCTCGACGTTCACCGCGAGGTAGCCGTAGATCGGGTCCTGGATGGTTGGTAGGAAAAGCTTCGCCGGATCGACGCGGCTGAAGCCACCGTTGCGGTCCACCGACCACTGCATCGGGGTGCGCACGCCGTCGCGGTCGCCGAGATAGATGTTATCGCCCATGCCGATCTCGTCGCCGTAGTAGATGCACGGCGTGCCAGGCATCGACAGCAGCAGCGAGTTCAGAAGCTCGATCTTACGGCGGTCATTGTCGAGCAGCGGGGCAAGACGGCGGCGGATGCCGAGATTAATGCGGGCCCGCTTGTCGGCGGCATAAAACTTCCAGAGATAGTCGCGCTCGCGGTCGGTGACCATCTCGAGCGTCATCTCGTCGTGGTTGCGCAGGAAGATCGACCACTGGCACCCGTCCGGAATCTCCGGCGTCTGCCGCATGATGTCGGTGATCGGATGCCGGTCCTCCTGCGCCAGCGCCATGTAGATGCGCGGCATCAGCGGAAAATGGAACGCCATGTGGCATTCGTCGCCGTTGCCAAAATATTGCGCGGTCTCCTCCGGCCACTGGTTGGCCTCGGCGAGCAGCATGCGGTCGGGATAGTCGCGGTCGACGGCGGCGCGGATCTTCTTGAGGACGTCGTGCGTCTCCTCGAGGTTCTCGCAGTTTGTGCCCTCGCGCTCGCACAGATAGGGAATGGCGTCGAGCCGCAGTCCGTCGACGCCGAGATTGAGCCAGTAGCGCATCACATCGAGCACCGCCTCGAGCACCCGCGGGTTCTCGAAATTGAGATCCGGCTGATGCGAGTAAAAGCGATGCCAGTAGAACGCCCGTGCCCGCTCGTCCCAGGTCCAGTTCGACTTCTCAGTGTCGAGGAATATAATCCGTGTGTCTTCATACTTCTTGTCGGTGTCGGACCAGACGTAGAAGTCGCGGGCGGCAGAGCCCTTCCTGGCGGCACGGGCGCGCTGGAACCAGGGATGCTGATCGGAGGTGTGATTGATGACGAGCTCGGTGATCACGCGAATGCCGCGGTCGTGCGCTGCCTTCACGAACGCCCGGAAGTTCTTCGCGGTGCCGTAGGACGGGTTGATCCCGCGGTAGTCGGAAATGTCGTAGCCGTCGTCACGCAGGGGCGAGGGGTAGAACGGCATCACCCAAATCGCGGTGGCGCCGAGATTCTTGATGTAGTCGAGCTTCTCCGTCACGCCGACAAAATCACCCATGCCGTCGTTGGACGAATCAAAGAAGCTCTTGACGTGCAGTTGATAGATGATCGCGTCGCGGTACCACTGCGTTTCCGTTCGATCGATCATCGGCCGCCTTTCCAATCCACCGGCGGCGACAGGCGCCAGATCACGGCGGACCTATCGTAGGGGTCGAGCGCGATCTGGTGTGTCTTGCCGTAAAGAGTAAAGCGATGGCCCGCCAGGAGATCCTCGACATCGACGGATTGCCCATCGTTGAGGCCCCATTCCCAGAGCGGCACCTCGTAGGAGCAATCCTGCCGGTTGAACGGATCGAGGTTGACCATCACAAGAATGCAATTTGCCTTGCTGGCCGAGAACTTGGCATAGGCGATGATGTTGTCGTTGTAGGCGTTGAGCCGCAGCACGTTGCGGAAGTCCTGCAACGCGGGATTGTCGCGGCGTATGGCGTTCAGGGCGCGGATATGGTCCTTGATGTTGCCGGGCCGGTCGTAATCCCACACCCTTATCTCGTACTTCTCGGAATCGAGATATTCCTCGCGCCCCGGCAGCGCACGCGCCTCGCACAGCTCGAAGCCGGAGTAGACGCCCCAATTGCTCGAGAGGGTCGCAGCGAGCGTGGCGCGCACGATATGGCCGGCACGGCCGCTGCTTTGCAGATAAAGCGGATTGATGTCGGGCGTGTTCGTGAAAAAATTCGGCCGATAGTATCGACCCATCTCGCCGGCGAGTTCCGCCAGATATTGTTCGATCTCCCACTTCTCGTTGCGCCAGGTAAAGTAGGTGTAAGATTGTTGGAAGCCGACCTTGGCGAGTTCGCGCATCATCGCCGGACGGGTGAAGGCCTCCGCGAGGAAGATGCAGTCGGGGTACTGCGCATTGATCTCGGCGAGGACCCAACGCCAGAACGGGATTGGCTTGGTGTGGGGATTGTCGATGCGCAGTATGCGCACGCCCTCGCGCACCCAGAACAGCATCGCGTCGCGCAGCGCCTTCCACAAACCCGGGATCGAGCCGCCATAGAAGTGGACGTTGACGATATCCTCGTATTTCTTCGGCGGGTTCTCGGCATATTGGATCGTGCCGTCCGGCCGCCACGCGAACCATTCTGGATGTTCCTTGATCCAGGGATGGTCCTGCGAGCATTGGATCGCGAAATCGAGCGCGATCTCGAGGCCGAGGTCCTTAGCCGCCGCGACCAGCGCACGAAAATCCTCGATCGTGCCCAGTTCGGGATGGATGGCGTCGTGGCCGCCGTCTGGCGACCCAATGCCGTACACGCTGCCGACATCGTTCTCACTCGGGGTCAAGGTGTTGTTGCGGCCCTTGCGGTTCTTCTTGCCGATCGGGCTGACCGGCGGAAAGTACAAGACGTCGAAGCCGAGATCGGCGACGTAGGGCAAATGCTCGATGACGTCGCGGAAGGTGCCGTGACGATCGACGCTATCGGTGATCGAGCGCGGAAACAGTTCGTACCACGACGAGTACAGCGCCGCTTTGCGGTCGACCACCAAGTCGAGCTCGCGGTCGTAGCGCGAGGTCTGGTGACGCGGTCCGAAGCGCGCCATCAGCTTCTGCGTCTCGGCAGACCCGATGAGGTCGAGTTGCTCGTCCGAGCCGACTTCGAGCTTCTCGAGCCGGCCGAGCAGCGTCTTATGCTGGCGTTTCTCGAGCCCGCGCGGGTCGGCCTCGGCGATCAGAGACACCGCCTCGCCGGCCTCGACGGCGAGGTGCTGGCGGGCGGCGCGCTTCTTGACAATGCCGTCGAGGAGCGAGGCGAACGGGTCGCGCCAAGCTTCGATCGTATAGGTGTGCCTGATGTTGCGCTTCGGCGTGAAACGCGCGCGCCACCGGTCGTTGGCAATGAATGTCATCGGCACCCGATTCCAGTCGCTTTGGTCGCAAGGGCGCCACATCACGTCGCAGCCGAGCTTTTCATGACCGTCGGTGAAGATGTCCGCGTCGACGACGACCTCCTCGTCGACCACCACCTTAATGGGATGGCGACCACCGTCGAGTTCCGGAGTCACCTCTTCGATCACAACGCGGCCGGCGCCGATCGAGAGATCGACGTCGCGCGCGGACGCCACGGACGCGTTCGAGACAGGCACCGCCATTTCCGGTTTCATTGCGGCCGCCGGCGCCAAGATGCTCGGCCCAGCACCCTTGTATTTTCTGATTGGATCCGTCGGCTTGTGTTGTACCTTCTTACCTTTTCCCGGCTTATCGCTCATTCGGCCATCCTTAGAACCGCGAAGGGGAAATCGGCGAGGAGCGTGCCGGCCGTGATCGATCCTTGAGAGACATGCATGCGATCCTCAAAGATGTCGCGCCAACGGCCGGCGGGGAGGTCGATCGTGGTAGAACCCCAGTACCCCGAGCCGGCGGGTGTGAGTGACTTCGCGCTGCCACTGCCCGACAGACGCGGCACAATCACGGCAAGCGCTTCCTGGTTGTGCCGGCGCGAGAAGGCGACGAGCCTCGACCACTTCTCTCCGGTGAGGGTAAGCGGCCGATAGTCCGCCTCGGCATAAAACCGGGCGTGCTCGCGGCGGTCGCGCAGAATGTCGTTGGCGAGGCGGAGTTTGATGGCGCCGTCCTGCCAATGGCCGAGCAGGCTTTCCAGCGACTCGCCACCCTTGAGAATGTCCGTGCGCTCGCGGTAATCGACCGGCCGGCGGTTGTCGGGGTCGACCAGAGAGAAGTCCCACAGCGCCGAGCCTTGGTAGAAATCCGGCACGCCCGGGATCGTACACTTCAAGACGCTACGGCCGAGCGAGTTCAGCATGCCGCGACGTGCCAGATCCCTGATGATCGGCCGGATACCAGCGATGAAGCGCGATCCGTCCGCGAGCAGCCTGTCCAGAAGGTCGATCGTCGCCTTCTCGTACGCTTCATTGGGCTCAATCCACTTGCTGTATCGCTTGGCTTCGCGGAGCGCCTTGGGCACGTAGGCGGCGAGCCTCTGGCGCAAGGCGTCGAGGACCTGCGGGTCGTCATGCTCGAGCAGCTCAATTGGCCAGACGCCGAGCACGGATTGCAGGAAGAGGTACTGGTCGTTGGCGTCGGGCTCGCTGATGGCGCCGACCGAGGCCCGCCACACTGCCAGAGCCTGCGCCCAAAGGTCGGGCGCCTCGGAAAGCGCGATGAGACGCGCGCGGGCGTCCTCGCCGCGCTTGGTGTCATGCGTGGCGGTCGTCGTCAGCGCCTGCGGCCAAGCCTGAGCGCGCCGCCGGTTCTCGGCATGGAAATCGGCCAGCGGTATGCCGAAGCGGCTCGGCTCGCCGCCAACCTCGTTCAGCGCGAGCAAGCGCACGTAGCGGTAGAACAGCGTGTCCTCGAGGCTCTTCGCCATCACCGGTCCGGTCAGCTGCTGGAAGCGGCGGCGGAAGCGGTTGACCAGCTGGGGCGCGGCGCGGCCGGGCCGCCCTGTCGGCACGGTGCCGAGGAGGACCGAGCCGACGAAGTCGTGCACGCTGCGGTCAGGCAGCGCGGTGATCGCCTTCGCATCCGCGATCACTTGGCCGAGCAGGGCACGATCCTCGGTCTCGATCAGGCCCGGCGTGATGTAGGTGCGATAAACCGGGAAGGCGCAGATAAGATCGCCCAGCGCGAAGCGGATCGCGTTGACGCTGTAGTCACGCGTCAAGCGATTGGAATCTGCGATCCGCTTCATGTCCGACACGAGGCTCTCGAGTTCGCTCGAGAAGCTTTCGAGCAGCACCTGCCGCTTGGCGGCGAGCAGCGCATCCGCGTAGCTTTGCCGGAAGCCGGTGGTCTCGCGATAGATCCGGTCGAAGCTGCGCTCGGCGTCGGGATCGACGAAGACGCCGTCGATGAGGTTCAGCATCTCGTAGCCGGTGGTGCCGGAGAGCGCCCACGGGCGAAGCACCTCGCCCGGCTCGAGGATCTTCTCGGCGACGACGTAGAAATTCGGTCCGATCGCATGCTGCAGCGCGGCCGCGTAGGCCTTGGGATCGGCGAGGCCGTCGATATGGTCGATGCGCAAGCCCTGGATCAGCCCGCGGTCGACGAGATCGAAGATCAGTTTGTGGGCGCGCAGGAAGACGGCCGGCTCCTCGATGCGCACGCCAGCGAGACCGTCGATGTCGAAGAAGCGGCGGTAGTTCACGTCGCTCGCCGCGACACGCCAGAACGACAGCCGATAGGCTTGACGTTCGAGCAGGCGATGCAGCGAGCCGAAGCTTTCCGGCACACCGGGCGTGCCGTTGAGGATGCCGACTGCCTGCTCGATCACCTGGGCGACCTCGCCGCGCCCGGCGAGCCTCGCCAGGCGCTGTTTCAGGCGCTCGCAGGTGGCTACGATTTCGGTTTGAGGCGTCGGCTCCTGAGCCAAGGCGCGCAGCTCCTCGGCGATCCGCAACAGGCCGGCGACGTCCTCGGCCGCCTCGGAGGCATCGACCGCGACAGCGCGATCGAGGATGTCGGGATAGGTCAGCGGGCAGATCGGGAAACGGTGCTCGTAGTGATCGACGCTGAAGCTGCCGGTTTGCTCGTCGAAGGTAAGCTTGAGGTCGCCCTTCTCGAGGATCTCGCCGTATTGGCCGCCAAGGAATGGCGCGACGAGTTTGCCGTGAGCGCCGAGCCGCTCCCAGTCGATGTCGAATGTGTCCGCGAGCGGAGACAGTACGCCCCACTCGAGTACCGAAAGCCACCACGGATTGTCGGCGCCCCCGACACCCATGTGGTTCGGCACGATGTCGAGCAGGAGTGCGAGGCCTTGCTCCTTGATCGCGGCGGCCATTAGCTCGAACCCGGCGAGGCCGCCGAGCTCGGGATTAATCGTCGTGGGGTCGACGGTATCGTAACCATGGGTCGATCCCGGCCGCGCCTTGAGGATCGGCGAGGCGTAGACATGGCTGATGCCGAGGCTCTTGATGTAGGGCAGAACCTGTGTCGCGTCGGCGAAGGTGAAGTCCTTGTGAAACTGGAGCCGATAGGTGGCGGTCGGCGGGGGCGACAACCGCCGAGGGTGAGTCGAAAGGGCTCGGCCCTCGTCCAGCGTGGCTGCGGCGGCCTGCGCAAGCGGGCCGTTTGGCGCGAGGATGCCGTCGACGGTGCGCGTCAGCTTACGGCGCCAGTTCGGATGGCCGCGGTCGGGCCCGGGAAGATTGGCCTGGTTGGTCTCGTGCAGCACATCCTCGAGCTGGATCGCCTCGAGCATCGACGGGGTTCGCGCCACAAAGCGAAACGCCGCCTCGATGGGCGCATCGTTCGGCACGCCCTGCCCGTCGGCGAGCTCAGCCTTGGCAAGGGCGCGGCAGAACTGCTCGCGGTCGCCGATTCGCTCCCGGCTCTCGGTTTCCGCCTGCTCGACGGAGTAGAAGCCGTAGGTCTTGCGAAGCTCCGTATCGAGGCCTTTCCACCAGCCGGCGAAGGTCGGCAGATCGTGCGTGGCGATCGCCGCCAGCGCCTTGCGCGGATAGGCGTGCGGCGGCTTGAACGCACCGTCGTGCTCGCGCTCGAAGGACAAGATGCGGTAGCTCAGGATGTTCGAGCGCATGATCGCGTCGGAGAAGCCGGCCGGCGCGGTGCCGAGATCCTCGGCGATGACGAGCGCGCGGGCGCGATGGCTTTCCAACCGCAGCACCGCCAGCATCGCCTCGAAAGGATAATTCAGGTAGACGCCGTCCGTCGCCGGCATGCCGTGAGGCACGACGTAGAGCCGCTGCAGCTGAAAGGCGTGATCGATGCGGATGGCGCCGGCATGGCGCATGTTCCAGGCGACGAGCGCACGGAAGCCGTGCAGTCCCTGTTCCTCGAGCGTGCGAGGATTGAACGGCGGCAGGCCCCAGTTCTGTCCGTCCGGGCCGAGCAGGTCCGGCGGGGCGCCGATCGAGACGCCGCTCATGAACCAATCGGGACGCGCCCACATTTCCGCGCCGCCGGCATCGACGCCCACGGCGAGATCGCGGTAGAGCCCGATCGGCATGCCGGCCGCGGTCGCGCGCGCCTGCGCCGCGGCGAGCTGGGTGTCGGCGAGCCATTGCAGCCACGCCTGGAACGCGATCCGCTGCGGGTTGGCCTCGCGGAACGCGCTCACGGCCTCGCTGCGCGAGTCCTGGTACTCCTGCGGCCATTGCGAGACGGCCGCCTTGCCCTCCGCGCCGAAGTGTTCGCTCAACGCCTCGAAGGTGGCGTGGCTCTCGAGCTCGTCGCCGGCCTTAACCCTGTAGGAGGAGAACTCGGCGCCCGCGGTGTCGCCGAAACGGCTCCAGTATTTGCCGAGGGCGGCGCGCTTGATCGTCCAGGAGGAGTCGTGGTCGACGAGGCCATTGCCGCGCAGCCGCTCGAGTTCGGCGGCAGTCCCCGGCTCGTTCAGGTAGCGGGAGGCGGCGCTGGAATCGAACTCCGGCAGGATAGCGGGATCGACGAAGATCGGATCGATGAAGAGCCGGGACGACGGCGAGTAGGGCGAGACCTTGCCGCGGTGGGACGGGAACAGCGCGTGCAGCGGTGACAGACCGAGAAAGGCCGCGCCGAGACACCCGGCGCCTTCGGCGAGTTCGGCGATGTCGGAGAAATCGCCGATGCCGTAGTTGCGGGCGGAGCGCAGGCCGTAGACCTGCGCCGTGATGCCGTAGCCGCGACCGCCTGTGTCGAGCACATCCGGCAGGTAGGCGCGCTCGGGCGCGGCGATCAGCGTGCTCGCGTCGGTGCGGCCATGCGCACCGACCCGCAACTGATGGTACCCCTCGGGCAGAGGATCCAGCGCGAGGCCGTCCCCAGATCTCGCGCTTCCTTCGCGCACCGAGCCGTCCTCGAAGGTGAGCCGCCACTGCACCGGCCCGTCGGCCTTGATCGGCAGCGATACGGGTTCGCCGGCCCGCACCGCGGCGATGCGCGGCAAAGGTCGGCGGCCCGCGTCCTCCAGGGTCGCGACCGCGGCGTCCCGCTCCGCATCGGACGAGACATCGTAGCCGAGGCTTCTCAACACCGCGGCGATCGCATGCGGCGGCGCATCGACGTGCTCGCCGCGCGCGTTCTTAAAGCCGCGCTCCAGCCCCGCCAGCGCGGCTATTCGGTAGAGTTGGTCGTCGTTCATGAGGCCGCGCTACTCAGGAACATGCCCGTCCACGAAGGGAGGGCGGGCTCTTCGCCGAGACCGTCGCCGCGCCACAGGAGGCGTGCGCCGGCCGGCTTGGCGAGCTGCATGGGTGTGGACGCGAAATTGGCGAGGAAGACCAGCGTTCCATCCTCGAAGCGCCAGACGACTTCGAGGCCGCCGGAGTCATGGCGGGTGTAGCTCGCGTCGATGAAGCCGCTCGCCATCAGCGGCACGATCTCTCGTTGGCGCAAGTCGAGCAGGTGGCGCGTCTCGGCAAAAATGCCTCGGAAGGGCTCACGCGACGTTTCGCTCCAATCGAGCTTGCTGCGCTCGAACGTCTCGATGGCGGTCGGGTCCGGCACCTTAAGTTTGCCACTTGAGAAGGCCGCGAATTTCTGGAACTCGCGGCTGCGGCCGTCGCGTATGGCCTGCTGCAACGCCTCGTCGGCGAAGTTGACAAAGAACTGGAACGGCGTCGTCGCGCCCCACTCGTCGCCCATGAAGAGCATCGGGATCTGCGGCGACAACAGGAGGGCTGCGCGAGCGAGGCGCAGCTTGCCGGGTTCGGCGAGGCTCGTTAGCCGCTCGCCGAGCGCGCGATTGCCGATCTGGTCGTGGTTTTGCAGAAAGGCGACGAACGCCTGCGGTGGCAATCCGTCGGTCTTCTCGCCACGCTTGCGCTTGAGGTTGGCCGAGTAGTCGCCTTGGTAGGCGAAGCCCTCCGCCAGACATCGTCCGAGCCGCGCGACCGTATCGCCGCCGAAGTCGCCGTAGTAGCCCTCGTTCTCTCCCGTCAGCAGCACGTGCCAGCAATGATGGATGTCATCGTCCCATTGCGCATCGTAGCTCAGCGCGTTGTTGTCGCCGTCACGCCCCAGCCGGCTCGCCTCGTTCTTCTCGTTCTCGAGCACGAGGTGAACATGGCGATCGGGGTATGTTTCGCGAATGCGTTCGGCGAGTTCGTCGAGGACGTGTTTGTCGCCGTCGTCGAGGATCGCGTGGACAGCATCGAAACGCAGGCCGTCGATATGGTACTCGCCGAGCCAGTAGAGCGCGTTGTGGATGAAGAACTCGCGCACCACGTCGCTGGCCTCGCCGCGACCATCGAAGTTGATGCCGGCGCCCCACGGCGTGTGGTGACGCTCGGTGAAGAAGCCCTTCGCGTAGCTGTGGAGGAAATTCCCAGACGGTCCGAAATGGTTGTAGACCACGTCGAGGAAGATCATCAGGCCGAGCCGATGGGCCTTGTCGACCAGCCGCTTGAGCTGGTCGGGCTCGCCGTAATCGTTGTTGGGCGCGAACGGTAGGACGCCGTCGTAGCCCCACGTGCGGACGCCAGGCGTCTCGGCAATCGGCATCAGTTCGATTGCGGTGATCCCCGTCGCCTTGAAGTGCTCGAGCTTGGCTGCGAGCCCGGCATAGGTGCCTTCCGGCGACGCGGTACCGACATGCACCTCGCTGAGGACGACCTCGTCCCACTGGCGACCGTTCCACGCGCCGTCCTGCCACTCGTAGGCCAACGGATCGATGATCGCACAGTCGTGGTCCTTGTCGTCCGGCTTGAAGCGGGCGGCAGGGTCCGGCACGCGATCCTCGGTGCCGTTGGTGGCAAAGGCGTAGCGATCGCCGGCCTTCGCGTCGGCGGCGACAAGCTTGTACCAGCCCTGCCCGATCGCAAGCATCGTCTCGCGGCGCGAACCGCGCACCAGATCCACGCCCGACGCCGATGGCGCCCAAAAAGCGAACCGGACCCCGTCCTTGGTCGTCTCGGCTCCGAAGGGCATGGAATGTCTGCTTTGCATCGGCTCCGGTCTTTACGATCTATGCTGCAGGAGCACGAAGGAACGCGACGGAAGCCGAAAAGCTTCGCCGGCGACAACACAATTCGTATCGGGATCGGCAAGGCCGTCCGCCTCGGTGGTATCGAACACCGGCCGGAAGGACCCGCACGGGAAACTCTTCGGCAGCTTGAACGAGAGATCGGCGTCCGATGCGTTGAAGAGGAGCAAAATGCGTTCCGACGGGTCACCATGGTTGCCGATCTGCATGCCGAGGCTGCGGCGGTCGACGTGACCCCAGTCGTCGCCTTCCATCTCGCGTCCGGTGGCGGCGAGCCAGTAGACGTCTTTCAATCCGGTCTTCTCGATGACATGACCGGTGAAGAAGTCGAGCCGGCGGAACACCTCGTGGGTCTTGCGTAGAGCAATCAGGTTGGCGACGTAGTCGACGAGGTCGGGATCGAGCTTATCGTCCCAGTTCAGCCAGCTCGTCTCGTCGTCCTGGCAGTAGGCGTTGTTGTTGCCGAGCTGGGTCCGGGAGAACTCGTCACCCATCAGGAACATCGGCGTGCCGATCGCGAGGATAGCCGAGGCCAGGAGGTTGCGTTTGTCCCGGATGCGAGCCGCGATCACCGCCGGGTCGCGGGTCGGCCCTTCGACGCCGTGGTTCCACGAGTAGTTCGGCTCGTGGCCGTCCTTGTTGTTCTCGCCGTTGGGCAGATTGTGTCGGTCGTTGTAGCTGACGACGTCCTGCAGCGTGAAACCGTCGTGCGAGGCGACATATTGCACGGAAGCCCACGGCTTGCGGCCGGAATGGTTGAAAATATCGCTCGACCCCGACAGGCGGCTGGCGAGATTCGGCATCTGCCCCGGATCGCCGCGCCAGAAGGCGCGGAGGGAGTCGCGCACGCGGTCGTTCCAATCGCCCCAGCCGGTCGGGAAGCCGCCGACACGGTAGCCGCCCGGACCCAGATCCCAGGCCTCGGCGATCAGCTTCACGCGCGACAGAGCCGGGTCTTGCGCGACAGCCTGGAGAAAGCCCGCGTGCTCAGACACGTCGAAGGGCGAGCGCGCCATAGCCGGCGCGAGATCGAAGCGGAAGCCGTCGATATGGTAGGATTCGACCCAGTGCCGCAGGCTGTCCATCACCAGCTGCAGGACGCGCGGGTGTGAAAGATCCAGCGTGTTGCCGCAGCCCGTGCAGTCCCAGTAGAGCCGCGGGTTGTCGGGCACGAGCTTGTAGTAGGACTTGTTGTCGACGCCGCGAAACGACAGCGTCGGGCCTGTATGGTGGCCCTCGCATGTATGATTGTAGACAACGTCGAGGATGACCTCGATGCCGGCCGAGTGCAGCGTCTTGACGGCGGCGCGCAGGCCGAGAGCGCCGTCCTCCGCGAAGTAGCGCGGTTCCGGCGCGAAATAGCCGAGCGTCGAGTAGCCCCAGTAGTTGCGCAGCCCCTTCTCGACGAGGAAGCGATCGTCGGCAAAGGCGTGGATCGGCAGCAGTTCGACCGCCGTGACGCCGAGCTTGACGAGATGCTCGACCACCGCCGGGTGGCCCAACGCCGCATATGTGCCACGCACCGGCCCCGGAATGTCGGGGTGGAGCTTCGTGAAGCCCTTAACGTGAGCCTCGTATATGATCGTGTCGCGCCAAGCTACCGCCGGCTTCACGTCGTCGCCCCAGGTATGTGCGGGGTCCTCGACGACGGCCTTCGGCATCATCGGCGCGCTGTCGCGTCGGTCGGGCGTAAGATCGCCGCGAGGATTGGCGATGCGGAAGCCATGAAGGGCGTCGTGCCAGCGGATGCGACCGGCGATCTGACGGGCATACGGGTCGAGCAGGAGCTTGTGCGGGTTGAACCGGTGGCCAGATCCCGGCTCGTAAGGGCCGTGGACGCGATAGCCGTAGCGCTGACCCGGCCTCACGCCTTTGACCCGGCCGTGCCAGATCTGATTGGTGCAACAAGGCAGAGTGTGCCGCGCCGTTTCGCTGCGACCCTTGTCGTCGAACAGGCACAGGTCGACTCGCGTGGCGTGGGCCGAGAACAGCGCGAAGTTGACGCCGCCCCCATCCCAAGTCGCGCCGAGGGGTACAGAGTGCCCCTCCTCGATAGTGCGCATGACGCTTATCGGTCTGGCGTCGCCGTCCAGGCCGGCACGCCGTCCTGCCAATCTTTGCCGCTCAAAACCTGACTCGCGTGGAGCGGAGCCGGGAGATCGGCCGAACCGTCATCGTCGAGTTCGGCAAGAAAGCTTTTGCACCAATGGTCAACGTCGTTGGCCTCGATCGTCGCCATCATCGCTTCCCACCGCTCCTTGCGCTCGCGAAGCGGCATCTCGAAAGCCCGCTGGATCGCCGATGCCGTCTCCTCGAGATTGTAGGGATTGACGACGAGGGCGGTGTCAAGCTCGTGCACCGCGCCGGCGAAGCGCGACAGCACGAGGACGCCCGGATTTTCCGGGGCCTGGGCGGCGACATATTCCTTGGCGACGAGGTTCATGCCGTCGCGCAACGGCGTGACCAACCCGACCTTGGCGATCCGATAGAGTCCCGCCAGCGCCGAGCGGCTCATCGCCTTGTTAATATAGCGGATCGGCGTCCAGTCGACATCGCCGAGGCGACCGTTGACCTGGCCGACATGCTCGGCGACCTCCCGCTGCATCTCCGAGTATTCCGGCACCTCGGAGCGCGACTTCGGCGTGATCTGCAGCATCGTCACCCGTGCCTTCATCGCGCCGGGGGATCGTTCCACGAAGGTCGCGAAAGAGTCGATACGCTCGCGTATGCCCTTCGAATAGTCGAGTCGGTCGACGCCTATGACAAGCGGATGGCCTTCGAGGCTCTGCAAGGTGCGCTTGACGATGACGTTCATTTCCGCGATCCGCGCCTCCTCGGCGAAGGTCGAGGTCTCGATGCTGATCGGGAACGCGCCGGACCGGAACTTCCGGTCGTAAGCGGAGAGGCGGTCACCGGTTCTGGTTCCGGCGCGGGCTCGAAGGATGCAGTTGACGAAGTTCTCGGAATCGACCGGGGTCTGGAAGCCGATGAGATCGTAGGACGCGAAGCAGCGCAGCAGGCGATCGTAGGCCGGGATGGCGGCGGCGATGTCGGATGGCGGCCAGGGGATGTGGTAGAAAAAGCCGATCCTGTTGGTGAAGCCCAGTTCGCGCAGGTAGGACGCCATCGGGATGAAATGATAGTCCTGAACCCAGATGACGTCGTCTGGCTTGAGTTGGCGCGCCAAGCGTCGGGCGAACTGCTCGTTGACCCGGAAATAGGCGTTGACGTCACGGCGCGAGAGGTCGGCCAGGTCGAGACGGTAATGGCAGACCGGCCAAAGCACACGGTTGGCGAAGCCGTGGTAATATTCGTCGATATCGCGCTTCGAGAGGTCCACCACCGAATACGAGACGTTGCCGACGACCTGCTCGTGGACCTGCGGCTCGCCATCCGCGGCCTTGCCGGACCAGCCGAACCATAGACCGCCTTTGGTCTCCAGAGCAGCGCCGAGTGCGACGGCCAGGCCGCCGGGAGGCGGGGAGCCGGAGTCCGTCGGGACGGGAACGCGGTTTGACACTACCACGAGGCGTCCCGTGCTCGCGGGTGCGTCGGTCTTGATCGCGCTCTGCAGGATCCCGAATTCCAATCTCGTCCCCTTGCCGTCTCGTCCGCTCGCAACGTGAACGCCCGATGAGGATCATTGTTGCAATCCCGCCGCGCGTGCGCCGCACAACCAACGGGTAGGGGCCATCGTGCCTGCTCCGCCGGAGCCGTCAGCGGACCGCCGCCTCCTCGACCTCGTAGACAACGAAACTGCCGGCGAGCGCCACTGCGCAGCCGAGCGCCGTGTCGGAAAGCCGTATGAAGAACAATGGCGTCACCAGCGCCGCCGACGGCAGCGCGGTGTCAATCAGCAGCAGCACCCAGGTCGAGAGGATGGCGACGCCGAGACCATAGTTCTGGTCAAAGCCGAACGGCCAGAGGAACGGCAGGACCACGACCAGCGACAGCAGCACCGGCTCGCGGGCCGTCGTCGGCAGCACCCGGACGATCGCGAAGGCGAAAATGACACCGAGAAGGGTGCCGACGAAGCGCTGCAGCACCCGCACCGTATTGGCCCGCCGGTCCGGCTGCATGACTAGGAGAGTGGTGATGGTCACCCAGTAGGGCCGCGATTGGCCCCAGAGCAGGCCGATGCCCATGCTGCAGGCGGCCGCGGCACCGTAGACGGCACAAAATCGCGGGTCGGGGTATCGCATAGCCGCCCGGATCGCCTGGACCCGACGGCCCCTGTGGCCGTGGCGGACGATGTGGTCGAGCACGACGGCAGAGACCGCCAGGACGGTCCCCAACAGCACGGCCACCAGCGTTTCCGGGCGGCCGAGGGGCAGGAAAGCCGCCACCACGAAACAGGCCAAGGCATAGCGCGGGATCGCTTCGACGCCGGGCGTCGAGCCGTGGACGAAGCCGGCGAACAGCGCCAAGGCGAAGGTCGTCACTAGGATGAGCGGCGGGTTGCTGGTCAGCATGACCCCGAGCGCGCCGGCGGCGATCGACAGCAACGCGCCGAGGATCTGTACGCCCACCCGGGTGGCGAGGTCGTCGGCGCGGTCGGCGAGGCAGAGGAAGTTCGTGAAAAGGGCGCATACAACCGCCCCCTCGACCTGCCCGAAAGCCAGGAAGATCAGGAAGCCGGCGCCGATCGCCCCTCCGCTGCGCAGCATCGCCGGGCGCGGCGGCGGGCTGAGCGTCAGCCCGAAGACGGCTCGGACAGCGGTAACGGCGCGACGGCGAGCGGCGACAGTACGAGTCAAGCGAAGGCCCGGTGCATGGCCGAGCTTATCGGGGGATCGGCGCGCCCGTCCAGCGGCGCGGACCAGAGGACCGCCCCGCACCCCTGTTTTGTAACGGTTCGTAATGCGAATTGATGGCACGACAAACCGTTGATGCACAATGCATATTGGCGTTTCCGGGAAGCCGGGAACCCGCTAGGCGGCGGCCGTGTCCTCCCTGCTCTTGCCGCCCCGCTTCGACCTGTTAAGCCTCGATCGACATCATTGTGTGGGCACGATCGCTTTTCGCTTGCACGCGGATCGCGGCCGCCGCCGGCGCACTCAGGAAAAAGCGACAGATCGTGCAGAAGCAGAAGACCCTCGCCGAATACGCCGAAAAGCGGTTGCGCCTCGCCGGGGGCAATTACATCGCAAAGCACAATCCCTTCTTCGTGCCCGTGGACAAGGCGAGGGCCGATGCCATAGCGAAGGGCGAGCGGTTCGTGTCGTTCGCAAACTACGATTACCTCGGCCTGAGCAATCATCCGACGGTGAAGGCCCGCGCGGCCGAGGCCCTCGAGGTGACCGGGCTCGGCGCGCTCGCCTCGCGTCTCGTCGGCGGCGAGCGCGAGAGCCACAAGCACCTCGAGCGGGCGCTGGCCGCGTTCGTCGGCGTCGAGGAGGTGATGACGCTGGTGTCGGGCTACCTCACCAACGTGACCGTCATCTCGCACGTCATGGGCTCGCGCGACGTCATCTTCCTCGACGAGCTGTCCCACAACAGCATCATCGCCGGTTGCAAGAGCGCGCCGGCCGAAATCGTATTCTTCCGTCATAACGATCTCGACCACCTCGACGCGCTGCTCACCGAAAAGCGCCGCCAGTATAAAACGGCGCTGATCGTCTCCGAGAGCCTGTTCTCGATGGACGGCGACATCGTCGACCTGCCGCGTCTCGTCGCGCTGAAGAAGCGGCATGCGGCATGGCTGTTGCTCGACGAGGCGCACTCGATCGGCGTGCTCGGTGAACGGGGCCGCGGCCTGTGCGAGTACACCGGGGTCGACCCCGACGATATCGATCTCATCATTGGCACGCTCTCGAAGAGCTTCGCCTCGTGCGGCGGCTTCGTCTGCGCGCGGTCGGCGGTCATCAAGTGGTTCCGCCACACGCTGCCCGGTTTCGTCTATTCGGTCGGCCTCTCTCCGGTGATCAGCGCCGCGGCGCTCGCCGCGGTCGAACTCGCCGCGATCGAGACCTGGCGGATCGAGCGCCTGCGCCGCAACAGCGGGCTTTTCGTCGAGATGGCGCGCCAGGCCGGCCTCGACACGGGACCGGCGATCGGCTGCGGCGTCGTGCCAATCCTGTTCAAGGACAGCTACGCCACGCTCGCGGCCTCGCAGTCCCTGGCGGCCCAAGGCTTCTACGTGCCGCCGATCATCCAGGTCGGGGTGCCGAAGGATCAGCCGCGCCTGCGCTTCTTCCTTTCGGCGATGCACTCGGAAAAGGACATCCGCGGCGTCGTCGCGTGCCTCGCCGGCTTCCAAGCGCAGGACCTTGCCCGGGTCACCGGCACCATGCCCGAGAGCGCGGCGATGGTTCTAGCCGCCGGCATGATCAAAGGCACCCTCAAAGATACACTCGAGGGCACCCTCCTGGGTGACATCGTGCTTCAGGATGCCCGGACCGGCGAGGCGATGAGTCCGGCCTCCTGAGCGGGTCCGTCGCGCAGCCACGAGTGTTCTGCCCATGAGCGTCGAGATCGTCCCGGTCAAAGGGTTAGGCCGGTTCCTCTCCTTCTGCCGGCTGCCGAGGCAGATCTACAAGGGAATGCCGGGCTTTTCGCCGCCGCTCGACGCGGAGCGCTGGACCAACTTTTCGCCGAAGCTCAACCCGCACTTCAAGCTGGTCGAATCGCAGGCCTGGCTGGCCCGCAAGGATGGCCGGCACGTCGGCCGCATCGGCGCTTCCGTCTATAAAGCAGGCATCGAGCCGGTGGGCGCGGCCCCGACGCAGTTCGGCGCAATCGAGGCGATCGATGATCCCGAGGTGGTGAAGGCGCTGACGAGCACGGCCGAAGCCTGGCTGCGCGAACGCGGCGCGACTGTCGTCACCGGTCCGTTCTCGCCATCGGTGAACTGCGAAGCGGGCCTGCTCGTCGAAGGCTTCACGTCGAAGCCGATGGTCTTCATGCCGTGGCAGCCGCCCTACCTCTCCAAGCGGCTCGAGGAGTGCGGCTACGTCAAGGCGCGCGATCTCCTGTCCTACCGCTACCTGGTCCAACGCTCCGAACTCGAGGGCAGGGGCTCGATCATGGCACGACCCGAGTGGAAGGAGCGTCTGCGCATCCGCACCATCGACCTGAAGAACTTGAAGACCGAGGCGCCGATCATCGTCGACATCTTCAACGACGGCTGGAGCGGCAACTGGGGCTTCGTCCCGTTCACCCTCGCCGAGTTTCTGTCCATCGCCGACGGTTTGAAATATGTTATGCCCGTTGACGGAGGGTTCATGATCGAGCTCGACGAGGAAACGCAGGCCTTCGGCATCGTTTTGCCGAATCTGCACGAGATCCTTGGCGACCGCGGGGGAAGGCTGTTTCCCTTCGGCCTGCCGAAGATCGTCTCGCGGGTCCGCAAGCACGAGTTCAAGTCGGGGCGCCTGATCCTGTTCGGCATCCGCAAGGCGCTGCAGCGCAAGGCGGTCGGCGGGGTCGTCACCCTCGCCTTCATCGAGGAGCTGCGTCGCAGGGGGCGCAACCACTCGATCGAGCACGTCGAATTCGGCTGGGTGCTGGAGGACAACCTCGGCATGCGGCGGCCCATCGAGCTATCGGGGGCCGAGATCGACAAGGTTCATCGCGTGTATGAGAAGCGGCTCGATGCCTGAGCGGCGGGGCCATACCTGCAGGGGATTTGTCCAATGACCGATGTCATCGGCCGCGCCAGCCGGGCCAAGGTGGGCGCGGTCGGCCGCCGCTCCTTCTTTCCGGCGGAGCTGAGGCGCCCGCACCCGATTCGCCGGATGGCCATCATGAAGGCGCATCCAGAGGTGAAGGCGCTGATCGGGCCGGACCGCTCGACCGCGGCCATCGGCGCCGGCATCGTGGCCGGGCAGGTCGTGCTCGCCACGCTGCTCGGCCTCTTGGGTGTCGGTTACTGGTGGGCGGCGCTCCTCGTCGCCTGGTTCGTCGGAGCCTTCGCAAACCACGCGATGTTCGTCATCATCCACGAGGCGACCCACAACCTTGTCTGGAATTCCGTCGTCTTCAACAAGCTCACCGTGATCGCCGCCGACCTGTGCAACACCGTGCCGACCGGCATGGGCTTTCGCTGCTATCACGTGAAGCACCATTCCCACCTCGGCGACTACGATTTCGACGCCGACCTGCCGAGCCGCTGGGAGGCCGACCTCGTCGGCAACAAATGGTACATGAAGGCCGGATGGCTATTGTTCTTCGCGCTGTTCCAGGCTTTCCGGCTGGAGCGGTTGAAGGGCAGCGTGCCAATGCGCGGCCGCTGGACGGTCTACAACGCGCTCGCCATCGCCGCCTTCGACATCGCTATCGTGTATGTCTGCGGGCTCAACGGCCTCGTTTACCTGTTCGCCTCCTTCTGGTTCTCGGTCGGGCTGCACCCGCTCGGCGCGCGCTGGATCCAGGAGCACTTCACGCTCGATCCCGAGCAGGAGACGTTCGACTATTACGGGCCGCTGAACCTTCCCGGCATGAACATCGGCTACCACAACGAACATCACGATTTTCCGGACGTCTCCTGGCGTCACCTGCCCAAGCTGCGCGCGCTCGCGCCGGAGTTTTACGACACGCTGAAGTCGCACAAGTCGTGGTGCGCGCTGTTCATCGCCTTTATCTTCGATCGTCGCTACACGCTCTATTCCCGCGTCGATCGCAGCCCCTCGACCGTCGGCGTGACATAGTCGGGCCGAAATCGCCTGCGAAGCAGAATCGAAGCGACGCCGCCTCCCACGGCGGTGCCCTCCCGCTTCGCGGAGGAGGATCCGTCCGCCAAACGACGACCCGTTAGGAGAGCCGCCTTGCTCGAGGCGATCCGCATCATCGGCATCGATCCGGGCTTGCGCCATACCGGCTGGGGCATCGTCGAGGCGCAAGGCTTCCGGCTTGCTTTCGTCGCCTGCGGTGCGGTCCATACGCGCAACGGCGACGACCCGGCGACGCGACTGCGCACGCTCCACGACGGCCTCGCGGCGGTCATCGGCGAGCACGCCCCGCACGAGGCGGCGGTGGAGGAGACCTTCGTCAACCGCGATCCGCAATCGGCGCTGAAGCTCGGCCAGGCCCGCGGCATCGCGCTTCTGGTGCCGGCTTTGGCCGGGCTCGCCGTAGCCGAATATTCCGCCAATCTCATCAAGAAGACGGTCACCGGCTCCGGTCATGCCGAGAAGCCGCAGGTCATGCTAATGGTGAAGGTGCTGCTGCCGCGCGCCGACCCCTCGAGCGCGGATGCCGCGGACGCGCTGGCTGTCGCCATCACTCACGCCCAGCATCGGGTGGCTGCGCGCCGCGCGGCGGAGTTTGCGGCGCGATGATCGGCAAGCTGCGCGGCATCGTCGACTCCTACGCCGGCGACTCGATCGTGCTCGACGTCGGCGGCGTCGGCTACGTGGTGCAGTGCTCGGCGCGCACGCTGCAGGAGCTGCCGCGGCCGGGAGAGGCGGCTTCGCTGTCGATCGAGACGCATGTGCGCGAGGACGCGATCCGGCTCTACGGCTTCCGCTCCGACGACGAGCGCGACTGGTTTCGGCTGCTGCAGAGCGTCCAGGGCGTCGGCGCCAAGGTGGCGCTGGCAATCCTCGGCATGGGGCCGGTCGGCGAGCTCGCCGCCGCGGTCGCGCTTCAGGACAAGGCGGCGATCTCCCGCGCGCCGGGCGTCGGCCCGCGTCTCGCCGCCCGCATTTCCGCCGAGCTGAAGGACAAGATGCCGGCGCTGGGCTCGGTCGACCCCACCGTAGCCCGTCTCGCCGGCGAGGAGCCGGCCCGCGGCACGCCGCCGGCCGTCCACGACGCGATCTCGGCGTTGGTGAACCTCGGCTACGCGCGTCCCCAGGCCGCCGCCGCCATCGCCACCGCGATGAAGGCTCTCGGCGAGGGGGCCGAAGCCCCGGCGCTGATCCGGCGCGGACTGAAAGAACTCTCCGCAGGGTAGCTGCGCGCTCCACCGGCCCTGATGATTCACCATCGCCCGGCGCAGCGATGTCGCGCCAGCCTGCAGACACCAAGGCCGAATGATCGGCTTGGCGATGGAGGGCCGACCGGCTCAGATGCGGAATCGTGGCTTGTAATGAATAGAGGCAGTCGTCGAGAGGCAGCAACGTATGTCGTCGGAAGGCGATAATGATCGCCTCCTCCTCGATCGACAGAACCGTCGACTTCGCGTCTTTCGGGCCGGTCGGGACGTCGGCAACCGAACTCCGAGCCTTCCACTTGGCAACGGTCTTCGGGTTGATCCCGTGACGCTTGGCGAGGACCTTCAGGCTCTCTTGACTATGTCGTATCGCTCGACGGACCGCCTCCGTCGTCGTGGCGCACCCATGGAGAACCTGGCCCATAGCGCTTCCTTCCATGCCGCGGAAAAGATCGCACCATCAAAACCCGGGATCAAATACCTAGGCTGGTAAATCCAGACTTTGGCGCCTCAGGCGTCGCGTCGCGCGCCCGCCTCGTAGCCAAGCACCCTCGCGTAGCGCTCGATTTCGTCTTCCGGGCCGAGGAACTTGGCCGGATTGTCGGAGAGCTTCACCGCCGGGCGCCCGTCCACCTCGAAGACCTTGCACACGAGCGACACGGGCTTGAGGTCGATCGGACGTTCTGCGGGAAGGCACCCGACGAAATCGTTGGTCAGCGCGGTGCCCCAACCGATCGAGACCTGCACCCTGCCGCGCAGGGCGCGCACGCTTTCCTCGATGGTCTCGATCGTCATCGCGTCGGACAAGATCACCAATTTCTCGCGCGAATCGCAACCGCGGGAGCGCCACCAGGCGATCAGTTCCTCGGCCGCCTCGATCGGCGGCTTCGAATCCGGTCGCGCACCCGTCCAATCCGCGACCCAGTCGGGCGCCGCTTTGAGGAAGTTGGTGGTGCCGAACGTATCGGGAAGCAGCACGAGCAGGTTGCCGGCATAAAGCTTCGACCAGGCTTCGAGCACGTCGAAGGGTGATCGCCGCAGGGCCTCGTCGGTCCGCGCCTGTGCGGCGAACACCATCGGCAATTCGTGCGCGTTCGTGCCGATCGCCTCGACGTCGAGGTCGAACGCGTGCTTGACGTTGGAGGTCCCGATGAAATTGCCGCCGAGGCCCTCGCGCAAAGCCGCCACGCACCAGCGCTGCCACAGGAAGCCGTGGCGTCGCCGCGTGCCGAAGTCGCCGAGCCGAAGCGGCCCTTCCTCGGCGAGCTTGCGCAGGCGCTCGATCTTGTCCCACAGCTTGGCCTTGGCGCGAGCGTAGAAGAGATCGAGCTCGAAACGGCTCATTCCGGCCATCGTGGCACGGGCGCGCAGCTCGGAGATGATCGCGAGGCAGGGCACTTCCCACATCGTCGTGTGCGTCCAGGGCCCGTCGAACCGCAGCTCGAATTGGCCGTCCTTCTCGTGCAGCTCATACTCAGGCAGCCGGAACTCGCGCAGGAAGTCGATAAAGCTTGGTTCGAAGATTTGCGCCTTGCCGTAGAAGGAGTTGCCGGCAAGCCAGATCAGCTCGTTACGCTGGAAGCGCAGCGTACGGGCGTGGTCGAGTTGCGCGACAAGCTCGCCGCGGTCGATCACCTCGGCAAGCTTGACCCGCTTCGTGCGGTTCTGAAGGCCGAACGCGACGCGCGTGGTCGGCTTCAGCTTCCAGATCATCTGGAGCATCAGGAATTTGTAGAAGTCCGTGTCGAGCAGGCTGCGGACGACTGGATCGATGCGGAAGGAATGGTCGTAGGCGCGACCGGCGAGATCGATGCTCATGGTGTGCTGCTTCCTCGGTCGCCGCGCGGCAGCGCCGGTCAAGCATCTAGCCCGCGAGGCGTCCCGCGGGCAACGGGCGTCGCCCGCGCGGGGCGCGGTGCCGCGCTAGTACCGGCCGAGGTCGACGACGCGGCGGAGCGAGCGCAGACGCTCCTCCATCATCGCGTGGACGCACTCGTCGACCGCCGAGCCCGGATGCGCGCTCTGGTGGGCGGCCCAGTCGCAGCCCTTGCGCTTGTGGATGTAGGCGAGCTGGCTCTGCGCCAGGCGGTGGCGGTCCTCGCCGCCGAAGGTCGCCATTCCGCGTCCGTAAAGCGCGGTGATCTCGGCTTCGAGCGCGAGGCTTTCCGGCGAGGTGCAGATGACGCGGTCGACCTGATCGTGCGCGGCGCCGCAGTTGACCGGCGGCGCGGCGGCCATGGCCGGCGTGCCGATCGCGATGGCGGCAAGGCAGCAGGCCCCGGAAAGCAGACGTATCATGTTCATCATCCCGGTGAGGTGTGATCCCTCCAGGATAGGACCTTTTCGTTACGCAAATCGTACCGGTCAACGTTTCGCCAGCGCCACCGGGTTGGCCCCCGCAAATGCCCAGTAGAGCTCCCGCGCCCGCTGCCAGACGGGGCCGGCGGCGAGAGTACGCTCCTCGATGCGGGTGATCGGCACGACCTTGGCGAAGTTGCCGGTGGCGAAGATCTCGTCCGCCGCGAGGAACTCCTCGTAGCGCATCGTGCGCTGGCGCACGATCACGCCGGCCTCTTCGAGCAGCGCGACGATCCTGCGGCGGGTGATGCCGTCGAGGAAGGTGCCGTTCGGCGCCGGCGTATGAACGACCCCGTCCTTGGCCATGAAGATGTTGGAATTGGCGAGTTCGGCGACGTTGCCCAGCATGTCGAGCATCACGCAATTGCCGAACCCGCGCCGGTAGGCTTCGATCAGCGCCAAGCCGCCGTTGGGGTAGAGGCAGGCGGCTTTGGCCTCCACGGGCGCGCATTCGCGCGTCGGCCGGCGATAGGGCGACAGCGTGATGGCGAAGCCGTTGGGCGCCGGCATCGGCGCCTCGTAGATGCAAAGGCACCAGCACGTCGAGCCTGGATCGAAGCGGACGCCGCCGCCGGCCGCGCCGTGCTCGGGCCAGTACATCGGGCGCACGTAAAGCGCCGCATCCGGCGCGAAGCGGGCGATGCCCTCGCCAGCCAGCGCCATCCACTCCGCGGTGGTGACGCGCGGCTCCAGCTGGAACACCCTGGCCGAGGTGTTGACGCGATCGAAATGCGCCTCGAGGTCCGGTGCGCAGCCTTCGAAGACGCGGCCGCCGTCGAATATCATCGTGCCGAGCCAGGCGGCATGGGTGCGCGGCCCCATGACCGGGTGGTTGCCGGGATGCCAGGCGCCCTCGAAGAACGTCCACGTGTCTCCGGCCGGAATCTCGACTGCGGGTTCATTGCGCGTCATTGTCGGCTCTCCTGCGGAGGCTGCCGGAACACGGCGGGAAGGATGATGTGGTGGCCGAGACGATCGACCTCGCGGCGATGGATACGCAAGCACGCCGCTTCCTGGCGATGGTCGCGGTCGGCGCTCAGCCGGAGGCCGGCGCCGACATAGTGGGCCGCCGGCGCTCGTTCGAGCAGCTGATGCGCTTTTCTCGCCTGCCGGAGGAGCCGGTCCGCGTCAACGAGAGCGCCATTCCGCGCTGCGATGGCGTCATCCCGATCCGTGTCTACACGCCCTCCACGTGCGCGACGCCGTCGCCGGGCCTGGTCTATTTCCACGGCGGCGGCCTCGTCGCCGGCGGTCTGCCCTCCCACGACAATCTTTGCCGGCGGCTCGCTACGGGCGCAGGGTACCGGATCATCGCCGTCGACTATCGTTTGGCACCGGAGCATCCTTTCCCAGCCGCCATAATCGACGCCCTCGCCGCCGTCCGCTACGTGACGAAGACGGCGGCCGAGCTCGATCTGGTCGACGAGCGCATCGCAGTGGGCGGCGATTCCGGCGGCGCGACCCTCGCGACGATCGTTGCCGGACTGTTGCGCCGACGCGAGACGATCGCGGCGCAACTCCTGCTCTGCCCGGTGCTCGACCTCGTGGAGGCGACACGATCGAAGCGCGCTTTCGGGTCCGGCTTCCTGCTCGATGCGGCGACGATGGAGCAGGATCTCCGTCATTACGGCCCGCGCCGCGATCCCGCCGATCCACGGATCTCGCCGCTTCGCGAGCCGGACGTTGCCGGCATGCCGCCCACGATCATCCACACCGCCGGCTTCGATCCGCTGCTCGACGAGGGTGCCGCCTACGCGGATCGGCTGAGCCGCGCAGGCGTCGCGGTGCGCTACACCTGCCACGAGGCTCTGGTGCACCACTTCTACGGCCTCGACGGCGTCATACCGGCGGCGCACGCGGCGCTGTCGCGCATAACTGCCGATCTCGGCGAAGCGTTGCGCTGAGCTAGGCCGCACAGGCGGCCGCCTCCGCGGCCAGATAGTGCAGCCAATTGCGGAAAAACGTTGTCGCGAAGCCGTCCTGCCAGTCACGCAGAGCCAGATGCTCCGGCAGGTTGACGGCGCCTGCGCGATCCTCTGCCGCCTTGACCGCAGCGCTTTGCAGCGCAACCTCCGTTTCCGAGGCGAAGTAGTTTTCGGGAATGCCGGGATGGGTGGACGCGACACCATCTGCGTACCGTCGCACGTCGCGTCTGTACTCCCGGCACAACGCGTCGCGGTCGTATTCCGGATGCCCCTGCAGGAAAACGAAGAGGCTGGCATCGCTCTTCACGAAAGCATCGACGCCGGCGTCCGGCGACATCGTCACGATTCCATAGCCGCGATCCCGCAGGTCGTTCTCGTCGAGGCCGTTGTAGCGGGAATGCGGCACCTGCGATCGGTCAGCCAAGCCCGAGAGCAGCGGATGGGCGCTGGTGCGCTCGACTGGAAAGACGCCGCTGCACTTGCCAGGCAGCCGCCGTCGCTCGATGCCGTCGAGATGCAGCACGGCCGCATGAGCGGCGAGGCAGGACCAGATCGTCGACCGGGTGTTGTCGCGCGCCCAGTCCACCACCTCGACGAGGGCGCCCCAGAACGCCTCTTCGCGCAGGTCCGCCGCGCGAGGCTCGCAGCCCGTCACGATCAGGCCGTCGAGGTCCGCGTCCTTCAGTGCATCGATGGTGCCGTAGACGCCTGCCAGCCGCGCCTTCGCCCCCGCTCCCCTTTCGATCTGCGGCAGGGAGAACAGCCGCAGACGGACGCATTGCTGCCCGGCCGCGCGGTCCAGGAGATCGATGAACTGCTGCTCGCCGCTCTTCAGTCCGGCGTCGGAAAGGTTGTTGAGGAGGCCGAGCTCGATGTCCAGTCGCGGACCCTCTGGGATGCCGCTCGTGAGCGATGACGCGGGAGCGATGATCACCGGCATGATGGTCCGACCTCCTTCAGGCGGAGACGATCGCGAGAGCCTGAACCGTGCGTGCCGCGCTCGCCAGCGCCTGGTCGAGATCGGCGACGATGTCGTCGACATGCTCGATGCCGATGCTGATGCGGATGAGATCGGGTGTGACACCCGCACTCTTATGCTCGGCCGGCGTCATCTGGCGATGGGTGGTTGACGCCGGGTGGCAGGCTAGCGTCTTGGTGTCGCCGATGTTGACGAGCCGCTTGATGAGGCTGAGCGAGTCGTAGAACGCCTTTCCGGCCTCCAGGCCGCCGACAACGCCGAAGGTAAACAGGGACGAGGCCGCGCCGCCCATGTAGCGCTGCGCCAGGTCGTAGGACGGGCTCTCCGGAAAACCGGCGTAATTGATCCAGGCGATCCGCGGATCCGCGCGAAGGAAGTCCGCCACCGCCCGCGCATTGGCGACGTGGCGCTCCATCCTCAGCGCGACGGTCTCGATTCCCTGAAGGATGAGGAAAGCGTTGAAGGGAGAAAGCACCGCGCCGGTGGTGCGCTGATAGACGCTGCGGCAGCGCCCGATATAGGCCTGCGCGCCGTAATGATCGTTGTAGACCATACCGTGATAGGATTCGTCCGGCCTGCTGAACATCGGGAAGCGGTCAGGCGCACCCGCCCACGGGAAGCGACCGCTGTCGACGATCGCGCCGGCAAGCGTTGTGCCGTGGCCGCCCATGAACTTGGTGAGCGACTCCATCACGATGTCCGCGCCATGCTCGATCGGGCGGAGCAGGATCGGCGTCGCCACCGTATTGTCGACGACGAGCGGGACGCCGTGCCGGTGCGCGACGACCGCCAGCGCCGAGATATCGGCGATGTTGCCGGCCGGATTGCCGATGCTCTCGCAGAACACCGCCTTGGTGTCGTGATCGATGAGTCGTTCGATCGATGCCGCGCTGTCATCCTCGGCGAAGCGGGTGTGGATACCCTGTCGCGGCAGCACGTGGGCGAAGAGCGTGTGGGTCGTGCCGTAGAGCTGTGGAACGGAGACGATATTGCCGCCGTGGTCGGCAAGGTTGACGATGGCGTAGTGCAGCGCCGCTTGGCCGGAGCTGGTGACCAGGGCCGCAACGCCGCCTTCCAGCGCCGCAACGCGCCGCTCCAGCACGTCGCAGGTGGGATTCCCGATGCGGCTGTAGCGGTAGCCCGGCATCTCGAGGTTGAAGAGAGCCGCGCCGTGGTCGGCGCTGTCGAACTCGTAGGCGACGGTCTGGTAGATCGGAACGGCGCAGGCATGCGTCGCCGGATCGCCATTGTAGCCGCTATGTACCGCGAGGGTCTCCTGCCGCATCGTCGTCTCCGCATCGATCCGCTCCGGCCTTCGTCTGTGCCAGATCGGGACAGGTCACCGAGCTTACTTCGTCATAGCGACAAAGCGTCTTCGTTTGGGTCGGCACGCTCTGTCGTGCGCTATGAGCAGCATCCGACATGCCACGATCGGACGTGTCGGATCAGGCCGTGTTGCCGGCGTCGATTGTCATCACCGTGCCAGTGATATTGCGGGCTCGCTCGCTCACGAGATAGGCGACGGCATGGGCGATATCCGCAATCTCCGGCAGACGTTTGAGAGCGGAGCGTCGTACGATCGTATCGCGTTGCTTCACGTCGATACCGGCCGTCATTTCGGTATCGACGAAGCCCGGCGCGACCGCATTGACCGTGATGCCGAGCTGGCCGACCTCGCGTGCCAACGATCGGGTGAAGCCGATCATCGAGGCCTTGCTTGCGGCGTAGACGGACAGGCCGTTGTAGCCTGTCGACGCGATGATCGAGGCCATGTTGACGATGCGGCCCTCGCCGGCGGACATCATCGAGCGGACCGCGTGCTTGGCCAGCACGATAGGCGCCAGCGTGTTGAGGCGCACGAGACGCTCGATGTCGGACGTCGGCATCGTGGCGAGCACGCCCTCGGTGCCGATCCCGGCATTGTTGACGAGGCCGTAGATTGGTCCGTGCGAGGCGCGGATCGAGCGGACAAGCTCGGGCATAGCCTCAAGCGTATCGAGATCGAACGGCACGAAACGGATGTCGCCACGGCCGGCGGCGGCCGCCTCGTCCGAGGCGGCCGCCAACGCCTCGGTGGTGCGCCGCGCGATGGCGACGACGCGATAGCCGTCGGCGGCCAGCGCTGCGGCGATGCCGAGACCGATGCCACGGCTCGCACCCGTGATGATGATGGTGCGGCGCTCAACCATTGCGGCGCAACTTCCCCGCGTCCGTCAGCGGGATCGACGGGACGAAGCGTACCAGCGCCGGGACCTTGTGGCGGTCTAGCCGGCCGCGGCACACCGCAAGGATCTCGGCCCTGATTTGGTCGCTGGCCGCGGCATTGTCGCGCAGAACGATGTCTGCGACCACGATCGCGCCGGTGAGCGGGTTCCTGCGCGCCTGGACGAGCGACACGCGCACGGCCTCGTGGCTGTTGATCGTCGCCTCGACCTCCTCTGGATTCACCTTGAGGCCACCGACGTTGATGATGCCGCCGCGCCGACCGACGAAGACGTAGCGCTCGCCACGCCGCTCGACGAGATCACCTGTGTCGATGAAGCCATGCTCGTCGGCAAGGCGCGCTATCGCCCCACCGACGTAGCGCGACGCCGCGCCGCGCGACCTGATGCGAAGCGAGTCGTCCTCGACCTTCAGTGCAAAGCCGAGCGTCGGATCGCCGATGAAGGATACGGGGAAGCCCTCGAGACCGTCGTCGACGGCGAACCCGACGCCGGCCTCGGTCGAAGCGTAGGCATGGCCGATCGCGGCGTGAGGATAAGCAGTCTTCAAACCGTCGAGAACGATCTGGTCGGCGATCTCGCCGGAGAGGCGAATGTAGGAGGGGGCGAAAGCCGAACGCTCCTGGCTCATCAGCACGCGGCGCCAATGCGAAGGAGTGCCGGAAATGGACGTCACGCCCTCTTGGCCAAGGCGATGAAGGTGATCGCCGATCGTCTCCCCCTCTGACGAAAGGACCAGGTCCGTGCCGCCGAAGATCGCTCGCAGGAGTATCTGCAGGCCGCCGTAGCGACGGATGTCGTAGAAGGTCGCCCAGACCTTCGGTACGGGACCCGGGGGAGCGACGCTCATGGCGCCGGTCAGTGCCTTGAACGTATGCGCAACGATCTTCGGACGACCGGAGGTACCCGACGTCAGCAGCGCCCATTCCGTATCGACATGCCGCGTCACCGGCTCGCCCAGCCGGGTGATCGACAGGCTGATCGGTACCACCGCTGACGCATCCCAGTCGCCGAAGCGCGACGGATCGTCGGTGACCACACGATTGACGCCCGCATCCTCGCTCACGGCGGCGAGATGCTCCGGCTTCAGGCCGGGCGGCGCGATCACGAGGCGGCGGGCGACTCCGTCGAGCTCGACCAAAGCGACGACGCTGGCGATCTGCGTGTCGGTCGCGACGAGAACGCAGCAATCGGCGAGCTCGGCGAGCTTCCCGCCGAAAGCGGTGCCATTCTTGAGCAGAGCGAGGTCGACGCTGGCCTCGCTTGTCCTGACTTGGCCAGCGGCACGGTCCGCGAGACGCGGCTCGCGCCGTTCAGACAAGCGCATGTTCGTAGAAGTGGATCAGGTCACCGACGGTGATCGGCAGCGCCACCTCGTCCGAGCTGCTGAAGGGGTCGACGTCGAGCTTCTCTTCCAGCCTTGCGACGAGGATGGCGAAGCAGAGCGAATCCAGGCCGATGGTCAGGAGTTCAGCGCCGTCGTCGAGCGGTGCCAGCGTCTTCTTCTGTTCCTGCGCGACGCGCTGCATCTCATCGAGGATCGTCGTGCGTACGGACATTGGCGCCAACCTGATTGGTATTTCAATGGCGGTATCATCGACCAGGCCGGCCCAAACTCAACCGATGATCGTGAACAGGGTGAATCCGTCCGATCTTAAGGTTACGGCGGACATCCGCTTTCGCTCAGCCGGGGACGGCGGCAAACCATGACGGCCGAGCCGTATCGTCGATTTGCGCGATTTGCCGAGAGGTCTTTGCATGCTCGAGAAGACGGACGACCCGACCGTCGAGGGGGTGCCCTTGCGACGCGTCGCGTGGGCGCTGCTGCCATTCCTGCTCGGCTGCTACATCGTCGCGATGATCGACCGGCTGAACGTCGGCTACGCCAAGCTGCAGTTCCTTGTCTGCTCCTGTGGGTATCGACGCTGCTGCGAAACGCCGGGCTGCGCGATCTCGGCGCGATTGGCCGCGAGACCGCGCTCGTCTCTCTCGCCGGCGCGGTCGGGATGGCGGCCGCCGACTGGGGCTCCGACAGCAACGGGGAGCGGCGGTGGCATCTCACGTTCTGCGCCACCGCCGCTTCGGGCGCGCTCCTCATGCTGTCGCTCGGCGCACAGCGTCCCCGTCACGACGCTCTGCCTCGCACTGGCCGTAGTCGGCCTGTTCGGCTTCCTAGCGCTATTCTGGACGATGTTGACCGCGGTGCTCGGGTCGGGCGTGCGGGCTGGCGGCCTCGCCCTCGTCAGCGCGGTCGGGGCGATGGGCTCCGTCGTCAGCCCCCCGGTCGTGGGTTGGGTGCAGGTGCTTACCGGCAGCCTCTATGGCGCGATCACCGTCCTCGCCGTGCTGTTTCTCTTCAGCGTCCTGGCGCTTCACGCCTGCATCCCGGCGCGAACCGCCGGCGCGGTCGCATGCTAATCCGCCACACGCTCCTGTACCTGCCCGCACAGATCGTCGGTCCGGCGGCGCAGTTCCTGGCGGTCCTCGTCTTCACGCATTCGATGGCGCCGGACGCCTACGGTGTCCTGACCTACATCCTGGCGAGCCAGGACTTTGTGTTCCTGCTCTGCCTGTTCTGGTGGTCGCAATTTACTGTGCGCTACTTCAGCGCCCACGCCATGCAGATGGGTTCGACCTATCGCGAATCCGAGGCGACCATCCTCGCCGCCAGCGTGGTGGCGCAGGCCGGGGCTGCTCTCCTGGCGCTGCTCGCGATCGCGGTGCCGATCACGCCGATGCTGGCGCTCGCCACATTGCTCTCGACCATCACGCGCTGCCTCGTCCAGCACCTTGGCGAGAGGGCGCGGGCGCGCAGCCGCATCCTCGACTACACGCTGGCGCAGTCGGCAGGTCCCGTCGCCGGCTTCGTTCTCGCCTACATTGCCGTCTCGTGCGTCGCCGCCACGCCCAGCGTGGCGCTGCTGGGGTACGCGGTGGCGCAAGGTGCGGCCCTCGTGTGGCTCACGCTGCGGCAGGACATCCGCCTCGTGGCACGGTGGCCGGACGCCGCCTTGCTGCGGCAAGCGATGCGGTTCGGCCTGCCGCTGATCGCCGCCGGGCTTGCCGCCTGGGTCGGCATGAATGCGATCCGCATCCTCGTCGACCACGACGAGGGCGCGGCCGCGATGGGCCTGCTCGCCGTCGGCTGGAACCTCGGACATCGGCTGACGACGACGGCCAGCATGCTGGTCACGGTCGCGGCCTTCCCGCTGGCGGTGGAGAGCTTCCGCCGCGGCGCGCGCGATGAGGCGTTTGCGCAGATCACCGCCAACGGGCTCTTGATGCTAGCCCTGCTGTTGCCGGCGACCGTTGGGCTCTACCTCGTGCAAGAACCACTGGTGGCGCTGCTCGTCGCCGCGCCCTACCGGGCCATGACGCTCGCGATCCTGCCGGCCGCCCTGGCCGCCGGCCTGTTCCGCAACATCCGCACCCACGTCGCCGACCAGATCTTCATCCTGATCGAGCGTACGCCGGTCGTCTGCGCGATGACAATCGCGGAAGCCGCCCTCGTCGTGGTCGGCTGCGTGCTCGGCCTGATGGCCGGGGGCACCGGCGGCGCCGCGGTGGGGTCGGCGGTCGGATTCGGCGCGGCGATGATAGCGGGCTTCATCGTCTCCGTGCGACGCACCGGGATGAGCGTGCCCCTGGCCGATGCCGGCCTGATCGCGATCGCCACCGCGATCATGGCGGCGACGCTGCTCGTCCTGCAGCGCTGCGCGCTACCCGCGAATGCCATCGTCGCGATCTGCGCGGAGGTCGCCGTCGGCGCGGTGGTCTACGCCATCGCCCTCGTCGCGCTGTTTCCCGTCCTGACCCGTGCCGTCTGGTCGCGCTGGCGAGGCGTGGCCGTCCCCTGAGGCCGCCGGGGGCGGCGCCTCAGGCCACCGTGGCGAGGTTGTCGGGTTGCCGGGTTCGGCTTGGCGATGTCGGTTGGCTGGATTGCCAATAGAGCATCGCTGTAGCGACCTTTATCGGCTGAGCCTTGTCGGAAGCGGGCGATTGGCGCGTCAAACGGAGTTGCAAGCCGCTCCGCGCGGCGTTGGAGGCGAGCAGGCGGCCCGATGCCGCTGTCGCACGTTGTGAAAACAGGCTGGCGGCCTAGTTGGAGGCGACGGCTTGCTGCGTAAGGCAAGTGTCGCGACACTTCGAGCGGGCATCATCGATGAACGACACGACCTTCGATCTTCTTGTCATCGGCGGCGGAATTAACGGCACCGGGATCGCGCGCGACGCTGTCGGCCGCGGCTTGCGCGTGCTGCTCTGCGAGAAGGGCGACCTCGCGGAAGCCACCTCCTCATCCTCGACCAAGCTGATCCACGGCGGCCTGCGCTACCTCGAATATTACGAGTTCCGGCTGGTGCGCGAGGCGCTGATGGAACGCGAGCGGCTTCTGCGGATCGCCCCTCACATCATCTGGCCGCTGCGCTTCGTGCTGCCCCATACCGAGGGGCTGCGGCCGCAATGGCTGCTGCGGATGGGGCTGTTCCTCTACGATCATCTCGCCCGGCTCAAGACGCTGCCGCGGTCCTCCGCCGTGCGCCTGCGCAGCTCGCCCTACGGCGCGCCGCTGCAGGATCGGATCACCGCCGGCTTCCTCTATTCGGACTGCTGGGTCGAGGACAGCCGCCTCGTGGTCCTGAACGCGATGGACGCGCGCGATCGCGGCGCCGACATCCGTACCCGGACCCTCGTCGAGGCCGCGCGCCGCGAGGGCGATGCGTGGATCGCGACGCTCCGGTCCGAGAATGGCAGCCGGGATGGCGCCGAAACCGTGCGCGCGAAGGCGATCGTCAACGCCGGCGGCCCATGGGTAAGCGCGACGCTCACCCAGACGCTGGGTCATAACTCCAAGGCCGCGGTGCGGCTCATTAAGGGCAGCCACATCGTGACGAAGCGCCTCTACGAGGGCGATCAGGCCTACATCCTGCAGAACCCCGACAAGCGGATCATCTTCGCGATCCCCTACGAGCGCGACTTCACGCTGATCGGCACGACCGACATCCCCTACGACGAGGCGCCCGGTCCGGTCCGCATCTCGGAAGAGGAGACGGACTACCTGTGCGAGAGCATCAACCGCTTTTTCAAGACGCCAATCTCCCACGCCGATGTCGTTTGGAGCTATTCGGGCGTCCGCCCTCTTTATGACGACGCGGCGAAGAACGCCTCGGCCGTGACGCGGGACTACGTGCTCGACGTCGCCGACCAGCAGGGCGCGTTGCCGGTGCTGTCGGTGTTTGGCGGCAAGATCACGACGTACCGCCGGCTCGCGGAGCACGCGCTGGAGAAGCTCGAGCCCTATCTGCCGAAGCTGAAGCCCTCCTGGACGGCGAAGGAGCCGCTGCCGGGCGGCGCCATGCCCGGCGCCGACTTCGAAACCTTCTTCTCGGCCTTCCGCGCGCGCTACCCGTTCCTGCCCGACGCGCTCGCCCAGCGCCTCGCGCGCGATTACGGGACCCGGGCCGAGACGATCGTGGGCGGCGCGAAAAGCCTCGGCGATCTCGGCGAGGAGTTCGGCGCCGGCCTGACGCGGGCCGAGGTCGACTACCTCGTCAAGAACGAGTGGGCCTGCACGGCGCAGGACATCCTCTGGCGGCGCTCCAAGCTCGGCTTGCGTCTGTCGAAAGACGAGTTCTCCCATCTCGACGGCTATCTCGCCAAGCGTCCCGTAGCGGCTTAATCAGGACGTGCGCCTTCTGCCGCACTCGGAAGTCGTCAAGCGATCCTGAAGGGCAGCCGAGGAGGATAGCGATGGCCGATTACGTCGGCGCGATCGACCAAGGGACGACGTCCTCGCGCTTCATCGTTTTCGACAAGCGCGGACGCATCAAGGCGAGCGCGCAACGCGAGCACGAGCAGATCTTCCCCGCGCCCGGCCATGTCGAGCACGACGCGCAGGAGATCTGGCAGAACACGCAGATCGTCATGCGCGAGGGTCTGAAAAAGGCCGAGATCGAACCGAAACACCTCAGGGCTATCGGCATCACCAACCAGCGCGAGACGACGTTGATCTGGGATCGCCGCACCGGCAAGCCGCTGCACAACGCGCTGGTCTGGCAGGATACGCGCGTCGACGGACTGGTCGCGAAATACGCTAAGGACGGCGGTATCGACCGGTTCCGAGCCATCACCGGGCTGCCGCTGGCGAGCTACTTCGCCGGACTCAAGTTGCGCTGGCTGATCGACAACGTGAAGGGTGCGCGCAGAGGCGCGCAGTCGGGCGAGGTTTTGTTCGGGACGATCGACACGTGGCTCGTTTGGAACCTCACCGGTGGGACGGACGGCGGACTGCACATCACCGACGTCACCAACGCCAGCCGCACCCAGCTCATGAACCTGAAGACGCTCGCCTGGGACGAGAGTATGCTGCGGGCCTTCGACATCCCACCGGACATGCTGCCGACGATCCGCTCGTCGAGCGAGGTTTACGGCGACAGCCGCGCCCCCTTCGCGGGCGTGCCGATCGCCGGCATCCTCGGTGACCAGCACGCCGCGCTGTTCGGCCAGGCCTGCTTCAAGCCGGGCGATGCCAAGAACACCTATGGAACCGGATGCTTCGTGCTCATGAACACTGGCGCCAAGCCAGTGCAGTCGAAGGCCGGCCTCGTCACCACGCTGGCCTACCAGATCGCCGAGCAGAAGCCGGTCTACGCGCTCGAAGGATCGATCGCGGTCACCGGCTCGCTGGTGCAATGGTTGCGCGACAATCTAGGTCTCATCAAGGACTCGGCCGACGTCGAGACGCTCGCGCGCACCGTCGAGGACAATGGCGACGTCTATTTCGTGCCGGCCTTCTCGGGCCTTTACGCGCCGCATTGGCAGGAGCGCGCGCGCGGTGTCGTGGCGGGGCTGACGCGCTACGCGAACAAGGGTCATATCGCCCGCGCCGTGCTCGAGTCGACGGCCTACCAAACGCGCGACGTGCTCGAGGCGATGGAAAAGGACTCGAAGATCGCGACGAAGGAGCTTCGCTGCGACGGCGGCATGGTGGCCAACGATCTCCTGATGCAGTTCCAGGCCGACATCCTCGACGTGCCGGTGGTGCGCCCCAAGATCACCGAGACGACCGCGCTCGGCGCCGCCTATGCCGCCGGTCTGGCCACCGACTATTGGAAGAGCACCGCCGAGCTCGCCGAGAACTGGGCCGTCGATCATCGCTGGCACCCGAAGATGGCACCGAGGATGCGCGAGGCGCTCGTCGCGTCCTGGACGAAGGCGCTGAAGCGCAGCTTCGACTGGAAGGATGAGGCGTAGGTCTGCTTCCGCAAGCGGCAGACGGCGGCTTAAGGTTGGAGACAATCCATGCATTCGCCTGTCCTCGGTGAACTCCTCGGAACGATGGTGCTGATGATCCTCGGCGACGGCGTGGTCGCCGGCGTGCTGCTGAAGGACTCGAAAGGCGAGGGAGCCGGCTGGCTCGCGATCACCACCGCCTGGGGCTTCGCCGTTATGGCCGGCGTGTTCGTCGCGACCGCCACCGGCAGCAAGGACGCGCATCTCAACCCGGCGGTCACGATCGCCTTCGCGATCATCAACAACGACTATTCGAAGATGGCGGGTTACATTCCGGCGCAGCTCGTCGGCGGCTTCCTCGGCGCGGTCATCGTTTGGCTGCACTATATGCCGCATTGGCGAGCGACGCAGGACCCTGGCCTGAAGCTGGCCTGCTTCTGCACCGGGCCCGCGATCCGCGACCTTAAGTCCAACGCCGGCAGCGAGATCATCGGCACCTTCGTCCTGATCCTCCTCATCGCCGCGCTCGGGTCCAAGGCGGTCGGAGCGCCGCAGCCGATCCAGCCGGGCTTCTCGCCCTATCTCGTCGGCATGCTTGTCTGGGTCATCGGCCTGTCGCTCGGCGGGACCACCGGCTACGCGATCAATCCCGCCCGCGACTTCGGTCCGCGCCTCGCCCACGCGCTGCTGCCCATCCACGGCAAAGCGGGCTCGGATTGGGAATATGCCTTGGTGCCTGTCCTCGGCCCCGTCATCGGTGCCGTCCTTTCCGGCTTTTTCGTCCGCGCCCTGGCGATCTGAGCGCCAGGGCGTTCGGGCACGGCTGCGAAAAAGTGCGCCGCGCCGTGCAACCTGTGCTAGACGTTCAACGAATGCAGGCGCCCGTCCGCGCTGGAGACCGCGTGCCGCCGAGGCCGCCTACCCGAAAAGCCGAAATCTTGACCTTCCCTTCGATGCCTGTCCCGTTGTCGCGGGCGCTTGCCGAGCGCGGCTACGATGATCCAACTCCCGTCCAGGCCGCGATTCTCGCGGCGGAGGCGACAGCGCGCGACCTCGTTGTCTCCGCCCAGACCGGCTCCGGCAAGACCGTCGCCTACGGTCTCGCCCTCGCCGAGACCCTCCTGCGCGGCGAGGAGACGTTGCCGCGAGAGGGTCCGCTCGCCCTCGTCATCGCGCCAACCCGCGAGCTCGCGATGCAGGTTCAGCGCGAGCTGGCCTGGCTCTACGCCCACGCCGGCGCCGTCATCGTCGCCTGCGTCGGGGGCATGGATCCGCGAGCCGAGCGACGCGCGCTCGAGCGCGGCGCCCACGTCATCGTCGGCACGCCTGGACGCCTCCGCGACCATATCGAGCGTCACGCGCTCGACCTCGCCAGGCTGCGTGCGGTGGTCCTCGACGAGGCCGACGAGATGCTCGACCTCGGCTTCCGCGAGGACCTCGAGTTCATCCTCGAGGCGACGCCGGCCGAGCGCCGCACGCTCTTGTTCTCGGCGACGCTGCCGAAAAGCATCGTCGCGCTGGCCACGCTCTACCAACATGACGCCCTCCGCATCGAGGCCGGCGGCAAGGAACGCGGCCACGCCGACATCGAGTATCGCGTCATCCGCGTGGCGGCCAACGAGCGCGTGCATGCGATCGTCAACATCCTGCGCCAAGTCGACTCGCCTTCGGCGATCGTGTTCTGCAACACGCGCGACAGCGTACGCCACCTTTCGGCGATGCTGCAGGAGCGCGGCTTCGCGGCGGTTACGCTGTCCGGCGAACTGAGCCAGAACGAGCGCAACCATGCGCTCCAGGCTTTGCGCGACCACCGCGCCCGGGTCTGCGTCGCCACCGACGTCGCCGCGCGCGGACTCGATCTGCCGAACCTCGACCTCGTCATTCACGCCGACCTGCCGAGCGATCCCCAGGTGCTGCAGCATCGTAGCGGCCGCACCGGGCGGGCCGGACGCAAGGGCGTCTCGATGCTGCTCGCGCCACCCGCCGTCCAGCGCCGCGCCGATCGTCTGCTGGCGATGGCCGGCCTGACGGCGGCCTGGAGCGGGCCACCGACCGTCGACGAGATCCGCGCGCTCGATCAGCAGCGTCTGCTGGCAGACCCGATCCTGACGGGAGAAGCGAGCGAGGAGGATCTCGCGCTCGGCGGCCGCCTGCTCGAGGGCGCCTCGGCGGAGAAGATCGCGGCTGCGCTGGTGCGTGCCTACCGCTCGCGCCTGCCGGAGCCGGAGGACGTGTCCGACCCTGGAACCGGCCGCCCGGATCGGGCACGTCGCGATCCGCGTGAAGCCGGCGAGAGCGGCCACGATCGTGCCGCGTCGCAGGGCAACGGCGGCGTGTGGTTCCGGCTCGATGTCGGCCGCAAGAGGAATGCAGATCCCAAATGGCTGGTGCCGATGCTGTGCAAGCGCGGCGGCATCACCAAGCGCGAGATCGGCACGATCCGCATCTTCGACGGCGAGAGCAAGGTCGAGATCGCGCCGCGTGTGGCCGAGGCTTTTGCCGCCGCGACTGCCGGACCAGGTCCGGCCGGCGACAACATCGCGATCTCGCGCACCACGCCGCCGGGCGGCGGTGCCTCTTCGGAACGACCGCGCGCGCGGTCGAAGGCGGCACCGAGGCAGAGGGCAACCGAGCGCGATGGCCGCCGGCAGAATCACGCCTGAAGGCTTGTCATGCCAGCGTTAGATGCCGCTGCTTGATGGTTCCGTTTCGACCCCGACCGCGCGGCGCGCTGGTTAGTCTCTAATGCCTGCGACCCGGCGGTCGTTCGTCGGCTTGTCCGTTGCCTGCGATCCTGCTTCAAAAGACCAGGGTTGTACCACGGGGGCGGATACCATGACGGCGGTCGTCGAAGGGCAGCAGAAGCGCAGGCGCGGGTTCGTCTCGCTATCGGTCTCCATTTTCGAACGCTGGATGCCGGACCCGTTCGTTCTGGCGATCGGGCTCACCTTCGCCACCGCGCTTGCCGCGCTCCTGCTCGCGCCCAAGGGAACGCCGAGCGTCATCATTACCTCCTGGTACGATGGAATCTTCGCGATCCTCACCTTCGCGTTCCAGATGATCCTGATCCTTGTCACCGGCCACGCGCTCGCCAACGCGCCGCCGGTGATCCGCGGCATCCGCGCCGTCGTCTCGCTCGCCAAGACGCCGAACCAGGCGGTCGTCCTCACCTTCCTTGTCTGCGCCGCCGCCGCCTTCCTCAATTGGGGGTTCGGCCTCGTTATCGCCGCGATGGTGTCGCGAGAGATGGCGTCCCGCATGAAGATCGACTTCGGCTGGATCGTCGCCGCCGCCTATTCCGGCTGGATGATCTGGGCGACCGGATTCTCCTCCTCGATCGCCCTGACCCAAGCCTCGAAGGGCAACGCGCTCAACATCATCGAGAAGGTGACCGGCAAGGTCACCCCGTTCGGCGACATGGTGTTCCAGCCCTACAACTTGATCCCGACGCTGCTCGTCGTCATCGTCGTGCCGATTACCTTCATCCTGATCCGCCCGCGCGAGGAGGACGTGGTGGCCTTCCAGCCGGAGCCGGAGGAGCCCGTCGTCGCCGACGATCGCGGCGGTTATGACGCTCCCGCGCGCCGCGCGGATCGTTGGCCGGTGCTGAACTGGGCGCTGGCGGCGGCCGGCTTCGGCTATCTCGCCTACAGCTGGATCAGCAAGGGCCTGTCGATCGATGTCAATTCGGTCATCTTCATCTTCCTGATGCTCGGCGTCGCCCTTCACGGCGCGCCGGTGGCCTATGTCGCCGCGGTCAACAACGCCGCCAAGCAGGTCGGCTCGATGATCCTGCAATATCCAATCTACGGCGGCATCATGGGGATGCTCAACGCGACAGGTCTCGCCGGCGTCATCTCGACCGCCTTCGTGGCAATCGCGAACGCCCATACGCTGCCGTTCTGGAGCTATGTCTGCTCGCTTTTCGTCACCATGCTGGTGCCCTCGGGCGGCGGCCACTGGGCGGTCCAGGGGCCGTTCGTCGTGCCCGCCGCCGTCAAGCTCGGAGCTTCGCCGGCCGCGACCGCCATCGCGGTGGCCGCCGGCGAGAGCGTCGCCTACATGCTGCAGCCCTTCTTCGCGTTGCCGGTCGTCGCCATCGCCGGCATCGGCATTCAGCGTGTGATGGGCTATACGGTGATCACCTTCGTGGTCACCTGCGTGATCTGGATCGGAGCGACGCTGTTGCTGATGTAGCCTCAAACTCCGGTGCACCGCACGCTGCCGCTACTCAATCCTCGACGGCAGCCCGACATCTTTCAGGCCGAAGCCTACCGCCGAAAACTGCCTTGGTGGGCAGGAACAGGTCGTCGAGGTGGTTGTCGAGGCCGTGGAAGGCCGATTTCGCGATCCACGCTCCCGAGTGAGGTTAATCTGGTGCTGCGAGAGAGGATTGAACTCTCGACCTCTCCATTACCAATGGAGTGCTCTACCACTGAGCTACCGCAGCACAACCCGAAGCGCTGATCGGGCGGCGGTTGGACCGGCGCCTTGTGCCACAGGGCTGGCGAGGTGACAAGGGCGCGGCTTATAGAGTTCTTGTAGAGTGGCGGGTCCGACTCAGAACCTCAATCGGTCGATCAGGACCCGAAACGAAAAGTCCCGCCTGCGTGAGCAGGAGGGACCCCGGATCGGATCGAAAAACGCTGATCAGTAGCCGTAGCCGTAAGGACCGTAGTACGAGTTCGCGGCCGCGCCTGCCGCGAGAGCGCCGGCGGCGAGGCCGAGCCCGAGTGCGGCGCCGCCGTAGCCGCGGCGATAACCGTACCCCCGACCGTAACCGTAGCCGTAGCGATGGCCGCCGTAATAACCGCCGTGACGGACATATCCGCGGCGATAGCCGAAAGCGTCGGCTGAACTGGTCGTAGCAATGACCGTCGTCCCAATCGTTAGCGCGCTCAGGCCAGCGATGAGGGCAGTTTTGAAAGTGCGGTTCATGGATCCTCTCTTTCTACGATCTCGAAACGAGCCGGGCGCCATGAAGTTCGTTTTCCACCTAGCGGTTGGAATCGTATAACCGCCCGCATCGTTAACGCCCGAATTAAATCGAGGATCGTGTCCGCGTCCCATCCGCTTCTTCTCGCGCTTTACCAGCCCGACATCCCGCAGAACTGCGGCACGATGCTGCGCACCTGCGCCTGCCTCGGCGTGCAAGCGGCGATCATAGAGCCGGCCGGCTTCCCCACCAGCGACCGCCATTTCCGTCGTGCCGGGATGGACTACCTCGAAGCCGTCGCGCTCGCCCGCCACGCCTCGTTCGCCGCGTTCGAGGGTTGGCGCGGCGGCGAGCATCGCCGCCTGATCCTGCTGTCGACGAAAGGAACGCTGCCCTACACGCGTCTGGCCTACCGGCGCGGCGACATCCTTCTCGTCGGGCGCGAATCCGCCGGCGTTCCGGAGGCGGTGCATGCCGCGGCCGATCACGCGGTCGTCATCCCCATCCAGGCGCCGACGCGTTCGCTGAACGTGGCCGTGGCGGCCGGGATCGTGCTTGGCGAGGCGCTCCGCCAGGTCCATGCCGCAGGCGCGCCGCCCTGCGATTTGCCGCACGCCTGACCGGGGCGGTATCCTTCGCCTGTCCACGATCCGGGAAAAGCTTTTGGCGCGCAAGCTCGTCTTTCACATCGGTCTGGCAAAGACGGGTACGACCTCCTTCCAGCGCTTCTGCCGTGACCATCGCCGCCTGTTGAGGCGCCACGGCGTGCTCTACCCGAGACGTCAGCTCGGCCGGGCGGCCAATCACTCGCCGCTTGTCGCCAGCTATATTGCGCACCGGCCGGAGGGGCCGACGGTCGCGATGCGCTGGGTGCCCCGCGCGCAGGCGGTTCGATCGTTGGCGGCGGAGATCGAGGCGAGCCCGTGCCAGACGGTACTGGTGAGCTCCGAGCATTTCTCGACCCATTTCGATCGGTCGGAAGCGCGCGACCTCGCCGAGGATTTCGCCCGCTTCGAGCCGACGGTCGTGATAACCGTCCGCGAGCCCCACGGCCGTTTCCTATCCTCCTACAACACCCACGTCACCGCCGGCGGCCGCCTGCCGCTGGAGGACTACGCGCGCAGCATGCTGGTGCCGGGCACGCGCTTCATGAGCGTGCGCGAGACGATCCTGATCTGGCAGGAGGCATTCGGGGCCGATCGCGTGAGCATCGTCGACTATGACGCGGTGCCGGAGGTGACGGCTGCGATCCTGCGGCACTGCGGAATCGCCGAGGCCGTGCCGTCCGTCGATCGGCACCGCGTCTCGCTCGACGCGGACACCGTCGAGGCTCTACGCTGCGCCAATGCGGCGATCGTGGCCAGACAGGCCGTGCCGCCGGACGCAAGCCTCGCCGCCTGGCTGCAGCTCTCGGCGTTTTCCATCCTGTGCCGGCGGCACCTCGCCGGCCTGCCGCGCGGCGGCGCCGGCAGACCCTGGGCGGTCTCGGAGCGGACGCTCGCCGAGCTCGATGCGCTCGAGGCCAGCGACCGGGAATGGCTCGCCGCGACCTGCGGCCTTGACCTGCACGGCTCCCGCGCCCGGGAGCGTCTCGTTGTCGCCGATCCGGTACCGGTGAACGAGGCGCAGATGCTGCTCGCCCATGCGCTCGTCGAGAGGATTGCCGGCCGGTGGTGGGCGCCGAGCCAGCGCGCGGTCATGCTGTTCGACCGCTTCATGGCCGCCCGCGCTGCCACCGACGCCGCGACGGCACGATAGGACGGTTGCCCGGCGGCTCGCTGCCATCGGGGGGCTATCATCCGGCTCAGCCGGCGGACGTCGGGCAAGGGCTCGTCGCCTCGACGAGTTCCCAGGCGTCGGGCTCGGCCAACATGGCGGCGACCAGCGCGTACGTTTTCTCGTGCGAAGGATTGTGGGCGACGATCCGCCCGATCAGCGGCGCGCCCGCCAACCCGAGGTCGCCGATCAGGTCGAGCGCCACATGGCGCACCGGCTCGTCCGGCATGCGCGGCCACGGCAGCAGTTGGTCTCCCAGGACCAGGGTAGCCCGCCAAGGCCGCCAGCCCTTGAGCAGCGGCGCCTTGAGGTCGGTCGGATCGCGTCGCGCCTCGATGTCGGTCCAAACCGCATCGGAGCATGGCAGGTTTGGGTCGGCGGCATTCGGGATGACTGGCACCCCCGGCGGCCGCGCCACCGGCTTAGGCTCCAGGCCGAGCCGGCGGTGGAGGTTGCCGAAGCTGCGCGAGCGGGCAAGCTCCGTGTCGAAGCGTCCGGCATCGACCGACCCGCTCCAGCGCATCACCGGGAAGGCCGGCAGAAGGTCGTGGCTCACGTCGATGACGAGCCCGTCACCTGGCTCGGCGCGCAGAAAGCCACCATCGCGCGCCACCTGGATCGCCCTGCGCAGCCGGATGGCGCGCCGCGGTACGTCGAGCGCCGCCAGGCCCGCGTCGCGGAGGCTCCGGCACCAGCGCGCGGCGCTGCCGTCGAAGATCGGGACCTCGGGGCCGGTAATCTCGACGAGGACGTTGTCGACGCCATGTGCCGAGAGCGCCGCCATCATGTGCTCGATGGTGCGGATGGTGCGGCCGCCGCCGAGATCGATCGAGGTACTCATCCGGCTCGGCACCCAATGGGCGGCGGTCATCGGGACCGGCTCCGCATCGTCGCTGGCCGCGAAGGCGCGCCGGCCGTAATCGGCGGGTGCCGGCCGCAGCGTCACGATGCTAGCGCGGCCGGTGTGGAGCCCCGATCCGGAAAGGGTGACGGTCTGGGCTAGGGTCGTCTGATGCATCGCGGATCTTCAGCGGGCGCCGGTCGAGCGTCTCGATCCGCCGCAGGGCCGGTCGTCCTGCTTTCCTGTCGGCGCGGGCTCTTCTATAAGGCGCGGACCTTCATCTGACGACGGTGGACGGTGTCTTTTCGCCAGGCTGAGATGATCGACGATCCCCATCACGACGAAAAACGTCATGCGCGCGCCTGGTTCGAGGCGCTGCAGATGGACATTCTCGCTGCCTTCGAGGCGCTCGAGGCGGAGGCGACGGGGCCGTTTGCGGGGGACGACCTGCCGGTCGGCAAGGCGACGATCAAGCCGTGGCGACGCAGCAACCACGATGGCGGCGACGGCGGCGGCGGCCGCATGGGTATGATCGCCGGCCGGGTCTTCGAAAAGGCGGGCGTCCATTCCTCGACCGTCTACGGCACTTTCGCGCCCGAATTTGCCAAGCAGATGCCCGGCGCAACGGCCGACCCGCGTTTCTGGGCGTCGGGTATCTCGGTTATCGCGCATCCGTGGAATCCGAATGTGCCGGCGGTGCACATGAACACGCGCTTCGTCGCCACCAGCAAGACATGGTTCGGCGGCGGTGCCGACCTCACGCCCGTGCTCGACCGTCGCCGCACGCAGGATGATCCCGATACTCTTCTCTTCCACCACGCGATGAAGGACGCTTGCGAGGCCCATCCTGGCGTCGCCGACTATCCGCGGTTCAAGGCATGGTGCGATGAGTATTTCCACCTCAAGCATCGCGACGAGCCGCGTGGCATCGGCGGGATTTTCTACGATTATCTCGAGCCGGCGGCATCTGGTCACGGCTTCGCGCCGATCCTGGCCTTCACGAAAGCGGTCGGTACGGCTTTCAAGACAATCTATCCGGACCTTGTCCGCCGCAACTTCGCGAGAGCGTGGAGCGATTCCGACCGCGAGGAGCAACTGACGCGACGCGGTCGCTATGTCGAGTTCAATCTCATTTACGATCGTGGCACGATCTTCGGGCTGAAAACCGGCGGCAACGTCGAGTCAATTCTATCGTCGCTTCCGCCGCAAGTGCGATGGCCGTGACGGATCATTACGTCAAACTCTGACCGCCGCCGACCGGGTCCGCTCGCTTGCGGCGACCTTAACGGCTCGACGGGGTCAGAAAGACGGACCGCTTTCGCGTCCGGTGCCGGTACATCCACGGTCACCGCTTCCGCCTGAACAGAAGATGGTCTGTCCTTCCGCACATTTCAAGACTGCCGTTGGATCGCCATATCGAGATAGACAACAACCGGAGCAGCGGATGAGCGGGAGTAGTGATCAGTCGAAGGCGGGCAAGCGCAAGATCAGCGCCGCGGCCGAACGCGCGCTCGCCGAAGCGGCGCACCGACGCCGCGCGATAGACGAGGCCGCGCACCGTACCACGGAGATCGCGGGCCGCGGTGGCGCCGAACCGGTCCGCTATGGCGACTGGGAGGTAAAAGGGCTCGCGACCGACTTCTAACCCGGTTGCCGAGCCGAAGGCCTTCGAGAGGCGTTAGGCCGGCAACGCGGCCTTGGCCTTCTCGACTATGGCGGCGAACGCGGCCGGCTCGCGGATCGCGAGGTCCGACAGAACCTTTCTGTCAAGCTCGATGCCGGCCTTGGCGAGGCCGTCGATGAAGCGCGAGTAGGTCATGTCGAGTTCGCGTACGGCCGCGTTGAGGCGCTGAATCCAAAGCGAGCGAAAGGTGCGCTTCTTCACGCGACGGTCGCGAGTAGCATACTGCATCGAGCGATCGACGGCGGCCTTGGCGGTACGGATGGTGTTCTTGCGGCGGCCGTAAAAACCCTTGGCAGCCTTGAGGGTCTTCTTGTGCTTGGCATGAGCGGCAACGCCGCGCTTTACGCGAGCCATGATCGTCTCCTGAACGAGGAAGAGGCGGCAAAGAAGCTTTTTCAGCCGTTGGGCAGGAAGAACTTCTTGATATTGTCGCCGTCCGTCTTGAACAGCACCTTCGTGCCGCGCAGGTTGCGGATCTGCTTCGTCGTCCGTTTGATCATGCCGTGCCGTTTGCCGGCCTGAGCGTACATCACCTTGCCGGTACCGGTTATCTTGAAGCGCTTGGCGGCGCCCGACTTCGTCTTCAGCTTGGGCATTTCGGTCTCCGTGGGTTCTGAGGCCCATCTTGATTGCTTTACGGCAGCACCAGCGCACCGCCGCCGTTCCCATGCGAGAACGCGCCGAAGAACCGCCTCGGCAGCCCTGACGGCCGGGCGATTTCAAAGCGGGCTTATCTCTCGCGGACGGACAAAAAGCAAGGGCGGCGTGGCGTTCAGCCGGCCCCTTCGCCAGTCCTTTCAGTCTCGCGGCGTCAGTTCTTCGGGAGCGACGGCGGCGGCATCCTGACGGGCGACGATCGATGCAATGCCGACTGGCGCGCCGCCCCAGGCATCCACCCCGGCGTCGCAGGAGCGTGTGGTGTCGGCAAGCCGCGCGTGGGTGTGGCCGTAGAGGTGACGGACGCCGCGCCATAGGCCGGGCCACGAGCGGTGCGGGTAGTGCGAGAGGAACAGCCGCCACTCGGTTCCGGCATCGTCGCGCACGGTGATGCGTGCGCTCTCGACCGGCGGGTCGACCCAGGGCAAATCTAGCACCCGATTGGTGTCGTGATTGCCGCGCACCAGGCGCTTGACCCCGGCGAGCCGGTCGAAGATCGCCCGGCAGCGCTCGCGGCTCGCCTCGCCGGCGAAATCGCCGACGTGCCAGACCTCGTCCTTCGCCGCGACGACAGCGTTCCAGCGCGCGATCAGGGTCTCATCATGGTCTTCCAGCGTGGCGAACAACGGCCCGCGCTGTCGCAGGATATGCGGGTCGGCGAAATGGGTATCGGCTGTGAAGAAGGTCGGCATGGCGATCGGGTCGGCTGGAAACTATCCGAAGCTTGCCTCTATCGGGCGGCGAGGCAATGCCGCATGCCCGCGCAGCCGGCCGCAAGCCGCGTGCTGCATAGCCCCCTGCGTCGCGCGGCATGGAAACCGGCCGCGATTGTGACGTTGCAACGCCAATCGCCCGCGGGCAGCAGCCATGCCGATTGCCCGATCCGCTTAATGAAAGGTGTCTCCATGCCCGCGACCAGCCCGGTGCTGCAGCCCACGACCATCCGCAACCTGAAACTCAAGAACCGGGTGGTGATGGCGCCGCTCACGCGAAGCCGCTCGTCGACCGAAGGCGTGCCGCCGACCTATGCCGCCGACTATTACGCTCAGCGCGCCAGCGCTGGCCTCATCATCTCGGAAGCGACCAACATCTCGCCGCAGGCGGTGGGCTACGCCTACACCCCCGGCATCTGGTCGGACGCGCAGGTCGGGGCGTGGAAACGGGTCGTCGACAAGGTGCATGCAAACGGCGGCGTGATCTTCCTGCAGCTGTGGCACACCGGGCGCATCTCGCACCCCGACGTGCAGCCGAACGGCCGGCTGCCCGTCTCGGCCTCGGCGATCAAGCCGGTCGGACAGGCCTTCACCACCGGCGGGATGAAGGACCACGTCACGCCGCGCGCTCTCGAGACCGACGAGATCCCCGGCGTTGTCGAGGACTACCGGAAGGCGGCGCAGAATGCAAAACGCGCCGGCTTCGACGGTGTCGAAGTGCACAGCGCCAACAATTATCTGCTCGAGCAGTTCGTGCGCGATTCCACAAACAAGCGGACGGACCGCTACGGCGGCTCGCTCGAGAACCGTCTGCGTTTTCCGCTGGAAGCGGTGCGCGCGGTGCTCGACATGTGGGACGCCGAGCGCGTCGGCATCCGCATCTCGCCGGCGACGACGATGCCCGGCGAGACCCCGCTCGACGGCGACACACAGGGCACTTACGACGCCTACGTCGAGGCGCTGAGCGGCCTCGGGCTGCTCTACCTCCATGTCATCGAGGGCATCACCCAGCAGACCCGCGACGCCGAAGGCATCAACTTCACGCAGTTCCGCGAGCGCTTCAAGGGCGCCTTCATCGACAATAACAGGCTGACGCTGGAGCTGGCGGAGAAGGTCCTAGCCGCCGGCGATGCCGACCTGTTCTGCTTCGGCCGTCCCTATCTCGCCAATCCCGATCTGGTCGAGCGGCTCGCCACCGATGCGCCGTTGGCCGAGGCGCCGAAGGAGACCTGGTACGGCGGCGACCAAAAAGGCTATTCCGACTGGCCAGGCCTGCACGGGCCGGTCGCGCTGAAGTAGCCGCGCCACGCGTGCGGCGCTCGTGATCGTAAGCGCTGCTTACCCTGTGTGGTGCACCTCGGCCAAGCGGTAGACCGGCGTCGGGATGCCTTCCATCCGCGCCTTCAGCTGGAGCGCCAAGTAGAGCGAGTAGTGCCGCGACTGGTGAAGGTTGCCGCCGTGGAACCAGAGCGCGTCCTGGCGGGTCGGCTTCCACATGTTGCGGAGCTCGCCCTCCCAGGGGCCGGGATCCTTCCTTGTGTCCGATCCGAGGCCCCAGCACTTACCGACCTTGTCGGCGACCTCCTGCGAGATGAGCTTGGCCGCCCATCCGTTCATCGAGCCGTAGCCCGTCGCGTAGACGATGATGTCGGCCGGCAGCTCGCTGCCGTCGCTCAGCTTTACGCCGGTCTGGGTGATCGCCTTGACTTCGACGCCGCTCCTCAGCTTGATCTTGCCGTCTGCGATCAGCTCGGAGGCGCCGACATCGATGTAATAGCCCGACCCGCGCCGCAGATACTTCATGAACAGCCCAGACTCGTCGTCGCCGAAGTCGAGCAGGAAGCCGGCGTCGCGGAGCTTGTCATAGAAGACGGCGTCGCGCTGCTTCATCGCCTCGTAGACGGGGATGTTGAAACCGGCCATCAGCTTGTAGGGAATGGAGGCGAAGGTCATGTCCGCCTTGTCGGTGGTGATGCCGTTGGCCACCGCCTCCTCGGAATACAGCCCACCGAGCGCCAGCTCCATCAGCGAGCTCGAGCGCGCGATATGCGTCGAGGAGCGCTGCACCATGGTGACCTCGGCGCCGTTCTCCCAAAAATCCGCGCAGATGTCGTGGGCGGAGTTGTTGGAGCCGATCACCACCGCTTTCTTGCCGCGCCAGCCCTCGCCGCCGGGATGTCGGCTCGAATGGTGGGCTCACGCCCTGGAAGGTCTCCATGCCGGGGTAGTCCGGCGTGTTCGGCATGCCGGACACGCCGAGGGCCAGGATCAGGTGCTTTGGGCGCAGCGTCATCGGCCTGCCGTCGCGTAGCACCTCCACGCTCCATTCCCTCATGGCCTCGTCGTAGCGGGCAGCTTTGCATTCGGTCTTAGGCCAGTAGTTCAGCTCCATGATCTTCGTGTAGCTTTCCAGCCAATCGCCAACCTTGTCCTTCGCGGCGAACACCGGCCAATGATCGGGGAACGGCAGATAGGGCAGGTGGTCGTACCAGACTGGGTCGTGCAGGTGCAGCGACTTGTAGCGGTTGCGCCACTGGTCGCCGGGCCGCTCGTGCTTGTCGATGATGATGGTCGGCACGCCAATGCGTTTCAGCCGCGCGCCGAGCCCGATGCCGCCCTGCCCGCCGCCGACCACGAGACAATAAGGCTGCTGACTCTTGCCGAGTTCGGCCTCCTCCTCCTCCTTGCGCTCGCGCCAGGAGCGGCGCCCCTGTTCGATGCCGTGAGCGACGCCCTTCTCGCGCTTCGGGCCGCTCTTCTCCTCGAAGCCCTTCAGCTCGGTGGCCGCGGTTAACAGGGTCCAGCCCTGATCGCCCCTGAGGCGGAGCTGTCCGTTGCCGCAAAACACTTCGGTCTCGAATCGGATCCAGGCCTCGGTGACGCCGTCCGCCTCGGTGGCGCTTTCCGCGAGATGCCAGCGGCGCGGCTTCACATCCGGCAGCGTCGCGTGGAGCATCGCGCCGATCGCGTCGCGCCCCTCCTGCGTCGTGATGTTCCAGGTGAACGCAACGAGGTCGCGCCAATAGCAATCCTCTGCGAACAGGCCCACGGCCTTGTCGATCTCGCCGAGCGTGAGAGCGCCCTCAAGGCGCGTGAGCCAGGCGACCACGCGCTGGTCGGCCGGCGAGAGGCGATCCGCCACGGGCAGGGATGTCGTCATGGCGTTTCTCCCAGGTCGCGCCCGCCGGGTCGATCGCCCGGGGTGGTTGCTGGAGAGTCTAGGAGGCCACCGCGGCTTGTCGAGATCGGTCTCTGGACCGATGCTACCGCCCTACGCGACCCGCTTCAGCGCGGCGCCGGCCTTCGCCTCGCGGCGGCGGGCGTGGAGGATGAACTCGGTATAGCCGTTGGGCTGCTCGCGGCCCTTGAAGACGAGGTCGCAGGCGGCCTGGAAGGCTGGCCCGTCGAAGCCCGGCGCCATCGGCTTGTAGAGCGGATCGCCCTCGTTCTGCTTGTCGACGACCTCCGCCATCCGCTTCAGCACCACCATCACCTCGTCCCTCGAGACGATGCCCTGGTGCAGCCAGTTGGCGATATGCTGCGATGAGATCCGCAAGGTCGCGCGGTCCTCCATCAGCCCGATGTTGTTGATGTCGAGCACCTTCGAGCAGCCGACGCCCTGGTCGATCCAGCGGACCACGTAGCCGAGCAGGCCCTGCGCGTTGTTCTCGAGCTCCTGTTCCACCTCACGCGGGTCGAAGTTCGACCTCGCCAGCGGGATGGTCAACAGATCGGTCAGCTCCGCCGGCTTACGAGTGCGCAGCGCCTGCTGGCGCTCGGCGACGCTCACTTCGTGGTAGTGCAGCGCGTGCAGCGTCGCCGCCGTCGGCGAGGGGACCCATGCGGTGGTGGCGCCCTGCTCGGGGTGGGTGCGCTTCATCGTGCGCATCAGCGCCATCTGGTCGGGCGCCGCCCACATGCCCTTGCCGATCTGGGCGCGGCCGGGCAGGCCCGAGGCGAGGCCGACGTCGACGTTGAGGTCCTCGTAGGCGGTGATCCAGGGCGTCGTCTTCATGACGTTCTTGCGTACCATCGGCCCCGCCTCCATCGAGGTGTGGATCTCGTCGCCGGTGCGGTCGAGGAAGCCGGTGTTGATGAAGCAAACCCGGTCCGAGGCGGCCTGAATGCAGGCCATCAGGTTGGCCGAGGTGCGCCGCTCCTCGTCCATGATCCCCATCTTCATCGTGTACCGCGGCAAGCTGACGGCATCCTCGACGGCGCCGAACATCTCGGCGGCGAAGGCGACCTCCTCGGGACCGTGCATCTTTGGCTTGACGATGTAGATCGAGCCGGTGCGGCTGTTGTGGAGCGCCTGCTCGCCGTAGATGTCGTGGCGGGCGACGACGGCCGACACCATCGCGTCGAGCAGGTTCTCGGGGATCTCCCGGCCCTCGCCGTCGCGCACGGCGTCGGTGAACATGTGGTGGCCGACGTTGCGCAGCAGCATCAGGCTGCGGCCGGGCAGGTGCAGTTCGCCGCCGCGCGCACCCTTGTAGACGCGGTCGCCGTTGAGCACGCGGTGCACCGTCTCGCCGTTCTTCTTGAAGGCCTCGCGCAGTGTGCCTTTCATCAGGCCGAGCCAGTTTCGGTAGCAGACGACCTTGTCGGCGGCGTCGACCGCGGCCACGGAATCTTCCATGTCCATGATCGTCGAGACGGCGGACTCGACCACGACGTCGGCGACCCCGGCAGGATCGGTGCGGCCGACCGGGTGCTTGCGGTCGATCACGATCTCGACGTGGAGGCCGTTGTTGCCGAGGAGGACGAGGTCGGGCGCGCTCGTCGTGCCGCGGTAGCCCTCGAAGCGGTCGCCGTGCGCGAGCGTCGTCTCGCTGCCGCCGATCAGGGTGACGACGAGGCGGCGGTTCTCGACGTGGTAGCCGGCGGCGCTGGCATGCGAACCGGCGGCGAGCGGGGCCACCATGTCGAGCACGGCCTTGGCCTCGGCGACGACGCGGGCACCGCGCACGGGATTGTAGGCGTCGCGCTTGTCGGCGCCGCGATCCTCCATGATCGCGTCCGTGCCGTAGAGCGCATCGTAGAGGCTGCCCCAGCGCGCGTTGGCCGCGTTCAGCGCGTAGCGCGCGTTCGAGATCGGAACGACGAGCTGCGGCCCGGCGATTTCGGCGATCTCGGCATCGACGTTGGCCGTGGTGATGGCGCGCGGCTCGGGCTGCGGCTGCAGGTAGCCGATCTCTTGCAGGAAGGCCATGTACTGCGCCTGGTCGATCGGCTTGGTGCGATGCTCGCGGTGAAATGCATCGAGCTTCGCCTGCAGCTCGTCGCGGGTTGCGAGCAGGGCGCGATTGCGGTTGGCGAAGGCTGCCACGACGTGCGCCAGCCCCTCGAAGAAGGCCGCCTCGTCCACGCCCGAGCCGGGCAACGCCTCCTTGACCAGGAAGTCGTAGAGAACCTGTTCGACCTGAAGGCCGCTCTTCTCGGTGGTCGGCATGGCATTCTCCGTCGGCCCGACGCACGATATCGCATTGCAAAATGCAGCGACAGAAAAAGGCTGTCAATTTTTTCGAAAACGTTTTTCGTTCGACGCTGGAAAAGCTAAGGCTGCTGGTATGGCGGCCGAAAAGGTTTTCCTTTCCTTCGAGGACGCGCAAAATGGAAAATGTTTTCGATTATTCCTCGGTCATGAGGGCATAATGGTCACGATGGTGCCTCATCGCCAACGCGGGCGGCCCCGCACGGCGCGGACACCCGAGCCGAACGCGGTGCAGGCGCTCGACCGCGCCTTGAACATTCTCGATGCCTTGGCCGAGGCCGACGGCGTTCCGCTGTCCGAGTTGGCGCAGCGCGCCAATCTCGCGCCATCTTCGGCCTACCGGCTGCTGCAGACTCTGGCGGCGCGCGGCTACGTCGAGTTCCTTGAGCGGGACCAGCTCTGGGCGATCGGCGTGGAGGCGTTCCGCACCGGCATGGCGTTCCAGCGCCGCTACTCGATCGCCTCCGTCGGGCGCCCGATCATGCAGGATCTGATGCAGGCGAGCGGCGAGACCACCAACATTGCGACCTTCGAGAGCGGCGAGGTCGTCTTCGTCGCCCAGGTCGAGAGCCAGGAGCCGATCCGCGCCTTCTTCCGGGCCGGCGAGCGGCGGGCGGCGCATGCCTCCGGCATCGGCAAGGCGCTGCTGGCGGAGATGCCCCGCAAAGCTGTGGAGAGGGTGCTCGCGACCAAGGGGCTGGAGCGGTTCACCGCGCGGACCATCACCGAGCCGGAGGCGCTGTTTGCCGACCTCGGGCGCGCCCACGTGCGCGGCTGGGCGCTCGACGACGAGGAGCGCAACGAAGGCATGCGCTGCATCGCGGCCGCGATCTTCAACGAGTTCGGCGATCCTGTCGCCGGCCTCTCGATTTCCGGGCCCGTCGCGCGACTCGACGACGCCAAGGTCGAACGGCTCGGCCCGATGGTCGGCGCGGGGGCGGCGGAGATCACCCGGCTCGTGGGCGGCGTCAGCCTGCCCCGCGCCGGGGCGACGTGACGGCCGCGAGCGCCGACGTCATGCCAGTTCGGTTTTGTAGAGGCCTGTCAGCTCGCCCCAGGCGCGTTCGGCGGCGGCCGCGTTGTAGACGGCGCTTCCCATCACGCACCAACCATGATTGGCGCCTTCGTAGACCTCGACCCGAGCCGGACGATGCGCCGTGGCAAAGGCTTCGCGCAGGGTCGTCTTGGCCGCGGGATCGCGCTTGTCGTCGTTGTCGGCGACGGCGCAGTAAAGGCTGGCGCTCATCTTCGGGATCAGCAGGTGCGGACTGTCGGGCTTGGCCGTCACAAGGGAGCCGCCGTGGAAGGTCGCCGCGGCGCCGAACCGGTCGGGTCGTGTCGCGGCGCTGCGAAAGGTGAGCGGACCGCCCATGCAATAGCCCTGTACACCGGCCTTCCTGCTCTTGTCGGTCTGCGGCTGGGCGTCGAGGTAGTCGAGAAGGGCCGAGCTGTCCCGCGCGGTGGTGTCTGGCGTCAGGGCCGCGGCCAGCGGCATCACCTTCGCCCGATCCTCGGGTTTGGTGAAGTCGAACGCGCCATCCACGATCGGCGCCCGCCGAACGCGATAGAACGGGTTTGGCACGAGGACGGTGTAGCCCTCGGCCGCCAGCCGCCGGCCCATCTGACGGAACACTGGTCTGAGCCCGAGAATGTCCGTCCAGATCAGCACGGCGGGCCAGCGCCCCTGCCCCTGGGGATGAAGCAGCGCCGCGTCGGCGGACCCGTCGGGGGTCGCGACGAGAACGTCGTTTTCCGCGACATCGGCCTTCGCGGCGGTCGAGGCGAGCATCGCCGCCGCCGTCGACGACAATCCGAATGCTCGTCTCGACAATCGAGGATCCCGCGTCGCGCCAACATGGATGTCCTCATCGCACATGCTGCTCTCCCGCTCAGGGTTCGACCATAGTAGTAGACCTGGGAATGTGGCCGCCGAACGATGCCGTGCTCGGGTGTGATGGAAATTTCGGCCGCAGGAATGCTCAAAGAGCGGAGCCGATCGCTGAGCTGGTCAGCGCCGGCCAGCAAGCTCCAGTGATCAAGCTCCCTTGATAAAGCGTCCGCTCCAGTGCGCTTGGCCTCTGCGCCGAAAATCCGGCAGTGCACCAGCCAAGTGATCCTTCCCGCGGCGAGTAGCTGCTCGCAAGCCGCCCGCAGCGAGCCAGCAGCTAAGCTTTTGCTTCGTTGGTGGAGCTGAGGGGAATCGAACCCCTGACCTCTGCAGTGCGATTGCAGCGCTCTCCCATCTGAGCTACAGCCCCGATCCAAGCGGCCTCAATACGGTGCCGGGCCGCTCGCGTCAACGGCGCGTCGACAGCCCTCGACAGCCCTGCGCAGCGGCCGGCTCCCGGCCGGCGCAGGCCCGAATTGACCGATTCGGCGCCGCGCGGCATTTCTGCCTTCGTGAACACGACGTCCCTCGAACCAGCGGCAGCGGGCGCGCCCCTGCCGATCGACGCGGTGCTGCCGGCGCTGCGCGAGGCCCTGCGCGCCGGCACCGAGGCCGTGGTGGTCGCCCCGCCAGGCGCCGGCAAGACGACGCGGCTGCCGCTCGCGCTCCTCGACGAGCCGTGGACGCAGGCGGCCGCGACAACGCGCATCGTGCTGCTCGAGCCGCGGCGGCTCGCCGCCCGCGCGGCGGCGGAGCGGATGGCGGCGACGCTCGGAGAGCCGGTCGGGCGCACCATCGGCCTGAAGGTGCGTTTCGAAACCGCGGGCTCGGCGCGGACCCGCATCGAGGTCGTAACCGAGGGTGTGTTCGTGCGCATGATCCTCGAGGATCCCGAACTCTCGGGCGTCGGCGCGGTGCTGTTCGACGAGTACCACGAGCGCTCGCTCGATGCCGACCTCGGGCTGGCGCTCGCGCTCGATGCCCGCGCGCTGCGGCCGGACCTGCGGATCGTCGTCATGTCTGCGACGCTTGACGGCGCCCGCGTCTCGCGGCTCGTGGCCGGCGCGCCGGTGCTCGAGTCGCGAGGCCTCGCCTTCCCCGTTGAGACGCGCTACCTCGGCCGCGATCCGGCCGAGCGCATCGAGGACGCCGTAACCCGCGCCATTCTGCGCGCGCTCGCCGAGGAGCCCGGCTCGGTTCTGGCGTTCCTTCCCGGACAGGGCGAAATCACTCGGGTCGCCGAGCGGCTGGTTGCGCTGGCGCTGCCGCCAACGGTGATCGTTGCGCCGCTCTTCGCCGCGATGGACCGCCGCGCCCAGGACCAGGCCGTGGCGCCGACGGCGCCGGGCCGGCGAAAAATCGTGCTGGCAACATCGATCGCCGAGACCTCGCTGACGATCGACGGCGTGCGGGTGGTAATCGACTCCGGTCAGGCCCGCGTGCCGCGTTACGAGCCGTCGATCGGGCTGACCCGGCTCGAGACGGTGCGGGTCTCGCGGGCCGCCGCCGACCAGCGCCGCGGGCGCGCCGGCCGCACCGCGCCGGGTGTCTGCTACCGCCTGTGGGAAGAGGCCGGCACCGGCGCGCTGGAGCCGTTCAAGCGGCCGGCGATCCTGTCCGCGGACATGGCTGGTCTGCTGCTCGACTGCGCCGCCTGGGGCGCACGGTGGCCGGAGCGCGACCTCGCCTGGCTCGATCCGCCGCCTGCGCCGGCGCTGGCGGAGGCCCGCGTGATGCTGGCGATGATCGGGGCGCTCGATGCCGATGGCGCCATCACCGACGAGGGCCGGGCGATCCGCGCGATCGCGTTGCCACCGCGGCTCGCCCGCATGGTCGTCCTGGCCGAAGCGCGGGGCGAGGCGATGCTCGCGGCAGAAATCGCCACCCTCATCGTCGAGCGCGGGCTCGGCGGCGACAGTGCCGACCTTCGTGACCGCCTCGCCCGCTTCCGCCGCGATCGCTCCCCACGCGCCGCAGACGCCCGCGCCTTGGCCAGGACCTTCGCGCGCCAAGCTTCGGCAGGCGGGCGCCCTTCGGTGAAGGCCGGAGCGGCGGGTGAAGGCGCCGGACGACTGCTGGCATTGGCCTTCCCCGATCGCACGGCCAAGGCCCGCGGCAAAGCCGGCGAGTACCTGATGGCGAACGGCCGCGCAGCCGCGCTCGCGCCGCACGATCCGCTCGCCGGGACGCCTTTCCTGGCGATCGCCGATGTCACCGGTCGTGCCGCCGCCGCACGCATCCTGCTCGCCGCTCCGCTCACCGGGGCCGAGATCGAGGCTGACGCGGCGGTCGTCGTCGAAGACAGCCTCCGCTTCGAGCCTGGTCGCGCGGCGCTGCAGGCGCGTCGAACCCGGCGGCTCGGCGCCATCGTGCTGTCCGACGACACGCGGGCCGTACCGGCGTCGCCGGAGGCGGCGGCGGTGCTCGCCGCCGGCATCGTCGCGCTCGGCGTCGATCGACTGCCATGGACACCGGCGCTGACGCAGTGGCGTGACCGCGTCATGCTTCTGCGCGCGCGCTACGGCGACTGGCCGGACCTGAGCGATGCGGCGCTGGCGGCTGGCGGCGCGCTTTGGCTCGCGCCGCACATCGAGGGAGTCACGAGCCTCGCCGCGCTCGGCGCCGACCGGCTCGAGGCGGCGCTCAAGGCGCTGCTGCCGTGGGATCGCGGCCGCCGGCTCGAGAGCGAGGCGCCGACCCACTTCACCACGCCGGCCGGCGCCAGCCACCGCATCGATTACGCGGAGCAAGGCCCGACGCTCGCCGTTAGGGTGCAGGAGCTCTACGGCCTCACCGCGCATCCGACGCTGGCCGGGGTGCCGGTCGTCATCGAGCTGCTCTCCCCGGCAGGCCGCCCGATCCAGATCACCCGCGACCTGCCGGGCTTCTGGCGCGGCTCGTGGGTCGATGTGCGCACCGAGATGCGCGGGCGGTATCCCAAGCACCTCTGGCCGGACGACCCGGCCGCCGCCCTGCCGACGCTGCGTGCCAAGCCACGCTCGCGGTGAAGGTCCCGGAGAGATCGGACCAGCCGTCGAAAGCGGCCCGAAGCGCCGCGAAAACCATCGATCTGCTTTCGCTTCGTCGCAGGGTTGCGCACAAAAAAGCCCTATGTTACCGGAACCACGCCTTGCGGGAGCAGGCTGCCGGCAGGCGCTTTTTCCGTAAATGACGGCTGCGCCGAGCGTCGATCGCTAGATCCGCGCTTTCGTCGCGCGTGCCGGCGAGGCATGGGTCAGGGGCTCGTGGAATTTTGGCGAACGAGGAAACATACGTCTCGGGAATGGCCGGACGCTATGCGCAGGCTCTGTTCGATCTCGCCAAGGAATCGAAGAGCACCGACAAGATCGACGCCGACCTTTCGGCCTTTCAGGCGATGCTTCGCGAGAGCGACGATCTCCGCCGCTTCGTGAAGGACCCTTCGTTCACCTCGCTAGACCAGATTCACGCGATCGAGGCTCTCTGCAACCGGGCTGGGATCGCCGGCACCGCGGTCAATTTCCTGAAGCTCGTCGCGCAGAAGCGTCGGTTGTTCGCCGCCGCCGACATGATCCGCGATTACCACAAGCTGAACGACGCCGAGAAGGGCGTCGCCCGCGCCGAGGTGACCGTCGCCGAGCCTCTGAAGGATGCCCACGTGCTCGCCTTGAAGGATGCCCTCGCCGCCGTGGCGGGCACGAGCGACGTCAAGGTCGAGATTAAGGTCGACCCCTCGATCATCGGCGGCATGGTCGTCAAGCTCGGCTCGCGCATGATCGACTCGTCGCTGAAGACCAAGCTCAATCTACTCCGCACACGTATGAAAGAGGTCGGCTGATGGATATCCGCGCCGCAGAGATTTCCTCGATCCTGAAGAACGAGATCGCGAACTTCGGCAACGAGGCCGAGGTTTCCGAGGTCGGCCAGGTCCTCTCGGTCGGTGACGGCATCGCCCACGTCTACGGCCTCGACAGCTGCCAGGCCGGCGAGATGGTCGAGTTCGAAGACGGCACCCGCGGCATGGCGCTCAACCTCGAGAGTGACAACGTCGGCGTCGTCATCTTCGGCGCCGACCGCGACATCAAGGAAGGCCAGACTGTCAAGCGCACCGGCGCCATCGTCGAGGTGCCGATCGGCAAGGGCCTGCTCGGCCGCGTCGTCGACGCGCTCGGCAACCCCATCGACGGCAAGGGCCCGATCGAGGCCGCCGATCGCGCCCGCGTCGACGTGAAGGCGCCCGGCATCATTCCGCGCAAGTCGGTCGACGAGCCGATGGCGACCGGCCTCAAGGCGATCGACGCGCTGATCCCGATCGGCCGCGGCCAGCGCGAGCTGATCATCGGCGACCGCCAGACCGGCAAGACCGCCATCGCACTCGACGCCATGCTGAACCAGAAGCCCCTCAATCAGGGTAGCGACGAAACGAAGAAGCTCTACTGCGTCTACGTCGCCATCGGCCAGAAGCGCTCGACGGTCGCCCAGTTCGTCAAGGTTCTGGAGGAGAACGGCGCGCTCGAGTACTCGATCGTGGTCGCCGCCACCGCTTCGGACCCGGCACCGATGCAGTTCCTGGCGCCGTTCGCCGGCTGCGCGATGGGCGAGTTTTTCCGCGACAACGCCATGCACGCGCTGATCTGCTACGATGATCTGTCGAAGCAGGCCGTCGCCTACCGCCAAATGTCACTGCTGCTGCGCCGGCCACCTGGGCGCGAAGCCTACCCCGGCGACGTGTTCTATCTCCATTCGCGCCTGCTCGAGCGCGCCGCCAAGCTCAACGACGCCCGTGGGGGCGGTTCGCTCACCGCGCTGCCGATCATCGAGACGCAGGCCAACGATGTTTCGGCCTACATTCCGACCAACGTCATTTCCATCACCGACGGCCAGATCTTCCTCGAGACCGATCTGTTCTACCAGGGTATTCGCCCGGCGGTGAACGTCGGCCTTTCGGTGTCGCGCGTAGGCTCCGCCGCGCAGACCAAGGCGATGAAGAAGGTCGCCGGCAAGATCAAAGGCGAGCTCGCGCAGTACCGCGAGATGGCCTCCTTCGCGCAGTTCGGCTCCGACCTCGACCCAACGACGCAGCGCCTGCTCAATCGCGGCGCGCGCCTGACCGAACTCCTGAAGCAGCCGCAGTTCTCACCGCTGAAAATGGAAGAGCAGGTCTGTGTGATCTATGCCGGCGTGAACGGCTTCCTTGACAAGATGCCGGTCGACCGCATCCGCGCATTCGAGGACAAATTGCTCGGCGCGATGCGGACGCAGCACAAGGAACTACTCGACGCGATTCGCGACACGACCCAGCTCTCCGATGAATCGGCCGACAAGCTCAAGGGCATCGTCGACGGCATCTCCAAGGAATTCGAGTCAAAGGGCGACGGCGTCAAGGTGACGAGCGCATCCAAGGCCAACGAGGATGCGGGCGGCAAGCCCAACGAGGGCAAGCCCGACCAGGGCAAGGCCGCGGCCGCCAGGGAGCCCGAGACGGTCTCGCACTAGGCTGCGAACAGACCCGGCGCAAGCCAGGTCGTGCAAACGGATAGAACATGCCCTCGCTGAAGGACCTCCGGAACCGTATCTCCTCCGTCAAGGCGACGCAGAAGATTACCAAGGCGATGCAGATGGTCGCCGCCGCCAAGCTGCGAAAGGCGCAGCAGGCGGCCGAGGCCGCGCGCCCCTATGCCGAGCGTATGGAAAAGGTCCTGAAAAGCCTCGCCGCCGGTCTTACCAGGGGCGCGAACGCGCCGACGCTGCTCACGGGCACCGGACGCGACGACACCCACCTCCTGATCGTCGCCACCGGCGAGCGCGGTCTTTGCGGCGCCTTCAACGCCTCGATCGCCCGCCTCGCCCGCGACCATGCCAACGCGCTGCGTCGTGACGGCAAGACGGTGAAGATGCTTTGCATCGGCAAGAAGGGCTACGACATCTTGCGCCGCCAGTTCCCCGACGCGATTGAGGAAGTGATCGAGGTCAAGGCGAAGCAGGTGAACTTTGCGGTGGCCGAGCCGATCGGCACCAAGGTGCTCGACATGTTCGCCAAGGGTGAGTTCGACGTCTGTACGCTGTTCTTCTCGCGGTTCGAATCGGTGATCTCGCAGAAGCCGACTTCGCTGCAGCTGATCCCGCTGCCGATCCCGGAGCAGGCCGACGAAACCGCCAACAAGCCGACGGAGTCTGGCGCCGTCTACGAGTACGAGCCGGACGAGGAGGAGATCCTTTCCGCGTTGCTGCCGCGCAACGTCAGCGTCCAGATCTTCCGCGCGTTGCTCGAGAACTCCGCGTCCGAGCAGGGCTCCCGCATGACCGCGATGGACAACGCGACGCGCAATGCCGGGGACATGATCAAGAAGCAGACGATGCAATACAACCGCTCGCGTCAGGCCCAGATCACCAAGGAACTGATCGAGATCATCTCCGGCGCGGAAGCGCTCGGCTAAAGTTTGACAGAGGATCGACATGGCTGAAGCCCTGAGCGCCACTACCCCGAGCGCCACTAACAAGCCCTTAGGCCGGATCACGCAAGTGATCGGGCCGGTCGTCGACGTCAAGTTCGACGGGCATATGCCCGAGATCCTGAACGCGCTCGAGACCGATAACAACGGCAGCCGTCTCGTGCTCGAGGTCGCCCAGCATCTCGGCGAGCACGCCGTACGCTGCGTCGCGATGGACATTTCCGACGGCCTCACCCGCGGCCAGGAGGTCACCGACACCGGCACGCCGATCATGGTGCCGGTCGGCGAGAAGACGCTCGGGCGCATCATCAACGTGATCGGCGAGCCAGTCGACGAACTCGGTGCGATCGAAACAGAGGATCGCCGCGCGATCCATCAGCCGGCGCCGCCCTACGTCGACCAATCGACCGAGTCGCAGATCCTGGTCACCGGCATCAAGGTCGTCGACTTGCTCGCGCCCTACGCCAAGGGCGGCAAGATCGGCCTGTTCGGCGGCGCCGGGGTCGGCAAGACCGTGCTGATCATGGAGCTCATCAACAACGTGGCTAAGACGCACGGCGGCTATTCGGTGTTTGCCGGCGTTGGTGAGCGGACCCGCGAGGGCAACGACCTCTACCACGAAATGATCGAGTCGAAGGTCAACGTCGACCCGCACGAGCATAACGGCTCGGCCGAGGGCTCGAAGTGCGCCCTCGTCTACGGCCAGATGAACGAGCCGCCGGGTGCCCGTGCCCGCGTCGCCTTGACCGGCCTCACCATCGCGGAGGACTTCCGCGACAAGGGTCAGGACGTGCTGTTCTTCATCGACAACATCTTCCGCTTCACGCAGGCCGGCTCCGAACTGTCCGCTCTGCTCGGCCGCATCCCCTCTGCGGTTGGCTACCAGCCGACGCTGGCGACCGACATGGGCGCGTTACAGGAGCGCATCACCACCACGACCAAGGGCTCGATCACTTCGGTGCAGGCGATCTACGTGCCGGCCGACGACTTGACCGACCCGGCGCCGGCCACATCCTTCGCCCATCTCGACGCCACCACCACGCTGTCGCGCTCGATCGCCGAGAAGGGCATCTACCCGGCGGTCGACCCGCTCGACTCGACCTCGCGCATGCTCTCGCCGCTGATCGTCGGCGAGGAGCACTACGGCGTCGCGCGAAAGGTTCAGCAGACGTTGCAGCGCTACAAGTCGCTGCAGGACATCATCGCCATCCTCGGCATGGACGAGCTGTCGGAAGAGGACAAGCAGACGGTCGCTCGCGCCCGCAAGATCGAGCGCTTCTTCTCGCAGCCGTTCGACGTCGCACAGGTCTTCACCGGCTCGCCCGGCAAGCAGGTCGCGTTGGAAGACACGATCAAGGGCTTCAAGGGTCTCGTCGAAGGCAAGTACGATTCGCTGCCGGAGGCCGCCTTCTACATGGTCGGGACGATCGAGGAGGCCGAGGAGAAAGCCAAGAAGCTGCGGTCGGAAAACTGATGGTTTCGGGGCGGTCCTCGCCGCTGAACGCCAAGGTTGCGCTGTTGCTGCTCGGTCTCGTCGTCGGCGGCGCGGCCGGCTACGTGACCCGCCCGCAGGCGGCGGAGATCCATATCGGGGGCGCCTCGATCGAGTTCCAAAACAATCAGGTCTCGACCGGCGAGTCCGGCAGCCTGACATCGGGCCAGATGCAGCACGTCTTGCTCTACGCCATCAGCGGCGGCGTCATCGGCCTGCTCGCTGGCTTCGCCGTCGATCGCCGCTGACGCGCATACCAAGGACACTTCCGATGGCTTTCCTGTTCGAACTCGTCTCGCCCGAGCGGCTGCTGTTCTCCGGCGAGGTCGACGCGGTCACCGCTGCCGGCATCGAGGGCGAATTCACCGTGCTTGAGAACCACGCGCCGTTCATGACGACGCTGAAGCCCGGCAAGGTGAGCATCAGGGGCGGCGGCAAGGACGAGGAATTATTCGTGCGCGGCGGGTTCGCCGATGTGGCGCCGTCGGGCTTCACGATTCTCGCCGACTATGCCGTCTCAATGAGCGAGCTCGACGGTGCGAGGCTAGACGAGGACATCGCCGGCGCGGAACAGGCGGCGGACGAGGCGACCGGCGAAGAGACGAGGCGCCTGGCGCTCGAGCACCGCGACCAGCTGCGTGAGTTCAAGGCCGCCGCCGGTCAGTAGGCCGTTCGTCGGCGGGGCGGCGGCCGATGCCTTCAACCGGCCTGCGCCTCATACCAAGTCTGCGCCGAACCACGCTCCCGTTCCCGGCAGAGATCGGCTCTTCTCGGCACGGCCTTGAGACGGCGGCTGGTGAGAGCCTTGCGCTTCTGGACAACAGCGGCGGCCTCTGGTAACCCCTCCTACCATAGGCTTTCGCGCGCCTCCGCGTGCGGAAGTCTTTTGTCATTTTACTCGCGCCCGGCTCGGGTCGGCGCATACAAGGGATGCTGCGTGCAAGTTCTCGTTCGCGACAATAATGTCGACCAGGCTCTGAAGGCCCTTAAGAAGAAAATGCAGCGCGAAGGCATCTTTCGCGAAATGAAGCTACGCGGCCATTATGAGAAGCCCTCCGAAAAGCGCGCCCGCGAGAAGGCCGAGGCCGTCCGCCGCGCCCGCAAGCTCGCCCGCAAGAAGATGCAGCGCGAGGGACTGCTGCCGATGAAGCCGAAGCCGGTGCCGGGCGCCCGCTGAGGCCGGTTTCGTCATCGTTAAGCGTTTTGAAACCGGACGTCGGTAAGACCTGATTAAGGATAGCCCGCGTCTAATTCTCGCCGGATGGTCCTGCCATAAACGCGCGCGTGGATCCTCCGTCCCAATGCGCGAGGCTGAGAAGGACGACGTTGATGGCCATGACCCCTAGGGACGAGACGCGCGTGTTCGGATGTCGCAGCGACCCGCGCGGCTTCACCGCGGCGGCAATGGTCGCGTGCTTGACTCTCGGCTTGGCGGGATGCGGGGCCGGCGGCGGCGTGGCGGGCGTGGGTGCGCCGGGCACCGGCGTCGCCGAGATCACTAACGAAGCGCCCCAGGCGGTGGCGACCAACATCGCGTCGCTGACGGCCGTTGTCGACCGAAATCCCGAGAGCGTCGAGGCTCTCAACACGCGCGGCGCCGCCTACGCCAAGGCCGGCCAATTCGAGAACGCGATCGGCGACTTCAGCCGTGTCATCCAGCTCGACTCCAACAATGCCAGCGCCCTGACCAACCGCGGCCTCGTCTATCGTCAGATCGGCCGCAACGACGCCGCCTTGGCCGACTTCAACCGCGCGATCTCGGCCAATCCCAACCACATTTCGGCCTTCGTCGGGCGCGGCAATCTCGAGCGGACGCAAGGCCATCTCGAGGAGGCCAAGGCCGACCTCGACCAGGCCATCCGGCTGAAGCCCGAGGGCGCGGAGGCCTACCATTCGCGCGGCCTCATCTACCAGCGCGAGGGCAATCATCCGCTGGCGATCACCGATTTCGACACCGCGATCGACCATGACCCGTTCTACGGCGCACCCTATGAGGCGCGCGCCGAGAGCATGCTGGCGACGGGGCATCCGGCTAAAGCGATCGAGGACTACAATGCGGCCCTTAACGTCGACAACAAGAACAGCCGCGCCTGGGCCGGCCTCGGCCTCGCCTACGAAAAACAGGGCGATCGCGCCAAGGCGGCGGAGAACTTCCGTCGCGCGCTCGCGCTGAACCCGCAGAACGCAGTGGCCCGCGAAGGACAGCAGAGGCTCGGCGCCTAGCCTGGCACAGATATCGCCTCCTCGCGACGGATCGCGACGAGGCCGGCAACATTGCATCTCGGGCTAGGCTGCGGCTTTCTTCTGCAGACCGGCGTAGGCTGCTGTCTCGAACTCCATGTAGCCGGTGAAGGACGGGGGGTCGGCGAACGGAAGAATCTGCGTCGCCCAGAAACCGCCGAGACCGTTCTGCCGGTCGATCCAGTAGAACAGGTTGGCAAGTCCGGCCCAGCCGATCGCGCCGGCGGGGCGACCCGTCGGCGCCTCTTCGTCGTTGACCATGAACGTGTAGGACCACGACTTCTTGAGGCCGGGAAAAAATTCGGCGTCGTTGGACAGAGCGGGGATGACGCCGGGGAGCATCACCACCTTGTGGTGCGATTGCAAGCCGTTCTTCACCGCCTGGGCGACCGTCTCGGCCTTGAGGACGCGGCCGTGCGGACCGTTGCCGTCGTTGAGCCACATGCGGATGAACTTCATGTACTCGCCGATGGTGGCGTAGAGCCCGTGTCCGCCCATGTGAACCTCCGGGTCTGCGGGCAGCTCGAAGTCCATCGGCGTTAGCGAGCCATCCGCGTTGCGCGCGTGCATCTTGGCGAGGCGTGGGCGCATCGAAGGGGTCATCGAGAAGGCCATGTTGGTGATGCCGAGCGGCTCGAAGACGCGCTCCTTCATCACCTCGCCGAGGCGCTTGCCGCGGATGCCCTCGACAACCATCCCGGCCCAGTCCATGTTCGAGCCGTATTCCCACCTCTCGCCCGGATCGTGCAGCAACGGCGTCATCAGCGCCTGCTTGCTGCCCGACACGATGCTCGGCTGGCCGTGCTTCTCGGCCATGTGGTTGTAATGTTTGTTGAAGAAGTCGTAGCCGAGGCCCGCAGTGTGCAGCATCAGCATGCGGGTCGTGATGTCCTGCTTCGGCGCGCGCAACTTGGGGTGACCCTCCGCGTCGAAGCCCTCGAGAACCTGCAGCTTGCCGATGTCCGGCGCGTAGGTCTTGGCCGGCGCATCGAGGTCCAGCTTGCCCTCTTCGACGAGTTGCATGACGCAGGTGCCGGTGATCGCCTTAGTGGTCGAGAAGATGGCAAAGACGCTGTCCGTGGTCATCGCCTCGCCGGACCCGAGCAGGCGTTCGCCGGCCGCGCCTTCATAGGTGTTGGCGTTCCGGTCGGTCAGCATCGCCACCACCCCGGGCACCCGTTTATCGCCTTGCGTGAGGTTCTTCAAAATTGCGTCGAATGCGCCGTTTGACGTCGTGCTCATGTCCATCCTCCCGAAAGTCGGAGCGTTCCTGGAACGCCATTCCGAGGGTCGAGCCTCGGACTTTACGATCATATTGGGCGCCGGCTTTCCCAGAGAAGTCCGCCGATCGTCGGTCCTGTGCGCGATGTCCGGTCGGGATGCCCCAGCTGGTTTTCGCCGGCGCGCCATGCTTAGTCCCGCCGTCATCCATCATCGAGAAGTGCCATGCTACCGCTGAGGACCGAGCGTCTCCTGCTGCAGATCGTGATCGCCGTGGCGGGCCTCGTCCCATTCGGGGCGGGGCTGGCCGGCGGCATCCTCGGTGTGGTGATGAGCGGCGGCTCGCCGGCCGCCAACCTCCCGCTCGACAGCCATATGCGTTACCTCTCCGGGCTGCTGCTCGGCATCGGCTTGGCCTTTTGGGAGGCGATCCCCACGATCGAGCGCCGGACCGGCCGGGTGCGCATGCTGACGGCGATCGTGTTTCTTGGTGGCTTGATGCGCCTGCTCGGCATCATCTTCGCGGGTCTGCCTGGCGCGTCCATGCTGTTCGGGCTTGGCATGGAGCTTGTCGTGACCCCGCTGATTTGCCTATGGCAGACGCGTGTGGCGCGCCGGTGCGGCACGCTTCTGCCGTGACCGGCGGCTTGGAGAGACGAACCCCGTTCGACCCACAAGCCCGTTGCGCGGCGCCATCACGCGAAGGGACCTCAGCTTGTCGCGAGACGCCGCATCTCCTTGATGAGGCCGGCCGTCGACGAGTCGAGCGCGTCGGTGGAGGCGGTTTGGTCCGAGACGATCGGCACCAAGCGTCCGGCGAGCTCCTTGCCGAGTTCGACGCCCCATTGGTCGAACGAGTCGATGTTCCAGATGACGCCCTGGGTGAACACCTTGTGCTCGTAGAGCGCGATGAGGCGGCCGAGAGTTCGCGGTGTCAGGCTGGTGTAGAGAAAGGTCGAGGTCGGACGGTTGCCGGAGAACACCTTGGCCGGGGCCAGCGTCCCAGCCCTGGCGGTATCGGAGCCCTGCTTTTCCAGTGATGCCTTGACCTCTGTAAGCGGGCGACCGCGCATCAGCGCCTCGCCCTGCGCGAAGCAGTTGGCGAGGAGGAGGTCGTGGTGGTGCTGGTCGGCCTCGGTCGGTTTGGCGGCGACAAGGAAGTCGATCGGCACCGGCTCGGTGCCCTGGTGCAGCATCTGGAAGAAGGCGTGCTGGCCGTTGGTGCCCGGCTCGCCGAAGATAATCGGCGAGGTCTGCATCGTCACCTGCTTGCCGTCGACCTGGACGTGCTTGCCGTTCGATTCCATCTCGAGTTGCTGGAGATAGGCCGGAAAGCGGCCGAGCCGCTGGTCGTAGGGAATGACCGCCTGCGTCGAGAGATCGAGAAAATCGCGGTTCCACACCTCCACGAGCGCCATCAGCACCGGAATGTTCCGCTCGAGCGGAGCCGAGACGAAATGCTCGTCGATGTCCTGACCGCCAGCGAGGAACGCCTGGAACGCCTCACGCCCGATGCCGATCATCACGGACAGGCCGATCGCCGACCAGACAGAGTAGCGACCGCCGACCCAGTCCCAGAAGCCGAAGACGCGATCCTCCTTGATGCCGAACTTGGCGATGAGGTCGAGTTGCGTGGAAACCGCGCAGAAATGGTCGGAGACCGCCGCCTCGCCGAGCGCGGCGGCGACAGCCGCGCGGGCGCTCCGCGCGTTCGTCATTGTCTCGAGCGTCGTGAAGGTTTTCGAGCAGACGATGAAAAGCGTCGTCTCCAGCGGTACGATCTTCAGGGTATCGCCGAGGTCCGCGCCGTCGACGTTGGAGACGAAATGAAGCGTGATATGGGGCGCGACATAAGGCGACAGCGCGCGTGCGGCCATCGCAGGGCCGAGATCCGAACCGCCGATCCCGATGTTGACGATGTGGGTGAAGCGGGCGCCGTTCGATGCCTTGATGGCCCCGCCGCGGATCGCCTCGGCGAACGCCCCCATCTTCTCGCGGACCGCGATGACGTCCGGCATCACGTCCTTGCCGTCCGACAGCATCGGCTTGCCTGGCGTGACGTTGCGCAAGGCCATATGGAGAACAGAGCGCTTCTCGGTAACGTTGATCCTTTCGCCCGCGAACAGCGCGGCGCGACGCTCCTCGAACTCCGCCGAGCGCGCGAGGTCGTAAAGCAGGGCCATCGTATGCGCGGTAACCCGCTGCTTCGAGTAATCAAAAACAAGGTCGGGGATCGACACGTGGAACTTCGCGAAGCGCTGCGGATCGGAGGCGAAATAATCCTTCGTCGTCTGGCGCGCCGCCTCGGCGTGGTGGGTGGTCAGCGCGGCGATTGCCTGCGACAGGTCATGAGCCATGATCATACCTTCCTCTTGGCGCAACCTCGGCGATTGCCCGGCGCGCACTTAGCGGCGGAGGGCCTGGTCGCCCAGCCTGCGGATACGCTTTTGCGCCTGCCGGCCGGCGGTTCTGGCGCGATGATGCATGTCGCGGGCGCGACGGGCGATGCGCTCCTCCAGCCGCCTCTGCCTTTGCAACGCCCGCGAAAGGGCCGGCCCCAGGAAAGCGACGCCGACGAAAGCCACCAGAGCGGCGGCGGCGACACCGCTCTGCTCGCGGGTCAGCCGAGTGCTGGTGCCCGTCTTGGGCGCGATCGTCTCCACCGCCTCGGAGATATCGCTGGTCACATCGCTCGGCATGCTCATCGGGTGCCCCTATGGTCTGGCCACGTCCGTTTAAGTAATGCGGCCGAGGCCCGGCGGATGCATGCCGAGTTTATTGCGCCGCTTGCACCATCCGACGGCTCGGCACGAGGACGTTCGCCACCAGCGTCACGACGATGTTCACCGCAAGCGCGATGAGCCCGATGTAGAGGGTGACCTTGGTATCGCCGAGCACGAACGTGTGCAGCGGCTTCATGCCGTTCATCGCAACGAGCGTCTTGCCGGTGACGAACCCGACCGCCCAGCCCGCCAGCAGGGCGGGGGCTTCAAACCGGCCGGTGTAGAGTCCGAAGACCACGGCCGGGAACGTTTGCAGGATCCACATGCCGCCGAGGAGCTGAAGGTCGAGCGCGAACTGCGTGGGCAGGGCGATGATGAAGACGAGCGCACCGAGCTTGACGACAAGCGAGGTGATCTTGGCAACCGATGCCTCGCCGGCCGGCGTGACCGCCGGGTTGACGTAGGCCTTCCAGAAGTTGCGGGTGAAAAGGTTCGCCGCGCCGATCGACATGACGGCGGCCGGCACCAGCGCGCCGATCGCCACCGCCGCGAAAGCGAAGCCGGCGAACCAGGCCGGGAATTGCGTCTTGAAGAGCGCGCTGGCACCACTTCGTTCTTGTCGGCGACGTTGATGTGGGCGGCGATGGCGACGTAGCCGAGCAGCGCGAGCAGGCCGAGCAGCAGCGCATAGGCCGGCAGCAGCACGGCGTTCTTGCGGATCGTTTGCGCGCTCTTGGAGGCGAAGATGCCGGTCAGCGTGTGCGGGTACATGAAGGCCGCCATGGCCGACCCGAAGGCGAGGGTGGCGTAGGGCAGCACCTGGCCCGGTTTCGGGGTGAGACCGGCGGCGATCTTGCCGCCCGAGGCCAGCGCCCTCTTGTCGAGGACGTCGCCCGCTGCGGCGAAGATCGCGCCGTAGCCGCCGAGCTTGGCCGGGATGATCACCACCGCCGCGATCACGGCGATGTAGATCATGATGTCCTTGACAAAGGCGATGAGCGCCGGCGCCCGCAGGCCGGAGGAGTAGGTGTAGAGCGCGAGGATCAGGAAGGCGATGATCAGCGGGATCTCGCCGGTGAGACCGAGCGCCTTGATCACCGCCGCCATGCCGACGAGCTGCAGAGCGATATAGGGCATGGTGGCAACGACGCCGGTCGCCGCGACCGCCGCCTCCAGCGAGCGCGAGCCGTAGCGGCCGAAGACCACGTCGCCTGCCGTCACGTAGTTGTTGTCCTTCGCCACCTTCCACAACAGCGGCATGACGGCAAAGACGAAGGGATAGACGATGATCGTGTAGGGCAGCGCGAAGAAGCCGTAGGCGCCGAGCCCGTAGACGACGGCCGGCACCGCGATCACGGTATAGGCGGTGTAGAAGTCGCCGCCGATAAGGAACCAGGTGATCCAGGTACCGAACTGGCGACCGCCGAGCCCCCATTCGTCGAGATGAGCGAGAGTCTCGGGCTTGCGCCAGCGCGCGGCGACGAACCCCATCGCGAAGACGAGCGCGAAGAAGAACAGGAAAACGCCGATCGCCGCTGGCTCGACTTGATTCGTCATCGCGCACGGTCCTGTAGACGAGCCAGATCAGGATCGAGGTCAGGCCAGCTGATACCAGTAGAAGAACGGGAAGCCGAACAACTCCGGAGTCGTTATGTTGTAGAACGGGACCCACAGCAGGCCGATGTAGGGAACCAGCAGCAGGAGCCATAACGGCGAAAAGGTAGCTTTCATGCCCATGCGCTCAGCGAAGCGGTTTGCGCAGGCAAGCGGCTTTTGGTCGAAGCGCGGCGGACGACCTTAGCTGAAGATAGTCGCGTAGATTTCGGCAAGTGGCAGTTCGATGCTAAGCGCCGGTAGCGTCAATCGATCCTTCGTGCCATCGAAGCTCCTGAAGCCGCTCCAGACTTCCCCCTCGCGATCGATGGTTTCAACGTGCGGCCGATCTCTCGTCACCAGGACGTAGTGCCTGAGACTCGGGAGCGTCTGGTAGACAGCCCATTTCTCTTCTCGATCTCGACGCTGGGTGCCTTCTGAAAGCACTTCGAAGACGACGGTGGGATCGTCGATCGATGTCGCTCCCGGCATCAGTGGACCGCAATGGACGATGAGGTCCGGGAGCAGGGACGAGCGAGCCTCCTGTTTTTGTAACCGAAACGTCTCGACGAGCGTGTTTGAGGGTGAGTTGCTCGCGCGGAAACGATTGACCAGCCCGACGTTCAGGTTGGTGATGATCCGGTTGTGCTCCCAACGGGCGCCTACCATCATCCGCACCACGCGGCCGTTGATCAGCTCCCAGCGTTCGTCGTCGGGCTGATCTGCGAGCAGCTCTTCGAAATCGTCGAGGTCCATTGTCTCGAACGGCAGGGTCGGTTTGGTCATCGCGGGAGCCTTTCGCCTCTTCGACGGACACGATATGTTCTATAACGCCGAATCGGAAGGCCGTCTTGTCCCTGCCCCCGCAACGCCTGATCGGTCCCGACGCGATGGACGACGATCCCGACCGATCGCTGCGGCCGCTGACGCTGGCCGATTTCACCGGCCAGGCGGCGGCGCGGAAGAACCTCAAGGTGTTCATCGAGGCGGCCAAGCAGCGCCGCGAGGCACTCGACCACGTGCTGTTCGTCGGGCCGCCCGGCCTCGGCAAAACGACGCTGGCGCAGATCGTGGCGCGCGAGCTCGGCGTCAATTTCCGCTCGACCTCCGGGCCGGTGATCGCCAAGGCCGGCGACCTCGCCGCCCAGCTGACCGCGCTCGAGGAGCGTGACGTCCTCTTCATCGACGAGATCCACCGGCTCAACCCTGCCGTGGAGGAGATCCTCTACCCGGCGATGGAGGATTTCCAGCTCGACCTGATGATCGGCGAGGGACCTGGCGCGCGCTCGGTCAAGATCGACCTCGCCAAATTCACGCTGGTTGGCGCCACCACCCGCGCCGGCCTGCTGACGACGCCGCTACGCGACCGCTTCGGCATCCCGATCCGGCTCGAGTTCTATACGGTGCCGGAGCTCGAAAGCATCGTTCGGCGCGGCGCTCGAGTGCTCGGCATCGCGATGAGCGCGGAAGGCGCTAACGAAGTCGCGCGGCGCGCGCGTGGCACGCCGCGCATCGCCGGACGGCTGCTGCGCCGGGTCCGCGATTTCGCATTCGTTGACGGGGCTCCCGAGGTCGATCGCGTCACTGCCGACCGGGCGCTGACCCTGCTCGACGTGGATCCGATCGGGCTCGACCAGATGGATCGGCGCTACCTGACGACGATCGCTCATTCGTTCGGCGGAGGCCCGGTCGGGATCGAAACGATCGCCGCCGCTCTATCCGAGCCGCGCGATGCGATCGAGGATATCATTGAGCCCTACCTCATCCAGCAGGGCTTCCTGCAACGCACCCCGCGCGGGCGCCTGCTCACGCCCCACGCCTTCGCGCACCTCGGCTTGGCTGCCCCGGCGCGCGAGCCCTCGCAGTTCGGGCTGTTCGCGGAAGGGGATTGATCGGCTGCAGCGCCGTCCGAGCTGGGCGCCGACATGAAAAGGGCCCCCTGCGATACAGGCGACCCTCTAAGTTCAATGAGACCGTTCAGTTCCTGCTGGCATTGCCGCCGGAATTGCCGCCAGTCGCCGTGGTGTTGGCCGAGCCCTCACCGGTGCCGGTCGAAGCGCCGGCCGCGCCACCCGCGGACGGACCGGTGCCCGGGCCACGCATGCCGGACGCGCCGGCTGCCGTTCCGGTGGAGGTGTTGCCTGCACCGACCGCAGCGCCGGTTCCGCCGGACTGCGCGAAGGACGCCGTGGTCCCAATCATCATCGCCGCGGACGCCGCAGTCACCAAGATCAACTTGTAATTCACAATGCACCTCTTGTTTGTCGGTCGCCCGTAAATGGAGGCGAGGCGTCGAGGTTGCGTGCGCAAGACCTTTAGTTTGCGGCGGGCTGGTGCTCGACGACATCAACGCTTAGTCTGACGATCCGAGACAGCCGACACGGGTCGGTTTACACGCGAGACCACGGAGGTCGCCCGATGAAGCCTCTGTCTGCCAGCGTCGCGGTGATCGGTGCCGGCGACTACATCGGGACGGCGATCGCCAAACGCTTCGCGAAAGAGGGCTACGTTGTTTTCGCCGGGCGCCGCACCGGCGACAAACTTGCGCCGATGGTCGCGGAGATCGCGTCGGTCGGCGGCCACGCTGTCGGCCGTAGCCTTGATGCCCGCGTCCCGGAGGAGGTGGTCGCCTTCCTTGAAGCCGCGGACGCCGCCGCGCCGCTGGCGCTGGTGGTGTTCAACGTCGGCGGCAACGTCCAATTCCCCATCCTCGAAACCACCGACCGGGTGTTCCGAAAAGTTTGGGAGATGGCCTGCTTCGCCGGCTTCGTCGTCGGCCGCGAGGCGGCGCGCCTGATGCTCCGGCGCGGCGAGGGCAAGATCTTCTTCACCGGGGCCACCGCGGCGCTGCGCGGCGGCTCCGGCTACGCCGCCTTCGCTTCGGCCAAGTTCGGGCTCCGTGCGGTCGCGCAATCGATGGCGCGCGAGCTGTGGCCGCGCAACATCCACGTTGCTCATCTCGTCATCGACGCCGGCGTCGATACCCGGTGGGTGCGTGAGCGCCTCGCCAGCCGCGAAGGCCAGCAGGCGCTCGATACGCTGGCGCCCGACCGCCTGATGCCGCCGGCCGCCGTCGCGGAGACCTACTGGTGGCTGTTCCGGCAGCCGCGAGCGGCCTGGACCTTCGAACAAGAAATCCGTCCTTACGCCGAACCCTGGTGAGAGCGATGCCAAAGGTAGAATTCCTGTTCGACTTCGGCAGCCCCAACGCCTATCTCTGCCACCGCGTGATCGCGGAGATCGAACGGCGCACCGGCGCGACCTTCGTCTACGAGCCGGTCCTGCTCGGCGGCATCTTCAAGGCGACCGGCAATAAATCGCCGATCGACGCCTTCGCCGAGGTGAAGAACAAGCTCGCCTTCATGCATCTCGAGATCGAGCGCTTTGTCGCGCGTCACGGGATCGCCGCCTACCGCATGAACCCGTATTTTCCGGTCAACACACTGATGATGATGCGGGGGGCCGTCGCGGCGCGGAAGCTCGGCATCCTCGCTCGCTATGCGGAACCGATGTTCCGCGCGATGTGGGAAGAGAGCCGCAAGATGGACGATCCGGCGGTGGTGAAGACGGCACTCGAGGAGGCCGGCCTCCCGGCCAACGAGCTCTTAGCGGCGGCGCAAAGCCCCGAGGTGAGGCAGGCGCTCACCGACGCCACCGCCAAGGCTGTCGAGCGCGGAGCCTTTGGCGCACCGACCTTCTTCGTCGACGGCGCGATGTATTTCGGCAAGGACCAGCTCGGGCAGGTCGAGGAGGCGATCAAGGCCTGAGGGTCCGTCAAGCCTAAGCGCCGACGTTCGGCGTTCTCATTTGTGCCATTCATAACTTGTTCAGGATGTTGCTCCAGGCTTGCCGGCGCCCCCCGCGCTTGCCCCAACCCCGAGATCTCGCCGCCTCCATGCAAAGCTTGACGCGCCGGCTGCTCCCGCTTCTTGCCGGCGCCGTTCTTTTGAACGGCTGCGCCGACCATGCGCGCGGCGTGATGATGCCCGTCGCCGCCGACGCGCCCGGCACCAGCCGCGTCGATGTCGTGGTAGCGACGACTCGCATGCGGGATGCCTCCGGCGGCATCATGTTCAACGGCAAGCGCGCCGACACGATGGCCTTCGCGGATGTTGCGATCTCGATCCCGCCCGACAGCGTGCGCACGGCCGGCGAGGTGCAATGGCCGAAGGCGCTGCCAGGTAACCCGGCGGTCGATTTCGTGACGAAGCACACGGCGATCATCGATCGTCAGACGGCCCTGGCGCTGGTCCACAACGCGGTCCGGCACGCGCCCAAACGCCAAGTGCTGGTCTTTGTGCACGGCTTCAACAACAAGTTCGAGGACGCCGTCTACCGTTTCGCGCAGATCGTGCACGATTCGCATACCGAGGCGGTCCCGGTGCTGTTTACGTGGCCGTCGAAGGGCAGCGTGCTCGCCTACGGCTACGACCAGGAGAGCGCCACCTACTCGCGCAACCAGCTCGAGAACGTGCTCGGCGGCCTCGCCGCCGACCCGAGCATCGGCGAGATCTCGATCCTGGCGCATTCCATGGGCAACTGGCTGCTGCTGGAAAGCCTGCGCCAGATGGCGATCCGCGGCGGCCACATCCCGCCGAAGATCAAGAACGTGCTCCTCGCCGCGCCCGACGTCGACGTCGGCATCGCCCGCGAGCAGATCGCCGACATGGGGCCGAACAAGCCGGCGTTCTCGTTGTTCGTGTCGCGGGCGGACAAGGCGCTTGCCGTGTCGAGCGACGTCTGGGGCGATGGCGCGCGCCTCGGCTCGATCGATCCGCTGAGCCCTTCCAACCGGGCGATGCTCGAACGCGATAAGATCGCGGTCTACGATCTCTCGCAACTGACCACGCCGGGCGGGCTCAACCACGACACGTTCGCCTCCAGCCCGGAGATCGTCGCCCTGATCGGGGCGAGGCTCGCCGCCGGCCAGACCATCGCCGACTCCGGACAGCGCTTCAGCGACACGCTGTTCAATGGTGCCAGCGGAGCGGCCTCGACCGTCGGCGGCGCCGCCGGGCTCATCGTCAGCGCGCCGGCCGCCGCGATCGACGTCGATTCGCGCGACAGCTACGGCGAGAGGATCCGACAGTTCGGCGGCGGCCTGTTCGGTCGCTGAGCCTACGCGAGGAAAGCGTCACAGCCGATGGCCACGATGGATGAGGATTTTCCGCCGTCGGCGTTCTTGGGATTTGCCCCGGACGCGCTCGCCTTCTTCGAGGAGTTAGCGGAAAAACAGGACAAGGCGTGGTTCGCGGCCAACAAGGCGCGCTACGAGACGGCCGTCTTGACGCCGCTGAGCGCGCTCGTCGCCGCGGTATCGGACCGGCTGGCGCAGGAGGGCGTGCCACTGCGCGGCGATCCCAAGCGGGCGATCTTCCGCATCAACCGCGACGTGCGCTTCTCGAACAACAAAGCGCCCTACAAGACGCACGCCGGCGCGGTGCTGACGCGGGACGGCGCCAAACACGCCATGGGCATGCTCTACATCCATCTCGACCCGACCGGCTCCTTCGCCGGCTCGGGCTTCTACAATCCCGCCCCGTCGTCGCTGCAGGCGATGCGCGCTTGGATGGCCGACAATCCAACGCGCTGGTCCAACGTCGAGGCGGCGCTGGCGGCCCACGACCTGGTCCTGTCGCGGGAGCAGGCGCTGTCGCGAGCGCCGCGCGGCTTCGAGGCCGCGCCGGCTGAGGTCGCCGAGGCGCTGAAGCTGAAGAGCTGGGTCGTGCGGCGCGATCTTTCGCGCACGATGTTGGCGGACGCCGGACTGGTCGAGCGGCTGGTTGAGCTGGCGTGCGAGGCGGAGCCGCTGCTGCGCTCCGGCTGGTCGGCGATGGATCGTCGTCCTGGCCCGGGCGTTTAGCTCTGCGGAAGGTCAAATTCATGAGAGCCAAGCCCGCCATCCTCGTCTTCGACGTCAACGAGACGCTGCTCGACATAACCGTGCTCGAGCCGCTGTTCGCGCGGCTGTTTGGCGAGGCCCGCGCGATGCGCGAGTGGTTCGCGCAGATGGTGCTGTACTCGCAGGCGGTAACCCTGGCCGGCATCTACGCGCCCTTCGGCGCGCTGGGCGCGGGGGCGCTGAAGATGCTTGCCGCGATCCACGGCGTCGCGATCGCTGAGGCCGATCTGGAGGAGCTGCGCCAGCGGATGGGGACGATGCCCGCGCATTCGGAGAATGCCGCGGCACTGGCGCGCCTGCGCGACGCCGGGTTCCGGCTGGCGACGCTGAGCAACTCGCCGCCCGCGACCGGCACCAGCCCGCTGGAGCACGCCGGCCTCGCCGGTTTCTTCGAGCGGAGCTTCAGCGTCGACGCGGTGCGGCGCTTCAAGCCGGCACCCGAAACCTACAGAAGGGTCGAGCAGACGCTCGGCGCGGAACCTGCGACCCTCTGCCTGGTGGCTGCGCACGCGTGGGACACGCTTGGGGCGCAGGCTGCGGGTTGGGCCGGCGCGCTGGTGACCCGGCCGGGCAATGCCGCGATGCCGGTCGACGGCGTTCCGCAACCGGACGTGACAGGCGCGGACCTGGCGGCTGTGGCGGACGCCATCGTGAGCTGGGACAGGCCTGCCCGCTGATTGAGCGCCCTTGCGCCGATATCCCTAGAAGCGCGGCAGCTCTGGAAAAGCCACTTTGCCGGCGTGTACATGCATCTTGCCGAGCTCGGCACAACGGTGCAGCGTCGGGAAGACCTTGCCGGGGTTGAGCCGGTGCTCCGGATCGAAGGCGCATTTGACGCGCTGCTGCTGGGCGAGATCGATCTCCGAGAACATCGTGCCCATCAGGTCGCGCTTTTCGACGCCGACGCCGTGCTCGCCGGTCAGCACGCCGCCGACTTCGACACAGAGGCGCAGGATGTCGGCGCCGAACGCCTCGGCGCGCTCGATGTCGCCCTCTTTGGCGCCATCGTAGAGGATCAGCGGATGAAGGTTGCCGTCGCCGGCGTGGAACACGTTGGCGACGCGCAACCCGTGTAACGCGGCGAGCTCGTTCATGCGCTCCAGCACGTAGGCGAGCTTGTTGCGCGGGATGGTGCCGTCCATGCACAGGTAGTCCGGCCCCATCGCGCCCGCTGCGGGGAAGGCGTTCTTGCGGCCCTGCCAGAACTGCTGGCGCTCCTCGTCGGAGGTCGAGACCTTGATGGTGGTGGCGCCGCGCGCCCGTGCGATCTCCGAGACGCGCTCGATGAGATGGTCGACCTCGCTCGCTGTGCCGTCGAGCTCGGTGATGATGAGCGCGCCGGCATCGCGCGGGTAGCCGCAGGGCTGGAAATCCTCGGTCGCGAGGATGGACGCCCGGTCCATCATCTCCATGCCGCCGGGAATGATGCCCTTGGCGATGATGTCGGCGACGCAGTCGCAGCCTTCCTCGACGGTCGGGAAGCCGATCAGCACGCCGCGCGCGACCATCGGCTTCTTGAGGATCCGGACAGTGACTTCGGTCACAACGCCGAGCAGGCCCTCGGAGCCGGTCATCAGGCCGAGGAGATCGTAGAGGCCGCTGTCGAGGTGCTTGCCGCCGAGCCGAATGACCTCCCCGCCCATCAGCACCATCTCGAGGCCGAGCAGGTTGTTGGTGGTAAGCCCGTACTTCAGGCAGTGGATGCCGCCGGAATTCTCGGCGACGTTGCCGCCGATCGAGCAGGCGATCTGCGAGGAGGGGTCGGGCGCGTAGTAGAACGCCTCGTCCTCCACCGCCTTGGTGATGGCGAGGTTGGCGACCCCGGGTTGCACCACGGCGCAGCGGTTCTCGTAGTCGACCTCGAGAATCTTGTTGAACTTGCCCATCGAGAGCAGGATACCGTCGCCGAGCGGCATCGAGCCGCCCGACAACGAGGTGCCGCCGCCGCGCGGGACCACCTTTACGTTGAGCTCCTTGGCGAGCGCCATGATCGCCGCGACCTCGGCCACAGTCTCCGGCAGCACAACCACGAGGGGAAGCTGGCGGTACATGGTGACGGCGTCGCACTCGTAGGGCTTCATCTGGCGCTCGTCCGACAGCACGTTGCCTGGCCGCACGATCGCCTCAAGCCGCGCCACGATGGTCGCGCGTTTCGAAAGGATCGCCGCCTCCGGCTTCGGCATCATCAGCGTCATAATCCGGCCTCGTGGGAAACAAAGAACGCTACACGGTCATATTGCCGTCGTCACGTCGCCGCTTCGTCACACCACCGCTGGCTTAAGGGGCGGCACCACCCGCAGCCAATGCGTATTTCGTGTTACGAAGAGGACCGCGCCGATCCGGTTCGGCGCGGCGTGCGGGCGATCTGCCGGTCCGCGAAGGAGGCTCCATGACCTTTCCCGCCATCACCGCCGGCTTTTCGGCCGTTCTCGCCCTGATCTATGCCGCGCTGTCGCTCTGGGTCATCTTCGGCCGGCTCGGCACCGACACGCTGCACGGCGACGGCGGCCAGGCGGGCTTGCAGAAACGCATCCGAACCCACGCCAATTTCGTCGAATACGTGCCGCTCGTGCTCCTGGTAATCGGCTTCTACGAGGCCTCCGGCGGCAGCCGCGCCCTCACCACCTTCCTGCTCGTGCTCCTCGTCGTCGCGAGGCTGATGCATCCCATCGGCATGTTTGCCGCCAAGAACGCGCCGCCGCAGTTCATCTTCCGCGGTGGCGGCATAATGACGACGCTCGGCATCCTCATCGTCGCCTCGTTCGCGCTGCTGATTCGGGTCGTGTAACGTCTGCCCGGATGCGCCGATTAGCGGTTCAATTGGCGGCAGATTGGCGACAGCACAGCTTGCCAAATCATCGCGTCGTGCCTATTGAGAAGTCCCTCCTGTCGGTCAGGCCCGCACGCTGCGCTCCCGCGCCTCGCGTCCCGGCTCACATCCCGAGCACCGGCCGCCCTGGCCCTCCCCAAGCGATACAGACATCATGACAGACGTCATTTCGGAAGACATCGAAGCGCCGATCGAGCCGGCCCAGCCGCCGCGCACCTATCCCAAGGAAATCAAGCTCGCTGACTTGAAGGACAGGTCGCCGACGGAGCTCCTCGCCTTTGCCGAGGAGTACGAGGTCGAGAACGCCTCGACGATGCGCAAGCAGGAGTTGATGTTCGCCATCCTCAAGCAGCTGGCGAGCCGCGAGATCGAGATCGTCGGTCTCGGCGTCATCGAGGTGCTGCAGGACGGCTTCGGATTCCTGCGCTCGGCCGATGCCAATTATCTGGCCGGTCCCGATGACATCTACGTCTCCCCCTCGCAGATCCGCCGCTTCGGCCTGCGCACCGGCGATACGGTCGAAGGCCTGATCCGCTCGCCAAAGGAAGGCGAGCGATACTTCGCGCTCCTAAGGGTCAACACGATCAATTTCGAGGAGCCGGAAAAGGTCCGCCACAAGGTCAACTTCGACAATCTTACGCCGCTCTACCCGGATCGCCGGCTCAAGCTCGAGATCGAGGACCCGACCCGCAAGGATCTGTCCAACCGGGTGATCGACATCGTGGCGCCAATCGGCTTCGGCCAGCGCGCGCTGATCGTGGCGCCGCCGCGCACCGGCAAGACCGTGCTTCTGCAGAACATTGCCCAGTCGATTTCCGCCAACCATTCCGACGCCTACCTCATCGTGCTGCTCATCGACGAGCGGCCGGAGGAAGTCACCGACATGCAGCGCTCCGTGAAAGGCGAGGTCGTGGCCTCCACCTTCGACGAGCCGGCGACCCGCCACGTGGCGGTGGCCGAAATGGTGATCGAGAAGGCGAAGCGCCTCGTCGAGCACGGGCGCGACGTCGTCATCCTGCTGGACTCGATCACGCGCCTCGGCCGCGCCTACAACACGACCGTGCCGTCGTCTGGAAAGGTGCTCACCGGCGGCGTCGACGCCAACGCCCTGCAGAGGCCGAAGCGCTTCTTCGGCGCCGCCCGCAACATCGAGGAGGGCGGCTCGTTGACGATCATCGCCACCGCGCTGATCGACACCGGCTCGCGTATGGACGAGGTGATCTTCGAGGAGTTCAAGGGCACCGGCAATTCCGAGATCATCCTCGACCGTAAGATCGCCGACAAGCGTACCTTCCCGGCGCTCGACATCACCCGCTCTGGTACCCGCAAGGAAGAGCTGCTGGTTCCGATCGACATCCTCAAGAAGATGTACGTGCTACGCCGCATCCTCAACCCGATGGGGACGGTGGACGGCATCGAGTTCCTTCTCGGCAAGCTGCGCGAGACGCCGAAGGGCAACGCGACCTTCTTCGAGTCGATGAACACGTGATAGCTATGTGTCGATAAACCTTGATTTCATCGACGCATTTTGCTGACATGTCGACGATAAGGATATGACGTTCAAACCTGTCGACGAATGCTGATTAAATTGCCGTATGCCATTCAAGGCCGATCGACCGTACAACGACTTGCCGCCACTACCGCCGCCGGTCGAAATGGAAACGCACAACGTGCTCAAAGCCTGCGTCGAAGCGCGAGCCGCGCTGGCGGAAGTTAGGATTGCCGGACAGCTCATTCCAAACCAAGCGATCCTGATCAACTTGATCCCCATTCTGGAGGCACAAGCCAGTTCCGAGATCGAAAATATCGTTACGACCACCGACCGTCTGTTTCGCTTTGCCAAAGAAGCGGCAAACGCCGATCCCGCGACAAAAGAGGCGTTGCGTTATCGCACCGCCCTACGCCAGAGAACTTGTCGACCTGATTTTCGTCCAGCCCTACTGCCGCATCTCGGACGTTGTCGAGGCCGGCATCGCGCAACGGCAATCCGCGTCGGTGTACCTACGCGTGCTTGCTCAGATCAGCCTTCTGCGAGAGATGAAGATCGGCCGCGAGAAAGTGTTCATCAACCCGGCGCTTTTGCAGGCGCTGACGAGCCAGTGGTCTCCGAGTGGCCCAGGCGCGCCGGTGATATAAGATCATATTGGCCTGCAAGGTCGCCAACGGGCGCACCTTCCCGGTGATGTTGACGAGTAGGGCAATTCCTCGCGAGTGACGCTCTTTCAGCGGTTCGCTGGAACGCGAAGCTCGCGTTTCCATGCTCAGGCGACGACCTTGCGGTAGAGGTGCCATGTGGCGTGGCCGAGCACCGGCATCACCACGATCAGGCCCAATAACGCAGGCATCGTTCCCAGCACCAGGCTGCCCGCCACGATCAGCCCCCAGGCGAGCATTGGCACCGGATTGAGGAGCGCCGCGCGAACCGAGGTCCGCACGGCGGTCAGAATGCTCACCCGCCGATCGAGCAACAACGGGAATGACACCGCGCTAACCGCGAGCGCAACCAGGGCGAACAGCGACCCGACGCCGATGCCGACAACGATCAGCGCCCAGCCGGCCCTAGTCGTAAAAACGTCCGTCGCGAAGGACGCGAGAGAGGTCGGCATGGCCGCGCCAAGGGTCAGCCGATGAATCGCTGCCGCGGTCGCGAGCCAGAGCAGGAAGAATCCGGACATCAGCAACGCGAGCTTGACGATCGCCGCGATAGACGGAGACCCGAACACGCCGAAGGCATCGACCCATGAGACCGGCTTGCCCTTCTCGCGACGCCGGCTCATCTCATAGAGCCCCGCCGCGGCAAAGGGGCCGACCAGCGCGAAGCCCGCCACGAGCGGGAAAAGAAGCGGCAACAGGTAACTGTCGACCGTGAACCGCGCCACCACGAGCCCGGCTAGAGGATAGAGAAGACAGATGAAGATCACGTCGGTCCGGTTGGCCGCGAAGTCCTCCCAGCCTTTTCTCAGGACCTCGCCAAGGTCCGACACATCGATACGCCGAACCTTTGGTTCGCTGAGACTCGGATCGACGGGAGTCTCTCGAAGCGCAGCTTGTACGGCATGAGCCGTCGACCTGACGTTGTCGGCGCTCCATTCCACAGGGTTTCGAATCGTCATGCCCATGCCTCCGTTGAGATTGAGAGGCCGGAGCTAGCGCCGTAATACCATTTCCGGCGCTTTTCTACAGCCGCCGAAGTGAACGCAGGCCTTGTTCTTGGGTTTCACGGTCTCCTGTGGTCGTCTCGGTGCGCGCGTGCGGCGGACGTTCCAGCCAGACATTCGAAATAGACCTTTCAAACGTTCCGAATTGTAAACACTCCGAGCGAGATCGTTACGCGGCCGGGTTGCTGCTTAAAAATGTTCGACAATGGTCGGGTGGCGTGTGGGAAGCTCGAAGAAGCGCGTTGAAACCTTCCGTACCTTGGGGGCCGAGGGGTCGACCGGGTGAAAGGTGATCGGGCCTAATGACGCAGATGGCGATGACGACAGGCTCGGGCTCGCCGGCCTTGACGCCGTCGTAGTGGCTCGTGCGGGCGATGCGATGGACGAAGCTGCCGGCTTTCACCGGCACCGTAGAGTTCGGATCGAAGACATCGCCGCTCGTCACCCACCACGTACCCGAGACGACCACGCAGAGCCGGTCGCTCTCGTAATAATGCGGTGCGCTCATCCATCCCGGTACCACTTGGTGAGATTGAGGTAGATCCCAGGGTCTGACGACGTCGAGAAGAGACTCGCCTCCTCAAGGCTGTCGGGAGGCGCGCCGAGCGCTGGCTCGAACTTGACGTCCTTCGGCGGCATGATGATCGTCTTCGTTGGATCGGGCGCGGCCTCGGCGGCCACCGCCGTCAAAAGCTGCGGTAGCGCGGCGAGGAGCGGCGTCAGCAACAAAGACCGTCGCATTGAATCTGGGAAATGCGGCTCATCGTTCGCCAAGAGGGTCTCCTTACTCGGGGCCGGCGATGGAAGTGCCGGTCCCGAGCCCTAGTTCCCGCTCGCGCGGCGCCATGGCGCGACGCATGTCCTCAAGAAAGAAGAAGCAGACCATGCGCATGAGAAAGCTCGGTCGGACCGGCCTGTTCGTCAGCGAACTTTGCCTCGGCACGATGACCTTCGGCGGCGGCGACGGCATGTGGGGAAAGATCGGCAACCTGCAGCAGGATGAAGCCGACAAGCTCGTCGCCCGGGCCATCGACAGCGGCATCAACTTCATCGACACGGCGGACGTCTACTCGGAGGGACGTTCGGAGGTGATCACCGGCCAGGCGATCCGCAATCTCAAGGTGCCGCGCGACGAGGTGGTGGTGGCCACCAAGGTGTACGGCACGATGGGGGGCGGCGCGAACAGCCGCGGCCTGTCGCGCTCCCACATTCTCGACGGACTGAAGGCGAGCCTCAAACGCCTCCAGCTCGACCACGTCGATCTCTACCAGGTCCACGGCTTCGACCCGGCGACCCCGATCGAGGAGACGGTGCGCGCGCTCGACATTCTCGTGCAGCACGGCCACGTGCGCTACGTCGGCGTGTCGAATTGGGCCGCCTGGCAGATCGTGAAGGCGCTCGGCATCGCCGACAAGCATGGGCTCGCGCGCTTCGAGTCGCTGCAGGCCTACTACACGCTGGCGACGCGCGAACTCGAACGGGAACTCGTGCCGATGATGCTGAGCGAGGACGTCGGCCTGATGGTCTGGAGCCCTCTCGCCGGCGGCCTGCTCAGCGGCAAGTACGGGCGCGACATGGCGGCCGAGCAGGGCTCGCGCCGCGTCTGCTTCGACTTCCCGCCGGTCGAGAAGGACCGCGCCTTCGCCTGCATCGACGCGATGCGGCCGATGGCCGAGAGCCGCGGCGTTTCGGTGGCGCAGATCGCGCTTGCCTGGCTGCTGCACCAGAAAGTGGTGACGAGCGTCATCGTCGGTGCCAAAAGGGTCGATCAGCTCGACGACAACGTCGCCGCCGCTTCGGTAAAGCTCACCCCGGAAGAGCTCGCGACGCTCGGCAAGCTCAGCGCGATCGGGGCCGAATACCCGCAATGGATGTTCGAGCGGCAAGGTGAGGCTCGCGCCAAGCAACTCGCCGAGGCGCTCAGCCACTAGACAAACGCCGGAGTCCTGATTGTTGCCTCTCGCGGGCTTCCGCGAGGACGAAGGCCGGGCTCAGCTCGCCAGGAACTCGAGCACCGCCCGCCGGAAGACGTCGGGCGCTTCGAGGTGGGGAACGTGCCCGACGTCCGGCACCACGATGAGGCGGCCATGGCGAAGGTCCTTGACCGCCGCCAGCGCCGTCTCGGGGATGGACGGCATCTTGGCGGCCATTTCGGGCGAGGCGTAGTGCTTCAGCGGCGCCGAGACGTCCTTCTCGCCGACGATCATCAATGTCTCCGATCGGATGTCGGCAAATTCGTCCCGTATCGGCTCGCGGTAGATCATCTGGTACGTCTGCGCGGCTGCCCGGCAGAACCGCTCGTATTCGCCGCTCTGCGCGATCCGCATGCGCCACTCGACGAAGGGCTCCATCGTTGCCGCCGGCAGGATCGGGAAGAAGCGCCGCATGAAGGCGCGATAGGCACTTGTGGTCATGCGCCGCTCGTCGGCGACCAGCGTCTCTGTCAGCTGTGGCCGGATGTAGCGCCGGTAGTCGACGAGGCCGATCGGATCCTCGAGGATCAGCCGCTCGACATGTTCGGGGTAGGTCGCGGCAAGGCGCACGGCGAGCATGCCGCCGGTGGAATGGCCGATGAACGAGGCCTGCCCGATCTGCAGTCCGCCGAGGAGGTTGATGGTCAAACGGGCGAGCAGCTCGAAGCTGTAGGCGACATCGGGCTTGGCCGACTTGTTGAAGCCGATCTGGTCGGGCACGATGACCCGGAAGCCGGCGGCCGCCAGATCCTTGATCGGTTCGGCCCAGTACGACGAATCGAAATTCTTCCCGTGCAGCAGGACGACCGTGCGATGGCTCGGTTTCGCCGTAGGGGCGATATCCATGTAGGCCATGCGCAGGTCGGTATGTTGATCGATCGTGCAGGGCTGGAAGCGCACCGGCGCGGGATAGGGCCAGGTCTCGAGGCCAATGCCGAGCGCCTCGTCGTATCGGTCAGGGGGCTCGGTCGGGCGCTGGGTGTTGCGCGCGCCCGCCGGCACCGCCGTGCTGGCGAGAGTCGCGGCCAAGGGCGCCATGACGTGACGGCGGGTGATCATAACGCTTGGGCCTTCACGGGTCGGGGCTGCTAAGAAGCCGCTCGATTAAGCGTCCCACGCCGAGAACCCAAGTTGTAAGTTCGTGATTGGAACGGATCGAGAGACACGAGTGACCTCCGAGACCACCGGCCCCATCGAACGGCTGTGCGACGTCAGGACACGAATCGCCCGCGCCGCGCGCGACTGCGACCGCGATCCGGCCGCGATCACGCTGGTGTGCGTCTCGAAGACGTTCGAGACGCCTGCCATCGAGCCGGTGCTGATCGCGGGCGAGCGGGTGTTCGGTGAGAACCGGGTGCAGGAGGCGCAAGGCAAGTGGCCGGGCCTGCGTGAGCGATATCCCGACCTCGCGCTGCACCTCATCGGCCAGCTTCAATCCAACAAGGCGGACGATGCCGTCGCGCTCTTCGATGTCATCGAGACCGTCGACCGAGCGAAGATCGCCGCCGCACTGGCCAAGGCGATCGACAAGGCCGGACGCCACCCCCGGCTCTTCGTTCAGGTGAATACCGGAGCCGAGCCCCAGAAGGCGGGCGTGCTGCCGGACGACGCCGACGCTTTCATCGAGGCCTGTCGTCGCGACCATGGCCTCGCCGTCGCCGGCCTCATGTGCATCCCGCCTATCGGCGACCAGGCCTCGCCGCATTTCGCGCTTCTAGCGAAAATCGCGAGCCGCAACGGCGTCGCGTCGCTCTCGATGGGGATGAGCGCGGATTTCGAACTCGGCATCCAGCTCGGGGCCACCCACGTGAGGGTCGGAAGCGCGATCTTCGGCGCACGTTGACGGCGGTGCTCACCGCACCACGACCTTGCTGCAGCGGATGAGGCGCGGCAGCAGGCGCCGCATATCGTCCGGGCGTAGCGCCACACATCCCTGCGTCGGCGGCAGCCCCGGCTTGGCGCAATGCAGGAAGATCGCGCTGCCCCGCCCAGCGCGGCGAGGCTTGATGTTCCAGTCGAGCACGAAGACGACGTCGTAGAGCCGATCGTCGCGCCACATCGTTTCGTGCCCCGCGCGCATCGATACGTTTCCCGGCCGATTGTAGAGGGGCGAATCCGGCGCATCGCACCAGCCGAGGTTGCGGGGCAACGCGCTCAGCGGCACGCGGCAGAACAACCGCGCGAAGCGATCGGGCCGATAGTATCCATGGAGGATGCGCATCGCGGCGACCGGAGTCGCGCCGTCGCCCTCGCGCTTCGCGCGTGTCACACCGCTGCGGCCGAGCGCGCACGAAAGCGTGACCGACCCAGCCTTGACATGACCGCGTGGACCGCCTTCACCCGGAAGACGCGCCGCGGCTCGCACCACGAGGGTCTTCAACCCGGTGCGGCTCTTGCCGCGTTCGACCGTCACATCAGCCACTCCAAGGTTGTGCTTGCGCAGTATCGGCGAATCAGCACCGTAATTGTCCGCTTCTAAGCCGGGCGCCCCGCCAGAGACCAGAGGCCCCATGATGCAGGTTCGCAAGATTCTCATCGCCGACGATGATGACGACCTGCGTGCGGCGCTCGCCGAACAGCTCGCCCTCTACGAGGAATTCGACCCGGTCCAGGCGCAGGACGCCAAGGGCGCCATCGATCGATCGCAGAGGGAACGGCCCGATCTCGTGATCATGGATGTGGGGTTGCCCGATATGGACGGCCGAGAGGCGGTTAAGCAGCTGCGCCATGCCGGGTTCAAGAACCCAATTATAATGCTGACCGGCCACGACAGCGAGGCCGACACGGTCATGGGCCTCGAGTCTGGCGCCAACGATTACGTGACCAAGCCATTTCGCTTCGCCGTGTTGCTTGCCCGGATGCGCGCGCAACTGCGCCAGCACGAGACCAGCGACGACGCGAGTTTCCGTATCGGACCCTATGAGTTCCAACCGGGCTCGAAGCAACTCGTCAACGATGCCGGGGTGAAACTTCGTTTGACGGAAAAGGAGACGGCGATCCTCCGTTTTCTTTATCGCGCCGGTCAGGACGTGGTGTCGCGCGACATTCTTCTGAAGGAAGTTTGGGGCTACAATGCCGCCGTGACGACCCACACCCTCGAGACTCACATCTACCGGCTGCGTCAGAAGATCGAGGTCGACCCGGCCAAGGCCCTCCTGCTCGTGACGGAGGCCGGCGGCTACAAGCTGGTACCCTGATGGCGCTTCACGACACCGTCCGCACGCTTGCGAACGTGCCCACCTTCCGCACCCTCGATCCGGAGGCGCTCAGGCTGATCGCCTTCTCCGCGGAAATGCGCATCCTGCGCGCCGGCGATGTGCTGTTTCGCGAAGGCGAAGCCTCCGACTGCGGCTACGTGCTGCTCAGCGGAACCGTCGCGCTCGCGTTCGGCCGCAAAATCATGATTGTGAAAGCGCCGTTGCTGATTGGAGATGCCGCGCTGGTGGCCGAGACCAGTCGTCCAGCAACCGGTACCGCGCGCGAGCCCTCAAGCGTGCTGAAGATATCGCGCGACGTGTTTCGTCGCGTGATTTCGGAGTACCCGGACAGCGCCGTGCGGCTGCAGCGGTCGCTCGTCGAGCGCGTTATTATGCTGCACAGGGACCTGCAAAGCGCGACCCTCAACCTCTCGCGAGCGGCGGCGTCTGCCGGCCAAATTGCTCAGCCGTGATTTCCACAATCAGCGCGCGTAGCAATTCGCCAGAAGGTCTTCGACGGAGATCCCATCGATCGTCGCGCCGTTGAACAGGCATCGCTCGAAAGCCACGTTAGGGAAGTCGCTCTTGAAGGATGAACCGACCATTCGCGTTTGATCAAATGAAGACTCGGACATGTCGACATCCCGAACCGAGAGATTTACCATACGTGCCTCGTGGAAGAGGGGTCCGGTGAGGTCGGCATTCTCGACTGTCGACAGCAAAAGCGATGCCTCTTTCACTTAGACAGCTGTTCGCCTTGTAAATATCCCTCGTCAAGCTCGCGTTCTCAGCCGCCGATTATTGCACGAAGGGCCCGAATCAAGTTTAGTTGTCGGAACCAAGCCAACGCGGTCTCCTGACCGGGTAATATGAGGGCCACACCTGCGCGAGCGCGGCATTTGCCTCATTTTGCACAACCGCGATTGTCCACAGACGGCGAAGTGGCGATTGTACAAATAATTTTGAGGCAATCCGCACTTTTCAACTGGATTTCTGTCGCCCGAAGCGCCATTCAAACTAGAGTGAATGAGCACTTGGCAAACCTTACCTTGCGGCGCAAGGCTCACCGGCAGCTATTGTCGCACCGGCAGTTGTTGCCGCACCGTTAGTTATTGATGCGTCTCGATGGCTGTTCGCTTCAAACATGCGCGGCTAGGCCATCCTGCCGTTTGAACCCCGTCTTGCGAAACACGAGAGGTCGTCCGTGAACGCTTCTGAAGGTATCGATACCGCCCCGGCTAGTACCGATGGCAATTATATCACCATAATCGCCGACATCGTTTCTGCCTATGTGAGCAACAATTCGCTGCGGCCCGCAGATCTGCCGGAGTTGATCGCGACGGTCCATGACACCATCCGCAAACTGACGTCGACCGAAGTCGAGGCGCCCCCGTCGGTGCCACTCGTGCCGGCGGTTCCGATCAAGAGGTCGCTGACGAACGAGTTTATTATTTGTCTCGAGGACGGCAAGAAGTTCCGTTCTCTCAAGCGGCATCTCGGATCGGTCTACAAGATGACGCCCGACGAATATCGCCAGAAATGGGGCCTCGCGAGCGACTATCCTATGGTAGCTCCCGGTTATTCCGAGGTTCGCTCACGGCTCGCCAAAGACATCGGACTGGGCCAGCAGCGATCTGTCGAGGTGCCGGCGAAGACGGAAGACACCAAGCTTGGCGAAACAAAGAGAACCGCCGGACGGCCAAAGAAGGTCGCGCGGTCGGCCTAGGCACCCTCCTCCGCGGCGACCATTCCCAGGCGGCTGGCGATGGCATCAGAGACCCGAGTAAGGTCGGCCAATGCCGCTGCCAGCTGCTGCTCGAGGGTGTTACCGCGGGCGAGCTGGTGCGCGGCGAGGAGTTCTGCCCGATTCATGCGCTCGCTTGTCGTCTGGAGATCCGCCTCGATCGTTTCGGCTCTCTGCGTGGTGGCTTCGAGTTGCGACATCAGCTGATCGTTAGCAGTCTCGAGCCCGTAGATGTGCGATTCGAGCTCATGGATGCGTGCGGTCATCATGGCGATGGACATCGCCGCTTGTTCCACCGCGTCGAGGACGCCGTCGATATCGGGCCTCGGCAGCACGGGGACAGGAGGGAGCGATTGCTCGGCCTCTGGCTGGGCGGACCGCAAATGCCGATCGAGCTCGCGCATTAGGTTGCGATCGATCGACGGGAAAAATGCCGTCACCGGCTCGAGATCTCTACCGCTCACCGACTGAGTACCTCCCAGATAATCTCGACTCTAACAGCAGGATGCGGAGAAAGGCGAATCGCAATCGCAAACATGATTCGATCATGTAGTCGTGGGGGTGAGCGTGGGGTGAGCGAGAGGGCTTTGCCTTGGCCTTTCCGGGGGCATAATGTGAGTCCGTCCGGGAGCGAGAAACGGCGGGCTGAACATGGTCAACGACAACGGCAAGGACCGCCGCCCGGCGGCATTCGCTATTTTGGCGGAGCGCCGCGCTTTTGCGATCGACTCGCCCCATATCGCCAATATCGCGAGGAAGGGCTTCTGCGACCCGAGAAGTCTTTCTGCTCCGGAAATCCTTCAATTGTGTAAGACCGTGAACGCGCAGATCGCCAAGCTGAAGCAACGATAGCGCGTTCCGTGAGCGCGATCGTCGAGACGACGCCCAAGAGGACCCATGAACCAGGCATTCATCTGCGACGCGGTCCGTACACCCGTCGGGCGCTACGCGGGCACGCTTTCCTCCGTCCGGCCCGATGACTTGGCGGCGTTGCCGATCAGGACCTTGATGGCACGCAACAAGGCGGCCGACTGGTCGATGCTCGACGACGTGATCCTCGGCTGCGCCAATCAGGCGGGCGAGGACAACCGCAATGTCGCGCGGATGGCGGCGCTGTTGGCCGGCCTCGGTGAGACGGCGTCCGGCTCGACGGTCAACCGGCTGTGTGGATCCGGCCTCGATGCGGTCGGCAGCGCAGCCCGTGCGATCAAGGCTGGCGACGCCGAGTTCTTCATCGTCGGCGGCGTCGAAAGCATGAGTCGCGCGCCTTTCGTGATGGGGAAGACGACTACCGCCTTCGCGCGGACGAACGAGCTCTACGATACGACGATCGGCTGGCGCTTCATCAATCCGTTGATGGACGCCGATTTCGGCACCGACTCGATGCCGGAGACTGCCGAGAACGTCGCCAACGTCGACCAGGTCAGCCGCGCCGACCAGGATGCCTTCGCACTGCGAAGCCAGGCGCGGGCGGCGGCGGCGCGGGCCAGCGGGCGGCTCGCCGCGGAGATCGTTCCCGTCGGCATCCCGCAGCGCAAAGCCGACCCGATCCTCGTCAAGGATGACGAGCATCCCAGGGCCACGACGCTCGAGGCGCTGGCCAAGCTGAAGCCGATCGTGCGCGAGGGCGGTACCGTGACCGCCGGCAACTCGTCGGGCGTGAACGACGGGGCCGCTGCCCTTATCGTCGCCTCGGAAGCGGCCGCGAAGCGCCACAGCCTGACCCCGCGGGCGCGCGTGCTCGCCACCGCGTCGGCTGGCGTCGCGCCCCGCTTGATGGGCCTCGGCCCGGTGCCGGCAAGCCGCAAAGCGCTGGCCCATGCCGGCATCGATTTGGCGCAAATCGACGTCGTCGAACTCAACGAAGCCTTCGCGTCGCAGTCTCTCGCCGTGCTGCGCCGCCTCGGGCTGCCGGACGATGGCGAGCACGTGAACCCAAATGGCGGCGCCATCGCGCTTGGCCACCCGCTCGGCATGAGCGGCGCGCGGCTGGCGCTCACCGCCGTGGAGGAACTCCACCGCCGCGATGCCCGCTACGCGCTCTGCACCATGTGCGTCGGCGTCGGCCAGGGTATCGCCATGGTCATCGAGCGGGTCTAAGGGTCGGGCTTTCGGGGTGGAGCTGGCATGGTCGCGGTCAGGTCGGCTGAGGCCGATCGTTTTATCAACCATCCGCCGAAAGGCGTGTTTCTCTACCTCGTCTTCGGCAGCGACGCGGGACTGGTCGCCGAGCGGTCGCGCACAGTTCTGGCGCGCGCGGTCGATGATCCGAAGGACGGTTTCCAGCTAGTGCGGATGGATGGCGACGCCGTCGCCTCCGACCCACTCGCACTCGCGGACGAGGCGAATGCCGTTCCGATGTTCGGCGGTCGCAAGGCCATCGCAATCGAGGCGACCGGCAAATCGCTGCTGCCGGCGCTCGAGCCGTTGCTGCGAGCGCCCCCGCGCGACTGTATCCTCGTCGTCGAGGCCGGCGGCTTGAAGCGCGACCATCAGCTTCGCAAACTCGTCGAGAAGGCGGCCGGCGCCGCGGCGATCGAGTGCTATCCCGACAGCCCGCGCGACCTCGCTCAGCTGATCGACAGCGAACTTGCCGCGGCGAATCTTTCGATCGAGCCAAACGCCAAGGAGCTTCTCGCCGCGCTGCTCGGGCAGGATCGGTTGAGCACCCGCTCCGAGCTCGAGAAGCTCACGACCTACGCGCACGGCGAGGATCGCGTCACCCTCGCCCATGTCGAGGCGGTGGTCGCGAACGCCTCCGCGCTAGTGCTCGATCACGCGGTCGACGGGACCTTCGATGGCGCCTTCGAGGCGGTCGAGACCACGACCGAGCGGATCTTCCAGGAAAACGGCGACGTCAACGCGTTGCTCGCGGCGGCGCTGCGCCATGCGACCGCGCTGCATCGCGCTCGCCTCGCCATGAACGACGGCGGCAGCGGTGACGGCAACTTCTATGGACCGCGTCGCACCACCGCCGAACGGCAGCTTCGATCATGGGATGACGGTCGCCTTGCCAACGCCATCGCGGTGCTGAGCGAGGCTGTCGGGCACGCCCGGCGCGAGCCGCGACTGGCGCAGCCGATCACCGTCCGGGCGCTGTGGGCGGTAGCGATGACCGCCCGCCGCTGAGCAAAAACGAACGGCTCTTCAATCCGCGAACCGGCGGCCGTGAAAAAAAAAACCGCCAGCAAAAGCTGACGGCTTAAAAGTCATGGGAGGAAACGCCCAAAAGATGGGCTACGAAAGGGTTGCTTCCGATAGGAAGAACATGATCGCAATTCGAGCATGTTGCAATGCACATCAAAACATGCCTGCCACGCGTTAGAAACAGACCTTCGAACAACGGGTATGCTGAAGCTTACATCACCGCCGCCTCGAATGGGTGCATGTCGCCGCTCGGGGATTGGTGGAGCAGCTGTGCCGCCGCGAGCGCGCTGAAGCGGCCACCGCGCGCGACTAGCTCTTCGAACGTGCCGGTCTCGACGATCGTGCCGTGGTCGAGAACGATGATCCGGTTGGCGTTGCGCACAGTGGCGAGGCGATGGGCGATGACGAACGTAGTGCGGCCGTCGGTGGCGCTCGCGAGCGCCACTTGCAGCTTTCGCTCGGTCACCGCGTCGAGCGCGGCGGTCGCCTCGTCGAGGACCATGATCGGCGGATCCTTCAGCAGCGCGCGGGCGATCGCGAGGCGCTGGCGCTCGCCGCCCGACAGCGAGCGGCCGCGCTCGCCGACCGGCGTCTTCAATCCCTGGGGCAGACGGGCAACGAAATCGTCGGCCTGCGCGAGTTCGAGAGCCTTCGCGATCTCGCCCGATGTCGCATCGGGCTTGCCGATGCGCAGGTTCTCCTCGATCGAGCGGGCGAACAGCATCGGCTCCTGGAACACCACGCCGATGTTGCGGCGGAGCGCCACGAGCTGCATGTCGCGGATATCAATTCCATCGATCGTGATGCGCCCACGATGCGGATCGAAGGCGCGATGGAGCAGCGCAAGGGTGGTCGACTTGCCGGAGCCCGTGGCGCCGACGAGCGCGATCGTCTGCCCCGGTTCGGCGACGAAGGAGAGGCCGCTGACGGCGCTGCGTCCCGCGGGATCTTCGGCCGGCCGATAGCCGAACGTCACATCCTCGAACGCCACGCGGCCCGTGAGATGCCCGGGATCGACGGCGCACGGCTTGTCCGCCACATACGCGACGGTTTCGATCACCTGGAAGAAATCGCGCAGCTTCGGGCTTTGGAGGAACATACCGTTGAGAAAGTTCACGAGCTGCTCGAGACGCCCGATCAGCATGCCGGCGAAGCTCATGAACATCACGATGCCTCCGATCGTGCCGATGCCATGCAGGTAGAGCGCGGTGCCAAGTACGAAGATCGCGAGGAGCGCGACCGTCGAGGCGGCACGGCTCGCCACGACGGCCATCGCCCACCACGAGAGCACCGGCATTTGCGCGCGGAGCAGCATGGCGCCGATCTCGCGGATCGCACCCGCCTCGCTCTCCGTGCGGGTGAAGCTCTGGATGACGGGTATGTTGCCGAGGGCGTCCGACGCTCGCTCCGCGAGCGTCGTGTTGTAGCGTTCGACCGAACTCTGCAGCGTCTCGGTTCGTCGTCGCACGAAGGTCGTGACGGCAGCGAAGACCACGATCAGCGTCAGCAACAGGAGCGCGAGGCGCCAGTTCAAGGCCAGCGAAACCGGCACAATGAGCAGCAGCGACAGCAAAGCCGGCAGGTTCTCGCGGAAGAGAGCGAGGTAGAACGCGAACATCACGGTTGCGCTCTCGATCATGATCTTGAGAGACCGGCCGGAATGGGTGCCGGCGTGGAAGCTCATCGGCAGCCCGAGCGTGTGTTCGAAGAACAGCGCCAGCACGGCGAGCCTTTGGCGATGGGCGAGCCGGTCGGCGAGAAGCGAGACGACGACCGCTGACACGATAGTGCCGACGGCGAACGCGACCCACAGCAGAATCGTGGGAAGCAGGGCATCGAAGCGGAGCGGATGGCCGGCGCTGGTGCCGTGACTCAGCCGGTCTATGAGGCGTCCGAGCAGCACCGGCTCGGCGTACTGCGCGACGACGAATGCAACGCCGGCGAGACCAAGGCATCCAACCGCCTTTCTCTCGCTCCGCAGGAGTGCGAGAACGCGCCAGTACAGTCGAAAGAAGGTCATGCGGGCTTCCGAGCTCGGCGCGGGACGAGGCTGCCTGATCACGCTTTGCTAGGCGTGCATGTGAGAGAAGGTGTGACGCTGTGCAGGAGACGACCGTGAGCGCGGAGAAGAACGCAGGCGGCGAGAGCCTGTCTTTCGCCGTCGACGAGACGCAGGCCGGGGCGCGCCTCGACGTTGCCCTCACCGCCGCCGCGAAAGCGGCCGGCCTGGAGCTTTCGCGTACGCGCGTGAAAACTCTCATTGAGCTTGGCGCCCTCGACATCGACGGGGTGCCGGCGCGGGACGCCAACCGCAAGGTCAAGCCCGGCGAGAGGCTGGCCTTGCTCGTCCCAGCGGCCGAAAACCCGAAGCCGGAAGGCGAGCCGCTGCCGCTCGACGTGGTGTTCGAGGACGAGCATCTCATCGTGATCGACAAGCCAGCTGGCCTCGTCGTGCACCCGGCGCCGGGCCACGCCAGCGGTACGCTCGTCAACGCCCTCATCGCGCATTGCGGCACGAGCCTGTCGGGGATCGGCGGCGTCAAGCGTCCGGGGATCGTGCATCGCCTCGACAAGGACACGTCCGGGCTCCTCGTCGTGGCGAAGAACGATAGCGCCCATCACGGATTGTCCCGGCTGTTCACCGATCATGGACGTACCCTGCCGCTGACGAGACGCTACCTCGCCTTCGTCTGGGGAAAGCCCGACCGTCTGTTTGGAACGATCGACGCATCGGTTGGCCGTCATCAGACAGACAGGCTGAAGATGGCGGTCGTGCCGCAAGAACGCGGTCGATCTGCGGTCACGCATTGGCGACTCCAGGATAGCTTCGCCCCCAAGGCCGCGCCAGCGGCGAGTCTGGTCTCCTGCGAACTGGAGACGGGGCGAACCCATCAGATCCGAGTACACATGGCCCACATCGGACATCCGGTAATGGGGGATCCGCTCTACGCGCGGGGCTTCCGTAGCAAGGCAAGCCGTCTCGACGCCGCTAGCCAGACAAGTCTGCAAGCGCTCGGCCGCCAAGCACTACACGCGGCCGTTCTCGGGTTCCAGCATCCGGTAACGGGCGAAGCACTGGAGTTCGAGAGCGACTTGCCGGCCGAACTCGCCGCGCTCGCCTCGGCGCTGGAAACAGCGCGGCCCGTTTCCTAGGCGCTGCCATGTCGCAGGCGCCTACCGGCCGCGACAACCGCGCGTGCAACCAGTGCCGTCAATGGAAGCTTTATCTTCGACACCCGGGTTGCGGATCGCACGTTGCAGATTTGTAATCTTCCGGCGACCAAATGAGGCTACCAACAAGCGCCCGCTTTCCCACATACACCTGTTGCGTCGGGCGATGCCACGCATGCTGGCGCAGAGAGCTTGCCTGAAGGGGGCTCGAAAGGAGAATTGAATGGCTGCTGCCTTACCGATGATATCTGGCGAGAGCGGGCTTGCTCGATACCTGAACGAGATCCGCAAGTTCCCAATGCTCCAGCCAGAGCAGGAATACATGCTTGCCAAGCGCTGGCGCGAGCACGAAGATCCCGATGCGGCCCATAAGCTCGTCACGTCGCACTTACGTCTCGTCGCCAAGATCGCCATGGGGTACCGGGGATACGGCCTTCCGATCGGCGAAGTGATCTCTGAAGGCAACGTCGGGCTCATGCAGGCGGTGAAGCGTTTTGAGCCGGATAAGGGGTTCCGTTTGGCGACATACGCCATGTGGTGGATCCGCGCGTCTATACAAGAGTATATTCTGCGATCGTGGTCGCTCGTGAAGATGGGCACGACCGCGAGTCAGAAGAAGCTGTTCTTCAACCTTCGCAAGGCGAAAAGTCAGATCTCGGCGCTCGAGGAGGGCGATCTGCGGCCGGAGCAGGTCGACGTCATCGCCACGCGCCTCGGCGTCAGCAAGCAGGACGTGATCGACATGAACCGGCGCATGTCGGGTGACGCTTCCCTCAATGCCCCACTCCGCGAGGAGGGCGAGGGCGAGTGGCAGGACTGGCTGGTCGATCAGAGTTCGAGTCAGGAGAAGATTCTCGCCGACCGCGAGGAGAGCGACAATCGTCTCGGTGCGTTGCGAAACGCCCTTTCGGTGCTCAACGATCGCGAGCGCCGGATTTTCGAAGCCCGTCGCTTGGCGGACGATCCGATCACCCTCGAGGACCTGTCGGACGAGTTCGACATTTCGCGCGAGCGCGTGCGGCAGATCGAGGTGCGCGCCTTCGAGAAGGTGCAAGCCGCGGTGAAGAGCGGCATGGCGTCGATCGAGACGCTGCCACCGCGGCAACGCGAGGTGAAACACCTGAGTGCGCACTGACCTCAGTCGGCAGATATGAAAAGCGCGGCCGCGGAGCCGCCCTTCTACTTCGACGTTGCATCATCTCGATGGTCAAAATTTCTGGACGGTCAACGACTTCTAGAGGCGAAACTCCAGTAGGCGATCGGAGCAGCGATGGACACCAAACGGCTCGGCCGTACCGGCCTTGAGGTTTCGCGAATCGCCCTCGGCTGCATGAGCTTTGGCGTCCCCGGCAAAGGCACCCACGCCTGGACCTTGAGCGAGGAGGAGAGCCGCCCCTTCGTCAGGAAGGCGCTAGACCTCGGCATCAACTTTTTCGATACCGCCAACGTCTATTCGGCCGGCACCAGCGAGGAAATCGTCGGGCGTGCGCTGAAGGATTTCGCCCGACGCGACGAGATCGTGCTCGCCACCAAGGTGCACGGCCGTATGCGGCCCGGCCCGAACGGCGCCGGTCTCTCCCGAAAGGCGATCCTGAGCGAGATCGATCATTCGCTGCGCCGGCTCGGCACCGACTACGTCGACCTCTACCAGATCCACCGCTGGGATCCGCATACGCCGATCGAGGAGACGCTGGAGGCGCTGCATGACGTCGTGCGCGCCGGCAAGGCGCGCTATATCGGCGCCTCTTCGATGTACGCGTGGCAGTTCGCCAAGGCGTTGTACCTCGCCGATCGGCACGGCTGGACGCGGTTCTCGACCATGCAGGACTACGTTAACCTGCTCTACCGCGAGGAAGAACGCGAGATGCTGCCGCTCTGCCAAGCGGACGGCATCGGCGTCATTCCCTGGAGCCCGCTCGCACGCGGTCGGTTGACGCGCGACTGGAGCGAGGAGACGAATCGTTTGCGGACCGACGAGTTCGGCAAGACGCTCTACGCCCGAACCGAAGCGGCCGACAAGCGTATCGTCGAGAAGGTGGGCGAGATCGCCCAGGCGCGCGGCGTGCCGCGGGCTCAGGTGGCGCTCGCCTGGGTGCTGGGTAAGCCGATGGTCACCGCTCCGATCGTCGGCGCCACCAAGCCGCATCACCTCGACGACGCCGCCGCGGCCGTATCGTTGAAGCTCGACGATGCCGAGGTGAAGGCGCTGGAAGACCTCTATGTGCCGCACGAGACGATCGGTTTCAACTGAGCGGAGGCGGAATTGGCACAGCAAGGAAAGACGATCCTCGTCATCGGCGCCTCACGGGGGCTCGGCCTTGGACTCGTGCGCGAGTATCTCGAGCGAGGCTGGCGCGTCGTTGCGACGTCGCGTGGCAACCACGACGATGAACTCAAATCTCTCGCCAGCACGGCCGGCGACCGCCTTCGGATCGAGCGGCTCGATGTCACCGATGCCAATGACATCGCCGCGTTGAAGCGAGCTGTCGGGAGCGACCCGCTCGACCTACTGTTCGTGTCGGCCGGCGTCAGCAACGACACGAGCCAGCAGGCCGCGTTCGTCGCGCCGGACGAGTTCACGAGGGTGATGCTGACGAATGCATTGGCTCCGCTCAAGATCATCGAGGTCTTCGGCGGCAACGTCGGTGCAAGAGGTGCAATCTGTGCCATGACCTCGGTGCTAGGCAGCGTCGGGTCCAACACCAGTGGAGGCTACGAGGTCTACCGGGCCAGCAAGGCGGCGCTCAATACAATGCTGCGAAGCTATGCTGCTCGCAACAAGCAGCGGTCGGTCATTGCCATGCATCCCGGCTGGGTGCGCACCGACATGGGCGGCCCTCACGCAATCGTTGAAGTCGAGGAAAGCGCCAGGGGGATCGCCGAGGTCATCGAGGAGCGCCTTGGTGAGCCAGGCTGCGTCTTCATTGATTATCGCGGCGAGACAATCGCCTGGTAGGAAGGCTTTCGGCGCCACCGCAAATGACCTAGACTGATCTCCGCAACCATGGAGTGGCCTTATGATGTGGTCTAGTGCGCGTATCGTCATTGGTTTCGCGACGACCGTGGCGATCACCGGCGCGGCCATGGCTCAGTCGGCGCCCGGCAGCTATGGCCAGATGGCCGGCACGTCCTATGTGCCTTCGGGACACGATGCCGGTTGCGGCGGCGTCTTCTGCAATCAGACGCCGCCGGCGGATCCTTCGCGGCCGAACGTGCCGTCGGCCGCGGCACAGCAATCGCCCCAATGCGGCGGGCTTATCTGCGAGTTCTCGAACATTGGCACGCCGTTCCCGGCCGCGGAGCCATCCGCGTCGAGACGGGCGCGAGCGGAGGCCGAAACAGGCCAGGTCCAAGCGCTGCCGCCGGCTCCGGACGCGCCGGCGCACGCGCGCCGCAAAGGCAGATCGCGATCTGCTAGGTCACGCTCAGCGCAAGTCGCGACGCGGACGGCGCAGCGCACGCCGGCTCTGACCGACGCGGCCAGATAGGGTCGAAGCGCGATTGACGCGAGCGCTAGTCATGGAGCAGTGCGCCAGCCCCCGATCTTGAACGCGGACGCAGGTCGTCTCGACCGCGGGGGAACGCGCTGCTTGTAAGAGGGCGTGGTGCGCGAGATAAGCGGCGCCTCCTAGGCACGACAAGCAGAACCGCTCCGCGATGATTTCCTTTCCCCAGCGCGTCTTCTCCGGCGTCCAGCCGACCGGCAATTTGCATCTCGGCAACTACCTCGGCGCGATCATCAAGTTCGTCGAGCTGCAGAAGACCCATGATTGCGTGTTCTGCGTCGTCGATCTGCACGCGATCACGGTGCCGCAGGATCCCGCGCAGCTGACCACGAGCATCCGCGAGGTGACGGCCGCCTTCATCGCGTCGGGCATCGATGCGCGCAAGCACATTGTCTTCAACCAGAGTCAAGTCGCCGAGCATGCCGAGCTCGCCTGGGTGCTGAACTGCGTCGCGCGCATCGGCTGGATGAGTAGGATGACGCAGTTCAAGGAGAAGGCCGGCAAGGATCGCGAGCAGGCGTCGGTCGGCCTTTACGCCTATCCGGTGTTGATGGCGGCTGATATCCTGGCTTACCGCGCCACGCATGTGCCGGTCGGCGAGGACCAGAAGCAGCATCTCGAATTGTCGCGCGACATCGCTCAGAAATTCAATCTCGATTTCGCCGGATCGATCGCCGCGCATGGCTTCGGCGAGGCGTTCTTCCCCATGCCCGAGCCGCTCATCCAGGGTCCGGCGACGCGGGTGATGAGCCTGCGCGACGGCTCGAAGAAGATGTCGAAGTCCGATCCTTCAGACAATTCGCGCATCAACCTCACAGACGATGCGGACGCGATCGCCTCAAAGATCCGCAAGGCGAAGACCGACCCCGAACCGCTGCCCTCCGAGCCGGCCGGGCTTGCCTCACGTCCGGAGGCCGACAACCTCGTCGGCATCTTCGCGGCGCTCAACCACCAGACCAAGGCGCAGGTGCTGGCGGATTTCGGCGACGCCAATTTCTCGACCTTCAAAAACGCGCTCGTCGATCGGGCCGTCGCCTCGCTCGGGCCGATCGGGACCGAGATGAAGCGGCTGGTCGGCGACCCTGCGGCCATCGACGCGATCCTGGCCGATGGTGCCGCGCGCGCCCGTGCTCTCGCACGCGAAACGATGGACGGCGTGAAGGACGTGCTCGGCTTCGTTCGCGCCAAATATTAGCGCGCGGACGCCCAGTGGCGACGCCTGCGCGATGCCGCGCCGGAAACCTTCGCCGCGCCGCCCTGTTGCGCCAAACGTATGTTAAGGAGTGGCAAGATGCTTGAGCAATCGATCGAGCGGCTGAACAAGTTGTCGCCAGACATGCGCGCGATCGCCGAGCATATGGCGGAAACGACGCTCACCTCGGAATTTGTGGAAAATCTTATGCCGGCCGATCAGGCCGAGACCATCGCGCGGGACCATCGCGAGCAGAACACCGAAGAGTGGCTGCGTGCCGTGAGCGCCGCGGTGTCCTCGCTCCTGGCGCTGCGCCACCTCGGCTACGCGCTAACACGCAGGACCGACGTCTGATTTAACCATGTGCAAACATCGGCGCACGCGTTTGCACAAGCGAAACCAAAAAGCGGTACGAACAATTTCAAACGTTGTGGGTGGGCTTGGGGACGACGATGCCAACGCTATTCCGTTTGGTCATGCTGCTGGCGATTATAGTCGGCTGCTGCTGGGGGGTGGCTTTGGCGATGGTCACGTTCCTCACACCCTCGCAGCGCGAGATCGAGCAGGTTGTCTTCCTGCCCGCGAACGTCGACTTGACGACGGGTCGCAGCGCTGCCGAGCGGCTGACCCGCGAGGTCGCGCTTCTGGGCCGCGGGAAGAAGCATCACTGAGCTCAATCAGGTGAGCACAAGGCAGTCGATCTCGTGTTCGATCGTCCGATCAGCGTTCCGGCACGATCAAACAGCGCGACGTCGAGGAGAACGTCGGTGCCGCGCAGGACCGTCGCAGCTGGCGTCCAGGCGCGTTCCGCGACCAGGGTCGCGATGTTGAGACCCGCAGCCATTGCTAGATCGTAGGCTTCCTTGGCGGTGTTCGCGCCATGTATTCTGTCGGCGAGGCTGTTCTGGCCTCCCGCGAGCTTCACCCAAGCGGCGACCTGCGAGAGGTCCACGGTACCGCGCCGCGAGTGGAGGTCGAGCATTCCTTGCGCGAGCTTCGTCATCTTGCCGAAGCCACCGGCGATCGTAATCCTGCGGACGGGATGCACGCGCAGGTATTTGAGCATGCCGCCGACGAAATCGCCCATCTCGATCAAAGCAATGTCGGGGAGCCCGTGTAGCGCCTTGATCGCGGCCTCGGATGTCGATCCCGTGCTGCCGGCGATATGCGTTATGCCGGCCGCCACCGCTACGTCGATGCCGCGGTGGATCGAGTGGATCCAGGCAGAGCAGGAATAGGGCACGACGATGCCGGTCGTGCCGAGGATGGAGAGGCCACCGACGATACCGAGGCGGCCGTTCAGGGTGCGCTCGGCGATTTTCACGCCGCCCGGGATGCCAATCTCGACGACGGCATCTCCGCTACCGCCGTGTCGGCGCGCGATATCCCGGATCGCACACGAGATCATCGCGCGGGGTGCCGGGTTGATCGCCGGCTCGCCCGGCGGTAGCGGCAGGCCCGGCAGCGTCACCGTGCCCACGCCTTCGGCGGCGCGGAACAAGACGCCTGTGCCAAAAGTGCCGAGCCGGACTGTGGCGACGACAAGCGCGCCGTGCGTCACGTCCGGATCGTCGCCCGCGTCCTTGACGACTGCTGCCCGCGCCCAATCCTCGCCATGTTTGCTCGATGCAAGCGCGAACTCCGGCGTGACATCGTTCGGCAGGCTCACCGAGACGGGGTCCGGGAAATCCCCCGTGAGGAGCGCGGCATAAGCTGCGCTGGCAGCGGCCGCCGCACAAGCGCCGGTGGTCCAGCCGCGGCGCAGCATCGACGTCTCATCTACAGAACGCCTCATGTTCTCGACCGGCATCCACCCCGTTCCCGGTGTCAGCGGTCGCTGAACGCTAAAGCAAGTACCGACCTGACGCCCAACGCTTGAAATCGGCTGCTACCGGGGCATGCGAAACGTCTGGGCAACCGGCTGGCCTGAACCTCGCCAAACCTTCTGTGGCGAGGCCGCGCTGCTACAAACCCGCACGTGCTTACCGTCGGATCGCCTTGCGATCGAGGCGAGATGCAACTCTTCGAACTCATCTCGCGAGAACGACCTGCCGACGATCGCGAAGTTGATGGTCTTCGGCGGCATGCCCATCCTCACTGTGTTCTGCAAAGAAATAATGCGCAGCACGGGGATTCGTTCATGCTAGGCGGAACCCGTTGTATGGCATAGCCACGCGATCGTCCCGATGGCTGCGAGACCGGTCCGGAGAACCACGCATGCGACCATCGAACCGCGCTCCCGGCGAATTGCGCCAAGTCTCGCTCGAGCGCCGCGTCGCCCGCTATGCTGAGGGATCCTGCTTGGTAAAATTCGGCGGCACGCACGTGCTTTGCACTGCCTCGCTCGAGGACAAGCCGCCGTCATGGCTGCGCGGCCAAGGGCGCGGCTGGATTACGGCCGAGTACGCCATGCTCCCGCGCGCGACGCACACCCGCTCGAAGCGGGAGGTGAGCTCCGGCAAGCAATCCGGCCGCAGCCAAGAGATCCAACGGCTGATCGGGCGCAGCCTTCGTGCCGTCACCAACCTCCAGATAATGGGCGAGCGGCAGATCACGATCGACTGCGACGTGCTGCAGGCGGACGGCGGCACGCGGACGGCCTCGATCACAGGTGCCTGGGTCGCGCTCAACGATTGCCTCGACTGGATGCGGAGCCGCTCCATCGTGAAGGACAATCCGATCCGGGATCATGTCGCCGCCGTATCCTGCGGAATCTATCGCGGCACGGCGGTGGTCGATCTCGATTATGCCGAGGACTCCGAAGCTCAAACCGACGCCAACTTCGTGATGAGCGGCGACGGAGCCCTTGTAGAGGTGCAGGCCTCCGCCGAGGGCGCCGTATTCAGCGAAGCCGAGCTCGCGACGATGATGGCGCTGGCCAAGGTCGGTATTGCCGGTCTCGTCACGTTGCAGAAGCAGGCGCTCGGTTGAGATGCCGCGTCTGGTCGGAGATAGGCTGGTCGTCGCCACGCACAACGCTGGCAAGCTGCGCGAAATGCGCGAGCTTCTCGCCCCCTATCGTGTCGAGGCGCTGGCCGCGTCGGAACTCGGGCTGGAAGAACCCGACGAGACCGGCGACAGCTTCGGCGCCAATGCCGCGATCAAGGCGGAGGCGGCCGCGCGGGCGGCGGGCTTGCCGGCGCTGGCCGATGATTCCGGCCTGTGCGTGATCGGGCTCGACGGTGCGCCAGGCATCTTCTCGGCGCGCTGGGCGAGAAAGGCCGGGGACTTCACGGGCGCGATGGACCGGGTGCGGCAGAAACTCGAGGAACGTGGCGCGGACGAGCCGTACCGCGCCTTCTTCGTCTCCGCGCTCGCCCTCGCCCGGCCTTCGCAGCCGATCGTCGCGGTGGAAGGTCGTGTGGACGGGACCCTGGTCTTCCCGCCGCGCGGAATGCTCGGCTTCGGATACGATCCCATCTTCCTGCCGGGCGGCTTCACCCTTACCTTCGGGGAGATGAGCCCCGAAGAGAAGCACGGAATTCCGGCCGACGGCTCGAGAGCGCTGTCCCATCGCGCCCGAGCGTTCCAAAATTTCGCAAGGCTTTGCCTGAGCAACTGATCGTTTTGTGTCGACCAGCGCTTTAAATGTTTTGTTGCAACGCAGCAAAAGCTACCTATTTTGCTTGGAGAAACTCGCAGTCGGAGCGGCGCCATGTCTGCCACCTGGAACACCAAGTACGGACCGCGTCGTGTCCGTCACGATCCGCCCGACCTCGCGGAAGCGATCGCCGCCGCGCAGGGGCTCACCGATGACACGGCCGTGCAGATTGAGATCGCCGCGCAGTTGATGGGGGTCGCCAGCGCCGCTGTCCGAGCCGAAATGCTGAGGCTGATGCCCGATCGGCGCGTGACGCGGCTCGTTTCGACGCCCGCGCGCGACAAGAGCGTGCGGACCGTCGTGGTCGAGAAAAAGACGAGCCGACGCATCACGGCACCTGCGACCGTGAACCGGCTGAGGGCCAAGATCTGAAGGATCGGTGCTGGAGAGACGGACGTTCGGCGCCACGACAACAGAGTGACCGAGCCGGCCGCCGCATGAACGTTCACTTGAGCGGATTCAGCCTCGTCAACGTTTATCCTTACGGGGATGGGACGAAGCGTGGCGCCAGTTCGCTCTGGTTCATCCTGGGGGGCGCTGCTGTTCGTCGTCGTCAAGCCTGTCGACGCTGAAGCGTGCTGGCGCGTCGGCCAATGGCGAAGATGCGCCACCAGCATCTTCCGGCCCTTCCGCCACATCCTCGCGCTCGACCATAGGCCAAGCGCAGCGTCACGCGGTCGTCGCGTGCTTGCGATTAGCTCTTCAAGCCGCGCTGGTACGAGGGCGCGGCTTCCGGAGCACGACCATGACCAGGCGGCCACGACGCACGAAGACGGGGGCGTCGCAGAAGGGCGGCGACGGCAACGAGCCCCACCTTCCCTACAAGGTTCCAACTGATCCGGCAGCGCCGATTGACAACACTCAGGCGCATACAGTCGACCAGCCGGTGTTCGGCCAGCCGGTGGCGACCGTCGATCCGACACACTTCGTCGTCCAGCACGCAAACGATTCTCAGAACTACAAGACGCTCGACGCGCTCAACGCCAAACATGCGCTGCAGCCGCTGCCGTTCCCCGCGCCGCGGGGCCTGCCCGAACCGGTGCTGACGCTGGCCGAGACGCTCGGCGCGCGAGGAGCAGACGTGGTCGCCGCGGCGACGAAGGCCGGCCAGATCGTCTTCCACTCGGTCGGCGATACCGGCAACACCCGCGGCCCCGATCCCCAGAACCTCGTCGCCGACAAGATGTTCTCGGATTTCGACGAGGAGAAGCCTAAGGAGGCGCCGCTGTTTTTCTTCCACCTTGGCGACGTGATCTACAATTTCGGCGAGGCGGTCTACTACTATGACCAGTTCTACGATCCCTACCGCAACTACCCGGCGCCCATCCTGGCGCTCGCCGGCAATCACGACGGCATGGTCGCGCCCAACACTCACGCCGTGACGCTGTCGGCCTTCCTCGACAATTTTTGCAAGCCCGAATTTGAGATCACGCCGGAAGCCGGCGGCCTCAGCCGCACGGCGCAGATCCAGCCCGGTGTGTTCTTTACCTTCGAGGCGCCCTTCGTGCGCATTCTCGCGCTCTACTCAAATACGCTGGAAGATCCCGGCGTGATCTCGAGCCAGGATGGCCAGTTCCCCGAGCTTAACGATTCGCAGCTCGACTATTTGCGCGCGGCGCTGACGCGGGCGCAAAAGGAGAAGTTCGCTGGCGCGCTCCTCCTTGCGCATCACCATCCGGCCTACACCGCCGGCGCGAAGCACGGCTGGAGCATCGACATGAGCGCGCGGATCGACGCAATTTGCGACGAGGTCGGGCTTTGGCCGCACGCGGTGCTCTCGGCGCACGCGCACAATTACCAGCGCTTTACGCGCACCCGTGGCGACACGCAGATACCCTACATCATCGCCGGCAACGGAGGACACGGGCTCGCCAAGCTGACCCGCAAGAAGGACGGACCACTGCGCGTGCCGAAGGAGATCGAGGCGCCCGCGAAGGGCAAGGACCTCATCGTGCTTGAGAACTACGACGACCAGGACTACGGCTACCTGCGCATCATCGCGACGGCGAGCCAACTGCGCATCGAGTACCATCCGGCAAGCGACGGAGCCAACGCCAAGACACCCGACGACAGCGTGACCATCGATCTCGCTGGCCGCACGATCGTCCACTACAGCGGCTTCAGCAGGTGATCATCATCCTTTCGGGAACGGGACGAAGCGCGGCGGCAGGATTGGCTGCGACCCGCCGATGACCTTCATCATCGGGATCGGCGGCAAGCTCGGCGTGTAGGCGACCAGGATCTTCGGGCGCGGTGGCGGTAGCGGCACGCTGTCGATCTCGTCAGGCACCGGCGCGACAGCAGGGTCGGGCGACGGCGTCTCGACCAGCGGACGCTCCGGCGGCAGCGGGATCGTCGCGCGCAGCATCTCGTCGGACACAGTCGGGGCGGCGCGCTTCGCGGGCGGCTGGGCTGGCGCCGGCGTTACGGGCGCGGCGCCGAAGCCCGGCACGAGACCCTGAAGCTTGCCTGTCAGCATGGAGAACTCGGAGCTCGTCGTCATCGACTCCGGCAGCGGCTTCAGCGTCGCCGCCGCGACCATGATGCGCGGCTGCCTCGGGCCGTTGCAGTCGCGCACGCCGAGATCGATCAGCTCTTGCCCGCGCAGGATGGTGAAGCTCCTGGTCAGCGCGCCGAGCCGCTGGCGCACGGCGTCCGGATAGGTGCGGAACAAGGCGTCCGACACCGCAAAGTTGGTGACGTGGTTGCGCGGGTCGTAGGCCTGGTGGAACTTGAAGATCGAAGTCGGATAGACGCAGACGTTGGGCAGGCTCAGCGCCATCGTGCAGGCCGAATGGCACTCGTGGATGCGCACCTCGCGGTTGGTCTGCCGGTAGACCTCGGTGATCGAGGCGTATTGGTCGACGTAGCCACCGAAGTCCTTCACGACCACGACCGGCGACATGTTGGGCGGCGGTTGCAGGTAGCTCAAGACGCTGGCTCGGTTACGGCGGGGTTAAGCATGTTCTAGGAAAACGTGGTGAACGCATTCTTAAGACCCGCCATGTCACGGTAACCATGGGACCGCCTCCCGTGCTAGCGATGGCGCGGCGCAGCGATCGCACCGCTCGGACGATGGCAGCGCTTGGCGGCGCATTTTGGGCGCGGCAGCGACGAGGAAGACGATGGCGAGCCAACTGTACCGACCCGGAAGTCCCGGCTTCGCAGTCTACGTGCACTGGCCGTTCTGCCTCTCGAAATGCCCGTACTGCGACTTCAACAGCCACGTGCGTGCGCAGGCCGTCGACGAGGAGCGCTTCGTCGCCGCCTTCCGCACGGAGCTCGCCCACCGCGCCAAGCTCACGAAGGGGCGCAGCGTCGCCTCGATCTTCTTCGGCGGTGGGACGCCCTCGCTGATGAAGCCCGGCACCGTCGCCGGCATCCTCGATGCCATCGCCGCGAACTGGACCATCGACACCAACGTCGAAGTTACTCTCGAGGCCAACCCGACCAGCGTCGAGGCCAACCGGTTCACCGGCTACCGCAAGGCCGGCGTCAACCGCGTTTCGCTCGGCGTGCAGGCGATGAACGATGCCGACCTCAAGGCGCTCGGGCGGATGCACACCGCCGATGAGGCGATGAAGGCGGTCGGCATCGCCGGCTCGATCTTCGAGCGCTTCTCGTTCGACCTCATCTACGCCCGCCCCGGCCAGTCGTCGAGCGCCTGGAAGTCCGAGCTGACCCGAGCCATCGAGCGGGCGCGCGATCACATATCGCTCTACCAGCTGACGATCGAGCCCGACACGATGTTCGAGCGTCTCCGCAACGCCGGCAAGCTCAAGGTGCCGTCGGCCGACACGTGCCGCGACCTGTGGGACGTGACGCAGGAGACGATGAATCGAGCGGGCCTGCCGGCCTACGAGATCTCGAACCACGCCCGCCCCGGCGGCGAGAGCCGGCACAACCTCATCTACTGGCGCTACGGCGAATATGTCGGCGTCGGTCCCGGCGCCCACGGGCGCATCGTCACGCCCAAGGGCCGCCGCGCTCAATCGACGGAGCCGCATCCGGAAATGTGGTTAACCGTCGTCGAGACCGAAGGTCACGGGCTCGTCGAGGACGAATTGCTTTCGACGGAAGAGCAGGGCGACGAGTTCCTGCTGATGGGCCTGCGCCTCTCGGAAGGAATCGAGCCGACCCAGTTCGAAGCGCTTTCGCAGCGCATGCTCGACAAAAGCCGCATCTCCTCGCTTATGGAGGAAGGCATGGTCGAGATCACCCAGAGTGGCCGCCTGCGCGTCAGCGCGGCCGGCTTCCCCTTGCTCGATGCGGTTGTGGCCGACCTGGCGGCGTGACGCAGGCTCCGCTTGACGGGCTGGCTACAGGCCGGCGTTCTTCGCGATGGTCTTGCCGATTCCGGACCAGTCGATGTCCTCGCCTTCGTTGGCGATCGTCTCCAGCAGATGGTCGCGCAGCAGGCTGAGGAGCGGCATCGGCACGCGGTATTTCTCCGCAGACTCGCCGGCAAGCCGCATGTCCTTGAGGCCGAGCGGGGCCTTGAAGCCGGCCGGCGTGTAGCGGTTCTCGACGATCATCTTGCCGTAGTTCTTGTAAACCGGGGCGTCGAACAGCGTGCTGGTGAGCACCTCGTAGAGCATCGCCTTGGGCACCCCGCCCTTCTCGGAAAGCGCCATGGCCTCGCCCATCGTTTCGACGGCGGCGAGGATCGCGAAATTTCCGCAAAGCTTCACCAGATTGGCCTGCGAGGGCTTGTCGCCGACGCGGAAGACACGCTGGCTGATCGCGCCGAACACCGGCTCGACTTCGTCGAGGTCGGCGGCCGCACCCGCCACCACGATGAACAGCTTGCCTGCCATAGCCGCCTCGGGCCGCCCGAACACCGGCGCGGAGAAGTAGCGTTGGCCATGGTTGGCGTGGGCGGCCGCAACGCGGTCTGCGGTCGCCACCGAGATCGTGCTCAACGACACGTGCAGCGATTTCTCGGGCAAGCCCTTGTAGAGACCGGTCTCGCCGTTGAGCACCGCGGCAAGCGCGACATCGTCGGACACCATGGTGAAGACGAGCGACGCGTCGGAGGCCGCCTCCGCCGGCGATGTCGCCTCTTGCGCACCGGCCTCGACCAGCGCGGCAGCCTTGCCTTCCGTCCGGTTCCAGACCGTCACGTCGTGACCCGCCTTGACGAGGTTGGCGGCGATGCCGACGCCCATGGCGCCGAGGCCGATGAAGGCGATGCTCATGCTGGAAGCTCCTTGCTAGGTCTGCGCCTCCAACATAGGCGGCGGGGCGCGGTTGGCGAGACCGCGAGACGTCCTAGCGGCCGCTCGCGAGGAAGCGCCCGAAGGCGACGAGCGTCTCCTCGCTGACGTGATGCTCGAGCCCCTCCGCATCGCGCCGCGCCGTCTCGGGCTCGATGCCGAGGGCCAGCAGGAACTGTTCGACCAGCCGATGGCGTTCGCGGCTGCGCAGGGCCAGCGCCTGACCTTCCGGCGTCAGGAACGTCCCGCGGTAAGGCCGCTGCGCCACCAGGCCGTCCTCAGCCAAGCGCTTCAGCATCTTGGCGACTGTCGGCTGGGCGACGCCGAGACGGGCGGCGATATCGACCTGCCGCGCCTCACCCCTGTCGTCGAGAAGATCGGCGATCAGCTCGACATAGTCTTCAACCAAAGCCGAGCGGCGGGCGACGCGGGCCTGCCGGAAGCCCTCGACGTGAAGCTCGGTCGCGACAAGCTGGTCGGCATCGGAATGGGACGACATTTCGACTCGGATCCTCTTGCGAGCGCACCGGCTCGGCCGACACGACGATGATCCTGCTCCTCGATCGTTTTGCAAGCCCGATTCACTGTTTTAAAACCCGAGACTTATAGCTCGTGCTATGTCGAAGGTAGTCTGATGAACGAGAGCGCTGCCCATGCCATGTCGCTGAAAACGGCAGCCGTCGACGACATCGTCGCCGGTCGGGTGCCCGCGAACCCGCTCACGTTCCTGTTCTTCGTCGGGCCGGCGGTCGTCGCTTCGATCGCCTACATGGATCCCGGCAACTTCGCGACAAACATCCAGGCCGGCGCGAAGTATGGCTACGCGCTGCTGTGGGTGGTGCTGGTCGCCAACCTCGTCGCGATGCTGTTCCAGGCGCTCTCCGCCAAGCTGGGCATCGTCACCGGCCGCAACCTGGCGGAGCATTGCCGCGACGCCTTCCCGATGCCAATCGTTTACGCCATGTGGGCGGTCAGCGAGGTTGCCGCTATGGCGACCGACCTCGCCGAGTTCCTTGGCGGCGCGATTGGGCTGTCGCTCCTGTTCCACATGCCTCTGCTCGCCGGCATGGCGGGGACGGCGACCGTCACCTATGGCGTTTTGTTGCTGACTGTCCGCGGCTTCCGCTCGCTGGAACTGGTGATTTGCGCCCTCGTCGCGATCATCGCGCTCTGCTACGTCGTCGAACTCTTCATCGCGCCGGTCGATTGGAGCGCCGCCGCGCTGCACGCCGTGCTGCCGACGCTGCCGGACCTCAACGCGCTGACGATTTCCGTCGGCATCATTGGCGCGACCGTGATGCCGCATGCGATCTTTCTGCATTCCGGTTTGCAGCAGGACCGCGTCAGGACCACGAACGACGACGGACGCCGCCGGCTGCTTCGCTTCTCAAACCGCGAGGTCGTGGCGGCCCTGCTCCTCGCCGGACTGGTCAACATGGCGATGCTGATCATGGCGGCGGCGGCGTTCCACAAGGGCCATAGCGATGTCGCCGAGATCGAGCAGGCCTACAAAACGTTGACGCCGCTGCTCGGCGGCGCTGCGGCCGCGGTCTTCCTTATCTCCCTCATAGCCTCGGGGGTCTCGAGTTCGGTCGTGGGCACGATGGCCGGCCAGATGGTGATGCAGGGCTTCGTCAACTTCCGCATCCCCGTAATCGTCCGGCGCGTCGTCACCATGCTGCCGGCCTTCGTCGTGGTGGCACTGGGCGTGAACTCGACGCAGGCGCTCGTCGCCAGCCAGGTCGTGCTCAGCTTCGCGCTGCCCGTGCCAATGATCACGCTGGTCATTTTCACCGGACGCCGCTCGCTGATGGGCGAATTTGTGAACGGCCGCTGGACCAACGCGGCGGCGATCGGCGGCAGCGCCGTCGTGCTGCTGCTCAACCTCGTGCTCCTGCTGCAGATCTTCGGCGTGCCGATCCCGTTCCTGCCTCCGTCGTGAGCACGTCTCCGGGTACGGTCCCGAGTTCGCCTTGACCTTGGCCAATCTCCCGTGTCTCTAAGCGGGCCATGGCGATGACATCCACGTCTCAAGGCGGCAGCCACCGTTGGAGCCTGCCCAACCTTCTGACCTACGGGCGGATCGTTGCCGTTCCCTTGGTGGTCACCTGCATGTTCTGGCCGCGCGTCGAGGGCATGCGCTGGGCCTCCTTCGCCCTCTTCGTGGCCGCGGCCGTGACCGACTTCTTCGACGGCTATCTCGCCCGAATGTGGTCGCAGCAGTCCGCGCTGGGTCGCATGCTCGATCCGATCGCGGACAAGCTCCTCGTCGCTGCCATGCTGTTCATGCTGGTCGCCGACCGCACGATCGTCGGGATGTCGGTCGTGGCCGGCATCGTTATCTTGTGCCGGGAGATCCTCGTCTCGGGGCTGCGTGAGTTCCTGGCCGAGCTCAAGGTCTCCTTGCCAGTCAGCAAGGTCGCCAAATGGAAGACGACCGCGCAGTTGCTGGCGCTGGGATTTCTCATCCTCGGGCCGGCCGGTGACGAGGTGCTGCCGCACAGCACCCAGATCGGGCTGGTGCTGCTTTGGATCGCGGCCATCCTCACCATCTATACGGGATGGGATTATCTGCGCTCGGGCATTCGCCACATCATCGCGCTGGAAGGATCGTGACGTGAAGGCCGTCTACTTTGCCTGGGTTCGCGAACGCATCGGCAAGACCGACGAGCAGATCGACCCGCCCCGCGACGTGTCGACGGTGGCCGACCTGATGGCCTGGATGAAGACGCGCGGCGAGCGCTACGAGACGGCGTTCGCCGACGAGGCGGCGATCCGCACGGCACTCGACCGTGGGCACGTCAAGCACGACGCGGCGATCGCCGGGGCGCGCGAGATCGCCTTCTTCCCCCCAATGACCGGCGGCTGATGGTCCGCGTCCAGGCGGAAGCTTTCGATGTCGCGGCCGAGACCGAGCGGCTCACGCGGGGGCGGCTCGACGTCGGCGCCGTCGTTGCCTTCACCGGCCTGTGCCGCGACGAAGCCGGCACGCTCGCCGCGCTCGAGATCGAGCATTATCCCGGCATGGCCGAAGCGGAGATCGACCGCGTCGAGACGGAGGCGCAAGCGCGCTGGCCGCTCGCAGGCGCTTCGATCATCCATCGCCACGGTCGCATCGCGCCCGGCGAGCCGATCGTACTCGTCATCACGGCGAGCCGCCACCGTGAGGCTGCCTTTGCGGCAGCCTCCTTCCTGATGGACTACATGAAGACGCGCGCTCCGTTCTGGAAAAAAGAGCATCGCATCGACGGCACCAGCGGCAACTGGATTGCCGCCAAGGACACCGACGACTCGGCGGCAGCTCGTTGGGCAGCTCCGTAATCAAGCCGGAGAAGCAGCAGTCTCAATCGTCGCTCTCGCCGCGCGGCATGGGGCCATGCTGGTCGATCACTCCGCGTTCGGGCCACGGTAGCCCTCGTGATAGCCGCCGTCCTCCTCGCCATAGCGCTGCGGCTGCCCGCGCATCTCTCCGCCGCCTTCCATGAAGTTTTGGCGGTGCCCGCGATCGAACCTGAGACCACCGTCGCTGCCCTCATCCCGCTCACCATAGCCATGGTGGGATTGGTGATCCATGGAGCCCATGTCTTCGATGTTGAAGGCGCGAGCGATGAGCCGCTTGGGCTTCAGGCCTTCAACGAGTTCCGGCAGCCGGTTCTTCTGCCCGGTGGTGAGCCCGGCGAGCAGCGGCGCGGTGGCCTTGGCGAGGCCCTGGATCGCGTTGCCCAACTTCGTCATGGTCTCACCCTGCGCCCGCAGAGCGTCGACCGGATCGCTGCCGCCGGCCTTCGCGTTTATCTTGCCGTCCTGGTCCGCCGTCGCGCGATGATGCATCATCCACATCTCGCCACGGACCCCCGCGACATCGCGGATCGCGGCCTCTACGGGTGGCCACAAAGCCCGCTGGTCGGCCCGCAAGGCCAGCCCGGCATGCAGCGCGGCAAGATGGGCCGAGAAGAAGGCGTCGCGGTCGGCGCGCCGCTGCGCCCGCATCGCGTCCTCACTCGATGGGGCACTAGCGCCCGGACTGGCGGCAGCCGCCGGCGATGTGGCCGGAACCTGAGCGCCCGGCGGCGTCGCCGGGCCGGCGGCGGGAGCAACGGGCTTGACCGCGGACGCGTCCGGCACGGTGGCCGTAGCCGGGTCGGCCGAGGCGACGAGCGGCGAGAGGAAAGCAGTCGAGCCGAGCAACGCACCCAGTGCCACGGCGAGGGAAGAGCGGACCATCGTCAAAAATCTCCGTCTGAGGATGACGAAGAGATGGGCAGAGGCGGACATTTGGCCGCGCACGGCTGCGTGAAACGGGATTAATAATTGTCCATGCTGCTTAGTTAGGCGATGGCGTCGACGGCGGCGATGAGCCTGTCGATGTCCTGGGGACGTGAAAGGCGGTGATCGCCGTCCTTGATAAGCGTGACGACCACCGGATCGCCGGCGAGATGCTCCACGAGAGTCATGGCGTGTCGCCACGGCACGTCCTCGTCCCGCATGCCCTGGAGGATATGGACGGGTGCGTGGCTGCGGACGATGCCATTCAGCATGAGGTGCCGCCTGCCGTCCTCGATTAGCGGGCGGGCGATCGGCACGGGCGGTCCGTAGGCCAACGGCCGTATCACAACGCCGGCCTGAAACAGAGCATCCCGCTCGTTTGCGTCCAGGGTTGCGAAGATGAGTCGTTCAGTGAAGTCGACGGCCGGCGCGATCAGGACGAGCCCGGCCGGCGGCTTTCCTTCGGCGGCGAGACGATTCGCGGCGAGCAGGGCCAGCCAGCCGCCCATCGAGGAGCCGACCAGGATCGATGGCGTGGGCAGCGTCGCCTCGATAACCGTGAGGGCGTCCTCGAGCCACAGCGAGATGGTGCCCTCCTCGCGGCGACCGTCCGATTCGCCGTGGCCGGAATAATCGAACCGCAGGAAAGTGCGCCTGTTATTCCTGGCGTAGGTGGCCATCGCCTCGGCTTTGGTCGCGAGCATGTCGGATAAAAACCCGCCCAGCCACACGATGCCCGGCCGCTCGTTCGAGCCGGCCTGCAGCCGGTATGCGACGGAGCGCGCGGCGTCGCCCAAGCCGACGCGGAGATATTCCGGATGCGTTAACCTCGATTCATTATTCTCAGTCATGATGATCTCACTCGTGTTCGCTGCTGCCTCGTGTCCTCTGATGGGCGTACCGTCTTCGCATGAGTGACGATCTCGGCTACTCCCTGCATCGCCGCGGCATCCACCGGCTCGCTGGCCGCACGGTCCTGCAGGTCGTCGCCTCGCTCGACGACGCCGACGCCGATCATGCCGCAATCGCCGTCGCGGCCGGACTGGCCGAAGTCGGGGCGAGACCCCTCGTTGCCGCGCCGCTGGGCCATCTCGTCAGCGAGTTGCAGGCGAAGGGCGGGATCTGGCTCGATTTTCCGTCGCAAACTAAGAACCCGTTCGCGATGATGTTGAATATGCGCCGTATGCGCGCGTTGCTGGCGCGCGAACAGGTCGACCTCGTCCATGCCCGCTCCCGTCCCGCAGGATGGGTCTGCTACGCGGCGACACGCAAGTCCAAGACGTCGTTCGTGACGAGCCTGCATCAGATCGCGCCGGGACAATCCATCATCCGGCAGCGCTATAACGCCGTGATGGCGAAGGGGGACGTGGTACTCGCCGGCTCGAACTTCGCGGCGGCGACGATTGCCAGCATCTATCCCGTCACGGCAGGTCAGGTCGTTCTCGTCCGGCCCGGCGTCGACCTGCTCCCCTTCGATGCCACGGACATCGACCCGGCTCGCGTCCAGTCGCTGCGGCAGGCCTGGCGCGTCGCGCCCGACGACCGCATTATCCTCCTGGTGGCGCGGCCCAGCGTCTGGAAGGGTCACAAGGTCCTCATCGAGGCCACCCGGCTGCTGCACGCAAGCGGCTTCGAGGATCTCAAACTTATCTTCATCGGGAAGTCGCAAGGCGGCATGGGTCGCGAGATCGACCAGACGATCAGGGCAGCGGGCATCGGCGCCGCGGTCCGCTTCGTCGACGACTGCGCGGACCTCCCAGCGGCACTGCTGGCAGCCGCGGCAGTGGTCGTCCCGTCGATCGAGCCGGAGTCTTTCGGACGGGTCGCGATCGAAGCTCAGGCGGTCGGCACGCCGGTCATCGTCTCCGATCTCGGCGCCGTGCCCGAGACGGTTCTTGCGCCTCCCGACACCGAACCGGCGAAACGTTCGGGCTGGCGGGTGACACCGAGCGATCCTGTGCTGCTCGCCAATGCGATCCGCGAAGCCCTCAGCCTCGGCGCGAGCGGGCGCGACGCGCTCGCGCAGCGTGCCCGCAAGCAGGTTGAGGAGCGCTTCTCCAACGAACGCATGGTACAGGAGACGCTCAACGCCTACGCGACCCTTGTCGAGCGCCACGCGTCTGCGGGCCACGACACCTAACCGGCGCTCAACTCAGCTTGTTCATGGTGTTGCAGGGCGATGGCATCGCGGAATCGAGTCCCGCCGGTCGCCGCGGGCACCGCGTGCGCGCCGCCGGCGACCCGGCGGGCGGGTCCGGCGCCTCGATGTAGCCGCGGACGGCCAGTCCCCGGAGGCCGCGCGAGGGCGCATCCCGTCACGGGCGACGATCAATGTCCAGCCATTCGCGGTAGCTGGCGAAGCGGTCGGCGAGGAGATCGAGGAAGACGCGCACCTTGGCCGACAGGTGGTGGCGGGACGGATAGATCGCATTGATCGCGAATTCGACGGGCCGATAGCCGGGCAGTAGCGTCACGAGCGATCCGGCGGCCAGATCGTCCGACACCAGGAAGGCCGGCGCAAGGACGATCCCCATTCCCGCCGTCGCGACGAGCCGCAGCGCTTCGGCGCTGCTGGTCATGAGGTTGCCCGACACGCGCACCGACGCCGGCTCGCCGTCGGGACCCTCAAACCGCCATTCGTTGCCGTAGGGATAGAAAGGGAACTGGAGGCAGTTCAGGTCGGCGAGGTCCGGCAGGCGCTTCGGACGGGGATGCCGGTCGAGGAAGGGCGGTGCGCAGCACAACACGTGGCGCCACGGCGTCAGCTTGCGGACGATCAGTTCCGAATCGGGTGGCGCGCGGGTCCGCACGACGAGATCGTAGCCTTCCTCCACGACGTCGACGAGCCGATCCCCCACCGTCAGATCGATCGTCGCAGCCGGATAGGCGGCCAGGTACTCGGCCATGACGGGCGCCAGGAACCGGACTAGGTTGTCGCTTGCGTGCAATCGGAGCCTTCCGCTGGGAGAGACCTGCTGGGCGGCGGCCAGGCGGTCGGCCTCCTCCAGCTCCGCGAGGATCCTGCTGGCGCGCTCGTAGTATTCGCGGCCGATCTCGGTCAGGCTCACCTTGCGCGTCGTGCGGTTAAGGAGTCTGACGCCGAGGCGCGTTTCGAGCGCATGCACGTGGTTGCTGACCATGGTGACCGACATGTCGAGGCGTCGGGCCGCCGCGGAGAAGCCTCCGCACTCCACGACGCCGCCGAACGCCTGGAGCCCCGTCAGGCGGTCCATGACGATCCCTTACGATGGCGCTCGCGGCGACGGAAAAGCCAAGGGGACGACCGCAGGCACCCTCCAGCATCCGCGCATCCCGCAGCTGTCCCCGCCGTGTGTCGCGGCGGTCGAAGAACAAGCGGCTTCGTCAATGGAGGCGACGGAGGGCGGGGACGCCGCAATCCGCGTCCTCAAGTTCGCGGAACGCGGTCCTGCCCGCCAGGGCATGCTGCATCCGCAGTTCGGCGAGGATGCGCATGACGGTAAGGACTCGCCCCGCGGCGTCTCCACGACCCGGACATACGTCGCGACCGAGCAGGTCGACGAACTCGGCCTGCCGCTCGATCGCGCGCTCCGCCCCCCTGATAAACCTGCGCGAAACCAGAATACCGGCGTGGCTCTTCACGTCGTCCTCCCAACGATCGTCGGACGGCCGGAGGACCTCCTTGATCAATCGGCGAAGCCTAGGATAATAGCCGACGCAACGCGAAATATTTTCAGGAGAATGCGTGACGACAGTCGAGGTGACCGGCCGGAGCGGAACGACGAGGACGCTCGACAGCCGGGACACGGGGTCGCTGATGCAGATCCTGCGCGACGCGGGGTACGACGAACTGCTGGCCCTTTGCGGCGGCTGCCTTTCGTGCGCGACCTGCCACGTGATCGTCCATCCCGACGACTTTGCGCAACTGCCGCCCGCGACCGACGACGAGAACGACCTCCTCGACAGCGCGGAAGCGCGCACGCCGACGTCGCGGCTGTCCTGTCAGATCCGCTCCGATCCGGCCCTCCAGCGCCTGCGAGTGACGATCGCCGACGAAGGCTGACAGCGCCGAAATATATATTGCGCGTGAAAACGACAGGTGGCAGACAGGCGCACGCTCGCTCCTCCAACCCGATGTAGATGCAATGAAGCTCCTGCGATACGACGACGGCGGCGTGCCGAAGCTCGGAGTTCTGCGAGAGGCCGGCATCGTCGACCTCGACCCCTTGCGGTCTCGATACCCGACGATGATGTCCGTGGTCGAGGGCGGCGCGGCGGCCCTGGAGGCGATCGAGGCGTTGTGTGCGACGGCGGCGCCGAGCGTCGCGCTCGCCGACGTGCGCCTGCTCCCGCCCATCGAACGCCCGGGCAAGTACCTCGCCATCGGCATGAACTACCGCAAGCACGTCGAGGAATCCGAACGGATCGGCGTCGCCGCGCCCAAGCAGCAGCTGTGGTTCAACAAGCAGACGAGCTGCCTCTCCGGCCCTTACGACGATATCGATCCCGGCGTGACCAAGAAGCTCGACTACGAGGTCGAGCTCGGCGTCGTGATCGGGACGCGGGCGAAGTGCGTCACCGAGGCGGCCGCCAAAGACCACGTGTTCGGCTACTTCGTGGCGAACGACGTCTCCGCCCGCGACTGGCAGTTCCACTCCGCCACCTTCACCGTCGGCAAGTCCTTCGACACGCACGGACCCATAGGGCCGTGGATCGTCACCGCCGACGAGATAGGCGATCCGCACGGCCTCCGGCTCCGCTGCCTCGTCAACGACGAGCTGCGCCAGGAGAGCGTCACCAGCGAGATGATCTTCGACGTCTGGAAGCAGATCTCCTACCTGTCGACGGCCTTCACGCTCGAGCCCGGCGACCTCATCGCCACCGGGACGCCCGAGGGCGTCGGCGTTGGGATGGATCCGCCGACCTTCCTGAAGCCCGGTGACGTGGTCCGCTGCGAGATCGATGGTCTCGGAGCTATCGTCAACAGGGTAGCCGTTCCGGTCTCCTGACCCGCGCGGACGCCCGACATCCGGACGAACGTCCGAGCGGCCGGAGACAGAGATGAGCGTCGAAACTACGTGCACAGATCCGTGGGCTTTCGCCCACGCGGCCACCCGCCGGCAGTTCCTACAGAGAGGGTCCCGATGAGCGTCGACGCCGACGTCCTCGTCGTCGGGTCTGGGCCCGTCGGCCTCGCGCTCGCGATCGAGCTGGGGACGCGCGGCGTCCGCGTGATCGTCGCCGAGCGCCAGCTCCGGGGAGGCACGGCGCCCCGCGCGAAGACCACGAACGTGAGGACGCGGACGCACCTGCGGCGCTGGGGGATCGCCGACGCCCTGGCCGCTGCCTCGCCCCTCGGCATCGACTATCCCAACGACGTTGTCTTCGTCACGCGCCTCGCGGAGCGCCGGCTCGCGCACTTCAAGGACGCCTTCAACGCCGCCCCGGCCCGTTGCGACCTCTACCCGGAACACGCGCAGTGGGTCCCGCAGTACACCCTCGAGCGGATCATGCGGGAGCGCGTCGCGGCCCTGCCGACAGTCGAGGTCCGCTTCGACACCACCTTCGTCACGGCCGACCAGGACGGCGACCGCGTCGTGGCGCGGTTGCGGGACGGCGGCGGCGAGCGGACGGTGGCCGCGCGCTACCTGCTGGGCGCCGACGGCGCCCGCAGCGCGGTTCGCGAGCTGATCGGGGCGAAAATGGAGGGGCGCTACGGGCTGTCGCGCAACTACAACATCGTCTTCCGGGCGCCGGGGCTGGCGGCCGCCCACCCCCAGCCGCGCGCGGTGATGTACTGGCAGGCCGACCGCCATGGCGCCAGCGTGGTCGGCCCGATGGACGAGGACGACGTCTGGTTCTTCATGCCGCTCGGCATGAAGAAAGGCGCGACGCTGTCCAAGGACGAGGCCGCCCAGTCGATCGTCCGCGCGACGGGCGTCGATCTCCCCTACGAGATCCTCAGCTCCGACGAATGGGTCGCCAGCCGGCTGCTGGCGGACCGGTACAGGAGCGGACGCATCTTCCTCGCCGGCGACGCCTGCCACCTCCATCCGCCGTTCGGCGGCTACGGCATGAACATGGGCGTGGGCGACGGCGTCGACCTCGGCTGGAAGATCGCCGCCCGCCTGCAGGGCTGGGGCGGACCGGCGCTGCTCGACAGCTACGAGATCGAGCGCCGTCACGTGCACGAAGCGGTGATCGAGGAGGCGATCGCGAACCACGCCATGCTCGGCGAGTGGCGCGAGGAGCTGGACGCCGACGGCCCGGAGGGCGATCGCGTGCGGCAGGAGGTCGGCGAACGGATCCTGGCCGCGAAGGCGCGCGAGTTCCACACGCTCGGCACGGTCCTGGGTCTCGCCTACGACGCCTCGCCGGTCATAGCGCGCGAGGACGGCGCGGCACCGGCGCGAAACGGTGCGACTTACCGTCCGAGCGCGCGTCCGGGCTGCCTGGCGCCGCACGCCTGGATGAGGGACGGCCGATCGCTCTACGACCTCTTCGGCACCGGGTTCACGCTTGTCGTCGCGGACGGGGCCGATGCGGACGCGGTCTCCGACGCGACGCGCGAAGCCGACGCGCTCGGCGTGCCGCTCGAGGTGTTGCGGCCGGACGGCGTCGCGGTGAAGGACCTCTACCAGGCCGATCTCACGCTCGTGCGTCCCGACCAGCACGTGGCCTGGCGCGGCGCGCACTGGACGCGGGGCACGCTGCGGCAGGTGAGCGGAAATGCAGGGGAGGCCACGCCGTGAAGGCCGTCTTGCCGGCGATCCCCCCCGCCCGTCGATCGGGGACGACCCCGGCCGAGGTCCGGCCGATCACGAGAACCGAGGCTCCCGAATTATGAACATGATGGCTCAGACCGCGCTCTGCCCATGCTGCGCGTACTCGATGCTCGCGCCGCGACGGCGCGCGACGGCGTTCTCCTATACGCCGGCGGCGTCGCCTGCGACCGTCGCCCACGGACGGACCGGGTCCGACGCGGCGCCGCCGAAGGGCGGCAGCCTTTGGATCGACGGCGGAACGGTCGTCGATCCGCGCGACGGCAGCCTCGCCGCGAACGTCGACATTCTGATCGCGGGCGGTCGGATCGCCGCCGTCGTGGCCGCCGGCACGCCGAAGGCCGACCCGTCGCTCCCGAGGATCGATGCAACCGGCCGGTACGTGGTTCCAGGCTACAACGACATGCACAGCCACGTCCTGGAGCTCGAGAATCCTTCGGGGGCGTTGGCGCTGATGCTCGCCGAGGGCATCACCGGCTTCCGGCAGATGTCGGGGTCGCCCGGCCGCCTCGAAGAGCGCCGCGACGGCCGCCTGCCGATCGGCGACGTGGCTCCGGCCGTGCTTGAGATGCCCGGCACGCTCCTCACGCCGCTGAACGCAGCCTCCACCGATGCCGCCGTCGCGGAGATCAGGGCGCAGAAAGCCCAGGGCGCCGACTTCATAAAGGTCGGCTTCGTCAGCCCTTCCGTCTTCCTGGCGGCCCTGGCGGAGGCGAAGGCGGCGGGCGTCCCCATCCTCGGCCATCTGCAGGACGGGATCGACGCGGAGACGGCGAGCCGGGCCGGCTTCAAGTCGATCGAGCACCTGGGTCCTGGCGCCACCGTGTGGACGGCCTGTTCGACGGCGGAAGAGGAACTGAAGGCGCAGGCGACGCCCGCGCGGATCAAGGCGCCCCCGGTGAACGTGCCGTTCTTGCGCCGCCTCATCATGTGGCGCCTGCAGACCATGCTGATCAATCCGGCGGCCTTCGCCGCGCCATCCTACGTAGCGGGGATGCAGCGGGCCTTCGACACCTTCAGCGACACGAAATGCAAGGCGCTCGCGGCGCGCTTCGCCGCGGAAGGCACCTGGCACGTGCCCACCCTCGTCCGCCTTAGGACCCAGGAACTCGCCGACGCGCCGCAGTATGCGGACCACCCCTACCTGCGCTACATGCCGGACGGCAAGATCAGGAAGTGGCGCAAGGTCACGGAGCGTTTCAGGCGGCTTCCGGCCGCGATGCGCGCGACCTACGCCGAGGCCTACCCGCGCCAGCTCGCGCTCACTGCAAGGCTATCGGAGAACGGCGTGCGCATGATGACGGGGACGGACGGCGGCTGGCTTTCTGCGCCCGGGTTGACCCTGAAGGAGGAGTTCGCCGAACTCGAGAAGGCCGGCTTCGCGTCGCTCGCGATCCTGCAGATGACGACGATTAACGTCGCGGACTACCTCGGACGCACGGCGACGATGGGAACCGTCGCGCCCGGCCGCAACGCCGACCTGGTCCTGCTCGAGGCCAATCCGCTGGATCGCGTCGAGAACCTCAGCGCGATCGCCGGTGTGGTGCGCGACGGCGTCCACTATTCGAAGCAGGAACTCGAGGCCTTGCGGACGCGGGTCGCCGACCGCCGGGGCACCCTGCAGTGACGGGCCGCGGACGCTGCCTCGCGACCATCCGGGCCTCCGGACGGTCGGCCGCCGTCCCGAACGGTCGGACGGTGCGCGCGCCTTCGAAGTCGATCGGCCCGATCCGACGACCTCGACGTCACGTTCTATAAGACCCCGGCGTCGATCTGCTCGCAGCGCGTCAGGCTCACGCTCGAAGAGAAGGGCTGCGTCAACCGCGACCCCGGTCAACATCGGCGACTTCGACAACCTGCAGCCATGGGACCTTGCGATGAACCCGAGGGGGCTCATGTCGACCTTGGTTCGAGGATCGTGCCCCCTTCGATTCTGAAGGGAAGCAGGAGCTATCGTCCCAGGCTGCTGGCCCCTCACCGCGCCTCCGCGTTGTTCGCCCTGGAAGGGTAATTGCTGGCTTCCAGCCTCCGTGAAGACCCCGGCGTAGCACCATAGCCGTCCGGGCCGGATGCGCCGACCGCGGAAGCCGAACTGGAAGAACGGGACGCGTGCAAAGGCGGGAGGATCAGGCGTCGACCGCCAACGAGGCGGCGACCGTATAGCTCGCCTGCGTCTTGGCCGCGATCTCGTCCGGCGTGACGCCGTCGGCGAGTTCGACCAGCACCATGTGGCCCGCGACCTTGTCGATCTCGAACACGCCGAGGTCCGAGATGACCATGTCGATCACGCCCGAGCCGGTGAGCGGCAGGGTGCAGCGGTGCAGCAGCTTCGGCTCGCCCTTGGCGGTGTGCTCCATCACCACGATGACGCGCTTGACGCCGGCGACGAGGTCCATCGCGCCGCCCATCCCTTTCACCATCTTGCCCGGGATCATCCAGTTGGCGAGGTCGCCGTTCTCCGCGACCTCCATCGCGCCGAGGATGGCGAGGTCGATGTGGCCGCCGCGGATCATCGCGAAGCTTTCCGCCGAGGAGAAAAAGCTCGTCGAGGGCAGCTCGGTCACCGTCTGCTTGCCGGCGTTGATGAGGTCGGGGTCCTCCTCGCTTTCGTAGGGGAAGGCGCCCATGCCGAGCATGCCGTTCTCGCTCTGTAGCTGCACGTGCATGCCGTCGGGGATGTAGTTCGACACCAGCGTCGGGATGCCGATGCCGAGGTTCACGTAAAACCCGTCCCGCAGTTCCTTCGCGGCGCGCGCCGCCATCTCATCGCGTGTCCAGGGCATGTCGGACCTCCGTTGGCATCTCTCTTCGGGTCGCTTCGCCACCACCGACCGAAGGCCTTGTCAACTGGGGCGGCGGCATCGAAAGTCTTGCCGATCACCCAGCCGGTTTTTGCGTCACGTTGCGTCACGCGCCACGTTTGGCCCCGACGGCGTGCGTCCGTTTGGCGCCGCCGCCCGACAACGCATGCGGCAGGCCATCGGCCGCTTTCGCCGTCACCGCGCGAGCGTGTCGGGCCGCACCTTGCCGCGCTTGACCATCAGCTTGTTGAGCGCGGCGACATAGGCGCGCGCGGAGGCGACCAGCGTGTCGGGATCGGCGCCGCGCGCGGTCACCTGCTTGTCGCCTTCCGAGAGCCGCACCGTCACCTCGGCCTGCGCGTCGGTGCCCTGCGTCACGGCGTGGACCTGGTAGAGTTCGAGCACGGCGTTGTGCGGCACCAGGGTGACGATGCCGTTGAAGATCGCATCGACCGGGCCGTTGCCGGTCGCCACGAAGGTTTTTCGCGCGCCGTCGATGTCGAGCGCGATCTCGGCCGTCTGCGGGCCGTGCGTGCCGGCGCGAACCTCCAGGGACGCGAGCCTGATGCGCTCGCCCTTGTGGCCGATCTCGTCGTCGACGAGCGCCTCGATGTCCTGGTCGTAGACGATCTTCTTCTTGTCGGCCAAGGCCTTGAAGCGGACGAAGGCGTCCTGCATCGCGTTGTCGCCCAGCGAATACCCCATCTCGCGCAGCTTGTCCTTGAAGGCGGCGCGGCCGGAATGCTTGCCCATCACCAGCGAGGACTTGGCGAGTCCGACCGATTCCGGCGTCATGATCTCGTAGGTCAGCGCGTTCTTGAGCACGCCGTCCTGGTGGATGCCGCTCTCGTGCGAGAAGGCGTTCCGGCCGACGATCGCCTTGTTGTACTGCACCGGGAACGAGGACACGGCGGACACGAGTTTCGACGCGCGCGTCAGCATCGTCGCATCGATGCCGGAGGCGTAGGGCAGCGCGTCGCCTCGCGTGCGAACCGCCATCACGACCTCCTCCAGCGCGGCGTTGCCGGCCCTCTCGCCGAGCCCGTTGATCGTGCACTCGATCTGCCGGGCGCCGCCGGCGACGCCGGCGAACGAGTTCGCCACCGCGAAGCCGAGGTCGTCGTGGCAATGCGTCGAGAAGATCGCGCTCTCGGCGTGGGGCAGGCGGTCGCGCACGTAGGCGATCACCGCGCGAAACATCGCCTCGTACTCGGCCGGGATGGCGTAGCCGACGGTGTCGGGCAGGTTGATGGTGGTGGCGCCGGCCTTCAGCGCCGCCTCGACGCAGCGGCACAAGTACTCGACCGGTGTCCGGGTGGCGTCCATCGCCGACCATTCGACGTCGGGCACCAGGTTGCGGGCCTGGGTCACCGTCTTGCCGATGATCGCCAGCACCTCGTCCTGGCTCTTGTTCATCTGGTGGGCCAGATGGATCGGCGAGGTCGAGACGAAGGTGTGGATGCGCGGCTTTCGGGCGTGGCGCACCGCCTCGCCGCAGCGGGCGATGTCGCCCTCGATGGCGCGGGCGAGCCCGGCGATGGTGGCGTCGCGCGACGCCCTGGCGATCGCCGACACCGCCTCGAAGTCGCCGATCGAGGCGATCGGGAAGCCGGCCTCGATCACGTCGACACCCATCGTGTCGAGCAGGTCGGCGACCTCGAGCTTGTCGTCGAAGGTCATGGTGGCGCCAGGGCACTGCTCGCCGTCGCGCAGCGTGGTGTCGAACAGGATCAGTTGGCCGGACGGGATGTCGGCGCTGTTCTCGGCGGATGCGTCTGCGTGCGTCATGATGAATGGTCCTGGACGTCGAGGGGTCTGGTGAAGCGCGGTCCCCTGAGTGCCCGGGCGCCTGGCCCGGCCGGCCCTCAGGGGCGGCTAAGAAGACCCTCAAGGCGCGCACGAACGAGGCGCGCACGACGGGAGCCGTCCGAGCGCTTAGCGGTCGGGACGCGGATCGCAACGAGGGCGGCGAAACTGTTCATCGACACGACTTTAGAGCATCCCGCCCGCGCTCCGCAACCTTCGGTCCGCCGAGACCCCGCCGAGAACAGGGCAATCGGGTGAAGATCGCCTGCGCCGGTCCTCCCCCGCGTTGCGGCTACGGCATGCACGAAGGTTTACTGTGCGATGGAGCGCGGCTCCTCTCCCCCTTGCGGGCTGCCGGATGCACGCATCTTGGCGCGCGAATCCCCTTCGCGAAGCGGGGGAGGGGGACCATGCGAAGCATGGTGGAGGGGGCGGCCACCGCGTCAACCTCGGCGAGGAGTCGCGGGCAGGGAGACAATGCCCACCGCGATGAGCCTGGCGGCCGCCCCCTCCACCGCCTTCGGCGGTCCCCCTCCCCCGTGCTTCGCACAAGGGAGGATACGCGCTCGCGATCCACGCGGTGGTAGCGGCAGCCCTTCTGAGATGTGTGCATGCCGCAGCGCGCCGCCGGGGAGGATCGCTTCACCCGGTTGCCCCGAGCCTTCGCAGCGATCGACTTGCTTCGCGGCGCCGCGAAGCGTAGAGACAACGCACCCTCATGGGACACTTACGGCTCGTCGCCGTAGGTCCCGCCCGGCAGCGCGTCGCGCCCCCGGGCGCTTTCGGCGTTTCACAGGCCCGATTTAAAGGCGCGCATGTTCGAAGGTCTCTCCGACAAGCTCACCGGCATCTTCGGTGCCCTGACCAAGCGCGGCGCGCTGTCGGAGGAGGACGTCAACACGGCGATGCGCGAGGTGCGCCGCGCGCTGCTCGAGGCCGACGTCGCGCTCGACGTGGTCAAGAGCTTCGTCGACAAGGTGCGCGCCAAGGCGGTCGGCGCCAACGTCGTCAAGTCGGTCACGCCCGGCCAGATGGTCATCAAGATCGTCAACGACGTGCTGATCGAGACGCTCGGCGAGAGCGCCGAGATGGTCGACCTCGACGCCGCGCCGCCGGTCGCGGTCATGATGGTCGGCCTGCAGGGCGCCGGCAAGACCACCACCACCGCCAAGATCGCCAAGCGCCTGTTCGACCGCCAGAAGAAGCGCATTCTGATGGCCTCGCTCGACGTCAAGCGCCCGGCCGCGCAGGAGCAGCTCGCCGTGCTCGGCCGCCAGGTCGGCATCGACACGCTGCCGATCGTGCCGGGCCAGACCCCGGTCCAGATCGCGAAAAGAGCCGAGCAGACCGCGCGGCTCCAGGGCTACGACGTGGTGATGCTGGACACGGCGGGCCGCACCCACATCGACGAGGCGCTGATGGCCGAGATGGCCGAGATCAAGGCCGCCGCGCGCCCACACGAGATCCTGCTTGTCGCCGACAGCCTCACCGGCCAGGACGCGGTCAACCTCGCCAAGAATTTCGATGACCGTGTCGGCATCACCGGCATCGTGCTCACCCGGACGGACGGCGACGGGCGCGGCGGTGCCGCGCTGTCGATGCGCCACGTCACCGGCAAGCCGATCAAGCTCATCGGCACCGGCGAGAAGATGGATGCGCTGGAGGATTTCCACCCCTCGCGCATCGCCAACCGCATCCTCGGCATGGGCGACATCGTCTCGCTCGTCGAGAAGGCGGCGGAGTCGATCGACGCCGAGAAAGCCCAGGCGATGGCCAAGAAGATGGCCAAGGGCAAGTTCGACCTCGACGACCTCGCCGACCAGCTCGCTCAGGTCGAGAAGATGGGCGGCCTCGGCGGCCTGATGGGCATGATGCCGGGCGTCGCCAAGATGAAGGAGCAACTCGCCGGCCGCATCGACGACAAGACGATCAAGCGCCAGCGCGCGATCATCCTCTCGATGACGCCGCGGGAGCGCCGCAACCCCGACTTGCTCAAGGCCTCGCGCAAGAAGCGCATCGCGGCCGGCTCCGGCATGAAGGTCGAGGACGTGAACCGGCTGCTGAAGCAGCACCGGCAGATGGCGGACATGATGAAGTCGATGGGCGGCGCGATGGGCGGCTTGGGCAAGATGGGCGGCGGCCTCGGCGGCTTGGGCAAGATGGCCGGCATGGCCAAGGCGCTCGGCGGCATGGGCGGCATGGGGGGCGGGATGCCCGGCACGGGCGGCGGCATGCCGCAGCCGACGCCGGAGCAGATCGCCGCGCTGGAAAAGCAGATGGGCGGCAAGCTGCCGAACATGCCGGGCTTGCCCGGTGGTATGTCGCTCGGCGGCAAGGGCGGGTTGCCGGGGCTCGGCGGCGGCGGATTCCCGTTCGGGAAGAAGAGGTAGGGCGATGGCCGAACCCGACAGTCTTATACTCGAACATCTGCGCCATATCCGCGGCCAACTCGATCGTATCGAGCTGAGGCTCGACGACCTTACGCGACGGGTGGGGCGCATCGAGACCGATGTCGCGCAAATTCACGTCACACTCGCCGAACACTCGGTCGGGTTCGACCGTCTGGACATGCGCGTCACGCGTATAGGGAAGCCCCTCGACCTTGTCGAAGGCTGAAGCAAGCCAAGGAAAATCAACGATGTCCCTGAAAATCCGGCTCGCCCGCGGCGGTGCCAAGAAGCGTCCGTTCTACCGCATCGTCGTCGCCGATGCCCGCATGCCGCGCGACGGCCGTTTCATCGAGCGGCTCGGCACGTTCGATCCGATCAAGGCCAAGGATGCCGCCGACCGCCTCGTCGTCGACGGCGAGAAGGCGCGGGCCTGGATCGAGAAGGGCGCCCAGCCGACCGACCGCGTCGCCCGCCTGCTCGAGAGCGTCGGCGTCGGCCACCGCGAGGCCCGGCAGAACCCGGTGAAAGGGCTGCCCAAGAAGAAGGCGCAGGAGCGTTCCGCCGCCCAGGCCGCCGCCGCCGAGAAGGCCGCCGCCGCCGCCGCCGCTCCGAGCGAAGAAGCCGCCGCGTAAGGCACGCCGATGGCAGGGCGCATCCTGGTCGGCCGCTTCGGCGCGCCGCACGGCGTGCGCGGCGAGGTCCGCCTGCAAAGCTTCACCCGGGATCCCAAGGGCATCGCCGGCTACGGGCCGCTCGCCGGCGGCGACGGTCGCACGTACACGCTGACGGGCGTGCGCCCGGTCAAGGACACCATGCTCGTCGCGCGGGTGGCTGGCGTCGCCGACCGTACCGCGGCCGAGGCGCTGACCCACGTCGAGCTCTATCTCGACCGCACGGCGCTGCCGCCGCCGGGCGAGGACGAGTTCTACATCGCCGACCTGATCGGTCTCGACGCGGTCGGCGCGGACGGCGAGAAGTTCGGCACCATCGCCGCGGTGCCGAACTACGGTGGCGGCGATCTCGTCGAGGTCCGCCCGCTGGCCGGCGGCGAGAGCCTGCTGTTTCCCTTCACGACGGCGGTCGTGCCGACGATCGACGTGGCGGAGCGCCGCGTCGTGATCGTGCCGCCGGACGAGGTGGAGGACAGCGATCGTTGAGGACGGTGCGCTCGGGCTATGACTATCGCATCGGAGAGGATCATGTGGCAGGCCGACGTCCTCACCCTGTTCCCGGCGATGTTTCCCGGGCCGCTCGGCCTGTCGCTGGCCGGCGACGGTCTCTTGCGTGCGCTCTGGAGCCTCACCGCGCACGACATCCGCGACCACGGCATCGGGCGCCATCGCGCGGTGGACGATACCCCGGCCGGCGGCGGAGCGGGGATGGTGATGCGCGCCGACGTCATCGCGGCGAGCCTCGACTCCAGGATCGCGCCGGGCGATGTTCGCCCACGCCTGTTGATGTCGCCGCGCGGCCGGCCGCTGACGCAGGCTCGCGTGCGCGACCTCGCCGCCGGGCCGGGCGTCGTCATCGTCTGCGGCCGCTTCGAAGGGGTGGACGAACGGATCACCGGCGCACGCGGCCTCGAGGAGGTGTCGATCGGCGACTACATCCTCTCGGGCGGCGAGATCGGTGCGCTGACGCTGCTCGACGCTTGCGTGCGGCTGATCCCCGGCATCATGGGCCATGACGCCTCGGGACGGGACGAGAGCTTCGAGACCGGGCTGCTCGAATATCCGCATTTCACCCGGCCCCGCGAGTTCGAGGGTCGGGCGATTCCCGAGGTCCTGCTGTCGGGCGACCATACCAGGATCGCGCGCTGGCGCCGGGACGAGGCGCTTCGGTCGACGCGTGAACGGCGGCCGGATCTGCTGCGGGACTGACAGCTCCTCACCCTTGCCGTCATGGCCGGTCCCGGACAAGCCCGGCCGTGAGCGAGAGCGCTAGCTTGCCGGCGGCAGCGGCTGGCCGAGCTTCTCGATCAGTGCCCTGGCATCGGGCGAGGCCCAGTCCGCGGGGCCCGCCATCGTGCCGATCTCGCAGCCGTCGCGGCCGATCAGGATCGTCGTCGGCAGGCCGACGATCTGCTCTTTGCGCTTCAGCTGTTGCAGGATGTCGGCCGAATTGTCGGCGTAATAGGCGAGGTTCGTCGCGCCGATCTCCTTGAAGAAGCCCTTCGCTCTGTCTAGGCGCGCCGTGTCGACGTCGACCGGCACGACGGCGAAATCCTTCGAGCCGAGCTGGGCTTGCAGCTTGTCCAGGGCGGGCATCTCCTGCCGGCACGGCACGCACCAGGTCGCCCAAAGGTTCAGGAGGATGGTCTTGCCCCTGAAGGCCGAGACGGCGGTCTGCTGCCCGTCCGACGTGTCGAAGGCGATCGGCCCGAGCTGGTTGGGGCGGGTGGCGAGCGCCAGCGCCGCGACCTCGCCGTGGACCAGCGGATCGACGGCTTGCGCCAGGTCGAGGGACTGCGCGCAGGCGCCAAAATGGGCGACGTGCTTGCCGCTCGAGGGAACGATCTCGTATAGACCGAAGGCGAACAACGCGGCGGCGCAGACGCCGCCGGCGACGAGGGCCGGGCGCAAGCGCGCCGTGCCGCTCCTGATCGCGGGCTTGCGCGGCGCGGCCCCGGCGCCCGCGGCTTCGGTTTTCTCGGCGGGGTCGGCATCTGTCATGCGGCGGGTTTTCTCGAAAGCTGGTGGGCGATGAGCAACAAGATGTGGGGCGGGCGCTTCGCCGCCAGTCCCGACGCGATCATGGAGGAGATCAACGCCTCGATCGATTTCGACAAGAAGCTCGCGCCACAGGATATCGCCGGCTCGCTGGCGCATGTCGCGATGCTGGCGCGGACCGGCATCATCGACACCGCCGATGCCGACGCGATCCGCGACGGGCTAATCGCCATCCGTGGCGAAATCGAGAACGGAAGCTTCCCGTTCGATCGCGCGCTCGAAGACATCCACATGAACATCGAGGCGAGGCTCGCCGCCAACATCGGACCCGCGGCCGGCCGCCTCCACACGGCGCGCTCGCGCAACGACCAGGTCGCGGTCGACTTCCGGCTCTGGGTCCGCGACACGGTCGACCAGCTGATCCGCCAGATCCGCGACCTGCAGCGCACCGTCGCGACGGCGGCGTTAGAGCATGCCGGCAGCGTCATGCCGGGCTTCACCCACATGCAAAGCGCGCAGCCGGTGACCTTCGGCCACCATCTGCTCGCCTACGTCGAGATGCTCGGACGCGACCGCTCGCGGTTCGCCGATGCGCGGACGCGGATGAACCAATGTCCGCTCGGCGCCGCCGCGCTCGCCGGCACCTCGTTTCCGATCGACCGGGAGGCCACCGCCGCGGCGCTCGGCTTCGATCGGCCCACGGCGAATTCGCTGGACAGCGTGTCCGACCGCGATTTCGCGCTCGAGGCGCTTGCCGCGGCGGCGATCTGCGCCACCCATCTGTCCCGCTTCGCCGAGGAGATCGTGCTGTGGGCGACGCCGCAGTTCGGCTTCGCGGCGCTATCGGACCGGTTCTCGACCGGTTCCTCGATCATGCCGCAGAAGCGCAATCCCGACGCGGCCGAGCTGGTGCGCGGTAAGACCGGCCGGGTGATCGGGGCGCTGACCGGCCTCCTCGTGGTGATGAAGGGCCTGCCGCTCGCCTACTCGAAGGACATGCAGGAGGACAAGGAGAGCACCTTCGATGCCCTCCAGACCCTCTCGCTGTGTCTCGCGGCGATGAACGGCATGGTGTCGGACCTCGAGCCCGACACCGAGCGCATGGAGGCGGCCGCCGGTGCCGGCTTCTCGACCGCCACCGACCTCGCCGACTGGCTGGTGCGCGAGCTCGGCATGCCGTTCCGCGAGGCCCATCACGCCACCGGCCAGCTGGTGGCGCTGGCCGCCTCGCGACGTGTCGGCCTCGAGGATCTCACGCTGCACGAGATGCAGAGCATCGAGCCGCGGCTCGAAATGCATGTCTACGACGTGCTGGGCGTGCGCAATTCCGTGGCGAGCCGGACAAGCTACGGGGGAACCGCGCCCGACAACGTGCGCGCGCAAGCCGAGCGCTGGCTGGCTGTCCTGTCGGACGGCCGCGAGAGCGCCGACCTCAGGCCTTCGTGAAGCCGGCCCAGGTCGCGAACAGCCGCGGCCATGCGTGATCCTCGGTGCCCGGCTGGCCCAGGTTGAAGCCGTGACCGCCGGAGCGGAACACGTGCATCTCCACCGGCACGTGCGCCTTGCGCAGCGCCGAGAACATGAGCAGGCTGTTCTCCACCGGGGCGATCGGATCGTCCGTCGCATGCGCAAGGAAGGTCGAGGGTGCATCGTCGGTGACCTGCTGATCGACGGACATGTCGGCGCTGAGGGCGAGCGAGGGGTTGGAACCGAGCAGTGTCAGCGTCGAGAGGCGTGTTCGATTCGGCGGCATCATCGTCAGCACGGGATAGATGAGGCCGGCGAAATCGGGCCGTGCCGAGCGTTCGTCCGCCTCGTCGACCGGATCGTAGAGCTTCGCGTCCGGGCGCGTCGCGGTGATGCCGGCGCAGTGCCCGCCGGCGGAATAGCCGATGATGCCGATTTGCGACTCGTCCAGACCCCATGTATCGGCGCGCGTGCGGATGAGGCGCATCGCGCGCTGGGCATCCTGGAACGGTGCCGTGACGGGCCAGCCCTGATTGGGAAGTCGATAGTAGAGGACGAAAGGCGTCACGCCGTAATCGAGCAGCCAGTCCGCGGTCGGATCGCTTTCCTTGGCGATGCTGATGTGCCTGTAACCACCGCCGCCGAGGATCAGGACGGCAGCGCCGTTCGGCTTTTTCGGACGCCGCACGACCAGGCGCGGCACGGAAATGTTGGTGACGGCACCGCTCTGCTCGATGACTTCCGTCCCCTGGGGTCCTATTCCGCCTGGAGCCTGTTGGGGCCAGAGCTGGATCGTTTCCGCGGGCGCCTCCGGTGTCTGCACGGTCGGTGATCCCCCTTGCGGCACGCTAGGTTCGGCGAGGACCGGGGCGCCTACGATCCCGAAGGCGGTGCCAAGCAACAGATCACGGCGATCGAGGGACGGCAAACGAGGCTCCGGGCGGGCGTTCGATGTGCGAAGGCGTCCCATGCCGTATATTTGCGAACAAACCAAGACGAGGTTTGCCAAGACGAGTTTGGCTGAGGTTTGGCCGATCGTCGCGGGGCGCGTTTCAGGCCGTGGTCTGAAACGCTCGCCATCCGATCGATGGCATCAGTGGCTGGTCGCTCCGTGGAACGGCGCTTGGCCTCTGGCAGCGGTCTTGCCGGCGCTCTTGCCGGGGCTCTTGGCGCCGACCTTGCCGGCGAGCGTCGCGACGCTTTTGCCCTTCGCCGCCTGGGTCGCTTTCTGGGCCGGCTTCGCGGCTTTGGAGGCGGCCTTCTTGTCGATGGCCGTCTCCGCCGTTACCGGCGGAGCCTCGAACGACGGCGCCTCGCATGCGACCGTCCGCTCGGCGGCGATCCAATGTTCGTGAGCCATGCCGTCCATCCGGCCGGATTCGATCCACAGGTAGTAGGCGCATTCCCGGACCATCTGCTCGTGCGCTTGAACCATCGTCAATCCTTATCCTTCGTTAGCGGAACCCTAACAAAGGGCCATAAAGCGTTAAGCTTTGGTTAACGTCGTCTCGCGGCATGGTTGCCTGCGCGAGCACAGGTTCGAAACGCCGCCAGCCTCGAAGAGACGACGGTATTGAGAGGGTAATACTTTGAACTCAGCAGGCCCGAAGGGCGGTCGTCGGCGACGCTGGCACTTTCACGTCCCTCCTGCGGGGTTGGCTGGATGATCACGGCGTTGTCGCTGCAGGAGCAAGGCTTTCGTCAGCTGGCATCTCCGATTGCCTTCGTGCGCGCGGGCGGGTTCTTCGGGGGTCCGGTAGCAACGGAACAGAAAATTCGATTCAATGGCTCTGATCCGGCGGCACGAAAACTTCGGGCTTGAGAAAGCGGCTGCGGGCGGCTGCAAAACTCTCCACTTCGGTAATGACCCAGGCAAAGAGAGGGGCCGTTCGAACCAAAAGGTCGCTTCCGAGATCGGTCAGTGCATAATCAACGCGTGGCGGGACTTGTGGATAGAGCGTGCGGGTGATGAGGCCATCACACTCAAGTTGGCGCAGCGTTCGCGTCAACACTTTCTGGGTGATGCCTTCGACTGCTGCCAATACATGGGTGAAGCGCATCGGGCCGTTAGCGGCGGCAAGCACGTGCAGAACCCAGAGCGGCCATTTGCCCGATAGGCGGCTCAGGACGTCACGCGCCAGATCTTGCTGGCTCTCGGAAAGCTGTTCAGATGCAGCATCACAAGCTGCAACGACGGCTTTAGTATCCTTTCGGTCAGTATTGGACATTAAAGTACCTTCTTTCCAGCGCGGGCTAACGTCTCTACCTCTTTCTCAGGGAAGAGGAACACCATGGGACGAACAGATCACCACGCGGCGTGGACAGTCCGCGATATTCCGGACCAGTCCGGCCGAAAAGCTGTTGTAACCGGAGCTAATGGCGGCCTGGGCTTCGAGACGGCGCTTGCGCTGGCAGGTGCTGGAGCAAAGGTGGTTGTTGCTGCGCGCAATGCCGACAAGGGCCGCGCCGCCGTAGCGCGCATCAAGGCCGCCCATCCACAGGCCGCCGTGACGTTCGCGGCGCTTGACCTTGCCGATCTTGCCTCGGTGGCCGATTTCGCGACCCGCATGGCAGACTGCCACGAGCCTATCGAGCTCTTGGTCAATAATGCTGGCGTGGCATCGCCGCCGCGGCGCGAGACAACGGCTGATGGGTTCGAGCTGCAGTTTGGCACTAATTATCTGGGCCATTTTGTCCTGACCGCGCGGCTACTCCCGTTGTTGCGACGCGGCGCCAATCCACGCGTGGTGACGCTCAGCAGCGTGATGCACAAGGTTGGCCGGATCGACTTCGACGACTTGCAGTGGAAGCGTCGGCGGTATTCTCCTGTGAAGTCCTACAGCGATTCAAAACTCGCCAACTTGATGTTCGCGTTTGAACTCCAGCGCCGCAGCGATCAGGCGGGATGGGGAGTCCTCAGTGACGCAGCGCATCCCGGCATGGCCCGGACGGATTTGACCGCAAACGGCCCTGGGCTGGACAGTCTGACCGGCCGGTTTTTTGCGATCGCGATTCAACCGTTCTTCACACAGTCGGCGGCAGACGGTGCCCTGCCCAGCCTTTTCGCCGCAACTTCGCCGGCAGCTATGAGGGGCGGCTACTACGGTCCGTCGCGATTGCTTGAGTTGGTAGGACCGCCAATCATGGCGAAGGTGGCCAGGCGTGCCCGCAACATGGACGTCGAAAAGCGTCTCTGGGAAGTGTCAGAGACGCTTTCTGGTACTTGCTTCGCCTAAGGCGTGTCAGTCAATTCTAAATCGAAGCTATATAGTAAAAAAGCTTCTCTGCATCAAACCAACGTTTGATGCAACCCGGGCATCTTCGCCCGGCTGCGCTCGTTCGCCCTCAATATCCTGCGCTTCAACAAGGTCGAAAACATCGCCGCCGCCCGCTACCGCATCGCCGCACTCCGATCCATCAGGTTCCTGTAAAGAGCGTTGAACAGCCCTGCTTGCAGGGTACGGACACATCGCGGATCAGCACCGGCAATCTGCTGAGCGTCGCTGTTCCAATCCGCTCATCTGCATGACGGCGTCCGTCTTGGTCGCCGCTGCGTTTCGACCTCGTTCCGCTGCGGCGCGAGTCGAGGGCTACGGCTCCCGCCGCCCTGCCGAGCGACGCGACATGATCAAGCCGGTGGCAAAAAAGAGCGGCGGCGCGATGCGCCCGCCTCCCTTTCCGATGACGCCCTAGCGGATTTACGCATCTTGGCGCGCGGATCCTCCCCTGTGCGAAGCATGGGGGAGGGGGACCGCCGCTGGCAAGCTTGCGCAGCCAGCGTAAACTCGGCTGCGAGGCGGGGGAGGGGGCGGCCGCGGGGCTCATCTCGGTGGGCCTTGCCTCCCTGGCCGCGACTCCTTGCCGAGGTTGACGCGGTGGCCGCCCCCTCCACCATGCTTCGCATGGTTTCCCCCCACTTCGTGGAGGAGGATTGGCGCACCGAGATATGTGAACGCGACAGCCGGCTAACGTCTTGAGCCGACCTCAGGAACGGCAATAGCGGCGGCCGTGCCGATAAACGCAGCGGCGACCGTAGCGGTGGCGATAGTAGCCGGGGCGGATACCTAGCGCGCCGTTCACCGTGCCGACGCCCGCCCCCACCGCGCCGCCCACCACGCCGCCGATCGGCCCGAGGGCGCGGTCACCGGCGCGCGCACCTTCCTCGGCACCACCGACGAGGCCTTGAGCGTCGGCCGCGATCGGTGTCGCGATGAGCGCGAGCGCCCCGAATGCGAGAGCGTAACGAAGCATCTTTATCCTCCTTGAAGACACGCCCAACGATCGCCTCCGGTCAAGGTTTCCCGCGATGGCGCTGCCATGGCGCGCGATGGAGGACAAGCGCGGCGTTGCCGTCACTCCTCGATGGGCTCGCCGGCGGCGTTCCAATCGAGCATGCCGCCGGCATAGTGCGCGGTGATATCCGTTCGTCCCGCCGCCTGCGCGCGTCCGAGCGCGACTTCCGACCGCTTGCCCGACCGGCATGAGAAGACGATCCGCTTGCCGTCCTCCGGCGGCGGCAAGGCTTGCGGGTCGAAGCTCTGCAGCGGGTTGAGGCGAGCGCCGGGGATGTGACCGTCGGCATATTCGTTCGGCTCGCGAACGTCGACGAGGATGATGGATCGCTCGGCCATGCCCTTCTTCAGCTCGTCGCGGCTCACGTTCTCGACATCGTCGGACATGGTTTTCCTCTTCAGGCGGAGCGCCATTGTAGCGACGCGCCGCGTGGGTTGGTAGCGACGCGCCGCGTGGGTTGGTATCGACGCGCCGCGTGGGTTGCAGCGTCTTTTCGCTTGATGCAGAGCCATATGACCCGGCGCTTGACGTTGGCAAGCGTGCGCCGCACAAGGCGCATCGTCAGGAAGAGAGATGCCGCGGCGCTACCAGATCCTCGACGTGTTCACGGATACCAGGCTCGCGGGCAATCCGCTGGCGGTCGTCCTCGACAACTCGGGCCTCGATGGGCCCACGATGCAGGCGATCGCGCGCGAGTTCAACCTGTCCGAGACGGTCTTCGTCGCCGCGCCTCGCGATCCGGTGAACAGTGCCGCGCTGCGCATTTTCACGCCGACCGCCGAACTCGCCTTCGCCGGGCACCCGACGGTCGGCGCCGCCATCGCGATCGCCACCCTGCATGCGCCCGACCTTATCGCGCGCGAGGACGTCGGCCTGGTCCTGGAGGAGGGGATCGGGCCGGTCACCTGCAGCGTGCGCCATCGGCGCGGCGCGGCGGCCCACGCCCGCTTCGAGGTGCCGCGTCTCGCGGAGCGCTGGGGCGAGCCGCCGGCCGCGGCCGACCTTGCCGCCGCTCTCGGCCTCGACGGGACCGACATCGGCTTTCGAACGCATCGCCCGACATGCTTCACGGCCGGCAATCCGGCCACCTTCGTGCCGCTCGCCTCGCTCGACGCGCTCGGGCGCGCGAGGCTCGCGTCGGCAGCCAGCGAGCGAGCGATGTTCTATCTCTACACTCCCTGCAACGAGGGCGGCTCGTCGAGCTACCGCTCGCGCATGCTGGCGGCCGGCTACGGCGTCGCAGAGGATGCCGCGACCGGCTCTGCCGCCGCCGCCTTTCCCGGCGCCATCCTGGCGAACGAGCCACTGCCCGACGGCGACCACGAGTGCCGCCTGCTGCAGGGCGTCGAGATGGGACGGCCGAGCCGCATCGGCGTCACCTTCTCGCTCGAGGGCGGCCGGTTGACGGCGACGGCTGTCGGCGGATCGGCGGTGCTGGTCGCGGAAGGAAGCTTGTCGCTTTGAGCGGCCGGTCGGGCGTGCCGGCCGAGGGGCTCGTGGGCGTTGCCGCGCTCGACGTGCGTATCGCGCCGTTCGATTGGCCGTTCGCGAGGAACGAGGCCGCCCGCATCGACACGCACTGGAAGGGCATGCTGGCCGAGAAGCCGAAGCTTTTCGACGGACGCGTGCTGCTGGCCCATTCGCTTGCCATCGAGGCAGGGGGCAGACCAGGGGACACGCTGCGCGCCACCGCCTTCGAGACCGGGTTCAAGTCGTTTATGGCTTGGCGCGACTTCGGCTTCCCGGACCGTGCCGTCTACAACTGCTTCGCCATGCCGGCCCTGCGCGCGGCCGACGGCGCCTTCGTGCTCGGCGCGATGGCCGCGACCACCGCGAACGCCGGCAAACTCTATTTCCCGGCCGGCACGCCGGAGCCGTCCGACGCCGATGCCGACGGCCGCGTCGACTTTACCGGCAACATCCTGCGCGAGCTCGAGGAAGAGACAGGTCTCTCGCCGCTCGAGGTCAAGCTCGATCGGGACTGGACGATCGTCTTCTCCGGCCCCCGCGTCGCCTGTATGCGGATCGTGCGATCGCATCTGACGGTCGAGGCGCTCCAGGCGCGGCTTGCCTCCTTCAATAAGGGGCAGACGGCGCCGGAGCTCGACCGCCTCGTCGGTGTGCGATCTTCCGCCGACTTCGTTTCCTCGAGCATGCCGGACTTCATGATCCGCTATCTGACCTATGCTCTCGCGCAACCGTGAGCGGCCGCCGCGAGCCAAAGCTCAACTGCGGTAGCCATGTCGCGCCTTCGAGGCGGCGACGAGGGCATGCGCCTGGCCGCCATTGCCCGCGGAGCAGACGGACGCGGCATGCGTCAACTCGTTTTCGATCTGATCGTAAATCTTCTGCTCGAGGTTGCCGGTGTCGAGGTCGGATTTCACAATCGTCTGGTAGCGGTTGATTTCTCCGGCGCAGGGCGCATCGGCTGGAAGGCGGAACGCTCCGGCCCCGGCGGACACGGCTACGGTCGGCCCGAAAGCACCGCCGCCGGTTTCGTTGCACGCCCCAAGCCCGAACGCGACCGCTACTGCTAGAAGAGAAAGCGTGATCTTCATGGACGAGCTCCTTGTCGGAGCACGTTACAACAAGGCTTAGCGGAGAGCATCAGCCGGGGCGAGACGGCGAGCCGTGTCCTCGCGAATGGTGACCCGTGAGCCGTTCGGCCGACTGCCAAAGCTTAGGCTATCGAGCGCCTATAAATGACCGGCGTAAGGAGGAGTTGCCCCGACGCTGGAGGTCGACAACCCCGTGTCGGGCGTCTCGAAGCGAAGCAGCGCGACCATCGCGCAAGCGACGCAAAACAGTCCGAAAATCGCGACTGAGAATTTGAACTGGCGACGCGCGCTGCCGCTGTCATAGTCGCGAACCAAGGCACGATCCGGAATATGGTCGAAATGATCAGCTACCGACATCGTCTACTCCCGCCACTTCGAGGACCTTCCCGCGTGTCTGCGAACAGGACGTTGCAAAAGGCCGCCGACGGCTAAAAAAACGCAATCAGACGAGGAACGCGGCAAAAAGGAAACAGTTGCAGCGCCGAATTTGCCAGCCACGGCAATTTTTCGCGCCGAGCGTCCTCTTGCTTGCACCCGCGGGCGAGGCACGGCTTTTCGCCTTGCCCTTTCCTGTGCCCGAACTTATGGGTAGCGCCGCCTTGGCCCGGGGTGCGCCCCGCGTGGCCGGCGAGGAGCCCTTCATGTCGATCGTTTCCGACGCGCTGTTGCGCGTAAAGCCCTCCGCGACCGTTGCCGCCGCCCAGAAGGCACGCGACCTCAAGGCGCAGGGCAAAACGATCATCTCGCTGACGATCGGCGAGCCGGATTTCGACACGCCGGACAACGTCAAGCAAGCGGCGATCGCGGCGATCGACAGGGGCGAAACGAAGTACACGCCCGTCTCCGGCATCGAGCCTTTGAAGGCGGCGATCGTCGGCAAGTTCAAGCGCGAGAACGGGCTCGACTACAAAGCCTCGCAGGTGATCGTCGGCACCGGAGCCAAGCACATCCTGTTCAACGCCTTTCTGGCGACGGTCAACCCCGGCGACGAGGTCATCGTGCCGGCGCCGTTCTGGGTGTCGTATCCCGACATGGTGGCGATCGCGGACGGCAAGGTCGTGCAGGTCGCGACCAGCATGGCTAACGGCTTCAAGCTGACCGCCGAGGCGCTCGCGCGGGCGATCACGCCGAAGACCAAGTGGCTGCTGTTGAACTCGCCGTCGAACCCTTCGGGCGCCGCCTACACGCGCGGCGAACTGAAGGCCTTGACCGAGGTGCTGCTCCGCCACCCGCACGTCTGGGTGATGACCGACGACATCTACGAGCATCTCGTCTACGGCGATTTCGAGTTCACCACGCCGGCGCAGGTCGAGCCGGCGCTGATCGACCGGACGCTGACGATCAACGGCGTTTCGAAGAGCTACGCGATGACCGGCTGGCGCATCGGCTACGCCGCCGGTCCGCAGCCGCTCGTCAAGGCAATGGACACGCTTCAGGGCCAGCAGACGTCGGGTGCGTGCTCGATCGCGCAATGGGCGGCGGTCGAGGCGCTCAACGGTACGCAGGCCTTCATCCCGCAAAGCCGCAGGATCTTCGAGGGACGCCGCGACCTGGTGGTCTCGATGCTGAACCAGACGAAGTACCTCAAGTGTCCGACGCCGGAGGGCGCGTTCTACGTCTATCCGTCGGTGGCGGAGGCGATCGGGCGCAAGACGCCGGACGGCAAGGTCATCGAGACCGACGCCAATTTCGTCGAGGCGCTGCTGGAGACGGAGGGCGTCGCGGTGGTGCAGGGCACGGCGTTCGGCCTCGGCCCGAACTTCCGGCTGAGCTACGCCACGGCGACGCCGATCCTCGAGGAAGCCTGTGGCAAGATCCAACGGTTCTGCGCCTCGCTGCGGTAGGGTGATGCAAGGGGATGCGGGCTGTTCGGATGCCTTCGCGGTCTTGTTCGACCGCGGTGCTCAATATGCAAATTTTTCCGAGCTTGGCCGCCAATGCATGCCGCGAGGGTGGTTGACGTCGGCCGCGGAGGGACCATGTTAGGCGTCGAGAGCGATCTCGTCGGCTTTCCGTATCCCCCGTTCGGATCGTCCGATTGTGTGCTGGTCCCCCCTCCCAGCATCACATCGCTCCGAGGGCGTCTGGCGAAAGCCGGGCGCCCTTTCTCTTGGGATCATTTCCCTTGGGATCGTTTCTCCTTAAGGAACGTATCCCTGTCTCGCTTGGGGATCGTATCTTTTCGCGCGGTTCGTTTCTGCCGCAGTCCAGAAGGCCGGCGCGAGGCTTGAAGCCGGATGACCGTCGCGCGACAACGTCCCGGGCCGGGGGCGAACCCGACCGCCACAGCCGATGTGCTGATCCCCGTCGCCGTCGACCAGACCTACACCTACACCACGAACGATCTCGCCCTTTCGCCGGGTGACTTCGTAGAGGTGCCGCTGGGCCCGCGCAGAACGATCGGCGTGGTGTGGGCGATCGGCAGCGGCGGCGGCCCGAAGCTGAAGCCGGTAAACGCCCGCCTCGAGCTGGCGCCGCTGCCGGCCAAGCTCCGCGGCTTTGTCGATTGGGTTGCCGGCTGGACGCTGGCGCCGCGCGGCATGGTGCTTCGCATGTGCGTCCGGGCGCCGTTTTCCGGCGAACCGGCGGCGCCGAAGTTCGGTGTGAGGCCGACAGGCCACGTTCCGGAGAAGCTCACGGCCGCCCGCGAGCGGGTGCTCGCGGCGGCGGCCGACCTCGGCTTGTCCACCCGAGCGGCGCTCGCCGAGGCCGCCGCTTGCGCGCCCGCCGTGGTCGGCGCGCTGGTTGCCGCCGGCGCGTTGGAGATCGCGCCCTTCCCCGTGGCCCTCGTCGCCGGCCGGCCCGATCCCGACCACGCGGCGCCCGATCTCGCCCTCGCGCAGGCGGAAGCGGCACGGCGCCTCGTCGCGGATGTGGCGGCCGGTGCCTTCGCCGTCAGCCTTTTGGAGGGCGTCACCGGTTCGGGCAAGACGGAGGTGTACTTCGAAGCGGTCGCCGCCGCGCTTCGTGCCGGTCGCCAGGCGTTGGTCCTGCTGCCGGAGATCGCGCTCACCGCGCAGTTCCTCGATCGGTTCGCCGCGCGCTTCGGCGTGCGTCCGGCGGAATGGCATTCATCGGCGGGCGCCAGGCGGCGCCAGCTCGTCTGGTCGGCGGTCGCTGCCGGCGAGGTCAAGGTCGTGGTGGGCGCCCGCTCGGCCCTCTTCCTTCCTTTCGCCGACCTCGCCCTCGTCGTCGTCGATGAGGAACACGAGGCGGCCTACAAGCAGGACGACGGGGTCAGCTACAATGCCCGCGACATGGCGGTGGTGCGCGGCCGGTTCGAGGGGGCCGCCGTGGTGCTTGCCTCGGCGACGCCTTCGCTGGAGACTCAGGTCAACACGCGGCAAGGCCGCTACGCGCACCTGCGGCTGCCCGGCCGGTTCGGCGGCCGGCCGATGCCGGCCATCGCCGCGCTCGACCTCAAGCGCGACAAGCCGTCCCGCGGGCACTTCATCGCGCCGGGTCTGCAGGCCGCGATCGCCGAGACCATCGCGAAAGGGGAGCAAGCGCTGCTGTTCCTCAACCGGCGTGGCTACGCACCGCTGACGCTGTGCCGAAGCTGCGGTCATCGCTTCCAATGTCCGAACTGCTCCGCCTGGCTCGTCGAGCATCGCTTCCGCCACGCGCTCGTCTGTCACCATTGCGGCCACCAGGAGCGACGGCCGCAGGTTTGCCCGATCTGCGAGGCGGCGAACGCGCTGATCCCCTGCGGGCCGGGCATCGAGCGGCTCGCCGAGGAGGTCGCCGAGCGCTTCCCCGAGGCGCGCACGCTGGTGCTGTCGTCCGACTTCCCCGGCGGCACGGACCGGCTTCGCGGCGAACTCGATGCGGTCGCCGACGGGCGCTGCGACATCGTCATCGGCACACAGCTGGTCGCCAAGGGGCACAACTTCCCCTTGCTGACGCTGGTCGGCGTGATCGATGCGGATATCGGCCTATCGAGCGGCGATCCCCGCGCTGCCGAGCGCACCTTCCAGCTCCTGCAGCAGGTCACCGGCCGCGCCGGTCGCTTCGAGCGGGCAGGGCGGGCGATCCTGCAGACCTGGCAGCCGGAGCACCCGGTCATCCGCGCCCTCCTGTCGGGCGATTCCGATCGCTTCTACGCCGAGGAAACCCGCCAGCGCGACCGCGCCGGACTGCCGCCTTTCGGGCGGCTCGCCGCGATCATCGTCTCGGGGCCGGATTTCGCCGGCACCCAGGCCCACGCCCGGGCCTTGGCGCATGCGGCCTTCCGTCTGCCGCCGTCCGGGCGCTGGACGCTGGCGCCGGCTGGCGGCGTGCCGGGCGATGCGGACACGATGTTGCTCGGGCCGGCCGAGGCGCCGATCGCGATCATCGCCGGGCGGCACCGCTTCCGCCTGCTCGTCAAGGCGCCGCGGCGCAGCGACCTGCAAGGATTCTTGCGGGCGCTGTCGCAGGCCGCGCCGCCGCCGCGCGGCGGCGTGAGGGTCGGCTTCGACGTCGATCCCCAGAATTTTCAATGAGGCCGATGGGCGGTCGCCTCGAACGGGTTCACCTGCGGACGCCTCCGCCGCCCCGCGTCCCTCATCTGGGGTCTTTCATTAGCCGGCGGATTGGACTAGGGAGGGACACAGTCGATGATGCCGAGCGCTCGTCGACTCAGGTCTAGCACCGCTTCGATCGCCGCCGTCGATCGCGGTCACTAGCCTTTAGCGATCTTGCACGGGGCCCGGCTTCGCCGAGACTCGTCCAAGCTGGGACCGGGTGGGAGTTATCGGTGGAAACCAACGATCAGGCGGCCGAGACTCTCGGCCACAAGACGCCGATCAACCACGACGAACTTGTCAACAACATCATCGACACGATCGTCACCGAGGGCATGATCGATCGCGAGAAGGTGACGATGGATGCAACCATCGAGAGCCTCGATTTGAAGTCGATCGACATCGTCATGATCCTCACCGCCATCGAGGACAAGTTCGACGTCTACATCCCGATGGACGGCCCGTTCCACGAGGCGAAGGACGTGCGAAGCCTGATCGACGCCATCGCCGCCTACATCATCAAAGAAAAGCAGCAGGCCTGATGGCGCGCAAGACGCGCGTCGTCATTACCGGTATCGGGGCCGTGTCCGCTGCCGGTGTCGGTGCCGAACGGCTGTGGTCCGCCGCCCGCGACGGACGCTCCTGCATTACGCCTCCGGTCTTTCCTTATGCCTACCGCGGTCGAATCAAGATCGCGGCGCAGGTGCGAGACTTCGACCCGAAGCTCTACCTCGACAAGAACACGATGGCGTTCTGCGATCCGGTGAGCCAATACCTGCTCGTCGCCGCCGACGAGGCGATGGCGCAAGCGGGTTTCGATCGCGACACCCGTTTCGGACCGCGCGGCGCCACCATCGTCGGCACCGGCATCGGCGGCATGATCACGATCGAGGAAGGCATTCACCTTGCCCTCGTGCTCGGCGGGCGCCCGCATCCCTTGATGGTGCCCAAGCTGATCCCGAGCGCGTGCCCGGCCAATTTGTCGATCCGCTACGGTCTGCAAGGTCCGAGCTTCGCCGTCGTGTCAGCCTGCTCCTCCGCGACGCAGGCGATCGGCATCGGCATGCAGATGATCCGGTCCGGGGTGGTCGACGTCGCCGCGGTCGGCGGCACCGAGGACCACATCACCAATAACGCGATGCTGGCATGGGAAGCGCTGCGGGTGATGACGCCCGACTTCTGCCGACCGTTCTCGAAAGGCCGCAACGGCATGGTGCTCGGCGCCGGCGCCGGTGTCGTCCTGCTGGAATCGGACGAGCACGCCAAGGCGCGCGGCGCGAGGATTCTCGCCGAACTGGCCGGCTACGGCACCACGACGGACGCCAAGGACCACGTCGCGCCCGACGTGGCCGGCGCGGCGCGGGCCATGCGCCTGGCGCTCGAGGATGCCGAGGTGTCGCCCGGCGACATCGACTACGTCAACGCTCACGGCACGGCGACGATCGTCAACGATTCGACGGAATCGGCGGCGATCGCCCGGGTGTTCGGCGACCGCGCGCACACGGTGCCGCTGTCCTCGACCAAGCCGATCCACGGTCACGGGCTCGGGGCGGCCGGCGCGCTCGAGCTGGTTGTGACGCTGGGCGCGATGCGCGACGCCATCGCGCCGCCGACGATCAACTACATCGAGCCCGACGAGAAATGTCCGGTCGACGCCATTCCGAACGAGGCGCGGCCGATGCGCATCAAGACCGCGATGTCGAACTCCTTCGCGTTCGGCGGAATCAATGCCGTGCTCGTCGTGCGGGAGCCGGAGGCGGCGTGACGCGACACGAGCCGCGCTCGCTCGGCCGCTTCGAGGTCCGGGCCGAGCCGTCGGAGGTGGCGGCCTTCCGCGAGGCGACCGGGCTTTCGGACCGCGGCGATACGCTGCCTCTCACCTTCCCGATCCGCTGGCTCGCCGCGCCCGAGGTCCGCGCCGCCCTCGCGGCAATGGTGCCGGACGCCGACCTCGTCCTCGTCCACGAATCGCAGACGTTCGACTACGACGCCCCTTTGCAGGGCGGCAAGACCTATGCGCTGTCGCTCGCGGCGCGGCGTGAGGCCGAACCGGATCGGCTCGTGATCGATACCACGATCCTCGCCGCCGACGGCGCGCCGCGCGCGCGCTGCGAGACGATCCTGCGGTTGTTCTCCGTCGCGGACGCCCGGTCATGATCGCGCCGCTTTGGCAGGGCGAGGCGATTGCGCCGCGCGTCTTCGGGCCGTTCGACGCCATCGCCGTGGCCGCCTACGCCCGGGCGTCCGCCGACGACAACCCGCTGCACGTCGACCCCGGTCTCGCCGCCCGCGCGGGTCTCGCGCGGCCGCCGATCCACGGCATGCTCGCGATGGGCTGCCTGGAAGCCTACCTGCACGAGTGGCGCCACGACGTGACCGTGACGAAGCTCTCGGCCAAGTTCATCCGTCCGGTGCTCACCGGCGAGGCCATCGAGATCACCGGCAAGGTGGTCCGCGTCGCGCCGGGCTGCCCGGCCGTACTGCGGCTGACGGTGAAGCGGGACGGCGGCGAGCGCGACCTCGTCTGCGTTGCCGAGGCGTTCGTCGCCGCATGAGCGCGATCCGTATGCCGCGATCCGTGCTGATTACCGGCGCGTCCAGCGGCCTCGGTCGCGGGCTCGCGATGGCCTATGCCGCGCCGGGCATGCGGCTCGCCCTCGTCGGGCGCGATGCCAGCCGTCTCGAAGCGGTCGCCGATGGCGCGCGGGCTCGCGGCGCCGCCGTGACGACCGGCACCCTCGACGTCCGCGACCGCGCCGCGATGGCGGCGTGGATCGACGCGGCCCATTCGGCGATGCCGCTCGACCTCGCCATCGCCAACGCCGGGATCACGACCGGCCTGGCGCCGGGCGAGCTCGCCGAGGATCCCGAGGCGGTGCGCGCGATCATCGCCACCAACCTCATCGGCGTGCTCAACACGATCGAGCCGCTGATCCGTCCGATGTGCGCGCGGCGGACCGGGCAGCTGGCGATAACGGGCTCGATCGCCGGCCTGCACGGCCTGCCTTATGCGCCGGCCTACAGCGTCACCAAGGCGGGCGTCCACGCCTATGCGGACGCGATCCGCGGGCGAGTCGAGCGCCACAACGTGCTCGTCAGCCTGATCGTCGCCGGCTTCATCAAGACGCCGCTGAACGATTCGATCACGGCGGCGAAGCCCGGCGAACTCTCGGAGGGCCAGGCCGCGGCCCTCATCAAGCGTCGCCTCGCCAAGGGTCACGCGACGATCGCCTTCCCGACCTTTCTCTATGCGGCTGCGTTGCTCGGTCGCCTTATCCCCGATCGGATCTACGACCGCATCATGGGCGGCATGAACGCCGCCGTGCCGCAGACGCGCGAACGCGTCTGAGGCGGCCCAAATCCGCCCGCTTTGCATCGCTTAGTCGCGCCGCTTCAGTGCTGATGGACCCTGTCCCCATGACGTCGCGCCGCGTACTCGCCTTGCTGTTCGCCATGCCTTTGTTCGCCATGCCTTTGTTCGCCATGGCTCCGCTCGTTTGGCCTCTGCTCGCCTCCGTTCCGGCGAGCGCGCAGGATTACGATCGGCCGCCTCCTGGCTATGGCGGTGGAGGTGCCGTCGACGGCTACGGCGACGCGCCGGTGGACGCGCCGAGCCCAAGCGGATTGTCGGGGCGCGTGAGCCGGCTCGAAAGCCGCATCCGCGAAATGACCGGCCAGATCGAGGAGCTGCAGAACGCCAATCGGAAGCTCGTCGAGCAGCTGCAGAAATTTCAGGGCGACGTCGACGGTCGCCTCTCGTCGGGAGGCGGAACGCGCCCGAGGCGGAGCGAGGCGACGCCGCCCACGAGCGACGTCGCTCCGGAGTTGGACACGCAAACGGCCACGCCGAAGGCCCGCAAGCCGCGTCGCGACGATGCCTTCGACCCCGACAGCGCCCCGCCGAGCGACCCCGGCCGGCCGAAGCCGCTCGGCTCGATCGCCTCGAGCCAGCCGGACGATGGCGGCAACGCGCCGATGGACCTCAGCGGCGCCAGGCTGCGCCGCAACGAGAACAACGACACGATCGCGCCGACCTTGCGCCTGCCCTCGACGACGCCGCGCTCGGCGGCCGGAACCGTCGGAACTCAGATCACTCCGGACGGCACGGTGATCGCCAACACGGCTCCGGCGACGCCACAGGGCGAGTACGAGGTCGCGCTCGGCTACTACCGCGACAAGCAGTTCGAAAACGCCGAGAAGGGGTTTACCGCCTTCATCGCGAAGAATCCGAAGAGCAAGCGCGTGGCGGAGGCGACGTTCTACCTCGGCGAGAGCTACGACCAGCGCGGGCGCAGCCGCGAGGCGGCCGAGCAGTATCTCAAGATTTCGACCGAATACGCCGGCTCCTCGCGAGCGCCGGATGCGATGCTGCATCTCGGCATGTCGCTCAAGGCGATCGGGGCCAAGGAGCAGGCCTGCGCCGCCTTCTCGGAGATCAACAAGAAGTACCCGAACGCGCCGACCTACGTCCGCAGCGGCGCCGAGCGCGAGGCGAAGCGTGCGCAATGCTGACGCTCGCGTCACCGGTGACCGGTCGGAGGCCGCCGCGGGATCAGCCGTGAGTCCGCCTGGACTGGGCGAGGCTCCGTTCGCCGGCGTGGCGGCCTTGCCGGCGCTGGTCCTGGCCGTGTCCGGCGGCCCCGATTCCATGGCACTCCTCCACCTCGTCGCGCGATGGTCGCGGACCCGCGATGGGCGCGCCCCGCGCATCCATGTCGCCACGGTCGACCATCGGCTGCGAGCCGGAGCGCGTGACGAGGCTCTCCTCGTCGCATCGGCGGCCACGGCCCTCGGCCTGCCGCACGCGATCCTCGCATGGGAGGGCGACACACCCGCGACGCGGATCCAGCAGCGCGCCCGGGCGGCCCGCTACGAACTGCTGGCGGAGCACGCCGCGACCGTCGGCGCGACGGCCGTTCTCACCGCCCACCATGCCGACGACCAGGCCGAGACCGTGCTGCTCCGGCTCGGTCGCGGCAGCGGCATCGGCGGCCTCGGCGGCATGGAACGGGAGAGCGCGCTCGCTCCGGGGCTGACGTTGCTTCGCCCGCTCCTCGGCATCGCCAAGGCCGATCTTGTCGCCTACTGTCGCGCTATCGGGCAGACCTTCGCGGAGGATCCCTCGAACGAGGATGCGGCGTTCGCCCGCGTCCGGCTCCGCGCGCATGCGGCGCCGCTCGCCGCCCTCGGCCTCGACGCCCATGGGCTGGCGCGGCTGGCCCGTCGCATGGCGCGCGCCGACGCCGCGCTCGAGGCCGAAGCCGAGCGCCTCGAGGCGAGCCTGGCGCCGACCCGCGATGAAGGCCGCTACCGCGTCAGCCTCGCGCCGGCGCGGGCGGCCGCGACGGAGATCCTGCTGCGCCTGATGCGGCGTGCCATCGCGCATGTGGCGCCGGAGCGTCCCTTCGTCCGCCTCGAGCGTCTCGAGAGGCTGACCGCGGCGATCGAGGCGGCTCTGCGGGAGCGGCGCGGCTGTCGTTCCACGCTCGGGGGCACGCGCGTCGCGCTGACGAGCGACGGCATGGTCGATGTGTCGCGCGAGCCGGAGCGCCGCCGGGGACGCTCTTCGGCGGCGCGAGCGCGAGCCTCCCGCCGCGATTAAGGCCGAATTGACGCGTCCACTGAGTTCCCTTGGCAAGAGAAGAGGGCGGCCTTACATTGCCCACAGTGGTTCGTTGCTGTTGGCGGTGCTGCTTGCGGTCTCGCCGACCGAACCTTGCTCTTCGACGACCTTCCTCCCACGGATCAGGGCCTGCGGCCGGGGTCCTCCTGGAACGCACATGAACCCCAACTTCCGTAATTTCGCCCTCTGGGTGATCATCTTCCTGCTGGTCGTCGCGTTGGTCATGCTGTTTCAGGGCGGACCGGGTCAAAAGACTGCTACGCAGGAAATCACCTTCACGCAGCTCCTGAACGAGGTCGACAATAACAAGGTGCGCGACGTCACCATCTCCGGGTCGGAGATGACCGGCCACACGATCGACAACAAGGCGTTCACGGTCTACGTGCCCAACGACCCCAGCCTGATCAACACGCTCGTCAGCAAGAAGGTGAACATCACCGCCAAGCCGCTGTCGGACGGCAACAACATCTTCATCACGCTGCTGGTCAACGGCCTGCCGCTGCTCGCCTTCCTGGCGTTGTGGATCTTCGTGTCCCGCCAAATGCAGGGGGCCGGCGGCAAGGCGATGGGCTTCGGCAAGTCGAAGGCCAAGCTCCTGACCGAGGCCCACGGCCGCGTGACCTTCGAGGACGTCGCCGGCGTCGACGAGGCCAAGGAGGACCTGCAGGAGATCGTCGAGTTCCTGCGCGACCCGCAGAAGTTCCAGCGCCTCGGCGGGCGGATCCCGCGCGGCGTGCTGCTCGTCGGACCGCCCGGCACCGGTAAGACGCTGCTCGCCCGGGCGATCGCCGGCGAGGCCAACGTGCCGTTCTTCACGATCTCGGGCTCGGACTTCGTCGAGATGTTCGTCGGTGTGGGTGCCTCGCGTGTGCGAGATATGTTCGAGCAGGCCAAGAAGAACGCGCCCTGCATCATCTTCATCGACGAGATCGACGCGGTCGGCCGCCATCGCGGCGCCGGCCTCGGCGGCGGCAACGACGAGCGCGAGCAGACGCTGAACCAGCTGCTCGTCGAGATGGACGGCTTCGAGGCCAACGAGGGCATCATCCTCATCGCCGCGACCAACCGGCCCGACGTGCTCGACCCCGCCCTGCTGCGTCCCGGCCGCTTCGACCGCCAGATCGTCGTGCCCAACCCGGACGTGATCGGCCGCGAGCGCATCCTCAAGGTGCATGTGCGCAAGGTGCCGCTGTCGCCCGACGTCGACCTCAAGGTCGTCGCCCGCGGTACGCCTGGCTTTTCCGGCGCCGATCTCATGAACCTCGTCAATGAGGCGGCGCTGATGGCGGCGCGGCGAGGCAAGCGCATCGTCACCATGGTCGAGTTCGAAGATTCCAAGGACAAGATCATGATGGGCGCGGAGCGCCGCACCCTGGTCATGACCGAGCAGGAGAAGATGCTCACCGCCTACCACGAGGGCGGACATGCGCTGGTGGCGCTGAACGTGCCGGCGACCGATCCCGTCCACAAGGCGACGATCATCCCGCGCGGGCGTGCCCTCGGCATGGTGATGCAGCTTCCCGAGCGCGACAAGCTCTCGATGAGCTACGAGCAGATGACGTCGCGCCTCGCGGTGCTGATGGGCGGCCGCGTCTCCGAGGAGATCATCTTCGGCAAGGACAAGGTGACCTCGGGCGCCCAGTCCGACATCCAGCAGGCAACCAAGCTCGCCCGCGCGATGGTCACGCAATGGGGCTTCTCCGACGCGCTCGGCACCGTGATGTACGGCGAGAACCAGGAAGAGGTCTTCCTCGGCTATTCGATGGGCAAGCAGAACACGCTGTCCGAGGAGACCTCGCAGAAGATCGACGCCGAGGTGCGCCGTCTCGTCGAGATGGGGCTGTCGGAAGCCACCCGCATCATTACGACCAAGCGCAACGACCTCGAGATGCTCGCGCGCGGACTGATGGAATACGAGACGCTTTCGGGTGACGAGATCATCGGTTTGCTCAACGGCAAGACGCCGGTGCGCGACTCCGGCGACGACACGCCCGCCCCGCCGCGCGGCTCGCCCGTGCCGACCACCGGCGCCACCCCGCGCCCGAAACCCGGCCACGAGCCGGGCGGCCTGGAGCCGCAGCCGCAGACGTAGGTTTCGAACGCCAACAAAAAACCCCGGCTCGCGCCGGGGTTTTTCCGTTACCGATTTGGCGACGATCAGCGCCCGACGAAGGTGTCGACGAAGCCGCCGACAGGCGCGAAGACGCTGCGGCCGGTCTGCAAGCCCGGGACCAGGACATTGTCGCCGGCCGGGAGCGGCGAACCGTCGGTGGCGATGGGATTGGCCGGGGTGGGGTTCGCCGGGTTGGGGACCGTCGGTGCGAAGGACTGGGCAGCGGCGGACGCGACGAGTCCGAGGGTGAGAGCGGCGGCGACGGCGAGGGTGGACACGGTCTTCATTGCGATCTCCTTTTCGAACGAGCGGTATGTTCGCCCCGATGACGGAAAGATGGGATCGATCGTGCGCGATGCAAATGCGACTGCCGTCCGGCCGGTATGCACGCCGTGCATGGGAAATGCGGCAAGCTACCCCAAAGAAGCTTGCCTGAGTGGCGTCGCCAAGCGCCGGTACCGGGAGCAGCTCTCCTGTCCCAACACGAGCCTATCCACAGCTCGGGACGCGGATCGCGTCCTGCCCGACGAAATGCCCGCCGCGTTGTTCGCTCCGCCATATTTTCGCGTCATCTTGCGCGGGGAGGAGCGTCCGGCAGCGTTACCGGAAGGCGCCGGGCTTACATTACGCCTACCAGCTTCGCTCGCAGGTCCTGGTCGTAGAGAATGTCGCCCTCCCAGAAGGCGAGCAGCGCGGCGAGGTTGAGCTCGACCCATCGGCGGAGCCGATCTTCCTGCTGCTTGGAGAGCCACGCCTCTCCGGCGGCGAGGGCGAACGGCGAGAGGGTGTAGACGGCGGCGGGTTTCGACCCCCAAGGCGGCAGCGTGACCTTTATGCGCGCCGCATGAGCCGTCATCTTCGGCGACACGAAGACGACGAAATCCAGGCCCGTCTCGCGCGGCGACAGGTTGGACATCTCGAACGTGACCTCGTCCGGCGGGAACTCGGTTTCGGCGTCTGCCAGCTGCATGGGGGCAACGTAGCACGGTTTGCGTTCAAGGATCATCTCGCGGGTGAGGGCTCTTTCTCCCGTGAGCGCTCTTTCTCCCGTCGTGGACGGCGAAGGAGCCGGCCCGACCCGCGCGCGCAGAGCGCGGCCGCGATAGCCCGAGCCGGCGACCGCCAAAAGCGCGCCGATTCCGGCGGGGTCGCAGCAGGAGGACCAGCGACGTCACGAGTCGACAGCAGCGACGATCGTCTCGATGACCCTTCCGGCTTCGGCGATGGCGTCGCGTGCCTCGCTCCTCGTGATCGTGACATCGTTGCCGACGCCGTAGTCGCTGATCTCCTTGTAGACGTAACCTTGTCCGAGGAAGGTCAGGACGCTCTTGTCGATTGCCGGATCAGCACGCGTCGTCGTGTGTTCTCGACGTCCCCGGTCCGGCATCCAGCGACTTGAGAATGAGACCGTCGATGCCGTTGTTGCGATCCACAAGGTCGGACCAGAAGCGAATCCGCTTTTCTCCGCCAGAGACTCTTTTGCCGCCCGCCAGCTCGATATTGAAGTAGGAGCCAAGGTCGGCACCATAATAGATGATGTCCGACTGGTAGATGGAGAAGACCGGGTTGCCCGGCTCCCAAGGCTCGGCGGCGAGGTAGCGGTGGGCAATCAGCGGAATGAGCGCGGGTGCGCGGGCGACGGCCGCGCGCACGATGTCCGCGCGCGCGTTCGGCTCGGTGGGACGGCGGCCCCATTGCGGCAGCCACAGGGCGTTGTGCTCGACATCGAAGATGAGGCCTTCGGCAGGCCACGCCAGCGCTCTGCGGATCGCCGCATCGTCCTCGCGCCAATCGTAGCCCTCGGCTGGCCGCTTCCTGAGATAGAGCGCGACGAGATCGGGCGGAAAGGCCAGGTTGTAACGGTGCTGCGCTCGCTGGAGATCCTCGGGAGCGTAGCCCCTCGCCCATGCATTCGGCATCGCAGCCTCCCACAGCGTTGTTCTAGAGCACTTCGAGCTTGCATGGAATCGACGAGTCTGATTCGAGAGTCTTGTTCAGCGGCGAGGCTCTCATGGTTGCACCTCTTTCCCAGGATTTGCGCAGGCGGCTCGTGGAAGCCGTCAACGACGGCAGTTCGGCGCGCGAGGCGGCGCGTCGGTTCGCGGTCAGCCCGTCGGCGGCGATCAAGCTGATGCAGCGTGTACGCAGAACCGGCAGCACGGCGCCAGCCCGGATCGGCGGCTATCGGCGGCCACTCCTCGAAGAGCACGCCGATGTCCTGCGCGAGCTGACGCAGGCTCGCAAGGGCATCACGCTCGCCGAACTCCAGGCGGCGCTCGCCGAGCGTGGCGTTGCGGTCTCGACGACGGCGATCTGGTCGACGCTGCACCGGCTCGGCCTGTCACACAAAAAAAGTCGATGAGAGCCGCCGAGCAGGATCGCCCCGATGTCGCCGTGCGTCGGAAGCGGTGGCAAGCTTGGCAGCGCTTCATGGATTGCGCCGCCTTCGTCTTCATCGACGAGACCGGCGCCGCGACCAACATGGCGCGCACTCACGGCTGGGGACCGAAAAGCGAGCGGCTCGTCGATGCCACCCCGCACGGCCACTGGTTCACGACGACGTTCGTCGGCGGCCTGCGCGAGAGCGGCGTCATCGCGCCGCTGGTCCTCGACGGCCCGATGACGGGCGAGATCTTCCTCGCCTACACCGAGCAGTTCCTGGCGCCCGCTCTGTCACCAGGCGACATCGTGGTGATGGACAACCTCTCCGCCCACAAGGTCGTCGGCGTCGAGGCGGCGATCAGAGCCGTCGGCGCCAGCGTCCTCTACCTGCCGCCCTACAGTCCCGATCTCAACCCCATCGAGAAGATGTTCGCCAAGTTGAAGGCCGAATTGCGCAAAGCAAAAGCCCGCACACAAGACGCCCTGTGGAAGGAAATCGGCCGGATCATCAGAGCGCTGGGTCCCGACGAATGCCGAAATTACATCGCAAGCTCAGGCTATGCGTGCGACTAAGCCGGAAATGCTCTAATCATTCGAACATAGCCGTAACAGGATAGAACGGCGGCCCGAGAGCCGCCTGCTCGATGCCAGGGAAGCGGCAACCGTCCTCCGCAGCCTGCTCGTTGCCTTCCAAATCCTCGCCGGCAAGGCGACTATGCTCAGGACGATTTTTTGAAGGCTAGCGGGAGGTGCGTTGCGACGACATCCCACCTCTTGAAGGGTGGGTAAAAGAGGCCTTGGACCTGACCTTCGACCTTGGCTTCCAACTTTCCGAGACAGGCGTCGCAATGTCGCATCACCGCTTCAAGAAACGCGGCTGGCGGGCGATAGCGATGATCTCGGACGTAATGATAGATCATGACCGGCGCAGCGAACATCGTCCCGTCGGAGTGCGCGACCCGGACTTCTCCGTTGCCAAGAAAGCCGTCGAAGTCGGTCCTCCCATGCATGGGATCGAAGCCGCAAAGCTCGCAAACGTGGAAACCTCGCATCAGGTTGATCGGCTTCCGGCAAAAAGCCGCCAGCTTGTCCAGAAAAGGCGGAAACGGATCGGTCGTTGGGAAGTCGAACGTGCCGCCAAGCCATCCGACGTTGAGCGTGCGCAGACTCTGCCAGTCGGGCGATCCGTAGCGGTAAAGGCTCAGGTCCTCGAATTGCACGCGTCACGTTCAACAATTGCGCGTGGAATGCATGAATGTCGCTCACGATCCGGAATCGCACACCCATTCTTCAGCCGGTGCGTGCTCCGACGAGGGCAAGCGCGAGGAGGTCGGCTTTCTCATCGTGGTCCAGACCAAGGAAGATAGCGAAGGCTGACTGCACCTCGTCGAGAATACCCTTGGCGTCGGCCTGGGAGAACACGGCACCCGGATCGTAATCGGCCGCATGGCGTCGCTGCTGTATCGTTACAAAGATCCGGGCGTAAGTCTGCAAGATTGCGCTCATAGACTTGCGGCCCATGGCCTTGTGGTAGCCATCCTTCAACATCGGCTTGGAAAGTTCGAGCAGCGCCGTCTTGATCTTGGTGTGGTCAAGGCCGCGATAGACGAGGGTGTAGCCGGCGGACGGGTCGCGCGGGCCGATCATTCGATCCGCCGCGGCTGCGGCCAGCTGATGGAACAAGGCGTAATAGGCGGTCGAAACGGAGCGGCGCAGAGCTGCGTCGCTGGGCGAATCGCCCGACGCCAATCGTCTAGCAACCTCGATCAGTTCGACAGGATCAACCAACGGGTTCCGCCGAGACTGGCTCAGAGATCCACACGTAAGGGAAGGTCTCGTCGCCCGCCTCGAACAATCGGCGATGGACCTCGTCCCGAAGCCGTAGGCGTTTGGCGAGCGCTTCGCCCGGATCGCGATCCTGGTCGATCACGAAGTCGAGGAAATGGGCTTGGTCACCATCGGCGTCCGGGCCGGACGAGACGCGCAGGTCGCGTACCTGCGACGGATCGAAGATGTCGCGAGCCGCCAAAAGACCGAGGCTCTCGAGATTCGTCGTAAAACGAGCCATAGCGTCTGACTCCTGCGAGACAGTATAACCCGAGGCAGCCAAACAAAAAAGCGACCCCGAAGGACCGCCTCCCTGATCCTCGACACTCAAGCAGGCGGCAGCCCTTACTCCGCCGCCTCGTCCTTGCCTTCGAGGTCCGCCCCCGTCTCCTGGTCCACGACCCGCATCGAGAGGCGCACCTTGCCGCGGTCGTCGAAGCCCATCAGTTTGACCTTCACCTTCTGGCCTTCGCTCACCACGTCGGTGGTCTTGTTGACGCGGCCCTTGGCGAGTTGCGAGATGTGGACGAGCCCGTCCTTCGAGCCGTAGAAATTCACGAAGGCGCCGAAGTCGACGCATTTCACCACCGTGCCCTCGTAGATCTGGCCAACCTCGGGGTCGGTCGCGATCGACTTGATCCAGGCGATCGCCGCCTTGATCGAGTTGGCGTCGGAGGACGCCACCTTCACCGTGCCGTCGTCCTCGATGTTCACCTTGGCGCCGGTTTTTTCCACGATCTCGCGGATCACCTTGCCGCCGGTGCCGATCACTTCGCGGATCTTGTCGGTGGCGATCTTGAGCGTCTCGATACGCGGGGCGAACTCGCCGAGTTCGGCGCGCGCGCCGGTGAGCGCCTTCGCCATCTCGCCGAGGATGTGGATGCGGCCGTCCTTCGCCTGGGCGAGGGCGACGCGCATGATCTCCTCGTTGATGCCGGTGATCTTGATGTCCATTTGGAGGCTGGTAATCCCCTCCGCGGTGCCGGCCACCTTGAAGTCCATGTCGCCGAGGTGGTCCTCGTCGCCCAGGATGTCGGAGAGCACGGCGTGGCGCTCGCCCTCGAGGATGAGGCCCATCGCGATGCCGGCGGTGGGGCGCTTCAGCGGCACGCCGGCGTCCATCAGCGCCAGCGAGGAGCCGCACACCGTCGCCATCGAGGACGAGCCGTTCGACTCGGTGATCTCGGAGACGACGCGGATCGTGTAGGGGAATTCCGCCGCCGTCGGCAGCATCGGGCGGATCGCGCGCCAGGCGAGCTTGCCGTGGCCGATCTCGCGGCGGCCGGGCGAGCCCATCCGGCCGGTCTCGCCGACGGAGTAGGGCGGGAAGTTGTAATGCAGCAGGAAGCGCTCCTTGTAGGTGCCTTCCAAACTGTCGATGTACTGCTCGTCCTCGCCGGTGCCGAGCGTCGCCACCACCATCGCCTGCGTCTCGCCGCGGGTGAACAGGGCCGAGCCGTGGGCGCGCGCTAGGAAGCCGACCTCGGAGAGGATCGGGCGCACCGTCTTCACGTCGCGGCCGTCGATCCGGGTGCCGGTGTCCAAAATGTTGTTGCGCACCACCTTGGCCTGCAGGTCGTGGAAGGCGGCGCCGACCTCCTCCTTGGTGAACTTCGGCTCGTAGTCCTCGGCGAACAGCGCGGTCTGGACCCGCGTCTTCACGGCGTCAACCGCCTTGTAGCGCAGGGCCTTCTGGGTTATCTTGTAGGCCTCGCGCAACTCCGCCTCGGCGACGCTGGCGACCGCCGTCTCCACCGCCGAATGGTTGGCCGGCTCGAAGTCGCGCGGCTCCTTGGCGGCCTTCTCGGCGAGCCGGATGATCGCCTCGATCACCGGCTGGAATCCGCGCTGGCCGGTCATCACCGCCTCGAGCATCACCTCCTCGGACAGCTCCTTGGCCTCGGACTCGACCATCAGTACGGCATCGTGGGTGCCGGCGACGACGAGATCGAGCGCCGACTCCTTGACCTCGTCGACCGTCGGGTTGAGCTTCAGCTCGCCGCCGATCCGGGCGACGCGGGCGGCGCCGATCGGCCCCATGAACGGCACGCCGGAGAGCGTGAGCGCGGCCGACGTCGCGACCATCGCCAGGATGTCGGGGTCGTTCTCGAGGTCGTGCGCCAGCACGGTGACCACGACCTGGGTGTCGTAGCGGTAGCCCTCGGGGAACAACGGGCGGATCGGCCGGTCGATCAGGCGGGAGACCAGCGTCTCCTTCTCGGACGGGCGCCCCTCGCGCTTGAAATAGCCGCCCGGGATGCGCCCGGCGGCGAACGCCTTCTCCTGGTAGTTCACGGTGAGCGGGAAGAAGTCCTGCCCCGGCTTCATCGTGCGGGCGGAGACGACGGTGGCGAGCACGGTGGTCTCGCCGTAGGTGGCGAGCACGGCGCCGTCGGCCTGGCGGGCGATCTTGCCGGTCTCGAGCACGAGCTTGCGCCCGGCCCAGTCCAGGACTTCGCGATGGATATCGAACATGTGTATCTTCGTCTTTCGTAGTGGGCGACCCGGAGGTGCGCCACGACAAGACGGCGAGAGGCTGTCGAGTGAGGCTTTGGCTCACCCTCGACCCTCGTTCCCGCGGAGCGCCGCGTCCTTCGACAGGATGGTTGGCGCGTCTCGGAGGAGCAGATCGAGGGCTGGTTCGTGGTTCGAGACGCATCCTGCGGATGCTCCTCACCATGAGGCGCCGGGGGCAACCGGGTTCAAAATACACGACAGCGCCTGGCGATCCTGCCATGGCACGATGGGTCGATGGGCGCTTCTGGCCCGTGGATGACCGGCGGCCCCATGCCACCGGCGGAGTGCCCGGCACCGTCCAACAGGACGAGCCGGCGGAAACACTGGGACTTTCTAGCAGAGCTTGAGCCTGAAGGCGAGCGACCGGTTTCGAGAGGCGTAGACCTCAGCCTCACGCCCGGCGCGGCCTCGTACCTCGCGTCGAGGCGGCTCTGGCCGGTCGCGCCTGGATAGCCCCGCGCGGCCGACCCGGTGACGCAGGCGGGGCCGGGCGCGGGGCGCCGCGGCCGCTAGCGGCGGATGCCGAGCCGCTCGATCAGCGCCTTGTAGCGCGGTTCGTCCTTGCCCTTGACGTAGTCGAGCAGCTGGCGCCGCTGCGACACCATCTTCAGCAGTCCGCGCCGGGAATGATTGTCCTTCGAATGCGTCTTGAAGTGGCCGGTGAGATTGGTGATCCGCTCGGTGAGGATCGCCACCTGCACCTCCGGCGAGCCGGTATCGCCCGCCTTGGTGGCATAATCGCCGATGAGCGCCTGCTTGCGCTCCGCCGTGATCGACATCGGGTATCCTTTCTGATGGGAAGAGGCCGGAGCCTCGGGACCGCCCGGCCGGGATGTCGTCCAGCGGGGTGGGGCAGGGAGCTAACACGATCGCGACCTGAACGCAAAAGAGCATCAGTCGCGAGCGGAAGAAGGAACGGCCCGGCTACGACCCCACCGCCTTGCGCAGCAGAGCACCGAGCCGTTCCTTCTCCCACTTGTGGGAGAAGGTGGCCCGACGCAGTCGGGTCGGATGAGGGCGCCCGGCGTTGGCCTCGGCCGGCCCGCTCGCCTCTTCCGGCGCCGCCCTCATCCGACCCTTGCCGACGCAAGGGCCACCTTCTCCCGCCCGCAAGCGGGAGAAGGAGCCGCGCCGCCGCCACTTGAGCTTCTTGTAAGTTTGATCACAATCCATTGTGCCGGGGCCGCCTTGCGCCACGGCCCGCGCTCCCCACCTGGAAATCAATGGGGATCAAACCAAAGGAGCCAACGATGGCCAACGTTCTCAAGAAGACCTTCTTCGCCGGCGCGACCGCGCTGACGCTGCTTGCCGGCGTCGCTACCGTCCCGACCATGGCGGACGCCCGCGGCTTCGGCGGCGGCGGCCACTTCGGTGGCGGCGGCGCACATTTCGGCGGCGGGCACTTCGGCGGCGGGCACTTCGGCGGCGGCTACTACGCCGGCGGGCGAGGCTACGGCCGCGGCTTCGGCGGGTATGGCCTCGGCGTCGGACTCGGCGCCCTGGCGGTGGCCGGCGCGGCGACCTGCGGCTACGGCTACTACAACACCGGCTACTGCGGCCCGTATGGCTACGGTTACGGATACGGCGCTTACTGAGCGCATTGCGACGCACGGCTGATCTTCCCCGCTCCGCAAGGACTACCCGACGCACGCATCTTGGAGCTCAAATCCCCTGTGCGAAGCACGGGGGAGGGGGGCCGAAGGCGGTGGAGGGGGCGGCAGCCGGGCTCATCTCAGCGGGGGCTTCGTTCCTGCGCCTCCTCGTCGAGGTTGACGCGGGGGCCGCTGCCGGCGCGCGCTCACGGCCGCCGGCCGTGCCCGGGGATCAGGATCAGCGAGAAGTACGGCGCGACGTCGTCCGCCTTGTCGCGCAACGGCAGCACGACCTCGCCCTCCATCGTGCCGCGTTCGACGTAGATCGCCGCGTCCGTCAGGCCGGCGGCGTCGACGGCGTCGCGGACCTTCGCGAAGTTGCGCCCGAGCTTCATGATCACGCTGGCGTCGCTCGCCATCAGCCTGGCCCGCAGCATGTCCGCCGGCAGCGTTCCGGGCAGCACGGTGAGCACGTCGTCGCCCCAGCTCATCGGCTGCCCGGCGGCGGTCCAGCAGCCGGACATGCCGGAGATGCCCGGCACGACGGTGACGGCGAAGCGCTCGCGCAGCCGCACGTGGAGATGCATGAACGAGCCGTAGAACAGCGGGTCGCCCTCGCAGAGCAGGGCGACGTCGCGGCCGGCGGCGAGATGGCGCGCGAGCGTCGCGGCGCTGGCCTCGTAGAACGGGGCGAGGCAGGCGGCATAGTCGGGATGACGGACCGGGATCTCGGTCGTGACCGGGTAGCCGAGCGCCACCTCCTCGCTGCCCACCGGAATGAAGGCGTCGGCGATGGTGCGGGCGTTTCCGCGCCTGCCGCTCTTGCAGAAATAGGCGACCACCGGCGCGGCGCGCAGCACGCGCACGGCTTTGAGGGTGAGGAGCTCGGGGTCGCCCGGGCCGAGCCCCACCCCGTAGAGGCGACCGGGAGACGTGGTCACTCGCTGGCGCTCGCCAGGGCGTTGACGGCGGCGGCCGTCATCGCGCTGCCGCCGCGGCGACCCGTCACGACGATGGACGCGAGGTCGCACCGCGCGGCGAGCGCGTCCTTCGATTCGGCGGCGCCGACGAAGCCGACCGGGATGCCGATGACGAGGGCCGGGCGCGCCGCGCCGGCATCGATCATCTCGATGAGGCGGAAGAGAGCCGTCGGCGCGTTGCCGATGGCGACGACGGCGCCGGCCAACCGGTCGCGCCACAGGTCCATCGCGGCGGCGGTCCGCGTCGTCGCCATCGCCGCGGCGAGCCCCGGGACGCGGCCGTCGCGCAGCGTGCAGACGACCTCGTTTGCCGCCGGCAGACGGGCCCGCGTGACGCCGTCGGCGACCATGCTGGCGTCGCACAGCACGGGCGCGCCGGCGGCGAGCGCCGCGATCCCGGCCTTGGCGGCGCCCGGCGAGAACAGGATGTCGGCGGCGATCTCGACCATGCCGCAGGCGTGGATGATGCGCACCGCGACGCGTTCCTCCTCTGCCGAGAAACGATCGAGCTTCGCCTCGGCGCGGATGATAGCGAAGGAGCGGCGGTAGATCTCGGCGCCGTCGCGGATATAGGACAGGCCGCCGCTCATCGCCCGGCGGCCGGCCGCGGCGGGATTCGGGCGATGACGCCTTTCTTCAGGATGTCGGGGCGTTGTCCCCAGGCAATGAGCCCCTCCGATGCTTCGGCATAGAGCCGGGCGCCCTCGAGGATCGTCGCGGCGTCGGCGTCCGAGGAGACGCCGTAGACGTAGGTCCACTTGCCTTCGGCGGCGAAGCTGATGGCGACGCTCATCTTGCAGACGCTGAGGCATTCGACCGGCACGATCGTCACGCGAGGGTCCGCGGCCTTGTTGGCGGCCTTGGCGCACAGCGCGTCGTAGAGCCGGGCGCCGGGCCGCGCGCCCGGATTGCCCACCCTGTCGCGGCAGGTCGTGCAGACGTAGACCCGCACCGCCGCGGCCGCCGCGGCCTCGTCCGAGGCGACCTCCGACGGGATGTCTGTGGACGGGATGTCTGTGGACACGGCGGCGTCGCTCATCGGCCTGATCACCTGGGGCGGAGGGCGCGCCGCGTCGTGACGACGCTGGTGGTCCGGACACCCCGCCGGAGACACGCGCGTTGGAGACGGCAGGTTTCCTGGCTCGTGGATCGTCGCCGCGGCGCCGCCTTCCCGGCAGCCTGTCGCGCGAGCGGTCAGACCGTCCAGTGGCCTTGATGGCGCCGAAGCTTCCCACTTACAGTTGCGGGGGCAGCTGTGGCTCGCGGCCCGGACATCGGGCACCCACATTCCCTCTCGAGCTTTCCCGGTGGAGAAAGACCGTCGGAACGGAGCGGGTGTAGGGCGCGGGGCGCGGCCGTGTCAATGCGTGGAACGGCAAGGAACGGTGAGGCAGATCGCGGGATATGAGACGCGGGATACGACACATGGGTCCGAGGAGAGGGTGAGCGAAGCGATCTACGATTTCGGCGCGTTCGCGCACCATGGCGGCGCCCTCGACATGGCGCGCCGGGCGTTTCCGCGCGCGCCGCGGCCGTGGATCGACCTCTCGACCGGGATCAACCCGGTGGCCTATCCGATCGGCGACCTGCCCCTCGAGACCTGGACCCGGCTTCCGCAGGAGAGCGACCTGGCCGGGCTCGAACGGGTCGCCGAGGCGCGCTACGGCGTGCCGCCCGGGCTGGGCCTCGTCGCGGCGCCCGGCACCCAGGCGATCATCCAGCGCCTTCCGGCGCTGTACGGCGGCGGCGACGTCCGCGTGCTCGGCCGGACCTACGGGGAGTACGAGCGCGTCTTCCGCGACGCCGACGTCCGGGTTCGCCGCGCGCCCTCGCTCGAGGCGATGGCCGGGGCCGATGTCGCGATCGTCGTCAACCCCAACAACCCGGACGGCCGGCTCGCCGCGCCGGGCGAACTGCTGGCGCTCGCCGGACGCGTCGGCGCCCTCGTCGTCGACGAAGCCTTCATCGATGCGCTGCCGTCGCAGGCGAGCATCGTGGGGCGGCTGCCGGCGACCCGCATCGCCGTGCTGCGTTCGTTCGGCAAGATGTACGGTCTGGCCGGTGTGCGGCTCGGCTTCGCCGTCCTGGCGCTGGACCGTGCCGAACGGCTCCGCCGCGCGCTGGGACCCTGGGCGGTGAGCGGGCCGGCGATCGCGGTCGGAGCGGCGGCGCTGAGGGACACGGCATGGCTCGACCGGACGAAAGCGCGGCTGGCGTCGGACGCGGCGCGCCTGCAGTTCCTGCTCGGTCACGCCGGCGCGGCGGTGCTCGGCGGCACCCCGCTGTTCAAGCTCGCCTCCCATCCAGCCGCCGCCGCGCTGTTCGCGTTCCTCGCGGCACGCGGGATCCTCACGCGCCCGTTCCGGGGCGAGCCGACATGGCTGCGCGTCGGGATGCCGGGAACGGAACCGCAGTGGGCGAGACTGGAGACGGCGCTGCGAGCCTTCGGCTGAGGCTCTCGCGGATGCGCGAGGCTAACGCCTCGAGACTAGGTTTTGGCGGCCGCCTTGGGCCGGAGCCGGACGACCACGTCGATGGCGGCGATCTCCATGCCCTCCGGCAGGTCCGGCACGACCGTCCGGTCGATCGTGACGGCCGGGATGTCGATCAACATGTTGGTGTCTTGCAGCAGGAAGTGATGATGGTCGCTGACGTTGGTGTCGTAATAGACCTTGGTCCCGTCGACGGCCACTTCGCGCAGCAGCCCGGCCTCGGTGAACACGTGGAGCCCGTTGTACACGGTCGCCAGCGACACCGGCACGCGCAGCTCCTGCGCCTCCTCGTAGAGCTTCTCGGCGGTGAGATGGCGATCGCCCTTGGCGAACAGCAGCAGCCCGAGCGCCATGCGCTGGCGCGTCGGACGCAACCCCGCTTGCTTGAGCTTGGCGCGAAGGGAGTGGACCGGGCAGCCCGCCATCATGGCGTCGAAGCGGCCCTGCGCGGTCGTCTTGCTGAGGTTGGTCATCGCAATTCTTCTGAAGGCCCCCGTCGTCTAGCAGAGCCGGCGGTGAGCCGTGGCGCATCATCTATAGGTTTGAGCGGCGCGCTCCGCAAGCGCGAGGCGGAACGCCGTTACCACAGTAGAGCCTCCGCGGCAGCCGGCCAAGCCGCCGGTCGACAGACCTCGACAGACCTTCGACAGACCCGGGCATCGGCCCAAAGTCACCGGCCAAAGTCATCGGCCTTCCCCGGCCTCGACACGCTTTCGGTCTCGCGGACGGCATGCTAGAGACCCGCGCGCGCTCGACACACCACATCTGCCCGGCGTGTGCGAAAGCCGTTGCGGCGATGAGCGTCCATAACCTGCCTCCATCATCTTGCAGAGACCGACCCATGAGCGAACGCCGCTCCAGCTTCGACTACGAACACCTTCTCGCCTGCGCGCGCGGCGATCTTTTCGGCCCCGGTAACGCTCAACTGCCGTTGCCGCCCATGCTGATGTTCGACCAGATCACCGCGATCTCGGAGACGGACGGCGCCAACGGCCGGGGCATGGCGCGGGCCGTGTTCGACATCAAGCCGGATCAATGGTTCTTCTCCTGTCATTTCAAGAACGACCCGGTCATGCCGGGCTGCCTCGGCCTCGATGCGCTTTGGCAGATGCTCGGCTTCTATCTGGGCTGGCTCGGTCTGCCCGGCCGCGGCCGGGCGCTGGGCGTCGGCGAGGTCAAGCTGTCCGACCAGGTGCTTCCCACCGTCAAGAGGATCGTCTACGGCGTCGATCTCAAGCGCGTGTTCAAGTCGAAGCTCGTGCTGGGCATCGCCGACGGCTGGCTCGAGGCCGACGGCAAACGCATCTACGACGCCAAGGACCTGAAGGTGGGCCTGTTCCAGGCCGCATCGGCCGCTTAGATCGGGCCAAGCGGCGCATACCTTTGAAGCGGCGCATACCTTTGAAGCAGCGCACACCTGCCAACCAGCGCATACCTGTCACGAGACGCGGACCCCGACCGAACCGGGCGGCGCGGGAGCGGAGATTGCCATGAGACGTGTCGTCGTGACCGGGATGGGGATCGTGTCCTCGATCGGCAACTCGACGCGGGAGGTCCTCGCCTCGCTGCGGGAGGCGAGATCCGGCATTGCGTGCGCGGAGAAATTCAAGGAGCTTGGCTTCCGCTCGCAGGTGCAGGGCGCGCCTTCGGCCGATCCGGCGACCGGCGTCGATCGCCGCGCGATGCGTTTCCACGGCGGGGGCACCGCCTGGGCCCATATGGCGATGGACCAGGCGATCGGCGACGCCAACCTGACGCCGGAGGAGATCTCGCATCCCCGCACCGGGATCCTGATGGGCTCCGGCGGTCCTTCGACGCGCGCGATTGTCGAGGCGGCGGATCTCGCCCGCGACAAAGGCCCGAAGCGGGTGGGGCCGTTCGCGGTGCCCAAGGCGATGTCGTCGACCGCCTCGGCGACGCTCGCCACCTGGTTCAAGATCAAGGGCGCGAACTATTCGATCTCGTCGGCCTGCGCGACCTCCAACCACTGCATCGGCAATGCCTACGAGATGATCCAATGGGGCAAGCAGGACATCATGTTCGCCGGCGGCTGCGAGGAACTCGACTGGACGCTCGCGGTGCTGTTCGACGCGATGGGCGCGATGTCGTCGCGCTTCAACGATAGCCCGGCCGTCGCCTCGCGCGCCTACGACAAGAACCGCGACGGCTTCGTCATCGCCGGGGGCGCCGGCGTGCTGGTGCTGGAGGATTACGAGCACGCCAAGGCGCGCGGCGCCCGCATCCACGGCGAAATCGCCGGCTACGGCCTCACCTCGGACGGCCACGACATGGTGGCGCCGTCGGGCGAGGGCGCGGAGCGCTGCATCCGCATGGCGCTCGAGGGCATCAAGGCGCCGATCGATTACATCAACCCGCACGCCACCTCGACGCCGGTCGGCGACGCCAAGGAGATCGAGGCGATCCGCGCGGTGTTCGGCAGCGGCAAGGCGCCCCCGATCGCCGCCACGAAGTCGCTCACCGGGCACTCGCAAGGCGCGACCGGGGTGCACGAGGCGATCTACAGCCTGCTGATGATGAACGCCGGCTTCATCTGCGAGAGCGCGCACATCGAGGACCTCGACCCCGAGTTCGCCGACATGGACATCGTCCGCGAGCGGCGCACGGCGACGCTCGGCACGGTGCTGTCGAACTCGTTCGGCTTCGGCGGCACCAACGCCACCCTGGTCCTGAAGCACGTCGATGCGTGAGCCGGCGGCCGGCACGACGGAGCCTCGGGCGAGGCTCCTGATGGACGGCAAGCGCGGCCTCGTGATGGGGGTCGCCAACGACCATTCGATCGCCTACGGTATCGCGCGCACGCTGCGCGCCCAGGGCGCGAGTATCGCCTTCAGCTACCAGGGCGCGGCGCTCGGCAAGCGCGTCAAGCCGCTGGCGGAGGGGCTCGGATCCTCGCTGATCCTGCCGTGCGACGTCGAGGATGTCGCCTCGGTGGACGCGATGTTCGCGGCGATCGCCTCGGCATGGGGCGGTCTCGATTTCGTCGTGCACTGCATCGCCTATTCCGCCAAGGCCGAGCTGAAGGGCCGCTACGCCGACACCAGCCGCGAGAATTTCTCCCGCACGATGCTGATCTCGGCGTTCTCCTTCACGGAGGTCGCGGCGCGCGCGGCGCCTTTGATGACGGCTGGCGGCAGCATGGTAACGCTGACCTTCGGTGGCGCGATGCGGGTGATGCCGAACTACAACGTGATGGGCGTCGCCAAGGCGGCGCTGGAGGCGAGCGTGCGCTATCTCGCGGCCGATTTCGGGCGCGACGGCATCAGGGTCAACGCGATCTCCGCCGGGCCGGTGCGCACGCTGGCCGGCGCCGGCATCGCCGACGCGCGGCCGATGATGAGCTTCCAGAAGGCGCACGCGCCGCTTCGCCGCAGCGTGTCGCTCGACGACGTCGGGGGCGCCGCCCTCTACCTGCTGTCCGAGCTCGGCGGCGGCGTGACCGGCGAGATCCACTACGTCGATGCCGGCTTCAACATCATCTCGATGCCGCATCCGGACATGCTGAAGGCCAGCGGCATGGATCTGCGCGACGACGCGGACGGTTAAGACAGGTCGTTGCCTCGATAGTGGCGGCAAGCTTCCCGTCCCCGCAAGGGGGAGGGGAAATACCGCGCCGAGGTCCATACGACCGGGATTCGGCTAGAGCTTTTTCAGCCCGAGCGGCTTGCCGCCGTCCTTCGGGTCCTTCTGCCAGACGCCGCCGTCGTCCTTCTGCAGGCGGGCCTTGTGGCCGGCCCGCGCGGTGAGCACCAGCTCGCCCTTCACGATCTGCCAGGAGGACGGATCGAAGATCACGATGCCCTGGTCGCGGCATCCGGGTGCCAGTTGCGCACGATCGCCGCCGCCCTTGCCGCGCGTCTTGTCGTCGAGGGTCACCATGCAGCCCGTGTCGTGCTTCTCGCGCATCACGGCGTAGCGCCCGGCCAGGTCGCTGGGGTTTTCGCGCGCCTCGCCCGTCGCCGGGCGCTTGCTCACCACCGGAACGATGGCGGCGGCCGGCTTGGGCTCGCGGGCCTGGAGGCGCGCCGCGGGCGAAGCGGGGCCGATCTGCGCCAGCGCGTATGTCCCCTCGGGCGCCGCCGCCGAGTATCCGTTGTCGAGCGCGACGAACGTCAGCACCGCGGTGCCGGACGGGTCCTCCAGCGAGAGATGCATCGGGTCGGGCATGGTCCAGCGGCCGACCCGCTCGACACCAGGCATGGCGTGGCGGCACGGAGCCGGCATGCCGAGGAAGTAGTCACCCCGGTCGGAGCGCTCCGCCTGCAGGATGATGCGGCAGCTGGCGTGCGACGTCGGCAGGGACAGGTTCCAAACCCCGGCCACATCCGCCGGCTCGCGCGCCGCGGCAGGAGCACAGCCGAGAAGGATGGCGCCGAGACACGCGGCGAGGCGATACCGCGGCGTCCAAGGGAGATGACTGACGGGCATCGAGGGCTCCAGCCGCTTGGCTCACATGAGCAGTAGGCGTTAAGCCGAGCCCGCGTTTCAAGCAACACCGCCCGCCGGGGGATATCCGGGGATAGCTGCGCGCTCCCGTCGCATCTCCTGCGCTCGGCGTCGCCGAACCGCGCCGCTCAAGCGGCGTGGGACTCGGGCTCTTCCGCGAGGATGGCGTAGAGCATCCCGGCGTCGCGGGTGGAGCGCAGCTTGGCGGTTTTGCTCGGCGACCGCAGCATCCGCGCCGCGCGGGCAAGGGCCTTGAGATGATCGGCACCGGCGTTCTCCGGCGCCAGCAGCAGCAGGATCAGGTCGATCGGCTCCCCGTCGAGCGATTCGAAGTCGATCGGCTTCTCGACCCGCGCGAAGACGCCGAAGATCCGATCGATCCGCGCGAGCTTGCTGTGCGGTATGGCGATGCCGTTGCCGATCCCGGTCGAGCCCAACCGTTCGCGTTGCGAGAGCGCCTCGAAGATCTCGCGCGGCGTCAGGCTGCACTGCTGGGCCGCGCGCTCGCTGAGTTCCTGCAGCGCCTGCTTCTTGCTCGCAACCTTGAGCGACGGCAAGATCGCGTCGCGGCTGATCAGGTCTGACAGAGGCATCGATCCGATATCCGTGCGGCGTCGGCCCGGCCCTCGCCTCGATGCTCGGTCGTGAGAACGGGCGTCGCGGCGACCGCGCCGCACCGAACGACCAAGCACACGGACCAAGCACACGTTGGGCAGCCGGCCGACGCACCTCATTCGTCCAACATAGGAATGCGGGTCAACCCGGCATCCTTCGTCTTTCGTTCAGGCCGAGCGACCGTTTACGGCATCCAGCGGATCGATCCAACCGATGTTGCCGTCGGCGCGGCGATAAACGACGTTGATCCTGCGGTTTTCCGCATAACGGAAGACCACCACGGGGCAGGCGGCCTCGTCGAGAGCCCGAACGGCCGCCGCCACCGTCATCTCCTTGAAGCCGATTCCGTGCTCGGCGACGATCGCGGGGAAGGTCGCCTGCTCGCCGGGCGCGCCGGGGGCCGGCTCGACTTGCTCCTCGTCGGCGCCGGCAAAATCCCCGCCGGCATCGGCAAGATCCGCGCCGGTCAGGGCCGCGCCGGCGGCCGGGGAATCGCAGTGGCGATCGACCTGGCGTTTGCGATGGTCGCGGAGGCGGCGCTCGATGCGGTCGGCAGCCTTGTCGAAGCTCGCGTAAGGCTCGTGCGCGATCGCCTCCACCTGCAGCGTGATGCCGGCCTTGAGGAACAAGGTGCAATCGGCCCGGTAACCCGAACCTTCGGGCTCGATCGTGACATGGCCTGTCGGCGAGCCTGCTTTGTACTTGGCGACGACCGCATCGATGCGGCCGTGGACGTGGGTGCGGAGGGCTTCGCCGATCGCGAGGTTTTTACCCGAAACGCGCAGACTCATGACCGTCTCCGTCTGTTCGCTGCAATGGCGCACAGCGCTCCGTTGCGCGGTCGATCAGGGTACGGAGGTCGGTCGCCGTTCGTCAATGCCGATGCGCGGCGATGCGCGGCCGATGGGCGGGGCGATCGCGGGGGATGGCGAGAGGCGAACCCGTAGCGACTCACCGGGGCAGCCGTTACCATGGGCCATGCCTGCAAGCGGCTCCAAGACGGCGCTACGCGGGGTCGACGTCAGCTTCTTCGACGTCGACCACGCCGGCGTGACTCACAGGGTGCAGATCAAGCGCGTCGCCACGGCGCGCCGCTTCACGCTCAGGGTTCGCGCGGCGACCGGCGACGCCGTGCTGACGATCCCGCCGCGGGGATCGCTCGTGCGGGCCAAGGTCTTCGTCGAACGTCACGCCGGCTGGATCAGCGCCCGCCTGGCCCGGCTCCCGGCGCCGACCCCGTTCGGACCCGGCATGGCGGTGCCGTTTCACGGCGTGTCCCACGAGATCGTCCACCGCCCCGGGGCACGCGGCACCGTCTGGATCGAGGCGGCCGATGGCGACGGCGGGCCGCCGCGGCTGTGCGTCAGCGGCGAGGCACCCTTCGTGGCGCGCCGGGTGCAGGATTTCCTGATCCGGCACGCCAGGGCCGAGATCGTCGCCGCCGTCACCCGCCATACGGCGGCGCTCGGCGTGGCGGCCCGCCGCATCACGCTGCGCGACACCACCAGTCGCTGGGGCTCGTGCTCGTCGCGGGGCACGCTCAATTTCTCCTGGCGGGTGGTCATGGCGCCGCCGCACGTGCTCGACTACCTCGCCGCCCACGAGGTCGCCCATCTCGTCCATATGAACCATTCCGCCGCCTTCTGGGCGACGACAGCCAAGCTCGTGCCCGACTACAGGAGCGCCGAGGCCTGGCTCAAGGTTCATGGGATAAGCCTCATGCGCTACGGTGGCGCGTGAATCCTCCCGCAAGCGGGAGAAGGGATGGGCCTACACTCGCACCGCCGTGAGGTAGCAGCCGCGCCGGCCTTCGGCGAAGGCCTTGGTCTCGTAGCGCGTGCGCACCCAATGCGGCCAGGGGCTCCGCCAGTCGGCTGCCCGCTCCGCCGTCCAGACGAAGTCGGGCGAGCGCAGCAGCCTGGTCAGCACCCAGCCGCAATAATCGTCGATGTCGCTGGCAAAGCGCAACTCTGCGCCCGGCCGCATCGCGCGGGCGAGGCGCGACAGCATCTCGTCCGACAGGAAGCGGCGCTTGCGCTGCCGGCGTTTGGGCCAGGGGTCGGGATAGAAGATGAAGACCCGGCCGAGGCTCGCATCCGGCAGGCGATCGATCAGCTCGCCGGCGTCGCCGCGATGGAGGCGGATGTTGTCGAGGTCGGCGCCGGCGAGGTCGGCCAGCGCGCGGGCCATGCCGTTGAGGAACGGCTCGCAGCCGATGAAGCCGATCTCGGGATGGCGCGCTGCCGATGCCAGCAGGTGCTCGCCGGCGCCGAAGCCGACCTCGAGCCATGCGTCCCGCGGCGCGATGGGGAAGAGGGTCGCGGGCTCGACCGGCGCCGACACGTCGATGGCGAGACGCGGCAGCAGGGTGCGCACCAGTTCGCGCTGATACTGGGCAAGCGGCTTGCCGCTGCGGCGGCCGTGGAGCGCGGCGTGTTCCCTTCTCCCGCGAGCGGGAGACGATGGCCCCGCGAAGCGGGGTCGGATGAGGGGACTCTCCACCTCGGCGTCCTCGACCAAGCGGCACGATCCCTCATCCGACCCGACTTCGCAGCCAAGCGTACGCAGGCTGCGTAAACTTGCCTGCTCGAGCCACCTTCTCCCGCGAGCGGGAGAAGGATTGTTGCGCGCTACGGCATCGGACGCTGGTTCGGAGTCGCTTTGCGACGCTTACGGGCCTGTCCTCGCTACGCTTTCCTGATCGGAGCAAGTCCGCAACAGCGGACGTTGCGCTAGGCCGAGACGGCGTCCTTCAGCTTGTCGACGAGATCGGTCTTCTCCCAGGAGAAGCCGCCGTCGGCGTCCGGCGTGCGGCCGAAGTGCCCGTAGGAGGCGGTGCGCGCATAGATCGGCCGGTTCAGTTTCAGATGCTCGCGGATGCCGCGCGGCGACAGCCGCATGATCTGGCCGAGCACCGCCTCGAGCTTCTCCTCCGGCACCTTGCCGGTGCCGTGGGTGTCGACGTAGATCGAGAGCGGCTCGGCGACGCCGATGGCGTAGGACAGCTGGATGGTGCAGCGCTCGGCGAGACCGGCGGCGACCACGTTCTTGGCGAGGTAGCGCGCCACATAGGCGGCGGACCGGTCGACCTTGGTCGGGTCCTTGCCGGAGAAGGCGCCGCCGCCGTGCGGGGCCGCGCCGCCGTAGGTGTCGACGATGATCTTGCGGCCGGTCAGGCCGCAGTCGCCGTCGGGGCCGCCGATCACGAACTTGCCGGTCGGGTTGACGTGCCAGACCGTCTCTTCGGTGACCCAGCCCTGCGGCAGCGACTTCAGGATGAACGGCTCGACGATGCGGCGGATGTCGGACGACGACAGGCTCTCGTCGACATGCTGGGTCGACAGCACGATCTGGGTCACGCCGACCGGCTTGCCGTCGACGTACTGGACGGTGACCTGGCTCTTGGCGTCGGGGCCGAGCTTGGCGGCCTCGCCGTCCTTGCTCTTGCGTGCGCGGGCGAGGTCCTCGAGGATCTTGTGCGAGTAGTAGATCGGCGCCGGCATCAGCTCCGGCGTCTCCCGGCAGGCGTAGCCGAACATGATGCCCTGGTCGCCGGCGCCCTCGTCCTTGTTGCCGCCGGAATCGACGCCTTGCGCGATGTCGGCCGACTGCGCATGCAACAGGATCTCGACCTTGGCGTGATCCCAGTGGAACCCGTCCTGCTCGTAGCCGATGTCCTTGATCGCCGCCCGCGCCACCGCCTCGATCGCCTGCGGATCGATGGTGGGGCCGCGAACCTCGCCGGCGATGACGACGCGGTTGGTGGTGGCGAGCGTCTCGCAGGCGACGCGGATGGTGTAGGGATCGATCCCCGCCTTGGCGCCCTCGCGGAAGAACAGGTCGACGACCTCGTCGGAGATCCGGTCGCAGAGCTTGTCGGGATGCCCCTCGGCGACGGACTCGCTGGTGAACAGAAAATTCGAACGTGCCAAGAAGGCCTCCAGATCGCCGATTGTCGACCGCAGCCTTAAAAGCCGGCCTGTCACAAAGCAAGCGCTTGGCTGGGCGGGTCCCTCGATGCCCGGCGGCGCGAGATCGCAACGTCTTAAAGCCCCACGGAGCCCCTGTCGCAACGCCGTTCGGCTCTTCTCGGACAGCGGCGTGTCAGGCCGCGGCCAACCGCAGGGAGGCGACGTCACGCCGGGGGGGCGTCCCGAACATGCGGGAATAGTCGCGGCTGAACTGCGAGGGGCTTTCGTATCCGACCTGGAACGCCGCCGTCCCGACGTTGATCGGGTCCGAGACCATCAGTCGACGGGCTTCCAGCAACCGGAGTTGCTTCTGGTACTGCAGCGGCGTCATCGAGGTCAGGGCCTTGAACTGGCGGTGAAACGCCGACGGGCTAAGGCGAGCGACGGCCGCCAGTTCATCGATGCGCACGGCTTCCGCGAAACGATCCCGCAAGGCGTGGATCGCGCTGATGACATGGTGCGCGTGGCTGTTGGCCAGCGTCATCCTGGCGACCTCGCCGCCGTGGGGACCGGTTAGAAGCCAGTAGCAGATCTCGCGCATGATGGCGGGATAAAGCGTCGGGATCGCCCTCGGCGTGTCGAGCAGGCGCACCATCCGGAGCGCGCAATCCGCCAACGGGCCATCGAAGTCGGTCACGAAGACGCCGTGCCCGAGATCGCCGCTGGCGACCGGGGGCGTCTCGAGTTGCTCCATGACCGTGCGCATCAACGCCAGGTCGAACTCGACGACGATGCCCAGAAAGGGCTTGTCGGGGCTGGCTTCCGTCACCCTGCCGAGGGCCGGCATCCCGACGCTGACCACCAGCGCTTGCCCTGCGCGGTATTCGAACCGCTGGTCACCGAACATCGTCCATTTAGCGCCCTGGACGGTGATGCAGAGCGCGGGCTTGAAGATCAGGTGGTTCGGTCGCTTCTCGTGGTCCGAGCGCAGGATGGCAAGGCCGTCGATCGCCGTCGCGAAGGGGGGTTTTCCCCCCTGCGTGCTCGTATAGCGGTCAACGGCTTCAACGAGCGGATCCGACATAGCCACGCTCTCTGAATGCTCGCTTCGATACAGGGTTCAAAGCAGGAATAGGCAAGAATGCGAAGAGTTCCGGCATTCACCCCGGGCGCTGGTGTGGGCATATTTCGCTCCGAAGAAAAATTGCTGGAGCATAAGATGCCGCCGGAAAATCTGCTCACATCGAAGCCCAAGATCGCAATCGTCACGGGCGGTAGCCGTGGCCTCGGCCGCAGTACCGTCCTCGGCCTCGCCAAGTGTGGCGTCGCTTCGATCTTCACCTACAACGCCAATCGGGCAGAGGCCGAAAAGGTCGTCGGCCTCGAGGCGGACGCCGGGCGAAAGGCGATCGCCCTGCGGCTCGATACCGGCGACGTCGCCGCCTTCGATCCGTTCGTGCGGAGCGTGCGCCAGGCGCTCGCGGAGTTTGGCAGCGAGCGCTTCGACTATCTCGTCAACAACGCCGGAACGTCACATCACAACGCATTCGAGAAGACGACCGAGGACGAACTGGACAGCCTCTATAACGTCCACTTCAAGGGTGTATTCTTCCTCACGCAGAAGCTCCTCCCGCTGATCAACGACGGCGGCCGGATCGTGACGATCTCGTCGGGTCTCACGCGCGTGACCTTCCCGGGCAGCGCGTCCTACGCCTCGATGAAGGGCGCGATCGAGGTTCTCACCCGCTACCTGGCGGCGGAGCTCGGACCGCGGGGAATCGCCGTCAACACCGTCGCCCCAGGTGCCATCGCCACCGATTTCAGCGGCGGCATGGTCCGCGACAATCCTGACATTAACAAGCGCGTCGCGGACATAACGGCCCTCGGGCGTGCCGGTTTGCCCGACGACATCGGCCCGATGATCGCGTCGTTGCTGTCCGAGGACAACCGTTGGATCAACGCCCAGCGGATCGAGGTCTCTGGCGGCATGTCGATTTGATCTCGAAGCGGAACGCTTTAGGAGCGCCCCGCGTCCCAAGGACCAGACACCCAGAGAACCAAACGCCCAGAGAACCAAACACCCGAAGGACATCTACTCGAGCGTGTCGACCACCTGGCGCACGCGCTCGGCCATCTCGGCGATCTCGCCCTCCTCGACGATCAGCGGCGGCGTCAGCACGATCGCGTCGCCGGCCTGACGGACCATCAGATCGTGCTCGAAGAACGCGCGCTCCGCCGCCTCGAACCCGCGCCGGCCGGGGGCGCCCTCGCGCGGGGCGAGTTCGATCGCCCCGGCGAGACCGAGCGTGCGGATGTCCACGACGTGTCCCGCGCCGCGGAGGGCGTGAAGGGCGGCAGCGAAGGCCGGTTCGAGCCCGCGCGCGCGTTCGAACAGTTGCTCGTCGCGGTAGAGGTCGAGCGTGGCGAGCGCGGCGGCGCAGGCCAGCGGATGGGCGGAATAGGTGTAACCGTGGAACAGTTCGGTGACATGGTCCGGCCCGCGCATAAAGGCGTCGTGGACGTGGCCGCGCACGATGACGCCGCCCATCGGCACCGTGCCGGAGGTGACGCCCTTGGCGAAGGTGATCATGTCCGGGATGACGCCGTAGCGCTCGGACGCGAAGGCGAAGCCGAGCCGGCCGAAGCCGGTGATCACCTCGTCGAAGATGAGCAGGATGCCGTGCCTGTCACAGATCGCGCGCAGCGCCTCGAGGTAGCCGCGCGGGGGCGGCAGCACGCCGGCCGAGCCGCCCATCGGCTCGACGATGACGGCGGCGATCGTCGAGGCGTCGTGCAAGGCGACGAGGCGCTCGAGGTCCTCCGCGAGATGGCCGCCCCAGGCCGGCTCGCCGATCGTGAAGGCCTGCTCGGCGCGGTTGTAGGTCGCCGGCAGATGATCGACTCCGGCCAGCAGCGTGCCGAAGGCCTTGCGGTTGGCGACCATGCCGCCGACCGCGGTGCCGCCGAGCCCGCAGCCATGATAGCCGCGCTCGCGCCCGATCAGGCGCTGGCGCGTCCCGTTGCCGGTCACGTTGTGGTAGGCGAGCGCGATCTTCAGCGCCGTGTCGACCGCCTCCGAGCCGGAATTGGCGAAGAACACGTGGTCGAGGTCGCCCGGCGCGAGCGCGGCAAGGCGGCTCGCCAGCCGGAACGCCTTGGGATGCGCCGTCTGGAACGGCGAGGCGAAATCGAGCTCCGCCGCCTGCGCCTGGATCGCCTTGACGATCGGGTCGCGGCCATGTCCGGCGTTGCAGCACCACAGCCCGGCCGTGCCGTCGATGACGCTGCGGCCGTCATCGGTCGTGTAACGCATGCCCCGGGCCTTGACGACGAGGCGGGGACGCCGCTTGAAAGAGCGGTTCGCCGTATAGGGCAGCCAGAAGGCATCGAGGTCGTTGGGCTGGGGGAATGGGTCGAGAGACGTCGTCATGTCGTCCTGCCTTGTTCGGCGTTTCGACGGCTTAACGCATCGGGCGCCCGGCGGATGCGCGGTCTGCGCTTCGGATCCTGCCCGCATCTGCGCCTTGCACCCGGCCATAGGATCAGTGGGAACCGGACGCAGGGCTCCGGCATGGTCCGGGAACTCGCCGCGTACCGGCGCGCCCGCGGCGGAGGTCCGGCCAAAGGGAACGACCGGAGGGAAGGTCCTCGATGCTTGCCGCCGGACGGGCGTACCAATCGCTGCGGTAGACCGTTCCGCCGAACGGCGCGGGGGCGAGCGCGGTGCAAACGAGGCGGACCGGCGTCATGTCCATGATCCGCACCGAGGCTCGCTCGCGCCGCTCCGTCCGAGCCTGCACGGCGATTCCGCCTTGCTGCAACCGCCGGATCCAGCGCACGCGCAATGCTTCGCGTGCGATCAGTGCCGCCCCGACCACCAGGCCGAGCGCGGCGGGAAGGAGAAAGAACGCGGCACCGACGAACAGGCCCACGAAACCGAAGAACAGTGAGAACAGCACCAGCCCCGGGGCCGCCATCGCCATCATCGCAACACTCCCGCTCCAGAACCGTTCTCGACCCTGCGCTCCGGCCGGGATCGAATACAACGAGCGGGCCGACCGGCGATCCTTGGCTGCGATGCACGACCTTTGGCCGAGAAGGGCTTCCGAACCGCTCATGACCGACACCCATCCGCTGCCGAGGCTCGACCGCGGGCTGGCCGACCTCGCGCCCGACTACGATCTGCTGCTCTGCGACGTCTGGGGCGTCGTCCACAACGGCGTGGAGCACCATGGCGCCGCCGTCGACGCGCTGAGGCGCTTCCGGGCGCAGGGCGGCACGGTGATCCTCATCACCAACGCGCCGGCCCCGGCGAGCCAGGTCCGGCGCCGCCTCGACGCGTTGGCCGTGCCGCGCGACGCCTACGACGACATCGCCACTTCGGGCGACGTCACCATCGCGATGATCGTCGATGCGGGCTGCCCGCCGCTCTTCAGCATCGGCCCGAAGGGGGAATACGCCCTCTACAAGGAGGCGGCCCGGCTCGGCCCACGGCCGCCGGAGATCGTGCCGATTGAGGCGGCGGAGTTGGTGATCGGCATCGGCCTCGATGCGACCGGCGACCGGCCCGAGGACTACGACGCCAACCTCCGGCTGATCCGCGAGCGCGATCTCGCGCTCGTCTGCGCCAATCCCGACATCGTGGTCGAGGTCGGCGACACGCTCGTCTACTGCGCCGGCGCCATAGCCGCCCGCTACGAGGCGTTGGGCGGCCGGGTGATCCAGGCCGGCAAGCCGTTCGCGCCGATCTACGATCTCGCGTTCTCGCTTGGCGAGCGGATCGGGGGGAAGACGCCGAAGGATCGGGTGCTGGCGGTCGGCGACGCAACCCACACCGACATGCGCGGCGCGATGAACCAGGGCATCGCCTCGCTGCTGATCACCTCCGGCATTCACCGCGAGGCGCTGCACGTCGCGGGACGCGGCTCGGCGCTCGACGAGGCGGCGCTGCGACGCTTACTGTCGCAGGCCGGTCTTGCGCCGACGGCGGCGCTCGGCGCCCTCGCCTGGACCTTGCCAAGCTAACAACGCCTGGCAGCTTTTAGCCGGGCTAAGACTGGCCGTACCAAGGCTTGGCCGGGCTTGGCCGCGTCTGCTCAGCCTTGGTCCTTGGCCCGGTAAGCATCGGGGATCACAAAGACCTCGTCGGCGCGGCCGTAGCCACCGTCGGGCACTTCCTCGATCAACACCATGGTGTTGGGGCGGACGGCTTCCCCGAAATATTCGGCGAACATCGACGTGGTCCGGTGGATCATCTCTTCTTTCTGAGCCTTAGAGAGAGCGGCTTGCGGCACTTTGAAGTTGGCGAATGGCATTGAAGACTCCTCGGTTCGATGATGCCGCTTCAAACGGCGGGGTGGAGCTGGTCAGCAAGGCCGACCTCCGCGAACGGTTGCGGCGCCTGCAATCGGCAGATCCTCTCATGCGGCCGAAGCCGCTCGATGCGCCGGTGACCAGGGCGATCTGGTTCATGGACCCCCTCCTCAGACGATGCCGCCATTGGCACGCAGCACCTGGCCGTTGACCCAGCCGCCATCTGGCCCGACGAGGAACGCCACCACGCGGGCAATATCCTCGGGCTCGCCAAGCCGTCCTAGTGGATAGATTCCAACACTTGGTGCCCGCGTTTGACGGCGGCGATGATTTTGTCCGGATCGGCTTTCCAATGGAAGGGTTTCGGGGCCTCGTTGGTCTCGGCGAGGAAGCGGTTGATGGCGGCTTGAAGATCGACGATCGAACGGAAGACGCCGCGCTTGAGCCGTCGCCGCGTGAGCTTGGCGAAGAAGCCCTCGACGGCGTTCAGCCAGGAAGCCGATTTCGGCGTGAAGTGGAAGGTGAAGCGCGGGTGGCGGCCGAGCCAGGCGAGAACCTTCGGGTGCTTGTGGACGGCATAGTTGTCGAGGATGACCTCGACCGTCTTTCCGGCCGGCACCTCGGCCTCGATGGCGTTGAGGAAGCGGACGAACTCCTGATGCCGGTGACGCTGCATGCAGCGCCCGATGACCTTTCCCTCGAGCACGTCGAGGGCGGCGAACAGCGTCGTCGTACCGTGGCGCTTGTAGTCATGGGTCATGGTGCCGAGCCGGCCCTTCTTCATCGGCAGGCCGGGTTGGGTGCGGTCGAGCGCCTGGATCTGGCTCTTCTCGTCGAGCGACAACACGATGGCGTGCGCCGGAGGATCGACGTAAAGGCCGACGACGTCGCGCAGCTTGGCGGCGAACAGGGGATCGTTGGACAGCTTGAAGCGGCGGACGCGATGCGGCGCCAGCCCATGCGCCTTCCAGATACGCTGAACCGAGGAAACGCTGATGCCCATGGCTTCGGCCATGGCGGGCGCGGTCCAATGCGTCGTCTCGCCGGGCGGCTCGGACTGCGTCAGGGCGACGACCTTGTCGACGACCTCCCTCGGCAGCGGCGGCTTGCCGGGCGGCCGCGTCTTGTCGCGCAAGAGGCCGGCGACGCCCTCCCGCATGAAACGCTCCTGCCAGCGCCACACCGCGGTCTTGGCGACGTTCGCCTCGCGCATGATCGCGTTGGTGCCGAGCCCGGCGGCGGTCAGCAGCACGATGCGGCAGCGCCAGACATGGTTCTGCGGGCTGCCGCGATCGGCGACGATCGCCTTCATGCGGGCTTCGTCGGCAATGGTGACTTCGATCCTGATCCCTGTGCGCATCCCGAAGACTCGCACGACCGCGGCCCAACGGGAATCCCACGACGGACTCTATCGAATGACGTTATCCACTAGCGGGATCATCTTCGTGACGGCCGCGACCTGCTCATCGGACTTGTCGCCGAGGAACAGCTCGGTCGCGACCGGGCCAGGCGCGACGACGTTCACCGTGATGCCGCGCTTGCCTAGTTCCTTGGCAAGGATGTGGGTGATGGCTTCCACGGCGCCTTTGGTCGCCGCATAGGCGGCGTAGGTCGGCTGATACAATCCGACGACGCTCGAAGAGAAGCTGACGATCCGGCCGCCATCGCGCATCCGCCGCGCCGCTTCGCGAAGGCCGTTGAACGTGCCTTTCAGGTTGATCGCGATATGCTCGTCGAACAGCGCATCCTCTGTCTCGGCGACCGGCTTCAGCTTCATGATGCCGGCGTTGTTGACGAGCACGTCAACGCCGCCGAACGCGTCGATCGCCTGGTCGAACAAGGCGGTGACCGCCGCCGGGTCGCTCACATCGGCCTTGGCGGCGATCGCCTGGCCGCCGGCCGTCTCGATCTTGGCCGCGAGCGCGTCGGCCGCCTCGCGACCGCTGCGGTAATTGACGACGACGGCGAAGCCGTCTTGCGCCAGCCGTTCCGCGACGGCGGCGCCAATGCCCTTGGACGAGCCGGTGACGATGGCACAGCGCCGTGCGTCAGCCATGGGGAGTTCTCCTTCTTGCTGATCCGTCACATACGGCTTGCGACTGGTGTCGTTTAGAGGCTCAACTCAATACTCACTGGCCGAAAAACTGGAACAATCGATGGACCGGATCGAAGCCATGAAGGCCTTCACGCGCGTGGCCGAGCGGCGCGGCTTCGCGCAGGCGGCATCAGACCTCGGTCTGCCGCGCTCGCGTGCGTCGGAGGCTGTCCAGCAGCTTGAGCGGCATCTCGGTGTCCGCTTGCTGGCTCGAACCACGCGCAAAGTGACGCTGACGGCGGAGGGCGAGGGTTATTACCGGCGTTGTCTGGCGATCTTGGCGGCGATCGATGACGCCGAAGCCACCGCCGCCCGGACGGTGCCGGTCGGGCCGCTGCGGATCGACGTCCACAGCAGGTTCGCCGAGCACTATCTGCTGCCTGGCCTACCGGGGTTCCTCGAACGCTATCCTAATGTCCAGCTCCATATCGGCGAGGGGGACCGCTTGGTCGACATGGTCGCCGAAGGCGTGGACTGCGCCATTCGTGTCGGCAAGCCTGCCGACAGCGCGCTGGTCGGCCGCAGGCTCGGTGTGCTCGCCGAGGGCACCTTCGCCAGCCCCGCCTACCTCGCGCGGTACGGCGTTCCGACGTCGCCCGAGGATCTGGCAGGCCACCGCATGATCGGCTTTGTGTCCACGGCGACGCGGGCGGTCATGCCGCTCGAGCTCCAGATCGATGGGGGCGTGCGGATGGTCTCACTCCCCGTATCCGTCACCGTATCGGCGGCGGCGGCGAACGCCAGCCTGGCCCGGCTCGGCCTTGGCCTGATCCAGGTGCCGCGTTACCGCGTCGCCCACGACCTCGAAACGGGCGCGCTGATCGAGGTGCTGGCGGATTATCCGCCGACGGATAGTCCCGTCTACCTGCTCTACGTCGAAGGGCGGCAGCTCTCGCCCCGCGTGCGCATCTTCATCGAGTGGGCATCGAACACGATCGCCGCCGGGCTCGCAGGGTCCCCCGGGATGGTTGACTGAAGCTGGCATGGAGCCCGCGGCAACGGCTAGACTTGGCCGGGCTAGGCCGCGGCGGCCGCGGCGAAGACCGCGTCGATCTTGACCTTGAGCGTCGCCGCGTTGAACGGCTTGACGATGTAGTGGCTGACGCCCGCCCGGCGTGCGGCAACGACGTTGTCGGTCTTCGATTCCGCCGTCACCATGATGAAGGGGACGGTGGCGATCGAGCGGTCCTCGCGAACGTTCTGAAGCAGCTGGAAGCCGGTCATTGGCTCCATGTTCCAGTCGGAAATGATGAGATCGTAGGATTTCTCCCTGATCTTGCGAAGCGCGATCTCGCCGTTGGCGGCCTCGTCCACGTTCTCGTAACCGATCTGCTTCAGCAGGTTGCGGATGATGCGGACCATTGTTTGATAATCATCGACCACAAGAATTGGCATTGCGAAATCGGCGGTCATTTAATCCTCCCCGCGCGTCGTCCGTTCTCGCCGGAGCGACGGATCCGGGCTGCACTGGATGCGATCATTTAGGCGTCGAGCGCTTGCGAATGGCTTAAACACAGACCTAAAATGCCGATGTATACGGCCCGCGTCGTCGTTCCCTTGCCTTATGCTTGACGATCGGTGTCGGCCACGGCAGGGTCCGCCGAGCCCTCCCCGCGGGCGTGACCCCTCGGAACGCCGATCCCGACCTTGGCCGATGACACCATCCAGCGGCGCTTCATCCTCGCCAAGGACCCCGCCGTACCGCCGCCGGGGCTCGAGCGCGCCGTCGTCGCGATCGGTAACTTCGATGGCATCCACCGGGGTCACAAGGCGGTCATGCAGCGGGCGCGGGCGTTGGCCGCGTCGCGCGGTCTGCCGGCTGCCATTTTGACCTTCGAGCCGCATCCGAGCGACTATTTCGCCGGCGCGTCCACGATCTTCCGGCTGACGCCGGTCGCGGCCAAGGCGAGGCTCGTCGAGAGGCTCGGCATGGACGGGATGATCGTCCTGCCGTTCGACGCCGCCCTCGCGACCCTCTCGGCCGCCGACTTCGTGCGCCAGGTTCTGGTGGGCCGGCTTGGAATCGGCGGGATCGTCGCCGGCTACGACTTCCGTTTCGGCAGCAAGCGCGGCGGCACGCCGGCCATCCTCCAGGCGGCGGGTGCGGAGCACGGCTTCACCGTCGACATCGTGAGCAAGATCGAGGCGGACGCGGCCGGGGCGATCATGACCGCGTCGTCGACCGCCACCCGCGCGGCCCTGGAGGCCGGCGACGTCGAACGCGCCGCGATGCTGCTGGGTCACCCGTTTTCGATCAGCGGCACCGTTCGGCCCGGCCAGAGGCTCGGCCGAACCCTCGGCTTCCCGACGGCCAACATCGAGGCCGACGCGAGCTGCCGCCTCCGCCACGGCATCTACGCCGTGCGCGCCGAGGTCGACGACAGCTCCCATGCGGGCGTCGCGAGCTGGGGGCGCCGTCCCACCGTCGACAACGGCGCGCCGCTGCTCGAGGTCTTCCTGTTCGATTTCGAGGGAGACCTCTACGGCAAGACCATGGCGGTCGACTTCATCGCCTGGCTGCGCGCCGAGGAGAAGTTCGAGGATCTCGACGCCTTGAAAGGGCAGATGCTGAAGGACGCGGCCGACGCGCGCGACAGGCTCGCCGCCTCCTGAGCCGGGACACGGCCGGTACCTGCTGTTTTCTTGTCGGCCTCGAAGACCGCGCCGCCGCACCGGGGCGCCGCGACCTTCAGTCTTGCGATACCCCCTCATCCTATACTGATTTTGACCCATCAACATCTTGATCCGGTCTCGTTTTTGCTTGCATCCTTCACGTCTTGCCGAGTCAATAAGGGTTGGCGATGCGGTTTGCTTTGAAGACGCTGTTCGACGAGAGTTCTCCCCGGCTGCGTGTAAGGCTCGTCGCGATCTACGCCGTCCTGGCCTTCCTGAACGTCGGCGCCTGGATCGCGGCGCTGATCGCGTTCCACGACAAGCCCGGCCTTCTCGTCGTCGCGCTCACCATCTACGGCCTCGGGCTGCGGCACGCGGTCGACGCCGACCACATCGCCGCCATCGACAACGTCACGCGCAAGCTGATGCAGGACGGGCAGCGTCCGGTCTCGGTCGGCTTCTACTTCGCGCTCGGCCACTCGACGGTGGTCATCGTCGTCGCCGCGCTCGTCGCCTGGGCGGCGACCATGCTCGGCAGCTTCCAGTCGCTCCGGGGCATCGGCGGGGTCGTCAGCACGCTGGCCTCGACCTTCTTCCTGTTCGCCGTCGCCTTGATGAACATCCTCATCTTCCTGTCGATCTACCAGAGCTACCGGCTGGTGCGCAGCGGCAAGCCCTACGTCGAGGAGGACCTGGAGGTCTTCCTCGCCAAGCGCGGCCTGCTGGCGCGAATCTTCCGGCCCGTGTTCAGGCTGGTTTCCCGAAGCTGGCACATGTATCCGGTCGGCTTCCTGTTCGGCCTCGGCTTCGACACGGCGACCGAGGTCTCGATGTTCGGCGTCTCGGCTGCCCAGGCCGCCAAGGGGCTGCCGATCCTCGCCATCATGATCTTCCCGGTGCTGTTCGCCGCCGGGATGTCGCTCGTCGATACGTCCGACGGCGTGATGATGCTCGGCGCCTACGACTGGGCGTTCGTCAAGCCGATGCGCAAGCTGTACTACAACATGACGATCACCGCGGTCTCGATCGTCGTCGCCCTGGTGATCGGCGGCATCGAGGCGCTCGGCCTGCTCTCCGATCAGTTCGGCCTGAAGGACGGCGGCTGGAAGGTGATCGGCCTGCTGAACGACAACTTCAACAACATCGGCTTCCTGATCATCGGCCTGTTCTTCGCCGCGTGGCTGATCTCCTACATCATCTACAAGGCCAAGGGTCTCGACGACTTCGAGGTGCGTACGGCGGACGGCCCCGCCAAGTGACGCGAAAGCCAAGTGACGCGGAAGCCGGGCCCGATCACGTCCCGCCGAGACTCTCGCCCGAGACGTGGGCCGCGACCTGGGCGAGGTCCTTGTCGCCGCGCCCGGAAATGTTGACGACCATCAGGTGGTCGCGCGGGCGGTCCCGGGCGACGTCGAAGACGCGGGCCAGCGCATGCGCCGGCTCCAGCGCCGGGATGATGCCCTCGAGCTTGGCGCACAGCGAGAACGCGGCGAGCGCCTCGTCGTCGGTGGCCGACAGGTAGGTGACGCGGCCCGAGTCGCGCAGCCAGGCGTGCTCGGGGCCGATGCCGGGATAGTCGAGGCCGGCGGAGATCGAATGGCCCTCCTCGATCTGGCCGTGCTCGTCCATCAAGAGGTAGGTGCGGTTGCCGTGCAGCACGCCGGGCTTGCCGCCGGCGAGAGACGCGGCGTGGGCCTTGTCGAGCCCGTAGCCGGCCGCCTCGACGCCGAAAATCTCGACCGACGGGTCGTCGAGGAACGGGTGGAAGATGCCGATCGCGTTGGAGCCGCCCCCGATGCAGGCGAAGATCGAGTCGGGCAGGCGCCCCTCGGCCTCGTGCATCTGGCGCTTCGTCTCGTCGCCGATGATGCATTGGAAGTCGCGCACCATCGCGGGGTAGGGATGAGGGCCGGCCGCCGTGCCGATACAGTAGAAGGTGTCGTGCACGTTGGCGACCCAGTCGCGCAACGCCTCGTTCATCGCGTCCTTCAAGGTCCGCGCGCCGGACTGCACGGCGACCACCTTCGCGCCCAGCATGGTCATGCGGTAGACGTTCGGTTTCTGCCGCTCGACGTCGACGGCGCCCATGAACACGATGCACTCGAGGCCGAACCGCGCGCAGGCCGTCGCGGTCGCGACGCCGTGCTGGCCGGCACCCGTCTCGGCGATGATGCGCGTCTTGCCCATCCGGCGCGCCAGCAGGATTTGGCCGAGCACATTGTTGATCTTGTGCGCGCCGGTGTGGTTCAGTTCCTCGCGCTTGAAGTAGATCTTGGCGCCCCCGGGGGTGCCTAGACGAGATTTGCCGGCGGCCTCGGCGCGCTCGCGCAGATGGTGCGTGAGGCGCTCGGCGTAGTACAGCGGGCTCGGCCGCCCGACGTAGTGCGAGAGCAAGGCGTCGAATTCGGCCTTGAACGCCGGGTCGGCTTTCGCCGCCTCGTAATGCCGTTCGAGATCGAGGATCAGCGGCATCAGGGTCTCGGCCACGAAGCGGCCGCCGAACAGGCCGAAACGCCCGTTCTCATCGGGACCGAGCCGGAAGGAATTGGGAACGCTGATCGTCACGGGAGCCGCCTGTCGCTGAAGAGGCGATGTCTAGCCGACCGGCGCGCGCGTTCCAAGCGCGGCATCCGCGGCCCATCGGCAGCCCTGGCGCGCGCGATGAATCGCGCGATCTTCGCGGCGTCCTTGACGCCGGGCGCGCTCTCCACCCCCGACGAGACGTCCAGCCCCGGCGCCTGCGTCCCGCGGACGGCGTCGCCGACGTTCTCCGCAGTGAGGCCGCCGGCCAGCAGATAGGGCCGCCGTGTCGCGATTCCGTCGAGCAGCGACCAGTCGAAGGTCGCGCCGTTGCCGCCGGGCGTCCCGGCCCCGGCAGGCGGACGGGCATCGAACAGCAGATGATCGGCGACCGCGTCGAACGCCGCGATTTGGGCAAGGTCGTCGCGGGTGGCGAGGCCGAGCGCGCGCATCACCGGCAGCCCGAAACGCGCCCGGACCTGCGCGACGCGGGCCACGCTCTCATGACCGTGCAGCTGGAGGATGTCCGGGCGGACCGCTTCGGCCACCGCCGCGAGCGTCGCGTCGTCGGCATCGACGGTGAGGGCGACCGTCCTCGCCCGTCCGGCCACGCGCCGGACGAGAGCGCCGGCGTAATCAAGCGGCACGTGGCGCGGGCTCTTCTCGAAGATCACGAAGCCGACCAGGTCGGCGCCGGCCTCGAGCGCAGCCGCGAGCGTTGCCGGCTCCGACAGGCCGCAGATCTTGATCAGCAACGCCATGGACGTTCGTTCCAGGCTTCCGCGCGCTCGTCCACGGTTCGTGCGTGCCGCGACGGGCTAGAGGCGGTAGTCGTCGACGCGTACCAGGCCACGTCCCGAAAGCGCCGCGTCACGTCCCGAAAGCGCCGCGGCACGTCCCAAAGGCGCCGCGGCGACGGGAGGCTGATCGCGCATGCGGCGGACCTGCTCCTGCCAATGTTCCGCTTCCTCGCGGGAGAGACGCGCCTTGCGCCGGTTGGCGCCCTGGGTGAACCAGGTCGCGATGCCGCCCACGATGACGCCCACGATCAACGTCAGGAACAACACGACGAACAACGGCGCCTGGACGAAGGCGGTCGAGCTTCCAGGGCCGGCGAAAGGATCGAACGACACCGACGTCATCTGCGTGTTGGCGAAGGAGAACGCCAGGATGATGACGGCGATCGGGACCAGAATCAGAATTTTGAAGAATGTGGCCACCGGTCGCTCACCCTGGTTCCGAGGCGCCGCGTCTCTTACGAGCCATCGAGCGATCGGTGTTGGTGTACCAACAGGCGGAGCGATCCCGCAACCCACCCGAGCCCGTGAATAGGCTGAAATTCAGGGAAGATCAGCTCAGATAGCCTTCGTTGAGCCGCTCGCGCATCTCCTTGCCAGTCTTGAAGAAAGGCACGGCCTTCTCCTCGACCTCGACGTGCACGCCGGTGCGCGGATTGCGGCCCACGCGCGCTTCGCGCCGCTTCACGGAAAACGCGCCGAACCCGCGCAATTCCACTCTGTCACCCTTGGCGAGAGCCTTGGTGATCTCGTCGAGAATCGCGTTGACGATCTTCTCGACGTCGCGGAGGTAGAGGTGAGGGTTGCGGTCGGCAATCCGCTGAACGAGTTCAGACTTGATCATGGACACTTCCTGACTTGATATCCAAGCTGGAAAAGTCTTGCGGCTTTAGAAGGTTGCACGAATTCCGCGACGACTTAGCGCACCGGCCAGATTGCCACTAAGCCCGACAAAGATCCGCCTTCGGCCAGCGACTGGCCTTGCGCGAGGACGCTCGCCAAGGACGGTAGACCGGCCGCGTTGGCGGCGCCGGCCGCGAAGCTGAAGAGCTTGAAGCCGGCGAAGCCGGAGTCGGTCTTCCAATCCCGCACCGGGAGGTTCGCGGGCACCTTGCGTTCCTGCTCGAGGTATTTGATCGCGTCGCGCTCCTCGCCCAACCCGTCGACGAGGTGGAGCGGGACGCCCTGCCGGCCGGTGAAGACGCGGCCGTCGTCGATCGCGGCCAACTGCTGGTCGTCCATCTTGCGACGGTCCTTCACCAGCGCCTTGAACCAGGCGTAGCTGTCGACGACCAGCGCATCGATCGCCGCTTTCGCCTCGGGCGTGGTCGGCTCGAAGCCGCTCGGCGAGGCCTTCAACGGCGACGACTTGATCGTCTCGACCTTGACGCCGAGCTTGCCCAGGGCATCCGCGACGTTGGGGAACTGGAACAGGACGCCGATCGAGCCGACCAGCGACGTCTGCTGCGCGATGATGTGGTCGGTGCCGACGGCGGCGATATAGGCTCCGGAAGCGGCGAGCCCGCGAACCACCGCGACCGTCGGCATCTTGGCCGACAGCCGGCGCAGCGCATCGTAGAGGCGTTCGGAGCCGGTCGTGGTGCCGCCTGGGCTGTCGATCTCGATGAGCGCCGCCGAGGCATTCGATTTCGCGACGTCGTCGATGAGCTTGATGGTGTCCTTGTCACCGACGATGAGGCCGGTGATCGAGACCCGCGCGACATGCGGCAGGATCCCCACCGGTCCATCGTTCGAGCCGGTGAGGCGGAAGCCGGCCACGACCACCGCGATCAGCAGCGCCGCGAACGTCAGCACGCGCCACAGCGAGAGCCGGCGCTGCAGGCGGCGCCGGTCGATGAGCTGGTCGGACGTCGATGACATGAAACGATCCCGGGAGACGGGGGGACCCTAAACCACCCTGCGTGGCGCGCAAGCGGATGCGAGCCGCGCAGAGCCGCGCGGCGCGGGCTGTCACCGTCGCTCTCGGTCGTCGGCCGCCATCAGCGCCAGCCCGGAGGCGACCGACTGGAAGGCATCCCCCTGGTGGATGCGCTCGGCCGGGAAGCGGCGATCGAACAGGCGCCGCGCGGCCGGCACGAAGGACGTGCCGCCGGTCACGAAGACGGCATCGACCGCCGCCGGCGCGACGCCGCCGAGACGAAGCACCTCCGCGAGCGCGCCGTCGATGGCCTTGAGATCGCCCGCGATCCAATCCTCGAAGTCGCGACGCGACACCGCGGCCGTGAGTTCGACCCCCTCGTGGTCGAAGCGCAATGTCGCCGCGTCCCGCGTGGACAACGCGGCTTTCAGCGCGCCCACCGCCTGGTAGAGCGCGAGGCCGAGATCCATCTCGACGATGGTGATGAGCGCCTCGAGCTCGTTGCCGCGCGTGCTGGCCTCGGCGAGCTTGCGCAGCTCGGCGAGCGTGTTGCCGGACTTCAGCCAGGACAGCTGGTGCCATTGCGAGAAGGAGGCGTGCACATAGGCCGGGATCGGCAGCTGCTTGCCGAAGGAGGCGTAGGTCGCGCCCTTGCCGATGAGCGGAGCGATCGCGTGATCGATGATGCGGTAGTCGAACGCGTCGCCGGCGATGCCGACGCCGGTATGGGCGAGCGGGATCGACCGCAGGCGGCCGCCCTCGCGGCCGAAACGCAGCAGCGAGAAGTCGCTCGTGCCGCCGCCGAAATCGGCGACGAGCACGGTCTCCTCGCGAGCGAGGTCGCGCGCATACCAGTAGGCGGCGCCGAGCGGCTCGAACGCGAAGTCGACGTCGCGCAGGCCGGCCTGCGCGTAGGCGTCCGACAGCCGCGACAGCGCGAGCGCCTCGTCCGGATTGGCGCCGGCGAAGACGACCGGCCGGCCGCCGACGATCGGCGCCGCGAGAGGCTCCGCTCCGGTGAGATCGCGCAGGAACAGGGCGACCAGCGCCTCGATGGTGTAGCGGGCGCCGTAGAGCCGCGTTTCCGAGAAGGCGCGGCTGGCGAGATGGGTCTTGAGGGACTGCACGAAACGCTGGTCGCCGACGGGCGCCGCCGCCCGCGCGATCGCCGCCGGTCCCGCGGCATGGTGCACGATGCGGCCCTCGCGCCAGAAGGTGAGCGCGGTGCGAAACGTCGCCGTCGGGCCGTCCGCCGTGGGCCACGTCCGGCTCTCGACCCGACCGTCGGCATGCGCCAGGGCGAGCACGCTGTTCGTCGTGCCGAAGTCGATGCCGACGCCGGTGATCTCTGTCATCGTCCCTCCGGGAGCCGATGGCGTCCGGTGCGGCGTCGCCCGCCCACACAAGCCCGAATGAAGTGTCGGCACGCCAGGCAGCGGCGTCCGCCCTCGCCGGCGGTCGCAACCCTTCAATCGCAATCCCCCGTCGCAATCCCCCGGTCGAACGGCTTGCGGGGGCGCTCCGCCAAGCCCATTGCAATGAGGGGCCTTGCGGATAAGTTGCCCGTGATCGTCAAGCACGCGCTCAAAAACGCGCCAACCGGAGATAGTGTGGAATGACCGCCGTTGATCATGCGACACGACCGATGGGAGCCGAAGCCGGATTCCTGGAGCGTGCGCGAACCGTTGCCAAGCCGGGGTTCAACCGTTGGCTGGTCCCTCCGGCGGCGTTGGCGATCCATCTTTCCATCGGCATGGCCTACGCGCTCAGCGTGTTCTGGAAGCCGCTTGCCAGGGCGATCCCCAACCAAGACGCGGCGGCCTGCAAGGGCCTGGGCTTCTTCCAGATGCTCACGACGACGACCTGCAACTGGCCCGACTCGTCGACGGTCGTCACGTTCGAGATCGGCATCGTGTTTCTCGGCATCTCGGCCGCGCTGTTCGGCGGCTGGCTCGAGCGGGCCGGCCCGCGCAAGGCCGGTCTCGTCGCGGCGCTCTGCTGGGGCGGCGGCTTCCTCATCAGCGCGCTGGCCGTCTACGTCCATCAGCTCTGGCTCCTCTACGTCGGCCTCGGCCTCGTCGGCGGCTTCGGTCTCGGGCTCGGCTACATCTCGCCGGTCTCGACGCTGATCAAATGGTTTCCCGACCGGCGCGGCATGGCGACCGGCATGGCCATCATGGGCTTCGGCGGCGGCGCGATGATCGGCGCGCCGCTGGCGAACCTCTTGATGGCCGGCGGCAACGTCGTGCGCTGGCCGCTGATCGGTCTCAACCTCAACGTGGCAGGCTTCAAGACCGCAACCGATCCCGGCGTGATGCAGACGTTCATCGTACTCGGCATTCTCTACCTGGTGGTGATGGCGATCGGCGCGCTCAGCTACCGGGTCCCGCCCGAGAACTGGACGCCGGAGGGCTTCGTCTCGCCGGCCAAGACGAGCCGGCTGATCTCGTCGGACGACGTCAACCTCGACGATGCCCACAAGACCCTGTCGTTCTGGATGATCTGGGGCGTGCTGTTTCTCAACGTGACGGCCGGCATCGCCGTGCTGTCGATCGCCTCGCCGATGCTGCAGACGATCTTCGGCGGCAGGCTGATCGGTCTTCAGCCAGGCGCCACACCGGATGCCGGCCAGCTCGCGGCGATCGCCGCCGTGGCCGCGGGCTTTGTCGGCCTGCTGTCGCTGTTCAACATCGGCGGCCGTTTCTTCTGGGCGTCCATTTCGGACAAGATCGGGCGCAAGGCGACCTACTTCGCCTTCTTCGTGCTCGGCATGATCCTCTACGCCTCGGTGCCGAGCCTGGCGACGTCCGGCTCCAAGGCCCTGTTCGTCGCGGCCCTGTGCATCATCCTCTCGATGTACGGCGGCGGCTTCGCGACGGTGCCGGCCTACCTCGCCGACATCTTCGGCACCAAGTTCGTCGGCGCCATCCACGGGCGGCTGCTGACGGCCTGGTCGGCGGCGGGCGTCGTCGGATCGGAGGTCATCGTGCGCGTGCGCGATCAGCAGATCGCCGCCGGCGTGCCGAAGACCCAGGTCTACAACACCGTCATGTACATCATGGTCGGCGTGCTCGCGCTGGGCTTCGTGTGCAACCTCTTGGTGCGGCCGGTGCACGAGCGATGGCTGATGCGCAAGGACGCCGTGCCCAACGCGGCGGCCGGCACGGTCGGGACCCAAGCGGGATCCGCGCAGGGCATCGGGCTCGGCCGCTTCTCGGGTCCGGCGCTGATCCCCTGGCTCATCGTCGCCATTCCGGTGGCGTGGGGCCTCTACAAGGCCCTTCTCAGCGCCGCCAAGATCCTCACCTGACCAAGACTCCTGTCCGCATCATCGCGCGATCGCTGCGAATGCCGCCCTCGTATCGTTCGACGACGCTCGCGCCGTGGCCGCGCGATCAGTGTGGGACGGTTTGCAGACGGCATCTCAGCACCCTGCCGCCGCGGCCGTCGGCACGCGTCACGCAGCCGGCGCCGCGGATCGGCCGGGCGTAGATCGTGAAGACGGCGCGGCGTCGCCGGCTGAAGGTCTGGTGGGAGAGGTCGTGGCCGCCGACGAAGACGTTGCTGCCGAAGTGAACCTCGGCCTTCGCCGAAATGGCGGCGAGCGCCAGCATCGCGGCTCCGACGATCAGCGCGGCTTGCCAATCGATCCGCATCGCATGCCTTCCATGAACGGCGGCCATGAACGGCCGCTCTTACGAAAAGGATATCTCACACCCGACGCAAGCCCCGCCGGACGCGCTCTTACCGCACCAAAAAATTCTTGAACTGCCAGGGGTCGTCCTGGTCCGTATCCTCCGGGAACAGCACGCCGCGATCCTTCAGCGGCGTCCAGTCGGTGTAGCGGCCGATCACCGGGCCGAGATAGGGCCGCTGCACCTCGAGGCAGCGGCGGAAGTCGACCTCGTCGGCCTCGACGATGCCCCGCTCCGGGTTTTCCAGCGCCCAGACCATGCCGGCGAGCACCGCCGACGTCACCTGCAGGCCGGTGGCGTTCTGATAGGGCGCGGTGCGGCGCGTCTCCTCGATCGACAGCTGCGATCCATACCAGTACGCGTTCCTGGCGTGGCCGTAGAGCAGCACGCCGAGCTCGTCGATGCCGTCGACGATCTCGTCCTCGTCGAGGATGTGGCCGCCGGGCTGGCGCTGCCACTGCGCGCCGGCCATCTCGTCGAGCGAGAGCACCGCGTCGTCCGCCGGCCGATAGGCGTAGTGGCAGGTCGGACGGTACGCGACCTTGCGGCCCTCGCGCACGGTGAGGTAGTCGGCGATCGAGATCGCCTCGTTGTGCGTCACCAGGTAGCCGTGCTGGGCGCCGGGCGTCGGGCACCACGAGCGCACCCGCGTGCCGGCGCCCGGCCGCATCAGGTAGATCGCGCATTCGGGCCCGAAGTCGTGGCGGCGGCCCTCCGCGGGCAATGCCTTCTCGTGGGTCCCCCAGCCGAGTTCGGCCGGCTGCAGCCCTTCCGACACGAAGCCTTCGACCGACCAAGTGTTGACGAAGCTGCCCATCGGCTTCGGCTTGGCGGCGCGTTGGGTGTCGCGCTCGGCGATGTGGATGCCTTTGACGCCGACGCGCTGCGCCAGCTTCGCCCAGTCCTCGCGGTTCGCCGGTTCGCCGGCGTCGATCCCGCAATCGGCGGCGACGTTGAGCAGCGCCTGCTTGACGAACCACGACACCATGCCGGGATTGGCGCCGCAGCACGACACGGCGGTCGCACCCGTCCTTTGGCGTCCCTTGCCCCTGAGCTCGCGCCTCAGGTCGAGCACGCCCTCGCGCAAAGCGTAGTTCGAGCGCTGCGACACCGAGAGCGAGGGATCGGTGTAGAACCCCGGCCACGGCTCGGCGACCGTGTCGACGTAGAGCGCGCCGAGCTCGTGGGCGAGCCGCATCACGGCGGTGGAGGACACCTCGACGGAGAGATTGACGATGAACGGCTGGCCCTCGCCCTGCGTCAGCAGCGGGCGCAGCAGCTCCTCCATGTTCTCCTTCGTCACCCGCTCCTGGATGAAGCGGATGCCGCGCTCGTCGAGCAGCCCGCGGTCCTTGTCCTCGGGATCGATGACGGTGAAGCGCTCGGGATCGAAGCCGAAGTGGCGCTCGATGAGGGGCAGCGTGCCGCGCCCGATGGATCCGAACCCGATCATCACGATCGGTCCCGAGATGGTCCCATGCACCGGCCAGTCCGTCATAGTCTCGTCTTTCCCGTGAGGTGCGACCTCCTCCCGTTCGCGGGAGAAGTCGGCCCTTGCGTCAGCAAGGGTCGGATGAGGGTGATGCGAAAGAGGAATGCCGAAACAACGAGCCTCACGCCCGGCGTCCTCATCCGACCCGACTACGTCGGGCCACCTTCTCCCGCAAGCGGGAGAAGGAGCGCGCGCGTCCTGCGGTGCAATGTTCGCGTGACAGCGGCGGCCCGGCCTACCGCGCGGCGCGCGCGCTTATGTCTCTCCCGCATCCGGCCGCCGGAGGCAACGCGCCTCACCGGTCGCGATTGAAGCCTCTGCCGTCTCGCGACCATGCGTCTGCGGCAGACCGGAGTTTTCATGACTATCAAGACCGTCCACGACCTGCTCGTGACCGCGATGACCTATGTGCTCGACTTCGAGCATCAGATCGGCAAGGCCGCGCCCGACATGGCCGCCGCCAGCCACGACGCCTCGTTGAAGGAACTGTTCGAGAAGACCGGCACCAAGAGCAAGGATTACGCGAGCAAGATCGAGGCGGTGTTCAAAGCCATCGGCGCGCCGGTCCAGACCAACGACAACAAGATCGCCACCGCCATGGTCCACGAGGTCCAAGGTATGGTGCAGGAGACCGAGAAGGGTCCGGTGCGCGACGCCGCCCTCATCGTCGCCGTCAACCAGCAGCAGGCGTTCCGCGTCGCCTCCTACGGCTCGATGGAAGCCTACGCCCGGGCCTCCGGTAAGACCGAGGCGCTGGCCCCGCTCCGCGAGGCGCTGAAGGACAGCAAGGCCGGCGACGACCAGTTCAACGCGATCGCCGAGAAGAGCGTGAACCCGGCGGCCGCCAAGGCGGCGTAGACTTCCAGCCGGAGAATCCGGAAAAGAGGTCATCTTCGCCGCGCGGGGAGCGGGCCTTCCTTGGTTGCGCGGGCGCGGGCTGCGGCGACCGGCCGTGAGGCGTGGCGCCGCCCGGCCGTGCTTTCTTTTGTGCACGGGCGCGGGCTGCGGCCACCTTCTCCAGCAAGCGGGAGAAGGAGTGCGCGCGGCCTCTCCGCATCGCGGGCCGGAAGCAAGTGACGACCGTGCGGCGACTCATGGCCTGCGAAGGATGCGCAACCTGTTAGTTCGAGCTGCCGCCACGCGCGGGAGCGCATCGGACGTCGTGCTCCCGGCAGACTTTCTCGACGTCCTTGATGGTCCAACTCGCCTGCGGACTTGATCGCATCTGCTCAAGGCGCTCAGCCATGGCTCACGCCGCCCGGCGCGGCTTCGGCCGGTGCAGCGCCCATCCCGCGGCGAGGTCGACGGCTCCGGTGGCCCTGACCGGCCCCCGTGCGGACGCGAACGCGCCCGGCGTCAGCTCGAGCCCGAGGAAGCGCGCGTCCTCGACCGGGCCGGGCATGTGCAGGCCGATCGTGTGGCGGCGTTCGAAGCCGAAGCGCGCATAGTACGGCGCGTCGCCGACGAGCAGGATCGCATCGTGGCCGAGCGCGCGGGCACGATCGATCGCCGCTTCCATGAGGCGGGCGCCGGCCCCGGATCGGCGGGTGCGCGCGTCGACCGCGAGCGGACCGAGCATCAGCGCCGGTACGCCGCCGGCATCGATGTGCCACAGCCGCACGGTCCCGACGATCTCCCGATCCGCGGAAGCACCCACGACCGCGCCGCCGCCGAGCCTGGCGGTTCTCGCGACCAGCGACAGACCACGCGCCGGGAGCCGGCCGGCGCGAAGGCGCTGGCAGGTTTTGGCGGCACGGGCCGGGCCGAAGGCGCGGTCGAGCAGCAACTCGCGCGCGTCGGCGTCGCCTGGCCGCTCGACGTCGACCACGAACGGATCGATGAAGGCCTGCCGCGATCGGGGCGACGGCATGACGGCGGCGGGAACGCGGGTGGGCTGGACCATCGGTGGAACCCCTCGGAGAGTTCGAGAAAATGCGAGGGTTGCCTTCTCCCGCTTGCGGGAGAAGGTGGCCCGACGAGGTCGGGTCGGATGAGGGGAGATGCCGCGTAGGTCTGCGCCGGACGAGAAGCTCGAAGACCCTCATCCGATCCGGCTGACGCCGGGACCTCCTTCCCCCGCGAGCGGGAGAAGGAGGTGCGATCCTCAGATCACGTAGCTCTTCAGCGGCGGGAAGCCGTTGAAACCGACGGCCGAATAGGTCGTCGTGTACGCGCCGGTCCCTTCGATCAGCACCTTGGCGCCGATCTCAAGGCTGACGGGAAGGAGGTAGGGCTCCTTCTCGTAGAGCACGTCGACCGAGTCGCAGGTCGGCCCCGCGATCACGCACGGCTCCTTGGCGTCGTCGTCGTAGGCGGTGCGGATGGGATAGCGGATCATCTCGTCCATCGTCTCGGCGAGGCCGCCGAACTTGCCGATGTCGAGGTAGACCCACTTCACCTTGTCGTCGTCGGACTTCTTCGAGATCAGCACGACCTCGGCCTCGATCACGCCCGCGTTGCCGACCATGCCGCGGCCCGGTTCGATGATCGTCTCCGGGATGCGGTTGCCGAAGTGCTTGCGGAGCGACTCGAAGATGGACCGGCCATAGGCCTTCACCGCCGGGATGCTCTTCAGGTACTTGGTCGGGAACCCGCCGCCGAGGTTGACCATCTGCAAGGCGATGCCGCGCTCCGCGAGATCGCGGAAGATCGCCGAGGCGGCCTTCAGCGCGCCGTCCCACATCGCCGGGTTGCGCTGCTGCGACCCGACGTGGAACGACAAGCCGTAGGCGACGAGCCCGAGGCGGTGCGCCAGCTCGAGCACGCGCGGCACCATGGCGATGTCGCAGCCGAACTTGCGCGACAGCGGCCATTCGGCGCCGTCGCCGTTGCACAGCATGCGGCAGAACACCTTGGAGCCGGGCGCCACGCGGGCGATCTTCGCGACCTCGGCCTCGCAATCGACCGCGAAGAGGCGGATGCCGAGCTGGTAGGCCCGGGCGATGTCGCGCTCTTTCTTGATGGTGTTGCCGAACGAGATGCGCTCCGCCATGACGCCGGTCGCCAGCACCTGCTCGATCTCCACGACGGAGGCCGCGTCGAAGCAGGAGCCGAGCTGCGCCAGCAGGTTCAGCACCGCCGGATCGGGATTGGCCTTGACCGCGTAGTAGACGCGGCTGTCCGGCATCGCCCGCTCGAACGTAGCGTAGTTGTCGCGCACGACGTCGAGGTCGACGACGAGGCAGGGGCCGCAATCGTTGCCGACGTCACGGCGCGCGCGGAGGAACTGCTGGATTTTCTGTGTCATCGCGGCATCCCTTCGTGCCGACCCTTGTCCAGGTCGGACATACGAATGTGAGCAAAGGGGTGAACGACACCGTGCGCTGCCCGCGCGTGTTGGAGACGCGCCGGCGACGTGACGATGCCATCCGCGACTTGGATCGCCGTTGGCTGATGCCGCCGGCTACGCCAGGTCAGATGCTGCGCCGTGGATTCGAAAACTCCGCGCGAGAACGCACTCGTGCTGAAAGGTCGAAGCCATCGATTGGATCTGGGTGAGCCCCGCGATCCGCACGCCCGGCAAGAGAGACTAGCCTCTTCGGTAAGTCGGCGTTGGAGGCCGACAGAGACGAAAAAGCCCGGTCCGTCGTTGCTTTAAGTCGTGTCCCCCGTTTGGCGGGGTTCACCGGTTCGCTCCGGCTGCCGGCTTTAGAGTTGGTTCACCGGCCTCTTGTCCGGAACGCCAACCACCGACACACGACCACAGGCACGTGCGATTTGGGCAAGAGAGAATGTAGGCCGATTCGCGCCGGGGACAAGATTTTTTTCGGCCAAGGATCAAGTTTTTTGGGCAAGAGCACAGCTCCTTGTGCCGCCGCGTTGGGCGTTGCCAAGATTGGGTCGCCGCGTTTGCCGTCCTGCCGCTGCGCCATGAGAGGGAATCGATGAACCAGCCGCCCGGCGCGCCGGGCGGCTCGCGCTCCTCAGCGCGGCGGCGTTCCGCCGGCGGCGAGCAGCGGCGTGATGTTCTGCACCACCACGCGGCGGTTCGCCGCCGAGGGTCCTTGCGTATTCTCCTTGGGGTTCTGCTGGCCGTAGCCCTGCGTCGTCAGGTTCTCCGGAGGCACTTGGAAGGTCTTCGACAGAATCGCCGCCACCGATTGCGCGCGGTGATCCGAGAGCGACAAATTGTCGGTGGGGCTGCCGGTCGCATCGGTGAACCCCTCGATGAGGAACACGGAATCCGGGTTGTTGGCGATCGTGCGCTTGATCGCCGTCGCCAGCGCCTCGAGCTTGCCGGCCGCGGCGGCTGGCACCGTCCACGATCCGCTGTCGAAGTTGATCGTGTTGATGTCGACGGAGCGGAGGGTGCGGCGCACGTCGGGGCTGTAGCGGATCTGGTCCAGCGTGTAACGGCGCGGCGGGGCTTGCAGCGGCGGCGCGGCGAAGGTGTCGTAGATCAGCCCCGGATCGGACTCGTGGTAGTCGACGATGTAGCGGTCGCGCGGAATGCCGATCGGCGGCGGCGGCAGCACCACGACGTCGTCCTGCACCGGGCGCACGCCGCCCGCGTACGCGTTATCGATCAGCACCACCTCGCGGCCGTCGCGGTAGCGCTTGACGCGGCGCAGCATGCGCCCGTCCGCCGTCGTGTAGGTCAGCACGCGCACGCCGTCCGGACGTTCGATCGCGTCGACGTAGCCGCGGCCGCTGCGCTCCCGCCGCACGGCGTAGCCGAGCTCGCGGAACCGGTCGTTTTCGTCATGGACGATGTAGGCCCGGTCGCCGTCCTCGACGATGGTGCGGCCAGGCTCGCGGATGTAGGTGCGGCCGTCCTCGACCTCCTCGCGGCGGTCCCGGCGGATGTCCTCGAGGCGCTGGGCGCCGGTGCCGGCCAGGAAGCCGCCGGAAAAGCCCGCCGCCGCGCCGATCGCCGCCGCGCCGCCCGGCCCGATAGCGCCGCGGCCCTGGTTGCCGATGCCGCCGCGG